>NZ_CM155273.1:0-3742260 GCF_056680255.1 Arthrobacter sp. BC5
ATCTCTTGCAGGGCCAGTACCTAATCGTGACGGATCCGGAAACCAAGGCTCGGATCTTACTGCGGGTAAGCGGCTTCAATGAGGACAAAGGTGGTAGGTACCCAAAGGTATTAATCCTCGATTGGGACGGCACCGATGCCGCGCTAGAGCATGCGCACCGTATACGCATCACGAGATACCCCCTGTGGAATCAAACGCTGAGATCGAGTGTCTATGGCCGGAAACCCGGGAAAGCGCACCTACAGCTACTCGATGTCCGCACTGCCCCCATGCCCTACACGCGGATGATCGTCATCCCTGAGTATCACTGGCAGGAGACCGGCCCACGGTGGTCGCTACACACCGGGTTCATCCACCGTTGGAAAGATTTGTTTGAGCACGTGAACCACTCGCTTGATGAAGTCCCAGGTTCGATGGCTGCATACCGCGCGTGGAAAACGGGCACAGATGTCCCTCCTATCAGCCCACCGTCCGCTCCCCTAAAACTAGAGGCACGCGACGAAGCTCACGCCCAGCAAACGGACGCGCCCGACCCAGTTGTGGCCTCAGAGGCCATCAAGACGAAACCAGAAAGAAGTCCCGGAATAACCAACTCGCTATTTCGTCGTAAGAGGCCCTGAGCTGTCCCTCTTAGGTATCCTTCATCGGACGGGCCGCAGCTCATACTGTGGTGCCCATACGCTATGAGGCACCAACCTCAGGAGTTCATTAACCGAATGCGAATAGTCATTCTACTGATCACAGCTGTCGTGGTCGTTGGGTTCATCGCCTTAGTGATCACGGGAAACGCTGGCAACACCCCCGTTCAATAATGGGTCGGACTAAGTCCGTGTTCTCGAAGGGGCTCTGGTCATCACGGCGTGGTGCCGGTCCGGCAATCCATAAAGCGATCCCTGATCGAAACTGCTTGATTGGTTCATTCTGGTTCGAGGCTTGGGTCCTGCTTGAAGGCAGTGAGCAACTCGTCAAACTTACGCACGTGCTTGCTGATACGTGCGGCGTCTAGCCTGGAGTTGAGGAACGGCTTTCGTTTCCCGACTAACAGGACATCCAAAGACTTCTTCTCTGTTTCGAAGGGCTCCTCTAACACTTGGAGTGCGGCAAGCGATTCCGATTCAACATTGTCTGGCAGCCGGGCCTTCAGCCAGGCAATCTGCTCGGTTGTAAACAGATTGTTCGGTATCGATAGCTTCTCGAGTCCCGTCAAGGAACCCAGAGGCTGTACACGGCCGTCGTCGATCCGCTTCGGGCAGAGCCGAAGACTGCGTAGTTCGGTAAGGACCCCGAGGGGCTCCAATGTCTCAAGTTCCATTTTTGGCCACATACCGTCACTGATCACAAGTTCCCTCAGGGCGTGCCCGTCCCAGAGATCGTCGAGCTTCTTAAACCGGTTGAAGTCTTGGACTTGTAGCGCTGCAAGCATCGGTGTGCGAGCGAGGTTCCAAAGTCTGGTGGCCTTTTGATTCCAGAAGAAGGAAACCATTTGGAGTTCCGACAGATCCTCCAACGGAGTGAGGTCAACAAGCGTCGGACACTTCCAAAATTCGATCGCCGTGAACTGCGATCCGTACTCCGACACCAGCAGTTCGAAGGTCTTCTGGTTCAATCCGCTGACGCGGATCGCTGTCGCTCCCGGGTTTGCATAAATCTCGGAAAATCGATCAACGGTCAGCTTTCCTCCTCCGACCTCGGGTTGGATGAGGTTCACGAACCACGGAGGCTCATCGATGCTCGCGCGACGAAGTTCCTGAAGATCCCTGGGGCCATTTTGCATGTTCTCTCCGTTCGCGTTCTGACGGGTTCGCCGCCACCTGCCAGCAAACCGACCAAAGGCATCAGAAATCATGGGCGGGCTACTTTCTCACAGTGACGCAAAACTTACGACCTTGCAGGCGCAAGGGCCTGAGCTGCAAGTTCTGCCAAGTCGTCCTGGAGAATGCCATCGGGCTCTGCGGTGCTCACCGACTGCGCGGACGCTATCACGCCATTACCGCGCGTCGTGACGGTGAGTGTATATATGGCCTCGCCTGCCCCGCTCGTCTCAGAGGCGAGGAGGGCGTAGGAATCCTCACCGATCAGATCCTGCGGCAGTTCTTCCGACAGGAGAGTCGTCGTCGTCTCCCCGACGGTGAAGGTCAGTGGTGAACACCGTTCCAGTCGCTCACGATCAAAGTCGAAGCTCTCGCTGATGGATTGCTGGGTAGACCCATCGAGTATCACCAGCAACAGAACGCCACCGGCGGTATCCGCGGCGCCCATGCCCATCACTCCTGCGGTGGCTTTGCTCCTGGCGAGATCCATACCGTCGGCGACCATGCTTTTGCAGTGTCCGGGTTCAACATGTGCGGTCCCGAAAAATGTCTCGGTCGTCGCCAGACCGGCTTCGGCATCTTTTGAGGATACGAGTTGCAACGAACTGCCAAGCACATCCGTCAGGCCAGACAGCCGTGCCTCGAGTTCGCCTGTGCTGGTAATTTCCATCGCGGCCGTAGGACCAGTTGCGGGCGCCGGACGATCCGAAGATTGCTGTGCGCTCACACCGGGTCGGCTTGAAGTGGCAGCGTCGGCCTGATCCGCCCCGGGGTCTGCCTCGGAAGCGATACTGCAGCCGGTAAGAAGTAGGACTGCCACAAGAACACAGGGCGTAAGCAGTGCTGATTTCATGGCTGGGTCCTCCGGGTTGGCTGCGACTGTTCGCACGCGATAGGCAGATGATAGAGGAGCATTGAGCTTGCGAAACCGCGCAACGAGCAAAGCCGGGTCAAATCTTCGCGAAGCGTGACTATTCCGTGCGGAAGATCTCAGATTTCGCGCCATCAGCGGAGAACCACCGCACTGTCCAGGCCATATTTCGTCGGCAGACTCCCATCCCGATCGCCCGGTAAGGGATTTCCGTGCGGACGGTCACCCCCCCAGATGCAGCGCAGCTGAATGTCACCTTCGTCCACACTCCTCCAGCCATATCTGTCGTCGAAAAGAAAGTCACTGGGCAGTCTTTGGTTGAATAAGGAAATGATCCGACTTGCGCAAGTAGGCGACGTCCAGTCAATGGCCGACATCGAGCGAGCTGCCGACGCCGTGTTCCGCAGTAAAGGCATGGCTGCTGTTGCTGAGGGCCCGATAATGCCACTCGCCGAGATTCTGCGGTACCAAAATGCGTGCAGAGCATGGGTAGACGTGGATGGCCTCGACAAGCCCATCGCCTACATTCTCCTCGACGTTGTCGACGAGGCCGCACATATCGGACAAGTTTCCGTACACCCATCCAACGCCGGTCAAGGTAGAGGTAGGCAGCTCATCGAGACTGCGGCAGAATGGGCGACGCTGCAGGGGTACTCAGTACTCACGCTGACCACTTTCGCTGACGTTCCTTGGAACGCGCCCTACTACGCCCGCCTTGGCTTTGAAGTCGTCCCGCCTGATCAGCTCACTACTGGCCTGAAAGAGATTCGGCAACACGAAGCCTCTGCCGGACTAGATGCGTGGCCCCGAGTCGCCATGCGACGACCGCTCTAGGAATAGCGTCAGGTGCGACGCTAGACCAGTGTCCCGGTGGCTGATCGCCTTTCGGACACACGGTTCTGGGATCTCCGCCGTGATTACGCTGTAGCTATGACTGTATGGAGCCGCTACCTGTTTGAAGTCTCGATTGTCTTCGGCGTGGCCGTGACGATCTTCGGCGAACGATTGCCGGAAGGGTGGGGGCCTGCCTCGATCCTTGTCATGGTTCTGGCTGCTTCTGCGGTTCTGATCTGCTCCGTCGCTGACTATCGACGTGAGCGTGCCACGGCCGGCACTTCAGTTGGGTAAACGGTCGGTCGCACTTAGCACGGAACGCCCCGTGGAGGACCCATGACCGGGCACTTCGGTTTTGCTGATCCTTCTAGGATCAGTCCATGAGCGAGCATAAAGCGTCACTTCCTATCCCGAATGCCTTGGTCTTCGTTGAATGCCGCGACGGTGGAGAGCTACCAGCGGCGCTAGCGAGCGCACCAGTGTCAGCTACTGGTTCGAGTATCGCGATTGGTACCCGGCATGGTGTCGACGGTCCGACATCGCTTCGCATTCTGGACCGCTTAGCATCTCCCGGCGTTAGGTCGGGCGATCACCTGATTCATGCTCAGGCGCTATCGGTACCCTCGGGTGTCCTCACCATCAAGGACACCCACCTCGAAGAACTCGTCGAACATCATGTGCCTGGCTGGCTCAGGCTAAAGGTCTACGTAGATGATCCAGCAGAACCATCTGAGGTCAGCGTGGTCTTTTCAGCAATCGATTGAGTCGCCCATCGCAGCTTCGTCCCGCTCGAGGATGCATAATCGGTCACTTCAGACGACGGGAACCGACGGAAAAAGCTACTCTTCAGCCCATGGGGATTTGGGGTTCAAGAGCATTCTGGCAGCAGTCATTCTGAGCGTTGCCCTGGTGACAAGTGGCTGCGCTGCGCCTCCGGCCGTGCAACTACCTGCCAAGGAACCTATGCGGGCCGCGCAGACCAGCGAACCAGCGCGGGCCGCATCAGGAATGCCGCCGGGTTTCGTCGGCCCGAGCGCCATACCGGAAGGGGCGCGCAAAGCGATCGACGACTTCCCGGAGTCCCTCCCGGAGGGCGTCTCCTGGTCAGCCGCGCCGATCCACCTGTCGAGCGACGATGCGGACGCCGCCATCGAGGACAGCGTGCCGGAGGTCGCTATCTCCGAGTACTGGTTGTGCACCTGGATGGGGGACTACATCGGCGCCGTGGACGCCGGCGATCAAACGCGTGCGGACTATGCGATATCCCACCTCGACAAATACCCCTCGCTGCCGGCCATCATTGCTCACCATCAGAACCCGGAGGCCTTCACCTCCTCCGTTCTTCAGCCGGCCAAGATGGGCGACACGCAGCCCCTCCGCGAGTTCTTCAAGACCTGCAGGAGCCTGAGCGTCGCGGCCGACGGCACGCCGACAACGAGAAGAATGGTCCCAACCTCACCCGTTCCTGCAGGGTAAGCAACCCACTTGCGTGCGCTCCAAGGACGCTGGCACTGATACGGCCGCAATCTGTCCGGACACCTGCAGGTTCATGCAGACAAGTCCCAAATCCACGTGCTCACCCTCGCCTGCACAAAACCAGAAGGACGCTGACTCTCGTGCAGGCGCCCGCGAGAAATCACAGTCGACTTCTTCTCCCCTGCCCGCCGGCGTCTAGCTATCCCAGTGAAGGATCACGCTATGGACTCCGAGCGGTACCTAGGTGGAGCTAGGCCTAACTTGAGCGATGATTCCCGCCACTACTAAGAAGGGAACCAGCAGCGCTACCGGCAAACCAACGTTGAATCCGAAGAGACCTACGACAACAGGCAGTAGCACCATCATTACCGCCAGACCGAAGAAGACTCTGGAGATCGGCTTCATCCTGCGTTGTCGCGCGCGGGCGGCTGAGGGGGACGCTTTCATTTCTATGCCGCTTTTGTCGTAGGACAGCTACTCAGGATCATCACAGACCGCCCAGACGCACACCGTAAGGGATCCATCAACGGGTCGATGCGACGAGTGCCCTTGCCCAGAGCGCATGGTGGCGCTGTACATAGCTGGCAGCAGCTCGCCAGTGGTCTCCGTGGCCATCGGCATACATCGAGCTCCACGGCTCGAGGCCAGCATCATTGGACGACTTCAAGAGCTGATACATGGCCGCGGCGCGGCGGCACATCGCCTCCGCTAGTTCTCGACGCAGACCCTCATTGGCGTCATATCCGTCGACAAAGGCTGAGAGATTCCGGGCTGCTTCTACCGGTGCCTGGCCCGGGTCTGAGAGTGTGAAGGCCTGAGCGGCATAGGCGAGGTCCCACAAGCGTGTGCTCGGGGCGGCTGCGTCCCAATCGATGAACGTCCAGCGGTCGCCGATGATCAGATTCCAGGGGGCGAGATCGTTATGGCAGATCAAATCCTCACCCGGCGATGGGATGGCCGTAGTCCAGTGGGCTCCCGGTGGTGGCGTGAAGGTCTGACTTGCGTCGTGAATCGCTCGCACTATTGCCCCGACACGGTGAAGTTCGGGATGAGTTAACGGGTCCGCTTCGATAGCGAGTCGACCGGGAATGAATTCGGTGACCTGTCGGCCCTGCTCATCCCGACCGATAACGGCCGGGAGATCTACACCAGTTTCTCGGACGGCAGTCATGAACCCGAACACGCTCGGCGTTGAATCCGTCCAGGGCTTGCGAACGGTCGCGCCGATGCGGACGACGCTTTCGCTAACGTTACCGCCACCGAGTTCTTGTTCGTCATCCATATCCCGATATTAGCGATGTCTATGCGGGGGAAGATGCTCGTCCTAAGCCGGTCGGTCTACGGGCCATGCAGGCGACCTTGAGTACTCGTGCAGACAACCGTGAGAACTGACGATGTGCAACTGCCGTCAGGTCGCGGAATGGGCGTTCAGCCGGGACGATAAGAACGGGCGCACAAGCACCTGATCTGCAACACTGATCGGGTGAAGATCGGATACGCGCGTGTCTCGACCACCGGCCAGGACCTCACCGCCCAACGAGACTGCCTGATGGCTCTCGGAGTCGATGCGGAGGACATTCACGTCGACCACGGCTTCACCGGCACGAATCGCACTCGACCCGGCTTGCGTGAAGCGTTGGCGGCCTGCCGGAGGGGCGACATCCTGGTCGTGACGAAACTCGACCGCCTCGCACGCTCAGTGCTCGATGCCCGTGGCATCGCCGATGAACTCACGCGCAAGGGCGTCGCCCTGAGTCTGGGCGGCAGCATCTATGACCCGACAGACCCGATCGGTCGGCTCCTGTTCAACGTCCTCGGTATCGTCGCGGAGTTCGAGTCCGACCTGATCCGCGCCCGGACCCGCGAAGGTATGGCTGTCGCCAGAGCCAGGGGTCGGCTCCGGGGCAAGCAACCCAAACTCTCCGGTCATCAGCGCAAGCACCTGCTCGGCCTCGTTGACGCCGGCCAATATACGCGCGGCGAAATCGCCGAACTCATGAGTGTCTCCCGGACAACCGTCTACCGCGAGATCCAACGCCGAGCCCGACTTACGCCTCCGTAACCTCGGCGTGTGTCTCGATGACCCAATGCTTCTCAAGACGCCAGACATGGTCGGGGGCCGAGTATCGACTCACCCGAGACCACAGGAGCGCTTCTGTCTCGACACGTTGTCTCGCTACTACCAGCGGCAGAACGGGAGGCGGAGCACTAGCTCCGCCTCCCGTATCCCCCGTTACCTGTTGAGTTCTTCTTGTCGCGCTACTGGGGCTTGCCGTTGCCCGGTCGCACGGTGATCTCGGCGGTAGCGGTGGCTTCGATACCGGCATGGTCGATCGCGGTGGCGTGAAGTTCGAAGCTGCCTTTGAGTCCTTCGATGGGGAGCTCGTAGCGGCCGTCGACCCCGGTGAGCTCTTGTCCGTTGAAGGTGACGGTGAGTGAGCGAATCCCCGACTCGGCGTCTTCTGCCCGGATGTCGACCGTGAGGCCGCGCTTGGCACCCACTTTGGTGTCCTTGAGCCCTGTGACTACTGGTGCTGTCTGGTCGGGTACCGGGGCGTTGACGTAGGCGATACTCGGCGCCGGGGGCATGGTCATTCCCTCGCCGAGGAAGAAGCTGGTGTGAGGGGGCTGGTTGTAGGCGGTGTTCTGCCATGCGACACCGAGCCGATACACGGGATCGTGCATCAGGGTGCGGATGCGGTGCTCGGTGACATCTGTGGTGGTGAAGATCTTCAGCGACGAGTGGTCAGCGCTGCGGTAGACGAGCTCCTCGCGCCAGTCGCCGAACAGGTCGGCCTGCAGTGCCGGGTTTCCCTTGGTGCCGTTGCCGGTGAGGGTGCCGTCGAGTGTGAGCAGGCGATCTTCGGTCGTCGTCTCCCAGTTCCACTTCGAGATGGTCGGCGTCGCACCAGTGGCAAGCTCCAGAGGGTCGGTGTAGTCGTGGTCGGTGATCTCACGCAGCAGGTCCGCGTCCCACCAGGTCAGGAAGTTCGCCGCGGGGATGCTCGTACCGAGGTCCGTGCCGTCTGCCGCGCGGAGAGATCCGACCTTCGAGTAGAACTTGTACGTGCCTCCGATCGCCCAAGCCTCATTGCCCTCATGAGTGGGATCGATGTCGCCCGCCGCGCCACGACCGGTGTCACGCGTACCGGGTATGGACCAGAGGATCTCACCGGTCGCCGCGTCGCGCATCGTCGCAGCACGCTGTCCGCTGCTCGGCATGCTTTCGTGCACCGAGTAGACCTCGAGCCCGTCGCGTGAAGGGATGTGGTCGGTGACGTGCATCGCGTCGCCGTGACCGAGGCCGGTGGTGTAGAGCGGGGTTCCGTCACTGTCGATGGTCATCGACCCGAAGACGATCTCGTCGGCGCCGTCCGCGTCGACGTCCGCGATGGAGAGGTTGTGGTTGCCCTGCCCGGCGAACTGGTTGCCGGCCGTGGTCGAGTCGAACGCCCAGCGTTCTTCGATCTTGCCGGCGACGAAGTCGAACGCGGCGATGGAGGTCCTGGCGTAGTACCCGCGACTGAAGATCATGCTGGGGTTCTCGCCGTCGAGATAGGCGGTGCCGGCGAGGAAGCGGTCCATCCGGTTGCCGCTGGTGTCACCCCATGATGCGAGCTCTCCGCGCGCCGGAACGTAGTCGATGCTGTCCAGTGCAGCGCCCGTGGTGCCCTCGAAGACGGTCAGGTACTCGGGCCCGGTCAGGATGCGGCCGCTCGTGGTGCGGTGATCCGCCGCCGCGTCGCCGATAACCGTGCCGGCACCATCGACCGTGGCGTCGGCGGTCTTCATTGCGACTTCGGCTCGACCGTCACCGTCGTAGTCGAACACCTGGAACTGCGTGTAGTGCGCTCCCGCGCGGATGTTGCGACCGAGGTCGATCTGCCACAGCCGCGTGCCGTCGAGCTTGTAGGCGTCGAGGTAGACGTTGCCGGTATAGCCCGAGCGTGAGTTGTCCTTCGCGTTGGTCGGATTCCATTTCAGAATGACCTCGTACTCGCCGTCGCCGTCGAGGTCACCGACCGATGCATCGTTGGCCTCGTACTCGTAGGCCTCACCGGTCGGCGTCGTGCCGCCGGCCGGTCTCTGCAGTGGGATATCAAGGGACTGATCCCCCCACGGCGTGAACTCATCGGTGACCGTCACTTCGCGCTGGTCGATCAGAGCGGTCACGCGGTAGACCGACGCACTGGTCCCCTGCGCGTCGAGCAGGTTCGTACTGCCGGTGATTGGGGTATCAGTGATGCGAACGCCGTCGCGGTAGACGTGGAAGCCGATCGGATCTGCGTCGAGGCCTAGCATGCGCCAACCGACGTAGACTCCGGCTTCGGTCGTCACAGCGACCGGAGCCCGATCCAGGTATTCGACCTGCCGGACCGCTGTGTTCTCGGGCGCCGCAGATGCCGGCATGCCCACGAGCGTTGCCGCGGCGACGGCTGCCGCTGCCGCCGCACCCAGTGCTCGTCGTGACCTTCGTGGATGAACGAACGGAACCATAACCATCTCCCTTGATGTCCTGGTGCAGAAGCAAGTCGGACGCCCCCCGGTGGGAAACCGCTTTCCGCAACGACTTCATCGTGCTTTCCCCCTGGTCGGTTGTCAAGAGCAACAGGGAACTCGACGTACTCCGGCTGCAACGACATCGGTAGCTCGACTGGAGGGAAGCGACGCATGCACGCTATCGAAGGCCTCCCTGCCCCTGGATAACGCCGGCCTCGCCGCCGGATGCGACGTCGTGTTCGGAAGTGGTGGGCGGTGAGCGTCAAGAGTATGGGCACAGACGAGAGTCCCTTAGGCGGCGCCAGTCGGCCGACCGGCTATCGGTGCATCGGGTGCAGCCTCGTCAGTCGAGGATTGCCGATCCACTCGCTACGAGTTTCGCGAGGAGGCGGAAGCCCGGCGGATCCACCGCTCCGTGCCGCGCGGAAAGCACAACCACACCGATGCGGGCTTCCCTGTCGATACCGATCCAGCTGCAGAATCCCCCGGTCGCGCCGTTGTGCCACGTGATGGTGCGGCGGCGGTACGGCACCGTGATCCACGCGGCGCCGATCCTGACCCCCGGGGAGAAATCCGCAACGGGTTCGAGCGCACTGACGCCCGGAGCAGTCTGATCCACGATCGACCGCAGGAGGCCACCCAGTGTGCCGATGCTCGCGCGGATGCCGCCTGCGGGAGCCAGGGCCTCGCCGACCCACGGCTGGACCAGGCGGCCGAGCCGGGAGGTCCCCCGGAGGTCGACGTCGTGAAGGTCCTCCTGACGCGACGGTGTCGAATACCCGGGACCAAGGACATCACGGAGGAGTCGGCCGTACCCGCGCCCGTCAGCACTCGCGGTCGCGTGCCCGAGAAGTTGGAACCCGAGGTTCGAGTACCGGGGTCGAGGCGACCCTACGCGCATGTTTCGCGTCTGCTCGAGGAGCTCGGCGAGGGTCTCGCCGTACGGATTCTCCCCGCGGATCGAGAGCGCCAGACTGCGACGCAGAACGGACATCCCGGGGGCCAGGCGTGGGAGACCGGACCGGTGGACGGCCAGCGAGCCCAGAGGCACCGCGGCGACGGGTCCGAAACCGTCGAGAGGAAGCAGATCCCCCAGGGTCGTCGTCGGTGACACTACGCCGCGCCGCAGCGCGTCGGAATACAGCATGCCGGTGAGCGCCTTCGAGACAGACCCGATCTCGAAGGTGCTCTCCGCTCCGGTCCCCGCGGTGGCAACGAGGACCCGCCGCGAAGAGGCGACCGCGATCGCCGCCGGCCACGATGGACGGAGTACCCGATGGGCCGGGCCGAGCAACTCCGCGTCCCCTGCCCACTCCCGTGGCTGCATGGGATCCTCCTCCGGATGCCAACACATCCATTCAGGTCACGACGTCGTCAATATGGGTTGACACATCCTCTTCGCTGAACCTAGTGGACCAGGGCCTACGGTGTCAACATACATTGACGTCTCGCGTCGAGGCCCTCGGGGTCATCGGTGGCGGGCTGCGCCGCCGGCCCTACTGCTTGCCGTACTTGCGGTGTACGGCCTGCTTCGTCACACCGAGACACGCAGCTATCGCCTCCCACGACAGGCCGGCCTGGCGCGCGCTGCGGACGAGACCCGCTTCGGTGCGCGCAACCTCGCCGCGGAGCTGGGCGACGGTGCGCAGTGCGTCAGCAGGGCCCTTGCCAGGCAGGGAATCGACGAGCCCAGAGAGCTTTTCCACGGTCATCCGTCAATGATAGTTGACAGGTATCGGATGGCGGCGATGAGCTTCACGGCACAACGGGTTGCTCGGCGCGGAGCGCGGGACAGTGCTCCGGATCGGGGTGCAGAGAGATCTCGATGACACGATCCAGCTGGGCACGCGCCTTCTCCAGCTCGGCGATGCTCTCGGTGATGCGGTCACGCTCACGCTGAAGCAGGGCGAGTGCCTCTGCGCTCGCCTCACCCCGATCCACGCACGGAAGCAGGTCGACGATCGTCCGGCTTGCAAGTCCTGCAGAGAAGAGCTGCTGGATCAACTGGACCCGCTCTACGGCTGCCTCCTCGTACACGCGCTGGCCCCGCGCCGTCCGATCCGCCGGCAGCAGGCCCTGCTCCTCGTAGTAGCGCAGAGCCCGGGTGCTGACTCCGGCCCGCTCCGCGATGTCTCCGATGCGCACGAGCGCTCCTCTCTTCCGACGCCCGGGCAGGACTTGCCCTTGCCGTCAACGTGAAGTCCTACTGTAGCCGAGCAGGCAGGGCACGAGGCCCGGCCGCGAGAATGGAGAACGCCACACATGGACATCACCGACCAGATCGCCCTCGTCACCGGATCCAACCGAGGCATAGGGCGCCGCTTCGTCGACGAGCTCCTCGCCCGGGGAGCCCGAAAGGTCTACGCCACAGCCCGCCGCACAGACACCCCCGAGGCACGTGGCCTTGCGGCCCTCGACCGCGTCGAGGTGCTTCGGCTCGATATCACCGATCACGCCTCGGTGGTGGAAGCGGCACGGACTGCTTCCGACGTCACGCTACTGATCAACAACGCCGGCATCGCCACCTCGACGCCCCTCGTCACGGGCGACCTCGATCTGCTCCGTCGCGAGATGGACACGCATTTCTGGGGCACGCTGGACATGATCCGCGAGTTCGCCCCGACCCTTGCGGCGAACGGCGGAGGGGGAATCGTCAATGTGCTGTCGGCGCTGTCCTGGTTCTCCTATCCCGGCAACGGAGGCTATGCGTCCGCGAAGGCTGCCGAGTGGAACATGACTAATGGCGTGCGGCAGGACCTCGCGGCGCAGGGAACATTCGTGCAGGGTGTCCACCTCGGTGCGGCGGACACCGACATCATGGCCGGTTACGACGGCCCGATGATCGACCCGGCACTCGTGCCCCGCGCATCCTTCGACGGACTGGCCGAGGGCGCGATCGAGGTGGTCGTCGACGAGTGGAGCGCGATGGTCAAGGCGTCACTGGCTCACGACCCCGCCGCTCTCTACGCGCAGATCACGCCGGCGCACTGACAGCAGGTACCGGCCGGCAGCCGGAGGCAGCCGCGCCGGCCGGTACCGTCCACCCCGACCATGGGATGCGGGTCGGGGTGGCGAAGAACCACTGGTGGCGGGTAGCTGTGCCGCTCCTCACATCCGCCCGGCACCCATCTGCCCGTGAGGTGCCACCGAAGCACCTGTAAGACATCCGCGTGGAGTGCAGCGTCGGGACGGTCGGACACAGAGGGCGGCGATCAGTCCCCGCCCACCTACCAAGGAGAAGCATGGAACTCACCAAGCGCAGGAACCTCTCGATCCTCGGGATCGCAGCAGTCTCGATGTTCGGTCTCGCAGCGTGCGGCGGCACCGATGCGACCGAGACCACCTCGGGCAACATGGCCAGCGAGAGCAGCACGGCTGGCCCCGAGAGCGAGGCGCCGTCGGCAGAAGCCAGCATGAGCCCCTCGGCCTCGGCCGACGCCATGATGGACCCCGCCGCCAACCTCGTCGGCCCCGGCTGCGCCGGCTACGCCGAGACAGTCCCCGACGGCGCAGGATCGGTCGCCGGCATGGCCCTCGACCCCGTAGCCACCGCCGCCTCCAACAACCCCATCCTCACCCAGCTCACCGCAGCCGTCTCCGGCGGGATCAACCCCGACGTCGACCTCGTCGACACCCTCAACGGCGGCGAGTTCACCGTCTTCGCACCCGTCGACGAGGCCTTCGCCGCCCTGCCCGCCGAGGCCGTCGAAGGACTCAAGACCGACACCGAGGGCCTCAGCAGCATCCTCACCTACCACGTCGTCCCCGGCAAGATCCAGCCCGCCGAACTCGAGGGCACCACCCAGACCACCGTCCAGGGCGACACCCTGGAGGTCACCGGATCCGGCCAGGAACTCATGGTCAACGACGCCAACGTGATCTGCGGCGGCGTCCAGACCGCCAACGCCGTCGTCTACCTCATAGACACCGTCATGATGCCCCCCGCAGCGGGCTGAGGACACGCAGGTCCAGTTCCGTAGAAGGGCTCCCACGCACTGGTGGGAGCCCTTCTACGTTCCGGACGGTTCGCCGGAGCCTCGCGCAGTGGGGTCAGGACGCCTCCGTCACCCTCCGGTAGCCCGTGCCGTCGGGATAGCGCTCCACGTAGCCGTGGTCGACGAGCGCGCGCCGCAGCGTCGGGATGTCGTGCGTGACGGTGGCGAGCAGCCGGTTGACCTCGGGTTCGCTGATCTCCTCGTCCGCGGGCAGGAGGCGCTCCGCGAGGTGGGACAGGAGGTCGGCCCGGTCCTGGCCGGCGCGGAGCAATCCGTCGATGCGCCCGTCGCGGAAGAACCGGTCCACACCCTTCGGCGTGCCGGGTGCAGCGGACGAGAGGACCTCCCTGAAAAGATGCGCGTTCACGGCGTGGTCGTCCGTGAGGAGCCCCGCGTCGACGAGGCGCTGCACCTCCTTCGGCGCCGCATCCAGGGGCTGCCCGAGCACGGCCCGCGCGTAGAGCTCCCGGGCGCGCCCACCGGCGAGCGTCGAGAAGACCTTCTGCCAGGACGGTGTGGTCATGGTGTTCCTCCGGTCGGGTGCGGTGTTCGGGTGAGCCGTGCGATGAAGTCGCCGCTTCCCGCCGCCGTGATCGCGGCGAGCCTCTCCTGTTCGCTCGGGCCGCCGTCGAGCATAGGTGTCAGGGCCGGGCGCTGCACGACGACGCCGGCCTCCTCGGCGATCAGCGCCCCGGCCGCGAGATCGTGTTCGTTCAGGCCGCGCTCCACGAAGGCATCGAGCGTGCCGTCGGCCACCATGCAGAGGTCGAGTGCAGCCGAGCCGAGGCGCCTCAGGTCGCCGAAGCCCTCGAGGAGCGCACCGAGCTCGCCTACCTGCTCGGCGCGGACCGCGGTGTCGTAGGAGAATCCGGTGGCGAGGAGCCGCCCGCGCTCGGCGCGTGGACCGGTGAGGCGCCGCACCTCACCGCGGTCGCTCAGCCACGCCCCGCCTCCGCGCGAGGCCCAGTAGATGCGCTGCAGCGCCGGTGCGTGGACGACGCCGGCGAGCCAGGTGCCGTCGCGGTCCGCAGCGGCCACCGAGGTGGCGTAGTAGACGATGCCGCGGATGAAGTTGGTGGTCCCGTCGAGCGGGTCGACGGACCACCGGATCCCCGCGCCGCCGGGGTTACCTCCCGGCGGCGCGGTGGTGCCGAGTTCCTCACCGGTGATGGCATCGTGCGGACGGGAGGTCGCGATGACGCTGCGCACCGCCTGCTCGGCGGCGACGTCGAAGGCCGTCACCCAGTCGCTGTCCGAGCTCTTGCTCGTGGCGCCCAGTGCACCTGCGTCGCGGCGGGCCAGCACCTCGGCCCCGGCGGCAGCGGCCTGCCGGGCGAGGTGCAGGAGCGCCCCGGGGGACGACCCGGTACCGTCCCCGCTCCCCCTGTCCGCCGGGATCATGACGCGGCGTGCCCCTCGGAGACGTCGGGACCGGCACCCGCTCCGGCTTCGAGTTCCTCGGCGACCTCCCTGTCCTCGTCCACGTCGGCTTCGTCACCGTCGCGGACGGCAGCCGGCCCGTTCTCGAGGAGCGCGATGAAGCCCTCCTCGTCCAGCACCGGTATTCCGAGGGCTTCGGCCTTCTCGAGTTTGGTGCCCGCGTTCTCACCGGCCACCACGAAGCTCGTGTTCTTGGACACGGAGCCGGCGGCCTTGCCGCCGCGCGTGATGATGGCCTCCTTCGCCTCGTCACGGTTGTACTGCTGCAGCGATCCGGTCACGACGACGGTCAGGCCCTCGAGGGTGCGCGGGGCGCTCTCGTCGACCTCGTCCGCCATGCGTACGCCGGCCGCGGCCCAGCGGTCCACGATCTCGCAGTGCCAATCCTCCGCGAACCACTCCTTGAGGGCGGCGGCGATGGTCGGGCCCACGCCGTCCACGCTCGCCAGCTCCTCCTCGGTCGCGGTGCGGATCCGCTCCATCGAACCGAAAGCGGTGGCCAGCGCACGCGACGCGGTGGGTCCCACGTGCCGGATGGACAGGGCGACGAGTACGCGCCAGAGCGGCTGGCTCTTCGCCTTCTCCAGCTCCGTGAAGAGCTTGCGGGTGGTGGCGCTCGGCTCCGAGGGCTTCCTGGCCGTTCCCTTCGAATAGAAGTACGGCACGAGCTCGCGCCCCGTCACCACGCCCTTGACCTTCTTGTCGCGCTCGATCCGGACATCCGCCAGCTTCTCCGGCGTGAGGTCGAAGATCTCGGCCTCCGTGGTGATGGGCGGGACCTCGGGTTCGGCGGGCTGCGTCAGGGCGATCGCCGCCTCCCACCCGAGGGCCTCGATGTCGAAGGCACCCCGACCGGCCAGGTGGAACACGCGCTCGCGCAGCTGGGAGGGGCAGGACCGCGCGTTGGGGCAGCGGATGTCGACGTCGCCCTCCTTCGCGGGCTGGAGCGGGGTTCCGCAGGAGGGGCACTCCGTGGGCATCACGAATTCCCGCACAGGCGGGTCCTGGCGGTCGCGCAGTGCGATGACCGGTCCCACGATCTCGGGGATGACGTCCCCGGCCTTCCGCAGCACCACGATGTCGCCGATCATGACGCCCTTGGCCTTGACGACCTCCTGGTTGTGGAGCGTGGCCATGCCGACCGTGGACCCGGCGACCTTCACGGGCTCCATCAGCCCGAACGGCGTGACGCGTCCTGTCCGCCCGACGTTGACGAGGATGTCGAGCAGCTTGGTGTTCACTTCCTCGGGCGGGTACTTGTAGGCCACGGACCACCGCGGCACGCGCGAGGTGTGGCCGAGGGCGCGCTGCAGCGCGAAGCTGTCCACCTTCACCACGATCCCGTCGATCTCGTGCAGGAGGTCGTGGCGGTGCTCTCCGTAGTGCCCGATGTACTCGATGACCTCGTCCTGGGTCGACAGCACCTTGTAGTACGGGGAGGTCGGCAGCCCCCAGGCCGTGAGGAGGTCGTACGTCTCCGACTGCGTCTCGGCCGCCAGTCCGGTGCGCGCCCCGATGCCGTGGACGTACATGTCCAGCGGGCGCTCGGCCGTCATGGCCGGGTCCTTCTGGCGCAGGGAACCTGCGGCGGCGTTGCGGGGATTGGCGAACGGCGCCTTGCCCGCGGCGACCATGCGCTCGTTGAGCTGGCCGAACTCCTTCGTGGGGAAGAACACCTCGCCCCGGATCTCCACCTCCTCGGGATGGTCGCTCCCGGCGAGGTGCCGTGGGATGGAGGCGATGGTCAGGACGTTGTGCGTGATGTCCTCTCCGGTGACGCCGTCGCCGCGGGTGGCGGCCCGGACGAGCTCGCCGTTGCGGTACAGCAGGTTCACGGCGAGGCCGTCGATCTTGAGCTCGGTGAGCCAGGCGATGGTGGCTCCCGGGTTCCGCTGCTCGACGCCCGCGGCCGCCCGGTCCAGCCACGCCCGCAGCTCGTCGAGCGAGAAGACGTCCTCGAGGCTGTACATGCGGGCGAGGTGCTCCACTGGGGCGAAGGCGGACGACACCTCGCCGCCCACCTCCTGGGTGGGCGAGTCGTTGGAGACGAGTTCGGGGTGCAGCGCCTCCAGCTCCTCGAGCCGGCGGAAGAGGGCATCGAACTCGGCGTCGGAGATGGTGGGCGCGGCGTCCTGGTAGTACGCGATGCGGTGCGCCCGGACCTCCTCGGTGAGCTGCGCGTACTCCTCGCGGAGCTCGTCGCCCGGCGTGGCCGGGGCGGTGGATCCGGCGGTTTCGGCGGCGTCTTCGGTTCCTGTGGTCACTGTCCTTATCTTGCCCTACGCCCCTGACACGGGCCACTGACGCTAGGAGCCCTCGATGAACCCGCCGGTGAAGACGCCGAATCCGAGGAAGCAGGTGAAGAAGCTCACGAAGAGCATGATCAGCAGGAACCGGCCGCCGAGGAACCGGCCCCGCACGGGCTGCCGGCCCTTTCCCACCTGGCTGAGCGCGGCGCCTGTCACCCACGGGTTCTCGCCGCCGGCCACCGCCCGCGAATGGACGAGCAGGTCGACGGTCTTGACGGTCCACAGGATCCCGACGGCGAGCATCCCGGCACCGGCCGTCGCGTCGCCCCCGGTGTTGGCCGTGACCATCACCGGGATGATCCCGGCGAGGGCGGCCAGCCAGTAGCGACGGTAGGAGGACGCATTGTCCCCGAAGCGGATGAGGTGGTAGTCCTGCCGCCGGCGGTCCTCGGGCCGTCCTGCCACGGACAGGCGCGCCAGCGCACGCTCGACCGCCAACAGCCCACCGGCCAGGACGACGGCGGCCAGGACGAGGATCCCGTCACCGACGCCGGGGCCGCGTTCCGGGTGGAGGGCGGCGAGGACGGTGCCGACGAGCACCAGGACAGCGGCCGCCACGCCGGCCGCGGCGCTGTTCCTGCCGCGCCCCGGATCCGTGAGCTGCTCCCGCAGGTACCCTCCGGGGAGGACCGCCTCCAGCTTCCTGTAGCTCCGGACGATCAGCGCGGCGTGGACTCCGGCTGCCATCAGGGCGACGGCGACCAGCACGGGCACCGGCAGCAGGACCACCGCGAGGAGCGCGAACGCCAGGACGTGGTACCAGAGGAGGAAGAGGCGCTCGCGCACCCAGCGCAGCGGGCTCGAGGCGAGGTCTGCCTCCGCGGACGCATTCAGGGGGCTCATCCTCAGGATCCCGCCGACGATCTCCTCGCGCGGCCCCACGACCCTCTCCCCTCCCTTGATCCGCCCGCTGAGCAGGAGGAGCTCGCGGTCCTGGGGGAACTGGGCGAGGCCGGCGGCCAGCAGCGCGCGGGCCTCGCCGTCGTCGTCGAGCAGCGACGCGGTCTGCGCCGCCTGCGTGAAGGCTCCGGCATCAGGCTGCAGGGAGAGCGCGTGGCGGGCGGCCTGGTGGGCGACGACGAGATCCTGATGGTCACGCCGGCGCGCGAGGAGCGCCCGGCTGAGCCAGTAGTGGGCGTCCGGCTCCTCGGCATGCTGTTCCACGACGTACCAGGCGAGTGCCACGGCCTCGTCGGCCCGGCGCTGGCCGAGGAGCCCGAGCAGCAGGGTGATCTGCGTCCCGGCAGCGTTCGGCTCGAGTTCCACGGCCCGGCGCCCGGCGTGTTCGGCGTCGACGAACCGCTGGTCCATCGCGAATGCCCGCCCGAGGAGCGCCCAGTAGAGGGGTTCGTCCCCGTGGTACGCCGCCTGCGCCTCCAGCAGGTCGACCGCGTCGCCGGCGCGCTGCTGGGCGGCGAGGATCTCGAAGCGGTGGGTCAGGACGTCGAGGTCGACGACCTCGCTCACCGGTGCTTCTTCCCGTCGAGCAGGGCTGCGAGGTCGTCGTAGCGGCCGTTCGCGTTGGAGAACCGCACCACGTTGCGGGCCGATTCGAGCCACGCGACGGTGCTCGGCCTGATCTCGCGGAGGGCGGCGCCGAGGTGCTCCATCGTGATGGGGCTGATCGCGCCCTGTGCGATGGACTCCATCATGGCCTTCTCTGCGGCGGTGACGGCCAGGTGTTCGAGGTCGGCACCCGAGAACCCGTCGGTCGCCGAGGCGAGATGCTCGACGTCGATGCCGGCGATGGGCCGGTTCTTGAGGTGATGGCGCAGGATGGAGCCGCGTGCGCTGGTGTCCGGAGGGCTCACCAGGATGGAGCGGTCCAGCCGGCCGGGTCGCAGGAGTGCCTCGTCGAGGTCCCAGGGGTTGTTGGTCGCCGCCAGGACGTACAGGCCGTCGTTGTCGCCGCTCATGGAATCGAGCTGCATCAGCAGTTCGTTGACCATCTGCCGCAGCCAGCCCGCACCGCCGCCCGCCATGGAGCCGCGCCGCATGCCGATGGAATCGATCTCGTCGATGAAGAGGACCGTGGGCGCCTGGGAGCGGGCCTTGTCGAAGACGCGCTTCAGGTTCTGCTGGGTCTCGCCCATGTAGGCCCCGATGATGTCGGTCATGGACACCGACATGAACGTAGCGCCCAGTTCGCCGGCGACCGCCCGTGCAAGGAACGTCTTGCCGCAGCCCGGCGGCCCGTACAGCAGCAGCCCGCCGCGCAGCGACTTCCCGAAGGCTCGCGCCACATCGGCGTTCCGCATCGGGGCGAGGAAGGACTCCTCGAGCCGGCGTTTCACGTCGTCGAGGCCGCCGACGTCGGACAGCGTCACGGCTTCGCGGGCGATCTCGACCGGCGCTCCGTCGGCGTCGTCGTCGGCCGACGGGCTGAGCGGGACGCGCTCCACGAAGGGTGGTGGCACGGCGCTGCCTACCTCCTGCTCGGCCTGCTCCCAGTCGAATCCGCTGGACGGGCCGGGCTCCGTGGGCCCGGCATGGGCAGCGGCCGCAGCAGGAGCCGCGGACTCGACGGGAGCCTCAGGATCCGCGGGCGCGCTCAGTGCGGTCGCCCCCGCCGCGAGCACTCCGAGCGCCTGCTGGTTCCCCGGATCGGTCTGCAGCGCGACGCTCGCCTCGGCGATGGCACCGGCGGCGTCGCCCGCGGTGAGGAGCGTCTGCGCGAGGTGCAGCCTCAGGACGACGTCGCCCGGGTTCACCTCGAGCGCCCTGCGGAGGCTTGCCACGATCGGATCATGTGCTGCGTCTGCCACTGGAGGCTCCGCCTTTCGTCTGCAGTTCGGGTGGCTCGCGTGGAACGCCACCGGCCCGCAGCGGGAGCTGCGGGCCGGTGGCGGAGTCGGTGGGAGCTACGCCGAGGCGGTTTCCTGGTCCTGCTTGTTCTTCTGGACCGTCTGGCTCACGGTGCCGAGTTCGGAGGCGATGGCGGTGAGCTTGGCACGGTGCCCTTCCCAGTCGCTGCGGAAGCGCTGCGCGTCGGGGCCCTCCCAGCCGGTGGAACCGAGCTTGGTGGTGAGCTGGTTGACCATCTGGTTGATCTCTTCCGACTTCTGCGTCAGGAGCATTGCGAGTTCCTGCATCTCCTGAGGGTTGTTACCGTGCGTGATGTTGCTCATCGTCCCCACCTTCCATGTGTGCCGGTCCGGTGTTCCCGGTACCGGCTGCCCCGCCGGTCCGTCCGGCCGGGCAACTACGTGAAACCTATGCGAGCCCCCCGGGAGTGTCGATGGGGAGCCCTCCCCATGAGGGGCTCAGGCGCCCACCAGCGGGCCCTGCCGGCGCGTCCGAGACCTAGGACGCGCCGCCCGTCGTGGTGGCAACTTGAACCTTATACGCCTTGCCCCTGCCGATGACGTACCCACGGCCCGGGATGAACCTGTTCCCCGCCGTCCGACCCACCGAGGTGCTCAGGAGGGTGTCGCCGTCGATCTCGCCGGGATTGAGCAGGAGCCCTCGCCGGCCCGACTTGAAGGGGCCGGCGAGATTCCAGGCGCTCGACCAGGTGGAGGTCTCGGCCTCCCCCACGACCCACTGGTTCGCCTTGATGGCTGCCTTCACGAGCGTGGAGAGTTCCAGCTCGGCGGGCGAGTCCGTGAACTCGGTGACGCCCTCGATGAAGAAGGCGACGGCGTCGTCGGGCTCCGTGGTCAGCGCCAGCAGGCGTGCCAGCTCGGGCTGGACGGCGGCCGGTGTCGCATACGCCTCGTCCCAGACCGGCAGGGACGCGACCGAGGACTTCCGGGCCCCGAGGTAGATGCGCCGGGTCCGCGGCGATGATCGTTCGAGGGCCGCGGCCAGGGTCACCAGTGCCACCGTGCGTCCCGCGCCGGGCGGACCACTCACCATGAACCCGCCGCGGGTGGCGATCGCCGCCGGTTCGAGGTTGGCGTCGTCGACCCCGATGACGGCGTTCCCCGGCGTGCCGGCCGGGAGCACGTCGAGGTCGATCGACTCCGGCAGGCTGAGGATGCCCGGAGCCTGCGGTACGCCCTGCCGCAGCATCGCGTCGCGGAGCCTCTCCACCTCCCGCGCCTGCAGTGCCAGGTTCGCGTTGCCGCCGAAGATCGCGAGCTGGAGCTCCTGGCCGTCGCTGAGGGCACGCCCGGGCGGTGACGTCATCGACAGGACGTCCTTGGGCACGCCGAGGATGGCGTAGTCGTCCTTGCCGGCGAGCCGCAGGACGATGCGGCGCTGGATGGATGCCGCGAGTGACGGCGGCAGCGCGCTGGTCCGCTCCCCCGTCACGATGACGTGGACGCCCGTGGGCCGTCCGTCCGTCGCGATCTGCTGGAACAGCTCGAAGTGGCGCGCCGAGCCCTTGAACTCGTAGTTCTCGCGGAAGGTCGACAGTCCGTCGACCAGCAGGAGGATGCGGGGCTCCTCCGGCCGGCCGGCCAGCCTGCGGTACTCGGTGATGGTACCGGCGCGCACCTCGGCGAAGCGGGCCGCCCGCTCGTCGATGATGCCGCGAAGGTACCGCAGCAGCCGCCCGATGCGCTCGGAATCCTCCCCGTCGAGGATGGCCCCGACGTGCGGCAGCTGGTCGAGCATCTGGAGGCCGTTCGAGGCGCAGTCGATGCCGTAGACCTGCACCGGCCCGCCGCGCACGGTGACCGCCGCGCCGATCGCGAGCGTCCGCAGCGCCGCCGACTTGCCCGAGCCGCCGGCGCCGAGGAACGCCATGTTGCCGTCGGTGTCCGGGGCGTAGAAGACGGTCGGCTGGGCCTGGTTGGCGGGGTCGTCGGCCACGCCCAACAGCATCTTCTCGTCGGTGCGGGGGTTCGGTAGCTTGGAGAAGTCGTAGGCGGAGGCGAGTTCGGCGAGCCACGGCCTGCGCGGCGGCGCGATCCCCAGCTCGATCGCGGCCTGCGACACGTTCGCCACGATGCGCGAGATGTCGTTGGGCCCACCCACCTCCTCGGCCTCCTCCACGCCCTGGCGTTCCCAGGCCGGGCCGGAACCGAAGTCCATCTCGACGATGTCGATGCGGGGCCGCGCCGGTGCACTGGTGGTCCAGCCGCCCGCATAGCCGGTCTGGAAGCCCTGGATGCGCCCTGGGCCGGTCTTGGCGGCGCCGCGGCCGGGGATGGTCGGGCTGAAGTAGGCGGCCATGGGATCGCCGAGGATGTCCTCCGAATCGTCCGTGTCCGCCATGCGCAGGGCGATGCGCATGTTGGTGTTGGCCCGCAGGTTGTCCTTGATGACGCCGGCGGGCCGCTGCGTGGCGAGGATCAGGTGCAGTCCGAGGGACCGGCCGCGGGCCGCGATGTCGACGACGCCGTCCACGAACTCGGGGACCTCGCGGGCGAGCGCCGCGAACTCGTCGACCACGATGACGAGCGACGGCGGTGTCTCGGGATCCGCCTCGCGCTCCATGGCCAGCAGGTCCTTGGCCTTCCTGCGGTTGAAGAGCCGCTCCCGGTGGTGGAGCTCGGCACGCAGCGAGGTCAGCGCCCGGCGGACGAGGTGCGGCGAGAGGTCCGTGACGAGGCCGACGCTGTGCGGCAGGTTCACGCACTCCGCGAAGGCCGCGCCGCCCTTGTAGTCCACGAACAGGAACGTGAGGCGGTCGGGGCTGTACGCCGCGGCCATGCCGAGCACCCAGGACTGCAGGAATTCGGACTTCCCGGCACCGGTGGTGCCGCCCACGAGGGCGTGCGGGCCCTCCGCCTTCAGGTCCAGGTACATCGGCTCCACGCCCTTGGACCCGACGAGGGCGCGCAGCGACCCCTGGTGCTTCCGGTTCGGCACCGCCGACGCGGCCACGGAGTTGTTCTCCTGCCAGCGGTCGGCAACGGCCGCCGTCGCCTCCATCAGGTCGTGGCCGGCGAGCGCCACGTAGGACACCGCTCGGGGCAGGTCCGACTCGTCGTCCACCGGGGTACCGACGTCGATCACCGGGGTGAGCATGCGCGCGAGCCGGACCGCGAGGGCGTCGTCCACGCTCTCACAGCTCACGGGCGTGGTGAGCCGGCCCAGGCGTACCTGCCCGGAGACGTTGGCACTCTCGCCGTCGACGGCGAGGAAATCGCGGCACGCGGCGGGAAGCGCGGGCACGGACGTGGCGATCCAGAGGAGGTGCACGCCGACGTCGGCGCCGAGTTCCGCGACGCGCGTGAGGCGGGCTCGGTCCACCGAGGCGTCGTCCTCCACCACCACGAGCACGCTCGGGACCACGGGTGCGGGCAGGTCGATGTCCTGGGGTTCGAGCGCGCCACGCAGGCCGGCGCCCGTGCGCCGGCCTGAGCGGGCCGCGATCAGGTCCTCGAGCTGGGAGAGCAGGGCCGCACCGGCGGCGGGCCCTGCGCCGAGGTGGTCGCCGGACAGAGGGCTGTGGACCGAACCGGCGTGGGGCACCCACTGGAGCCAGCTCCAGCGCGCCTTCGATTCGACCGAGGTGAGGGCGGTCAGCACGAGTTCTGCGGGCGAATGCAGGCCGATCGCCTGGATGACGAG
This sequence comes from Arthrobacter sp. BC5, assembly GCF_056680255.1. Taxonomy (NCBI): domain Bacteria; kingdom Bacillati; phylum Actinomycetota; class Actinomycetes; order Micrococcales; family Micrococcaceae; genus Arthrobacter; species Arthrobacter sp. BC5. The sequence continues at coordinate 23,705 of NZ_CM155273.1, forward strand.
GCCGCGTGCGACGTCGTCGACCACGCCGCGCGTACCGGCGAGGCCGAGCGCTCCGGAAAGCCAGAGGTTCGCGACGATCGGGACGTCGTCGAGGCTCGTGTAGCGCTCGACGACGGCCGCGATCTCCTCCGCGTACTCGGCGAGCGTGTCGTTGGCGGACGGTTCGCGGATCTCCACGCGCGACGGCGCCGTGCCGGTGCCGAAGCGCAGCGTCAGGAAGGACGCGTGCTCCGGCCGGTGCGTCCACAGGAGCGGGCCGAGCTTGTAGATGGCGTCCACCGTCTCGGCGACGGACGGCGCCTCGGCCTCCCGCACCGCGCGCTCGACGCGCTGCAGGCGGTCCATGTCCTTCCGGAAGAACTCCATGGCGCCCCTGTACTGCTCCACGGCTTCCCGGAACACGCGCCGCGCATTGTTGCGCTGGTCCACATGGTTGGCGACGAGGATGAGCGGCATCATGACAGCGAACAGCGCGCTGAAGGGGCTGCGCGTCACGGCGAACATCACCATGCCCATCAGCAGCGGCGCAGCCATCATGATGTAGGGGAAGCGCTGGGGCTGCGGGCGCTTCGGGCCGGCCGGCGGCGTCTTCGGCGGAACCACGAAGGACGGTACGACGCGCGGGGAGCGGTTGAACTCGACGAGCGGATTGGTGGACTCCCCCGCCCCTGCACGGCCGAGGGAGACGATGCTGACCGTCGTGTCGCCGAGCGTGACCTCGTCGGCGGAGGTCAGCGGGGTGCGGTTGATCCTCGTGCCGCCCATCAGGAGCCCGTTGGCCGAGTTGGTGTCGATGATCTCGATGGTGTCGGACACGTTGATGCGTGCGTGGCGCTTGGACATCATGGGATCCGAGAAGCGGATGTCGGCGCTGCGGTCGCGGCCCAGGTAGCTGGCGCCGACGGGCAGGGAGAACTCCTTGCCGGCGTCGGGCCCGGCGAGCACGCGGAGCGTGGCGACCGAGGGTCCGCGGTCCTGGCCGGGCAGGTCGAACCTGTCGCTGACCTGGGTGATGGTCACGGTGGAGCCCGGGCGCAGGCCGGACTCGAACAGGCTGCGGTCCGGGTCCAGCGTGCGTCCGCGCATGCCGCCGGCCACATAGGACTCGTCGACCGTCAGGGACAGGTCCGATGGCACGGCTGCCCCCGCGCGGCCCGGATCGGAGGCGTACAGTTCGCGGGCCACGTCGCTGACGGTCGCGAGGCCGTCCACGGTGACGGCGAGGTCCTTGGCCGGTTCCGGCTCGCGCCGGAGGGTCAGGCGAAGCTTCATGCGTGCCGGCTATTCGTCATCGGATGTGCCCTTCATGGTGTCCAGCAGGTGGAGGTCGTCGGAAGTGACCAGGTGCGAGGTGATGGCGTGCTCCACGAGGCGGGCGCGCCGGTTCGTGGCGAGCTTCCCGCCACCGCCGCGGAGGCCGGCGACGCCTACCCGGTCGAGCTTGTCGCACACGTTGTCGAGCTTGCGGTTGAAGCGCGTCAGGGCCCAGCCCAGGCGCTGCGCGGCTTCCGCGGAGGACGGGATGGCGCTGAATCCGGTGCCTTCACGGCGGAGCATCGGTTCGGCGAGCGCCACGATGATCGCCTTCTGCGCGTCGGTGAACCGCACCGGTCCGATCGTCGTGTCTCCGGCGCTGTCGGCGCCGCGGCTCTCCTGGCGGAATGCGGGCGTCTGCAGGTGGACGTCGAACTCGTAGGTGGTGGGTCCTGCGGTGAAGACCACCCGGGTCTGCCCGAAGACCAGCGGGATCCGGGCACCGGGCGACACCCAGGCCTGCATTCCACCGCTCGTGTCGGCGACCGTCGCCGAGAGCATGGTGCCCACGTTGTTGAGCCACCAGATGCCGTTCTGGCGCTCGATCTGCAGGAACTTCCGGTGCAGGTACGGGTTGTCATCGACCTCGAGGTCGCCCTCCCTGCCGATGTCGAAGACCTGGTCCTCCGCGGGCTCGTGCCATTCACCGCAGAAATCTATTGCGAGTTCCCCCAAGGTGTTCCTCTCTACTCCGGGTAGCAGCTGCGGGCTGGCTCCGATGCCGTCCCGTTGCTGCGTGCGAGCTGCACGTCGACGCAGGTGGTGCCGGACGGGTTGGCCTGCACCGTCGCCGAGAGCTGCTGGGTCCTGATCCACTCGCCCGCCTCCTGCACCGTCACGGTGCGGAAGCGGTAGATGTCGCCGTCCTGCGGATCCGGGTTGGCCCACGAGAAGGCGATGTCGTTGCCCTGCGGCACGCCCGTGAGGCCCTCGGGTGCAGGGACGTTCCCCTCCAGGCCCGCCATCGGGTCCGACGGCGGCTGCGTCAGTCCCACGGGCGGCGCAGGTTCCCCGCCGTCGCCACCGAGGACGACGGCGGCGACCCCGCCCGCGGTGCCGAGCACCACGAGCGCGCCGACGCCGATGAGCAGGGGAAGGCGCCGTCGCCGCGTGGGCGCTGCTGCCGGATCGGCCGGTTCCACCGCCGTCGAGCCGCCCGACGCGGGACGGTGCATCGTCGTGTCGAGCCGCAGCGCGTCCTCGGAGGCCGTGCCGGTTCCCCTCAGGACCGTTCGCTCGCCCCAGCCCGTACCGGCGGACTCCGGGGCGGGTGCCGGTGAGGGAGCTGCCGGCGAGGAGGCAGGGGCGTGCGGCCCGACGGCGCCCACGGCGCCCGCGCCGGTGGAAGCGGCGGATCCCATGAAGCCGGTGGGGCCCGTGCGGCCGGTCGCGTCCCGGTCGGGGAAGGGCGCGTTCGGGAACGTGGGCGCGAAGGTCGTGGACTCTGGGTCGATGGACACCACCCGCCGCACTCGGGTCTCCTCGGCGCCGGCGTCGTCCCCGCCGAGCTGCAGCGGGGCGTCGTCGAGCACCTCGAACGGTGTCACCGCGTACCCCAGCTCGGTCTGGATCCGCTGCAGGGTCAGGGCGAAGGAGTAGGCGGACTCGAAGCGTGAGCCGGGCTGCTTCGACATCGCGGTCGCCATCGCCAGCTCCAGCGAATCCGGGACGTCCTCGCGCCCGGTGCGCTGCAGGGGCATGCTCGCGATCCGGTCCATGAGGGCCGCCTGCGAGTTGTCCATGCCGGGGAAGACGAAGGGCGAGCGGCCGGCCAGCAGCGTGTAGACCGTGGCGCCGAGCGCCCAGACATCCACCTTGACGCCGTCGATCCCCCCGCCGTGGAAGGCCTCGGGCGGCGACCAGGGGATGGACATGCCCTGGTCCTCGTCCGTACCGCTGGTCTCCATGGTGCCGGAGATGCCGAAGTCGGTCAGCGCGGGCCTGTTGTAGTCCGTCACGAGGATGTTGGCGGGCTTGATGTCGCGGTGCGCGATACCGGCCCGGTGCGCGGACTCGACGGCGGACGCCACCTGGATGCCCACGGTCAGCGTCTCGGCGACGGAGAGGCGTGCCCGCCGGTACCGGATGTCGAGGCTCGGGCGGGAGCAGTACTCCATGGCCAGGTAGGAGTGGCCTTCGGCGGTGGTGTCCGCCTCGTAGATCGTGACGATGTAGGGATGGGAGGACAGCTGGGCCATGAGGTTGGCCTCGGACTCGAACGCCTTCCGGGCACCGTCCGTCCTGAGGTCCGAGATGAGCACCTTGACGGCGACCTGGCGGCGCGGGCGGTCCTGCTCGTACAGGTACACGTCCGCGAAGCCGCCGGAGCCGAGCAGGCTCACGTACCGGTACCCGGGGATCGACGGCGGCGGTGCGGCAGCGCGCCTGGTGCTCACGGCAGGTCCTCGAACCGCAGGGAGACGTCGTCGCCGAGCTGGGCGATGTCGCCGTCGAGCAGGAAGGCCGTCTCGCCCTGGCCGAGCCTGCGCGGGGGCTGCCCGTCGCGGATCAGCACCGTGCCGTTCGTGGCCTTGAGGTCGCACAGCAGCACGTGCCAGCCGTCGAGCCGGACCTCGACGTGGGAGCGGGAGATATCACCGGACGCCGACTGCACCTGGACGAGCTTCGGCATCTCCCGGCCCTGGACGCGGGAGACCGAGGGCTGCCGGCCGACGATGACCGAGCGGTCGAGGTCGACGACCTCGCCCGTGGAGATCCTCATGACACCCAGGCCCGGCCGGGGTACCTGCTGCGTCTCGTCCTGCAGCGTGCCTCCGCAGATGGTGCACGCGGAGCTGGTGGGCGCATTGGCGTGACCGGCGAGGCACAGCCGGGCGAGGACGAGCGGACCGGTGCCCGCTGCCCGCTCGGCGGGTGCCGGGGGTTCCGGTGCCACAGGAGCCTCCGGGAGCTGGCTGCGCATGACGGTCTGCCCGTCGTGGTCACCCAGCATCGGCGCGGTGGACGGGGTCGAGGACAGCGACGGGGTCGAGGACAGCGACGGGGTCGAGGACAGCGACGGGCTCGAGGACAGCGACGGGGCCGACGCCGGTGCGCGGGGCTCCGGGTGCGCGGAGCCCGCGGGTTCCGGCGCGCCTGCGGGGGCGGACCGGCCTGTCGACCAGGGTACGGAGTCGATCAGGACCGTGGGTGGTGCGGTGGCCGGTTCCACGGACGCCTGCACCTGTGCCGGCTCGTCGGGTGCCGGCTTCCCGGGGTTGTCCGCGTCGGACTCCGGGGCTGGTGCGACGACGTCTCCCGATGAGGGACCGGCAGTGGACGGACCGGCAGTGGACGGACCGGGCGCGGAGCCGACCGTCGGAGCGTCGTCGGCCTCACGGACGGCCGCGTCCTCCACACGGCGGGCCACGGTCTGGTCCCACAGGTGGTCGTAACCGATGCCCGAGGTGCCGTCCTCCTCCACGGCGGGCGCGAAGCCGTTCCCGGTGGGGCCGTCGTGGCCCTGGACCCGGTCCTTCTCCCCTCGCCGTCCTGCTGCGTCATCACCCTGCGGGTCCTCGGACGCGCCCGCTCCTGGCGAATCGCCCCCCTGCGGGCGCGCCGCCGGAACATCCGTCGCCGGCGCCAGGGGCTCCGCGGCGGAGACGACGCCGGGGTCGGCGACGTCCGCCGGCACGCTCGTCAGGTAGAGACCCGGGTTGATCGTCGCGGAGTCGTCCGCCTCGGCGGGACCGGCGGCGTCCGGGCGCACCCCGTCGACGTCACGTCCGCCGACCGCGGGCGAGGGCTCGGCCTCGAGTTCGGGGTCCATGGCCCCGAGGCGTTCCGGTTCGGCGACCAGCGCGTCCGGCGTCGCACCCGATGTCACCTCCGGCGTCGCACCCGATGTCCCATCCGCCGTCACGCCCGGCGTTGCGTCCGGTGACATGCCCGGTGCCGTCACCGATGCTGCCAGGACGGCGCCCACGGCGAGCGGCAGCGACGGCGCCGAACCGGCCGACGGTCCGCACGTGAGCGTGAAGGAGGAGAAGCTGCCCTCGTCGAGCAGATGCTCGGTCCAGGTGGTCACGCGCTCTCCGGTGAAGGTGCTGGAACCCGTCGGTCCGGTGACCGTGAGCCGGACGGCTCCCCTGAGGATGACGTGCAGCCCGCTGGTCGTCGCGGCGACGGCGAACGGCGGCATCGCCGCGAGCCCGGCGCCGAATCCCCCGCTCAGGAGGGGAAGCAGCGTCGCGACGCCGGCGTCGTCGGCCATGGCCTCCCACAACGCCTGCACCCTGGCCTCGTCCGTTCCGTGGGGCACCGCCGCGAGCATCCCGCCACGGGCGAGCAGGGTCCAGTCGCCGGGCGTGTAGGCGTAGGTCGGTGCCGCGCGTCCGGGATGCTGGACCGGGGCGGGACCGCCCGTCATGGCCGTTCCCCCGGGATCTCCGGCTGCCCCTGGTGACCGCGCGGAACGTCCGTGGGCAGGACGGCGTGCGAGCCTGCCGGTCGCGGGACGTCGTCGCTCTGCACGGGGGGCTTGCCGGTCACGACGGCGTGGCCGACATCGGCCGCGAAGGTGCCGCCGCGCGGCGACGTCGTCCGCATCTCCGCCTCCTCGCCCACCCCGCTGGCGTCGACGACGATCAGGGTCACGTTGTCCCGTGCCCCGGAGCGGAGCGTCGCCTCGACGAGCTCCTCGCAGGCCTGCTGCGGGTCGCGCACGGTGCTCAGGACAGCGTAGATGCCGTCATCGGTGACCTCGCCGCTGAGGCCGTCCGAGCAGACGAGGATGCGGTCGCCCTCCTCCACGGGCATGAGCCAGAAGTCGGCCTCGGCGTCGTCACCGGTTCCGAGGGCCCGGGTCACGACGTGCCGGCGCGGATGCGTGCGCGCCTCCTCCGGTGAGATGCTGCCGACGTCCACGAGCTCCTGGACTTCCGAGTGATCCACCGAGATCTGCCCGAACTGCCCCTGGCTCAGGCGGTACGCGCGGGAATCGCCGACGTTGAAGAACAGCCAGTAGGGCATGCCCGCTTCCTGTACCAGGACGACGCCGGTGAGCGTGGTTCCCGCCTGCCCGCCCGTCTGCCGCCGGATCTCCTGGTCGGCGTCCTCGATGAGTTCCTCGAGGTCCGCCGCCGAGAACTCCGGCAGGTGCCGGCCGATGATGGGGCTGGATCCGAGGGTGCGCACGCAGATGCCGCTCGCGATCTCACCGGCCTCATGCCCGCCCATGCCGTCCGCCACCGCGAAGATGGGCTCGGACGCGATGAGGGAATCCTCGTTCAGTTCCCTGCGGAGTCCGCGGTCCGTCGCGAATCCGTAGTCGAGGCGCAGGTCGCGCGGCGGGCCCGCCGCGGCGCCCTGGACACTCACGGGCGCACCACGAGGAAGCTGCGGTCACCGAAGTGCACGGTGGACCCCGGCTGGGCGAGGAGCGTCCGGCCCGCACGGACGGCAGTGCGCTGGCCGTCCGGCGCGGTGATCGCGCTGCCGTTCGTGGAGTTCCGGTCCGTGATCCACAGTCCCTGGCCCTCCACACGAACGTGGAGGTGTGTCTTGGACACGGAGCGTCCCTGGTCGGAGAAGTCGATGAGCTGGTCGATCATCTCCCCATTCTGCCCTGCGGGGTTGCGGCCGATCAGCGCCTGCGAGCGCAGCTCCACTTCGCGCCCGTTGTCGAACAGGATCTTCAGCGGTCCCGAGGCGCGGCCCGAGGTCACCCTCGTCTGCTCGACGTCGTCGTCGGGGTGGGCCGACGGCGCGAAGGACACCACGCCCGGAGCCGGCGGAGCGGTGCTGCCCCTGCCGACGGCCGCCGGCTGGGCCTGGAGGACGGGGGTCGACGGGGCGGACCCCCCGGCCGGCCGGGCCGGGAGCTGGTGCGGCGCAGAGCCGACGGGCTGGTCGTCGACCTGGTTCGGGGACCGGCCCGGGACCGGTGACGGCACGGGCTGCAGTGCCGGCACGGGCTCAGCCGGCGCGAAGGAGGCGGGCCCGCCGATGCCGCCGGTCTCGAGCGGGTTGCGTCCCGACCTGACGTCGAAGACGCGCGTGTGCGCGGCCTTGTCATGCCAGCCCTGCTTCTTGCCGTCCTGATCGAACACGTTGGACACGAGCATGAGCACGGTGCCGACCACGGGGACGAGGCCGGCCACGGCCACGAGCAGACCGCGGACGAAGATGGCGAGCCACCCGGCCGGATGACCGTCCTCGCCGGTGGTGCGGAGACCGAGCAGGAGGTTGCCCGGCGTCCGGCCCGTCCTGGCCTCCCATCCCCAGACGAGGATCCCGTAGGCGAGGGACAGCAGCGAGCCGATGCCCTGGAATACGAGGAATCCGGTGAGGTCCACCTGCCGGCTGACGGCGGAGACCTGCTGCGTCTCGATGGTGCTCACGCCGATTGCCGTGAGGACACCGCCGAGGAGTGCGGCCGGCAGCACGTCCACCAGTTTCGCGACCAGGCGTCTGGACGCGGCGGCGTCCCTCAGTCCCTGCTGGGCCATCCCTACCCCGTTGCTTCCCCCGGCCGGCGCCGGCTCCCGACCGGCCCGATGCCCGGTCCTGTTGCCACAGTGAACACAGTAGAGCGTGCCCGGGGGCAGGGACGCCGCGCAGCGCGGACACTCCGGTGTGCTGCCGCCCGTCACGGGGTCTCCCCCGTCCGGTCCCGCCTGCGCCGACGGGAGCGTGGGCCGGTATCCTCGCCGGACCGCTCGCCCGCACTCCTGCCGGACCCGGCAGCGGGCCGCCGCGCGGCCGCACCGCGCTTCCGGGCCCCGGAGTCCCGCAGGAGCGACCGCGGCGAGAACCGCGCGCGCTGGCGCTTCCAGAAACCCACCGACCCGCGCATCCCCTCGAGGGATGTGTGCACGTCGCGCCAGTAGTCGCGGACCTCATCCTCGCTCGGGTCACCCGCGGCGAAGATCCCGGCGTCGGCCCTCGCCGCGAGGAGCGTCGTGGACTCACGGCTCGCCGGGAAGGCCGCGCCGAGGTCGCGGGCGCTCTCGCGTCGCGTGGACCGCGGGTTCGTCGCCGCCCCGAGGTCCGTGGCCAGGCTGAGCACCTCGCTCCAGCCACCGCCCACGCGGTCCGCCGGCATGCCGTCGTACTGGCGGCGCCTGCGCCGCTTCCGCTTGAGCAGCGCGACGAGCAGGAGCGGGACGAGCAGGACGACGACGGGGATCATGGCGATCCCGATGATGGCGAGGTAGGGCGCGAGCTCGTCGAGGAGGTCCTTCTCGCGTTCCTCGGCGTCCTGGGGTTCGGGGGCCGAGTCGGGTGGGAGCTCGGCGGGCTCCTGCGGTGGGGGCGGCGGCTGCAGCACCTGCGGCTTCGGCGAGGATTTTGGCTGCTGCTGCGGCGGTACGGGCTCGTTGTCCTCGGGCGGCGTGGGGTTGAACGCCACCCAGCCGACGCCGTCGAAGGCGACCTCGACCCAGGCGTGCACGTCCTCGCCCGTAATCTCGATGGGCCCCTCGGCAGCGCCGACCTCGTCCCAGTCCGGGTAGAAGCCCATGACCACGCGCGCAGGGATGTTGACCTTGCGTGCCATGAGGGCCATGGCCACGGCGTACTGCTCGTCGTCGCCGACCATCTGCTCGGCGTCGAGGAGGCTCAGCATGCGTGCGGCGCCGTGTCCCGGCAGCGACTTCGCCTCGTCCTCCTTGCCGTTGCTGAAGAAGCCCTGCGCGCTGAGCACCTGCTCGAGGCGCCGCGCGCGTTCGATCGGCTCCGAGACGGCACCGATGTACTCGCTGGCCCTGGCTGCGACGACGGGGGGATCGTTCTGGACGCGCGGCAGCGTGAGGTTCGCGAAGCCGTACTGCGCCAGCTGCTCCTCCGTGAAGGTCTCGGGGAACACGGCGTTGACCTCGTAGGTGTCACCGGGCTGCACGCCGACGGTCGAGAGCGCGGTGCGCGCGTCGTCGTTGTAGTACAGCGATCGGCCGAGCTCCTCCGCACGCGGCCCGCCGAGCCGGACGCCCTCGACGTCGCCGCCCGCGGGAAGCCAGACACCGGTGTAGTCCCTGATGTCGAAGGTCAGCTGCGCGCTCGTGCCGCCGTCGAGGTCGTCCGGGTCCACGTCGCCGAGCTGCTGGGCGTCGCCCACGCGGGCGAAGTTCCCCGCGGCCTGCGGGTTCACGTTGTAGACCACGCCGTCGTACGCGTCCAGCGCGGCGAGCCGGACGCGCTCCCCCTCGGGCAGGCCGTCCACCGTGAACAGGACGGTGTCCGAGTTGTCCTTCACGTACCGGCGGAAGCTGGTGAGCGGGCTGGGATAGGCGAACAGGTCCACGGGCGGTTCGACGACGTCGCGCAGTACCCTGCGGTCCTGCCCGGCGGCGACCACGGGGCTGATCATGAGCGTCAGCGCGGTCGCCGCCGCGAGGACTCCGGCACCGAGGGCCAGCCGCCGGTTCCTGCCGGAGCGGGCCGTCGCGGGGTCGGCCTGCGCGGGGTCCGCCGCACCACGGGTGCGGGCGTCGGTGCGCGCGATGTCCCGGCGGTAGGCGAGCCAGGCCATGGCTCCGACGACGAGCAGGATGCCGCGGACCTCGGGCAGAGAGGCGCGGTCGGTGCCGAAGGCGATCCCGACGACGAACAGCGCGAGGACCGGGAGCATGGTCCAGTAGGGGGTCCGCAGGCGCCATGCGAGGGTGCCGGCCACCACCGCGCACATCATCGCGGCGAGGAACGGCACCACGAGCATGCCGCTGGCGGTACCCACCGGATCCGCGACGGTCAGGATGTCCTTCCAGGAGAAGACGACGCCGAGGATCAGGATTCGCAGGGACTGCAGCGTGGGCAGGAATCCGAGGAACGCCTCCTGCGGGGCGGCGAGTGCATGGCCGAGGAGGAGGTACGTCCCGAGAAAGGCGCCGATCATGGTCCACAGGCCCCAGCGCCGGAGCCGCCCGGCCCACGCCAGGCCGAGGCCCAGCAGAACGCCGGCGAAGCCCGCCACGAGGTAGCGGAGGTCGCCGCCGAATGTCGGTCCGAAGCCGAGGACGCCGAGGCCGAGGAGGAGCAGGAGGACGCCGGCGTCGATGGCGGCCTGGCGGCGCGGCACGGCAGGCGCAGCCCGCAGGTGCGGCGCCGCAGGGGCTGCGGCGGGGCGGCGGCTCATGCTGCGGCCTTCCGGAGGACGAGCGCGAGGTCGTCGAGCGCGGTGAGGGTCAGGACGGTGAGGTCACCGATGGTGGCGCGGCTCTGCTGGCCCTCCGTGACGCAGCGGATCGCGAGGCAGCGAATGCCGGGCGGGATGGAGGCGGCAGCCGACCTCAGCTGGGACGGCGTCACCTCCGGGCCCACGACGAAGAAGACCACCGACGCGTTGGGCACGCTGTCCGCCGTCGTCCGCGCGAGGTCCGGTGCGCCGGCCCGCATCCCGCGGCCCTGGAGCCGCGTCATGTCGTCCAGCAGGTTCCGGCCCGTCTCGGTCCGGAGCGGACCGCCCTGGGTCAGGACGCTGAGGTTGCGCTGCTCCCGGATGGCCTGCAGGCCGATGGATCCCGCGACCGAGACGGCGAGCTCGAATTCCGCCTCGCTCGCGTACTCGTTGAGGTTGGTGGAGAGCGCGACCGCGAGGTGGGACCGGCGGGTCTCCTCGAACTGGCGGACCATCAGCTTGCCCGTGCGCGCCGTCGTCTTCCAGTGGATGTGCCGGCGGTCGTCGCCGGGCACGTAGTCGCGCAGGGCGTGGAAGGACACGTCGGCGCTGGAGAGTTCCTTGGTGGGCAGGCCCTCGAGGTCCTTGATGAACCCCGCGGCCGAGCCGGTCAGCGGCGTGGTGCGCGGATGCACGAAGAGGTCGGTGGGGTCGGTCCACAGCACCTCGCGGCGCAGGATGCTCAGCGGGTCCGCCCGGACGGACCGGACGGGACCGACGACGATCACCGCGCGCCGCTGGGTGGGGATGCTGAAGAGGTCCTCGTGGACCTGCCCCGGAGCCAGCCGCGGGAGGTGGAAGATCGCCGTCGCAGCGCCGACCGGCAGTTCGAGGGACGCCGGCAGCAGCGCCCTGTCCGAGGTGTTGGAGACCGACACGCTGCCCACGGCCCTGTCCCCCACCGCGATCCGCGTGCGTGCGAGGTCCAGCTCCACCCCGTAGGAGGAGCGGCCGAGGATGAAGCCGATCGCGAGCAGCACGAGGAGGGTTCCCATGACGGCGGCCACGAGCGCCTCGCTCCAGCCGAGCAGCGCTCCGAGGATCCAGAGGCACGCCACGGCGCCGATCAGGAGCCGGCCGAGAGGACTGACGATGGACACCACGGGACCGAGCAGCCCCGCTCCGAGGTCCCTCGCCCGGTGCGCTGCGGGAGCGAGTGCACCGCGGAGGTACCGGCCCGACTCGGCGGCGAGGGAGCCCGGCCGCAGGGCGCCGCCCGGGCGGTCCCGCCGGCGCTCGGGCCGGGGCGCGCGCGGGGCGCGGCCCTGCCGACCGTGCACGGGCGGTACGCCCGACGTCGTGCCGCGGCCGGGACGGGCGCCGCGCCGGGCCCGGTTCTCGGTGGTGGAGGTTGCCATGGTGTGCCTGCTGTCTTCTGCGTGCTCGATGGTGCGTGGGTGGCGCTAGGCGGACGCGCGCTGCTGCGGCGCCGACACGTCCGCGAGGACGCGCCGCAGGACGGCCTCGGGGGTGGCGCCGGCGAACTCGGCCTCCGGGTCCATCACGAAGCGGTGGGTCCAGACGAAGGGCGCCAGTTCCTTCACGTCGTCGGGCAGGACGTAGTGGCGGCCCTGTCCCGCGGCCCACACCTTCGCTGCGCGCACCATCGCGAGGGCACCGCGGACGCTCACGCCGAGGCGGGTCTCCGGCGCGGTGCGCGTCTCCTCCGTGAGGCGCGAGATGTACTCGAGGACCGCGGAATCCACGTGGGTCTCCGCGGCGAGGTTGGCCATCTCCACGACGGCGGAGGTGGTGATGATCGGGGTCAGGGCCAGCGAGCGGTCGCGGGTGGCCGCGCCGCTGAGCAGCTGCACGGTGGAGGCGTGGTCCGGGTAGCCGATCTCGGTCTTGATCAGGAAGCGGTCGAGCTGCGCTTCCGGCAGGCGGTAGGTGCCGGCCTGCTCGATCGGGTTCTGGGTGGCGATGACCATGAAGGGCCGCTCGTTGGTGTAGCTCACGCCGTCCACCGTGACCCGGGATTCCTCCATGACCTCGAGGAGGGCCGACTGCGTCTTGGGGGACGCCCGGTTGATCTCGTCGGCGAGGACGATGTTCGCGAAGATGGGCCCCTTGTGGTACTCGAAGGCCTGCGTCTTCTGGTCGTAGATGGTCACGCCGGTCACGTCCGAGGGCAGGAGGTCGGGCGTGAACTGGATGCGCGAGTGCGTGCCCTGCACGGTGGCGGCGAGGGAACGCGCGAGCATCGTCTTGCCGGTACCGGGCGCATCCTCCAGGAGCACATGCCCCTCGGCGAGCATGGCGGTCAGCACGAGGCGCACCACCTGCGACTTGCCGAGCACCGCCTGGCCCACGTTGCCCACCAGCTTGTCGAAGGTGCCGGCGAACCAGGTTGCCTGCTCTGCTGTCATTGCCATCGTTCGTTCTTCCTGTCGTTGGTCGTGCTGTCGTTGGTCGTGCTGGTGCTGTATCCGGTGGTGCTGGTGCCGTGGCGCCTAGAAGTCCCAGCCGCCGTCGGCCCTGAACTCCCCGACGCCGTCGACGACGACCCTCAGGTATCCCGGCGTCGTCGACTTCGGATCGAACTTGCCGTAGCAGACCCGGCTCTGGAAGGTCCCGGAGACCGGGAAGTCGTCGAAGCCGCTCTCATACGCCGTGGTGCCGCCGAGCGTCTGGTCCGCGTAGCAGCTCACCCGGTGCCGGCCGGCCGGGAAGTTGTTCACGCGGAACATCTCCCAGTAGGTGTCCTCGGAGGTGATCGCGGGATTCTGCGGCCCCTTGCCGATGTCCATGGTGGTCGGAGCGGTCCGGGCCTGCGCCGTGGCCTCCGCCGATCGCTGCCCGGCGGAATCGCGCGTGGTCACCCGGATGCTCCAGGAGGTGTTCGCCGTGTCGCCCTTGTCGATCGATCCCCCGGCGGGCCCGAAGCTGCCGGCCTGGCCGTCCGACGTCGTGTAGTCGAAGCCGGTGATCTCCCGACCGTTCGACGACGGCGCGGTGACGGTGAAGCGGACGGACATCCCGTTCGCCTGGGCCTGTACGCCGGGAGCGTTGGGCGCGCCGTAGGGCACCACGGCGCCGGACTGGGACTCGGGCCCGGGCAGCGCCTGCCCGTCGGCGGTGTTCACCGCCCGCATGGTCACGCGGTACGTGGTGCCGTTGCTGACGCCGTCCCGGATCACGCGGTCCCCCGGGACCGGGCGCCAGCCGCCGCCGAGGTTGTACTCGTAGGCGAGCTGCTCCGGCCGTGCGCCGTTCCGGGCCGCCTCGCCGAAGGCCACCCTGATGGAGCGGTCGCCCTCCGTGGCCGTCAGCGCAGGCACGGCACCCGGTGCGCCGGAGGCCTGCCGCGGCGCGGACGCCGCGCTCGCGGCCGACACCCCGGCCTTGTTCCGGGCTGTCACCGTGAAGCTGTAGGGCGCCTCGGAGTTGGCGACCGTGACGGGCGAGGACGTCTGGGATCCGGAGAGTTCGGTGCTGGTGACGGCGCTGCCGTTCTGCAGGGTGGTCAGGGTGTAGCCCTGGATCTCCGCGCCGTTGCTGTCCGGTGCTGCCCAGGACACGTTCATCACCGAGTTGGCCTCGCCGCCGCGGGACCCGAGGGCCGAGGCCGGGGCAGTCGGCGCCGCGGGGGCGCCGGCGGGGATCTCCGCTGCCGAGTACGCGCTGTACTCGGACGGGTCCGGTGCGCGGTTGTAGGCACGGACACGGACCTGGTACGGCGTGCCGTTGGCGAGCCCGGTCCATTCGAGCGAGGTCCCCTGGACTCCGGCACGCAGCGCTCCGCCTCCCGGTGGCGCCGGGGAGATCTCGAGGTCGTAGCTCTCCACCGGCGAACCCTCGGTGGGCGGAACGGCCCACTGCACCGCGAGGGAACCGTCGCCGAACGTCAGCGTCGGCGCCCCGGGCGTGGAAGGCTTCTCGTCGGGGCGTGCCACGGGCGAGGCGGCGGACGGATCCGACTCCCCCACCTCGTTGGTGGCCGTGACGGTGAAGGTGTACTCGACGTTGTTCGTCAGCGGGGTCAGCGTGCAGGTCGTCGAGGGGCAGGACTGGCTGAAGCCGTTGGTGCCCTGCACGGTGTACCCGGTGATCGGGGTGCCGTTCGCTGCCGGCGGGTCCCACTCGAGGACCACCGTACGGTTGCGGACCTCCACCACGAACGGTGCGGTCGGGGCGTCCGGGCGCCCCCGAACGGTCAGCCGGATCCGGCCGTCCACCTGCCGGTCGGCGGCCCCGGTGCGGTCCCCCACGCGGTAGCGCACCACCATCGTGCCCACGAAGTCCTCCGCCGGGGTGACACTGACTTCCGAGCCGATTACCGATGCGGAGCCCGTACCGGTCTCGACGTCGGCGCTCAGCAGTTGCAGCGGTGTGTCGGGGAAGGGATTGGTGTCGTTGGCGAGCACGGGTACCGTGACGGTCTCGCCCTGCTCGGCATCGCCCAGGACGTCGTCACCCGCCACGGCGAGGGGCAGGCGGGACGAGACGACGACGACGTCGACGATCGCTTCCGCACGCCCGCCGCGGGGGTCCTCGACGGCGACGCGGAGGACGGCGCGGGTGCCGGCCGTCGCGCCGGACGAGCCGACCTCGAGCACCGATCCGTCGAGCCGCGCGGACAGACCCGCCGGCGCGTCGCCGACGATCGAGAACGCCAGGGCGTCGCGGTCCTGCGGGTCCTCGTCCGCGGCGAGTCCGGCGAGGTCCAGCCGCCCCGAGCCCTCCTGCTCCACCTCGAGCCCGCCGGAGGTCAGCGTGGGAGGGGTGTTCCGGTCGGGATCCGGCAGGACCCGGATGCCGACGGTCAGCACGGAGGTGAGGCCCTCGGGATCATCGGCGGACGTCCCGTCCGTGACCTCGAAGGTCACCGACGCGGCACCGGAGTAGTCCGTGGCCGAGGTGAACGCGAGGGTGGAGACGCCGCGCACCAGGGCCCCGCCGTCGGACGCGATGGCGGACACCGTGGAGTCCTCGGTGATGGCGGCGGTCCGGCCCTCGCGCACCACCACGAGGTCCGCGAGCTCGAGGAGGAGTTCGTCGCCGCTCTGCACCTCGAGCGGCTCGGTGTCGCGGAGCGCGGGACGCTGGTCGGCCAGGCCCGGCACCCTGATGAAGGCCACGGAGCTGAGGCCGTCCGGGTCCGTCACCTGGTACGGGACGAGCTGCGCCGTGGGCTGCAGGGTGACGTTGACGAGCCCGCCGTCCACTGCGGCCACTCCCTCGGTGTTCTCGGGGAAGCTGATCGCGAGCTCGTCGAACGCGCCGTCCGGGTCGACGTCGTTGTCGAGGACCGGGACGTCCACGGCCGTCCTGCCGCGGGTGTCGGCGAAGGAGACGCGGTCGTCGAAGGCCACGGGAGCGAGTTGGCGCGCCGTCGGCGAGACCTCGATGCGGACGGTGCCGACCACGTCCCCTCCCCGGCCGTCGGAGACGAGGTAGGGCACGGCGGTGGTCAGCGGCTCCGACGGCGCGTCGAAGAAGAGCTTCCCGTCGATGATCTCGGCCTGCAGCGCCGCCGGCAGGTCGAGTCCCTCGAGCGTCACGGACAGCGGATCGCCGTCCGGGTCGGAGTCGTTCTTCAGCACGTCGACGCTCACGCGCCGGCCGGGCTGGACGGCGATGGCGTCGTCGACGGCCACCGGTGGCTGGTTCGAGGCCGACGGCGGGGCGATCCCGACGAGGATGGTCGCCGTGGACCTCGCGCCGTAGCGGTCCTCGACCGCGTAGCTGAAGGCGTCCTGCCCCGTGACGTCGCTCGCCGCGGTGTACTCGATGAAGGTGGCGCCGACCACGGCGGTGCCCTTCGTCGGGGCCTGTTCGATGCCCACGAGCGAGACGGAGTCGCCGTCGGGGTCGATGCCGTCGAGCGGGATCACGATCCTCGTGGGGTTGCCCGCGATGGCTCGTGCTTCCAGCGCCCTGGGCGTGGGACGCGCGTTGTTCTCCGCCGTCGCCGGCTTGACCCGGAACGTGACCTGCGCGGAGTCGGTCTGGCCGTCCGGGCCGAGTACCGCGTACACGGCGTGGAAGGTGCCCGCCGCGGTCCCGGCCTTGAAGCGGATGGAATCGCCGGACACGGCGATGAGCCCGCTGCCCTCGCTCGGGAGCTCCACGAGCTCGGGGGCGAGCGTCAGCTCGGCGTTGTTGGGGTGGACGTCGTTCTCGAGCACGTTGACGGTGGCGACGTCGCCCGCGCGCACCGTGACGTCGTCGGCCGCGGCCCGCGGCGGCTCGAGCTTCTCGGGTGCGGGAAGGGGCAGCACGGAGACCTGGCCCGTCGCGCTGCTCGTCCCGTTCGAGACGGTGTACGTGAAGGCGGTGGGGTTGCGGAGGCCGCGGGCGTCCGTCACGCGGAGGACATTGTGCTCGAGGACGGCGACGTTCAGCTCGCTGTTGGGCGGGAGCTCGACGGACTGCACCACGAGCACCCCGCCGCCCGGGTCGGTGTCGTTGGCGAGGGCGTCGACGAGGGTCTGCCCGCCGGTCGGCAGAAGTGCCACGTCGCGCACGGCGATGGGGTCGCCGGGCGCCCCGCCCTCGGGGGTGACGTCCACGCGCACCAGCGCTTCCGCCGTCGCCGGGCCGTTGGCGACGACGTACGGCACGTAGACGGTGCCGGGCGTGGTCGAGGAGAAGGTGAACGTGCCGAGCTCGTAGTCGGGCGTGACGGCCGCCGTCTCGGGCGGCGTGACCTGTGTGAGGCGCAATCCCCGCCCGCTCGGGTCGAGATCGTTCTTGAGCGGGGCGACGACGACGTCCTGCCCGGCCACGACCGTGATGTGGTCCGAGTTCGCCACGGGCGGCACGTTGCCGGTGGGCTGCACGTCGAGGAGGACGGTCCCCTCGGCGGTGTCGCGTCCGTCGGAGACCTGCACCGTGATCTCCTTCTGCCCCAGCGTGCCGCCGGCGTCGCGGTACGTCAGCTGCCCGTCGTCGCGCGTGCGCACCTGGTCACCCTCGGTACCGATGGTCGCGGACCGGAGGAAGAGGTCGTCGCCGTCCGGGTCCTCCCAGTCGGAGAGGATGTTCGCGGTGATGGTGGCGCCCTGCTCGACCGTGAGCCGGGTCGCGCGCTTGGGCGACGGCTCCTCGTTGGCGCTGTCGGAACGGACGTCGAGCTGCACGCTGGCGGTGTCCGTGCCGCCGCGGCCGTCGTCGATCCGGTAGTCGAAGGTGTGCCGGCCCGGCACGGCGTCACCTGGCACCACGATCTGGAGGCCGGTGGAGTCGTAGACCGGCTGGACCGTGCCGACCGGCGGGTCATCGCCCTGGAGCGTGACGGTGAGGACGTCGCCGTCGGGGTCGGAGTCGTTGTCGAGGACCGGGAGCAGCGTCGTCCGGCCCGGCCGCACACCGAAGGAGTCGTCCTCGGCCACGGGTGGCCGGTTCTCGCCCGTGCGGTCCGGCAGGGTGTTGAGCGGGTTCTCGTCCGCCGATTCCTGGTCCTCCTCGTCGCTCTCCTCGGGCGGCGGGATGATCTCGTCCCAGTTGTCCACGAGCACCATGTCCTGCTGCACGAGCCACACGTTGCCGCCCGCGAGGTCGTTGAGGATCACGACGTCGCGGTTGGTGCGGAAGACGAGTTCCGAACGCGCCCCGAGGGACGGGATGCCGCCCGTGTCGTCGTCGGCGTCGTTGCGGCACTGCCGCACGTACTCGGCGGAGCCGGTCCAGGCCGCGTGGATGCAGCCGTCGAGCTGCACGGGGGCGATGGCGCTGCCGGAGGTCGTGGTGGCGGTGACCGTCGGCTCGCCGCCGTCCAGGGGCACTTCGAGCAGGGCCGACGACGTCGCGACGGCCACCCGGTCGGAGTCCATGCTGCTCGCTTGCAGGACGGCGTCGGTGGCCTCGGGCAGCGCCCGCACGTCGCCGTCGGCCGTGACCAGGTCGCCGCTGCCGGTCAGGACCACGGCGTGCCGGCCCAGGACGGCGACCTGCAGCTCGCCGGTGATCTCGGGGGCCGTGGTGGTCTCGGGCTCCGCGTAGGCGCCGTCCTCCAGCACGAAGGTCGTCAGGGTGTGGGCCTGCGGGTCGGCGACCGCGACGGTGTCGTCGGGGCCGATGGCCGCGACGGTTCCCGGAGCGCCCTCGACGAGCGGCGTGGCGTCCTCGGTGGTGAGGCTCGCCAGGGCCGTGGTGTCCCCGACCCATACCGTGCCGTCGGCGGACTGGACGGTGACGGCGTACCGGTCGCCGAGCAGGACGTCGTCGTACTCGGGGAGCGCCTGTTCCTCGCCGGTCGTCACACTCGCGGTGTCCACCCGGTTCAGGGCGCCGACGTCGCGGTTCTCGGTGAAGACCGTGGCCGCGTTCTGGTGGACGTCGAACGAGTTGCTGTTCGCCACGAAGCCGCCGTCGAGGGTGCGGGACGGGTAGTTGAGGTGGCCCACCTTGCCCTGGGCGTTGTTGGTGACCCAGACGCCGCCGTCGTTGAGGTCGACGTCGGCGGTGCGGACACCGGGATAGACGACGGCGCCCGTGACCGCGAGCGCGCCCACCACCGACAAGGACAGCGCGCTGATGGACCTGCGCCTGCGCGCGGTGAGACCGGACAACTTCACGCTATTTCCCCCGGGAGACCTGTGGCACTCCTGAGACCGGTGCCTGGATCAGTGTAGCGGCGGAGGGGACCGATCCTCGATGGGCAGGACTCCCCATGGGGTGCTGCCCATCGAGGGGTCAGCACGGCGGCATGCCGGCGGGTGGACCGTTCCGGTAGTCCGTGTGGAGTCCCTTGAGGAAGAGGCCGTCATTGTTGGCGTCCCGGTTCGGACCGGACAGCTGGCGGTACCACGGCCCGCTGCTGCGGGTGATGAAGCAGTTCGACTCCAGCGAGCTCCCGCTGTACATCCAGTGCTCGCCGGCGCAGTCCCTGGTCGCCTCGTTGAAGTTCGTCGAGGTCCGAGGATCCATGCAGCTGCGGGTGTCCAGTTCGGGGCCGCCGGCCGCGATGGTCCACTGGGTCGGCTTGGGCGGCGGCGCATCCCCGCTGCGTGCTGCCGCCGAGGCGATGGGCCCTTCCTGGTTGCGCGAGTTCAGCGAGCGCACGTCGATCGTGTGCCGCTCGTTGTAGCCGTCCGTCGTGATCGTCCGGCTGCCGGAGTTGCCGACGTCCTCCCAGCGTCCGCCGTCGATCCTGATCTGGATCTGCCGCACGTCGTGGGCCGAGGTGTTCGGCGCGCCCCAGCCCAGGTCGAGGCGCTTCTGCTCCTTGCCGCCGTCGCGGCCCGACGCCGTCGCGGCTCCCGGTGATCCGTACGGCTTCACCGCGGCCGATGCCGCCCCGGGTTCGCTGGTGTAGCTCGCGCCGTCGCTGGTGACGATGGCGCGGATCCTCGCCGAGACGTCGGAGCCGTTGGTGAAGCCTCCCACGGTCTGGTTCTGGCCGATGGCCTGCCAGCCGCCGCCGTTGAAGCTCGCCTGGTACGCCACCTCGTTCTCGCGGGCGCCGTTGCGCTGCGCGGCCGAGAGCGGGGCGTAGGTGAGGGTGACCGAGCGTCCTGCCCCTCCGGTGTCGGCCTCGACGAGTTGCGGGGCCGTGGGCGGCGCGGGGTTGCCGACGGCGCGCCGCGGCGCCGACGGCGCCCCGTACGCGGACCAGCCGGCCTTGTTGTAGGAGCGCACCGCGTAGGAGTAGTCCGCCTCCGCGTTGTCGACCGTGATGGTCTGCTGCGACGCGGGCACCTCGGGAAGGGTCCGCACGAGCGTGCCCCCGCGGTACTCCTGCACCTGGTACTTCGTGACGGGGGCTCCGTTGGGACCGGCGTCGTTCCAGTCGACCCCGAGCTGGCTCTGCGCCCCGACCGACTGGGCGCGCGTCGTCGTCGGCGCCTGCGGTACGCCGGGCAGCCCGGCGGGCGTCTCGGCCGCCGAGTAGTCGCTCCAGTCCGAGGGATCCGGTGCGGCGTTGCGGGCCTGGACGCGCACCTTGTAGGCGGTGCCGTTCTCCAGCCCCTCCCACACCAGCGGGCTGCCGGCGGCGGCCCGCTGGGTGGCCCCGCTCGGCGGAGCGGGCGAGATCTGCAGATCGTAGCCCTCGATCGGCGAGCCCTCGTTGCCCGGCGGCGTGAAGTTCACCGTCAGCGAGCCGTCACCGAAGACGAGCGTCGGAGGTGCGGGCTGGTCGGGCTTGGTGTCCGGACGGGCCGGGGCACTCGCCGGTGAGGCGTCCGAGGTGCCGTTGGCGTTGGTCGCCGTGACCTGGAAGACGTACTCGACGTTGTTCGTCAGGCCCGTGATGGTGCAGGTCGTCGTCGGGCACTCCTGGCTGAAGCCGTTGGTGCTCGTGACCGTGTAGCCCGTGATGGGCGAGCCGTTGCTGGCGGGAGGATCCCAGGACATCACCACCGTCCGGCTGCGCGTCGATTCGACGGTCGGGGTGCCCGGGATGCCCGGCTTGCCCTCGACCGTGAGCTGGATCCGCCCGGTGACGAAGCGGTTGCTCTCCCCTGTCTTGTCCCCCACGGTGTACTGGACCGTCATGCTGCCCACGAACGTGTCGGAGGGCGTGACGACGACGGCGTCACCCTGCTGGGAGGCGCTGCCGTTGCCGTCCGCGGTGACGTCCATGATGGTCAGCGGCGTGTCCTCGAAGGGGTTCGCATCGTTGTCCAGTACGGGCACGGTGACGGGCTCGCCCTGGATGGCCTTCGGGACGACATCGGTGTTGGCGACGGCCAGTGGCCTGCTGGAGGCGAGCACGGTGAGCGCCACGGTGCTCACGGCCTCCTCCTCGCCGTCCGAGACCGAGATGCCCAGTTGCCCGACCGTCCCGATGCGCGCGGAGTCGTCCGCGCCCACCTCGAGGACCGAGCCGTCGAGCCGCGCCTGGAATCCGGCGGGCACGTCTCCCTCGAGCGCGAAGACGAGGGAATCGGCGTCCTCGGGGTTCGGGTCCGAGGCGAGCTCCCGGAGGTCCAGCGACACCGCGGCTTCCGCCGTCGCGGGCTCGAGGGACGCGGAGGCGAGGGTGGGCGGCAGGTTCGTCTCGGGGGCGGGGATCACGTTGACGAGGACGGTGAGGGTGCTGGTGAGACCGTCGGCGTCGTCGGGACCCGCGCCGTCGGTCACCTCGAACGTGATGGAGCCGAGGCCGGCGTAGCCGATGTCCGCTCCGTACACGAGGGTGGAGGGGTCCCGGATGAGCTCGCCGGCGTTGTCCACGCCGATGGCCGCGACCCTCTCCGCCACGGTGATGCGCGGCGTGCGGCCCTCGCGCACCTCGACGAGCTCCCGCAGGTCGAGCGCGAGGTCCTCGCCGGCCGTGACGTCGATCGGGGCGTCGGACGCGAGGGTGGGGTACTGCTCGCTGAGGCTCGGCACCCAGATGACCGCCCGCGCCACACCGCCGTCGATGTCCTCGACCTGGTACGGGATGAGCTGGTCCTCCTGCGTCAGGTCCACCGTCACCACGTTGTCGTCGCTGACCGAGACGTTCGTGAACTCGGGGTCCACCGTCACCGCCAGGTCCTCGCGGACGCCGTCGGGATCCTCGTCGTTGTCGAGCACCGGGACGTCGACGGCGGTCTCGCCGCGTGTCTCCGCGGGTTCCACCCGGTCGTCACGGGCGATCGGCAGGAGCAGTTCGGCGTTCTGGTCCACCGTCACCGTGATGTTGCCGTCGGCGGCGCCGCCGCGGCCGTCGACCACCCGGTAGCGCACGTTGAATGTGCCCTGCTGTTCGGGCGCGGTGAACAGCACCCTGGCGTCCTTCGCCTCGGGCGCCATCTCGGCCGGCGTCGCGGACAGCCCGTCCGGGTCGAGCCGGACGGGGTCGCCGTCCGGGTCGGAGTCGTTGCGCAGCGCTTCGACGGCGATCGCACGGCCGGGGCGGAGGATCGCGCCGTCGTTCACGGCGATGGGCTTCTGGTTCGCCTCCGCGGCGGGGGCGATGCCCACCTGCACGGTGCCCGTGTTCTCCAGCCCGAAGCGGTCGCGCACCTTGTAGGTGAAGGAGTCGGTCCCGGCGCCCGTCGCGGAGGCCGTGAAGTCGATGTAGTTGGTGCCCGGGATGGCGGCGCCCTGCTTCGGCGCGCTGTCGATGCCGGTCAGGAAGACCGAATCGCCGTCGGCGTCGATGCCGTCCAGGGGTACGGGGATGCGGACGGTGGATCCGGCGATGACGCGGCCCTCGAGGTTCCTCGGTACGGGTTGCGTGTTCTTGGCGTCGTCGCGCGCCTTGATGGTGATGCGCACCTCCGCGGAGTCGACCTGCCCTGTGGTGTCCCGGACGGTGTAGATCGCGTAGACCGTCTTGGCGGTCGGTCCCGCGACGAAACGCAGGACGTTCTCCGAGGCGAACATGCGCCCGTCGGCCGGGTCCACGCCCTGCGCGAGGACGGGATCCAGCGTGAGGGCGTCCCCGTTGGGGTGCGTGTCGTTGTCGAGCACGGGGATGTTGACGACGTCGCCCGCCCGCACCGTCGCCGTGTCCGGGGTGGCCTGCGGCGGCAGGAGCGTCTCGGGGCCGGCGACGGAGAGCACGCTCACCTCACCGGTGGCCGACGCGATACCGTTGGAGACCGTGTACCGGAGGGTGGTCTGCTGGTTGAGCCCGCGCACGTCGTGGATGCGCAGGATGTTGTGGTCCAGCAGGGCGACGTCGACGGGGGAACCCTCCGACGTGGTCACGGACTGCACCACCAGGACGCCGCCCGTGGGGTCCGTGTCGTTGGCGAGGACGTCCACGAGGACGTCACCGTTGCGCGGGAGCAGGGCGACGTCGCGGACGGCGACCGGTGCACCCCGGCTGCCGCTCGTGGTCGCGTCGACGCGGATGAGCCCGCTCGCGGTCTGCGGGCCGTTGGTGACGAGATATTCGAGGTAGACCGTCCCCGCCGCGGTGGGCGTGAACGCGATGGTCCCGGTGTCGTAGTCCGGTGTGATCGGGGCATCGCCGGCCGTGGCCTCCGCCTTCGCGAGGCTGAGCTGCCCGCCGGCCGGGTCGAGGTCGTTCTTCAGCGGGGACAGCTGCACCTCCTGCCCCACGATCGCCGTGAAGTGGTCGAAGTTGGCGACGGGCGGGAGGATGCCGTTGGCGCGGACGTCGAACACGATGGTGCCCTCGACCTGCTCGAGGCCGTCGGACACGACGATCCGCACCTCCTTCACCCCGAGACCCTTGCCGACGTCGCGGAAGGTGAGCAGGCCGTCGGAGCGCGTGCGCACCTGGTCGCCGTCCGGGGTCGGGTCGGCGCTGACCAGGAACAGGTCGTCGCCGTCCGGGTCCTCCCAGGTGGTGAGGATGTTCTGGCTGACGCTGCGGCCCTGCTCCACGAGGATGGTCGTCGGGCGTTGTGCGCGTGGCGCCTCGTTGGTGTCCGGGCCGCGGACGTCGACGGTCACGGACGCACCGGCTTCTCCCCCGCGCCCGTCCTCGATGGCGTAGCGGAAGGTGCTGCGGCCCACCGGAGCGTCCTCCGGCACCACGATCTGCATGCCGGCGCCGTCGTAGATGCTCTGCACGGTGCCCGACGCCGGCTGGTCACCCGCGAGCGTCGCCGTCAGGAGGTCCCCGTCCGGGTCAGTGTCGTTGTCGAGCACGTTGAGGATGGTGGTGCGGCCCGCCCTCGCCCCGAAGCTGTCGTCGGTGGCCACGGGCGGCCGGTTCTCACCGGAGCGGTCGGGCAGCGTGTTGACGGGGTTCTCGCTCGCCGATTCCTCGTCCTCCTCGTCCGACTCGTCCTTCGGCGGCACGATGTCCCCCCAGTTGTCCACGAGTTCGAGGTTCTGCTGCACGAGCCATACGTCGCCCGCGGCGATGTCGTTCAGCACCACGATGTCGCGGTTCACGCGGAACACGAGCTCGGACTGCGCCCCGAGGTTCGGGATGTCCTCACGCTTGTCGTCCGCGTCGTCGCGGCAGTCGCGGAGGTACGTCGCGGCGCCGGTCCAGGCTGCATGCAGGCAGGTGCCCTGCACCACGGGCGCGGCCGGCAGGCCGTTGCCGATCTCCGTGAACGACGCATCGCCGCCGTCGAGGGGCTGCTGGATGAGGGAGGTCTCCGTGGCGATCGACACGGACCCGGCTGCCGGCCCGCTCTGCTGCAGCTGCGCGCGTTCGGTGTCCTCGAAGGAGGTCGTCGTGCCGTCGGGGAGGATCACCAGGCCGGAGGCGGGATCGAGGACGACGGCGTCCTCACCGACCGCTGCCACCTGCAGGTCCCCGGTGTTGGCGAGCTCCGGTGCCTCCCTGACGTCCGGCTCGTCCCAGGTGCCGTCCTTCCGGACGTCGTAGGTGGTGATGACGGCGGCGTCGGGGTCGGCCACGATGACGCGGCCCGTCGCGGAGACGGCGGCGACGGATCCGGGACCGGTCGAGACGGGGTCCTCCTCCTGATCGCTGAACGCGGCGAGTTCGGCCGTCGTCGTGATCCAGACCGATCCCGAGGAGCGGTCCGTGACGGTGGCCGTCGTGCCGCCCAGGCTGACGACGGCGGCGCCGGGGAGCTGCACCTCGGTGCCGCGGACCACGTTCGCGATGTCGACGGGGCTGATCTTCGACTGGTCGGAGTTGATGTTGAAGACGGTGGACGCGTGCTGCTGGATGTCGAAGGCGTCGCTGTTGGCCGCATAGCCGCCGTCGAGCAGGCGCGACTGGTAGTTCAGGTGGCCCACCATGCCGAGGTTGCCGTTGGTGACCCACACACCGCCGTCGTTCAGGTCCACGTCGGCGGTCGCGAAGCCCGGATAGAGCAGCGCACCGGCCACCACGGCGCCGGTCACCGTCGTGACGACGGCCGCGGACATGGCACGGCGGTGCTTCGGCTGCATGCGGTTGAGACCCACGAACTTCACCCTTATTGCCCCATTTTTTTCCCGGTACTGCGCTCCACCCGTGAACCGGCGAGCCGCTCGAGAGGGAGGGCTGAGCGTTCCAGGGGGCCGCTAGCAGTCTCGCACGACCGCCCGGATGTGCCAACGCGTCGGCAGGGGGAGTACTCCCCTCCTGTCCGGCGGTCCGGCGTCAGTCGAGGATGATGCCCGTGCCGGTGCCCCGGGCCAGGGTCACGGGCCGTACCTCGCCGAACCCGCGCACCTGCCGGGGCTCGTGGGGCGTCAGGACGAACTTCTCGTTGTGCTCGAGGGTCGCGGCCGTGCCGGAGTCGACGAGGACCTCCCCCGGCTCGGCGAGCGCCGTCAGCCGGGCTGCGAGATTGACGGTCGGGCCGTAGATGTCGCCGAGCCGGGACAGCACCCGCCCCCAGACGAGGGAGCAGCGCGCGGAGGGCAGGAACTCGTCCTCCGTGAAGGCCTTGGCGAGGGCCAGCGAGATCTCCGCGCCGGCCTCGGGCGATTCGGCGATGTAGAGGACCTCGTCGCCGATGGTCTTCACGAGGCGCCCGCCGCCCACGGAGATGATCTCGGCGCACTTGTTCTCGAACCGCTGCACGAGCTGCGCCAGGGTCCGCTCGTTCATCTGCCGTGACAGGCTCGTGTAGGAGACGAGGTCCGCGAAGCCCACCGCGCGGGCGAGCGGCAGCGGCGCGTCCTGCTCGTCGCCGTCGCGCCCCGCCTCGCTGGAGCGCAGTCCCGATTCCGCGCGCAGTGCCAGCCGCTGGACGGCGGCGTTCATCTGCCGTCGCCACGCGTACACGAGGGTCTTCTCGAGCGGCTCGATCAGGTCCGGGAGCTCGGAGACGAGGGTCTTGCGGGCATCGGCGTCCGAGAGTCCGCGCTGGGCCACCATCTCCTCGACGATCGCCTCGATCTGCCAGACCACCATGCGGTCCGTCATCTGCCCCACGGCGCGGGTGATCGAGATGGCCGCGTCCTCGGTCAGCTGCTCCTGCCGCACCATGTCGATGATGGTGGTGAGCGCGCCGAGGTCCTTCTCGGTGAAGGCGATGTCGTCGTCGCCGATGTTGGGGAAGCCCATGGCACGCCAGAGCTTGCGGGCGGACAGGAGGGAGACGCCGGCTCCCGCGGCGATATCGCGGCGCTTGAGGGTGCGTTCGGCGCCGAGGAGTTCGCGTTCGAGGCGGCGGATCGTCTCGCGGTCGAGCTCGATGGGGACCGCGTCCTTCGGGTCGTCCGACAGCTGATCGGCGTCGGAGCCGACGGTCGCCATGTCGGGCTGGAGCTGCCACACGGCCTTCGACGCCGTCGAGGCAGCGGCCTCGGGGGCGTCGTCGGACTGCCCCGTGGCCCTCGGGCCCCCGGCAGCGGTCCCGGAATCCGCCGCCTGGCCGGACTCGTGGCGGTCCTCGCCTGTCACGATCGCTCGCCCCTCCATTCCTGCTGTGCCCGCGACGCGCCACCACGGGCGTATTCGGGATCGATCTCCATGTCTACACCATCGAACATGCGGGTCAGCGGGAGTTCACTGATCGCCTGCACCATGTACTCCTTGAACGTCCCGAGCTGCGGAACGTCCCGGTAGGCGTGCGAGCGGTCGAAGCCGAGGTCCGCGACGAGGGTGCCGCTGCCGACCATCCGCTGGAGCAGTCCCTGGTCCGTCTGCAGCTGCGAGATCGCGGACAGGCTGATCTGGTGCTCCGTGCGCCGGGTGGCGCCGCGCCGGTGGATGAGCCGCATGCTCGTGAGGACGTAGCGGTTGCTCGACCAGCGGACGAGGGGGCGCACCACGACGCGCAGCAGCAGCAGGAGGACGGCGGCGAGTACCAGCAGCAGGACCAGCGGCTGCCAGTCGGCGAGGCCGGTCAGGTCCCGCCGCGAGAGATACCCCAGGGCGAACCCTCCGACGGCGAGGACGAGGAAGCCTGCGAGCACCGGCCCCACCAGCGGCAGCGGATTGGGCCGGGTCCGCACGAGCACCCGCTCCCCGGGCAGCAGTCTGACGCGCACGGCTACGCCTGGGGGCGCAGGTGCACGACGTCGCCCGCCGAGATGGTGTGGCGTTCGCCGTCGTCGTCACGGATCACCAGCGCGCCGCGCGGGTCCAGGGCCAGCGCCCGGCCCGTCAGCACTCCGCCGCCGGGGAGTTCCGCGCGGACGTCCTGGCCCAGGGTCGCCATGCGGGCGCCGACGCGCGCCCGGAGGGACGGCCCGCCGTCCCAGGCTGCCTCGGCGTCGCCGTCGACGTCGCAGAAGGCGCGGTAGGAGTCGGCGAACGATCGCAGGAAGGACTTGAGCAGGATGTTGCGGTCGGTGGTCCCGGCGTATTCGAGCAGCAGGCTCGTGGCGGTGGGGACCGGGAGCTCCTCGTCGGTGAGGCTGACGTTGAGGCCGATCCCGACCACGACAGCGGGCGGCTCGGCACCGGCGCCGGGCACGAACTGCGCGAGGACGCCGGCGAGCTTCCGGCCGTCCACCGTGACGTCGTTGGGCCACTTGAGCTGCGGCGCGATCTCGGTGCGGTCCTCGACGCTCTCCGCGAGCGCGAGGGCCGCGAGGAGGGAGAACCAGGAGTAGGCCGTGGTGGGGACGGGGCGCCCGTGCCGGTTGAAGGGCCGCAGGAGCACGCTGACGAAGAGCGAGGACCGTTCCGGGGCGATCCAGCTGCGGTCCAGCCGGCCGCGGCCGGCGGTCTGGACCTCGGCGCCCAGAACGCTGAGATCGGGCCAGCCGGCCGGCTCCCGCTCTGCGTGTTCCACGAGGTCCGTGTTCGTGGAACCGGTGCTGGGCACGATGTCGAGGCGCGAGAACGGACCCGACGGCATGCACAGGGCTGTCCTCAGTGCGCCGAGGTTCAGGCCCGGGCGCTCGAGATTGGAGTAGCGGGAGGACATGGCATCGATCCTATCCGGCCCGGCGCCTCCCGTTCCGGAGCCGGGCGCCGGAGGAGGACATTCCGAGGAGGACGGTCAGAGGAAGATGTCCGGTACGAGCTGGTCCTCCGGAGCGCCGAGGCTGTAGCCCGTGAGGTCGGTGATCCCCTCCTCCCGCAGCACCTGCTCGTCCGTGTAGAAATTGCCGGTGCACGTCCGTGCTGCGCGCACGAGGACGGCGTGCGCGGCGTCCGCCACGATCTCCGCGCTGCGGGCCGCCTGCACCATGCGCTGCCCGCCGGGCATGGTGCGGATGGCGGCGGTGTCGATGAGGGTCGCGGGCCAGAGCGAGTTGACCGCGACGCCGTCCTCCCTGAGCTCCTCGGCGAGGCCGAGGGTCGTCAGGCTCATGCCGTACTTGGCCATGGTGTAGGCGAGGTGCATGCCGGCCCACTTCGGGGCGAGGTTGAGCGGTGGCGAGAGCGTCAGGATGTGGGGGTTGGCGGACCTCCGAAGCGCATCGAGGGCGAACTTGCTCAGCATGAAGGTGCCCCGGACGTTGATGTCGGCCATGAGGTCATAACGCTTCATGTCGACCTCGGGCGTCTTCGAGAGGTCGATCGCGGAGGCGTTGTTCACGACGGCGTCGATCCCGCCGAAGGCATCGATGGTCGCGTCCACGGCGGCCCGGACGTCCGCGTCGTTGCGAACATCGCCCACGATCGGGAGGGCCCGCCCGCCGGCGGCCTCGATCTGCTCCGCCGCGGAGTACACGGTGCCCTCGAGTTTCGGGTGCGGCTCGCCGGTCTTGGCCAGAATGGCCACGTTGGCGCCGTCACGGGCCGCACGCAGGGCGATGGCCAGGCCGATCCCGCGGCTTCCGCCCGACATGATGATGGTCCGTCCGGCGAGGGTGGGACCGGTTCCCGGCGCCGGGGACTCCTGAGCTCCATTGCGTGCAGTCATGGCTCCACCATAAGCGGCCGGGACGGGCGGACAGTCCCCGACGCACCGATGTTACTCATGGGTAACATCGGTGGCACCACTAAGCGATCGCAGCGGAAACTGTAGACCTCCTACAACGGCCGGCCCCGGAATCCTCACTAGACTGGTCGAAAAGCGCCGCTCGTTGTCGGAATCCTCCAGTCATGGCTGGGGATTCCCCTGCGCCTGCCCCAGCCACCCGCCGACCGGAGTACCAATGCACCAGGACCTGCAGCCCGACCTCACCACGACGGCCGGGAAGCTCGAGGACTTCCGGAGGCGCAAGGCGCTCTCGGAGCAGCCCTCCGGTCCCGAGGCGATCGAGCGGCAGCATGCCCGTGGCAAGAACACGGCCCGCGAGCGCATCGACCTGCTCGTGGACGAGGGTTCCTTCGTCGAGTTCGACGCCCTCGCGGTCCACCGCTCCACCGCGTTCGGCATGGAGAGGAAGAGGCCGCTGGGCGACGGCGTGGTGTCCGGTTACGCGACCGTCGACGGCCGGCTGATCGCGATCTACAGCCAGGACTTCACCGTCTACGGCGGTTCGCTCAGCCAGGTCAACGGCGAGAAGATCGTGAAGGTGCAGGACTTCGCCCTGCGCAACGGCTGCCCCGTGATCGGGATCAACGACGGCGGGGGCGCCCGGATCCAGGAGGGCGTCGCGTCGCTGGCGATGTTCGCGGACATCTTCCGCAACAACGTCCACGCCTCGGGGGTGGTCCCGCAGATCTCCCTCATCATGGGACCGTGCGCCGGCGGGGCGGCCTACTCCCCCGCGCTGACCGACTTCGTGGTGATGGTGGACAAGACCTCGCACATGTTCATCACCGGGCCGGACGTCATCCGGACGGTGACCGGCGAGGACGTGGACATGGAGACCCTCGGCGGGGCGCGGCAGCACAATACGACGACGGGAACGTCCGCCTACCTCGCGAGCGACGAGGCGGACGCCATCGGCTTCGTGCGGGAGCTCCTCGACTTCCTGCCCTCGAACAACCTCGCGGAGGCTCCCCTGACGGCATTCGTGGAGGAGCCCGAGGTGACGGCGGAGGACCTCGCACTCGACGAACTGATCCCGGACGCCGCGAACCAGCCGTACGACATGCACGCCGTCATCGACGCGATCGTGGACGACGGCCACTTCCTCGAGATGCAGGCGCTCTACGCGCCGAACATCGTCACCGGCTACGCGCGGGTCGAGGGCCACACCGTCGGTATCGTCGCCAACCAGCCCCTGCAGTTCGCGGGCACCCTCGACATCAACGCCTCGGAGAAGGCCGCCCGCTTCGTGCGTCACTGCGACGCCTTCAACATCCCCATCCTGACCCTCGTGGACGTCCCCGGCTTCCTGCCCGGCAAGGACCAGGAGTTCCAGGGCATCATCCGGCGCGGCGCCAAGCTGCTCTATGCCTACGCCGAGGCCACGGTGCCGACGCTGACGGTCATCACGCGCAAGGCGTACGGCGGCGCGTACATCGTCATGGGCTCGAAGAAGCTCGGGGCCGACCTCAACCTCGCCTGGCCCACGGCGCAGATCGGCGTCATGGGTGCGCAGGGCGCCGTCAACATCCTCTACCGGGGCCAGCTCAAGGCCGTCGCCGCCGCCGGAGGTGACGTCGAGGCCACGCGGGCCGACGTCGTCCAGCAGTACGAGGAAGAACTCCTGAACCCGTACCAGGCGGCCGAGCTCGGCTATGTGGACGCCGTGATCGCGCCGTCGGAGACGCGCCTGCAGATCGTCCGCGGGCTGCGCGCGCTCCGCGACAAGCGGGCGTCGAACCCCGCGAAGAAGCACGGGAACATCCCGCTGTGACCGCGCAGGACAGCACGCCCGGCGACATCCCGGAGGAGGGCCCGGCCCTCCTCTCCGTGGTCGCCGGTCGGCCGAGCGAGGAGGAGCTCGCGGCACTCACCGCCGTCGTCGTCGCCCTGCAGGGGGCAGGCGAGGCCGACGACGCGCCGCTCCACGGGCGGTCCTGGGTGCGGCGGGCCATGCTGCGGCTCGGCCCGACGCCGGGGCCAGGCTCGTGGCGGCGCAGCGTCCGCTGACACCTGAGGGAACCCGCTAGCGCGGATCGGCGACCGTTCCCATGAACAGCGGCAGCCCCGTGTCCTCGTGGATGATCTGGTAGCCGAACGGCCGGTCGAAGGAGATGCTCACCTCGGGCGGCATCGGAGCACTCGTCATCATCACGACCTGCGTCACCGCGGCGGCGATCGTCCCCTTCTCGGCGACCGTGATGCCGGCCACCTGGGCGGCGCCGCCGACGAAGGTGCCCGGCTGTATGGCGCGGAAGTCGGCGTCGGGCCCGAAGGCCTCGCGCAGTCCGACGGCAGCCAACGGGCCCAGGAGGTCCTGCCCGAACTCGTGGTCCCACGTGGGCAGCGCCACGTCCACCCGGACGTCCTCGGCTGCATCGAGCAGCTCGGCCGTCTCCAGCAGCTCCTGCGCGGTCCACTGCGGCGGTGATCCCGCCGCGGGCAGGAGGAGCCGCAGGGAGAAGCCTTCACCATAGGGCAGATCGATTCCCCTCCAGCCGTCCGCCTCGATGTACCGCACCGTCCGGGTTCCGTGCATCATCGGGACGTCGACGCCACGGCCATCGGCGAGCAGGAACTCCTGGTCGAAGGTGCCGGAAGGATCGAAGGGCTCGTCCCAGGCCGCCGCGAAGTAGACGGTGTTGAGCAGGGACAGGGTGGTGCCCGCACCGACCTCGAGCGGGGCCTTCCCGATCCGTCCGCCCGTCTCCCTCGACACCCAGTCGTCGATGCGCGCCGTCGTCGCCGGGTCCGCGAAGTCGACGGGATAGACGCCCGCCCCGTAGTTGCGCGCGAGGGTGGCGAGGAAACGTTCGCCGGTCGCTCCGTCCTCGGGGACGAGGACTGCATTCGCGAGGTGCACCAGCGGCCTCTCGGGCGGATTCTCCTCGTCGACGCCTCCGGGATCGCCGTCGAAGCCCTCCACGCGTGCGAGGAGCGCGTTCATCGCCTCGTGGTGCTCGGCCGGCAGCCCGAGCGCGGCGTCCATCTCCGCGGCCGTCGTCGTCCCGGCTCCGGCCCGCAGCATGGACAGGGCGTAGAGCGCGCTGATCGGGCTGGTGACCTGGTTCGCGTCGGGATCGGCGTTCATCGCAGCTCCGAGGCGGAAGGAGGACCGCAGCAGGGCGTCTTCCGCCTCGGGGAAGGCGCCCTCCTCGATGACGACCCGGTCCAGGGGCGCCGGCTGCTGCTCGGGGGTCGATGCGGCGCGGGCGGTCTGCAGCACCAGGGCCGCCGTCGTGGTGGTCGCCGTCCTGCTGATCCGTCCGGCGGACCGTTCCTGCTCGCGCTGATGTTCCATCCGCTCCCCCTCGTGTGTTTCCCCCACGGTAGGTGCGCATACCGTGGGGGCCATGGGCGCCAGGGACACGATCCGGTCACGGCAGCCTGACGACGGCGCCCGACGCCTGCAGCGTGGGTGGTGCTCGGAGGTCTTCCACCGGGCCTCGTCGAAAGGCCGGTGACGCGCATGGACCGCCCCGGAATGTCGGTGGCGAAAGCACGCCTCGATGCCGCCATGGCCGACGCCGCCGCCGAATTGCGGGACCTCTTCCAGGAACGGCAGGCCTGCCGGCCGGTACTGCTGCCGGCGTCGAGCACTCGATGGCCTCCGGCAACCGTCTGAGGATAGGCTCGGGGCGTGACCCACGACACTCCAGCTTCCGCCCCGTCCCCCAGCGAGCAGCCCGCACGGCGGTCCACCGCCATCGACGCCGTCGCCACCTCGTACTACGAGACCCTGCTCGAACTGATGCCCAACTTCGCCACCGAGCTGGGCCTGCCCGGTCACGAGACCGAGTACCAGGACTACTCCCCGGCCGGCCTCGAAGCCCTCGCCGAGGCCGCGCGCAACACCCTGCGCCTCCTCGACGACCTCCAGCCCTCCGACGACGTCGACGCCGTCACCCTCGACGCGATGCGCGAGCGGCTCGGACTCGACCTCGAGATCCACGACGCCGGGTTCGACTACTCCAACCTGAACAACATCGCCTGCCCCGCTCAGAGCATCCGCGCGATCTTCGACCTCATGCCCACCGCCACGGCGGAGGACTGGAGCCACATCGCGGGGCGTATGGCCAACGTGCCCGGCGCCATCGACGGGTACATCTCGTCGCTCCGGGCCGGCCGTGAGCGCGGCCTCGTCGCCGCCCGGCGGCAGGTATCCATCGTGATCGAGCAGTCCACGAAGTACGCCGAGGACGGCGGGTTCTTCGACGCGCTCGGCGGCACCGCCACGTCCGACGAGGGCGACCTGCCCGGATCGCTGCAGGAGCAGCTACGGTCCGGTGCCGAGGCCGCCCGTACGGCCTACCGCGCCCTGGCCGCCTTCCTGCAGGAGGACCTCCTCCCCACCGCACCCGAGAAGGATGCCGTGGGCCGGGAACAGTACGCCCTGATGTCACGCGTGTTCCTGGGCTCCGCCGTCGACCTCGAGGAGACGTACCAGTGGGGCGTCGAGGAGCTCGACCGCGTCATCGCCGAGCAGGAGGCCGTGGCGAACGAGATCCGCGAGGGCGCTTCGATCGAGGAGGCCATGCGGATCCTCGACGAGGATCCTGCGCGCCAGCTGCAGGGCACCGACGCACTGCAGGCGTGGATGCAGGACCTCTCGGACCGGGCCGTCGACGCCCTGGCCGGCGTGCACTTCGACGTCCCGGACGTGATGCGCCGCCTCGAGTGCAGGATCGCCCCGACCAACGAGGGCGGCATCTACTACACGGGCCCCAGCGACGACTTCTCCCGCCCGGGCCGCATGTGGTGGTCCGTGCCGGAGGGCGAGGACTCCTTCACCACCTGGAAGGAGACCACCACCGTCTACCACGAGGGCATTCCGGGCCACCACCTGCAGATCGCCACCGCGACCTACCAGCGCGGTCTCCTGAACCCCTGGCGCCGCAACGCCATCTGGGTGTCCGGGCAGGGCGAGGGCTGGGCGCTCTACTCCGAGCGGCTCATGCAGGAACTGGGCTTCCTCTCCGATCCGGGCGACCGCCTCGGGATGCTCGACGCGCAGCGCATGCGGGCGGCCCGCGTGGTCTTCGACATCGGGGTGCACCTCGAACTGGAGGTCCCCGAGCGCTGGGGCGAGGGCACCTGGACGCCGGACAAGGGCTACGACTTCCTGAAGAGCAACATCGCCATCAGCGAGGGCCAGCTCAACTTCGAGTACACGCGCTACCTCGGCTGGCCGGGCCAGGCGCCGTCGTACAAGATCGGCCAGCGCCTGTGGGAGCAGGTTCGCGACGAGGTCCGGGCCGCGGAGGGCGATTCCTTCGACCTGCGCGCCTTCCACACCCGCGCCCTCAACCTCGGTTCCGTGGGCCTCGACACGCTGCGACGGGCCCTGGTGCCCTGATGCAGCTGCTCCTCCTCACGTAGACGTTCGTCACAGGCGGGCGGGGAATATCCCCCGCCCGCCCTGGCATCGCCGGATCCGCGCGGCACGAGCTGGAAACCGCCCACGACGGCGGCGGGCGGCTGCGTAACATTTCGCAACTCCCGCTTCGCTTGGGTATAAAGCGCCCCTAGTGTTTCGCTCGTGTCTACTGAACTCAGCTCCCCGCCCTCCCGGCGCAGGCTGCCCCGCTGGGCAACCTCCTTCGGTCCGCAGATCATCGCAGCCCTCGTCGTCGGGCTCGCGCTCGGCCTCCTCGCCAAGTACACGGGCCATACCAAGGAGACCCCGAACGGCCTCGGGACCACGCTCGCCACCCTCGGCTCGAGCTACGTCGCCCTGCTGCGCGCCGCCGTCGTGCCCCTGATCTTCACCGCGGTCGTCAGCTCGATCGCCAACCTCCGTGCCGTCACCAATGCCGCGCGGCTCGCCGGCCAGACGCTGCTGTGGTTCGCTATCACCGCACTGATCTCCGTGGTGATCGGCATCGGTCTCGGCGTCGTGTTCCAGCCCGGCGCGGGCACCGATGCGACGCAGCCGGCGGAGTACACCGGGAGCACCGGCAGCTGGTGGGCCTTCCTGACCGGTCTCGTCCCCGCCAACTTCCTGGGCCTCCAGGCATCGTCCGCCGTCGCCGAGGACGGCGCGGTCACCACGGCCCTGAACTTCAACGTGCTGCAGGTGCTCGTCGTCGCCGTGGCCGTCGGCATCGCCGCCCTCAAGGTCGGCAGGCAGGCCGAGCCGTTCCTCACCTTCAACGCCTCGGCCCTCGCCGTCATCCAGAAGGTCCTGTGGTGGATCATCCGGATCGCCCCGCTCGGCACGGTCGGCCTCATCGGCAACGCCGTCGCCGTCTACGGCTGGGACACCATCGGTTCGCTCGGCAAGTTCACCCTGGCCATCTATGTGGGCCTCGCACTCGTGCTCTTCGCCGTGTATCCCGTGCTGATCAAGGCGCACGGACTGTCCGTCCGGCAGTACTTCTCGGGCGCCTGGCCGGCCATCCAGCTGGCGTTCGTCTCGCGCTCGTCGGTGGGCACCCTGCCGCTCACGCAGCGCGTCACCGAACGGAACCTCGGCGTTCCCCGCGGATACGCCTCCTTCGCGGTGCCGCTCGGCGCCACGACGAAGATGGACGGTTGCGCGGCCATCTACCCGGCGATCGCGGCGATCTTCGTGGCCCAGTTCTTCGGCATCGACCTGACGCTGACGCAGTACCTGCTGATCGCCCTGGTCTCCGTGCTGGGCTCCGCGGCGACCGCCGGAACCACCGGCGCCGTCGTCATGCTGACGCTCACGCTCTCCACGCTGGGCCTGCCCCTGGCCGGTGTCGGGCTGCTCCTGGCCGTGGACCCGATCCTGGACATGGGCCGCACCGCGGTGAACGTGGCCGGCCAGGCACTCGTGCCCACGATCGTCGCCCGGCGCGAAGGCCTGCTGGACCTCGGTCTCTACAACGCCCAGCGGACCGGCGATCCGTTCGTCGACGACGGCGACCTCGACGGCGCGCTGGACACCAGCGCCGCGAACGACGGCATCTCGGCCTCCGTCACCCGCTGAGCACCTGACGCACTGTTCCACGGCCCGCCCCGGCACCTCCGGGGCGGGCCGTCCTGCATGTCCGGCTAACGATTCGGCGCCGTTCAGCAGAACGGCAGCGCTTTTCCTTGTGCGCGGGAGCAGTATCGAAGCACCTATCCAGCACGACAAGGTGGTGCGCCATGAAGACATCGCGCATGACGGGGAGACTCTCCGCCACATTCGCCGCCCTCGCCCTCACCGCAGGCCTCGGCCTGGCAGGGGGACCACCGGCATCGGCCGCATACTGCGGCATCATGTGGGGCTCGACCGTGAAGGCCGCGCCCACCTACTCCTCCGCGTCCATCACCGACGTCCGCTCGAGGCGGCACGAGTGCTTCGATCGCCTCGTCGTCGACGCCCGTGGTCCTGTTGCCGGGTACCGCGTGGCCTACGTGGACGAGGTCGCGAGCCCGGGATCGGGCGCCACCGTTCCCCTGCGCGGCGGCGCGCGCCTCTCCGTGACGGTCCTCGCTCCCGCCTACGACGACGCCGGCCGGGCGACCTACTGCCCCGCCAACCGCAGCGAACTCGTGGATGTCACGGGCTACTCGACGTTCCGCCAGGTCGCCCTGGCCGGGAGCTACGAGGGGCAGACGAGCTTCGGGCTCGGCGTTCGGGCGCGGCTTCCGGTCCGCGTCTTCGTGGTGCCCGGTCCCGGTGCCGGCTCGAGGGTGGTGATCGACGTCGCGCACCTTCAGTGAGATCGGACGGCGCACCGCCACGGTGCATCTAGGCTTGGAGTCATGACGGCCCGCCTGATCCTCGCCTCGAAATCCCCTGCCCGCACCAAACTCCTCACCGAGGCGGGCATCCGCCATTCGGTCCTGGTGTCGGACGTGGACGAGCCCGCCGTCGTCGCTGCGTACGGCGAGCTCGACCCCCACGACACTGCCCTCCTGCTCGCACGCGCCAAGGCCGAGGCCGTCGCCGGGCTCGACGACGCCGACGACGCGCTCGTGATCGGGTGCGACTCCGTCTTCGAGTTCGACGGCGAAGCACACGGAAAGCCCTACGAGCCCGCGGTGGCGATCGAGCGGATCAGCCGGATGCGCGGCCGCTCCGGCGTGCTGCACACGGGCCACTGGCTCGTGGACACGCGCGACGGCGGATCGGGTGCCACGATCGGCGCGGTGTCCTCCGCGACCGTGCACTTCGGCGCCATGTCCGACGCCGACGTGACGGCGTACGTCGCCAGCGGCGAACCCCTGCAGTGCGCGGGGTCCTTCACCATCGACGGGCTCGGCGGGGCCTTCATCGACCGCGTGGACGGAGACCCGCACGCCGTCGTCGGGCTCAGCATCTCCACCCTGCGCGCCCTCCTGCAGGCGGCCGGGGTCTCCGTCACCGACCTGTGGTCACACACCGCGGCGTTGTAGGTTCCCTACAAAGGATCCCCGCACAACACTCCCCTTCAGCACGATCCATGGGCGGAAGCCACAAAACCGGGCTAGGCTCCGAACTGAGAAGAAGGAGTCCAACGCACCATGAGCCAGTCCCCCCTCGTCCCGTCCGAGTCCCCTGATGCCAGCAGCGCGAGCAACGACACCGGGCGGCAGCACCGGGTGACGAAGGTCCTGGTGGCGAACCGCGGGGAGATCGCCGTCCGGGTCATCCGTGCCGCGCGCGACGAAGGAATCGCCTCGGTCGCCGTGTACGCCGATCCCGACCGCGATGCACTCCACGTCCGCATGGCGGACGAGGCCTTCGCGCTCGGCGGGGAGACGGCCGCCGAGTCCTACCTGCTCATGGACCGCATCCTCGAAGCAGCCCGGCGCAGCGGCGCCGACGCCATCCACCCCGGGTACGGGTTCCTCTCCGAGAACGCCGACTTCGCCCAGCGGGTCATCGACGCCGGGATCACGTGGATCGGCCCCTCTCCCTCCTCCATCTCGCAGTTGGGCGACAAGGTCCAGGCACGCCACATCGCCGAGCGCGTCGGTGCGCCCCTCGTTCCCGGCACCCGGGACCCCGTGGAGTCCGTCCAGGAAGTGATCGACTTCGCCCAGGAGTTCGGGCTTCCCATCGCCATCAAGGCCGCCTTCGGTGGCGGCGGACGCGGCATCAAGGTCGTCCGCAGCCATGAGGAGATCCCCGAGCTGTTCGACTCGGCGGTCCGCGAGGCCACGGCGGCGTTCGGCCGCGGCGAGTGCTTCGTGGAGCGGTTCCTCGACGCACCGCGCCATGTGGAGACGCAGTGCCTCGCCGACAGCCACGGGAACGTCGTCGTCGTCTCGACCCGTGACTGCTCCCTGCAGCGACGGAACCAGAAGCTCGTCGAGGAGGCCCCGGCGCCCTTCCTCTCGGACGACCAGAACGCCCGGCTCTACGAAGCGTCCAAGGCCATGCTGCGCGAGGCCGACTACCAGGGTGCCGGCACGTGCGAGTTCCTCGTCGGCCAGGACGGCACCATCTCGTTCCTCGAGGTGAACACGCGGCTGCAGGTCGAGCACCCCGTCTCGGAGGAGGTCACCGGGCTGGACCTCGTCCGCGAGCAGTTCCGTATCGCCCGCGGGGAGGAACTCGGCTACGGCGACCCCGAGGTCCGCGGCCACTCCTTCGAGTTCCGCATCAACGGCGAGGACGCCGGTCGCGGCTTCATGCCGGCACCCGGCACCGTGCGGACCCTCAAGCTCCCTACCGGCCCGGGCGTGCGCGTCGACTCCGGCGTCGAGGCCGGCGAGGTCATCGGC
The DNA here is from genome assembly GCF_056680255.1 of Arthrobacter sp. BC5. Lineage (NCBI taxonomy): Bacteria > Bacillati > Actinomycetota > Actinomycetes > Micrococcales > Micrococcaceae > Arthrobacter > Arthrobacter sp. BC5. The sequence goes on from NZ_CM155273.1 coordinate 62,456, forward strand.
GGCAACTTCGACTCCATGCTCGCCAAGCTGATCATCAGCGGGGCGAGCCGCGAGCACGCCCTCCAGCGTGCGCGCCGTGCACTCGGCGAGATGGTCATCGAGGGCATGCCCACCGTGCTCCCCTTCCATGCCGCCGTCGTCGCCGATCCCGCCTTCGCTCCCGCCGAGGGCCCCTTCTCGGTCCACACGCGCTGGATCGAGACCGAGTTCGACAACACCATCGCCCCCTGGACCGGTGCGGCCGATCCTTCCACCGACGAGGACTCGCGGCAGCGCGTCACGGTCGAGGTCGGCGGGCGCCGCCTCGAGGTGGTGCTGCCCGCCGGACTCGGTGCGACGTCGAACGGCAAGACGAGCGCTCCGGCCAAGACCAAGAAGTCCTCGCGGGCCCGGGCGGGCAAGGCGGCCGTGAGCGGCGACGAACTGACCTCACCGATGCAGGGCACGATCGTCAAGGTCGCCGCGTCCGACGGCGACGTGGTCGCCGAGGGCGATCTGATCGTGGTGCTCGAGGCCATGAAGATGGAGCAGCCGCTCACGGCGCACAAGTCAGGGACCGTGACGGGTCTCGCTGCTGCCGCCGGGGACACCGTCTCCGCCGGTTCCGTCATCGCCACCATCCGCGACTAGCGAGGTTCCCCCGCGACTGGCCGGTCAGCGGGGACGACGGGCGGGGGTGGGGTTCGGGCGCGGATCAGCCTCCGCCGTTGCCCTTGCCCTTGTCACGTGCGTCCTCTGCGGCCTTCTCGGCCGCCTCGCGAGCTTTCTCTTCGGCCTTGCGCTGCTGCTCGGCTGCCTTCTCCGCTGCCTTATCGCCGCTGCCGCCGGGCCGGGAGCCTTCCCCGCCGGCGTCCTCCGGCGCCGTGTCGCCCGCGTCCTCCGGTGCGGCATCGTCACCGGTCTCCCCGCCGTCATCCGCGGGATCCTCGTCGGCCGGTGCCGGGGCAGGCTTCACCGGCACCGGGGAGGTCTCGGCGGGTACGGGCTGCGGCGCCTGGTCCACGCTCTCCTCGACAGGCGCGGGCGCTTCCTCGGAGGGAACGATCTCGGACGGCACGACGTCGGCGGGAACCTGCCCGGCTTCGAGCGACGCGATCACCGCATCGATCCGCGCTCCGATCAGCGCTGCCCGCTCCTCGGTGACCGAGCCGGCAGTGGCTGCACTCTCGACCTCACCCCTGAGGCGCTGCGCGAGGACGATCGCTCCCGCGGAGTCACGCGCAGCAGCACGGGAGGCGATCGTGCGCACCTCGGCCTGGAAGTCGCCCGCCGTCGCGGCGTCGATGGGATCGCTGCCGCAGCCGGCCAGCAGCAGGGCCGCGCCGACCAGGAGGGGCACTCCGAGCCGGATCCTTCGTGGGGGTGCGATGGTCATCACTGCACGCTTTCGTAGAGTTCCTGAAGTCTCTCGCCGGGTTCGCCCGGGACGGCCGGCAGAGGTTCGATACCGGGCGCCGGGTCCCCGGGCACCAGGGTCGCGAAGGCCCAGAGGCCGGCAGCCAGCACGGCGACGGCGAGCAGCGCGACGAGCCACGGAACGGCGCGCCCACGGCTCCCGCGCGGGGATCGCCTGCTCGGCCGTTCCTCGCCTGCCGTCCCGCGCGCGTGCTGCACGCCCTGCCCCGAACGGCTCGGCGTCACCGGCGATGACCGCTCGCCGTGCTCCGGCAGGGCCACCGTCGAGGGGCCCGCACCGTCGCTCTCACGCGTCACGGAGACACGCGATGCGGGCGGGGACACCGGGCGAGAGGCAGGCGCGGCAGGACCCGGCCCGACGGCGGTTGCGGAGGTCGGACCCGACTCCTCAGCGACCGACGACGGGTACCTATCGGTGCCGCGCCCCGGACCGGCTGTGGCCCGGGTCGCGGAGACGGCCTGCGTGAGGCGCGATGTGTCCGCTTCGCCGGCGTCTGCCTGCGCCGCGCGCGATGCGCCGGCCCCGGCGTCGTGCGCCTGCGTTCCCTCGTCGACGGCTCGGTCACGGTCCGGAACGGCCAGGGCCGCGGTCGGGGGCACGTGCACGGGTAGCGCCGTCGTCGCCGGAACCTCCCCGTGCCGCTGCACACCCATGGCGATCAGCTCCCGGACCACCCGGGCGGCCTCCGGCCGGTCCTCCGGCCCGTCGAGGGTCATCGCGACCATGAGCGCGGACAGCGCGGGGCCTGCAGCATGCGGGACGGAGGGGCTCCGGCTCAGGCGTGCCAGCGCACTCTCGACCCCCGTGCCCGGGAACGCGCGCTCCCCCGTCAGGGCCTCGATCAGGACGAGGCCCAGCGAATAGACGTCCGAGGGCCGGCCCACGGCGTCACCCCGCGCCTGCTCCGGGCTGAAGTAGGCGGCACTGCCGATGACCTGGCCGGTCGCCGTCATCCGGCCGCCGTCGAAGAACCGGGCTATCCCGAAGTCCGTGAGGAGGTAGCGGAAGAAGCCGCTGTGCGGATCGGCCTCGCGCGTGAGGATGTTGGAGGGCTTGATGTCGCGGTGCACGATGCCGCGTTCGTGGATGTACTGCAGTGTCCGTGCGAGGTCCAGCGCCATGAGCCGGACCTCCTCGGGACCGAGCGGTCCCGCGGTGCGCAGCAGGACGCCGAGGTCCGGGCCCCGCACCAGTTCCATGACCAGGTAGGGGTTCTCGCCGGAGTGCTCGCCGTTGTCCATGTCCAGCACGCGGACCAGTCCGGGGTGATCGAGTCCGGCGAGCAGCCGCGCCTCGGCGGATCCCCGCTCGAGCCCGTCCGCCATCCCGGACCGGAAGAGCTTGACGGCGACGTCGCGCTGAAGGCGCGTGTCCCGGGCCATGAAGACCTCGGCCATGCCGCCGGTACCGACCCGCTCCCCCAGTGCGTATCGCCCGGCCAGCGCCTGCTTCTCCATGTCACCCGCTTCCGCTACCCCGTGGTCCGGCACCGGGCGCGCGAGTTCACCACGCACCCGTTGATTGATAAGCCGACTTTCCTTCCAGTGTACGGGCGGCATCGGGATCGGGGTTAAGCAGGGGCAGCGTCCTCCTGCCCTCAGCGGCGACCACGGGAACGAGGGCCCTGCCGCACCGGCTCCCGGCACCGGCCGGGAACGAGGACGGCGCCGCACCCGGGTGGGTGCGGCGCCGTCGTTACGCCCGCTGGAGCGCGCGGGATCTCCAGGACGATCAGGCGACGTTGTTCTCGTAGTCGTGGTCACGGGTCTCGCGCGAGATGTAGAGCGCGATGAAGGTGAGGACGGCCGCGACGGTCAGGTACGCGCCCACCAGCACGGTGCTTCCTCCCGCTGCCTGCCAGAGTGCGACGGCGATGAACGATGCCGGAGCGGCGCCGATCATGCTCGAGACGTTGTACGCCACGGCCGAGCCCGTGTAGCGGACGTTCGCCGGGAACAGTTCCGGCAGCACGGCGGCCATGGGCCCGAACGTCAGGCCCATGAGGATGAAGCCGATGATCAGCAACGCCATGGCACCGGCGGTGCCGGCCCCGAAGAGGGGCGCCCAGAGGAGTCCGAAGACGGCGATACCGACCGTCGTCCCGAGGAGCATCTTGCGGCGCCCGAACCGCTCGGCGAGGGGTCCGGAGACGACGGTGAAGATGCCGAAGAAGACGACGCCGATGATCAGCATCCAGAGGAAGTCGGTGCGCGCCATGCCGAGGCCTGGGACGAACGCGGCGGCCTGGGCTTCGGTGAACGTGCCGCCGGCCGCTTCGGCCTTGGCCCGCGCCTGCTCGAGGCTGGACGGCGCTGTTCCGTACGTCAGCGTGAAGGCGGTCATGAAGTAGAAGAGGACGTAGGTGGCGAACATGATGAACGTGCCGAGGATCAGCCCGCGCCAGTGGCGGCGGAACGTGGTGCCGAGCGGCACCTTCACCACCTTGCCGGTCTTCTGGACCTTCTGGAAGGACGCGCTCTCGATCAGCTTGAGGCGCACGTAGAGGCCGATGATGACCATGACGGCGCTCAGCAGGAACGGCACACGCCAGCCCCAGGACAGGAACTCCTCCGGGCTCAGCGTGGAGCTGAGGAGCACGAACAGCAGGTTGGCGAGGATGAAGCCGATCGGCGCCCCGAGCTGCGGGAACGTGCCGTAGATGGCGCGCTTGCCCGCGGGAGCGTTCTCGGTGGCGAGCAGAGCAGCACCGCTCCACTCACCGCCCAGCGCCAGGCCCTGGAGGAACCGCAGCACGACGAGCAGCAGCGGTGCCAGGAAGACCCACCCCGGGTTGGTCGCAGCGGGGAGCAGCCCGATGAGGAAGGTGGCGATACCCATGGTGAGCAGTGAGGCCACCAGGGTCGCCTTGCGCCCGATCTTGTCGCCGAAGTGCCCGAACACGATGGAGCCGAGCGGGCGTGCGACGAACGCGACGCCGAAGACGGCGAACGAGCTGAGGAGCTGGTTCGCATCGCTCTGGTTCGGGAAGAAGAGCGCCGGGAAGACCAGGACGGCGGCCGTGGCGTAGATGTAGAAGTCGTAGAACTCGATCGTCGTGCCGATGAGGCTGGCGAAGATCACCCGGCCCCTGCTGTTCAGGGGCGTGGTTGTTCCGCTGGCACCAGCGGAAGTGGAGGAGGTCATGGGCTGCGGCTTTCTCGGAACGAGGCGCTGCCGCAGGTCCACGAGGCCCTTGCAGCACGGCGCCCGTGCTTCACTTGAACCCTGATATTCGACCACCGGTGTCCAGAACGTGGATAAACGTGTCCACGTACTGGACACCGGGAACTACGCCGGCACCGGGAACCACGCGGGAACCGGCGGGGTTGCGGGCCTGCGACCCCCAACCCCCTAGATGTGGACGTGCAGGCGCCGCGCGGCCTCCGAGATGGAACCCGTGAGCGACGGGTAGACGGTGAAGGTGTTCGCCACGTCGTCCACGTGCAGCTTCTTGGTGACGGCGAGCGCGAGGGGGAAGATCAGCTCCGAGGCGCGGGGGCCGACGACGACGCCGCCGATCACCGTGCCGGACCCCTTGCGGGAGATCACCTTCACGAAGCCGTCCTTGACGTTCATCATCTTCGCGCGGGCATTGGTGTGCAGGGAGAGCTTGACGACGTCGCCCTGGTACCGCCCGGATTCGATGTCCTCCTCCGTCACGCCGACGGTCGCGATCTCCGGGGAGGTGAAGATGTTGGAAGCGACCTGCTTGAGCTTGATCGGGCTCACCGAATCGCCCATGAGGTGCGCGATCGCGATCCGGCCCTGCATCGCGGCCACCGAGGCGAGGGCGAACACGCCCGTGCAGTCGCCTGCCGCGTAGACGTTGGGCGCCGTGGTGCGCGAGACGCCGTCCACCTGGATGTGGCCGGACTCGCTGACGGCGACGCCGGCCTCCTCGAGGCCGATGCCCGCGGTGTTCGGCACGGCGCCGACAGCGACGAGGCAGTGGCTGCCCTCGACCGTACGGCCGTCCGAGAGATGGACGATCACGCCGTCCTCGGTGCGGTCGACGGCGTCCGCGCGGGACTTGGACAGGACGGTCATGCCGCGGTCCTTGAAGACGCCCTCGAGCACCTCGGCGGCGTCCGCATCCTCTCCCGGCAGCACGCGGTCGCGGCTGGAGATCAGGGTGACCTTCGAACCGAGGCCGTTGTAGGCGCTGGCGAATTCCGCTCCGGTCACGCCCGAGCCGACCACGATCAGGTGCTCCGGGATCCGGCGCATGTTGTAGAGCTGCGTCCAGTTGAAGATGCGTTCGCCGTCCGGCTTGGCGCTCGGCAGCTCGCGCGGGGTCGAACCGACGGCGAGGAGGACGGCGTCGGCCTCGATGATGCTCGTCTCGCCGTCGGACTCGACCTCGAGCCGGTGGTCGTCGAGCAGCTTGCCGGTGCCGATGATGACCCGAACGCCGAGGCGCTCCAGCGTGGCCCGGATGTCCGAGGACTGCTCGACAGCGAGCTTCAGCAGCCGCTGGTTGACCTTGTCCAGGTCCGCGTAGACCTTGCTGTCCGCGGAGAAGTGGACCCCCAGTCCGCTCGCGTCGGTGAAGCGCGTCATGGTGTCCGCCGTCGCGATGAGGGTCTTGGACGGCACGACGTCCGTGAGGACCGCCGATCCGCCGAGGCCCTGGCGCTCGACGACGGTCACCTTGGCGCCGAGCGAGGACGCGACCAGCGCCGCTTCATACCCGCCGGGCCCCCCACCGAGGATGGCCAGGCGCAATGAACTGAAATCGAGTTGGTTGGTCACGTCCTCGATTATCGCCCATGCCACCGACACCCCCGAAACCCAGCGGGTCCCGCCGACGGGCCGAGCGGGATGGCGGCCCTGGCCGGTGGTCCGCTCGTTTGCTCAGAGGGTAAGTTGTAGCGGTGACTTCTGATCCCTTTGACCTGGCCCGCGACGCTGCCGGCCACATCGCCCGCGCTACCGGAATCGACCGGCATGACACCGCCCTCGTCCTCGGCTCCGGCTGGGGCGAGGCAGCCGAGCTGATCGGCGAGACCACCCACACCCTCGACGCCGCGGACATCCCCGGATTCTCCGCACCCGCCGTCGTGGGCCACACCGGCACCATCCGCTCCATCCTCACGCCCAACGGCAAGCGTGCCCTGGTCCTGGGCGCCCGCACGCACTTCTACGAGGGCAAGGGCGTGCGCGCCGTCGTCCATGGCGTGCGCACGGCCGCTGCGGCCGGCGCGACGACGATGATCCTGACCAACGGGTGCGGCGGACTGCAGGAGCACTGGCAGCCCGGCACGCCCGTCCTCATCAGCGACCACATCAACCTCACGGCGTCGTCGCCGCTGGAGGGCGCCACCTTCGTGGACCTCACCGACCTCTACTCCTCGCGCCTGCGGGAGCTCGCACGCCAAGTGGATCCCTCGCTCGAGGAAGGCGTCTACGCGCAGTTCACCGGACCGCACTACGAGACGCCCGCCGAAGTGCAGTACGCCAGGCGCATCGGCGCGGACCTCGTGGGCATGTCCACCGCGCTCGAAGCCATCGCCGCACGGCACGCCGGCATGGAGGTTTTCGGCATCTCCCTCGTGACCAACCTGGCGGCCGGCATCAGCCCGGTGCCGCTCAGCCACGCCGAGGTCCTCGAGGCGGGACAGGCGGCAGGACCGCGCATCTCGCGCCTGCTGGCCGACATCGTCGCCACGATCTAGCACCCGGGCACCGCCCGCACGCCGCACGACCAGCATGACCGGTGCCCGTCGGGCATCCACCGCCGATCCACGTCAGGAACTCGCATGACCACCTCGGAACTGGACACCCTTCTCGCCTCCGCCGACGCCTGGGCCGACGCCGACCCGGATCCGCAGACGGCGGAGGAACTCCGTACGCTCCTCGGACGCGTGCGGTCGGATGACTCCTCCGCGGCCGTCGCGGAACAGGACCTGAGGGACCGCTTCTCCGGTCCGCTGGCCTTCGGCACGGCCGGCCTCCGTGCCGCCCTTGGCGCCGGCCCCAACCGGATGAACCGCGTGGTGGTGCGCCGTGCCGCCGCCGGCGTCGCCGCGCACGCCCTGGACCTCGCCGCCGGGGCGTACGCACCCCGCGCCGTCGTCGGCTTCGATGCCCGCCACAACTCGCGCATCTTCGCCGAGGAGACCGCGGCCATCCTCACCGCCGCCGGGATCGACACGTTCCTGATGCCGCGCGAACTGCCGACGCCTGTGCTCGCCTACGCGATCCGGGCCCTGGAGTGCGAGGTGGGCATCATGGTGACGGCGAGCCACAATCCGCCACAGGACAACGGGTACAAGGTGTACCTGGGCGGGCGGGCCGTGGAGGAGGACGCCCGCGGCGTCCAGATCGTGGCACCGCACGACGCCGGCATCGCGGCGCACATCGACGCGATCGGGGGGATCGACGCCGTCGAGCTCGCGGCAGGAGGCTGGACCGTCCTGCCGGAGTCCATCGCGACCGACTACATCGCCTCGGTCGCGGCCCTGGCGGACCCCGCCGGCACGGATCGCGACTTCCGGATCGTCCTCACTCCCCTGCACGGCGTCGGCGGACGCACGGCGCAGGCGGTCCTCGCGGCGGCCGGGTTCGGGGACGTCACGATGGTGGAGCGCCAGGCCGAGCCGGACCCCGACTTCCCGACCGTCGCCTTCCCCAATCCGGAGGAACCCGGTGCACTGGACCTCGCCCTCGAGACCGCGGTGGAGGTGGGCGCCGACCTGGTGATCGCCAACGACCCGGACGCCGACCGCGTGGCGCTGGCCGCCCGCGAGCCCTCCACCGGTGAGTGGCGCATGCTCCGCGGCGACGAGGTCGGAACCCTCCTCGGGCTCCACCTGGCGTCCCGGCTCACGGCGCAGGCCGGCGGCTCTGCCGACCGCGGGAACGTCTTCGCCAACTCCATCGTGTCCTCCCGCCTGCTCGGGCGGATCGCCGCGGTAGCCGGGATCGGCCATGCGCAGACCCTGACCGGTTTCAAGTGGATCGCCCGCGTGCACGACCTCTCCTTCGGCTACGAGGAGGCCCTGGGCTACTGCGTGGCACCGGAGCTCGTGCGGGACAAGGACGGCATCTCCGCCGGCCTGCTGCTCGCCGAACTCGCCGCCGCCACCAAGGCCGCCGGCCGCACCCTCTTCGACCTGCTGGACGACGCCTTCCTCGTGCACGGCCTGCACGCCTCGGACCAGCTCTCGGTGCGCGTGGGCAGCCTCGGCCTGCTCGGGGCCATGATGAACAGGCTCCGCGAGAACCCGCCGTCGTCGTTCGCCGATTCGCCGGTCGGCGTCGCCGAGGACCTCGCCCGGGGGTCGGCGAGCCTGCCTCCCACGGACGGGCTCCTGTACCTGACGCAGGACCAGACGCGCGTCATCATCCGGCCGAGCGGCACGGAGCCGAAGCTCAAGTGCTATCTCGAGGTCGTCGAGCCGGTCGGGTCCGCCGCCGAGCTCGACGCCGCCAAAGCCACCGCCCGTGCACGCCTCGACGCCGTCAGGCACGACGTGGGCGAGGCGCTCGGCCTCTGAGCCGCCAGCCCGGGACGCGCGAGCGTGTCGTCCCGGGCGGTCGTCGGGGCACCGCGACGGACCGCGCCGGGCGACATGGAAAGATGGACACCATGCCTACCGACGTATCCCTCGCCTCCTACATCGACCACACGCTCCTGAAGCCCGAGGCCAGCCGCGAGCAGATCCTCGAGGTCTGCCGCGAGGCGGTCGAGTACTCGTTCAAGTCCGTCTGCGTCAACCCCCTGTGGGTCAGCACCGTCCGCACCGCGGTGAAGGACACCGGCGTCCTCACGTGCTCCGTGGTCGGCTTCCCCCTGGGCGCCACCACCACCGAGGTCAAGGTCTTCGAGGCCCGCGGCGCGGTGGCAGACGGCGCCGACGAGATCGACATGGTCATCGACATCGCTGCCGCCCGGGCCGGCGAGAAGGACCTGCTGGTGCAGGACATCCTCGCCGTGGCCGACGCCGTCCACGAGCACGGCGCCATCCTCAAGGTGATCATCGAGACCTCGCTGCTCACCGACGAGCAGAAAGTGCTTGCGTGCGAGGCCGCGGTGGAGGCAGGAGCGGATTTCGTGAAGACCTCCACCGGCTTCAACGGCGGCGGCGCCACCGTCGAGGACGTCGCACTGATGCGGAGGACCGTCGGTCCGGACCTCGGCGTGAAGGCCTCCGGCGGCGTCCGGTCGCTCGAGGACGCGAGGTCCATGATCGACGCCGGAGCAACCCGTATCGGGGCCAGCTCGGGAGTCGCTATCGTTAAGGGTGAACAGGGCGCCGCAGGGTACTGAGGGCGCCGCAGGAAGATCCCGCAGGAACGCACGCTAGGAGACCGAATGTCACATGAAGCCAGCGCGGAGCGCACCAGCCGCCGCGCCGACAGCCCGCCCGCCCACGCCGGCAAGGGCCACCTCGTCGGGAACATCCTGGTGTTCGTGATCATGTTCGGCCTGTTCCTGCTCGGGATGTACCTCCTGACCTGGTTCACCCCGCAGAATGTGTGGCCCATGGCCGCGGTCATCGTGCTGGCCTTCATCGCGTTCTTCGTCCCGCAGGGCATCCTGGGGCGCGCCGACACCGGCTACGACCTCGCCGAGGGAAACCGCACCGACGAGAAGGAGACCTCGGCGGGCGTGAGTTCCTGATCCCTGCGCGGACAGAGCGCGCACGATCGAACCGAGAAAGGCCGTCCCCACGGGGACGGCCTTTCTCGTTCATCCTGCAAGCCGGCGGCGCGGACCTCGGCAGGATTACGCCGTGAACACCGCATCGAGCACGTTCTTCGCCCAGTCGAGGATCTCGGCGTCCACGAGGTCCCGGCCTCCGATCCTCGCGGTCTTCGGCTTCGGGACGAGCACCGCATTCAGCGCGGGCTTGATGGCGGCGCCCGGGTACATCCTGGTGAGCCGCATCTGCTTCGACTCGGGCAGGTCCGCCGGTGCGAACTTGATGAAGTTGCCCTGCAGCGCCACGTCCGTCAGCCCGAGGGCGCGGGCGGCCACCCGGAAGCGCGCCACGGAGATCAGGTTCTGCACCGCAGCCGGGGGCTCACCGTAGCGGTCCTCGAGCTCGGCGACGACGGCGTCGATCGCCTCGTCCGTGATCGCGGCCGCGAGCTTCCGGTAGGCCTCGAGCCGGAGCCGCTCCCCGGGCACGTAGTCGTGCGGCAGGTGGGCGTTGACCGGCAGCTCGATCTTCATCTCCGCCGCCTTCTCCTCGGCCTCGCCGCGGAAGGTGGCCACGGCCTCGCCGACGAGGCGGATGTAGAGGTCGAAGCCGACGCCCTGGATGTGGCCCGACTGCTCGCCGCCGAGCAGGTTGCCCGCCCCGCGGATCTCGAGGTCCTTCATGGCCAGCTGCATGCCGGCGCCCAGCTCGTTGTGCGACGCGACGGCCTTGAGGCGTTCGAGGGCCACTTCGCCCAGCGGCTTCTCCGAGGGGTACAGGAAGTAGGAGTAGGCCCGCTCCCGGCCGCGGCCCACGCGGCCACGCAGCTGGTGCAGCTGCGAGAGGCCGTAGGAATCGGCGCGGTCCACGATCAGCGTGTTCGCGTTGGAGATGTCCAGTCCGGTCTCGATGATCGTGGTGCAGACGAGCACGTCGAACCGCTTCTCCCAGAAGTCCACGATGATCTGCTCGAGCCGGGATTCCGTCATCTGCCCGTGGGCGACCGCGACGCGTGCCTCGGGCACGAGCTCCTTGAGGTGCGCCGCGGTGCGGTCGATCGACGAGACGCGGTTGTGCACGAAGAACACCTGTCCCTCCCGCATCAGCTCGCGCCGGATGGCGGCCGAGGCCTGCTTGTCCGTGTACGGGCCCACGTACGTGAGCACCGGATGGCGCTCCTCCGGCGGCGTGGCGAGCGTCGAGGTCTCGCGGATGCCCGTGAGCGACATCTCGAGCGTGCGCGGGATCGGCGTCGCGCTCATCGCGAGGACGTCCACGTTGGTGCGCATCTTCTTCAGCGCTTCCTTGTGCTCCACGCCGAATCGCTGCTCCTCGTCGACGATCACGAGGCCGAGATCCTTGAAGGAGACCTCCTTCGACAGCAGGCGGTGCGTGCCGATCACGACGTCGACGGCGCCCGAGGTGAGTCCCTCCGCCGTCTCGCGTGACTCCTTGGCCGTCTGGAACCGGGAGAGCGCGCGCACGCGGACGGGAAAGCCGGAGAACCGCTCGGAGAAGGTCTCGAAGTGCTGCTGCACCAGAAGCGTGGTGGGTACGAGCACGGCCACCTGCTTGCCGTCCTGCACCGCCTTGAAGGCCGCCCGCACCGCGATCTCGGTCTTGCCGTAGCCGACGTCGCCGGAGACGAGGCGGTCCATCGGGACCTCCCGCTCCATGTCCGCCTTGACCTCGTTGATGGTGGTCAGCTGGTCGGGTGTCTCGACGTACGGGAAAGCCTCCTCGAGCTCACGCTGCCAGGGCGTGTCCGGGCCGAAGGCGTGTCCGCGCGATGCCATGCGCGCCGAGTACAGGCGGATGAGCTCCCCCGCGATCTCCTTGACCGCCTTGCGCGCCTGGTTCTTGGTCTTGCTCCAGTCCGAGCCACCCATCTTGCTCAGGGCCGGGGCGTCGCCGCCGACGTAGCGCGTGACCTGGTCGAGCTGGTCGGTGGGCACGAAGAGGCGGTCTCCGGGCGCACCGCGCTTGGACGGCGCGTACTCGAGGACGAGGTACTCGCGCGTGGTCCGCGTGGGGCCGGCACCGGTGGAGCGCTGCATCAGCTCGACGAACTTCGCCACGCCGTGCTGCTCGTGGACGACGAAATCGCCCTCCTTGAGCTGCAGGGGGTCGACGGCGTTGCGGCGGCGCGAGGGCATCTTGCGCATGTCGCGGGTGCCCGAGGCACTCGTGCGGCCGAGCAGGTCCGCCTCCGTGAGCAACCCCATCTTCAGGCCGTCCACCACGAACCCGCGGCCGGCGCACGCCGTCGTGATCTCGATGATGCCCGCCTGCGGCGCGGCGTCCAGCGAGTCGACGCGGCTGGCGGGGATGTCGTTGTCGTGGAAGAGCTCCGCGAGGCGCTGGGCCGGTCCGGGGCCTTCGGTGGCCACGACGACGCGCCACTGGTCACGGACGCGGCCGCCGATGAACTCCATCATCTCGGCGACGTCGCCCTGGTAGCCGCGCGGTTCGCGCGCGTGCAGCGTGAAGCTGTCGACGTCGCTCAGTTCCTCGTCGGCGCCGAAGGACGTGATGCCCCACCACGCCACGGAGTGGGCGAGCGCCGTCGCCCGGGTGTCGGTGAGCGAGCGGAAGCTGGCTTCCTGCAGGTCCGTCCCCAGCCCCTCGCTGAGATCGAGCGGTGCGGCACCGCCCTCGGACGCCGTGGACCACGCGGCCGCGAGGAACTCCTCGTTCGTGGCGGCGAGGTCGTGCGCGCGGGCACGGACCTTCTCGGGTTCGATGACGACGGCGATCGAACCGGGCGGCAGCTCACCGGCGAAGGGCACCATGGCGTCGACGAGCACGGGCGCGAGGGACTCCATGCCCTCGACGGCGATGCCGCCGGCGATCTTCTCGAGCATGGACGCCGCGGCCGGCAGCTCGGACTGCAGCCTCGCGGCGCGGGACATGACCGACGGGGTGATGAGGATCTCGCGGCACGGCGGCGCGTACAGGGCGGCCGGCGGCTCGCCCGAGGTCAACGAACGCTGGTCGGCGACGGCGAACCAGCGCATCTGGTCCACCTCGTCGCCGAAGAAGTCCACGCGGATCGGGTGGTCCTCGGTGGGCGGGAAGACGTCGATGATGCCGCCGCGCACCGCGAACTCACCGCGGTGCGTGACCATGTCCACGCGCGCGTAGGCGGCGTCGGAGAGGGCCTTGACGACGTCGGAGAAGGCCACCTCGTCGCCGACCTTCAGGGACACGGGCTCGAGGTCGCCGAGTCCGGCGACGAGCGGCTGCACCACGGCGCGGATGGGCGCCGTGATGACCCGGACCGGGGACCCTTCCGGGTGCGCGAGCCTGCGCAGCACCGAGAGGCGGCGGCCCACGGTGTCGGAGCGGGGCGACAGCCGCTCGTGGGGCAGGGTCTCCCAGCTCGGGAACTCCTCGATGGCACTCTCGGGCAGGTAGCTGCGCAGCGCCGCCGCGAGGTCCTCCGCTTCCCGCCCGGTGGCGGTGATCGCCAGGACCACCGGCACGGCGCCGTCGGGACCGGCGCCGCCGAGGGTGTCGAGGCCGTCGACCATCTCCGCGATCAGCGGGGCCCGCATCCCGGCGGGCGCGCCGATCTGCAGGTCGGCGCTGCGCTGCTCGACCGGCCGCGAGGCATTGGTCCGCACGCGCGCGTAGGAAACGTCATCGGCAAGCGCCGCGCGCAATCCGTTCAGGCTCATCTGTCAGGGGCTCCTCAGGAGTGGATTCCTCCGCCCCGTCCCGTCGGTCGAGACGCTCGCCGACGGGACGGGGACAGCACGAAAACCCGGAAAGACGAATCGTTCCCGGGGATGCGTCAACTCTACCAAGGGGCCCTGACGCTTTGCCGGTCCGGCCCCACCCCACCAGGGGCCAGGCCGTAGGATTGCGGAAGACCCCTGGCCCGCCGTCGCGGCGGCGTCCACCCCGAATCCTCCGGAGGAACCATGGCTTTGAACGCGTCCACCACGCTCCCCTACGACACCACCACGGTGCTCGGCGTCTTCACCGACGAGGCCTTCGTGCGCCACATGAGCGAGTACGTCGGCGGATCCCTCGAGTCCCTCACGCTCGACGGCGACGCCGCCGGGGCGTTCACGCTCACCGCCGTGCGCACCATGCCCACCGACCGGCTGCCGGACATGGCCCGCAAGTTCGTCGGCGAGACACTCTCCGTCACGCAGACCGAGCACTGGGAGGCTCCCGCGGCCGACGGCTCCCGTCAGGCCTCGCTCGAGATGACGGTCGCCGGCGTCCCCCTGAACGTCTCGGCCGTGCAGCGCCTGATCGCCCAGGGCACCGACACCGTCGTCGACCTCCAGGGCAACGTCACCTCCTCCATCCCGTTCCTCGGCGGGAAGATCGCCGGCGCTGCCGAGCCGATGATCGGCAAGGCACTCAATGTGCAGGCCGTCGAGGCCCGCAAGTGGCTCGAGAGCCGCTGACCCGGCAGCCCTCCAGCGCCGCGCATTCCCACCCTCCCCGACCCGAAAGACCGCACCGTGCAGCTCCCCACCCCCCTCGCCCTCATCCTGATCCTCGCCGGCGTCTGGACCCTGATCGTCTGGCCGCCCTTCCTTCGCCGTATCCTGAAGGACCCGCGGGCGCGCGATGAGAAGGGAGCGGCCACGCGGTTCCTCACCGTGCACCTCATGCTCATCTCGACGTCGATGATCCTCGGCGCCGCGACCGCCGTGATCGGGGTGCGGGCCCTCATCGCCTGAGGCACTGCCGCCCGCACCGCATCCGCCCTACCTCAGGAGACCGATGGCACACGAGAACCCGAAGGCGTCCGGCGCCCATCCTGTGATCCTGCAGCGCTCGAGCTACCCGGAGTACCTGCGCATCACGGAGATCCTCCGCAAGGAGACGGTCGGCGGCATCCTGCTGCTGATCGCGAGCGCGATCGCCATCATCTGGGCCAACTCGCCCGTCTCCGAGTCCTACTTCGCCGTCCGGGACTTCGAGTTCGGCTACGAGCCGTGGCACCTGAAGCTGTCGGTGGGCGCCTGGGCCTCGGACGGCCTCCTGGCCGTGTTCTTCTTCCTCACCGGTCTGGAACTCAAACGCGAATTCGTCGCGGGCGACCTGCGGCGGATCAGCCGTGCGATCGTGCCCGTCGCGGCCGCGTTCGGCGGCGTCGTCGTCCCCGCCCTCGTCTACACCGCCGTGAACCTTTCCTCACCCGACACGCTGCGCGGCTGGGCCATCCCCACGGCGACGGACATCGCCTTCGCCCTGGCCGTGCTCGCTGTCATCGGCTCCCACCTGCCCGGCGCCCTGCGGATCTTCCTGCTGACCCTCGCCGTGGTCGACGACCTCATCGCCATCGCGATCATCGCGTTCTTCTACTCCGAGGACGTCCATCTCACCTACCTGCTGTGGATGCTCCTGCCCCTGGGACTGTTCGCCCTCCTCGCCCAGTGGCGGCCGAAGTTCTTCGGCACCACCACGCGCGGCCCGTGGCTGATCCTCCTGCCGCTGGGCATCATCACCTGGGCCCTCATGCACGCCTCCGGTGTCCACGCCACCGTCGCCGGTGTGCTGCTGGGCTTCTGCGTTCCGGTACTGCGGAAATCCGACGGGAAACCGGCCCTGCCCCGGCCCGGCAAGCCCGGACTCGCGGAAGTCCTCGAGCACCGCTTCCGCCCCCTGTCCACCGGTTTCGCCGTACCGGTCTTCGCGTTCTTCTCGGCCGGGGTGGCGATCGGCGGGGCCGAGGGCTTCGCGTCGGCCCTCACCGATCCGGTGCTCATCGGCATCGTCCTCGGACTGGTCCTCGGCAAGCCCCTCGGGATCATGCTGACCACGTTCCTCGTCACGAAGACCACCAGGGCCGACCTGGACCCCGGCCTGAGCTGGTGGGACCTCCTGGGCGTCGGCATCCTCGCCGGCGTGGGCTTCACGGTCTCCCTGCTGGTCAACGACCTCAGCTTCGGGGCCGGCAGCGAGCACGACGACCACGCGAAGGTCGCCATCCTCACGGCGTCCCTCACGGCCGCGCTGCTCTCGAGCGTGGTCCTCCGGGCCCGCAACAAGCACTACCGCCGCCTCGAGGCGCAGGAGAAGATCGACGCCGACCAGGACGGCATCCCCGACGTCTTCGAGGACCGCGGGAACTAGCGGATGTCGACGGCGGACCGCGGTCAGGCACCGGGGACGGCTCGTCCCCTGGGGTCCGACCACGCCGTCGGACGGTCCCGGAACCGCCGCCGCATCGTCCTCAGCGAGCTCGCCCTCGCCATCACGTTCACCCTGACGATGGTGCTCGGCGTCGTCGAGCACGAGAACCTCGACTCGACGGCGGTCTTCCTCACCGGCTGGGCGCTGAACCTGCTCGTGCTCGTCCTGTGCTGCACGCTGCCATGGTCCCGCATCCCGAGCCGTTGGGTGATCCTCGTTCCGCTGGCGGATTTCGTCGCCGTCGGGCTCGCCCGTGCAGCGGCCGGCGAAAGCCTCTCCGGCGTCGGGCTCCTGGCCGCGTTCCCGGTGGTCTGGATCGCCGCCTCCCGCATCAGGACCAGCACGGCCGTCGCCCTCACCTTCGTCGCGTCCCTGGCGATGGTCTGGCTTCCGCTGGCTTTCACCGCCACCCCGGTGACCTACGACTCCCTGAGCAACCCGATCCTGCTGCCCATCATGCTCACCGGCCTCGCCTGGTTCGTCAGCGAACTCACGAAGGACAACCGGCGGCGGCAGCAGGCGCTCAGGGTGTCACAGGCCGCCCTGCGGGAGAGCGTGGAGGCCGGCCGGGAACGTGAGCGCCTGCTCAGCACCGTGCTGGACACGGTCAGCGTGGGGCTCCTGGCCGTGGACGCGCAGGGCCACGACATCCTCACCAACGCGCGGCAGCGGGAAGGCCACGCCGGGGCGGCGCCCGCGGGCAACGACGACCCGAGCGAGGCCGAGCTGCTGATCTTCGGCCCGGACAGGGTCACCCCGATCCCGCCCGAGCAGCGCCCGGTGATCCGGGCGATCAGGGGCGAGGACCTCGAGAACGAGCAGATCTGGCTCGGTGAGGGGCGTTCGCAGCGCGCGCTGAGCATCTCCTCCCAGTCCATGCACGACGACGACGGCGTCCTGGCCGGGACGGTGGTGTCCTTCAACGACGTGACGGAGCTGGTCCTCGCGCTGCAGGCGAAGGACGACTTCCTCTCCAACGTCTCGCACGAGTTCCGCACGCCGCTGACGTCGATCCTCGGGTACCTCGAGCTGACGCTCGAGTACGGCGACAGGCTGCCCGACGACGCCGGCGCCTTCATCGTGGTGGCGCGGCGCAACGCCCTGCGGCTCGAACAGCTCGTCGAGGACCTCCTGGCCATCAACGCGGGCACCTTCGCGGTTCATGCCGTGCCCGCCGACGTCGGCACCATCCTCGCGGACGCGGCGTCGTCGGCCGAGGTGCGCGCGACGCGCTCGGACCTCCAGCTCGTCAACCGGGCGCCGTCGAGCCTGCCCGCGGTCGTGGATCCCGGCCGGCTCGCCCAGGCCGTCGACAACCTGCTCAGCAACGCCGTCAAGTACAACCGGCGGGGCGGAAGCATCACGCTCGACGCCTCGCTCGGCGACGACGGGCTGGTGATCGAGGTGGCGGATACCGGCATCGGCATCGCGGCGGAGGAACTGGACCGCGTCTTCGAGCGGTTCTTCCGCTCGCCGTCGGTCCGCAGCTCCGCCGTGCAGGGCGTGGGGCTCGGCCTGCTGATCACCCGGAGCATCATCGACGAGCACGGCGGATCGATCTCCGTCAGGAGCACGCCGGGCCAGGGGACCTGCTTCACCGTCCGTATCCCGCAGCCGCCGGCAGCCGCCGGGACCCCGGGCTAGGCGTTCGCGGCCAGGAGCGATTCCTCGAGCGCGACCCACGCGAGCATGGCGCACTTGACCCTCGCCGGGAAGCGCGAGACCCCGGAGAACGCGGCCGCGTCGCCGAGTACCTCCTCGTCGGCCTCGATCCTGCCGCGCGAGCGCATGACCTCCCGGAACGCGTCCACCAGGGAGATCACCTCGTCCCGCGGCAGCCCCTGCACCAGGTCGGTGAGCACGGATGCCGAGGCCATGGAGATGGCGCAGCCGGCTCCGTCCCAGGTCACCGAGGTGACGGTGCCCTCGGCGACTCCGGCCCGGAGGGTGATCTCGTCCCCGCACACGGGGTTGAGCTGGTGGGACTCCCCCGAGCGTCCCGCGCCGTCGTACTCGCGCAGCGGCGACCCGTGCCGCGCCTTGGCGTGGTCGAGGATGATCTGCTGGTACAGCTGTTCGAGGCCGGTGCTCATCTAGTGCGCTCCAAAGAAAGGACGGACCCGGGCGACGGCGTCCAGGAACGTGTCCACCTCGTCCGTCGTGGTGTACAGGTACGTGCTGGCGCGCGTCGTGGCCGTCAGGCCGAGGCGCCGGTGGAGCGGCTGCGCGCAGTGGTGGCCCACCCGCACCGCGATGCCCTTGTCGTCGAGGAACTGCCCGACGTCGTGCGCGTGGACACCCGCGACGTCGAAGGCCGCGAGGCCGATGCGCGGGATCCCCGCCGCCGGCCCGAGGACGCGGATGCCGTCGATGCTCCCGAGGCCCTCGACGAGCCGCGCGCCCAGCGTCGACTCCCAGGCCTCGATGCGCTGCATGCCGGTCTCGGCGAGGTAGTTCACCGCGGCGCCGAGGGCCACGGCCTGCGAGATGCGCTGCGTGCCCGCCTCGAAGCGGTTGGGCGCCGGGAGGTATTCGGCGCGCTCCATGGTCACCGTGGTGATCATGGAGCCGCCCGTGAGGAAGGGAGGCATGGCGTTGAGCAGCTCGGCGCGTCCGTAGAGGGCGCCGATGCCGGTGGGGCCGAGCATCTTGTGGCCGGAGAACACCAGGAAGTCGACGTCGAGGTCCTTCACGTCCACCGGCAGGTGCGGCACGGACTGGCAGGCGTCGAGCAGCGTGAGTGCTCCGGCGGACTGCGCCAGCCGGACGAGCTCACCTACCGGGTTGATGGTGCCGAGCACGTTGGAGGCGTGGGAGAAGGCCACGATCCTCGTGGCCGGCGTGATGAGGGCCGCGGCCTCCTCGAGGCGCAGCGCGCCGTCGTCGTCCACCGGGATGTACCGCAGCTCCGCGCCCGTGCGTGCGGCGAGCTCCTGCCACGGGATGAGGTTCGCGTGGTGCTCCATCTCGGTGACCACGATCCGGTCGCCGGGTCCGACGGCGAAACGGCGTGCGGCCTCTCCCCCGCGTCCTGCGGCCGCATTGGACATCGCGTAGGCCACCAGGTTGATGCCCTCGGTCGCGTTCGACGTCCAGACGAGCTCGTCGGTGCGGGCGCCGATGAAGCGGGCGACGGCCGCGCGGGCGTCCTCGTAGGCGTCCGTCGCGTCGACGGCCAGCGAGTGGGCGCCACGGTGCACGGCCGCGTTGCGCTGCTCGTAGAACTCCTGCTCGGCCTCCAGGACGCTCACCGGGTTCTGGGAGGTGGCGCCCGAATCGAGGTAGACGAGCGGCTTGCCGTTGACCTCGGTCCCGAGGATCGGGAAGTCGTTGCGGATGCGGTGCACCTCGGCGTCGGTCAGGCCGGCGCCGGACGGGGTGAGCGTGACGGGCGTTTCAACCACGGGCACTTCGGGCTCCTCGGATCGGGCAGCAGCCCCTGCGGTAATTACGCAAGGATTCTCTGCTCTAATCCTGCCACCCGGCGCCCGTCGGGGCATCCCAGTGCTGCCTAACTATGGGAGGCTCCGGGTGGTGGGTTCGGCCGCCCGCAGGCGGACGGAAGGGCCGGTCGATGGCGACCGGCCCTTCCGACGTGCTGCTGTGCAGGGTCAGGATGCCCTATGCGGCCTTGCGGTGGCGGCCGCGACCGGCGAGGACGACGCCGGCGCCCAGCGCGAGCAGGGCCGCACCGATGCCACCGGCAACCTTCATGTCCTCGCCCGTTCCGGTGTAGGCCAGCTCGTCGGTGCCCGTGGTGTTCCTGGTGTCACCGGCGTCGTAGGACGGCGTAACGGCGCGGTCTTCCTCGCCGGCCACCTCGCAGCCGATACCGTCCCTGTCGCTGTCGAGCCCGGCGCGGTAGCCCGCCTCGCCGAGGTAGATCGGCGCTGCATTGGCGGCGCGGACGGCGTCGCAGTTCTCGTAGTAGACCTCGGAAGCGAAGCCGGGCGTGGTGTCGGGAACGTCCACGACGACAACGGGAACGTCGATGACGACGTTCGTGCCGGGCGCATCGTTCACGGGGGTGCCGACGACCGGCGTCTCCACGGCCGGTGTCCCGACACCCGGGGTCCCGACGACCGGAGTTCCGACGACCGGGGTCTCGACCGGAGTCTCGACCGGAGTCTCGACCGGAGTCTCGACGACCGGGGTCTCAACGACCGGAGCCTCGACAACCGGGGTCTCAACGACCGGAGTCCCGACGACCGGCGTCCCGACGATCGGCGGCTGGTCGCCCGGGGTCTCGACGACCGGAGTCTCGTCGCCCGGGGTCCCGACGACCGGAGTCTCGACAACCGGGGTCCCGACGACCGGCGGCTGGTCGCTCGGGGTCTCGACGACCGGCGGCTGGTCGCTCGGGGTCTCGACGACCGGGGTCTCGACGACGGGAGTCTCGTCGCCCGGCGTCTCGACAGCGGGCGTGGCCGGCGCCGTCGTGAAGCTGTAGTGCGATACTGCCTTGCCCGATGAGTGGGAGACCACGAGGGTGGCTGCGTAACCGGCGGGATCGAGGACGACGTACTCGGGCCCGTCACCCTGGTTGCCGGAACCGGCCTTCACACAGTAACCGGTGATGACCATGCCTTCGGGTGCTGTCAGTGTGACCGTTTGGGGGTCGCCCTGCGTGTCGATCTTGCCGCTGCTGAGACCCGCGCACACCTGATCGGTGGGCGCCACGGACGTGGCGAGGGCCGGCGATGCCATGGTGGTGAGACCCGCAGTTACCGCGAGAGCGAGGTAGGTAGTGCGCTTGTTCATGTAGGACCTTCGTCGAGGATTCTTGGGAGTTGAGAAGTGAATGGCTCTTCCGAAACAGGTTCTGGAAAGTCCGAAGCTCACTTCTCATTCCATGTCACCCCGGAAAGTACGCTCGGGTAACCAGCAGCGCTCAGAACACGGAGTCCCCGGGGGAAGACGAGTGCCAGTAGCGGCTGGGAACGTAGTTTCTCCAGGTGGCGTGAGTGGAGGGGGCGCGCCGAGAGGGACATTCTCCGCACCCCGCAGGTGGTTCGGCGGGCGGTTTCCCACTCGGCGCCCGGAGGGTCATCCCCGTGCTGCCCGCGTTCCAGGGGTGCCCGGCGTCAGGTCTCCAGGGGATTCAGCACCGCGGCGGGCAGGGTGATCGACGGCCGCGGCGCTGACGGGGCCGGCTCGTTCCCGGCCTGCGGCTGCCGGTCACGCTGGCCCTGGTTCAGCGAGGCGTGGAGTTCCTCGAGGACCGCCGGCGCGGCGGCCACCGGCACGGTCTCGGCCGCCGGGGAGTCGGCGGACCGCTGCCGGTAGACCACCTTGGCATGGAACAGGTAACGGACCACGAAGGCGCATGCCAGTGTGCCGGCCTGCGCGATCATACTGTTGACCACCAGGACCTCGACGAGCAGGAGGAGGAACGGCACCCTCAGCACCGCTTCGATGTTGTTGAACCCGACGGACTGGGCGAACCGGTGGCGGAGCACCCGCGCGCTCCGCGTGTCGCCGGCGAAGACCAGTTTCTCCTGCATCACGAAGTTTGTGAGGATGGTCAGTTCCGCCGCCACCAGCGCCGCGGCCACGTAGTGGACGTCGAAGGCCAGGAGCACCGCCATGATCAGCAGGTTGAGGACGGTCCCGATGGCGCCGACCACTGCGAAGAGGCCCGCACGGCCTATCCGCAACTCGCCGAGCTGGCGCAGGAAGCGCAGGTCCTGGGCCGGTGTCGCCTTCGGCTGCCGGGCAGCATGCGGCCCGACATCGAAGGGGACCTCCTCGACGCTCAGCCTGTGGCGCAGGAGGATGTCCAGCAGGACGTGGGGACTCTTCGGCTGCACCAGTCCCGGGTCGATCGCGTCCCGCCGGAACGCGAAGAAGCCGGCCAGGGGATCGCTGCAGTTCCGGAGGCGCGCCGGGAAGAGGACGCGCGCCACGAAAGCAGCCCGCCACGCGCCGGGAGTCCTGGAGGGGCGCGGGAGGTTCCCGTCCGGCGTTGCGGCGCCGCGGTAGCGGGATGCGATGACCAGGTCGGCCTGGCCGGACTCGAGCCGCGCGAGGAGGATCGGGATCAGTTCGGGCGGGTGGTGCGGGCCTCCCTCCATGACCAGGCAGTAGGTTGCCCGACTCGTCGCGATACCCTCCATCACCGCGCCGCTGGACCCGCTCCGGGGATCGTCGGGGCGGACGCGGCGCACCGGCACGCTTCCGCCGGTTCCGCCGGTCCGGCCGGTTCCGCCGGTTCCGCCGGTTCCGCCGGCCCTGGTGGGGTGCGCATCCCGAACGGCGTCGACGATGATGATCTCGGCGTCGATGCCCGCGCAGGCTCCTCCGATCCGCCGTACCAGCTCAGCTGTATCCGCTGCCCGCCCGATACCGGGAATGATGACCGAGAGTCTCACCGTCAATCACCCCTCGGCACGTCCGCCGGGACGTCGACACGGTTGACGCTCCATTCCCCGAAGGTCACCACGGGTTCCGAATACTGGAGCGCCTTGCCGGTCCGGGTCAGCTCGAGGTTCTCGATGTTGTCCAGCACGATCGGCCCGACGATGATGTATTCGACGTCCTGCCACCCGCCGGGGTGGACTGCGTCGAACTGCTCGTCGAGGTCGGGTTTCTCGATCGCGATCATGGTCCAGGGATCGTCCCAGCCGCTCGAATTCAGGTCGTGCCACATGGAATACGGCGCCAGGACCACGCTCTCCCGGTCCACGTTGGCCTGCACCCACTCGACGGTCTTCAGCCAGTCCGTGTTCGTCTCCGCCGTCAGCAGCACCCGGTCCTGCTGGAGCCACTGCGGCATGGACATCAGGGACAGCGCGGCGGCCAGGACGAGGATGAAGGCGGCGCGCAGGGGACGCCGCAGGTGGTGGTTGTGTTGCCAGAGCCTCTCCGAACCCGACCACGCGAGGTCCACGGCTATTCCCAGCGCCAGGGCGAGGAACGGGATGACGGCGATGATGTACATGGCCGGCAGGTAGCCCTGCCCCAGCACGATGGGGACGGCGAACACGAAGATCGCCAGGGCCACGGCGTGGCTGTTGCGCCTGAGGAGGCACACCACGGCAGCGACCAGGCCGGCGGCGATCAGGTACTTGTCGAAGTAGAGCCAGCCGTCGAGCAGTTCGGATCTGCTCGAGCCTGCCTCGAAGATGGTTCCCGAGCCCGACCTCTCGAAGAACTGGTAGGCGAGGGCGTCCTGGAGGGAGACGTGGTCCTCTCCGGCGACGAGCTCGTTCCGCAGGAGCGCCGCGAGCGGGTAGAAGGCCAGGAGGAGGCCTCCCACGGCGAGGAAGCCGACGATCGAGAACGCCCGGTTGCTCCACCGCGGACGGTTGACCATGGCCAGCAGGAGCGCCGGGCCGAAGATCGCGAGCGTCTCCTTGGACAGGACCGCCACCGCGAAGCAGGCGCCGGCGAGCACGTGGTCCCGCAGCGAATGGCGGGTGCTCAGTGCGAGGTAGAAGGCCAGGAGGAGCCACGGGACTCCCACGTTGTCCAGGTAGACCTGCCGCCCGAGTACCAGGGAGAGCGGGGAGAGGATGAAGACGATCGTGGTGAGGGCCGCGAAGGGCGTGCGCACGCGGAGCCGCCGCGCGAGCATGTAGAGCAGCATGGCGCTGGCGACGAAGAAGACGGAGATGACGTACCGCGTCGCTCCGATCGCCGTCCCGTCCCCGAGGTTGAGGATCAGGGGGATCCAGTTGAGTGCTGCTATCTGGATCCAGCCCAGCGGCGGGTGGTCGTACCAGTAGGTGTAGGGGGCCAGTTCGCCCTCGTGGACCGAGAAGGCCTGGGCGGTGTAGGTCCCCTCGTCATCCTGGTAGCTGGGGGCGCCGTTCAGGTTCCACAGGCTCAGGATCACCGCCGCCACCAGCAGGCCCGCCATGGTGAAGCGCTCGCCCCTGCTCATCCTGGTCAGGGTGAACGGTTCGTCCCGCGCCAGGGGGGCGACATGCGCCGCACGGCTCCTGGGCCTGGGCAGCGGGAGCTTCAGTGGTGATTTGACCTCGAGCAGGGACATCGGGACCTCCTGGGAGCGTGCGAGACCGGCGGGACCAGTGCGGTCCCGGTCAGGGAAAGGGCGTGAAGAGCCTGGGCTAGATCTGCGCCGTGGCGGTGGTTTCGATGTAGGACAGGTGGGAGCCGGCGTGGCTCGTCTTCTCCCAGCGGAAATCTCCCCGCTGGAACTTCACGAGGGCCCGCAGGGCGGAGAACGCAAGGACCATCTGGTAGAAGGGCGTTCCGATGATCAGCCGCGCGTAGTCGTACGGTGACAGCTCGAACCTGTGATCCCTGCCGAACTCACGCAGCATGCAGAGATCGAAGGCGATGGTGGCCAGGGTGGGGATCAGCGGCAGGAAGGCGATCAGGGTGACCAGCAGGGGGAAGTTCCCCCAGACGGCCGCGACGATCGCGATGGGGATGCAGACACCCGCGAAGGCCATGAAGTGCTGCTGCATCAGCGTCCACCACGCGATGACGCGCATCCTCCGGGTCGGCAGGGCCTTCCAGTCGCCCTTGGCGAAGACCTGCATGAAACCGAGGGACCACCGCGTCCGCTGCCGGACGAGCGTCGCGAGCGAGTCGGGCGTCTCCTCCCGAGTCACCAGTTCCGGCGAGTAGGCGACGACGATGCGCCTGTTGAGGGTGGACAACCTCACGCCGAGGTCGCAGTCCTCGGCGAGGCAGGCACCGTCCCAGCCTCCGACGGCCAGGAGGAGCTCGCGTCTGATGAAGACGGTGTTGCCGCCCAGGGGGATGAAGCCCTGGCGGGAGTGGGCGTGGAGCCGGGACCTGAACCAGGTGAAGTATTCGAGGCAGTTCCGCAGCGAGTACCAGGTGTCCCGGTAGTTGATGAGCTGCACGGCACCCTGGACCACATCGGCATTGCGCCGCGTGAAGACACTGTCGATGTGCGTGAGCAGCTCCCGCGCGGCGATCGACTCGGCGTCGAAGACTCCCACGACGTCGTTCCGGCACATGGCCAGGGCATCGTTCAGTTGGCGTGGCTTGTTCTTGGTCTCGTGCCTGTCGAGCGCCACCCGGACGATCTCGGGGAACTCGTTCGCCAGGCGGTACGCGTTGGCCATTGTCTCCGGGTCGTCGTGCCCCACCGAGATGATGATCTCCTTGCGCGCGTGGGTCTGCGACAGCAGCGCCCCGAGTGTTGCCCGCATGACGTCCTCGCGCTCGTTCCGGCACGGCATGATCAGGGAGAAGGACAGCGTCTCCGTCTCGAGCAGACCCGTGTAGGAGGTCCGCACCTGGGTCTTCGGATCCCACCAGGCGTAGGTGTTCAGGTAGAGCGTGGACGATGCGATGGCGAAGAGCACGAGCGCCACGACGACGACGAGTGCGCATCCGAGCAGGTAAAAAGTCATGGTTGTCCCCTGTGAGTTATGCGGAAGAGTGTCGTTTGCGCGCTGTCAGTCGCCGGCTCCGCAGGCCGTGCCGTCCGCGTTCGTGTCGAGGTCCTGTGGATCCGTTGCTGCCTGCCGGACCGCGATGCCGTCGGGGAAGAAGCCGCGGACCTCGTCGCAGGACCAGAAGTGCAGCATGGACCGCGGATCGGCGCCGCTGTCCGCCATCTGCTGCACGTGCTCCGCCGAGCTCGGCGGTACCACCGGCAGGCACTGCCCGTCCGCCCCGTACTCGGCAAGGCAGCCGCCGAGGGCCGCCTCACCCGCTGCTCCGAGGACCTCCTCGGGATCTACGGGACCCCGAGGTACGAGGCCCGCGGAACGGTCGGCGCCGTTGCCCGCATCGGAGCCCTCCGCGCCGGCCTGGGCCGGGACGGCCTCCGATCCTGCTTCCGCAAGGGACTTCTCCTTCCGCGCTCCGGGCACCGTTGTCTGCTCGGACGGGTTCTGGGCCGCCAGCTTCTCCCCCGGCTTCCCGGACGCCGGTACCTTCGCCGCGTCGGCAGCCCCCTGCCCCGCGGGCTGCCCCTGGGACGGCAGAGCGGCGGGGACGCCACCGGGCGCCTGTGCGGCGGGGGGTGCACCGTGGGCGCCGGGGTGGGCCGGCGCCTCGAGCGGTGTCGGCTCGCCTGCGACGGCCAGGGCCGGCGCGTCGGCAACGGCCGCCGGTGCCGAAAGCGCGGCAGGAGCCGACGACGGTTCCGCTCCGGTCCGGGCCTGCACGGTCTCGGCGGCCACGAATCCGCCCCAGGCGAGGGTCACGGCTGTCGCGATACCGGCCGCGGAGAACAGGACCGCCCCGCGGCGCCGTCGGCGGCCCCCGGTCGGGGAGCCCGGTGTCCGGCGAGGTGATGCTGACTGCGATTCGGGATTCATGAGATCCACACCCACTTGGCGATGCTAGGGACACCCTTGGTGTCGAGGACGGAGAGCATGTACGGCCCAGGGGGCAGCAGGTTCCGGTTGGCCGGCACCAGCGCGCTCCGGGTACCGCCCGTCCCGGTGAGGGGCAGGTCGACGAGCCGCGCATTGGTGTCCGTCTGGTGCGTGGCCGACATCGGCGAGATCAGCGAGGCCGACGCGACGTCACCCGTGACGGCGAGCTGCAGGGCCTGCCCGTAGGTCGCCCGCGCCTGCTGTGTCGCCACGGTCGGGCGCACGCCCTTGTAGAGGTAGGGCGGGCTGTAGAGCGAGATCCTCAGTTCGAAGGAATTGTCCGCGGGGTTGGATCCCATCACGGCGACCTTCCCACTGGGCAGGAGGATCGAGGTGGAGTGGTAGTTGCGCCCCACCGGGTCCGCGTCGATCGATCGCCAGCTATTGGTGGCCGGAGTGTAGATGGCCGCCGTATCCACGTTGCCCGCGCGGTTGTACCGGGCGCCGTTGGCCGCCAGGACCGTCCGGTCAGGGAGGTTGACGAGGTTGACGTACGCCTTGCCCGGTCCGGGAAGGTCCGGTCCCGGGACGTATGCGGGACTGGGCTTCTTGAAATCGATGATGTCCACGAGGTTGATGGCCGCCGCGTTGCCGTCGGTATTGCCGCCCCCGACGATCATCAGCTTCTGGTCCTGGACGGGGCCGATGAAGACGGAGCCGGCCTGGTCGCGCATGTCCTTCTGCCGGAGACCGGGTACGTCCCAGATCTTCGCCGTGGTCCAGTCGTAGAGGCTGGCGCCCGTGCCGGGCAACCCGTTCCCGAAGGTGTGGGCGCCGGTGTAGAACATCTTGCCGTCGTCGAGGAGGAACATGTGGGGGTAGGTTCCCCAGAAGCTCCACGTCTGCGGCACCTGGTTCTGCGGGAGCCAGCTCATGGTCTTCGAGGAGAACATCTCGGTCAGGACCGTTCCCTCGGCCTTCTCGTCCAGCCCGCCCGCCGACCAGACGTCGCCGTTGCCGAGCTTGGTGAGGGACGGGTACCAGTGGGCTCCCGCCATGTCGGTGGTCGGGTGGAAGGTGTCGTCGGCGGGGTCGAAGTAGTAGCTCTTCTTGGAACCCTTGAACGTGTTCGGCCCCTGGTCCTGGGCGGGGAAGGCCTCCGTACCACCTGCGAGCAGCACCTTGCCGTCCGGCAGCGTCACGTGCCCGGCGCAGAACATGTCGTACGGCACCGGGATCTCCTTGAACGCGTTGGTCTCGGGCGTCCAGACCACCGCCCTGAACGCTCCTGCGGTGAACACCTTCTCCTCGTTGCCCGAACCGGCGATGAGCAGCACCCGACCGTCGTTGAGCAGCGTGTTGTGGAGTGCGCGAATGGGTAGCTGCTCGCCCTGGACCGTCCAGGTACCGACGCTCTCCGGTGTGCCGGCCGGCGGGGGAACCACCACCGCGACCTGTCGTGCGGAGTAGTTGGTGGTGCTGAGGGTGCCGTTGCCCGCGACCGAGAGCCCGAATGCGATCCGGTCCACACCCGCTGGTATTGCGGGTGTCCGGGCCGAGGCCGTCGTCCAGACGCCCGATGCCGGCACCGCCTTGAGGTCCGTCCAGTACTGCCACCCGTTGGCGGTGTGGGAGAAGACGCTGAGCCCGTGCTGCCCGGTTCCGGTGCTCTTGTAGTCGACGGCGATGTCGTACTGCGCACCGCCGGTCACTGCCGGGGCGCATCCCGCGGCCTCCGATGTCAGGAGCTTCGCGTCGCCGGAGACGTAATTGGTGACCGAGAGCTGGAACGAACGGGTACCCGCGACAGAATTCGCGGGAACGTCTGCGGAAATGGCTTGCGCAACGGTCCTGTTTCCCCATCCGGCAACCTGGAAGCACGCCGGCACGGGATTTCCCTGCGACAAATTCCCATTTGCGACCAATTGCCCCGTGGGAGGCGCGGGAGCTGCCTGGACCGGCGAGAGTGAATAGTCGTCGGTGACCAATGTCCCATTGGTGTTCAGGGCGAGTCCGAAGATTATCTGGTCCGTTCCGGCGGGAATGGCGGGCGTCACCGCCGCTGCCGCCGTCCACCCCGCGGCGGCAGGAACCTGCTTCACGTCACCCCAGTAGCTCCACCCCTGCGCGGTGTGGCGGAACATGGTCAGCGTCACCGGGGCGGAGGACTTGTACCAGATCTCCATGTCGTAGGTGCCGCCGGCAGTGACCTTGGGAGCGCACTGCGCTGTCTCCGTCTGCAGGAGCTTGCGATCACCCTGGACATAGGCCTTCGTGGTCACTTCGACCGACCGCCCGCCGGTCCGTCCGGGCTGGAAGGCCCAGGTCCCCTCCGTTCCCCACCCCGAACGCGAGAAGCAGGTGGGCGTTCCCACGCCTTCCTCGAGCGACGGATTGACGACGAGGTTCCCCGGAGCAGCCTCGGCCGGTGCGTCCAGTGACGGTGACGCCACCAGGAGGCACGCGATCAGGGCCAGGATCGACAGGAAGGGAAGGAGCCTCGAAACCCCCGTCCGGCGCTTCACGATGCGCCCGTCCTGCACCGCGAGGAATCTGCGGAATTGCGCAGACCGGCAGGTGGGTGAATTGAGACATTCATGAGACGGACCATTGGAACCCCAGGGAATATGGAAAGCGTGAGAGCTATTCCTTGAAGCCTAGGTATGGGGTCAGGAGCACGAACGAGTACCCGCTACTGCACTTATTCCGCGCGCACCCAAGGGTCCTACTCGTTCGAATTCGGCACGCTACGTGATTCCCCTGAATCATGCACTCGGCACGCCCCCACGGGATTACTCCCGGCACCACCCCCGGCACCGCTGCCACTACTCGGCGCCGAGCGTCCCGGCGCCGAGCGTCCCGGCGGCGGGCGGGCTAGGGTGCCGTGTTCTCGAGCGGCTGTTGCAGTGCTTCGCGGCTGCTGATCCCGAGCTTCGCGAAGATCCGGTAGAGGTGGCCCTCGACGGTGCGCGTCGAGACGCCCTGGATGGCCGCTATCTCACGGTTGGTGTGTCCCGCTGCGACGAACTTCACGATCACCTGTTCTCCGCGCGTCAGCCGTGTGCCGTGGGCTCCCGAGGTTGTTGTGCCACCGGGCAGGATCCTGAGGTTCGCCCGCAGTGCGAACAGCTTCCGCTCGATGCCTCGCGCCGCGGCTCCCGCCGGCCCGAGCAGCACGGCTTCCTCGAGGGACCGCACGGCGAGGAGGAGGGAGCCGCGATCCTCGGCCGCTCCGCTCACCTCCACGAGGGCGTCCCGGTCACCGGCTTCAGCGGCAGCGGCGAAACGGTGCATCACCAGCCCCTCCTCGCCGTCGAACGCCCGCGTGACGTCCGCGAGGTGTTGCAGTGCGCTCCGGTCTCCCAGCACGACGGCGTGGTCCAGCGCCGTGGCAGCCACCAGGAGTGAGCCTCGACCCTCCGCCTGCACGGCGATCCGGCGGAGGCGCGGCAGGACGTCCGGTTCTCCCAGGTGTCCGAGCGCGGCGGTCGAATACGCCTCGCCCATCTGGTGCATGACAGAGGCCGGCTGTCCCTGCGGCGCGCTCCGCCCGTCGAGCAGGGCGCGCGCCCCCTGCGCATCGCCGGCCCGCGCGCTGGCATAGGCGGCTACTCCGGCTATCCACCCGAGGACGTGCGGCGCGTCGACGTCGCGGAAGGCCTCGACGGCGAGGAGCAGGTGGTGCCGAGCGGTGCGGAAGTCGCCCGCGTGGAGGCTCATGCTGCCGTCGATCACGTCGAGCCAGCCACCGAGGAGGCAGGAGTGCGCGCAACCGGGCGGGTAGGTGCGGTGGAACACTCCGCGCGCCTCGTCCCACGCACCACGGCAGACCAGGGCCAGCAGGTGCTCCCCGACAACGGCATCCCGGTAGGTCAGGAGCGGTTCGGGATCCGCCTCGAGGAGGGCACCTGCCCTTTCCAGGGCCTCGGACGCGGCCCGTGGGCGGCCCGCCCGTGTGTGGACATGGGCCAGCAGGCCGAGGTATCCCACCTGCAGGGCCTCCGGCAGGGCGGGATCCGGCGGCACGGAGGCCAGGTCCGCCATGCCGCGCAGGTCCCCCTGCAGGATCGAGGCGAAGGTCCGGAGCAGGCGCGCGCCGTTGCCGGCCTCGCCCGCGTGCGGCTCGCCGTCGCCGCCTGCCGCAGGAACCAGCAGCTCGGCCCACCGGTCGACGTCGTCCTGCGGTCCGCTTCCAACGGCTCCCTCCCGCAGGCGCATGAGGAGGGCGAGGACGATCGCCTCCCGTGCGGCGTCCTGGCTGTCGGCAGCCCGGAGCGCTTCGTCGAGGAGCGCACAAGCGAGCTCGTAGCGCCTGCCGTTCCAGTGTGCCCAGGCCGCCTCGAGGAGGTAGGAGGAGGTCGGCTCCGGCGCCCGGACAGCCCCGAGGGCCCGCTGCGCGAAGGACGGATCGTGGAGGCGGTTCCCGATCCTGGCGGCCCGCAGGAGCAGCACGTCGTCGAGCGGCGACGACGTGTCGAGGGCCGAGGCGACCGCGCCCATGACGTCACGGACACTGCGGAGGGGTTCGGGCCTGGCGGCATGGGCGCGCGCCGCCAGTTCCAGCGCGCGCACCGCCGTCATGCTGCCGCGGATCGCCTCCGCGAGCAGGGGGTGCCTCAGGGAGACCAGGTGCGCACTCCCCGGATCCAGCTCGATGAGCTGCTCGTGGAAGAGGTGCGCCAGGGTACTCCGATCCACGTCCGCTTCGAGGGAGGCCGGGGGCACCGGCCCTGCCACGGCCAGGAACTCGAGGGCCGTGCGTGCGTCACCGGCCTGGTCTCCGAGCCCGTGCAGGACGAGGTCCGCCAGCGGGCCGTCGAGGGCGGGGCGCGGTCCGCGAGCGCGCCAGACACCGTTCTCCTCGACGAGGTACCCCTGCACCCTGCCCTGGTCCACGAGCATGGTCAGGAACAGGGGGTTGCCGCGTGTCGTCTCCGCGAGCAGCCGCACCGTACCCGTGAGGACGGGCCCTCCGAGCACCTGCTCGCACACGTCCCGGACGCCCGGGAGCGTCAACGGCTCGACGACGTACTGTCCGAGCAGACCGTCCTTGACGGCACGGGCGAACTCCCCGGCGGGGCCCGGGACCTGACGTGCAGTCGCCAGGACCTTCACCTTGCGGGCAGTCGCCAGCTGCATGATGAGCAGGGCCGATTCGTCGTCGAGGCGGTGGGCGTCGTCGATGAGGAGGATGGGCGGCGACTGCGCCTTGATACTGCTCGCGATGTGCCTCATGAAGTGCCGGAGGACGGCGGCAGGAGATCCGACGTCCGCCACGCTCAGTTCGCCGAGGTAGCGGGACAGGGCGCCGTAGGGGATCGGCTGGAGGCCTGCTCCGCCCCTGACCTGCAGCACGGTCACGGCGTCCTGCAGACGGCCCGCGGCCTGGCGCGCGATGGCGGTCTTGCCGATCCCCGCCTCACCCACGAGGACGACGCCGACCGAGTCCGGTGCCATCAGCTCGTCGACGACCGCGCGGACGAGCGCCGACTGTCCGTGAAGTGTCGGTGATCCCTCTGCCGGGCCCGTCATGGCTTCGCGAACACTGAACGCAGTTGCTTGCGGTTGTGCACGCCCAGCTTCGCCATGGCCCGGTGCACGTACCCTTCGGCGGTCCGGACCGAGACGTGCTCCGCCGCGGCGATGTCCCTGTTCGAGGCGCCGCGGGCCACCATCCTGGCCACCGTCCGCTCGCGATCGGTCAGCGACTGGCGGGTCAGGGACCGCCTCCGTTCCACGGACGTCTGCCTCAGGATCTGTTCCGCGCGGACGAAGATCAGGGGGTCGTCCTCCGGTGCGCGCAGGTCCACGGCGAGCAGTGCCGAGGACCCCGCCAGGTCATGGTGTCCGATCGCGAGGCCTGCCTCGGCGGCCTCGAGGAGGAGGGCGGCGTCCTGTGCCAGGATCCCCTTGCCCAGGAGCAGGCTGCACCGCGCCAGCGGAGTGCGCAGGTCACCCGCCCGGACCGAGAGGCGGTGCGCGGACGCGTACTCCCCCAGGCGCACCGCCTGCATCAGGAAGACGAGCTCGAGGCCCGTGTTGCCGAGCCCGCGCTCCCTGTCGGCGCAGCGCAGCATCTGCCGGGCTGCGGCCACGGGTTCCTCGAGCAGGGACATCGTGAGGGTGCTGAAGTAGTCGGAGGTGCTCAGGGACACCCAGTCGGACGGCTCCCCCGCGTGCCGGGCGCGGTCGAGGTAGTCCCGGGCGGCGTCGTCCTGGCCGTCCAGGGCGTACGCGTACGCCGCGGCCGCTTCCGGTGCGGGCAACGTCGCTGCGCGCTCCTCCGCCTGCAGCTGGGCGATCGCCGGCAGGAGTGCCGCGAGGGCTTCCTGGCTGCGGCCCGCACCTGCGAGCAGCATGCCCTCCATGCTCTCGGACCATGCCTCGTCCTGGACCTGCCCGGGCAGCCCGGACCCGGCGTGCAGGAGCTGCAGCGCCTCGTCGAGCCGGCCCGCCGACACCAGGGACATCACCACGCTGCGGCGCGCCTCCTCCCGGTCCGACGGGTTGGAGGAGGTGTCGGGGCACCATGCCAGGGCTTCCGCAACCAGGTCGGCGCGCTCGTGCTGTCCCGTGGACGCGAGGGCGACGACGAGCATGCCCCTCACCCTGATGGCTGTGGAGGAGGAGTCGACGATCGAGGTGAGGAGCACGGAGGCCCGCTCGACCACGTCCGCGCAGCGTCCCCGGAGCAGTGCCAGCTCCAGCTCCAGCAGGGCGAGTTCCCCCGTCACGTCCGCGGCGTCGGGGCCCTCCGCGGCCGCGCACTCCACTTCGCAGGCGCGCAGTTCCTCCATGACGACGTCGGGGTGGTGCGCGTGCCTGATCCTCATCCGCGCGCCCTCCAGGCGCAGTGCTGCACGGACGGCCGGTGGCAGGCCGGGGTGCCGCAGGAGCGCGGCGATCGCGGCACGGGCGTCCTCGGCCTCGGCGCCGTCGAGCGTCACGCGCGCGTACTGCAGGACGGCGTCGGGGTGCTCCTCCCAGGCGTCCACGCCGGACAGGAAGCGGCGGGCCAGGTGGGGAAGCGCCAGGTGGTTCGCGTGCCGTGCCGACCGCAGGAGGCGCGCGTCCGTCACGGGACTCCCCGCCTGCATCAGCCAGGTGGTGAGGCGGACGTCGGCGTCCGGGGGCAGCCCACCGTGCCGCTCGATCTCCCGGAGTGCGCCGTCGACCGCCGTCTCCGGTGCACGCGCCAGCGCGGCCCGGAGCACGGCTCCCGCGAACGGATCGTCCAGCACCGCAGTGGGAGCATCACGGTGCAGCACCCGGACCACCCGGTCCCGCTGCAGCCTGTCCACCTCCTCACCGGGGACGTGGCGCAGGAGCATCCGCAGGGGGATGGCCCCGAGGACACCCAGGAGGGCGACCGCCGTGCGGGCGTCACCGGACAGGGCGTCGAGGAGGTCGGAACCGGCGCGCGCATCGGCGAGGCGCTCCTCCCCCGGGAACCGGGGCCGGGTCCACACCCCGTTCCGGAGCTCCAGCCCTCCCGACTCGAGCGCCAGCGGGATCATGGTCCGGAGGGCGCCTGCCTTCCCGTTGCTCCCCCTCCACAGGTCCACCGCCAGGACGCGGGAGACGGGGCCGCCGAGCACCTCCTCCGCGAGCTCCCGGGTCTGCCCGAGTGTCAGGGGGTCGATGTCGATCCGCTCGATCAGCTGGTTCCGCCACAGCTCGAGGAAGGGCTCGGGGGTTCGCCGCACGTCGTCGGTGAGGACGACGACCCGGACCGACCGGGCCGAGGCGAGGTGGGCGAGGACGGTCGCGGAGTGCGGGTCCAGGTCCTCCACGTTGTCGACGACGATGATGGGCCTGCCGCCGGGCATGCGGCCGAACATCGCCTGGAGTGCCGTGAACAGGAGGAGGGGGGTGCGTGCGGCGTGTTCGTCGACGTCCACGAGGAGGACCGTCAGCGCGCCGTAGGGCGTGCCGGCCCCGACGCTCGACCCGCGGATGTAGAGGATCTCGGACCTCTCGGAGAGAGTGTTGACGGCGTTCCGCGCAACCGTCGTCTTGCCCTGGCCCGCGGCGCCCACGACCAGCGCGCCCGACGAGCCGGCGTGGAGCAGGGCTGCCTTCACCCGCTCGATCTCCGCGGTGCGCCCGACCAGCGGCCACGCGCCCGGTGCCACGCGCTCGAGCAGCGGGCCGGCGCCCGCACGGGGGGTCGGGCCGGGCTGCGCCGGACCCGCCTCGGCCCCCGTGTTCAGCTGCTTGCCCATGACCCGTCCCCATCAACCGCTCGCCGGTCCCCCGCTTCCGACCTGCTGCCGGAAGCCCCCGCCGACTACGGTGGTTTCGCCGAATCATACTCGACGTCGTCGCCCTGTGTACTCGCGCAGGCCCTTTCCCGCTTCGCGCGGAACCGTGCTTCCCACTCGCATGTGCGCGTGAGTACGCGCGAGTACGCGCAGCAGTCGGTGGTTAACCGTGCCCGGGGGCGGCCGGTCCGCGTACTCCTTCCTCGAGGGTGGGGCAGCCGCCCAGGCTGTCCGTCTCGAGCATCAGCCGGGTGAGGGCCGTCCACGCGGCGCCGTAGTAGGTGTCGTAGTCCTGGCGGAGGCGGTAGGCACGGTCGATGTCCCGAGCGGCGGACCCGGGCTCGCCGTCCGCGGCAGCTGCTGCCGCGCGTGCGAGGTAGGCCAGCGGGTGCTGGTCGCCGGCGCTGCCGGTACCGTCGAGACCGAGTGTCACAGGGATCCGATCCTGCGTGCCCAGCGGTGCGTGGAGGAGCGCGGCGATCTCCCGGTCCTCCGCCCTGCAGGATTCGGCGTACCGGATGGGGAGCCGTGCCGCGTCGTAGCTGTAGTGCGCAGCCGCTCCTTCCCCATCCGCTCCCGCGATCGCCCCGATCCCCTGCCCTGCCTCGATCAGCGCCCAGTCCGGCGGCAACGCCGACTGCTCCAGGAGCGCGTGCGTGGCCTGCGCGCTTCCCGCCATGATCTCCGACCACCTGCGGTCCCCCGTACTGCTCGCCAGCACCGCGAAGGAGACGGGTGACGCGTACGAGGGGTTGTAGGTGTGATCGCTCCCGTCGACCGCCCAGAGTCCCGGCAGGAGGACCAGCCCGAGCGATGTCCGGGCCGTCATGGCAGCCAGGACCTCCGACGCGAGCGCGTTGCCGTCCGCCGTGAGGTCGGGCCGGCCGAAACGCTCACCCGCGAGGACCAACGCGCGCGCGGCATCGACCTCCGCATCTGCCGCAGGTCCCTCGTCCCGTACCTGCCCGTCCTGCCAGTGCCACGACAACAGGCCGTCGTCCCGCATCAGGTGGGTCTTCGTCCACGTCCAGATGAGGTCGAACCGGGCCTCGTCGTCCGCCCCCACGGCGATCAGGAGCCCGTAGGCCTGCCCTTCGCTGACGGTGTCGTCGCCCTGGTCACGCCGTACCACCCGGCCGTCGTCGTCCACCCACGCGTCGAGGAACCGTTCGGCCTCCTCCTGTGCGCTCCAGGCTTCGCCGGCCGCCGGGACCGTCCCGGGGGCCGTGCCCGCCGGATCGCCGCGGCCGGCCAGCGCCGCCATTCCGAGCACGGCCAGGAGGACCACCGCTGCCGCTCCGGCACCGATCGCCCACCGCGTCCTGCGCCGGGCTCCCCGCCGGGCTCTCCGCTGGGCTCTCCCCTGGAACAAGGGTCTCGCTGGCACGTGTGGCCCGCCTCCTTCGTGAACCTGCCCCGGATGCTACGGAATGGTCTGCGGTTGCCGTGCCTGCACGCGCGTCCCTGGACCGCCCACCTGCAGCGCGCGGTCCTGGTCCTCGAACAGCCGCGTCAACTCGTTGCGTCCGTTGATGGCCAGCTTCACGTACATCCGCTGCAGGTGGCCCTCGACCGTGCGAACGGACAGGGAGAGGGCCTGCGCCATGCCCTTGTTGCTCTGGCCGGTCACGGCGAGCCGCGCGACGGCGAGCTCGCTCACCGAGAGATCGGCGACACCGCGGGCACCGCCCGGCACCTCGAACCGGGTGCCGACGAAGGGCTCGCTGTACTGGCTGAGACGGCGGGAAGCCGCCCGTGTCTCGGCCCCGGCAGCCGGCTCGCCCTGCAGCGTCCGCGCCCGCTCCGCCGCGTTGACGGCGATCAGGGGGAGGCCGGAAGCGGCAGCGCGGTCCGCTGCGTCCGCGAGCTCGGCGCCGTCGCCGGCAGCGACCGCGCGGGCGAAGCTGCGAAGGATCGAGGCCTCGCCCCCCTGCATGTCCGCCGCGAGTCGCGCCAGGCGGTCGGCGCCGTCGTCCTGGCCGAGCAGCAGCGCCAGGACCAGCAGGTCCTTCTCGCACGCGCGGAGGCCGGTGGTGCCGGCTCCGTCGATCAGCGACGCGAGCGACGGCGCACCCTGTGCGGTCCGGGGGTCCAGCGAGGCAGCCGCAGCAGCGAAGGCCTGGCCGAGCATCCCGCGTTCCGTCCTCCCCCGGCGCGGGAGGCTCCGGCACTCGTCCGCCAGCGCCAGGGCCTGGTCCGTGTTCCCCAGTACCGCAGCACCCCAGGACGCGACCCCCAGGGCATAGGGCAGCAGGAGCTGCCGGTCCACCGTCCGCAACCGGGCCAGGGCCGGCACCAGGCTCCGCATCCCGGCCCGGAAGCTGCCCTGCCTGACGAGCACGATCCCGCGCAGGGCCTCGGCCGCGCCGAAGGGCACCGGACCGGACTCCGCTTCCTCGATCAGGCCGATCGCCTGCTCGGCCTTCCCTGCATGCGCGAGGACGAGGACGTGCTGGGTCAGGAGATCCTCGGTGACATGGATCAGCGCATACGGCTCCCCCGCAACCGCTCCGAGCGCGGCCTGCGTACTCTGCTCGGCCTCGATCGGCCGGCCCAGCATCCCCAGTGCCTCGCCCCGGAGACCCAGCCCGACCGCGCGCGCCTCCAGTGAGCGGTACTGGCGCTCGACCACCAGGAGCTCGGCCGTGGCGGGATCACCCTCGTCGAGGCGGATCTGCGCCTCGAGGAGGTGCAGGCGCTCCTCGTGCTCGCCATCCTCCGTGCCGGCGTCCCGGCCGGTGGGCGCGGCCTGGGCACGGAGCAGCGCCTGGAGCTCGGTCGGGGCGGCACCGGCGAGCCGCATCACGGCGACGTGCAGGACGACGGCGGCCCGCGCCTGGTCGCCGGTGGCATCCGCGACGTGCGCCGCGAGCAGCTGCAGTGCGTTCGCCGTCCGCCCGGAGGCGGCGAGCAGGCGCGCCCGTTCGACGTCGGCATCCAGCCGCCGCTCCCCGGACAACGCGTGGATGAAGCCCTCCGACGACTCGAGGCAGCCGAGGTGGGTGGCGACCCTCGCTGCGTCGGTCAGCACGCCTGCCGCCACGGGTGAGCCCGTCTCGACGGCCCACTCGAGATGGCGGATGCGGTGGCACTGGTACGGGGGAAGGACGTACGCGGGCCCGTGGAGCTCGTCGCGCAGCAGGGCCTTCCGGCCGAACGGCAGGGTTGCGCGGATCACGTCCGCGTACAGGCCGTAGCGCAATGTCAGGTACCGGGATTCGGCCGGGTGGGTGATCGCGAGCCGCTGGTCCACCAGCGAGCGCACGGCGTCGGTGCCCGTCAGGCGCTCGAGGTCGGCGACGGCCACCGATCCGCCGAGGGCGAGGATGTCCAGGGCTTTGCGTTGGGCCTCGGGCATGGACGCGACGACGGACGTGACCAGGTCCGCCAGGGCATCGGCGAAGGGTTCCTCCACCGGGGCCGTGGTGCAGCCGTCTCCGGCCGCGGCGCGTGGGCCGCCGGACGCGGCGTGGCCGAGCACCGCGTGCAGCAGCATCGGATTGCCGCCCGTGGCCCTGTGGAGCTGCAGGGCGGCCCGGCGGCCGAGTGCCGGCGCTCCCAGGGCGGACCCTGCCACCGTGTGGAGGCTGTCGGCGCTGAGCGGTTCGAGGTGCAGGCGGTCCAGGTAGCCCTCCCTGGCGAAGGTGTGGAGCCCGCCGGCCTCGGCCAGGGAGTAGTCGGCGAAGGCGACGATCCGGATGGCTCCGGTGACCACCAGCTGGGTCAGCACGTGCGCGCTCTCCTCGTCCAGGAATTGCGCGTCATCCACCAGCACCACGCTGGTGCAGCGGCTTCCGGGGCTGCCCAGGCGTTGCCGCACCACCCGCAGCATGGAGACCGGACTGCTGAGGGCGGCGTCGGAGACGGGACCGGCGGCTTCGCCGAGGGCCCCGTACGGCACGGTCCGCAGGGCCCGCGTCGCGCGGACCACGTGGCGCTGGGAGGCGGCCGGGGCCGAGCGCTCCAGGGCGCGGAGCAGATAGGACTTCCCCAGGCCTGCCTCACCGAACACCAGGGCACCGTGGCTGTCCTCCCTCCGCAGGACGTCCTGCAGGGCGTCGATGACGGGTTGCCGGTCCGGCAGGAGATCGCCGGTGCCGAGGAAGTTCATCGCGCTCCCGTCAGGATCAGGTCGGCGAGTTCGTTGCGGGCGCGGATGTGGAGCTTGGAGTAGACCTGGTACAGGTGGCCCTCGACCGTCCTGACCGTGACACCCATCTGCACGGCGATGGATCTGTTGCTCTCCCCCTGTGCCGCGAGCCGTGCCACTTCCCGCTCGCGCTTGGTCAGGCGTTCGAGTGCGGCGCCCAACTCCAGGTCGGCGGTGTCGCCGAAGAGCAGGCGGGCCCGCTGCTGGACGCCTTTCAGCACGCCGCGGGTGCCGGAGAGCTGTGCCGCCTGGAGTGCCTGGGCGGCGCACTCACGGGCGAAGCGGCTGTCACCGGCGAGTTCGGCGTGCTCCATCGCCTGGGCGAAGAGCTCCACGTCCCCGGTGGCCGTGGCCTTCGCGTAGAGCTCGCAGGACGCCCCGTAGATCCCCTCGACGCGCGCGGCCGCTCCGGCGAGCGCCGTGGCGGCACGGGAATCACCGGCGCGGACCTGCGCGAGCCGGTGGCTCATCTCGAGCATCCACGCGCCCTTGCCCCGGGCAGCTTCCGCCAGCTGGCCGAGCTTCGCCGCCGTCTCCACCCGTGACTCGCGCAATCCTGCCGAACCCACCTGGAGCTGGCTGATGAAGGCGTGCGCCGCCCAGGGGACGCCGTGCCCTGCCTGCGCGAGGGGAAGATACCCGATCGCCGCGCCCAGGGCACCGGCCTCGGCAGAGCTGTACGCGAGCGCCGCAGCCACCAGCGGCAGGAGGCTGTACGGGTCCTGCAGTTCGAGCTGCCGTGCCACCGGGAAGAGGAGCGCCCGCGCCTCGTCCGGGCGGCCCTGGACAGCCGCTGCCACTCCCCTGGCGCTGTCCAGGACGATGTCGGCGGCACCGGAGGAGCGCTCCCTGCCCTCGACGCCGGGACCGGGCACCGGTCCGCCCGCGGTGCCCGCCGCGTAGTGCACTGCGGCGAGCCGCAGGTGCGTGACGTCCAGGGTCGTGCGGCTGAACGCCTCCTCCTGCGCTAGCTCCGCCTGGAGGGAGCGCGCGAGCCCGACGGCGGCATGTTGCCCGTCGGTCATGGCGAGGGCGACGCATAGCAGCCCGTCCCCGAGCACCACCTGCTCCGGGGTCCAGCCGGTGCGGTCCGCGCCCTGCAGGATCTCCGCCGCCGCCTGGTAGTTCCCGCTGAACGACGCCTCCTCGGCGCGTGCGATCGTCAGCTCACCGCGGTGCTCGAGGATCTGCCGCCCCGTCATGCGCGTGCTTCCGGGCTGCCCTCCTGCGCCTGCGAGCCGTTCGTCGGCTTCATCGAGCAGCGCCTGCCGCTGCGCCGGGGGCTCGCCCACGAGTCGTGCAGCGCGGCTACCCAGGATGAGCAGGCTGACCGTCGTCGCCGTGGAAGCGCCCGCCGACGTCGCGCGCCCCCTGGCCAGGAACGCCCCGGCCTCGTCCCCCCGGCCGGCGGCGAGGGCGGCGCGGGCCGCCTCGAGCAGGTGTTCGGGGCTGTCGTCGGACTCCCGCGAGGCCCAGAAGAGCGCCCGGTCGGCGAGACCTGCGAAGGTGCAGCGCCTCGCCGCGGCCAGGGAGAGGTCCGCCGGCACGGGCAGGCCGGCAACGAGGAGCCATTCCGCGTGGAGCACCGGATCGAGGCCGGTGGGATCGAAGGCACCGATCGGCCGGCCGGTCAGCAGCAGGTAGAGCTCCGCCGCCTCGGCGGCGCTCGTCTGCTCCCGGACGGCGGCTGCGAAGAGCCTCGACGCCAGGGATACCGTCGTCGCTCCTTCCCCACGGTTCTGGACGGTCAGGGGCTGCAGGGCGTCGAGGTGTGCTGCCTCCGTGGTCGCCCGGGCCGGCTCCGGCACCGGCGCGTCCGAGGGACCGCCGGGCTCGGCGGCGAGTCGCCGGACGACAGCCGCGGGCAGGGCACCGGCGAAGGCCAGTGCCCGCAACATCCGCAGCTCGCGGGCGTGCAGGGCGCCGAGGGCGGACCGCGCCCTGTCCCGGACGGGGGCAGGGACCCGGGGAGCGGCGGCGGGCCCGGCCGCGACCCACGCGCCCCGGTGGAGGACGAGGTCCGACTGCGGTAGATCCTCGAGCGCAGCGCAGAGGAACCGGGCGTTTCCCTCACTGGAGCGCCACGCCGCCTCGACCGCCTGCGGGGACAGGGGTGCCCCGAGCGCCGCTTCCGCGATGCCGCGGATCTCCGCCCGCGTCAGGTCCGGCAGGTCGAAGCGCTCGAGCTCCCCGTCACGCCACAGGTCGGAGAAGGATTCGTCCACGGTCCTGAGCGACTCGGCGGCGATGAGGACCGACGCTCCTCCGCCGCTCACGAGCCGGGTGATGATCGTGGCCGACTCCGGATCGAGGTGCTCGGCGTTGTCGATGGCGAACACCACGGGGCGGCCGTCGGACTGCTCCGCGAGGAGGGTCCGGATCCCCTGCAGGAGGGTCAGTGGGTGGCTCGCCTGCTCGGTCTCCAGCTCCGCCAGGAG
Source organism: Arthrobacter sp. BC5 (assembly GCF_056680255.1). Lineage (NCBI taxonomy): Bacteria > Bacillati > Actinomycetota > Actinomycetes > Micrococcales > Micrococcaceae > Arthrobacter > Arthrobacter sp. BC5. The sequence continues at coordinate 103,806 of NZ_CM155273.1, forward strand.
GAAGGCGATGGCCCGGTACGGCTCGGCGGAGGCATTCTTCGACGCCCAGATGCGGACCACGTGGTGCGTGCGGGAAGCGCGGTGTGCCACGGCGCGCAGGATGGCCGTCTTGCCGCTGCCCTCACTGCCCAGCAGTACCGCCCCGATGCGGCCCGGGGCGAGGATGCGCTGGTGGACGTCGTCGATGAGGTGCGCCCGCGCCTCGAGGAAGGCCTGCTCTCCCCCCGCCGCCACAGAAGGACCGCCGGATGCGGGCGTGCGCGTGCTGATGAGACCGTGTGTTTGAGACTCCACGAAGTTTTCGTCCTCTTCCCCAGGCAATGCACCAAAGACCTGTTCTTCACACTAGGAAGCGGATGTCCCCGGTACACGAGTGAGAGGTACTGAGGGTGGAAGTCGAGCTACTCGATTAAACCCTCGAGCCGGAGAGGCGACCACTTGGAAACAGGGGTGGGTACTACGCACCCTGATGGTTTCCGGTACACGGGGGCGGCGGCGGCACGGGAGTAGGCAGCCACGGGCGGACCTGCTTCATCTATCCTGAAGACGCGTCCCGCACGGCGACCCGGACTCGTCGGCACCTGAAATCCCCCTCCCCCGTTGCGCAGGCAGAAGGTCGAGTCATGAGGAAGCACCGTCTCATGAGGAAGCACCGTCTCACGAGGAAGCACCATCTCGGGGCGACGCTCCTGGTCGCCGTCGTCGTGGGTTTCGTGGTGATGGTCTCCGCGTTCAGCGCGAACACCCAGCGGGGCTGCACAGCGACCGGCAGCAGCGCCACCACCGTGGTGCAGGCGGACGTCTCCGGTTCCGGGAACTCCGCCGCGCTCCAGGCGGCAATCGACAGCGCTGCCCGCCAGGGCGGTGGGATCGTGCAGCTGTCCGCCGGCCGGTTCGACATCGACCGCCCGCTGTTGCTGAGGGACAACGTGGCGCTCAGGGGTTCGGGGCCCGCCACGGTCCTCAAGGCGTCCGCCCGGTTCCTCGACACGAAGGGGCCCCACGGCGGGCACCCCATCATCACCACCGAGGGAGCGGACAACGTCACGATCGCCGACCTGACCGCCGACCAGAGCGGTGACGTGCTCGACGGCAACGTCGATGGCCGGCTCAACGAGTACCTGATCGACGTCCGGCACTCCGTCAACGCCCTCGTGGAGGGCGTGACGACCCGCAATCCCTTCACCTATTCCATAGCAGTGGTGGGCAGCCGGGACTTCTGCGTGCGGGACAGTTCGACGGTCGCCGAGTCGTCCGGCAGGTACAACCAGCTGGACGGCATCCACATCACCGACTCGCACTCCGGCGCCGTGGTGGGCAACCGGATCGACCAGCGGCGGGGCAGTGACGGCGACGACGGCCTGGTCGCCCAGACGATCGGCAGCGCGGTCCACGACGTCGTCTACCGGGACAACGACGTCCGGGGCGGCTCGCACGGTGCGGGCATGCAGCTGGCCGTCTCGGGCCATGAGATCTACAACATCACCATCGAGGACAACAGGTTCTGGGGCTCGCCCTCGGGTATCCGGACGGGCTACTACGACGGCGGCACCCAGTCCGTCCACGACATCTCGGTGATCGGCAACACGTTCTTCGAGAACGACGGCGACTCGATCGCGTTCGAGGGGGATCTGGTGAACATCCGCGTGGAACGCAACACGATCTGCCGCAGCGGGGCCATCGACATAGCGCCGGCAACCGGGCACGTGGTGGACGGGAATCAGGAACGCTGCTGAGGCCTCGCGGCGTGGCGCGCGGTGCGCGGTGACCTGAAGCGGCGCCACACGCCCAGTCCGCGGACCACCTCGAGCGGGCCGCGCTCCCTCAGCTGGGCCAGGACGACGAGCCCGGCGGCGAAGACGATCAGCAGCCAGACCGCCGGCTGCCCCGCGGCCGCCTCGAGCAGCAGCGCGAAGAGGGCCGCCCCGATGAAACCCGTGGCCGCCATCCGGCCGGACGACGGCGGGAGGAGCGGAAGGGCGATCACCGTCAGGACGGCCGCCGAGGCCATGGCACCCACCGCGCAGCCGATCGCGATGCCCTCCACGCCGCCGCGGTCCCAGCCCAGGAACAGGCCTCCGAGCACCAGCCCCGATGCCGCCACGAGCCCCAGCTGGCACCGCCGATACGCGCGCAGGGCCAGCAGGACCGTGGCGAGGACCGTCAGGGCGGCATATCCCAGGCCTGACAGCGCGAGCCAGGGCAGCAGGGTGAATGAGGCGTGGTAGCGCTCCGGCAGGACGAGTGCCACCAGGGGGTGCGGGGCTGTCGCGATCACCGCGCAGGCCACGAGCGAGAGCCGGCCGAAGGACCGCAGGGCATCGGTGAGGATCGCCGTCACGTCGGACCCGGGGCGGCGCAGGAGCGGGAAGACGACGATGACCGTCCCCGCCGCGACGTACACCGGGGCCTTCGCGATGGATGCGAGGGCCTGCAGCCCTGCTGCCGCCGTGGAGCCGCCGTCGAGGAAGGCCACGAGCACTACGTCGATCCCCACCAGTACCGACACGATGCAGAGCGTCGAGGCGATGCCGGAGGTCTCCGCCCAGCGCCATCGCTGGCGCAGCACCCGCGGCCGCCAGGTGATGTCGCGGAGGAAGGAGCGGGGCGTGACCAGGAGGGCCAGACCGCCCATGGCGAAGCCGAGGACGGCCCCGGGGGCACCCCACGCGAACAGCACGACGAGGAGCGAGAAGACCAGCCGGATGAGGACCTCGCCGACCGACTTCACCGTGTACCGCACGAAGCGCAGTTCTCCCTGGATCCAGCCGGACGGTGCCGCTCCGACGAACAGCACGAAGGCGGACAGCGCAACGAAGGCGGCGGTCGGGGCCGAGCCGAGTCCCGCCGTGATCGCCCCGGTCACCAGGGCTGCCACGAGTCCCACCGCCACGGAGACCGCGACCGCGAACGCCATCGCGTCGCGCCGTGCTTCCGAACCGGCCGGATGGGCGGTCACCGCCTGGGACAGCGGCAGGGGAACCAGTGCCGAGGTCACGATGCCCACCATGCCCAGCATCATCTGGGCGGCGGCGAACTGGCTGAAGTCCGTGGGCTCGAGGGCATTCGCCATGATGAGCGTGACTGCGTAACTCAGGACCCCGACGAACCCGGCGCCGACGGACAGGAGCACCCCGTAGCGGGCAACTCCGGCACTCGCGGCCGGCGCCTCCACGCCTTCGGCGTGCGGGCCCAGTCCGGCCTGGAGTTCGGAAATGGGACCTATCGTCACGTATCTCCCCAGAGGGCTTTCGAGCAGGACAGGAAGCCAGAGTACGGTCGGGCGCAGGACGCCGGCACGAGTACCGGCTACTCGCTTCGTGCCGCCCCCCACTACCCGGCAGGGCCCCTATACTGGGCGCGCCGGCCAGATCGGAAAGCGGCGGGCTCCCATTCCCGGCCACGGGCGACGGTAGGACGATAGGCATGGACTTCTTTGCATCTGACCCCTTTCTGAGAGCCCTGGCCGTGGAGTACCACCGGGCCAGGACCGTCGAGTTCAAGATGTACGGCATCCGGGGCGGGCAGGTGCGTCTCGCGGAGGTCGGCGGCCGCAGGATCCTGACAACCGGGCCGTTCTACGACTACGTGAAATCCGTGCCGTCGGACGGCTCGCCCCGGGAGGCCGTGAAGTACCTGCCGAGGCTCGTGACGTCCGTGGTACCCCTCGCGGACGAGGATCCGGCCGGGTCCGTGCCCGCCAGCGAGAACGTGGCGCCGCTCGTCGTCTGGGAGCGTTTCTCCAGCTGGGACGAGTACCTGGCCCTGCTCGGCAAGAGAAGCCGGAACCTTCTGGCCGCTCGCCGCAAGAAGCTCAGAAGGACGACGGAGCAGTTCGGCGAACCGGTCTTCACGTTCGGCGACACCAGTGGCGAGGCACTGGACCTCTGCGTGAAATGGAAGATCGCGCAGTACGAGGGTGGGCACGAGACGCTCGAGGACCCCAACGCCCTCGTCATGCTGAGAAGCCTCTTCGACGACGGCCACCTCGTGGTGTCGACGCTGAAACTCGCCGGCGACTACGTCGCGGTGCATGCGGGGTTCCTCTGGGAGGGCGAGTACCTGGACCTGCTGTCGGCGTATGATCCGGCCTTCGCGGTGTATGGGGTGGGCCGGGAACTGCGCCTGCGCCTGCTGGAGTACAGCTACCGCCAGGGGCACAGGAGTTTCGACCTCCTGCTGGGCGCCGAACCCTACAAGTGGTACTACGCCACCCATGTCCAACTCGTCGGCAGCTACGGGCACCCCCCGCTGGCCCGCCGCACCCGTGATGCCGCGGAGCAGGTCGTGAAGCGACGGTTGGTCGCCCTGTCCCCGCACCTGTTCTACCGCGCCAAACGGCTGGTCATCTCGGGACGCCGGGCCCTGGCGGGTGCGGCGGACAGGTTCCACGCACGGGCGGGCGTCCAGCGGACGCAGGGCCGGGCGAACGAGTAGGAAAGAGAACGCATGCGCTCACGGGAACCAGTGAGGAAGCCGCGATTGATCGCGGTGGATGGCGCGCGTGGTCTGGCGCTCATCGGCCTGATGATCGTGCATGTCCTCCCACCGGAGGACTACGACTTCGAACCCACCGTCCTCTGGCGGATCTTCGCCGGTCATTCCGCTGCCCTGTTCGCCCTGCTGGCGGGGGTGTCGCTCGCCTTCGGGTCCGGAGGACGGCACGCGGTGAAGGGCACCGCACTCAGGGCCGCCCGGGCATCCGTGGCGGTCCGGGCCGCTCTCATCCTGGCCGTCGGGCTCGCGATCGGCTACGCCCCGACGCCGGTGTCCATCATCCTGCCCTACTACGGGGTGATGTTCCTGCTGGCCGTCCCGCTGCTCGGCCTCTCCGCCAGGACGCTGGCTCTCCTTGCCGTGATGGCGGCGGTGGCAGGCCCGGTCGTCGTCCAGCTGCTGCGCGATTCCCTGCCGGGCCCGGGGTTCAACCCCACCTTCACCTCCCTCGTCGTAGAGCCCCTGGTCCTGGTGACCCAGTTGCTGCTGACGGGCGAGTACCCCGCCGTGCCCTACATGGCCTACCTCTGCGCCGGGCTCGCCATCGGCCGGCTCGAGCTCGGGTCCCGTCGCGTCCAGCTCCGGCTGATGCTCACCGGGCTGGTCCTCGCTGTCGGCACGTGGCTGCTCTCGGTCTTCCTCCTCGGTCCCCTGGGTGGCATGAGGCGCCTGGCGGAAGCATCGCCCGACCTCGGGGCGGAGGCGATCCGCCGGATCCTGGTGTGGGGGCCCGAGGGCCGGCTCCCCACCACGTCGCTCTGGTGGCAGGTCGTCCTCTCCCCGCACTCCACCACGGTGCTGGAGAAGATCAATACCGTCGGCACGTCGATGGCCGCCCTGGGAGCAGTCCTGCTCCTGTCCCGCATCGCCGCCGCCGAGCTGGCGCCGCTGGCGGCGCTCGGCAGCATGACACTCACCCTGTACTCGGCCCACCTGCTCGTCCTGGCGACCGGCTTCCTGGCGAACCAGCCCAGCGGTTCCCTGCTCATCCAGCTCGCCGTCGCCACCGTCTTCGCGATCCAGTGGCGCCGCAGCCACGCGAACGGTCCCCTCGAAGGCCTCGTGACGGCCGCAACGAGACGGACCCGGGACCGCGTGCTGGCCGCCGGCTAGAACACGACGGCCGGCGGCAGCCCGGGTATTCCCTCAGCGCCGGCCGAGTAAGGCGCACGAGAAGTGAAGTACCCCCTACCCGTGCACCATGGGGCGGCCCTGATTAGCGTCGAGGCTGCAGATACTTGCGTGAACCAACAGGTCCGCCGAGGAGCTTCAACCCGAGGAGAGCCGTGGAGACGGAATCGAGTCTCGTCCGCGAGCATGCGAACACCACCCACGAAGGACGACCCGCCGCCGTCGGCCGGTCGCCGGGTGTCCACCCGGCCGCCCCCGCCCCACCGCACAGACCCGTTCACCTCGAGGTCGTCATCCCTGCCTACAACGAGGCCGAGCGCATCCCGGCCACGCTGGAGGCAACGGTGGACTTCCTCGCGTCCCAGCCGTGGTCCTCCCGGATCGTGGTGGTGGACAACGGGAGCGTCGATGACACGAGCGGCGTCGTGAGGCGGTGCGCCCGCGCACGCAGCGACGTCGACATCCGCCTGATGGGGTGCGCCCAGCCCGGCAAGGGCGCCGCCGTCCGCCGCGGCCTCCTGAGCAGCCACGCGGACTTCGCAGGATTCCTCGACGCGGACTGCGCAACTCCCATCGCCACACTGGACGCGGCGATGACCTACCTCGAGGCAGGCGCAGCCGCCGTGATCGCCTCGCGCCACGTGTCCGGAGCCACCTTCGTCCAGCCACAGCGCCTGGGCCGGAGGGTCGGGGGAACCGCCTTCCGGCTGATGACACGCCGCATGGTCCAGGGCATCGCGGACACGCAGTGCGGTTTCAAGTTCTTCGAACTCGGCGCCGTGAAGCGCGCCCTCGTGGAGTGCCGGACCACGGGGTTCGCCTTCGACGTCGAGCTCCTCCAGCGGATCCAGCGCTCCGGAGGGCGGATCCTCGAGGTCCCCGTGGTCTGGACCGACGGCCCCGCCTCGACCTTCCGGCCCGTCCGGGACGGCATCGCGAGTTTCAGTACGGTCCTCCAGATGCCGAGGGTCTACTGATGGGTTCCTCCGCCGTGCCGATCGAGCGGCTCGCCGGCAAGCACCTCCTCGTCCTCAACTGGCGGGATGTCAGGCACCCGCAGGCGGGCGGCGCGGAACAGTACATGCACCAGATCGCGGTGCGCTGGGTCGAGGCCGGGGCGCTCGTCACGTGGGTGACGGGCCGCGGCCCCGGGCAGTCGCCGCACGACGTCGTGGACGGCATCGACGTGATCCGTTCGGGTGGGCCGCTCGGCCTCTATCCGGCCGCGGCGTTCTGGCTGCTCCGGTGCGGCCGGAAGTTCGACGGCGTCATCGACTGCCAGAACGGCATCCCGTTCTTCTCGCCCCTCTTCCTCCCACGCTCGGCGCCGATCGTGCAGGTGGTCCACCACGTGCACCAGGACCAGTTCGCGACCCGCTTCTCGAGCCCGCTCGCCACGGTGGGACGGTTCCTCGAGAAGGACGCCGCCCGGGTGGTGTACGGCAGGCGCTCCATTGCCGCCGTGTCCCCGTCCACCCGCCAGGAACTGCGGCGGCGCCTCGGGTACACGAGCCCCATCTTCGTGGTGCCCAACGGTACGGTGGACCCGCCGCAGGAGGTGGGCCCACGGGACCCGGACCCCACCATCACCGTCGTCAGCCGGCTGGTGCCGCACAAGCGGATGGACCTCCTGCTCGGGCAGGTCGCGGTGGTGGCCGAGGCCATCCCCCGGCTTCGCGTGAACATCGTCGGGGACGGCCCGGAACGGGCACGGCTGCAGAAGATCGCGGCGGACCTGGACCTGCTGTCGACCGTCACGTTCCATGGCTACCAGCCGGACGAGGTGCGGGACGCCCTCCTGAGCCGCGCGTGGATCACGGCGTCGGCCTCCGCCGCCGAGGGCTGGGGCTGTTCCGTCATCGAGGCCAACGCCTGGGGCGTTCCCTGTGTCGCCCTGCGGGTCCCGGGTATCCGGGACTCGGTGCTCGACGGCGAGACGGGCTGGCTGGTCGACAGCGCGAAGGAATTCGGCATCGCGGCGGTGAAGGCCCTGGAGCTCGTCGGTGACGCGGCGAAGGCCAAGACGATCACCGAGGCGTGCCGGAGCTGGGCCGCGCGCTTCACGTGGGACCGCAGCGCCGCGCTGCTCGCCGGGATCCTCGTCGAGGAGGGCGGCCTGACCGGGACGGCGAGGGCGCAGCGGCGGCGGGCGCGCTCGGACATGGCGGCGCATGCCAGGTTCCGCACGCCGGAGGGTTTCGACCCCTACCGGTCGCTGCGGGCCACGGACGAGGTGGCCGAGGATGGCACCGACACCTGCGTGCTGCTGAACGGCTGCGACGAGACGGATGCACGCAGCGTGCTGCGCAGACTCGGCATCGTCGAGGCCGAGATCGCGCTTGCCGACCGCGACAGGGTCCTCGCCGGCCCCAGGCGCCCAGCTGCCCCCGCCGGCCCTGCTGCGCCCGCGGGCCCCGCGGAGGGTGTGACCCGGGCCAAGGACGGGCTGCCATGACGGCGTCGGTCACCTACGCGGAGTCGGCCGACGTGCCACCACCTCCCCGCCATTTCGTGCCCGAAGGCCCCCGGCTGACGCTCGGCACGCTGGTGGGGTTCGCCGTCGTCGTCGCCGCCGCCTTCGGTGTCCGCTCCATCGGGCTGGTGCGCGGATTCGAGCTCTGGCTCGACGAGATGCTGTACGCCCGGCTGGGGCAGTCCATCAGCATGGGGCAGATCCCCAACCTGCCCGATGGTCCCTTCCTGCTGCACCCGCCGGGCTACTTCCTCGTGGAGGGCGCGGCCATCAAGCTGTTCGGCATCACGGGCAACAGCATGGACCTGGTGCTGCAGCTGCGGTGGCTGAACGCCGTGATCGGCGCGGTGTCGGTGGGGTTGGCCTTCGTGCTGGTCTGGAAGGTCGCCAACAAAGCGGCGGCCTGGGTCATCGCCGGCGTGCTCATGATCGAGCCGTTCGTGCTGCGGAACAACAGCCGGGTGTTCCTCGAGACCCTCGGGATGGCCGCCCTGCTCGCCGGGCTGCTGATCATCGTGGCACTGATGGTCCACCCGCAGGCCAGGTACCGCCCCGCGAAACTGCTGGCAGCGGGCCTGCTGCTGGGGTATGCCGTGCTGACGAAGGACGTGTACGTCCTCGGGGCCGTCGCGCCCGTGGTCGCGGCCACGGTGTGGCGGCGCACCCTCCGCGTGCGGGATGCCCTGTGGATCCTGCTGGCCTCCGCCGTGCCCTACACCGCCTATCTCGGCGTGCTGGCCCTGAACGGCCTCCTGGGCGCCTGGATCTGGGCGAAGACCAACGGCGTGCGGCGCATGGTCGGCATCGAGCAGACCACGGGATTCAACGAGGCGGGGGCACCGAGCCTGGTGGACCGGCTCCTCGACCAGCTGGGCCAGTTCGGGTCCTCCTACCTGCTGCTGGCCATCGGTCCGGTCACCGGCGTGATCCTGTGCTTCAGCAGGGTGGCGGGCCGGCGCCTGATCGGCCTCACCGCGGTGATGTTCGGCCTGTTCGGCTTCTACAGCGTTGCGTTCGGCACCCTCGAGGAGCAGTACGGGTACCCGGTGCTGTTCGCCGGCACCGTCAGCGCAGCGGTCTGTGCCGTGGAGCTCGTGGAACGGAGGGAGCGGTTGCGCACGCCGGTGATCCTGTTCACCGTCGCCTTCGTGGCCCTTGCCCTGGCGGTCGGCCTCCGGACCCTGGTGACCATCGACAACGGCTTCGTGCAGGTCCGCTCCTGGATGCAGGAGAACCTCCCGGCCGATGCCCGGGTCAGCGTCTCGAACAGCACCGGCGAGGTGGCGTTCGAGGACGATCCGCGGATCGGGGTGTGGCCGTCGGCGCCCCTCATGCAGGAGAACGGGGCCAACTACATCATCACGCAGGAACTCCCCACGTCCCTGGGCTACGGCTACGCCCGCCCGGAGATGCTGGAGTGGCTCAAGGCCAACGGCGAGCCGCTGTTCGCCGTCGACGGCCCCACCAACGGCAGCACGGTCCTGTGGGAGGTCGACGACGCCACCCTGGCGCGGGGCGCCGCGGACAACGTGGGCTTCCCGTCCGCCACGTACGAATCCGAGAGGTAGCACCATGGCCGCGGACCTCCGGGTGCTCCACCTCGGCTTCGAGGATCCCCTCATGCCGGGGGCCGGGGGCGGGTCCGTGCGCACCCACCAGATCAACCGGCGCCTGGCGGAGCTCGGCTTCGAGGTGACCGTCCTGACCACCACGTACCCCGGGGCCCGGGAGCGCGTGCAGGACGGCGTGCACTACGTGCCCGTGGGCATCGGGCAGGGGCGCAACCGCCTCACCCGGCTGCTGGGCTACATCGCCCGGCTGCCGCTGGAGGCACGACGGCGGCGGCAGCAGGCCGACCTCGTGGTGGAGGACTTCTTCGCCCCGTTCTCCACCATGGCCGCTCCCCTCTGGACCGGTCGACCGACCATCGGCATGGTGCAGTGGCTGCACGCCCGTGACAAGGCCCGGCAGTACAGGCTCCCCCTGCACTGGCTGGAGCGGTGGGGCGTGCGGTCGCACTCGCGGCTCATCGCGGTCTCCCAGGGCACGGCGGACAAACTGGCCGCGCTCAATCCCGCTGCCTGCGTGGAGGTGGTCGGCAACGGCATCGACCCGGGGGCGCTCGAGGGCGAGACGGAGCTGGGCCGGCACGTGCTGTTCGTCGGCCGGCTGGAACTGCACCTCAAGGGACTGGACCTCCTCCTCGCCGCCTGGGCCGAGGCTGCGCCACGCATCGGGGACCGGCTGATCATCGCTGGAACGGGGCCGGACCAGGAGAGGGTCGAGCGCCTCATCGAGACCCTGGGCATCGCGGATTCCGTGGAGCTGGTGGGCTGGGTGTCCGGCGAGCGCAAGCATGCCCTGATGCGCTCGGCCCGCCTCGTCGTCGTGCCGTCCCGCCACGAGACCTTCGGGCTCGTGGCCGTCGAGGCCCTGGCCTGCGGAACGCCGGTGATCATCTTCGACATCCCGTGCCTCCGGGAAGTGGTGCCCGCCGGGTGCGGGTGGAAGGTGGCGCCGTTCGACGTCGGTGGGCTCGCCAGGGAGCTCACGCTGCGGTACGGCAGCGAGGCGGAACTGCTCGACGCCGGACGGCGGGGCCGGGACTTCGCCCGCGGCTTCGACTGGGATGCGCTGGCGCAGCGGCAGGCCCGCATCTACCGCAGTGGAGTAGGGGCGCCCCTGGCATCCACCTGACACACACGTCCGTCCCACTTCCTGGAAGGCTCCCGTGCTCACTCACCTGCCCCGCCTGCAGCGGTCCCTGCTCGGCAACAACCCGTGGCTGTTCCTGTCCCCCCATCTGGACGACGCCGTGCTGTCCTGCGGCGCGCTGCTGAAGGAGAGCACGAGGGCGCGGGACATCACGGTGGCCACCCTCTTCACCGAGACCTCCGCTCCGCCCCACACCCGGGCCGCCAGGACGTACGTCAGCCAGTGCGCCGCGCCGGATGCGGAGACGCTGTTCAGCGGCAGGCGGGCGGAGGACCGCCAGGTGCTCGAACACCTGGGTGTCCGGTACGTGCACCTCGGGCTGGCGGACGCCCTCTTTCGGGAGCGGCGCCCTGTCCCCGGGTTCGAGCTCCTGAAGAGACTGCTGCCCGAGCTCGTGTACCGGTACCCCACCTACCGCTTCGACATCGCCTTCGGGCGGATCTCCCGGGGTGACAGGGCGCTCATCAGGGCGTTACGCATGAGCGTCGAGGACATGCTGGATCAGACGGGTGCGGAGTTGCTGTTCTGTCCGCTGGGAGTGGGCCGGCACGTGGACCACGTGATCACGCGCCTGGTGGGCAGCTTCTTCCCGGACCAGGTGGTGTACTACGCGGATTTCCCGTACTGCATGTCCTTTCCCCTGGAGGAGCGGTTCATCGGCGAGCACGGGCTGGAGAGCGGTACCTGGGACCGGGAGCTCGCCGCGAAGCAGCCGATGATCAGGGGCTACGGGACGCAGGCGGATGCCCTGTTCCCGGACGGGCAGATCCCCGTGGTGCCGGAGACCTACTTCGCGTCGACGCAGTAGGGCCGGCTGGTGCCCGTCAGGCACTAGCGACGGTCGCCGCGAAAGAACTCGCGACATTCTCCACGGCCGTCTCGAACCGGCTGCGCAGGAGGGCTGCCGGAAGGGGCACGGAACCGTCCTCTGCCGCCGGTCCTACTTCTGCGGGTGGAACTTCTGCTGGGCTTCGAGCAGGCCATCCCGGATGAGGAGTTCGACGGCGTCCGCGGCGTCGTCGAGCAGGAACGGCAGTTCCTTCTTCTCCACGGTGCTGAAGTCCTTCAGCACGAAGTCGGCCGGGTCCTGCCGTCCGGGCGGGCGCCCGACGCCGACGCGGACTCGATGGTAGTCCTTGGTGCCGAGGGCCTTGCTGATGTCCCGCAGACCGTTGTGTCCGCCTTCTCCCCCACCGAGCTTGAGCTTGAGGGTGTTAAAGGGGATGTCGATCTCGTCATGCACAGCGATCACATGATCGGGGGCGACGTCGTGGAAGCGCGCGAGCGTGGAGACCGGGCCGCCGGTGATGTTCATGTAGGTCAGCGGCTTCGCCAGGACCAGGCGGGGGCCGCCGATGCCCAGGCGTCCCTCGAGGGTGACGGCCTGCGCCTTGGAGGACTTGAAGCGCCCGCCGAGCCGGGCGGCGAGCAGGTCGAGGACCATCTGGCCGACGTTGTGGCGGTTGCCGGCGTAGCCGGGCCCGGGATTCCCGAGCCCGGCTACGAGCCAGGTGTCAGTGGACACCGTGCGGATCCTGCTTACTGCTCGTCGGCGTCGGTGATGACGGCGTCGGCGTCGGCGTCAGCCGCCGTCGCGCCTTCGGAGGTGCCTTCGACGTCGGCGTCGGTCTCAGGAGTCTCACCGAGATCCTGCTCTTCCTCGGCGGCCAGGTTGACCACGAGGGAGTCGGCCTCGACGAGCAGGGTCACGCCTGCGGGCAGGACGATGTCCGAGGCGAGGACGTGCTGTCCGACCTCGCGGCCCTCGATGCTGACGGTGAGGGTCTCGGGCAGGTTGGTGGCGTCGGCCTCGACGAGGACCGTGTTGGCCTCGAGGTTCGGGACGGCGTCGGCGGCGGGCTCGCCCTCGACGTGGATGGCGACGTCCACCTGAACCTTCTCGCCGCGGCGGACGGTCAGGAGGTCGAGGTGCTCCACGATGCGCTTGAGCTGGTTGCGCTGGATGTCCTTGACGAGGGCCAGGTGGTCCTCGCCGTTGATGTCAAGCGTGAGCAGCGCGTTGGGCGTGCGCACGGCGAGGGTGGTCGCCTTCGCGGGCAGGAGGACGTGGATGGGATCGGCGCCGTGCCCGTAGATGACGGCGGGGATCATGTTGGCGCGGCGGGCCTGGCGGGCCGAGCCCTTGCCGAACTCGGTGCGGACGTGTGCTGCGAGCTTCTGCTCGGACATGGTTTCTCCTGGACGTTATGGCTCAAGCTGTCTGCGGGAGCACTGGGACGTTACCGGGGCGGAAGGAACACGCGTGGGGCAGTCGTCTAGAAACCAGTAGAGTCGCTAGCCACCGTCGATCACGGAGTACGGCCGGATAGTTCTTACTCCGGCCCGCTCCCTCGCCTAGGCATCGCGTTCAATAGTACAGGAACGCGAGTTGTGGGCTGTTCGTCAACGTCGGACGGCGATAATGGGGCAACTACCCTGTCATCCGTCCGACCCATCCTCGAAGAGGCTCCACTGAGTTCTGTGCCGCTTCCCTCCCACCGGTACAAGACCGTGACAGCTGCGCTGTGCGCGGTGTGGTTGGCGGCCGTCGCGTGCATCGTCCTGTGGCCGACCCCTGTGGACCGTGCCGGAGGCGGGAGATTGCGGCAGGGTCTGGCATTCCTCCACGACCATGGACTGCCCGCGTTCGTCACCTACAGTTCGGTCGAGTTCATGTCGAACGTGGTGATGTTCGTCCCCTTCGGCCTTTTCTGGTTCATCCTTGCGCCGCGGTCCTGGCGCTGGGCAGGACCGCTGGCGGGGATGACTCTTTCGATCATCATTGAGCTCACCCAGCTCGTGTTGCTCCCGCAACGGTTCGCGACGCCGCAGGACGTCATCGCCAACACCTTCGGCTCCGTGATCGGCTCGCTGCTGGGTTGGGCCGTCCTACAGCTGCGTGCTACTGGCCGCACACGCTAGTTCACATTTTGTTAACACCACGCGGGTGTCCTACGTCTGTCCAAGCGAACAGTCCGGACTAGAATCGGCTGCACTGGGGAACTTTTTAGGGGACAAACACATATGCGTATATCCGTGATCGGTTGCGGCTATCTGGGGGCAGTACACGCGGCATGTATGGCGAAACTGGGCCATGACGTGATCGGTATTGATGTCGACCCGCGGAAGATCGGCGATCTGCAGGCTGGCCGTGCTCCATTCTTCGAACCCGGTTTGCCTGAGCTCCTCGACGAGGTGCTCGCTACCGGACGGCTGAAGTTCAGCGCCGATATGGCGGACGCGAAGGGCGCGGAAGTGCACTTCCTCTGCGTCGGCACCCCCCAGCGCAAGGGCGAGTACGCGGCCGATATGCGCTACGTGGACGGCGCCTTCAGCTCGCTGCTCGACTCCCTCGAACCGGGCAACGTCGTGGTCGGCAAGTCCACGGTGCCAGTCGGCACTGCTGCGCGGCTGGCAGACGACCTGGCCGAAAGCCACCCCGATGCCGTCCTCGCTTGGAATCCCGAGTTTCTCCGCGAAGGCTTCGCTGTCAAGGACACACTCTCGCCGGACCGCTTTGTATACGGGGTGCCGGAAGGCGATGCCGGCGAGCGAGCCACCTCCGCTCTCGACGAGGTGTACAACACTCCCCTGTCGCTTGGGACACGCCGGCTGGTAGCCGACTATGCCACCGCTGAGCTAGTGAAGGCCGCAGCCAATTCCTTCCTTGCAACCAAAATCTCCTTCATCAACGCCATGGCCGAGGTCTGCGAAGTCACGGGTGCTGACGTGACTGTCCTCGCGGATGCGATCGGCATGGACGAGCGCATCGGCCGAAAGTTCCTGAATGCCGGCATCGGGTTCGGCGGAGGCTGCCTTCCGAAGGACATCCGAGCCTTTATGGCGCGCGCAGGTGAGCTTGGCGCCGATCAGGCGCTCACGTTCCTTCGCGAGGTAGACGACATCAACGTGCGGCGACGTACGCGCGTCGTTGACCTGACCCGAACCTTGGTTGGCGGCTCCCTTTTGGGCAAACGCGTCACAGTCCTGGGAGCGGCCTTCAAGCCCAACAGCGACGACGTCCGCGATTCCCCAGCGCTGAGCATTGCGGCGCAGTTGCAACTACAGGGCGCCGACGTGACCGTTACGGACCCGGAAGCGATTGAAGGCGCACGCAGTCGATTCCCGGAACTCACGTACGAAGCAGACACCCATACGGCCATGAAAAAGGCAGATGCGGTCCTCCTGCTCACCGAATGGCAGGAGTATAGAGATATTACGCCGGAGGAGGCGGGCTCCCTCGTTCGGACAAAGAATGTGCTAGACGGGCGCAATGTTTTGGACTGTGACGCGTGGCGTGCAGCGGGCTGGAATTACAAAGGTATTGGACGACCGTGACATCGACATCGACACCCTTCCGCATACTAACCGTGTGCACCGGCAACATATGTCGGTCCCCGATGACCGCCCGACTGCTCCAGGAAAGGCTCAGCACCTCCTTTCCAGAACAGTCTTTTTCGATTACAAGCGCTGGAACTCGCGCCCTTTCTGGCCATAAAATTGATAACCATGTAGCGGAGCAATTAGCACGTTCGGGGCTTTCGTACGAGACGTTCAGAGCCCGACAAGTTGACGAGAACGTGATTGCAGGCGCTGACCTAATCTTCGCGCTAGCTCGTGAGCACCGGCGGAGAGTCCTAGAAATATCTCCCGGTAGCATTAGGAAAACATACACGCTTCGAGAGTTCGCGAATCTCGTACACGGAGCGAACCTCGAACAAGGCAGCAAGGCAGAGCGAACATTGCATAACGTCTCAGAATGGGCACCACGCCTTCGCTCGCATAACAGTAACGTTCCGCAGCAGAATCTTGATGTAATAGACCCCTATAAAAGGGCGGATTCTGACTATGAACAGTCATATAAACAGATCGTGTCGGCAATCAATCTCATAGTTGAGGGTCTGACCGAAGTTCCGCATCACGGACGAGCGACGGCCTGATGAAGATCGCAGTAGTTCACAGCTTCTACTCAAACGATTCACCAAGTGGCGAGAACATAGCGGTGATTGATCAGGTCGCGGCCTTAGAGCGTGCCGGACATGAAGTTCGGCTAATCGCAGCTCACACAGACGAACTGCGAGACCGACCACTCTACTCCGCCCGAACCGCAGCCAGCGTCTCTCTGGGGCGTGGAATTTCACCCCTTTCCGAACTCGAGCATTTTTGCCCGGACGTTATCCATGTCCACAATCTCTTCCCAAACTTCGCAACTTCTTGGCTTCGTAAGTGGTCGGGCCCGATCGTTTCCACAGTCCACAACTTCCGGCCGATGTGCGCCGCGGGCACCCTCTTCCGAGACGGAGAGCCCTGCACTCTCTGCCCCGATCAGGGAACTCTCAACGCAATCAAGCATGCATGCTACCGGCAGTCCCGGCCAGCCACGGTGCCACTGGCAATAGTCACGAGGAAGGCAAACCGCCTAGGCGAGCTGCTGAACAGGGCCGATCGAGTCATTATGCTGTCCGACAGGTCCAAGCAAATATACGAAAATTATGGCCTCGACAAAACGAAAATATCGGTCGTCCCAAACTTCAGGCGACCAAGCATCTCGGCGGAGAAGATTGCTATTTCCGAAGTCGCCGCATGGGCCTTTGTGGGAAGACTCTCCCCTGAGAAAGGGATACTTGAACTACTACAGCAGTGGCCCGACAACCAGGTCATAGAAGTTTACGGGGACGGCCCCCTTCGTGACCAAGTGGATGAATTTCGTTCGAAGAACATCAAGATAATGGGCCGGGCAACTCAAGAACAAATCGCGAACGTACTTCAAGCTTCCAAAGGACTTGTGCTACCGAGCCGCTGGGCGGAGGGCGCGGCACCGCTGGTATACCTTGAGTCGCTTGGTGCCGGGCGCCCGGTCATCTGTCGAAGCGGAAACGCAGCCGCCGATGATATTTCCGCCCGGGGCGGTGGTCGAGTATATTCGAATACGAAAGAATTGACGGAAGCAGTCAACACCGAAGTTCCTACTCTGAATATTCTCGCTGCACAAGCAAGAACAAACTTCCAGAACTTTTATACCGAGCGGGCTTGGCTAACGAATATAGAATCAGCCTATGAGGAGGTTGTGAATGAGTAAGCGACGGGTGGTCATTCTGCAGGAGTATGTTCCGAAATATCGCGAAGCGTTGTACGAAGCGATCGAAGAAAAATCAGAAGATGCAGATATACACGTGACAGTAGCAAGCGGCACTCCGAGTCAAACGCAAGCGGCCCGAAACGATGTCGGCAAAATATCTAGTTCGGCTTACATCAAGCAACGCGAATATTCACTAATGGGGCGTCGACTTGTGCTTCGTCAGGTAGGCGAAATAATAGATAACGCAGATTTGGTAGTAATGGAACAGGCGCGCCGAAACCTTGATAGCTATAGGATGTTTCTGCCCCGAGCGACAAGGACGTCAAAGTTTGCACTTTGGGGGCACGGCAAAGATTATGTGCTACAAGCAAATCGTTTGGAGCAACTCCTTCGAGACCAACTTACCCTGCGCGCGGACTGGTTTTTTGCGTATACACAAAGTGGGGCCAAAGCAGTCGCGTCCCTTGGCTTCCCCGCCCAGCGAATTACAACTCTCAATAACACCATCGACACTCGCACACTGAGTGATAACTACTCCTCAGTGTCTCAAGAGGATGTTGAATCATTTAAGGCGGAGCATGACCTGCAGGGCAAAACTGCCATTTTCATTGGTGGACTTGATGAGAGCAAGCGAATAGCATTCCTGTTGGAAGCCGCAGACAGGATATACAAAGTTGATAACGACTTTCGCCTCCTCGTGGCCGGGCAAGGACCGCTAGGCGGTTTAGTCCGCCAATTAGCTTGCAGCAAGCCCTACGTGATCTACCTCGGAAGCTTGTCGGGCCGGGAGAAAGCACTCGCTTTGCGAGGGAGCGAGGCTATTGCTATGCCTGGGAGGGTCGGCCTCATCGCCGCTGACAGCCTCGCAACGACCGTTCCTATAGTCACGACAAACTGGTCTTGGCACGCTCCCGAAGTTGACTACCTTACCGACAGAGTGACGAGTGTATTTTCCAACGACTCCGTAGAAGCGTATGCCTCCACTCTGGGCGGCTTGCTTAACTCTCCGACTGAACTTGAACGTCTCCGTAACGGTTGCCGCGAGGAAAGCGGCACTTTGTCTATAGACAATACTGCTACTGCGTTCGTTTCTGGAATGGTTTCAGCGCTGGAATAATTTATGAAGCACCTCGCCCGCATAAGACGCAGCTCGAAGAAAGCTCCTCGTCCGATACCAGCTGCTGTAGAAATCAATGTATCCCTGAACCACTGCCATTGAACGCTCAAAAGCAATCGTTTGAATCTCTTGCCTCTTCAGAGATAGTCGAAGGCCGGCCACCAGCGCCTTGTACACCGAGTAGCTGGCATACGCCAGAATCTTCCACGGCGACTCCCCTGTATGTAGCAGAACCTTCGCCCAAGCGTTCGCATTGGTTCTCGCTCTTGCCTGGAGCCAGCTCCTCTTGATCCTGCTTGGATCAACCGGCTCCCGAGCTGATGCGTGTCGGACAGTCCTCAGTGAGAACCCCTCTTTCGCCAGCATCCGCGTTACCAACGTGTCTTCCCCTGGTCCGAGGAGAAACGGACCCGGGACGCTGCACGAAGGAGAGCTGAGGGCGCCGCTCGGAAGGAGGATGTTGCCGAACCCAGCATGTGGGCGAATCGAGTTGTCTGGATGCAAGCGTGCTCCCCATCCTGAGACGTGGTGCGCCCAGGGCGGAGCATCACTAGGCAGAAGCGGCGTGACCGGCCCTACAAGCAGATCACGCGGATACTCCAAATGCCTCTCAAGCAGAGTGGCCAGCCAACCGTCGTCTGGAACCTGATCGTCATCAAAAAAGATCAACGCTGAGTCGCCGCGGACCGCTTCGAAGGCAGCATTGCGCGCCCACCCGACTCCTGTTCGTCGCTCAGTCACGTAGGAGATATTAGATCCGCGACCCGCAGATTGAAGGCGACCAACAACGACTTCGGCAGACTTCTCAGGATCATTATCGATCACCACTAAACGCACGCTTAAGATGTCACTGATGCTCTTGTCCAACTCAGCGATCTGGCTGACTATCGCACGAACTACATTTTCCAACGTCACCGGTCGACGGTAGGTACAAATCGCAACGGCTATTACATCTAGATTCTGGTCCAAGGTTCCTCCATCAGCCGCTCGCTCGACAGAGTTTCGTCCGCGAACCATTTCTGTGGACCGACTATTTCGGCATGCTCGCGCTCAGACGCAATGAGAGAGGCCCACCAGCTGAAGGAGCTGTTAGACATTATTATTGCCGATGCCGCAGCCAGAGAGCAAAAGTCCTCACGAGCAGTAGTAGACTCTGAAAGATGTATGTCCTTCCCAATAAGTCGCTCGCGCACCCACGAGGCGTCGTCGGTGTGGACTACAAACTTGTCATACCCGCGATTTCTCATTAAACCGATTGCATCCTGGTAATACTCAAGCGACAACGCCCCGAGAGTGAGCGCGGCACCTACGTCGGTTACGTAGTCTCCGCGGCGCACGTGTATCCGACAAACAGAAGACTCATTGCGCGAAGCGAGATTTAGCCATCTACTCACATTTGTAGCCGCCTCACCCCTGATATCTGAGAAATAGTCCGATGACTGCCAGTATCCCCAATGAAAAGTGACAGGAGCGCCTTTAGGACTGAGTTGCGGAGGCACTGTTTGGTCCTCAGTCACGAGCTCGAACACGCGGTTCCTGTGAGACGCTCCACTGTGCAGAAGCCGACGCCACACGCGATTTGGAATAGCAATCTTCCGCGCTTCCAGCAAATGGCCAAGTTCATAACCGCGACCCAAGGAACGCCCCCGGTCGTACAACACCTTGCGTCCCTCGTGCATAAGTTGTAACCCTCTAGCCCAGCAAAATAGCTGGTTGCCAAATCCCCCTCTAAGGGGGACAACGTCGATCCCACTCACGCAACCACAGCCTTCCTTCTTCTCGAGATCAAAAAATAGCTAGCGCCAACTACAAGGCAGAGACAAGCGGTAAGAAGCAAAGTAATGTCGCCGCCGGATAGTTGCACGGCGGCGAATGCCGCTACAATCACGGTGACGGAACAAATATCGAATGCAGATACGGAAACTTTTCGCATCCGCAGCAACGCGAAGGTTAGAATTGCCGACACGAGATTAGCGCCTACTAGGGCAAATACAATTCCTGTCGCGCCAAACTCAATCCCTAGGAAAACGGCAAGTACGACTTGAACAGACACTGTGCTCAGGCCATTAACTAACCAGCTGGTTCTCCATCCTCTCGACAAAAATGTCGATCCGGTTGTCCACGCGTAGACTCGAGCGACTTCACCACTCAGCGCCAACGCGAGAAGACTCGAAGCGGATGAAGCAACTTGGGCTGAGAAAAATAGGGTTATCAGAAGTGGGCCAGCTGCAGACAACGCCCCTAGGGCAATAGTAGAGATTGGGATTAGGGTAGCCAACAGCCCGTTCAAGTTCCGAATGAGCTTTTCCTGCGTCTGCGACTTGGATACCTCGATTAAGGTCGAGGTGGAAAGCGCGCCCAATGCAACGCCGATAATCTGCGTGACGATCAACGCGACGGGCTGGTATCGAGCTAGCTCGGTGATCCCGTGGGCGTGCAACACCGCCGTCCGCCCAGTTAGTTCAGCAGTCGCCGCAAATATACCGAGGGTTGCAGAGGCCCAGGCCAACATAAACATCTCCGAGCGATGCGACGGCGATATCTTCGGCCGTATGCCGCGCTTGAGGCGTGACTGCTTGCACATGACCAAGATGGCAGCAACTTGGACGGCCGGCGCCGCCACAAAGCTCAGGGCTGCCAGACTGTAGCTTCCCGAAACCATGAGCAAAACTACTACGCAGCTGCTAGTGACTGAAGCGAAAAGCGCAGAAACGACGAGTTTTTGTCGCCCGGAGCGTACTTGAGCTAGCGATAACGCTATCTGACCAAAAACTGCAAACGGAATGCCAGCGGCTGCACCGATGATGAGCACGAAGTAAGAACTGTCGCCGAGCAAAAGTATCGCTAACCAACTTGAAAAAAGGATCACCACTATAGCGAGACCACCCGCGACACCAGTTGGAGCAAGCAGGACCCAATTCCGGGTGCGGGCCTCCTCATCGTTCACCAGTTCAGTTCGGGAGAATATGACCCGTGTTGCGGTAACTACGCCGGCCGCACCAAGCGAGATAAACACAGTTTGTATTTGAGAGAGCTGACCGATCAGGCCTACTCCTTCAAGACCGAAGAACAGCGCTGCCGACTTGGTACGCACGAGTCCCGGAATCATGAATCCAACCGAGACTATGATCAGACTCATTGCAGATCCTAGAACGGTCCTACTTGTCGACGATCCGGCCCTCAGGCTAGTAGACCTATTTGACACGAGAAAGCAACTCAATTGCCTGTTTCATCACAGACCGCGTCAGGCTCGTAATGCCAAATACAAACCATCCAGCGTGTCTAGAGACGGGTGTTCGAAGGTTATGCTTGCGATGCACGCGCGACGTCCAGAAGGTTGACCGCAGCGTATATCTAGGTGCAGGTATTCTCGGGCGGTCGTAGCGGACAACAATCTGCGGTGAATTGAAGAACTTTAGGTCAGGATGCGCTTTCTTCAGCGACAGCAAAAGATCGAGGTCCTCTCCAACGGGGAGGTCCTCATCATATCCACCCGACTCCCGAAGGAGGGCCGTTGGCGCTAGTAGCGCAGGATGGGCAACTGGCATTCTGCCTTGGGACAGCAGTTCATCGGCTTCTTCAAAACCCTCGGGCCATGTGGGCCCAGGATACGACCCAGAACGCGAGTCAACCCACTCAAGTTGCCCTCCCGCGATGGCCATCGGTTCGTTCAGCAGGAACGGGACCGTATCCTCCAGACGCGAGGGAAACGAGCAGTCGTCGGCGTCCTGTATCGCGATCAGATCTGTGGTTGCAGTCGCGATCGCGATATTTCTTGCTCCTGCCCTGCCGATATTCACGCTGTTTCGTACAACTTCTACGTCGGGGTAGCTCTCTGCAACGGAAGCAGTCAAATCAGTCGATGCGTCATCAACAACTATCACCCGAACCTCGCCGTCATATTGCTGTGCAAGTGCCGAGTCGATAGATTTCCCGACAGTGCGCTCTGCATTGAATGCGGCTATCACCACGGTAACGCTTGGTAATGTCACGGATATTCTCCTGTTGTAGAAAAGCTTCGTAACGGGTGATGGCTTTTGCGCTCCTTCTCGGCTGCGGCCAAAAGCAGCATCAGCTGAAACAGCAGGATCTGCGGAGCAAAACTTGTCGCGGCGAAGCGGATCAGGTTCTCCGAAATAAACATAACTAGCCACATTGCAGTCAAACCAAGTCCTAGACTGCTAACGCAATGCTGGCGAACAAAGTAGAGAAGAGCTCCAATATGGATCAACAGTGCCACCAGCCCGAGAGTACCAAGTTCGCTCATGGTCTGTAGCAATTGATTGTGCGCATAGGCTACCGATTCGGAACCGAGCGACAAATATGCACCGGGCCCTGTCCCTGCCAACCAGTTCTCCTGAAACGAGACCCAGGCACCTGCCCAGGTGAGATTCCGGCCGTTGAAGGAATCAGCGGACAACCTCGTCGATATGATCGCTATAGCGAAAATGGCCGCGAAGACTGGAGCGCACAGGAGGATTAGCTGTCGCGAAGCCAGGCTCTTCTTTCCGCACCAGTATAGAAAGCCGACCAAGAGTCCCACGGCCAAAGAGATGGATGCAGTACGGGAACCGGTTGCTAGCAGCGCGTACAGGGCTACAGGCAGAAAGAACCACCTCCCTACCCGACGTGTTCCGAGCACTTCGGCAAGAACCGCAAGGGCAGCCACCCAAGCGAGAGTGTTGGGATGGGGAAATACTCCTTGCAGGCGATCGACGCCGGTCCACCAACCACCTGGCCAGGTCTGGTAAGGAGCAAATGCCCGTCCAGGCCAAATCAGTCCCAGAAGAGCGGAACTGCTAGTCAAAAGCCGAAGTAGGGAAAGGGTTAGCTGACCTATCGGATAATTCGACTTCCTCTCCATTGGAAGGAAAGCAATAGTGACGACAGCTAGGAGGCTTACGAGGGCATAGAAGGTCGTACCAGGATAAGTTGCGAATGCGGAGGAGAACAGCCAAACGAAAGCGTACGGAACCCATATCCAGCATTGCGAAACCCGAAGTGCTCCGGGTTGACTGGTGCGCAAATCAAGATTATTACTCAACGCGGTGGATTTGATACGGGCGGTCCCGTGAGCGGCAATTATCAGGAGGACTGTGAAAAAGCAGGCCGATAGTATTATTGCATTGCTAAACCTAGCAAGTTGCGCAACTATTGCATTCAGTGGCAACTGTGAACCGACCGAGGAGGTTCCGTATCGGTCGGTGAAAAGCTCTTGCAACAAGCATGCGAGTATTATTACGGCAACCAGCCAGATACTTGCCTTCTGAGAAGTTTGTCCGTCCTTGGAATCACTTCTAAAAGTAGCGATCGGGCCTGCCATAAGCGGTAACCTGCTCTTCGTAGGACGGTACAAGTGCTAAACAGCGCGCTGTCGAGGCCGCGCTTGGCGAAGGACTAGAGCTAGAAAATGTACGTTTCCAAAGAGGTACCTTCTCCACAAGCGACGAGGCTCAGAAATAAGTCGGTATAACCACTCCGCACCTGATCCTCGGAGAATCCGGGGAGCTTCCTTGGTGGTTCCAGCTAAGAAGTCAAAAGCCGCTCCAATGGCCACTGAGTTGATCCCCGTGGCCGTTGTCACCCTATGCGCTTCGAAGTCCTGTTTGGGTGTACCTAGGCCTACCCAGATGATATTGGCTCCGGATGCAAGAATTAGCGCATCCCGCTCGGCGAGCTCTTGAGCTGTTGGCTCACGAAATGGTGGGCTTATGGCGCAAGCAATTTGCACTCCTGGGTACATCTCTTCTGCTTGTTTCACAAGCTTTTCTAGAACGCTGGGCGTCGAACCTAGAAAGCAGTGGCGTAGGTTAGTTTCTCGACCCTGATCCAGCATGGTGCGGAAGAAATCTGGCCCGCGCATTTGACGCAGCTTCGTCATCCCGTGCAACATTCTGGCGGCTAGTTCCACGGATTTGCCATCGCATAGGTTCACCGCGGAGCTATCGTTCAGCGCCGCTTGGTAATTCACGTTTCCATCAGCAACGCACATTGAGTAAGCGTTTAGAAGATGCACATGGATGCTGCCGTCGCCCTCCTGCGCCTCCGTTCCCAGGAGCCGGCTCGCGGTCGTGCGGAAGTCTTGTTCGAACTCGGTCGATAGGACCAGAGTTGTTTCCTCACTGCGCAGTGCATCCCCCACTTTTGTCTCCAGGCTTCCTGTAGATCGACATAGCGGGGCTAGCCTACAGGCTCGAGGCGGTCTTCCAGTGGACGGGCGTCTCGGCCAGTCGTATTCGTTGCAGGGCTGCTGCTTGTGCGCCTCCGGCAGCCCTACTGGAGGTAGGATTCCGGAGGTAACGTGCGACGCGCGCGGTGAAATAATTAAGGGCTGGGGGTACGGGTGTCTAAAAAGGCGCTTATCACGGGAATCACGGGCCAGGATGGGTCCTACCTAGCGGAGCTATTGCTCCGTAAGGGCTACGAGGTGCACGGTCTCATTCGGCGTGCCTCGACGTTCAACACGGCTCGCATCGACCACATGTACGTAGATCCGCACAACCCTACGGCGAAGCTATTTCTGCATTATGGCGACCTGAGTGATGGCTCCCGTCTCGTAACGCTGCTGGCAGACATCCGACCAGACGAGGTGTACAACCTTGCCGCTCAGTCCCACGTCAGGGTGTCTTTCGACGAGCCGGAACACACCGCCGATACCACAGGCATGGGCACAGTTCGTCTCTTGGAAGCCGTCAGACTCGCAGGTATCGAAACCAAGTTCTACCAGGCGTCTTCTTCGGAAATGTTCGGTGCTACTCCACCCCCTCAAAATGAGGAAACGCCGTTCTACCCTCGATCACCATACGGAGCGGCGAAGGTCTACAGCTACTGGATCACGAAGAACTACCGCGAGGCGTATGGCATGTACGCCGTCAACGGGATCCTTTTCAACCACGAGTCTCCCCGCCGCGGTGAGACCTTCGTGACGCGAAAGATCACTCGAGCGGTCGCAGCCATAAAGGCCGGCCAGCAGGAACACGTCTACATGGGAAACCTCGATGCCGTCCGCGACTGGGGATACGCCGCAGAGTACGTGGAGGGCATGTGGCGCATGCTTCAGGCAGACGAACCCGACGATTTCGTCCTAGCCACCGGAGGCAACTACACAGTCAAGGACTTCCTTCGCATTGCGTTCGAACATGCGGGCCTAAATTGGGAAGACCATGTGAAGTTTGACGAGCGCTACCTCCGCCCCACTGAAGTGGACGCCCTTGTGGGCGACGCGTCGAAAGCACAGGACAAGCTCGGCTGGAAGGCCACTATCCATACGCCGGACCTTGCCCGGCTCATGGTCGACGCGGACGTTGAAGCCCTCAAGCACTCCGGACGCAATTGGATCGACACAGTCGATCTCGAATCCTGGACGGCGTGACGTGACGACTACTTTCATCCCTGGGTCCCTCCAGCGCGACGCTGCCTTCTACGTAGCGGGCCACCGAGGATTGGTGGGTTCTGCGATTTGGCGAACCCTCGAGTCGGAAGGTTTCTCCAACCTGCACGGGAAGACGTCCACCGAACTGGATCTCAAGAACCGTACGGCCGTCTTCGAGTACTTTGCCGCCAACAAGCCGAAATATGTGGTTCTGGCCGCGGCCAAAGTCGGTGGCATCCTGGCGAATAATAGCTATCCCGTTGATTTCCTGACAGAGAACCTGCAGATCCAGGTGAACGTTATGGATGCCGCACTAGAACACAACGTGGAGCGTCTTCTGTTCCTTGGCTCGTCCTGCATCTACCCCAAGTTGGCGCCGCAACCCATTCGCGAGGAATCGCTACTTACCGGGCATCTCGAACCCACCAACGATGCATACGCGATTGCGAAAATTGCCGGGATCATGCAGGTACAGGCCGTTCGTCGCCAGTACGGGCTCCCCTGGATCTCGGCGATGCCCACCAATCTTTACGGCCCGGGAGACAATTTTTCCCCTGAAGGCTCGCACGTCCTCCCGGCGCTCATCCGCCGATATGACGAGGCCGCGCGCGGCGGCGTTGGCACCGTGACGAATTGGGGCACCGGCTCGCCCAGGCGCGAGTTCCTGCACGTGGACGACATGGCCGCAGCTTGCCTTCACCTCCTGGAGCACTACGACGGCCCGGAGCAGGTAAACGTGGGAACGGGATCGGACGTGACCATCAAAGAGCTGGCCGAGATCGTTGCAGATGCAGTCGGATACGAGGGCACCATGGAGTGGGACACCACAAAGCCGGACGGCACTCCGCAAAAGCTGCTTGATGTTTCTAAGCTCGCGGAG
Source organism: Arthrobacter sp. BC5 (assembly GCF_056680255.1). NCBI lineage: Bacteria > Bacillati > Actinomycetota > Actinomycetes > Micrococcales > Micrococcaceae > Arthrobacter > Arthrobacter sp. BC5. The sequence goes on from NZ_CM155273.1 coordinate 130,070, forward strand.
GCGGGATGGACCGCGGGTATAGGTCTCGAAGATGGCGTGCGCAACACGGTGGAGTGGTATCGCACCCACCAGACGAGCCTGCGCGGCTAGACTCAGCACGAACTTCCGCCCCCTTTGGGCAACACACGTCACTGAATCGTCGGCACGGCCCTGGTTTGGCGACCATACAGAGCATCTAGAGAGGTCTCCTTTGGAGCTGCGTGACTACCTACGGATACTGCGACGAAATTGGCTGCTGATCGTCGTCTGCGCCCTCATCGGCCTGCTCGCGGGAGCCGTCGCGTCATTCGCCGTTCGACCAACCTATACGGCTCAGACCAAGCTCTTCGTGGCGATACAAAGCTCGGGCAGTGTCCAAGAACTGCAGCAGGGCAACACGTTCACGCAAGCACGGGTGCAGTCATACGTGGAAACTGTGACAGAGCCCTTAGTGCTGCAGCCTGTCGTTGATTCGCTTGGGCTGGAGTGGACGGCCGAACAGTTGGCGGGAAAGGTTACCGCCAGCGCTGATCTGAATACGGTCATCATTACGATCACGGTTAAGGACACATCGCCTGTACAGGCTGCTGCGATAGCTCGAGCCACGGCGGACAGTCTGGTGCAATCCGTCGGTGGTTTAGAAAACCCCACCGAGGGAGGTGCCTCGCCCGTAAACCTGACGGTGATCACCCCGGCAACGGCGCCGTCGCAGCCCTCGGCCCCGAACACGCGGCTCAACCTTGCCCTCGGCCTCCTTGTGGGCCTCGCGCTCGGAGTGGGCGTGGCGGTACTTCGTACGACGCTCGACACCCGCGTGCGTGGAGAATCTGATCTCCGTCGAATCAGCGACGCCCCCCTCCTCGGCGGAATCTCCTTCGATACCGATGCGCAGAAGAAGCCACTGCTGACGCAGGCCCCGACCCAGGGCCCGCGTGCCGAGTCCTTCCGGCAGATTCGTACGAATCTGCAGTTTGCGCACGTGAGCCATAAGTCCAAAGCGGTGCTCGTGACCTCGTCACTCCCTGGCGAAGGCAAGAGCACCACGGCAACAAATCTTGCAATTTCGATCGCTCAAGGCGGGCAGTCGGTGGTCCTCGTTGATGCTGATCTTCGCCGACCTCGTGTGGACGAGTACCTCGGGCTCGAGCGCAACGCTGGTCTTACCACGGCCCTGATCGGCCGGGCCGATGTCGAGGACCTCCTGCAGCCATGGGGCGCCGACGAACTATACATCCTGACAGCCGGGCAGATACCGCCTAACCCAAGTGAGCTGCTGGGATCTGACGCCATGAAGCAGCTAATCGCACGGCTAGAGCAAAAGTTTGACGCAGTCATTATCGATGCTCCTCCCCTGTTGCCCGTCACAGATGCCGCCGTGCTCGCTCAGCAGGTTGGCGGCGTAGTGCTCGTTGTCGGTTCCTCTAAGGTGAGACTGCCCGACCTGCAGAAGGCCCTCGGAAACCTTGAGCTGGTGGACGCGGACCTGCTCGGAGTCGTCATCAACTTGCTGCCAAGCAAGGGGCCGGATGCGTACGCCTACAGCTACTATTCATACGATTCGGCAGCTCCTACCACGATGGACCACGCACAGCCATTGTCCCGGCGATCCACCGGTAACAGTCCCTCTGACTTCGATGAACGGATCTTCGGGATTCCGTCTGACAACAAATAACGAGCACGTCGTCGCAGTGCGGCGTACCACAGGGCATGGGGAGCTGGTGTCGGAGATCGAAGAGAATATCGGGTGGACTCAGCGTTACGGGAGGCGGCTAGCCATCGTCGACGCCGCTGTTGTTCTTTGGGCGACGATCGGTGCGTTGATCGTCCGGTTCGGAGTTCCCGAAGCGGAACGATTGAGCGCGAGCGAACAACCCTATGTGGTCCTATCTCTCCTTCTCGCTGCCGGCTGGTGGGCCATGCTGTCCTTGCGAGGCAGCCGCGAGGCGACCGTATTGGGGCACGGCACGGAGGAGTACAAGCGGGTTGTCAGCGCCTCCCTCATCTTGTTCGGGGTCGTAGCAATCGTCAGCTACGCGCTGCAGTTCGACACCGCTCGTGGATACGTCGGCGTGGCCCTTCCGTCCGGTCTCATCATGCTCTTGTTGTCCCGCGCAATAGTGCGTCGTTTTCTCCACATAGAACGCGAGCATGGTCGTAGCTCCCTCCGCGTGCTGGTGATCGGCAGCTCGAGCGGAGTGCAGCATCTTGCCGACTCCTTGCGTGCGCAGCCGATGGCTGGCTACCTCCCGGTAGGGGCTTACCTCCCCGGAGTCGAATCCGGCGCGAGCACTGCCGACCTCCTGGATCTGCCCGTGATCGGGAGGGCTGTCGAGGCCGATGACATCGTCGCCGACATCAAGGGATTCAATCCGGATGCCGTAGCTCTTTCGAGCAGCATGCAATTGGCGCCCGAGACCATCAGAGCCCTCGGTTGGGCGCTCGCTGACCTCAACATTCGCCTCATCATGGCACCTGCGCTAACGGACGTCGCCGGACCACGTATTCATACCCGTCCCGTCGCCGGCCTCCCGCTGATCCATGTCTCAACCCCGAACCTCGAAAAGGGGCAGCGCTTCGTCAAGCGTTCCACCGACATAGCCGGCGCCGCACTGCTGATTATCGCCACGTCTCCCCTTCTGGCCGTGCTCGCCCTGCTCGTGCGGTTCGACTCGCCAGGGCCGGTCCTGTTTCGGCAGGAACGGGTAGGCACAGCCGGTGAGCGCTTCGAGATGTACAAGTTCCGGTCGATGGTGATGGATGCAGAGGTGAAACTCGAGCAGCTCCGTGAAAACCACGAGGGCAACGAAGTGCTGTTCAAGCTAAAGAATGATCCCCGAGTTACTCGCGTAGGTCGCGTCCTGCGCAAATTCAGTCTCGATGAGCTGCCACAACTCTTCAACGTGCTCGGCGGATCAATGTCCCTGGTAGGCCCCCGACCTCCCCTGGCCGCCGAGGTGGAGCGCTACGATATCCGCGCTCACCGGCGACTACTGGTACGCCCCGGGATGACCGGGCTGTGGCAGGTCAGCGGACGATCACTGCTGTCCTGGGATGAGACCGTTCGGCTCGATCTCTACTACGTGGAGAACTGGTCCTTCCTGGGTGACCTGACCATCCTCCTCCGGACAGTTAAAGCTGTTATCGGACGCCACGGCGCCTTTTGACGATTACGTTGCTTGCCTGTTTTGTAACAATTCCCACCTCCAACGACCACCGTATGAAGGACTCTTGGCATGACTGACGGATACTCCCCGCACGCCGAGCCCGCCCGCTCCAAAGCGGCGGTATCGGCTAATAGGAGCTCGCCCGCGCCGAGGGGCAGCCGCGCCAAGCGCGGCCGCATGCTGCTGGTGATCGCCGTCGTCATCCTGGTGCTGCTCGCGGCGGCCGGCGGCTGGCTGGTACACCGGGCGCACCAGGTCCGCAGCAATCTGGAAAGCACTATGTCTTTGCTCCCCGACTTGCAGGCGGCGGTCCTGGACCGTGACACCGACCGGGCCAGCTTCCTAACAGCGGAATTGGCGGGGCACACGACCACAGCTCGTGCCGCCGGTACCGACCCGCTCTGGAAGGCAGCTAGCCTGATTCCATTCGTCGGGCAGAACTTCAGTGCAGTATCCGAGGTCACGGTATCGGCCGATGACGTGGTTAACCGTGCCGTTGCGCCCATGGTCGACAAGTTCGCGGCCCTGGATTGGGACGCACTTACACCGGTCGATGGACGGATTGACACAGCCCCGCTGGCGGACATCGCCCCAACCCTGTCCGCGGCAGCGACGACGGTCAATCTCTCCTACGGCCGCCTCGAGGGAATCGACCGCTCGGAGCTGCTACCGCAGATCGCCGGGCCGCTGCAGGACGCTATCGACGCGCTGGAGGAAGCGCGGGGGCCCATCAACGGTGCATCACGTGCCGGTCAGCTGCTTCCCTCCATGCTTGGCTCCGACGGGCCCCGCAACTATCTGGTGCTGGTGCAAAACAGTGCCGAAGTTCGCGCGACGGGCGGCATCTCCGGTGCGCTGGCCGTACTCACCGTCGAGGACGGACGGATTGCCCTGACGGACCAGGGCAGCGCTTCCGAGATGGGACGGTTCACCCCGTCGATCGGCGTGGATCCCGAGCAGGAGCTGATCTACTCCTACCGCATGGGCACGTTTATGCAGAGCGTGAACCTCACCCCCGACTTCCCCACGGCCGCTTCGACCGCACAGCGGATGTGGCAGGAACGTCACCCAGGGTCGCGGATCGACGGAGTGATCGCGATCGATCCCGTGGTGCTCGCCAACATCCTGTGGGCCACGGGGCCCGTGGAGCTCGGCGAGTTCGGAGACCCCGCCGTCGATGCCCTGCTCGCAGAGACTCAGTTGCCCACCGCGCTCGATTCCGCGAACGTGGTGCCCACTCTCCTCTCGGACGTGTACGCGCAGATCGAGGAGCCGGCCCTGCAGGACGCCTACTTCGCGGCTGTTGCCGGCAAGGTCTTCGGGGCGCTGACCGATGTTCAGGGGGACGGCACGCAGCTCGTCGAATCCCTGGTCACCAGCGCCGAGCAGGGCCGCCTGTACCTGTGGTCCGCGACACCTGAGCAGCAGGACCTGCTCGCGCAGACCGACCTCGCCGGCGCAGCGCTGGGTCCCGCCGTCGGCGGAGCCGCCTTCGGGGTGTACTTCAACGACGGTACCGGGGCGAAGATGGACTACTACGTGCGCCGCACGGTGCAGCTCGTCAAGAGCTGCCCGGGTGACGGGTACTCCCTGTACACGGCCAAGGTGACGCTGACCAACACGGCTCCCGCTGACGCCGCGACCAGCCTTCCCGAGTACGTCACCGGAGGCGGGGCCTTCGGTGTGGATCCGGGCCGGGTGCGAACCAATACGGTCGCCTACGGGCCGGCCCAGGCGCTCCTGCAGCAGACGAGGATCAACGGCGAGGACGTGCCGGTCGGTTCCTTCGCGCACGGCAACCGGCCCGTGGGCATCCTCACCACAGAACTCGGACCAGGCGAGACGGCAACCATCGAGGTGGACTTCTCGAAGGTGGTGCAGGAAAGCGAGCCGGTGCTCGACATCACGCCGACCGTTCAGGACCCGGCCGATGTGCTTCTGCCGGCGGAAGGCCTGCAGTCCTGCAGCTGACGCAGTTGAAGTGGCTAGGCGAGGTTAACACTGGGTTACATCTTTGCCAGTGGCGTTCGAAGCCTTCCCCTACCTAGGCATACTTGGTAACTTCTGAGTAGAGGTACTTCCTTACTAAGTAGTAAGTCATCGGCGGTTCGAGTAATCGTCGTGGGTCCTATAGGGTAGGGGAGAGTAGGCTCAGGGCGTTTTGGGAACGAAGGCCCCGGTCACTTCACCGCTTTTCTCTCGTCTCAATCACCTTTATGGGGAGCTCATCATGAACAAAACCGCCTCAGTCCTGGCCGTCGCTGGAACCCTTGCACTCCTTGGAGCCGGCGCAGCGCAGGCCGCTCCTGTCTCGACCCCCGCCTACGTCACCACGCCGGCGCCCGGCACGGTCAGCGATGGCACTGTTGCTCCCGGCGACACCGTAGTGTTCAGCAGCAACGACGGTCTCTTCGAGCCCAACGAGCCCATCCGCATCACGGTCGACCGCACCGACGCAACGCCCTCGGCTGCAGGCTTCGGTGCCGGTGGCGCTGCTGCAGCGCGCGGCGGGCTGATCGTGCTCAACGAGATCGTCCTCGACAAGACGATCAATGCCGATGCACAGGGCAACTTCTCCTACAACGTGCAGCTCAACGAGGAAGGCGTGTACACGCTGACCGCAGCTGCACTCGATGGCAGCCCCGTAGTCACCTCTCGCGTGGTCGTCGACTCCGCCAACGCCGTTGGTGGCACCACCGGCGGTTCGACCGGAGGCACCACCGGCGGCGGAACCACCTCCTCGGTCAAGGGCGGCCTCGCCAACACTGGTGTCGATTCCGCAATGCTCCTCTGGGGTGCCGCCGGCATCGGTGCACTCGGCCTGGGTGCCGGCAGCATCGTCGTCTCCCGTCGTCGTGCGGGTGCCGAAGCGTAACCAGTACACCATCTAGCAGAATGGGCAGACCCTGAGGGTCTGCCCATTCTGTGTTTAACTGCAGACGTTCTTTGTTCGTCGGGCGAATCAGATGTTGAGAGCCGCGAAGGTCAGCATCCCGGCGCCGATCACGAGCATGAGTAGTCCGAAGTACTGCAACCACTGGTGAGGCCTGACCTTCCTGATCCTGCGGCGAAGGCGGCGGCGGAGTCTCCTGGTGAACGAAGACTGCTGCGTGCGGTACATGGAATCGACCCCCGGTAGTGAGACCACATCTGCAAGAAGGAAATCCCGCGCCTGTTAAACGAGTAAGGGGCCAGCGGCAGCTGGGGACGGAGTCTTGGTCTCAGGAAGACTCCTTTGCCACTGGCCCCGATCCGGGACCCGCTTTTTCTTCGGGTAAGGGCACAAGCCCTGCTGCTGAAGCATCCTTGGTTCAACAAGTGCAACACTACGGAGATCTTGCGGGCGGCTCACGAGTACGCACAACGTGTTTTCTCCAGCCGACTACGGGGACTGCAGCCCTTCACTACCTGTCACACCGCACGGGATACGCGCTTTCGCCAGGGCAGTCAGCGCGTACCGTCGTCCCCCGCCATCTCCCCCGCCAGCTCCTCCCGCGTGGTGATCCCGAGCTTCCCGTAGATGCGGTACAGGTGCCCCTCCACGGTGCGCGTGGACAGGACCAGCGCCCTCGCGATGGCACGGTTGGTGGCGCCGTCAGCGGCCATCTTGGCGATCTCCCACTCCCTGCCGGTCAGCTCGTGGGTCGTCTGCACGTCCCCCTCCTGATGCGGCAGGAACCCCTCGAGCAGGGACTGGCGCCGGCGCACGGCACGGAGGGCAAGGCGCCGTGCGCGTCCATCCCCCTTCTCCTCGAACAGTCGCATGGCCCGGGCGGAGGCGTCAGCCGCCAGCGGCAGTTTCTGGATGCTCTCGGCCTCATCGGCCGCCATGAGCAGCGCCTCGGCGTCCGCGTCCGTCAGGGCGTGCGCGTAGTGCGAGAGGACCTCGGCCTCCGTGCCCTCGAACTGGTCCGCGAGTTCCGCCAGGCGCCATGCCCTCGCTGTGTCCCCGAGGACCAGGAGCAGTTCCAGGGTGTCCTTCTCGCAGGACGGATAGGGAGCGGACCTCGCCGCCTCGGCCAGGGCCTGGAGACCGGCGAGGTCGCTGCCCTCACCCGGTGTCCCGGCGCCCCATGCCGCGAGGAAGGCCCGGCCGAGGAGCAGCAGCGCGCGGCTCCCGATCGAGGACACCCCGCTGAACTCCTCCTCGAAGGCCTTTGCCGCGGCTTTCTCCCCCACCGAGTTGGCAGCCCAGGACGCCACGCCGAGCGCGTAGGGCAGCAGCATCTCGCTGTCCAGCCGGCGCAGGCAGACCAGGGCCGGCTCGAGAATCTGCAGCGCCGTACGGAATCTCCCACGCCGCGCCTCGAGAACGGCCTCGAGCGCCGCCAGCGGACCGCTCAGGTACTCGAGGCTCACCACGGGCCTTTGCCGGTACTCCTCGAGGGCGTCCGCGGCTGCCGCGAATTCGCCCGCGTGGATCAGCGCACTCACGTACTCGACCATGACCTGCGGGCGCAGGTGTTCGAGGTCCCCGGAAGAACCCTCCACCTCCTCGAGCGCGGCCCGGAGCTCGGCGGTGGCCGTCCCGCACTTGCCGAACGCGCCGCTGACCATCCCCCTGAACACGAGCCCCAGAACCGGCAACCGGGGTTCAGCCGCTGACGCCGCGGACCACCCCGCGCCGTCCAGGACATCGAGCCCGGCCTGGGCGGCTGCGTACTGCCCTTCGAGGATCCACCCGAAGACGTGGAGCAGCGCGACCGCCTCACGCGCCGCTCCCCCGGCGTCGTCCGCTTCAGCCGTACCGCCACCCGCCTGCACTGCCTCCAACCGTGCCGTGCAGGCATCGGCGATGGCATGGACCGTGCTCGGATCATCACCCCTGCGGACGCAGGCAAGAGCGGTGAGGACCGCGGCGTCGGCGACGGTCATCGGCCGGACCGCACGGGACAGGACCTCCTCGAGCATGTCCACGGCCACCGCGTAGTCGCCGAGGTTGACCCGGACACGCGCCTCCTCGACCGTGGCGGCGTCGTCCTCTCCCCCTGCCCTCGCGGCACCCGCGAACCGCAGGGCGGACTCCGGGCTGGAGACGTGCGCGGCGGTGCGCGCCGACGCAAGGAGGACCGCTGCCGGCACGTCCACCCCGCAGTCGAGGGCCCAGTTGAGGTGGTCCATCCGGCCCTCGTGGAGTGCGGGCAGCACCACCTCGTCGTCGTCGAAGACCCTGCGGCGCAGGTCGGCGCTCCGGCCGGCGGGTACCAGCGCCCGGACGACGCGCGTCATCATGGGGTGGGCAACCCGGACCGGGCCGGCGGACGGACCGGAGTTCCGCAGGAGCCCGCGCCGGAGGAGTTGCTGTGCCACGGCGTCCTCCTCCAGCCTCGCCAGCCGCGCCTGCGGAAGGCCGCCGCTGAGCGCCACGGCCTCGTACACGGTCCGCTCCTGCTCGCTGAGACCCTGCAGCAACGTCTTGGCCAGGTCCACCAGGGCGGGGATGGGCGGGTGGAAGCGCCCCGCGAGGCACCAGACACCGCTCCGCTCCACCAGTTCGCCGGTGGCGGAGGAATGCTCGAGGAGGGCCCGCAGCATCAGGGGGTTCCCCGCACTCTGCCGGGCGAGGTAGTGCGCGGCACCCCGGGTGAGCGGACCGCCGAGCACGGCCGCGGACAGCTTCGCCGCGTCCGCGTCATCGAGCGCACGGACGTCCACGCGGCTGATGAAGCCGTCCGTGTACAGGGAGAAGAGATCGCCGGAGCGGGGCGGGATGCCGTTCGCGAAGAGGACCACCTTGATGGTCCGGGAGATCACCAGCTGCGTGAGGATGTGGCTGCTGTCGTCGTCGAGGTAGTGGGCGTCGTCGACCACCACGACCGCCTCGCGGCCTCCGGAGGCGGCACGGAAGTAGGCGACGAGCGCGCGGAGGGCGGAGAGGGAGGACGCGAGCGTCTGGGGTGTCGCCTCGGTGAGGTACGGCCCGAGCGATCCGTACGGCACGTCGGCCAGGCTCGCCGTCGCCCGCACCACGAAGCACTTCTTCTGGTGCGCCTCGAGAACCGAGACGAGGCGGCGGGCGATCGCGCTCTTGCCCGTGCCGGCCTCGCCCACCACGAGCGCACCGTGCAGGTTGGGGTGGGACAGCGTGGAGACGATCGCGCCGATGGTCCGATCGACGCCCACGAGGGGTGCGTGCCCGTCCTCGCGGCTCATCAGAGCGGTGCCGGAAGCAGCTCCGCGAGCTGTAGCCGCGAGGAGACGTGGAGCTTGGAGTAGATCTGGTAAAGGTGCCCCTCGATGGTGCGGACGGAGACGCACATGACCTCCGCGATCTCCCGGTTGGTGTACCCGCCGACCGCCAGCTGCGCTATCTCGCCCTCACGTGGCGTGAGGGCGTCGAGCTGCGAGGTGGGGCCGCCGGCATCCACGTTGGCCAGGACCCGCCGTGCCCTCTGCTGCACTTCGCGCACGGTGGACTTGTTGCCGGTGGCGCGGGCCGCGTTCAGGGCCGAGCGGGCGGCGTCCCTGCCGAAGTCCTGGTCCCCGCCCGCGGCCGCGAGCTCCATCGCCTGCAGGAGCACCTCGGCGTCCCGTGTGGACACGCCCTTCGCGAACATCTCGCAGAGACGGGCGAAGGGTCCCTGCATGCGGGCCGCGACGTCGGACAGTTCCGCCAGGGCGGCGGTGTTGCCCAGCCGCACCGAACTCGTGAAGGCGGACAGCTCGAACAGCGACGCTCCGCGCTGCCGGTCCGACCGCCCCAGGGCCTGGAGCTGCTGGGCGGCATCGGGCTTGGCCTCACGGAGCCCGAGGCTCAGCAGCTGCAGCTGCGCGACCATGCGGCGTACCACCCACGGGACACCCGGTGCGGGTTCCGCGTGCACCAGGAACGGGATGGCGGCCTTGATGTTCTGGCTCATGGTGTGGCAGAAGGCGATCGCCGCGGCCGCGAGCGGCAGCATCCGGTGCGGATCGGCGACCCGCAGCTGGTCGAACGCCGGCGCCAGGAGGACCAGGGCGTCCTCGGGGGTACCGTGCCGGCCGCGCGCGAGTCCCAGCGCCAGCTGCACCGCCGAGCCGTGGTGCATGGCCCCGCAGTCCCCGGCGGAGAGGCGCAGCTTCTGCGATCCCGATTCCCAGCAGCCGGTGGCGCTGTAGACGGCGGCCAGGCGCAGGTAGGCGATCTCGCTGGTGCGATCGCTGCCGTAGGACTCCTCCAGGCGGTCCGCGACCGAATCGGCGAGCTGGAGCGCCTCCAGCTGGCTCTCCATCATGGCCCACGCCTCACACAGCAGCACGTCGCTGCGGATCGCCTGGTCCCGGGTGAGCTGGGGGGACGATTCCCTCAGGGACAGCACGAGGTCCCGGCACTGCGCGAACTCCCCCTGCAGGGACGCGAGCTTGGCGCGGGCGATCACGACGTCGGCCCGGAGCCGGGCCTTCTCCTCCCCGGCGAGGCCGGCGTCGGCCTCCAACCGTGCCTCGGCGTCGGCGAGGGGCTCCTCGAGCCCGGCCAGGCCGAGACAGCTCCGGAGGAACGCGTCCGCGAGGAGCAGCTCCACGGCGTCCGCCGTCGCGGCCTCGCCGAGCAGCGGTGAGGCGAGCAGGAGAGCGTTCGCGGCGTCCTGGAACCGGCCCTCGAAGGTGAGGGCATGGATCCGCTCGGCGGCGGCAGCGGCGGAGGACCGGTGCGCGTCCCCGAGCTCGGCGTAGGTGGCGGCGTCCCAGTACCTGCCGGCGTGGTTGGCCGAGCGGGCGGCGGCGAGGGCCAGTGCGGCGGGTACCGGCCGGTGGCACTTCAGCAGCCACGCGGCGTGCCGCTCCGGGTCGAGCAGCTGCGCCTGCGCGGCGTCCTCGACCCAGCGCCTGTAGAGCTCGCCGGAGCGCTGTGCGGAGAGGGACTCGACGGTTCCGGCGGCTATGACGGGGTTCGCGAACTCCACGTATTCCTGCTTGCCGTGCCGCACGGCGAGGACGCCGGCCGACTGGAGGGAGTCCACGTCCGCACTGGTGGTGATGCCCTGCGCCGCATTGAGCGGCAGCCGCCCCGCCAGGGCGATCACGTGCGCGATCTCCTGCTGGCCGGCCGGCAGCTCCTCGAGGAGCGCCTGGGCCGCTTCGGCGATCTCGGCCGGCACGGGAGTGCCGCCGGGCAGCAGCACCCAGGAGTTCCCGTGCTGCACGATGCGCCGCCCGCGCAGCTCCCGCGTGCAGGCCTGCAGGAACCGCGCGTTGCCTCCACTCATGCAGTGCAGCAGCTGGACGCCCTCGGCGCTCACGGGCCCCTCCAGCTCGGCCTCGACGAAGGCCCGTACCTCCGGCGGGGTGAACGGCACCAGGTCGAACCGCTTCAGCGAGCCGTCCCGCCACAGCGCGGCGAACAGGGGATCAGCGGCCGCGAAATCCTGGGCGGTCAGCAGCACGATGGCGGTCTCGCTGAGCACGAGCTGGCCGATCAGCGCAGCCGAGGAGGGGTCGAGGTACTCGACGTTGTCCACCGCGAGGACCACGCGGCGGCCGCGTGCCTGCCGGTTCAGCAGCTCGGACACGGCCTGCAGCACCGTCACGGGGTGCTCGACGACGTCCGCCTCGAGCTCGGACAGGAGGAAGTTCACGGGACGGAATGCCTGGTGCCGGGACCCTTTGGAGCCACGGATGCGGAGGATGTAGAGGCTCTCCGCCTGGGCGGACAGCACCTGCTGCATGACCGCCGTCTTGCCTACTCCCGCTTCCCCGACCAGCACGGCTCCGACGGATCCCGGCGAGAACAGGGCATCCCCGACCGCCGAGACCGTATCCTCCCGGCCCACGAAGAAGGGCGCTTCCGCCAACCTGCTCATGTCCTCACCGCCCCGTGAAGTACTGCTGAACATATCGAGAGAAACAGCATGCCAAGGATGATGTCATCCATGAGACCACTTCCTACATCCGAAGTCTGGGTCATTCCACTTCGAGCCTAGGAACGCTTCGGGCCTGCTACACGAGTAACACTTACTGGAGTTCCACTCCACCTACTCGCTTCCCACCCGGGTAATTACGGTAAGACTACTTGCAAATCCCGCATGGAGTACTTGGACGACGAGTGTTGTGGAGCTCGGGTGGCGCGATACCAGCCGTCAGGAGTTGCCGTCGAACAGGCTCGTGACCGAGCCGTCGTCGAACACCTCGCGGATGGCCCGGGCGATCAGGGGGGCGATCGAGAGCACCGTCAACTGCGGGAAGCGCTTCTCCGCGGGGATCGGCAGCGTGTTGGTCACCACGACCTCGCGGGCACCGGACTCGGCCAGGCGCCGGGACGCCGGTTCCGAGAATACCGCATGCGTGGCGGCGATGATGACGTCCTTCGCGCCGGCGTTCTTGAGCACCTGCACGGCACCGGAGATGGTTCCGCCCGTGTCGATCATGTCGTCGATGAGCACGCAGGTGCGCCCCTCGATCTGACCGACCACCTGCTTGGAGATCGCCTGGTTGGGCACCGTGAGGTCGCGGCTCTTGTGGACGAAGGCCAGCGGCGCCCCGCCGAGGCGCTCGGCCCACTGCTCGGCCACACGCACGCGCCCGGTGTCCGGGGAGACGACGGTGACGTTGTCGGCGTCCACCCGCGTGCGGATGTAGTCGGCGAGCAGCGGGATGGCCATGAGGTGGTCCACCGGCCCGTCGAAGAAGCCCTGGATCTGCGAGGTGTGCAGGTCCACGGACATGAGGCGGTTGGCGCCGGCGGTCTTGTACAGATCGGCGACGAGGCGGGCCGAGATGGGCTCGCGGCCCCTGCCCTTCTTGTCCTGCCGTGCGTAGGGGTAGAACGGCGACACCACGGTGATGCGCTTGGCCGACGCCCGCTTGAGCGAGTCCACCATGATGAGCTGTTCCATGAGCCAGTTGTTCAGGGGCGCCGGGTGGGCCTGGATCACGAAGACGTCCGTGCCCCGGACGCTCTCCCCGGAGCGCACGTAGATCTCGCCGTTCGCGAAGTCGTAGGCCGAGACCGGCAGCAGTTCCGTGCCCAGCCAGGACGCGATCTCCTCCGCCAGTTCCGGGTGGGCGCGCCCGGAGGCCAGGACCAGCTTCTTCTCGCCGTGTGCGGTGATCTCGCTCATGCCTGGGTGCTCTTCTCTTCGGTGGGGTTGCTCGAGGGGGTGTCATTGTCGGGTGAAGCGCCGGCCGCGCCTGCGGCACCGGCGGACGCGGTGCCGGCCCGCTTCTCGGCCACCCAGTCCGCGATGTTCCGCTGCGGTGCGACGGTCAGGGCCAGCGAACCGGCCGGGACGTCCTTGCGCACCACGGCGCCCGCCCCCGTGTAGGCGCCGTCCCCCACCGTCACGGGGGCCACGAAGACGGTGTTGGAGCTGGTGCGCACATGCGAGCCGATCACGGTGCGGTGCTTGTTGACGCCGTCGTAGTTGGCGGTGATGTTGCCGCACCCGATGTTGGAGTACTCGCCGATCTCGGCGTCACCCGCGTAGCCGAGGTGCGAGAGCTTCGAGCCGCGCCCCACGGTCACGTTCTTGGTCTCGTAGAACGCGCCGATCTTGCCGTCCTCGCCCAGGACCGTCCCGGGGCGCAGGTAGGTGAAGGGGCCCACGCTGGCGCCGGCGCCGATGCGCGCGCCGCTCCCGTGCGTCCGGACCACGTGCGCGCCCTCGCCGACGACGACGTCGGTGAGGGTGGTGTCCGGACCCACCACCGCGTCCCGCGCCACGAACGTCCCGCCGTGGAGCTGCGTGTTGGGCAGCAGCGTGGTGTCCTCCTCGAGGACGACGGTCGCGTCGATCCACGTGGTGGACGGGTCCACGATGCTGACTCCGGCGAGCATCCACCGCTCCACGAGGCGCCGGTTCAGCTCGGCTCCGAGAGCGGCGAGCTGCAGGCGGTCATTCGCGCCCTCGACCTGCCAGCGGTCCTCCTGCACGACGGCGGCGACGCGGCCGCCGTCGGCACGTGCGATCGCGACGACGTCGGTGAGGTACATCTCGCCCTGCGCGTTGTCGACGTCGACCCGCGTCAGCGCGCTCCTGAGAACGGCGGCGTCGAAGGCGTAGATGCCGGAGTTGACCTCGCGGATGGCCCGCTGCTCGGGCGAGGCGTCCTTGTGCTCGACGATGGCGACCACCGTGCCGTCCTCATGGCGCTGGATGCGCCCGTACCCCGTGGGGTCCTCGAGCACCGCGGTGAGGACCGAGACGGCGTTGCCCTCGCCCTGGTGCACCGCTACGAGGTCCCGGAGGGTCTCGGGGGTGAGCAGGGGGACGTCGCCGTACGTCACCACCACGGTTCCGGCCAGTGGGCTCCCGGAGCGCTCGTCGAGGCCCGCGAGCGCCACCTGCACCGCCCGGCCGGTGCCGGGCACGTCGTCCTGGTCGATCAGCACCGCAGCGGCGTCGAGCCCGCTGACGTGCTCGGCCACGCGGTCACGCTCATGGCGGACGACGACGGCGAGGTCCCGGGGCTGCACGGCGCGCGCCGCGCGCAGCGCGTGCCCGATCATGGAGATGCCGCCGATGGGGTGGAGGATCTTCGGCGTGCGTGACTTCATCCGGGTACCTGCGCCCGCAGCGAGGACGATCACCGCCGCGGGGATCTCGGTACCGTCCAGCGCGGTGGCAGTGGTGCTGTCCTGGTTGCTCACGAAAAAGCGCTCCTACCTCTGGGGGACCGGCGTGTGCGGCGGACTGACCCGTCCGGGCAGCAATTCACCGTTCCGCCCATAGGATTCGAACCTATACTCCACAGCTCCAAAGGCTGGGGTGCTGCCATTACACCAGGGCGGACCGCGACCACGCTCCCCTGGTGCCGGAGCATGTGCGCACGGTTATCTAGTTTGCCATGCTCCCGGGGCACGGGCGACTCCGCCCGGAGGTTCCCTGCGGGTGGAGGCTCGGCACGGTTGCCGGGCCGCCCATCATTGAAAGCGCTGCGGCAGCGGGGCTAGATTACGAGCATGCTTCCTCCCCGGCCAGAGATGTCCAATGCCGTCCCGCCTCCCATCGTCAGGGAGGAGCCCGCTCCGCGGGTGGTGCGGGCCTCGGGTGGGCTCTGGCTCCTGGGGGTGGTTGCCGGAGTGGTGGCGCTCGTGTTCGCGTTCCTCGACCGCGAGGCGCATTTGGACACCCTGCGGGAGACCGCGAGCTCCCTCGACACAGAGGTCGAGGCCTCGGCGGTGGACCAGGTGGCCTCGGTGGCCCTGTGGGGAACGCTGGGGGTCTTCGCGCTCGTCCTGCTGCTCGAAGCACTCCTGGTGGGTCCGCTGCTGCGACGCCGCGGCTGGGCCCGCTGGGCGCTCCTGGTGATGGTGGTCTTCAACGCAGGCGCCGTGCTGCTGGTGTTCGCCTTCCTCGGCAGTGATGCTGCCGGGTTCCAGCCCGCCCCCCACC
Organism: Arthrobacter sp. BC5; assembly: GCF_056680255.1. Lineage (NCBI taxonomy): Bacteria > Bacillati > Actinomycetota > Actinomycetes > Micrococcales > Micrococcaceae > Arthrobacter > Arthrobacter sp. BC5. The sequence continues at coordinate 145,524 of NZ_CM155273.1, forward strand.
TCTCGGTGGTCCAGCTGGCCCTGGCGGTGCCGGCCCTGATCCTGTGCCTGCTTCCGGCGGCCGCGCGCTGGTTCCGGCACGTCCCCTCGCGGCGCTGACGGGCTGATCAGCCCCGGGCGAGCTCCCGGGCCTGCTCGGTTCCACCTGCAGGTCCTCCCGGTCCGGCACCGGCGCCTGCCCGGACCACCAGTTCCTCGCAGGAGCGCAGCACCACCTGGCAGGCCTCGAGGGCTCCCCGGTCCGTCAGCGGGTTCTCGGCCATCACGCGCCAGCGGCGCAGGGTCCCGAACGAGGTGGAGCGGATCTCTTCGGCATCCGCGCCGGGCGCCAGGGCAAGACGCTCCGCGGCACCCGTGCCGGATCCGCCCACCAGCCGCTCCGCCTCGTCCGCTGCACGTGCCGGCAGGGGGACGAGGCCCGAGCGCAACGCGGACAGCAGCCGCAGCTCGCTGATCTCGTGGGCGTTGGCCGTGATCCTCTCGATCCCGGCCAGCAGCCGGGCGCCGTCCTCCCGCGGGTGGGTGCGGAGCAGCGCTTCCAGTCCGGCCAGCGCCGTCCGGACCCGCAGGGTCGCCGCCCGCGCGTTGAACTGCCGCATCACGAGCGCCAGCAGGTTGTCGAGCCCGCTCCGCCGGGCCAGCTCACGCGCCAGCGCCGTCGCATCCGTGGTGCCGCCACGGACCAGCGCCGCTCCCAGCCGCAGGCCGAACATGCCGAAACGGTCGAGCATCCGCGCGGCGTCTTCGGCGGAGATCCCGAGGGCGGGGCCCCCGGCGACGAAGCGGTCCGCGGAGATCAGCATGCGCTCGCGCTCCGCGTTCCCGAGCGCAGCCAGGGCGACGAACGCCTCGTACTCCGCCTGCCGCAGCGTCCGCGAGCTCTGGGCGAGGAGGCCGGCCATCGGCAGGACGTCGAGCACCAGTGACCTCAGCGAGGGGTCGGCCCGGTACCGGTCGGCGATCCGGGAGGCGGAGATGAGGGAATCGATGCGGCCGGCCCCCACCTCGTCCGCCCGGGACAGGACCGCGAGCGCATTCACGGTGCCCGCGTGGGCCGCACTGGTGTCGCGGAAGGCCTCGAGGAACGTGATGTCCGAGGCGTGCAGGTGCCGCATCAGGTAGATCACGGCATCCGCCTCGGACGGCGCGTCCTCGGGCGTGAGGAACCGGGTGCTGCGCGCGGAGACATCCGCCGAGAGGGAGGCGATGCCGGGTGTGTCGATCAGCGTCATGGAGCGCAGGTTCTCTGCCGGCCACTCGACGACGAGCCGGGCGACGTCCTCGGCCCGCTGCCCGCCGAGGTCGAAGACGAGCCGCCCCTGCACCCTCGTGAGGGGAAGCAGCCGCGGTTCGCCGTCCACGGGGTACAGGGTGATCCGGGGCGTGGCCGCGTGGCGGTACCAGGTGATGATGCGGGTGCACTCCCCCGTGTCGGTGGGAGCTATCTCCTCGCCGATGATCGCGTTGAGGAGCGTGGACTTGCCGGCCTTGACCATGCCCGCGACGGCGACGCGCAGCGGCTCGCGCAGGCGCTGCGCGTACGTCTCGAGCTCGGCACGCACCGCAGGTTCGTCGTCGTACACCGTGACGGCCTCCAGCAGGAGGGCCTCGACGGCGCCGCTGTCCCTCATGCTCCTGCTGCCATCACGTCCGCGGCGACCTGCGGCACCGGGGTGGCTGCGGGAAGGAGCTTCCTGGCCTGCGCGTGCACCTGGTCGATCCGCGTGAGCTCGGCCTTCAGCTGGACCACCCGCTCATCGCGCTGCTGCCGGAAGCTCGAGGCCGTCCGCTGCGCGGCGGTGACCGAATCGGCGAGCGACCGGTGGTGCTCCTCGGCGATGTTGCCGAAGTGGTCGCGGATCTCGCGCTGGACGAGGCGCAGCCGGTCCTTCAGCTGCTTGCCCACCTGGAAGACGACGTCGTCCATCTGCCGCCGCACGAGGGCCTTGGCCTCCGACTGGCGCCGCTTCAGCCTGGCGTCCTTGTCCTCCCGGTACGCCTTGCGCCCCAGCAGCAGGCCGGCTCCGACCGAGAGCGGATTGATGAGGGACATGCCGATGATGCCGGTCAGCAGCCCGAACATCAGGACGCCGCCGTAGGAACCGCGCATGCCGATCAGCACCTTCCCCGCGGCGCTGACGTGACCGGGGTCCAGGTAGGGCACCTCCTCGACGGGTGCGAGGACCCCGTCCGTACTGGAGACCTCCAGCAGGGGCAGAGGCACCTCGTCGAGTGCGAACAGTTCGGCCACCTGCTCGGCGAGCCACTGCGAGCGCTCGTTGGTCCAGACGAAGGTGTCGGACACCGCTGAGGCGACGCGCTGCTCGAGCCACTCCGCGAACTGGTCCCAGACGGGCCCCGGATCCCCGGCGTCGATGGCGGTCTCCGCCTCCCGCTGGATGGACCGGAGCCGGTCGCGGAGATCGTGCTCCATGTCGGAGATCAGGTCCGAGGCGCCGTCGTTCAGGGTGGTCTGCCAGCGCGATGAGCGCTTCCGCTGCTGGTCGGCCTTCTCCTTGGCCTCCTCCAGCTCGGCGAGGAGCACGGGCACTCCCTCGGGGTTCTGGAGCGCCTGGAGCTCGGACCTCACCGACAGCCGCAGGTGCTCGGTGGTGGACAGCAGGTCCTGCGCCACGGAGTTCCGGCGCAGGGCCTGCGCCTTGCCGACGACGTCGTTCCGGAGGTAGGCGATGAGCTCGGGGAACCCGGACTCGCGGTTGAGCTCGGGATCCTTCGCCTGGGAGGCGAAGAGGCGGAGGTCCGAGGAGACCGGGATCAGCGGTGCCGCTTCCATGCCCGCCTGGGCGAGGTGGGCGCGGTCGAGGTCCGCGACGGCCCTCCACTGCGGGTAGAGATCGGTCTTCGACAGGACGCACCCCACGTTGGGGACGATGCGCTGGGCCTGCTTGAGGAACCGGAGCTCCGGTTCGGTGTACTCCTGGGAGGCATCCGAGACGAGGAGCATGGCGTCGGCCGTGGGCAGGGCCGTGAGGGTGGTCAGCGCGTGGGCCGATTCGAGGCCGCCGACCCCGGGGGAATCGATGATGGAGAGCCCGTCGGCCAGTACACGCCGGGGAAGGCGGACCTCCGCCGAGGCGAGCCCCTGGCTGTTCGAGGGATTGCCCCGCTCGGACACGAAGCCGGCGATCTCCTCGAGCGCGATGGGGCGGCGCTCGAACGCCGAGGCATCCTGTTCCGCCCCGCCGCTCCCGCGGGGCACCAGCACGGCTGCGCTTGGGGGATCACCGAAGCTGACGACCGTCGGCACGGAGGTCGCGATGTCGTCATCCACCGGGCACACCGGCGCGTTCACGAGCGCGTTGATGAGTTTGCTCTTGCCCTGCTTGAACTCCCCCACCACGATGACCCGGATGTCCGGGTTCGCCAGGCGCACCAGCGTCTGCTCCAGCCTCTGGCGCAGGTCCGCCCGGTCCCCGGCAGCGACCAGGCTGAGACCGCGGTTCACGAGCGTGGTGAGATCGTCCATGTAAAGCTCCCCGATGAGTTGTTGTATGAGACCGCAGGCAAGCCCAACGGGGTGGATCCCCCGTTGGGCTTGCCCGAGTTGTCCTGCAGTTAGAGCGCCGAGTCCTCGACGGTGAGCTCGGTGTTGACCTCCACGTCCAGCTCGTTGTCGACGAAGATCGCCGAGTCGTCGATCGAGGTGAACTCGTTGTCGGAGTTGTCGGTCACGACCTCCGTCTCGTTGAAGGAGTTCTCGACCTCGAGCGTGTTGTCGACCGAGCTGTCGGTCTCGTTGAAGGAGTTCTCGACCTCCAGCTCGTTGTCCACCGAGTTGTCGTTGAACGAATCCTGCACCACGACGTCGGTGGTCTCCGAGTTGTCGGTGACGGAGTTGTCCGTGTTCAGCGAGTTCTCCAGCTCGACATCGATGTCGGTGTCCACCGAGTTGTCGGTGGTCGAGTTGTCCGAGTTGTCGTTGAAAGAGTCCTGGACGTCGGTGTCGATGGAGTTGTCCGAGTTGTCGGTGGTCGAGTTGTCGTTGAACGAGTCCTCGAGCTCCACGTCGATGTCCGTGTCGATGGAGTTGTCGGAGTTGTCGTTGTAGGAGTCCTCGACCGAGTTGTCGGAGTTGTCCGAGTTGTCCGAGTTGTCGGAGTTGTCGGAGTTGTCGTTGTAGGAGTCCTCGACCGAGTTGTCCGAGTTGTCGTTGTAGGAGTCCTCGACCGAGTTGTCGGAGTTGTCCGAGTTGTCCGAGTTGTCGTTGTACGAATCGGTGGTGTTGCCGATCGCGACACTCGCGGAGCCGCCGGCCGTGACGTTGGTGGAGCTGTCCTGGGAGTGGTCGTCCGAGTTGTCCACCGAGTTGTCCACCCTGGCGTCACCGTTCGCCGCGACCGCACCGTTGCCGGAGGCGATGAAGGCGTCGTTGTCGAACATCTGGGTGACGTCGCCGTTGGCCCAGATGTTCTGGTTCACGGACTGGTCCGTGATGGTGTCGCGGTCATCCACGGAGGAGGTGTAGGAGTAGTTGTTCACGACGTGCAGGAGCTGCTGGACCGCGTTGCCGTGATCGTTGTCGTCGCCGCCCGTGGAGGGCGTACCCGGCGTACCCGGCGTGACCGGCGTCGTCGTTCCGCCGCCGCCACCGCCCGGCGTTGTCGGCGTGGTCGTTCCGCCGCCGCCCGGGGTGAAGGGAGCGGGGGTCACATCGCCGGAGGAGTTGCCGCCGGTGTTGTAGCTGCGTCCGAACGAGCTGGCGTTGCCGCCGCCGAAGCTGACCGGGGCGTAGTCCAGGACCACGGGCATGACGGCGTCGACGTCGTCCATGCACACGTCGCCGAGGCCGGCTTCGGCGAGGACGCCTTCGGGGTCGCTGATGAATTCGCTGGCCGCTTCCTGGTCATTGAAGAGGTTCATCAGGAAATCGAGGAGATCTGAAGCGAGAGTAGTCATGAGATGTTCCTTCGGTGGTGGTGTCGATTCGCCGGGCGGCTCTGCCTGGCTTGTTTCAAACGTAGGAGCGGGGGTGCACCGGGGGCATCGGTAGTTGGCCCCCTAACCCCGGGCTCCCATTAGGGGTTTCGGCCGGCGCCGTTAGGGGCCCCCACAGGTGAAGACCCCCTGGCGGCAGCACTGCCGCCGGCTGCCGGTTCCAGGGCGAGGCGGAGCCGGGCCAGGAGTTCCGAGCGCGACGACGCTCCGAAGCGCCGCCGGATGCGGGCCACATGGTGCTCCACGGTGCGGGGCGAGATGAAGATCTCCTCGCTGATCTCGCGGTAGGTCCGGCCCAGCAGGACCAGCTGCGCGATCTCGCGTTCGCGCCCGCTGAGGACCGGGCCCGCCGTTCGCCGCGCGCCGTCCCCGGGAACGGTGCCGGCGCGCGCTGCCGCCGCTGTCCGGAGGGCGGCGGCCCGCGGCGCACCGGGCGCGTCGCGGGGCGTCCTCGGGTCCGGCCGCGATGTCCGTTCCCGGACGGGGCGCAGGTCACGGGCGCAGGAGAGCAGCCTGGTCATGTCCTTGCGGTCCGCGGCCCGCGCCGAGGCGTGGCCTGCCAGCCGGGCGCCCTCCCAGGGGAAACCCTCCGCGGCAAGGCATCGTGCCGCCCCCTCGACGGCGTCGGCATCGAACCTCCCGGCGAGTACGGAGACCCACGCCTTGCCCGCGGCCGCGAACGTGGCAGCCAGTGGATACGTCGCCGCCTGGCGGACCAGCGCCGCCGCGTGGGGAGCCAGGTCCTCGGGGCGTTCGAGCAGGAGGCCGGCCTGGACGGCCGACCAGTGCAGGGGCACGGACCACAGGGGTGGATTGCCGAGCCTGTCGAGGAGGAGCCACGCCTCTTCGAGGTGTGGCTTCAGCCCTTCGACGTCACGGAGCCGGGCCGCGGCGATCACCAGTTCGTCGAGCGGAAGGATGGCCAGCAGGTCCACGGAGACGTGGAGCAGTGCCTCGCGGGCGCGTTGCCAGGCCTCGACGAGGGCGGGTGTGTCCCCTGCCCTCCTGGCGAGTCCCACCTCGAGCGCCTGCAGCAGCAGCTCGTCCCGCGGGCCGAGCTGCTGCTCGCCCCCTCCGGCGTCCACGATGAGGTGCCGCGCCTGGACGGGCTGGTCGAGGAGCATCGCCGCCCAGGCACCCAGGAGGCACAGGCGCGGGCGCAGGACCTGCCCCCCTTGTCCGCCGGCGAGTGCCGCCTGGATGAGCGACAGCGCGGTCTGCGGCTTGCCGGCCAGGAGCCCGACGATCGCCGCGAAGGACGCCGGCAGCTCCGGTGAGGGCGCGATCCTTCCGGTCGAATTCAGCGTGTCGGAGGCACGGATGAGGATGGGGAGGGCACCGTAGGGATCGGGGCCGAGGGACAGCAGGGCTCCCTCGGCGAGGAGCGTGTGCGCGACGTCGTGCAGCGAGGGCGACGGCGCCGAGGCCCTCCCCTCGATCATGGAACGGGCCCCTGCGGCATCACCGGCGGCCAGCAGCGCGAGCGCGCCGAGCGGCTCCACCCCCGGCGGGCGGAGGGCGGCCGCCCAGCGGTGGACATCGGCCGCACGCGACATCATGCCGCGGTGAGCCCAGAGCGCACTGGACACCCGGACCGCCCGGGCGAAGTCAGGGAGGGTCAGCTCCTCCTCGGGAAGCTGATGCCCGAAGTAGGTGTCCAGGATGCGGGAGGCAGCGTCGAGGTCGCCCGCCCCGAGCGCCGCCTCGGCCCGGCGTGGTGCGGCGGTCAGGGCATCGGCACCGGCAGCGACCGCGAGGTCGAGCGATTCCAGGGCTCCGCAGGGGTCGGTGCCGAGGAGGGTGGTGCCCTCCTGGACGAGCAGGGCCGCCAGGCGTTCGTCGACGAACCCCTCCCCGGCCAGCTGGCGTGCGAGGCGGCCGAGTGGCAGCCTCTCGGAGCAGTACAGGTCCACCAGGGCGCGCCGCAGCCGCCGCACCTGGTACGGATCCGCATCCCTCAGCACCGAGGCACGGAGCTCGGTGGACGGCCGGCCGTCGGCCTGCACGAAACCGGCAGCCCGTGCCCGGTCCACCAGGTGCTCGGGCGGCGTGCCCTCGCTGTACAGCAGCGGCGGGACGAGGCCGGGGATCGAGAACCCGACGCACAGCGCGAGGACGACCTCGTAGGTTGCGGTGTCCAGTTCCAGCGGGTGATTGCCGTGCGGGCGCACGTCAGCCTCGAGGTAGTGGGCCACCACGATCAGGCCTCCACGGGTGCGGAGGATGCGGTGGGGTCCCCACCGGCCGGCGGATCAGTGGGCGTCGGCTCAACGGCCGGCGGTGGCGGCTCGGTTGCCGGCTCGGTGGTGGGCTGGGGGTCGGGCGAGGGAGGTGGGGGCGTCGTGGGGTCGGTGGTCGGTTCGGGTGCGGGCGGCGGGGTGGTCGGCTGCACGACGGGCGGCACCGTGGTGGGCGCCGGGGTGGGCGCCGTGGTGGGGCTCGGCGCTTCGCTGACGGGAACGGTGGGGCTCGGGGCGGGGCTCGACGGCGGGAAGGGCGCGGGCGGCGTCGGATCGACCGGACTCGTCCCGGGCTTCTGCGCGGACGCCGGTGCCTGCGAGGAGGAAGACGGCGCGGGTGAGGGTCCTTCTCCTGCCGGCGCTCCGCCGGGTGCTTCCTCCGAGGTCGAGGCTTCTCGCCGTGCGGCCTCCGACGCCTTGCCCGTGCTGCGGCTCGTACCGTCGGCAGGAGCCTCTTCGGTGCTGCTGGGCCTGTCCTCCGATGGGGCGTCCTTGACCCCTGCCCGCTCCAGGAAGGTCTGGCCCTCATCAGGGGCCAGGGGTCCGGCGGGCCCTTCGCTCGCACTCTCGCCGGGCTCGGGGGTTGCACTCTGCGTCGCCGGTGCGGGTACCGGCTTCTCGGCGGCCTCGGCCCGTGAGTCGCCCAGCGCCGAGATGGCGGGAAACAGGCCCGGGGCGTTCGTCGCACTGGCTGTCGCGACTCCCAGCAACGCCACGGCCGCCGCGATGGCCCCCACCCGGATCCCCAGCCGCTTGTTCGGTGCCATGGACACCGGGCCGTGGCGCGGCGCCGTGGCCGGCCGCCGGGCGGAGGGCAGGGAGAACCCGGCTGCATTGGTGCGTGCGGCGGATGCTCCGCTCCCCGGCACCGCGCTGGGATCCTCGTGGTGCTCCGCGGCGCCTGCCGCGGCCGGGTCCTGGCCGGAGGCATCCTCGAGGGCCGCGGTCGCGAAGGCCGCGCCGAGGGCCACGGAAGCCTTGGGGTCGAGGTCGATGGCCAGGGGGCGGTTGAATTCCTCGGAGAGGAGCTGTGCCACCAGTGGGATGCGGGATGATCCGCCGATCAGCAGGATGGCGGTCAGGTCCTCCGCGCCGACCCCCGCACTCTCGAGGGCCGAGCGCAGGGTGTCGACCGTCTCCGCGAGCGCGGGTTCGATCATCGCCTCGAATTCCGACCGGACCAGCCGTACCTGCGAGTGCACTCCGGGAAGCATCACCGAGACCGTCGCCTCGGAGTCCGACGAGAGGGCTTCCTTCGCTTCGGCGCATTCCCGGCGCAGCCGGTTGAGGGCGGCAAGGACCTCGGGGGCGGACGGATCGAGGTCCGCCGGGGAGATCTTCGCGCTGTCGAGGACGCTGTGGAAGACCTCCTGGTCGAAGTCCGCGCCGCCGAGGCGCTCGAGGCCCTGCGGAACCCCGAGGACCGTGAAGGAATCGGCGTCGCCCTTCCGGACCACCGTCGCGTCGAAGGTGCCGCCGCCGAGGTCGTAGACGGCGAGCGTGCTCCCACTGGCGACATGCTCGCGGGAGGCGTACGACAGCGCTGCGGCCTCGGGCTCGGTCAGCAGCTCGACGTCGTGGATGCCCGCCTCCGAGAGTGCTCCCCGGAGGAGGGCCTTCCGGTGCTCCCCCCAGCCCACGGGATGGGTCAGGGTGACGACGTCGGGAGATCCGCCCTCCCGCTCGACGGCGACGCCCACCACCCACGAGACGACATCGGCGAAGAGGGCCTGCGGGAGGACCTCGGTGCCCCCCACCATGAGGGGGACGTCATCGCCCATCCGCCGCTTGAATTCCCGGGTGACACACTCCGGCTGCGCGAGTCCCCTGCGCTCCGCGGCCTCTCCGACCAGGCGTGTCCCGTCGTCACCGAGGAAGACGACCGTCGGTATGGCCGATGCGCGGCTGCCCAGCGGGAGGACCTGCGGCGCGTCCGACCCCTGGCCGCCTGTCCGTATGACCGCCGCGGCCGTGAAACTTGTTCCTACATCAATGCTGAGACCGTAACCCATAGTTTCCCCATGTCATGCTCGTCCTTGACCACCAGGGCCCAGCTAACCGGAGGGTCACGAGCAAAACGAGAGTAATCCCGCGCACCCGGTACTTGTCTTCAGCGCCGGACTACCTGCCCCCTTCGGCGTCGCTTTCCGCAAGGATTTGCAAGCATTGGCATAAATTCCCCTTTTTATTGCAAGGCTGCGCCCCGGACCGTACAAGCCCTGCCGGGAGCTTCGCTAACCTCTGACGAACTGGCCCGCAGACGCGGGAAGGTCTCACCAGAAAGTAGCCCATGCATTCTTCCGTCAGCCTGCGCGCAGGCCGAGCAGCGGCCGGCGTCGTCCTCACCGCCGTTGCACTGTCCTCCCTCGCAGCACCTGCGTCGGCGGCACCGACCACTGTCCTCGCCGATGGGACCACACTTGCCGACACGCTCCAGGCCGACGGCGCCTTCACGGCATCCGTGGATGCTCCTGCCGGCTCGAAGGTGAAGTTCAAACTCGACGGCGCCTACCTGGGCCAGGACGAGACCGCCCCCTACTCGTGGCCCGTGACCACGGGCTCCGGAAGGCATAAGCTCAACGTCCGGTGGGAGACGCCCACGGGACGGGAGGAGGCCACCGTGTCCTTTTCCGTCGGCACCTCCGCGCAGCCCGCGGCACCCGTGGAAGCGGCCGCACCTGCACCTGCGCCGGCACCGGCACCCGCACCCGCACCCGCCGGCACCGTCCAGGTCTCGACCGCGGCCGGGCTCAAGGCGGCCCTCGCCTCCGCCCTGCCCGGGCAGGTCATCGAGCTGCAGGACGGCCGCTACCTGGGGGCCTTCACGGCCTCGGCCTCCGGCACGGCCGAGGCGCCCATCACGCTCCGGGGATCCCGCAGCGCGGTGCTCTCCTCCGGGTCGACGTCCTCCGGCTACGGCCTGCACGTCACCGGCTCGAACTGGCGCATCAGCGGCATCTCGGTCGCCTCCTCCAGCAAGGGGATCGTCCTGGACGGATCGAGGAACACGGTCATCGACGGCGTCGACGTCGGCACCATCGGCGCGGAGGCCGTGCACTTCCGCTCGGGCAGCTCCGACGGCGCCATCCTCAACTCGTCCATCCACGACACCGGGCTCAGGCAGCCCGGGTACGGCGAGGGCATCTACCTCGGCAGTGCCAAGAGCAACTGGGTGGGCGGCGCACCGGACCGGTCCGACCGCATCACGGTGCGCGGCAACCGCATCACCAACACGGCCGCCGAGGGCATCGATGTGAAGGAAGGCACCACGGGCGGCGTCATCACAGGCAACGTCTTCACCAACGCGGGCTCCTCGGGCGCGAACTACGCCGACTCCTGGATCGACGTGAAGGGCAACGACTACCGGATCGAGGGCAACTCCGGCACCGGCACCAGGCTCGATGCCTTCCAGGTGCACGCGGCCCTGGACGGCTGGGGAACCGGAAACGTGTTCACCGGGAACTCCGTGCAGGGTGGCGTGCCGGGCTACGAGGTCTGGGTGCAGTCGGCGAACCTCGGCACGACGATCACGTGCACGCCGAGCGGTGCGGCACGCGGGCTGAGCAACATCGCCTGCCGGTAGCGGCGGAGGCGACACGCCAAGGGCCGGGTGGGACGATCCCCCCGGCCCTTCGTGCGTCCGGTCGAGCTAGAGCGCGAGCGTCGGGGCCTCGTCGCGGACGTCGGAGGCGAGCTCCACCGTCGCCGCCTGGGCGGGGCGGCCGAGCGCCCGGTACTGCCAGCCCTTGGCCGTGTACTCGTTCGCGTTCAGGGCGTGGCGCCCGTCGAGGATGCGCCGGTGGTTCACCAGGGCGCCGAGCGTGTCCGGATCCGCGTTCCGGAACTCGGACCACTCGGTGAGCAGCGCGACGACGTCGGCCTTCTCCACCGCCTCGGCCATGGAGCCGACGTAGTTGAGGTCCGGGTAGGCGCGGTGCGCGTTCGCGTTGGCCTCCGGATCGTACACGGAGACGATCGCGCCCTCGAGGTACAGCAGGCGGGCGACATCCAGTGCCGGAGCGTCGCGGACGTCGTCGGAGTTGGGCTTGAACGCGGCACCCAGGGCGGCCACGCGGACGCCGGCCAGGCTGCCGCCGGCCAGCTCGCGGATGAGGTCCACGGTGCGCACGCGGCGGCGGTTGTTGATGGAATCCACCTCGCCGAGGAAGCTCACCGCCTGCCCGACACCCAGCTCTTCCGCACGGTGCTTGAAGGCCCGGATGTCCTTCGGGAGGCAGCCGCCGCCGAAGCCGAGGCCCGGCTTGAGGAAGCGTCCGCCGATGCGGTCGTCCAGGCTGAGGGCCTTCGCGAGCTGGTTCACGTCGGCGCCGGTCGCCTCGCAGATCTCGGCCATGGCGTTGATGAAGGAGATCTTCGTGGCGAGGAAGGAGTTCGCGGCCACCTTCACCAGCTCGGACGTCGCGAGGTCGGCGACGATCACCGGCGTGTCGAGGTCGAGGATCGGCTTGAAGACGCTGCGGAGCTGGTCCTCGGCCCACGCGGAGCTGACGCCGAAGACCAGGCGATCCGGGTACAGCGTGTCCTGCACCGCGAAGCCCTCGCGGAGGAACTCGGGATTCCAGGCGAGCTCGAGCTCCGTGCCGAGCGGGGAGAGCGACTGCACCATGGACGTGATGCGGGCAGCCGTCCCGATGGGGACGGTCGACTTCCCGACGAGCAGGGCCTTCCGGTCGATCCGCGTGGCGAGCGCGGTGAACGCGGCTTCGACGTAGCGGAGATCGGCAGCCGAGGAATTGGGCGCCTGGGGCGTGCCCACGCAGACGAAGTGCACATCGCCGAAGGAGGCGGCCTCGTCGAAGTCGGTGCTGAACCGGAGGCGGCCGGAGGCGAGGGCTTCCTCGAGCTTCTCGGGCAGCCCCGGCTCGAAGAACGGCACCTTCCCGGCGGACAGCATGTCGATCTTGCGCTGGTCGACGTCGACGCCGAGGACGTCGAAGCCCATGATGGCCATGCAGACGGCGTGGGTGGCCCCGAGGTAGCCGGTGCCGATGACCGTCACCCGGGGTGCCGGCTGGTCGTTCTCGTGGAAAGTGCTCATCGTGTGTCCTCTTTTGGGTAGGGGATGGCGCAGATTGTCGCGGGGAGGTGTACTGCGGGGTAGGTGGTGGAGGGTCAGCCGGAGGTGCAGGGTTCGTTGGACAGGCCTTCTCCGGCGTCGGAGGCCGTGTTGCTGCATTCGACGACGTTGTCGCGCACGGGCTTCAGGGAGTAGCCGAGACCGGGTCCGTTGACCTGGGCGACGTTGTCCCGGAAGACGTTCTCGGTGCCCCAGCCGTCCACGATCTCGTGGGTCTGGAAGCCGTCCTGGGGTGAATCGGCACCGGTGTTCTCCTCGATGACCCAGCCGCGGCCCTTCACGTCCACCCAGGAGTCCGCCTCGACGATCCCGGAGCCGTCGAAGGTGTTGGCCCGCAGGACGCCGTCGGAGGTGCCCTCCTTGATGTCGACGTTCTCCGAGGTGGTCCCGGAGATGGTGTTCCCGGAGATCTCGTTGCGGTCGCTGCGATCAGGCTCGCAGTTGCTGATGTCGCACCAGTTGCTCTCGGCCGTGCCGATGTAGATGCCCTCGCCGAACTTGGGCTTCCGCCGGCCGGTGTTGCTGATGGTGTTCCCGATGACCCGGTTGTCGGTGCTGAACTTGCGCAGGTGGATCGCCTCGTCGCCGATGGTCGTGACGGTCAGTCCGGAGATGGCGGTGTTGGTGCTCTGGTCCACCATGACCCCCTTCTGGCCGTTGCGGACGGTGAATCCCTGCAGCACCCAGTAGGAGGAGTCCTCCAGGTGGAACACGTAGCCGTCCTCCGTGGTGCCGCCGTCGAGGATGCTCTCCGCGTTGCCGCAGAGCATGATGGGCTGCTCGGCCGTGCCGGTCGCGCTGGCCGTGAAGTTGCCCGTGTACACGCCTGCCCCGAGGCCGATCACGTCGCCGGGCTGGGCGGCGTCGAGCGCGTTCTCGAGATCGGTGGAGTTCGCCACCCGGACGGTCGGCTCCGGGCACTCGACGGGCGTGGCCACCGGTCCGGGCGCCGGTTCGACCTCCTGGCTGGTCTGCGGCGTCGGCTCCTGCTCGTCCCGCGCGGCGCCCTTCCCGTCCGGCCGGTTCAGGGCCACCACCACGACGACGGCGGCGACGACGAGCGCGACGACCGCGAGGACCAGCGCGGTGATACCGCCGCGGCGCGTCACTGGGCCTTCCGGACGTCGTCGATGCGGACGATTCCCCGGCTGAGGGCCGTCAGTGGGACGCGCTCCTCGTAGGGGTTGCGGATGGTGCGCACGCGGAGGTGCCGCTTCCGGGTGAAGGCGGTGGCCACGAGCAGGGCTCCGAGCATCAGCCAGACGAAGGTCAGCGGCTGGAAGACGGAGTTCATGACGCTGTGGACGGTGGGAGCGGGATGCCAGTTCAGCAGTTCGTTCTCCTCGACCAGGGCGCCCGTGGAGGTCTCGTCCCAGATGGCCACGGTTCCGTAGCCGCCCACGTTGTTGCCGGTGACCTCGGTGCCGGGAACGTCGCCCAGCAGCGAGATGCCGTGACCGGACAGCGAGGTCATGGTGTTCCCGGTGACCGTCGCGGTGGCGTCCCGGACGTACACGCCCGTGTCGCCGCCGGAGATCGTGTTGCGGCGGATGTCCGCGTTGGCGCCGGCGTCCCGCACGGCGATGCCCTGCCGGCGCTGGTCGCGGATCTCGTTGTCGATGATGTGCACGCTCTCGGCCGCGTAGTTGACCACGACACCCACCTCGTTGCCGCGGATGGTGTTGCCCGTCAGGCGCAGGTTGTTGCCGCCGCTGAGCTCGACGCCGTAGCGCCCGTTGTCGGCGAGGGTGCTCTTCAGCACGCGGTTCCCGCCGTAGGTGACCACGGCGGTCCCGACGGCGTTCGGGCCGTCCGCGAGCGGCTGGCCGTCGAGCGAGATGCCGTTCCGGCCGTTACCGCTCGCCGTGACCTCCAGCAGGTCCACCCGCGTGCTGGAGCGGCCCACGGTGATGCCGTCCACCGCGTTGTCCGAGGAGGACGTCGCGGTGATCGTCGCGTCCTTGACGGAGCGGTGCAGCACGAGGCCGTCCACCAGGCTCCCGGTGATGGCGGTGTCGCGGATGGCGACGTCCCTTGCGTTGGTGACGAACAGTCCGAAGGCGTTGTCCTTCACGGTCAGGTTGTCGATGCCGGCGGTGACCACGCTGTAGTCGAGCTCCGTCTGGTCCCCGAGGGACTGCAGGTCCGCCTCCGGCAGCAGCCGGGCGCCCGCGGGGGCCACGGGCTCCGGGGTCGCCGGCGCGTCCTGGAACGTACCGGCCGTGTCCGTCCCGGTCAGGGCGAGGCCGCCCGTGTTGCCGCTCCAGAAGCCGAGCGAGGAGACGGTCGCGTGGGAGAACGAGGCGTGGCCGCCGATCACGCGGACATAGGCGCGCCCGTCGGAGGTGTCGGTGTCCGCTCCGGAGCCGTCCCAGCTGGTGATCGCGACGTCGGACTCCTCCGTGCCGGCGATCGTGAGCGAGCCGCCGAGGGCCACGACGGAGACGAAGGCGTCCTCGTTGCTCTGCATCCGCACGGTGATGCCCTCTCCCCCGCTGAACGAGAGCGTGGCACCGGGCAGCACCACGATGTTCTCGGTGAGGAGGTAGGTCGACGACGCCAGCTGCTTGAAGGTGTCCGGGGCGAGCTGGAGCAGGTCCGCGGTCGTGTACGGCTCCGTGCGGGCCGGCAGCACGAGCGTGTTCGTGGCTCCGGTGTGGAGGCGGTAGGGTCCCTCGAGCCCGTCCACGCGCCAGCGCGCGGCGGAGGCGATGGTCCTGACGTAGACGAGGCGTTCCTCCTCGCTCTGGACGATGCGCGCCTCGCTGCGGGGATCCCCCGTGTAGAGCTCCCCCTGCACGTTGCCGTTGGCGGCGATCTCGTTGCGCCCGACGGCGTCGGCCTCGGACTTCTTCCAGACGTTGCCGGCAGCGATGAAGCCCGCCCCGACGAGGGCGATGAACACGAGCGCGAGGAGGCTGAGGAGGATCGGTTTCCGGTTCGTCATGCCACGGCCTCCTGTCCGTTCTGGGCCACGTCCGTCTTGGACTCGAGGCTCACGGCGTCCTGGCCGTCGCCGCCGATCTGGTCGGCGTGCCGCGTCAGCCAGCCCTGCTTGTTCATGGTGGCGAAGGCGTAGAGCTTGATGGGCAGCGCCACGAGGATCACGGCGAAGGCGAGGACCGGCAGGATCAGGATGTCCTGCGGGTGGCGGCGAAGGTGGGAGATCCCGCGGATACCCCGGCCGAGGAGCAGCCAGGACAGCGCGGCGGCGACGCCGAGCACGGTGAAGTCCAGGCGGTTGAAGATGAGGTAGAACATGGTCAGGCCCATGGTCACCGGCGTCAGCAGGATCTGCAGGACGGTGACCTTCGTGATGAAGGGGACGCGCCACAGCCACCCGGTGCCGATGGCCGTGAGGTAGCAGCGGTAGGAGTTCCGGCTCCACCGGATGCGCTGCTTGACGAAGGCCCGGAAGCTGGCGGGGAACATCGAGAGGGCCCGCGCGGTGGACTGGTGGACCGTCTTGTAGCCGGAGGCGAGGACCAGCCAGGTCAGGCGGCCGTCGTCGCCCGAGATGCAGCGCTTGCCGAGGAAGTACTCGTTCTCGAGGTGCTCGAGGACGGGCATCACGGCGGAGCGGCGGTAGACGGCCGTCCGGCCGGAGATGCAGGGCACGGCGCCCGCCGCGCCCATCGCGGGAACGTAGTCGAGGTAGCGCAGGTTCACGAGCCAGTCGGCTACGCGGCGCCACACGCTCGTCTCCCGCTTGTACACGGTCTGGTGGGTGCCCACTGCTCCGACGAGCGGATCGATGAACGGCATCTGCACGTTCTGCAGCAGGTCCGGCTGCCACCACGTGTCCGAGTCGGTCAGGACCAGGATGTCGTGCTTGGCGAGGCGGATACCCGCCCCGAGCGCGGACCGCTTGCCCACGTGGTGGAAGAGGATCGGCTTGATCGTGGGGTCCTGCAGCGCCTCGATCCGGGCGTAGGCATCGAGGTCCTCGACGTCGAGGACGATGATGATCTCGTCCGGGTGCTGGGAGCGCCACGACTCGAGGGCGCTCATCAGGATGTCCGGGTCCTCGTGGAAGGACGGCACCACCACGGACGTCGTCGTCCGGTAGTTGGTCACGATCGGCTTCGCCCGGTGCGAGAGGATGAACCGGTACAGCCAGAGGGCCCACACGATGGCGCCGGCGACGGCGACCGGGAAGTAGGGCGAGACCTCCGCCCAGAAGGCGCTGACGTCCGTCCAGTCCAGGCTGGAGGTCCAGGCGGACCACTGGGAGCCGAGGACGTCGAGTCCGACGTCGAGGGTCGAGCCGGTGGTGGCTGCTAACGGGAATGGGTGCACGGATGTCCTAGGGCAGGATGGAGCGGCTGGTGGACTGCACGTCAGCGGGCAAGATGCGCCAGGCCGGACGCCGCAGTCGGGCTGCGGAGCGGCGGGCGCATGGTCGCTGAAAGAACATCAGCAACCTTCTGTTTCGACACTAGGGCAGCCGCCCGTCGAGCTCATCACTCGAAAATCTCGCCCGCCCTACTTGGACGCCGGCCCCCTCTTACTCCGTGGGAATGCCGGTCGCCGCCGCGGCCGCGGCGCGGCCGGGCAGGGGCACAGGCGCGGCACGGAGGTGCGACAGCGACCGCCGACCAGCCCCTGACTAGGGCCTTTGCCGGCAGGCAGAGTGACCGGACGGCCGCCGGCGGGAGCGCCGGCGTGGGAGCGAGTAGTTCCTGGGCTACTGCCCGGCGGAGGCCCGGCCGTTGCCGCGGGTCCCGGCAGCGCCGCACAAAGAATCACGTGTAACGCATCACACCTTGACCGGGGCGTGCTATCGGTGCCGCGCGTCCGTCCGCACGGGAGGAGCTACTCCCCCAGGACCTCGGCGGCTTCCATCCACTGCGCCTCGAGATCCTCGATCTCCACCTGCAGCTCCTGCAGGCGCGTGTTGAGGCCCGCGATGTGCTCGAAGTCGGCGTCCGCCTTCGCCCCGGCGTCGTTCATCTGCTGCTGCAGCTTGCCCTTCTGGGCGTCCACCTTGGTGATCTGCCGTTCGATCCGGGCGAGGTCCTTGCGGGCCTGCCGCAGCTCCGCCTCCGACGAGCCGCCGGTGGAGCCGCCGCTGATGGCGGGCGACGCCGCGCTCCCGGTGGCCGTCATGGGGCCCGCGGCGTTGCGCAGCTCGAGGTACTGGTCCACGCCGCCGGGCAGGTCCCGCAGCCGGCCGTCGCCGAGCAGGGCCATCTGGGTGTCCGTGACGCGCTCGAGCAGGTAGCGGTCGTGGGAGACCACCACGAGGGTGCCCGGCCAGCCGTCCAGGACGTCCTCGATCGCGGACAGCGTGTCGGTGTCAAGGTCGTTGGTGGGCTCGTCGAGCATCAGGACGTTGGGCTCGCCGACGAGCAGCCGGAGGAGCTGGAGGCGCCGCCGCTCGCCACCGGAGAGCTCGCTGACCCGTGTCCACTGCTTCTCATTGGTGAAGCCGAGCTGCTCCACCAGCTGGCTCGCGGAGACCTCCTTGCCGCCGACGGCGAAGACCCGCTTCTCCGACTCGATGACCTCGATGACGCGGCTGTCGGAGACGTCGTCGAGCTCGCGGACCTCCTGGGAGAGCACGGCCGTCTGGACGGTCTTGCCCTTCTTCACCTTGCCCGAGGTGGGCTGCACCTCACCGTTGAGCAGCCGCAGCAGGGTGGTCTTGCCCGAGCCGTTGACGCCCACGAGCCCGAGGCGCTGACCCGGCGCGAGCCGCAGCGTGATCCTGTCGAACAGCTGCCGTTCGGAGCCCTCGCCGTCGTCGATGGTCAGGCTGACGTCCTCGAGGTCGAGCACGTCCTTGCCGAGCCGGGACATCGCCATCTTGCTGAGCGCGAGGGAGTCGCGCGGCTCGGGGACGTCGGCGATCAGCTCGTTCGCCGCCTCGATGCGGAACTTCGGCTTCGCGGTGCGGGCCGGAGCGCCGCGCCGGAGCCAGGCGAGCTCCTTCTTGACGAGCTGCACGCGCTTGGACTCGATCACCGCGTTCATGCGGTCCCGCTCGGCACGCGCGAGGACGTAGGCGGCGTACCCGCCGTCGAAGTCGTCGACGACGGCGTCGTGGACCTCCCACGTGTGGTTGCAGACCTCGTCGAGGAACCAGCGGTCGTGGGTCACCACGAGGAGTCCGCCCTCGGTGGCACGCCAGCGCTGCTGCAGGTGCCGGGCCAGCCAGGCGACCCCCTCCACGTCCAGGTGGTTGGTGGGCTCGTCGAGCATGATGACGTCGTCGTCGCCGATCAGGAGCTTGGCGAGCGCCACCCGCCGCTTCTGCCCGCCGGAGAGCGAGGACACCTTCGCATGCCAGTCGACCTCGGAGACGAGCCCGCCCATGACGTCGCGGATCTTCGGGTTCGACGCCCACTCGTGGTCCGCCTGGTCGCCGACGATGGCCTGCCCCACCTCGAGGTCGCCGTCGAGCACGTCCGACTGGTCGAGGTAGCCGACGGCGACGTCGCGGCGCTTGGTGACGCGCCCGGAATCGGGGGCGCTCCGCTGGGCGAGCAGGCGCATGAGGGTGGACTTGCCGTCGCCGTTGCGCCCCACCATCCCGATGCGGTCGCCGTCCTCGAGTCCGAGGGACACGTTGTCGAGGATGGTGCGGGTGACGAAGGCGACGCTGAGGTTTTCCGCGCCGAGGAGGTGTGCCAAGGGGATGCTGCTTTCGGTTGGAGCGGTGGTGCGGGGTCAGCCCGCGACGTCTGTGGCGATCCGGGCGCCGTGTGCCGGGCCGTGCACGGACGCCGCCTGCAGTCCCTCGGTTCCGAGGAGTGACTCCAGTTCGGCCGCGTGGCCGGAGCTCTTGGTGAGGAAGGCGATGGTGGGACCGGAACCGGACACGATGCCGGCCAGTGCACCGGCGGCCTTCCCCAGGTCAAGGATATCGCCCAGCGCGGGCGCGAGTTCGAGCGAGGCCTGCTGCAGGTCGTTGTGCAGCAGCGGGGCCAGGCCCAGCGCGTCCCCGGCGCGCATGGCACCGAGGATCGCGGGATCGATGGACGGCTGGGGATCGGGCTCCACGCCGTCGCGCAGGCGGATCTCGTCGAGCCTGCGGTACACCTCCGGCGTGGACAGCCCGTAGCCGGAGGTCACCAGGACCCAGTGCAGGGGCGTCTTCGAGATGGCCGGGGTGAGCCGGTCCCCCACGCCGAGGCCGACGGCGGTGCCGCCGACGAGGGCGAACGGGACGTCGGCGCCGAGGTCGACGGCGATCTTGGCCAGCTCGTCCCGGGAGAAGCCGCTGCCCCAGAGGGCGTCGCAGGCGAGCAGGGCCGCGGCGGCGTCCGCCGATCCGCCGCCCATGCCCCCGGAGATGGGGACGCGCTTGGTGATGTCGAGGTGCACGCCGGTGCGGCCGGGGCTCACCTCGGCGAGGAGCTCGGCGGCGCGCACCGCGAGGTTGGTGCGGTCGAGCGGGATGGACTCGGCGGGCAGGTTGAGCGTGCCCTGGCCGTTCACCGTGACGCTGATGCCCTCGCCGGCAGTCTCGGTGGCCGTGACCTCCTCGTACAGGGAGACGGCGAGGAAGACGCTGGCGATCCCGTGGTAGCCGTCCTCGCGCGGCGGGCCGACCATGAGCGAGACGTTGATCTTGCCGGGGGCCCTGACGCGCACCGAGCGGGCGCCGGAGCGCATGTCGACTGTTCTGCCCGAGACCATACCCTCCAACCTAGCCCACTGTTCCCTGCGCCGTTCAGCTGGCGTCGGGGACGCCCGCCGCTTGTGCGCGTGCTTCCGCGATGCGGGCGAAGGCGACGACGTCGAGCACCTCGCCGCGGGCGGTGGGGTCCACTCCCGCCGCACGCAGCGCCTGCTCCGCCAGGACGGGCGACCCCGCCCAGCCCGCGAGCGCGGCCCGCAGGGTCTTCCTGCGCTGGGCGAAGGCGGCGTCGATCACGGCGAACACCTGCTCGCGCGTGGCGGTGGTGGCCGGGGGTTCGCGGCGCGTGAAGCGGACCAGGCCCGAGGCGATCTTCGGGGCGGGCCAGAACACGTTCATGCCGATGACGCCGGCCTTGGACATGCTCGAGTACCAGGCTGCCTTGACCGACGGGACACCGTAGGTCTTCGAGCCGGGAGGAGCCGCCAGCCTGTCCGCCACCTCGTCCTGCACCATCACGAGGCCGTGGCGGAGGGAGGGGAAGCGTTCGAGGAGGTTGAGGACCACGGGAACGGCGACGTTGTAGGGCAGGTTGGCCACGAGCGCCGTGGGGTCCTGCGGCAGCTCGGTGACGCGCAGGGCGTCCTCGAGGACGACGTCGAGGGAGGCTGCGCGCTCCGGCCGCCACTGGGCGATGGTGCCCGGCAGCTTCCGCGCGAGGACGGGATCGATCTCGACCGCGACCACCCGCTCGGCGGCGTCGAGCAGCCCGAGCGTGAGGGACCCGAGCCCGGGGCCCACCTCGAGGACCGTCTCGTCCGTCCCGAGGTTCGCTGCGGCGACGATCCGGCGGATGGTGTTGCCGTCGATCACGAAGTTCTGCCCGAGGGTCTTGGTGGGGCGGATGTCCACCTCGGCCGCGAGGCGTCGGATGTCGGCGGCTCCGAAGAGGGGTGCGGGCGGGCCGGCGGCAGGGGGCGATGTCACCCCGTCATCGTATCGGTCCTGCCGGAAGGACCTGGTGCACGCGCCCGGTCCGCCTCCCGCAGCCTGACCGTTCCCGGGAGTCGACGGCGCCGGATGGAAGCCCTGGTCTCAGGAGGGCTTCCGGCGCCGCCGACCCACTCGGGGGCAGAGTCCCTGCTGGGGGGAGGGACCCTGCCGGACGCACCGCCGTCTTCCGGTCTCAAGAGAAGGACGGTACTAAGAGGCGGGCCGGCGACAGCACGGTGGCTGGCGGACCTCGCTTTCCCTGCCCACACAGTACGAACACGGTGCGCTCCCGGGCACCAGTGCCCGCCACCCCAGTTGGGGAGGCCGGTACGCGGTACCCCACCGGGAACTACTCGTGCCCTGACGGTCCGTGGTGCCGTGCGGAGGCCGGGCGTCAGTCCCAGCTGCCGTACACGGCCTCGGTGTTCTCGGTCAGCCGGGCGCAGAGGGCGTCGAGGCCGGTGTCGAGGATCCCGGCCATGGCGCGCACCGTGTAGGGCACCATGTAGGCGGCATTCGGGCGGCCTCGATGCGGATGGGGCGTGAGGAACGGGGCGTCGGTCTCGGTGAGCACGAGGGCGGGGTCGGCGACGAGCAGTGCCTCCCGCAGGTTGTCGGCGTTCCTGAAGGTCACCGTCCCGGCGAAGGACATGTACCAGCCGTGCTCGTTGCAGATCCGGGCCAGGCCCGCGTCGCCGGAGAAGCAGTGCAGCACCACGCGCTCCGGGGCGCCGTCGGCGAGGAGGGTGGCCACGACGTCGTCGTGGGCGTCGCGGTCGTGGATCTGCAGCGCCTTGCCCAGCCGCCTGGCGATGTCCAGGTGGCGGCGGAAGGACGTGAGCTGGCTCCCGCGGCCGCCCTCCCCGGTCCGGAAGTAGTCGAGTCCCGTCTCGCCGAGCGCGCGGACGCGCGGACCGGCGGCGAGGTGCTCGATCTCCCCGAGCGCGTCCTCGAGCGTCCCGGCCTCCGCCAGCAGGGGCGCGTCATTGGGGTGCAGCGCCACCGCGCCGAGGAGCCGTGCGTCCTGTTCGACGACGGCGGCGGTGAAGCGCGACGACGCCAGGTCCGTCCCCACCTGCACAGCCCCCCTGACCCCGGCGGCCTCGGCGGCGTCGAGGGCCTCCGTGATGGACACCTCCACCGATCCCTCACGGAAGTCGAAGTGCGTGTGGTTGTCGATCACGGGAACGGGCAGCGGTTCCGGCAGCGGCGGGTAACCGCCCTTCCGGCGCCGTCGCGCCTCGGCCGCGCCGTCGTCGCTGGTGTTGCCCGGGGTGCCGTTGCCGCCGTCCGTGCCTGCCGTGCCTGCCGGCTCCCGGTACGCCGGTGGGGTCTCCCCCGCCTCGTAGGGATGCCGGACGCCTGCTGCGCTGTTACACATGCTTCAAGACTAGTTCCGGTGCGGAACTTATCCCCCGGGGAGCAAGTTGAGCTAGTAACCTGTTGAATCATTCAGCTGCGGCCTGCCCTGCCTCGCGCAGGCAGGCCGCAGCCGTCCACTGCGTGTCGATCGTCCGGCCGTCAGGCCGCCGCCAGCCACCGCAGCCGCACGCATGGAAGGTACCCATGGACGTCCAGCACAACATCGCCGAGGTCGCAGCGGATCCACGACTGGCGGGACCAGCGGAGCCGGACGTTCCCGGAGCCAGATTCCACGACATCAGCACGCGGATCCTGCACTCCATCGACACGGTGATCGACGGGAAGCCCGAAGCCGCGCGGCTCGCCCTCACGGTACTGCTGGCCCAGGGCCACCTGCTCCTCGAGGACGTGCCCGGCGTCGGCAAGACCATGCTGGCGAAGACCCTCGCACGGACCATCGACTGCACCGTGAACCGCATCCAGTTCACCCCCGACCTCCTGCCCTCCGACGTCACCGGGGTCTCGATCTTCAACCAGGACTCCCGCCGCTTCGAGTTCCGGCCCGGTCCGGTCTTCGCGAACATCGTGATCGGCGACGAGATCAACCGCGCGTCCGCCAAGACGCAGTCCTCCCTCCTGGAGTGCATGGAGGAGCACCAGGTGACCGTGGACGGGCACACCCACTCGCTCGGCGAGCCGTTCATGGTGGTCGCCACGCAGAACCCCATCGAGATGGAGGGCACCTATCCCCTCCCCGAGGCCCAGCGCGACCGCTTCATGGCGCGGATCTCCATGGGGTACCCGGATGCGCACGCGGAGGCCGACATGCTCGAGAGCCACCAGTCGGTGTCGCCGCTCGCGGCGATCCGCCCGGTGGCGAGCGTCGCGGACATCGCCTCGATGATGCGCCAGGTCCGCGGCGTCTACGTCTCGCCGGCCGTCAAGGACTACACGGTGGCCATCGGCCGCGCCACGCGGGAGCACCCGCGGCTGCGGCTCGGTGCCAGCCCCCGTTCCCTGCTGCAGCTCCTCCGGGCGGCGAAGGCGGGCGCCGCCCTCGAGGGCCGGGACTTCGTCCTCCCGGACGATATCGCGGCCATCGCCGACGCCGTGCTCGCCCACCGTCTCCTGCTCGACCGCAAGGCCACCAGCGCCGGCGAGACGGCGTCGACGATCGTGCGGGACGTCCTGTCGCGCGTGCCGGTGGCCCGCGAGGCGCAGCGGCGATGACTCCCACCCCCGGCACACGTCCCTCCTAGCCCCGGCGGATCCAGATGGCACTCCTCGACAGGCTCCCCTCGCGCATCCTCACCGTGCGCGGGTGGGGCTTCGTCCTCACCGCCGTGGTCGCACTGCTGTTCGCGCAGGTCCTCGGGCGCCGCGACCTCCTGTACGTGGGCGTCCTGCTCCTGGCGCTGCCGCTGGTCTCGGTCCTCGTGCTGAGGATCGTCAAGCCGCGGTTCGCGGTGGGCCGCCGCTTCCAGCCGCAGTCGATGGAGATCGGCTCGACGACGACCGTCACGCTGTCCCTCACGGCATCGGTGGCCGGCGGGGCGAGCATCTCGATGGAGGAGCGGCTCCCCGCGCGGTTCGGGCAGGCACCGCAGTTCACCTACCCGTCGCGCAACCCGACACGCGAGGGCGTCTCCCTCTACGAGTACCGGCTCCGCTCCGCATCGCGCGGCGTCTACGACATCGGCCCCGTCACGGCCGAGTTCACCGATCCCTTCGGGCTCGGCAAGTCCCGCCACGTGCTCGGTGGCACGGACGCCCTCGTGGTCACGCCGGCCCCCGTCGAGCTGCTCGCCTCCGCCCTCTCCGGCTCCCGGGGCAGTGACGGCATGGCCGCCACGCGCCGCCAGGCCAACCCGAGCGACGACGACGTCATGACGCGCGAGTACCGGCACGGGGACTCGATGCGCCGGGTCCACTGGGCCGCGACGGCACGCCACAGCGAGCTCATGGTGCGGCAGGAGGAGTCCGTGACCACACCGCAGGCCACCCTGCTCATGGACCAGCGGCACCACGGCTTCAGCACCGGGTTCAGCGCGGCGTTCGGCGTCGACGGCGGTAACGGCCTGTCGACCTCACCCACCTTCGAGTGGGCCGTCACCGCGGTGATGTCCATCAGCGCGCACCTGCTGGAGCGCAACTACGTCCTGCGGTTCCTCGACCACCAGGGCGCTCCCGCGCTGCTGCACTCGCCGTCCGCGCCGTTCCCGTCCGACGAGGAGCACCACGGCCAGGGCGCCGTGGCAGGCATCGCGGAGGGGCTCGCCGCCCTCGAACTCGCTCCGGAGACCGGGCGCCGCACAGGGGCGGACGAGACCGGTGGCAGCACCATGGTGCGGGCAGGCGAGCTGGCGCGCAGTGCCGCGCAGCGCATCCGCCGCTCCACCGCCGAGACCGCCCAGAAAGCGCCGCACGCCGCCTACGGGGACGATCTCCTGGACAAGCTCGCCACGACACGGCACCGCGGCCCCCTCATCGCGGTCCTCGGGACGATCACCAGCGAGGAGGCTCGGGCCCTGGCCTCGGCGGCCGACTACGGCTCGGCGTGCTACGCCATCATCACCACCGAGCGGCCCGCCGACTCCCAGCGGCAGCTCGACATCCTGCGCGCAGCCGGCTGGCACGCCACAGCCGCCTCCCCCGCGGCGCACCTGCCCGCAGTCTGGGCCGGGCTCGGGAACGCGGTGCACGCGACGTCCACCGGGCCCTCGCCGTCGTCGCAGTCCCCAGGACCGATCCGCGCCTCCCGTGCCACCGCACGGGACACCACCCACAGGGAACCGGCATGACCTCGACACTCTCCCGCCCGGCGCCCGCCGCCACGCCCGCGCCGTCGCCCGCCTCCGGCGCCCCCCTCGCCGACCCGTGGCACTGGGCGGTCACCGGGGCGTCCCTCCTCGCGGTCCTCGCGGCGGCGACCAGCCTGAACGGCGTCGTGGAGCCGTGGGCCTGGCTGTCCCCCGTCCTGCGCACGCTCGTCCCCGTGCTCCTGGCCATGGCGCTGACCCGGACCCTCCGCCTGGGCGGCGTCCTCTCGGCGCTCGTGGGCGTCCTCGCGCTCGTCGGCGCCCTCACCGCCCAGTTCTTCCCGCGGCAGAGCATCCTCGGCGTCGTCCCCGGGCCGGGCACGTCGTTCGAGCTCCGGCGCCTCCTCGCGCAGGCCGAGGAGACCGTCGTCTCCCAGGTGGCCCCGGTGCTGCCCGGCGCCGGCATCTTCCTCGTGATCTGCGCGGCGCTGGGGCTCATCGCCATCATCGTGGACGTCTTCTCGACGACGATGCACATGCCCGCGGCCGCCGGGCTCGGGCTCCTCACCGTCATGATCACCCCGGCCATCGTGAAGCCCAACGGTGTCGGGATGTTCGCGTTCATCACCACCGTCCTCGCGTTCCTGTTGCTGCTCGCGCTCGCGCAATGGCGTGAGAACCGCATAGCGGCCGGTGGCACCCGGGCGTCCTCCGGCTTCGCGGGTCGCAGCGCGATCATCGGCGCGGCGGCGCTCGCCGTGACCGTGATCCTGCCGCTGTTCATCCCGGGCTTCAATTCCGGTGCCTTTCCGCAGGGAGCGCGCATGAATGTCTGGGGCAGCGCCACGGGCCTGAACCCCGCAGTGACGCTCGGCAACGACCTGCGCAATCCCACGGGCTTCGGGCGCATCACCTACTCCACCAACTCGGATGCGCCCCTCTACCTGCGCGCGGTCACCCTCGAGGACTTCAGCGGACGGCGGTGGGAACCGGACCAGAGGATCGACGACCGCGAAGGGGGCGTCGCCGAGATCGGCGCGGAGGAGGGCACCCCGGTGAGCCCGCCCGAGAGCAGCACCGTGTTCACGCGCATCACGACGCAGAGCTACGCGAGCCCCTGGCTCCTCTCCCCCTACGCGCCCGTCGGGATCAGCAACCTCTCCGGGAACTGGGAATGGGACCCGGCGAACCTCTCGATCCTCGCCACCGACGGAGGGTCCACGGCGCGCCAGGAGTACGTCGTCGAGAGCCGCGCGGCCGCCCTCACGCGTGAGGGCCTCGGCACCATCGGACCCTCCGAGCCCGAGCTCGTCCCGGAGGTCTTCTCGGAGCTACCCGAGGACACCCCGGAGATCGTCCGCTCGACGACCGAGGAGGTGGCCGGCGAGTTCGTGAACCCCTACGACAAGGCCCTGGCGATCCAGAGCTACCTGCGTGGTGCCCAGTTCACGTACTCCGTGGAGGCCCCGGTGGACGGCGGGTACGACGGCAGCGGCATGGACGTGATGGCCCGCTTCCTGGAATCCAAGTCCGGCTACTGCGTCCACTACGCCGGCACCATGGCCGTCATGGCGCGTGCTGCCGGGATCCCCAGCCGGGTGGCCATCGGGTACACGCCGGGCAGCCCCACGGGCGACACGGAGGAGGGCCCCGAGGGGACGGAGCTGCGCGAGTTCGTGGTCGATTC
This sequence comes from Arthrobacter sp. BC5, assembly GCF_056680255.1. Classification (NCBI taxonomy): domain Bacteria; kingdom Bacillati; phylum Actinomycetota; class Actinomycetes; order Micrococcales; family Micrococcaceae; genus Arthrobacter; species Arthrobacter sp. BC5. The sequence continues at coordinate 172,203 of NZ_CM155273.1, forward strand.
GCGCAACGCCCACGCGTGGCCCGAGCTGTACTTCGAGGGCGTGGGATGGGTCCAGTTCGAGCCGACGCCGTCCCGCGGCGTCGTCCCGACCTACGCCCAGCGGGCGTTCTCACCGGTGGGGCCCCGCGCGGACGACACGGATGCCCTGAACCCCGGCGGGGCCCTGGGCGGAGCGGGCCTGACGGGCCCGAGCGCCGAGGCATCGGAGAACGCCGACGATCCCCGGGCGGCGGGTCCGCAGGACGAGGCACGACCCATGGCGGGCCTGCTCGCCGTCGGAGGGATAGCGCTCCTGGCACTCCTTCCGCTCCTCCTGCGGTCGGTGAGGACCCGGTCCAGGCGCCGCGCCGTCGAGGTCAGCGGCATGACCGACTCCACCGCGGACAGCCACGGTGCCGCCACCGCCGCGTGGGCCGAGACGACCGAGCTGGCCGGCGACTACGGCTACCCGCTCGAGCCCACCGACACGCCCCGCACCTTCGCCGGGCGCCTCCTGCGTGATGCGGGGCTGGAGGGTGGACCCGCGACGTCCCTGGGCAGGCTCAGGACCGCCTACGAGTACGAGGAGTACGCCGAACACGCCGACGTCGCACCGGCCGGCGGCCCCTTCCGGCCCGTCCCGACGCTCGCGCGCCGGGTGGCACCGCCGCGGTGGGAGGACGTCGACGCCGTCAGGCACGCGCTCCGGGGCGGCAGTCCCTGGTCCCGGAGGATCAGGGCCCGCCTGTTCCCGCAGTCCCTGCTCAACCGCTTCCGCGACCACCCGCACCGATGACGTCCGTCCGTGCTCGATCCGCGCACAGAACGCGGACCCCGCGCTGACCCCGCGCTACGACGCGTAGGGGTCGGCGATGCCCACGTACTGCGTGTAGAGGTACTCCTCGATGCCCTCCGCGCCGCCCTCGCGGCCGAGGCCCGACTGCTTGACCCCGCCGAAGGGCGCGGCGGCATTGGACACGACGCCCGCGTTGAGGCCCATCATGCCCGTGTCCAGCCGCTCGCCGAGGCGGAGGCCCCGGTTGAGGTCGCGGGTGAAGACGTAGGCCACGAGCCCGTACTCGGTGTCGTTGGCCAGGTCCACCGCCTCGTCCTCGGTGCTGAACGTGATGATCGGCGCCACGGGACCGAAGATCTCCTCCTGCATGATCCGGGAGGTCCGCGGCACGCCCTTGAGGACCGTGGCCTGGTAGAAGTAGCCGTCACCCGTGACGGGGGCGCCACCGGTCACGGCCTGCGCGCCGTCACCGACGGCGGCCGTCACGAGCTCGTGCACCTTGTCGCGGCTCTTCTGGTCGATCAGCGGGCCGAGCTTGGACCCGTCCTCCGTACCGCGCGCCGGGGTCATGGCATCCATGCGCTCGGCCAGGGCGGCGGCGAAGCGGTCGGCCACCGATTCGTGGACGATGAAGCGGTTCGCCGCCGTGCAGGCCTCGCCCATGTTGCGGAGCTTCGCCAGCATGGCGCCGTCGACCGCCGCGTCGAGGTCGGCGTCCTCGAAGACGAGGAACGGTGCGTTGCCGCCGAGTTCCATGGAGGTCCGCAGCACGTTCTTCGACGCCGCGGCGAGCAGACTGCGGCCGACCGGGGTGGAACCGGTGAAGGAGAGCTTGCGCAGGCGCCGGTCCTCGATCAGCGGTCCCGTGACGTCACCCGCGGTGGTGGTGTTGACGATGTTGAGCACGCCGGCGGGAAGGCCGGCCTCCTGCAGGACGGTCGCGAACAGGGAAGAGGTCAGCGGCGTGAGGTTCGCGGGCTTGAGCACCATCGTGCAGCCGGCGGCGATCGCCGGGGCGACCTTCCGCGTGGCCATGGCGAGCGGGAAGTTCCACGGCGTGATGAGCAGGCAGGGGCCCACGGGCTTCTTGCTCACGAGCAGCCGCGACCTGCCGTCGGGGGACGTGGAGTAGCGGCCCGACATGCGGACGGACTCCTCCGAGAACCAGCGCAGGAACTCGGCTCCGTACGTGACCTCGCCGCGCGCCTCGGCGAGCGGCTTGCCCATCTCGAGCGTCATCAGCAGGGCGAACTCGTCTGCCCGCGCGGTGACCAGGTCGAAGGCCCTCCGCAGGATCTCGCCCCGCTCGCGGGGCGCCGTACGGGCCCAGTCCGCCTGGGCGGCGACCGCTGCGTCCAGTGCCGCCATGCCGTCCTCGGGCGTGGCGTCGGCGAGGGTCAGGAGGGTGCGGCCGGTCGCCGGGTCCTCGACGTCGAACGTGGCACCGGAGGACGACGCCCGCCACTGTCCGTCGATGAGCAGCCCGGTGGGCACCTTGTCGAGTACTGCCTTCTCCTGCTCGGCCGTGACAGCCATAGTGGGCTCCTTCGCGAAGTGTCGGGGCGCGTCCCGAGGGGGACATTCCCGATCACGCTAGTCCCGGCCGAGAAGCAGTGTCCAGTGAAGGATGCACGGCCCGTCCGCGCTTCCTTTGGACACCTGCACAGTGCCGCGAGGTGTCGATCAGCGCGCGGCGATCACCGCTGCATAGAGTTCGCGCTTGCTGACGCGCGTCTCCGCCGACACGGCCGCCACCGCATCCTTGAGCCTCATCCCGCCGTCGATCAGCGCGTTGACGTCGGCCACGTGGTCCTCCGGGCGTGAGGGCGGCGCCTCCGGCGCTCCGGCGACGACGACGGCGATCTCGCCGCGCACCTCGCTCGCCTGGGCCCACTGCAGCAGCTCGAGGAGGGAGCCCCGGACCACCTGCTCGTGCACCTTGGTGAGCTCGCGGGCCACCGCCGCCTGGCGCTCCGAGCCGAACACCTGCTGCAGCGAGCGGAGCATCGGCTCGATGCGGTGGGGCGCTTCGAAGAACACCATGGTGCGGCGTTCGGCGGCGAGGTCGGCGAGGCGCCCGGCGCGGACCCCGGGCTTCCGCGGCAGGAACCCTTCGAAGCAGAACCTGTCGGTGGGCAGGCCGGACAGCGCGAGTGCCGCGAGGACGGCGGATGCGCCCGGCACCGCCGTCAGGTCGAGGCCCTCGGCCACTGCCGCCTCCACGAGCCGGTAGCCCGGATCGGAGACCGAGGGCATGCCGGCGTCGGTCACCATCAGCAGGGTGGCGCCGTCGCGCACCAGGTCGAGCAGTTCGGGCGTCCGCTCGGTCTCGTTGTGTTCGTGGTAGCTGATCACCCGACCCGTCACGGTCACGCCGAGGGCCTGCACCAGGCGGTGGAGGCGCCGGGTGTCCTCGGCCGCGACGACGTCGGCGGTGTGCAGCAGGCCGATCAGACGCTCGGTCGCGTCTCCCATGTTCCCGATCGGCGTCGCCGCGAGGACGATGCGCCCCCGCCCGCTGCCGTCGCCGGCGGTGCCGCGGTACGCCGTGACGGGAGCCCGGGTCCCTTCTTCGGCGGTGCCCACGGAATCGGCCAGGTCCTGGTCGGCGTCCGGACCCTGATCCTCGCGCTCGAAAGGGTCCTCGTCGGGCAGGTCGGGGCTGGCGGCGTCGTATGGCTGGTTCACCGCACCAGCCTAGCCGCCACCGCCGGCGAGGAACCCGGAGTGGCGGCCGGCCCACCTGCCGGGACCGCGCAGGGTCCGCCGGTAGCATGACAGCGTGAGCCACACCGCCGTCCGTCCCCGCCGGGACAGCCCGAACGAGGGCGGATCCTGGGTCGTCGCTCCGGCGCACGCCTACACGCGCGATGCCCTGGCGGCCCGGCTCCTCGGCGCCGCCGCCCCGGGCGGGGCCCTGCGCTGGATCCTCCCGCTCGCCATGGCGCTGATCGGCGGGGTGCTGCGCTTCGTACGGCTCGGCGAGCCCGGCTCGCTCGTGTTCGACGAGACGTACTACGTCAAGGACGCCTACTCGATGCTGCAGTCGGGCTACGAGCGCGAGTGGCCCGAGAAGGCCAACGAATCGTTCAACGCCGGCAACCCCGACGTCCTGCTCGACACCGCGAACTACGTGGTGCACCCGCCCGTCGGCAAGTGGATGATCGCCTTCGGGATGCTGCTGTTCGGTTCCGACAATGCGTTCGGCTGGCGCTTCTCGGCGGCGGTGATCGGCACGCTCTCGGTGCTGCTGCTCGCGTTCGTCGCCCAGCGGATGTTCGGCTCGGCACTCCTGGGCGCCGCGGCCGGGCTCCTCCTCGCCGTCGACGGCCACCACATCGTCGAATCACGCACCTCTTTGCTCGACATCTTCCTGAGCTTCTGGCTGCTCTCCGCCTTCGCGGCGCTCCTGCTGGATCGCGACGACGGCAGGCGCCGCCTGGCCCGCCGCCTCGCCGCGCTGGCGGGACGGCGGGACGACGGGCTGCCCTCCGCGCGCGGGCTGTCCTACGGGCCCTTCCTCGGGTTCCGGCCCTGGCGCCTCGTCGCGGGGGTGTGCCTGGGACTGGCGCTCGGCACCAAGTGGTCCGCCCTGCCGTTCATCGCGGCCTTCGGGCTCCTGACCGTGGCCTGGGACATGAGCGCCCGGCGTATCGCCGGCGTGCACCACTGGTTCCTCGCAGGTGCGGCCAAGGACGGCCCGCTCGCCTTCGCCTGCCTCGTGCCCGTGGCGCTGCTGACCTATTTGGGAACCTGGACGGGCTGGTTCCTCTCGGAGGGCGCCTATGACCGGACCTGGGCGGGGCGGAACCCGTCGGAGCAGTGGGGCTGGGTGCCGGACGGCCTGCGCTCGCTCGCGGAGTACCACCGCAGCGCCTACACGTTCCACCAGGGCCTCGGCTCGGACCACCCCTACGAGGCGAGCGCGTGGTCCTGGCTGGTCATGGGGCGCCCGACGTCGTTCTTCTACGAGAAGCCCGCCGGCTGCGGGGCCGATGCCTGCTCGCAGGCCGTGACCGTCCTCGGCAACCCGCTCATCTGGTGGAGTGCGGCGCTGTCGCTGATCGTGCTGCTGTTCTTCTGGCTGGGTCGCCGCGACTGGCGCGCCGCGGCGATCCTGACCGGCGTCGCCGCCGGCTACCTCCCATGGTTCCTCTACCCGGAACGCACCACCTTCTACTTCTACGCCGTGGCCTTCGAGCCGTATCTCGTCCTGTCCCTGGTCTACTGCCTCGGCCTGGTGCTCGGCGGGCCGGACGCCGGCCGGGCCCGGCGGCAGCGGGGTATCGTGCTGGTGGGGGTCTTCCTGGCAGTCGCCGTCGCGCTGTCGGCCTACTTCCTGCCCATCTGGACGGCCGAGATCATCACCTACGACCAGTGGCGCACGCGCATGTGGCTGCCGAGCTGGATCTAGGGCCCGGGCCCACCCGACCCTTCCCCAACGAAAGCGAGCAATGGTGCGCGAAGCCATCACGGAACTCCTGGTCGGGCTTCCACCGACCAGCAACACCACCGACCTCCTCCTGCGCACCTCCACCGCCGACCCGCAGCACGCGCTGTACGCGGTGCGGTCGGACGGCCGGTGGCAGGACGTGACGGCCGCGGAGTTCCTGCAGCAGGTGTCCGGCCTGGCCAAGGGCCTGGTGGCACGCGGGGTGCGGCCCGGGGACGCCGTCGCGGTGATGTCGAAGACCCGCTACGAGTGGACCCTGGCCGACGTCGCCATCTGGTTCGCCGGGGCCGTCACCGTCCCGATCTACGAGACGTCCTCGGCACACCAGGTGGCCTGGATCCTCGAGGACGCGCAGCCTTCGGTGGTCTTCGTGGAGGACCAGCAGAAGGCGGACACCGTGCTCGACGCCGCCGGACGCGCGGGCCGTGCGGACGCCACCACCGTGGTGCGCCTGACCGGCGACGGGTCCGGCGGGGACGAGACCCTCGCCTCGCTCACCGAGGGCGGTGCCGCGGTGACCGACCACGCACTGGAAGCGGCGAGATCCTCCCGCGGCCTCGCGGACCCCGCGTCGATCGTCTACACCTCGGGCACCACCGGGCGCTCCAAGGGCTGCGTGATCACCCACGGCAACTTCGCACTGTTCGCCGTCAACACGCTGGAGTTCCTGCCCGAGTTCCTGAAGCAGGAGAACGCCCGGACCCTCATGTTCCTGCCCCTCGCCCACGTCCTCGCGCGGGCGGTGCAGGTGGTGTGCTTCACCGGCGGCATCAAGCTGGCGCACTCCGGTTCCGCAGCCCAGCTCCTCGAGGACCTGACGACCTTCCGGCCCACATTCCTCCTGGCCGTTCCCCGCATCTTCGAGAAGATCCACGCGACCGCCGGCCGTCGTGCCGCCGAATCCGGCAAGGGGAGGCTCTTCGCGGCAGCCGAGCGCACCGCCGTCGCCTACTCACGGGCCGTCGATGCACGGGGCCGCGGAGGGCGCGGGCCCTCCCCCGCCCTGCGCGCCTCGCACGCCGTCTTCGACCGCATCCTCTACCCCCGGCTGCGCGCCGTCTTCGGCGGTGAGGTCACCTACACGGTCTCCGGCGCCAGTCCGCTCAGCGAGCACCTCGCCCACTTCTTCCGGGGCGCCGGCATCATGGTCCAGGAAGGCTACGGCCTGACGGAGAGCACCGCGCCGTGCACCGTGAACACGGTGCCCCTGACCCGCGTCGGCTCGGTGGGCATCCCCATGCCCGGCACGAGCGTCCGCCTCGACGACGACGGCGAGGTCCAGGTGAAGGGCACCGGCATCTTCGCCGGGTACCACCGCAACGACGCCGCCACGGCGGAGGCGTTCACCGATGACGGCTACTTCCGCACCGGGGACCTCGGCGTCCTCGACGAGGACGGCTTCCTGACCATCACGGGCCGCAAGAAGGACCTGCTCGTGACCGCCGCCGGGAAGAACGTGGCGCCCGGTCCGCTCGAGGAGAAGCTCCGCGAGAACCCGCTCGTGTCCCAGGCGGTCGTGGTGGGCGAGGGCAAGCCGTTCATCGGCGCCCTCGTCAGCCTGGACCGCGAGGCCCTCGGGCCCTGGGCCTCGGCGCACGGGAAGCCGGGCCTCACGGCCGAGCAGGCCGCGACGGACACCGAGGTGCTCGCCGACCTGCAGGCCGCCGTCGACGCCGCGAACGCGACCGTCTCCCGGGCCGAGCAGATCCGGCGCTTCACGGTGCTCGACGTCGAGTTCACGGTGGAATCGGGGCACCTGACCCCCACGCTGAAGCTCAAGCGCGCGGCCGTCGTCGCCGACTGCGCGGACGCCCTCGAGGACCTGTACGGTTCCGCCAAGCGCTAGGCCGCGTCGAGGTCTCCGCGGTAGCGCGATCGCAGGGCGTCCTGCGCCAGCATCGACCGGTCCCGCCGGGCCTTCGTGGGCCAGGTGAGGATGAGCGTGAGGAGGACCGCCGCCAGGACGAGCACGGCGACGGTGATGGCGGAATCCGTCCAGAACTGCTCGGGGAACAGCCGGATCAGCGTGTCGTCCACCCGGAACGTCCAGGTGCCCTCGGCGAAGAACAGGGCGTGCACCTGCGTGAAGAAGGTCTGCCAGGCGAGGATCGCGAGCACGGCCAGCGCGACGATGCCCACCAGCGTCAGGACCGCACCGGAGAACAGTGCCCGGCGGACACCGCCCTTGTACCGCCGGGCGAGGTAGGCGCACGCCAGGACGGCCAGCACGAAGAGCACCAGGGCGATGGCGAAGGACAGGCCCAGCACGCCCTTCACGTCGGCCATGTGCCCCACCTCGGACTCGAGGAAGAGCGGCTCGCCCTCCGGCGTCACGAGGCCGCCCAGGTAGCGCGGCGGCGCGAAGTTCAGGACGTAGTCGAGGGCGTAGGACCCGTAGGTCATGCGGTCATCCAGCGAGAAGCCGTATTGGTCGGCGGGAAACCCGGGGCGGTGGTACTCGAGCCACAGGAACGACGACGACGCGACGGCACGGACGGCCGCGGCCACCACGATGACGGGGAAGAAGAGCGCGACGACGACCTGCAGGAACCGTGCCAGGGCGGGCTTCGCGGCCACGGCCTGATCCCGGACCGCTGCCCGGCGGGCTGCCTCCTCGTCCGGAGGGCGGACCGAGAGCGCCGCCGTGTCCGTGGAGGGCTCCTCCGCGCCCACGGCCGTCGCGCCTCCCGGGCGGTCGGGCCGCCCCTCGTCCTCCTGAGGATCGGGCTGCCCGTGGTCCCCCTGCTCGGTCTCGGGCCTGCCCCCGGGCCCGCCATCGGTGCCGTCACCGGTCCCGTCTCCCCCGGTCGTCGGACGCACGTCGTCCCCGACCTGCCGCTCGTGGTCCCCGCCGTCAGCACGGCCGGCGTGTTCGCCGGAGTCGGTGCGGCCCACGCCGTCGTCCCCGACCTGCCGCTCGTGGTCCCCGCCGTCAGCACGGCCGGCGTGTTCGCCGGAGTCGGTGCGGCCCACGCCGTCGTCCCCGACCTGCCGCTCGTGGTCCCCGCCGCCGTCCCGCACCCGCGACAGGTCGGGCAGGGTGCCCGCTTTCCGCATCGGCAGGTTGTGGCGCTGCGCGACCCCCGGGACCGAGCTGCCCTCCTGCTCCGGGGAAACCCCCGGGGCCTCTGCCGGGCGTATCGCCGGGTCGTCGTTCGGGCGCCGGGCGCCGGAAGCGGTTGAACGGGTGCTGTCGGTCTCTGCCACTGCGCTGTCTCCTCGTCTGGTGCCCACCGGCGCTGGCCCGGCGCCTTCGACACTACCGGGCGTGGGCGGGCCCGGCCGGGAGGCTCCCCGCGCCCGGACCCCGCATCAGGCGGTGGCGACGGCGTCACCCCGGTCGACGACGCCGAGATCGCCCTGGTGCCCTGCCGCCACGGCGCGCCGTCCGAGGATCAGGGTGTATGCCCAGTAGGCCGCGAAGACCAGGAACCCGATGGTCAGGCGGAGCCACGGCGGGAGCGTGCTCGGCGTCACGAAGCCCTCCACGAGGCCCGAGACGAGCAGCACCAGCACCAGGCCGAGCGCCACCGTGATCAGGGCACGCCCCTCCTGGGCGAGGGCGACCGACCGGAGCCTGCGCCCCGGGGACACCCAGGCCCAGAAGATGCGCAGGCCGGCGGCCGTGGCGATGAAGATCGCCGTGAGCTCCATGAAACCGTGCGGCAGGATGTAGAGGAAGAAGACGTCCAGCCGGTCGTAGGACGCCATCATCCCGGCGGCCATCCCGATGCCCTGGGCATTCTGGTACAGGATGAAGGCCGGCCAGATCCCGGTGATCCCGAAGGCGACCGCCTGCAGCGCGATCCATGCATTGTTCGTCCACACCAGCCCCGCGAAGGAAGCGGCGGGATTCTCGGAGTAGTAGTTGACGAAGTCCTCCTCCACGTAGCGGCGGAGGTCCTCGTCCGTGCCGAGGGCGCGGATGACGCCGGGAGTGTCGACCACCCACAGTGCGTAGAGCGATGCCACGGCGACGAAGAGCACGCCGATCACGACCGTGAGCCATCGGATCCGGTAGAAGGCCGCCGGCAGGGAGAACACGAAGAACTGGGCGATGTCCTCCATCCCGTTGGACCTCGCACCCGTGAACCGGGTCCGCGCACGGGACAGGCGCATGGACAGGGCACCGGACAGGGCGCTCTCGGCATCGACCGAGCGGATGATCGACAGGTGCGTCGACACGCGCTGGTACAGCACGAGCAGTTCGTCCGATTCCGCGCCGTCGAGCTGGCGACGCCCCACGAGCTCATCCAGGCGCTGCCAGTCGCTCCGGTGCACGGCGATGAATGCGTCCACGTCCATGCGCCCCACCCTATAGTCCGGCCGCCGCTCCGGCCCGGAACGACGTTTCCGCACCCGCGCCGCCGTCCTGGCCCGGCACCACCAGTGGCTCCGCCGGCGCTAGGCTGGGCTGCACCGGCATCGCGTCACCAGCATTGACCAGGGGGAAACATGAGTTCGGTCGTCACCGGCGAGGCCGTCGTCCTCGAACTCAGGCCGGCAGGGTTCGCCGCCCGCGGGCTGAGCATCATCATCGACATCATCGCGCAGGTCATCCTCGCGGTACTGATGCTCCTGCTGATCGGGAACGTCTTCGGCGGTGTCCTCGATCCCGCGCTCACCACGGCGCTCCTGCTGGCCACCGTCGTGCTGCTCCTCGTCGTCGTCCCGGTGACCGTCGAGACCCTCACGCGCGGCAAGTCGCTGGGGCGCCTCGTGATGGGCCTGAGGATCGTGCGCGACGACGGCGGAGCGATCCGCTTCCGCCACGCCTTCATCCGCGGCATGCTGGCCATCCTCGAGATCTACATGCTGGGAGGATCGCTCGCGTTCCTCGTGTCCCTGTTCAACGAACGCTCCAAGCGCCTCGGGGACCTGCTGGCCGGGACGTACGCCCTGCGGGAGCGCGTCGTGGCCAGGCCGCGCGCGCTCGCTGCCATGCCGCCGCGGCTCCAGGGCTGGTCGGAGACAGCCGACATAGGACGCCTCCCCGACTCCCTGGCCCGCAGGATGTCGCAGTTCCTCGCGCAGGCTCCGCGCCTCACCCCGCAGGCGCGGCAGGCGCTGTCCCTGGACCTCGCGGCCGAGGCGAGCCACCACGTCTCACCCCCGCCGCCCGGGGACACGCACCCTGAGGATTTCCTGCACGCCGTCATCGCCGCCCGCCGGGATCGCGAGTACGGCGCGATGATGCGCCAGCGCGAGCGGACCGAAGCGACGGCGCGAAGGCTCCACACCCTGCCTTTCAGCTAGGGGCGAGGCCGTCGTGGCAGTGGACGGCCCGGGGTGTTCCACACCCCGGGTGGAACACTGCCTTCCTGCTCGCCCCCGTACTGCCGACACTGATGAATGTCCGCTCGGTCCACTCCTGGAGCGAGACGGGCACACCGTAGAAGGCCCACTGCGGGCCGTACCTCGCCATCAGGAAGACGGAATATCTCATGAGCACCCAGAACACAGCGGACCGGACATCCTTCGCTCCGGCCTGGAACGCCGAAGCGTTCCACACCCTCACGGGCCACGGCGGCGGGCAGCACTTCGCCCTGCTCACCGGCGGGACGGTCCTCACCCTCGACCCGCGAACCGGCGACTTCCCGCTGGGAGACGTCCTCTACGGCGGGCAGACCATCTACGGGGTCGGGCCGGGCCTCCTCACCGCCGCCGGGGACGACGGCATGATCCTCATCGACTGCGCGGGGATGACGATCGTGCCGGCCGTCGTCGACGCTCTGGCGCTGCTCGGCATGCGCAGTGCCCGCACGGACCGGACCGGAACCATCACGTCCGGCAACTCCATGGACCTCGCGGTCATCCCCACGGAGTTCGCCGGTACCATCACGCAGGCCGCCGACACGCTCATCAACGCCCCCGAGAAGGTTCTGGCGCTCTTCTCCAGGGGAGAGATCGTGCGGTGGGACTTCACGGACCTCCGCACACCGTCGGACGGTTCCGGCACGAGCACCGCACCGCAGGACCTCAGCGACAGTCCCTACCTGGGTCTGTGGATCGACGAGAACGACTTCCTTCACCAGGAGCTCACCGCGGACGGCCGCTACGACGAGACCCGGGGAGGCCGTCCGCATGCCTACCAGGGACGTTTCTGGATCGATGGCACGCGCATCGACTACCTGGATGACCTCGGTTTCTGGGCCTTCGGCGACTTCCTGGGGAACCGCCTGCACCACGTGATGTACCGGCTGGACCGCGGGTAGTCAGCCTCGGGTCTCGCGGAACAGCACCAGGTGCTCGTGGTAGAGCACTCCGTCCCTGATGTCGCCGGTCGCGGTGAAACCGGTGTCGTCCCGATAGTCGAGATGGGATCCGGTGACCTTGTAGGTCCCGGTGTAGGCGCTGCGCCTGGTGCCTCGGGCTTCGTCGTAACGGCCGTTGGGAAGCAGTTCCTGGCGGATGTGTCCGTCGGCCGTCACCCACATGCCCACGACGTCGGAACCGGCGAGTCCTGAGGTTTCCATGATCCTTCTCCTGTCTCTGCCGCGGCCTTCGGTGGTCGTTCGCCGCATCGTTCCAACAGTAGGAGGAGTCCGTGGCGTCAGCGTGGGTGTGCTGCACCCACGCTGACGCCCCTCGGTGGGCCTAGGCTTCAGTCCATGACCGAATCAGCCCTTGGCTCCTACCTCAGGGTGCGGCGTGCAGCCACCCAGCCCGGGGAACTGGGTCTGCGGAGTTACGGACCGCGCCGGGTGAGCGGCCTGCGGCGGGAGGAGGTCGCGTCGACCGCCGGTATCAGCGCCGACTACTACGCACGCCTCGAGCAGGGCAGGGAGAAGCACCCCTCCGCCCAGGTACTGGAGTCCCTGGCCCGGATCTTCATGCTGACCGAGGACGAGAAAGCACACATGTACCGTCTGGCGGGCCTGGAAGCGCCTCTCGCGCGGCCCACCGGTCAGGCTGTCACTGCGCACCTCGCACGACTGATCGGGACCTGGGCGTCCCAACCCGCACTCATCGTCAACCGGACCTTCGACGTGCTGGCCGAGAACCGCATCGCCGGAAGCTTCTTCTCCGGGATCGCCCACGCCGAGAACCTCGTTGCCGGAGTGTTCCTCACCCCCGAGGCGAGGACGTTCTACCGGGACTGGGAGCAGGTGGCCGAGCACAGCGTCGCGGCGCTCCGACTCGCCGAGGGATTATCGTCCTCCCGGGGACGCGTGGCGCAGATCGTCCGCAAGCTCGTGCGTGAGAGCGACGAGTTCAGGGCGATGTGGCAGAAGCACCAGGTGCGCGCGAAGACGCAGGGAGCGAAGCACTTCATGCATCCGGACGTCGGGGAGGTCACGTTGGACTACGAGACCCTGGACGTCGGGGGCACGCCCGGCCAGCAGCTGCTCGTCTACCACGCCGAGCCGGGCAGCCCGAGTTCGGACGCCCTGGAACTCCTGGGTTCGCTCACTGCGACGCGCCGGGCCCGAGGCCCGCAGCCGCAGAGGGAGCACGAGGTGTAGGGATCTGGGGTCCGGGCATCGCTGCGCGGGCCGGCGGAGCCTCCCCCCGGGGACGCTACGGCTGGTTGACCCATTCGTTCCAGGGCACGTTCCAGTCCCCGAAGCCGTCCCAGACGTACATGGGCCCGTAGTCCGTGTTGAGGATCTGCACCACGTCCCCGGGGCCGAAGGTGTTGTAGAAGTACTCGGCTCCCTCGGGCGACATGCCGATACACCCATGGGACACGTTGAAGTTGCCGAGGGCCACCTGCGCCGCGGGCAATGCCTCATGGACGAAGGCCCCGCCGTTGCTCAGGCGGCTCGCATGGTTGACGACGGTGGGCGGGTAGTAGGCGGGATCGCCCGGCTTCAGCCCGATCGACTCGGCCGTGAACCTCGTGGTCTCGTAGTGCTCCATGACCACCATGTAGCCCTCGGTGGAGGGCCATTCCTCGGTGCCGAGCGTGATGGGGAACGTGCGGTCCAGCTTGCCGTCGAGGTAGACGTTCATGGTCTTGGTGTCGTTGTCGACGACGGCGAGGCGCGTGTTGTGCGTCTTCACCGTGAGCGTCCTGTCGGCGTTGCCGATCATGCCGTTGCCGAAGTCGACGCCGAAGAGGTTCAGCTCGACGGTGATCGTGCTGTTGGGCGCCCAGAACGTCTCGGGCCGGTACCGGACCTTCGTGTCCGACAGCCAGTAGAAGGCGCCGGGCTGGCCACTCGTACTCGTCACGGTGATGGCTTTTTCCACCGCATCCCGGTTCGTGACCGGCTCGCTGAAGGAGAACTCGAGCGGTTGGCCCGTGCCCACGGTGCTGCGGTCGAGCGGGAACATGGACGCATCGGCCTCGTTGGCGGGCTGGACCGTGGTGAAGGATGTCGTCTCCCGCTGGGGCCGGCCCTCGGCATCGATCACCGTGTAGGAGAAGAGGTAGTCGGTGTCGAAGGCGAGCCGCTGCGTCGCGGCCCAGCTGGCGCCGTCCGCCGAGATGGTGCCGGCGATCGGCGTGCCGCCGGCACGGGGCACCAGTTCGACGGCGTCGAGCGTGGCGCCCTCGACCGTGACGGCTGCGACGGTCGCCGGGTTGACCGCCAGTGTCTCGTCCGTGGGCGTCAGGCCCACCGTGTACCCGCCGTCCGCCTGCGCGGCGGGGGCATCCGGAGCTGCGCTCCCGGGTGTCCCGGGCTGCGGCGTGGCGGTCGGGGACGTCGACGCAGGCGAGGACGGCGACGACGAGGACGACGGCGTCACGTCGTCGTTCCACGGCGATGCCGTGGCGATACCCACACCGCCTCCGACGACGACGACCGCCGCCGCACCGATCGCCGCGAACTTCCAGCCCCGCCGGCGTGCCGCTGCCGTGCTCGACTCCTGCTTCATGCGCATGCGCTTGCCCTCCGATGTAGCTGCCCCGGAAGCGATAGTACGCGACGAGCGCGGGGCGCACCGTGCAGGCGGAGGGCGGTTTCCACAACGATTCGGCCGCTGCCGGTACCCGGGAGGCACCGGCGGCGGCCGAAGGATCCCGACCTAGTAGCGGTACTGCTCGGGCTTGTACGGCCCGGCGACATCGATGTCGAGGTACTCCGCCTGGCCCTTCGTCAGCTCGGTGAGCTCCACGCCGAGGGCGTCCAGGTGCAGGCGGGCCACCTTCTCGTCGAGGATCTTCGGCAGGACGTAGACCTCGTTCTCGTACTCGCGGTTGCCCTCGGCGTCGTCCTGCTCGAACTTCGTGTACAGCTCGATCTGGGCGATCGTCTGGTTCGCGAAGGAGTTGCTCATGACGAACGAGGGGTGGCCGGTCGCATTGCCGAGGTTCAGCAGGCGCCCCTCGGACAGCATGATGATGGAGTGCCGCTCCACGCCCTCGGCCTCGTCCGCGGGGATGACCCACTCGTGGACCTGGGGCTTGATCTCGATCTTCTCGACGCCGGGGATGCGGGCGAGACCGGCGATGTCGATCTCGTTGTCGAAGTGGCCGATGTTGCCGACGATCGCCTGGTGCTTCATGCCCGCCATGTGGCGGGCCATGATGACGTCCTTGTTGCCGGTGGTCGTGATGAAGATGTCACCCTGCGCGAGGACGGTCTCGAGCTTGGCCACCTGGTACCCGTCCATGGCGGCCTGCAGGGCGCAGATCGGATCGATCTCCGTGACGATCACGCGCGCGCCCTGGCCGCGCATCGCTTCGGCCGCGCCCTTGCCGACGTCGCCGTACCCGCAGACGACGGCGACCTTGCCGCCGATCAGCACGTCCGTTGCACGGTTGAGGCCGTCGGGCAGCGAGTGGCGGATGCCGTACTTGTTGTCGAACTTCGACTTCGTGACGGAGTCGTTGACGTTGATGGCCGGGAAGAGGAGCTTGCCCTGCGCTGCGAGCTGGTACAGGCGGTGCACGCCCGTGGTCGTCTCCTCGGTCACGCCCTTGATGCCGGCTGCGATGGCCGTCCACTTCTGCGGCTCGGACCCGATGGTGGACCGGAGGGTGTCGAGGAACACCGTGTATTCGTGCGAGTAGTCGGCGTCGCCCTCCTGGGGGTTCGCCGGTACCGCTCCGAGCGCCTCGAACTCGGCACCCTTGTGGACGAGCATCGTGGCGTCGCCGCCGTCGTCCAGGATCATGTTGGGGCCGAGTCCCTCCGCCTGGCCCGGCCAGGTGAGGATCTGCGTGGCGGTCCACCAGTAGTCCTCGAGCGTCTCGTTCTTCCAGGCGAAGACGGGGACGCCCGCGGGCTCGTCGACCGTGCCCGTGCCGACCACGACGGCCGCCGCGGCCTCGTCCTGGGTCGAGAAGATGTTGCAGGAGGCCCAGCGGACATCCGCGCCGAGGGCCGTCAGGGTCTCGATGAGGACGGCGGTCTGCACCGTCATGTGGAGCGAACCGGCGATCCGGGCGCCCGCGAGGGGCTGGGCCTCGGCGTACTCGCGCCGCAGGGCCATGAGCCCGGGCATCTCGTGCTCGGCGAGGCGGATCTGGTGGCGGCCCGCCTCCGCGAGTGAGAGGTCGGCAACTTTGAAGTCGAACGTCATGGTGGCTGTTCCTAGCTGGAGTTCGGGGAGTTCGGAGGGGTGCGCGGGGGCGCTATGAGGCCGAGACCGTGCCGCCGTGCGGTTCGGTGCGGAGGAGGACCGGGATGCCCTCGACGAGGCCGTAGGTGAGGGGTTCGCCGTCGGGCCCTGGGGCGGACGACGTGAGGACGGCGCCGTCCTGGACGAGCTGCGACCCGGTGACCGGGCAGCGGAGGACATCGAGCAGCCGTGCTGGGAGGTTCGCCATGGGAAGCTTTCGCTCGGAAGGGACGGGATTCTGCCTCCAAGTCTAGCGCGGGAGCCTCCGGCGGCGGTCATCGGGATGCCCCTGGCAATCTCTTCCTCGGGCGGTCCGTCAGGGATCGCGCAGGATCCTGAGGTGGCCGCGCCGCGGGCCCGGAACGCCGGCCGGTGGCTCCATCGGGGCCTTGCTGCCGCGCTTGCCCACCGGCTGCTGGTCGGAGGACGGCTCCGCCGCCGCTTCGCGCACCGCGTCAGCGAGGGCCAGGAGATCGTCCGAGTTGTGCTCGGGAGCCGCGTCAGGAAGCGTCAGCCGCACCACCTCCCAGCCGCGGGGCACCGTCAGGCGCCCGGCATGGACGGCGCACAGGTCGTAGGTGTGGGGTTCGGCATAGGTCGCGAGGGGGCCGAGGACCGCCGTCGAATCACCGTAGACATAGGTGAGCGTGGCTACAGCCGCCCGCTGGCAGGCTGATCTGGAGCATTGACGGAGTGATCCCACGATCGGAAAGCCTACCGGGGTTCGGACGCCCCGGTGGTTCCGACGCGCACCGCGGCACCGGTGGGCATCGGCACGGCGGGCTGTTTCGGGAGTGCGGGAGGAAGGCCCAAGGCTTACAGTCTTTACATGCAGGATGCTTCCACTTTCTCGGTCAACCTGACCGATCCGACGTCCTCGGGAAGACGTCCGGCGCGGTCGTTCTACGAGCGCCGGCGGAACCGGCGTGGACGCGGCATGCGCGGGGAGCTGCTCCCCCAGCACCTGCCGGGTTCCCGCACGCGGTCCGAGCAGTTCGACGACTGGGTCATGGAGTCGGCGCAACGCCTCGAGCGCCTGTGGGGCGAACGCATCCAGGACCTGCAGATCGTGGTGCAGGAGATCCCCGACGGCCTCGAGGACATGACGCCCGAGACGCTGCGGGGCCTGCTGGGCTCCTGCTCCCCCGCGGCGCCCGGTCGGCCCGCGGTCATCACCATCTACCGCCACCCCGTGCTCATGGCGGCGCGCGCCCTCCTGCCGGTCAACGAGCTCGTGCACGACGTCGTCGTCGAGCAGACCGCCGAACTGATGGGCCTTGCGCCGGAAGCCGTCGATCCCGCCTACGGCCGCTCGCAGGCCTGACCGCGGCCGGCCTTCCGGCCCGGAACCGCTAGTAGCGCAGCTCCACGGGAATGCTCTGCGGACCCGTTGCGCCGGCCGGGACGCCCGAGACCGAGATCCCTGCGCTTCCCCCGGGCAGCGTCATGACCTGCGCCCCGTAGACCGGGTCCCCGGTGGCGTTGATGATCACGGCGGCAGGCGTGCTGCCGATCGACGACGTCGGCACCGTCACCGAGGTGCCGCCGGCGATGCCGATCACCACGGGTGCCCCGAGCGCACCGTCGGATCCGACCGGGGTCAGGGTGACCTCGCCCCTGCCGCCCGGCGCGCCGAGCACGAGGGAGGTGTCCGTACCCTCGGCGAGTGCCACGGCGTGGTCGCTGCCCAGCCGCACGGCGGCCGGCGCTCCGGCGAGGTCCACGGGTTCGCCTGTGCTGATGCCGCGCGTGACGCGCGCGGACGCGACGATCGAGACGTCGGAGCTGACGGCGATGGTGTAGTTCCCTTCGGGGAGGGAGGCGAGGGGAACGGCGGTCACGCCCCCGGCGGCAGCCGTCACGACGCCTCCGCCGGGCAGCTCGACTTCCCCGCCTGCACCGAAGACCCTGATGTCGAGCACGGCATCGTTGGATCCCGGCACGAGCACGTGCAGCTCGGGGGACGCGGAACCGTAGCCCTCCTGTTCGCGGATACGCTGCGCCGTCGCGGCGTCCTGCACCACGACGCCCGGTACCACCTGGGTCACCCCGGCTGCGAGGCTCGGGGACAGCAGTTCGACGCCGCCCGGGGTGAGCCCGCGCAGCACGCTCTGCTGGAGGACGCCGGTGATCCGCCCGCCATCGCTGCGGACGCGGACGGCCACCCGGTCCTGGTTGCCGGCCAGCCCCGCGAGGACGATCTGCCGGCTCGCGCCGGGCGCGACCAGCTGGCCCCTCGTGCCTGCCGCCTCGATGGGTCCGTCCTGCCCGTACAGCTCGAGCGTCACGGTGGCGGGGGTTCCCGTCGGGTTCGTCAGCGTCAGGATCGATGACTGCCCCACTGTGGTGGAGGCGCCCAGGAGCCAGAAATCGCTGGAGGGCACCTGGCACCCCGTCGCGGCGAGCCCCCGGAGGTCGCCGTCCGCGGCGGTGTAGGTGCTGGTCGCGGCGGCCACCGGGGTCAGTCCGCCCTGCGGCTGCGCCCGGAACAGGGAGGGGGCATCGACGCTCACGCCACGCGAGACGCCTGCGATCCGGTTGGTCAGCCCGTCAGCGCCGCTGCTGGCGGGCGCGTCCGTGGGGAGGGAGGCTTCGGGCGTGAACTCCTGGATCAGCGCGAGCGGTGCGGTGCCGCCGACGGGCAGTAGCCCGCTCCCCGTCAGCGTGGCGCTCAGGTCACTGAGCACCATCGCCGAGACCGTGGTCTTCGCGGTGGCGGAGGCCGGGCTGAACTCGGGGTCCGCTCCCTCGGCGGCGCCCTGGAGGAGGCGGGGCGGCGCCGGGCAGACGGCCGAGTAGTCACCGGCCGGCACGGCCGCGGCGGGGACCGGGAGCTCGGACGCTGCCGGCCCGACGAAAGCGTCGGTGACCGCCCCGGAGGCGACGGCGGCGGTCGCTGCGAGAAGGAGGACGCCCGTCGCCGCTCCGGCAACGGCACCCGCCCGCGAGCGACCGCGGGAGCCGCCCCCGGCTGCCTTGTCGCGGGCCACTGCGCGCGCTGCGACGGCGGCGTCCGCGGAGTCCGGCGTTGTTGCCGCGCCGGGCGCGGCCGCACCGGCCTCGGGCTGCGCAGGGCTCCCCTGCTGGGGGACCCTCGTCCCGGTCCCGGTCGGCTCGGGCTTCCGCTTGCGTCCCATCACGTCGAACTGCTTCCACTGGTCACGGGTTGCGGATGGTCCTCGTGGGTTTCGGCGCCGTTCCCGGTGCCACCGTCCACGCCGGATTCCCCGGCTGCGCGTCCGGAACCGGCGGGCGGCCGTTCACGGCCGATCGGCTGGGGACGCCGCCCACCCTTCGGCAGGGCGACGCGGGGCCGCGACGGGATGGGGACCGCCAGGAGCACCGTCAGCCCCAGGACGACTGCCTGGACGCCGCCGGCCCATGGCTGGTACGGGCTGACGTACGAGACCGTCACCGTTCCCCCGGCGGCCGGAAGTGCGAAGGCCTGGCGCCAGCCGTCGGACGTCGGGTCGAGCCTCCTTCCGTCGAGGCTCGCCTGCCAGCCGGCGTCGGCTTCCTCCGCGAGGACGAGTCTCCTGCCCTCGGCTCCGGCCGGGATCACCCCGTCCGCGGCGATCGCCGAGGACGGAACCGTCGCCTCGGTGCGCCCATCCGTGCCGACCACCCGCACGCGGGCCGTGCGGCCGCCCTCGTCCTCGGTGCCGCCGTCGAGCGTGGCCGGGACCACGCGCCACAGGCGCCCCGCATCCGTGTCGCCCACCGCGGTGAGGCCCGGCACGGAATCGATGCGCCCGCTCAGGAAGTCCCCGGCGGTCTCGGACTGCCGGAGGACCACGAAGCCGACTCCGAGGTCGCGCAGGTCACCGCGCGGGTCGGCACCGGTCGCGCCGACGATCACGGCGACCGTGGTCCGGAGCGCCTCCACCGCCTCGCTGTCCTGCGCGGGCACCACGTCCATGCCGCCCTGCAGCGTGCGGGCGGCGTGGAGCGGGTTGAGTGCGTCGAGCGTGGTCCCGGAGCCGCGCATGAGCGAGGCGGCGACGTCGTCGTCGTCGTCGACCGTGATGACGAGCGTCCGGGTCTGGTCGGGCCCGTTGCCCCGGTCGGCGGCCGTGGCAGGCAGCGGACGTCCGGCGACGGGTTCGAGCCCGACGGCGGTGCCGAAGTCCGTGGTGCCGGCGGCGGCATCGGGGGCCTCCTCGGCCGGACTGCCCGCGATGACCACCGGCTCGGCGGCGACCGCGGGCGGACCGGCGAGTTCCGGCGCCAGCCACAGGCCGAGGCTGAGGAGCGGACCGACGGCGAGTGCGGCACCGGCGGCGACGGGGAGCAGGCGCCGCGGACGGGCGGCCGGTGCGTGGGCGTCCCGCTGCCCGGGCAGTCCCGAGAGCGCGGCGGCCAGCAGGCCCAGGGAGACCACCGACACGAGCGGACCGGGGAAGACCGGGATCAGGACCGCGGCGCCCGCCGCGACGGGGAGGACCGGTGCCACGGCGGCCAGTGCGAGGGCCAGGACCGTGAGGAGCCAGAACGACCGCACGAGCGTCCTGCGTCCGCGCGGGAGGAACAGGGCGACGGCCGCGAGCACGATCACCGGCGCGCCGATGACGACGGCCGCGGCGAGCGACCATGGGCCTTCCCCGAGGAATGCTGCCGCTGCAGGTGGGAGCATCGGGTCGAAGGACACCGGGAAGCCGAGGAGGTGCTGCCACGGAGCACCCGGATCGAAGGCCGAGGGCACGCCCGGGTCCCCGAGGATGCCCCGGGGACGCCCCACCGCGGACAGGGCGTACGGCAGGTGGAGGGCCAGGACGGGCAGCAGCGCCCACCACAGGACGCGGGCGCGGCGGCGTCCGACGATCAGCGCGACGACCAGACCCACCACGACCACGGGAAGGAGGGACGGCGCGCAGGCCGTGACGGCGGCGAGGACGAGCCCGGCCGCGGCCCCGGCGGTCCAGCTGCGCGTCCCGTTGATGCCCGGCTTGATGATCCCTTCGGGGAGCGTGCGCGAGGTCAGCCCCGCCCCGACCGCGCGGACGAGCCCGAGGAGCGCCAGGGGCAGGAGGAGATGGGCGATCAGTGCACCGAGGCGTCCGCCGCCGAGCGCCACCTGGAGGGCGGGTGCCGCTCCCCAGAAGAGTGCAGCCCACAGACGCAGGCCCCGCGAGCGCGTCAGGGCTCCCGCGGCGAACCACGCGCCGAGTCCCGCCAGCGGCAGGGCGCACACGACCGTGACGACGATGGCGGTGTTCGCCGAGCCGAGCCCCACCAGGGAGAGGAGCCAGAGCACGGAGGAGAACGGCGCTCCGTGGGCGGCGGAGCCGGCACCGAGCCCGGTCCACCAGGACGTGGCATTCGCCCAGATGGCACCGGGGGTACCGGCCGCCGGAAGCAGCGCGCCGCCGGCGAGGGCGGAGGCCCCGACGAGCCGATGGAGGCCCACGAGGGCCGCGGCCAGGAGCACGACGACGGCGAGGACCGCCCCGGCGCCGATCCACAGGCGCGTCGGCGTGGCCAGCGCGGCGAAATCGTCATTGCTGTTCCCCGACGGGATGTACTCCTCCGTGCCCTGCCCTTCCTGCCCCCCGGCGCCCCTCGAGGTGAAGGCGTCGACGACGGACCTGCGGTGGGACCAGACGTCGCGGCGGGAGGTGACCAGTGGCCGGACGATGGAGCGCGGACGCTGCCGGCTCCGGGCCGCCGAACGGCGCGAGCGCCAGAGCTGGACCGGCCGGGCGACACCGGCGAGGCTCCCGAGCAGCTGGCCCGTCCCGTGCGCGGGATCCTTCGCGAGGAGCCCGAGCAGGAGCCGGGCCGCGCCGCCGAGGACGGCCCCCACGGCGAGGAAGGGAACATTCCACGGTGCTGCGTGCTTGAGCCGGAGGTACACCTCGGCAGCGCGGGCTGCACGAGGAGTGGCCACGGGGTGGGGCCTGGAGGTGGCGTGGTGCAGAACGGCTGCCGGCACCACCACCACGCGGTTCCCGGCGAGGCGGTTCCGCCAGCACAGGTCGACGTCGTCCCCGACACCGTGGAAGGCCGGGTCGAAGCCGCCGAGCGCGTCCCATACGTCCCGGCGGACGAGCATGCCGGCGGAGTTCACGGCGAAGACGTCGCTGCGGGCGTCGTACTGCCCCTGGTCGTGCTCGTCGACATCGATGAGCGTCAGGCGCTCGGCCCACCGGCTGATGGACAGCCCCACGTCCACGAGCTCGCGGCGGTCATCCCACGCGACCTGCTTCGCGCCGGCGACCGTGACGGACGGCGCGCGCTCGACGGCGAGGAGGAGCTCGGCGAGCGCGCCCGGCTCAGGGGCGGAATCGTCATGGAGGAGCCACAGCCAGTCATGCGCGGCCTCCTCCGACGTACGACGGACCGGGATCTCGGCGACCGCGGTCCGGACGGCGGTGCCGAATCCGGCACGGGCAGGGGCGCCGACCACGGGGCTGCCGGTGGGCAGGCCGAGTTGCAGGATCGAGGCGGACCCGTCCGAGGAACCGGTGTCGACGCCGACGCAGAAATCGGCCGGGCGGCTCTGGCGGGCGAGGGCCCCGAGCGTTGCGGGGAGGTACTCGGCACCGTTGTGGGCTACGACAACGGCGGTGACGCGGAGGTGGAGCTGAATCAGACCGCTCGCTTCCGCAACCTGCGACGTTCGCGCTCGGAGAGCCCGCCCCAGATGCCGAAGCGTTCGTCGTTCTCCAGCGCGTACTCGAGGCACTCGGACTTCACCATGCAGGAGCCGCAGACCTTCTTGGCGTCACGGGTGGATCCGCCCTTCTCGGGGAAGAAGGCCTCCGGATCCGTCTGCGCGCACAGGGCGTCGGCCTGCCAGGACAGCTCGCCGTCGTCGTCCGCGCTGCCGGGAGCCAGGGGCATCCCGATCCAGGCGGGCCGGTCGGCCGGAGCGGAGTGCGGCCGTGCGTCCTCCTGGACGTCCGGCAGGATGCCGTAGGACGCGGGATCGACGGTCGGGAGAACCAGGAGGCTGCTGGGGCGGTCCTCGACGTCGGGAAGCCCCGCAAGCGCCTCGTGGGCGGTGAGGAAGGCCGTGGCCTGATCCTCGAGCGAGGACCGGGACCCTTCGCGGTAGCGCTCGCCGGCCAGCGGATCAGCGGGGTCGAGGAACCAGTCGGCAGGGACACCCCTGGAGCCGTAGCGGGCCGAAGCCTGCGCTGCGATATCTGGCGGTGTCTGTTGGCGTTCTGCCTGCCCCATGGTCAACCTTCCCGGTGTTGCCGTTCCAACATCAGCATGGGTCGACCCTCGCGCCCCGCTGCTGGAACAAATCCGATGTCTAATTACACGGGTGTAAGTCGATTTTCGTCAAGCGGCGGCCGGAATCTTATAGAGTCGGAGGCAAAGAATCACGGGCGCCACGCCGAGTCGACTACCTGTCTTCGTGGGCGAGTCGCAAGTAGTCCGAGTACCGATCACGGAGCGAAAGAGGCCTCATCATGCCATACACACCTGCGGGCATCCTGGCCCGGATGCGGTCGATCGATCCCTCCTCGCCGCGGCTCGTGTGGCACGGCCGGGAGGGCCGGATCGAACTGTCGGGCCGCGTCTTCGACAACTGGGTGGCCAAGAGTTCCAATCTGCTCGTGGACGAGCTCGATGCCACCGACGCGAGCGTGGTCGCACTGGACCTGCCGGTCCACTGGAAATCCCTCGCCCTGGCCTTCGCGAGCTGGCAGGTGGGCGCCGTCGTCGCCCTGCAGGACTCCGGCGACGACCGCCCCACCGCTTCCGCGGACGCCGACATCATCCTGTCGTCGCGCGCCGTCGAGGGGGTGGAGCCGCCCCGCTTCCTCGTGTGCGTGGCCCTGGGGTCGCTCGCGCTCGGCTGGGAAGGCCCCCTGCCACGCGGCGCCGTGGACTTCGCGGCGGAGGTGCGGTCCCACGGTGACGTCTACCCGGGCCGGGACGGCGACGACGCCGATGCGCAGCTCGTGAGGGCCGGCGGGCGGACCTGGACCGCGGCGGACCTCGCGAACGGCGTGACCCTCCCCGCCGGTCCGGAGGCCGCCGGGCAGGACGCCGGACGCACCCGCACCGTGCTGCTCGAACCGGGCTCGGACCTGCGACGCGCGCTCGCTGCCGCTCTCGCGGTGTGGCAGGAGGACGGTGCGCTGGTCCTCGTCGAGGACGGCGTACCCGTGACGGAGCGGATGCTGGCCGGAGAGCGGGTCACGGCGCGGCTGGGGACTTCCTGACCGGCTCGCCCGCGGGTGCCTGCGCCGTTCCGCCGGCCGTGCCCGCCTGCGTGGCGTGCGGATGGATCAGCTCCTGGTCCCGGCTGAATTCGGGCTCTTCGTCGAGCTCGGCGTTGAACACCCAGAAGCGGTAGGCCACGAAGCGCACGAGGGTGGCGAGTGCCGTGCCGAAGATCCCCACGATGAACAGGGGGCTCGGCTCCACGATGTCGAAGACGTACTTGGCGACCCAGACGCAGCCCGCCGCGATGCCCATCCCGATGACGTTGATGAAGACGAACATGACGAGCTCGCGCGCCGCGTTGGGCTGTCGCCGGTGCCGGAACGTCCAGTAGCGGTTCGCGACCCACGCGAAGATGGTCGCGACGCCGGCCGAGACGAAGCGCGCCTTGACCTCGCTGCCACTCATGGGCCCGTGGATCAGGTACCAGTACAGACCGTTGTCTATGACGAACGCCACTCCGCCGACGGCCCCGAACTTCGCGACCTCGCGCCAAAAGAGGGATGCGAGGCCCCTGATCCGATCCATGAGTCCTGCCACTGCGTACCTCCGCGGTCTGGGTCCGAACGCCATGCACCGCGGGCGTCAACCCGGGCGGATGCAGGACGAACCGCGACGGGGGCCGGCCGAGCGAGCCACCCAGGCCGACCTTTGCATGGCGTGTTTTCCTTCATTTTACGGTCTCCGCGCCGCCACCGGTTCGGGAAATAGCTGGTGACAGCCTGTCAGCTCCCCGTGGATCCGGTGCGGGGATCCTCCTTTCCGGAGGTACGGGCGGGCCTGTCGGTGCGGCCGATGGGGGGCGGGGCCCGTGCCGTGGGTACCCTGTGATGGTGACTTTTCCCGTGATAGGCGTGGTCGGCGGCGGCCAGCTCGCCCGCATGATGGCCGGGCCCGCCGTCGAACTCGGCCTCGAACTCCACGTCCTCGCGGAAGGACCCGATGTCTCCGCAGTGGCGGCCGTGGCCCACTCCCGGGTCGGCGACTACCGCGACCGCGAGACGCTCCGGGCCTTCGCCGCGAGCGTCGACGTCGTGACGTTCGACCACGAGCACGTACCGGGTGAGCTCCTCGAGGAGCTGGTCCGCGAGGGCGTCGCCGTCCACCCCGCGCCGTCCGCCCTGCGCCATGCGCAGGACAAGCTGGTGATGCGTCGCGCGGTCGAGGACCTGGGCCTGCCCAATCCGGCATGGGCCGCAGTGTCCACCACGGACGACGTCGCGGCCTTCGCGGCCCGCGCGGGCTGGCCGGTGGTCCTCAAGACGCCGCGCGGCGGGTACGACGGCAAGGGGGTACTCGTCCTGCGCGACGCCGCCGGGCTCGAGGAGGCGGAGGGCTGGTTCACCGGTGGTGACCTCCTGGTCGAGCAGTTCGTGCCCTTCAGCCGGGAACTCTCCGTACTCGTGGCGCGGCGCCCGTCCGGCGATGCCGTGGCCTGGCCGGTGGTCGAGTCGATCCAGGTGGACAGCGTCTGCGACGAGGTGCTCGCGCCGGCGCCGGAACTGCCACCGGAGGTCGCCGATGCCGTCACCGCGGCGGCGCTGCGGCTCGCCGAGCAGCTCGGCGTCACGGGCGTCATGGCGGTCGAGCTGTTCGAGACGCCGGGCTCCGGCGCCGGCTATCTCGTCAACGAACTGGCCATGCGACCGCACAACTCCGGGCACTGGACCATGGACGGTGCCGCCACGGGCCAGTTCGAGCAGCACCTGCGCGCTGTCCTGGACCTTCCGCTCGGGGCGACGGCGGCGCTGGCACCGCACACGGTCATGAAGAATGTCCTCGGCGGCGCGAACAACGACCTCTACGGGGCCTACCGATCAGCCCTGTCCTCAGGACCGTCCGCTAAAGTGCACGTCTACGGCAAGGACGTGCGTCCCGGCCGCAAGATCGGCCACGTGAACGCGCTGGCCGCCCAGGACGAACCGCTCGCCGCCGTCCGCGCGCGAGCCACGAGGGTTGCCGCGATCCTCCGCGACGGCACCGAACCGCCCTCCTCAGACCAGGATTGACCGAAGGGAACGCAGTGACGAACGCCCAGGTAGGCCTTGTGATGGGCTCCGACTCGGACTGGCCCGTCATGGAAGCCGCAGCCGCGGCCCTGGCGGAGTTCTCCATCCCCTACGAGGCCGACGTCGTGTCCGCCCACCGCATGCCGGCCGCCATGATCGAGTACGGGCGGAGCGCCCATGAGCGTGGCCTGCGCGTCATCATCGCCGGAGCCGGCGGCGCCGCGCACCTGCCCGGCATGCTCGCCTCGGTGACGCCGCTCCCCGTGATCGGCGTGCCGGTCCCCCTGCGCTACCTCGACGGGATGGACTCGCTGCTGTCGATCGTCCAGATGCCCGCAGGCGTCCCCGTGGCGACGGTCTCCATCGGCGGTGCCCGCAACGCCGGGCTCCTCGCCGTCCGGATGCTCGCCGCGGGCACCGACGACCAGGCCCGGACGCTGCGCCGGCAGCTCGTCGAGTTCGCCGACGCCCTCCGCGAGACCGCCGAGGCCAAGGGTGCCGCGCTGCGGTCCCGCGTCGCGGAGTCGACGGCGGACGGCGCATGATGACCGGTACCCGCGTCCGGTCGACCGACGGCGGAGTGCTCGGCGGGAGCGATCCCGTCCGGCACCCGCAGACGGCTCCGCCGGCGGTCCGCACCAAGCGCGCGTTCGTCCTGCTGGCCCTGACGCTCGTGCTGCCCGGGTCGGCGCAGGTCGTCGCCGGCGACCGGCGGCTCGGGCGCAGGGCGCTGAGGACCACGTTCACCTGCTGGGCGCTGATCCTCCTCGGGCTGGTCCTCGCGCTGACCGACCGCACCGCCGTCGTCGGCATCGTGACGCACCGCTGGTGGTCGCTCCTGCTGATCGCGGCGCTCCTGGGGATCGCCCTGGCCTGGGCGATGCTCTTCCTCAACACCCTGCGCCTCATCAGGATGCCCCTGCTGGACCGCGGCGTGCGCCCGCTCGTGGCCGGCACGCTGGCGCTGCTCATGGTGCTCACCAGCGGGTCCCTCGCGTACGGCGCGTACGCGCTCAACGTCGGCCGCTCGACGGTCGGCTCCATCTTCCAGTCCGGTCCGGCCTTCGATCCCGTGGACGGCCGCTACAACTTCCTGCTCATGGGCGGTGACGCCGGAGAGGACCGCACCGGCCGCCGGCCCGACAGCATCTCGGTGATCAGCGTCGATGCCAGTACCGGCGCGACCGTGACCTTCAGCATCCCGCGCAACTTCCAGAACGCCCAGTTCTCCGAGGACTCCCCGCTCTGGGAGGTCTACCCCGACGGGTACAACTGCGGTGACCCCTGCATCATCAACAGCCTGTACACCGACGTCGCCCAGAACTACCCCGATCTCTACCCCGGCACCACCGACCCCGGCGCCGAGGCCATGATGGATGCCGCGAGCGGTGTCCTCGGGATCGAGGTGCAGGCCTACCTGCTCATCGACATGGGCGGCTTCGAGCAGCTCGTGGACGCCATGGGTGGCATCAGGATCGACGCGGGCGGCTGGGTCCCCATCACCGCCGCCGAGATCCCGGGCACCGATCCGATCCGCCACTACCCACCGGACGGCTGGATCAAGCCCGGCGTGCAGACGCTGAACGGGTACCAGGCGCTCTGGTACGCGAGGTCACGGGAGTTCGTCACGGACTACGACCGCATCGCGCGGCAGCAGTGCGTCCAACAGGCGATGATCGCGCAGCTCGATCCCGCCACCGTCCTGACCCGCTTCCAGTCCATCGCGGCAGCGGGCACGCAGATCGTCGAGACGGACATCCCGCAGGACCAGCTGGCGAGTTTCGTCGACCTCGGGCTGAAGGCGCAGGACCAGGAGACCCGCCGGCTGACCATCGGCCCACCCGACTTCGGCACGCCCGCCGAGAACTTCGTGACCTACCCCGACTTCGACATCATCCACAGCCGGGTGCAGGACATGTTCGCCCAGGGTGCTGCCGATTCCTCCGCCACGGGAGCGCTGCAGCTCGACCGCGCGGGAGTGGTCTCGGCCGTGCCGGCGCAGACCACCGATGACGGCATCACCGAGGAGTACCTGCAGGAACTCGCCACCATCGGCGACGACGCCACGCTCGGCGACCTGCTGGCGAACAACGGCCAGTGCTCCCCCGCCTGATTCACCCCGCCACGAGCCGAAGGATCCGACGATGTACCTGCTCGACAACCCGCTCCGCCCCTACGCCTGGGGATCCGAGCACGCCATCGCGGACCTCCTCGGCAGGACGCCGTCCGGCGGGCCCGAAGCCGAGCTCTGGGTCGGCGCGCACCCCGACTCCCCGTCGCGCGTGGTGCATCCGGACGGCAGCCGGCACAGCCTGCACGAGCTGATCAGCCGGGATCCCGAGGGGCTCCTCGGCGAGGCGGTGGCCGGGCGCTTCGAGAACCGGCTCCCCTTCCTCCTCAAGGTGCTCGCCGCCGGGTCCGCCCTGTCCCTCCAGGTGCACCCGAGCCTCGAGCAGGCCGCCGCGGGATACGACGCCGAAGAGGCCGGCGGCGTGCCGCAGGATGCGCCGCACCGCAACTACCGGGACCGGAACCACAAGCCCGAGATGATCTACGCGCTCACGGCGTTCGAGGCGCTGTGCGGCTTCCGGCCGCTGCCCGAGGCGGTGCGCATCTTCACGGTCCTCGCCTCCGCCGTCGAGCCCGGGTCGTCGGCCCGTGAACTCCTCGACTCCGTCGCCGCCCAGCTGGCCTCCGGCGCGGACGAGGCGCTGCGATCCGCCTTCACGCTGCTGCTCGGAGCGTCACCGGCGGCCGTGGACGCAGTCGTGGACGCCGCCGCCGACAGGACGGCGCCAGGGCCGGCACGCGGCCCCGGCGCCGAGGATGCCGACGCCGTGGCCGCCGATCTCGCGACGGTCTCCGAGCTGTCCGGGCAGTACCCGGGCGATCCCGGCGTGCTCGTCGCGCTGCTGCTGAACCGCGTGTCGCTCCGGCCCGGGGACGCCCTGTACCTGCCGGCGGGGAACATCCACGCCTACCTGCAGGGCCTCGGGATCGAGGTCATGGCGTCCTCGGACAACGTCCTGCGCGGGGGCCTCACGCCCAAGCACGTCGACACCGCCGAGCTGCTCTCCACCGTGGTCTTCGAACCCATCGCGCCGCCCGCGCTCGCGCCGCAGTACACGTTCCTCGACCAGGAGCTGTACCGCCCGCCGTTCGAGGAGTTCCAGCTCCAGCGGATCCTGCTCGAGGACCCCGCCGCGGGCCCTGCCGGAGAACCGGCGGACGAAGCCGACGACGGTCGCGGGGACAGCGCGCTGCCGGCCGGCGAGAGCCTCACGCGGGCACATGTGCCCGTACTGCAGAACGGGCCCGTGGTGGTCCTGGCCGTGAGCGGTCCGATCCTGCTCGACACACCCAACTCGACATTGGCGGTGCCGCGTGGCGGCAGTGCCTTCGTGGCGGCGTCGGAGGCGCCGCTCGTCGTCCGCCCGGCCGCCGACGGTCACGGCGCCACGGACGGTCCCGTCCTGGCCTTCGCGGTCACGGTCGGCGGCGATGCACCCTCGCTCTAGGAGCGGCTGCCGCGTACCTTCCGCAGCCTGCCGGCAGCGCGTGCTGCCTGCGTGCGCGCCACCCGCATGCCGCGCTTGGCGAGCGGCAGCGCGCGGCTGAACACGGGGTAGAACGGCGAGAGCGGCAGGTCCCAGGTGCCGGCCAGCTGGTCCTCGTGCTGGGCCCAGCCCATCTTGAAGCGGGAGACGCCGTCGTTCAGGAGCCCGTTGAAGTCGTAGCGGGCCACCCCGCGGGCCTTCATCTCCGAGATCGCGAACCACTTCAGCGCGTAGTTGGCGCGCAGGCGCTCGCCCTCGTCCGTCATGCCGCCGTACAGCTCGAAGGACGTGGTCTCGGTGGTCGAGAGCCAGAGGAACGCGACGACGTCGTCGCCCTGGAAGGCCGCGTACACGGGCGAGGCGTCACCGAGGTTGTCGAAGATGTCGAGGTAGTACGCGTCCTCGTGGATGCCGAACCCGGCGCGCTCGGCCGTCAGCCGGTACACCGCCAGGCAGGCGGCGAGTTCGCCGCGGACCACGCGGCGGATCTCCAGGCCTTCCCGGCCGGACTTGCGGATGTACTGGCGGTGCTTCTTCGTCATGTCCGCGAGCAGCTCGTCCTCCGAACGGCGCAGGTCGAGGATGAGCGTCCGCCCGATGAGGATGGTGTTCGCGCTCGTCTTCCAGCCGGCGCCGGGCAGCGCCCGGACGACGTCGCTCGCGGCATCCCAGTCTGGCTCGATGGAGAGCGCCACCGAGCGGTGGGCTGCGCGCACGTACCCCGCGACGGCTTCGAGGACCTCGATCCCGCGCCCTTCCGCCGTCTGCGGACCGCGGGGGATGTAGGCCAGGTTCCGCAGCGGCAGCGGGAGCGCCTTCAGCACGAACTGGGCCGCGCCGATGACCACACCGTCCTCGCTCACGAGCACCCGGTCCGCGGTCCAGCCGTGCGCCGCCTTCGTCTCGCCCCATCCCCACAGCTGCTGGGGATGGCCGCCCAGCTGGTTGACGGTGGTGTCCCACAGGGCGCGGTCGAAGCAGGGCGAAACGGAAAGGCTCATCCGACCAGCCTATAGGGGTGGGCCGCCCGCCCGTTCCCCGGAGCCGCGGGCAGCACTCCCCTGCCCGCTCTAGTCCTTGATGCGCGCGTAGGTCTCCCACTTGTGGGCCTGGTGCTCGCCGTCGACCACGCGGATGGTCCCGGACTTGGAGCGCATGACGATCGACTGCGTGAGGACCTTGTCCTTGCTGTAGCGCACGCCGCGCAGCAGGTCGCCGTCGGTGATGCCGGTGGCGGCGAAGTAGCAGTTGTCGCTCGTGACGAGGTCGTTGGTCGAGAGCACGCGGTCGAGGTCGTGGCCGGCGTCGAGGGCCTTCTGCTTCTCCTCGTCGCTCGTGGGCCAGAGCCTGCCCTGGATGACGCCGCCGAGGGACTTGATGGCGCAGGCCGCCACGATGCCCTCCGGGGTGCCGCCGATGCCCATGAGGGCGTCGACGTCCGTGCCCTCGCGGGCCGCGGCGATGGCCCCGGCGACGTCGCCGTCCATGATGAACTTGGTCCGCGCGCCGGCCGCCCGGATCTCCTCCACGAGCGGCTTGTGGCGGTCGCGGTCCAGGATCATCACGTTGAGCTGGCTGACCTTCTTGTTGTTCGCCTTCGCGATGAGGTGCAGGTTCTGCTTCACGGGCAGGCGCAGGTCCACCATGTCTGCGGCCTCCGGGCCGGTGACGAGCTTCTCCATGTAGAACACCGCGGACGGGTCGAACATGGAGCCGCGCTCGGCGACCGCGAGGACCGCGAGGGCGTTGTTGATGCCCAGGGCGGTCAGGCGGGTCCCGTCGATCGGGTCGACGGCGACATCGCACTCGGGTCCGCTGCCGTCGCCCACACGCTCACCGTTGAACAGCATGGGCGCCTCGTCCTTCTCGCCCTCGCCGATGACCACGATCCCGTTGAAGTGCACGGTCTGCAGGAGCGAGCGCATCGCGTCCACGGCTGCGCCGTCGGCGAGGTTCTTGTCGCCGAAGCCCACCCAGTGGCCGCCCGCGATGGCCGCGGCCTCCGTGACGCGCACGAGTTCGAGGGCGAGGTTCCGGTCCGGTTCGTCGTCCCCGACGGCCAGGGCCGGTGACAGTGTCGAGTACTGGGCATTGGTGGCGTTCTGGGACACGTCTATCCTCATCGTCGAAGGTGTTCGGCAGTACGCGGGCGTACCTGTTCCGTGCTGACATCATAGGCGGGCCGGGCCGGGCCGCACCCTGTGATGCTGCATACGTCCGTGCGTGCGCAACCCCTCCCGGTTAGGTGGCGGGGCCCGCATCAGCGAAAATGGAGGGGTGAGCGATCAAGGCGATGAGCGGGCGACCCCAGGAACCGGTGAGGGCCGGGAGGTGGCTGCACGTCCGGTGCAGCAGGCCGGTGACGCACGGCTCGAAGCGGAACTGAACGACGACGCACCGCCCATCACGCTCACGCCGAACCAGGCCAAGCGAGCCAGTTCCACGGCGCGGGGGATGCTGATCGCCACGGGCGCGACCATCGCCGTCGTGCTTCCCGTCTATTTCCTGAATCCCACCTACACGGCCGAGACCTACCGTCGCGACATCGACGTCGAGACCGTCGCACGGCAGGCCGCGGGCGACGCCGGCTACCTGCCGGCCGCTCCGGCCCTGCCGGACGACTGGTCCTCGAACTACGCCCGCTGGGTGAGCGGCCGCAGCGACGGCGTCGACTTCTGGGAGGTCGGGTTCCTGACGGCGGACACCGGCTTCATCCAGCTCACCCAGACCGACGACGCGAATCCGACGTGGACCGCGCAGCGCGTCGGGGACGCGCAGGTCTCGGGCACGCGGACCATCGGCGGGCTCGAGTGGGAGCTGCTCGACGCACCCGACGGCGACACGGTGCTGACGTCGGAGGTCGACGGCGCGACGGTCATCCTGAACGGCGAGGCGGCCCTGACGGAGTTCGACACCCTCGGAGCGGCCGTGATCGAGGAGGTCCGCCGGAACGCGGTCGAGGAGGCCGAGCGCCTGTCATCTTCCGACACGGACGGCTCGTGACGGCCGGGAACAGTACAGTGGGCGGCGTGACTCAGCAACTGACCCCCGCCGCGGCCTGGCGCCGCCTGCAGGAGGGCAACGCCCGGTTCGTCGCCTCGGACGTCTCGCACCCGAACCAGGATGCGTCCCGCCGCACCGCCCTCGTGAACGACCAGAACCCGTTCGCCGTGATCTTCGGCTGCTCGGACTCGCGCCTGGCCGCGGAGATCATCTTCGACCTCGGTCTCGGCGACGTCTTCGTGGTGCGCACGGCGGGGCAGGTGATCGACGACGCCGTGCTCGGCTCGCTCGAGTACAGCGTCAGCGTCCTCGGCGTGCCGCTGATCGTGATCCTCGGACACGACAGCTGCGGCGCGGTCACGGCGACCATGAACGCCGTGGAGACCGGGGACATGCCCGTTGGGTTCATCCGGGATCTCGTGGAGCGCATCACGCCGTCGGTCCTGACCGCACGCAGGCAGGGCATCACCGACATCAACACGACGGTCATCGAGCACACGAAGCAGACCTCCGGGCGGCTCGTCGACAGTTCGCGGGTGATCGCGGAGGCCGTGGAGAACGGTTCCGTCGCCGTCATCGGCGTCTCCTACCGCCTGGACGAGGGCAAGGCCGTCCTCGTGTCAGGATTTGGTGCACTGTAGCGCTGAAGGCGAGAATTGCGGCATGACTCCAACGCCTGCAGCCAGCCCTGAATCCAGCTCGACGACCGGCGCCGCGCCCGGCACGGAGGGTGCGGAGTACCGCATCGAGCACGACACGATGGGCGAGGTGCGCGTCCCGGTCAACGCCCTGTACCGCGCGCAGACGCAGCGTGCCGTCGAGAACTTCCCGATCTCCGGCACGACGCTGGAGCGTGCGCACATCGAGGCGCTGGCCCGGATCAAGAAGGCGGCGGCGACCGCCAACGCCGAACTCGGCGTCCTCGACGCGGAGCGCGCGCGGGCCATCGAGGCGGCCGCCGAGGACGTGGCCGCGGGCAGGTACGACGGCGACTTCCCGGTCGACATCTACCAGACCGGCTCGGGCACCTCGTCGAACATGAATGCCAACGAGGTCATCGCGACGCTCGCCAGCCGCGCGCTCGAGGCGGCCGGCAGCAGCACGCAGGTCCACCCGAACGACCACGTCAACGCATCGCAGTCCTCCAACGACGTGTTCCCGACCTCCGTCCACGTCGCCGCGACGTCCGCCCTCGTCAAGGACCTCATCCCGGCCCTGGCGCACCTCGCCGAGGCGCTGGAGCGCAAGGCGGCCGAGTTCAGCACCGTCGTGAAGTCCGGTCGGACGCACCTCATGGATGCGACGCCGGTCACGCTGGGCCAGGAGTTCGGCGGCTACGCTGCGCAGGTCCGCTACGGGATCGAGCGCATCGAGGCGTCGCTCCCCCGCGTCGCCGAGGTGCCGCTGGGCGGCACCGCGGTGGGCACGGGCATCAACACCCCGGCAGGCTTCTCGGCGCGCGTCATCGAACTCCTCGCCGAGGACACCGGGCTCCCCCTCACCGAGGCGCGCGACCACTTCGAGGCTCAGGCCAACCGGGATTCCCTCGTCGAGGTCTCGGGCATGCTGCGCACGATCGCCGTCTCGCTGACGAAGATCCACAACGACCTGCGCTGGCTGGGCTCGGGTCCGAACACGGGCCTCGGCGAGATCGCTCTCCCCGACCTGCAGCCCGGTTCGTCCATCATGCCCGGCAAGGTGAACCCGGTGATCGCCGAAGCCGTGATCATGGTGTGCGCGCAGGTGGTGGGCAACGACGCCACGGTTGCGTGGTCCGGTACCAACGGTGCGTTCGAGCTGAATGTGGGCATCCCCGTGATCGCCCGCAACGTCCTGGAGTCCATCCGCCTCCTGAGCACTTCGACCAGGGTCTCGGCCGACCGCATGATCGACGGCATCACGGCGAACGTCGAGCGCGCACGCTTCCTGGCCGAGGCATCGCCCTCCATCGTGACGCCGCTGAACAAGTACATCGGCTACGAGAACGCGGCGAAGATCGCCAAGAAGGCCGTGGCCGAGGGTCTCACCGTGCGCGAGGCGGTCCTCGCCCTCGGCTTCGTGGAACGCGGAGAACTCACCGAGGAGCAGCTCGACTCGGCCCTCGACGTGCTGTCGATGACGCGGCCTCCCCAGGCCTAGCAGGCCGGAGGCATCATCGTCCAAAAAGGGGCGCACCGTCGGGGTGCGCCCCTTTCTCGTCCATCCGCCCGCCCCCGTATTTGCACCATGGCATGCTGAGTGCAATTATGTACTCCGTGAGCGATAGTGCAATAAATGAGGACGTCGGGCTGCGGGAGCGCAAGCGCCGCCAGAGAAGGACCTCCCTCGTCTCGGTGGCCCGGCGGATGACGCTGGAGCACGGGCTCACCGGTTTCACGGTGGAGCAACTGTGCGAGGAGGTCGGCATCTCCCGCCGGACGTTCTTCAACTACTTCCCCTCCAAGGAGGACGCGATCCTCGGCTACTCCGAGGAGGGGCTCTCCGAGGACCTGCTGACGGACTTCCTCGACTCCGGCAGGCGCACGCCGCCGCTTCCGCTCCTCGACGCCCTCACCACGCTGTTCGTCGAGTTCGGCAGCAGGATGGGCATCTCCCGCGAGGAGTACGAGACCATGTCCGCCATCTTCCACCAGGAGCCGCAGCTCCTGGCCCGGATGTTCGCCCGGTCGGAGTCGAAGTCGCAGCTCCTGACCGGTCTCATCGCGAGGCGGGAGGGCCTGGCCGCGGACCACCCGACCGCCCGGGTGGCC
The DNA here is from genome assembly GCF_056680255.1 of Arthrobacter sp. BC5. NCBI lineage: Bacteria > Bacillati > Actinomycetota > Actinomycetes > Micrococcales > Micrococcaceae > Arthrobacter > Arthrobacter sp. BC5. The sequence continues at coordinate 207,446 of NZ_CM155273.1, forward strand.
ACCTTCGTGTTCGGCGAGATCGCCCGCAGGTCCCTGGACGAGTTCTTCGCCGAGGGCAACGACCTGACCTACGCGCAGGTCTTCCGCCGCACGGTCGACGCCCTGCACTACCTCTTCACCTCCCCTGCTCCGCGGGTATCCTCCGATCGGCCCTCCCAGAACCAGGAACCAGCATGAGTACGACGACGGCGCCGGACGGCCCGCTCCTCCTGACGCAGAAGCGCATCTGGATCATCTTCTCGGCCCTCATCGCCGGAATGCTGCTCTCCAGCCTCGACCAGACCATCGTCTCCACCGCCATGCCCACCATCGTGGGCCAGCTCGGCGGCGTGGAGCACCAGACCTGGATCACGACGGCGTACCTCCTCGCCACCACGATCGTGATGCCCATCTACGGCAAGTTCGGCGACGTCCTCGGACGCCGCAACCTGTTCCTCTTCGCCATCGCACTCTTCACCATCGCGTCCATCGGCTGCGCCTTCGCCACCGATTTCTGGGCCTTCGTGATCTTCCGGGCCATCCAGGGACTGGGTGGTGGCGGGCTGATGATCCTGTCCCAGGCGATCATCGCGGACATCGTGCCCGCCAACGAACGCGGCAAGTACATGGGCCCCCTCGGCGGCATCTTCGGCCTCAGCGCCGTCGCCGGCCCGCTCCTCGGCGGCTACTTCGTCGACCACCTGACCTGGAACTGGGCGTTCTACATCAACATCCCGGTCGGTGTCGCGGCCTTCGCGATCGCCTGGTTCACGCTGCGCCTGCCATCGAAGAAGGCGACACGGCGCATCGACATCCCGGGCGTCGTCCTGCTGTCCATCGCCACGACCTGCCTCATCTTCTTCACGGACTTCGGCGGCGACGCCGCGGAGGGCTGGACCTCGCCGCTCACGTGGTCCTTCGGCGCCGGCATGGTCCTCTCGGTGATCGCCTTCATCCTGGTGGAGCGCCGCGCCGAGGACCCGATCATCCCGCTGGAACTCTTCCGCAACCGTACGTTCGTCACCAGCACCGGCATCGGCCTGACGCTGGGCCTCGGGATGTTCGCCGCGCTGGCCTTCATGCCCACCTTCCTGCAGATGGCCTCCGGCACCTCGGCGGCCGTCTCCGGTCTTCTCCTCGTCCCGATGATCGTGGGCCTCATGGGCACCTCCATCTACTCGGGCATCGCGATCTCGCGCTCCGGCCGGTACCGCAAGTACCCGATCATCGGTGTATCGCTGACACTCGCGACACTCCTCTGGATGTCCACCCTCACGGCGGCCACGCCCATCTGGGTCATCTGCACCATGCTGTTCTTCTTCGGCGCGGGCCTCGGACTCATCATGCAGGTCATCGTCCTGGTGGTGCAGAACTCCGTGGCCCCGACCATGATCGGCGTCGCCACGAGCACCAACAACTACTTCCGCGAGGTCGGGGCAGCACTCGGCGTGGCCGTCTTCGGGGCGATCTTCACAAGCCGCCTCACCGAGCGGCTGAACGGGACGTTCGCATCCTTCGGCGCGAGCCCCGAGGATGCAGGACAGGCGACCTCGACCCTGGACCCGGCAGCCCTGAACGCCCTGCCGGGCCAGGTGCGGGACGCCGTCGTGGGCGATTACGCCGAATCGCTGGCGCCCGTGTTCCTGTACCTCGTGCCGTTCCTGGTCATCGCCCTGGTCCTCGCGCTCCTGCTGCGGGAGATCCCCCTGTCCGAGACCTCGGGCATGGTGGCGCGCGGCGAGGCCGTCGGCGGCGAGGAGGCCCTCCGCCTGGAGCGCGAGCGTGCTGCCGGAATCAACGGCGCCGGCGCGTCCGGCGCGTCCCCTGCGTCCCCGCTGGGGCAACGCGCAGGCGCGTCGGCCACGGGGACCGAGCACCCCGACTCCTGACGCTCCGGCGGGTCAGGAGACGAAGCGCGTGACGCCGTCGAACGAGCGGGCCGCCTGCACGAGTGCGAGGTGGCGTGGATTGAGCTCCGGCAGCCCGTCCAGGGGGAACCAGCGGACGTCGAGTGACTCGTCGTCGTTCACCCGGGCGGTCCCGCTGACCCACCTGCACCGGAAATCGAGGGTCAGGAAGGTGCAGACGTCCCCGTTCGGGAAGGTGATGGGACCGACGACCCCGGTGTCGAGCAGGGCTTCGACCTCCACGACCACACCGGTCTCCTCCTCGACCTCCCGCCGGAGCGCGACGGCCGGTTCCTCCCCGGGGTCGACCATGCCGGTGATGATGGTCCACCTGCCGTTGTCGGCACGCTTCCCGAGGAGCACGTGTCCGTCGTCGTCGAACACCACGCCGCCCACGCCCGGCAGCCACAGCGGGTCATGACCGATCTTCCGGCGCAGGGCGACGACGAATTCGGGAGTAGGCACGCTTTTCAGGGTAGTACAGCGAGCGCGAGTGCTGTTCCCGCGATGAGGAACGGCCCGAACGCCACCGAGGAGCGGAGCGTCGCCCTCCGCGCTGTGAGGAGCGCCAGGCTCCAGAGCCCGCCGAGGACGACGGCGAGGAAGGGCCCCCACACCAGTTCGGCACCACCCGCGAAGCCCAGGTAGAGCCCCAGCAGCCCGGCCAGCTTGACGTCGCCGAAGCCGAGTCCCCGCCTGTGCAGCAGATGCAGCAGCGCGAAGCCTGCCCACAGGGCGGCCCCGCCGCCGAGCATCCCGAGGATGCGGTGCCAGTCGCCGGCCGTCGCGGCGGCCGCTCCGAGCAGGAGGACCGCCGCCGGATACGACGGCAGGACGATCCGGTCGGGGAGGCGATGGGTGCGCCAGTCGATCACGGCAAGCCACGCACCGACCACCGAGAAGGCGGCGAGCGCCCCGGCGAGGAGGCAGAAGGCGGCGGGCTCCTCCCCCAGGTATCCAGCGAGCACGGCGGTCACGGTCCCACGCTACGCGAGGGCCCGGAGCACGCACTGCAGGACGGCTACACTGTGCAGATGTCGGCCCTGAGCAGTTCCAGCTCCGCATCCCCGTCCGCGGAGACCTTCCGCTCGCTCTGCCGTTCCTCCCCCTGGCGCTGGGAGACCCTGCGCTTCACCATCACCTGGCGCGCGCCCTCGGACCAGGGCCTCGATACCCCTCCGCCCCTGAAGGCCTGGCTGCGCCGGCCCGCGGCGCTGCGCGTGGAGGCCGCCGACGGGACGCTGCTCCATTCGACGACCGGCAACGAACGCTCACGGGACGCGCTGTATGTGAGCGCCACCCGGAAATCCTGGCTCCTCGCGCCGCGCCTCGTGACACCCGTGTACGACCACTCCGGTCTGGTACGGCGGCGTCCGGAGGCCGATTACGGCGAGGCGGCCTTCGGCGATCCGCGCTGGTCCTCGATGCTCGACCCCGTGGAACTGGCGGGTAACGCGCCCGTGTCGATGGACTTCCCCGGTGCGAACCGTGTGGAGGTGTACGACCTCGCGGAGGAGACGTTCGCGGGCAGGCCCGCCCTCGCGGCGACCGTCACGCCCAACGCCTCCTACCAGCCGGCAGCATCGGGCCGTCCTTTGGTGGGCGGGGTCCCCACCCGCGTGGTCATCGACGTCGGAACCGCCGTGTGCGTCTCGACGACGGCCCTCGACGGGCCGCTCCGCGGAGCCGGCCATGACCTGCAGATCCTCGGCGTGGACGAGTACCTGACGGACGACTACTTCCGCGCGGCACCGCCGGAGCTCACCGACGTCAGCAGGCACGTTCCCTGGGTGGTCGGCTAGCAGCACCGTCCCGGGATCGTCTGCCGGCCGGCAGACCCGGCGGCCAGGCCTCCAGCAGCAGCGGGCTAGATCTCCGCTCCCTCGAGCAGCTCGGTCACAAGGGCCGCGATCGGCGAGCGCTCCGAGCGCGTCAGCGTGACGTGCCCGAAGAGCGGATGTCCCTTGAGGGTCTCGACGACGGCCGCGATGCCGTCGTGGCGTCCCACGCGCAGGTTGTCGCGCTGCGCGACGTCGTGGGTCAGGACGATCTTCGAGTTCTGCCCGATGCGGCTCATCACGGTGAGGAGCACGTTCTTCTCGAGGGACTGCGCCTCGTCCACGATCACGAAGGAGTCGTGCAGGCTCCGGCCGCGGATGTGGGTGAGCGGCAGCACCTCCAGCATCCCGCGGTCCATGACCTCCTCCACGACCTCCTGGGAGACGAGTGCGCCGAGGGTGTCGAAGACGGCCTGCGCCCAGGGATTCATCTTCTCGTTCTCGCTGCCGGGCAGGTAGCCGAGTTCCTGGCCGCCCACGGCGTAGAGGGGGCGGAAGACCACCACCTTGCGGTGCTCGCGGCGTTCGAGGACCGCCTCGAGGCCTGCACACAGCGCGAGGGCGGACTTGCCCGTGCCGGCGCGTCCGCCGAGGGAGACGATCCCGACCTCGGGGTCCAGGAGGAGATCGATGGCGAGGCGCTGCTCCGCGGAGCGGCCGTGCAGTCCGAAGACGTCGCGATCGCCGCGCACCAGCCGGACCTGCTTGTCCGCCCCGACCCGACCGAGCGCCGAGCCCCGCGGCGAGAGCATGATGACACCCGTGTTGACGGGCTGCTCGGCGGCGGCCGGCGTGAAGACCGCCTCGTGGTCGTACAGCGCGTTGACCTCCTCCACGCTCGCGTCGAGTTCCGCCACCCCGGTCCAGCCCGAATCCTTGACGAATTCGTTGCGGTACTCGTCGGCCTGCAGTCCCATGGCGGAAGCCTTGACGCGCATCGGCAGGTCCTTGGAGACCACCGTGACGTTCCGCCCCTCCGCGGCGAGGTTCTTGGCGACCGCGAGGATGCGCGAGTCGTTGTCGCCGCTCCTGAACCCGACGGGCAGCACCTCCGGCGACACGTGGTTCAGCTCGACGCGCAGCGTTCCGCCCGCTTCCCCGAGGGCGACGTCCGAGTCGAGACCTCCGTTCTCCACCCGCAGGTCGTCCAGCAGCCGAAGGGCCTTCCGCGCGAAGTAGCCGAGCTCCGGATCGTGGCGCTTGCCCTCGAGTTCGGTGATGACGACGACGGGCAGGATCACTTCGTGTTCCGCGAATCGCAGGACGGCGCGGGGGTCGGACAACAGCACCGACGTGTCGATGACGTAGCTGCGGCGGTCCTCGGCGCGGACTCCGCCGGTGTCAGCCACGGTCGGCGCCGCATCCCTGATCGCAGCACCGGTCCCGGTGCTGCCGGCGTCCTGCTGGGAGGTGTTCGTTGTAGCCACGTGGACTCCGCTCCGGGGTGAGCACACCCCGAATTCGTAGGGTTGGGGTTGCTCGCTCCGGCCTGGAGGCCGGGCACGGCCTCCCCGACTCGTACGAGATGCCTGTCAGCACCGTCGGCGTCATCAGCGGCCTTCCGTCGACGGTTTTCTGGACTCCCGTCGATGGCTCGACACTACGCCGTCCCGGGGGTCCGGCACAGGACTCTTCCCCGCGTTGATTGTTAAGGGCTGATGAACTCTCAGGAACCGAAGCGCCGCTGCCGCCGGCCGAAGTCCCGCAGGGCGCGGAGGAAGTCGACGCGCCGGAAATCGGGCCAGAGCGCCTCGCAGAAGTAGAACTCGCTGTAGGCGCTCTGCCACATGAGGAAGCCGGACAGCCGCTGCTCCCCGGAGGTCCGGATGACGAGGTCGGGGTCCTGCTGCCCACGGGTGTACAGGAACGAGGAGATGTGCTGGTCCGTCATCTCCTCGGCGAGCGTCTCGAGGGACATCCCCTTCGCGGCCGCATCGCGCATGAGCTCCTTGACGGCGTCGACGATCTCGCGCCGACCGCCGTAGCCCACGGCGACGTTGACGTGGATGCCGTCGATCTTCTCCGTGGACGCCGCCAGGCTGACCAGCTTGGCGCTCAGGTCGTCCGGCAGGAGGTCCAGGGCTCCGACGGGCTGGACCCGCACACGGTTGCTCTCGCCCAGCCGGTCCAGGGTGTTGGCGATGATGTCGAGAAGCTGGTCGATCTCCTCCTGGGGCCGCCCCATGTTGTCGGTGGACAGCATGTAGAGCGTGACGACGTCGACCCCGAGTTCCTCGCACCAGCCGAGGAACTCGTGGATCTTGTCCGCGCCGGCCTGGTGCCCGTGGCTCGTGGGGGCTCCCGCGAGCTTCGCCCACCGCCGGTTGCCGTCCACCATGACGCCGATGTGGTGGGGGATGCGCTCGGGGGCCAGGTTCCGCTGCAGCCTGCGCTCGTAGAAGCTGTAGCCGACTTCGGGGAACTTCCACGTCACGCCGGGTGCCCTCCCCTGATCCATGCTCCGGCTCGGCCGGAGGAATTCTCGACTCGGGACGCCTGCGCCCCGGATACCTTTCCTACCGTACCGGCAGTTGCATCACAACGGCCTGCATCGACCCGGGCCGCTGGTCCCGCCCACGTGGTACCGGCCGGTGGCTACGAGGGCCTTGAGCTAGAATTCCCGCATGACCCCGCGCCATCCGGACCCCGTTCCAGGCCCCTCGGATCCCGCCGGTCACCGCGACACGGCACTCCGGGACACTGTCACATCGCTGGCAGGCCCGCTCGCCGACTCATTGGCCACCAAGCCCCTCTGGCGCGGCTGGATCCACGCCGTCGCCACTCCCCTGGCGGTCGTGGCGGGCGTGGTCCTCGTGGTCCTCGCGCCGACGACGGGTCTCCGGGTCGCATCCGCCATCTATGCGCTGACGGGTGTCCTGCTGTTCGGCGTGAGTGCGGTGTATCACCGGGGGAACTGGAGCCCGGGCGTGAAGGTCGTCCTCAAACGGCTCGACCACACCAACATCATGCTCGTGATCGCCGGGTCCTACACACCGCTCGCCTGGGCGCTGCTCGAGCGCGGCCAGGCACACACCCTGCTCTGGATCATCTGGGGCGGCGCCCTCGCGGGCGTCCTGTTCCGGAACCTGTGGGTCGACGCGCCGCGCTGGCTCTACGTTCCGGTCTACGTGGCGCTGGGGCTCGGCTCCGTGTTCTACATGCCCGATTTCTTCGCCGCCAACGTAGCCGCCGCGGTACTGATCTGCGTGGGCGGCGTCCTCTACATCGCCGGAGCGGTGTTCTACGGCATCAAGCGGCCCAACTTCTCGCTGCGCGTGTTCGGCTTCCACGAGCTCTTCCACGCCTTCACGGTGGCTGCGTTCGCGGCGCACTTCGTCGCGATCACGCTGGCCGTCCTGGACCCGGTCGGGGGCTGATCCGCCCGCCGTGGCTGCCGCGGCCGCCGCGCCGTCAGCGGTTGTCCGGTCCGTGCTTCCCGCCGGGCATGCCACGGCCCGCATCGTCCGGGCCCGGGGCGGGGCGCTGCGGGTCCGTCACGGCCGGGTCCGAGCCCGTCGCAGCCCCCTCCCGCCGGCCGCGGGCCTGCTCCACCTCGGCGGTGTAGCGGACGCGCCGGATGCGCTTGACCATGTCCCGGATCAGGAAGATCACCAGTACGACGACGAACAGCGTCGCGAGGAAGCCCAGCGTCCCGGGGGTGACCGACGAGGGATCGAGGCCCGGTTTCAGCGTCGGATCCCCCGACGGCGTCGTCGCTGCAGCCAGGCTGAGGTCAAGGAACACGCATGCACCACTTTCGAAGCTCACAGCGGATCAGGGTTGCCCGCCGCCTGTAATTCTACGCAGGATAGAAATCCCGCGCGGACCTAGGCGTCGGGTGTCACGCCGGCGAAGAAGTCGTCCTCCGGGAGCTGCGTGCCGACCCGCGACGTGATGAGCGAGTAGTCCTCCCACGGCCAGACCCTCTGCTGCATCTCCACGGAGACCGCGAAGAAGAACCCCTCGGGGTCCACCTGGGTCCGGTGCGCGAGCAGGGCCCGCTCGCGGTTCCCGAAGAAGTCGCCGCAATCGATCTGCGTGGTGGTCGGGTGGACGGGAACGGGAGGCTGGTGGCCCTCCGCGTCCGCCTCGAGCCACTGTGCGAGTCGCTCGGCGTACGGAGACTGGAGGCCCGCCTCCTCGAGGGCGAAGTGCAGCGCGCGGAAACGCTCGGGGTTGAAGGCCCGGTCGTAGTAGAGCTTGGACACGCTCCAGGCCTCGCCCGTTCCCGGGTAGCGTTCCGGATCTCCTGCAGCCTCGAACGCCTCCACGGCGACGCGATGCGCCATGATGTGGTCGGGGTGCGGGTAGCCGCCGTTCTCGTCGTAGCTGATGATGACGTGCGGACGGAACTCGCGCACGAGCTTCACGAGGGGCGCAGCCGCGTGCTCGAGGGGCTGGAGCGCGAAGCAGCCGAAGGGCAGATCCGGGAGCGGATCGCCCTCGGGCAGGCCGGAGTCCGTGAAGCCGAGCCACCGCTGCTGCACGCCGAGCTCGGCGACGGCACGGTCCATCTCGATCCGGCGCAGCCCGGGGAGGTCCCGCTTGCCGTGGGGGTCGTCGTCCATCGCCGCATTCAGGATGTCCCCGCGTTCACCTCCGGTGCACGTCGCGACCATGACCTCGGCTCCCGCCGCGACATAGGACGCCATCGTGGCGGCGCCCTTGCTCGATTCGTCGTCCGGGTGGGCATGGACCGCGAGGAGGCGGAAGCCCTCACGCGACACGCGGGGATGATCCTGGCTTGGCAACACGTGCTCCTGGCTCTTCGGGGGGAGCGGCCGAACATGGGCCGCCCGGGGCGGACGGTAAAATGGGAGCGTGAGCTCCGCCTATACGCCAACACCAAGAGTAGCCAATCGCTACGGCACCCCAAAGCCGGGGAAACCGATGGCCCGCGTGCGGATGCTGGTCATCGCGGTGCTCCTGGCCGCCGTCGCCGCCGTCGCCGCCGTCGCGCTGGGCACGGGCGGCCCCGCCGTGTCCTCCAAGGACGTCGGGTTCTCCCTCGCCTCCGACGGGCGGGCGAGCGTGGACTTCGAGGTGACGAAGGACCGCTCCGCCACCGCGCAGTGTGCCGTGCAGGTGCTCAGCGAGAACTACGCGGTGGTCGGCTGGAAGGTCGTGACCATCGGGCCGAACAGCGCGGAGGACGGCGCCAACGACGGCAGCACGACGGCGCACCGCACCGATGTCCGCACCGATTCTCCCGCCGTCTCCGGTGGCGTCAACGCCTGCTGGATCCTGGAGGACTGAGCGCACCCCCCGGGCCCCTCTTGGGATCCGGCCCTCCCCCCTCTAGAATGGAGGGATACGTATCGCCCCGCTTCACCGGCGTACCGGCCTACCGGTCCCACGAGGCGGGGTGTTTGCTTGCCGGTGGTGATGGCTCTGCCATCACCACCGGCGAGTGACCAAGTGCCTCCACCGGACCAGATGGGGGCCGTACCTAAGGAGTTATCCCGTGTCCACTAACAGCGCCTCCGTCGCCTGGCTCACGCAGGAGTCCTACAACCGGCTCAAGAGCGAACTGGAGCACCTGTCCGGTCCCGGCCGGACCGAGATCGTCGCCAGGATCGAGCAGGCCCGCTCCGAGGGCGACCTCAAGGAGAACGGCGGCTACCACGCGGCCAAGGAGGAGCAGGGCAAGGCAGAGGCGCGGATCCGCCAGCTCACCCACCTGCTCAACAACGCGCATGTCGGCGAGGCTCCGGCGGACAACGGCGTCGTCGAGCCGGGCATGATGGTGTCCGCGAAGATCGCGGGCGACGTCGAGAACTTCCTGCTGGGCAGCCGCGAGGTGGCCGGTGACACCGATGTCGACGTCTACAGCGAGAAATCCCCGCTCGGTGCCGCCATCCAGGGCAAGAAGGCCGGCGACACCGTCACCTACACCGCTCCCAACGGCAAGCAGATCACCGTCGAGATCATCTCGGCCACTCCCTACGCCGGCTGACGACGCGCCGCCGGCCTGCGCCGGTCACGCGGAGAAGCGGTCCGTCCCTCCGGGGGCGGACCGCTTCCGTTTGAGCAGGAACGCGGCGAGGATTCCACCGAGCGCCCCGAAGAGGTGTGCCTGCCAGGAGATGTTCGATCCGAACCGCGGCAGGATCCCCCACAGGAGGGAGCCGTACGCGGCGAACAGGACGACGGCGAGCAGGATCTGCTTCCAGTCGCGGTTGTAGAAGCCGCGGGTGATGAGGTAGGTGAAGAGGCCGAACACCACGCCCGAGGCACCGATGGTCAGTCCGCCGCCGAACAACCATGCACCGATGCCGGAGGCCAGCCAGCTGGTACCGACGGCGACGGCGAAGCGCCGCGCGCCCTCGAGGAAGGCGAGGAAGCCCAGGACCAGCAGGGGCAGGCTGTTGCCCACCAGGTGCTGGACGCCCCCGTGGAGGAACGGCGAGAAGAGCACGCCGTCGAGGCCGTCGACCCGCCGCGGGGCGATGGCGAGGGTCCTCACGAGCAGGTTGCCGAGCACCGCGTCCAGCACGAACACGGCCCACATCACGGCCACGAGGCCGACGACGGTGACGAGCCCTGCCTGCGCCCGGCGCGCGAGTGGTCCCATTCCTCAGCCCCGCAGGACCACCGGCTGGAAGCCCTCGGCGCGCAGGTTGCTGAGGACCTGCTCGCAGTGCTCGTCGCCCTTGGTCTCCATGTTGATGGTGATCGCCACGTCGCCCATGCTGATGGACCCGCCGACGCGCGTGTGGTCGACACCGGTCACGTTGGCATCGGATTCGGCGATGATCCGCGAGATGGTGGCGAGCGAGCCCGGCCGGTCGTCGAGCAGCATGCGCACCACGAGGAAGCGCCCCGCGGCGGCGAGTCCGCGCTGGATCACCTTCAGCATGAGCATCGGGTCGATGTTGCCGCCCGAGAGCACCACCACGGTGTTGCCCGGGTTCGCGCCGTCCTCGGTGAGCTTCCCGTCGAGCAGCGCCGCGACCCCCACGGCGCCGGCCGGTTCGACCACCATCTTGGAACGCTCCAGGAGGAAGATGAGCGCACGGGCGAGCGAGTCCTCGCTGACGGTCACGACGTCGTCCACGAGTTCCCGGATGATCGAGAAGGGCAGCTGGCCGGGCCGGCCCACGGCGATGCCGTCCGCGATGGTCGAGACCTTCGTCAGGGGCACGAGCGCGTCGGCCGCCAGCGAGGGCGGGTAGGCCGCGGCGTTCTCGGCCTGCACGCCGATGATGCGGATCTCACGGCCGAGCTCCTTCGCCCGCGCCTTCACGGCGACGGCGACCCCGGCGAGGAGCCCGCCACCGCCCACCCCCATGAGGATGGTGTCGACGTCCGGCACCTGCTCGAGGATCTCGAGCCCGAGGGTCCCCTGTCCTGCCACGACATCGACGTTGTCGAAAGGGTGGACGAAGACGGCGCCGGTCTCGTCGGCGTACTTCTTGGCTTCCGCGAGCGCCTCGTCCACGTTGTGCCCGTGCAGCACCACCTCCGCACCGTGACCGCGCGTCGCGGCGAGCTTGGGCAGCGCGACGCCGAGGGGCATGTAGATGCGGGCGGCGATACCGAGCCGGGCAGCGGCCACGGCAACACCCTGGGCATGGTTGCCGGCCGATGCCGCGACGACGCCGCGAGCGCGCTCGGCCTCGCTCAGCTTCGCCATGCGGTTGTACGCACCACGGACCTTGAAGGAACCGGCGCGCTGCAGGTTCTCGCACTTGAAGGACACGGCGGAACCCGTGAGGCGTCCCAGGGCCCGGGACTGCTCGATGGGCGTCCGTGCGATGACTCCCTCGAGCGTGCGGTACGCGGCTTCGACGTCGGCGAGCGTCACCGGCAGGACGGCGTCCGCTGCGACATCGAGCACGGTGGTGGATGCGCCGGTGGGCGCTGTGGGGGTGTTCAGGTGGGGTGCTACGGTCTGCTCGGTCACGGGGATGTCTCTTCCTGGAGGGCTGGCGCCGGCGTGGCGGGGGAAGGTTCCGGGGTGCTGGCCGGTGGCGTCGGAGAGTTGCGCTCCGCCGTCGCCGGCCCGCTAATGCCGGGGCCTCCCCCGTGGGGCCGGCCTGCCTGCTGCACCACCGGATCGTACTCCCAGGCCCGCTGGGCGATGTAGCGCACGGAGGTGTTGAGGACCGCGAGGAGCGGGACGGAGAAGAGTGCGCCGGGGATCCCGGCGAGGAGCGTGCCACCGGCCACGGCGAGGACGACGGCGAGCGGGTGGAGCGCGACGGCAGGTCCCATGATGAGCGGCTGGAGGACATGCCCCTCCAGCTGCTGGACGAGGAGGACGATCGCGAGCATCACGAGGGCGTTGACCCAGCCGTTGGCGACGAGTGCGAGCAGGACCGCGACCGATCCCGTGGCCAGCGCGCCGACGATGGGGATGAAGGATCCGAGGAACACGAGGACGCCGAGCGGCAGTGCGAGCGGAACGCCGATGATGGCCGCACCGACACCGATACCGATGGCATCGACGGCCGCGACGAGCATCTGGACGCGGACGTAGCTCGCCATCGACATCCAGCCCCGCCGGCCCGCGCCGTCCACGGCGGCACGGGCGCGCACCGGCGCCAACCCGACGGCGAAGCGCCAGATCCGGCCGCCGTCGAGCAGGAAGAAGATCAGGGCGAACACCGTGAGGAGGGTGCCCGCGCCGACGTGGCCCGCCGTCGTGCCGAAGGAAAGCGCTCCGCTGAGGATCGAGGCGCTGTTGTTCTGTACCGCGTCGCCGATGTCCTGGAGGTACCGGTCGATCTGCGTCGCGGTGAGCTGCAGCGGGCCCTGCGCCAGCCAGTCGAGCATCTGCTGGATGCCGGCGCGTGCCTCTCCCCAGAGGCTGCCCAGCCCGAGTGCCAGCTGGCGGCCGACGAGGAGCAGTGCTGCCGTGATGAGGCCGAAGAACCCGACGAGCGTCACGGCGACGGCGAGGCCGTTCGGCACGCGGCGCCGGCGGAGAGCGTTCTTGAGCGGCAGGAGGAGCGCTGCGACCAGCCCCGCGATCATGAGCGGGATGACCAGGAGGGAGACCTGGCCGAGCAGGTAGACCAGCGCTCCCCCGACGACGATGACAAGTCCCAGCCGCCAGGACCAGGAGGCCGCGACGCGCAGGGCGAACGGCACATCCGTGCGGTCGTCCGTGCGTGGGGGGAGCCGTGCCTGTGCGGGCTGTGCGGGCAGCGGATCGGGCAGGGCGGCGGCACCTCGGCTCACCGCGCGCTGGATGGCGCGCTGGGGATTCGCTCCGGGGAGACGCTGCATGGGCCAATCTTTCCATAGAAGGCCCGGGCGCCCGCTATCCGAGACCTGGCAGGATGCCCCATCTCGCGGAGAACGACGCGCCCGCCTCGAGCCACCGGAGTCCCTCGCCCGAGTTGAAGGCGTCGGCCGGGGCGGTCATCGGCTCGATGGCCACGGCCTTGGCCACGCCGGGGTAGATGGTGCTCACGTAGACGTGGGCGTAGCTGAACGAGGCGTCGGCCCAGAGGGTGACGCGCCGTCCGTCGGGCGCCGAGAGGACGTGCTCGTGGCGTCCGTCCTGGAGGCGCAGACCGGTGAAGGCCGTGTCGAACTGGATGTCCCCGATCCGCCGGCCCTCGCGCAGATCGTGCTGCCCGGCCACGGGGGCCCTGCCCGTGGGGATGGACCGGTCGTCCGCCTCGAACATCTCGTCCGCCTGCAGTGTCAGTGTGAGCTCCTCCGTCGGGACGTCGGAGATCTTGAGGTACGGGTGGGCGCCGAGCGCGAAGGGCGCCGCGTCCCCGGAGAGGTTCGAGAGCTGCTGGGTGACCGTGAGCTGTTCCCCGGTGAGTTCGTAGGTGGCCCGGTGGAGCAGGTGGAAGGGGTAACCGTGCTGCGGGAAGACCTCGGCCTCGAGGACGGCGTGGGATTCCCCGACGTCGACCGCCCGGTAGCCGGTGTTCCTCAGCAGCCCGTGGATGGCGTTGCCCTTCGACGGCTCCGTGATATCGAGGCGCTGCTCCTTGCCGTGCAGCGACCAGCGGCCGTCGGCCACGCGGTTCGGCCAGGGCGCCAGGAGGATGCCGCCACCCCCGGCGGGGATGTCGCCGTCGCCCCAGGTCTCCGTCAACGCGACGCCGTCGCACTCGTAGGACCGCAGCGCCGCGGCCAGGCTCGCGACGACGACGGTCGAGGCACCGGCGCGCAGGGTGTAGTTGGTGCCGCTCGCCAGTCGTGGGATCGCCGAAGTCATGCAGCGATGCTACAGCTGCACCCTCCCCGGCCGTCTCCCTGTGCGACGTGGCGGGACCGCCTATGATAGGTTTTGTTCGTTTCGGTGCGGAGTAGTTCGGTTCCGCACGTCATCCCTGGTAGGAGGATCATGCTGGCGGCAGAGCGTCACGCTGCAATCCTCGACCGGCTCGCCCGGCAGCCCGCCGTGAGGGTGAGCGGACTCGCGCTGGCCCTGGGGGTATCGGAGATGACCGTCCGGCGTGACATCGACACCCTCGAGGCCCGTGGGGCTCTGGTCCGCGTGCATGGCGGAGCCGTGCGCCCGGGCAGCCTCAGCTCGGTCGAGGCCGGTTTCGACGCCAACCGCTCGAGGGGTGGCGAAGCGAAGCGGAAGATCGCGGCTGCCGCCGTCTCCCTGCTGGCGCCCGGCATGACGGTGTCCATCACGGGTGGCACCACCACCTACGCGCTCGCCCCGCTCCTCTCCCGCGTGCAGGGGCTGACGATCATCACCAACTCGCTCCCGCTGGCCGAGGAGCTCCACCGGCTGCACGCCACCGCCCCCGGCGACGGCGCACCCCAGGTCCTCCTGTCCGGGGGACAGCTCACGCCGTCGAAGGCCCTCGTCGGACCGCTCGCGACCGGCACGATCACCTCCCTCCGCGCGGACCTGTGCTTCATGGGCGCCCACGGCGTGGACGCCGCGGCCGGCATCACCACTCCCAACCTCGCCGAAGCCGACACGAACCGGGCGTTCGCGCGCACCTGCGGCACGCTCGTGATCCTGGCCGACGCCACCAAGATCGGCGTCGTGAGCCTCGCACGCGTGGCCGACCTCGACACCACTGCCGCCCTCGTCACCGACCGGCAGCCCGAGGACGAGTACGCCGCCCTCACCCGGATCCTCTGCGACCCCGTTCCCGACCCCCACCTGGAAGAGCGCCCATGACCTCCATCACCCCGACCCGCCTGTCCGACGGGCGCGAGCTGATCTACTTCGATGCGCACGAGGAGAGCGCCGCGCGGCACCGCGACGCGGCGACCACCCATGACACACGCGGGCTCCCGCCGCGCGGAGCCGCCGGTACCGCACGCTACGACGCGCTGTCGGGCGAGTGGATCGCCGTCGCGGCGCACCGCCAGTCCCGCACACACCTCCCGCCCGCGGACCAGTGCCCCCTGTGCCCGACGACCCCGGCGAACCTCTCGGAGATCCCCGCGGCCGACTACGAGGTCGTCGTGTTCGAGAACCGCTTCTCCTCGTTCGGCCCCGATCTCGGCGCCCTGCCCACCACCCCGGAGTGGGGTACGACGGCGCCGGCGTACGGACGGTGCGAGGTGGTCGCCTTCGATTCCGCGCACGAGGGCTCCTTCGGGTCGCTCAGCCCGGAGCGTGCCAGGACGGTCATCGATGCCTGGGCGCACCGCACCGAGGCGCTGTCCGCGATGCCCGGGATCAGGCAGGTGTTCTGCTTCGAGAACCGCGGCGCCGACATCGGCGTCACGCTCCTGCACCCCCACGGGCAGATCTACGCGTATCCGTTCATCCCGCCGCGTGCCGCCGCCCTCGCTGCCCGGGCCTCCGAGTTCTTCGAAGCGTCCGGCGGAACGCAGACCCTCCTGGGGCACGCGCTGGCCTCCGAGCGCGAGTCCGGGGACCGCATGGTCATCGAGGGGAAGCACTTCAGCGCCTTCGTGCCCTTCGCGGCACGCTGGCCGCTCGAAGTGCACCTGGTCCCCCACCGCCAGGTCGCCGACCTCGCGGGCCTGACAGGCGAGGAGCGCGATGAGCTGACCACGGTCTACCTTGACCTCCTGGGCAGGCTCGATGCCCTCTACCCCACCCCCACCCCGTACATCGCAGCATGGCAGCAGGCTCCGGTCGACGACGTCCTCCGGCCTGCGAGCTACCTGCACCTCCAGCTGACCTCGCCGCGACGCGCCGCAGACAAGCTGAAGTTCCTGGCCGGCTCGGAAGCCGCCATGGGGGCCTTCATCAACGACACGAATCCGGAGAAGGTCGCGGAAGCACTCCGCGGCGCCACTCCCGCCACCGCCCGGAAGGACCAGGCATGAACTACACAGCGCACGATCTCGCGACCGCCTTCACGGACCGGTTCGGCACGGAGCCGGACGGCCTGTGGTCCGCCCCCGGACGTGTCAACGTCATCGGCGAGCACACCGACTACAACGACGGTTTCGTGCTGCCGTTCGCCATCCGGCACTCGACGACGGTCGCGGCCGCGGTCCGGTCCGACAGGCTTGTGCGGGTTGCCTCCACCTTCGCTCAGGACGAGGACGCGGTGGTGGCCGACCTCGACGAGCTCTCGGAGGGCAGCGTGAAAGGCTGGGCGGCATATCCCCTCGGCGTCCTCTGGGCCCTGGAACAGTCCGGGTACCGCTGCCCCGGCATGGATCTCCTGGTCGATTCCTCCGTGCCGGTCGGCGCGGGCCTCTCCTCCTCCGCGGCGCTCGAATGCTCAGTGGCCGTTGCAGCCAACGATCTCGCGCAGGCGGACATCTCGCGCCGGGAACTCGCCGTGATCGGTCAGTTGGCCGAGAACCGCATGGTCGGCGCGCCGACCGGCATCATGGACCAGTCCGCGTCCCTCCTCGGCGAGGCCGGGCACGCCGTCTTCCTCGACTGCCGGTCCGGCGCCTCCCGGCTCGTACCCCTCGACCTGGAGGGCGCCGGGCTCGAGCTGATGGTGATCGACACCCGCGTCAGCCACTCGCACGCGACGGGCGGCTATGCAGCGCGCCGGCGGTCCTGCGAGCTCGGCGCGGAGCTGATGGGCGTGGCGGCACTGAGGGACCTGTCCGTCAAGGACCTCGCCGAGGCGGCCGGCGTGCTCGACGAGGAGACGTTCCGCCGCGTCCGCCACATCGTCACGGAGAACGCGCGCGTCGAGGATGCCGTGGAGGTCCTGACGCGCAAGGGCCCTGCCGAGCTCGGATCGCTGCTCGTGGCCAGTCACGCCTCGATGCGCGACGACTTCGAGATCTCCTGCGCGGAACTCGACACCGCGGTGGACACGGCGCTCGAGGCGGGCGCTCTCGGAGCCCGCATGACCGGCGGGGGTTTCGGTGGCTCGGCGATCGCCTTGGCACGCGTCGGCGACGTCCCTGCCATCCGCTCGGCCGTGGAAGCAGCATTCTCCGCTGCGGGGTTCCGCCCGCCGGTGATCTTCAGCGTCCTGCCCGGTGCGGGCGCCGCGCGGATCGCCTAGCAACCGGCAGCCCGCGCAGCCCGGCCCGGGCCCCGCCAACGAGAAGGACCCGCAACCGACAGGCTGCGGGTCCTTCTGCTATCTGGTACTGCTCAGCCGGCTGGCTGCGTATCAGTCGTCGCCCCGAAGGATCGCGAGGAGTCGGAGGATCTCCACGTAGAGCCACACGAGCGTGACGGTGAGGCCGAACGCGGCCGTCCACGAGTACTTCTGCGGGGCACCCTGGCGGACGCCCTCGCTGATCGAGGTGAAGTCGATGATCAGGGAGAAGGCCGCGAGACCGATGGCCAAGACGCCGATGACGACACCGAAGGGGATGCCCGTGCCGAGGAAGTCAGCGCCTCGAAGGCCCCAGGGGTCGTCGTTCAGGCCGAAGACCATGAGTCCGAGGTTCAGCAGCGAGAAGGCCGCGTAGCTGATCATCGCGATCATGAAGAACTTCATCGCCCTGGGCGTCGCCCGGACCTTGCCGCTCTTGAACAGGGCGAGCGTCACGCCGAACACGACGAGCGTCCCGAGGACGGCCTGCATCGCGATACCCGGGAACATGCTCTCGAGGAACATGGTGATGCCACCGACGAACAGTCCCTCGAGCCCGGCGTAGGCCAGGATCAGAGCGGGCGACGGCTCACGCTTGAACGCGTTGACGAGTCCGAGCACGAAACCGCCGAGCGCGCCGACCACCATGAGGGGAAGGGCGAGGCCGGGGACGAGGAACGCGGGAACGGCTGCGCCCAGCAGGACGACGCCCAGGCACAGCAGCGTCTTGACGATGACATCGTCGAACGTCATGCGGCCCGTCTGCGCGGGGCCTGCCGACGGCTGGTTGTACATGTGTTCCAGCTGCTGCTGGTCCGCCATGGTCTGGCCCGCATACGTCGCGGTGCCGAGTCCCGCCATTTGGTTGCCTCGGGTAGCCGAACGGAAGTTCTTCCCGTTGAATACCGGATTACCGCCAAGTGCCATTTTCGTTAGTCCTCCAATAGGGGGCTGGGTGTTCACGCAACCCTACCAATTCCAACGGTTGTGCCGGGGTTTTGTTCCCGTACCGCAACCGCGCTCCACCCCCCCGCCGGGGAATTACAACACCAAGGAGCCTTGGTAAAACTTTTGTTACCAAACTGATCCCTCGGCGGGATGCTTTTGCGAAATCACGAAACATGCCGCTAGTAACATGATCCCCACGTCCGTGACACTCGTCACAACTGTTGATCCCGGCGGCCAGCGCCGGGCCTGCCCCCACCGTGGAGGTTCCCATTTTGATCACCCTATCGACGCCTGCACGGATCAGGAGGCCGCTGCTCCTGGTGCTCGGCTTCCTGGCCATCGTGCTGATCGGCGCCCCCGCGGCGCAGGCGTCCCATCAGCCGCACGCCGCCACGAGCGTCCAGGCCCAGGAATTCGACAACCAGATCGGCGGCGTCCTCCGCGGCGCCGACGGCCCCATTGCCGACGTCACGGTCACCGCCGAGGGGAATGGATTCGAAGGAGAGACCACCTCCGGACCCAACGGCGCCTGGAGCATCGGCGTCCCGGAACAGGGAACCTACGAGGTGGCCATCGACGAGGACACCCTCCCCGAGGGCATCGCCCTCGCGGAGGGCCAGGAGAATCCCCGCCAGGTCACCTTCGCCAACACCTCCAGCGCCACCACGCTCTTCCTGTTCGGCGAAGGCATCGTCACGCAGCAGGCCTCCTTCCTGGACACGCTCGCAGAACGTGCGCTGGCAGGATTCAGCTTCGGACTCCTCCTCGCCCTGAGCGCCGTCGGCCTGTCCCTCATCTTCGGGACCACCGGCCTGACCAACTTCGCCCACGGTGAGATGGTCACGCTCGGCGCCGTGCTCGCCTTCGCCTTCGCGACCGCAGGGCTCCCCATCGCCGTCGCGATCGTCCTCGCCGTCCTCGGCGGCGGACTCCTCGGGTACGTGCAGGACGCCGGGCTGTGGAAGCCCCTGCGGAGCCGCGGCACGGGCCTCGTGCCGATGATGATCGTCAGCATCGGCTTCGCCCTCGCGCTGCGCTACATCATCCAGTTCTTCTTCGGAGGTGCCACCCGGCAGCTGCCCGGTTCGCAGAGCCAGATCATCGAGATGGGTTCCGTCGCGATCTCCCGCAACGACCTGACGTCGCTGATCGTGAGCCTCGTGGTCATCCTGGTGGTCGCCTTCCTGCTCCTCCGCACCCGCATCGGCAAGGCCACGCGCGCGGTGGCCGACAACCCCGCCCTCGCGGCCGCGTCGGGCATCGACGTGGACCGCGTCATCCGGATCGTCTGGGTCATCGGCGGAATGCTCGCAGCCCTCGGCGGCATCCTCTGGGCCTACTACCGCCCGGGCGTGTCCTACAACATGGGCCAGCAGATCCTGCTGCTCATCTTCGCCGGCGTCACCCTCGGCGGGCTCGGCACCGTCTTCGGCGCACTCGTCGGTTCGATCATCGTCGGGCTGTTCGTGGAGATCTCCACGATCTGGCTCGAGGCAGACCTCAAATACGTGGGCGCGCTGCTGATCATGATTCTCGTGCTCCTGTTCCGGCCGCAGGGTATCCTCGGCCGCCGAGAGCGCATAGGTTAGGGGCTCGTCATGGACTTCGGAAACATCCTCATCAATGCCTTCGGCGAGCTCATCAGCCCGACGACGGCGGCCTACGCACTCGCCGCGCTGGGCCTCGCCGTACACTTCGGCTACTCAGGCCTCCTGAACTTCGGGCAGGCCGGCTTCATGGCGGTCGGCGCGTACGGGTATGCCATCTCGACCCTCAGCTTCAACGCCCCGCTGCCCGTGGCCGTCCTCGTGGCGCTGCTGGCGTCGGTGGTCTTCGCGATCGTGCTCGGCATCCCCACGCTCCGCCTCCGGGCGGACTACCTCGCGATCGTGACCATCGCGGCGGCGGAGATCATCCGCTACATCGTGACGACCAACGGCCTCACCGACGTCACGGGTTCGGCCAACGGACTCGCGGCGTTCGAGGGCGGTTTCTACGCGCTGAACCCGTTCCCGCCCGGCACCTACAACGTCGGTCCGCTCGGCATGAACGAGCGCGACTTCTGGATCCGGATCGTGGGCTGGGCCGTCGTCATCATCGCCTGCATCGTCGTCTGGCTCCTCATGCGCAGCCCGTGGGGGCGGGTCCTCAAGGGTATCCGCGAGGACGAGAATGCAGTGCGCTCGCTCGGCAAGAACGTGTATGCCTACAAGATGCAGGCCCTCGTGATCGGCGGTGTCCTCGGCTCGCTGGCGGGCATCATCTTCACGCTGCCCCGTGGTGCCGTGCAGCCTGCGAACTATGCGACCGAGCTGACGTTCTTCCTCTACACCTGCCTCCTCCTCGGCGGCATGGCCACCGTCCTCGGCCCGGTCATCGGGGCCATGATCTTCTGGGTGGTGCTCTCGTTGACGCAGGGACTCCTGTACGGCGCGATCGAGGTCGGCGCCATCACGTTCCTGTCCAACTCTCAAGCGGGTCAGCTGCGCTACATCCTGGTGGGTGTTGCACTGATGCTGCTCATGGTCTTCAGGCCGCAGGGCGTCCTGGGTAACAAGAAGGAGTTGGCGTTCGCATGACCGGCAGCCACAAGGACAGCAACCCGGACGTCAGGCCGGGCACCACGGGCGCCTCCGGCGATGCGCAGGGCACGGGCGGAGCCCACGCAGCGGCTACCCCCGCCGGCGGCGTCGCCGGAGGCGCCGCGCGCTCCGGGGCGGTCTCCTCCGACCGCGACTACATGACGGACCCGGAGCCGATCACCACCGATGCGACGGGCCCCGGGTGCCGCAAGCGGGACCCGATCGTCATCGCGCGGAACGTGACGCGCAGCTTCGGCGGCATCAACGCCGTCGACGTCGATCACCTCGAGATCCCCCGGCACAAGATCACCGCGCTGATCGGGCCGAACGGTGCCGGCAAGACGACGCTGTTCAACCTGCTGACGGGGTTCGACACGCCCAACAGCGGCGACTGGGAGTTCGACGGCAAGCCCCTCGCCAAGGTCGCCTCGCACAAGGTCGCGCGCATGGGCATGGTCCGCACGTTCCAGCTGACCAAGGTCATGGGCAAGCTCACCGTCATGGAGAACATGCGCCTGGGCGCCACCGACCAGCCGGGTGAAAGCCTTGCCCGCGCCCTGTTCAAGGGCATCTGGGGAGGCCGCGAGCGGGAGATCACCGAGCAGGCCGAGGTGCTCCTGGCCAAGTTCAAGCTCGACACGAAGCGCGACGACTACGCGGCGTCGCTCTCCGGAGGGCAGCGCAAGCTCCTCGAGATGGCGCGCGCGCTCATGGTGCGGCCACGACTCGTGATGCTCGACGAGCCGATGGCGGGCGTCAACCCGGCACTGACGCAGTCGCTCCTGGACCACATCAAGAACCTCAAGGCCGAGGGCATGACCGTGCTGTTCGTCGAACACGACATGCACATGGTCCGCCATATCGCGGACTGGGTGGTCGTCATGGCCGAGGGCAGAGTCGTGGCGGAGGGTCCACCGGACATCGTCATGAAGGACCAGGCCGTCATCGACGCCTACCTGGGAGCACACCACGACGTCGACCTCGGTGACTCCACGGGCATCGAGCGCCTCGAGGAGGAGCTCGCCCACGACGAGGAGTCGGTGGTCGGCACGGAGGACGAGGGCATCCTCGGACACGGCGTCACCGAGGTCGGCGGGGCACATGCCGCCGGCTCCACGCACAAGGACGAGGAGACGAAGTAATGGATGAATTCGAGGGAGACTCGGTCGTCAAGGTCACCGATCTCGTCGCGGGCTACATCCCGGGCGTGAACATCCTGAACGGCTGCAGCATCGAGGCCCGCCGGGGTGAGCTCATCGGCATCATCGGGCCCAACGGGGCGGGCAAGTCGACGCTCCTGAAGGCGATGTTCGGGCTGGTGAAGGTCCACTCGGGCACCGTCGTCGTCCGCGGCCAGGACCTCACGGGACTGAAGGCGAACCGGCTCGTGAGCCGCGGCGTGGGCTTCGTGCCGCAGAACAACAACGTCTTCGGCACGCTCACCATCGAGGAGAACCTCCAGATGGGCATGTACCAGCGGCCCAAGGACTTCAAGGAGCGCTTCGACTTCGTCACCAGCCTCTTCCCGGAACTGGGGAAGCGGAAGGCGCAGCGGGCCGGTTCGCTGTCGGGCGGTGAGCGGCAGATGGTCGCCATGGGCCGCGCGCTCATGATGGATCCGGCGGTGCTGCTGCTGGACGAGCCCTCCGCCGGCCTCTCCCCCGTGAAGCAGGACGAGACGTTCCTCCGCGTCCACGAGATCAACCGGGCCGGCGTCTCGGTGATCATGGTGGAACAGAACGCCCGCCGCTGCCTCCAGATCTGCGACCGCGCGTACGTCCTGGACCAGGGCAAGGACGCCTACACGGGCACCGGCCGGGAACTGATGAAGGATCCGAAGGTCATCCAGCTCTACCTGGGAACCCTCGCGGACACCGCCTGAGGTCCTCGCTGTGCGGGCCTGCAACTGCCCTGCGCCGCACGGCCACGCGCACGGGCAGCTGATCGGGCGCGGTACAGGGGATGTGTGCGCGCGGCGCAAGGGGTGGGCGGAACCGGTAACGGTTCCGCCCACTTCCTTTTAACGACCGCTACGTTGGGAGGGAGGACCGGAAGCACATCCAGGAGAGGACGCCGGCAGATGGCAGGACTGGCCAGCAACGCGATCGGCAAGGGGTTCGAGGTGGTGTTCCGCGGCATCAAGCACGTGCGGCGGCACCGCCCCATCCACTCCCGCGGACTGAGGCTCGACGGCACCGTGGTGGTCCATGACCACGGCGGGCGCAGCGGCATCGCGTGGATCGATCGCCCGAGCGGGTCCCCCGCCACCGGGCGCATCTCGCGGTCCGTGGGTACGCCGGACGGACTGCCGGACATCGTCGGGCTCGCCCTGCGGATCCACCATGAAGAGGCCGGTCCCGCGCCGTCGACATTCTCCGACGTGCTGCTCTCCTCGACCGGATGGTCCTTTCCCGGCCGCTTCGTGCTGGTGCCCCGGCTCCGGGTCTCACGCGCGCCCCTGAACACGATGATGCCCTACCGCGGCGAGAACGGGCCCGTCCTGCTCGGCGCGAGGACGATCAGCCCGGGCGGGCTGCCCTCATCCCTCAGGGGCTTCAGCCGCTCCCTCGGATCCTCTCCGTGGCAGCTCGGCCTGTACTACGCCACGCCGATGGGCTCCTGGCAGCACTTCGGCACCCTCACCCTGCAGCTGAACCCCGAGGCCGAGGAGAAGGACCTGCGCTTTGACGCCGTCCTCCACCCGCTCGCAGGGGCGCGGAGCTACGAGTGGGCCCGGACGGTGCGCGAGCCCTCCTACGCTGTGTCCAGGCGCGGACCGGGCGACTCCTGAGGTCCCTGCGGAGCCCGATGGAGCCCGTCGACGGACGGCTCCGCCGGACATGGCAAAGGCCCCGGCCGCACCTCCTGGGGAGGGCGGCCGGGGCCTCGTGCTTCGTACCACCCAGGGGACGAGCCCCCTGGCGGATTACCTAGAGCTGTCCGACCTCGGAGCGGCTCGGCTGGGGCTTGTTGTCGGCGTCGTACTTGTAGATGCCGATGGCTGCCTCGGTGGGATCACCCTTCTCATCGAAGGACACGGGACCGGAGATGCCGTCGTAGTCGATGTCCTCACCGTTGCGCAGGAGCGTGACACAGCCTGCGAAGTCGAAGCACTTGGTGCCGTCCTTCGACACGGCCGCGAGCTGCTCGGCGATCGCAGGGCCCTCGACGCTCCCGGCTGCCTCGGCGGCGAGGGAGATCAGGTTCACGGCGTCGTAGCTCTCACCGGCGTACGCGTAGCTGTTCAGGTTCGGATCGACGGTTGCGAGGGCTTCCTGGAAACCGGTTCCGGTGAAGGGGCCGGGGATGGTGCCCTGGGCTCCCTCGAGGGTTCCGGGATCGAGGTCCGCACTGTAGTCGGAGGTGTTGCCGTCGACCATGAACAGGGAGCTCGCGTCGATGCCCTTCGCGACGAGCAGCGGGACGATGCTCTTGGCCTCGTCGAAGCTGATGAGCACGATCGCATCGGGCTTCGCCGCAGCGATGGCGTCCACCTGGCTGGAGAACTGCGAGTCGCCCGTGTTGAACATCTCGTTGGCCACGACCTGGCCGCCTGCCGCTTCCACGGTCTCCTGGATGTTGCTCTGCAGGCCGGTGCCGTAGGAGTCGTTCAGGGTGATCATGCCGACCGTCTGAGCACCGCACGTCATGATGTAGTTGCCGAGCGTGCGGCCCTGGAGCACGTCCGAGGGAGCGGTGCGGAAGTACAGGCCCTTGTCGTCCCAGTCGGTGAACTCGGGCGACGTGTTGGCGGGCGAGAACTGCACGACGCCGGCGCCGGTGATCTGGTTGATGACGGTCTTCGAGACACCCGAGGACGCCGCGCCGATGATGGCGCTCACGTTCTGCGACAGGAGGTCCGTCACGGACTGCGTCGCGATGTCGGTCGTGGTGTCGCCGGAGTCGCGGTGCGTGATCGAGATGTCCTGGCCCAGGACGCCGCCGGCCTCGTTGACCTCCTTGACGGCGAGGTTGACGCCCGCGATCTCGGGCGGGCCGAGGAACGCGAGGGTTCCGGTGGTCGGCAGGATGGAGCCGAGCTTCAGCGGTTCGGGGCTCGTGGTCTTGCTCGCCGGTACGGCTGCTGGATCACCCTTCTCGCCCTGCTCCTCGCCGCCGCCGCCTTCACTCTCGGGGCATGCCAGAGCCGACGCGGCAGCTGCGCTGGTCTCGGTTCCCGCCTCGGTCTCGGTGCTCCCGCCCTCGGTACTCGAGGACCCGCCACAGCCGGAGGCGAAGAGCGCGATGCCCAGGCCCAGTGCCGCGACCTTCGCCGCTCGCGGGGCACTCTCCCCGATGCCAAAACGCATCGGGTTTCGTGTTGCAGTCATGAATTAGTCTCCTCGACCGAAAGGCTCTTGCTGCCTTTGATGCTTTTGCCAGGTGTTCCTGGCTTGTAGGAAAAGCTAATCCAAAAATGTGTCTGAGATAAGGGAATCGGGTTACATCCTTGTAACGCTCATCACAGGCCCTGCTTCACACTCTTGACAGCGGGCGCTGCTCAGTGCCCTGCCTATATGTGCAGGATCAGCAGGAGGACGTCGCGCGGACGTCGAGGATGGAGTGGGTGCCCCAGCAGGGACTCGAACCCTGACTGAACAGATTTTAAGTCTGCTGCCTCTGCCATTGGGCTACTGGGGCCGTCCCGCCGGACCAGCCTACCGCGGACAGGAGTCCGGACCACGGCGCACGGGAAACCGCAAAGAACGACGGCGACCCCCCGGAAGGCGGTCGCCGTCGTTCTTCGTGCGGGTACTGCCAGGTGTCAGGCAGAGGCCTTGGCCGCCGCGGCCTGGCCGGCCGGCGTGGGCGGCTGGCTCTGCAGCGCGGTGTCCTTCTTCGGCGGCGGCGTGGCTGCTTCGCGGAACTGGCGCTGCGGGGTCTGCAGGTCGGAGAGAGGTGCGAGATCGCGCCCGAACAGGAAGCTCATGCTCCAGTTGATGATGACGCGCGCCTTGCGCTCGTACATCGGCATGGCGAAGCCGTGGTAGCCGCGGTGCGCGAGCCAGGCCGGGAAGCCCTTCATGCCGAAGCCCATGATGTTCGCGACACCCTTGAACTGGCCGAAGCCTGCCACGGCGCCGAGGTTGGTGTGGCGGTACTCCTTGACCTCGCCGACGCCGTAGTTGGCAGCGAGGATGTTGGCGGCGAGGAGCTTGGCCTGGCGGACCGCGTGCTGGGCATTGGGGACGCAGAAGCCGCCGACTCCCCCGCCGGTCAGGTCGGGAACGGCCGCGACGTCGCCGGCGGTCCAGGCGTGCTCGACAGGACCGTCGTCGCCCGTGATACGGAGGTCTGCGGTGGCGCGCACGCGACCGCGCTCATCGACCGGGAAGTCCGTGGAACGGACCACGGGATTGGCCTGGACGCCGGCGGTCCAGAGGAGGGTGTCGGTCTCGAACTCATCGGCGGGCGTCTTGTCCGGCATGTTGATGAGCTTGAGCGTGCCGTCGAGGGCGCTGGACAGCGACGTGTTGAGGAGGACCTCGATCTGGCGCGAGCGGAGGTGTTCCACGACCCACTCTGCCTGCTCGGCCGTGACCTCGGGCATGATGCGACCCATCGCCTCGACGAGGACGAAGCGGAGGTCGGTCCGGCTGAGGCGCGCATTGGCCTTCACGGCGTCGCGGGCTGCGTCCTCCATCTCCGTGATGGCCTCGATGCCGGCGAAACCGCCGCCGACGACGACGAAGGTGAGCGCGCGGTCGCGCTCCGGGCCTTCGGGGAGCAGGGAACCGGTCTCGATGCGCTCGAGCATACGGTCGCGCAGGGCCACCGCTTCCTCGATGGTCTTCAGGCCGATGCCCTGGTCCTTCAGGCCGTCGATCGGGAAGGTGCGCGTGATGGATCCTGCGGCGACGACGACGTCGGTGTAGCCGAGATCGAAGGATTCGCCACCGCCCGTGGGGGCGATCGTCGCGGTACGGCCGGCGTGGTTGATCGAGGTGACCTTGCCGGAGATGAGCTCCGTCTTCTTCAGGTGCTTGCGGTGCGACACGATCGCGTGGCGCGGCTCGATACTGCCCGCGGCCACCTCCGGGAGGAAGGGCTGGTAGGTCATGTAGGGCAGGGGATCGACGAGCGTGACGATTCCGCCGTGGTCCTTGACCTGCTTCTGCAGCCTGTGCGCGACGTACAGGCCGACGTAGCCGCCACCGACGACGAGGATGCGCGGGCGGTCGGAGAGGTGTGGGTTGGATGCCATTCCCCGATGCTACCGGACTTTGTGAAAATCTTCACTAGCTCGGAGGCGGGCCCGGAACCTCTCCCCGACCCTGCTCGTTCCTGGCCCCCGGCACGCGGTCGATGCGCCCGGTGTCGTCGTCCATCGGCGCCGGCCGACGCTTCCGCACCCGGACCGTATGGACGGCCCCGCCCAGCAGGACGGCGATCATCAGGCCCCCGAAACCGAGCACCACGAACGCGGCCACGTTGTGCACCGGGGCGAGGGGATCCTCGGCCACGGGGGCCGGGGGCGCAGGGATGACCTCCGCGGGCGGGAGGCTGGGCCGGGCCGGAGCCGCCTCGGGTGGCTGGCCCTCCCGCCGGTAGAGCTGGATCCACTCGGCCATGCTGCCGAGCCGGTTCTCTTCCGGCACGCTGATGTCGGCCCCCACGGCGGCGGCGACATCGAGCACGCCGTAACCGTAGAGGGTGTCGAAGCCCGGCGGGCCGGCATCCCTGGCGGTGTCCACGATCCGGTTGACCACCTGTGCGGCCGAGAGGTCGGGGTACCTGGCCCTGATCAGGGCGGCGACTCCGGACACCAGGGGCGCCGCGCCGGACGTCCCGGACCAGTCGGCGTAGAAGCCGCCCGGCAGTCCGCCGACGAGGTTCTCGGACGGTGCGGCGACGGCGATGCTGATGCCCTCGCTGGACGCCTCCGCGCTGGCGACCCCCGCCCGGTCGAGTCCGGCCACGGCGAGGACGCCGGGGATGGTCGCGGGCGCGCCGACCTGCGCCAGGCCGCCGGCGCGGTTGCCGGCGGCCGCGACGATGACGACGTCGTTCTGCTCCGCGTACAGGAAGGCCTCGTCCCAGCTCTCGGGCCAGGCGGTACTGGTGCTGCCGAGCGACATGTTGATGACGTCCGCGCCGTTGTCCACGGCCCAGCGGACGGCATGGGGCACCTGCTCGTCCACCGGCACCCCGGCAGGGTTCGGACCGCTGTTCGCGCCCTCGATCCAGAGGGAGACGGCGAGCAGGTGGGCTCCGGGCGCGACGCCGACGATACCGTCCGGACCCCGCCCGTACTGGCTGTACGGCTCGGGCGGCGGTGTCGCGGCGGCAGTGCTTGCGCCGGAGGGACGGGTGGCCGGTTGCGCGGCCTCCGGCTGGTCGGTGTGTCCGCGCCCGGCGAGGAGGGAGCCGACGAGGGTCCCGTGACCCGGGACCTCGCCGATGCCGCGCTGTCCCCGGGGGTCCCCCGCTCCCGAGGCATCGGTCCCACCGATCACGGCCCCGGCGAGGTCCGGGTGGCTGCCATCGATCCCGCTGTCGATCACGGCCACCGTGACACCCTCGCCCTGCGTGCTCTTCCAGGCCTCGGTGATCCCGTAGTCCTCCAGCCAGTACTCCTTGGCTCGGACCTCGTCCGCTGCGGCGGGCAGGGCCGCAGGCAGCAGGACGGCCAGGACGACGGCGACAGCCGCCGCCGGCCGCAGAGCAAGGCGCCCTGTGCTGCTCATCGGCTCAGCCGTTCCGCTCCGCGACGCTCAGCGCGATGCCGTCGAGGATGTCGTGCTCGCTGGTGATCGCACTGGTGACACGTCCGTCGGTCACGGCAGCGACCCGCTCCACGATCGACTTCCAGATCAGCGCACCCGCCCCGATCACGTCCACGCGTCCCGGATGCATGTAGGGCAAGGCGGCCCGCGCCGCACGCGGCATGTGCAGGAGGTCCGACGCGGCCGCCGAGATCACCGCGATGGGCAGTTCCGATCCGTGGATGCGTTCGGCCTGGTACTCCGGCAGTTCGAGCGCGTGCGCAGTCACCGTGGTGACGCTTCCCGCGACCCCGACGATCTTGGTGACGCGCTCCAGCGGTACATCGGCCGCTGCGTCGTCCATCATGCGCCCTACCTCGGCCTCCATGGCCTCGATCTGGTCCTGGTGCGGGGGGTTGTCCCTGAGGAAGCGCTCCATGTAGCGCACGCAGCCCATGTCCGTGCTCCGTGCGGCGATCAGTCCGGCGGTGGTGCCCGCCACGAACTCCGTGCTCCCCCCGCCGAGATCGATCACCAGGACGGTCTCGTCGCCGCCCGTGGCGAGGACGCTCACGGCGCCGTCGAAGGACAGCTTCGCCTCCTCGTCCCCGGAGATGACCTCGGGTTCCACCCCGAGCCGGGAACGGATGCCGTCGACGAACTCGTGGCGGTTCTCGGCGTCCCGTGATGCGGAGGTCGCGACGAAGCGCACGGGCGGGTTGCCGTGCCGGTCGATGAGGCGTGCGTACTCCTCCGTGGCGGCGAAGGTCCGGGCGAGCGCCGCCTCGGAGAGCCGCCCGGTCGCATCCACGCCCTCGCCGAGGCGGACCACGCGCATGAGGCGGACGACGTCGGTCAGGACGCCGTCCTCGACGTCCGCGATGAGGAGCCGGATGGAATTGGTTCCGCAGTCGATGGCAGCTGTGCGCATTACTTCTCCTCGCTGGTTGCGGTGGGGCCGGTCGCGCCGCGCCGTCGTGCCTCGCGCTTCGCCTCGAGCTCCTCGGGGCTCAGTCCCTGCGTCCGGGTGTGCCTGCTGAGGTCGGCGTCCGGCGCCTGGCCCGTGGTGTCCCACGCTCCCTCGCAGTAGCAGCGGCCGGGCGTCCACCACTGCGCGATGCGCTCGATGGCCTCGTCGCCGAGCGGGTTGACGCCGGGGCCTGCTGCGAGCGAATGGCCCACCAGCACGTGCAGGCACTTGACCCGCGTCGGCATCCCTCCGGCGGACACGCCGTCGATCTCGGGTACCGCCCCGGTGCCGGCACGGGCCCCAACGGCGTCCCGCGCCGCGAGATACGCCTCGTGCGCCGAGCGGTAGCGGTCGGCGAGGGCCGTGTCGGTGGACAGCCTGCTGCTCATCTCGGTCATGACGCCGTCCGCCTCGAGGCGCGAGACGGCGGAGGTGATCACCGGGTGGCTGAGGTAGTAGGTCGTGGGGAAGGGGATGCCGTTGGACAGGCGCGGAGCCGTCGTGGCGACGAGCGGGTTGCCGCACACGCACCGGGCACCGATCTCGACGACGTCCCGCACGGGCCGGCCGAGCTGGCGGCTCAGGACATCGAGATCGCGTGCGCTCGGGATCCTCGGATCCCGCCCCTGGGGGTCCTGGGCATCGTGCTGGTCCTGCTGGGTCACGCTCTTCCTTCCTGGTACGCCGCCGTGGGCGTACGGTTCACGGCGGGCGGCGGCACCGATGGTACCTGTTGCCCGCCGCTCAATCTGTTGCTGCGCGCGCCACCGAGCTCCAGAGGGCATCGACCCAGGGGAGCTCGGCAGGGTCCGCGGCGGAGCCCTCCCCCGTGCTCTCCTCGAGGCCGTCGGCCCCCTTGACCAGGTACCGGGTCTCCCCTGGCATCACGAGGAAGATGCGCTCCCGCGCCTGCTGCTTCACGAACGCAGGGTCGTTCCAGCGCGCGAGCTCGGACTGGTAGTCGGCCTGTTCCTGCTGTTGCCGGGCGATGTCGGCTCGCAGCGCGTCGAGCTCGGACTGCTGCTGGAGGTACCTGCTCACGGACGGCGCGAGCAGCACGATCACGGCGACGAGGACGACGGCGAGGGCGAGCAACCGGCCGGAGAAGGATTTCGCCGGGATCGGGGTGGCTTCCTCGGCCGGCTGGATCGCGGAGTCCACGCGCTTGGAGCCGAGCCGTCCACGACGGATGCTCCCCGCGAGCTGCGACCGTTCGGCTGCGCGGGCTTCCGAGGGGGATGCCGCTTTCGAGGCACCCGGGCCGGCGCCCGGACGGGGCGCGCCCGCCGACGTCGTCCCGGCGGAGCTGCGCGGTGTACGTGCATCGGTCGCTGCCGTGGCGCGGGGGTCCTTGGTCGCCGAGGGGCCGGCCACGCGTGGGGCGGTCGGCTTCCGGGGGGACGACCCGGCGGGCCGGGGTTGCGTAGGGCGTGCCGGGCCCGGCACGTGGCCGGAGCCCCGGGTGCCGACGCCGGAGGGTGCCGGCGATCCGGAACCCCTGGAACCGTGTGCGGGTGTCTGACCCCTGTCCGTCCCGGGGGCCGGCCGTTCCTCCGCCGCAGGCGTGGGACGGCCGGCTCGCGGCACGTTGGGGCGGCGGGCAGTCATGGAGCTCCTCGTCAATGCTTTCGCGTATGGTCGCGTCGGGTCCCTCGCCGGACCCGTCTAACGAGGGTAACCGCCCTCCGCCTCAACTGAGGATCAACTACGCCGTGAAACGCGGGAAGGCGGCCCGGCCGGCGTAGCGTGCAGCGTCGTCGAGCTCTTCCTCGATGCGCAGCAGCTGGTTGTACTTCGCGACGCGCTCGCTGCGGGCGGGCGCACCGGTCTTGATCTGGCCGGCGTTCGTGGCCACGCAGATGTCGGCGATCGTGGTGTCCTCGGTCTCGCCGGAGCGGTGCGAGGTGATCGTCGTGTAGCCGGCACGCTGCGCCATGGAGATGGCGTCGAGCGTCTCGGTCAGGGTGCCGATCTGGTTGACCTTCACCAGGAGCGAGTTCGCCGTGCCGTTCTGGATACCCCGGGAGAGGCGCGTCGGGTTCGTGACGAACAGGTCGTCGCCGACCAGCTGCACCTTGTCACCGATCGCGTCCGTGAGGTGCTTCCAGCCCTCCCAGTCCTCCTCGTCGAGGGGATCCTCGATGGAGACCAGCGGGTAGTCGCGCACGAGCTCCACGTAGTAGGCGCTCATCTCCTCGGTGCTGAGGGACTTGCCCTCGAACTGGTAGGCGCCGTCCTTGTAGAACTCCGAGGCGGCGACGTCGAGTGCGAACGCGATGTCCGTGCCCGGGGTGTAGCCGGCGCGCTCGACCGCGGAGGTGATGAGGTCCAGCGCATCACGGTTGGACGGCAGGTTCGGCGCGAAACCGCCCTCGTCGCCGAGGCCGGTCGCCAGGCCCTTCTCCTTCAGCACGGACTTGAGCTCGTGGTACACCTCGACGCCCCAGCGGAGGCCCTCGGAGTAGGACTGCGCGCCGAGCGGCACGATCATGAACTCCTGGACGTCGACGTCGGAGTCGGCGTGCGAGCCACCGTTGAGGATGTTCATGAGGGGAACGGGCAGGACGTGCGCGTTCGGTCCGCCGAGGTAGCGGTAGAGCGGGAGGGCCGAGGACTCGGCTGCTGCGCGGGCGATCGCCAGGGAGACGCCCAGCATCGCGTTGGCGCCCAGGTTGGACTTGTTCTCGCTGCCGTCCAGGTCGATCATCGCCTGGTCGATGGCGCGCTGGTCCGCGGCGTCGAAGCCGAGGAGGGCCGGCTGGATCTGCTCGATGACCGCCTCGACGGCCTGGAGGACGCCCTTCCCGAGGTAGCGGTCCTTCTCGCCGTCGCGGCGCTCGTTGGCCTCGAACGCTCCGGTGGAGGCGCCGGAGGGGACGGCCGCGCGGCCGAAGGTGTCGTCGTCGAGCAGGACCTCGACCTCGACCGTGGGGTTACCGCGGGAATCGAGGATTTCCCTCGCGTGGATGGCGTCGATGATGGCCATGGATTTGCTCCTCTTCGTTGGAGTGTAGGGGTTCACATCTTGTTGGGACGTCTTTGTCGGAGCAACGGAGGTGTTGCTCCCAGCCTAGTTCACGCAGTCACGGCCGTGGTGTGCATCACCCGGATGTGACGCCGCGGCCCGGCTTCCCGGGATGCTCATGCGCCGTCGGGGACGCCCTGCTGGTAGTCCAGCACCGCGCGGCGGAGTGCCCGCTCGGGATCGACACCGGCTGCGACCGCCCGGCGTACCACCGCCAGCAGCTCGCCGCCGATCTCGGTCTCTCCGGATCCCGTCCGGCCGTCACCGGCCTCCCCTGCGCGCCTGACCGTCTTGGCGGCGAAGGCGAGGGCGGGAAGGTGGCGGGGGATGCCGTCGAAGGGCGAGCTGCAGTCGGGCCGCTCCTGCTGCTTGACCGCCTGCCAGGTCGCCACGATCTCGTCCACCGAGGCGGGGAAGGCTCCCTGCAGCGAGCCGTCCGGCCGGAACACGTGCGGGTTCCGGCGGACGAGCTTCGCCGTCAGCCCCTCCGCCACGTCGGCCAGCCCGAAGGAGCCCTGCTCGGCCTGGAGTTGCGCGTGGAGGACCACCTGGAACAGGACATCGCCGAGTTCACCGCGCAGCTCCCCGAGGAGGTGGGCGTCGGGTTCCCCGGACCGGGCGACGTCGTCGACGACCTCGTAGAGCTCGTACGCCTCCTCCACCAGGTACTCGAGCAGGCCCGCGTGGTCCAGCGCGGCCGTCCACGGGCAGTGGCGCCGCAGGAGGTCCACCACCTGCACGAGGCGGTCGACCGCCTCGCCGGGGAGCGGCCCGGACGCGCCGCATGCCGCGGGCTCCACCACCGGGTCCGCCACCGGGTCCGCTCCTGCGTCCGTCAGGCGGACGCCTGGTCGGCAGCCCGGTCGAAGCTGACGGTGACGTGCTCGGCGAGCGCCTCGCGGTCCTCGAGCGGCAGGAAGGCGGCGTCGACGGCATTGAGCGTGAGCTCCAGCAGGTCGCCCAGGTCGTAGCCGAAGGTGTCGACGAGCAGCTCGAACTCGCCCGTCAGGGTCACGCCGCTCATCAACCGGTTGTCCGTGTTCACGGTGACCTTGAAGCCGAGCTGGTACAGCAGGTCGAAGGGGTGGGCATCGATCGTGTTCCCGAAGGCCTCGATGGCCCCGGTCTGCAGGTTCGACGACGGGCACAGCTCGAGCGGGATGCCCCGGTCGCGGACCCACGAGGCGATGCGGCCCAGGTTCGCGATGCCGATTTCCTCGCCGTCCGCCGCCTCCTCGTCCGGGGATTCCTCGATCTCGATGTCCTCGGCGATGCGGACACCGTGACCGAGGCGCAGGGCCCGGCCCGCCACGAGCGCATCCTGGATGCTCTCCAGCCCGGCTGCCTCACCCGCATGCACGGTCACCGGGAACTGCTCGGAAGCGAGGTACGTGAACGCGTCCGCGAAGCGCGACGGCAGGAAGCCGTTCTCCGCTCCGGCGATGTCGAAGCCGACGGCGCCGCGATCACGGTGGCGTACGGCGAGCTCCGCGATCTCCTGGCCGCGATCGGCGTGGCGCATGGCGGTGATGAGCTGGCCCACCTGGATGAGGCGTCCGGCGGCGATGGCCGCTGCTGCGCCCGCCTCCAGGCCCTCCTGCACGGCCTCGACGGCCTCGTCGAGCGTCAGCCCCTTCTGCGTGTGCTGCTCGGGTGCCCAGCGCACCTCGCCGTAGACCACGCCGTCGAGCGCCAGGTCCTCCACGAACTCCCTGGCCACCCGGATGAGGCCCTCGCGCGTCTGCATGACGGCGATGGTGTGGTCGAAGGTCTCGAGGTACCGCTCGAGTGAACCGGAGTCCGCGGACTCGCGGAACCAGCGCCCGAGGGACTCGGCGTCCGATGCCGGCGGCTCGTGGCCGATCTCCGCGGCGAGTTCGAGGATGGTGGCCGGCCGCAGGCCGCCGTCGAGGTGGTCGTGCAGCGAGATCTTCGGCAGGGTCTGGATGTCGATGGCAGCGTCGGGGACGGCGTCGTTCTGGCTCTGGGTCACACTGCCAAGCCTACGCGATGCGCTTCAGGACGGGCTGGTCTCCCGGACCGGCCCGGGCTCCTCCTGGAGTTCCTCGGGCGAGGCCCGGAGCGGCGTCGACCCCCGGACCAGCGCGATCACGCGGTCCACCACGCAGCCGATTCCGACGGCGATCCCGACGGCCACGGCGACACCGAGCAGGTGATTGTGCTGGAACCAGGTCCCGGCGACGGCGCCGATGCCCACGGAGTAGCCCGCCCACACCGCCCCCGAGAGGGCCGTGAGGGCCACGAAGCGGCGCCGCGAGTAGCCGGTGGCCCCGGCCGTCAGGTTGACGGCCACGCGCCCGATCGGGATGAAGCGTGCCACGAGGATCAGCGACGCGGCCCTTTTCGAGAGTTCGTTGCCCGCCCAGCTGAAGGACCGCTCCACCCGGGGCCGCCTCATCCAGCGGAACCGGGTGGTGCCGATCCCCCGGCCGATGCCGTAGGCGACGTTGTCGCCGACGAACGCGCCCAGGGCTGCGACGAGGATCAGCAGCCACGGGTTCGGGACGCCCTGCGTGATCACGAGGGACGCGAGCCCCACGACGACGGATTCGCTGGGGAACGGCGGGAAGAACCCGTCCACCACGCAGCAGACGAGGACCAGGACGTACACCCAGGGTTGCTCGGCAGCGGCGAGCACGAACCCGCTGATGCCGTCGAGTGCGCTGGTGATCGCGTCCATCCGGGGCTCCTCCGCTCGTCCGCCCCGCGCCTCCGCTTCCCCTGGGTGGGAACGGAAGCGTCAGCCGAGGCCCGACGCCGGCGGGCCGCGGTTCCGGTCGGACCGCCATGCGTCGCCCTGCGTCTGCCCCCGACGCTACCGGCGGGCCGCCGGGCGGGTCGTCGCCCCTGTGGGCGACCTGCGCCCCGGCGGGCCTCACCCCATGGGATGAGGGCCGCCGGCCGTGCCCCTAGGGGTCCCCCCATCACGGACCGGTCGGCTAGGCGATCCGGTCGATGATGAGCTGATGCGCCGGGCGGGATCCTTGCGGAGCGATCACGACGGCGTCGGTCAGGGCCTCGCGGGCCCGGTCGAACTTGTCCGGGGTGTCGGTGAGCAGCGTCATGAGCGGCTCGCCGGCCCGCACGTGGGCGCCGGGCTTCGCGTGCAGCCGCACGCCCGCGCCGGCCTGCACCTGGTCCTCCTTGCGGGCACGCCCGGCGCCGAGACGCCACGCCGCGATGCCGACCGACAGCGCGTCGAGTCCCACGAGGACGCCGTCGGCCGGCGCCAGGAGGACCTCGGACTCCTTCGCGACCGGCAGGGTGGCGCGGGGATCCCCGCCCTGCGCCTCGATCATCCTGTTCCAGACGTCCATCGCGCGGCCGTCCCTCAGCGCGGCCGCGGGATCGGCGTCGTGCACTCCGGCGCAGGCCAGCATCTCCTCCGCGAGGCGCACTGTGAGCTCGACGACGTCGGCAGGCCCCCCGCCCGCGAGCACCTCCACGGATTCCTCGACCTCGATGGCATTGCCGGCGGTGAGGCCGAGCGGGGTGCTCATGTCGGTGAGGAGCGCCACGGTGTTGACGCCGGCGTCCTTGCCGAGCGCCACCATGGTCTCGGCGAGCTCGCGCGCCTGGTCGAGGTCCTTCATGAACGCGCCGCTGCCCACCTTCACGTCCAGGACGAGCGAGCCGGTCCCCTCGGCGATCTTCTTGCTCATGATCGAGGACGCGATGAGTGGGATGGCCTCCACGGTTCCGGTGACGTCGCGCAGTGCGTAGAGCTTCTTGTCGGCGGGCGCGAGGCCGGTGCCGGCGGCGCAGATGACGGCCCCCACCTCCGCGAGCTGCCGCATCATGTCCTCGTTGCTGAGGTGTGCCTGCCAGCCGGGGATGGACTCGAGCTTGTCGAGGGTTCCTCCGGTGTGGCCGAGGCCGCGCCCGGAGAGCTGCGGGACCGCCACCCCGAACACGGCGACCAGTGGCGCGAGCGGGAGCGTGATCTTGTCACCCACGCCGCCGGTGGAGTGCTTGTCGCTGGTCGGGCGGCCGAGCGAGGAGAAGTCCATGCGCTCCCCCGAGGCGATCATGGCCGCCGTCCAGCGGGAGATCTCCGCCCGGTCCATGCCGTTGAGCAGGATCGCCATGTTGAGGGCCGCCATCTGCTCGTCGGCGATGACGCCGCGCGTGTAGGCGTCGATGGTCCAGTCGATCTGCTCGGGGCTCAGCGTGCCCCTGTCACGCTTGGTGCGGATGATGTCGACGGCGTCGAAGGCTTCGGTCATGGGGGGATCCTCGGGTTGTTCGGAAGATCGTCCGGCTCCTCGTGGGAACCGCACGGTCGCGGTGGTTCGGACGGGAGGGGCGCGGCCTGTCCGGCCGCACCCCTGGGTCAGGCGAGGTGCTGCGGGCCGAAGGCGTCCGGCAGGACCTCGTCCATGGTGCGGATGCCGCTTCCGGTCATGAGCACCATGTCCGGCGCCCTGAACTCGTAGAGCAGCTGGCGGCAGCGCCCGCACGGCATGAGGGTGTTGCCCCCGCCGTCCACGCAGCTGAAGGCCCGGATGCGCCCGCCGCCGCTCATGGCCAGCGCGCTGACGAGGGCGCACTCGGCGCACAGGGTCAGGCCGTAGGAGGCGTTCTCCACGTTGCAGCCGGAGATGATCCGGCCGTCGTCGAGCAGTGCCGCAGCTCCCACGGGGTACTTCGAATAGGGGACGTAGGCGCGTCCCATCGCGTCCCTCGCCGTGGCGGCGAGCTGGTCCCAGGGGATCTCGTTCTCGAGGATCCTGTTCTCGGTCATGCTGCTGAGCCTCCTAGCCCTTGATGTACGGGATGCCGCTGGCTCCCGGTGCCCGCGAGCGGCCCACGAGGCCCGCGACGGCGAAGACCGTCACCACGTAGGGCAGCATGCGCAGGAACTGGTCCGGCACCGGCGTGCCGAGCAGGCTCAGCACGTTGGACAGATTGGTGGCGAACCCGAACAGCAGGGCCGCGAAGAACGCGCCGATCGGATTCCAGCGCCCGAAGATGAGCGCTGCCAGGGCGATGTAGCCCTGGCCCGCCGTCATGTCGCGGCCGAACCCCGACACGGCCACGAGCGTGAAGAAGGACCCGCCGATGCCCGCCACGACGCCGGCGAGCAGCACGTTCATGAAGCGCATCCGGTTGACGTTCACGCCCAGGGTGTCCGCCGCCTTCGGGTGCTCACCGACGGCACGCGTCCGCAGGCCCCAGCGCGAGTGGTAGAGGGCCACGTAGACCACGGCGACCGCGACGTACATCAGGTAGCCCACGATGGTCTGCTGGAACAGGATCGGGCCGATCACCGGGATGTCCGCCAGCAGCGGGATCTCGATCACGGGCAGGCGCGGCGGCGAGTTCCACCGTTCCGCGTCCTCGCTCAGCACGGCGGAGAACAGGAAGCCCGTGAGACCGGAGACGAGCACGTTCAGCACGACGCCGACGATCACCTGGTTCACCACGTACCGGATGCTGAAGACGGCCAGGACGAGGGACACGAGGACGCCGGCGACCGCCGCCGCCAGGAGCCCCACGACGGCGCTGCCCGAGAGCGATGCCGCCACCGCTGCGGCGAAGGCGCCGAACAGGAGCTGTCCCTCGATGGCGATGTTGACCACGCCGGACCGCTCGCAGAGCACACCCGAGAGCGAACCGAAGATCAGCGGGACCGCGAGGGTCACGGACCCCGCGAGGAGCCCGTAGAGGGCGACGTTCGGGGTGCGTGCGCTGCCGACGACCCACGTCAGGAAGGCGACGAGGAACAGGACGGCGAACACGGCCAGGGCCCAGGCGGGTACCTTCCGCCCCGAGCGGGTGCGGAGGACGGCGAGGACGGCGAGGCCGAGCATCGCCAGGGCCGCGATCCACCCGATCACCGGGGCGGAGACCACGATCGACGGCAGGACGATCGGATCGTTCTCCTCGGAGAGCCTGAACGTGACGTCGTTGCCCGGCGCACCGAGCGCGAAGACGAGGAGGGCGAAGAGGGCGACGACGGAGAGGATGATCGGATTCTTCCAACTCCGTACGTTCGCCTCACCTGCGCCGCGGACGGGCGCCGTGGTGGTTGCTGTGCTCATGCTGCTGCTCCGGTCGAGGCTGGCGTGCGGGTCGTGGAGCCGCCCTTGCCGGCGCGTGTGGCGCCGGGCGTGGGGAGGCTGAACAGCGCGCGGACGAGCGGGGGCGCTGCGATGAAGAGGACGATCAGCGACTGCACCACGAGGACGATATCGATGCTCGTACCCGTCGAGGCCTGCATCGTGACTCCCCCGGCGCGGAAGGCACCGAAGAGGATGCCCGCCGCGAACGTGCCCCACGGCGAGGAGCGTCCGAGGAGTGCGACCGTGATGGCGTCGAAGCCGAAGCTCGCGGCGACACCCGATGTCAGTACCTTCTCCGTCCCGGCCACCTGGGCCACGCCCGCGAGGCCCGCGAGCGCCCCGGCGATGGCCATGGCGAGGATGTAGCCCTTGCTGACGTTGACGCCGGCGGTGCGGGCCGCGCTCGCGTTGGCGCCGACCGCCCGCAGCTCGAAGCCCACCGTGGAACGGTTGAGCAGCCACCACACGAAGACGGTGGCGAGCACCGCGACGACGAAGCCCCAGTGCAGGCGGAACGCCGGACCGAGGAGCGGCGGGTACAGGGCCGTGGCGTCGAGCTGCGGACTGATCGGGTTCGTCGAGCCGGGGCGCTGGAACGCAGGAGTGCTGAGGAAGTAGAGCACGAGGTTCGTCGCGATGTAGTTGAACATGATGGTGAGGATCACCTCGTGTGCACCGGTACGGGCCTTGAGGAGTCCTACCAGGCCCGCCCAGACGGCACCTCCCACCATGCCCGCGAGGATCACGAGCAGCAGGTGGATGCCCACGGGCAGGTGCAGCGTGAAACCGATCCAGCCCGCGAAGGTCGCGCCGATCAGGATCTGCCCCTGCGCGCCGATGTTGAAGAGACCTGCGCGGAAGGCGAGCGCCACGCCGAGCCCCGCGCAGATGAGTGGCGTCGCCACGGTCAGGGTCTGCGTCAGCGGGTAGATCATCCGGGTGAAGGAGTCTCCCTCGAAGTTGAAGACCGAGCCCTGGAAGAGCGCGATGTACGCACCCGATGCAGCGGCCCATGCCGCGCCGAGGGTGTCCTGGGGCCGGCTGAAGAAGTAGGACGACGCCCGCGCCACGTTCTGGTCCGTCACCGCGATGAGGAGGCCGCCGAGGATCAGGGAGAGGACCACGGATAGGAAGGCGACGAGCGCGTTCCCCGTCATGATGCGCTGCAGGAGCGTCGACTCGGGTGCGGGATCCGCGCCCGGACCGGCCGCCGTCGCGGGAACGGCGGGAGGCGGGAGCTCACCCCCCGCCGTCTCGACGGCGGTCTCGAGGCGCACCTCGTCCTGGCGCGCACTGTCCTGCGCTTCCCGGCGGGTCGGCCGCGCGTCGCCGTCGTTGGCCGGGGATACCGGCCGGTCGTCCTGCGGGGTCACAGGTTTCCTCCTTGAACGTCATGTGCCTGCGCGAGCGCTTCGTCGGCGGGCATGCCGGCCATCATGAGGCCGAGGACATCGCGCGACACGTCGCCGGGCACGATGCCCATGAGTCGGCCGCGGTAGAGCACGGCGATCCGGTCGGCCAGTTCCAGGACCTCGTCGAGTTCCGTGGAGACGATGATGACGGGCGTTCCGCCGTCGCGCTCCGCCACGATGCGTCGGTGCAGGAACTCGATGGATCCGACGTCGACGCCGCGGGTGGGCTGCGAGGCGATGAACAGTTTGAGCGGCCGCGAGAACTCGCGGGCCATGACGACCTTCTGCTGGTTGCCGCCGGAGAGCGTGCCGGCCGCAGCGGAGGCGGACTGCGTGCGGACGTCGTACTCGGCGATCTTCTCGTCGGCATTCTTCTGGATGGCCGACGGCGACATGGACAGGCCGCGCGCGAACGGAGCGTCGTCGTACCGGTTGAGGATGAGGTTCTCGGCGACGGAGAACGTGCCGACGAGCCCCTCGACGCTGCGGTCCTCCGGGACGAACCCGACGCCGGCGCGGATGATGTCCTTGACCCTGCGGCCCACGAGCTCCTCGCCGCCGAGCGTGATCGAGCCCGTGACGTGGTCCTGGAGTCCCATGATCGCTTCGGTGAGCTCGGTCTGGCCGTTGCCCTGCACGCCCGCGACCGCGAGGATCTCCCCCTGCGCGACGTCGAAGCTCAGGCCGTCCACCACGCGCTGGCCGTTGGCGGCCTGGACCGTGAGGTCCCGGACCCTGAAGGTCACCTCGCCGGGCGCGGCGGGCTTCTTGTCGAGCGTGAGGTTGACCGAGCGTCCCACCATCAGGGACGCGAGCTCGGTGGTCGGGGCGCTCGGGTCGGCCGTTCCGACCACCTTGCCGCGCCGGATCACGGTGATGACGTCGGACACGGCCTTGACCTCGCGCAGCTTGTGGGAGATGAAGACGATCGATTTCCCGTCGGCCTTCAGCTGCGCCATGATCCCGAGGAGCTCGTCCGTCTCCTTCGGCGTCAGCACCGCCGTCGGCTCGTCGAGGATCAGCACCTCGGCGTCCCGGACCAGCGCCTTGATGATCTCGACGCGCTGCTGCACTCCGACCGGGAGATCCTCGACCACGGCGTCGGGGTCGACGTCGAACCCGTACTGGTCCGAGATCTGCCGGATGCGCGTGCGCGTCTCCTGCAGGTTCAGCATGCCGCCCGCCTTCGTGGCCTCGTTGCCCAGCGCCACGTTCTCGGCCACGGTGAACACCGGCACGAGCATGAAGTGCTGGTGCACCATGCCGATTCCCGCAGCCATCGCGTCCCCGGGTCCCTTGAAGGTCACCGGCTTGTCGTTGACGAGGATCTCGCCCTCGGTCGGGTCGTACAGTCCGTACAGCACGTTCATGAGCGTGGACTTGCCGGCCCCGTTCTCACCGAGCAGGCTGTGGACCTGCCCGGGTTCCACCACGAGGTCGATGGAGTCGTTGGCGACGAGCGATCCGAAGCGCTTCGTGATGCCGATCAGTTCGAGTTTCACAACCCAGCCAGCCTGTTCTGTTCTGTTGTCTCCGTGGAGGTCATCGGAAAGGATACCGGCTGCGGCTTCGGGGCACGCATCCGGCACGAACGCAAACCGCCTTCCTCCCGGCGGATAGCCGCGGGAGGAAGGCGGTGTGCGGTGCGCTGCTGTACTACTTGGGGCTGG
This sequence comes from Arthrobacter sp. BC5, assembly GCF_056680255.1. NCBI lineage: Bacteria > Bacillati > Actinomycetota > Actinomycetes > Micrococcales > Micrococcaceae > Arthrobacter > Arthrobacter sp. BC5. The sequence continues at coordinate 249,005 of NZ_CM155273.1, forward strand.
CGGCCGAATCGACCGTGATCTCGCCCGAGATGATCTGTTCCTTCAGCTCGTCGAGCTTGGTCTGCAGATCGGCGGGCACGTTGGCCTCCTGGTCGTGGAACGGCGCGAGTGCCACTCCGCCGTTCTCCAGGGTGCCGACGTACGGCGTGTTGTCGAAGTTGCCCTCGACGTCGGTGCTGATGACGTCCTCGACGGCGTCGCCCATGAGCTTCATGACGGAGGTGAGGATGAATTCCTCACCCTTGCCGGCCGTCTCGTAACCGTCGGAGTCGACCCAGATCGCCTTGACGTCCTTGCCCGCGGCGTTGGCCTCGATGACGGCGTCGAGCGTTCCGGAACCCACCGGGCCGGCGACCGGCATGATGATGTCGGCGCCCTCGTTGATGAAGTTCTGGGTGTTGGTCTTGCCGGCTGCGGCGTCCTCGAAGTTGCCGACGAAGGTGCCGTTCTGGCTCTCCTTGTCCCAGCCGAGGAGCTGGACGTCGCCGCCGGTCTCCTCGTTGAAGTGCTCGACGCCCGCGGCGAAGCCGTCCATGAAGATGGTGACGGTCGGGATGTTGATGCCGCCGTAGGTGGCCACCTTGCCGGACTCGCTGGTCGCCGCCGCTGCGTAGCCGGCCAGGAACGCAGCCTGCGCCGTGTCGTAGATGATGGGCTTGACGTTGGGCAGGTCGATCGAGTTGTCGTCGACGATCGCGAAGTTGGCGTCCGTGTTCTGCTCGGCGGCAGCCTTCGTGGTGTCGGCGAGCAGGAAGCCCACCGTGACGGTGAGGTCGCAGCCGGCCTGGACCATGCTGTCGACGTTGGGGCCGAAGTCGGTCTCGGCCTGCGACTCGGCCTGGTTGATCTTGATGCCGAGATCGGACTCGGCCTTCTTCAGTCCCTCGTAGCTGGACTGGTTGAACGAGCGGTCGTCGAATCCGCCCGAGTCGGAGACGATGCAGCCGAGGTAGTCGGTGCCCGCCTCGGCGCTCGCGCCGCCGCCGGACGAGTCCTCGGCCGGCGGCGCGCCGCAGCCGGAGAGGACGAGGGCCGATACGCCGAGAACGGCGGCGGACAGGCCGGTTCCGCGCGAAAACCTGCGCAGTGAGTTCTTCAAAATGCCTCCAGGAAAGAAATGCGCCACGGGGACGAATACCAGTGAGTGTCCATCAACGGTTCACGATTGACCCGAGGCACTGTTTTCACTGAAAGACCGTGGCGCCGCGACACCGTCGGTGCAGCACGTATGGAGACATCCTAAGGGCCAAGTGACGGGGAACACTACACGGGCCGCCCGCAGGGAACGATCGTTCGGATTTCGTTATGGACAGCGGACTGAGGAGGTGCGCGGGAGCGTTCCGCTCAGTAGTCCGGGCCCAGCACGGCCTGCAGTGCCGCGGCAACCATGACCCGGATCCCGCACTCGATGGCGCGCTCGTCCGGCGCATAGTCCCCACGGTGCAGATCGTAGGTCTCCCCGCCGGGCGTGCGCGTCCCGAGCCGCATCATCGCTCCGGGCACTTCCTGGGTCATCCAGGCGAAATCCTCGCCCCCCATGGACTGCGGAGTCAGGACGACGGCACCCGGACCGAGTTCGGCGCGGGCCGCCACTTCCAGGAGCCCGGTCTCGGCCTCCTGGTTCACCACCGGCGGCACTCCGCGGATGTGCTCCAGCTTCACGTCGACGCCGAAGGGCGCGGCCACCTCCCGCACCGCACGATCGAGCAGCTCGCCCGCGGATTCCCAGGCCTCGGCATCGAGGCAGCGCAGGGTGCCCGACATGAATCCGTGGGCGGGGATGGCATTGGGAGCGGACCCTGAGTGGATCTGCCCCCACACCACGGACACCGCGCTGCGCACGTCGATCCTGCGCGACAGGACGGCCGGCACGTTCACGGCGATCGCCGCGAGGGCGAACACGAGGTCCTCGGTCAGGTGCGGGCGCGAGGTGTGCCCGCCCCGCCCGCTCAGTTCGACCCGGATGGTGTCCGAGGCGGACGTGATCGCGCCGATGCGCGTGCCGACGAGGCCGACGTCGATCCTCGGGTCGCAGTGCAGCGCCAGGATGCGCGGGAGCCCGTCGAGGACACCCTGGGCGATCACATCGATGGCGCCGCCGGGCATCATCTCCTCGGCGGGCTGGAAGATGATCCTCACCGTTCCCGGCAACGGGGCCCGGGCATGGAGGTCGGCGAGCACCAGGGCGGCGCCGAGCATCACGGTGGTGTGGATGTCGTGTCCGCAGGCGTGGGTGATGCCGGTCGCGGCGGACTCGTACGGCAGCCCCGTCTCCTCGATGATCGGCAGCGCGTCGATGTCGGCGCGCAGGCCGAGCCGGAGCGGTCCTTGCCCGACGTCCACGAACACACCGGTGCCCTCGAGCCGCTGCGGAGCGAGTCCGGCCTGCTCGAGCCGGGCGACGATGAGGTCGGTGGTGCGGTGCTCCTTGTAGGACAGCTCCGGGTGCCGGTGGATGTCGCGCCGGATCTCGATCAGCTCGGCGAGCAGCGGTTCGAGGGATGCCCCCACACGGGCGGTCGGCGGGCTCTGGGTGCTGGGCTTTTCCACTCCCTCAGCCTACCGACAGGGGGCCGACGCCCCCACACAGCGACTCGGACGTTCCGCTCCTCACCCGAACGGGCTAGAGGACGTCGGTGTCCCCACTGGCCCGCAGACGCTCGACGGCCTTCTTGACCTCCTGCGCATGATCCTTCGTGGTGACGAGCAGGGCGTCCGGGGTGTCGACGATCACGACGTCGTCGATGCCGATCAGGGCGATCACCCTCTTCGTGTCGGAGACCACGATCCCCGAAGCGTTCTCGGAGAAGACGCGGGCACCCTCCCCCATGACCGTGAGCTCGCTGTTCTCCTCGGCGGGGTTCAGCCGGCCGATGGCGGCGAAGTCGCCGACGTCGTCCCAGCTGAACTCGCCGGGGATCATGGCGACGTCGCCGGCAGCCGCGGCAGGCTCCGCGACGGCGTAGTCGATCGCGATCTTCGGAAGCGTGGGCCAGACGCGGCGGGCCACCTCGACGCGGCGGGGCGTGTCCCAGGCCACGGCGATCTCCATCAGGCCCTCGTAGAGCTCCGGCTCGTTCGCGGAGAGGTGCTTCAGCATGAGGTCGACCGGCGCCACGAACATGCCGGCGTTCCAGGAGTAGTTGCCGCTCTCGATATAGCCGTCGGCGATCTCCTGCGAGGGCTTCTCGACGAACTCGATCACGGCACGGGCGCTGGGCGCCCCGTCCACGGCGAGGGGCTCGCCTGCACGGATGTAGCCGAAGCCCGTCGAGGCGTGGGTCGGCTTGATGCCGATCGTGACGATGTATCCCCGCGCAGCGGTGTGGATCGCCTCCCGCACCGCGTCCTGGAAGACCTCCACGGGAGCGATGACCTGGTCCGCGGCGAAGGATCCCATGATGATGGTCGGATCGCGCTGGTGCAGGATCGCCGCGGCGAGCCCGATGGCCGCCCCGGAATCCTTGGGTTCGGCCTCGAGCACGAGGTTCATGTCCTCGATCTCCGGCAGCTGCGCAAGGACGGCACCCCGGTGCACGATGCCGGTGACCACCATGGTGCGCCCGTCGCAGAGCGGACGCAGGCGGTCGTAGGTCGCACGGATCAGGGTGCTGCCGGAACCGGTGAGATCGTGCAGGAACTTCGGGGCGGCAGCACGCGAGAGCGGCCACAGCCTGGTGCCGGTGCCTCCCGCGGGAATGACGCCGTGGAAGCGGTCCAGGACACTGTCAGGGGTATGGGCAGCCGCCCTCTCGGTACTCATCGCTTCCACGGTAACCGACGAGGGGACCGTAGGAGCGCTTCCCGCACGATCAGGAGGGGAGGACGGCCCGTTCGGCCCGTGATTCCGCGCTTCGCGGTATCCAGAGAGCCTTCAGCCGCCGTCCAGCGCCGGTCCGGAACCACCTGCTACCCGCGGGTGTTAACAAGGTCACAGGTGAGGCGCCCCTAAATTGAACGGGGAGTGTCACCGGCCTACATTATTCTTATCGAAGAGTGCTGTCGCACCGGCGTAATCCCTGCGTATAACGCGCTAACGCCCATGCGATGCAGGGAGGTAATTTCAATGCCGAAGACACTGACACCAGCAGGCACCCTCTACCGTGGCCGCGAAGGCCAATGGTCCTGGGTCGCCCACCGGATTACCGGGGTCGTGATTTTCTTCTTCCTCCTGGTCCACGTCCTGGACACGTCGCTCGTCCGCGTCTCGCCGGAAGCCTACGACGCCGTCATCGCCTCGTACAAGAACCCCATCATGGGCCTCGGGGAGCTCGGGCTCGTCGCAGCCATCCTGTTCCATGCCTTCAACGGGATCCGTGTCATCCTCGTGGACTTCTGGAAGAAGGGCCCCAAATACCACCGCCAGATGCTCTGGGGCGTCGTAGGCCTCTGGGCGGTCGTCATGATCGCCTTCTCGATCCGCCATCTCTCGCACGTCTTCGGAGGTTAGTACCCCATGGCTACGCCAACCATTGAAAGCCCCCGCTCGGGCCGCGTCGCCCCGGGTTACTCGCGCACTGCCTCCTCGCGCGGCAACTTCGAGATGTTCGCCTGGCTGTTCATGCGCATCTCGGGCGCCATCCTCCTGGTGCTGATCCTCGTCCACCTGTACGTGAACCTCGTGGCCGGAGACGGCATCACGGGGATCGACTTCGGCTTCGTGGCCGGCAAGTGGGCCAGCCCGGTCTGGCAGATCTGGGACCTCACGATGCTGTGGCTGGCCATGCTGCACGGCACCAACGGCATCCGCGTGATCATCAACGACTACGGCGAGAAGAACAGCACGCGCATGTGGCTCAAGGGAGTCCTGTACACGGCGACCGTCGTCATCCTGGTCCTCGGCACGCTGGTGATCTTCACCTTCGATCCCTGCCCGGTCATCGACGGCGTCGCGCACGTCGCGGACTACTGCCCCGCACCGTAGTACCTGCCGGTCTCCGGCAGTTCCCGTACGGCAGGCGCACCACCGCGCCCGACGTGCACCACCAGTTCCAACAGAAAGAGCGACCAGCATGCAGGTCCACAAGTACGACGTCGTCATCGTCGGCGCCGGCGGCGCAGGGATGCGCGCAGCCATCGAGTCCGGGCAGCGCGCCCGCACCGCCGTCCTGACGAAGCTCTACCCCACGCGCTCCCACACGGGTGCGGCGCAGGGTGGCATGTGCGCGGCACTCGCCAACGTCGAGGAGGACAACTGGGAGTGGCACACTTTCGACACCGTCAAGGGCGGCGACTACCTCGTCGACCAGGACGCGGCCGAGGTCATGGCGAAGGAAGCCATCGAGGCGGTCCTCGACCTCGAGAAGATGGGCCTGCCCTTCAACCGCACGCCCGAGGGACGCATCGACCAGCGGCGTTTCGGCGGACACACCCGTGACCACGGCAAGGCGCCCGTCCGCCGCTCCTGCTACGCCGCCGACCGCACGGGGCACATGATCCTGCAGACGCTGTACCAGAACTGCGTCAAGCACAACGTCGAGTTCTACAACGAGTACTACGTCCTCGACCTGCTGATGGTCGACGAGGAAGTCACCGTCGACGGCGTGACGCGCATCCAGAAGCGCGTCGCCGGCGTGGTCTCCTACGACCTCGCCTCGGGCGAGCTGCACGTCTTCCAGGCGAAGTCGGTCGTCTTCGCATCGGGTGGTGTCGGCAAGGTCTACAAGACGACGTCGAACGCCCACACGCTGACGGGTGACGGCATGGGTATCGCCTTCCGCCGGGGCATCCCCCTCGAGGACATGGAGTTCTTCCAGTTCCACCCGACCGGCCTCGCCGGCCTGGGCATCCTCCTGTCCGAAGCCGCACGCGGCGAGGGTGCCATCCTCCGCAATTCCGAGGGTGAGCGCTTCATGGAGCGCTATGCACCGACCATCAAGGACCTCGCCCCCCGTGACATCGTCGCGCGGTCCATGGCGAACGAGGTCCGCGAAGGCCGCGGGGCCGGGCCGAACAAGGACTACGTCCTCCTCGACCTGACCCACCTGGAGCCTGCGCACATCGACGCGAAGCTCCCCGACATCACCGAGTTCGCCCGCACCTACCTCGGTGTGGAGCCCTACACGGAACCCGTCCCGGTCTTCCCGACGGCGCACTACGCCATGGGTGGCATCCCCACCAACATCAAGGCGGAGGTCCTGGCGGACAACGACACCGTTGTTCCCGGGCTGTACGCAGCCGGTGAGGTCGCCTGTGTCTCCGTGCACGGCTCGAACCGCCTGGGGACGAACTCCCTGCTCGACATCAACGTGTTCGGCAAGCGCGCGGGTCTCGCTGCCGCGGAATACGCCCTGACGGCCGACTTCGTGGAGATCCCCGAGAACCCCACGGTCGAGACCGAGGAGCTCCTCAACCGGGCACGCAGCTCGGAAGGCGGTGAGCGCGTCGCCCTGATCCGCAAGGAACTCCAGGACGTGATGGACGCCAATGTGCAGGTGTTCCGCACCGAGGAGACGCTGCTCGAGGCCCTGCGCGTGATCGACACGCTGGAGGAGCGCTACACGCGCATCACCGTGCAGGACAAGGGCAAGCGGTTCAACCTGGACCTCCTGGAGGCCGTCGAACTCGGGTTCCTCCTCGACATGGCGAAGGTCATGACGGCGGCGGCACTGCATCGCAAGGAGTCCCGTGGAGGCCACTTCCGCGAGGATTACCCCGAGCGCGACGACGAGAACTTCATGACCCATTCCATGGCCTACAAGGACCCCCGCGCCACTGAGACCAGCGGCGTCCGCCTTGAGACCAAACCGGTGATCTTCACCCGATACCAGCCCATGGAGCGTAAGTACTGATGAGCACCGAAACAGTAGAGAAAGAACCGGCCTCGAAGATCGAGCTCAGCAAGGACGTCGCCGGCGGGGAGATCCCCACGTTCGACGTCACGCTGAAGGTCCGCCGCTACAACCCGGAGGTCTCGGACGAGGCCCACTGGGACGAATGGCAGTTGACCATGTACGGCACGGACCGCGTGCTGGACGCCTTGCACAAGGTCAAGTGGGAGCATGACGGCTCCGTCTCCTTCCGCCGCTCCTGCGCCCATGGCGTCTGCGGATCAGATGCCATGCGCATCAACGGCCGCAACCGCCTTGCCTGCAAGACGCTGCTGAAGGACCTCGACACGTCCAAGCCCATCCTGGTGGAGCCCATCAAGGGCCTGCCCGTGGAGAAGGACCTGATCGTGGACATGGAGCCGTTCTTCCAGTCGTACCGCGAGATCATGCCCTTCCTGATCAGCAAGGGCCACGAACCCGCGAAGGAGCGCCTGCAGTCCGCCGAGGAACGCGACCGCTACGACGACACCACCAAGTGCATCCTCTGCGCCGCATGCACGTCGTCCTGCCCGGTGTTCTGGACGGATGGGCAGTACTTCGGGCCGGCCGCGATCGTGAATGCCCACAGGTTCATCTTCGACTCACGTGATGACGCCGGGGACATGCGCCTCGAGATCCTCAACGACAAGGAAGGCGTCTGGCGCTGCCGGACCACCTTCAACTGCTCGGAGGCCTGCCCCCGCGGCATCCAGGTGACGAAGGCCATTTCGGAGGTCAAGCAGGCCATCCTGACCCGCAGGGTCTGACATCCGGTAGGAGCGACCACGCACTTCGATACACCAGGAAGGGCGGCCCGCACCAGCGGGCCGCCCTTCCTGGTGCCCTTGCACGTCGCGGCACGGAGCGATCCGTCCGGCAGCAGGATGGGCAGGTCAGGTGGGAGGATTCCCGGTGCCGAGCTTCCGGCGGCTTCGCTGGCGCAGGGTTCCAGCTTTCGCGTGGTGTTCGCGCTGCGCCCTGGTCTCGGCGTCGGCCGTACCCACGGCACACCAGGCCGTCGCCAGCAGGTACACCTGGCTGAGGAGGAAGAACCAGATGAACAGCGCGAGGATCACGGCGAAGGACAGCAGTAGCGGGTTGTTGCCGAAGTTGCCGAGGATCTGAGCCGAGAAGGTCCGTAGCAGTGTGGTCCCGAGCCCGGCGATGATCGCCCCCTCCAGCATGACCCGCCGCGGCATCTCGATGGCCGAGGCCGAGCGGAACAGCACCACGGCCACGAGGATGTCCAGCAGGATCATCACGGCGAACCCTGCCGCCCGCGTCAGCACCTGGCCCACCGCGGCCAGGTCGAGGAGGGCCAGGAGTGCGTCCAGCGTGTTGGTGGCGACGATACCCAGTCCCGTGGTCACGAGCATGATGACACCGAGCACCGCGAGCGTGCCGAGGTCCTTCAGCCAGAGCAGGACAGGGGGCGCCGTCACGGGCTGGAGCGCGAAGATGCCGCGCATCGCCTGGCGTACTCCCCCGATCCAGCCCAGTGCCGTCACGAGCATCACGGCCGACGAGACGACGATCGTCCAGCCCAGTCCGCTGGTGGCATCGAAGAGACGGGCAGGGGTCAGAAGCCCCCGCCCGTCCTCCCCCATGTCGATCAGTCCGGGTACGGCCCGGTCGAGGGCGTCCACGGAGAGCTCGCGGAGGTTCTCGTCGCCCGCGACGACGATACCGAGCGCGGCGAACCCGACGACGAGGAGTGCCGCGATCGCGAAGAACAGGCGGTATGCCAGCCCGGCCGCCATCAGCGGACCTCGTCGCTCGTAGTAGAGCTGGACGACCCGCACGGGTCGCAGGGTATAGAACCGGCAGATCGCCAGATCGACCCTCGCCAGCAGGAGCTCGGAGCCCCCGCGTCCGGTGCGGGTCAGCCGGCCGACGCGCACCTGCGCGTCGACCACCCTGCGGTGGAGGTCGGTCAGGCTCGCCGGAGAGGGCTGCTCAACCCGCGGCGGCTTGGGAGCCGTCAGTGTCCTCGCCAAAGTGCAGCTCCTCCCTCAGCTTCCAGAGCCCCGACGGCACGTGCTCGTAGAGTCCCATGGATCGCACCTCGAACGAGGCTTCGAACGCATGGAGTTCCTCGACGGCCGCGTCCATCCCGGCCTCGGAGACATCGTGCGCCACCGTGACGTGCGGATGGAAGGGGAAATCGAGATCGCGTTCCAGGGGGCCCGCCTGGAGCCTCGAGTGCAGCTCGACGCACTCGTCGAAGCCGTCGACGAGCTTCAGGAACACCACGGGCGACACCGGCCTGAAGGACCCGGTGCTGCTCAGCCGGACCGTGAAAGGCCGCTGCCGCCGGGCGACGGCACGCACGTGGTCGATCGTCGCGTCCCAGTCCGAGGCCGGCGTCGTCGTGATGAGCGTGATGTGCGGGGGTACCAGCGCGGCCATGGGATCACCGAAGGACGCCCGCCACGACTCCAGGTTGCCGGCGAGCGGTTCCGGGATGGGGATGGTGATCCCCACGCAGCTACCGTCGACCCGGGACGCGGACAGGGCTGTCCTCGCTCCGCTGGGCCGATCGGTCGGGACGCACATGGATCAGAGGGCTCCCGCGGCGGGGAGGAACCCCACGCGGGCGTAGACGTCGGCCAGCGTGGGAGCAGCCAGGGCGCGTGCCTTGGCCGCTCCCTTCGCCAGCAGGCGATCGAGCTCCGCGGGATCGGACAGCAGTTCCTCGGCGCGGTTCCGGACCGGGGTGAGCACCTCGACCACGATCTCGGCCAGGTCCACCTTGAGGTGCCCGTACATCCGTCCCTCGTAGTCCGCCTCGAGCTCGGGGATGCCCTTGCCCGTCAGGGCCGAGTAGATGGCGAGCAGGTTCGAGATGCCGGGCTTCTCCGCCGTGTCGAAGCGGATCTCCGTGCCGGCGTCGGTGACGGCCGACCTGATGCGCTTGGCCGTGATCTTCGGGTCGTCCAGCAGGTTGATCAGCCCTGCGGCCGACGAGGCCGACTTCGACATCTTCGCCGTCGGATTCTGCAGGTCGTAGATCTTCGCCGACTCCTTCTGGATGAAGGGCTTCGGGACCACGAAGGTCTCCCCGAAGCGGGAGTTGAAGCGCTGGGCGAGATCGCGGCTCAGCTCCACGTGCTGCCGCTGATCCTCGCCGACCGGGACGCCGTCGGGCTGGTAGAGCAGGATGTCCGCGGCCTGGAGGACCGGGTACGTGAAGAGCCCCACGCTCGCGGCGTCCGTACCCTGCCTCGACGCCTTGTCCTTGAACTGGGTCATGCGGGACGCCTCGCCGAAACCGGTGAAGCAGTTGAGCACCCATGCCAGCTGCGCGTGTTCGGGCACGTGCGACTGCACGAAGAGCGTCGCCTCGTCCGGATCGACGCCTCCGGCGATGTACTGCGCGGCGGTGAGCCGGGTGCGGTGCGCCAGTTCCTGCGGGTCCTGCGGCACGGTGATCGCGTGCAGGTCCGGGATGAAGAACACGGCGTCGTACGTCTCCTGGAGGCGCACCCAGTGCACGAGCGCTCCGAGGTAGTTGCCGAGGTGCAGCGAACCGGCGGACGGCTGCATGCCGGAGAGGATGCGCTGGCGCCGTGCCGGCGCGGGCGTGGAAGTTGTCATGGTGCTGTCCTGGATCCTAGAGCTGGTAGTCGACGACGAGCGGGGCGTGGTCCGAGAACCTCGTGTCCCAGCTCGGCGCCCGGTCGACCTCGGCGCTCAGCGCGCTCTTCGCGAGGGCCTGGGTGGCCATCTGGTAGTCGATGCGCCAGCCGGTGTCGTTGTCGAACGCCTTGCCGCGCCAGGACCACCACGTGTACGGACCGTCCACCTCGCCCGCGAGGAGCCGGGCCACGTCGACGAAACCGCATTCGTCCGACAAGAACCGGTCGAAGTAGGCCCGTTCCTCGGGCAGGAAGCCGGCGTTCTTGACGTTGCCCTTCCAGTTCCTGATGTCCAGCTGGGTGTGGCCTACGTTCAGGTCGCCCATGACCACGGCATGGTCCGCACCGTCCCTGAGCTGGGGCAGTCGCGCGATCATCGCGTCGAGGAAGCGGTACTTGTCGTCCTGCTTCTGCGTGCCGACGTCGCCCGAATGAACGTAGGCGCTCACGACCGTCAGGTTCGCGCCGTCGATCTCGAAATCCGCCTCGACCCATCGACCGGCGGTGTCGAAGTAGCTGTCGCCGATGGTGGTCCGTGTGGCCGTGGGCTCGCGGCGGGAGGCGATGGCCACCCCGGCCCGGCCCTTCGCCTCGGCCTCCGTGTGGAGGATGTGCCAGCCGTCGCCCAGCAGGCTGCGGACGATCGCGTCGGGCGCTCGGACCTCCTGCAGGCAGAGGATGTCGACGTCCCGGCCGTCGAGCCATTCCTGCATGCCGCGCTTGTACGCGGCCCGGATTCCGTTGACGTTGACAGAGGCGATGCGCAGCGGTTTCTGCGGAGGATTCGATGCCGGACTCACTCTATCCACCCTACCCCGCGGGGTATTCCGATTCATCCTGGCTGCCGCACTTCAGTCGACGACGGTACCCTCGACGGGGCCGTCGGTGGATCCCTTCATCATGGAGCGGGCATTGTGCGAGGTGATCTCGATCGTCTCGAGGGCGCGCTCCACCATGCCGTCGTCCGTGCCGAGGTACTCCCGCACCACACCGACCTGCACCTGGACGATCTTGAAGCTGTGGTCGAGCTTGAGGTCCCGTGCCCTGTCGACGGCGGCCGGAACGGCGGACGACGGCCCGGAAGCGCCGAACCCGGCATGGCCCTGGAGGCGCGCGGCGGCCTTCCGTGCCGCCGAACGCAGGCTGAAGACCACGAAGGCGAAGACCAGGAGCCAACCGAGGGAGACGATCACCACCAGCCAACCGATGACGTCGTTCTGGTTGGCCGCGAAGACGACCGCGACCAGGAACACGACCAGCATGACTGCCATCCCGGCACTGCCCATGCGCATGCTCACACCCCGGCCCGCGGGCCGCCCATCATTCCCTAGTTGCTGCATCCGTCCATTCTCCCGCATGCCCGACGGCGCTCCTGTCCCTTCCACCGCGGGCGAACTGTCAGGATTCTCGAAGTTTCCTCCCATCTGCGCCCATCCGTGATGGCAGTCACCCCGAAGTACAGTCATGCGCGCCCCACGGTGCGCTTCATTCGCACTATGGAGGAGTTCCTTATGAACAAGAAGATGCGTTTCCTCGCAGTACCGGCCCTCGCCATCAGCGCCGTCGCTATGGCAGGCTCCCCCGCGATGGCCGCCCATGACGGCAGCTACTCCTCGACCCTGGGCCAGCTCAACGGCACCACGGGCTCCGGCAGCATCACGCTCGATGTCACGGGCGACCAGGCGACTGTCAACCTCCAGGTGTCCGGCCTCGCCCAGACGTTCATGGATGCGCCGTACCCGCACGTCCAGCACATCCACGGTGGCGCCAAGGGTGTGTGCCCCACGCCGGCGAACGACGCGAACGGTGACGGCATCGTCAACGTCGCCGAGAGCGCCGCCGGTTACGGTGACATCCTGACGACGGTCACCACGTCCGGTGCGAGCACGGCAGCAGAGGGCCTCAACCTGGCACTCGGCGGCCAGGGCGGCACCTACTCCATCCAGCGCACCATCACCATCGATGATGCAACCCAGAAGGCTCTCGCCGCCGGCACCGCCGTCGTCGTCGTCCACGGACTGGATCCCGCCACCGCCGGTGTTCCCGCCGAGGTCTTCAACAGCCCGTCGGAGCTCAAGCCGGAACTCCCCCTCGGTGCCACGTCGCCCGCCCTGTGCGGCACCCTCGTGAAGACCCAGATGGGCGAAATGCCGTACGGCGGAGCCGACACCGGCGTTGCCCAGGAGACCGGTTCCAACGCCGGCATGATCGCCCTCGGTGGCGGGCTCGTCCTGGCCGCGGCAGCCGGCGGAACCTACGCCGTGCGTCGCCGCGCAGCCAGCAACGCATAATCCTGATCACTTCCCATGATCAGTAGGATCACCGGCCATCGCTGGGGCTTCACCGCCCCGGCGGTGGCCGCCCTCTTCTTCCTTGCCGGTTGCGGAACCGGGGACGCTCCCGCCGCCACCCCGTCTGCTTCGGCTTCCGCGACCACCGCAAGCGCGGCTCCGTCTCCGTCTCCGGCCGGACCGTCCGCAAATCCCACAGCTCCTGCGGCGGCCCCGACGGCCCAGCCTTCCGTGCTCCCCGCCTCGGCGCCGGTCACGCTGGAGATCCCGTCCATCGGGGTGCGTACCGATCTGCTGCGCCTCGGCCTGCGCGAGAACCAGAGTCTGGAGGTCCCGCCGGACGGGCCTGGTGCTCCCGCGAGCTGGTACGACCAGTCCCCCACCCCCGGCGACCGCGGACCCGCCGTTCTGCTCGGGCATGTCAACGCCACCGACGGCGGCAAGGGTGTCTTCGCGGATCTCCGCTCGCTCACGTCCGGTGACCGCATCAGCGTGGTTCGGGAGGACGGCACGACGGCGGTCTTCGAGTTCCAGCGCGGCGAGGCGTACCAGAAGGACGAGTTCCCCACCCTCACGGTGTATGGGAACACGCCCGGCTCGGAACTGCGACTGATCACGTGCGACGGCTACAACCCGGACACGGGCGACTTCGACGACAACTACGTGGTCTACGCGACCCTCGTGGCCTGATCCCTACCTGAGGAAGAGCTTCCGCAGTCGCAGCGTGGTGAGGAGCATGCCCACCGCGATCATGACGAGGAAGTAGCTGAGGTGGAGGACGGTCGCCGGCGAGAACGAGGCGACGCTGATCTGGCGCAGCAGCTCCACCCCGTGCCACAGGGGCAGTGCCTGGATGAACCACTGGATGCCCTGGGGGTAGACGCTGAGCGGGTAGAACGTCGCCGAGAACAGGAACATCGGCAGCATCACGAAGTTGATCCACTCCATCTGCTGGAACGTCTTCATGAAACTCGTGATGCCCATGCCGAAGGACGCGAAGCCGAACGCGATCACCACGGACGCCGGGATCACGAGCAGGGCCACCGGAGAGGTGATGAGCCCCATGAGCGCCATCACCGCGGTGAAGCCCGTGGCGTACATGGCGCCTCTCAGCAGGGCCAGGAAGATCTCTCCGATCGCGACGTCGAGCGGCCCGAGCGAGGTGTACAGCATGCCCTGGTACAGCTTCGCGAAGTTCATCTTGAAGAACACGTTCCAGGTGCTGTCATACACCGCGCCGTTCATCGCGGAGACGGCGAGCAATGCGGGGGCGATGTACGCCGCGTAGCTGATCTCCTGCCCGTCCGGCCCCTGGACCGTACCGATCAGCGCGCCGAGGCCCACTCCCATGGACAGGAGGTAGAGCACCGGCTCGAAAAAACCCGACACCATGATCAGCCAGTTGCTGCTCCGCGTGGCCAGGAGCCCGCGCGCTATGACGGCCTTGGCATTGCGGGAGTACAGGGCGGCCAGGGGACGCTTCGATCCGTCGAGGGCATGGTCCCGGGCGGTGAGCTGCGCACTCATCTGCCCAGCCTCCTCGCGTAGACCGAATGTGCCAGACGCAGGCCGGCGACGACGAGGACCACGAGGAACAGCACGTGGACGGCGGCGAGCCAGGGAGGTAGTGCGTACCCGTAGGTCAGGGCCCGGCCCAGTTCCGTCCCGTGCCACAGCGGTGAGATCCAGCCGATCCACCGCAGGAACAGCGGAAGGGTGTCCAGCGGGAAGAAGGTCCCGGAGAAGAGGAACAACGGCGTGACGACGAAGCGCATCACGAGGGCGAACTGTCCCTTGTCCTCCTCGATGCTCGCGGAGTAGGCCATGAGCGGGAGCCCGAAGGCAAGGCCCGCGAGTACCGCGACGGGGATCGCGGCAGCACCCGTGGCGGACGGTGAGGCGCCGAAAGCGGCGACGATCAGGAAGTAGATGATCGTGGTGGCCGTCAGGCGGGCCGTGATCGCGATGACGTGACCGTTGACGATCTGGTCCGTGGTCAGCGGCGACGCGTGCGGCCCGTAGTAGAGCCGCCGCCACTTGAAGCCGGACATCACCGGGTAGGTGAACTCGGTAGCCGCGGTCATGATCGTCGCCGAGGCCAGCAGGGCCGGCGCGACAAAGGCGAGATAGCTGACTCCCCCGAAGGCTCCGGCGGAGTTCTGGTCGACGAGGGTGGCGAGCCCTACCCCCATGGCGAAGAGGTACATGACCGGGGTGCCTACGCTGGAGGCGAGCAGCGTCCAGCGGTAACTGCCCATGGCCCGCAGGACGTGCTCCGCGTAGTACCACGAGCCGAACGTCCGGGCGCGGCTCGCCGACACCTCGGGCTTGTGGGCGTGCAGCCGATACGGCCGGTCGCCGGAGTCCTGCGTGACGGCGGCGGGCTCGTGGTCAGTCAACGAGGCTCCTCCCGGTCAGGCGCAGGAAGACGTCCTCGAGGGAGGAGCGCCGTACGAGGGACGTGATGGGCCTCAGCCCCCGCACCATCACCTGCTCCAGTGCCGCCTCCCCGTCGTTCGCGTAGATCAGGACGCGGTCCGGCAGCGGCTCAAGGCGCTCACCGATGCCCTGCAGGTCCCCGGCGACGGTGGTGTTGCGTTCGGATCCGAAGCGCAGCTCGAGGACCTCGCGGGTCGAGTGCTCGCGGATGAGCTGCGCAGGCGAGCCCTCCGCCATGATCCGGCCCTTGTCGACGACGACGAGCCGGTCGCAGAGCTGCTCCGCCTCGTCCATGTAGTGGGTGGTGAGGATCAGCGTCACGCCGGACTCCTTGAGCCGGAACAGGCGGTCCCACAGGATGTGGCGTGCCTGCGGATCGAGGCCCGTGGTGGGTTCGTCCAGCAGCAGGATCCTCGGCTCGTTGATGAGCGACCGCGCGATCGTCAGGCGGCGCTTCATGCCGCCGGAGAGGGCGTCGACCTTCGCCGTCGCCTTGTCCGTGAGTTGCGCGAACTCGAGCAGTTCGTCGGCCTTCGGTCTGAGGTAGCTCATGGGCAGCCCGAAGTAGCGCCCGTAGACGAGGAGGTTGTCGCGTACCTTGAGTTCCTCGTCGAGGTTGTCCTGCTGCGGGACGACACCCAGGTGCGCGCGTACCTCGGGTCCGTGCTCCTCCGGGTCCAGGCCCATGATGGTGAGACGGCCCGAGGTGCGCTGGGAGACACCGCCGATCATGCGCATGGTCGTCGACTTCCCGGCTCCGTTCGGGCCGAGAAGGCCGAAGGACTCACCGGCAGGCACCTCGAAGGAGATCCCGTCGACCGCCCTGAAGTCGCCGTAGTGCTTGCTGAGCTGGTGGGCGGAGATGACCGGCGGGCCGGACGGAGTGGTGAGCACCCGCCCAGCCTAGGCGAGAACCCCCATTGGGAGAAGCCAATGGGGGTTCTTGCGAACCCTACGGGCGGACGGCCTGGCGCTCCGCGGCCTCGACGACGTTCGTGAGCAGCATGGCCCGTGTCATCGGGCCGACACCGCCGGGGTTCGGCGACAGCCAGCTCGCCACGGACGCGGCCTCCGGATCGACGTCGCCGGTGAGCTTCGCCTTCCCCGTCTCGGGGTCCTCGACCCGGCTGACACCCACGTCGAGTACGATCGCTCCCGGCTTGAGCTGCTCGGCCTTGACCATGTGCGGGATGCCGGCGGCGGCGACGACGACGTCGGCCCGGCCGAGGTGATCGGCGAGGTCCACCGTCCCCGTGTGCGCGAGGGTCACGGTCGCATTGATCTGCTTGCGCGTCAGCAGCAGGCCCAGCGGGCGGCCGACCGTCACGCCGCGTCCGACCACGAGGACGTTCAGCCCCTTGAGCACCACGCCGTGCCGGAGCAGGAGTTCGACGATGCCGTGCGGGGTGCAGGGCAGCGGCGAGTCCATCTCTGCGTTGACGTTGAGGACCAGCTTGCCCAGGTTGGTCGGGTGCAGCCCGTCGGCGTCCTTCGCCGGATCGATCCGTTCGAGGATCGCATTCGTGTCGATGTGCGCGGGGAGGGGGAGCTGCACGATGTAGCCGGTCGTCGCGTCATCCTCGTTGAGTTCGTCCAGGACGGCCTCGAGCTCCTCCTGCGTGATGGTGTCCGGCAGATCCCGCCGCACCGAGGTGATGCCGACCTGCGCGCAGTCGCGGTGCTTGCCCGCCACGTAGGAGTGGCTGCCGGGATCGTCGCCGACGAGGACCGTGCCGAGGCCCGGCGTGACGCCGCGCTCGCGCAGTGCGCCCACGCGCTCGGTCAGTTCCGCCTTGATCTGCGCGGCGGTCGCCTTGCCGTCAAGGATGCGGGCTGTCGTGCTCATGCGAATCGTCCTCTTCCACGTGCTGGTCCAGTTGCTCGAGCAGGAATGCCTTGCCGCGGTCGCAGCAGCCGGTGAAGCAGCATTCCTCGGTGGGGATGTCGAAGCCCGTCGACGCGGCAGCCCTCGAGGCGAGGGCGCCGGGCGGAATCGGATCTACCACTCCTCCTGGCCCGGGTAGAGCGGGAAGTCCGCGGCGAGCGCGGACACGCGCGCACGGAGGGCCTCGACGTCGGGCGAGGGCTTGAGTGCGGCGGCGATGATCTCCCCGACCTCGGTGAACTCGGCAGCGCCGAAACCCCGGGTGGCGAGGGCCGGCGTGCCGATCCGCAGGCCCGAGGTGACCATCGGCGGGCGGGGGTCGAACGGCACCGCGTTGCGGTTCACCGTGATGCCGACCGAGTGCAGCACGTCCTCGGCCTGCTGCCCGTCGAGCGACGAGTTGCGCAGATCCACCAGCACGAGGTGCACGTCCGTACCGCCGGTGAGGACCGAGACGCCGTGCTCGGCGACGTCGGAAGCACTCAGGCGCTCGGCGATGATGCGCGCGCCCTCCAGGACGCGCTCCTGGCGTTCCTTGAACTCGGGGGATCCTGCGATCTTGAAGGCCGTGGCCTTGCCCGCGATGACGTGCATGAGCGGTCCGCCCTGCTGTCCCGGGAAGACGCTCGAGTTGAGCTTCTTCGCCCACTCCTGCCTGGCGAGGATCACGCCCGAGCGCGGCCCGGCGAGGGTCTTGTGGACGGTGGACGTGACGACGTCGGAGTACGGCACAGGGCTGGGGTGCACCCCGGCCGCGACGAGGCCCGCGAAGTGCGCCATGTCCGTCCACAGGAGGGCGCCGACCTCGTCCGCGATGGAACGGAAGGCTTCGAAGTCCAGCTGGCGGGGGTAGGCGGACCAGCCGGCGATGATGACCTGGGGCTTCTCGGCGAGGGCCTGCGCCCGGACGCGTTCCATGTCGAGCCGATGGGTGTCCTCCTCGACGCCGTAGGCTGCGACCTCGTAGAGCTTGCCGGAGAAGTTGAGCTTCATGCCGTGGGTGAGGTGCCCGCCGTGGGCGAGGGACAGGCCCATGATCTTGTCGCCGGGCTTGATCATCGCGGCGAGCGCTGCGGCGTTGGCCTGGGCGCCGGAGTGCGGCTGGACGTTCGCGAACTCTGCACCGAAGAGCGCCTTGACACGCTCGATCGCGAGGTTCTCCGCGACGTCCACGTGTTCGCAGCCGCCGTAGTACCGGCGTCCGGGGTAACCCTCCGCGTACTTGTTGGTCAGGACGCTGCCCTGGGCCTCGAGGACAGCACGGGGAGCGAAGTTCTCCGAGGCGATCATCTCGAGGGTGTCCCGCTGACGGGCGAGCTCGTCCCGCAGGACGGCGGCGATCTCCGGATCCACCTCGGACAGTGGTGCGTTGGTGACGGAATCTGCGGCAGCGCGGGAGGGAGCCGTGGGCGAAGTGGTCATCGGTTGATCCTTCTGTGGGTATCGCAAGAGGTCAGCGTGAGTCGCGGATGGGCGTCGGATCGATCATCCGCACCCCGGCCGCTCATGGAACGTGACCCGCGGCCCAGGCGTGCGATCCGTGGTCTGCACTGGAAGCACAGGCGCTCCCGGGGGGTCATCCTGGCTCCACGCCGCTTCCTGGTGGTTGCCCACCCTACGCCAGTCGCGACGGTCCCATGCTAGCGGTACGACGGCGTGGCTCGCCACCGCCGCCCCCGCACTTCAGGCGAGCGCGGGTACTCCCCGGAATACGGGATCCGCCTCATCCGTTCGGGATGAGTGGAACGGGTGCCCGACTGACGGGGTCCGCCAGGAAGGATCCTGACTTATGCGCGATCAGGCTCGGGGAGTGTCGATGGGCGGGGAAGCCCGCCGCGTGCGCGTCGTCGTGATCGGTGCGGGCCAGGCGGGATTGAGCAGCGCCTATCACCTCAGGCGCAGGGGCCTGCACCCGCACCGCGATTTCGTGGTTCTCGACGCGAACCCCGCGCCCGGAGGGGCATGGCTGCACCGCTGGCCCGCCCTGACCTTCGACGCCGCACACGCCCTGCACGACCTCCCCGGGTTCCCCCTCGGCGCGCCTGACCCCAAGGAGCCCGCCTCCCGGGTGGTGAACCGGTACTACGGAGCCTTCGAGCGGGAGTTCGAGGTGCCGGTCGTGCGGCCGGTGCAGGTGGTCCGCGTCGAACCGGAGGCGGACCCGGGCTCCGATGCGCACCACAGCTCGCCGGACACGCCCTTGCGGGTGACGACCACCGGCGGAACGTGGATCGCGGACGTCGTCATCAGCGCGACCGGTACCTGGGACCGCCCGTACTGGCCCTACTACCGGGGCCGCGACATCTTCGAGGGCCGCCAGCTGCACACGCACGATTACCGGTCCGCAGCAGAGTTCCAGGGCCGCCGCGTGCTCGTGGTGGGCGCCGGCACGTCAGCCGTGCAGTTCCTCCTCCAACTCCATGAGGCAGGCGCCCGGACCCTCTGGTCCACCCGGCGCCCGCCGTCCTTCACCCGCCGCCCGTTCGACCCGGAGTGGGGCCGGGAGGTCGAGGCGGAGGTGAACGCACGCACGAGCGCGGGGCTTCCTCCCGCCAGCGTGGTGTCCGTGACCGGTTTGTCCCTCACCGCGCAGTACCAGGCGGGCATCGACGCCGGGATCCTCGTCTCACGGGGCCCGCTGGCGGAACTGCGCGAGTACTCCGCGGTCTTCACCGACGGTTCGGAGGAGCCCATCGATGCAGTCCTCTGGGCCACCGGCTTCAGGGCGGCACTGGACCACCTGGCTCCGCTGCACCTCCGGGAGCCAGGCGGGGGCATCCTGATGGACGGCGTCCGCGTGGTGAAGGAGCCGCGGCTCCTGCTCGTCGGCTACGGCGCTTCGGCGTCCACGCTCGGTGCATCACGGGCGGGCCGGGCAGCTGCGACCGCAGCCGCCCGGTCCCTCCGAGACATCGCGTCACACTCGGGGGCTGACGGTAATCTGGCTTAGGTGACCTCCCCCGACGCATCCCGCTCCTATTCGCTCACGCTGTCGTGCCCCGACCGGCCCGGAATCGTGCACGGCGTCTCCGGCGCCCTCGTCGGCGTAGGCGCCAACATCACCGAGTCGCAGCAGTACGGCAGTCCGGACACGGGCACCTTCTTCATGAGGGTGGCACTCACGACGGACGCGGGCGAGGAGGATCTCCGGAGGGCCCTCGAGCCCATCGCCTCGGAGTTCGGGATGGACTGGTCGCTCGCAGCGTCGGATCGGCGCACCCGGACGCTCATCATGGTCTCCAAGGCCGCGCACTGCCTCAACGACCTCCTGTTCCAGCACCGGTCCGGCACCCTCGCGATCGACATCCCCGTGATCGTGTCCAATCACCGCGACCTCGAGGACCTCGCAGCGTTCTACGGGATCGAGTTCCACCACATCCCGGTGACGCCGGAGACCAAGCAGGACGCCGAGGATGCATTGCGTGCCCTCATGGACCAGCACGACATCGAGCTCGTGGTCCTCGCCCGCTACATGCAGATCCTCAGCGACGAACTCTGCGAGGACCTGCTCGGCCGGGCCATCAACATCCACCACTCGTTCCTGCCGTCCTTCAAGGGCGCCCGGCCCTACCACCAGGCCCACGCACGCGGGGTCAAGCTCATCGGCGCCACCGCCCACTACGTCACCGGCGCTCTCGACGAGGGACCCATCATCGAGCAGGAGGTCATCCGCGTCGACCATGCGCGCACGGCGGAGCAGCTGACCTCCATCGGGCGCGAGCTCGAGGGACGCGCCCTCGTCCAGGCCGTGCAGTGGCACGCTGAACGGCGCGTGCTGCTCGACGGGCGCCGCACCATCGTCTTCAACTGACACGACTCCCCTGTGCCCGGCGGGGCGTGACCGTCGTCGCCTAGGCTGACGCCATGGCACACCTCATTCCCTTCCGGGGCAGGACCCCCAGCATCGGCGATTCCGCCTTCACGGCACCTACCGCGTCCGTCATCGGGGACGTGACGCTCGGCGCGTTCGCGAGCATCTTCTACGGGGCGAGCGTCCGCGCGGACACCGCTTCCATCACCATCGGCGCAGGAACCAATCTGCAGGACAATGTGGTGGTTCACGCGGACCCCGGCTACGCGGCGACCATCGGCGACCGGGTGAGCGTAGGGCACGGCGCCGTGGTGCACGGCTGCACCATCGAGGACGACTGCCTCATCGGCATGAGCGCAACCGTCATGAACGGCGCCGTCATCGGCTCCTGTTCCCTCGTGGCCGCGGGCGCCGTCGTCCTCGAGGGGACCGTCGTCCCTCCGCGCTCGCTCGTCGCGGGCGTCCCGGCCAAGGTGCGCAGGGAACTGGACGACGACGAGATCGGTGCCATCAGAGCGAATGCCGACAGGTACCGGGACCTCGCCCAGGAACATCGTCGAGCGTTGACTTCCTGACGGCAGGGGGAGCCTGGATTCCTCCGGCAGTCAGGACCGAAGGACCGCCCGGGCTTTGTCCCGGGCGGTCCTTCGGTGTCAGGGTTCAGCGGGCTCCTGCACCATCGCGTGCGGGTGCTCCCCTCCGTGAAGCCCTGCCCAGGATGGACGCGGGACGGGCCAGCGGCAAGGATAGGTCCATGAACCCACAGAACCGGATCGCCGTTCCTCCCTGCGCGGAAGCAGGAGCTCCCAGCCCCATCACCGCTACCGGCCGCCCCCTGAAGTGGGGTGTCATCGCGACCGGCGGCATCGCTTCCAAGGTCACCGCGGACATCGCCCTGCTCGAGGATGCGGTGCTCCACGCAGTCAGCTCCCGGAACGCGGACAGCGCTGCAGCCTTCGCCGAGCGCTTCGGGTTCGCCACCAGCTACGGGAACAGGGGCGGGGTGGACGGCTACCAGCGGCTCGTCGACGACCCCGAGGTCGACGTCGTGTACATCACTACCCCCCACGGCCAGCACTACGACGTCGCCAAGGCAGCGCTGACGGCCGGCAAGCACGTGCTGTGCGAGAAGCCGTTCACCATCAACGCCACCGAGGCGGAGGAGTTGGCCGGACTGGCCTCCGAGCGGGGCCTGTTCCTCATGGAGGCCGTCTGGACGCGCTTCCTGCCCAGCGTCAACCGAGCGTGGGAGATCATCCACTCCGGTGAACTGGGCGATATCCGCTGGGTCCAGGGCGACCTCGGCTTCACCGCCCCCGATGACCCGAGCAGCCGCCTCTGGGACCCGAAGGCCGGCGGTGGTGCCCTGCTGGATCTCACCGTCTACCCGCTCACCTGGGCCCTTGGATCGCTCGGTTTCCCCGATTCGGTGTCCGCCGTCGGCACGCTCAACAGCGACGGCGTTGACCTGCAGAACGCCGTGACGCTGAGCTATGAGGGTGGCGCCTACGCCCAGTTGTCGTCGTCGTTCATTTCGTCATGCCCCGGCCAGGCCACCGTCTGCGGGTCGGACGGCTGGCTGAAGACCGGAGGCGGTCACCTCCACAACCCGACGGAGTTGACCATCAAGACCGGCCAGGGCGAGGCCCGCGTGGAGCAGTTCGAGCAGGTTGGAGCCGGCTACACCTACGAACTGCGCGAAGTGACCCGCTGCATCCAGGAGGGCCTGACGGAGAGCCCCACGATGCCGGTAGGAGACACGGTGAAGACCATGCGCCTGCTCGACGGCGTGCGTGCCCAGATCGGCCTCCGCTACGCGAACGATGCCGCCTGACCGATACCCCGTGCTGAAGGACGGGTTCCCCGCAGCAGATGCCGCAGGGAACCCGTCCTTCCTCGTTCTCGGGGCCCGTCCGGTCTAGGCGTTGGCCTTCGGCCGGCGCAGGACCAGTAGGGTACCTGCACCGGTGACGAGCAAGAGCGATCCGAACAGCAGGATCTGCTGCTCATCGAAGCCCGTGGAGGCGAGTGCCTTCGGCGTGCTCGTTCCGGTGGTCGCAGTGCCTGCGGATGCCGTCATGCCGGCTGCCGCGACGGAGATCGTACCGGGCGTTGCCTCCGGGCCATCAGCACCATCGTCGCCCGTTTCGGGGGCTTCAGGAGCGGGCCTCGGGTCCGACGGCGTCGACGGGTTCAGCGGGTTCAGCGGGTTCGACGGGTTCAACGGAGTCGACGGGTTCAGCGGGTTCAACGGAGTCGACGGCGTCGATGGGTTCGACGGAGTCGACGGGTTCAGCGGGTTCAGCGGGTTCGACGGAGTCGACGGCGCTTCGGCCCCCGTGCCGCAATCAAGGCTCCTGTCACCGATCAGGGTGACACCGTTGCAACCGACATTCACCGGCACCACGACCTCAGGCGAGACCACATTGCCGTCCAGGACTCCCCCACCGGTCGTACCACCGGCGCTACCACCCGTGCTGCCACCGGTCGAACCGGTCGTGCAATCCGACACGCTGTCACCGATCAGGGTGACACCGTTGCAACCGACATTCACCGGCACGACGACCTCAGGCGAGACCACGTTGCCGTCCAGGATCCCCCCACCGGTCGTACCACCGGCGCTACCACCCGTGCTGCCACCGGTGGTCCCTCCGGTCGAACCGGTCGTGCAATCCGACACGCTGTCACCGATCAGGGTGACACCGTTGCAACCGACATTCACCGGCACCACGACCTCAGGCGAGACCACATTGCCGTTCGCGATTCCGCCGTCGAGCAGACCACCACCCAGCAACCCGTCGTCCAGGATTCCACCGCCGGTCGTGCCACCGGTCGTGCCACCGGTGCTGCCACCGGTGGTCCCGCCGGTCGAACCGGAATCACCGGTCGAAGACGAATCCCCGATCACCGACACCGAATTCCCCGACACATTCACCGGCACCACGACCTCAGGCGAGACCACATTGCCGTCCAGGATCCCCCCGCCGGTCGTACCACCGGTGCTGCCACCGGTGGTCCCTCCGGTCGAACCGGTCGTGCAATCCGACGCGCTGTCACCGATCAGGGTGACACCGTTGCAACCGACATTCACCGGCACGACGACCTCAGGCGAGACCACGTTGCCGTCCAGGATTCCCCCGCCGGTCGTGCCACCGGTGCTGCCACCGGTGGTCCCGCCGGTGCTGCCACCGGTGGTCCCTCCGGTCGAACCGGTCGTGCAATCCGACGCGCTGTCACCGATCAGGGTGACACCGTTGCAACCGACATTCACCGGCACGACGACCTCAGGCGAGACCACGTTGCCGTCCAGGATTCCCCCGCCGGTCGTGCCACCGGTGCTGCCACCGGTGGTCCCGCCGGTGCTGCCACCGGTGGTCCCTCCGGTCGAACCGGTCGTGCAATCCGACGCGCTGTCACCGATCAGGGTGACACCGTTGCAACCGACATTCACCGGCACGACGACCTCAGGCGAGACCACGTTGCCGTCCAGGATCCCCCCACCGGTCGTACCACCGGCGCTACCACCCGTGCTGCCACCGGTGGTCCCTCCGGTCGAACCGGTCGTGCAATCCGACACGCTGTCACCGATCAGGGTGACACCGTTGCAACCGACATTCACCGGCACCACGACCTCAGGCGAGACCACATTGCCGTTCGCGATTCCGCCGTCGAGCAGACCACCACCCAGCAACCCGTCGTCCAGGATTCCACCGCCGGTCGTGCCACCGGTCGTGCCACCGGTGCTGCCACCGGTGGTCCCGCCGGTCGAACCGGAATCACCGGTCGAAGACGAATCCCCGATCACCGACACCGAATTCCCCGACACATTCACCGGCACCACGACCTCAGGCGAGACCACATTGCCGTTGAGCAGACCACCACCCAGCAACCCGCCGTCCAGGATCCCCCCGCCGGTCGTGCCACCGGTGCTGCCACCGGTGGTCCCGCCGGTCGAACCGGAATCACCGGTCGAAGACGAATCCCCGATCACCGACACCGAATTCCCCGACACATTCACCGGCACCACAACCTCAGGCGAGACCACATTGCCGTTGAGCAGACCACCACCCAGCAACCCGCCGTCCAGGATCCCCCCGCCGGTCGTGCCACCGGTGCTGCCACCGGTGGTCCCGCCGGTCGAACCGGAATCACCGGTCGAGGACGAATCCCCGATCACCGACACCGAATTCCCCGACACATTCACCGGCACCACGACCTCAGGCGAGACCACATTGCCGTTCGCGATTCCGCCGTCGAGCAGATCGCCACCCAGCAACCCGCCGTCGGCAGCACCGAGGTCGACGTCGAGTGAAGCATCCAGGGCCACCGCGGCCTCCTGGATGATCGAGCCGCTCGTCGTGCCGGACTGGAGGGGCGCCGTGATCACGGCGCTGAGGCTCGTGTCGGCCCCCGCGGTTCCTGGTGGCAGGTCCGCGGCTGTCGCTGCTCCTGCTCCGAGGACGACGACGCCCCCGGCTAGGAGGACTCCGTAAAGCCCTCGCTGCACGCATGTACGCATGATGTTCTCCTGTGAATCAAAGTGGATTGGACAGTGCCCCAGGCACCGTGAGCCGTCAGCCGCGCAAGAAGCGCGGCGAGGCCACCACTAATCAGGAGATGAACCGGGATCGAAGCTCGGGCTCGACGGTAGGACAGACCCAGCGGAGTGCCGATCGACGCCGGTGAAGAGCAGGAAGATCAGGAAGGCCGCGCCGCAGAGGGCAGCGATGGGTGCTGCGGACCCCGCACCCGTCATGGATGACAGGACGCCGGCCGAGGACAGCGGGACCACGGGCGAGCCCGGGATCTCCTGCGCGGCCTGTGCCGCTCCGGCCAGCACTGGAAGGACGGCGGCATCGAAGATCGCGGCCGGAACAGCGGCACCGAAGAGAACTTCCGTGGGCAGGGATGCCCGCAGCACGCCGACGCGGTCCGCAGTGACAGCCGTGCCTGCGCTGTCTGCTGCGGCGGGGCCGCTCAAGGTTCCTGGCTCAGCCGGGAGAGCGTCGATGTCGGCGCCTGATACGTCCGAAGACGCTGACGGCGACGCCGAGGTAGGGATGGAGGGCGACTGCTCAGGAAGAATCTTCCTCATCGGAGCTGGACCGTGCACAACCGGAGTCGGCGAGGCAACCTCAGGAACCGGCACGACGACGTCGACGACAGGATCGATGACGTCCACCACGGGCGCCACCACGTTCATGACGGGCGGTACAACACCGCCGACCACACCGTCCACGGTACCCACGACAGGAGCGGTGACCCCTGTCATCGTTCCAGCGGGTATCACCGACTGGACGATGGGAACCTCTGCGACCACTCCGTCGACCAGACGGGTGACCGGCATGAGGACGGTCCCCGCGGGCTCGGAGGTGAGTTGGGGCACCAGTGCTGCGACGTCAGGCAGCACGGGGAGGTTCTGCGGGAGTGGCTGCGAGCCCGTGGAGGCCGGCAGGACACGAGCAGAAGCTTCCTGCAGCGGGGCCGTCAGTGCCGACAGTGCGCTTGTGGCAGGTGCTGTGGCCGACTCGACTGCGCCGGTGACCGAGCCGAGGAGCCCGGAATCGGCTGGCATCTCGGCAGCGGAGGCACCCGAGACGCCGATAGCCATCCACCCGAGGGCGCCGGCTCCTGCCAAGAGCGAAAGGCGCACGGTGGAGAGGAGAGACCGACGCTGCTGCGTCTTCATCACACTTCCACCCCCCGGCTGAGACCTGAGGAAACCATAGACCGGCACGTCTCACGCTGTAAACAGTTTCTGCTTAAATACATCAGCCGATGCGCCGCGGGAGCGGTGCATCGGCTGATGGATCAGGTGCGGAAAGCTACTACGCGAGGATCGCGAGGACCTCCGACAGCTTCGCCGACGGACGCATCACCTCAGTGACCTTGGTGACGTCGGGGTGGTAGTAGCCCCCGATATCGACGGGCGAGCCCTGAACGGCGAGCAGCTCGGACACGATGGTGTCCTCGTTGCCCGTCAGCGCCTCGGCCACGCGTGCGAAGCTCTCGGCCAGCTCGCTGTCCTGCTCCTGCTTGGCCAGCTCTTCCGCCCAGTAACGGGCGAGGAAGTAGTGGCTGCCGCGATTGTCGATCTCGCCCACGCGACGGCTGGGCGACTTGTTCTCGAGCAGGAAGGTGCCGGTCGCCCGGTCGAGGGTGTCGGCGAGGATCTGCGCGCGCGCATTACCGGTCGACGTCGCCAGGTGCTCGAAGCTCACGGCGAGAGCGAGGAACTCTCCGAGGCTGTCCCAGCGGAGGTGGTTCTCCTTCACGAGCTGCTGCACGTGCTTGGGAGCGGACCCACCGGCGCCGGTCTCGAAGAGCCCGCCGCCGTTCATCAGCGGAACCACCGAGAGCATCTTGGCGCTGGTACCGAGTTCGAGGATGGGGAACAGGTCGGTCAGGTAGTCACGCAGCACGTTGCCCGTCACCGAGATGGTGTCCTCACCCTTGCGGATCCGCTCGAGAGTGAAGGCGGTGGCGTCGACGGGCGTCATGATCTCCAGCGTGACGTCGTCGGTCCCGTGCTCCGTCAGGTACTCGGTGACCTTGGCGATGAGGTTGGCGTCGTGGGCACGGCCCCGGTCCAGCCAGAAGACAGCCGGAGTGGCAGAGGCACGTGCGCGGGTCACGGCGAGCTTCACCCAGTCTCGGATGGCGGCGTCCTTGGTCTGGCAGGCGCGCCAGATGTCGCCCGGTTCGACGTCGTGCTCGATCAGCACGGTGCCCTCCGCATCGATGACCTGCACCGTGCCGGCTGCCGGGATCTCGAAGGTCTTGTCGTGGCTGCCGTACTCCTCGGCGGCCTGGGCCATGAGGCCAACGTTCGGGACGGTACCCATGGTGGTCGGGTCGAAGGCGCCGTGGGCGCGGCAGTCGTCCAGGACGACCTGGTAGATACCCGCGTAGCTGCTGTCGGGAATGACCGCCAGCGTGTCCGCTTCCTTGCCGTCCGGTCCCCACATGTGGCCGGACGAGCGGATCATGGCCGGCATCGATGCGTCGACGATGACGTCGCTCGGCACGTGCAGGTTGGTGATGCCCTTGTCGGAATCGACCATGGCGATGGCGGGGCCGTCCTCCATGCCCTTCGAGATGGCCTGCTGCACGCTTTCGCGCACGTCCTCGGGGAGCTTGTCGAGGCCACCGAGAATCGATGCCAGGCCGTTGTTCGGGCTCAGGCCGGCAGCCGTCAGCTGCTCACCGTACGTCTCGAAGAGCTCGGGAAGGAAGGCACGGACCACGTGGCCGAAGATGATGGGGTCGGAGACCTTCATCATGGTCGCCTTGAGGTGGGCCGAGAACAGCACGCCCTCTGCCTTGGCGCGGGCGACCTGCGCCTTGAGGAAGCTGTTGAGCGCGTCGGCCCGCATCACCGTCCCGTCGACGACCTCGCCGGCCAGGACGGGGAAGGCACCCTTGAGCTCGGTCACCGTGCCGTCGGCGGCGACGTGCTGGATCGAGATGGTGCCGTCCGCGGGCAGAACGACCGACTGCTCGTTGGAGCGGAAATCGTCGCTCGTCATGTGTGCGACGTTCGTCTTCGACTCGGGAGTCCACGCGCCCATGCTGTGCGGGTTCTGGCGCGCGTAGTTCTTCACCGACGCGGGAGCGCGACGGTCCGAGTTGCCCTCGCGGAGGACGGGGTTCACGGCGCTGCCCTTGACCTTGTCGTAGCGGGCGCGGATGTCCTTCTCCTCGTCCGTGGAGGGGTGATCGGGGTAGTCCGGGAGAGCGTAGCCCTGGGACTGGAGCTCCGCGATGGCCGCCTTGAGCTGCGGGATGGACGCGCTGATGTTGGGCAGCTTGATGATGTTGGCTTCCGGCGTCTTCGCCAGTGCGCCGAGTTCGGCGAGCGCATCCGCTTGTCGCTGGTCCTCGGTGAGGTGGTCACCGAAGAGCGCGATGATGCGCCCCGAGAGCGAGATGTCGCGGGTCTCCACCTCGACGCCGGCCGTGGACGCGAACGCCTCGATGATCGGCAGGAACGAATAGGTGGCCAGCATCGGCGCTTCGTCGGTGTGGGTGTAGATGATCTTGGCCATGGGTTGGCTCTCCCTGGTGCTCTTGCGTTGTGCGGTCGGGTTGGGGGTTGCCCATCGGCTCTAACTTACCGACGTCTCCGGGCTGCGCCTAACGGCGGGCAGGCGGGGAACGACGGCGTGGACGGGCGGGTTCCGCAGGTAGCCGGAGCTCAGGGGCACCGGCGACCTGCGGGAATCGTCAGTGGAAGAAGTGCCGCGCTCCGGTCAGGTACAGGGTCACGCCGGCGGCATTCGCCGCGTCGATCACTTCCTGGTCGCGCACCGATCCGCCCGGCTGGACGACGGCGCGGACACCGGCGTCGAGCAGGATCTGCAGTCCGTCGGCGAAGGGGAAGAAGGCGTCGGACGCCGCGACGGAGCCACGCGCGCGCTCGGTCCCGGCGAGGGTGTTCGCCCGCTCGACGGCGAGCCGGCACGAGTCCACGCGATTGACCTGCCCCATGCCCACGCCGACCGACGCGCCGTCGCGCGCCAGCAGGATCGCGTTGGACTTCGCAGCGCGGCACGCCTTCCAGGCGAAGCTCAGGTCCGCGAGGGTGGCGTCGTCGGCCGCCTCGCCGGCGGCGAGGGTCCAGCCGGCCGGGTCGTCGCCGTCGGCGTCGAGGGCATCGGCAACCTGCATGAGGACGCCTCCGGAGACCTGGCGGAACT
Organism: Arthrobacter sp. BC5; assembly: GCF_056680255.1. Classification (NCBI taxonomy): domain Bacteria; kingdom Bacillati; phylum Actinomycetota; class Actinomycetes; order Micrococcales; family Micrococcaceae; genus Arthrobacter; species Arthrobacter sp. BC5. Next base: position 278,577 of record NZ_CM155273.1, read on the forward strand.
CCACCGGGTTCCGGCCGTAGCCCTCCGGCAGGGTCAGCAGCCGGATGTTCTTCTTCTGCGAGAGGATCTCCACGGCTTCCTCGGAGAACGAGGGGGCGATCACGACCTCCGTGAAGATGTCCCTGACGGTCCGGGCCATCCCGGCGGTGACCTCACGGTTCGCGGCGATCACCCCACCGAACGCGGAGACCGGATCACACGCGTGCGCCTTGGCATGGGCGTCGGCAATAGGATCGTCAGCGTCCGCCGAGCCGACGGCGACACCGCACGGGTTGGCGTGCTTGATGATCGCGACGGCGGGCTCGGCGAAGTCGAAGGCCGCGCGGAGGGCTGCGTCCGCGTCGACGAAGTTGTTGTAGCTCATGGCCTTGCCGTGGAGCTGGTCCGCCTGGGCGATGCCCGGCGTCGCACCCTTCTCCACGTAGAGCGCGGCCTGCTGGTGGGGGTTCTCGCCGTAGCGGAGCACCTCCGAACGCTCGAGGGCCAGGCCCGCGTAGCCGGGCCAGGTGAACCCGTCGTCGTCCGTCTCGAACTGCTCCGCCGTCCAGGATGCGACGGCGGTGTCATAGGCGGCCGTGTGCGCGAAGGCGAGCGCAGCTAGCCGACGTCGTGCCCTGAGGTCGAAGCCGCCTTCGGCGGCGGCGGTGACCACGTCACCGTAGCGGGCGGGGTCGACGACGACGGCGACCGACGGGTGGTTCTTGGCCGCTGAGCGGACCATGGCGGGGCCGCCGATGTCGATCTGCTCCACGACGTCGTCGGGCTCCGCGCCCGAGCGCACCGTCTCGACGAACGGGTAGAGGTTCACGACGACGAGGTCGAACGCCTCGATGTCCAGTTCCGCGAGCTGGTCGACGTGCTCCTGGCGGCGGCGGTCGGCGAGGATGCCCGCGTGGACCTTGGGGTGCAGTGTCTTGACTCGTCCGTCGAGGGTCTCCTGGAAGCCCGTCACCTCGGACACCTCCATGACCGGGACACCTGCGGCGGCGATCCGCTGCGCGGTGGAGCCGGTGGAGACGATCGAGACGCCGGCGCGGTGGAGGCCCTGCGCCAGATCCTCCAGGCCTGTCTTGTCGAACACCGAGATGAGTGCTCGACGGATGGGGACACGGTCGAGGTGGGTCAGGCTCACGCAGATCTCCGTCAGTAACGTCGTTTGGGGGTCGCCCCAAGTCTATAGGTGCGGCCCTGCATGGTCCGTGGGTCATGGCCTCGCCCGCATGGACAGTCCAACGGCAAGAGGACAGGAGAGCCCGGGGATCCGGCCCTGCCTGTTGCGTCTGTCCTCTCGGGCGACGGACGAGCGGCGAGGGAGGCGAACACCTGACGTACAGTTCTCGCAGTACCCGCCCCTCCACGAAGGCATCATGAACGTCAACACTCAGCTCCCCACCGGCGACCAGGTGGTGCAGGACCTCCCGTGGCGCTGGAAGGTCCAGGGGAAGATCTTCCTCATCGGCGGCCTCGGCTTCATGTTCGACGCCTGGGACGTGACCCTCAACGCGTACCTGATCCCCCTGCTGATCGGGGACTGGGGGCTCGTCCCCGGCCAGGCGGCGTGGATCGCGACGTCGAACCTGATCGGCATGGCCGTCGGCGCCTTCGCCTGGGGGTCCGTCGCGGACATCATCGGGCGCAAGAGGGCCTTCACCCTCACCCTGCTCGTCTTCTCCGTCTTCACCGTGCTCGGGGCGTTCTCCCCCGACATCGTCTGGTTCTGTATCTTCCGCTTCCTGGCCGGCTTCGGCCTCGGCGGCTGCATCCCCGTGGACTACGCGCTCGTCGGCGAGTTCACACCGCGGCGTCAGCGCGGACGCGTCCTCACCGCGATGGACGCCTGGTGGCCCGTCGGTGCGTTCCTCTGCGGCGTGGTGACGACCGCGGTGGTCGCGCAGTTCGGCGACTGGCGCTACGCGATGCTCGTCATGGTGCTTCCCGCGCTCCTCGTGTTCTGGGTGCGCCGCGGCGTTCCCGAGTCGCCTCTCTACCTCGTCCAGCGCGGCCGGCGCGAGGAGGCCCGGGCCGTCATCGAGGACCTCGTCGCCCGTACCGGAGGCAAACAGCAGCCGTGGCGCCTGCCCGACCCCGAGGAGACGCCGCGGCTCTCGCTGGGCAGCATCTCGGGTCAGCTGACCGGGCTGTGGCGCTACAACTGGCGCATCACCCTCACGGCCTGGAGCCTCTTCCTGACCATCCTCCTCGTCTACTACGGGGCGCTGACCTGGATGCCGCGCATCCTCATCAGTTCCGGCTACGCGCAGTCGGTCGCGTTCATCACGACCACGTTCATGACGGGCGTCGGATTCCTCGGAGTTCTCGCCGCGGCGCTCCTCGTCGAACGTGTAGGCCGTAAGTGGCTCCTCGCCATCACGGGACCGGGTTCCGCCGCGCTCCTCGTGGCCTTCGCCCTGACCCTCGACCTGCCGGCCGTCGCGACGGCCTGGCTGCTGGGCTTCGGCTTCGTGGTGCAGGTGGCCATCCCGGTGCTGTACACGTACGTCTCGGAGCTGTACCCGACGGAGCTCAGGGGCAGCGGCTTCGGCTGGGCGTCGACGATCTCGAGGATCGGCGCGGGCCTCGTGCCGCTGATCTTCGGCACGCTCCTGTGGCCCTACCTCGGGCTGCCGCTCACCTTCGCGCTCATCGGGGGCCTCGTGGTCCTCGCCGTCGTGTTCATGGCGTTCAACGCCCCCGAGACGCGGAGCGTCACGCTGCGCTGACCGGGGCAGGACCGCGAAGGGGTGCCCCCGCGACCGCGGTGGCACCCCTTCGTCATCTGCTGGAACCGGCCGACTGCCGGAACTACGCCTCGGGCAGCTCCGCGTCGGGGGTCTCCTCGACCGAGGTCACCTTCCATGCGCCGTCGGAGTAGCGGATGGTCGCACTGTAGATGGTGCCCTCGGGCGTGAACGGGCGCTGCTCCGTGATGGAACCGTCCTCGGCGAACTCGGTGTAGGCATCGGGGTTGACGGGGATGAGAGCGGCGACGTCCGTGCCCTCCGTTACCTGCTCCTCCGGCGTGACGACGTAGACGTTCTCCGCCTTCGGCTGGCCGCCGAGTACCCAGCCCCCGTCGTCGTACACGTCCTGCAGCCGCTCCGCCTCGGCCTGCTCGCCCGCGGCACCGTCGATGAGCTCCAGCATCGCGGAGGCATCGCCGGTCTGCAGCACGTACGCCTTCTGGTCGAAGTAGTAGTAGAGGAACGCGCGGGCTCCCCCGGGCGTCGACTCCCCGACGAGGTCGTTGCTCGCCGGCCGCTCGATGTTCGCTGCGGCGGCTGAGGAGCTCGCGGGCGAGGGCCTGGTGTCGGCCGGGGTAGCCGGCGTGGCCTCCGGGGTGCCGGCACAGGCGGTGAGTGCCAGCAGGGTGAGTGCGGCGGTGGCCGCGAGGCGGGGGAAGATCATGGGTCCCTCTGGTGATCGGCGAATGAGGTAGTGGCCCGAGGCCACCACTAGCCTAGCGTCCCCCGAAATAGTTTTCGCTTAATTTGCGCCCGAGGATTGACTCTCCCGTGTGAGCTGGGACACGCTGTTCCCTGACCCCGAAGGAGACCCTGTGAAACCTCGCCACGCCACCGTCGTCGTGCTGACCGCCCTTGTTGCCGGTTCCGTCGCCGCCCCGCCCGCCTTCTCCGCCCCGCAGAACCCCGGAGACTCCTCCGCGGCCTCGGCCCAGCACTCGCTGCGCGCCGCCGTCACGGACGAGAACTTCTACTTCGTGATGGCAGACCGCTTCAAGAACGGCAGCACCGCCAACGACGACGGCGGGCTCGGCCCCGACCCGTCGGTGTCCGGCTTCGATCCCACCCGCAAGGGCTACTACAACGGCGGCGACCTCAAGGGCCTGCTGCAGGAACTCGACTACATCCAGGGCATGGGCACCACGTCCATCTGGCTCACCCCGAGCTTCAAGAACCGCGCCGTGCAGCCGGAGGACGGCTCGGCCGGCTACCACGGCTACTGGATCACCGACTTCACCCAGATCGATCCGCACCTCGGCACGAACGAGGACCTGAAGGCCCTCATCGATGCGGCCCACGCGCGTGGCATGAAGGTGTACTTCGACATCATCACCAACCACACGGCCGACGTCATCGGCTATGACGCCGGGGAACGTGCACCCTATGTCTCGAAGGACGAGGAGCCGTACCGCGACGCCGACGGCAACGCGTTCGACGACCGCGACTACGCGGGCACCGGGACCTTCCCCGCACTCGACGCGCGGACGTCGTTCCCCTACGTGCCCGTGGTGCCCGAGGCCGACAGGAACCTCAAGGTCCCCGAGTGGCTGAACGACCCGACGCTCTACCACAACCGCGGCGACACGACCTTCGCCGGTGAGGACTCCTTCTACGGCGACTTCTTCGGCCTGGACGACCTCTCCACCGAGCACCCCCGGGTGGTGGACGGCATGATCGACATCTACAAGACGTGGATCGCGGACTTCGGCGTGGACGGCTTCCGGATCGACACCATGAAGCACGTCAACGACGAGTTCTGGCAGGCCTTCGGGCCCGAGGTCCTCTCCTACGCCCAGGAGCAGGGCAAGGACGAATTCTTCATGTTCGGCGAGGTCTTCGACACCACGAAGTCCTTCACCTCGCAGTTCACGACGCGCAACCGGATGCAGTCCGTGCTCGATTTCCCGTTCCAGGCCGCGGCGCGTGGATACGCGTCGCAGGGAACGCCGGCGACGGACCTGGAGGCCTTCTTCGCGGGCGACGACTGGTACACGGATGCGGACTCGAACGCCTACAGCCTCCCGACGTTCCTCGGGAACCACGACATGGGCCGGATCGGCAGCTTCATCGCCTCGGACAATCCGGGCGCCCCCGAGGACGAACTGCTGGCCCGGGACACCCTCGCGCACGAACTCATGTACTTCTCGCGCGGCAACCCCGTGATCTACTACGGTGACGAGCAGGGCTTCACCGGCCCCGGCGGCGACCAGGACGCGCGGCAGACGATGTTCGCGAGCCAGGTGCCCGAGTACCTCGACGACGACCTGCTCGGCACGGCCGCGACGCACGCCACGGACAACTTCGACGCCGCGCACCCGCTCTACCAGGGCATCGCGGCACTGGCGCAGGTCACGGCCGAGCACCCGGCCCTGCGGAACGGCGCCCACCAGCACCGGTACGCCTCCGACGGCCCGGGCATCTACGCGTTCTCCCGCACCGACGCCGAGGACCAGCGCGAGTACGTGGTGGCGCTGAACAACAGCACCGAGCCGCAGACGGCTGCCATCCCCACCTACGCCGCCAAGCGAAGCTTCGGACTGGTCTACGGGGACGCACCGGAGCGAGCGAGATCGGCCGCCGACGGCACCCTGAGCATCACGGTCCCCGCACTGTCCGCCGTGGTGTACGAGCTGGCGGGGAAGATCCCGAACTCCAAGGCCGCGCCGGCCATCAGCCTGCAGCAGCCGGCGCCGGCCGCCGAGGACAACGGCCGTGTGAAGGTGGCCGCCGACGTCGCCGGCTCCTCGTTCTACGAGGTCACCTTCGAGTCCCGCACGCCGGGCTCGCCCTGGACGAGCATCGGCACGGACGACAACGCGCCGTACAGCGTCTACCACGACACGAGCGCCCTGTCCGCAGGATCGGCCGTCGAGTACCGCGCGGTCGTCCTCGACAACGCCCGCCACACGCGGACCTCGACGCCGGCGTCCGCCACCGTGCCGCAGCCGCGGCTGACGATGGGCCTTCCCGCCGAGGGCACCCAGGTGCAGGGCGAGGTCGAGGTCACGGCCACCGCGAGCCCGGAGAATTCCGGGCACGCCGTGACCCTCGAGCGCAGCATCGCCGGCGGGGCATGGACGGCCGTCGGCACCGACGATTCGTCGCCGACCTACACGGCCGTCGACGATCTCGCGGCCCTCAACCTCGCCGAGGGCACCCAGGTGCAGTACCGCGCCCTGCTCGGCACGTCGGTGAGCGACATCAGGACCGTGACGGTCGGCTCGGTCGTCGAGCAGCCCGGCACGGTGGCCGTGGCCGGCAGCCTCGACTCCGAGCTGGGCTGCGGCGGGGACTGGGATCCGGCGTGCGACCAGGCGCAGATGACCTTCGACGCCGCGTCGCAGACCTGGATCCTCCAGGTCGCCGACCTGCCCGCCGGCAGCTATGAGTACAAGGCGGCCCTCAACCGGAGCTGGACCGAGAACTACGGTGCCGGCGGCGGCCGCGACGGCAGCAACATCGTGCTCGAGCACGCGGGCGGACCGGTGACCTTCGTGTACGACCACCGGACGCACGTCATCACCACGCGCTAGCCGCACTGCCCAGGGACGACGGCCGGGATCCTCGGATCCTGGCCGTCGTCGTGTCCGGGTGCCAGCGCCGTGGTGGCGGAACGGCCCCGGTGGGTGCTACAGCCAGTCGTTGCGCTTGAAGGCCCAGTACAGGCCGCTTCCCATGCCGGCCATGAGGACCAGGGCGAACGGATAGCCCAGCGTCCAGTGCAGCTCGGGCATCACGTCGAAGTTCATGCCGTAGACGGACGCGATCAGGGTGGGCGCGAAGAGGATCGCGGCCCACGAGGAGATGCGTTTGACTTCCTCGCCCTGCCGCAGCGACGTCTCCGTCAGCCGCGTCATCTCCTCGTTCTGCCGTTGCGCCACGAGCGTGGACTGGACGGTCAGGGCGTTCTGCAGCAGCGCCCGGAAGGTGTTCACGCGTTCGACGACGCGGATCACGTGGTCCTGGACGTCACGCAGGTTGCGCCCGAGCTCGGAGTCGATCTGGTACTTGTCGGATCCGCGCAGCAGGGCATCCATCATGGTCTGCAGGGGTTGCGTGGCGCGCTGGAACTCGATGACCTCGCGGTGCAGTTCGTAGATCCGGCGCGAGACATCCGGTGCGCCCCCGAACAGCTCGTCCTCGATCTCGTCGACGTCGTTCTCGAGACCCCTCACCACGGGTTCGTACTCGTCGACCACCTGGTCGAGCAGGGCGTAGAGGACGGCCTGCGGCCCGGCGCCGAGCAGTGCCGGGTCCTCCTCGAGCCTGCGGCGCACGATGCCGAGGTCCGGTGACTCCGCGTGCCTGATGGTCACGACGAAGTCGTGCCCTACGAAGAGGTGCAGTTCCCCGAACTCCACCTTCTCCTCGACGTCGAGGTAGCGCGCCGGGCGCAGCACCAGGAAGAGGGTGTCCCCGTAGCGCTCGAGCTTCGCGCGCTGGTGTCCGTTCGTGGCGTCCTCGACGGCGAGGGGGTGCAGGCCGAACTCGGCCTCGACCGCGTGGATCTCCTCGCGCTGCGGACGGTACAGGCCGATCCAGCCCATGCCGCCGCTCTCACGCATGATCTCGAAGGTCTGGTCGAGGGTCTCGGGGTTGATGCGCTTCGTCCCGCCGACATACACGGCGTTGGCGACCACCGGCACCTCAGGCCCCGCCCGCGGTGGCACCGCCGGCTGCGAGCCCGGCGAGGGTCTCGATCAGCAGCCTGCGCTCCTCGACCTTGATGCGCTCGTGCAGGGTGTCCTCCGTGTCGTCGGGCAGGACGGCGACGGGGGTCTGGGCAAGGATGGGGCCCGTGTCCACGCCGGCGTCGGCGATCATCACGGTGCAGCCCGTCACCTTCACGCCGTAGGCCAGGGCATCGCGGACGCCGTGGGCGCCGGGGAAGCTCGGCAGGAGGGCCGGATGAGTGTTGAGGTAGCGGTTCGGGAACCTGTCCAGGAAGTGCTGGTCGACGATCCGCATGAAGCCCGAGGAGACGACGTAATCCGGCTCGTGCTCGGCGACGGCCTCGGTGAGCGCGCGGTTCCAGTCCGCGCGGTCCGCGTACTGCCGGAAGTCGACCTCGAAGGTCGCGATCCCCGCATCGGCGGCACGCCGGACGCCGCCGGTACCGGTCCGATCCGCTCCGACGGCGGCGATGGTCACGGGCAGGCTGCCGTCGGCGACGGCGTCGATCACGGACTGGAGGTTCGATCCGGTTCCGGAGACGAGGACTACGATGCGCATGGCTCAACCTTAGGTCGCTGCTCGCCTAGGGTTGAACCATGGCGAGGGAGGAACGATGACGCAGCAGGGCACCGGACAGGGCCGGCGGGGTAGTACCGGGTCCGGGCAGAAGGGCCCCGACGACGCACGGTCCGCGCAGGCTGCGTCCGCGGGTCTGTGGCTGCGCCTGTTCCTCGCGGCACTGCTCGGCGGCGTCCTGACGAGCGGCCTGGTGCTCCCCTGGAAGGTCCTCGCGCTCGTGTTGTCGGTCCTCGCACTGGCGACCGGCGTGGTCGCGCTCGTCAAGGCGATCAGCGCGAAACTCCCCCGGCTCGTTGTACTCGCGACGGCCCTCGGCCTCGCGGCAGCCCTCTTCCTCGCGGCGGGCACCGGAGCGTCGGTGCTCCTCTGGCCCGTCACGCAGAACTACGAGGACTGCATGTCCCGCGCCCTGACTCTGCAGGCACAGAAGGAGTGCGAGGAAGGCCTACGGAACCTCGAGGGCTTCGGCCGGTAGTCCCGGCCGGGCGGAGAGGCTCAGCGGCGCCTGGGCTCCCGCTCGAGCAGCGGCCCGACGGCGTGGCCGAGGACGGCTCCGACCGCGACTTCGGCGGCGAGCCAGAGGCCGACAGCCAGCGGATCGGGCCCGAGGTCGGTGAAGCGTCCGAGGCCGAGGGAGGCACGGGAGGCGAGGGCGACGACGGCGCCGCACAGGCCCGCGGTGATGCCGATGAGGCCGGCGAGCGCCAGGGTCGAGGCCGCCGAGGTCAGCCAGCGCCGGCTGCTGTGGAGGACGAGCCACTCGTCGAAGTGGTTCTCCCCCTCCCGGAAGAACCACCAGCCCGCGAGAAGCCCGGCGAGGACGGGGATGGCCAGCGCAGCGTAGCCGTACTCGAGCGTGCCTGCCGGCAGTGCTCCGAGGATGGGCAGGGCGGGCAGCGGACCCACGGTACTGGCGAGCGGCGTGAGGGAGCTCCCCGTGCCGAGCGCGAATCCCGCTCCTGTGGACCAGGACATGGTCCAGAGGGCGAGGTTGGGCAGGAGCCCGAGCTGCACGAGGGTCACCACGGTGGCGCCGGCGATCCCGCCGTCGATCCGCTCGTAGATCGCGGCGATCCCGGCCCAGTTGAGCCCTATCGCGACCGCGAGCAACGCAGCCGACAGGCCGGCGGCGACCAACACCGCGAGGAAGCCCGAGCGGAGGATCGACCACATGTAGGACCCCGCCCAGCGGGAGTGCTGGCTGGTACGGCCCACCCACGCGGCGAAGTCGACGCCGACCAGTCGACTCCACGCCCCCGCTTCGCGGTAGGCGCCGGTGATCAGGCCGATCCCGGCGGAAACCGGCGGGATCAGGGCCCCCGCGACGAGGGACGCCGAGGCGTCCGGGGTCGCGGACACGTAGGCCACGCCCGCACCGATCGCCGCGTAGGTGAGCAGGGCCCCGAGGAGCGCCTGCCACAACTGGTCCGTGTAGGAGGCCCGCGCGAGCCGCCGTCCGGCGCGCCAGGCCAGGAGCAACGGCACGAGGACCAGGCCGAGCGGTATCACGTGCATCAGTCCCGACACGGCATCCGCTCCGGCTACTCCCGCCGGGAACCGGAGGACGAGCGGGACCCCGTGCATCACCAGCCATCCCTGGCCGGCCAGGCGGGCCGCCGACTCGGGTGAGCGGTCCGCGAATCCGCCGGTGAGCCAGACCGCGGCGATCGGGAGGACCACGAGCAGCGCCGAGATCACGGCGGCCTGGCCGAGTTCGAGGACCCCCTGCAGCCACAGGGGCATGGGAAGGGCACGGGGTTTGGTGGGGAGTCTCATCCCTTCCATGGTGCCATCGGCAGGGGCCGCGGACACCGAGCGACGCGGGGCGGACAGCGCTTGCGGCGGGGTGTCGCCGGTCACCCCAGCAGGTCCACGAGACCCTTGACGACGGCGAAGGCCGCGCCCACGAACGCGATCACGACCACGAACAGCCGCGCCTGGTGGTCGCGGACGAAGCGCCCGAGCTTCTCGCCGGCGACGATCCCACCCACGATGGCCAGCCCGATCGCGACCCACATCCACGGCGCCAGGACCGGGGCCTGCGACGGGTCGAGCAGCAGCTTCGCGACCAGCGTGACGCTCCCGATGCAGACGAAGAAGGGCTGCAGCGTCGCCGCGAACGGGCGCTGCGGCCACCGGGAGAGGACGGCGTAGGCGCTCACGGCCGGGCCGCCGACCCCGGCCATCGAGTTGGTGAGGCCAGCCGTGAAGCCCGCAACGACCTTCGGCGCGTTCCCGCGCAGGACGACGTCCGAGCGCTGGAGCACCAGGGAGATGGTCAGGGCGAGGAGGACGACGGCGCCGACGGTCACCGACAGCGGCGCGGACGGGATGGCCACCGCGAGGAACGACCCCGGGATGGACCCCAACAGGGAGGGGAACACCAGCCAGCGGAACATGCTCCAGTCGATGTCCTTCCAGACCCTGCCGACGATGATCGTGGAGGAGACGACCCCGCAGATGTTGACGAGCAGCACTCCTGCGTGGGGCCCGAGGATGATCACCAGGAACGGCGCGATCAGCAGGGCGAACCCGAGCCCGGCGATGCGCTGCGCGACCGCCCCGACGAGGACGGAGGCCAGCACGATGCAGAAGATGCCGAGGGTCACCCCGCTACAGTACGCCGGGGCAACCGCTTCCTTCCCTTCCTCCCGGCCTCATGACGGGCTTACCGGCGGTAGCCTGACACGATGACCGCTCTTACCACTGCACTGGCCACCGCCGACTGGCGACGGCGTGTGTTCGGCCTGTACGACGACGTGCGCGCGCGGGCGGTGTCCGAGTCGCCGGAGGCGGCCCATGCGCTGTGGCGGACGGGCCGTGACGGGTTGTTCCGCGACCATCCGGCGTCCGCACTCGACGACCGCGCGAGGGCGGCCTTCGCCGGGCTCGCCGTGGCGCCCTACGATCCGGCGTTCCGTTTCGAGGCACTCGTGGACGACGACGGCGCGGGCGAGGTGATGGATGTCGCGACCGGCACGGACGGCGTCGTACCCTTCCGCCGCCTCGGCACGGTCCTGCTGCCGGGGCTGGGGAAACTTGCGCTCTGGAAGCTCGCGTCCTACGGCGGCGGGCTCTTCCTGCCGCTGCACGACGGCACGGCGGGGAAGCCCGGCGGCACCTACGGGGGCGGACGCTACGTCCTGGACACCATCAAGGGCGCGCACCTCGGCGAGGGGCGCCCCGCGGGCAGCCTCGTGGTCGACCTGAACTTCGCCTACAACCCCTCCTGCGCCTACGACGAGGAGTGGGCCTGTCCCCTCCCCGGTCCGGGCAACCGGCTGCAGGACGGGGTGCCGGTCGGGGAGCTCTACCGGCAGTACTGACTGCACGGACGCGTGCCACTCCGTAGGCTTGAGGATTCCGGCGCGGAGGCGCCCTATCGAGGAGCACCGCGAGATGAGCAGAGTCCGATGACGCAGGGTCCGATGACGCAGGGTCCGATGACCCAGGGCCGGTGGCGGCGACGCACGGAGGTGCCCCTGATCATCGCCGCGGTGATGTACCTCGTGGCGTACTCCATCCAGGTCACGGCGGATCCCCCGCCCTCCGTCGGCCGTGCCCTCGAAGGCGTCATCTGGGCCACCTGGGCCCTGTTCCTCGTGGACTACGTGGCGAACCTCGTGCTCGCCGACGCTCCGGGCCGGTGGTTCGTCCGCCACCTCCACGAGATCGTCATCCTCCTGCTCCCCATGCTGCGGCCCCTCCGCCTCCTGCGGCTCCTTCCCCTGCTGCGCGTGCTCAACCGCTCGGGCGGGGACGCCCTGCGCGGGCACATCGTCCTCTACGTCGTCTCGGCCATGACGGTCCTGGGATACGCCGGTGCGCTCGCGGTGCTCGACGTCGAACAGGATGCTCCCGGCGCGACCATCCTCACGCTGCCCGACGCCCTCTGGTGGGCGCTCACGACGGTCACGTCCGTGGGCTACGGCGACTACTACCCGGTCACGGGCGCAGGACGCCTCGTCGCGGCCGGTCTCATGATCGGCGGCATCGGCGTCCTCAGCGCGGTCACCGCAGCCTTCGCCTCCTGGCTCGTGGAGAACGTGGCGACGACGCGCGCGGCGGAGGCGAGGACGGCTGAATCGGATGCGCAGGTCCAGGACCAGCTCAGGAGCGTCGGCCTGCAGATCGACACCCTCACCCGGCAGCTCACCCACGGCTCGCACCAGGGACGCACCGACCGGGAGTAGCGCTCCGCCGGATTTCGCCGAACGTTCACCCGGCCTCCATCCCGCGGTGGCCGCCCCTCCGCCCGGGCCGACGAGGGTTGGAGCGTGAGGATCGCCGTTGTCGCAGAATCGTTCCTGCCCCACATGAACGGGGTCACGCACTCGCTGCTGAAGGTGCTCGCCCACCTGCGCGGCCGCGGTGACGAGGTCCTGGTGATCGCGCCGTCGTCGTCCTGGCTCGACGACGAGGCGCCTGCCTCGGTGGAGGGCTATGCCGTCCACTCGCTGCCCTCCGTCCCCCTGTCGGGCTACGCGAACGTACGCCTCGCCGCGGGCACCGTGGCCCGGGTGCGCCGCGTCCTCGCCGAGTTCGGGCCCGACGTCGTCCACGTCGCCTCACCCTTCGTCCTCGGCTGGCGTGCCGTGCAGGCGTGCGAGCAGCTCGGCATCCCCACGGTCTCCGTCTACCAGACCGAGGTCCCGGCCTACGCCGCGCGCTACGGGTTCCCCTGGCTCGAGTCCCTCCTGTGGCAGCGCGTCGAGAACATCCACGACGCCTCGACCCTGACCCTCGTGCCGTCCTCCTTCGCGCAGGAACAGCTGCGGTCCCGCGGGGTGCAGCGGCTCAACCTGTGGCGGCGGGGCGTCGACACCGACCGGTTCTCCCCCGCGCGGTACGACGCCGCGTGGCGTGCGACCGTCGCCGCGCCGCACGAGCGCATCATCGGCTACGTGGGACGGCTCGCGCCGGAGAAGCAGGTCGAGGATCTCGCCGTCCTGGACGCCATGCCCGGGACGCGGCTGGTCGTCATCGGTTCCGGCCCCCAGAAGGAGGCCCTTCGTGCACGGCTGCCGGGCGCCCACTTCGCGGGCTTCCGGAGCGGCCTCGACCTCGCACGCATGGTCGCGACCTTCGACCTCTTCGTCCACCCCGGAGAGTCCGAGACCTTCTGCCAGACCATCCAGGAGGCCATGGCGTCCGGCGTCCCTGTCGTCGCCGTGGGCAGGGGCGGGCCCCTCGACCTCGTGGACCCGTCACGCACGGGGTGGACCTACGAACCGGGTGACCTGCAGGGCCTGCGATCCGCCGTCGCCGACCTGCTCGGTGACGACGCGAAGCGCCGCGCCTTCGGCCGGGCGGCCCACGCCTCGGTACAGGGGCGCACCTGGCCCGTGCTCTGCGAACAGCTCGTCACCTACTACGAGAAGGCCATCGCCGTGCAGCTGAGACGGGCCGCGGTGGCGGACCGGGTGCGCAGGGTGTCGTAGCAACCTCTGATCGTCCGGCCGGGACTCTGGACTCCTCCGGTCCGAAGCGGTATGGTGCTCGCTCGCATCCGGGATACCCCCGCAGGCCCTATCATGGGGAACAAACCCACCTACTCTCCGGAGGTTCCGATTACAGACACGGCTGCCCAACACGACATTTATTTCGGTGCACCCGAACCGGAGAATGAAGCCGAGATCCTGGAATCGGCGTCTCGCGCAGCGGTGGCCCGTTTCGACGGCCGCTCGGACATCACCACGATCAAGCGCCGCTTCACGCTGATCAACCAGGACCGCACCCCACACCAGGCGATGGTCGAGGACCTGCTGTTCATCCGCGCAGCCCTCGACAGGGCCGGGGTCGAGTTCCTCCTCGTCCGCGGGAACGACCAGCGCCCCGTCATCGCCGTCGACCTGAACGACCGCGAGAAGCTCCGCGCCGCACTGGTCGACGCCTGCCGGGACGAGCCGTTCTACTCGCGCACGGTGGACACGAAGCGCCGCACCACGCTCCTGGTCAGCGACGGCGAGCTCTCCAAGAGCAGGAAGGCCCGGATCTTCCGGCTCTTCCGCCCGCGCATCGAACCCCTCGGGGGCCTTGCCTACGGCCCTTCCGCAGGAGTGCAGATCGAGCTGTGGGCGCTCGGCGAGACGGCCATCGAGCTGCCCGTCGAGAATTCCCTGACGCGGCGCACCCTGCCGGGCGCCGAGGTGGTGCGCGGCGAGGTGGAACGCCACGGCCTGGTCTGGCCCACGATCGACAACATGTTCGCGGACCATGCCACGGACATCGATTTCGACATCGACCTCGTCTTCTCCTGGGTGGACGGCAGCAGCCCCGAGTACCGGGCAGCCCGAGCGGCCCGCATGCAGGGCGTGGTGGTCGGCGAGGGCGACGACCACGAAGCGCGCTTCCGGCAGATCGACGAGCTGAAGTACGCCCTGCGCTCCGTCTACATGTTCGCGCCCTGGATCCGCCGCATCTTCATCGCCACGGACTCGGACCGCCCCGCCTGGCTCGCCGACCACCCGTCGGTGACGCTGGTGAGGTCGGAGGAGCACTTCAAGGACCCCTCCGTGCTGCCGACGCACAACTCGCAGGCCGTCGAGGCCCAGCTCCAGCACATCCCGGGTCTCTCCGAGTACTTCCTCTACTCCAACGACGACATGTTCTTCGGGCGCCCTGTCGCCCCGGACATGTTCTTCTCCCCGGGTGGCGTCACCAAGTTCATCGAGGCGGACACGCGGATTGGGCTCGGCGAGAACGACACCGAGCGCAGCGGGTTCGAGAACGCCGCGCGCGTGAACCGGCGGCTCCTGCACGAGCGCTTCGGCCGCATCACCACCCGGCACCTCGAGCACACCGCCGCTCCCCTGCGCAAGAGCGTGCTGCTCGAGATGGAGGCGGAATTCGCCGCGGAGTTCGAGGCCACGGCCGCTTCCCGCTTCCGCGCCAAGGACAACATCTCCGTCACCAACTCGCTCTACCACTACTACGCCCTGCTGACCGGCAGGGCCGTGACGCAGGAGATGGCACGCGTCAAGTACGTCGACACCACGATGCGCTCCGGGCTGAAGAGCCTGAGCAAGATGCTCGACAAGCGCAGCCAGGACTTCTTCTGCCTCAATGACGGCAGCTTCCCGGAAGTCCCGGCCGAGGAACGGGCCTACCTGGTGACGGACTTCCTGGAGAAGTACTTCCCGGTCAAGGCGCCCTGGGAGATCTAGGAGGCCCGGCAGGGCGTCACCGCTGCGTGCGAGACTGGCGGCATGCAGACCTTCCTGCCCTATCCGGACTTCGCCGCGAGCGCACGAGCGCTGGACCAGGCGAGGCTCGGGAAGCAGCGCGTCGAGACGCTGCAGGCGCTTCGCGCCCTCGTGATCCCGGATTACGGCTGGCGGCAGCACCCCGCCATCCGCATGTGGATGGGGTACGTGCCGGCCCTGACGGTGTACGGACTGGCGATGGTCGCGGAGTGGGTGTCCCGCGGCCACGCTGATTCGACGCACCGCCAGATCCTCGAGTTCGCACCCCACGTCCTGGAGGATCCGGTCGTGCCGATGCCGCCCTGGCTCGGCGAGCAGGCCTTCCACCTGAGCCATCAGTCCAACCTGGTCCAGAAGGCCCCGGAGATCTACCGGAGCCGGTTCCCCGGTGTGCCCGAGGACCTGCCGTACTACTGGCCCGAGCCCGAGGAGGTGCGGATCCCCGATGAGCCGGAGGGCCGGCGGCTGTGGGTGTGGCGGGCGGCCTCCCATCCTCCGGAGGGTCAGGCGACGCTGCTCATGCCGCCCGAGCCACCCGGCGGGCGGGCCGCACCGAAGTGGGAACGCCAGCTGCACAGGTTCGAGGAATCGATCGAGGACGGCGATGCCGTGGCGATCGCCGACCCCGACGGCGAACACTTCCGGACGGGGCGCGTGGGGCGCGTGCTGATGCACGAGGACGGGCTGCTGCGCCCGGCGCACCTGCACGGCTGGCTGGAGCGCTCGGACTTCGATCCGCCGGCCCTGCTGCAGGATCCGCGGACCCTCTTCAGCGTGCGGCTCCCCGAGGCGCTGGACGCCTGACGGCCCACACCTCCTGGACGGCCCTGGCAGGGCGGGCTCCGGTCAGGCCGACACCGCAGCGAGCCGCCGGGCGCGGGAGCCCTCGGCGATGGTCACACCGTGGGCCTCGAGCCTGCGCCGGGTCTCCTCGCGCGGGACCACCTCGCCCACGGACTCGTGCCGGCCGGCCGGCACCACGGAGTGGACGATCGTCTCCTCGTAGACGTGCACGAGGTTGTAGGACTGCGCACCGTCCCGTCCGCGGCTGCCGCCGCCGTCGAACAGCAGGTCCTGGGTGTAGCACGTGGCACTCGCCACCGAGACGGGGACGCCGGCGAACATCGCCGTCGTCGAGTAGTGGAGGTGCCCGGCGAGAATGGTACGCACGTCCGAGCCGCGGACGACATCGGCGAGCGAGCGCTGGTCGCGCAGCTCCACGAGCACCGCGAGATCCTGCACGCTCGGCACGGGCGGGTGATGCAGGGCCAGGATGGTCCCGTGGGGGGCCGGCACCTCGAGTTCGGCGGCGAGCCAGCGGAGCTGCCGGCTCGTGAACTCGCCGTGGTGGTGGCCGGGAACGGTCGAGTCCATGGTGATGATCCGCAGTCCGTCGACGAAATGGACGGCATCCACCGGAGCCTCCGGCTGCCCCGCGCCCGCCGCCTCGTCGAGGAGGCCCACCCGGAAGGCCGCGCGGTCGTCGTGGTTGCCCATGGCCCAGATGACGTCCGCCCCCAGCCGGGCCGCCGCCGGGTCGACGACGGCCCGGAGTTTCGCGTAGGCGCCGGGCTCCCCCTTGTCCGCGAGGTCGCCGGTGAACACGATCGCCTGCGGCCTGGCGCCGGACGCCTCGAGGTCGTCGAACACCTCCCGCAGCCGTTGCTCGCTGTCCACGGCCCCGTACAGGGGGCCGTCCCCCGCGACGAGGTGCGTGTCGCTCATGTGCAGGAGGAAGTGCTGGGGCCGAGGGTGTTCTGCTGTCCGGGGGACCATGAAACCTACTCCGATAGCCGATGGGTCTTCGCTAGCCTGCCTGCCATACAAGCAGAGGTGAGCGGTGAACTCCGTGAACTCCCCACGGCAGGTCGAAAAACTTTGGCGGAACACCGTGCGCAATCCGGGCAGGACGTGATCTGCAAGGAGCCCCAGCGGACGTGCGGCAGGGCTGGCGGGGCGGCACCACGGGCCGTAGGCTCACACACGAACCACCATCCCCGCAGCGAAAGGCACCATCATGGGATTCCGCCCCACCCACATTCCCCTCCGCCTCACGACGGGCGCCTTCATCCTGAACTCCGGCCTCGGGAAGACGAACCTGGACGAGGGGTCCGCAGGGTACCTGCAGTCCATGGCGTCCAAGGCCTTCCCCCAGCTCAGCCAGCTCGAGGCGCAGCAGTTCGGCAAGGCCCTCGCCGCGGCGGAGATCACCCTCGGCTCGGCACTGCTCGCTCCCTTCATCCCGAGCAGGCTGGCAGGCCTCGGCCTCCTGGCGTTGTCGGCGGGCATGATGACGATGTACCTGAGGACGCCCGAGCTCACGCAGGAGGACGGCATCCGCCCCACGCAGGACGGCACGTCCGTGGCGAAGGACATCTGGATGGTGGGCATCGCACTGTCCCTGATCCTCGACCGCAAGAAGAAGTAGCCCACGAAGCACCTCCGTGGCCCCGTCGTCGGCGGGGCCACGGTGCTTTTCCCGCAGAGGACACAGGAGACCCGGGCCATGTGCGGACGTTTCGTCATCGCAGGCAGCAAGGCGGACCTCATCGACGCCTTCGAGGTGGACGAGGCGGTCGTGGACGAGGTGGAGCCGTCCTGGAACGTGGCACCCACCGACACCGTGCAGATCGTCGTCGAGCGGCTCGACCCGGAGACGGGCGAACTGACGCGCCGGCTCGAACCGGCGCGCTGGGGCCTCATCCCGTCCTGGTCGAAGTCGGCCTCCGTCGGTGCCCGGATGATCAACGCACGCAGCGAGACGGTGCTGGAGAAACCCTCGTTCCGAAGCGCAGCACTCAAGCGCCGCGGGATCGTCCCGGCCGACGGGTACTACGAGTGGCGCAGGAACGCCGACGGTTCGAAGACGCCCGTCTACCTCCATGGCGCCGACGGAGCCCCCCTGGGATTCGCGGGGCTTTACGAGTTCTGGCGGGACCCCGCGACGGTCTCCGAGGAACACCCGCAGGGGTCCTGGGTGGTGAGCTGCACCATCATCACGCGCCCTGCCAGCGACGCCCTCGGGGAGATCCATGACCGCACCCCGGTGATCGTCCCGCCCGCGCTGCGCGGCGACTGGCTCGATCCGCGCAACGACTCGCGTCCGGCCGTCCAGGAACTCCTCGACGCGATCCCGGACCCGCACCTCGTGCCCCGCGTCGTCGGGAACCGCGTCGGCTCGGTGCGGAACAACGGCCCCGACCTGATCGATCCCCTCCCGGGGGACGACACCGCGGACGGCGAGCAGCAGACCCTCCTCTAGCCGCGTGGCCGCTCCGTGCCGCTGTACGGAGCGCGGGGAGCAGGCGGCAGGTCCGCGATGTACTCGTTCACGGCGAGCGCCAGCATGTCCCTTTCGAAGGGAGGGAGCAGGAGCGAGCTGTAGAGGTAGGCGTCGATCTCCTCCTCGCCGGCGTTCCCGCCGATGCTGAAGTACCGGAGCCAGAGCTCGTAGGTGGACAGGCTCGTCGAGCGGAACGCAGCGCACGTCCGGCGCTGCTGCTCGTGCTCCCCCATGCCCGTGGTCATCCCCGTACCCTCCTGGCCCCCGGACGGGCCCGCGCGGCCGCAGCCGAACCGTCGTCGTGCCTTCTCCGGTCGGTTCTCAACGTAGCGAGGGGCGCCGGATATGGGAACCCCGCACCGGTGCCGCTTCTTCGCTTGTTGCCGGGAGCCGGCGTGCCTAGGGTCGGAGTCAGGCCGTAAGCGAAGGAGACGCATGATCAGGACGGACATCGCCCCGGGGATCCACTACCTCGAGCATGCCAGGACGAACGTCTACCTCGTGGAGGACGACGACGGCGTGCTCCTGGTGGACACCGGCCTGCCCCGCTCGAAAGGCCTCCTTGTGGAAGCTCTCGACCGGATCGGCCGTCCGGTGCAGGACGTCCGGGCGATCGTCCTGACCCACGGGCACTTCGACCATGTCGGGACGGCGGACCACCTGCGGTCGCGCTACGGCATCCCCGTGTACTGCCATCCCGACGACGCCCACATCGCCGCACACCCCTACAGCTACCAGCGGGAGCGCTCGCCGTTCCTCTACCCGCTGAGGTACCCGCGGGCCGTCCCGGGCCTGCTCCGCATGACCGCGGCGGGAGCCGTCACGGTCAAGGGGATTCGCGATACCCTGCCCCTCACCCCCGAGGCAGCGGCGGCGCTCCCGGGCTCGCCGCTCGTGGTCCCGACGCCGGGCCACACCAAGGGCCACTGTGCCCTGCACTTCCCGGACCGGGACTCGGTCATCAGCGGGGACGCCCTCGTGACCCTCGACCCGTACACAGGCCACCCCGGTCCGCAGGTCGTGGCAAGGGCCGCCACGGCCGACACCGCAGCGGCGCTGCGGTCTCTCGAGGCCCTGCGCTCGACCGCGGCGGGGACGGTCCTGCCAGGACACGGCTTCCCGTGGCTGGCCGGGGTGGAGTCCGCGGTGTCACAGGCGCTCGAGGTCGGTGGCCACTAGGGACGGCCCTGCGACGCCGTCGCGCGCCACGGTGAGGCGATACGCTGGGCGCATGGGTTGGTTGAAGCGTCGGACGATCATGGGGTTCGCAGGCGGCACGGTGAAACGAGCGGCGGTCGCGCTGTTCTCCGCGCAGGCCATGGTCATCGCCGGGATCGTGGGCGTGGACGCCTACCAGAAGCGCCAGCGCACGAGACGCCCGGTCTTCCCCCAGCCCGGCACGTTCCACACGACCATCGGCAACACCGAGACCACGGTGTACACCTATGGCGAGGACCTGTTCGACGCCATGATCGGGGCGATCGACAAGGCCGAGCACCAGGTACTGCTCGAGACCTACATCTGGAAGGGCGACGAGGTCGGCGCCCGGTTCCGCGACGCCGTCAACCGCGCCGCCGAGCGCGGAGTGAACGTCTATCTCATCTACGACGGTTTCGCCAACCTGGTGGTCAACCCCTCCTTCTACACGTTCCACCCCCTCGTCAACACCTACCGCTTCCCGGTGCTCCGCCCGTCCATCATCTTCACCAACATCCGCGGAACCGGTTTCGACCACCGCAAGGTACTCGTGGTCGACGACGAGGTGGGGTTCGTGGGCGGGTACAACCTCGGCTCGGAATACGCGACGAAATGGCGCGACACGCACCTCGAGGTGCGGGGGCCGTCGGTGTGGGAGCTCCGGGAGGCCTTCGTCAGCTTCTGGAACATCCGGGCCATCCCGCGCCGCCCCGAACTCCCCGACCTCAGCGCCTCGTTCTGGGAACCGCGCATCCGGGCCGTCAACAACAACCCGGCGTTCCTGGTGTTCCCGATCCGCGGCGTCTACCTGGATGCGATCAACCGCGCGGAGAAGCACATCTTCATCACGACGGCGTACTTCATCCCGGACCGGCAGATCCTCGACGCCCTGCTGCGGGCGAGCCGCCGCGGGGTGGACGTGCGGGTGATCCTCCCCGAGGACTCCAACCATGTGGTCTCGGACTGGCTGTCCCGCGGGTTCTACTCCTCCCTGATCGGCGCCGGGGTACAGGTCCTGCTGTACCAGAACTCCATGATCCACGCGAAGACGGCGACGATCGACGGCGAGTGGAGCACGGTCGGCACGGCCAACATCGACCGCCTCAGCCTGACCGGCAACTACGAGATCAACCTCGAGATCTTCGACCGGGCGCTCGCCGCGACCATGGAGAAGATCTTCGAGGTGGACTCCTCCAACAGCCGCGTGCTGACGAAGGAGGAGTGGGACAGCCGGCACCTGGTGGCCCGCGCCAGCGAACTCATCCTCGCTCCCCTGCGTCCGTTCCTGTAGCCCGCGCGCGATCCGGGGCGGAGAACCGCTCCAGGTATCCGTGCTGCGAGGATTCCACGTGGCCTGCCATCAGCCGCTCCGCCTCGGCCTCGTTCCCCGCATCGATCGCCGCGATGATCAGCCGGTGCTCACCCCACGACTGCTTCCCGCGGTTGTCGACGTCGGCGGCGTAGAGCCACTCGATCTTCCCCGAGATCTGGCGCAGCAGGGCGGTCAGTGACGCGCTGCCGCTGAGCTCGGCGACCCCGAGGTGGAAGCGGATGTTCAGTTCGGGCAGGTCCGCGAGGGCGTCCGCCGCGACGGCGCGGTCGCCGTCGTCGAGGATGTCCGCCAGCGCCCGCCGCGCGGAGAACCACTCCGTGCTCGGGGCGTCGGCTGCGAACTGCGCTGCCGCCCGACGTGCTGCGCGTCGGGCGATCG
Organism: Arthrobacter sp. BC5; assembly: GCF_056680255.1. Classification (NCBI taxonomy): domain Bacteria; kingdom Bacillati; phylum Actinomycetota; class Actinomycetes; order Micrococcales; family Micrococcaceae; genus Arthrobacter; species Arthrobacter sp. BC5. The sequence goes on from NZ_CM155273.1 coordinate 299,967, forward strand.
TCGCTTCGATGACCCGCCGGACGGCGAAGAGGTCCTCGGCGTCGTCGAGCGGGATCTCCGCCACCGTGGAGCCTGCGTAGGGCTTCGATTCCACGAAACCCTCGGCCTCCAGCGCACGCAGCGCCTCCCGCACGGGCACGCGTGACACCCCGTACTTGGCGGCCAGGGCGGCCTCCGTGACCCGGACGCCGGGAGGCAGCGTACCGAAGATGATGTCGCGGCGGATGGCGTCGAGGACGCGCTGCGGCGCAGCGGCGTCCTGCTCAGGCCGCAAACGCCGCGCCCGGGATGGCTCCAAGAAGCTCCTTCGTGTAGTCCGCCCGCGGCCGGTTGAACACGTCGTCCACCGAACCGCTCTCGACGACGTCGCCCGATCTCATGACCACCACGTCGGTGGCGATCTGCCGCACCACCGAGAGATCGTGCGTGATGAAGAGGTAGGTGAGTCCGAGCCTGTCCTGCAGGTCTGCGAGCAGCGCCAGGATCTGGTCCTGCACGAGCACGTCGAGCGCCGAGACCGCCTCGTCGCAGATGAGCAGCTCCGGCTCGAGGGCGAGCGCCCGTGCGATGGCGACACGCTGCCGCTGGCCCCCGGAGAGCTCGTTCGGCCGACGCTGGGCGACGGCGCGTGGCAGGGCCACCTGGTCGAGGAGTTCGGCGACCCGTGCCTGGCGGCCTCCGCGGTCACCGACGCCGAAGATGCGCAGCGGCTCGTCGATCAGGCGCTCGATGCTGTACGTGGGGTCGAGGGAGCCGTAGGGGTCCTGGAAGACGGGCTGCACCTTGCGGCGGAGCGCCCGGCGCCGGGCGCCTCGGGTGGTCGTGAGCGATTCGCCGTCGATCAGGGCCTCCCCCGACGACGCCGTCTCCAGGCCGAGGATGATGCGCGCCACCGTTGTCTTGCCGGACCCGGACTCGCCGACCACCGCCGTCGTGGTCCCGCGTGCCACCTCGAAGGACACGTTGTTGACCGCGCGCACTGTGCTGCCGCGCTGGCCACGGAGGGCGAACTCCTTGACGAGGCTCTCGACCACCAGGATCGACGGCGCCTTACCCGCCGCGGGCGGGACGTCGACGAGCGGCTCGGCATCGAGCACCGCCGCCACCGAGGGCGCTGCCGCCACCAGCTGCCTGGTGTACTCCTCCTGGGGATCGAGCAGGATCTGGCGGGGGGTCCCCACCTCGACGATCCGGCCTTCCGACATCACGATGATGCGGTCGGTCCGATCCGCCGCGAGCCCGAGGTCGTGCGTGATGAACAGCAGGGACGTTCCCCGGGCGTCGACGAGCGACTGCAGGTGGTTCAGGATCTGCCGCTGCACGGTGACGTCGAGCGCCGACGTCGGCTCGTCCGCGATGAGCAGTTCCGGCTCCCCCGCCAGGGCGATGGCGATGAGCACCCGCTGGCGCATGCCGCCGGAGAACTCGTGCGGGTACTGCCCGTAGCGGCGCTCGGCGTCGGGGATGCCGGCCTCGGTGAGCAGGGCGATCGCCCGCTTCCGCACCTCCGCGCGGTCCGGCCGCGCCACGTCGCGCCGGCTCGCGACGATCGCGTCCGCGACCTGGGGTCCGATCTTCATGGCCGGGTTCAGGTTGGACATCGGATCCTGCGGCACCAGGCCCACGCGCTGGCCGCGGATGCTGCGCAGGACCGGTTCGGTGGCGGTGGCGAGGTCCACGACGTCTCCCCTGGTGCGGCCTGCGCCGAGCACGATGGATCCGTGGGTGATCCGCCCGCTCCCGGGCAGCAGGCGGAGGATGGCGCCGATGGCCGTGGATTTCCCGGAGCCGGACTGGCCCACGATCGCCACCCGCTCTCCGCGCCGCATGGAGAAGCCGACGCGGTGCAGGACGGTGGTCCCGCCGAAGGCGACCTCCAGCTCGGTGACTTCGAGGATGTTCTCAGCGTCCTGCAGCATAGCCCTGTGCTCCTCGCGGGTTGGCGGCGGCGGAGAGCACACCGGTTTCGTGGTCCTTGGTGACGGAGGAGAGCCGGCCGAGCGCCCAGTCCCCCGCCCGGGTGATGACGTGGCCCCGGCGTTCGAGGTCCGCGATGACGTCCTCGCCCAGCCGGTCCTCGACGACGGCGCCGCCCGGTTCCCACGTGCGCGGCCAGAAGGAGCCGGGGATGGACGTGGTGTGGAGGGACGGTGCGTCGATGGCCTGCTGCGGCGTGTAGCCTCCGACGACGGTGCGGAGGATGTAGAGCAGCTGCCACTGGTCCTGCTGGTCACCGCCGGGCGAGCCGAGGGCGACGACGGGCTTGCCGTCCCTGAGGATGAGCGTGGGCGTGAGGGTGGTGCGGGGGCGCTTGCCGGCCTGCAGCGTGGACGGCGCGCCTTCCTCCAGCCAGGTCATCTGCAGCCGGGAGCCGAGGCAGAACCCGAGCTCCGGGATGGCGGGTGAGGACTGCAGCCAGCCGCCGCTCGGCGTCGCCGAGACCATGTTCCCGGCCGAGTCGACGACGTCGATGTGGCAGGTGTCCCCGCGCGTCTCGCCGCTGCGCGAGACCGTGGGCTCGCCGACCCCGGCGAAGCCGCTGCCACCGACGAGGGCCGGGGGCGTGTAGTCGGTGCGCAGCGGCGGGGTGAACGGCGTCAGGCCGGGCACGGTCCCGGGCCGGAACTCGACGGACGCCTCGTCGCCGATGAGGGCACGCCGCTCGGCGGCGTAGTCCGGGGAGAGCAGATAATCCATCGGCACGTCGGCGTCGCCGTAGTAGGCCTCACGGTCGGCGATCGCGAGCTTCTGCGCCTCGAGGATGGTGTGCGCACCGATCGCCGTGGACGGATCCAGCCGCTCGTCGTCGAATCCGGCGAGGATGGCCAGGGTCTGCAGCAGGGCCGGTCCCTGGCCCCAGGGACCGGTCTTGGCGATGGTGTGGCCGCGGAACTCGAAGGTGGTCGCCGCCTCGTAGCCGGCTTCGAACCCGGCGAAGTCCTCGACCGTGATCACGCCGGCGTGGTCCAGCCCGGACGAGTGCCGGTGGGGCGTGCGGACGAACTCCGCGGCTGCCTGCGCCACGAGCCCGGTACGCCACTCGAGGCGGGCGGCGTCGATCCGCTCGGTCCGGGTGGCGCCGTCCGCCGCCGCGCTCACGAGGGACCCGAGGACGCGGGCGTAGGCCTCGTTCCGGATGACCTCGCCCTCCCGCGGAGGCCTGCCGTCCGGCATCCAGAGGGCGGCCGACGTCGGCCAGTGCTCGGTGAAGAGGTCCGCCACGGCCGCGATCGTCGCTCCCACGCGGCCGACGATCGGGTGGCCGTCGCGTGCGTAGCCGATCGCGAAGGCCAGCACGTCCTCGAGCTCCCACGTGCCGTGGTCGCGCAGCAGGATCAGCCAGGCGTCGACGGCCGCGGGCACCGCCGCGGCGAGGGCCCCTGCACCCGGGACGAGCTCGAGGCCCTCCCCGAGGTAGTGCTCACGGGTCGCGGCGGCCGGTGCCGGGCCCTGACCCATGAGCACCACGGGCCGGCCCGGCTCCTCGGCCGTGGCGAAGACGCCGGTCATGTCCCCGCCGGGACCGTTGAGGTGCGGCTCGACGACGTGCAGGACGAAGGCACCGGCGACGGCGGCGTCGAACGCGTTGCCGCCGCGCTCCAGCACGGCCTGGGCAGAGGCGGTGGCGAGCCAGTGCGTCGATGCACTCATGCCGAAGGTGCCCTGGAGGGTCGGCCTGGTGGTGAAGGAGGGAGGGGGCGTGTACGTCATCGTGGTCACTTTCGGGTGGAGTTCGTCGGGTCGAAGGCGTCGCGCAGGGCGTCACCGAACAGGTTGAAGGCCAAGCAGATCACGGCGATCGCGATGCCCGGGAAGATCGCGGCACTGGGAGCGCGGAAGATGTACTGCTGGGCGTCGGAGAGCATGATGCCGAGGCTCGGCGTGGGTGGCTGGATGCCGAGCCCGAGGAAGGACAGCAGCGCCTCGCCGATCACCGCGACGGGCATGATGACCGTGGCCTGGACGATGATGGCTGACGTGGCGTTCGGCAGCACGTGCCGCATCATGATCCACGCCGGCGAGGCGTCCATCGTGCGGGCGCCGAGCACGAAGTCGCTCTCCTTGATGCGCAGCGTCTCGCCACGCACCACGCGGATCATGGTGGGGATCTGGGCTATGCCGAGCGCGACGGCCGCGTTGCCGAGGCTGGGTCCGCTGATCGCGGCGAGCCCGACGGCGATGATGAGGAAGGGGAAGGCCAGGGTGACGTCGGTCACGCGGGAGATGACGGCGTCGAACCCCCGCGAGTAGCCGGCGAGCAGGCCGAGCGGCGTCCCGATGACGACGGCGAGGAGCACGGAGAGCACACCGACCTGCAGCGAGGTCTGGATGCCGAACAGCAGGCGGGAGAGGACATCCCGCCCGAGGTCGTCCGTCCCCAGGGGGAATCCCTCGGTGAGGGGTCGCTGGAACGGCGTGTCGAAGTGCACCTCAGTGGGCGGGTAGGGCGCGAGGAACGGGGCGAGGAGCGCCGCCAGGACGACGGCGACGAGCATGATGCCTCCGGTGATCCCCAGCGGGTTGGAGCGGAGCGAGGACCAGATGCGGCCACGACCGGAGCCGAGCCCGGCGCCGCCTACTCCGGGGGGCAGTGTTTCGACGGCCATCAGTTTGCTCCTCCGACGCGGATCTTGGGATTGACCACCGAGTACAGGATGTCCACGGCGAGGTTGATCAGGATGTAGCTGACGGTGATGATGAGCACCACCGCCTGGATGACGGGGTAGTCGCGCGTGAAGACGGCGTCGAGGGTCAGCTTGCCGAAGCCCGGCAGCGCGAAGATGCGCTCGGTGACCACCGCGCCCGAGATGAGTCCGCCGAGCTGCAGGCCCACGATGGTGACGACGACGATGAGCGAGTTCCGCAGTCCGTAGCGCATCAGCACCCGTCCCCGGCCCAGGCCCTTGGCCCGGGCGGTCCGCACGTAGTCGGTGGTCATGGTCTCGATCATCGAGGCCCTGGTCTGCCGCATGATGACGGCGGCGAGGCCGGTGCCCAGGATCAGGGCCGGCAGCGTGAGGTAGTAGAGCCCGCGCAGCGGATCCGAGAGGACGTCCACGTACCCCGAGGCGGGGAACCAGCCGAGCGTGACCGCCAGGTAGAGGATGGCGAGGATACCGAGCCAGAAGTTGGGGACGGAGAGTCCGATGAGGGCGAACGCGTTCGCGACCCACTCGGGCCAGCGTCCGCGGAACCGCTCCGCGACCACCCCGAAGAGGATCCCGACGACGATCGCCACGACGATCGCATAGGCGGAGAGCCAGAGCGTGACCGGCAGCGTGGTGGCGATCAGCTCGGTCACCGGGGTGCCCGTGCGGGTGGACTCGCCGAAGTCGCCGCGGAACATGTTGCGGACGAAGGCGAAGTACTGCGCCACGAGTGGCTGGTCGAGGCCCAGCTCCGCGCGCACCGCGGCGAGCTGTTCCGGCGTCGCCTCCTCCCCCGCCATCGCGAGGGCGGGGTCGCCCGGGAGCTGGCGCACACCGATGAACACGACGATCGAGGCGAGGACCAGGGTGACGACCGACTGCCAGAGCCGGGTGAAGAGGTAGCGGCCCATGTCAGTTCTCCGTCTCGATGAATGCGGCGTTGCTGAGGTGGACGACACCGTCGGCGAACGTCTCCACGCCCGCGATGTCGGTGCTGTAGGCGGTGAGGTTGCGCTGCCGGTACAGGTAGATCAGGGGGTTGTCCTGCTGGATCAGTTCCACGGCCTGCCCGTAGACGGCCGCGCGCTCCCCGACGTCGTTGATCTGTGCCGCACTGGTGAGCAGCCGGTCCACCTCCGGGTTCCCGTAGCCGGAGTAGTTGTTGCCGCCGCCTGTCGAGAGGAAATTGAACATGTTGCCGTGCGGATCGATGCGTCCTGACCAGCCGAGCTGCAGCGCCTCGAAGTCACCGCGTGACTGCACGTCGAGGAGGGTGGAGTACTCCACCGGCACCACGGTGAGGTCGAAGCCGCCGTCGGCGACCGCAGCCTGCAGTGCCTGGCCGTAGCGCAGCGTGTCCGGGGTGTTGGTGACCTGCATCCGGATGGGGTAGGGCGTCTCGACTCCAGCGTCCTGGAGCATCTTCTTCGCACCCTCGGGATCGAAGGGTGGGCAGTCCTCGCTCAGCTCGGAGGCATAGGGGCTGTCCGGTGAGATGGGCGAGCACGCCGGCTCGAACCAGCTGTTGAAGACGGTGTTCACGAGGGCCTCGCGGTCGATCGACATGGACAGCGCCATGCGGATCGCCTTCTCCTGCGCGATCGGGGTGTCGATGGTGCCCGGTGGTTCCCCGACGCCGTCGGTGTTGCCGACGTTCACCGTGAGTCCCTGGTAGCCCAGCGAGCCGACCTGCAGGACACCCACGCCGTCCTCCTTGAGCAGGGCGTCGACGTCCTGCGGGGAGATGGTGTCGGCCACCTGGACGTCCCCGGAGCGGAGGTTCGCGGCGCGGATGTTCGCGTCGGTGATGATGCGGTAGGTGATGGTGTCGAGGTGGACGCTCTCCGCGTCGTAGAAGAGCGGATCGCGCTCGACCGTGATCGACGTCTGCGGTACGCGGTCGACGAACTTGAAGGGCCCGACGCAGACGGGGCTGTTGCCGAACTCCGCCCCCTTCTCCTCGATGGCCTTGGGGGAGAGCATCATCCCGGCACGGTCCGCGAGCGCGGCGGCGAGCGGCGCGAAGGGCTTCTCGTAGCTGATCTGGACGCGGTCCGGACTGACGGCGCGGATGTCGGTGATCGGTCCGAGCTCGCTCTTGCGCGTGGATCCCTCGAGCGTGAGGTGGCGCTCGAGGGTCGCGCGGACGGCATCGGCGTCGAACGGCACGCCGTCCGCGAAGACGGCGTCGGTACGCACGGGGATGGTGACGGTCAGGCCGTCGTCGGAGATCTCCGGCAGGGCCGTGGCCAGCTGTGGGACGAGCTCGCCCTCGGCGTCGATGTCGTAGAGCTTCTGGCACATGGTCTGCATGACGTAGCGCGTGTAGAGGGACGACGACGTCGTGGGGTCGAGGCGGTCCGGCTCGGCCGAGAGCGCCATGACGAGGTCGCCTCCCTCGCGGATCCTCGCTTCCCCGATCGGCACACCCGTGCTGTCCTCCCGGACGGGTGTGGCCGGTAGCGGCTGGATCGGCTGGCAGGCGGTCAGGGCTGTCACGGCGATGGCGGCTGCGGCCAGCAGCCCGGCGGCCCTGCCGGGCCGTGTGGGGCGCAAGGGATGTCGGAACAGGGGGTGCGTGGGGTGCTGCATGGGGTTCCTCACGAAGGGACGGGATCCAACTGCCTTCTGCACAGCGTTTGGATTGAATACAATCGCCAGTACGACGATAAGCTTCGTATACATTCGTTTCAAGGTTGTTACCGGAGGAAAACATCGTGAAGAAGAACCGGGTGGCGACGGATCGCCTCCATCTGTGGCTCATGCTGGTCCTGACGTTCTCCACGGGAGTGATCGACGCCGTCGGCTACCTCGGCCTCGACCGCGTCTTCACGGGCAACATGACCGGCAACGTCGTCCTCCTCGGGATGGCCTTCGCCGGCGGCGCCGACCTGCCGATCCTCCGCCCCGCGCTCGCCCTCGTCTTCTTCATGGTGGGCGCCGCCCTCGCGGGCCGTGTACTGCGCAAGGGACCGGAGGGGTGGTCGGGCCGGACCTCGAGCTCCCTCCTCACGGTGACGGTAGGCCTGACCGCGCTCGCGGTCTATGTCGCACTGGTCGACGTGCACGCCCAGGAGGTGCTGGGCAGCATCACGACGTCGGTGCTCGCCGCCATGATGGGCATCCAGGCCGCGACGGCGAAGCGCCTCAAGGTCGCCGAGATCACCACCGTGGTGGTGACCTCGACGATCACGGGCCTCGCCTCGGACTCCCGGCTGGCCGGTGGTAAGAGCCCCTTCTGGGCTCGCCGCTCCGCCGCGATCGCGCTCATCCTGGCCGGCGCCGTCGTGGGTGCCCTGACCCTGAAGGTGGACCTCTGGCTCGGCGTCGCCGTGTCCGCACTGCTCTCCGCCGTCGTCACCCTCCTCGGGCACCTCCGCCACCGGCGGGACCGCCACGAACACCCCGCAGAGAACGCCAAGGAATCCGCACTACGGTAGAAGCATGGAACTGGTCGACCGGCAGTATGCATTCCACCGCCTCTCCCGCTCGTGGCCCCAGCACCGCTGGTGGAAGCCCCTCCTCACGGCGCTGCTCGGCCTCGCGTTCTACCTGGTCTTCACCATCGCCCTGCTGGCGGTCGGGGCGATCGCGGCACTCGCCACCTCGGCGGATATCGAGCACTACATGGATGCCGCCGCGTCCATCGACCTCAGCGACCCGGTGATCTTCGCCTTCACCCTGGTCTCGCTGATCCTCATGATCCCGGCCCTCCTGCTCGCCGCTCTCGTCACCGGACCGAGGCCCGTGGGCCTGCTCTCCTCGGTGGCGGGCCACATCCGCTGGCGGTGGCTGGCGGCCTGCACGGCAGCCGCCCTGGCCGTGTTCCTCGTGAGCCTCGCCATCTCGACGGTGATCGGCTTCTTCTTCCCGGAGGAAGCCGCCGCAGCGCCCGTGCAGCAGGACACCTCCACCCTGCTGGTCCTGCTCGCCCTGTCCATCCTCGCGGTCCCGTTCCAGGCCGCCGCGGAGGAGTACGTGTTCCGGGGCTTCCTGATGCAGGCCATCGGCAGCTGGCTGCGGCACCCCGCCTTCGCGATCCTGCTGCCCGTCCCGCTCTTCGTGCTCGGCCACACCTACGACCCCCTCGGCCAGACCGACGTCGCCGTCTTCGCGATCTTCGCCGGCTGGATCACCTGGCGGACGGGCGGACTGGAAGCGGCGATCGCAGTGCACGCGGTCAACAACATGACCATCTTCGTGCTCGGGGCCTTCGGCCTGGTGGACGTGAACTCCAGTGAGGGCTCGGTGGGCGGACTCATCGTGTCCGCCGGGACCATGGCGGTGACCGCGGTGGTCATCGTCCGGCTCGCGGACCGTCGCGGTATCGCCCGGACGCGCACCGTCACGCCGCAGGCGGCCCGGCCGCCGATGCTCCAGCCCACGCACCCCTTCGCACCGGTCTCCCCTGCACCGTACGCCGCAGGCCCGGACGGCCGGGTGCACGCCGGCGCCCGGGCTCTACCGGCGCACGATCCCTGGGGAAGGGCACCGGTGCCGGCATGGCCCGCTGCTCCGCCCGCCCACCATGACCCGTCGCAGTACGACTCCTCCCACTACCAGGTGCCGCCTGCTTCCGGTCCATCCCGTCCCGAGAGCGGGCAGACGGCAGGTCCCCTGCCGTCGTCGTCGCATCCCCGGCCTGTGCCACCGGCCGCCTTCGTGCCGCCGGTCACGCCGGCATCCCCTGCTCCTGCAGCACCTGCCGCCCCCGCCCGGGACTACAGTGCCGACAGGCACCCTGCCGGTCCCGGCCACCCCTCGGGACCGGGCTACCCGCCGGGCCCCTCCCACCCCGCGGGACCGGGCTACCCCGGCGGTCGCGCGAGCGCCCAGGACCCTGCGTGAGGTCCTAGGCATCGGCCGAAGGCGGGCTGAAGCAGGACGGGCAGCCGCATGGAAGGGACCCCGCCCTGCAGGTGCCCGGCGACGTGATCGAACTAACGGCCCGTCAGTTTTGTATAGACCAAAACAACGCATAGGCTGATGTCATGGCGATTTCCACTGATCCGCACTCCCGGGCGGAAACGCTCCGTGAGTCGATCCGGGCGTCCGGCCTGAAGGTCACCGCGCCACGCCTCGCGGTCCTGCAGGCACTGAAGGACCACCCCCATTCCAGCGTGGAGCAGGTGACGGCTGTGGTGCGGACCGCCCTGAGCGGTTCGTCCAGCCAGGCCGTGTACGGCATTCTCGCTGCCTTCACCGGCGCGGGACTCGTCCGCCGTTTCGATCCTCCGGGATCGCCCGCGCTCTTCGAGTGCAGGGTGGGCGACAACCACCACCACCTCGTCTGCATCCGGTGCGGTGCGATCAGGGATGTCGACTGCGTCATCGGGGAGGCTCCCTGCCTCACACCGTCCGATGCATCCGGCTTCGCCGTCCTCACGGCCGAAGTCACGTTCAACGGCCTCTGCCAGGAGTGCCAGGACACACCACCGGAGGAAGATCCCGCCTAGCCCCTGGCAGGCGGCCTGACCTACCGGACCGGGCTCCCAGCTCCGCCGCGCCCGACAACAGGCGCGGTGGCTGCATGCCCGGACCTCCTCAACAGCGGGCGCAGCAGCCGACACGTGCTCGCGCCTGCCTCCACCATGCCCAAGGCATCCATCGAAGGAACCACCATGACACTGCTCGACCGCACCACACGCCGTTCGGCGAAGACCACCGCCGCCCGTGCTGTCGCACCGGCGCCCCTCGGGGGCCGCTACGTGACGGGCCGCCCGCTCCAGCCGGGCACGGAGGGAACCTATGTCACCCAGGGCGAGCTCGCGCGTCCGACCAGCCGCGGGACCTACGTCACGACGTCGACCCCGTCCCAGGCGGCGCCCGGAGGCCGGTACACCTACTCGGCGTGATCCGTCGCACGCCGGGATGATCGGGGCCACCGCGGTCCGCGCCGCCGACGGGCACGTGCTCAGCCCTCGATCCGCAGGCCCATGCTCTCGGCGAGGAACGGCGCCAGGAGCTGCACCTGGTGTTCGTCGATGGTGGCGCCGCGCAGGCCGTCGAGGCCGTGGATGCCCCGGAAACTGCTGGTGCGCAGGTCGACGTCCTGCAGCTGGGCGCCGTCCAGCGTGAGGGCACCGATGGTGCAGTCCTGCAGGGCGAGCCGGGTCGCCCGCACGCCGGTCAGATCGAGTTCCCCGATGATGCACCCGCTCATCAGGACGTCGGTCAGTCGGGAGCTGCGGAGGTTCACGTAGTCGAGCTTCCCGCCGTCGACATGCACGGCGTCGAACCTGCTGTCGTAGAGCTCCGCCGATCCCCACCGTGTTCCCTGCAGGGACGTCTCCCGCCAGGTGCTGCGCGGTGCGCGGAAGACCGGCGCGAAGAGCTCCCTGAACGAACACTCGAGGAAGCGGGCGCCCCGCAGTTCGGTGTCGCTGAGGGAAACTCCCTCGAGCAGGCATTCCTGCAGCGTGATGCCCGCGAGTTCCTCCCCGTCCAGCTCCACCCGGTGGTAGTGCTCGCCCTCGCGGTGGTCGCCGTCGAGCAGGCGTGGTTCCGTCACCGGTGTCACGCCCCTCGGCGCCTGCAGCGACAGGCGTGGGGCGTTGGTCGTGCTGCGCGTGGACCGCGGTGGCATTGCTACATCCGATCGTCATCCGTGCCGTACCCGTGACGGCCACCTCTTCATCCAATCACCCGCCGCCGCCACAACGGTTCCCGCACAGGCGTCGATCCCCTACAGTGGATCACCCCGAGCACAACGCCGGATGCCAGGGCCCGCCCACAGGCCGTGGGCCCCGGCGCACCCGGGGGCCCGTGAAGCGAGGATGGAGCGGCCATGACGACACCCGACAGCACAGCAGGCGCGACGAGCGGGCAGGACGCCTCGCTCCTGAAGGTCCTGGGGAACTGGGACGCACTGGCCCTGGGCTTCGGGGCGATGATCGGCTTCGGCTGGGTGGTGCTGACGGGTGGCTGGATCGCCTCCGCGGGTACCGGAGGCGCGGTGCTGGCGATGGTGGCGGGCGGAGTCATCATGGGAGTGGTCGGCCTGACCTACGCCGAACTGACCGCTGCCATGCCGAAGGCCGGAGGTGAGCACAACTTCCTCCTCCGGGGGATGGGTCCGCGCTGGTCCTTCGTGGGGTCATGGGCGATCACCGGCGGATACGTCACCATCGTCGCCTTCGAGGCCGTGGCCCTCCCCCGGACCGCCGAGTACATCTTCCCGGACCTCAGCCGCGTCCCCCTCTGGACGGTCGCCGGCGACGAGGTCCACCTGACGTGGGCCCTCGTGGGTGCCGTCGCCGCCGTGATCATCACCCTGGTCAACATCGGCGGCGTGAAGATCGCGGGAGCGGCGCAGACCTTCGTCGTCGTGTTCCTGCTCGTCATCGGGCTGGCCCTGGTGCTCGGCAGCTTCGCCGGCGGGTCGGCGTCGAACATGCAGCCCTTCTTCACCGGCGGATCCGCCGGGTTCTTCGCCGTCCTGGTGGTGGTGCCGTTCCTGTTCGTCGGCTTCGATGTCATCCCGCAGTCCGCGGAGGAGGTCGACATCCCCGCCCGGCAGATCGGCCGGCTCGTGGTCGTCGCCGTCCTCCTCGCGACCATCTGGTACGTGATGACCATCCTGACGACGTCGTCGGCGATGCCGGCGGGAGAGCTGGCGACCGCGGACATCGCGACGGCGGACGCGATGGGCGCCATGTTCGGCTCCGACATCATGGCGAAGGTGCTGATCGCCGGCGGCATCGCGGGTATCCTCACCTCCTGGAACTCGCTGCTGCTGGGCGCGTCCCGCCTCATGTACTCGATGTCGCGCTCCGGCATGCTCCCACGGTGGTTCGGCGTGCTCCATCCGCGCTACCGGACGCCGGTCAACGCCCTCGTCTTCATCGGTGCGCTGTCCTTCGCGGCGCCCTTCTTCGGCACGCAGATGCTCGGCTGGCTCGTCGATTCCGGTGCGCCCAGCATCGTCCTCGCCTATATCCTCGTGGCGCTGGTCTTCGTGATCCTGCGCCGGAAGGAACCCGCGATGGAGCGGCCGCTGCGGATCGGTGGGGCCGGTAATGGCGGGACCGTGATCGGCTGGATCGCCGTGGTCCTCTGCGTGGGGCTGCTCAGCCTGTACCTGCCGGGCATGCCGGCAGCGCTCACCCCACCACCGTGGATCCTGTTCGGCCTGTGGTGGGTGCTCGGCATCGTCTTCCTGCTCCGGATCCCGCGGGGAATCGCGCCGGGACACGACGCCGAGGAACGACTCCTCGAGCGCCTCGGCGACCGTCCGGCGCAACGCCCGTGAGAGTGCCGGTGGCCGTGCCGGACGACGTGCTTTACTAGGGAGCATTCGTCAGTCCAGGGGGAGGAAACCGATGAGCAGCGACCATCTGCAGGACACCCACGACCCGCGCTACGACGGGATCTACCAGCGCGGCGGCGCCACCGGGACGGCCGACCGGGTCGCGTCTCCCGCGCCGCTCGCGCCGTCGCTGCCCGCAGCCGAAGAGCCTGCCGCCGCTTCCTCGGCCATCCGCGAGGTCGGCCCCAGGGAGGTGGAAGCCGCGCGGGAGGACGACCGGGCCCGGAACCCCTTCGACGTATGGATCTGGGTCGTGGCGGCGGCCCTCACGGCCCTCGGGGTCTACCTCATCTCGGCGCCCATGATGTACGAGCGGCAGTACGCGGAGAACCTCGGCCAGATGGCCCCGCCGTACTCGATGCCGTGGTTCAACTACACCTCGATGGCTGCGCCGCCCCTGATCCTTCTCGGCGTCGCGACCGCCGTCGTCCAGCTCTTCGTGCACTCCATCAGGCATACGCTGCGTAGCCGCTGACCCCCGGTCGGGGCAGGGGGCCCGGCCCGGCCCCGTAGGGTGGACTGCATGGAATCGCCGATCGAAAGCTACCTGAGGACCATCCACCGGGAGATCTCCGATCTGCGGGACGGCAAGCCCTACAGCACCATCCCCGCGATGGCGAACGTGGATCCGGACAACTTCGGGATCTGCCTGACCACGGTGGACGGCTACATGTACGAGGTGGGTGACACGCGCGAGGAATTCACGATCCAGTCCATCTCGAAGCCGTTCACCTACGGGCTGGCCCTCGCCGACCTCGGCATGGACGCCGTGGACGCGAAGGTGGATGTGGAACCCTCGGGCGACTCCTTCAACGAGATCTCGCTGGCGCCCGGAAGCGGCCGTCCCTCCAACGCCATGATCAACGCCGGCGCCCTCACGGCGACGTCGCTCGTGCAGTCCCGCGGCGGCAACAAGCGCTTCAAGCGCATCCTCCGGACGTACTCGGAATTCGCGGGCCGCCAGCTGGGCGTGAACGAGGAGATCTTCCGGTCCGAGCTCGAACACGGCCACCGGAACCGGGCCCTGGCCTACCTCCTGCGTTCGTTCGACATCATCGAGGACGACCCGACGCCGGTCATCGAGGACTACTTCCGCCAGTGCTCGGTGATGGTCAACTGCATGGACCTCTCCGTCATGGCCGCGACCCTCGCCAACTCCGGGCGGAATCCGCTCACCGGCGTCGAAGCCATGGACCTGCTGGCCGTCGAGCGGGTCCTGTCCGTGATGACCACGTGCGGCATGTACGACGACGCCGGTTCGTGGATCAGCACGGTCGGCATGCCGGCCAAGAGCGGCGTGGGCGGCGGGACCATCGCCGTCCTGCCCGGACAGGTGGGCCTGGCTGTGTACTCCCCACCGCTCGACGAACACGGCAGCAGCGTGCGCGGCATGGCGACGAGCCAGCGCCTGTCCCGGGACATGGAACTCCACTTCGTGCGCGCGGCGCGGGCCGGCCGTTCGGCCATCCGGGCCACCTACGACATCACGGCAGCCCCCTCGGGCATCCGGCGGGCCGACGAGGCCATGGATGTCCTCCGGGAGCACGGCCATCGCGCCATGGTCATCGAGCTCAACGGAGACCTCCTGTTCGCGGGCACGGAGTCCATGGTGCGTGAGCTCAGCAGCCTGGACGACGACGTCGACTACGTGATCCTCGACCTGCGCCGCGTGGACGAGGTCGCGGACGTCTCCCTCAGGCTGCTCGGCGAGGTCCGCGAGAACCTCGCGAAGGTGCACCGCGAGCTGGTCCTGATCGACGGCGAGGGCACCCTCGCGGAGACGTTCAGGGACGTCGACAGGGCGGTGCCGACCTTCGACACACGGACTGCCGCCGTCGAGTGGTGCGAGAACGAGCTCATCACGCGGTACGGCGGGGACCTCGTGCTGCCGTCCGCGGTGGAGGTGTCCCAGTGCCCGGCACTGAGCCCGCTCAGCGAGGAGGACGTCGAAGCGCTGACCCGCTGGATGGAGGACCGAACCTACGAGCGGGGCCATGTCGTGCGGCGCGTCGGGCAGAACTTCGGCGGCGTGTACTTCATCCTCTCCGGCAAGATCGTGACCTCCGTACCCGGCCCCTCCGGCCAGCGCCTCAAACTGACCACGCTGAGTGCCGGCATGACCTTCGGCGAACTGGCCCTCGGCAGTGACGACCGCCAGGAGACCACGGTGAAGGCTCTCGAGGACGTGCACGTGAAGGTCCTCACGGCGCAGGCCATCCGGACCATCGAGCAGGAGGACCCGCGGCTCGCCGTCGAACTCTGGAAGGCGCTGACGCGCGATGCCTACACGCGGGTGGACCTCTACCTGCGGGAGACCGCGGTACGTATCCGCGACTAGGACGACGGCGGCACCGCGTCCCTGTCCGTATCGGGGTCCGTCCTAGACTGGCGACATGCGCGGCTGCCGCGAGGGCGGCCGTCAGGAAGGATGTCGGGATGACGGTGCTGATCGCGGGTTGCGGAGACCTCGGGACCGAGGTGGGGCTGCGACTGGCCGCCCGGGGCGAGCGGGTCGTCGGCCTGCGACGCTCGCCCCAGCGGATCCCGGCAGGGATCGAGGGCGTCGCGGCGGACCTGACACAGCCCCTGCCCCCGCTCCCGCCGGACACCGACGTCGTGGTCATCGCGACCGCTGCCGGGGACCGGAGCGAGGCCGCGTACCGCAGCGCGTACGTGGACCCGACACGGAACGTGCTGGATGCGCTCGAGCGCGACCGCGTGCACCCCCGGCGCATCCTGTTCGTGTCCTCCACCGCGGTGTACGGGGATGTCGACGGCGGCCTGGTCACCGAGGAGTCGCCGGCGGAGAGTGCCGCGCCCACGGCGCGCCTGATCCGGGAGGCCGAACAGGTGCTCCTCCAGCGTTCGGACCGCGGGACGGTGCTCCGGCTCTCGGGGATCTACGGTCCGGGCCGGACGCGCCTGATCGACCAGGTGAAGGGCGGGACGGCCGTCCTGCCGGCGGAACCGCAGTGGACCAACCGCATCCACCGCGACGACGCCGCGGCCGCGATCGTGCACCTGGTCATGGACGTCGAATCCCCCGCGCCGGTCTACCTCGGCAGCGACGAACTACCGGTGGACCTCGGCGAGGTGCTGCTGTTCCTGGCCGGCGAACTCGGCCTGCCGCACCCACCGCGTGGCGAGGCCACGTCGAGCCGGGGCGGTGCGCGCCGCGTGGACAGCTCCCTGCTGCGCTCCAGCGGCTTCTCCTTCACCTACCCGACGTACCGCGAAGGCTACCGGGCGGTCCTCGCCGGGCACGGCGTCAGGCACCCGTAGGCGAACCGGCACCCTCGGAGACGCGGGCGCGCGCGGTGAGCCGGCCGAGCCGCATGAGCGACCAGACGAAGATGCTGACCACCAGCAGGTTGCGGAGCGTGAGCAGGACGGCGACCGCCGGGTCGAGTTCATAGCGCAGGGCGTCGTAGAACACCGGGTACACGAGGGTGGTCAGGCCGGCGGTGGCCAGCATCGCGATTGCGGGGTACCGCCATTCATCCGCGCGGTCGAGGACCAGCCCGGCGGCGATCACGGCCGCGATCCACAGCATGAACTGCGGGGACCCCACCTTGTTGAACACCACCAGGGTGCTCACGAGCGCGAGCGATCCCGTTGCGAGGAGGGCACCGGCCTGCGCACCCCGGTGCAGGGCGACGGCCAGGAACGCGGCGACCAGGACGACGGTCAGGGCGAGCAGCGGCGTCATCAGGTCGCCGACGACGCCGCTCAGGGCGCCCCGGACCTCCATGGTGTTGATGACCTCGTCCTCGAAGAAGTACGCGCCCGAGGTCCCCGTGATCGCCTGCCACACCCCGGGGGTGCTGAGTGGCGCCTCGAGTTGCATGCCGCGGGCTCCCTGGGCGCTGAGGAAGCCGGTGAGGTTCCGGATGTCGCCGAACACCGCGACCACGGCGGCGATCCCCGCGGTGAGGGCCAGCCCGGCACCGAGGATGCGGAACCGTGCATGCCGGACGACGACGAGGGAGGCGAGGACGACGGCGGCCGGCCACACCTTCATCCACGTCGCCGCGCTGAGCACGAGTGCTGCGACGAAGGGGCGTGCCGCGACGATGAGCAGCGCTGCGACGACCAGCGGCGCCGTCAGGCCGTCGATCCTGCCCACGGCGACCGGACCGAGGAGCGCCGTGGCGGTGAGCCACCAGTAGGCGGCCGTGAACGACGACGGCGTCCCCCCGCGGACCAGTGCCGCGGTCCCCACGGCGTTGAGGCCGGCGAAGAGGAGGAACCACGCGAGCTGGTAGAGGTAGGGGCCGAACACGGTGGCGACCACCATGGGCGCAAGAGCCCCCACGGGGTAGACCCACGCCGTGTCGATGCCCTCCCAGACGCCGTCGCCCAGTGCCTGGTACGCCCACTCACGGTAGAAGCGGATGTCGCTGAGCACTCCCCCGCCGATGATGAAAGGCAGCAGCCGCGCGAGGAAGCCGACATGGATCAGGGCGAAGAACAGCCAGACCGAACGGGCTCTGTTGCGGGTCTCCGGTCGGGGAAGGCGGATGCGCACGAAGAGCTCCTGGTCGGCGGGGTGGCGGCAGCCGCAAGTCTCTCATTCACGGCACGGCCCGCGCTAATTGCTCCCGGCGTGCAGCTCACGCTCCGCCCGGGTCCAGGCCCAACTGCCGGGCGAGGCGGCGGACGGTGTAGCGGAACAGTGCGTCGAGGTCGGCGAAGGTGCCCGTCCCGTACTGCCCGAAGACCTCGAACGAGACGGCGCCGAACAGGGCGGACCAGGCCTGCACGGTCGCCGCGAGGACACCGTCCGGTGCGGCCAGGGACAGCTGCTCGCGGATGGTCCGGTAGTCGCCCGCGAGTTCGGCCGGCGGCATCTCGTTCCCGGCGTCCCGGTTCCCGCCGTCCGGGCCGCTCCCCCGGCCGCCGTCGCTCAGGTCGCCCGAGCGCCAGGCGTCATCCATGATGCGGGCGAGCAGCGTGACGACGCGCGTGCCCTGCGCCGTGGTCCGCTCGGCCGGAGCCGCGTAGCCCGGCACGGGGCTGCCGTAGAGCAGCGCGTACCGCGAGGGCTCCCGCACGGCCCACGCCCGAACTGCCAGGGCGAGTGCCGTGAAGCGGTCGGCGGCGGCGGGCCCCGCTGCCGCGACGGCGGCGTCCACCTCGTCCCCGAGCTCCGTGTAGGCGTCGACGACGAGGAGTGTCAGCAGCTCGTCGCGATTGGCGACGTAGCGGTAGACCGCCGAGGAGACGACGCCCAGCTCGCGCGCCACCGCGCGGAGGGAGAGGGCAGCGGCGCCCACTTCGGTCAGCTGGAGGCGCCCGATGCGGGTGATGTCGTCGAGTGTCTGCTCGCGGGCGCGTTCCCGCGGTGTTCCTGGCATGGGGTCACTCTGGCACCGACAAGAGAGCACCGTCAACTGATGAGAGCAGTGCTCTTGACATCGACGATCCGCACGTCCACGCTTGGTTGTGAGAGCACTGCTCTCGTTTCTGTCCGATCCTCCACGGAAGGCACCCTCATGACCCTGTACGTCGTCACCGGAGCAGGACCCGTCGGCTGGACCGTCGCCGAGAAACTCGCCGAGCGCGGGGACTCCGTGCGCATCCTCACCCGGTCCGGAAGCGGCCCGGACCATCCCCTGATCGAGAAGCGGCGAGTCGATGCGTCGGATGCATCGGCGCTCCCGGCCGCCGTGACCGGAGCGGAAGCCGTGTTCCACTGCATCCATGGGAGCGCCTACACCGCGGCGGCGTGGCAGCGCGAACTACCGGCGGCCGAGGCCGTGGTGCTCGACGCCGCGGGCCGGCACGGCGCCGTCGTCGTCTTCCCGGAGAGCCTGTACTCCTACAGCCGTCCGGACCAGGTGATGCGGGAGGACAGCGAGCGGGCAGCCGACGGCGGAAAGCGCGGCGTCCGCACCGCGCTGCTCGCCGCGCGGGCCTCCTCCACCACGGACACCGTCTCCGTGGTGGCCGCAGACTTCTTCGGCCCCCGGGTGCGCATGTCCCATGCCGGCGAGCGCATGGTGCCGGCCGTCCTGCGGGGACGGCGGATCCAGCTGATCGGCGGACCGGACGTGCCCCACTCGTTCACCTACGTCCCGGACCTCGCGGCCGCCATGATCGCGGCCGTCGGCCTGCCGCGGACACCGGACCGGGTGCTGCATGCCCCGACGCTGCCCGCCTTAACGCAGCGCAGGCTCGCGGAGGCATTCGCTCAGGAGGCCGGTGCCGCTGCCCCGCGGCTCGCCGGAACTCCCGGCCGACTGGTCCGCGCACTCGGAGTGGTCATGCCCTCGATGCGCGAGATCGGCGAGATGACCTACCAGTTCGACCGGCCGTTCGTCATGCACTCCTCGGCCTCGGAGGAGGTGCTCGCGCTGGCACCCACCCCCCTCGCGGACGCCGTCGCGGAGACCCTGCGCTGGTGGCGCGGGGAGCTCGGCGCTCCGGCATCGCCTGCCTCCGCCTAGGCGGTGCCGTTCCCCGACGGCACGTACCCGAGCGCCTTGTCGACGACGCCGGGCAGCGGTCGGCCCTCCCGCCACAGCAGGAAGTTCCGCTCGAACTGCGCAGCGAGGTCGTCCAGCCAGGAGTCGGCATTGCTCGCCATGTGGGGCGTGACGAGCACGGAGGGCAGGGACCACAGGGGATGTCCCTGCGGGAGAGGCTCGACGGCGAAGGTGTCCAGCACGGCGCCGCCGAGCGTTCCCGCGTGCAGGCGGCGGACGAGCGCGTCCTCGTCCACGAGCCTGCCGCGGCCGACGTTGATCAGGACGGCGGAGGACTTCAGCGCGTCGATCACACCGGCGCTGACGAGGTTCTCCGTGGCAGGTGTCAGGGGCGCGACGAGGACCAGCCAGTCGACGTCGGCGACCACGCGGGCGAGGTCGGCCGAGGCGTGGACGACGCCGAAGTCGTCGTCGTGCTCCACGGCACGGCGCCCGGCCCCTGCCACCCGGACGCCGACGGCCCGCAGGAGGCGTGCGGTGTGGCGGCCGATGCTGCCCGTCCCCACGACGAGGGCGTGGGAGCCGGCGATATTGCGGCCCTCGCGCCACGTCCACTCCTCGGCGCCCTGCTGGTCCCGCAGGGGCCCGAAGCCCTTCGCGGAATGCAGCATCGCACCCAGGACGTACTCCGCCATCGGCTGGTCGAAGATACCGTGCGCATTGGTCACGACGACGTCGGAGGCCACCAGGTCCGGGAACAGGAGCTTGTCGACGCCGGCCGCGGCCACGTGCAGCCAGCGCAGGGAACCGGCCGCATGCCATGCAGCCGGCAGGGCACCGGAGAAGTAGTCCCAGAGGTACAGCACGTCGGCGCCGTCGAGCGCCCGGTCCAGGTCCGAGGCCCTCGCCACCCGTACGTCCGCGAGCCCGGCGACGCGCTCCAGGCCGCGCACCGGCCGCGCACCCTCCAGGACGGCGACCACAGGACGCTTCCCAGGGGGCCGGACAGCGCTTTCCCGCACTCCCCTAGTCATCGGCCTGGCCCGCACGGTGTCCCACGGGTCCGGCCTCCGGCACGTCGGCGTCCGGCGTCCGTCCCGGCCCTGCGTCGTCGTGCCCGGCGACGGTCGCCGGCTGGGCTCCGGGATCACCGGAGGCGACACCGGTCTCGGGCCGGTTCTCGATGGACAGGTCCCGCAGGTACCTGAGCACCACGATGGCCACGGCCGTGGCCGGAACGGCGAAGAAGGCGCCGATGATCCCGAAGATCGTGCCGCCTGCGGTGACGGAGGCGAGCACCACGGCCGGATGGATCTCGAGCGTCCGGCCCACGAGCAGCGGCTGGATGAAGTTGCTCTCGAGCTGCTGCACGAGCACGACCAGCCCGAGCACGATCAGCGCCGTGACCCAGCCGTATGCGAGGAAGGCGACCAGCGTGGCGACAAGGCCGGACACGACGGCGCCGACCACCGGGATGAAGGCGGAGAAGAACACGAGCACGGCCAGCGGGATGGCGAGCGGGATGTCCAGGAGGACCAGGCCCAGCCCGATGAACACCGCGTCCACCAGGGCGACGGTGGCCTGCGCGAAGATGTAGGAGGACAGCGTCCTCCAGGTCCCGCTGGCGATGGTCGAGGCGTGTCCGTAGGCGGCCGAGTTGGTCCAGCGGGACGCCCACGGCATGAAGCGGTCCCCGTCCTTCAGGCAGAAGAAGGTGAAGACGAGTGCCAGCAGCACCACGACGGTTCCCGACGTCAGCTCACCCAGCCCCGTGGTGATGCCCGAGACGATGTTCCCCACATTGGACTGCAGCTGCGCCAGGGCGGTGTCGACGATGTCGTCGAGGTTCGCGCCGTCGAGGTTCAGTGGCGGCCCGGCCGCGAACTCGGCGAGGTCGGCGACATTGTCCCGGGCGAGGCGGGAGAGTTCGGTGATCCCGGTCGCGATGGCGGGCACCGTGAGCGCGCCGATTCCGACGACGACGCCGATGAATCCGATCAGCGTCACGAGTGCGGCGAAGACCTTGGGGAGCGCCTTGCGCAGGAACCGGTTGACCGGCCAGAGCACCGAGGCGAGGAGCAGCGCGAACAGCGTGGGCAGGACGATCGACCACAGGGCCTTCGTGACGTACCAGAGGATCACCAGGCCCGCGAGGACGATGATGCAGCGGGCGGTCCAGGCAGCGCTGACCTTGAGTCCGTCAGCGAAGGCATGCGGGCGGAATCGGCGGGCTACGGAGGACCCGTGCGGCTCCGGCGGTGCCGGAGGAGCCTGGGGCCTCCAGCGCCTGCCCGGTCGTGCGGGCGTTCCGGACTGCGCCGCTCCGGAACCGGCCGGCCCGGGGCCGTCCGGTCCGCCGTCGACTGTGTCCTGGTTGTCCGGCCGCCCGGAATCTGCACGTGTCACGTAGCCATCCTGCCCTAGTCGGGAGAAGGCAGCCGTAGCGGTGCGGAGGACTGCGTCCCTTGCACCCCCGGGAAGTGCCTCCTGCTCGTGCCATCGGGCGGCACCCCGCTCCCGCCGTCGGAAGGCTCCCGCCCCACGACGCTCTCGCCGCCGCCCGGCAGCGGGCCCGGCCGGGATGAGCGGGCGTCCCGGGCCGACGTCGTTCCCTGGCGGACAATTGGAGCATGAGGCAAGCGACATGTCCCGGCGGCCACACCCGCGTTCCGTGCGTCCGCGTAGGTCCGGGCCGCACTCCCCGCACCCGCCGCGCTCGCCGCATCACCGCCGGCGAGCGCAGAACGCCGAGGACGGTTTCATGAGGGCCCAGCAGGAACGAGCGCGGTCCACGCGCTCTGCCATCATCCGTGCTGCCGCCCGGATCTTCGAGGAGTACGGCTACGGCGGGACCTCCCTGGCCGCGGTCTCCGCCGGCGCCGGTGTCACCAAGGGTGCGCTCTACTTCCACTTCGCCGCGAAGGAGGAGCTCGCTGTCGCGGTGATCGAGGAACAGCATGCCATCGCCTCGGCGGACGGAGCGCGCGTGCAGGCCCTCGGTCGCCCGGCACTGGAGACCATGGTGCTGATCACCCGGGGATTCGCACTGCAGCTGATCGAGCACTCGGTCATGCGGGCAGGAATACGCCTCACCTTCGAAGCGTCGGCCTTCGGGCACGACGTCCGGAAGCCCTACCTCGACTGGGCGTCGCGCTTCGGCGAGCTGGCGCGGGCAGCCCAGCAGGACGGCGACCTCCGCCCCGATCTGGACGCTGACGCTTTCGCCCGCCTGATCGTCGGTTCCTATACCGGCGTGCAGATGGTGTCCAACATCCTCACGGGCCGGAAGGACGTGCTCGAGCGCCTCGGCGACCTGTGGGAGATGCTGCTCCCCGGAGTGGTCACTGCGGAACGGCAGGAGGACGTTCCGCACCTGGTGAGCCTCTTCCGCCACGGCAGGACGGCGTAAAACCGGTCACGCGGTTTGTTTCGGCGTCGATCGCGACTACTCTTGCTTCTGGCACGGCAGGGAATCCGTGGGGGAAGCCTCCTGCCTCGACCCGCGAGGGTCGTGCCTGCGGGCACCCGCGGCCGCGAACGGGCCGCGGGCGCCCGCCCTCCGCACCCCTACCGCGGAATGCCATCGGGGGGACTCTCCTTCCGCTCCCGCCCATTCCGGA
Source organism: Arthrobacter sp. BC5 (assembly GCF_056680255.1). NCBI lineage: Bacteria > Bacillati > Actinomycetota > Actinomycetes > Micrococcales > Micrococcaceae > Arthrobacter > Arthrobacter sp. BC5. The sequence continues at coordinate 322,972 of NZ_CM155273.1, forward strand.
CGGGGCCGGACTAGGGTGGGGGAAAACCCCCGATGCCAGTAAAGGTGATCCCATGCACTACGTGAAACTCGGCTCCACAGGCCTCGACGTCTCGCCGCTCGCCCTCGGATGCATGAGCTACGGCACTCCCGACCGCGGGAATCACGCATGGACCCTGCCGGAGGACGAGAGCCGCCCCCTGATCCGCGCCGCAGTCGATGCCGGCATCAACTTCTTCGACACGGCGAACGTCTACTCCGATGGCTCCAGCGAGGAGATCGTCGGACGCGCACTCGCGGAGTTCACGCGCCGGGATGAGACCGTGATCGCCACGAAGGTCCACGGCCGCATGCATGACGGGCCCAACGGAGCCGGGCTGTCCCGCAAGGCGATCATGACGGAACTGGACAACAGCCTCCGGCGCCTCGGCACCGACTACGTGGACCTCTACCAGATCCACCGGTTCGATCCGCTGACTCCCCTCGAGGAGACTCTCGAGGCCCTGCACGACGTGGTGCAGGCGGGCAAGGTGCGTTACCTCGGTGCGTCGTCGATGTACGCCTGGCAGTTCTCGAAGGCGCTGTACCTGCAGCGCATCAACGGCTGGACCCGGTTCGTGACGATGCAGGACCACTACAACCTGATCAACCGCGAGGAGGAACGCGAGATGTACGGGCTGTGCGCCGACCAGGGCATCGGCGTCCTGCCCGGGAGCCCGCTCGCCCGCGGCAAGCTCGCGCGCCCCTGGGACGAGACGACGTCGCGTTCCGAGTCGGACCAGTTCGGCAAGACCCTGTACGGCACGCTCGACTCCGACCGCCGCGTGTCCGACGCCGTCGGGGCGGTGGCCGAGTCCCGTGGCGTCACCCGTGCGCAGGTCGCCCTCGCCTGGGTCTCGCGCAATCCCGTGGTCTCCGCGCCGATCGTCGGGGTCGGCAAGCCGCGGCACCTCGAGGACGCGCTCGCATCACTGGACCTCGAGCTCTCCGAGGACGAGGTCCGTGCCCTGGAGGAACACTACGTGCCGCACCCCCTCGTCGGGTTCTGATGCTCATCCTCACGGCGGTCGGGCCCCACGAGGTGCCGCGCGCCCGCTGATCCCGGGACGGAACCTCCGCTAGCACCACCACCGTCACCAGCGCCGGAAGCCTCCCTCGGTGCTCAGCACCTGGCCCACCATCCATCGGCCCTCGTCGCTCAGCAGCCAGGCGATGAGCCGTGCCGGGTCGTCCGGCTCGCCGAAGCGACCCGAGGGGAAATGCGCGAGGACGGCCCGGAGTGTGTCGAGTGGCCGGTCGGCCGTGTCGTCGTCGAGGTAGCCCGTGTTGACCGGGCCCGGGTTCACCGTGTTGAGCAGGATGCGCTGCCCCGCGAGGTGGTCCGCGACGGAAGCCGTCAACCCGGCGAGCGCCGCCTTCGATGCGGCGTACGCGATCTCCCCCGCCATCGGCCCCGCGACCTGCCCGGAGGTCATCCAGATCACGCGGCCTCCCTCCCGGCCGTCATGCTGTTCGGCGAAGTACTTGGTCGCCAGGATGGTGGAGCGGGCGTTCACCTGCCAGTGCGCGTCGAGGTCCTCCCAGGAGATCTCGTCGAGGCGCCCGTCCCCTCCGCTCTTCGCGTGGTTGCAGACGAGCCCGTCGAGGTGCCCGAGTGCCGCGCCGGCTTCCGCGATGAGCCGCTCGCCACCGTTCCGCTGCCCGAGGTCGATGCCGGCCTCGGCGAGCGAGGCGCCCTCCTGCAGCCGCCCCCGCAGGGCGGCCATGATGTCGTCGACGCTGTCCGCGCCCCACGGCTGCTCGGCGTCGTGCGGGCTGTAGTGGTGCAGGAAGAGGCTCGCTCCCATGTCGGCGAGGCGTGCGGCGACCGCGTACCCGATGCCCTTGCGGCGGCTCACCCCGGTGATCACGAACGTACGCCCTGACAGTGCCGCGGAGGTGCTCATGGCCACAGCCTAGGCGCGCGCCCTTCGCTAGGCTGGGAGCACGCCGATCCATCCGTGCCCGTGCCGAGGAGAACCATGCGCAGTCTGCCCGACCGCTCAGGCGTGATCGCTGCGGGGATGTGCGCGGTAGTGCTCGTACTGGCCGGGTGCGCCGGTCCGGTGCTGGGCGTGCTGGAGAAGGACCAGGCGGACCGCGACATCCTGACCATCCGGACGGACCTCGAAGGCATCGACCTCGCGAGCACGCGGTTCCTGGCCGAGCGCGACGGCGTCGAGTACTTCGCGGCGACACCGGTGGACGGCAGTAGTGCGGAGGGCACCGTCTGCCTGCTCGTCGAGGAGGGCATCGGAGTAGGACTGGAATGCGCGCCGCTCGAGCGGGGCAGGGCAGGCGCGACGATCCGCGACAGCAGGGTCACGGCCGCGCTCCTGCCCGACGACGTCGACCGGAACGCCCTTGCGGATGAAGGCTTCGACCTGCTGCATCCCAATCTGGCGGTCCGCCCTGCCGAGGCCGACTAGCTGCTGATCCGGGTGCCTGAGCGGTGCCACGAGGAAGGGCTGGACACCGCCCTGCCCGGCGCGCCTAGCATGGGGTGGACAGGAAGGCCGGACGGAGGAGGAACCATGGCGGTTGCAGGGGACGACGGCGGCGAACTGATCGTCGGAGACGTCACGCATACCGGCGGCCGGGCGCTGGCGGTCGGGCTGGCCCACGCGGCGGATGACCAGGGCCTGCCGATGATCAGCGTCGGCTGGGTGGAAGAGGGCCAGCGGCTCGAGATATCGGTGGACGAGGCACGTGCTTTGCGGGACGAGCTGACGCGCATCATCCAGGACGCCGGCAGCTCCGGCTCCTGAAGACGCCGGGACCTATGCCTGGACCTGCGTCCGTCCCACGGTGATCCGGTGGTTCTGTTCGCAGTGGAAGACCGCGAGAGTCCCGTCGGGGACGGGCCCTTCGGCGGGCCACTGGTCCTCGCTCACCTCGATCAGTCCGGAACCGCAACTGGGGCATCGGGTATCCATCGTTCTGAATCCTCTCCTCGCATCAGGACCGGCGCGGCGCGACTGATCCGTCGTGCACCAGCAGTGGGGACGGTACCCGGCCCAGTACCCGGCCCAGTACACACCGGCCGCGACGCCCGCGCCACCGGGACCGGTGGCTCCGGAGGGTTCTGGACGAGCCGCCGGCCAGGAGCTAAGCGGCCCTGCGGGTCTTCTTCCGGACCGCTGTGACCACCAGGCCGACGGCGGCACCGGCGACGATCGCCGTCACCCATGGGAAGGACGGCCTGCCTGCCACATACCTCGTCGACGGGTGCTCGCCGGCGCGCATGATCGGCAGGAGTTCCACGGCGTGCGAGGCGCGCGTGAGCACGGAGCTGAGCCGGTGGAGCGCCGGCTCGAGTATCCCGGGTGCGCCGAGGAGCGCGTGGTCGACGACGTCGCGTCCGCGGTCGAGCACCGACAGGGGCAGGGCGGCGACGACATTCCCGGGTGGCCGCCGCGCCACCACGGGGTGGGCGCGGGTGGGGGCAATGCGCCGCACCAGCTCCCACAGCACGCCCAGCACCTGGAGCTCCCGGCGGGTGACGCGGGCCTGGAGCCTCGGGAAGAGGGCGTCCTCCTCGTCACGGACGTCGTCGTCGAGCACCTCGGTGAGCCGGCCGAGCACGTCCGCGCGCTCGGCAGACCCGTCCGCGAGGCCCTCCAGCTTCTGCACCAGCTCGTTGACCTCCTGGTGCTCCCGCTCCACCTCGAGCGTGAGCTCACCGCCGTCGGGCAGGACCCTGCGCATGACCGGCCACAGGACCGATTCCTCGGCGAAGGCATGGGGGAACACCAGCCGGTAGATGTCGAGCAGCACGGCGGCCTGGTCCTCGCCCGTGGTCCCCCTGAGCTGCTCGATCAGGCCATGGAGCTTCACATGGTCCCGCTTCTGCCGCACGAGGACGCTGAGCGGCCCGCCGAGCTGGTCGGTGGTCTGGTCTGCAACCGAGGTATACATGCGTTCTCCTGGGACTGGACGGACAGGGCGCCCTGCGCGGCACCGGAAGGACCCCCCATTCCTACCCGCGTCACGCCGGCCGATACAGTCACGCTTCGTTCTGGTGTGCCCTGCCACCGGTGCCTATAATCGGCCGTGCTCACCGCCTGGGCTGGGCCCCGCGGCCGAAGCGGGAGGCACGGCCCTCGCCGTGCCCGACCGGTCCCATCCGGTGGCCGGGGTGCAGGCGCCATGGGACGGTGGGAGGGACCTCGCCCCGCTTCGGGGCGGCGGACATCGCGGAAGGACGGCACACATGGATCCGGCGGACCGGGCGGCGGCCCTCTACGCGCTCCCACTCGACCAGTTCGTCGGAGCGCGGAACGCCGCGGCCAAGGAGGCGGCCAGGCAGGGCGACAAGGAGCTCGCCGCCACGTTGCGCAGGCTTCCCAAGCCCGCAACGGCCGCCTGGCTCGTCAACATGCTCGTCACCCGGCGGAGGGACGAGGTGGCGCAGGTGCTCGAGCTCGGTGCTTCTCTCAAGGAGGCGCAGGCGAGCCTCGACCGGGCGCAGCTCCATGCGCTCGGCCAGCAACGCCAGCGACTCCTCGCCGCCGTCGCCCGCCAATCTCTGGACGCAGCCGCCGAAGCAGGCCAGGACACCGGAGACACGGCCCTGCCCGGCGTCGAACAGACACTCCGCGCGGCACTCGCGGACCCTCGGGCGGCAGCGGCCGTACTCACCGGACGGCTGGTGCGGACGCTCGAGGCGACCGGGTGGGACGCGGCGGACCTGGCAGGCGCCGTCGCCGGCCCGTTCACTCCCCCGGGCATGGAGGACGACGGGCCGGAGGGGGACGGCTCCGCTGCTGCCGATGAGCGGACGCGGCCGCCCGGGCAGTACTCCGCGCGTCAGCGGAAGGAGGCGCAGGACCGTCTCGCGGCCGCGCGCGATGCCCTCGCGTCCGCAGAGGACACCGCTGCGAAGATCCAGCGGAAATCGCAGCGGCTCACGGTGCGGCACGACGGACTGACGGCTTCCATCGAGGATCTGGAGGAGCGGCTCGCTGCGCTGCGGCGGGAACTCTCCGATCTCGACACGGAAGCCGAAGGCCTCGAGCACGAAGCAGAGGACGCCGAACGGTCGGTCACGGATGCGAAGCACGCGGAGGAAACTGCACGAACAGCCATGGAGGGTCTCGGCGCCTGACGGAGCGCCTCGGCGATGCGGCGACGGCGTAGGATGTGACGGACAAGAACGGCAACCGCCAGCCGAGGGAAGAATTGTGACCGAGCAGGAAGTACTGAGCGACGTCAACGACGAGCTGTTCGCCCTCCTGGCCGAGACGGCGGGCATCCAGGAATTCCTCGACGAGTTCGCCGTCATGGCCGCGCGCCGTCTCTCACGCACGAGTGAGGTCTCCTGCGCGATCACCCTGGTTCGTCGGAAGAAGGCCGGAACCCTCGCAGTGAGCGACGCTCTCGCACGCTCGGCCGACGAGTTCCAGAACCGCTTCCACGAGGGCCCCTGCCTCGAGGCCGCGGCCACGGGAACGTCCGTGTACTGCCCGGACGCGACCCTGGACGCGCGTTGGCCTGCGTACCTCGGGCGCCTCGACACGACCCGGATCCGTTCCATCCTCGGGGTCTCCTTCGCACTCGAGGACAGTGGGCGCGCTGCACTCAACCTCTACTCCCCCCAACCCGACGCGTTCACACCGGCGAGCATCAAGGCCGCCGAAGGCCTCGCGGAGACCGCGTCCTCGTCCCTCAGGTTCGCGGTGCGGGCGGCGTCGGCAGAGGACGAACAGCACAACCTGGCCGCCGCGCTGGCCTCACGCCAGACCATCAACACCGCGGTCGGCGTCATCATGTTCCAGAACAAGTGCTCACAGGCGGACGCCCTGGCGATCCTCCAGCGCGCCTCCAGCAGCCGGAACATGAAGCTCCGGCTGATAGCCGAACACGTGGTGGAGTCGGCGACCCGGCAGAGCTGATCCGGACTACGGCTCAGGCGGGTTCGGGGCCGTCGAAGTGGGTACTGACGGGGGCGTCCGCGGTGCTGGTGAGCACGTTCGAAGCGAGGTCGCGGAGCTTCATGTTCCGGGCGCTCGACGCCGCCCGCAGGATCTCGATGGCCTCGTCCTGGCTGCATCGGTTCTGGGCCATGATCACACCCGCCGCCAGGTCGATGGTCGTGCGGGACTCCATCGCCGCGGCCAGATGGTCCGCCTTCTCCGTGAGGCGTGCGAGGCGGAGCGCGAGCCGCAACGGCGTGGACGCCTCCTCGGCGAAGAGTTCCGCCAGTTCCACCTTCGCGTCCGAGAAGGCACCGGGCCGGGGCGAGTAGTAATTGACGGCGGCCTTCTCCAGGCCGTCGAGCTGCACCGGCACTCCGAGTCCGGAGCGGATACCTTTCTGCAGCGCCGCAGAGCTGTACAGGGGGAAGGTGGCGTCCTGCGCGAAGTCCTCCACCCCGACGGTCCTGCTCGTGGCGGCAGCCCTCATGCACGGTCCGTCGTCGAAACGATACTGGAGGTCCGCGAGGCGCCGCGCCGTCTGGCAGCTGCTCGCGATCGTGGCCCTGGTACGCGGTCGGAGGAGCGTCACGCTCGTGAGGATCTCGGCGTCGTCGTCGGACAGGATCGCCGCCGCTGCGCCCACGAGCCCTTCGAGGAACTCGTCCAGATCGGCACTGACGACCACCAGGTCGTCCAGCATGCTCCTCGTGTCCGGTGCGGACCGGAACCCCAGTGAGTCACTCATTGCACATCCCCCTCGGATTGCCTGTACCTGGCGTGCGGCACGGCGAACAGGAACGCTGCTACATGCTGAACAACTGCAGATAATCCTACTGAGCAGGTGGTGGTCAGACCAGATGCGCGGTCCGAGGCAGCTGAAAACGAGTAGCGCTTCGACGCCTGATTTGCCTTGATTCCGGGAGATGACTACATTAATCGACGTCCAGAAGTGGGCGCTGACTACCGCCGGCACGGCCGGCATCAGGACATATCGAGGCTTACCTTGAATTCTGAGCCCAACCTCAACGAACTCGCCGTGGTCTTCGGCCGTGTTCGCGGACTCCTGCTCACCGAAGAGACGGTGCAGCACGCCGTGGACCTCCTCGCCGAAGCGGCCCGTGACCTCATCCCCGGGGCGATCGGGGCGGGCGTCTCGCTCATTCATCGCGGACGACGGACGAGCACCGGCGCAACCGACCGCCTCGTCACCCGCGCCGATGAACTGCAGTACGAACTGTCGGAGGGTCCCTGCCTGAGCGCGTGGTCGACCGCCACCCCGGTCCGGGCCGACGACACCATGTCGGAGGACCAGCGCTGGCCCCGGTGGGCGGCGGCCGCAGCCGCGATGTCCGTGCGATCGTGCCAGAGCGTACCCCTGATCCAGAACGGGACCGCGATCGGGGCCATGAAGGTCTACTCGACCGAGGCCGGCGCCTTCGACGAGACCACAGAGAGGGCTCTGACGCGCTTCGCCGTGCCCGCTGCCGCGCTGCTCAGCCACGTCCAGACCACGGAGACGCCCCAGCAGATCCGCTCAGAGCTCTCCACCGCCCTGCAGATGCGGGACCGGATCGGCATGGCCAAGGGGATCCTGATGGCGCAGCTCGGCGTCGACGACCGCAGTGCGTTCCGGGAACTCGTCGCGCGCGCCGAGCACACACGACGCTCGGTGGCCGACGTCGCCCTGGAACTGACCGGTGGTACCGGCGCGCCGGACGCCTAGACGCCGTCGGCGGTTGACCGGGAGCGACCCACCCACCGTCAGTTGCTCTCGGCGGTCCGCCGCCACGCCTCCTCGGCGTGCCGTGTCCGGCCGATCTCCTGCTGGGCGCGGCGGGCGAATGAGCGGAAGCTATGCCGCTCCGCGCTGGAGAAGACATGGGGACGCTGATCGAGGATGCAGAAGGTACCGATGTTCCAGCCTCCCGGGCCCCGCAGCGGGTGCGCCGCATAGAACCTCAGGTAGGGTTCGCCCACGACCAGCGGGTGGTCGCTGTAGCGGTCGTCGGCGTGCGTATCAGGAATCACGAGCGGGTCTGCCGTCCTGATCGCCTCGTCGCAGAATGCCTCCCGCCGGGGCAGGTGCTGCCGAAAGGCTCCGACGGACGCCTTGAGGTACTGGTGGTCCGCACCGACGAGCGACACGCCTGCGGAGCTGACACCGAAGGCCTCACGCGCTTCCGCGACGAGCGCGCCCAGCGCCGGCGCCGGGCCCGGATGCATCAGCCCGGTGGCGGCGAGTGACCGCAGCCGTTCGGCCTCTGCTTCGCCGTCGGTCAGCAGCCACGCTGCTGCCGCGCTGATCTCGGGGCCGTCCGATGCCTCCCGGTCGGCGGCGGGCGAGGAGGCGTAGGGTACGAGGCTCGGTAGCCGGCGATCCCAGAGCATCTCATTGATCGCGTGCGCCAGGATGTCCCGCTCGAGCTCCCCCATCGGCGCCGCGCCCCGCAGGAAGAGGTCCACCTGTGCTTCGCAGAGGTGTCCACCATTGCCGCAGTAGTGGAGCCATACCTTCTCGAGCGGCAGGTTGCAGAGCGCGAGAGCCTCGAGCATGAGTCGTCGCTGGACCGGGTCCACTGCGTCTCCTCGAGGTCGTCATCGATGCTGTCGCCGAAATGGTCAGCACCCTTACTGATCGACGTTACCCGAGGTTCGCCAGGCGGGAAACCCCGTGGACGGTTGGACCCAGCGCTTCCCCGTCGCCGATGCGGCGTAGTCGGCGCCGCATCGGCCTCAGCGCAGGCCCGCCGCCGGTCCGACGAGTTTCACGATGTTCCCGAGGAGCGCCGCGTTGAAGTCCACGCCGAGCTGGTTCGGAATCGTCACGAGCAGGGTGTCCGCGGCCTGCACGGCCGCGTCGGCGGCGAGCTGCTCCGCGATGACGTCCGGCGGCCCGATATAGCTGCGCCCGAAACGGGACCGGGCGCCGTCGAGGATGCCCACCTGGTCCGTCGACTCCCGCTGGGCGCGGACGCCGAAGTAGTACTCGTCGGCCTCGCTCACGATCGGCAGGATGCTGCGGCTGACCGAGACCCTCGGGGTCCGGTCGTGCCCGGCGTCAGCCCACGCCTCGCGGAAGATGGAGATCTGCTCGGCCTGCAGCTCGTCGAACGGGACGCCGGTGTCCTCCGTCAGCAGCGTGGAGCTCATGAGGTTCATACCCTGCTCCCCCGCCCACCGGGCGGTCGCGCGGGTGCCGGAACCCCACCAGATGCGCTCGGTCAGGCCGGGCGAGAGCGGATCTATCGGCAACCTCCCGGTGCTGCCCGTCATACGCGGATTGGCGTCGGCGACGCCCTGGCCGGCGATCGCCCGACGGAACAGGTCAGTCTTCCCCCGCGCCAGGTCCGCGTCGGTCGACCCCTCCTCGGGGAGGTACCCGAAGGTGCGCGAGCCGTCGAGCGCGGTTTCGGGCGACCCCCGGCTGATGCCGAGCTGCAGCCGCCTGTTGCTGATGAGATCCGTGACCGCGGCTTCCTCCGCCATGTAGAGCGGGTTCTCGTACCGCATGTCGATGACGCCGGTACCGAGCTCGATGGTCTTCGTCCGCGCCGCCATGGCGGCGAGCAGGGGGAACGGCGCCGAGTACTGCGGCGCGAAGTGGTGCACGCGCATGTACGCGCCGTCGACCCCGAGCTCCTCGGCGGCCACGGCGAGCTCCACCGCCTGCACGAGGGCGTCCTGTGCAGTGGGCACGAGTGATCCGCGCACGTCCTGGTAGTGGCCGAAGGACAGGAATCCGATCTTCTTCATGCCGGGTGAAGCGCCAAGAAGCCCTCGCGCATTCCCGGCCGGCAGACGGGCACCGGCCCCCTCCCCGTCCGATCGCTGCGCTGGGCACCGTCACGAGCGGGCGTGGTCCACGGTGACGCCCTCCACCGTTGCACCGACGTCGGCGTTGGCCAGGAGCCACGTACGCGCCTCACCGTGCCCCGAGAGCACGAAGCCACCCTGCGGGATCGATGTCCCGGTCACCGATCCGCCGCCCTGGCGATCGTTGATCTGGATGACCCTGCCTCCGCTCACGGTCACCTCACAGCCGTAAGGATTGGTGGACGTGGTCGCCGCGCTGTCCGTGTACGCCACCAGGGCATCGAGCTCCCGGGCGACATCGATACCGGCGAGCGGGTAGGAGGCCGAGCCGATCGTCACGACGAGGCCGGGAGGCTGGAACGGCATCGGCGGCGGGGTCGAGGGCATCGTCCGCCAGGCAACGGCATGGTCCAGCACGAGCGGGGCGAGCTGCCTCGCGAAGGCCCAGCCCCGGTCGGCGTCGGTCTTGTGCTGCCACAGGAACGCACCGCGGATCGCCGGGAACTCCTTCTCGATTGCACGCCAGGCCGTGCGGATCTGCGCCATGGAGGAGTAGTCCTCCATGTCCTCCATGCCGAAGCCCACGACGATCTTGCTCGCGTCCCCGCCGGCCACGTCCCGCACCCAGTCACGTGTGGTGTCGATGATGTATCCCGGGTCGGCCAGTCCCGGACCGTCGTAGAACTGCGGCCCGGCGTAGGTCATGAGGTCCTTCGACAGGGCATCGCGGATCATCGCCTTGTCCTCTGCATTCCAGGGGGCAGGTGGGGACGTGATCCCGAAGTCCTGGCCGAACCGGCGCTTCAGCTCGGCGAACATCCACAGGTACTCGGGGGTGTTCGGTGTGGCCTCGGCCTCGAAGGTGTTGAAGTCCACTCCGTCGATCACGGGGCTGGCCAGGGTGCCACCGAGCTCGGCGTTGATGCGCACCACGCTGTCCACGAAGCGCCTGCTCACGGCCCGCGAGGAGAAGTCGATACCCTGGCCGGCACCGCCCGTCGAGAGCACGACCCGCTGGCCCCTGGCGCGGACGGTCCGGATGTCGGCGGCGATGTCGTTCATCCCCCACCCGATACCCCCGGCGCCGCCGGAGCGACCAGCGGCGAACAGGTAGAGCACGTTGTACGACTGCGGGATTTCGGTGAGCCGGATGTCGGGGTTCCAGCGCGTCCAGTAGACGGCGACGACCTTGCTCGGCAATGCAGTCACAGGAGCGTCCTCTGCGTGGGGGTCGGTCCGGACGACGGGATCTCTTCAGCCGTACATCTGCAGGACGTTTCCAGTAGTATCCTCGCGCATCGCGGTGGTGGCGCACAGTCCCTTCTCGTTCATCGCGTCCACGATCGCCTGGAGTGCGTCGATGGACTTGAGCGTCGCCGGTCCCTGGCCGTCGTGCATCGTGATGATCGATTCGTCCTTCATACCCCGGACCGTGGCGTCGATGATCTCCTGGGGGCTCGCACCCTCGTTGTCGTGGGTGTCCACGATGTTGTCGTCCTCGTGGTACCCCCACGGCATCACGAGACGCAGGTCGAGCTTCTGGGCGACCTCGTCCACCTGCTTGTTGATCGCGCCGTAGGGCGGGCGATAGAGCGTGGGGCGAGGTGCACCAGCGGCCTCGAGGGCCTCGTTCGTCCGCTCCAGCTCGGTATGGACCCACGCTGCGGACCAGGCGTGCGAGCTGCCGTCGGGCAGCTCGCCGGTCGTCAGGTCGGGGTGGTCCCAGCTGTGATTACCGATCACATGGCCCTCGGCGAGGGCACGGGTCACGGTGCGCTCGCGCCCCTTGATCTTCTGGCCGTTCCAGAAGAAGACGGCATCGATGCCGTAGCCATCCAGCGCATCGAGCACCTTCTCGGTGTTCTCGCGCGGGCCGTCGTCGAAGGTGAAGGTGACGTGGCCACCCGAGCAGCTGTTGTCCAGGGGACGCTCCACGATCGGAGTGCTCCGGCTTGCGGCGGGGGTGACAGCAGCCACCGAGGCCGAGTGATCCTGGACAACCATCTGGATGGCCCCGGCGAGGACGACGGCGGCTGCGGCCGAAGCGGTCACCGTCGTCGATCTGCGGCGTCGGGTGCGGCTCATGCCGCGTCGCCCTTCCCGCGGGCCACGCCGTCCTCGGATGCCGGTGACGTCCCGGCCGCGGCGTTCCGTGCTTGCCGCGTCGACATGTCGGCTCGCTTCCGGCGGGTGTTCATTCTGTCCCCTTCTGGGTGAAGACCAGCCACAAGTCGGTTTCCGAGTGCTCCCGCGCGGGGATCGTTGCGGTGAGCTCGTAGTACGGGCTGTCCCGGAGCGCCTGGAGCAGCGTCACCTGTGCTGCGTCCTGATCGGGTGACCCGGTGCTGACCGTGCGAAGAATGGCGGACTGGAACTGCTGGTCCTCCACCGCCACCCTGATCAGGGCCTCGTCGGCGGGATAATCGGAGAAGGTGAGGCCCTGGCTCCCGGCGCGGTCGCGCAGGTGGTATCTCAGGGCGTCCGTGGCCGGCGAGATGTAGGTGCCCCGCTGAGGATCTTCCGCTATCACGTCGACGACGGGCTGGACGCTGGCCCAGGAGTTGTAGATGGCCTCCGACCGGGCGAACCCGAACAGCAGGACCACCAGCAGCAGCACCGCCACCGGGAGCAGCTTCCATGCGCCCCTGGACAGCTCCGCCAAGGAGTAGCCGGCCAGGGGAGCCAGGAAGAGCGCGGCATACGCCATGTGCTTGTCGAAGGAGACACCCTCGCCGAGCGCCACATGGGCGGCGGGCAGCGCCAGACCACCGGCGAACAGTCCCAGTCCCAGCAGGGCATGGCCCGGCCCGCGCCGGACCAGCAGCAGCACTCCGGCCAGTGCGATGAGGATGAGGATGCCGATGTCGAGCGTCATCCACGCCGCCAGGTCGCCCGTCGGCGTCGGGCTTGATGCGCTTCGATCGGTCACGGTGCGGGCGATGCCCGATGTGATCAGGGGCGACCAGGCGAGCCAGGCGGCCCCAGGGATCGCTATCGCGATCACGCCGGCCAGCACCGCCCGCCGGCGCTGCGAGGTGAGGAGCACCACGACGAGCACCACCGGGATGAAGATCGCGCCGGTGTATTTGATGATCGGAACCAACCCGAGGAGCGCTCCGGTGGCCACCGCGGATACCCGGCCATTCCGGACACCTGTCCAGAAAGCGGCGGCGAGCATGGCGAGCACCAGGGCGTCGAAGGTGGCCAATGCACCGGTGAACACGACGGGACCGGTCAGTGCGAAGACGGCGGCCGCGAGCATGCCCTCGCTCCGGTAGCCCAGGGCAGCCATCGCGCGGTACACGAAGACCGTCGCCGCCAGCACGCAGAGCAGGCTGAATCCCCTGACCAGCTGAAGCCCGCCGAGGGTGTCCAGGACGGCAGCGAGCACGGGATAGGCGAACGGCAGACCGGAGAACGAACCGCCGTAGGCATCGACGCCGTCGCCCGTCAGCCAGTGTGTGAGGTAGTCATGCCCTGCGTTGAGGTAGAGCGCCTCATCGATGAAGGCGGTGTTGGACAGCCGGAGAGCGAGTACGGCCAGCACGGCCAGCACGGCGATCAGCGGAGCACGCCCCACCCAGCGCGGCGTGCTCTCGACCTGGAGCCTGTGCGGCAGCGCCTGGGTGACGGCCTCGTTCCAGGCCGGGCGACGGTACGCGTCGACCGGGCGGCCGAGAGTGTCGGTCATGGGAGCTTCCTCCTCGGAGGCAGCGTGGCGTCGTGCTCGTGCTTGGGCAGCATGCGGCGGACGGCGATCCCGAGGACCACCAGCGTGAGAGCAGTCAGCCCGACAACCCCCGCCATGAAGCCGTGGTGCGTGACCTCCTCCAGAAGTCCCAGGAAGGTATCCATCAGGTCAGCCACTCCTTCTCTCCGCCGCGCAGCGCGAGGCGAAGTGCTTTCCAATAGGCGATCGACTGGTAGACCTCATAGATCCATAGCGGGATGATGAGGGCGGCATAGATCCGCGCTCTCCAGCCGGCGTTCCAGGTGGCCACCAACTGGTCGAGCATGAACACCGGGATGATGAGCAGCCAGAACGGGTGGAACGCCACTTCCTCGAGGGTCAGGGCGTAGGTCCAGATCAGCACCATCAGCAGCGGGATGATGGTCCGGAAGTAGGTCCACGCCTGCACCACCCAGGCCTTGCGGGTGTGCTCGACGAATCCGTAGGTGAACAGGGTCTCCAGCGTTCCGCGCTGCCAGCGCAGTCTCTGGATCATCCAGTCGTGCCACGTCGGCATCACGTCGGTGTCGACGATGCAGTCGGCGGCGCATCGCGGGTCGTAGCCCACTCGCTTCAGCGCCACGGTCAGTTCGTAGTCCTCCGTGAGTGAGGACTCCTCGTAGACCAGTCCCTTGACACCGGGGATGACACGGGTGCCTCGCATCTCGGCCACCTTGCGCAGCGCCTCGACCGTGAACATGGTGGCCGCGCCCGACAGCACATGGATGCGCCCGGCACGCCGATGTACCGAGCGCAGCCCCTGGGTGTACTCGATCTTCTGCAGCAGGGCCACCCGTGACGGGTGGTCGGCTGCGACGTAGGAGCCGCTGATACCCCCTCGCATCGGCCAGTGCTCGAAGTAGGCCATGCCGGCCGCCACGAAGTGGAGGTCCAGGCGGCTGTCCGCGTCCATCATCAGCACGACGTCGTGAGGCTGGAGCGCCGGGAGGATCTTGGCGAGCCCCTGGTTCAGGGCTCCTGCCTTCTTCGCCGTGTTGTCCCAGGTCTCCAGGACCTCGACCCCCATGGCCCTGGCGATGTCCACGGTGCCGTCGGTGCAGTTGTCAGCCGTGACGAGGATGTGGTCGGGGGCCTGGGTCTGGCGGCGGAGGCTGTCGATCGTCTGCGCGATCCCGATCTCCTCGTTGTGGGCGGGGATGATCGCGATCACGCGGGCGGGCGGCCGGGGTTTCCCGACCGCCTGCCCGAGGGGGCGCTGGCTGATGTCGCTGCTCACGTGCACGACGGGCCTCCGTGCTGGACTTCGGCGCAGCGGCGGCAACTTACCCTGACCCGCTCCTGCTGCTCGGGCTGCGGCCGCTCCCGCGGCACGGCGGCCGTCAGGGCAGGGGCATCGATCGTGGTGGTCATGGCTGCTGATCCTCCTGGGGCGGGGTCACGGGCTCGGGACGACTCACGACGGTGCGGGTGCGCAGCGATCCGCGCTCGTGACGTCGGACTGAACGAATGAGATTCATTGAGACCTTTTCGAAGCTGATGGATCCGGAGGGCCTGTCCAAGCCCGGTTGCTCGCCCACTGACCTCCGCGTGGCCATGCGCTTGTACCCGCAGGAGAAGCGCACAGCATCAGGACGGAAGGTGACCGCCGCCGTTCGAATGGCCAGGTTGCCGTGCCGAGGTCCGGTATGCGTTCTTGCGCATGCAAAGGAGCACTCGATGACAGCTCGCTCGACAGTCGGAAGGGGAATGGGGTCCTCTTTGACTTGGCCACAGTAGAAAGCATGGCTGCGCCATCACGCCTGATCACGAGTAGGTGGTACCCCAGATCGAAGGGTGGCTACTCGGCCGGCCCGTTCGTTTCACTCGATTCGCGATGGCCGGGCACGGGTCAGGTGGTGGCCTGCGCTTATCGGGGCCCAATGCGCCGCGGGACGGATCCAGGCGGCACCGCCGGCTTCCTCTACGGCGGCGTCATCGGCCAGCTCGGGGACACGCTCCTGGGACTCCGGCCGTAGTGAAGGAGAGCTTCGACGAGAACCGCGTGGGCCTGGACCGCCTCGCCTTCAGCGTGGCAGCCGCGCGGTCCTCGATGAGGCCGCCGCACTGCTCGACCACCAGGGCGTCGCTCACGCCGGCGTGAAGGACATCGGTGCGGGCTACCTCCTGGAGTTCCGCGATCCGGACAGCATCGCACTGGAACTCTTCGCGGCCATGGCCTGGCGGACAGTACTGCTGAGCCCGGAGCGATGACGGCGGCGAGGGCCGTGCTGACGAGCAGCACCGCGGCCGGGCGGGTAGGCCTCGGTGCGCCCTGGAGGGAACGGTCAGACCGGAACGTTCACCTCGAGCTCGGCTTCGTCCGCGAGGCGTCGCAGGTGCGCCTGGTCGGTGCTGCTGAGGTCTCGCGGTTCGGTGTCGAGGATGCACATGCTGCCGATGAACCAACCCCCGGGACCGCGAAGGGGAACTCCCGCGTAGAACCGGATGAAGGGCGAGCCCACCACCAGGGGGCTCTCCTGGAAGCGCCGGTCCTCACGGAGGTCCGGCACCACGAGGGGCTCCTCACCCTGGATGGTGATGGTGCAGAACGCCTCCTCGCGCCGGATATTGCGCGGGAAGGGCCCGACGACCGACTTCAGGTACTGCCGGTCCCGGGCGATGAGCGAGATGACGGCCGTGGTGACGCCGAAGAGAACCTGCGCCCGTCGCGTGAGCCGATCGAAACGCTCCTCGTCCCCGGTATCGAGCAGACCGCTGCGCTCCAGGGAACGGAGCCGCTGGCGCTCGATCTCCAGGGGCGCGGCCGGGACACGCAGGGGGGCTCCGTGGGGTGGCACGTAGCCGAAGTGGGGCAGGGTCAAGAAGGGGTGTCCGCTCAGATGGGGGTGGCAGCGTGGGATTCCGTTCGCCACGGCAACCGGATAACTCCATTCTGCACGGTCAACCTCAAGTCACCCCTCTGCCGGCCGTCACCTGGTGCAGGGTTTGGCGAGCTTTCCCCGAAGCAACAGGAGTTTCCTGCTCGTATACAGCGCGACGACGGCGGGCCGACTTTCCAGGGCGGCCCGCCGTCGTCGTCCTTCTCCTGCCAGAGGGCAGTCAGGGCAGCTTGACCGCCAGGACGTTGCAGCGGGCCGAGAGCAGGATGGTCTGTGCCGTCGAGCCCATGATGAGCTTGCCCACCGGGGTCCGGTGCCGGAGCCCGATCACGATCAGCTCCGCGTCCAGCTCCTGCGCCGTGTCCACGACCTCCTCGGCCGCGGTGGCCTCCGAGATGCTGTGGCGGACCGAGTAGGGGACGCCCGTGGCGTTGAGCATGCCCTCGAGCCTCGAGACGTCCTCCGAGTCGGCATAGGCCGGATTGACGAGGCGGTCGGCTCGTGTGGTGTTGATGACCACGAGCTCCGCGTCCCGGCGTCGGGCCTCCTCCACCGCCTCTGCGACGGCGGCATCGCCCAGGGCGTTGGGCACGTAGCCAACGACTATCGTGTTCATCGGTCGGTGTCCTCTCTGGACGTCGGGGCGGTCGTCGTCGGTGCGACGGCGGCCTCGGGAGTCCCTGCGGAACCACGGACGACGTCGGGCGCATCCGCGTTCGCGGCGACCATCGCCTCGAACTGGCGCTGGCGGCGCTTGAGCAAGAAGGACAGCGCGAAGATCACGATCAGGACGACGTAGATGGTCGCCGCGACCGGTGACTGCACGAGCGCCACGGGATCACCCTGCGAGATGGCGAGCGAGCGCCGCAGCTGGCTCTCGAAGATGGGCCCGAGGATCAGGCCCACCACCATCGGCGCGATCGGGTAGCCGAAGCGCCGCATGAAGAACCCGAGGATGCCGACGATGAGCAGGATGATCACGTCGATCGGCGTGAAGTTCACCGAGAACGCGCCCAGCACGGCGAACACCAGGATGCCCGCATACAGGTAGGGCCGCGGGATCTGGAGGATCTTGACCCAGATGCCCACCAGCGGCAGGTTCAGCACGAGCAGCATCAGGTTGCCCACGTACAGGCTCGCGATGAGTGCCCAGACGAGCGCGCTGTTGGATTCGAAGAGCTGCGGTCCGACCGGGATCTGGTAGCGCTGGAAGGCCACGAGCATCATGGCGGCCGTCGCCGTCGTCGGGATGCCCAGTGTCAGCAGGGGCACGAGGACGCCCGCGGCCGCCGCGTTGTTCGCGGCCTCCGGGCCGGCGACGCCCTCGATGGCGCCCTTGCCGAACTGCGACTTGTTCTCACCCTTGGCGAGCTTCCGCTCGGAGGCGTAGGACAGGAAGGTCGCGACGTCGGCACCGCCTGCCGGGATGGTCCCGACGGGGAAGCCGATCAGGGTACCGCGGAGCCACGGCTTCCAGGACCGTCGGAGATCGTCCTTGCGGAGCCAGCTCGTCCAGCCGCCGGTCACCGGGATGACCTTGATGGGGCCGTGACGGAGGCGGGACGCCACGTACAGCGCCTCGCCGACGGCGAAGAGTGCGACGGCGACCAGGACGACGTCGATCCCGTCCGCCAGGAAGGGGCTGCCGAAGGTGTAGCGCTGCTGGGCGGTGAGGGCATCGAAGCCGACGAGCGCGATGAAGAGGCCGAGGCCGAGCGAGGCGAGACCGCGCAGCACGGAGGAGCCGAGGAGCGCACCGACCGTCAGGAAGGCCACGATCATCAGGGCCACGTATTCCACCGGACCGATCTGCACGGCGAAGGCCGCTACGTACGGAGCCACGAAGCTGAGCAGGACCGTCGCGATGGTGCCCGCGACGAAGGAACCGACCGCCGCCGTCGCCAGTGCCGCCGCTCCCCTGCCGGCCTTGGCCATCTTGTTGCCCTCGAGCGCCGTGACGATCGAGGAGGACTCGCCGGGGGTGTTGAGCAGGATGGACGTGGTCGATCCGCCGTACATGCCGCCGTAGTAGATGCCCGCGAAGACGATGATCGCGGCCGTCGGCTCGAGGCTGTAGGTGATGGGCATGAGCAGCGCGACGGTCATGGCCGGGCCGATGCCGGGCAGGACGCCGACCGCGGTGCCGACGAGCACGCCGCCGAGCGCGAAGAGGAGGTAGATGGGTTGCATCGCCGTGGCGAAGCCCTCCATCAGCATGAGGAAGTTATCCACCGAAGACACCGAACCCTTCGAGGAAGCCGGGGGGCAGCGAGACGCCGAGGAGTCCGCCGAAGACGAACTGCAGCACCAGGGCCAGGACGATGGCCGTGACGAGGTTGCGCCACCAGGGGCGTGCCCCGAGCGACCAGGCCGCTCCGAAGAACAGGAACGCGGCGGCGACGGGCCAGCCGAGCGGGACGATGAGGAAGGCGTGCACCAGCACGAACGCGGCGAGCTTGCCGACGGTCAGCCAGTCGGTCTTCGCCTCGAGGTCGACGTCCTCGCCCTCGTCGGCGGCGCCGCGGTGGCCGCGGAGGACCTGGATCACCAGGCCCACGCCGACGGCGACGAGCAGGGCCGACACGGCGAACGGGAAGGCTCGCGGCCCGATGTCGCTGGCCGACGGCGGGGTCTGGATACCCGCCCCGGCAACGAAACCGACCACACCCACGCTGACGATGATGAGCGCGAAGATCAGCTCACCGATCGGCCTGCCGGGAGCGGCGGCCGTGCCGCTCCCGGGTGCGTTCTCTACGGAGGTACTCATGGGCTACAGCAGTCCGATGTCGGTGAGGGTCGTCTTGACGCTGGCGATGTCCTCGTCGAGGAAGGTCCGGAACTCCTCGCCGGCCAGGAAGGCGTCCGACCAGTTGTTCTCCTCGAGGGTGGCCTTCCAGGTGTCCGTCCCGTGCAGGTCGGTGACGAGCTGGGTGAGCTTCTCGGCCTGGGCCTCGTCGATGCTTCCGGGGGCGACGACGCCTCGCCAGTTGGTGAGCACGAGGTCCACGCCCTCCTCGGTGAGGGTCGGGGTGTCGGGGAGCTGCGGTGCGGCTTCCTCGCCGGAGACCGCGAGGGCGCGCAGCTTGCCCGAGTTGACCTGCTCGGCGTACTCGCCGACACCGGAGATGCCGGCATTGACCTTGTTGCCCAGCAGGGCCGCCAGGGACTCGCCGCCGCCCGAGTAGGGGATGTAGTTCAGGTTGTCCGGCGAGATGCCGGCTTCCTTGAGGATGGAGCCGGCGAGGATGTGGTCCGCACCTCCCGCGGAGCCGCCCGTGATGGAGACGCCCTGGCCCTTGGCCTCGATGTCCGACAGCAGGTCGTCGATGGTCTGGTACGGGGAGTCGGCGGGGACCACGACCACGAGGGGCTCCTCGGTGAGGCGGGCGATCGGCGTGGTGTCCTCGATGCGGTTGGCCGCGTTGTTGGTCTCGACCGCGCCGACCATGACGTAGCCCATGACCATCAGGGTGTCGGGGTCCGTCTCGGTGGCGAGCTGCGCCAGGCCGTTGGTGCCGCCGGCACCGCCCACGTTGACCACCGAGGCGTTGCCCACGAGGTCGTTCTCCTTGAGGTCCGTCTCCATGGCCCGGCCGGTCTGGTCCCAGCCTCCACCGGGATCGGCGGGAACCACGATGTTGAGCTTCTCGATGGTGCCGTCCTCATCCGAGGCGGTGGTGCTCTGCGTCATGGAGCCGCAGGCCGACAGGGCGAGGGCGGAGACGAGGGCGAGGGTTGTGAGGGTCGAACGGCGCGCCGTTGTGCGATCGATCGTCATGATTTTCTCTTCCTTGAGATGAGATGCGGGATGTGATGCCGGTCACCACTGCTGATCTCAGGCTAGGAAGGCCGCTGACGGTCGGTAAAGCATGCGGTCGTAGTGCTCGTATTGGTCTTTGTGGTCACGGGCTGCGGGCGGCGTGCATCACCATCCGGTGGCGTCCCTGAACTGCTCTTCGAAGAACGGGCCCAGCGTCTCGGCGTAGGTGGCCGTGAGGTGGTTGTCGTCCAGGTAGACGCGGACGTTCCCGATGACGGCGGGACAGGTGCCCGAGACGCAGAAGTAGTCGTCGAGGTCCATGGTCGCGAGCCCCGGGGTGGCCTCGGCCATCTGTGCGGTGGGCGAGACCTCCCCCGTGTCGCGTGCGTCGGCGTCCGCGGGGTTGCACAGCTCGGACGATGCCCCCCATCTCTCCACGCACTCCACCATGTTCTGGGTGAAGCGCGGGTTGTCGCGGATCGCGACCACGGGGATGCCCTGAGCCATGAGGTCCGAAGCGCCCCGGCTGAATCCGCCGGGCAGCAACTCGTACGGGGCGTCGGTGATCGAATACGTTCCCGTGGTGAACACGGCGTCGGGACGGAGCTGCAGGATGTAATCCGCTGCCTGGGCGTTCCGCTCATTGCAGTCGGGGGTCATCTCCTCCGAGTAGGCGACGTACTGGCACCCGCCCTTCACGATCGCGACCACAGCCCAGTTGTTCGCCTCCGCCATGGGCTTCATGGCGGCGAGCCACTGCTGGACGTGGCTGTTCCCGACCGCCACGATCGTGCGGTCGGGCTCCTCCTGGTCGACGACGACCGAGCAGCTCGTTCCCTGGAGAAGCGGGGCATCCGTGGAGTACCGCCCGGTGCAGGGATCGGGAAGACCGACCCAGTCGCGAGCGACGAGCTTTGCTGCCGGTACCAGCGGGACGCCGCCGGGCGCGGTGAGTCCGAACCGAGGATCCAGCACCAGAGCTCCCGGATTGTTCCTCTCGGCTTCGGCCCCGATGCGTTCCGATTCGATCCGCAGGCTCTGCTGCCAGACCGTCAGGGGAACCGCGACAAGCCCCAGGCACACCGCCAGCACGAGCACCGAGCGCCGACGACTGCGGTCGGCCCAGGCCAGCGCCCGCAGAGGCCGCTCGACGAAACGCATCGTGACGTAGGCCAGCACAAGGGATACGGCGATGATGATGAGGCCGCCCAGCACCCCCGGCGAGGGACGGTCCTGCCAGGTCAGTGCGAGCACCAACACCGGCCAGTGCCACAGATACAGGGCGTAGGACAGATCCCCGACCCGCACCAGCTGCCTCGATGACAGGAACCGGTCTGCTCCGACGGCGCTGTGGGTCTGCCCGGCCACGATCACGAGGGCGGCCGCCATCAGTGGCCACAGTGCTACATAGCCGGGGAACTGCCCCTGCACGTCGAGCAGGAAACCGCCGCTGAGCATCGCAAGGACGCCGACCCAGCCGGCGACGACACGCACCAGGCGGGGCAGACGGACGTACGGCAGGGCCAGCGCGAGCAGCGTGCCGAAGGCGAATTCCCAGAGCCGGGCGCGCGTGTCGAAGTACGCGTATGCCTGGTTCGTGGAGGTCTGCCAGACGGAGAACGCCAGCGAAGCAGCGAAGAGCGCACCGAACACGACCAGCACCACGCCACGGAACCTGAGCTTGAAACGGCGTGCCACCAGCAGGCTGGAGAGGAACAGCAGAGGCCAGAGGATGAACACCTGGCCCTGCACGGACAGCGACCAGAAGTGCTGCAGCGGACTGGCGCGACTGTGATCAGCGGCGTAGTAGTCGACCGTGTGGGCGGCCAGCATCCAGTTCTGCACGTAGAACAGCGACGCCCACGACTGCTCCATGATGTCCCACCAGCGGGACGGCGGCACCAGCACCCCGGACGCGGCAAGGGTCCCGAGGATGACGACCACGACAGCGGGCAGCAGCCGCTTGAACTGGTGCAGCCAGTGGCGGGCCAGGTCCAGCGGGCGCCCCGATTCCGCCTTCCGAAGGAACGACAAGGCCAGCAGGAAGGCCGAGATCAGCAGGAAGACATCGACCCCGCCCGAGACCCTGCCGAACCAGATGTGATAGGACACCACCATCAGCACAGCCAATGCGCGCAGGCCCTGGACCTCCGGCCGGAATCCCCTGGCCGTGCCGTCGATCTCCCGATTCCGAGCCGGATTTTCGATCGTCCTAACGGCCGTCATCACGGCCTTTCACGGTAGACACGGTGATCGATCCTACCGGCGCGCCCTCAGCCTCATGTCCGGCCGACCAGCTGTGGTGAGGGCCGGCGGCTGCGCGCGACGGCGTCACCGAGGCTGCGGTCCGTACGGACCGGCGCTCGCGCCACCAGAGCAGGAACACAAGGGCTGCACCGCCCAGGCATGCCAGCAGCGGCCCCGCCCATGCGTCCCCGGGTGGAAGGAGTGCACTGCCGTCCTGCCAGGGCCACAGTGCTCGAAGTGAGCCGAGGATCAGCCCCGCGGCGGCGAGGAGGGTTACGCGCCGATGCGCCCGCAGGAGGTACGCGAGGACCTGGACCACGGAGACGAGTCCGAAAGCCGCACCGGCGCTGAAGAGCGCCAGGTATCCGCCGTCGCGCGTGCTGACCGCCTCGAGCGTCGGCTCGTACATGCCGAAGGTCAACAGGATGAAGGAGCCCGAGAGTCCGGGGAGGGCCAGGGCGCAGACCGCGACCGACCCGCTGAGTGCCACCACCCACCCGGACGGGTTCTCCACCTCCAGGGACGGCAGAGCCAGGAGGAGGAACACCGCAGCTGCAACGGCCAGCACGACGACGAGTCCGCCGAGTCTGGAGATCGCGGTCGAGGGACCCGCTTCCCGGGCCATGGTGACGGGCACCAGCAGGCTCGCCGACACCATCCCGAGGAACAGGGAACTGGAGATCATCGGCTGCGTGTCGACGAAGGTGTGCAGGGGCTTGGAGAGGATCAACAGGGCGAGGAACATGCCGACGGCCAGCGGCAGGACCAGGGCCCACTCGACACGGGCCAGACGACGTCCTGCGCCGTGGCGGTCACGCTGCACGGCGAGCTGCACCAGACCGCCGATGAGGTGGCTTGCCGACGCGACCACGCGGTCGAACACACCCAGGACGAGTGCGACGGTACCGCCGGAAACCCCCGGGACAAGCTCCACCAGGCCGATCAGGGCGCCGTAGAACGTGTTGCCGAGACTCGTTCCCGTGGCGGGCGGGGCGGGCTGCGTGGCGGTGCGGGAGGAGAATCTCACCGTTTCCACACTAACGACCGTGTTCGACCGAAGCGCCCGATCGGGGCGACGGTTGCTGTTCCGTGACAGGATCGATGGCCGACCGTGACCCGGGAGACGGACTCGGTTGCCCGTCCCCTGCGTCCCGGCCGGCGTCCAGCGGAGGCTGCTATCGGGTCACGCCGACCATACCCCGAGGGGACCTACGTCCGGGGATACGACGGCGCCATCTCCTACCGCTGCGCTCGGGACCGAGCGCGCTGAAGCAGAAGCAGGACGGCCGACGCAACCAGCACGATCAGCCCGATATAGAGCAGGAACTTGAGTGTCTCGACGGCGACCCCGACGATCAGGAGGACGAGCGCGACAAGGGCCAGGGCAATCAACAGGGATCTCATCAGCCCAGTATGGCCGACTCGGTCGGTCATCGCAGGCCGGGCGGGTTCGCGAGGCAGCCGAGCAGCAGATACGAGGCGGTACGCAGTGTCACCCGAGCGATTCCTGATGGTGCTCGAACCGGGCAGCGGGACCGGCACGAGCCCGATGTGACGGACCCACGCGTGTCACACTATGAGGATGATCAGGACGATGTCGCTTCGATCGCAGCTGTTCTTCCTGCAGTTGGCCATCGTGCTCGTCATCGTCGCCGTGGCGGGTTCCACGGCCGTCGCCATGCAGCGGCTGCAGATCCGCGAGCAGTACGAGGACCGCATGGTCGGCGTCGCCCAGTCGGTGGCGCAGCTGCCCTCCGTCGTCGAGGCCTTCGACCAGGCGGATCCGAGCGCGGCGATCCAGCCCATCGCCGACCTCATCCGCCAGTCCACGGGCGTGACGTACGTCGTCGTCACGGACGAGGACGGCATCCGCTACTCCCACCCGAACCCGGACCTCATCGGGGAGCTCGTCTCCACCGATCCGTCGATCCCCCTCTCCGGGGACATCTTCGTGGGCACCCAGACAGGCACGCTCGGCGAGTCCTGGCGCGTGAAGGTACCCATCTACGGGGACGACGGCGGGATCATCGGTACCGCATCCGTCGGCACGCTGGAGTCCGAGCTCGACGCCGATCTCTACGAGGACCTCCCCCGCCTGCTGGCCTGGCTGATCGTCGCCGCGCTCGTCGGTTCCGCCGGGGCCATCTGGATCTCCCGGCTCGTGTGGCGCCGCATCTACCGGCTCGAGCCCGAGCAGATCGCCTCCCTCCTCGAGACCCGGGACGCCATGATCCACGGCATCAGCGAGGGCATGGTCGCCGTGGACGAGCACCACCGGATAGCACTCCTCAACGACGAGGCGAAGCGGCTCCTGGGCCTCGACGACGGCGCGACGGGCCGGCCGGCAACCGACGTCATGGAGCCGGCCCTCGCGCGCCTTCTGACCGACCCCGCCGACACCGATGAGACGGTCCTGTCCGGTGAACGCGTGCTCCTCGCCCGCACGTCCGACGCCCTGGTGGACGGCGCGCGCGTGGGGCGCGTCATGATCCTCCGCGACCGCACCGAGCTCTACCAGCTGCTCACGGACCTCGACGGCGAGCGCGACGTCACACAGGCGCTGCGGGCGCAGGCGCACGAGTTCGCGAACCGCATGCACACCATCTCGGGGCTGCTCGAGCTGGGCCGCACGGAGCAGGCCGTCGACTTCATCTCGCGGTCGGGGCACGGCGGCT
Source organism: Arthrobacter sp. BC5 (assembly GCF_056680255.1). Taxonomy (NCBI): domain Bacteria; kingdom Bacillati; phylum Actinomycetota; class Actinomycetes; order Micrococcales; family Micrococcaceae; genus Arthrobacter; species Arthrobacter sp. BC5. The sequence continues at coordinate 347,972 of NZ_CM155273.1, forward strand.
CGCTGGTCTCGGGATCGATAGCGCCGGGCATCAAGGACCCCGACGCCGCGAGCCTGCTCATGACCAAGAGCACCATCGCCTCCGAGAAGGGCATCTCGCTCAGGATCGACGACACGTCGACGCTCGATCCGGACGGCACGACCGACGTCGTCACCATCCTCGGCATCCTCATCGACAATGCGATGGAAGCCGTGGCCGGGAGCGGGCGCGCCGACGGCCAGGTCCTCGTCCAGCTGGATACCGCCGACGACGCCGTGCGCGTCACGGTGTCCGACAGCGGCCCCGGCGTCGCACCCGAGGACATCGACGGCATCTTCTCCTCCGGCTACTCGACGAAGGACGGCGGCTCCACCGGGACGCGGGGTTTCGGCCTCGCCCTGGTGGACCGGATAGCGCGGCGCCGCTCCGGGCACGTCGTCGTCGACGATTCCGACCTCGGCGGCGCCGAGTTCACCGTCTGGCTCGCGCCGTCGCTCCTCGACGTCCCCCGTTCCACCCTGCAGGTGCCATGACCGACGCCACGCCTTCCTCCGCTCCCGCGCCGATCCCCACCCTGGTGGTCGACGACGACCACCAGGTCGCCGGCATCCACACCGGGTTCCTGCTCGCCCATGGCGGCTTCGAGGTCGTCGGCGCCGCCCACACCGGCGCCCGAGCGCTCGAACTCGTGGACGAGCTGCGGCCCCGGCTCGTGCTGCTGGACATCCACCTCCCGGACATGACGGGGATCGAGGTGCTGCGGGCCCTGCGGAACCGGCCGGGTGAACCCCTCGACGTCATCGCCATCACCGCTGCCCGCGAGCTCGAGACGGTGCGGGCAGCCGTAGCGGGCGGGGTCCTGGGCTATCTCGTGAAGCCCTTCAACGCCGCCGTGCTGAACGAGCGGCTGGACTCCTACGTGGCATACCGGCGCGATCTCGACGCCCACGCCACGGACGGCACCGCGTCGCTGGACCAGAGCAGGATCGACCGGCTCCTCCGCACCGCGGCGGGGACCGGCCCGGGTCGCGGCAACGCGCCGTCGGGCCTTGCCGTGGCCACGACGGTCACGACGCCGAAAGGACTCTCCGCACCCACGCTCGACGCCGTCATGCTGGACCTCCGCGGCCATGGGCGCGGGACGTCGGCGTCCGATGTCGCCGAACGGCTCGGCATGGCCCGGGTGAGTGCGAGGCGCTACCTCGAGTTCCTCGTGTCACGGGGACAGGCGCGGATCGTCCCCCAGTACGGTTCGGCGGGACGTCCCGAGAAGTTCTACGTCTGGACGGACGACGCGCGGAGCACCTGAGGAATAACCACGGCCCGGGGATGTTGTGGTGGGAATGACTGAGAACACGACGGACCAGACAGGCGCCGGGCGCAGCACCATCGGTTTCATCGGCAGCGGCAACATCGGCTCGCAGCTCGCGCGCCTCGCCGTCGCTCGCGGCTACCGGGTCGTCATGAGCAATTCCCGCGGGCCCGAGACGCTCCGGGACCTCGTCGGAGAGCTCGGTGAGCGCGCCCGCGCCGGGAGCGTCGAGGAGGCGGCTGCGGAGGGCGACGTCGTCGTCGTCACCATCCCGCTGAAGGACATCGGTTCCGTTCCCGTGGAGCCGCTCGCCGGGAAGCTCGTGATCGACACCTGCAACTACTATCCCCAGCGGGACGGCCGGATCGCCGAGCTCGACGACGAGAGCACGACGACGAGCGAGCTGCTGCAGCGACACCTCCCGGGTTCCTCGGTGGTGAAGGTGTTCAACAACATCCACTTCGAGCAGCTCACCACCGACGGTACGCCTGCCGGCACTCCCGACCGGCGGGCCCTGCCGATCGCGGGTGACGACTCCGACGCGAAGCAGGCCGTGATGGAACTCCTCGACGAGTTCGGCTTCGACGCCGTGGACGCCGGGCCCCTCGCGGAGGGCTGGCGCTTCCAGCGCGACACCCCCGGCTACGGCACCGTGCATGACGCGGACGGCATGCGCGAGGCACTTCGCCAGGCCAGGCGCTACGCCGAGATGGGCTGAGCCGGACCTCCTCGGGAGGCGCAGCCCGGGGCGGGTCGACCAGCCGGGCTACCGGGTGGCGATCACGACCGGCGAGCAGCGCGTCGCGTCACACACCTGGTACCTCGCGGAGGTGCCTTTAGCAGTCGTCGTGTAGCGGCCCGAATTGGCGATGCTGGTCCGCACTCCGTTGGTCACGAGCGTCACGGTCGAACCCGTGGCGCCCGTCCAGCTGAGCGTGGTCGAGGTGGCGCTGCGGACCTTCGTGCTCGTCGCGGTCAAGGCGATCGCGGGAGCCGGCGGAGTTGGAGTCGCGGTAGGGCTCGGAGCCGGCGAGGGCGTCGGGCTCGGGGTCGGGCTCGGGGTCGGGCTCGGGGTCGGGGTCGGCGTCGGGGTCGGCGTCGGCGCGACGACCGGGGGCGTCACCACGGGCCCGGCCGGGACGAAGGAGAAGTCCCGGATGACGACCTTCTCGGGCTTCACATGCGCCGGGTCGCCGCCCCCGCCGCCGGTGACCCAGAGGTTGAAGTGGACGGTCTCGCGGGCCGGCTCGGGCACGTTCTCGCCCTGCTTGACGGTGCGCTTGAGCAGCGTCCCGGAGGAGCCCTCCCCCGCGAAGGTCTCGAAGGTGAGCTTGTCCGGCTCCCAGATCAAGCGGTGCGTGAGGACGGGATTGCTGGTGACGCCGAAGACCGCGGTGTCGTTGCCGAGTCCCGGCGGCTTGCCGGCGTCGAACCAGTAGCCGTGGCCCTGGGTGATCGGCCAGACCTGGTTGTAGCTGCTGCCACCACCCCACGAACTGGCCTCGCACAGGTCGATCTCGTTGAAACCGGGTGCCACGGCGGGGTCGTAGGTGAACAGGCAGCCCCACACCACTTCCTTCTGCAGCGTGGTGAGGTCCTTCTCGATCGTGGTGCTGTACGTGCCGTAGCCGAAACCGTGCCGCGTGGTGTTGAACTCCGCACCGATGGCCGACTCCCCTGTCGGATTGGACAGGGTCATGGTCACATGGCCATTGGCGTCCGGGGTGCTCACGTTGGCCGCAGCGAACCGCCCGTTGTAGGTCGGGGCCCCGGCCGACCAGCGCTTCTCCCAGTTGAAGCCCTTCCAGGAGAAGTCGCCCACCGGTCCGGGATCCGCGGCCGGGGGTGTGTCGCCGGCCGCGACGGGCCCGGGAACCGAAGCCATCAGCAGAACGGCGAGGGCGGCGCCCAGGATGGATCTCCGGCCGCCGGGCATTCCTCGGTGGGCGCGGGACAGGAGGGTCGAAGGAGGCATGGCTGAGACCTTTGCTGTTCGATGGCCCGGCTGACCCCGTGGGTCCCGTGGCTTTGCGTCACCGGCTCGCACCGGTTTTGCCCTTATCGCTGAGCGGCTGCATGCAGCGGTGCCGCCGGCCCTGGTGACGGGTCCCTCGACACCTCAATCCTCCCGCGGGCCCCGTCCGGCAGGACCTTCCGTAAGCGCAGGTATTGCTCAATATTGGCGCACTCCCGCCTCACGTAGGGCGCCGTGCCTCCACTCGGGTAACTTGGTTTCATGCTTCATGGTCCCCGCGGACCCGGTGAGCGTCTCAGTGCGCCAGCCCGGCACACACAAGTCACCGCAGCAGTGCCCGCGTGCACGGAAGCAGGAAGTGGAGCGTGCTGAAGCATGGAGATCACGTCACCAGGTGATCCGTCCGTCGATGACGGACGTGGAGGCAAACGGGATGACTCCTTCGGGGGCAGGACGCTCCTGATCCGGTCGATCGTCCTCGTGACCGCGGTCCTGGGACTGAACTACATCGTGTGGCGCTGGCTCTACTCGATCAACTGGGAGGCCTGGTGGATCGCCATCCCGCTGGTGCTGGCGGAGACCTACTCCCTGATCGACTCCCTGCTCTTCGGCTTCACGGTGTGGAGGTTGAGGAAGCGGCAGGCCCCCGAGGCCCCGCCCGGCCTGACCGTGGACGTCTTCATCACCACCTACAACGAGCCGCTGGACCTCGTGCTCACCACGGCACGCGCAGCGAAGAAGATCCGCTACCCGCACAACACCTGGATCCTCGACGACGGGAACCGTGCCGAAGTCCGTGAAGCGGCGGAAGCCGAGGGCATCGGATGGATCACGCGGTCCGCTGACTGGAAGGACATGCCGCGGCACGCCAAGGCCGGCAACCTCAACAATGCGCTGATGTCCACGGACGGCGAGTTCCTCGTCATCCTCGACGCCGACCAGATCCCCGATCCGCTCCTCCTCGACAAGACCCTGGGCTACTTCACCAACGAGAAGATGGCACTGGTGCAGACGCCGCAGGTGTTCATCAACGTGCCGGACTCGGACCCGCTGGGCAGCCAGGCGCCACTGTTCTACGGCCCCATCCAGCAGGGCAAGGACGGGTGGAACGCGGCCTTCTTCTGCGGCTCGAACGCCATCATCCGCCGGGAGGCGCTCATGCAGCTCGGCGTCACGCGCTACGTGACGGAGATCGAACTCGCCCTGTACAAGGCGCTCAAGACCTCGGACAAGGTCATCGCGAGGGCCAAGAAGAACCTGGGCGCGGACAACGAGCGCGTGAGCGAGGCCCTGGACCTCGTGGCGAAGGACCTGCGCAGGGTCCGTCGCCGCCTACGGAAGGGTGACGGGATCTCCGAGGTCACCTACGAGTTCCAGCAGCGGGTCGCGGCAGTCACCCGAGGCCTCGTGGCGGCGGACATCGCGGCCTTCCACGAGGACCTGGCCTCGCTCGAGGACCTCGGCATCGAGGGCCTGGGGACCGGGCTGCAGGGCGCCTCCGCAAGCACTCCCGGCCTCGCCGTCGTCGACGACGCCGCGCTCGACCAGCTGGCGCAGCGCTCGTGGTCCCCGCTCGCCGCGATCGACGCCGTCCGCGTCCTGATCGAATCCGTCAACGCCGACCGCAGCGGCGAGGCGCAGGCGGTGATGCCGATGGCCACCATCTCCGTCACCGAGGACATGGCCACGTGCATGCGCCTGCACTCGCTCGGCTGGGAATCGGCGTACCACCACGAGAAGCTGGCCGACGGGCTGGCGCCCGAGGATCTCAACTCGATGCTGACCCAGCGCCTGCGCTGGGCCCAGGGGACCATCCAGGTGATGTTCCGCGAGAACCCGTTCGCGCAGAAGGGCCTGACGTTCGCCCAGAAGCTCATGTACGGGGCCACCATGTGGAGCTACCTGTCCGGTTTCGCCGCTGTCGTCTACATCGCTGCGCCGATCATCTACCTGCTGTTCGGGATCCTGCCGGTCAACTCGATCAGCACCGAGTTCTTCGTGCGGCTGATCCCGTTCCTGCTGGTCAACCAGCTGCTGTTCGCCGTGGTCGGCAAGGGCGTGAAGACGTGGCGCGGGCAGCAGTACTCGCTCGCCCTGTTCCCCGTCTGGATCCGCTCGATCACCTCGGCGTTCGGCAACGTGTACCTCGGCCGGAGCCTCGACTTCGCCGTCACCCCCAAGACCCTCCAGCAGGACAACACGCTCCGGTGGGACCTGGTGAAGCCCCAGCTGTGGGCCATGGGCCTGCTGGTCGCCGCCGTGATCGTCGGCATCATCCGCATGCTCACGGGGCAGGCGGACATCCTCGGGACGTCCGTCAACATCGTCTGGGTCATCTTCGACCTCGTCATCTTCAGCGTCATCGTCGAAGCCGTCCGCTACCGGGGCTACGAGCACTACCAGGCGGACATCGCGAAGGCGAAAGCCCGCCAGGAAGCGAAGGGATGACTCCCGTCCTTCTACGGGGCAGGCGACGGTGGACGGAGGGTTGGGCCCTGACGGCCGCCCTGCTCCTCGCACTCCTGGCCGGAGCCGCGCCCGCACAGGCGACGGCCGGCGGCCTGCCCTCCACCACGGAGGGAAGCGACCAGGCGCCCGTCGAGGATCCGACCGGGCTCGCGGAGGGCCGATACTTCGGTCCCGAGCTCGACTGGTCCGTCGACAACGCCCGCGCCTATGCCGACCGCACCGGGATCACGCCGTCGTTCTTCAGCCGGCCCGTCGCCTATCCGCTCGATGCCGACGCGGAGCGCGACCTGGTCGATCTGGCCCGGCAGGAGGCGCCGCTCGGCGCCGTCGCCGTCGTGTCCCTCGAACCATCGAAGCCCCTCGCCGAACTGACGGAGGGGGACGCCGAGCACCTCGCCGACATCCTCGGGCGCATCAGCGACGAATTCCGCACCGGTTTCTTCCTCCGCTTCGCCCCGGAGATGAACGGCACCTGGTTCGGCTGGGGCCAGCAACCCGACACCTACGTCGAAGCCTTTCGCACCGTGGCCGACGAGGTCCACGCCCGGGTGCCGTCCGCCGCGATGGTCTGGGCGCCGTCGTACGCTGCCGGCTACCCGTTCACCGAGGCCTACGGTGCCGTGGAGGGCCTCGGCTCCGGCACCGCCACCGCCCTCGACACCAACGGCAACGGCCTGATCGACGGTGGCGACGATCCCTACCGGCCCTACTACCCCGGCGACGACGCCGTGGACTGGGTGGGCCTGTCCCTGTACCACTTCGGCAGCTACGAGCAGGGCGCGACCAGGAACGCCGATGGTACGCGCCAGTACTCCGGCGCGATCACCACGTCCGTGCTGCCCGAACCGGGAAAGTTCGCCGACCAGCTCGCAGGCACCTACGGTGCGGCTCCTGGCGCTCCCCGCATCGACTTCGCGAAGGAGTATGCCGCGGGGAAGGGCAAACGGTTCCTCGTCCAGACGGCCGCCCTCCACGATCCCGAAGACCCCGACAGCGCTCCCGAGGCGGAGATCAAGCGGGCATGGCTGAATCAGGTGTTCGACCCCGCCCTCGCCGAGGAGTATCCCGAGATCGGCATGGTCGCCTGGCTCGAGGCATCACGCACGGAGCCCGAGGCCCAGGGCCATACGGTCGACTGGGGCCTCGGTGGGGACGATGCGACGGCTGCGGCCCTCCGCAGTACCCTCGACGCGGCGCCCGGTGTCCGGCTCGGGCCGATCACCGAGGTGGTTCCGCAGGAGGACGCGAACGAATCCACCAGGCAGGTGTGGCAGGCCGGCGCACCGGTCAGTGCAGTGATGGGCTGGCTCGTCCTCTGCGTCGTCGGGCTCTTCGGCCTGGTACTCCTGGCCGGGGTGGCCAGGCGCGTGGTGCCGCAGTGGCGCTACCCGGACGAGCAGGCGTCGCGGGACGCCCGGATCGACCTGCTGCGCGGCTGGATCATCACCTCGGTGGTCGTCACCCACATCGAGATCGCCGGCCCCTGGTCCTTCATCTCCCGCAACCTCATCGGGACCATCACCGGCGCGGAACTGTTCGTCCTGCTGTCCGGCGTCGTGCTCGGGATGGTGCACCCCATCGCGGTCGAGCGCCGCGGAGCCGTGGAGGCCGCGAAGGGGACCACCCGGAGGGCCGGCAAGCTCTACCTCACGTCCCTGGCCGTGGTCCTCACGGTCTACCTGCTGTCCCTCGTGCCCTTCATCGACGCGACCGAGCTGACCACCTTCACGGACCGCGGCACGGGCGGGGCGGGCATCGAGGCCGCGGGCCGCGTGTACGACCTCTACCCGAACATCACGCGCCTGTTCGACTACCCGCCGGCCGGGTACGCGGTCCGCGACCTCGTGCTCCTGACCATGGGGCCGTGGGCCTTCAACATCATGGGCCTCTACGTGGTGCTGACACTGACGGTCCCGCTGCTCGTCCTGATGCTCCGCAAGAAACTGTGGTGGCTGCTGCTCGCCATCAGCTGGACGCTCTACATCGTGGACAGCATCTTCCACCTGCGCGTCCTCCCCTCGCAGTTCCAGGACGTGTTCCCGCTGCTCACCTGGCAGGTGATCTTCGTGCACGGCGTCGTCCTCGGGTACCACCGTCGCGCCGTCATCGACGCGCTCAGCACCCACCGCGGGAAGATCTTCGTGGGCGCGGCGACCGGCGCCTATGCACTGGCGCTGGGAACCCTCTGGCTGAACCACGCCCTGGGACTCGATCTCGCCTTCATCCCGGCGGGCTTCTACCAGACCCTGTACGAGTCCGGGTACGTGCGCGTGTTCCTGCAACCGGGGCGGCTGCTCAACATCGCCTTCTTCATCCTTGCGGCGCACGTGATCCTGACCTCGTTCTGGAAACCCATCAACGCACTGACGGGCTGGCTGTACATCCCGCTGGGCCGCGCGAGCCTGTACGTGTTCATCGTCCACGTGTACTTCGTGCTCGCCGTCGCGAACATCCCCGGGCTCGACCGCGCGAGCGCCTGGCAGGGACTCGTGATCCACTCCGTCGTGGTGCTCGCCATCTGGGCGATGGTGAAGAAGAAGGTGCTGTACCGGGTCATCCCGAACTAGCCGCGGCTCAGTCGGTGCCGCGCCAGATCCGGCGCCAGAAGGAGGTTCTGGGCGGCTCCGGCGGGGCCGCGGCCTCCGCCGTGCGGCGGGCTGCCTCCCGGCGTTCCCGCCAGCGCTCCACCTCGGCATCGACGTCGCGCAGTTTCGTGATCACGGGCGGACCTCCGAGGAGCTGGCGCCGCGCGTCGATCACGCGGTGGTTGAAGTCCTCGAGGACCTCGCGGACCTGCTGCTCGGTGTACTGGCGGTCGAGGCGGTCGTCGAGTTCGGCGTCCTCCGTGCGCAGCAAAATGGCCCGCGGACCGAGCCCGGTGATGTTCTCGCGCTGGATCAGTCCCTTGACCCACCAGTCCGGATCATGGGCCTCCCCCAGCCCGGGGATCGGCTTACCGGCGAGCGCCAGGTTGTCGAAGTCCCCGCGCGCCACCGCCCGGTCCACGATCAGCCGCGCACGCCTGGCCTCGTCCTCGCCCTCCCGCAGCGGGGCCAGCTCCCCGTCCGCCGCCGCATCGCCGTCGTCCTGGCGGTCCCGTTCGGCCATGGCGTCGGCCGCTCCCCCACCATCCCGGGCAGCACGGTACTGGGCCGCCTTGCGCAGCCTCTCCTCGTGCTCGTGGGATCTGCTGATGCCGCTGCCCTCCGCCTCGCTCATGCCGGTCCGTCCAGTATTCCGAGGCCGCGGAGGGGCGTGCAACCGATTCTCCTGCCGACGAACGGGCTGGCCGTCGGAGGATTGTGGCTCGTGCACGCGCTGCGACGGGGCCAACCCCGTTCCGACGGCGCGTCCTGGCACGACACGCACCATTCCGTCGGAAGGGCGTGCACGAAGCAGCAGCAGTATGCCCGGCCCCCTGGCCGGGAGCGGATCGACGACGACGGCGGGTCACCTCCCTGGGGATGGCCCGCCGCCCTACGCCGTCAGGCGCGCGCTAGGCGAGCCAGGCCGTCGTGTCGCCGGGCAGCTTGCCGCCCGCCAGGGGCGAGCTGCTCAGCAGCACGGTTCCCGCGGGCAGGTCCACCGGCGTCGGACCGAAGTTGGTGACGCAGTGCCAGCCACCGGGACGCGTGAAGTGCAGGACGTCGGCGGAGGACTCGTCGATCCACTCGAAGTCCTCCTCGCCCTGCAGCTCGCGGCGCAGTGCCAGCGCCCGGCGGTAGAAGCTGAGGTGGGAGGCGGGATCGCCCTCCTGCACCTCCACCGCGTACTCGCCGAACCACTCGGGCTGCGGCAGGTGCGCGCCGCCGAAACCGAAGCCGAAGGACCGGCCGTCCTTCGTCCAGGGCAGCGGCACGCGGCAGCCGTCGCGGCCCACGTCCACGCCCCTGTTGCGGAAGAAGGTGGGATCCTGGCGGTCCTCGTCGGCGATGTCGGCGACCTCGTGCAGGCCGAGCTCCTCGCCCTGGTACAGGTACGCGGAGCCGGGCAGGGCGAGCATGAGCTGCGAGACGGCGCGTGCCCTGCGCTCCCCCAGCTCACGGTTCAGCGCCGGTTCCGTGCCTCCGGTCATCAGCCAGGCCGAACCGTCCTGGCCGCCCTCTCCGCCCTGGCCCGGCTTGCTCGTGCCGTCCGGTCCTGCCGGCGGCAGGCCGTAGCGCGTGGCATGCCGCACGACGTCGTGGTTGGAGAAGACCCAGGTCGACGACGCACCGGAGGACGTCGCCTCGACGAGGTTCTTCGTGATGATGTCGCGGAACTGGTGCGGATTCCAGTCCGCCTTGAGGAGATCGAAGTTGAACGCCTGGCCCAGTCCCTCCGGGCTCGCGTAGCGGGCACGACGGTCGGCGTGCACCCACGCCTCGGCGACGGCTGTGCGCGGCGGCGTGTACTCGTCGAACACCCTGCGCCATTCGGCGAAGACCTCGTGGACCTCGTCGCGGTCCCAGAACGGGTGCCGGCCGTTGTTGTTGCCACCCTCGGGTCCGAGCTCGGCCTTCGAGGGCAGCGGCTCGGTCATGTCCTTGGTCAGCGCGTGCGCCACGTCCACGCGGAAGCCGTCCACGCCCCGGTCGGACCAGAAGCGCAGGGTCGTGAGGAAATCGTCGCGGACCTCGCGGTTGTCCCAGTTCAGGTCGGGCTGTTCCTTCGCGAAGATGTGCATGTACCACTGGCCGTCCTCCGTGCGCTCCCAGGCCGGACCGCCGAAGACGGACTCCCAGTCCGAGGGCGGTTCGGCGCCGTCGGGGCCCTTGCCGTCGCGGAAGATGTAACGCTCACGTGCGGGAGAACCCTTCGGCGAGGCCAGCGCCTCCTGGAACCATTCGTGCCGGTTCGAGGTGTGGTTGGGCACGATGTCCGCCACCAGCTTGATGCCGGCCGCGTGCAGGGCCGCGATCATCTCGTCGAAGTCCTCGAGCGTGCCGAGTTTGGGGTCGACGTCGCGGTAGTCGTCGACGTCGTACCCGCCGTCCGCGAGAGCCGACGGGTAGAACGGGCTGAGCCACACGGCGTCCACGCCGAGGGAGGTCAGGTACGGGATGCGGGAGGTGATGCCCTTCAGGTCGCCGATGCCGTCACCGTTGGAATCGGCGAAGCTGCGCGGGTAGATCTGGTAGACGGCCGCCTGGCGCCACCAGTTCGGATCCTGCATGCGGGCGGCGAACGCTTCGGCGGACAGCTCGGTCGAGGCGTCGACTGCGGATTCGACGTCGGGGTTGACGGTGGAAGTCACGAAGTGGTCCCTTTCGATGGTTGGAGGACTGGCGTTATTTGGAGGATCCGCGCATCACGCCGGAGATGACCCAGCGCTGGGCGAAGAGGTACACGATCAGCAACGGTGCCATCGCCATGAGGTAGGACGCGAATGCGACCGGGTAGTTCGTATTGAATTGCCCCTGGAAGACGAACTGTGCCAGCGGCAGGGTCTGCGCCGACGGATCGGAGAGGATGACCAGCGGCAGCATGAAGTCGTTCCAGGCCCAGAGGCAGGTGAGGATACCGACGGTGGCGTTCATGGGGCCGAGCAGCGGGAAGATGATCCGCCAGAACACGGTCCAGGTGGTGGCGCCGTCGGTGAGGGCTGCTTCCTCGAGTTCGAGCGGTATGGACCGGATGTATGCGACGTACACGAAGATGTTGAACGAGAGCCCGTACACCGTGTAGAGCAGGATCAGTCCGAGATGGTTGTCGAGCCCGGAGATCGCGGTCTGCTTCACTACGGGCAGCATGATGATCGGGAACGGGACGAACAGGGCGGCGATGAAGTAGAAGTACAGCCCCTTGAAGAACCTGCGGTGCAGGTTCCGCGCGATGGCGTAGGCGACCATGGAGTTGGTGACGAGGGTCAGCAGCACGGTGCCCACCGTGACCAGGCCGGTGTTGAGCAGTGCCCGGGGGAAGCTCGTGAGGGTCCACGCCTCGGCGAAGTTCTCCCAGCGGGCCGACGTCGGCAACCCGAAGCCCGTACCCCCGAGCTGGTCCGGGGTCTTCAGTGCCGTCACCACGGTCAGGTAGAGCGGGACCAGCACCGTCAGTGCGCACACGGCCACGAGGGCCGTCAGCCACCAGTTGACGCGTCGCCGGTCCGGGCGGAAGGCGCGGGTCGCGACGCCGTGGTGCGAGGGTTCGTCTGCCAGCACGCGACGCGCTGCGGAGGAGGATGTGGCGGTCATCAGAACGAAGCCTCCCTGCGCTGCAGCACCCGCAGCTGGATGAATGAGATGGCGATGATCACGAAGAGGTAGATCACGGCGTTGGCTGTCTGGTAGCCGTACTCCCCGCCCTGGAACCCTCCCCGGTAGATGAGCAGGGAGATCGACTCGGTGGACGTCCCGGGCCCACCGGCCGTCAGGGACACGATCTGGTCGAACACCTGCAGGAAGTTCTTGAGGCTCAACACCATGTTGATGGTGAAGAACGCCCCGATCAGGGGGAACGTGATCGACGCGAACTGCTTCCACGGCGAGGCTCCGTCGAGGGAGGCAGCCTCGTAGAGTTCGGCCGGAATGGTCTGGAGGCCGGCGAGGTAGATGATGATGTTGAAGGCGGCAGCCTGCCAGACCGACAGGATGACCACACCGACCCATGCCGTGTCGGGGCTGGCGAGGATGCTCGTGGTCAGCGACGTGATGCCCAGGGCCTCGGCGATCGCCGGGACGGAGTTCGAGAACAGGTAGTTGAACACGTAGCCGACGATCAGGATCGACAGGATGTTGGGGATGAAGAAGACGCCCCGGAACCCGGTCTTGAAGCGGATGCGTCCGTTGAGCGCGATGGCGACGGCGAGCGCGACGATGTTGACCGCCACGGTGGAGACGATCGCGAACAGGAAGGTGAATCCGTACGCACCGTAGATGCGGTCGTCGCCGAAGAGGTTGGCGTAGTTCCTCAGTCCCACGAAGGACCATTCGCCGTACCCTGCGTAGTTCGTCAGGCTGAAGAACATGCCGGTGAGGAGGGGCACGGTGTGGAACACCGCGAAGAGGGCGAGGGCTGGGAGCACCATCAGGTAGAAGACCCGTGGCACGCGCCGGTCCTGCCGCAACGCCCGCGGGGGCGGTGTGCCCGGCCGTGCCGGGCTGCTCACTGGAGTGCTCATGTCAGTCCTTCTCGTTCGGGATGGTGCGTGCGGCGATCTTGCTCCACTCGCGGTCCATGGTGGACAGGAAGTCCTCGGGCCGGCCGCCGAGCACCAGCTCCTGCAGGTACTGGGGCAGGGGAAGGCTCGCGGGCAGCTGGTGGTCGATGAAGCCGATGATGCGGTTGTCCTCGAAGTAGGGGGCGAGGCCGGCGAGGGCCGGGTCCGTGGTCTCGGCACCCGTGGTGAGCGGAGAGAACGCACTCTGCTCCTGCGCATAGCGTTCGACGACGTCGGGCGACATCATGAACTCGACGAACCGCCTCGCCTCCTCCGGATGCTCCGTGTCGCGCCCGACCGACACTGCGACATCGACGCCGGACACCACCACGGTCTCCTCGGGGGAGTTGGTGGCCGGGTAGGGGAAGGATCCGATGTTGGCATCGGGATTGGCAGCCCGGATGGCGGGGATGGCGTAGCTGCCCTGCATGTACATGGCCGCCTCACCCGCCCCGAAGGCTGCGTTACCGGCGTTGTAGTCGCGGCTGGCGGCGTCGTCCTGCCCGAAGCCGTACAGGGTGGTGAGTTTCTCCACCGCCTCGGGGTAGTCCTTCGAGAAGGACACATCCCCCGATGCGATGTCCGGTCCCGCGGCGCGCAGACGGTCGTAGAAGCCGTCGGGCTGGAGCGCACCCCCGAGGTTCACGAACGCCGGGCCCATGGTCCAGGCATCCTTGATGGTGGTGTAGAAGGGCGTGACCCCGGCCGCCTCGAAGGTCTCTGCCACCTCCAGCAGCCCGTCCCACGTGGTCGGCACCTCGACGCCGTACTGCGCGAAGAGGTCCCTGTTGTAGAGGATGCCGCTCGCGTTGTTCGAGAACGGCACGGCGTTGACCTCGCCGGTCTCGCACGAGCCGAGATCGGCGATGATGTCGTTGACGGCCGGTCGGACCTGCTCGACGACGGGAAGGTCCGAGAGGTCGGCGAAGACGCAGGCCTTGGCGAGGTCACCGTAGCGGCCGTTGCCGTTGAGCGTCAGGACGTCAGGTGTCTTGTCCTTGACGAGCAGCGTCCGGATGGCGGTGTCGGCGTCCGGCACGTGGTTCTGCACCACGCGGATACCGGGGTTGGCGGCTTCGAACTCGCCGATGATGGAACTGAAGTTCGCCACCGCTTCGGGTTTGAACTGGAAGAAATCGAGCGTCACGACATCGTCCTGGGCTGCGCATCCCGAGAGGGCGAGCGCCAGGACCGATCCTCCGGCGACGCATCGGACGGCTCGCCTCGCGGGGCCGGGGGGAAGCTTCACAGTGGGCTCTCCTTCGTGCGGTGTGATGGCGTGCCAGGATCACTTCGGCGTCGATCCAGGCACTTGTTATTTTTACGGTAGAAATAAGAGCCGTGTCAACCATCACATCCGTTGGCTGTTTTGACCCGAACACCAGTAGGAGTGCACATACGGCCCGCCATTAGCGCTAGTCTGAAAATAAGTCCCCCTGCGAACGGAACATCATGGACGCGGTCACCTCGCTCGCACCCTCCAGCCCTGCCCGGGCGCTCGCGCGCGAGGTCCTGATCCGCGGCCCCATCTCCCGCGCCGACCTCGCGACCCGCCTCGGCCTCTCCGTGGCCAGCCTCACCCGGCTGAGCAAACCCCTCCTCGATGCCGGGGTCCTCCGCGAATCGGACGAGGTGATATCGGCCGCGATCGGACGGCCCGTGCGCCCCCTCGAGGTCAGCCCCGACGCCCACCGGTTCGTGGGCGTCAAACTCACCGGGGAGACAGCCTCGGCGGTAGCCACCAACCTCAAGGCCGACGTCGTCGGCTCGAGCGAGCGCGCGCTGCCGAGCCACGACGTGGAGGATGTTCTCGACGCCGTCGTCGGAGCGGTGTCCGACCTCGGGCCGCTCGATGGATTCAGCGGCATCGGCATCAGTATCGGCGGCAAGGTGGACTCCGATGCCACGGTGCTGCGGGCCCCGTTCCTCGGGTGGCGCGACGTTCCCCTCGCAGCACTCGTGCAGGAACGGACCGGGCTGCCGGCCGCCGTCGAGAACGACGTCGTCGCCCTGACCATCGCGGAGCAGTGGTTCGGTGCGGGGCGCGGAGAGAAGGACTTCGCCGTCCTCACGGTGGGCGCGGGCGTCGGCTACGGACTGGTCATCAACGACGCGGTCATCGCACCTCCCGATGCCGGCCTCGGCCTCGTGGGGCACTATCCTCTGGATCCCTCCGGGCCGCGGTGCAAGGAGGGCCACCGCGGGTGCTCCTCGGCCGTGCTCACCATCCCTGCCATCCGCTCCCAGTTCGCCGCCTCCACGGGCGAGCAGCGCACGTACGACGAGATCCTGGGGCTCGCCGTGGAGGGGCACCCCGTGGCCGGCGCCGTGGTCCAGGCGGCAGGCGAGGCGCTCGGCCTCCTGGTGTCGGCGGTCGCGAACCTGACGATGGTGGAGCTCGTCGTACTGTCCGGTGAGGGCATGGACCTCGCGGACGTCGCGTCCGAGGCCCTGCGGGGGTCGATCGAGTACCACCGCGATCCCGAGGCGGCGCCCATCCGGCTGAGCCGCCAGCCGTCGGACTTCGCCCAGTGGGCCCGCGGCGCTGCCGCCGTGGTCATCCAGCGCACCATCCTCGGGACCCTGCAGTAGGAAAATCGCCGCCGCAGGAATTATGAAGCCGCCTGATGAATTGCACGGAGTATGACAACTCTCGCAATCATCGGAGCAGGACGCGGCCTCGGGGCCGCCGTAGCACGTCGTTTCGGGGCCGAGGGATTCTCCGTGGCCCTCATCTCCCGCAGCCAGGGCAAACTGGACGCCCTCGCCGAGGAACTCGGTGCGGCCGGGGTCCACGCCCGGGGGTTCGCCGCGGACGTCCGCGACCCCGCATCCATCGCGGCTGCGCTCGAGGCCGCGACCGAGGCACTCGGCCCCATCGAGGTGCTGCAGTACAGCCCGCTGCCGCAGAAGGACTTCATGCGGCCGGTCCTCGAGACGACGCCTGCGGACCTCAGGGGCCCGGTCGAGTTCTCCATCTACGGGCCCGTGGCCGCCGTCCACCAGGTCCTGCCCGGCATGCGCTTCCTCGGCGAGAACCGCGGAACCATCCTGTTCGTCAACGGCGGGTCCGCCGTCAAGCCCGGGCGGGGCGTCACGGGAACATCGGTGGCTTTTGCGGGCCAGGCCGCGTATGCCCAGCTGCTGAACGAGGTGCTGGGCGAGGAAGGCATCCACGTGTCGCAGCTCATCATCGGTGGCCGCATCATCGAGGGCGATCCGGAGAAGGACCCCGCTGTCCTCGCCGACGTGCTCTGGGACCTGCACACCACACGGAGTACGTTCCGCCGCCAGATCAGCGCGGACTGACCCTCCGCGTCGGTCACGGCGTCAGCGCCGCCATCGGCAGCAAGGGCTGACCCGTTCGGAGGCACGGGCCTGATCAGCCACGGACAATGGCCTGGGGACACCCATCACCTATGGAGGATTCATGAAGATCGCACTGCTCGGCGTCGGACGCATGGGGCACGAACTCGGCGTGCATCTGCTCGCCGCCGGCCACGACCTCACCGCGTGGAACCGCACGGCGAGCGCTGTGGAACGCCTGGCGGACGCCGGGGCCACGCGGGCCGGTTCCCCGGAGGACGCCGTCCGGGACGCCGACGTCGTGATGACCGTGCTCTTCGGGCCGGACACCGTGCGTGAGGTGGTGCTCTCCGGGCTGGAGATCCCCGCCGAGGCCGTATGGTTCGACGTCACCACGGTGTCACCGGAGGATGCCCGCGAGTTCGCGGACTACGCATCCGCCGCCGGCGTCCGGTACGTCCACGGCCCCGTGATCGGGAGCCTCGCCCCGGCACGGGCGGGCCGGCTCGGCGTCCTGCTCGGAGGCGCACCCGAGGATATCGACGTCGTCGAACCCCTTGCCGCCCTGTGGGGCGACAGCGACCGCCTCCGCCGCGTCGCGACGCCGTCGGACGCGGCGACGGGGAAGCTCCTCGCGAACCTCGCCCTCGGGGTCTCCCTGCAGGGCCTTGTCGAGGCCCTGCGCCTGGGCACGGCGAACGGACTGGACGCCGCAGCGGTGCTCGACCTCCTGGAGGGCACCGGGCTCGGCGTGATCGCCGGGATGAAGGGCCCGGTGATCACCGCGGGCACGTTCGGGGACACCCAGTTCTCCGCCGACCTGCTCGCCAAGGACGCTCGGCTCATGCTGCGCTCCACCCCCGATCCCCTGCCCGCCGTGACGGCCGTCCTGCAGTCCCTCACCGACGCGCAGCGTGCAGGCTCGGGCGACGACGACATCGCCGTGATCGCGAAGCCGGAACTCGGGTAGGCGCGGAGTAGGAGAGGCAGACGCAGGTAGGCGAAGCCGAAACAGGCAGGGCGGGGTTTGGCTAGTCGTCGTCACCATGTGTGAGGGTCGGAGCAGCTGGGTATGTTGTCCAGTATGGCTACCCTCGATACTCCCGGTCCCGACGCAACCCACCAGCGCCCCGAGGGCGTCTCCGACCTCACGGTCGAAGCGCTCGGAAAACTCTCCGAAGCCCTCGAGGTGGTGGAGAACGCGCGCGGCTTCCTGTACAACTTCCACCGCCTCACCGGCACTGCGGACCTCAACCTCTCGGAGGCCGAAGAGCTGTTCCGCAAGGCCGGCCACACAGGGCTCGCCGACAGGCTCGCGAGCGACATCATCGGGCGCAATGTCATCGAGGGACGGTGGACCTTCCAGATCGTGGAGGACTACGACGACCACTACTACTCCGAGTTCAAGTCGTTCGAGAAGGAAGCCCGTGACGCCCTCGTCGAGGGCAAGCGGCACCTCTTCGAAGCGGAGATGAAGGAAGACCGCCGGACCAAGGGCAAGAAGCACCACGAGGCACTGCCTCCCGAGGCCTGAGGCGGCTACCGCCACTGGAGTGGCAGCGTCCCCCTTGGGTGCGATCACTGCCGGACTGACCACCCTCGGCTTCGGCCTGGTTGGCCTCGGTGTCGCAATGCTCGTCCCGGCGGCCATGCAGCCGACAGACGAACTGGCCGGGACCGGGATCACAGCGGTCAGCCGGCTGCTGCGCCTCGGTTTCCTGCTGTCTCCCCCGATCGTGGGAACGGGTGCCGATGCTTCGTCGCTGCACGTGGGCCTGATCGTGGTATCCCTGGCAGGAATCCTCACGCTGCTGGCGTCACCGGTGCTGCCGAGACGGGTCCGTCACCGCTGAGCGGCACGTTCCTCACAACCGTTTTCTATATTGTCCCGGGGATCTGCTAGACATGAGCAGTCACGAATCGAACCCTGTCCGGGGGGAGCGGGTCGGCGTGACGATACATGCGGATGGGGACAACATGCGATTCGGCGAGATGCTGCGACAGGCGCGCATCGCCAAGGGCTTGACCCAGGCCGAACTCGGCGCGGGCTCGCATCCCGCCCACTACATCTCCCTCCTCGAGCGGGGCCAGCGCCAACCGACGCCCGAGATGGTGCAGCACTTCGCGAACCGATTGGGCATGGATGCGCAGACCCTGAACTGGTGGGTCGAGCCGCCGTCGGCCGACGACCAGCCGGCCCTGACCATCGCGATGTTCGTGGCCAACTACGCCCGCGACATGCAGGACGACGCCCTGGCTGCATCGGAGGCCGAATACGCGGCGAGCATCGCCTTTGAGCAGCGGAACGCCCCCGCGTGGTGGGACATGTCGATGCTGCACGCGCAGTCACTGATCGCACTGCGCCGGACGGAGGAGGCCGGGGCCGTCCTGCAGCGGATGGCAAAGTCCCCCCTCATGGTCGTGGCGCCCGAACTGCAGTCCGTGGTGCAGGGCCGGCTCTCCACCATCGCCCGCAATGCGGGTCGCCTGCTCGAGGCCCTCGACCTCGCCCGGCAGGCCGTGGACTCCGCAGCAGGGCTGTCCGACCAGGCACCTGCCCGCCTGCAGGCGGCCTTCATCCTCATCGCTGCACTGTCAGTGAAGGGCGATCTCGACGAAGCCTGGGATGTAGCCACGTCCCTCGACATCACCGAGGATTCACCGTCCGTGCCCTCCCTGCTGATCGCTCGAGGGGCATGGGCCATCGGCAACGTCGCCTTCCGTCGCGGCGAGGTGGAGATCGGTCGTGAGCAGCACGCCCTCGCCGCGCGGCTGCTGCTACCCCAGGCGGATCTCGAAGGATGGGCCGAATTCCATAAGGCAAGCGCCGGCTTCAAGCTGCAGGCCGGCATCGTCGACGACTCCGTCCGGGGATCGATCAGGAACGCCGAGCTGGGGCTCGAACTCGTCGGCACATTGAACCAGCGCATCGAACTCACCCTCGTGCAGGCTCGATGCGCCCTCCTGACGGGAGACCTCCGGAGGGCGAAGGAGTTCCTCGACCTCGTCAGCGGTCAGCGCACCCTCCTCGATTTCGAAGGCATCACCGAACTGGAGGGCTGCCTCGGCCAGTACTACGCGGCGAGGGATTCCTATGAGCAGGCCGCGCACCACCTGACCGAGGCAGCACGGCTCTGCTCGGAAGCCGGCGCGGATGAAAAAGCTCGTGAACTGATGGACCAGGTACGCGCCCTGCCCGCCTGAGCGACACCATCGGCACGTCGCACACCGGTCGCTGCCTCATTCCCCACCCGCCGTGGACACCAGCCGAGGGCCGGTCCTAGCATGGCAGCAGCACGAAGACCCCTGCTGACAACAGGGCCGTGCTCGTAGTACAGCGGCTGTGCCGCTGCTCGGTGCTGGGGCCGGTAACAGCGTCTCTACGATTTCTCGCACCCCAAGGACATGAATCATGAAGGGTACAAGCACGCCCATCGTCGCGGCCGCGCTCGCGGTCGCCCTCGCTTCCACCGCCAGTGCCGCGCTCGCGGCGCCGTCATCCACGTCCACGCAACGCAGCTGGACCGTCACCGCCGAGGAGAACACCGAACTCGCAGCCGGCCTCCTGGTTCCGCTCCGCGTCGGCATCGGCCGTGGAAACACCGCCTACGTCTCCCAGAACTTCGGCGGACTACTCACCAGCGTGGACCGCAACGGCGCAGCCGCCACGCTCCTCGAAGGCGCTGACGGCATCGAAGTCGGAGGCGTCTCCACCAACAAGGGTGCGGTGTACTTCACCGAGAGTGCGGGAGGCCCGCAAGGCGAAGGCCCGCTGGTCGCCAAGGTCAGCGTCCTCGAAGGTGGTACGGTCCGATTGCTCGCCGACCTCGCCGCGCTCGAGACCTCCATCAACTACGACAAGAACAGCTCCTACGGCTTCCAGAACCTGGACCAATCCTGCGCACGCCAGATCGGAGCGGAGCTGGCAGCCATCGCCCTTCCGCACGGCGGGGAGACGTACTCCCACCCGTACGCCACGGCGGTCTCGAACTCCGGCCGGTACGTGTACGTCGCGGACGCCGGGGCCAACGCGGTCTTCACCCTGGACACCCGCCGCAATACGGTCAGCGCGACAGTGCTCGAGCCCGTAGCCACAAAGGTGGACCAAGAGCTCTACGAGTCCCTCGTGGCCCAGGGGATCGATGTCCCCGACTGTGTTATCGGTGCCACGTTCAACGCTGAGCCTGTTCCCACGGACATCGAGTTCGGACCGGACGGCATGCTGTATCTGACATCGCTGCCGGGCACACCGGAGGCGCCGGGCAGCGGCTCCATCCGCCGCCTCGACCCGGCGACCGGCACGGTGGAGGAAGTCGTCACCGGCCTGACGTCGCCCACCGGGCTGGCGCTGGACCGTCGTGGCAACATCTTCGTCGCTGAGCTCTTCGCCGGCAGGATCTCCATCATCCCTGCCGGTACCACGGAGGCGGTTCCCTTCATGGACGCGCCGACCCCGGCCGATGTCGAGATCGACGGCAAGTACCTCTACGCCACCACGGGAGCCCTGGAGTCCAGTGGCACCCTGGTGCGATCGCGCCTGGACTACACCCGGCACTAGGGCGGCGTCGGCGACGCCGTGACCCGGAACAGGGCCACGGCGTCGTCGTGCGTCCGGCGTCGTCGAGGTGTCGGGCGCGTCCTACTCGCTGAGCGCGGCGAGGAGGGCGTCGCACGCCTGCTCGCACCGACGGCAGGCATCGGCGCAGACCCGGCAGTGCTCGTGCATGGACGCATGCTCCGAGCACTCGTCCCCGCACGCCCTGCACGCGGTCCGGGAGGCCTCGAGGACCGTCCGCGACAGGTTGGCGTCGTACCCTGTCTGGCGTGACAGCACCCGCCCCGTCGTGTCGCAGATATCCGCGCAGTCGAGGTTCGTCCGGATGCATTTCCTGAGCTCGGCGACCATATCCTCCGCCAGGCATGCGTCAGCGCATGCGGTGCAGGTCTGGGCGCACGTGAAGCACGCGTCGATGCATTCGGCCAGCGGGTTGCTGTCGAACCCATCGCGATCCTGAGGGTAGGTGTCGAGCATGGAACGGGTGGTGGACATGGTGTGCTCCTTCTGGTGCTACTGGTCGGGACGTGGAGATCAGGGGTTCACCGGCTCCGGGGTGGGGCGGAACCGTCGGATGCTGTAGACGATGAAGGCCGCGGCAAGGAGCCCGGAGACGATCAGCCCGGAGCCCACGCTCCAGCCACCGGGCAGCCACCAGCGGGCGGCGAGCGGCCACCAGGCGGGAGCGGCGGGCTGGACACTCCACGCCACGCCCAGCAGCACCAGGACCAGGGCTCCCGCGAAACTCAGGACGATGTTGCGCTTGCTCTTCACACCCCGGGCTGCCGCCGCGAAGGCCTTCCGCTTCACCGGCTGGAGCCACCGCCGCGCCCACTCGTACTGCTGGGCCAGGACGGCGAGGCCCGCCACGAGGGCCAGCAGCCCGGGCCCGGGCAACACCAGGGCCGCCAGGCCGATGAGCACGAGCAACCATCCGACCACCAGCCCGATGATGCGGCTCGCACCGCGCGGCCGGGTCCGTCCGGCGAAGCGTGCACCGCGGGGGCGCCGGCGTCCATCGGTTCTCAGCATCAGAAATTCCTCAGCAGGCTTCCCATTCCACTATCGTTGAACTGATCGGCGGTGGTGGCAACACCCGATGACGTGCCGGCAGCGCCCTTGCATTAAGGCGACAGGCGCAGCTCCGACGGCGTCAGGACCACCGCGGCCACAAGCTCCCCGCGCACAGCGGGTCAATCAGAAGGAGATCCACCATGATCGGTTTCATCGTCGCAGGGCTCATCATCGGAGCGCTCGCCCGCCTCATCAAGCCCGGCAAGCAGAACCTCGGGCTCCTCGCCACGCTGCTGCTCGGCCTCGTGGGATCGGTCATCGGCGGCGCCATCGCCAGCGTTGTCGGCACCGGCAACATGTGGGAACTGAACATCTTCGGCTTCATCGTGTCCGTCATCGCCGCGGTGCTGCTGATCGGGGTGGCCGAGTCGGTCGCCGGTCGCCGTCGCGTCACACGCTAGGCCCACCAGCACCACGGAAGGGGCGGTTTTTCGGCCGCCCCTTCCGTGTGCCTCGGCGACCGGTGCACCACGACGTTGTTCATCCCACCATCCGTGCCATGGCACGCCTCGGCCCTCCCACTCGTTCACCCGGTACGCGTGCCCCACGACTCCCAGCTTGCAGGTGTAGCGTTGGCGCCAGATGGGGCACAGATTCGTTCGGAAGGCTCAATCATGAACAAGAACTGGCGCTGGCTTCCCGCCGGCATCGTCCCGGTCGTCATCGTCACTGCCGCCGTGAGCGGTTCCGCCGTCGCCGGGGCCCAACCGCAGCTCCCCTCGAAGACCGCGCAGGAACTCCTCGAATTCGTCGCCACGAGCTCCGACGACGCCTACTCCGGCACCGTGGAGCAGTCCTCCGATCTCGGCCTCCCCGACATGGCAGGCATCGCCACTCCCCCGGGCGGCGCGTCCAGCTCCGATCCCACCTCCACCGCCCTCGAACTCCTGACGGCCGATCACACCGCCCAGGTCTTCGTCGACGGGACGGACAAGGCGCGTGTCCAGGTGCTCGACCAGCTGGCCCAGCGCGACGTCGTCGTGAACGGCAGCGACGCCTGGTACTACGACTCCCAGTCCAATGAGGCCACACACGCAACCCTGCCTGACAGGGAGGCGGCGAAGGCGGAGCTCGAGGCGAAGCTGCTGGAGAAGACCGCCGGGTACCCCGAGCTGCAGGACGTGCCCCGCACGCCCGCGGAGCTCGCCGAGGTGTTCCTCGCAGCGATCGACCCCAGCACCGAAGTGACCGTCGACGGCACCAGCCGGGTCGCCGGCCGCAGCGCCTACCAGCTCGTGCTCACGCCTGAGGACGTCGACACCCTGGTCGGTTCCATCGCGGTGAGCGTCGATTCCGAGACGGGGGTCCCCCTGAGCGTGACGGTCGAGGCCAAGGGCCAGGAGGAAGCGGCCTTCGCGGCCGGCTTCAGCTCCGTGGACTTCAGCACCCCCGACGCCGGCATCTTCGAGTTCACCCCGCCTGCAGGGGCCACGGTCACGGAGGTCCCCTCCGCCGAGGTGAAGGCCCACGTCGACGCCGAGGACCGACCCGTCGCCCCCGAGCAGCAGCCCACCGTGATCGGCGAGGGCTGGAGCAGCATCGTCGAGCTGCCCGCAGGCAGCGCCGCGCAGCTCGGACCGGGCGCCGGCCCGGCCGAGGCCGGCATGGGGGAGATCATGGACATCAAGCCCGGGATGGACCCCGAGCAGGTCGCGGGTGCGGAGGCACTCCTCGAGCAGGCACTCACCGAGGTCGACGGCGGCCGCGCACTGCAGACGTCCCTCGTCTCGGTCCTGATCACCGATGACGGCCGCATCCTCGCCGGTGCCGTCGGCATCGACCAGCTCGTCGCCGCATCGCAGCGGTGATCAACGAAGTACCCCCGAGGACCCGCACCGAGCGTGCGGGTCCTCGTCCGGCCGGCGACGGGTTCGCGATCGAGACGCGCGGGCTGACCAAGGTCTTCGGCCGGCAGGAGGCCGTCGACGGCGTGGACCTCGCCGTCCCCCGCGGAACCGTGTTCGGATTCCTCGGTCCCAACGGGTCGGGGAAGACCACCACCATCCGCATGCTCCTCGGCCTCGCCTCGGCCTCCAGCGGCCAGATCCGACTGCTCGACGGCGGGATGCCGAGGGACGCACGCACGGTGCTGCCGCGGGTGGGCGCCCTCGTGGAAGGGCCGGCCATCTACCCGTTCCTCTCCGGACGGGCGAACCTCCAGCGGTTCGACGCCGCCGACCGGCACACGGACCCCGCCACGCGGAATGCCCGGGTCGATGCCGCCCTCGAGCGCGTGGGTCTCGGCCACGCCGCGAAGAAGCGCGCACACGCCTACTCGCTCGGCATGAAACAGCGCCTCGGCATCGCCAACGCCCTGCTCGCCCCACGCGACCTGCTGATCCTCGACGAGCCCACCAACGGTCTCGACCCGCAGGGAACACGCGAGGTCCGACACCTCATCAAGTCCCTGTCCGACGACGGCACCACGGTCTTCGTCTCCAGCCACCTGCTCGCCGAGGTGGAGCAGATGTGCACGATGATCGCGGTCATGAGCGCCGGCCGCCTCGTGGCGCAGGGCACCCTCGACGAGCTCCGCTCCGAAGGAACCTCACGTGTCCGCGTCACCACCCCCGATTCCGCCGAGGCCCACAGCGTGCTCACGGGTCTCGGCCTCACGCCGGAGCTGCACGGGCGCGACGACGTCGTCACCGCCGAGCTCTCGGTACCCGGACTGCGGCCGGAGACCGTCAACGCCGCACTGGTCCGCGCCGATGTGCGCGTGCGCGGGTTCGTGGCCGGCGGCGCTTCCCTCGAGGACCGTTTCGTCGCACTGACCGGAGAGGGGTTCGACGTTGCCGGCTGAATCCGCGGTAGCCCGCCCGCCCCGGACGGGAGCAGGCCTCGGCCTCACACTCGTCCTCTCCGAGATCACCGTCCTCTTCCGGCGGCTCCGCACCTGGGCGATGATCGGTGCGCTGGCGCTGATCCCCATCCTCATCGCCGTCGTCGTGCGGGTCTCGTCCGACGGCTCGGACAGTGGTCGCGGCCCTGCCTTCCTCAACAGCATCACGCAGAACGGTCTGTTCGTCTCGCTGACGGCGCTGACGGTGGCCATTCCCCTGTTCCTGCCGCTGACCATCGGCGTCGTGGCGGGTGACACGATCGCCGGCGAGGCGAACCTCGGCACGCTGCGCTACCTGCTCGTGGCGCCGGCCGGCCGGATCCGCCTGCTGCTCGTGAAGTACGCGGGGGCGGCGCTGTTCTGCTTCGTCGCGACCCTGACCGTCGTCGTCACCGGCGCGATCATCGGCGCACTGCTGTTCCCGGTCGGCCCCGTCACGCTGCTCTCCGGCGACACCGTGGGCATCCCCGGCTACTTCGTGCGATTGCTGCTGCTCGCCCTCTACGTCACCGTCTCGCTCCTGGGCCTCAGCGCCATCGGCCTGTTCATCTCGACGCTCACCACCATCCCCGTCGGCGCCATGGCCGCGACGGCTGCACTGGCCGCCGTCGCGCAGATCCTCGGCGCACTCCCCCAGCTCGAATGGCTGCACCCGTGGCTGTTCACGCATTACTGGTTGGGCTTTGCGGACCTGCTGCGGCAGCCGATCGTCTGGAACTCGTTCACCGACAACGCCCTGCTGCAGCTCGGGTACGTCGCCGTCTTCGGAACCCTGGCGTACGGCCGCTTCAGCACGAAGGACATCCTGAGCTGACATCGGGTCCCGCCGGCCGCGCGGATGACGCCTCATGACCCATCCGAGGGCGAGTTAAGTTAGGCTATCCTTGCTCTTTGCACGTCGACTGCCGCTCGCTCGACGGACGATCCGCCCCTGCTGAGAAGAGATCTGGATGCACCCGCGCCCGCTACTGACCACCTTCGCCGGCCTGACCGCCCTCGCATCGACCCTCACCGGGTGCAGTGCCATCGGCGCGGAGTCCGCCGACCTCCAGATCTACTCGGCGCGCCACTACGACCTCGAGGGCGCCTTCGGGCAGTTCACGGAGGAGACCGGCATCACCGTCGAGTTCATCAGCGGAGATGACGCGGAGCTGCTCGAACGGCTCAAGGCGGAGGGTGAGGACACTCCGGCCGACGTCTTCCTGACCGTCGATGCCGGCAACCTGTGGAACGGAGCACGCCAGGGCGAGCTCGCCTCGATCGACTCCTCCGTGCTCGACGACGCCGTCCCCGAGGATCTCCGCGACGCGGAGGGCCGGTGGTACGGGCTGGCGATGCGCGCCCGGACCGTCACCTACAACCCCGACGCCGTGGACCCCGCCGCCTTCGACCCGGCGGACACCTACGCGGGCCTCACCGACCCGCAGTGGAAGGGCCGGCTCTGCATGCGGGATGCAACCTCCGCCTACACCCAGTCCCTCGTGGCGAGCCTGATCGACCTGCACGGCCGGGACCGCGCGCTCGAGATCGTCAAGGGGTGGGTGGCCAATGACGTGGCCATCATGAGCAACGACATCCTGCTGCTCGAGGCGATCGACGCCGGCACGTGCGACGTCGGCATCAACAACCACTACTACCTCGCTCGCACCCTCGTGGAGAAGCCCGAACTGGACGTCGACCTGTTCTGGGCGAGCCAGGAGGGAGCGGGCACCCACGTGAACATCTCGGGCGCGGGAGTCGTGGAGGGGGCGGACAACCCGGAGGACGCGCAGAAGCTCATCGAATGGCTGGCCACCGACGGGCAGAACGCCTTCGTCGACGCCAACCACGAATACCCGGTCAACCCGGCCGTGCAGCCCGAGCCGGTCATCGCGGGCTTCGGGGAATTCAAGCGCATGCCACTCAACGCCGAGGCCTACGGGACGCTCAACGCCGACGCCGTCGACCTGCTTGCCGAGGCCGGATACCGGTGACGGGACCGGCGGCCCTGGCCGAGGCCCCCGCCCCGGAGCGTCACTACCGGGCGCACGGCGTCGGCCGGCCGGCATGGTCGACGGCGGTCATCGCGGTCGCCGTCGTCGTCGTCACCCCCGTGCTGGCAGTGGTCCTCGACGGAGTCGGAAGCCTGGGAGACACGGCGCCGCCTCGAGGGCTCCCGGGAATGGTGCTCACGACCCTGGCCCTGATGCTGGGCGTGGGCGCGGGGTCGCTCGTGGTCGGAGGAGGACTGGCCTGGCTCGTCACCGCCTACCGGTTCCCGCTGCGCAACCTCCTGGTCTGGCTGCTGGTCCTGCCCCTCGCGATGCCCGCCTACGTCCTCGGGTTCGTCTTCCTCTCCGTCTTCGACGTCGCAGGCCCGGTGCAGTCGCTCCTGCGGGCCGTCTTCGGCACGGACGTCTGGGTACCCGAGGTCCGCTCCCTGCCCATGGCGATCCTGGTGATGACGCTCTCCCTGTATCCCTACGTCTACCTGCTCGCGCGCTCGGCGCTCATCGAGCAGTCCCCCGCGACCTACGACGCCGCGCGCACCCTCGGGGCGAGCCGGGGCCGGGCCCTGAGACGGGTCCTGCTGCCGCTGGCCCGGCCCTCGCTGGCCGCCGGGCTGGCCCTGGTGATGATGGAGACCCTCACGGATTTCGCCACGGTGCAGTACTTCAACGTCCAGACCGTCTCGGTGGGCGTGTACCTCGTGTGGAAGGGCACATTCGACTTCCGTGCCGCCACGCAGCTCGCGGTGCTGGTCCTGCTCTTCGCGGTCGCGGTGCTGGCCGCCGAACGCGCACTGCGGGGCCGGGCCCGCTACCACCAGCACGGCAGCCGTGGCCAGGGCCTGGTGCCCGAGCGGCTGCAGGGGATGCGCGGGTGGGCCGCCACCGCCATCTGCCTGGCGGCCCTGGCAGCCGGCTTCCTCATCCCGGTGGTACGGCTGCTCCTCTGGGCGGTCGGCCAGGCCGTCGCCGATGCCTCCTTCCTGGCGGACCCGAGGTTCGCCCAGTACCTGGGCAACAGCCTGGTCGTCGCGGCGATCACCGCCACCGCCTGCGTCATCCTGTCCCTGACCGTCGGGCATGCGGTGCGCATGGGCGGCGGCCGCATCATCTCCTCGGCGGCGCAGCTGACGACCTTCGGGTACGCGGTCCCCGGCGCCGTGGTGGGGATCGGGGTCCTCCTGTCCTTCGCGGCAGCCGACTCCGCCCTGGAGTGGGCCGGGGTACCGGGCGGCACGGGGCTGATCGTGACGGGCTCGGTGATCGGCATCCTCTACGCCTATGTGATCCGCTTCCTCGCCCCGGCCTACCAGTCCGTCAGCGCCAGCCTCGAGAAGATCTCGCCGACCGTCACGTCCTCGGCCCTCAGCCTCGGCGCCGCGCCGCGGCGTATCCTCGCCCGCGTGCACCTGCCCCTCGCCCGGCCGGGTGTCGCCGTGGCCCTCATGCTCGTGGTGATCGACGCCGTGAAGGAGCTGCCGATCGTGCTGCTGCTGCGGCCCTTCGGCTTCACCACGGCGTCCGTCTGGGTGTACGAGCTCGCGCGCGAGAACTTCTGGGAAAAGGCCTCCCTCCCTGCGCTGGTCATCGTGGCGGTCGCCATCATCCCGGTCTTCGTGCTCGTCCGGTCCACGCGCCGGCACGAGGTACGAGGCACCGTCCCAGGAAAGGTACGGCAGTGACATCACCCACCGCGAGCGCCGAGGCCGGACCCGGCCCGGAGGCACCACCGGCGCTCGGACTCGAGGGCGTCACCAAGCACTACGGCCCCACCCGTGGCGTGGAGGCCCTGACGCTCTCCGTCACCGCCGGCGAACTGGTCACACTCATAGGACCCTCGGGCTGCGGGAAGTCCACGACGCTGCGGCTCGTGGCGGGCCTCGAGCGGCCGGACGCCGGCAGGATCACCGTGGCCGGCGGTGCCGTCGCGGATGCGGGGCTCTTCGTGAATCCGGAGCGGCGCCGGGTCGGACTCGTGTTCCAGGACCACGCCCTGTTCCCGCACCTGACGGTGGGCCGGAACATCGAGTTCGGCCTCGACCGGCTGCCCCGGGGCGAGCGCCGGGCGCGCGTCGGGGACCTCCTGGACCTCGTCCGGCTGGGTCACCTGGCGAACCGGTATCCGCACGAGCTCTCGGGCGGCGAGCAGCAGAGGGTGGCCCTGGCCCGCGCCCTGGCGCCGCGACCCGCCGTCGTCCTCCTCGACGAACCGTTCTCCAGCCTCGACGAGTCACTGCGGGCCCAGGTGCGCCGGGACACCGTCGCCACGCTGCAGGAGACCGGCACCACGGGCGTGCTGGTCACCCATGACCAGACCGAAGCCCTGTCGGTGGGCGCCCGCGTGGTGGTCATGAACAACGGCGTCATCGAGCAGGCGGACGTGCCCGAGAAGGTCTTCGAGCAGCCGGCCACCCGGTTCGTCGCCTCGTTCATGGGTGACGCGGACTTCCTCCCCGCGCACGTGCACCGGGCCCTGCTCACGTGCGAGATCGGCATCGTGTCCACCGTGCCGGGCTGGGCGGACAGCGACGTCGACGTCGACGTCGTGCTGCGTCCGCACGAGGTCGCCCTCCGTGCCGCGGCGGACGCGACGGCCAGGGTCTCGTCCGTCGAGTACCACGGCGCGTTCGTCCTGCATCATGTCCGGCTCGCCTCCGGGCGGACCGTACGGTCATGGCAGCCCCACGACGTGCGCTATCCCGTCGGCACCACCGTGGCCGTGTCGGTGGCAGCGGGCATCTCGCCCACTCTGCTCGTGGGCAACCACGCCGTGACCTCCCCGCCCAGCAACAGCATCAGGCTCGGTCCGAATCCTGCGGGAACGGGCCGGCACCACCAGACCGTCTCCTCCGAGGTACCGCGATGACCCTTGAATCCGATCTGTCAGGCCCGTCCGGACTGTCCAGCCCGTCCGAGGGCACCTTCACGGACCTCTCCCGCCACGGCGAGCGCCCCGCCGTCCTCACCGCTGACGGCGTGCTGTCGTACCGGCAGCTCGCGGGCATGGTCGACGACGTCGTGTCCCGTCTCGGCCCGGAGCGCCGGCTCGTGCTGCTCGCCGCACGGAACGACGTCGAGTCGATCGTCGCCTACCTCGCGGCCCTGACGGCCGGCCATCCCCTCCTGGTGGTGCCGGCGGACAAGCCGGCCGCGCTGGACACCCTCGTCGAAGCCTACGAGCCCGACGTCGTGCTCCGGACCGGCGCCGGATCGCTCGATCTCGAGGAGCGCTGGCCCGGCACCCGCCATGACCTGCATCCCGACCTGGCGCTGCTGCTCAGTACCTCCGGCTCCACCGGCTCACCGAAACTGGTACGGCTGTCCCGTACGAACCTCGAGGAGAACGCGAGGTCGATCGCCGACTACCTGGGCATCGGCGTCGACGACCGCGCCGCCACGACCCTGCCGCTCTCCTACTGTTACGGGCTCTCCGTCGTGAACAGCCACCTCGCCCGCGGGGCCGGGCTCGTGCTCACGGACCTGTCCGTCGTCGATCCCTGTTTCTGGGAGGTGTTCCGCGACCGCCGTGCCACCTCCTTCGCCGCGGTGCCCTACACCTTCGACCTGCTCGAGCGCGTCGGCTTCGCGGAGATGGACCTGCCGAGCCTGCGGTACGTCACGCAGGCCGGGGGGCGCCTCGCACCCGAGAAGGTCCGCTCCTGGGCGGAGGTCGGCCAGCGCCGCGGCTGGGATCTCTTCGTCATGTACGGGGCCACGGAGGCCACCGCCCGCATGGCCTACCTCCCGC
Organism: Arthrobacter sp. BC5; assembly: GCF_056680255.1. Lineage (NCBI taxonomy): Bacteria > Bacillati > Actinomycetota > Actinomycetes > Micrococcales > Micrococcaceae > Arthrobacter > Arthrobacter sp. BC5. The sequence goes on from NZ_CM155273.1 coordinate 378,361, forward strand.
CGGACCTGGCAGCGCAGCATCCTGCGACCATCGGCATCCCGGTGCCGGGTGGCTCCTTCCGGCTCGAGCCGGTCGAGGGACTGGAGCACGGCGAGCTGGTCTACTCCGGGCCGAACGTGATGCTGGGCTACGCCGAGGGCCCGGAGGACCTCGCGCTGGGCCGCGAGGTGCACGAGCTACGGACCGGGGACCTCGCCCGCCGGCACGCCAACGGCCTGTACGAGGTGATGGGCCGGCGGAGTCGTTTCGTGAAGATCACCGGACTGCGGGTGGACCTCGGGCAGGTCGAACGGATCCTTGCCGGGATGGGCGCCGTCGCTGCTGCGGCCGGCTCCGACGACGGGCTCGTGATCGCCGTCGAGGGCGATCACGACACGGGCCTGCTGGCCAAGGTCCTCGCCGCCGATCTCGGGCTTCCCCGGGCGTCGATCGAGGTGCATGCCGCGGACAGCCTGCCCCGCCTGGCCACGGGCAAGATCGATTACCCGGCTGTCCGCGGGCTGGCCGCGCCCAAGGCCCCTGCCGGGCGTCCCGAGCGGGAGGGGCCGGACGACGTCGCGCGCATCTTCGCCGAGTGCCTGGACCGCGCCGATGTGCAGGCGACGGATACCTTCGTCTCGCTCGACGGCGATTCCCTCTCCTACGTGGCGCTCTCCGTCCGGCTGGAGGCGGCTCTGGGCCGGCTGCCCGAGGACTGGCACCTGCGAACCGTGGGCGAACTGTCCGTTCCCCGCAAGCCACGGGGCCGGCGGCTCGTCTCCTTCCTGGAGCCGTCGATCGTGCTGCGGGCCGTGGCGACCGTCTGCATCGTGGCCGCCCACGTCGAACTCTTCACGTTCCACACCGCGCATCTCCTCTTCGTCGTCGCCGGCTTCAACTTCGCGCGGTTCCAGCTCGCCGGGGACCGGCGCGCCCGGCTCCGGCGGCAGATGCGGAGCCTGGGGCGGGTGATCGTCCCATCGGTCGCGTTCATCGCCGTCGCCTACGTCCTCACCGACAACTACAGCGTGGCGAACATCTTCCTGCTCAACGGGATGATCGGGCCCAAGGAAGTCACCAGTGAGTGGCACTTCTGGTTCGTGGAGATGCTCGTCTACGTGCTCGTCGCCGTGACCGCCCTGTTGGCCGTCCCCTGGGTGGACCGCCTCGAGCGCCGCGCCCCGTTCGTCTTCGCCCTGGGCCTCGTGGCCGTCGCCCTGCTCAGCCGGTACGACATCGTCGACCCGGGGCTGCCGAAGCCCCTGCCCGTGTTCTGGCTCTTCGCCCTCGGGTGGGCGGTGGGCCGGGCCCACGGCACGTACCAGCGGTGGGCCGTGTCCGCCCTCGCCGCGCTGACCGTGCCGGGGTTCTTCGACCACCCCCTCCGCGAGGCGACCATCATCGCCGGCCTCCTGCTGATCACGTGGGTGCCGGCTCTCCCGGTGCCCTCGGCCCTGCGCCGGGTGACGGGCTGGCTCGCCGCCGCGTCGCTGTACATCTACCTCACGCACTGGCTGGTCTACCCGGTACTGCTTCCCCTCGGCCAGGTCGCGGCGGTCGTCGGGTGCCTTCCCGTAGGTGTCGCCTACTGGGCGTTCTGCCGGTGGCTGCCCGGCGCGGTCGCGGGATGGACGCGCGAACACCGTGGAGCGGGCGCGCGCGAACCGATCGACGCCTGACCCCTACCGGTTCCGCCTCACCTACATCGCCGGGCTCACAAAGCCGGAATCACGCTAAACGTCCGTACAGGGCTGGGTCTAGTCGAAGGCGGGTGTCGGCCGTGCCGTGAGCCGTCAACCCCAGGTCCTGCTCGATGGTCTATCAGCCCGACGCTTCTCCCGTGGCACCTCGGTCGGGGTCCTGGCGTAGCGGTGGGAACCGCTCGACGACGTCGTCTTCCTCGCCGGCCAGAGCAGGTCCAGCGAGTGAAGTGCATGCTTGTGAGCGATCGCAACGACGGCGGCCGCGCAGATCTCGGCATCACTGCCGGCATCGTGGTGTCTGAACGCGCCGAGCCCCAGGGCTTTTGCGACATCCGGCAGCCTGTTCTGCTCGAGGTGGAGCAGGCGACGGGCGAGGTCGACGGAGCAGGAGAAGGAGTTCTCGGGCACTGCCAGGCCTGACTCCGCGCACGCACCGCGCAGCACCGAGCGGTCGAAGGACGCGTTGTGGGCGACGAACCGATCGCCCCCGGCACATACCAGGATGCGCTGCAGGCTCTCGACCCATCCCGGAGCGGTGCGGACATCACCCGGTCGGATGCCGTGGACCGCGATGTTCATCGGAGCGAACTCGCTGACGGACGGAGGGGGCTTGATCAGCCACGATGCGCTCTCGACGACGACCCCGTTCCTCACCTTCGCCAGGCCTACTGCACAGACCGAGCCACGCTTGCTGTTCGCCGTCTCGAAGTCGATCGCGGTGAAGTCGAGACCCTGCACTGTTCCCCCTGAAGCTGTCGCCGCCTATCCGCGGCCCTGGACAGCCTACCTGCCCCTTCACCCCGCCCGCCGCTGTCCGTCGCGTTGCCCGCTTCCTGGCCGTCCCGCGGTCTTCCTCGTGGTGCGGAAATGCTGAGGCAATCCTGCTGCCAATCGGCGCGGTGACCGGCCCGGTCGCTGCAGGTCGGGCGATAGATTCGTCCTACCCCGGGCGAGGCTCAGCTCGCCCGGGCCTCATGCCCAGGGGGGCTCGCATGGATTCGGGAATCAGAACGTGAGCGCGGCCGCCCCGCTCGACGACGACGCGGCGTACGTGGAGCCCGAGACGCTCGGCCTGCTGAAGCGGCGTGTACCCGGCCAGTCCGTGATGGAGGAACTGCTCGACGTCCACGGTTCGGGCGACGCTCGCGGGCGGCTGGCACGGGTGTTCGGGGTACGCCCGCTGAGTCCTGACAGCCTGCCCTGGTACTGGGGTGCCCTCGGCGAACGCACCGTCGGCCGCACCCTCGCATCCCTCGGTCCGGGGTGGACGGTCCTCCACGCCGTTCCGGTCGGCGAGAAGTCCTCCGACATCGACCACATGGTCATCGGCCCGACCGGCATCTTCTCGATCAACACCAAGCGCCATCCGGGCCAGAACATCTGGACCGCGAAGGGCACCTTTCTGGTCGCCGGTACGCGCTACCCCTATGTGCGGAACTCGGAGCATGAGGCTGCGCGGGCAGGGAAGCTCCTTTCGGCCGCTGTCCTGAGTTCGGTCACCGTCTCGGCGGCAATCGTCGTCGTCGGCGCCCGGCAGGTGACCGTCAAGGAGAAGCACCGGTCCGTCGCGGTGGTCACCGAGGGGCGGCTCCTGCGCTGGATCACTCGACGGCCGGTCGTGTACACCGAGCAGCAGGTCGCCCTCCTGTCGGCGGCCGCTGCGCAACCGTCGACGTGGCGGCGCACTCCGCCCGTACTGCGCGACCCGTTCGACGTCGTCGGTCCCTTCGAGGCGCTGCACCGACTGGTGGAGCAGGCACGACGACGGCGCATCGGTTGGCTCCTCGCGGTGCCCGCGACGTTCCTCGCGTCGGCCGCGAGTGTTCTCCCGCCCTTCTGACCAGCAGGAGCCAGCTCCTTTCCGCACAGGAAGATCACCCGTGCTTCACTTTCCTTCGAAGAACAGCGCCGCGCATACGGCGGACCCCCGTGAGGTGAACCGCCTGCACCAACTGCTGGGCGATCACGTCTGGGCTTTCAGCAATTGTCGGGTTGACGCGCCGGGGCTGCCGGTCGCCGAGGTGGATTGGCTCTTCTACAACGCGATCAAAGGCACCTTCATGCTCAGCGAATGGAAGGGATTTCCAGCGACTGTCGCGTGGGTGAGGGACGCCGGGGAAGCGTGGACGCTGGCGAACGGTTCCGTTGTCCCTAATCCGGTCGAGCAGGTGGGCAGGCAGCTCGACGCCGTCCGCTGCGTGCTTCGACAGAGCATCTGCAGCGATCATTTCCCGTCCGCCGACCCGCACTCGATCAACCTGTATCCGAGTGTCTATTCCCCACAGATCAGCGAGGCCACGCGCCGGGAGCGGTTGCGGTACGGCAAGGTGCACAAATCCCTGGAGGAGGTCGCCCTCATGGTCGAGCGCAGGGCCGTCACGGTGCCCCTGACCGCTGCCGGCGGCACTGAGCAGGTCGCTCTCGCCGAGGCGCTGGCCGAGCTCTTCCGGTGCTCGATCAGCCAGACGGTACGCAGGAAGATCGCGCCGCCAGCTCCCGTCGCACACGGTCCGCAAAGTCCGCAGAATCCGCAGAATCCGCAGGTCAGGATCGCTGCCATCCACCGCGAGCTTGCTGCCCTCCATCTCGAACTCGCCGCTCTCGTCGACCAGGGGCCGGCATTGGCAGGGATACCTGTCGTACAGGTGCCCGAGCTTGTCGTCGGGCCTCCAGCTGCCGTGCCGGTGATTCCTCCCTCGCTTCCGATTGCTGCACCGGTAGCTACAGCCAAGCGGCCGGTAACAGCACCAGCGGCTGCACCCGTCACGCAGAAAGCAGCATCACCTGTCGCCGCACCAGCGAAGAAGGCCTCACCGGCCAGTGGACATCTGCAGCGGCACGTCGTGAAGCACGTCCCTTCGTCGTCTGCAGGACCCGAGCATGTGCGGGCGGCCTTCCTCGCTGCACTGCAGGACGGACAGTTGCGCAGAAGTGGTGTCCATGTCGGACAGTTCGGTGCCCTCGTGGGGCAGCGTCTCGAGAAGGACAGGAACCTTGCAAGCCTTGCGCTGGGCAGTCTCGGGAAATGGTGCCTGGCACAGGCGACCGCAGCAGGGATAGCAGCTGTAAAGGATGCTGCTGATCCTTCTGTTGTGAGGGTGAAGGCACCGGCCGGCACATAGCCTCGGTGGTGCCCCTAAAGCTCCGGCGCCCGCTTCGCCCACCCGGTCGCCTGCTCGAACGCGTACGCCACCTGCAGCAGTTCGACGTCGCTCCCGTGCGGCATCGCCAGCTGCAGCCCCACCGGCAGGCCGTCGTCGCTGAAGCCTGCCGGCACCGACACCGCCGGCAGGCCGGTCGCCGAGATCAGGGTGGCCGAGCGCATCCAGTCGAGGTACGTCTCGAACTCGACGCCGTTGACCGACGTCGGATACCGCTCGGACGCGTCGAACGGCAGCACCTGCGCTGTCGGGCTCGCGAAGACGTCGTACTTCCCGAAGTAGCGCCGCACGCTGGTGTCGAGCCGGGTCCGGGCGAGGGCGGCATCGATCATGTCCTGTGCCGTCAGTTGGAGTCCCTGCTCCACGTTCCAGCGGATCTCCGGCTTGACCACGTCGCCGTGCTTCCTGACGAGCTCCCCGAGGCCGAGCATGAAGTCGAACGCGCGCGTCGTGCCGAACACCTGGTCCGCGCCCCGCAGGTCGGGCGCTGCTTCCTCCACGATGGCTCCGAGGTCGGTGAACACCTGCAACTGGCTCTCGAGGACCCGCAGCACCTCACGGTCGACCGGCACGCCCAGGCCGAAGTCGGATGACCAGCCGATCCGCAGCCCGGTCAGGTCGCGCTGCGGCGAGGACCCGAATGACCCCGAGACGGGGTAGGGGTAGGGAACCGCGGGGTCGGGCCCGGCGATCGCCGTCATCCCCAGGGCGATGTCCTCGACGGCGCGCGCCATCAGGCCATTGCGGTTCAGCCACGCCCAAGCGTTGCGGGTGGGCAGGGACGGCACGACGCCGATCGATGGCCGGTACCCGACGATGTTGCAGAACGACGCCGGGTTGCGGAGCGATCCTCCCATGTCGCTGCCGTCGCCCAGCGGCTGGATCCGGGCCGCGATCGACGCCGCCACTCCCCCGCTGCTGCCACCGGCACTCAGCGAGGTGTCGTAGGGATTGACCGTCGTGCCGAACAGCTCGTTGAAGGTGTGCGCGCCGGCGGCGAACTCCGGCACGTTCGTCTTGCCCGTCGTGACCACGCCGGCCTTCTTGAGTCGGCCGATGATCAGGTCGTCGAACGTCGGCACGAAGCCCTTGAGCACCGGCGAGCCCTGCGTGGTGCGCAGCCCCCTGGTGTTGTGCGTGTCCTTGTGCGTCATCGGCAGGCCGTGCAGCGGCGGAAGGTCGGCACCGGTCATGGTCAGCTCGTCGGCCGCGTCCGCGAGCGCGGCTGCGCCCTGACGGTCCTCCGTGATGACGGCGTTGATCGTGCCATTGACGGCGTCGATGCGATCGAAGTGTGCTTCGAGCGCTTCACGCGCTGACACTTCACGACGGCGGATGGCTCCGGTCAGTTCGACGGCTGACAGTTCGTGGAGCGCACTGCTCACGCGGCGTTCCCCACCTTCGCGAGCAGTGCTGCCATGGCCGCGCGGACGCCGGTGGTGAGCGTCGGCTCGATCGCCGGCGCGAAGTACGGCGAGTGGTTGCCCGGAACCGGGCCGTCGCCGTCGAGCAGTTCCTGCGGGTGTCCGCCGAAGAACCAGTAGACGCTCGGCACCCCGATGGTCTCGGCCAGGAGGCCGAAGTCCTCGCTGCCCATCACCGGCGGGGCCTCGACGACGGCGTCCTCGCCCAGCACCTCGCCGAGGACGGCCATGAGGTCCTCCGTGGACGCCGGGTCGTTGTAGCACTGCGGGAAGCTCGTGATCTCCTCGATGGTCGGCTCCGGCGCACCCGACGCCGCGGCCTCCGCACTGATGATGCGGCGCAGCGCATCGAGCACTCGCTCGCGCACATCGACGTCGAACGTCCGCACGTTGAGGGTGAACTCCGCGGACGCCGGGATGATGTTCTCCTTCAGTCCGCCGTGGAAGGTACCGATCGTGACGACCGCGGACTTCATGGGGTGCACTTCGCGCGAGACGACCGTCTGGATCCGGACCACCATGTGCGCGCCGAGCACGATCGGATCGATCGACTGCTCCGGCTGCGAGCCGTGCGCCTGCTTGCCGTGCACCGTGACCTTCCAGGAGTCGGCCATCGCCATGGCGGTGCCCTTGCTGATGTTCACGGTGCCGGCGAGTCCCGGCCAGACGTGCTGCCCGTAGATGATCGACGGCTTCGGAGCCTTGTCCCACAGACCGTCCTCCACCATCGCCTCCGCGCCCTCGCCGGTCTCCTCGCCGGGCTGGAAGATGAACACGACGGTGCCGGACCACGCCTCCCGGCTCTCCACCAGCAACTGGGATGCGGTGAGGCCCACCGTCATGTGGGTGTCGTGGCCGCAGCCGTGCATCACGGGGACGCCGGTCCCGTCGGCGAGGGTGCCCGACGTCGTGCTCGCGTACTCCAGCCCGGTGTCCTCGGCGATGGGCAGGCCGTCCGTGTCGGCGCGGTAGCCGACCACCGGGCCGTCACCATTGCGTAGGATCCCGACGACGCCGGTTCCGCCGCACAGAAACGTCTCCAGCCCGAGGTGGGTCAGCTTCTCGAGGATGAACGCCGCGGTGTGGGTCTCCTGCATCGAGAGTTCCGGGTGGGCGTGCAGGTGCCGGTAGAGCTCGTGCATGGCGGTGGTATCGGCGTCGGAGAGATCGAAGACAGCGGTATCGATGGTCATGGTGTCCTTTCGGAGGGTGGCTGACGGAGCACTGGAATGACGGTAGCGCGACTCGTGCCCCGCCTGCTGGCTTTCGAACAACACGTACCAATGCGGATCAGGGGTAGGTTGTGGTCGTTGATGAGAGGAGCATGCGCTTGACGACCCTGCCCGATCCAGATTCCTTGCCCTTCGTTCTGCAGCGGCCGGTGGTCGGTGCGCCCATGGCCGGAGGGCCTTCCACCCCCGAACTCGTAGCCGCCGTCGCCGATGCCGGCGGCCTGGGGTTCCTCGCCGGCGGGTACAAGACGCCGCAGCAGCTCGCGGATCAGATCTCCACCACCAGGGCACTCACCCGGGGCCCGATCGGGGTGAACCTCTTCGTCGTGTCCCCCAACGACGTGGACGAGGACGAGCTCGAGGCGTACCGACAGGAACTGGAGGACGACGCCGACCGCTACGGTATCGAGGTAGGCCGAGCCACCTGGGACGATGACGCCTGGCACGGCAAACTCGACGTCGTCCGGGAATTGAGACCCGACGTCGTGTCCTTCACCTTCGACTGTCCGCCGGCCGATGTGCTGCACGAGCTGGACGCGCTCGGCGTCCACACCGCCGTCACCGTCACCTCCAGGGACGAAGCACGCACCGCGGCCGATCGCGGCGCACGGATCCTCGTCGTGCAGGGACCCGACGCCGGCGGCCACCGGGCCACCTTCGACCCCGCCGCCGAACCGGGCACCGAACCGCTCCCCGAACTCATCGCGGCCATCAGAAACACCGTCGATCTCCCACTCATCGCAGGAGGCGGTATCGGCACCCGCGAGCAGGCCCGCGCCATTCTCGACACCGGTGCCGCCGCTGTCCAGGTCGGAACCGCACTACTCCTGGCGGAGGAAGCAGGCACCAACCCGGCCCATCGCGCCGCCCTGCGGGATCCGTCGTTCACCGAGACCAGAGTCACCCGGGCCTTCACCGGCAGGCCGGCCCGCGGTTTGCGCAACAGGTTCATGGACCGCCACGACCGCACCGGTCACGCCTACCCGCAGATCCACTACATCACGGCACCACTGCGAGCAGCTGCGGCAGCCAACAACGACCTGCAGGCACTCCACCTCTGGGCCGGCACCGGCTACCGCACCGCCCGGACTGGCCCGGCCGCCGACATCGTCGCCGACCTCACCCCCTGATCCGTCCGCCGTAGTTTCCGGTCTCGACCCTTCGCGGGCTGTTCACCTGCAGTCCCGGTAGAGGCCACCGGCCCGTGGCTCCTTCTCGACAGCGTGGAACCGACACCACCGCTGCCCGACGAGGAGCCATCCCGTGAAAGCAATCGTCCGCGCCTTTACCCTTCTGCTGTCCGCCGTCCTGGTCACCGGGGCCGCCAAGCCGGCCGTCGAGGACTTCCCCGCCACGATCGACGGCGGTGCCTGGCCCGCCGGGCATGTGCAGGGCATCGCCGTCGACACCGCGAACGAGTTCGTCTACTACTCCTTCACCTCGATGCTCGTGAAGACCGACCTCGACGGCACCGTCCTCGGCACCGTCACCGGCTTCACCGGGCACCTCGGCGACCTCGACTTCAACGAGAAGGACGGCCGCGTCTACGGATCACTGGAGTACAAGGAGGCGGAGTCCTTCTACATCGCCATCTTCGACGTGGACAGGATCACCGGGCTGGACATGGACGCCGAGACGGACGGGATCGTCACCGCCGTCTACCTCGACGAAGTGGTGCAGGACTTCACGGCGGACATGGACGGCAACGGCGTCTTCGACGGCAACATCGCCGATACCCCGGACCACCGGTACGGCAGCAGCGGGATCGACGGCGTCTCCTTCGGCCCAGCATTCGGGCGCAAGAACGGCAAGCAGCTGCTGACGGTCGCCTACGGCGTCTACTCGAACACCGAGCGCACCGACAATGACCATCAGGTGCTCCTGCAGTACGACGTCGCGCGCTGGAAGAAGTACGAGCAGCCCCTTACCCAGGCCGCGCCCCACACCAGCGGGCCCGCAACCACGGACGGCAAGTACTTCGTCTACACCGGCAACACCACCTACGGCGTGCAGAACCTCGATTACGACGCCTTCACCCACACCTGGCTGCTCGGCGTCTACAGGGGCGTGAAGGAACAGTTCCCCAACTACTCCCTGTATGCCATCGACGGTTCGTCCCGCCCCACTGTCGGTGTTCTCGAAGGCCAGCCCGCGTACGAGGAAGGCCTGCTCCTGCCCCTCCTGCAGCAGGGACTGCAGCACGGACCCACCGGCATCCGCGGCTGGAACTTCACCGCCGACGTCGGCATGGAGTCCCTCGGCAACGGCTACTTCTACATCGCCACGCAGGGGCGGATCGTCGAGGACGGCACCACCCGGCAGACCGCCGTACTCGATCTCTACCGGTGGACCGGGGCGCCGTCGTCGCCCTTCGAACTCGTACGCCGATAGCCGGCGAGAGCGATCCCCTCCCGTCAGGCTGAGGCCTGCAGGGATGCCCTGAGCCGGAGGATTCCGTCGCGGATGCGGGTCTTCGCGGTCGGTACCGGGATGCCGAGGTGCCCGGCGACCTGCACGTAGGTCATGCCGCCGTAGTAGGCGAGGTCTATCGCCTCCCGCTGTGCCGGGGTCAGCTCCTCCAGGCCCTTCCTGACCATCTCGGTCTCGACCTGGCGGATCACCTGGTCCACGACCTCGTCGTGGTCCACGCCCTGGTTCGTGATGCCCCACCGCAGGTCCCTGATCCGATGCGCCTGCTCCGACCGCACCTTGTCCACCGCGCGCCGGTGCGCAAGCGTCATGATCCACGACATGGCCGATCCCTGTGCCACGTCGAAACGCTCTGCCGCACCGAGCCAGAGAGCGAGGTACACGTCCTGCACGGTCTCGGCGCTCATCTCGGCGTCGACCAGAACCTTCCGCACGAGTCCGAACACCCGGTGCGAGGTGAGGCGGTACAGCTCGTCGAACGCCTCCCGGTCACCGTCGGCCACCCGGCACAGGATCGTCCCGAGATCGCGCCCGTGAGTTCCGGGAAGGGCACTGACCGGCATACCGGGCGCGGATGAGGCAGCGGGAGGAGGGGGAAGGACGGGAAGCGGGGCAGTGAGCATGAGAGACCTTCTGGCGCCGTCGTGCAACAGGATGCCCACGACGCCGAGGGTCGTAGGTCACCTGATAGCTAGAGAACCTAAGGACATCAAACCACACGCCACCTGCGAGGGGAAGGGCACCACCGGTGGGGCGGGCAGCTCCTCTGTGCTGTATCTTTCCTGTCATTCGCTCCGGCGATGTCAGGAGCGATTCCTCACGTGCAAAGGGGCAATCATGAAGAAGAGCACCGCGACGATCACCCTGGGAGCGGCAGCCGTCCCGAGTTCGTCCCGGGCGGCACCACGGAGATCCGGGGAGCGGAGCCGCAGGTGGGCCAGCTGCTCGTCGGCGGAGCGGACACCGGTGTAGCCCAGGAGCCTGCGGACGACACCGCGTCGCTCTCGGTGCCTGCCTCGTGCTCGCAGCCGTGGCCGGCACGACCTTCGTCGTCCGTCGTCGCGCGGCCTGAGCCAGCAGTCCCTTCGAGCCGAACACGCCCCACCGGTGACCAGCTCCTACCGCGTCAGTGCGGTGCTACCCAGGACCGGTCAGGTGGCCCGCTCGGCTCTCGTCAGGCGGCGTGCGGATGCTCGGTGAGCCAGGTCCGCGCCCTATCGGTCGAGGTGAAGTGGAACGTCGGATAGGGCGGCTTGTGCACCTGGATGAAGAACTCGGCGAGGGTCTCGTCGACGGCGGACGGCCCGACGATCGCCATCGCCGCGATGTTCAGCTCGGTCGCGAAGGTCTGAAGCGCGCAGCGGCTCAGGGAGACCATGTCGTTGAGTTCGACCAGCATGGGCGGGCAGAGGCCCGGGCAGACCGCATCGGCGCGCTGCACCAGCGCCCGTGCGTCCTCGTCGGTGACGGTGGTGCTCCGGTTCCAGCTCACCCACAGGACGCCGTCACGCATTGCCGCCGTGAAGGGCTCCTCCTCGGCGGTCGTCCGTGACGTTCCAGCCGGCGCCGACCGCGACACTGTCAGTCCTTGCCTCATGCTCACTGCCCCCTTGGATCACACGCGTCCACGGCACGTTACCTACACGGGTGGGCAAAAGCGAAACGTCCAGCACCAGCTGAGACGGCGGCGGGAGCGGAAGCGGCCGGCCCCGGATGGCCGGGGCCGGCTCTTCTGCATGACAGCGGAATCAGCTGATCGCTGCCCGCAGTTCCTTCGCGGCCTGGGCCGGGTCGTCGGCGCTGTAGATGCCGCCGCCCACGACGGCGACGTTCGCACCCGACGCCTGGACGTCCTTGAGGGTGGCGAGCTTCACGCCTCCGGCGACGGAGAAGGCGACGCCGGCTTCCTTGCCGGCAGTCAGCAGGGTGTTGAGGTCGTAACCGTCCTGGGCCTGCTCGTCGAGCCCGGCGTGGAACTCGACGAACTCGGCGCCGAGGTCGGTGACCTCCTTGGCGCGTGCTGCCTTGTCGTCGACGCCGATGAGGTCCACGACGACGCCCTTGCCGTGGGCCTTGCCGGCCTTGATGGCTCCGGCGATGGTCGAGTCATCGGCGACGCCGAGCACGGTCACGAGGTCCGCTCCGGCCTTGAAGGCGATGTCGGCCTCGAGCTCGCCGGCGTCCATGGTCTTCAGATCCGCGAAGACGATCTTGTCCGGGTGGGCTTCCTTGACGGCCGTGACGGCGGAGAGTCCGGCGTTCTTGACCAGGGGGGTGCCCAGTTCGATGATGTCGACGTACTCGGCGACCTTCCCGGAGAGCTCGAGGGCGTCTTCGACGGTCAGTACGTCCATGGCGAGTTGCAGTTTCATGATGTTTCCTTTGCTGGCTGGGGGTGGAGGATCAGGGTGGCGCGCTATTCGAGGTTGGCGTGCCGAGGCCAGAGGTCTTCGGCGGGGGTGCCGTCGGCCTTCCAGAGGGTGTGGAACGTGGCGTCGAGCACCAGGAGCAGTGCCTGCTCGAAGAGGCTGCCCGAGTACTGACGGGACGCCGTGCCGCCGTGGTCCGTCTTCTGCGCGGCGGGGATGACCACCACGCGGTGGGCCAGTCCGGCGAGCTTCGACTCTCCGTCGGTGGTCAGGGCCGCCACCCGGGCATCCACGGAGACCGCGGTCTCTGCAGCAGCGACTGCGCCGGCGGTGGTCCCGGAGCCGGAGGCGACGATCAGGAGGTCGCCGGAGCCGATGGCCGGCGTCGTCGTCTCGCCCACCACGTGCACCGTGAGTCCGAGATGCATGAGGCGCATGGCGTGCATCCGCAGGGCGAGGCCGCTACGGCCTCCACCGGTGACGAAGACGCTCCGGGCCTGCTGGATCTCGGCCACGAGCGCTGCGAGCTGGTCCTCCTGCAGCCTGCCGGCTGCTCCGGCGAGCTCGTCCTGGATCAGTCTCAGACTGGCTGCAACCGACGGTGTATCCGATGCTTTCGTCACGGGTGGTGCTCCTGCCTGTGGGGGTTGGTCCGGACTCCAGTCCATCACTCCCCCGGAGCCTCCAACCGCCCAAGACCTACCCCGCTGGACCTAGTTTGCGCAGGGCTAGCCTGGACCGTGGTCTGTGCCACAGCGGCGAGCCGGTCAGGCAGGAGCAGGGGACGACGTCGTTACCCCGGCCAGCCGCGCGAGCGCCGCTTCACTGCTGGATCCCGGCGCCCCGTAGTAGGTGCAGACGCTCTGATCCGCTTCACCCGGGACCAGGAGGGTCTGGTAGTGCAGCACGAACTCCCCGCCGACCGGATGGTTGAACCGGATCTCGCCCTGGTCCTTCTCGTGCACGTTCTGGTCGTCCCAGAACCGGGTGAACTCCGGGCAGCCGTCCCGGAGATCGGCGATGAGCTCTGCGAGCTGGCGGTCCTCCGGGAAGCGACCGACGTCGAGGTGGAGCATCGCGGTGGTCTGCTCGCTGACCTGTTCCCAGTCCTGGTAGAGCTCGCGGGCCTTCGGGTCGAGCAGGATGAAGCGGGCATAGTTGCGGTGCGATGCGGGAAGCGCCTCGAAATCGGTCATCAATGCCCTCGCAAGGCGATTGCTGGCCAGGACGTCGGTGCGGCGCCCGAGGATGATCGCGGGCACCGACTCCATGACGGCGAGCAGGTCGTACAGCCCGGACCGCACGCGCTGGGGCTCCAGGCTGGGGGTGTGGTGCGGGGTGGGCGTGCCGCAGAGGTTCAGCAGGTGGTTCCGTTCCACCGTGTCCAGGCGGAGGGCCAGGGCGATGGAATCGATGATCTCCAGCGACACCGCTCCACCGCGGCCCTGCTCGATCCGCATGTAGTAGTCCGGGCTCATCCCGGCCAGACGCGCCACCTCCTCCCGGCGGAGCCCTGGCACGCGGCGCACCCTGCCGTCGAACGGTGCACCGAGCTCGGTCGGGGATAGCCGTGCGCGTCGCGAGCGCAGGAAAGCGGAGATCTCTGCGGCCCGGTCCATGCCTTCCATTTTGCCGTACCCGGGACGCCGGCCGGACTCCGGCAGCTATCCCGGGACGGGTCGGGCGTCGTCGAGGGTGGAATGCGTCCACCGACCGCCGAGCATCGTCGCCGAGACCCGGAAGTCGCGCAGCTGAGCGTCGCCGGCAACGAGCGGGTCGAGCTCGGTGATCACGAGGTCCGCGACCGACCCCGTCCGGAGTGTCGCACGGCCGTCGGTGGACGCTGCGAGGGCCACCGAGGCCAGGACGCGTTGCTCCGGGTGCCAGGCTTCCCGCCCGTCCCGCGCACGGGACACGGCGGCGGCCATCGAGACCCACGGGTCCAGCTGCGCGACGGGCGCATCCGAGCCGAGGGTGATCGTCGCTCCTGCTGCCGCAAGGCTCGCGAAGGCGAAGGCCCGGTGCGTCCTTCCGGGCCAGTAGCGGTCCGCGACGTCGCGATCATCCATCGCGTGCTCCGGCTGGACGCTGGCCGTGATGCCGAGCCGCGCGAAACGTCTGAAGTCCTTCTCGTGGACGAGCTGGGCGTGCTCGATGCTGCCGCCGCAGCCGGCCTCCTCGAACGCGTCGAGCGCGAGGGTATTCGCGGCATCGCCGATCGCATGGACCGCGGGCACGAGACCGGCCGACGACGCGCGGCGCAGATGGTCGACGAGGCGGTTCCCGTCCACCGTGGAGATCCCGCGCCCCTCGTCTGCTTCCTCGAGTCCGGGATACGGCTCGTGGCAGAAGGCGGTGCGGGTGTTCAGCGACCCGTCCGTGATGATCTTGAAGGGTCCCATCGTGACCAGGCCCTCGGTGCCGTCGATGACGTCCCCTGTGCGCAGGCCCCTCGCGATGACGGCGTCGAGATCCTGCGGGTACACGCCGGCCCGCACCCTCAGTCCGCGCGTGCCGCCGGCGACACGGTGCACCCACCGGTCGATCGACAGGGTCATCTCGAGGTCGACGATGCCGACGACGCCACGGGCGGCCGCGGCCTGCACCGCATCGGCCACCCAGGCGTCGAGGTGCTCGTCGGGGACCGCGCTGATGCGCGCGTTGACGTCGAAGGCGGCCTGTTCGCGCAGCAGTCCCGTGGGATGGTCGGCGGCACCGTGGTGGGCGAGGGCCGGAGAATTGAGCCACGCCGCATGGAGGTCCTTGCTGACCAGGACGACGGGCACGTCAGCGCTGACGGCGTCGAGCAGCTGCGCCGACGGCGCATCCGGCCACAGCCCGTCCTGGAAGCCGTAGCCGATCAGCGGCTGGCCGGCCGGAGGTGGCGCGGCATGCAGACGTTCAGCCACCAGCGTCACCGCGCCGGCTGCAGATGTCGCCGAGGACAGGTCGAGGCGCTGCCGCATCAGGGCCCACTGGCCCATGTGCACGTGCGAGTCCCACAGCCCCGGTGACACCCACCGTCCATCGACGTCCACCACCCGGGCCGCGCGGGAGCCGGTGGTCTCGCCGATGGCCGTGATGACGCCGTCCTCGACGAGGATGTCGAGCGGGTCCCCCGCCGTCCCGACCAGCCGGGCGGAGCGGAGCAGGACGTCACTCATCCCGTTCCTCGTCCGTGGACGCGCCGCATCTCGCGGGCGAGGGCGGGATTCGGGTAGTGCTCGCCGTGCTCGAGCTCGTCCACGATCCGTTCCACCACGGCGGGAGCCTTGTCCTGGCTGAGCTTGAGCCGCGCGTCGAAGCGGGCCACGCGCAGGCGGATCCCCACCGTTCCCCGGGCGACACGGCGTGACCCCTCGGGGTCCAGGGCCAGGGAGCCGGGCTCCGGCATGAGGTGTTCGAAGTGGTCGATCAGCTTCCCCAGCACCCGGAAATTCTCCTCGTCGGACAGGATCTCCGGCGTCGCATACAGGTGTGCGGTGACGTGGTTCCACGTCGGGATGATCTGGTCCTCGGGGTACCAGCCGGGCGAGACGTAGCCGTGCGGGCCCTGGATGATCACCAGCACCTCGTGGTCCCCGAGTTCATGCAGCTGCTCGTCCGGACGGCCGACATGGCTGACGATGCTGATGGTGTCATCGATAGTCTCTTCAAGGACCACCGGGTAATGGGACGCCACGAGCCCGCCGGCGGGTGAGGACACGAGAGTCGCCCAGGGATTCTCCCGGACGAGCCGCTTGACCTCGCCGACGTCGGACAGGACGAAGTGTGGCGTGTGGCGCATGCTCGTCACTCTGCCACGAATACAGCCGGCCTTCGACGGCGCACTCCCCTCCGCTAGCCTGAGGCAATGAAACCCCTGGCAGATCTTCCCCCGTACATCTACGGCACCACGCGGCTCGGGCACGATGACGTCCCCCGCGAGCAGCAGGCCTCCATGGCGCGTACGGCGATCGACGCCGGCCTCTGGCTCCACACCTCACGCCAGTACGACCACGCCCTCGAGGTCCTCGGAGCCGCGTTGGCCGACGAGCCCAGCAAGATCCCGCCCGTCATCGTGAAGCTCGGCGGCGGAACGGCCGACGACGTCCGCGCCACGATCGCCGAGAACATCGAGCCGCTCGGCATCACCTCCATCGACATCGGCCAGCTCAGCGGCGTCGGCGCTTTCGCGGAGGACATGGTCACGGGCGGGCCGATCCTCGCCGACCTGCAGCGCATCAAGGAGGGCGGCCTCGTGGGGCGGTTCGTCCTCGAGGTCTTCCCCTGGACGTCGGATGCACCGCTCAAGGCGCTGCGGGCCGGGCACCTGGACGGGCTGATCGACGGCTACATCTTCTACCTCAACCCATTGCAGCGGTTCGCGTCCAACGAGCTCTGGGACGAACTGCTGGCGCAGGACAAGGCCATCATCTCGATGCGCACGGTGGCCGGTGCCCCCGTCCACACCCTGCGCGACGTCCCGGGTGCTGCCTGGAAGCCCTATCTCCAGGAACGCGCCGTCGAGGTCGCACCCATCTTCGAGCGCTCCGGCGTCGCGAGCTGGGCCGAATTCTGCATGCGCTTCGCGCACAGCACCCCGCAGGTGGTCAGCACCGTCGGGTCTGCCAGTCGTGAGGAGAACCTGCGGGAACTGCTCGCCTGCAGCCAGGCGCTCGAGCCGCTGCCGCTGCCGCAGGACATCGTGTCCGAACTTTTCGCACTGCAGCGGCGTTGGTCTGACGAGACAGATATCCACGCGGAGGCCTGGAGCATGTAGCGGAACCACAGCGGACGACGACGGGGCAGCCACGATGGCTGCCGCGCCGTCGTCCCTGTGACATCTGGTCAAGCCATCGGAAGTGAGCCGAGTCATGCCGACACGAATCCCCCTCGCCGGCTTCGGCGGCCTCGTCATCGCCGCCCTGGTCACCGGCTGCACAGCGGGTAGCGGTGCCGGTCCGGGCGGGAACACCGACGCGACGTCGGGATCCGACGTCGGAGTGAACGCAGCGGCCGGCGCGCAGGACATCACGACGGGCCTGGCCCTGCCCTGGTCCATGGCGTTCCTCGACGGCACCCTCCTCATCAGCGAGCGGGACACCGCACGGATCTTCGAACTCGACGACGCCGGCAACCGGCGGGAGGTCGGCACGGTCGAGGGCGTGCGGCCCGGCGGGGAGGGCGGCCTGCTCGGTCTCGCTGTCGACGACCAGGACCGCCTGTACGCCTACTCGACCGGCGCCGACGGAAACCGGGTCCAGCGCCTGGCGCTCGACGGCGCTCCCGGTTCCTTCGCCCTGGGCGACGCGGAAACCCTCGTCGATGAGCTGCCGTCGAACAGCATCCACAACGGTGGACGCATCGCCTTCGGACCCGACGGCATGCTGTACGCCGGTGTGGGCGACGCCGGCGACCCGGACAGCGCACAGGACCTCGACTCCCGGGGAGGGAAGATCCTCCGCATGACGCCGGACGGCGAGGTCCCCGCGGACAACCCCCACCCCGGGTCCCTCGTCTTCAGCCACGGCCACCGCAACGTCCAGGGCCTTGCCTGGGCTGCGGACGGCACCATGTTCGCCAGTGAGTTCGGGCAGAACACGTGGGATGAGTTGAACGTCATCGAGGCCGGGAAGAACTATGGCTGGCCGGTCGTCGAGGGCATCGCCGGCGAGGAGGGCTTCGTCGATCCGGTCCAGCAGTGGAGTCCGTCCGAGGCGAGCCCGAGCGGCATCGCGGTGGTCGAGGGCACGGTCTTCATCGCCAACCTGCGCGGGGAGAGGCTGCGCGCCGTTCCCGTGGGCGATCCCACCGCCGGCACCGACTACCTGGTGGGTGAGTACGGCAGGCTCCGGGCGGTCATCGAGGCGCCGGATGGGCGGCTGTGGGTGCTCACCAACAACACCAACGGGCGCAGCGAACCGAAGCCGGGTGATGACCGCATCATCAGCATCGAGGTTCCGACCTGAGCTGAAGTTGCCTGGTGACCGACGACGGCGGGGCAGTCACCTGAGGTGACTGCCCCGCCGTCGTTCGTCGTGGTGCGGGCTGCTAGCTGTCGCAGCCCCACCCGTCGCCGTCGCGGTCGAACTTCGGCTGGAAGCCGGGTGAGCCTGCGGCGATCGGGGCCGCACCTGCCGCGCGGACGGCATCGCAGTTCGCGTAGTAGGGAGCGGCCGGTGCCGGCGCGGGCGCTACCGGTGCCGGAGCGACGGGCGCAGGAGCCACCGGGGCGGGGGCCACCGGCGCAGGCTCGACGACGGGAGGAGCGAGCGGAGCCGGCGGGGCGACAGGCTCCGGCACGACGGGAGCGGGCGCCTCGGCCGGCACCGGCTCCGTCGGCTGTGCCACCGACGGCGCCATCTGGTTGGTCGGCGCGAGGATCCCGTTGCAGTCTGCGAGGATCTGCGCCATGGCGTCGTGCTCGGCCTGCGTGACCCACAGCGTGTAGGTCGCCTTGACGGAGACCTGCCGTGCCACGTACTCGCAGCGGTAACCCTTGTTCGGCGGCAGCCAGGTGGCGGCGTCGCCGTCGCTCTTCTGCTGGTTGGTGGGGCCGTCCGTGGACTGCAGGTTCAACGGGTCGTTGGCGAACGCGACGCGCTGTTCGGGGGTGAGTTGCTGCGCGCCCTTCTGCCAGGCGTCGGACAGGGCGACGACGTGGTCGATCTGCACATCGCTGCTCGTCGCCTGGCCCCGCAGGAACGGGATCTGAATGCCGGTGTACGGGTCGTCGAGCACGCCGGACTTCACCTTGCAGGGCACGGAGTTCACGTAGGCGATTCCCGTGAGGTCCCGGTTCAGCATGTCGTTGCGCGTATCGCACCCGTTGCGGTCGACGTCGGCCCAGGCCTGCCCGAACTCCTCGCGGTCGTACCCCGTCTTCGGGGCACGACCCTTGATGGGCAGGGTTTCCAGCACGGCGAACGCCGTGGTGTTGAAGGCCGGCTGGTCCGACGGCGCACGAGGCGTGCCGGTGACATCGGCGACGGCGTCCGAATCCAGCGGCGCGACGTCCGACGTGGTTGCGCTGGGTTTCGGTGACGGTGTGGCGGATGGCGTCGGCTTCATGGACGCAGTCGGGGTGGCTGTCGCGGACGGCATGCCCGAGCTTTGCTCACTGGTCGGCTCGGCCTGTTCGGTTGCCTCCGCGATAGCAGTGGGAACCGAGTCCGACGTCGGCGCGATGGCGGTACCCACGAGGAGGACGACGACGGCGGCTCCTGCGGTCATCGCTCCCGCCGCGCGTCCGGCCAGCCCTACCCAGGACGGCCGATTGGTCAGGAGTGTGTAGAGGCCCGTGAAGAGTGCGAAGAGTGCGGCCATGATGAGTCCGCCGCTGAGTCCGCTGGTGATGAGACCGATGACGACGAGGAACAGGGCCACACCGCCAACGACGGCCGTCGAGGTACGCACCTTCGATCTGGCGGTACCGGACGGGAAACGGTCAGGCGGAGGTGTGGACGGCAGCATGAAACCTCATAGGTCGTATGAAAACGGTGAGAAGCCGTCGAGTGACCAGACGGCTTTTCGAAGCATAAGGCCTTCGCCGAAAACGCGCCCTGTCGTATGTAAAGCCTCACTGCGATGATGTGGACAACTAGCCCAATTGCCCCGGCAGCAGCTTCAACGCCGTCGTGGTCACCGCCTTGATCGAGCCCCTGCAATCCACTCAGCGCAGGGGAACCTAGAACGCTTGCGTTACCAAGACGCCGATCAGCGACGGAACGCTGACGCACACCGCCGTAATCGACACCCCCCAAGATCTGCGGTCCCGAAACGCGCTTACAACTGCCACGCTCCCTAACCTGATTGCAAAATCCTCAACCCGTGTGCAAGGCGGCCGAGGAAGAGTCAGCACATATCGCGGGCGTGAGCTTCCGGCGACTCGGCGACCGGGCACGTGAGCCTTGTCACCCTCAGTCGATACTCTTCTCTGAGGAGTAAATGGAGATGGAGTTGGAAAAGAATGGCTGAACAATGTCACGTGAGCTACATCAAGGACGGCATCGCGTGAGCCGCGCCAGGGACAACCTCGGCAAAGCCCTGCGTGGCGCTTCGACGCAAATTGCCGATCAGGTCGGAAGCGTCAAGCAGACTGCCAAAGACGCTCGAGAAGCCGCCAAAGACAAAGTCGAGAAACTGGCCGTGAAGGCAGCAGACCCCTACGAGGAGGTCATAGCGGAGTACAACGCCGCCTTCACCGCGATGAGTGACAAGGGAGATACACTCCTGCGCCAGCGCGAACGGTCGGCGGACCTGATTGAGCTCGTCGAATTGCTGGTGAACAGCATCGCGAACACGCCAAAGTCGTTCGAGGCTTCGCTAGGTGAGATCGACGCCCAAAGAGCCCAGTTCCTGGATGCGGAGGAGTTCGCCCTTAAGGATCTCGAAGCTGCGAAGCGTTCCGCTGCCGGCGCTGGAGCCGGCTTTGCAACGGGCGCTGCAGTCGTGAGCGTCGCACCGACGGCTGCCATGTGGGTTGCCACTACTTTCGGTGCTGCGTCCACTGGCACCGCGATTTCCACTCTCTCCGGGGCCGCCGCGAGCAACGCCGCTCTCGCCTGGCTGGGCGGTGGCGCCCTGGCTGCCGGAGGTGGAGGCACTGCCGCAGGTGGCGCTTTGCTGGCGCTGGCCGGCCCTGTTGGATGGACCGTCGCAGGGGCTTCCCTCCTCGCATCCATCGCACTGCTTTCAAAAAAGAAGTTGGAGACTCGGGAGGCAAAGCAGGAAGCGCTGGCGGCGCTCAAACGAAACATCGCGTCGGTCAAGGGCGGCGACGCTCAGATTGATGATCTCCTTCAAAAGACAACGGCGCTGCGTATCGAGCTGATGGGCTCTTATGTCGGAGCGTTGGCGTGCTTTGGCGCTGACTTCCGTTCGCTCTCGGCTGCCCAGCAGGACAGCCTGGCAGTCCTCGTGAACAACACGAAGTCGTGTGCAGCCCTGCTGTCCAAGCGTGTCGAGTGGGTCGTCGTTGATGAATGACTTCACGAAGTTCATCAAGAGCAACCAGGAGCAGGCAGTTGCCTCCTGGGTGAACTATCTCAACCAGGTACGCATTGACGAGCTACTCAGTGCGTTCAGACAGCAGGACGAGAACCTCCTAAACGCACTGGGCAGCGTCGATGAAGCGATCAAGAGGATCAACCTTGAGGTGGTCACCTCCAATCGCGGAGGTCAGCACGGCATGCACGGCTTCATCGCGGAGCTTGCGGAGGTAGGTATCGGCAATGCTCGCAGGCAGATCCTGGGCCAAGATTTTGTCTACCAGTGGGTCAACGACAACGGGGCCGTTGATCTAGTGCGCAGCGGCGTGGATATCCAGCAGAAATTCGTCGCATCCGGCGGTCGCTTCTCACTGGGAGCAATCGCAGAGCACCTTGAGAAGTACCCCGACTATGTGAAGAACGGCGGGAAGTACCAGATTCCCCGGGATCACT
Source organism: Arthrobacter sp. BC5 (assembly GCF_056680255.1). Classification (NCBI taxonomy): domain Bacteria; kingdom Bacillati; phylum Actinomycetota; class Actinomycetes; order Micrococcales; family Micrococcaceae; genus Arthrobacter; species Arthrobacter sp. BC5. The sequence continues at coordinate 400,084 of NZ_CM155273.1, forward strand.
TCGAAATGGTCGAACGGCTGCGCTCCATGTCACAGGAAGAAGCAGGAAAGCTGTCGCGCAGCGGCGACGGGCCAACCTTTACGGACTGGCGACGGATCGAGGCGTTTTTCCGGCAGGGGTCGATCGACCTTGAATCGCTCGAGCCCTCGACGCTTGAGTACCGTCAAGCTCAAAGGGGCGTCTACGAGTCCACCATGGCGGCCGAGGAAAACTCGCTCCGTTCCACCGATCAGTCCCTGCGCGACAACGCATATCAGGAGAGCCTGCCGACTCTGCGAGAAGGAGCGTCGGCGACCGTTACAGCCGCCGCCGTCGAGGGCGGGACTGCCTTCGTGCTGGCCGTAGTCGCCAAGAAGCGGGAAGGAAAGCAGCTTCGGGAGTTCAGTCAGCAGGACTGGCTCGACATCGCAGGCGAAACCGGTCTGAGCTTCGGCAAGGGTGGGATCCGAGGCTCCAGCATCTATGCGTTGACGAACTTCACTGCCACTTCCGCCGCGGTCGCCAGCTCAATCGTCACCGCGTCCTTCGGCATCGCAGAGCAGGCGAACAAGCTCCGCCGCGGCGAGATCGACGAGCTCGAGTTCATCGAAAACGCGGAGCTCCTGTCTTTGGAGGCCGCAGTGAGCGCACTGTCCTCCTTTGTAGGCCAGGCGGTCATCCCTGTTCCCGTACTTGGCGCCGTCATCGGCAACACAGTGGGCACCATCATGTACAGGACGGTGGCGTCGTCCCTCTCCAAGCGGGAGGCCGAGCTGATCGAGCGTTACCTGGACGAGCAACACGTCCTCGACGAGCAACTCGCCGCCGAGCACCAGGAGCTCATACAAAAGCTGGACGAGAGCATGTCAGACTATCTCGGATTGCTCGAACGGGCCTTCTCGCCTGACATGCAGATCGCGCTCCTTGGATCAGCCGAGCTCGCACGACGGTTCGGCGTCCCTGCAGACGAAATCTTGGACTCCGAGGACAAGATTGTGGCGTACTTCCTCGACTAATTGCATGGGGACACTCTTGACTGCCCGCACGATGCACAAGCTGGTTTTACAACGCACTCATGCGCAGCTTCCCGACAAGGACGACGGCAACTTTCCGCGACGCTCCTACGGCGTGCACGGATTCAACTTCCTGCCAGTTCCAAGCCTCAGCCTCGGTCGGAGGCGAGACACTGATTCACGCGCTGAGGACCTGTAGATCTGACCCTCAAAGCGGTCCGGCGCTCTGATGACGGCAGTACGAGCTTCTTGACCAAGGCCATCGATCGCTACGCCAGCTGTACGCGCCCGAAATTGCTAAACCGATGCCCGGTCGAGCGCAACGTTACCGAGGGAACTACTGACGATGGCCGTCGATTAACTATCTGAATGGCATGCTGCAACCTCGCCAGGAGGAGTACGTGCCCCAACGGGAGGATCGGTTAACGTGAGCAAGTCCGTGGCGATAGTCGCTTGCAGGCTCGAGCCGACGGATGATCCTACACCTCTCGCCCCCCGGTTCTCTGGTCAAGGCCGGTGCCCATGACCCGCAGCACAACCTTCAGACCGCAGGGCCGCCCCACCCGCGCACTCCTCGCCGTCCTCCTGCTCGGCACGCTCGCTGCGGCGTTGGCGGTCCTGGGACCCGGTCTCCTGGACGGCCTGCGTTCCGGTGGCGACACGCTCCTCGCCGTTCCGGAGTGCGTCGTGCAGACACCGAACGGGGAGATCGGACTCGACCGTGGAGAGGCCAAGATTACGACGACCGCGGTGGCACTGCGAGCGCGTGGTGTCGAGGCTCTCGACACCTCGTCCATCGACGGGGCCGCCCTGACGGCCCTGGCCGAAGGACCGTCCGGTGACGTGGGGCCGGTGCTGAGTTGCAGGGGCTCGGTCGACGAGGACCTACAGGTGGAGGAGATGACTGCCCCCGGCCTGACGCCCCGCGCCGAGCAGGTGCGAACGGCGATGACGGAGGTGTTCGGCGAGCAGAGCCTCGGCGGCTTCGCGCCGGGCGGTGTGGGGCAGGGACACGGAGAGGAATCGACGCACTACGACGGGCGAGCCCTCGACGTATTCTTCCGTCCTGTATCCGAGGAGAACCGGCGCGCGGGGTGGATGCTGTCCCACTGGCTGGTGGCCCATGCCGAGGACCTGGACATTCAGTACGTCATCTTCGATGACCGTTTTTGGAGTGCTCATATCGGTCGAGGACAGTGGCATCCCTACGACGCGCCCGCTCCGTCCAACGAGATCCTGCGGCACGTCGACCACGTGCACGTCGACGTGCTGCGGGGTGGCGACGGGTAGGTGAGTACCGGTGACTCATTCGATACGGATTCAGTGTCGCAGGTTCGCGAAAGGTAGTTGCCCAAAGGTTGCGGCGAACTCTGTCAGCAACTCGTTCTCCAACTCACCCGCTGAGCTTTCTCCCACTTCGAGCCAGGCGACCCTCAGCTTGTTCGAGTTTGAGAGCTGCCACAGGTAACGCCCACCCCAATGCCCGACCGGGCGGCCTTCACCAAAGCGTGCCAGCTCTGCAATCCGCTTTTGCAAGCCGCGGCGCCCATTAGCGCCAGAGTCAGCTTTGCCGATGTAGAGGGTCTCGCTCGGACACAGCAGGCGCTGAGCAATGATCGCGCTGTCGACAGTTGGGTCTTTGCCTTTGAACCAACCTCCCACACTCCTTGAGACAGCTCGATGGTGGACGCCGAGCCCTCGCAGCACTACGTAGACGCCTGCGCCACGAGGGATACCGTCGATTGAGAGATTGCCGAACTGCTCAAACCCCTCGAAGCCTCTGCCTGTCAGACTGCCTGCATCAAACCGCCACCCGATGTCTGACTGCACCATTGCCGCTGGTCGTCTACTTGCCGCGCCGCGACATCTTCAGCCAGATTGCGTGATCGATGGACCACGGTATGAGCTTCAGTTCGCCTGCGACCTCACTGAGCAAGATCCTTGCCTCCGGTACAGATACGCGGCGACCCAGGACGTTCCCCATCCACTTCAGGACATGGCGGTCTGGCTTCACTTGCTGGTCGTCCCCCGCGAGCATCCAGAGGTAGCTCGTCCGAATTCCCTGGTTACCGGCGCCGGGCACCTGCCGCAATTGTTCCTCGACGTAGGCGGTGCGCTCGGGATCCGCAAGAAGTTCCGCGACGTCGGCGAGAACATTAACGCGATTAGCAACCAAGATCTCAGCGATCCTACGGCTGGCGGCACTCTTGAGAGTGCCGCCACGCGAGGATGTCCTGTTCCGGCTACCCAGCGTCTCCGCAAACTCTTCATCTGTTGATTCTTCGACTGAAGTGAGGAACTGAGTCAATGACTGCTCGCCCTCCCTTGGGCTGATCTGGCCCTGCAGCTGGTCACCCTCGATCAAGACCGGCGCCAAGCCCTCCTTCGTCGCGTACCTTCGCACGACAGGGACAACTACGGCGTTATACCGCAGCCCTATCGAATAGGTTGCATCGAGGACGCAAAGCGAGAGATGAGCCCAACGCGCCGGGCGAGGTTGCGGCGAAAGCATCGCAACAGCGTCCGTCATTCTGACAAGCTCGACGTCGAGTGGCAGCAGGTGCATTGTTCCCCCAGTTGTTGTTTGCAGTGTTCCCAAACAGTATCCCGACGCCCGACCCTTACAGCGCGCCCACGTCACGTAGTTGGTACCGCAGCAAGCTCAGTACCTGGAGCCGTCGGAAAGGCAAGACGTCAGATACAGAAGCTGCGGGAGATTAAATCCTTTCGTCCAAAGTTGCCTAGGTGGACCAAGGATGACAGCCCCAAAGAATTCGACCCCTCGGAACATGAGCGGGCAATCATCCCGCTGCCAAGTAGGCCCTGACACTGGATCGGAGCACATCTGCATGCTCGTAAATTTCATCGAGCGAGCTGATGGGGATGCGCTGCTCAACCTTCTGCTCGTCGAAGACGCCTAGGTACTTCTGCACCCTGTTGAAGTGCAATCGGGCAATCGGCTTCCGGTTGTTGTCATCGAGCAGCACTGCGAAGTAGGACTTGGCGTCGCGGTGGACAACGCGTGGGGGCTTGACCTCGTTACAGACGATGGCCCGGACTATCTGGAAGCCTTCCATCTCCTCCAGCGTCGTCTCCACCCCTGTTTCAGCAAGATCATCTTCCACAGCCTGCTCGCTCGTGACGGTCGCGGCGATCACCGAGTCACTTGCCATCGGGAAATTGGGAGCGCCAAGAGCTGCCTTCAGCCGTTCGTTCACTTGCTCGTTGAGGAACTGCTTTGTCGCTTTCGTCACCAACGGAGTGAATTGCTCGCGCACCTTCTGCGTGTATGCGCCGCTGTCATACACCCGCATAGTGAGAGCTTTGATCCACTCGGCGTCCGGCTCCTTGAACTGCGATGCCAACGTTCGCTTGATCTGTCCAATGTATTTTAACTCTCCCGCTGCGTTGATGATCGAGTCGAGGTCGAAAACGTCCTTCGTGAGCTTCATCAACTCGGGTATGAGTGTCTCGTCGATCTCGTTGAGGTCCAGCACGAGGAAGGGCTTGGCGTCCATGCGATTCGGTGCATCGAGGTCCGTAAAGAACTCGTACACTTCACCGTTCGTCAGAATGGCAATCCGCGCGTTGGTCACGGCGAAGTATCGATACAGCTGGGACGCGTGCTCGATCTTCAGCGGTTCCTTCGACTTCTTGCACTCGATGAGGATCTGCACAGTGCCGCCGTGCATGATCGCGTAGTCAATCTTCTCGCCCTTCTTCACACCAACATCGGCGGTGAACTCCGGCACCACCTCTAGCGGATTGAAGACGTCGTACCCCAGGATGGTCGAGATGAACGGCATGATGAAGGCGTTCTTCGTTGCTTCTTCAGTTTCAATCTGAGACCTCTGCTGCCGCACCTTCGCGGCGAGCGCTGTCAATCGTTCTGCAAATTCCACAAATCCCCCTGCGTTGAATGGTTGCTTCACCCTAATACTGTGCGGAGACCTTTTGCTGCACCTAGCGGGTGAGGAACGAAACGGCGTACCTCGAACCTGGATTCGCCAGGACGCGGGGCTAGACCGTCTCTTGCATCATTCTCGGTCTGTCCGGCCGGACCGCGTATCCGTACCGCTATCCCCTCTGGGGAGCGCCGTAGCACCGCCACTTCCCGACGAAATCTGCCTCTTGATCTGCTCCAACTCATCCTTTAGCGAATCCACAGTCGCTCGGTACTTCCTGAAGTCCGCCTTCCGGCGCTGTGCAGCAAGGAAGCTGAGGCACGCGGCAAGAATCACGAGGGGGAATGACACCAGCAAGGCCCACCCGGAAGTAGCGAGGAACTCCAGCGTGATGGGAAGGGCCTGCTGGAACGAGCGGAAGTCATTCACCCCTCCTACGACTCCCTCCAGCGTGGAGTCGAGGGGCTCCAGGAATTCCCCCACAAGGGGCGTTTCGGAGAACGATGGAGCGCTCAGCGGCTCATCTCGGTCTAGGGACCACCGCGAATCGCTGAAGTTGCTCAGGACGTAGATCCCGGCGGCCGCGTTGAGCGCGGCGAGAAGCAGAACCGCTCCAAGCACAGTCCAGTGGAGACTGCGCGGACGCCATACGCCGAACACCAGCGTAACGACGGCGGCTGCAACCCACGGGATGGTGCCGAGTGCGTCGGGGCTCATGCTGCTCAATGGATCCAAAGGAGTACCCCCAGAGATATGAATTCAGTGTGTGCCGGAAGTCCGAGCTTCGACACATCGCCGTAAGGCTATATCTCCTCGTCGGTCGGGCAGAACCACAACATCGTGATGGGATAGTCAGCCGATGGACACCGCCGTCGATGCTGGCACGAAAAAGCTGACGCCGGCCTGATTCAATCCGTGTGCGCTAGGAGTGCCAGGCGATAGCGCTCAGCAGTTGCCTGCCGATGCGCTGTACCGAGGCGTCGGTGCTGACGTCGCCGCACGAGAACGAGGCCAGCTGTGCTTCGATCGTCGCCGCCAGCGTTGACCAGGAGATCCAGCAGACGACGTCGTCGACCTTGGTCATCAGTTCCTTCTCGCTCATACCGATGTCCCCAGCACGCTCGAGGACTGCCGGGAGGTGCAGTTGTATCGCGTCATGCAGTGGCATCTTGCCGAGCCCTTTGACCGCTACGGGAGGCTCGACGCCCAAAAGGAACAGCAGGGGCATCCGGTCACCTGCATTGCTCATGACCGCGACGTATTCCCGCGCAAGCTGTTCCGGCTGGAAAGCGCTGGTCTTGATTCGCTTCGCCTCGACGAATGTGAAGACACTCGACGACGTGATGAAGGCGTCAGGTTGGACGATGAACGTGGAGGCCGTCGCTCCTGACGGGTTGACGGACATGTCTCCGGACAGGAGCGAGATCTCCGCCTGCTCGGCCTGCTCGATGAGGTGCTTCCGAACTGTGACTGCCCCGACACAGGAATCGATGAGGGCGGCGAAGAAGTGGCTTCGCGGCAGGAGATCCAGAGCGATCAGCACCTCGGCCGTGAGCACGTTTTCCATCCCGCGCCCACCGCGACGGTACTTTGTCGCCTTTTCCCAGGAGATCTCCTCGAGGAGACGGGCGATCATCGACGGCGGCAGTTGGAGAGGTTCCATAGGAGCATCCTCTCCTGCGCAGGAGGCGAGCACGACGGCGTCGGGCCGGCCACCAAAAATGACCGGCCCGTACCCCACCACAATTGTCCTGAACGAGTCAGACGATCCAGACGGCGGCGTCAGGGGTGAGGAGGCCGTCGATCACAGCGTCTGGCTGCGACCTTAGAACGACCTCACCCTCCGGGAGCTCTACGGACGCCGCAGAGAGGTTCGCGACGATGGTCGTATCGCCGACGCTGAACGCGAGGACGTGCTCCGCCCCTACCTCTTGCCAGGAGAGCTCTGTGGCCGGAGCAATGTGTTGCCGGCGGAGCTTCAGCGCATGCTGATAGAACGAAAGCGTGGAGGTAGGGTCGCCCTGCTGCACGTCGACGGCGTAGTCGCGGTAATCAGCGGGTTGCGGCAGCCAGGTTTCTGCCGATGACGAGAAGCCGAAGGCAACCTCATCGGCGACCCAGGGTAGCGGCACGCGGCAGCCGTCGCGTCCGCGGATGGTACGCCCCGAGCGCTCCCAGACAGGATCTTGACGAACATCGTCGGGCAGGGATGTGCCTTCCGGCAGACCCAGCTCCTCGCCTTGGTACAGGTAGGCGGATCCTGGCAAGGCGAGCATCAGAGCGGTCGCGGCACGAGCCCTTCGCAAGCCGAGCTCCCTGTCCGGTTGCGGGTCGTCCGCACCGACACCGGCCTCGAGGTCCACCGGCCCGTCGTAGCCGAAGCGGCTGGCATGGCGCATCACGTCATGGTTGGACAGCACCCACGTGGTCGGGGCACCGACTGCCTGGTTGGCCGTGATAGACGTGGTGATGGTGTCTCGGATCTGCGTGGAGTTCCATGGCAGTGACAGGTACGCGAAGTTGAAAGCCTGATGCATCTCATCAGCGCGGACAATACGTGCTGTCCGCTCGGGCGGAAGCCACGCCTCCGCGCAGAGGATCCGGGTGCCCTCGGAGGAATCGAGGATTTCCCGCCAGTGCCGGAAGATGTCGTGGATACCCTCCTGGTCCCACATGGGCGGGCGCTTCCCGTCAATCGGCTCGACCACTCCGTGCACGGGGTAGGGCCAACTGGGAAGGCCAGGCGCTTTCACCATTGCGTCGCAGACGTCCACGCGGAATCCGTCCACTCCCCGGTCCAGCCAGAATCTCAACGTCTGATCGAACTCGGCCTGCACTCGAGGGTTGTCCCAGTTCCAGTCCGGTTGGCTCGCGTCGAAGAGGTGGAGGTACCACTGACCGAGCTCACCGTCGTCTTCCGTGATCCTTGTCCAGGCCGGTCCTCCGAACATGCTCTGCCAGTCATTGGGGGGCAGCGAACCGTCAGGGCCGCCACCCTCCGCGAAATGGAAGAACGCGCGCTCGTCGGTTCCAGGCGCTGCGGCAAGTGCCGCTTTGAAGAGCGCATGGTCCCACGAGCAATGATTGGGGACCATATCGACGATGATGCGCAGACCCAGCGCGTGTGCCCGCTCCATCAGCTCATCAAAATCTGCCAGGGAACCATACATCGGATCAACGCCGCGGTAGTCCGCGACGTCGTAGCCCCCATCGCGTTGCGGGGACGGGTAAAAGGGCGACAGCCACACGGCGTCCACCCCGAGATCCGCTATATGGCTAAGACGGCGGGTGATACCTGCGAGGTCCCCCGTACCGTCCCCGTTGCTGTCGGCAAAGGATCGGGGATACACCTGGTAGATGACTGCTGTCCGCCACCATTCGGAGTCATGGGGATCGATCATCGTGGAAAAGCTCCTTTTCCGTAGAGGTCCGGTCTGCGGTCTGCGAGTAGTCCGTTGTGCGGCGAGATTGCCTTGTCGCGGGCTAGGTGCAGGGAGAGTGCGGCACGGGCCACTGGCCCGGCACCTGACCCGGGGGTGACTTCCGCGACGACCCAGCCGTACTGGCTGACGATCGCCGTGGCTTCGTTCCAGGTCTGGCCCCGTTCAACGCCGGAGCGGTCGCAGCAGGCGATGAACACCCCGTTGGTGCGTGCAGCGGCCTGCGCCGCGATGACCTCGGCAACGCGTTCCGCCTGCGGGTGCTCGCCGGATGGCCAGTTCGTGGGAACCACGATCAGGTCCGCGCCCCCTAGTGCCGCCAGCCGCGGCATTTCCGGGAACTCGAGGTCGTAGCAGATCAGCAGCGCGATGCGGCCGTGCGCTGTGTTGATGACGCGTGGAAGATCATCGCCCGGCTGGAACACGAGGGTCTCGCGATCCCAGAGATGCGTCTTCCGGTACACGTCCACAACGCCGGAGGCGTCCACCAGGGCAGCGCTGTTGTAGAGCACGTCGCCGCCATCCTCGCAGAAACCGAGGGCGACGATCAGCGAGCTTCCCCGCAGGGACTCGGCGATGTCGGAGAACAGTTCGTGGTCCCTGGTGATCGCCACACTGCGCGCCTCCGCGGCGTCCGTGAACACGTAGCCCGAGGTCGCCAGTTCGGGCAGCACCAGCACATCCGTTTTGGCGATGAGGGCGTCAGCGATCGCCGTCGAGATGAGAGTGCGATTCGCTGTCAGGTCTCCGATCACGGGTGCCAGCTGGTGGCATGCGACGTCGGTCAGTCTCTTCGGCGTCCCTGCTGCCGTGATCACTTCACGGCCCCTTCGGTCAGGCCGCTGATGAGGCGGCGCTGCAAGAGGACGTAGGCGACGACGATCGGGAGGGCAACGAGCACTGCTGCTGCCGCGGTGACGTTCGGGTCCGCGGAACGGGAAGCCCCGGAGAAGAAGGACAGTGCCAGCGGCGCCGTCTGCACGGCCTCGTTCTGGGGAACCAGGATCAGTGCCAGGAGGAACTCGTTCCAGGTGAAGAGGAACAGGATGGTCATCAGGGTTGCAATGGCGGGAGCGGCGATCGGCAGCAGTACCTTCCGGAAAGCGGTGAAGTTGGAGGCGCCGTCGATCCGTGCCGCCTCGATCAGCTCTCCCGGCACCGAGGCGAAGAAGGCACGCATCCAGAACACGCCGAGCGGCACCGAGAGCCCGATCTGCGGCAGGATCAGCGCCGCGTACGTATCGATCAGGCCCCAGCCCTCGAGCATCTGGTACAGCGGCAGGACAGTGACCTCGTAGGGAAGGACCAGTCCGAGGAGCATGCCGCCTAGCATGATCCTGCCCCCGGGTACCCGCATCTGCGCCATGGCAAAGCCGGCGAGGCAGGACACCGCGACGGTGACCGTGACCACCGTGATGGTCACGAACGCGCTGGACAGCAGTGCCGAGCCGAACCCGCCGCGTGTCCAGGCTTCGGTGAAGTTGGCCAGGGTCGGTGCACCGCCGGAGCCGGACCCCTGCAGGGAGGACAGCATGATCGAGACGAAGGGGAACACCGCGATCAGCGCGGCGACGATCAGGAGTGCGTGGGTGGTGAGCACTTCACTGCGTGTGTTCTTCATCGGCTGCTCCTTTCGTCGGCGGGTGCGGAGACCTGCGTCTTCCGTGCTCCCGACGGTCGGTCAGGGCGCTCACGGAGCGCCAGCTGAACCAGTGCCACGATCAGCAGCGTCAGCAGGGTCAGCACCACGGCCAACGCCGAGGCCTGTCCGAGGAGGCGGTTCTGGAAGGCGTCCTGGTAGATGTACACACTCGGTACGGCGGTCGAGGTACCGGGGCCGCCCCGCGTGGTGTTCCAGATCAGGTCGAAGTTCCGCAGTGCGAACGTGATGGTGAGGATCAGCGCGATGGAGATCTGCGGCCGGAGGGCCGGCAGCGTGATGCTGATGAACTCCCGGATGGGACCGGCGCCGTCGAGCCGCGACGCCTCGTAGACCCCGCGGTCGATCGTGGCGATTCCGGCGAGGAACAGCACCATGCACAGGCCGTACTCCACCCAGGTGCCGATGCCGCCGATGGCCGGGAGTGCGGTGTTGAAGTCACCGAGCCAGCTGCGGGTGATGGACCCGAGGCCGATGGCTCGCAGCGCCTGGTTGAGAACTCCGTCATCGGCGAGGATGTCCCGCCATGCGACGGCTACCACCACGCTCGAGAGAATCTGGGGAAGGAACAGGAGTGCCCTGAACAGCGTCAGCCCGTAGATCCGGATCCGTGACATGAGCCCTGCGAGCATGAGGCCGATGATCACGGGGAGGGCGGCGTAGAAGATCAGCAGGATCAGGGAGTGCCCGAGCGCCTCGCGGAGGGCCGGATCGGTGAACACCGCAGTGTAGTTGGCGAACCGCACCGGTGTTGCCACGCTGATGCCGTCCCAGCTGTAGAACGAGATACGTACCGACTGCCCGATGGGCACGAGCACGAAGGCGGTGAAGAAGGCGAGCGCGGGGGCGACGTACAGCAGGGAGGACCACGTGTAGCGGGACCCGCGCGGCGGACGCCGGACAGGGGCGGTGTGCGCCCCTGCCGTCCGGGTGATGGTCGAGGTCACCCGTTTGCCTCGGCCCAGGCAGCCTGTACCCGCTCGGTGAACTCCTCAGGACTGGCGCGCCCTGCCATGACTTCCTGCAGCCCTCCACCGAGCTGCGAGAGCATGTCGGTGGTCGCCCAGTCGTAGTAGCCCACCTGGGTCCCAGCTGCGATGGTCTCCTCGAGCGCCGTAAGGGTCTGTTCCTGGAGCGGGTCCTCGGCAGTGACACCGTCGGTCACCACCGGCAGCCTGCCGGTGTCCAAGATCCACTGCCCCGTCTCGGGGGTGTGGAGAGTGTCCAAAAAGGCGATCGCCGCGAGTTCGTTGTCCGTGCTGCTGCTGACGTGCCACGGTGATGCCGTTGCACCCACACCACCCGAGGTCAGGGAACCGAAGCCGAACTCGTCGGGGTTCAGGAAGGCGCCGTTCCAGGAGCCGCCCACGAAGAAGACACCTTCGCCGTCGGCGAAGCGCGTGACAGCGTCCTGGTTGCTGAGTCCGTCATAACCGGAGCCGAAGTAGCCCTCCGCGGCCCAGTCGGCCATGGTCTGCGCGGCCTCTACGTTGCCCTCGGTCTCGAAGGTGGCGCCCTCCTCGCCGCCGATCCAGGCTGCGATGTCGTCCGTGTCCTGGGTGGTTGCGGCGATGTCGGAAAAGATGTGGGTACCCGCGTATTGGTCAGCGTTGCCCAGCATGATCGCCTGCTCGCCGGCCTCCTGGGCTACAGCGGCGCCTGCTTCCACGTCCTCGATCGAGCTCGGGGCCTCCAGCCCCAGCTCATCGAGCTTCGCCTGGTTGTAGTAGATGCCCTGCACTTCGCTGATGGGAGACATGCCGTAGAGCGTCCCGCTCCCGAAGGCGGACCCGTCGTCGTTCCAGCGTGCCGGGTCGAGTGTGCTGGCCCCGGTGCCCTCGGTCCACCCGTACACGTCGGCGACGTCGTCGAGCGGGCGCACCAGGTCACCCCGGACCAGGGCCCCGTCCACCGCATAGCCGATGTTCCCTTGGAACAGGTCCGGCGGTGAGCTGCTGGCCGCAGCGTTGACCACGGTGGAAATCAGGTCGTCGAAGCTTCGGTAGGAGATGTCGACCGTGACGTTGGGGTATTCCTCCTCGTACGCCGGGATCAGCTCCTGCATGAGGGGTTCCTCGGCCTGGTCGGCCCAGATGGAGAGCGTCACATCGCCGAGGTCAGCGACCTGCGCCGGCGTCACGGTCTCGGAGATACCCTCGAAGTCCTCATTGGCCGTCGGGGCGTTACCACTCCCGGGAGCAGAACATCCAGCGAGTGTGAGGCCTGCTGCTACTGAGGCGGCAAGCGGAATGGTCATGAAGCGCGTGCGGCGCCCTGTCGAAGATGTGTTGCTCATGCCTGTGCTCCTGTAGGTACTTCGGCGTTGTCGTAGGTGGCGAGGCGCATCGTCGCCGTCGCCGCGTGCGCTGACATCCCCTCGCTGTTCGAGATCACCGTGACGGCTTCGGCGAGGGCCGGAGTCGCTTCGCGGGTGATGCGCTGGTAGGTGAGCGGCTTGAGGAACCTCGACACGGAGAGGCCTGCGCTGTGCTTCGCGCCGCCCGCCGTGGGAAGCGTGTGATTGGTGCCGGCCATCCCCTTGTCGGAGTACGCCACGGTGCTCCAGTGGCCGAGGAAGAGCGAGCCGTAGTTGGAGAGGTGGTCGTGGTACCAGGCGTCGTCTGCGGTCTGCACTTCGAGGTGTTCGGGAGCAAGTTCGTCCATCACGAGAACGGCGTCCTCGGGTGAGTTGACCACGATCACCGAACCGAAATCGATCCACGCGGGCCCGCAGATCTCGCGGGTGGACAGCCCGGGGAGCTGACGCTCAACGGCTGCGATGACTGCCTCACCGAGTGAGCGGGAGGTAGTGACGAGGGCTGCCGGAGAGTTCGGTCCGTGTTCCGCCTGTCCCAGTAGGTCGGCGGCGACCGTTTCGGCGTCGGCGGTCTCGTCGGCGATGACTGCAACCTCGGACGGGCCGGCGAGCAGATCGATGGCCACCGTGCCGAACAGCTGACGCTTCGCTTCGGCGACGAAGGCGTTACCGGCTCCTACGAGCATGTCGACGGGCGGCTGGCCCAGCAGACCGAACGCCATGCCCGCGAGTGCCTGCACGCCACCGAGGAGGTAAAGGTGATCAGCTCCGGAAAGGTGGGCCGCATAGCTGACGGCGTCGTTCGCCTTTCCGTTGGGCTGGGGTGGCGTGCAGCCGAGCACGGAGGGCACACCGGCCACCTTGGCCACGCCGATACTCATGAAGGCGCTGGCGGTGAGGGGGAACCGGCCGGCAGGAAGATAGGCACCCACACTGTTGATGGGAACGTACCGCTGGCCCACGATCAGGCCGGGAAGCATCTCCGACTCGAAATCAGCGAGGTGCTCACGCTGCAAGGTGGCGAACTTCTGGGTCCGTTCGGACCCGAGTTCGATGGCGGCGCGCAATTCGGGCGAGAGCCGGTCACCGCTGGACGCGATGGTGGCCGCGTCCAACTCGAAGTCCTCCGGCTCGGAGCGGTCGAGATCGCGGGCGTACTTGCGGATGGCCTGCAGGCCGTCGCGTTCGATATCGAGAAGCATCTCGCTGACGCGGGCGGCCACGGCAGGGTCGCGCTGGGCGGGAGGAGCGTCGATGCCCGGCGCCTTGAGCTCCTCGAAACGGTCACCATGGGCGGCTCTGAACTGTGGGCTGAGTCTCATACCTTCGACTATTCCGAATTAGTTACCCAAGGACAACTGCAAACTTTCAAGGGCTTCCCATAGGCTGAAGCTATGACACTTAATCAGCTGAGAGCTTTTCTCATGGTGGCGCTGAAGGGAAGTTTCTCGGCGGCGGCGCTGGAGATGCAGATGGCGCAACCCTCGGTGTCCGAGATGATCAAGCGGATCGAGCAGGCCTACGGGGTGCTCCTGTTCACGCGCGGCCCTCGGCGCCTGGTGCTGACCAACGCCGGTGAGGAGCTTCTGCCTTACGCCAGGGCTGCGGTGCAGTCAGCGGACAATGCCGATGCGGCGTTGAAATCACTGACCTCACTTTCCGGCGGTGTTGCCACCTTCGGGCTGCTGCGCAACGCGAACTTCTACTTCCTGTCCCGTCTCCTAGAGCGGTTCACCATGCGCTTCCCGGATGTGCGATTGCGGGTGATCGGCCTCAACTCGGTGGAGGTCGCAGAGGCTGTGACGTCGGGTGACCTGGAAGCCGGCCTTGTGGTGCTGCCCGTCGACTCGGACGCACTTGAGGTCACCCCCTTGATGAGGGATGAGGTTTTCTACGCGTCGGCCGACCCGCTCCGAACCGCGCACCCCGTGACCATGCAGGATCTCTCACGCGCCGAACTGATTCTGTACGACGCGCACTACGGATGGCGTGATCCCACCCGGCGGCAACTCGCGGAACGAGCCAAGCTCGAAGGCGTGTCCCTGACCGCACGCGTTGAAGTGGAGCACGTCGACTCCGCACTCCACATCGTCGCGCGTGGGCTCGGTGACACGATCGTTGCAGGAGCGGTCAGATCGGGACCCGCTTTTCCGCAGTCGATTCATACAGTCCCATTCGCCGAACCGCTGTATGACACCATCGCTTTGGTGCAGCGGCGTGGTGCCGTGTTGTCCCCTGCCACCCGCGAACTGGCACGTCTGGCTCAACGCATGCTCTTGGAACAGCAGTTACCGCCCTCTCGACCGTGAAGGTTGAGGTCGCGAGGCGCCCTACTGAGATGGCTCGCAGCGGCTACGTGCCGGACTCGGCGATCCGTTTGATGGCGGCGAGCGTCTTCGGGATGCCGTCGAGCGCCTGCCGAGTCCGGTCGATGATCTGCGCGGGTGCATCATCCCCGAACTTCTCCTCAAACATGGCTATGCCGCCTGGCAGGAAATCCCACGATTCGGTCAGAGTGGTCCCGGTGCCGGCCGGCGTCAGCGTGTAGCCCCAGCGAACCCTGTCGCCGCCGACCACCCAGGCGAACTCGCGGCCGCGTTCTGCGGCCACGACCTGCGACCGGGTTTCCCAGGTGCGGTGCGGAAGCTCATTGCGCCCTGTGAACCAGGCGCCGACCTGGCCTGCGCTGACGTCGTCCTCCCACCAGCACCGCGTACACACCGGACTCCACTCGCCGGTGCGGGTGATGTCGGAGACCAGGTCGTAGATACTGTCCGCCGACGCCTGGATCGTGACGGACTCCTGGTGGTGGCGGATCTCTGTCTGGCTCATGCGCCCATTCTCACAGAAGATTCTCCTCGTCCTGCGGGGATCGGCTGCAGCGATTCGTGCCCGCATAGACTGAGTGCTCGCGCCGGCTACGGAAGGCCCCACATGTTGAACGCCGAACGAACCGGCACCGGAAAGCCACTCGTCCTCGTGCATGGGCTCGGCTCGAGCGTCCGCACCTGGGACCCCGTCCTCCCCCTGCTGCAGGAACAACGCGAGGTCATCGCCATCGACCTCCCCGGGTTCGGCGGCAGCCAGCCGCTCGCGGGTGAGGTAACCATCGCAACCCTCACGGACGCCGTCGAGCAGTTCCTCGAGCAGGACAACCTGCGCGACGCGGATATCGTCGGAAGCTCGATGGGTGCGCGGATCGTGGTCGAGCTGGCGCGGCGGGGCCACGCCGGCAACGTCGTCGCCCTCGATCCCGGAGGATTCTGGAACGACACTCAGGTACGCATTTTCAACGGCAGCATCACCGCGTCCATTGCGCTGGTACGGCGCCTCCAGCCCGTCCTGCCTTCACTCGCCCAGCAGGCTGCGGGCCGGACGGCGCTGCTCGCCCAGTTCTCCGTGGCCCCCTGGAAGCTCGACCCGGACCTCGTGCTGACGGAGCTCCGCGGGTTCGCCACCTCGCCCAGTCTCGACGAAGCGCGTAGGTCGCTCGCGCACGGACCGCGCCAGGCAGGCGCGCCCCAGGGGACGATCAAGGGCACGCTGGCGTTCGGCTGGGGCCGGTCGGACAGGGTCACCCCGCTCAGTGAGGCCGCCGTCGCCATGTCTCTCTATCCGGACGCTACCCTGCACGTCTTCGAGGACTGCGGGCACTTCCCGCACTGGGACCAGCCGCAGGAGACAGCCCGGTTCATCCTCGACGCCACCGCTGCTAAGTCGTCGTGACTATCCTCTGAGCCGCACACCTGGCAAACGTGCTGGTGGCGCCTCGGTACGTAGGCCTCTGCCGGCGTCGCCGCCTACCTGGAGTTCGCGATGGCCTGACCCTGGTGCTGCAGGCCCACCAGCATGGTGCGGTTACGCGCCCCGGTCTTCCGCAGCATGGCGCTCACGTGCTTCTCGACTGTCTTCACCGAGATGGCGAGCCGCGTGGCGATTTGCTTGTCCGCCAGACCCTCGGCCAGGAGGTCCCGTACCTCGAGTTCGCGGGCCGTCAGTGATATCGCCTCGCCTGTGTCTGCCGCACGGTTCTCGGTGAGGCGCGTGAACATCGCCCCGTCCAGCAGGGCGTCGCCGCGGGCGGCGGCGACGACGACGCGCGCCACCTCCGCGGGCGTCGAGGACAACGAGAGGAAACCCCGCACGCCCGACGCCGCCGCGGCCGCCAGCTGCTCGTCGGTCGGATGGTCGACGACGGCGACCACGGGCCGCTCAACGGTGTCCCCGCTGGTTACTCGGGCCTCGGCGTACTGGCCGAGCAGGTGCTCGTCGAGGACGATCATGTCCGGCTGCAGCAGGGACACTGCCTCGGTCAGGTCCTCGACGATGGCGAGTTCGCCGAGTACCTGGACGGACGGCTCGGAGGTTTCCAGCAGCCGCACGAGCCCGGCCCGGACAAGCGGCTGGGCACAGGCGACGAGGACCTTCCAGCGGTCCCGGGAGGCATCGCCGTTGGAGGAGTAGGGCACCTGCGCGCGGATGCTGGTCCCCCAGCCCAGCGTCGACTCCACGTGGAGTTCGCCGCGGAGGTAGTGGGCGCGGGCCGCCATGCCGTGCAGGCCGAGACGGCTGCCCTTCAGGTCCGCACTCTCCTGGCCCTCGAACCCACGGCCGTTGTCCTCGACGACGGCCGTGATGCCGGTGGTGTCGTAGAAGATGCCTACCCGGCACGTGGTGGCACGGGCGTGGGCCACGACGTTCGCGACGGCTTCCTGGATCACCATGAAGAGCTGGTGCGCGACGACGGGCGCCAGTTCGTGCGGTTCGCCGGTCACGAGGAGCGTCAGGTTGATGGGGTAGCTGCTGCCTACTCGATCGAGTTCCTGGCGTACTGCCTCCTCGAGAGTGCTGCCGGCGAGACTCGACGGCGCGAGGCCGAGCACGGTGCGGCGGGTCTCGAAAAGCGCTTCGTGGGCGAGCACGCGGGCGGAGTCGATGTGCTGGATGGAGGGTGATCCACCCGGCGTCACCCTGTCCGCTCGGTCGAGATGCAGCAGGAGCGATCCGAGGGATCGGCCAATGGTCTCATGGACGTCCTGCACGGCCCGCTCGCGTTCGCCAGCCACGGCCGCCTCGCGTTCCTTCGCTGCTGCGGCCTGGTGGAGCCGCGAGTTCATGATGGCAATGGCGGCGTGGTTTGCGAAGAGCTCTACGAGGGAGGCGTCGCCGGGGCTGAAGATGCGGCCGGGACCGTCACTGAAGATGGCGAACGTGCCGATGATCGCAGTGGCCCAGGTGATGGGGACGCCGATAACGGCGCTCCCCCACCGAGGGTCCGCCGGGTCGATGTGGCCTGAGGGCACAGTCGCGTAACGGTCGAGAATGACGGTGCCGCGGGTCTTCACGATTTGCCCGGTGAGGCCTTCGGTCAGGGGGAAGGTCTGGCCCTGGTGGCAGCCAACGCCTTGATCCACCTCCTTGCGGTAGTAGCCCTCGGCTTCGTGGACGATGGAGATGGAGCCGCTCTCGCACCCGAGAAGGGCAGCGGCGTGTCCGAGGACGCGTTCGAGGAGCGGGACCAGCTCGAACTGGCCGGCGAGGTCGCGGGCGAGTTCGGTGATGCGGTCAAGCTGAGAGGGCGGAGGGTTCTGTTGGTTCTGCGTGATGCTGGGCGTGGGAAGCTGCTGCATGTACGGCACCTGACTCCTGCAACCGGGCGCAACGCTGCGCACGGGCCTTCAGGATAGCGGGCCGCCAACAGGAAACCAGTAGAGATCCGACGATCTTCCTTAAGGCCTGGGTGGTCTGCACGCGTTGATTCGGCAGTGGACACAAATGGGTGAGTATAAGGACCGGATTTGTTCGGTTGCCTTCAGTGCTACGCCACCCGAACGTTCGGACGCCACGACTCTCAGCAAGAGTAGCTTTAGGCCGCTCGATGGCGGTGTGCCGGGCGCGTTCTTCGCGGTGCTGTAGGTGTCTTTGAGCGTGCCGGCCATCCTCACATCAGCAGAGAACGTCGCTTGAGGAGAGTTCGCGGGCACCTGGTACCAAATTCCAAGACCTCCTCCACTAAGGAATGACTGATCCTCGTCACCGATCTCCCTCACCCAGTCAGGACGCCCCGCTAAACACCCCACAGCCCGAGAGCCCCCGCAGCTAAGGAGTTCCATGCGTAACTCGCTTTCCGCATTACGACCGTGGCGACGTTCTTCGCCTTGGTCGCTGTTCTTTATGCTGTCCTCGCCGTGGTGATCCTGGTGATCTGCGCGGCGCTGTACCCGTAGCAGCTCGGCAGCATCGCCCCTTACGTGCTGGGGCTGCTGGCATGGAGGCCGTTTTCGCGTGGCTCGCTCGCGCAGTGAATAAGTGATGGATACAGAAAGCCCCTCAGCGCCTCCGCGCCCCTAGGACGGACGTGCAGCCCGGAAACCCTCTCAGGCTCTCCAACCGGCTACCGCCGCCGTTCAGCTCGTAAATCACCTACCCCATCAGGGCTCACAGCCAATGCCGTCGTCATCATTTCCATCCAGCCTTGGTTGCCAACCAGGGTCATTCTCCGTAATGGGTGCTGCGCCTGCGGCGCGGACAGCATCACAGTTGGCATAAGGGGCCATTGGGGCAGGAGCGACCGGGGCGGGCGCAACTGGCGCCGGTGCAACCGGGGCGGGCGCAACTGGCGCCGGTGCAACCGGGGCAGGTTCCGGCGATGGCGGGGTGGTAGGCGCAGATTCAGACGACCCTCCAACTAATGAGGAGTCATAGGGAATGTCCGCGTTTTCGCAAGCTATACCGTCGCGATCAATATCGAAATCAGCCGAATAGAGGGGCGACCCTGCGGGCATGTTGTAGATACCAAGAGCGGCGGATTCCTCGCAACTGTCGAGGGGGCTTGTCGGAAGCTCCACTCGTTCCTGAGTAGGAGTTGGTGTGGGGCTAGGAGAGGGGGTTGGTGTAGCTGAGGGGGTAGGCGTCGGAGACGGGGTGGGCGTCGGGGATGGGGACGGGGTTGCAGTCTCAGTAGGTTCCGCGGAAGCCGTAGGGGTGCTTTGCGCTACCGGTGCTTCATCGACCTCCGCAGACGGCGGAAGTAGTAAGCCGCCGATGATGACCAGGACAAAGCCCGCCCCGGCAGTAGCTCCACCCCACTTCCTCCCCAGTAGCCGCAGCCATGACGGCCGACCCGAAATAAGCGCGTACAAACCGGTGAACAACAGGAACAGCGCAAGCATCACCAGCAGCCCACCGACACCGCCGCTCACCGCGCCGAGGATCAGAAACAGGAGAAGCACCGCACCTACTATCCAGGTCGAAACTCCCGCCTTCGCACGCCAACGTGGGGGCGGATCTTGACCGGGAAAACGCTCGTAAGACGACGACGTGGAAACCCCCAAAGAAGTGATCGGCAACACAATCATTTTATGGGAGTGAAGTTGGGAAACTGCTGGGCCCGAGCCCTGAGCGAGCGCAGCACGCGGAGCCGACAATCCGGCTCTAAGGGATCAGGCCGCCTGGGAAGTACGCACCGGCTGTCGGGCTGCGAGCCTGGATCGGAGTTTTACCTTCATGCGGCGCTTGGTGTTCCTCGACAGCACCCGCCCGGATGGCATGCCCTAATCGCTGGTCCATTGGCCCTGGACGCGGAACAGGACGGTCAGCACATCACCCGTCCGGGTCTCGAGGACCGCGGCGAAGTCCTTGAACTGGTAGACCCGCCGGGTGCCCTAAAGGTAGGTACGGTCCGGGCGCGCGAGGGCATCGGCCAACACGGTATGACCGGTATGACCGATAGTGTGCTCGATCATCATCTCGAGGGCATGGTCGGCCAGAACTACGCGTCCATCGACTTGGCTGTCGTATCCGTCTGACATGGTGTTCCCTTCTGCCGGTTGTCCCGTCCGCTCTCAAGGGATCTGTTTGCGGCGCAAGCGCCTACCCGCTTGTGACGATGCGTTTGAAGGTCCGAACTTAGGGTGCGACGACCTCAACAGTCGCCCAGCGACGCGAGTCGTAGTACTCAGTGCTGCCCGGCTCCAACTCATCCGGGGTGCTCGTCACCACCGCGTAGGTGCCGGCCTCAAGGTCACCGGCGAGGGTGATCGTGTGCGAGTAATTACCGACCGTATCGGTCTAGGCCGATTCGTCCTCGATCACGAACACATCGGACTGGGCTACCCCAAGGGCGATATTGATCCGCTGTCCGGGTTCATAGCCGCTGCCCGTGACCGTGAAAGATGAACCCGGCCTCGTTATCGTGCTCGCGATACCCCACTCCACATCGGGAGTGATGATGTTCGCTACGGGCCCGCTCACACCTGACTCAACAGGCGTCGTCACCGCAGGCCCGGGATCCAACGTCGACTCGCTCAAGGTCGTCTCCGAAGCAGCACTCGGCTCTAGCTCCTGGACCGGCGACGGGGCGGCGGAAGGCCCGACGGTGACACGCGTCGCCGTTGGCCTCGGACTAGGAATCAGGGTTGGACTCGGGCTAAGACTCGGGCTAGGACTCGGGGTGGCGGACTTGACGACCGGGCCGGGTTGAGCTTCTGGTTCCCCGGCAGGCAGCAACGAACACCCCGTAAGGAGCGTAACTGCCGCGGCGAGAGTGACAAGAGAGAGCATCCTGGTCAAAGTAGGCATCCTGACAAAAGAAAGCGAGGGGCAACGAGGGGCCAACCGGCAGAAGCCACGCACACCTCCATCCCCCACCCGCGACGCTACACGGCCAACCAAAGGCACCGCTTCCGCACCACCCGCGAACCAGCCCGAGCTCAAGCTCACAGACACGAGCGCAGAGTCACCCGCACGGCTACGAGCACGACGGGTAACCACACACCAAAACCACACTAAAGGGATGTCCAACACTGAAGGGCGCAGCCGAGGCTCGTGAAGAACACCGAGCCCCTGGGCTCAGACCCCTGGTACGGCTACCAGACCCCCTCCCCCTCCCCCGGCCCGGACTGAGCACCAGGAAGCGGACAGGGAACAAACAGGGGTGTTCCCTGACGCGATTAGCTGTAATCGAGCGAGTCGACTCAAGTACGCAGCCCGGTGTGACCGGAAGACAGTACAAGGCAGACGCAGTGCGCATCGCTTTGACCAATGCGTTCAAGGACATCCCCGAGCCGTTGCGCCGGTCCTTGACCTGGGATCGCGGTCGGGAAATGGCAGAGCATCAACAACTGGCCACGGACCTGAACGTGAACGTCTACTTCTGCGCCCCAAGAAGCCCGTGGCAACGCGGATCGAACGAGAACACGAACAGGACGCTTCGCCAGTACCTCACGAAGGGCGCCGACCTTCGACGGTTCACAGCCAGCGACTTAGATGACATTGCGAACCGTCTCAATGACCGGCCACGACAGGTGTTGAAGTGGACTAGCTCCAACGACCTCTACCAAGCCCACCTCACCACCCTGGATCAACCCGGGATACGCTCAGAATCACGGGTGGTGCGTTGACCGGTTGAGACCACCGCTTATCTTAAAGAATCGACTCTACATATATGGTAACTAGATCACCTCTTGCAATCTTTACTGAGTTTTCATCGGACCCGCCGGAACTAGTACGAATTTTTTTTGAGGATCGAAACATGACCGAACCTATCCAGTTCGGACTTTCATCCACGGTTGCTACGCAGATCGCTTCCTGCACCGACGTAACTACCATCTTCAAAACGTCAATCTGAACGACCCCTAGGGGCTTATTGGTCTCTGGATCGTTGACCTCAACAAAGGACCAAACAGTGACCTTGTTTCCAACTTCGACGAGATCATCACTGCCTTTGGTTAGTGCAACCCTATTAGCGTCAAGAATGGTAGCGACCCTAGCTTCCACTTCCATAAAATTTTGCTCACTCATTCCGAGTAATCCTTTCTCAGTTCTTCAAGCTCACTAAATCTTCGGTAGGTAATTTCAAGAGTGGACGGGAACTCGTAATTTTCGGCCTTGGTAAGAATATGAGGCATGTAGTCCGCGTTCAGGACCTGCGCGACGGAAAGTTGTACGTACTCCCCGTTGAAATCAGTAACCTCTAAGACCGCATGTAATAAACCTTGACCCCGAGTACCGAGGAACCAGGTAGAGCCAATCCGGGGCGTTACCGAGCCCTCATCAACTTCTGCCGCTATAAACAGCTTCCCGTTCTCATTTTTGACACTAACAATCTTTATGGCGCTTCCAGTTTGATCGGCCAAAAGTTCCCCTACAACCAACTTTCGGCCTAGCTCCACTCCGTTCTTGTGCTGAACCGGGTGGTTAAACATGGCTTCTTCTAGCTTACTTTTATAATCCTCCGCTTTAGTTTGCCACCCAGCCGCGGCCCTCAAAGCCGTATCTTTCTCTTCGGCGGCTTTCGCAATGTCGGTGTCGTACTGTCTGGCATTTTTCACCCAAAGTACGATGGAAGAATACCGGCTTTTTAAGCTGGGAAGTTTCAGATATACAACAGAAACAACTATAGCTACTAGCGGTATCGCCCAAAATAACCAAAGGGAACCTGAGTTCTTAACGTCAAAGTATCCACCCACCATCGCAATTAGAAATCCGAAAATTGCGACAAATACGGCAATATTTTTTCGGGTCGCTCCACGCTCCACGTTCAAAGTATAGGAAAGATTGTCGGAAATACTCTCATTCTCATGCTTTCTACGCCTTACCTACACCCTCTGTCAACCTATGGTTGGCGCGTGCTCGGTCTGTCTTAGACGCCGCGTAGCCACGGAACCACGCGGTCTGCCGTTCAAGGCTTTCAGGGCTCTCACGCTTGCAGGGGTTTTCTTTGGGGGATTGACCGGCGAGGTAGGCCCAGTATCCGGCGCGCTGGATCTCCATCGTCTCGTTGCGGCCGATCAGGGGCTCAGTAGATTCGGTTAGCATGTTCCCATCCTTGCGTGCGGTTGCGGTAGGACGCATTGAAGTCGGAGTTCCCGCCGAACATCGCGTAACGGAAGGATCCCAGGGTGTGCCGCCCGTTGACGGCGAACCACGCACTTAGCTCCTCGGATCCGTACTTCTTCACCCGCGACACCGGGCCGGAAAACAGGCTTATGGAATCGATGCCAGCAGCTTTGCCCTTCTCATTGAGGTGGAAGGACAGCTCGGAGGCGCACTTGTCGTACTGGCTGTAGACGTAGTTGCCGTACTCCTCGCGGGCTACCTCGTGCGGGGTCAGTTTCCGGGTAGGTCGCAGCGTGGGATTGGTGACGTCGTCGCCCTCCCCATGGGGCGGTTCGGACTCCTGCCACGCGGAAGAATCGTTGTCCTGCCCGCCCTCTTCGGCCTCGCGGGCGTCCACTAGCTCCTCGAGTTTTTCCATCGCCTCGGGGTCGTCCGCGTGCTTCGCGTACAGATCGGAAACCTCATCCCAAGACAGCTCCCGGATGGACTCGGCGGTGAGGCTGTCCGCTGCGCTCGAAGGCGGTGCCGGCAGGGCTTGGTACTCGCCCGGATCCTTTTCGCTGGCACTGTCCACGGCAGTGTCCGGCGACTTGGCTCCGGCCCGCCCGATGTCCGGGAGGGCCTGCTGCTCGCGCTCCCCCAGTCGCTCGCACGCCACGAAGTAGTTCCGCAGCGTACAGTCCATCTTCGCGTCGGATGCACCCTGGTGTTCAAGCTTGTCCAGTCTTTGCTCGAACCTGCGCACGGAGGTTGTCCCGTTCGCCACCGCCTGCGCATGCGGGTTCTCGTGGCACTTACACTGAGGGTCCTGGTGAATCCCGACACGCGGCTGCCCGGGCCCGGGATTCACTGCCCTGCACATTTTGTCTCGTCTCTTCCTGCCCTGGTTGCGCGGTGCGCGCGGGGAGCGCGTTTTGGTGCCGGTGTCAGGTCATCGGGTGGCGTTCAAGGGGTGGGGCTTGAATCGAGCGATACCGAAGCCGAGCGCACAGACCAGGGCAACGACCAGGATGACGCGCACGAGGTCGAGACCGGCATGCTCGGTGATAAAAATCAGTCATTACTCGATCACACGGTAGTCAGGCGTTGTAGAATAAAACGATACTGAAGCGAATCGCCCGCTAAATTTACGTTCACCGCAGGCAATCATCAACGGATTCCCGTACAATGCATTTTCAGCGTCTGAAGCCACTCAACCGGTGATTTTGGCTTTTCCCCAGTAAAAACAGTTTCTACATCCATGACATACGAAGTCAAAAGTACTTCAGAATTTAGAGGTATTTTCTTGATGATAAAATCCGCTCGTTTTTCGGCGTATTTAAAGGAAATAAATGTGTCCATTTCATCCACTATCCGTACCCGTCGATCTAGTAGATCACCTCTGTACTTGAGATAGCGCCTAAGTCCTGGACCATTTTCTATTCCAGCAAGTAGAAGAACTAGCTGATGTAGCGGTATCACCGCGACTTGGCCAAAGCTGCTTCCTTTGGGAAATATCTCAGTCAAGCAATCATAGTCGAGAATTGCGGTGGCATACGAATGAAGCGGCGTAGCAATCCCTGAAACAACAGATTCTCGTAGTCCGGTTAGAGGAACCTTCGATACCGTCACATCGCGACCTCGCTCAACTCTAGATTGTCTCAACATGACTTGTTTTACTGCTTTGCGGATTTGATCCCTGAACGCATTTAAAACAGTTTTCGAATTAGTTGGCGCAACCATAGCCTTACACTCACCAACGAAGGCGTATCCACTGCCGTCGTAAAAGAAGAAGTCTGTTTCTCCTTCGTTTAAAGCGTCTCCCGGATCTGTACACCGTACTTTGCCGTAAGGAATAGTAAATCGACTACCCACAACTTGCCGAATTGATTCACGAACGGTTAATTCGAATAGAGTAGATCGGAGCTGATCTCGTTCATCGCCTGTGATAGTATCCCGAGCTAGATTAAATAGGGCAAGATCAAGAGAAGTGAATGCAGTCCTCGCAGCTATAGGGAGGTACCTGCCATCAAATTCAATTATAGGACCATTCTCTATCATTGGACTGAATACTAAATCCGAAAAAGAATGACGGGCAAGACTTCCACTCTTTGTTGAAACGCTCCGTAATAAATCCGAGTCTAAATCGCGTGTAACAACTTCTCCGGATAGTTGATTGTATGCCTTTTTATAGTCCATAACCGCCCTGGTCTCCCGCAGCCACTCGAAAAGATCATCTACCGCTGTGGTCGTTATGTAATCCAATTCACTGAAGTGAGGCGAAGAGGAAACTACGACCGCAAAGGACTTACATACCAACTCACAGGCCCACGCAGTTCGAATATCTGTCGGCATTATCCGCCGCACTTGCTCACGCCGTTCATTGAAACGAAGTCCAGCCGGTAAGTCATCATCCTTTAGATTAGCAAAAGACATGACATTGACTATCGCTAGCCATTCCCCACAAACAGTAAAGTAGTTAGATACGGCTTCCTGATCTTTCCTCACACCCTCTGCGGCAACACCTAAAATCCATGCAAAACGATTGATACCAGCAGCTTCGGATAAATACTGACCCGCAGAGGTGGAGCCCGCTCCTGATAGGATTTTATTCGGAAAGAAGAGTACATTTGGATCTAACTGACCAAGCCAGTACTGAAGTCTCTTTTCAAGACGCTTTTGATGATTTTGAAGCAGTACAAAAAATTGCAAGAGTTCTTCTCGCGGTAGCTCTTGTGCAAGACACCGGCGAGCGGTCCCCCGGTATTCATCAGGAACAACATTTAATAGTTCTGTATTATCTACCGGAGTAGAATTTCGGAAGAGGTTTCGATTTGTGTCGCTCGTGGTTTCGCTCATCTGTTTCTAGAACCTTCTTCGCAACTTGTACGGGGGCATACGATAGTTTCTGTGATCCCATGTGCTCGGGATCAGCCAACTGATTGGGCATGTGTTCAATTCCAGGACTTTAGCAAGAACGCTAAGGACTCAGAATGATAAAGCAAAGAGCTAGTCCGCACTAGAGGAAGTGTCGATCTCACGCTACACCTCCACAAATACGTTACCGATTTGGTATGTACTCAACGAAATCGACGACACCCAGTTTTCGGATATAACCCGCACTTTTTCAAGCGAGCTGCAGAAACTCGATACAGTCAAGACGAGCGTGCCAAAAAGAATCATCATTACGTTTTTTCCGGTTTTGAGCCAAACTAACCCGTGTCCCTCATTGCAAAATGATATAACAGCTCGGACTTGATCGACAAACTTGCGCCTACGCTGCACCGCCAAATATTACGTTGATAGTCGGGGGGTCGCTACTTTATTAGTAATACTCATGGACACCACGATTGAGGACATACTTCGCCCACTGTGCTGCTCCTGTAGCAGTTCGACTTCTGATGTGGACTGATGCAGAATATCAATCACTGAAGGACTAGTGGGAACACCCTGAAATATGTGGCCTTAGTACTACTGAGTGGTGATCAGGAGTATGTTGCCGTAGGAGCGGAAGCTCGATATTCTCTATCCCGTTAGTCGAGGATCTCGTAGCTCAGGACAGTACGCGGGCAACGTTGTATCCGGCCGATTCCGTTAGGTTGTTCCGCGCCCGGTCATACCGGCGCGCGGTGCGCGGGTTAGGGTGTTCCATACTGTCTTGGAGGTCGTGCTGCGTGGCCCCAGCGTTCAGCGCAACGATGGCGAAAGCCTGCCGCGACTGTACGGACTGATACTGCGGGGATACCTGCCACCTGAGTCAACCGCCGCACCGTACGGAATGCCTTGCACGCGTCCCACTGCTTTCCCGTGGCCGTTGTGAAGATCGGCAGGTCCTCGCCTGCCGCTATTACCAATTTCCTACCTGAGGTTTGTAGGTAGGCATTCAAAGGGCCCGCAGCGGGAGGGGAAAACTGCCTTTTACTGCAATCCACCCTTGCGCTGGACTGTCAGCGTCAAGTGCCCGGCGTCGTAGCCGTAGTCGGTTGTACTGGTATTCAGAGCCTCACTGAGGCGCAGACCAGTGAACAGAAGCAGGCTCACCAGGGCTTCCGACCGAGGCCCGTTAGCTCGCGCCGCTTTCAGCAAGGCCCGACACTCAGGGATGCTCAGAGCTTGCGTGCTGGATTGGTCAGCCAAATCTTGGGACGAGCCACCAGCGCGACCGGGTTGGTGGTCGTCGTACCTACTGACGTTGCGTACCGATAGAAGCTCGATACCGCTGCGATCTTCTGTGCACCGGTCGCCGGAGCGCCGGTCAGAGTGTGCCTCCATCCGTCAACCTCCATGCGCTGGACGCGGAGCAAATCCAGCCCGTACCCGTCCCGCCACGTGCAGAACTGACCGACGCTACGACGGCAGGCGCAGAGCGTGTGCGCCGACCCTGTTAGCGACACCTTTCATGCGGCGAGGATCAGCTCATGACGTCCTGCGTTAGCGTGTGCACTGCTCAGTGACTCGAGCTCCACACTCACACGATAACTGACATTATCGTGTGACTGAGCTGAGGGAACCCTTGCAGTCTTAGGTTGGTGATATTTGAAGTTGGTTGGATCTATAGCATGCTTCAGGACCAACTGAGTTCGAACGATGCGCGTTATAACTTCTCTAGAATTTAGTCCCACATCCAGTGCACTTTCATGGAAAGTCACACGGTCCTTGGGGCATTTTTTGGAAGTTGCCCAAGTAGAGGTTTATGAACCCAGGGAGAACACCGCCTGCCGAACAAGCCACAGCACCCGAAGTCGTGATACGCCACAATCGACTGGCTCAGGGGCTAGTACGCTCGTCGTGGTTGGCGTTCCGGCTCAGTATCGAAATCAGACCTTGGGCTTTGGACCTCATAGGGCAACTTCGGCTACGCCTGCTCCTGGTAGTAGCAACTGGATAGGTAGGGCCTAGCGCAGCAACCGCGAGCAAGCGCCTACCAGCGCTCCGGCCACGGCGCTCATAGTGTCTCACCTAAAGGCAGCAACAGGATCTAGCAGCTGGAAGACGGGCGAAGTGTTTTCTCTTAGCCCGGGCCGCCCAATATGGTGTCGCATCATGAGCTTCTACTCGATGAACCCTACGGCGACGACTGCATGGCGTCTTGCCGTTCTCATGGGGGCGAATAGCCGAACGTATAAGTTCGCTCTCGCGTCATCGCTGTTGAAGCATGCTGGACAAGGGCTCTCGGGCGTGGTGTTACGTGACCTGGCGGAAAGCTACGCGCGGGTCATCGTGGAACACGCTGAAGTGGCTCCGCAGGCACCGTCATCACTGTCTTTAGGAAGCACGGATTTCCTGGCTTTGGTCCGTCGGGATGCTGCTGAGAGTGTGCGGCACGGCTCACCTACTGAGGCACTGGTCGAAGCGGCTGTGCGATCCATGCCCGGAATGGTGATGCAGAAGTTCCATAACTTACGTGGAGGGATTGAAGCTCCACATCGGTTCTACAACCTCAGGTCGTTAGGTGCTGATGGGGTCGTAGAGTTCACGCCCGCGTTGATGAGCATCGCCCACACTAAGGACCACAGTTTGACTGCTGAGCTAGATGCGCGGTGGCGCATTGTCGAGACGTCCTTTCAGACCGGGGTGGGACAGAGCCTCATCGCGGAAGGGTTCGGGGTTGATGTCATCGGTGGAACCCTCGTGGAGAAACGTCGACGTCGGTCAGTCGTTGGGCTGGGTCCGGCCGTCCTGGGCTTCCAGCACGGCCGCTGCCTCATCTGCGATACCCCGATCGCAGACACCGACAGAACAGCCATTGATCATGTATTTCCGTTTTCCCTGATGCGACATGGCAGACTCCTAGCCGAGCCTGGAGTGGACCTCGACGCCCTCTGGAACCTCACTCCAGCACACGCCGAGTGCAATGGCCGTAAGAGCAACCGGCCCCCAACCACGCTCGAGGTTGCCCGACTCGGACAACGCAACGAAGCCATCATGTTGTCTCCACATCCGCTTCGCCGCACACTCGAAATTTCTTTAGCCACCGCAGGGATGCGGTGGAAGCCGGGGGCATGGCACCAATACTTAGCCCACGTCATCGCATGACGGCGGCCTAATGCGGTGGGAACCAGCTTCGCTGCCGACGACGGTATTCAAGATGGTGGCCACCCACCTTATGAGAAGACTCGACGAGTAGCTTCCTGTGGGTGGTGTGCTCACCATGAACGTGAAAGCTCAGATCGTCCGATACCACCACGTGAAGGAGCCGGTGGGCGCGCTGCAAATTCCTTGCCGGTCCACAGAGCTAGGATCATCACGCAAGACTGAGGAGACCTCCCACCACTGACCAAGGCCTTTATGGACAACGATCCGAACGATGCAGAGTTTCTCGCTACCTACCCGTGTAGCCCGAGTGTGAAGTGGCGGCTTTCGCAGGAGTCGATAGTTGTGGAGTCTTCGGATCCCCCGTGGTCACTGTCCGTCGACTTATCCGATGTGAAGGCGATCGAGTACAAGGAGCCCGGCTGGAAGGCGGGTTCTGCACGCATCGTCCGAGTGGACGATGTTGAGGAGAAGAACCACTCTCTGACCTTCGCCCTGACATCATCGAAGGACCTGCCGGAACGCTGGGAATTCTTGCAGAAGTTGGACTCGATAGTTCCTGACGTGCTTCGCATGAAGGTGAAAAACGTGCACCACGTCAGAACCGACGGCGCCACTGAGGTGGTGTCCGACGCTTCTGATCCGGTCGGTGAAGACCAAATTCCCAATGAGCGCGTCCCATCAAACCTCAAAGGAGAGCGGAGACTTGCTGCAGCGGAGCGAAAAGTTCTGCGGCAGGTCGAAACGGCGCGCATCATGGCCGAATCAGCGGCAGCGGGTTGGGCACGAAGCCTGGGGACGGCTCCGGATCCGGAGGGATTCGTAGGGGAGCCGCATTACACGCATTTGCGCTTGTACGAAGACCGCGTCATCGTCGTCGTCAAACTCTGGTCGGCGTCCACACCCAAAGGTGAGTATGTATTTCCGGTAAGCGAGATCGATGAGTTCCAGTGGGTACGTAGTCGGAACGTGCTGTTCATTCGCCTCCACAAGAGGGGTTCCTCGGATTATCTGGACGTCGCCTCTGATCCCCTGTCATCGAGATTCACCACCCGGGTGCAGGATGAGATGTTCGAAACAGTGCGGCGCGTCTACCCGAACATACCTATGGTGGAAGTCGGACTGCTGAACTCCATTCGAGGACGGTTCGACCCGGCGATGGTCCCCGACCGCACAGCCGAGGAATTTACTCGTGCGGCCCTCGGCCTCGTCCCTGGCTTCACAGACTCACAGCACATCAGTGACCCCGACAATATCCTGGCCATTAGTGACGATGGCAGCACGCTTTGTCTGATCCAGACCAAAACCAGGACCAGCCAGGTCTACCAGGCCCAGGACCTGATGTCAGTCGAGGTCTTTGAAGATGGCCGGTCCGTTGCACGCGCCAACCGCGGCCGGCAGATCGGTGCGGCCCTGGTGGGCGGATGGCTGGCCGGAGATGCCGGGGCGGTCATCGGCGGCCTGGGCGCCAAGTCAACAACACATGACGTCATCAAGAGTATGAGCCTGAGACTGGAGCTGGATGATTCCGCCAACCCGATCATCGACTTCAAACTAGTCAGGGGTCCAATAACAAAAGGGGGAAGCACCCACAGGTTGGCTGATAGGCGCGGAAGGACCTGGGCGTCTCTCCTGTCAGCCATGATCAGACGAAGCGATCGCGCCGAATCCGAGGCCCCAAGAGCTACAGCCACAGTGCCACCTGCTGACAGCATCGTGGACGAACTATCGAAACTGGCTGACCTGTACACCAGCGGTGCTTTGAGCAAGGAAGAGTTCGACCACCTGAAACAACGCGTCATCGGCCAGAACTAGGACGTACCTCAAGCATCGATCGGATATTGCCCTAAAGCAGTTCCGAAGCTGACATACAGCGAGCGCACACGTCACACATGTACGGTCGTCATGCAGGTCACAATGCTCCTGGACTCAACCGGGTCGGGGTCTTCGCCGGCGTGGCGATGACCGATATCAGCTTCGGTCACTTCGTCAGCACTAGCCTGTGTAGTGAACAGCACCAGCGGGCGGCCTCTGGCACCACCGCGACGGTCTCAAAACAGCCCTCTGGTTGGGTCTGGTGGAGCAGAGGATTTCATTGGCAGCGGTACAGCAGTGCACCACTGAGGGGTGTAGGAATGAGGCGGCGTTCTCGACGCTCACCAACCCGACATGGTGCACGGTGTGTCTGACCGGCATTCTGGGTGACCTTGGCATGGACGCGGTGGTTCCCTTCCCTGGTAGGGACATCCGCTGGAGGACTCGCTGCAGGATCTGTGCAGCGGAGTGTGACTACAAACTGGATTACCTTCTTGGGCTGAGCGCGCAGGACGGGCCAGTGTGTAGGCGGTGCCATTGGATTGAGTGGGCCCTGTCCTACAGCACCCCCACTGTCGTACCGAAGTCACTGGTGGGTGAGCGCCTCGAGGCGAAGGACTTTGAGCCGGTCGAGGAGCTCGCGGACCTACCCCGGGCTGACTGGCCGGTCATCACCCGCTGCACACGATGCGGTATCCAGCAGGTACAACGCCTGGGAGACCTCGGATTCGGGTGTGTGTGCTCTCGAAACATCAAGTCCAGCAGTGCTTCGTCACCGTTGGGGAAGGTTCGTGGAGCGAAGACCCTTTTCGTCGACTCCCAGAGCTCGGCGCTTCAGTGGTGGGACCATGACCGGAACGCGGCCTCTGCGCTGGCCACCGTCGCCGTTCGATCGAACAAGGCGCATCACTGGAGATGCCCTACATGCGGGCACCTGTTCACTGAAACAGTTTCCTGGATGACAGGAGGGGCTCAGTGCCCCGAATGTGAGACGAAGCGTCAGGCGGAGTGGGACGTCGAGTGGCAACGCTTGAAGGTCACTCCTGTTGCCGATGTCCCGGAATTGCTGGCCGCGTGGAACGATACGGACGACCCGCGGACCGTCATGGTTGCTGACAATATTGCCCGCAGATTCCGGTGCGAGAACGGGCACCAGCCGAGACCTACTCCCGTCCGGTTCCTCCATGCTGGCTGCCAGTTTTGCCGTTCAGCTCAAAAGGAGCAGGCACCGAAGGCCACCCTCGCCGATGCCCTGCCCGAGATCGCGGGCCAGTGGCATCCGACGCTCAACGGCACGCTGACACCGCAGACAGTCGTCCCGGGGTCCAAGCGCATGGTGCACTGGTTGGCGCAGTGCTGCGGGTACCAGTGGAAGGACCTGGTGAAGAATCGTGACAAGTACCAGCGTCTGCGCTGCCCCCAATGCCAGACTATTCTCGGCTCGCTCGGCTGGGTCGACCCGGGCCTGGCAGCTGAATGGGATCCCGCTAACCCCTCATCACCCTGGCAAGTGCGTCCACACGCTACGACCGCCTTCCTGCCCCGGTGGATCTGCTCCGTCAACCCCGCACACCGATGGAAAGCCAGTCTCACCTCCCGCTCCTCCGGGTCCGAGTGCCCTGAGTGCAAGCAGGCCGGCAAGTCCCGCGTCGAGCTGCGGCACAAGGACGCCGCGAAGGACATCTTTGACGTGGTGAAGTCCGGTCCCATCGTCCGCGACGAAGCGTTCATCACCCGAAAGCAGTGGTCAATCGACATCCTCATCGAACACGGTGGCAAGAAAATCGCCGTTGAGTACGACGGCGCCCACTGGCACCGGCCTATATCCAAGATTGAGGTCGACCGCTGCAAGAGCCTGGACCTATTAGCCGCCGGGTACCACGTCGTTCGCCTCAGAGAAGACGACCTGCCCTCACTTAGCATCAATTCCCCGAACTACCTTGAACTACAGGTGTACTCCACCGCCCCGAAACCAGAAGAAACACTCTCAAAGATCAAGCGCTGGCTCACCCCTGGCTATGACACCTTTGAATGGCCCCGGTAGGACGGAGTGAATTCTAACGATCGTCGCAACATCTGAGATGTAGAGGAGTTGCGTGGAGAGCAGCGCAATAAAGTGACGTTCTGAGGGTAGGGCATAACAGGCCCTACCACTATGACTTTTAAACGGGCAGCATCTTCAAGATCTCTCCGATTGTTTTCGCTACAGGCGCTCCCGCCTCACCGATTTTCTGCGCACTCGCGAGGATTTTATCTAGACGACCCTGTATCTTCTCAACTGGCAACGGCTGAGTCTGGATCTGGTGCTCGACCAACTCCCCAAGGTCAATCTGATCTTCACCAAGCAGTGGTTCCAGTACCCGGAGCTGCTCCAACATCAGCTTGACGAGACCTTGGATATCTTGCTCCGATGAATCGCCAAAGTTTGAATTGGTTACCGTGCTATCGTTGCCCACAAAATTTTTCACTTTTGAGTTCGCGCCAAACTTGATACTGTTATCGTTTTCCACGATTTTTACCTTCTTCCCTTTACCTTTAATTATATTGATGGTTGGCTTATTCCCTGGCTGAATTCTTCCTTCGACAAGCTCGGAGGCATCGCGCATCATGTACAGCATGCCGGCTTTTACGCCCTTGAATGTTTCTTTCAGCGACGCAAGCTCAGCTTCTCGGTTCTGATGCCGACTCGAGGCAATAGTCCTATAGATCTCAGCCTGCGGCCAGTCGTCATACTTGTTCTTAAGTAGGCGCTTTGCCGACCGGTATAGGTACTCATTTAGTGTTTCTGACTTCGACGGATCAAGCAAGCCCTGCCTGCATGCCCCGAGCACGGTCGCGAAAGTCTCCAACTCGCAGTGGAGTCGCACAGCATGGCGCCGAGCGCGCCCGACATCATTTCGACTGGCGGTATCCCGGTGAACGATAGTCCAAATCGCTGTTCGTGAATCGCCCGTTCTCATCCACTGTTGATCCATCACCCAATCAATATTTGCGTGATCGAACCCAGGATGCAAAGCCCTCGAGCCTGCGTACCGTGATATTACGACCATGGGCTTCCCGGGCAGGACCAGTTTCGGCAAGGGGGAGGGGAGGGTCTCGCGTAGCGATACAGGCAATGTCGCGGCCGCATATTCCGCCGTCATCTGTCCGCCCGCATCGAGCAACCGTCCTGCCCTCGCTTTTCCTACTCGTACTTTGATGTCGGCAATCTGCTCAATAATCCACTCGTTATCGCCGTTATAATGGGCGCGGAACTCAACCTCAGTACGGCCTACTCTGCCATCCGTGAACAGGCGACGACCGACAGGCTGCAATTTCAGCCCCTTAACCATGTGCGCCAACGGTCGATCAAAAACCAGTAGGCGAGAGGCGTCGCAGTAGTACTGCTCCCCCACCCAGGGCGGGATATTCTTTGACGGGTTGTCTACGACTCGGCCAAGCCTCCGAACGAAATCGAACCCAGTTACTGGATGTGGCCACATTGGTTTGATCAGGCGCTCTGATAAACCGCGTTCTGAAAATGGGCGAAGATCTGCAAAGGGGAGGGCGACCAAAATTCGCAACCCTTGAACCCCCTAAGCAAATGGAAGTCCTCCACCCGCGAGATGATGGAGGACAGTGCCGTGTCTAGATTGTTATTGCAATATGCAGTATTTCAGTTCTAGTTTCCTAAACTAAATTACTGTCTGCCTCGCTGTTTAGCGTGATTTTTCGATTGATCCATTCGATTCTCCTTATTCCTTGTTTTTTGTAGAACTACAATGGATGCACCTTATGGATAGGTGTTGGTAGTTCTACACCTAGTTGGTTATTTTTCTTTAGTTGATTTCATTGCGTTTATTGCGTTTGTACTCACGGCAACCGAGTTAATCTGCCCCCCGCCGGTGCCCTATGCGATCCGACGTCGAACAGGGAAAGTTTGCCATCACGCGAGCGTCTGCGCAAGGGCGTGCTAGTGCAACTAGCGAGGACCCAACTAAGTGGCGGGGGTGTGCGTGGTTCAAGTGATTACCAGGAGCGTTGTGGGCGCCCTGGGTGCCCTGGGTGCTCCAGGTGCTGCTGGTACCAAGTGCCAATGTGGCGAAAGCTGGGAATAAGCTGTGGACGAAATACGAAACGTCGGCGCGACTGTGACGAGGACTGCGCAAACTAAGTCAGTACTCGGAGCGTGTTCTTACTGCTGGTCACTGCTGTAATTAATCGACTCCAGCAAGTCATGCAGCTGGAGTCCGCTCACTGGGAGCGCTTATTCACTGCACCTGGTGCACGGCAACACTCCTAGTGTCCCGTTATGCGTCCGGTAACTGGTCCTCTCACTACACTTGAGTCGGTCAGAGCGGGCATATATGGGGGATCGATGAGATACACGGTAATCGTTTTAGGTGCTGTCCTGACAGCAACCGTCTTGACCGGGTGCGCCGCCGGAAGCCCTTCCGCATCACCCCCGTCTACACCGCAGTCCTCTGCGTCGGCGGGTCCCATCTCGCCAGCATCAGGCACGCCCACGGCGGCAGAAGCCGCCACATCAACCACCACAGCTCCCGCAACTGATCTCCCAGCGGCTCCTGCCCCTGATGGCACACGGGCGCACCCCTACGATTTCGGTGTGTTCGCCACCTCCTCCCTCAACAGTGTGTGGGATGTCACGATCACCGAAACGAACACCGACGCGACCGGGTACGTCCTGGCAGAAAACCCGCACAACCCGGTGAAAGAGGGCTGGCAATACGTTCTGGGCCGGATGAACTCGGAGGTAAACACGAACCTCAAAAGCTCTGATGCCGGGCAGCCCATACCCCCAAGCTCTGT
This sequence comes from Arthrobacter sp. BC5, assembly GCF_056680255.1. Taxonomy (NCBI): domain Bacteria; kingdom Bacillati; phylum Actinomycetota; class Actinomycetes; order Micrococcales; family Micrococcaceae; genus Arthrobacter; species Arthrobacter sp. BC5. Next base: position 435,873 of record NZ_CM155273.1, read on the forward strand.
CATGCCAGTGTTCATTGGCAGCGACGGGAAAATTTACGACATCTGGAACGACGACAACTCAGCTGTCGTGCTCACCGAGGCCTGGATCAGCCAACCCGAAATCATCGGCCAGTCAGGTGTCACCTCAACCGGACTCTTCGCCATCCAGGTCCCCAGCACCGCCACACCCGGAGGTCACTTCGCCACCCGCAACGAGGTCAAAGGCACCCTCACCCACTTCGGCCCCGCCCAATAACCACCGGACGGGTGAACAGAACCCCCATCAGTGGCCCTACACCGGATTCCCGATTCCAGTTCCGTGTACCACCGGTCACCACAACCTCGGAAAATCGTGGTTCAGCAATGCCCGTACGACCCGTGGACTCCTGTCATACCCGTTAACTAGACGCGAGAGGAAATCATCCTCAGCTGTGATCTGGTGAGCAGAAACGGATTGAAAATTCTAGGAGCCAGCGGCCCTGAAGCCATTGGGCGCTTGCGGCTCCTGGACACCAGCGCCTTCTCGGTGGCTGCGTTGGCGGTGATCCTGGAGCTGGCGCGTATTAGAGCATTTCGAGGGGTTGTGGACGTGTCGGCGCCGGGAACACGCGATCGAGGCGCTCGAGGTCGGTGTTGCTGAGGTGAAGGTCGCGGGAGGCGGCGTTCTCCTGCACATGCTCGACGGCGGAGGCCTTTGGGATCGCGAGGACGTTGCCGGTGCGCATCGTCCACGCCAGGGCGACCTGCGCGGGCGTCGCTCTAAGATCACGCGCGATCCGGGTGAGCTCCGGGGTGCCGAGTAACCGTCCCTGCTCCACGGGGGAATAAGCCATTAGGGGCATGTTCGCCGAAGCAGACCACGGCATCAGGTCGAACTCCGGACCACGACGCGTCAGAATTTACAGCACCTGATCAGTCTGACAGCCCCGGGATTGCGAAATCAGCTCACGCGCGACGTCGAGGGGAATACGTTCCTGCTCCACACGGTAGGGGCCCTCCCATTCCGGATCAGTAACGGTCTCGTAAGCGGTCCGTTCGGCGAGGGTGAGTAGGGGTAGGTTTCTACGAGTCCGAAGCAGGTTCTTGCCTCTGCGGTCTTCGCGGATGCCAAACTTGCGGTAGTTATCCAGGGCGGCTGTGTCCATTAGTACGGTCCGGACATTGAGTCCTCGGCTGCGGTAGTCGTTGACGATCTCAAACCCATCGGCGTCGAGGTCGCCCCAGTAGATGACGGTGGTGCACGTAGTGACCCACGGCAGGAGCGGAATGTGTTTCGGTCCCGCGTCTCCGCCGCCTTGAATGGCGATCGCGTGATCGAAGTGCGGGAAGAAAAGGACGGTGTCCTTATTTTCGGTGATGATGATGGTGTTCGGCCGGTAGGCGGGGGTGGCGTTATCACCGATCGTGAAGCTGTCGTGCCTGCGGCCGCCATTGTCCAGATGCATCGGGTCGAGGTAGGTGTAGTGCACAGTGCGAGGGCGGTCCACGAGGCCGAGGTTGTCCCGGCCACTGAGATGGCGGACGAGGTGCTGACTGGTGTTAAGCCATTTGCCGTCTAACCCTTCAATGGGGACCTGCCGTGGGGTGAGGCCTGTCGCGTCATGGGTCTGGAACCAGGACGCGACAGTGAGTAGCAGGTCGAAGTCGACGGGGGACAAGGTGGTGAGCTCGCGCAGGATCGAGGCGGGATCTGCGTCAGGGAAGCGGGTTGCGGTGATAGCGGCACGGTCCCGGGCGGAGCGGAGCAAGATGGGCCATTTGCCGCCGAGCAGCCGGGCTGCGGTGTCGGGGTCCGGAAGCGTCACATGGGTGGGTAGTTTCTGGGCGGTGCCGTGGACCCGGCGGGGGCTTTCATCGAGCTCTATCCGGTAATCACTGGCTACGTCACGCCAGTGCTGGCCCCAGCGCAGGGCGGACGGGAAGTCCGCTTCCAGTGCCTTACCGGTCAGTGCACCAAGGTTGATCCGCCGGGGCCAGTCGGCAACCGGGTTAAGGACCGCCTGTTGCCAATTTCCTTCCATCCACCTGTTGAGTACCGCAAAGACTTGTTCGGGGGTTTTCATACCGTCTCCAGTACAGAGGTGTCAGCCACCTTTTCCGAGTCCGTGGTGTCGGTGACTTTCCGCACCGGGCTGATCTGCGAGTAAAGGTCGGGCTTGTTGATGCCGATGATTAAGTCCACGTGTCGTTCAATACCGCTGACCTTATCCAGGGGAGCGCCGATGATGAGCTGAAAGCCCAGCTTCTTCCATGCCCCAACCGCGCGTCCAGCGAACTCGGCATCGGCTTTAATGAACCCCTCGTCAAGCAGGACCGGGGCAAACCGGGGCCGGGTGCTACTTTCCTCGTCCCCGAGTTGATAACGCAGTGCGGCACCAACGATAAACGCGATGAGTTCCTGCGTTTCGCCGCCGCTTTTTCCGCCGAGGCTGTCGTAGACGCTGAGCTGATTCCCATCCGTATCGATCCGCTCGGCAGTAATCACGATGTGCCGGTGCACGTCCAGGTACGTCTCCCGGGTGTTGGTCGCCCCCTTGGGCAACGTATCGGGAGTGCGGATCAACATGATAAAGGAGTCAATCTCCTTAAACCGGGCATCAGTTTCTTCATCCGTGGAGATACCCGCGTCGGTCGCAGTTTCCGCAATTTTTCGCAGGCGCCGTTTGAAGGCAGTGACTTCCGGCATGTTCAGCGGGCGGAGCCTGATCTGTAGGCGATCCATGTCCCGGCCGAAGGGGATGTTGGTGAGGATGTCGTTAACAGCATCAAGGCGCTCTCCGATTCGGTCGACTGCGTTCCGCATGGTGAAGGAGAGGGGAACGAGGTCCCGCCCGGACCACAAGGCCATCTCGCGCTTGAACTCCTTTCGGCCTTCAGCTCCCCTACGCTGGCGTCTGCGGCGCGTTCCGCGAGGTGGCGGAGGACTTTCTTGAATGAGTCCAGAAGCCGGTCCAAATCGCCGGGGACCCCGTACTCGGCGAGCATGGCGTCGAGGCTGGCGTGCTGTTCGCCGGTCAGGGCAATGGTTTCCTCTGCATCGTCGATTGCCCGAGAGAGGGTGTCCTGCCGATCTACGAGGGTGCGGTATTCCTCGTCGAGGGTCTTGATGTCCGTGCCGGAGTTGGCGCGGCGGACGATGGCGTCCTCAAGTTTCGTGGTAAGAGCCTTGCCTTTGGCTTCGAGAGTGGCGAGCTTGTCGTTGGAGTTGCGGACCCGGTCCCGTTCGGCGCTGGATTCAGCGATTCGACTGTCTACGGCGGCGATGTCGATGTTCTGCCAAACGGTGTCGAGGACGTATTGGCTCGCTTCGCGCCAGCTTTGGAGATTTCTACCCTGCTCGTCAAGGTTTCTACTGCTTTTAAGCAGCTCTCCGAGCGTGCCGTCCAGGCTGTTGAGGCGTTGTTCGATATGCCGACGGTGGGCTTCGTTGGAGAACCCGATGACAAACTCGCCGTGTTTTCCACCGTGCGCGCCCTTGTCGCCGTCCTTAATCTGTCCGGTCAGGGTCACCTGCGGCGTATCGCCGGGGATGAAGTCTGCGGCGGTTGCCACGAGCTGGTGGCTGAACTGCTTGGCGATCTGCCGTTCGACCCACCCCCGGTAGGGTGAGGCAGCGAATTCGAGTGTGGCGGCCAACGTGCCCTCGAGCATGACTGTCCCAGATCGACCGATGTCGGCGACGCGGAAGTTGATCCGGTCGCGCAACGGTAGGGAGTTAATACTGCGGCGTAGGTTATCGGCGGTATTCCGGTCCACGAGCATCACGGTGGCGAAACCACGCATGACGAGTTCTCCGGCCTGCCGCCACTGCTCATGCTCGGGCAGAATGTCAACCAGTTCGGCCACGAACGGTAGGTCCGCAGGGTCCATGACAGCGCATTCGGCTATCTTCGCGCGAGCGTCGAGGTACCGCACCGGCAGCTTGGTAGTGCGGCCTTTGAGGGACTGATACTCACGATCTAGTTCTTTCCGTTCGTCCTGTAACTTCCAGACCTCGCGCTTGACCCCATCGAGCTGCCCGGTCAGCTCGCTATTTCGTTCTTCGAAGGAGCCAACGAACCCCTGGGCCGTCACCGTCAGGGCGTCGAATTCCTCTTGGTCCTCCGGCGCGGACCTACCCAGCGCTTTGGTGCGGACGGTGAAAGTGAGCAGGGCTTCGGCAGCCCTGTCGCGTTCGACCTCCAGATCGGTCAGGCGTCCCTCGATCCGCTCCAACTTCTCCCCACCATTGGCACGCTGGTCTTCCCTGTTCTCATCCACCCGGCGCTTCAGGTCCCGTTCCTCATTGGACGCTGTGCGGTTGTCCTCGGCGGCGGCCTTGTGCGCGGTCCGGTTGGTGTCGGAGGCATCGTCGAGTAAGGCTTTCTCGGTGATGTGCTGCCAGAGAAGGAACGGGGTGAGCCCTTCGGCGTGGATGCGGAACGTGTCGATCTCGTCACGGGCGTGCTGCGCGGCGATCATATCCTCGTGATGCCCGGGGATCGGTGTGAGGACTTCGACTTTCTGTGCGGCGGTTTGCATGGCGTCGTGGGTTTTGGCTAGATCGTCGAAGTGGCCAATTACCTCGTCGGCTTTGGCGTAGGTTTCGGGTCGTTCCAGCACGAGCTGCTTATAGAGCGCATCCACGGATTTGACGTGCTGGCCGCCTTGAATCCGGGCGAGCAGTTTCATTGCCTTGGCGCCGTCCCCGTTTTGCCCGATGCTGAGCTTCGCGTGGGTGGTCTGTGCGAACGTGGCGTAGGAGAGGTGGTTCTGCATGGCCGGGTACCGGCTGGTCAGGGCCCGAGGTAGGAACTTGTCGATGGAGAATTTCTCCATGTCCTTTAGGTTTACGGTGCCGTCCATGGTGAGCATGCGCATGGTCAGTCCATCAGCGGAGGACGCCCCAACCTTCGCGTGGTAAAGGCGGATAGCGGTGAAGGTCCGGCCGTCGTCGTTGCGGAAGGTCGCCGCTATCGCGGACCATGTGGCGGTGTCTCTACCCCGCAGCACGTCATCGACTAGCTCGTCGGTTTTCGCGTCCCGGACGGTGTCCACGGTGCCCTTAATGTAGGACAGGGCACTGCGCTGGTCCTTACCCCGGGCCCTGCCCTTGCCCTCGTTGGACGCCCCGTTGAACGGGGTGTTCGAGTCCATCATCAGGGCGGTGTACGCGTCGAGCAGGGTGGACTTGCCGGTGCCGGAGGGCCCGCTGATCAGGGTCGCGCGGTCGAAGTCCACGCGGTGGTAACCATGGAAGGTGCCCCAGTTGACCAATTGCATCCGTTCGAGGGACCACTGGGGGTTGTCCTCCACAGTGAAGAGGGGAACGCCGTTCATGCTTGTGTACCGCCTTCTATGTCGCTGATGACCCATTGCCGCAGTGCGTGCAGCTTCTCGACGGTCAGGACGGAGTTGATTATCGGGGCGATCCGGAATCGTTCCGTGTCACCTTCGACCTTCATCAGGAGGCCCTCATCGACCAGCCCGTCGATGGATTTGGATTCTCTGCGTCGGGTCTCGACGTGGTTCGTGCTGTCGGCCCGCCGGTAACTTTCTAACCAGCCCAGCAGCTCCTCCCGGTCCACATGCACCGCTGAGGCACCGCTGGACCATTCCCGGGCGTAGCGTTCGCGCAGCTCGACCAGCAGTACCGTTTCCTCCAGCGTGTACTGGCGGTCGTGCAGCAGGGTCGGGAATGTCTCTCCAGTTTCCGAGACGGCGCTGCGCTTGTACGCGTACTTCCATTCCTCATCGAGGACGAGCACTTGGAAGAGTTCGTTCAGGCGCATTTCGATCGCCGCGCGAGAATCGAGCAGCGTCTTCCACTCGTGCGGGTGCTTGTCGGCGGCGAGGTACTTACGTTTGAGCAGCACGATTAGGGCCTTGCGCTGGGGCAGGGTAAGTTCGCCTCGATCGCCTTCGAACAGGCCGCCGCCGGCATCGTTCTCGTCCTCGAGACCAAGATCAAGATCTTCTGGGTCTTCCTCCGAGAAACCAGGTTCCTCGGGCACATCAACATCGATCGACTGGTAGGTCACTGGGCCTCCTCGGCTTTGGCGAGGGCATCACGGTCGCCGTCGGTAAAGGTTAAGTGCGGTGCCCGGTAGGTGACCCGGGTACCGTCGGTGCGCACCGCTTCGAACACGTCCTCGCCGTCGCTGCGAGTCAAGGCTTCACCCGCTACGTGCAGGACGCCGAGAACCTCAACGGGGCGCCGGTCGGCCTCGGGCAGGCGGTTGAAGATGTCGGCGGCGGTCAAGGTCCGGTCACCCGCCAGCCCTTCCAGTAGCGCCGAGCGCAGCCCTGTGAAGGATGGCCCGCCCTGCCGGCGGATATCCTCGGCGGACAAACCACCGCCATCCTCCCCGGCGTCCTGCAGCGGGGGCGGGGGCGCATGCTCGGCCGGGTCATAGGGACGTTCGCGCAGAGTGGCAACTTCCAGCTTGGCCGGCGTCAGCGGCAGCGCTGTGCGGGTGCGCACCCCGGACCGCTCAATCCGGTCGGCCAGCTTCTGCTTCAGGTCACTCAGCAGCGAATCCAACTCTTGACCGCGCAGGGCCTCCCGCTGGACCAGATTAGTGCGCAGGGTTCCAGTGAGGTGCCGCTGCTGTTCCTGGATGGTCTTCACCCCACCCACCAGCAGCCCAGCGAGTGCGGTGACCCGTTCCTGGTCCGTCCGGGACAGGGAACGGGCAAACGGGTGGCTGAGGATGGTCTCGATGTCGGACCGGAGCGAGGCGAGCATCGCCTCCCGGGCGAGCAGATTCAATGCCCCTTGGTATGCACGGCCCTCGACGGAGTCGTTCAACGCATCCCGTGAGCGTGCCATGTAGTTGCCGACGACCTCGCCCTTGGGCCGCTCATTGGTGCGGAAGTCACTGATGATTTCCCGATGCATTTTCGACACGAGTTCTTCCACCCGCTTGAAATCTGAGGGCAGGTCGTTGAGCAGGTCGGCGAGGTTCAGGAATGTCTCGAGCATTCGATCATCGGAAGCGGCTTCAACCACACCTCCTGCAGAGATTCGGTCCCGTTCGGCGCTTAGCTCGATAATTCGCTGGTTCAACCGCTGGAGACGTTCTTCGGGGTCCGGGTTCGCGTCCATGGCGCTCTGCCGGGCCACGTCGAGGATCGTGCGGATGCGGGACTCGGAGAGCAGGGCACGCTCACCGCCGAGGTTCTGCACGAAGTTCATGGCATCCTGCGCGTGGGAGGTGAGAGCGTAAAACTCTTCCCCCTCCTCGCGGGAGTCAAGAATCAGCCATTTGCGCCGAACCCACTCCCGACACAACTGGCGGGACTGGGTCGCATCGGGGAGATCCTCATAGCCCCGGGTAATAAGAATTTCCAGCAAGGCCCGCACATGAGAATGGAGAGTGCTGGCAGCTACCTGCGTGAGGTCCCGGGAGAACGTTGCCCGAAAGATCGCCACGACTAACGGGGCGTTCTTTTGGTTGAGTAGTCCAAGCGCCGGGCGCTCAAACGCAGCCTGCGCCCGGTTCAGTTCCAACACGATGTCTGCCACGTTGACCTCCTTAATGGGCACGATAGGTGATGATTCCGACAAAAGCGGAAGTCTCCGAAACGGTTGATAGAAACGTCCGGTGAGTAAGAGATGCGCGGGCCGACGCAGGGGTGAATATGACCGAAGGATTTTTGACCAGTCTGTTCCAGATACGTCCCGCGTCTGTGCGCAAGTTGCCCCACGGTACCCGCAGGTACTGGCCGCCGAAGACCAGCCCAGTCAACATCATCGAACTTCGTCAAGACAGAAGCAGCTCGTCGAACCGAGCGTACTGCCTTGATGAACGACGCATGTCCTTTGGCCCGCCGTACCACACCGGACCATGCCTTCCTCCCACAAAAAGCCTATCTGATTCTACCCGTCCTTCTTCAAAAACTATTCCCGATGCGTCTATCTCTCAATTATAAGAGAAGTCGGACTCCTGAATGTGAAGGAAAAGCGCAGGAATACAGCAGGATTACGTGAATCAATCTAAAGGTTACAGCCTAAACGACGGTACGGACATCAGTACGCTACCGATGTCTTCTCGACATGGACTCCTAGCGGAGGAATCTGTTCCACGCACGCGAACAAATCGATCGCGCACGTCCTAAGATAATCGCCCAAAATTGATGCTTAGGCAGCGTTCCAAAGTGCGCTGATCCTCGTCGTGGTCCTCCACCGGTGGAAGCGACCAAGCTGGACAACCCTCCCTCGCAACTGATTTGTCCTCCGGCCCTCATCCACCGCACAAAAACTACCCAGAAATTCGCCTCAAGAGACGTTGGGACCGCCCTTGACGTTGTTCGGCACTATATCGACGAGGCGAAAGCGTTCAGTCGAGGAGTGTGGACGACCCGGCCATTAAACGATTTCGGTGTCGGGAAAAACCCATCTACCGGCACCATATTTTCTGGATCACAAGTGACACCTGCACGCGAAACGCAGCCCGGGCAGTCGATCTTCGCGACGACCTCGTCCCAGAGCGCAGACAGCTTCGCCTTCTCGTCGGGGGTCATGTGTCGGGTGCACCCGGACTTGCGCGCGCCTCCCGGCCAGTACGCTCCGAGGTTCTGGCAATCCGTTCCGGTCCTCGTGGGACGGGCGCAAACCTGCGCCAAATCCGCGTCCATGGCCTCTAGCCTGGCTTCCTCGCGTTCCCATGCGTGCTGCAGACGCGTGCGGTAGTCGAGGTCATCTGGCCCTGCTAAGGAGACGAAGTAGTGCAAACCATCAGGGCTGAGAGGATCTCTCCATGCGCGACCCCGGGAGCTTCGCTCGGCGACGCGGGGGTTAGTCTCTACCAAATCAATCGCCCGCCTCCATTCGCCCAGGGCCTGGTTGAAAGACCGGGACATGCCTTCAAACTGCATGGACTCGTCCGGGCGAAGAAGACAGTCCGGATCTGTCCGGAGCGTAGTCTCCGCCCGCTCATAAATCTCGAAAGCCTTTGAAAGCTCTCGACCGGCAACAAGCAGGTTTCGTTCAAGCTTTGCCTCTATCGACAATGGGCTCATAGCCTTCTGTGCCTTCATGCGAGCAGAATAACAACAATAGCGAGCACTCCGTTGAGCGGCTTCAGAAGACGCCTTCCTGACAGTGTTGATGCGTCACGCCATTCGCGCGCATCACCATACCCATCACACTCACCATACCCCTGAAACTCATGGTGCTCATCATTTCTTGGCAGCCCTTCGGAGAGCTCGTCATCGTTTTTCATACTGGTGACACTAGAACACGAACGACGAAAGTCAAAATGGCCGTTTCCCACCCGCTGAGGCATTCCTCACAATGATGAACAATCCCCGAAAATGGGGCATGTAGAAATTCTTCACATCTGTGAACACTACTCTGCTAAAGCCATCTAAAAGACAAGGGAACTACTCACCTGAACAGCGGACTCAAACATTCCTGCCACCTTTCCCAGAGCTCACCCGGGGAACATTCCAATCACCCTACGAGAACGTGACACCAGGCGCCTGGCACCGAGATGAGCATCACCTCACAAAGTGGTCACCAGCTCACCCCCACCGGAAACCTCACACCGCACCACATCACGGGGAACATTCACCACTACACGAGGAGTACATCGCATACCAGGCCCGTTGCTGACACAGACCCTGCAAGACAGTCCCCATCCTGCGAACGCGGTAAGCAGCGAAGGGGACTGTCCGATAAACGGTGTGTGGGGTCCGGCGGTTTTCATCAGTAAGTGGTCTTCTCGAACCGGCCCGCGAAGGTAATCGCGAACGCGTTGAGCGCCGGCTTCCACCTGATCACCCAGCGTGCTTTGCCGCCGCCAGTGGGGTCAAGGGACCGGGTCACGAGATACAGGCATTTCAGCGCCGCGGCCTCGTTCGGGAAGTGGCCCCTGGCGCGCACCGCTCGGCGGTAGCGGGCGTTGATCGACTCGATCGCATTCGTCGTGCAGATGACCCGTCGGATCTCCACGTCGTATTCGAGGAACGGCACGAATTCCGCCCAGGAGGATTCCCAGAGGTTTACGATCGCCGGATACCGCTGGCCCCACTCGGCTGCGAACTCCGCGAACCGGTCCTTCGCCGCCGCTTCGGACGGCGCGGTGTAGACGGGTTTGAGGGCTTTCACGATTCCGTCCCGGTGTTGCCGGCCGGCGTAGCGGAAGCTGTTGCGGATCAGGTGCACGACGCATTGCTGCACGACGGTCCGCTCCCAGGTCGTGTTGATCGCCTCGGGCAGGCCTTTGAGCCCGTCGCAGACGGCGATGAGCACGTCCTCGACGCCTCGGTTTTTCAGCTCGGAAAAGACCTGCAGCCAGAACCTCGCTCCTTCACCTCCGTCGCCGGCCCAGATGCCCAGGATGTCGCGTTCCCCGTTCGTGGTGACGCCCATGACGACGTAGAACGGGGTGTTGCGGACCTGCCCGTCCCGGACCTTGACCACGATCGCATCAACGAAGAGGACCGGGTAGAGCGGGTCCAGCGGACGGGAAGCCCACTCGCCCAACTCGCCGGCGACCTTCTCCGTGATCCTCGAGATCGTGTCTTTGGAGACCTTGGCCCCGTAGACCTCCTCGAAATGCGCGGCTATTTCACCCGTGGTCAGTCCGCGGGCGGAGAGGGAGAGGACGATCTCGTCGATGCCGTCCAGGCGTCGTTTCCGTTTGGGTACGATCACCGGCTCGAACGAACCGTCCCGGTCCCTTGGCACTTCGATTTCGACCGGGCCGATCTCGGTCAACACCGTCTTCGGCCTCGTACCGTTGCGCATGTTCTCTGCGATCGGTGTCTGCCCGTGCTCGTGCCCGAGGTGCTCGGTCAGCTCCGCTTCCAGAGCGGTTTCCAGCACGTTCTTCGTGAGCTGGCTCAACAAGCCACCAGGGCCAACCAGGCTCACGCCCTGCTCCTTCGCCTGGGCGAGCAGGCGTTCAGCAAGGTCCTTCTGATCGATGGTTTCTCCCGTCACAGGATCGATCATCGCCTCTGATACTTCGGTCGTGAAGTCGTTCACGGCCATCTCCTCTCGGATCAGGCCGAACCCTCACACACCGTTTTTCTGACAGTCCCCAGCGAAGGGTTGGGGTAAGGGTTCGGGTCGCAGTGTGGGTGTTTCGTGGTCTACGCCTTTTGAGGTGGACCGTGTAGCTCGCTTTGAGTGGAAGGGGATGAAGATGCGGTGTGGATGGGGACTGTGGTGCTTGATGAAGGTATGTGGCTGGGTGCGCGCTGTAGGTATGGAGCCGGGTGCAACTGGTTCCGCGTCGCTCTCAGTGCAGGACTTTGTGTCACCGGCACGCCGTTCTGGGTTGGTCGTCGTGGGGTAGTCGTCTTTGTAGCGTGGAGGCATCATCACCGAGGATTGGGGATCGATTTGATGCAGGCAGAGCTACCTGGACATATCACCGACGTGGTCAATGACTTCTTGAAGCTCGGCGATGGGGATGAACTGTATAGAACGGGTCGGGCGCGTAGCTGGGACTACTGCTACACCTACTTCCGCCGCCAGCCTGAGCCGACGAAAGACATGGAGATGAGCTGCCTCCAGCTCGGCTACTACCTGGCCAGCTGGGGCATGCTACGGGGATCGAGTTATCTCTTCGCCCACACCAACGCCCACCATTACACGAAAGCGATCCGCGTCATCGAGGACCTCAACCCAATGATGAGCACGATCGACGCGAACAACTACCTCCAGTCGGACGCACAGGACGCCATCCTCACTGCTTACCGTGAGCTTCGGGCCGTACTAGTCCCACGCAATGTCTCGCACGTAACCCTCGTGGGGAAGGTAATGCTCGGAGTATGGGGGTGCGTCCCCTCCTTCGACACATACTTCCGCCGAGGGTTCCGCCAGTTAGCCGCCGACCAGGGCCATGAAGCGGCGTTCAACTGGGTCTCCCCCGCGTCCCTCACCCTCCTCGGTGACTTCTACGAAGGACACCGTGAGGAAATCGAAGCGCTCGCCGCCCGGCCTTCGATCCTTACCTTCGAGGGAGAACTTACGCACATTCGCCTTCCGCTGGCGAAGGTGATCGACATGTACGGCTTCCAGAAGGGATATACGAATTGAGGGCCTGGATGGGTTCACCCGATAACCTTCGCCCCGTCGTTAGCAGGGCCTGGTAATGGAGCGATGTTCGCTTGAGGCCGCTCCTCATGCTGGGGATATTTACGGAGCGGTACGGAAGTGGGGTCGTCGTTGAATCGCTCGGTATATCGCGGTCGGGGTGAATACCGAGAAGCTCCACGGTGGTGAATCGACTGCCGCTACGGGCGTTAGCAGCACACTTTCGACATCTACTCAGGATTTCAGCACGGGTGCCCGATTCAGGAGTTCGACCCGCCCCACGCACTCGCAGGTTTACCTTCCGCCTTCGGCTTCGGTAAACCCGCTGTTACTACGATCGGCACGTTTGAAGAGCGACACCGCATCGCAGTGTACGAGCAGCCCGCTAGGTGGGTGCTGACACGACGGTGATCGTGTTGCCAGGTTGTTCACGACAGTTATCTGTAAGGCGTACACCGCGGTTGCAGGACAACCTGAGCGTGCCGAACGATTTAGTGCGCTGGTGTGCACCTCACGTCTTACTGCCTTCAGTGACGAACCACTGACCTAGTCCAAGTGCTTCAATATCGTCGCGTACTCGGTGGTCATTCATGCGCCCACCGGATGACAGCAGATCCTGGGGTGAAGGGAACGGCAGCGACGCCACACCCACTGGATAACTGTCACCGCCATGGGACGCCGGAGACGTCGAACTCCAGGTACATGCGGCCCCACCCACGTGAATGAAGACGGTAGGAGCCCGGCGCTGCATCGCGTACGCGTACATCTGATACTGGTCCATCATCGCCATCGTTCCCACGGAGAGAACGGAAAGGATCTTGTACTTAGCATCGATGACGAGCAGAGCGCCGGAGGGATCCCGCAGTTCTATGTCAGGACGTTTGGACCTCAAGGATTCACGGAACAGATGTAGCTCTTGGGCGGGAGCGTCGAGGGTGTAGCCGGCCGCAGCGAAACGACGCCTCAGAATCTCCTCCCATAGGTCTGAGGTCACGACCTTCAGGCTGACCGCTACGGCATTGTGTCCAAGCCCAGTGCCAAGACCAATGGTGTGCGATAGCAGAGCTCGAGCAGCCGTGTACGCATCTCCAGGGGCACCAGCGGGCAGCAGCTGATGGGGCAGCGGGCCCTCGCGTAACGCGGAAACAGGCGAGAGGATCGTGATTGCCGTCAGCTGTGCATCTACTCGTAGTGCACGCTCGCGGGCGGACCTGTTGCGCTGGCCTACGCCGTTTAGTTCCGCGAGGCATTGTCGTAGTGCGGACCGTATGGTCCTCCACACAGGGGTGTTAGTGCTGAGTTCGGTGTACTCGCAGGTGATGCTCTGCTGCCTATACGCTTTGCGCTGGAGAAGCTGATCGACGAGGACTTTGCCGCGGATAGCCGAGAGCGCACTGGTGGCTCGCCGGAACTCATGCTTGTGCTGGCGGACGGCCTCTACCGCGAGCTTGGTGAACTCTTCGAGGAACACGGTTCGTAACTGGGGGTACTGCGTTGTTGCCGCCGAGCTCAACAGCGCGGGTAGGTCGTCACTGGACTTCGGCGTGAGCTGATCCATGCTTTCGATCAGCGTCCACATCGCCCGATCGTCCTCCGGGAAGTCCGTAACCTCTACGGGGCGATTATCGAGTGCTGGATCCGTACGTGGAGGCATCACTTCTGTGAGCAGTGGGGCAGCGCTCTCTGTGTCATCTGATGCAGCTCGCTCCGTGGAGCTCAGGACGACCTGACGAGTCGACATCAATGCCTCGGCCATGTTGGTTGGGTCCCCGGGTAGGAGTCCAGTGGTTGTGTGAGTTTCGCATCCGATAATGGGTGCAGGAGGAGATTCACGAATCATGGCACGCAGACACACCCCGGAGCAGGTCATCGCGAAGGTCCGGCAAGGCCAGAAGATGCTCAATGACGGCCGGCCGATGGTCGAGGTCATCAAGGAACTCCAGGTCACCGAGGCGACCTGGTACCGGTGGCTGAACCAGTACGGGTCCGAGAAGAACGCCGAGACCTCGAAGCGGACCAGGGAGTTGGAGAAGGAGAACGCACGGCTGAAGAAGTTGCTGGCCGACCAGATCCTCGCCAACGACATCCTCAGCGAGGTGGCGAAGGGAAAATTCTGAGCCCCGAACCCCGACGCCGTGCCGTGCGCATGGCGCAGGAGAAGTTCGGGGCGTCCGAACGCTTCGCCTGTAGGGTGCTGGGCCAGAACAGGTCCGCGCTGCGCAAGGGCCGCCCGGAGACCAGCTTCGAGGAAGCCCAGTTACGCGCCGATCTGCGGTCGGTCGCGGTGAAGCATCCGGCGTGGGGGTGGCGGAAAGCCCGGTGGCACCTGCTCACCCAGCCACGCTGGGACGGGGCGGTGTTGAACACCAAGCGGATCCGCCGACTCTGGCGCCTCGAGGGGCTGACCTGCAAGCCCAAGGCGAGGAAGAAACGCAGGACAGGGCCCGGCGCCGGGGAACACAAACGCCTCACAGCTCAGTACCCGATGCATGTGGTCAGCTTCGACTTCCAGTCCGACGTGACCTCCTGCGGCCGGCATATCCGGTTCTTCAACGTCATCGACGAATACACCCGCACCGCCTTGGCGATCATCCCGCGCCGGTCCTTCACCGCCACGGACGTCGTCGCCGTGTTGGAGGACGTCATCGCCGAAACCGGGATCACCCCGACCTACGTGCGCTCGGACAACGGACCCGAATTCACGGCCGCCGCCCTGACCGCCTGGTGCAACACGGCCGGGGTGGGCACCGCGTTCATCGACCCCGGATCACCCTGGCAGAACGGGTTCGCGGAGTCCTTCAACGCCCAATTCAGACGGGAACAACTCACCGGAGAAATCATCGACACCATGGCCGAAGCCAGCTACCTCGCCCAGGAATGGAAGGACATTTACAATCATGAACGGCCCCACGGATCCCTCGACGGAATGACACCCTCGACATACTGGAAACGCTGGACCGCAGACAACCAACGAGCTATCGCATAGCCACTGGACTGCCAACGGGGACCCAATCAATGTCGTCAGGGACCGCAATGAAATCCATTTCGTACACGGTCACATGTTGTTGCCGTCTCTCGCTCTGAAGCCGATGAGTAGTTCGCGGCTCGCTGCTGTTTCTTCGCCAGGCTTTTGGGTGAATTCGCAGCACAACTTCCTGACCAGCTTCTGTGCGGAGGACGACGACGCCAATACCGTTACCATTACTGCTAGCCCTGAAATACCGGATGGCTTTCATCACTCGCCGCCGTCAGCGCTTCCACTCTCTGCAGCAACTGTTACCTTTTCCTGTCGGGGTTCCTCCACTAGATGTGGGCGTCGTCCGATGCCGCGTCCGCTGTAGTCAACGACGACTCTAATGTTGACCCCTTTGTCGTTGATGAAAGGTGGTGACTCGATACTTTGGATCTCTTTCAGGTCTTCTTCCGTGACCAGGAAGGTTTGAGCCACTTCAGAGAGCTGCTCTAAGATCGCGGTGCATATCTCTAGAGGCTCGGCCTGAGTGAAGAAGTAGGAGTGGCCGATAAGAGCATCTGGACCTACAAGTCGTCGTAGATTCTCATTAAGTCGCCCCCACCAGGTGATAGTGGCAGTGAGTAGGGGTGAAAGCTCTTGGGAGGGACGAGCGGCACCGAGCTCATGAATCAACAGTGCGGGTTCCATTGGGCTGATGGTGGACCAGTGGAATCTACGACGCAGAGCTAGATCGATCGTGCCGACAGATCGATCGGTGCTATTCATTGTCCCAAGGACGTGCAGATTATCCGGAACAACGAGGAAGTCGCGCTTGTCACTGTCGGGCGTTTGGAGGTGCGCTGAGTACACATAGTCGTCCAGGACGTAGTCCGGGTTTGCAGCTAATTTCTCGTTGAGCGCGCGAATTTCGTCTTCTGTGAACGTTGCCTGGTGTAGGTGCTCTGCTGCCTGAAGTTGCTGTACAGGGAAACGCTTTGAGCCCTCGAGGACGAGGAGGAGATCGCCGAGGACGGCTGCCGTGTTGGCTCGGTTGATCTCGTCGATGACCAGGAGGTACTCATGTTCAGGGTCACTGATCGCTTGGTGACACATCTGAAGGAAGATCCCGTCCCGTGGGCTGAAGGTTTCCCCGTCGGGGCGTAAACCACGCACGAACTCCTCATAGGAGGTGGAGGGATGGAAAACGGTCGTCTTGATGCGCCCGTCGTATCGATCGGCGAGCTGACTGACCATATGAGTCTTCCCAACACCGGCGACCCCAACAGCTAGCACGTTCTTGAACTTCTTGAGTGCTTGTCTCGTCAGTGCGGCTGCATCGTGCGCTTCGTCCACCTTCACCACTCCTCCTATGGTCTGTGCCTCTGCGGTGGAAGTTTTTATGAAGTCCCAGTATTTGAGAAGACATGAAGTGAGCTGGCCTCGGAGTGATTCTCGTCCTTCACTCGTGGATCCGTAGAGAGCGTCCGCAGCATTGTCGTACTCCTGAACAAGGTAGGAGGAACCGTAGCGGATATACCCCAGTTCCTGACGGATGGTACGAGTGCTCGCGAGGATAGTGTCAGGCCAGGACAAAGCTGGAGGATGGGTTTCGCTCAGCGCGTACGAGAGGACCAACCGTTTTTGTTTGCGATAATACAGCAGGGCTATATATATCCCCTTTGCAACAGTTTGATCGCCGAGCGTGAAGGTCATATGAGCGACATCAGCCGGCCCACCCATCCCAAAACTTGCTTTCACCCTAAGCTCGGAAAAAGTTTCTATTTTGTACTGTTTTTGACCCAGGTCGGGACGAGGTTGGTCAGCGTTCTTAAGAAACTGTTGCAGGTTTTCCTCGACGACTACTTCCGCTATGCGGGCGAGCTCAACTTCCATGTCGTCAAGAGAGGGTTCGGCGTCGAACGCGCCTGTTGAAGAATCAGTGGAAGATGGGACGTTGGACTGCTCCTCTGGGAAAGTCCGAATCTTATAGGTATACGGCGATGCCTGAACGATGGGGGAAGAATCGAAATTCCTCCTCATCGTGTCGCGGATGACGCGGTTCACAGAGACTTCAGGCCTTTTACCCCGAGTGTCGACATAACCCTGCGCTTGAGCGTAGCTCGCGATATCCCTGGCCTTTAACGCTTCCGGTTCATGGTCCTGCAATGTTTTAATGACAGCTTCATACCATGAGCTCATGGAGTACCTTTCGCCGAGAATAAGCGCCGTTGCGACTATATACGGCATTCACGAGGTGAGGATGCAAGCGATCAGGTTCGTCCGCTTCCTGGCGGGGGCTGAGGAGGGAACAGCTGGCTTGTTGGGGTGTCACATTGTTGGAGGGCTGGTCGGAGAGGTTCTCCTGAGTAGTTTCCCAGGGCAGCTCGTAGGTGAAGCGGATCGGCTGGTGTCCTTCGGGTTTCCAATCCTTCAGAATTCTGACCTCTCCTCCTCGTCCCTGCGGAGTGCCGTCATGAGGATTAGTTCACTCGGGTGCTCGAGGGCACTGTCGACTTCGTTGATGGTCAGTTCGACCTGGTCGCCGGGTCCTCTGGTCCTCTGGTCCTCTGGTCCTCTGGTCCATTTAACCTCCGCCCGGAAATATTCTCCACTTGCTCGTGAGCAGAGGGTTTCGTCGGGCTTACCTAGTTCCTTCACTGTCCAGTTATGAGAGCGGTAGGGTGCCAGGGCCACTTCCACGGATTGCCGTTCCACCGGCTTGCGGATCGCGGCGACAGATTCATACCGGGATAACTGCGGGCTCCAGCGGGAGCCTGTCGTTTCGACCGTACTCGCCAGTCCGGTGGCGTCGCCTGCTGCCGATAGACCTGACGTGGTCGCCGGTAGGGCCTGTCAGCTAGGAGCGGAGCTACTGAACATCGCCGGTTAGATTTTCAACACGAATCGATGACGCGGGCGTCACCCTTGCCGAAGTCGATGAGGCTTAGAGTGCGCGAGTTCGCACCTAGATTGACCCCAACCCCTCCGCCTACTTGCTGTTGACCGGGATGAAGGCGCGCAGGTAGGCCCGTAGGGCCGGGTCACATACATAGACGTACGTCCCTCTGATACCTCGTGTTAGTAGCACGGCGTAGATGTTCCGGATGAACCGCAGGATATCCTCGTCCGTGTAGATTTTGTCAAGACGCGGATTGTTCTCCTTGCCCTTCTTGTCGAAGTACGACGCACGGTTGACAGCAATCTCGCCTGCATTTGCGTCATAAGTAAGATCTGGTCCAATTATCACGCCTGCGTAGTTCAGGTCGTACCCCTGCACGGTGTGGATCGACCCCACTTCCTCCTGTGACTTCACAGATGCGATCCAGTCTGTCTGCGTGCTGTTCCAGCGGAATTGGTTGCCGTCAATCTCGATGTCATACGCGGTCTTATCGGCCTTAGATTTCCAAGGCCATGCATAACCAGCCACCAACCGCGACAAACCGACGTCCGCATCTCGGTGGATAATCTCTGCGTGCATGTCCGCGATGTCGTCGAACAGGCGGAAGTCGTATTCGCCGAACGTCTCTGCGCGCACTGGTCTATCACCACTATTCGAAGGTTTGAGGACCCTCTTGACGTATGCGACATAGTCCGACCCAGCCCGTACACGCATCTGGGACAGAAGTGGATAGTGCCGGTTCGCACCCTTAGCCTCGGCAACAAGGTCGTGGAGGGCCTCGGGAGGCAGATCCGCCGGCCGAACGCTCTGTGCCGCATCGAGCAGCAGGATCTGGTTCTTGCTCTTCTCGCGAATCCAGTCGAGTTGCGTTGTCCTCAGATCGTCCTGCCCGAAGAGCTTCACGTTGATCTCCTGGAACTTCGTGTTTTGTGCCGCTGATGCCTGGTTTGCGCGCTGGTTAAGGCGGTGTGACTCGTCTACGACCAGGAGATCGAACTGGCCGTCGGCAAGGCCGACATCGAAGGCAGTCATCACCATGTCTGGTCTCAGTCCGGGCGTCTTCTTGAAGACTCTCTTGATCGACTCACGCAATGACTGTTGAGGCACGACGAGACCGATGCGTAAGCCAGCCGCAAGGGCGGAATAGCTCTCATCGAAGAACTCGGAGAACATGGAATCGCTGTCGATTTCCTCGGCGGGCACTCCGACTTTGATATCGGCGATCAACTTGAGCAGGTAGATCCCGACGACGGTCTTACCTGTACCTGGATCACCCTGGACGACGATTGTTCGTCGAGTGCCGGCCCGAAGGTCCTCGAACATGCCCTCGAGAATCCCCTCGACGGCAATCGCCTGATCCTGGGTCAGCTCCTTAAAGGGCGACAGCTTGAAAAGGTCGCTGTTCTCGATTTCTGGGATGCTCCGGGTGAAGACTCCCTCGCCACGAAGACGCTCGAAAATCTCGGTGAAGCTCTCCCTGTACAGCTCGCGATCGTAGTAGTCGGCCTCGACAATCCCGCCGTTCCGGTTGAGGACCTGACAAGCGCCGTCTCCTGCGAGCATCCTTATCAAATAGGACTCGAGATCCAAGCACACCGACTTATTGAACGTTGCGTCGACGACAACGTGCACATTCCGCAGATGCATTTTGTCCGCCGAAGCGAGGTGCTGGCGTATGCGCGCGGCCGCGTTACGCGACTCACCCACATAAACGTCTTTGAGGCCCTTGCTTGTGGCGCCGGACGTTGAACTACCCGCGTCGTCCAGCACGTAGACGATGGGCCAATTGGTGTTGCGGTGGTGCAATGAAGCCCAATTGGTTACTTCTCTGAGATCGAAACCTACCCAGTGAATGTCAGAGGGCGTCATACTTCGCGCTCCGCCCGTGTGCCTTCTCAACCGGGTATTTTTCCCGGGTCTTCTCGAGCTTCTCGAGCACGATTGCATCCGGCTCGACGCCCAATCTATCGGCCAGCAGCACGCAGTACGTCAGCACGTCGGCCAACTCTTCTCGCACGCGCGCAATGTCTGCCTCTTCGTTCCACTGGAAGCACTCGAGCAGTTCTCCGGCCTCGATGACGATGCTCTTTGCGAGATTCTCCGGAGTATGAAATTGCGCCCAGTCGCGCTCCGCGACGAACGCTGCCAACTCGGTTCTCAGGGACTGTTCGAACATCCCGCCAACGTAACAGAATGCAGGGCCGCCTATACGGGCCGGACGTCGCACCGACGCGGATGGCGGACTAGCCAGCCGCATGCAGGGATGACGCTTCACTCCTCAGCAAAGATCACCTGACGTGACGATCTCCGCGTACCTCGCCTGCTGCACGGCGTCGTTTCTCTCTCCCACGGCGTCTCGTGTCACGATTAAGACGAGGTTGTGCTGGATCGCATCGACCGCTGTCACACGCACGCAGCCGCTGGTGCTGACGCCGACGATGATCACGGTGATCAGCTTTGCCTAGCAGGCCCGCGAGGTCGGTACCGAAGAAGGCACTGGCGCCCTGCTTCACGAGGACCGGATCGCCCTCGAGCGGAGCAACCTCGGGCATTGACTCCCCCATTGGCGGCACTGCACCCGGTGACGCGCTGATGAGCAGCCACAGCGCCGGGACCTTCCGCGTGAAGGCGCCGCCCTGCTCCTCGCTCTCGAACCGCACCACCGTGTAACACACCGCGTAACCGTCGGCCCGGGCATGAGCTAGGACAGCACCCGCTCCGGCAAGGCACTCGTTCGTCGGCAGGCACAACGGGCTCAACCGATTGAAGTAGGCCTGCATGAGGTCCACGGCGATGACAGGCCGCCGACGGCCCAGCGCGGGATGCCCGTCGAAACCCAATGAGAAGTCGACCGAGGACCCAGGAGGCGGACCAAAGTCAGCAGAAGTCACAGCACCGCCAGCGGTGGTGTCGGGGCCGGCAACCCCATTTCGGTGAGGCTGCTGGCCAGCAGGTTCCGCATCCAATTACCCCGCTTGAACAGCGGTAGCGGCTCCTCGCGGACCTCGCGCACCGAGGTGCGCAGTGATGCGGTCGCCTCAAGATTCAGGTCGTCGTCGTCGCACATCATCCCGTGAGTGCGCTCCCACCTGCTTGACTAGGCCGCGCCGCACCTCCTTGCACACCAGCTCTGGGTCGCGGGCCCGCGGGTCTTCCCACCCCCTATCCGTACGGATGGAAGCGGTGGGCGCGGCGGGAGGCGACATGTCCGGGCTGGGCGTGCTGAACGCTGCGTTCCACGGGATCTTCATCGAGCGGAGCTGTAACCGGCATGTCGTGACGGCGCTGCAAGCGGTCATGCGGCCCGCCGTCGTCGCCACACATTCCGGAAGTACATCGTCTCCACCGGCGCATGTAGCGCCACTCCGAGCTCGTGGCCGCGGCATCAGCCCGGGGCGGCGAATGGGCCGAAGTCGTCATGCGGACGCACATCCTCGCGGCGCGGAATGCCGCAGGGGCAAACCCATCCCCAGGGTAGAGGGGTCGGGACTGAGCACGTTCGCCTGCGGAGTCAGGAGCCAACCGGTGCGCCCAGGGTGTCGGCCATCTCCCACCAGAGCCGGTTCAGCTCGACGTACCGGTCCGTGGGGTCCAGCGGCTTCGCCCACGGCTTGTCGATGATGTAGTGGATGTTCTTCACCGACGCCGCATCCCAGACCGACGGGTGCTGGTGCGGTAGGGTCTTCAGCGCGTTGTACACATAGGGCAGCGGACGCCAGCGGTCGCGGTAGGACTCGTTGAGGAAGTCCTGTTCGGCGAACGGGTAGTGCGACAGGTCGTCCACGCCTGCCAGCCGGGCCACCATGTCGGCGAGGACGGCCTCGTCGGGCGATAGCACGAGGAAGCCGCCGTTCAGGTAGTTGTCGGTCACCCCCGGTTCGGTGACGTGGTCCCCGCCGCGGCAGTGCGTGTAGAAGCAGGTCTCGGGCCTCCAGCTCGGCGGATAGCTCGCGATCCGGTTGGGGTTGCACCGGCAGGCGTGGCAGGCGGCGATGGCGCCGTCGGGCAGGTCCAGTGAGAACAGCTCGTCCATGTTCCGGGTCACCAGCATGTCGGCGTCCAGGAAGACGACGCGCTCGAACTCGGTGAGGCCCCAGACGGCCAGCTTGGTCCACACCTCCGCGAACCGGGAGTTGGCGTAGCTGTCAGCCGACCCGCTGGCCGGCCGCAACGGCGCGACGTCGCGCAGGAGGCACCCGTCGTCCTGCAGGAGGCGCCGGGCCTGCTCGTCGATCCCCTCGGTCACCATGACCACGAGGGGGATGGTGCTGCCGGAGGCTGCGAGCGACGCCCGCAGCGTCCGCACCCCGATCAGGTAGTCGGGTTGAGTCAGCAAGGTCACCCAGGCATTCATCGGTGGTGTTCCTGTCCTAGTAGCGGCATCGGGTCAGTCGAGGAGCGCATCGGTGAATGCATTCGCGAACCTGTGCTCCGGGTCCAGCGTCTCGCGCACCCGGCGGAAGGCCTCCCACTGGGGGTAGAGCGCGGGCCAGTCGTAGAGGGACTCGTCGAAGTACTTGCCCCAGTGGGGACGGCCGCCCTCCTCGGCCAGGGCCCGCTCCACCGCCCGGAGGAAGCTGTTCCCCTCCTCGGACAGCGAACCGTCGGCCGCGTAGTAGACCACGAAGCCGAAGTAGCAGGTGTCCTGGCCGTTGGACGGGCTCAGCCATCCCTCGGACGCGCCGGTGCAGCGCAGGATCACCGGGTAGTGCATGCGGGGGCGGGTCTCCGCGTGCCAGTCCTTGATCTTCCTGATGACCGCTCCGGCCTGCGCGAGCGGGATACCGATCTCCACGTTGATCTGAGGGGTCGCGATCCCCTTGCAGAACACCTGGTAGATGTCACCCGTGACGTCGGTGAAGTCCCGGAAGCGCGACACCGTTCGGAGCGACTTGCCGTTGTCGGCGACGCCCTTGCTGTCGTCGCGGAGGTGCTGCAGCGTGGACTCGATCGTGCTGTTCATGGACGTATCGGTCGTCGCGTACTCCACGAGCTGACTGCCGCCGGCCCGGTATCGCGACACCTCGTCGTCGGACGCCTCGTTAGCGGTCCAGACCTGGACCTGGTTCTCCTGCGGGAACCACCACGCCTTGACCAAAATGTTCTCCCGGTTCCAGGTCTCGAGGTCCGTCTCGAGGGTGCCGGCGTTGACAGCCTTCTTCACGCAGGTGTAGATCATCGACTCCCGCGCACGCAGCGTCACGGCGGTGATCACGCCCAGTGAGCCGAGGCCGAGCTGGACGGCGGGGAAGTCCGGGTGGTCATGGTCGAACTCCGCGACCGTGCCGTCGGCCAGCACCATGCGGATGGCCAGCGCGGCGCCGGCGATCGAGCTCTGCTGCAGGCCTTGACCGTGGGTTCCGGTGGACAGGGCGCCTGCCAGCGTCTGCTCGGCGATCACCCCGGGTGAGGCGTCCAGCATCTGCCCCCGCGCGGTGAGGAACGCGTACACCTCGGCCAGGGAGGTCGAGCCGGCGAAGGTCGCGGTGTCGTCGGTGCTGGAGATCAGGCCGCTGAGCCTGCTCAGGTCCAGGAGCGTGCCGGCTCCGTCCGCGACCTCGATCATCCTGCCGGGCGACATCCGGCTCCCGATCATCCGGACCCGGCCGTCACTGGTAGCCAGGAAATCGCACAGTTCCGCCTCGGTGGCCGGCGCGACGACCGAGCCGGGCAGGCCCAGCCGGGAGTTCCTGGCCCAGTTGCGCAGCCGGATGTCCTCGCCGGTGAGCTCCGGCTCCTGGTGGGGGTAGGTGAGCTGTGTGATGGCCATGACGAGTCTCCTGTAGAAGTTCGGTTCTGCCTTCGAAGCCGCACCGACGGGCGCGGCTGATCCATCGGGCACGGGTGTTTCCGGCCGCCGTGGATGAATTTCTGAATGTTTACACTGACAAAATGACTGTCGTATGTGTACCCGATCCGAATGCCCGCGATCTCCTCGGAGCCCTTCCCGACGAAGTCGAGGTGATCGTCTGGGACGGCGAGGGCGAGAAGCCCGAGCGCCTGGCGGAGACCGTCTTCTGGGTGCCGCAGGTCGAGGACTCCACCAACCTCGCCGAGAAGTTCGCCGCCATGCCGAAGCTCGAGGTCACCCAGCTGACGAGTGCCGGCGTCGAGGACATCCTCGAGCACGTCCCGGACGGTGTGACCCTGTGCAGCGCGCGTGGCGTGCACGGCCCCGCCGTCGCCGAACTGGTCCTGGCCGTCGTCCTGGCCACGCTGCGTCGGCTGCCCCACTTCGGTGAAGCACAGCGACAGGGCCGGTGGGACCCGATGGAGGCCGACGACCTGCGCGACAAGCGCGTGCTGATCATCGGCGCTGGTGACCTCGGAGAGCAGACCGCGCGCCGCCTGCGGAACTTCGATGCCGTTCCCGTGCTCGTGGCGCACACGGCACGCGACGGCATCCACGCGACGTCGGAGCTGCCGGACCTGCTGCCCGAGGCCGACGTGGTGGTGCTGACCGTTCCGCTCACCGCGGATACGACAGGTCTCGTCGACGTGGAGTTCCTGTCCCGGATGCCCGACGGCGCCCTGCTGGTCAACGTGGCGCGCGGCAAGGTCGTGGACACCTCGGCACTGCTCGCAGAACTGACGTCCGGGCGGCTGCGCGCCGCCCTGGACGTGATGGAGCCGGAGCCCCTGCCTGCCGGCCACCCGCTGTGGAACGCGCCGAACCTGATCATCACCCCGCACGCCGCCGGCTCGATCGCGCAGTCCGGCCCACACGCCTTCGCGCTGGTCAACGCGCAGGTGCGCCGCTACGTGACCGGCGAGGACCTCGTCAACGTCGTGAAGGGAGCCCACTGAGACCTCACGCATACGCTGTGAAGTTCGGGCCGAGGGTGTCGAGCCAGGCGGCCGGATGCACGGCTACGGCGTCGGCGCCGGGCCGGGCCCGTGCGGCCGCGACGGCCTCCTCCAGCGCCGCTCCGGTACGGGTGAACGGGTAGCGGTCGAGCACCCAGCGGCGGTTCTCCGCACGGACCGGTGCCAGGGCGTCGAGGTCCTGGATCAGGTCTGCCACCTGGTCGCGGATCAGCAGCGGTCGCTGGTCCGGGACCCGCCACGCGCCGGGTGCCTCGAACAGCTCGTGCCCGCCGCCGCCGTCGTACCCGACCACGAGACAGCCCGACGCCAGCGCCTCGGCGACCGGCAGACCGTAGCTCTCGGTGTGTCCGAGGGCGACGAAGACCGCCGAGCCCGCCAGGGTGGCGGCCACCTCCGCGCGCGGGGCCTGAACCAGTTCCACCAGCTCCACCCCCGAGAGCCGTGGCTCGTCGGCCAGCAGGCGCTTCAGCAGCGAGGCCTCCCGCGGCCGCTTCTTGGGGAACCAGCTCACCCGGAGCTGCCCTGCGGCGCCGGGGGCGAACAGCTCGCCGTCGACCGGGTTGGGCACCACGCTCACCGGCAGGCCGGGCAGCGCCGCGGACAGCACGTCGCGGCTCTCCTCGGACACCACCCAGATCGCGGGCGCCGGCGTCCACCCGGGGAAGTCCTCGCCCGGGGCGCCGGCGGCGAAGGTGTAGAAGTGGTTCTGGTTGAAGATGACCTTGCGGGCTCCGGGTGCCGGATCGCGGCCCTGGACGGTCGGTGTCTCCGGCAGCACCAGGAGGTCGTCGGCGCCGATCGCGGTGGTGGCACCGAACAGCATCGGCACGTCGTCGGCGATCCAGTCGGTGCGGTCGTCCGCGTCGGGCAGCCACAACCAGGCCTCGTGGCCGCGCTTCCGCAGCAGCCGGACGTGCTGGGTCATCACGTGCACGCCGCCGCTGTGGTGGCGCGTGGCGAAACCCGCGTAGACGATCCGCCCCGGAGACCGCCCCGGAATGCTCACCATGCCGGAGCCGTCAGGTACCAGGACGCCCCGCTCCCGGTGTTGTGGGCGGGGAACGAGTCCGGGCCGAGCCCGACGTCCGCCCGCCACCCGTCGCCCCACTTGGCGTCCAGTCCGTGGAGGATCTCCGCCCGGTTGCCCTCGGAGCTCTGACCGGTCCGGTTCATCGTCTGCCGCCGCAGGTGCGAGACGTAGGCGCCCTCCGTGACCACGCACCGCAGACCGGCCGCTCGCACGCGGATCGCCAGGTCGATGTCCGCGCCGTAGCCGTGCCGCGGGAAGGTGACCTCGTCCAGACCCCCCAGTTCGACGACGGAAGGCACCGCGAACGCGATCGCGGTGCCGTCGCAGAAGTCGACGTCGCGCAGCACGCCGCGCGGCACGTACTCCGCAGCGGTACTCGGGATCGCCGAGGCCCGCTGGTGGAGCCAGAAATCGTCGTAGCAGGACGCCGCGAGCGCGATGTCGTCCGCTGTCGAGAAGGGCGCGAGCAATCCGTCGAGGAACCCCGGCGACAGCCGGATGTCGTTGTTCAGCACCACGCAGACCGCATGTCCATCGCGCGACGCCGTCTGCAGGGCCCAGTTGGCGGCGCCGATCCACCGCAGGTTGCGCCCCGGGCGGTGGACCTCGATGTTCCCCTCGGGCAGCACGTAGTCACCGGCGTTGTCGACCACCACGATGCGCAGGGCAGGATCGAGGTCGCTCCCGTCGCGGCACAGGTCATGCACCACCGCATCGGTCAGTTCCGGCGAACCGAACGCGGGGATGACCACCAGCGCCGACGCGGCGGCGGTCGAAGGGGTCACTGCTCGGCGCGGGCGGTACGGACCCCGCGGTCGCCGTTCAAGGTGATGACGAACATCGGTTCCCCTCAGGTCAGGTGGACGTGTGCCACGGCAGTGAAGACTACGGAGTAGTTCTGCCAGGCCGGGCGAAAGGATGGCTCTTTCTTGTGTGATGTGCCCCACGCGGCCTACAGTAGATACATCGTGTCCGTACTAGTTGTACGCACTGTCCCACACAGACCTCCCGTACAGAGAGAAGATTCGCCATGGCAGCCGAATCGCTTCCGAAGTCCCGCATCCCCCTGTTCGATGGCATGAACCGCATCCCCGGCGGCCTCATGCTCATCCCCCTGATCCTCGGCTCGATCGTCGGGACGTTCGCGCCCGGCTTCCTGGAACTCGGCAGCTTCACCACCGCCCTGTTCGCCGAGTCGGCCCTGCCGCTGATCGCCGTCCTGATCTTCGCCACCGGCATGCAGATCACCGCCAAGGCCTCCGGCCCCGTGCTCGCGACCACCGGTGTCGTCCTGCTATTCAAGACGATCATCCCCGCCGCCCTCGTCGCGGGCCTCGGCCTCGTCGTCGGCATCGACGGCATCCTCGGGATCTCGATCCTCGCCCTCCTGGCCAGCTTCGACAACAGCAACGGCGGCCTCTGGCTCGCCTTCACCGGCCGCTACGGCGACTACCGCGACCGCGGCGCCTACATGGCCTCGGCCATCAACGACGGCCCCTTCTTCACCTTGCTCTTCCTCGGCATCTCGGGCCTCGGCAACATCCCGTTCCTCACCCTCCTCGCCGCCGTCATCCCCTTGATCCTCGGCTTCATCGTCGGCAACCTCGACGCCAAGTGGACCGAGGTCATGCGGCCCGTGCCGAACATCGTCATCCCGTTCTTCGCCTTCGCCCTCGGCACCGGCATCGACCTGCGCAACGTCATCACCGGCGGCCTCAGCGGCATCTTCGTGGGCATCGCCGCCACCCTCATCACCGGCACCCTCGTCTACATCGGCTACCGCTTCGTCCTGCGCCGCGGCATCAAGTCCGGGATCGGCATCGCCTCCGCCACCACGGCCGGCAACTCGATCGCGACGCCGGCCATCGTCGCCGCTGCGGACCCCAGCTTCTCCCCGTTCGTGGAGGTCGCGACGGCGCAGGTCGCCTCCGCCGTCCTGGTCACCGCGATCTTCGCCCCGCTCCTGGCCACCTGGGTGCTCAAGCGTCAGGGCGGACTCGACACCGACGACGCCGTCGCGGTCACCCCGACGTCCGCCTCCGAGCTCCCTCCCGCCGGTGATCCGTCCGCACCCACGACTCGGCGCCGCCGGACCGGGGACGACGAGTGACGGCACCCACCGCCCCCATCGTCGGCATCGCCGCCGACGACGTCACCGGCGCCACCGACTCCGTGGTCCAGTTCTCCCGCACGGGCTGGTCCTCCCGCCTGCTGCTGGGTGAACTGCTCCCGGACTCGGTGGCGCCCGGTAGCGCCCTGGCGGTCAACACTGACGCCCGCGCTCTGGACCCCGCCACCGCCCGTCAGGCCACGGCGAGCGCCATCAGGAATCTCGTCACCGCGGGGGCCGACCGCCTGTACCTGAAGATCGATTCCACGATGCGCGGCAGCGTCCCGGCGCAGGTGGCCGGAGCGCTCGACGCATGGCAGGAGCAACACCCCGGCTGTTTCGCGGTCGTGTGCCCGGCCTACCCGGCGATGGGGCGGACGATCGAGGACGGCCTGCTGCGCGTGCACGGCGGACCGGTCGAGGACTCTCCCGCGGGCCGCGACCCGGTCACGCCGGTTCCGACGAGCGAGTTCTCGCAGCTTCTGCCCGGCCCGACGACGATCAGCCTCAGCGGCTCGGCTGACCGGGATGCGCAGGCCCTTCGGGACGCGGCGGGTAGCGGCGTCGTGGTCGTCAACGCGGCGTCCGACAGCGACCTCCGCACCCTGGCGGCAGCCCTCGTCGTCGCCGGTCCGACGGCGATCCCTGCCGGGTCGGCCGGTCTGGCCGCAGCGATGGCAGCAGCCTGGGCCGACGCCGGAGCAGTACACGCAGCAGCAGAACCTGCACCCGCAGCGCAGGGGCAGCGGATCGTCGTCGTCGTCAGTTCACTGCACGACGTCGCCCGCGCCCAGACCGACCACCTGCAATCCCAGCTGGACCCGGCCGATCTCCGCATCCTGCAGCCCGACGAGTCCCTGCTCGACCAGCCGAACCGGCTCGCGCAGTGGGCCGCCGGAGAACTCGAGGTCCCGGAGTCCCTGCCGCGGGTCGTCGTCATCACCTCCCCCGAGGCGATCGGCGGTTCAGAAACCCTCAGCGGGACCGCCATCGCGGCCAGTCTCGCGTCGGTGGTGCAGCAGACCCTGGCCCGCGCTTCCGTCGGTGCCCTCGTGCTCGTCGGCGGCGACGGGGCCCGCGCCGTCCTCGACGCCACGCGGGCCCAGGCGCTGCGCATCACCGGCGCCATCCAGGAGGGCATCCCGGTCGGCGTCGTCGAAGGCGGCACCGCGGCTGGAAAGATTGTCGTCACGAAGGCCGGCGGCTTCGGGCCGGTCACCGCCCTGCTCGACACCGTCACCGAACTCACCCGGACACTGTCCACCACCCTCGCCCACTCAACGGAGGCATCCTCATGAGCATCCCCACCCTCGCCGTCACCCTCGGCGACGTCGCCGGCATCGGTCCGGAGATCACAGCGAAGTCCCTCCTCGGGCACGACGACGTCCGGCAGGAGTGCAGGCCCGTCGTCATCGGTGACGAGGCCGCGATGCGCCAGGGCGTCACCAACGTGGGCGGCGACCCGGACACGGTCCGCGTGCTGTCCTCGATCGAGGACGCGACCAACGAACCCGGCATCATCGAGCTGCTGCAGACCGGCCCGTCGCTGGCCGACGTCAAGCTCGGCGAGCTCAGCCCCGCTGCGGGCGACGGCTCCTACCGCTTCGTCGTCGAGGCCTGCCGCCTCGCGCGCGAAGGTGCAGTCCAGGGCATTGTCACCGCGCCGCTCAACAAGGCCGCGATGCACGCCGGCGGGCACAAGTGGCCCGGGCACACGGAGCTCCTCGCGCACGAGTTCGGCGTGGAGAACTTCAGCCTCGTCCTCTCCGCGGGCGACCTCTACTTCTTCCACCTCACCACCCACGTCTCCCTGCGGCAGGCCATCGAGGACGTCACGCCCGAGCGCACCACCAACGTCATCGAGCTCGTCAAGGCCTTCACGGACGCCCTCGGAAACCCGGACGAGCCGATCGGCCTTGCCGGCCTCAACCCGCACGCCGGCGAGAACCGGCTGTTCGGCGACGAGGACGCCGACATCCTCGCCCCCGCCGTCGCCGCCGCCCGCGAGAAAGGCATCAACGTCCACGGGCCCATCCCCGCGGACGCGCTCATCCCCGCCGCGGTCAAGGGCAAGTGGAACATGGTCATCGCCTGCTACCACGACCAGGGCCACGCACCCTTCAAGGCGGTCTACGGCGACGACGGCGTGAACATCACCGTCGGCCTGCCCGTCGTGCGCGTCTCCGTGGACCACGGCACGGCGTTCGACATCGCCGGCCAGGGCATCGCCCGCGAGGCGAGCCTGGTCCTGTCCATGCGGCGAGCTGCTGCGCTGGCGCCGGGCTGGGACCACGTCTGGCGGACAGCGCAGAAGAAGTAGCTGCTCCCGACATTTAGGATCGAGACCATGACAAGCGACGAAGACCTCGACCCACCCGTGCCCAGCTACCTCGAGGGCATCGAGCTCAAGCGGGTCCACGACGGCAAGGTCCTCGAGGAGCACGACGACGACGCGTCGTCGTCCTCCGACGGCGCTTCGTCGTCGCCGTCCTCCGACGGCGCCGACACGTAGTCCTCGACCAGCATTGTGAACCGGAGCCTCTCATGACCGGACCAGACGATCCACAGGAGCGCCCACTGGATGCGGGGAGTGGCGAGCCGCTGCACCTGCAGCTCCGCGGGCATCTGCGCGCGCAGATCCTGAACCATTCGCTGCCGCCGGGCACGTCGCTGCCCAGCGAGGCGCAGCTGCAGGTGCGGTACGGGGTGTCCCGGTCCGTGGTGCGTCAGGCGCT
The DNA here is from genome assembly GCF_056680255.1 of Arthrobacter sp. BC5. Lineage (NCBI taxonomy): Bacteria > Bacillati > Actinomycetota > Actinomycetes > Micrococcales > Micrococcaceae > Arthrobacter > Arthrobacter sp. BC5. The sequence goes on from NZ_CM155273.1 coordinate 466,438, forward strand.
GGGCGCGCTGACGGATGAAGGGCTGATCGAGCGGGGCCGCGGGCGCGGCAGCACCGTGGCCCCACGCCGCGAGCACCACCGTCTCGTGCACCGCACGTCCGGGTTGTCGGCCCAGCTCGGCAGCGCCGGGGCGAGTGTCGGCACGGAGGTGCGGTCGCTCTCCCTGCAGGACGCCGATGCGTCCACCGCGCTCCTCGGGACGCCTCAGGTGCTCGCGCTCGAGCGGCTGCGGACGGCCGACGGCGTGCCCATCGCCGTCATCCACACCTGGCTGCCGGCACCTGCCTTTTCTGGTTTGACGGCGGAAGAGCTGCAGGACGCGTCCCTGCACGCGGTGCTCGGTGAGAAGTACGGGGTGCAGATCACGTCCGGTAAGCGGCAGATCCGGGCAGTGCCGGGTGACGGTGACTTGCTGAGACTGCTGCAGCTGGAGGCATTGTCGCCCGTCCTGTTGCTGGAGGGCACGAGCTTCGACCAGGACGGGCGGCCCGTGGAGGTCTTCTCGACGTGGCACCACCCGGACCATGTGGTGTTCGACATCGACATCCAGCGGGAGCCCGGAGTGCAGGCCTCGGCAGGTGGCCCGCCGTCGTCGTCTGCTGTTGACGCCCCCGACGCGGTGGCCGACCAGGCCCGCCGGTTGGGCGCCGAGCTCCTGCGCTTCGCGGACGGTCTCTCGACCACGGAGCGCTGATCGTCGGCTTCATCCAGGCCGTACGATCCCGACGTGCCTGATGGCGCCACGGCTCGGCGATTTTCTCCGGTAGGCCGACTCGCTGGCGCGACCGGCGATGACAGCCGACGGCTGTGGAGGAATAGTGCTCGACTTCTCCTCCACAAAGAGTCCGGACCCTCTGGAATAGTACGCATGTTCGATAAAATGAGGCATGGACATCGCACCGCTCGAGCATCCCGAGGGAACCGGTCCCTCCCTGGAGTCGACGCGGCGGGAATTGCTCGCTTTCGCGCAGGACCTGAATAGGCGTCACCTTCTTCTCAGTAAGCACGACGTCGTACGAGCACTCGTGGACATCGAAGAGCTCTCGAAGGTCATCGATCACCTCCAGATCGTTGCCGCTCGAGCTGCGCAGGAACACGGCGTCGCCGGCACCGGGGAGCAGGAGGCCCATGGATCCCTCCTTGTGCGGGCACAGCAAAGCCTGTCGCCAGTGCAGGACGACGGCGCCGAGGGCGGCGCCGAGGGCGGCGGCGAGGGCGGCGGCGGGGACGGCGCCGGGGGTGGCGGCTCGAGCACTTCAGTAGGCGCCGAACAGCGGAACAATAATGGGTTCCGCCCCGAATTCAGGACCTGTGCCGACTTCCTGCGGGCCAGGCTCGGCATCAGCCGCACCGAGGCGAACCGCCGATTGAGGCTCGCGGCAAGCCTCCTGCCCGGGGTCACTGCAATCGGCTCGGCCACTCCCGCGTCGATGAGCACCCTCGGTGCTGCAGCAGGCGCGGGCGAGGTCAGCGGACGCGCTGTTTCGATCGTTCATGAGGCGGTGCAACGGGTGCGGTCCTTCGCAACACCGGTGCAACTCGATTCGATGGAGCAGCACCTCACGCGGCAAGCGGTCGAATCGGACGAAGACCTCCTGCGGGTCCTCGCGAGACGCTGGGAGGGTGTGCTCAACCAGGACGGGCTGGAACCCACCGACAAGGTCCTCAAGGCACGACAGGGCGTCTTCCTCAAGGGCAGACGCAATGGTCTGCATTTTCTGGAGATCGGCGCCACCGACGAGCAGTTCGAGCATCTGGTCACCGTCGTGAACACCGCGACGAATCCGAGGAGGGATCCGGTGACCCTTCAGAACACCGGGGACCCGACCATCGGTGGAGATAAAGCCGACGAGCTGGCCGCCGAGAACGAAGAGGGTGGCGCCGGTGGGTACTCCACGGGCGGGCGCCAGAGCGAAGGGGACGACGCTGGTGCGACTGACGCCGGTGGGGGCGATGCGGACCGGGCGACACGCCCGCAGAACCTCCTCGACGGGCTGGTCGCAGCATGCAGGATCGCTTTGTCGACCGACAGGCTTCCCGCAGCAGGCGGACACCGGCCCCAGGTCATGGTGACCATCAGCTATACCGACCTCGTGGGCGAGATGGAACGTGCCGGCCACGCCGTGTTCGGGCAGCAGATGAGCGCACGAAGCATCCGCACGCTGGCCTGTGATGCAGACATCATTCCGATGGTCCTCGGCGGACAGGGGCAGATCCTCGACATCGGGCGGGCACAACGCCTCTTCCCTGCGCATCTGCGGCGGGCACTCGTTGCGAGGGACAAGGGCTGCGCGTTCCCGGACTGCTCCATTCCGGCAACCTGGTGCGAGGCCCACCACACCACGCCCTGGGCCAAAGGTGGAACAACGAGTATCAGCCAGGGCGTCCTCCTGTGCTCGCGACATCATCATGTGATTCACGAGGGGAAGTGGATTGTCGAATCGAAGAACGGCATCCCCTGGTTCACTCCACCGGGATACCTTGACCCGAATCGGAGTCCCCGAAGAAATACCTACTGGCAGGTGGAGGATGCCGTCCACGCGCAGCTTCGTGACGCCGGGCGTGGACGATCTGCTGCAAGCGCCCCGCTGCTCTACTCGCCGACGGTCGCCCCCGCCACCCAAGCCACCCTGGCCATCCCAGCTATCCCAGCCACCCTGGCCATCCCAGCCATCCCAGCCACCCCAGCCGTCGACGTTCACTAGAACACGATGACGCTGCGGGCCAGCCCCCCCCCCCGGTGCATCGCGTCGAACGCCTCGTTGACCTCGTCGAGGCCGATACGGTGCGAGATCAGCCGGTCCACGGGCAGCCGCCCCGCCAGGTACAGCGCGGCCAGGCGCGGGAAGTCCCGCCCCGGCACGGTCGAGCCGTAGTTCGAGAGCGCTTGTGCCCCAGGCGTTGCTCTCACCGGGATAGGCGCACCGTCGGTACTCGGTACCTGCAGCAACCACCCGTATGTCCCTCATCTGCTACTCGAACCTCTCAAAACCGCATCGATATCGTTGCCGCCGGCCGATCAGGAGCCCTACGGTTGGAGGCCCCGCGCACGCGGATCTTCAACGGAGAAGAGAGTTCATCATGCGTTTGTCCTCCTTTGTGGCCGCGACCACGCTCGGACTCGTCGTCGCACTTGCACCAGCCGGTCCGGTATCCGCCGGTCCCGCCGAACGGGCGGCCAACTGCACCGCTATCGGCGGGACGATAGCCGGCAGCGGTGTCAACCAGACCTGTACCGTGACAACTGTCGTCGTCGGACCTGACGTTCCCTCCGGTCTGCCGACAACCACGTTCAGTACGGACCGACCGTCGGGCGATCCAGTGACGGTCGATACGTCGGACCCTGTCCGTCAGCCCGATCCGGAGGTGACGACGAAGGAGCGTAACGTCGGTGGGCCTGTCGTCGTCGAGAGCGAGCGTCTCGGCACTCCCGTAGTAACAGAGGAAGAACGCGACGCCGGCGACGCGGTCAGCCAAGACGTCGTCGTTCCGGGTACGCCGACCTCCACCACCCGCACCGAGCGGGGAACCCCGAGGAGCACTCAGACCCCAACGACCACCAATTGCCGCCGGGTCAACGACGACCGGGCGGCGAAGCCGGTGGAGAGGTGCGAGCGGGCCGTCCTGACCACGACGACGACCCCCACGACCATCGTCACCACGACCACAACACCGCAGGAACGGGTCACGACGACCATCCAGCCGCGGGAGACGCTGATCACCACGACGACGCCGGTGACGGCGGTCTTCACGAGCACCCAGCAGCGTGAATCGTGCACCACGACGACGTTCCAGACGGTTGTCGCCACCGCCACGACGCAGCAGACCGTACGCACGGCGACGACGACGACGCAGACTACCCGGACCACGACCACCACCACGACCACGTTCGCTTTCGTTCGCGGGGCGGACACCATCAACCCCGTCCCCTCCAGCACGTCGACGACACAATCGACGGCATCAGGGACTCCGGTGGTGACGGAAGCGGTTGTTCCCGGTACACCGATCGTCACCACCGGTACCCGGCCGGGGCCCGAGGAATCGGACGTAGTATGCACACCGATCACGCCGGTAGTGACAGTCACCGATGGCGAAACCACCCAGCGGGTCGCAACGGCAACCGTGCCGGCAGAGCCGATCACCACTGTGACCCGCGAGGGCATTGAACCGCTCGTCGTAACGAGCGAAGCTCCCGGCGCGCCGATCGTCACCACGGCTGTGCGGAGCACCGGGGAGACCTGCTTCAACAACCCCTCGACCGCAGAGCAGCGGCGCAACCGCTGCTGAGCCGATTTCCGAACCACCCGCGCATGGTTCCTCCTTCAGGGAGGGAGGAACCATGCCACAGGCGATCGGCCAGGCCTTGGACCCGCATCGGGGACAGTGCCCCCTGAGGGCGGGCTTGCTCTGTTGCGTCGTCGTACCCGGAGACTAGGCGGGCGCGGTGATGTTCCAGCACTCTCCGAGCCACACATCGGTCACCTATTCAGGCACCTGGGGCTGCACGACGCCGGGTGGCGGTTGCAGGGGCGGCGTCGACAGCGACTCGGCGAACTGCTGCAGCGCTCCCGCCCCGGCCCAGAGCACCAGGGCCAGCAGCACAAGACGCCATAGGGCACCAAGGCAGCTGGGCTCGCCTGTCCGACGTCGTCGATTGGCAGGCCTGGGAGCGCGACTACGAGGCGCCGCTCGATCGGCAGGAACAGAGGGCATGGCAGCCGCTCGTCGAGCTGCGAGCAGCGGTGATTCTTCCTTCGGGTGAACGAGCAGGGCTGTCGTCGCCACCGCTGGACTCGTCGGCCCTGCCAGCAGCCCTTTCAGGTGGTCGTGAATAGCGCTGACGCATGGCTGCTCAAGAACCGGAGGTAGCGCAAGCACCGCATCGGTCAACCCGTCGATGCCGACGACTGTCACGCCGGTGCCGGTCGAGCCGACGAGCTCGGGGTGTCCCACCAGGCAGATCCATGCCTGTGCCATGCTCCGATGCTGCGGTTCGAGTAGCGCCGCCACCGCAGCGCATTGGTCAAGCGACGACGCCGTCTCACGTCTCCGCGTGTAGCCGTTCCGGTACAGCTCGCCGTCGCGCAGGCACACGTCACCCGACCAGTTCTTGGCATCGATGACCAGGACTCCTCCCGGTCCAACAGCGATGTGATCGAGGTTCGCCCTGGGCCGGCCGGGCCAGTGCACGTCGTGAAGCACTCTCCAGCCCTGGAGCTCCAGCTGGTTCAGCTGCGCGCCGACCCGCGCCTCACCCTCGGCTCCGACGAGCCATGCCTGTTGCGCCTTCCGAGCCAACGCGAGGTCGGCCTCGACCCGCTCCAGCTCGGCCTCCAGCCGGGACACCCGTTCACCTATTCGCTGAGCCTGCTCGGCAGCGCCCTGTCCTGCTTCCACGTCGTCCCCCAATAGCTTCGCCCCTCAAAGCGTAGGAGAGCCCGGATTCCAGGGGCGGAAGGAAAAGCGCAGGAGTAAGCAAGGATTTCAGCCCTCGAGACGGCAGAACGGGACCTAGGACCCTTGCCGGGCACGTGCGGCTCCCACAATGATCGAGCGATGGAACAGCGAAGCGCGGATGAATTGCTGAAAGAGTCGTACCCGGGAATCGGGATCGCTCTCGGCGCAGGAGTTGGATGTGCCATCGGAGTGGCGATCGCCGGTGGACCCGGCATAGCGATCGGCGTCGGCATCGGGGCCGGCGTGGGCCTCGTCGTCGGCGCAATCGCCGGCATGTCATCCGGGAAGCGCTGAACCTCGACCTGAGCGTTGCCCTGGCCGTGCGGCGTGTCCGGGCGGCGAGGAGTGCGACAGCGCGTCCCCGGCCTGACTCCCGAAGAACGGGAACCCCTCTTTCGAGAGGTGCTTCAACCCTGGGCCGCCTGCCAGTCCTTACGGGCGGCCCAGATCAGGAAGGCGAGCGCCGGGACGCACCACAGCCAGAAGCCCCAGCCGAACAGCATGAGCCCCAGATGGAAGGCGATGACGCCGATCCAGCCGGCCTTGGCCCATTGGCCGCCGCGCAGGAGCAGAACGCCCAGGGTGGCCTCGCCCAGGGAGAGCGCAAGCCCCCAGCGCGCCGGAGCGGCCATGAAGATGCTGTCCCAGGCCGTCCGGACGAGCGGGATGAAGGACTCCTGGGCGAAACCCGCATACAACTGCGGATCGGCCATGACGATCCCCAGATGGATTCCTCCCGTGAAGAGGAAGAATCCGCCGACGATCTTCCGGCGGAGGCCAGTCCGCCTCCCGCCGTCGGGATGGATTGGCGTGGATGGTGGCTGGTTCTTCGTGAGCGTTCTCATGTCTGCCCCGCTTCCAGGTCGGCCCGCAGAACGGGCTGAATCATCTCCTCCTCCATTGTCTTGTCCCCGGATGGCATGGACAGGGCCATTGGTCCCCCGGCACCGGGAGGCCGCATGGACGAGGGCGGCGGACCTTCGGCCCTAGTCAGTCCAGGACCCTCCCGGAATGCTGGGAGAGGAATGCACGGCCCGCTTTGCCCCGTCCGGAAGGCAGCTGACGCACGATGCCCGCTCACCTCGACACCGACACCGCGCCCTCCACACCCGTACGGAAGGTCCTGGAAAGCATCTGGGGGGACCGCCGTCTCGGCACCGGCATTGCCCTGGCACTCACCGTCGGCTGCGGTGTCGTGCTGGGCTGGTGGACTCCCCGCGGGCCCCTCACCACCGCCGAATCCCTGGGCACGATGCTCCTCTGCCTGCTGATCGGCGCCTGCGCCGGGCTCGTCCTCCGGTCGCGGTGGGCGATGCTCGCAGCCCCCGTGGTGGTGATCGTCGTCTTCGAGCTCACCCGCATCGGTACCGACGGCCCCACCGTGGACGGCGTCCACACCACCACGTACGGCATCCTCGCCTTCATCGTCGGGCGCGGCTTCCACGCCCTCCTCGCCCTGGCCCCGCTGGTCCTGGGGGCGGCGATCGGCGCCGGAATGGCACGAAGACTCTCCCACGGAGCCGCCCGCGCCGGCGCCGCCACCTACCTTCGCCGCGCCGTCGCCGCACTCACGGCGGTGGCGCTCATCGGGCTCGCGGTCGTCATCGCACGGCCGGCGGACACTGCCCCCATTGAAGCCGCCGACGGGGACCCCGCCACCGGGAGCATCGCCGAACTCACCACGGTGGAGTCGGGCGGCAAGGACCTCGGCCTCATGCTGCGCGGCGTCGACGTCGACAAGCCCGTGCTGTTGTTCCTCGCGGGCGGGCCGGGCGGCTCCGAGCTGGGCGCCATGCGGAACCATCTGCAGCAGCTGGAGGAGTACTTCGTCGTCGCGACCCTGGACCAGCGGGGAACCGGGACGTCCTACCCGGAGCTGGACCCGGCGTCCACGCTCACCCTCGAGAGCTCCGTCGAGGACGCGATCACGGTGACCGACTACCTGCGGGAGCGCTTCGACGAGGACAAGATCTACCTCATGGGCCAGTCGGGCGGGACGATCTACGGCGTTTTCGCCGTCCAGCAGGAGCCGGAGCTGTACCACGCGTACATCGGCACCGGGCAGATGGTCAGCCCGCTCGAGACGGACACCATCTTCTACGAGGACACCCTCGTCTGGGCGGAGCAGGCGGGTGATCCGGAGCTGGTGGACAAGCTGGAACGGATCGGCCCACCGCCCTACGCGGACATGCTCGACTACGAGACCGCCCTGTCCTACGAACATCAGGTATACCCCTACGACCACACCGGGAATTCGGAGGGCGAGGGCGGGTTCTCCGAGAACTTCCTCGTCCCCGAGTACACGCTCACCGACCAGATCCACGTGCTCGGCGCGTTCATGGACACCTTCGCGGTCATCTACCCTCAGCTCCAGAAAACCGATTTCCGCGCCTCCGTGACCAGCCTCGACGTGCCGGTCTACTTCGTGCAGGGAGCCCACGAGGCGCGCGGCCGGACCGAGCCGTTCGCCGAATGGTTCGCGCTGCTCGAGGCTCCGGTCAAGGAGATCACCGAGCTTTCGACGTCGGGCCACCGCCCCCTGTTCGAGCAGCCCGACGAGTTCGTGGCATACATGCGGGACACGGTGCTCGTCCGGACGCCGCCGTCGTGAGCCTTGCCCCGACCGCAGGTCCTCCTGATCACCCCACACAGCTCCCGACTGCACCGGGATAACCTGCATCGGCGGGCTTTGCGGCTAACAACTCGTTAACGCAAGGTGAACGGGTCTTGAACGGTCGGTTCGCGGAGCACTAGGCTGCGAAAGTCCCGCGGTGTCGCATGTCAAGGGCCTTCGATCATCCACGGGCACCCCCAAGAGTGAGGTCCCGCCATGTCCGACCGGATTCTGCACGTGCTCCGACGAGTGGCTGTCGTCGTGGGTTACATGCTGGTCTACGTCCTGATCTGGGCGGGGCTCGCCCTGCTCATCGCGGCCGCCGGCATCCGTCACTACTGGGGCGAGATCACTGTCGGTCAGATGCTCCTCAACCTGATCTCCGTGGAAACGGACGGCGGTGGCGGCAGCATCGTCTGGGTAGGCATCCTCGGAATCGGGGTCGCACCGGTCCTCATCACTGCCGCGATCGCAGCCGGTCACCACGTCAGGCGCCGCGAGCGCCGCCGGACCGGCCAGGACGCACGACCCCGCCACACCAGGGTCATCACGCGCACCGTCTCCGCAGCCCTGGTGGGCACACTCGTCATCGGCGGCACCACCGCCTTCACCACCACGGTGGGAGTGGCGAACTACATCAGAGGCGCGAACTCCGACTTCGATCTCGGCGACTACTACGTGGAGCCGGTCATCACCAGTGATGAGAACGCGCGCAACCTGGTGGTGATCTACCTCGAATCGGGCGAAGCCACCCTTGAAGACAAGCAGCTCTTCGAGAAGGACGCCTTCGCGCCCCTGAAGGATGTCACCCGGGCAGCGGAGGGCTGGCAGAGCATCGAGACCCTCCGGCAGTACCACGGTGGGGGCTGGACCATGTCCGGCATCGTCGCGACCGAGTGCGGCGTCCCGTTGAAGGGCACGGGTGCTGCCGCGGGCGCGCCCCCGTCCAACGATCTCGGCACCGACACCCCCACCTACCTTGCGGGCCTGACCTGCACCGGTGACCTCCTGGAGGACCGCGGCTATACCAACGTGTTCCTGACCGGGGCCAACGCCGCTTTCGCCGCCAAGGAGACCTACCTGCGGACCCACGGCTACTCCGAAGTGAAGGACCTCGACGACTGGCGGGCCGCCGGTGAACCGCCGGGGTCCTTCCGCGACGATTGGGGCCTGAACGACGGCCGTCTCATGACCTACGCCAAGCAGGAGGTAGATCGGCTGCACGCCGAGTCGGAACTATCCGGGACACCGTTCAACCTGTCGATGCTGACGCTCGACACACATGAGCCGGCCTACGTCTTCGACTACTGCACCGTGGATACCGAACTCGAGGTCGTCTCCGTGTTCTCGTGCTCAATGGCTCAGGTGGCAGGGCTCGTCGACCACATGAGGGACCGGGGCTACCTCGACGACACCGCCGTGGTGATCGTGGGCGACCACCTCAGGCGATCGCCCGCCGGCGATCCACTGCACGAGCAGATCGAGAGCAACCCCGATCGAACCATCTTCAACCGGATCTGGATTCCGGGTGGCAGTGGCACGAGCGCATTGCGCCCTTCCGCGGACCAGTTAAGCCTGTATCCGACGATCCTGGAGGCCGCCGGCCTGACCCTCGAGGACGGAGTGGCAGGGCTCGGCATCTCGGCTTTCTCGCAGGACATTCCGCGTGGCTCGGCGCAGGTGCTGGCTCCCGAGGCGTACCAGGAACTGCTGAATGCCCTGTCGCTCACCTTCTATGCAAGGGCATGGGCCGACGACGACGCCCGCTGACCCGGGATCACCGGATCAGCGCCGGGCTCGTGAGACCCCGGGCCTGCGCACGACGCCCGCATCGTCGATCGGGTCGCTGCCGGGAACACCGGCGAGGCCCCTGGGCCCACCGGGAGCGCTACGCCCGCGTCACCTTCTGCGTCCCCGCGAGCACCTGGAAGGACTGCGACAGACTGGTGCCGGCCGCCGGGTCCGTCCGGTCCGACAGCACGTACCAGTCCATCCGAACCCCCTGCGGGCGCACCTCGAGCACCGAGTAGCCGTGGGAGTCGAAGTCGAGGTACTTCACGTGCGGGTTGTTCGTCCGGAACCGGGCCTCGACGGACAGCGACGCCGTCCGCGGCGGCACCCCGAGGATGTCGTCCAGGTTGTCGCTCGTCACCGAGGTGCACACCAGCTCCGTCCCGACCGACGCACCGGTCGTCGGGTACGTGGCCCGATCCGCCGGCAGGTCGCACGCCCAGCCCGAGTGGATGTCACCGGTCAGGAACACGGTGTCGGTGATGCCGTTGTCGCCGAGGTGCCGCAGCACGCGCGACTGGTCGGCGGTGTACCCGTCCCACTGGTCGATGTTGTACGGCACGCCGTCGAGCGTGGCGGTGCCCATCAGCTTCTCCATGCCCTCCACGGCTGCGGCCGGGAGCGCGGGCGGGAAGAGGATGGGCGTGATCATGACCGGATTCCCGACGAGCTTCCACTGGGCCTGCTGCGCGGACAGCCCGTCGAGGAGCCACTCCATCTGCGCCTCGCCCGTGATGCTGCGGTCGGGACTGCCGATGGCCGGATCCGTGGTCGACGGCGCCTGCTGGTGGCGATAGGAGCGGAGGTCCAGCATCGAGATGCTCGCGAGCGACCCGAAGCTCAGCCGTCGGTAGAGCTGCCCGCCGGCCTCGTACCGCACCGGCATCCACTCGGCGTAGGCCTGCATCGCGGCCGCCCGGCGGTCAGCCCAGGCACCCTCCGTTCCCTCCGTGTGGTTCTCGGCGCCGCCGGACCAGGCGTCGTTCGTCGACTCGTGGTCGTCCCACGTCACCACGAAGGGGACCGCGGCATGCAGGGCCTGCAGGTCGGCGTCCTCCTTGTACTGGGCGTGCCGGCGACGGTAGTGCTCGAGGGTCGTCATCTCGACGGCCGGATCATGGGGACGGACGACGACGTCGCGTGCCTGGTATTCCCCGGGCGCGTACTCGTAGAGGTAGTCGCCGAGGTGCAGCACGAGGTCGAGGTCATCGCGCGCGGCCAGGTGCCGGTAGGACGAGAACCAGCCCGCCTGCAGGTTGGCGCAGGACACGACGCCGACCCGCAGGAGATCGACGGCAGCACCCTCCGCAGGAGCCGTGCGGGTCCGCCCGACCGGCGACTGGTCCTTGCCGCTCGTGAAGCGGTACCAGTAGCTCGTGGCCGGCTGCAGTCCCCGCACGTCGACCTTCACCGTGTGGTCCCGCTCGGGGCCGGTCTTCGTGGTACCGCGCGCCGTGATCCGCCGGAAGTCCGCCGTCGTCGACACCTCCCAGCGCACCGGCACGGCCGGGCCCTTGCCCGAACCGGGCGTCATGTCCTTGCCCGGCGTGACCCTGGTCCACAGCAGGACGCCGTCCGGCAGGGGGTCGCCGGAGGCTACGCCGTGCGCGAAGCTGCCGGTGGCGGCAGCGGCTGGGCTGTTCCGGGCTGTGGCGACGGGGGTCACGGCGGCACCGGCGACGGCGAGGGTCCCGGCAGCGGTCAGGACGGTACGGCGGGTCATGGAGGTCATATGCCGATTACACCCTGACGGCTCGCCCCATCGGTGGCCTCAGGCACGTTCTTGGCACAGAATTCGCCCGACGTTCACCCGTTCGGCGCCGCCCGCAGCGTGCCGCGGGTTGCACGGCTGCCTCCGGGCCGGGCTGACCGGGCCTAGGCTGAGCCTGGACCCGCCCGACATACCTCGAGGAGAACCATGACCTACGAACTGCGCACGTACACCGCCAACCCCGGCAGGATGGACGCCCTGATGGCCCGCTTCCGGGACAACACCATCAACCTGTTCATCGAGCACAACATGAAGAGCCTGGGCTACTGGACTCCCGTGGGCACCGACGACGTCCTCGTCTACGTCCTCGAGCACGAGGGCGACCCGACGGCGAACTGGGCTGCGTTCGCCGCGGACCAGCGGTGGATCGACGCGAAGGCGGCGTCCGAGGCCGACGGCGCCCTGACGGCGAGGATCGACTCCGTGATGCTCGAGGGCACGGACCTGTACCCGATCGCCGACGCGAAGTAGTTCCGCGTGCGGTAGGGCAGTTAGTTGCGCCGCGCAACCTAATCCTTGATCGGGAACTTCTCCGCCGCACCCTCCCCTTGAGCCGTACGGTCGGACGACCATCCCTTCCGAGGTCTCAGGAGTTCTCCATGAAGAAGCTTTCCATCGCACTCGCTACATCGGCTGTCGCCGGCGTCTCCCTGCTCTCGGCATCACCGGCCCTCGCCGTCGGCCTGCCGTTCGACAACTGCACGGAAGCCGCCAACGTCGGCGTCTACAACATCCCGGCGGGAACACCCGGCTATCAGCTCGGCCTCGATGCGGACAAGGACGGCTTCGGCTGCGACGCAGCCGGCAACCCGCCCTACGACGCGTCGATCGTGGACCGGATCGTCGCGGAGAACACCGTCGTCGTCACCCCGCCCGTCGCTCCGCAGCCTCCGCAGATGGGGCAGATGCCGGTCGGCGGCGCCGACACCGGCGTGGCCCAGACGCCCAGGGGCGACGACGCCGGTGCCCTCGCGCTCGGCGGCGGGTTGGTGCTCGCGGTGCTCGGCGGCGCCTACGTGGTCCGCCGTCGGGTAGCCGCGAACTAGCTCGGCCGCCCGACGACGATGCCCGGCACGGTCTCCGTGCCGGGCATCGTTGTGCGCTGCTTCGTTCAGCCAGGCTCTTTCGGCGTCCGCCGGTCCCGCCACGCGCCGGTGGACCACAGCGCCCACAGCACCAGCACGGGCTGGAAGAACAGGCGGGCGAGCCGGGCGCCGTCGGTGTCGAGCCCGAAGGCGCTCACGCCGTCGACGTACTGGGCGATATTGCCCGGGAAGATCGCGACGAAGAACGCCGCCACCACCCAGCCGACCGGGACGCGGTACCGGCCGGGGAACACCAGCGCGGCGCCGAGCAGCAGTTCGACGACGCCGGACACCACGACCACGAGATCCGCGTCCAGCGGCAGCCACGACGGGACCTGCGCGGCGAACTCGGACCGCGCCACCGTCAGGTGGGCGGTGCCCGCGAAGAGGAGAAAGGCTCCGAGCACCACGCGGGCGAGCGTTCGAGGCAGCGAGGTGCGGGCGGGAGGCATCATCCGGCGGAGCCTAGCACCGGGCCTGCATCCTGATCCGCCTGATACACCAGATCCCGACCCGCGCGCATCCCGGCTGCTCGCCGTCTCCTCCGCCGTCGTCATCGATAGGGTTGACGCTGACCCTGGAAGCCGGACCGCGATGAGGACTGCCGGCCCGGGTCGTCCACCCTCGAAGGAGCTCACCATGACCGACGCCCAGACAGAACCGACCGCAGCGCGAAACTCCCCCGTCGTCCTGGTTGCCGGCGCCGGCGGGGTCATCGGCCGGCATGCAGCGGACGAATACTTCAGCCGTGGGGCGCGGGTCCGCGGCCTGAGCCGCCGGCCGGTCACCGGAGCCCAGTGGGAGCACCTGCCCGTGGACCTGCTCGACCGGGAAGCAGCACGGACCGGACTGGAGAGCGCTCGGGACACCACCCACCTCGTCTTCGGTGCCTACATCGAGCGGTCCACGACCGCGGAGCAGATCGAGGTCAACAGCGCCCTGCTCGCCCATACCCTGCAGGGTCTGGAAGCAGCAGGCGCCCCGCTGCACCACGTCACCCTGTACCAGGGCGGAAAGGCGTACGGAGCGCACCTGGGCTACTTCAACACCCCCGCGAAGGAACGTGACCCGCGGCTCATCCAGCCCAACTTCTACTACGAGCAGGAGGACATCCTCCGCGCTGCCGCAGCGAAGCACGGCTTCGACGCCACCATGCTGCGGCCGGAGGGTGTGGTGGGGTACGCGGTCGGCAACCCGATGAACATCCTCATGGTCATCGCCGTGTACGCGAGCATCTGCCGGGAACTGGGCCAGCCCCTGCGGTTCCCCGGTACCCACGCCGCCTACGATGCGCTCTACCAGGTGACCGACGCGTCGCTCCTGGCCCGCGCGACCGTGTGGGCAGGTGCGGAACCACGAGCCGCCGGAGAGGTCTACAACATCACCAACGGTGACCAGATCCGGTGGCGCCATCTCTGGCCGGTCTTCGCCCGTCATTTCCAGATGGACTACGCCGAACCGCAGCCCGTCCTGCTCGCCGAAGCGATGCCCCAGCACCAGGACCTCTGGCAGCAGATGGTGACGGAATACGACCTCGTGCAGACCCCGTACCAGGACCTCGCCGGCTGGTCCTTCGGTGACTTCCTCTTCCGCTCGGGCTTCGACAACGTCACGTCGACCATCAAGGCGCGGCAGCACGGGTTCGCCGACTGCCTCGACACCGAGGACAGGTTCCTGGACCTCTTCGACGAACTGGCCTCCAACAGGGTCATTCCCCCGTTGGTCTGAGGCCCGCCCGGACAGGTATCGGGTGCGGGAATTCGAGTATTCACCCGTCTCTTCTCCCGCCCGGGCTTCTCCTACTGTTGCAACCAGCCGCCGTCGGCCCCGGCCGATCCCGGCCTCCGATAAAATCAGGGTGCTGTCAGCCGCAGCCGTAGCATCCCCGGCCTGACCTGGGTAGGAATTCGTCTCCGGCTATCTCTTCCCGAAAGGGCAGGAACACAGTGATGATGAACCGCAGCCAATTGCATGAACACCACGAAGGAGACCGCCATTAGCCCCCGGAATCGCACCAACGCCCGACTGCGCACCACCCTCGCCCTGCTGGCCGACCACCAGGCGTCCGGCACCGTCGTCGCGCCCAGCGAGCTGTTGTCGCAGGCCGTGGCCGAAGTGCCCTTCGACGACAAGGAAGCCGAGCTCCTCGCCGGCGGTGTCCCCCGCGGCTACAAGGCCCTGACGACGGCGACGGCGAAGCTCGTCAAGGCCGGCTGGCTCGTGAAGGGCCGCAGCGGCTGGACCGCGACCGACGAGGGCGTGCGGGCCGTCCGTGCCTTCACCGATCCCGAGCAGTTCATCAACGCCATGATCAGCGGCGCGCCCGTGCCGGCAGAGGCCCCCGAGGCCGGTCACGCACCACAGGCGCCCGAATCCCTGGGCGAGGAGGCACAGACGGTGCAGGCCGAGCCCGCACCCGAGACGGCCGAGACCTCCGAGGTCTCGGAGACGATGGCGGACCTGGCACCCTCCGACGCCGCCTCCTCGTCGGAGGCAGAGGACCCGACTCCGCCCGACGTCACGCCGACCCTCGAGGTGTCGGACACCGCGCCCGAGCACGCCCCATCCGACACTCCCGCTGACGACGCGTGGCAGGACCAGCCGCAGTCCGTCGCCCTCTCCGGCGACTTCGACCCGCTGTTCGGCGAGGCAGGCCACTGGAGCACGGACCTGCGCGAACTGCAGTTCGTCTGGGAGCCGACGGAGAACACCTGGAAGCAGACCCACCAGCTGCCCGCCGGAACCTACCAGTTCAAGATCCTCGTCAACGGTTCGTGGGACGAGAACTACGGCCGGTTCGGGGTGCGCGACGGCGACAACCACGAGCTGCACCTGCTCTCCGACACCTCGGTGACCTTCCGGTTCGACTACGCCTCGAAGGACATCGAGACCTCCTAGGTGCGGCCGGTCGTCGGCCCCGTCTGCTGCCTCGCCCGGCAGTCGGCGGGGCCGGCGTCGTTCCCGGCATCTCTGCTGACGTCCGGGCACACTGCGGCTTCGTGCACGCGCTTCGGCGGAAAAGGGCGTGTCGATCGGCAACGCGCCGCCAAACCGGGCATCCCGCCGGCCGAGCCCGCACGCGAAGACGCACCCGTCAGCCTTCGCGCAGCTTTGCCGAAGGACTCCCCCGCGGGCAGTGGACCTACAGCAGGATGGATCGGGATCATCGCTACGGGGGGAAGTGCAGGGCACATGGGGGCAAGGGATCGCGAGTGGTACCACGAGGGCCGTGACGCGCGGCTGGAGGCAGTCCGCCGGTCGCCGTCGGGCCGCATCCCGCAGTGGTCCCTCGACGAGGCCCTCGGCCGGCCGGCCGCTCCCCAGCCCTGGCGGACGCCGGCGACGAGGAACAGGCGCCGGGTGGGTCCGCGCCGCCGGCTGCGCCTCGGGACCGTGGCGGCTCTCGCGCTCGTCGCCCTGCTCTACCTGACTCCGACGCTGTTCGACCGCTTCGTGCTGCCCGTCGCCCTCCCCCACCTGCCCGGGGCCGACGTGCCGCCCCGCGGCGTGGAAGCCGGCGATGCCCCGCTCGGCATTCCGCCGGTGGCACCGGCCTCGACGGCGTACAAGCTGCTCGACTCGCCGGTGGAGTCGCAGGAATGGGTGGCCTACGATCCCTGCCGTCCCGTGCACTATGTCGTCCGCCCGAACGGCGCACCCGTGGGTTCGGAGGGCCTGGTCCAGGAGGCCGTCGCCGAGGTGTCCGCCGCCACCGGCCTGCAGTTCATCGACGACGGCACCACCACCGAACCGCCCAGCGAGGAACGCGACCTGTATCAGCCGGAGCTGTACGGAAAGACCTGGGTGCCCGTACTCATCACCTGGACGAGCCCGGCCGAGATACCCGAGCTCGTCGGGGACGTCGCCGGGCTCGGCGGGAGCGACTACGCCCGGACGCAGGGAAAGCCGCTCGTCTACGTGGGCGGGCAGGTCCAGCTCGACGCACCGGACGCCGTGGAGACCCTCCTCTTCCCGGACGGCCGCGCCTACCTCAAGGCGATCATCATGCACGAGCTCGCGCACGTCGTCGGGCTCGACCACGTCGACGATCCCGGCGAGCTCCTCTACGAGAGGAACGTCGGAGTGACCTCGTTCGGCGACGGCGATCGCGCCGGCCTCGCACTCCTCGGCACCGGTCCCTGCGTGCCCGAACTCTGACCTTGACCCTCCACCGCCCGCTCCCTAGCGTGAGTCCATGACCTCCCCGGATATCAGGTTCTACTTCGATCCCGTCTGCCCGTTCGCGTGGATGACCAGCAAGTGGGTGCGGATGGTCGCCCAGCAGCGTGACTACGCCGTGGAGTGGCGCTTCATCTCGCTGCGCCTGCTCAACAGCTCCATCGGCTACGACGCCCACTTCCCCGCCGGCTATGAGGCCGGCCACACCGCAGGTCTCCGCCTTCTCCGCGTCGCCGCGCGGACGCGCGAAGAGCACGGGCCCGACGCCGTCGGCCGCCTGTACGAGCGGCTCGGTACCCGGATCTTCGACACGCGCGAGGACGACTCCGACGGCGCACACCGCGGGACCGCCGAGTTCCTGCTGCCGGTCCTCGACGACGTCGGACTGCCCGCAGCACTCGCCGATGCCCTGGAGGAGAACGCACGGGACGCCGTCATCCAGGCGGAGACCGACGAGGCGCTCTCGCTCACGGGCAGGGACGTCGGCACGCCGATCATCCATTTCGACCCGCCCGAGGGGGTCGCCTTCTTCGGTCCCGTCATCAGCCGCCTGCCCCGCCCGGACGAGGCGGTGGAGCTGTGGGACCACGTCGTGGGGCTGGCGCGCTTCCCCGGGTTCGCCGAACTCAAGCGGAGCCTGCGGGAGCGCCCGCAGTTGCGCAGCTTCGGGGTCGACGACGGCGAGGCGGGCCTGCAGGAGGACTGGCACGGCGGGAGCCGGCGGACCAAGAAGTAGCTGCCGTCCGCGGGGTCGGCGCTGGCCCCCACGGGAGCGGCTCAGCCGAGGACTGCGTTGGCGATGAACAGCAACGGGATGGAACCGGCCCATACCGCCGTCGTGATGCCCGACCAGCCGCGCAGTGCCGCAGTTCCCTCGAGCCCGGCGAACCGGGTGACCACCCAGAAGTAGGAGTCGTTGAAGTAGCTGAACACCATGGATCCGGCCGTGCAGGCCAGCGCCGCGACGATCGGGTCGATGCCGAGCGAGCCGACCAGCGGTGCGGTCACGGAGGCTGCTGTGATCATGGCGACCGTTCCCGAACCCTGGGCGATCCGGACGAGTGTCGCGATCAGGAAGGGGACGAGGAAGGCGGGCAGAGCCGTTGCGGCGATCGCTTCGGCGAGCGCATCGCCGACACCCGAACTCCGGAGCACCTGGCCGAGTGCCCCACCGGCACCCGTGATGAGCAGGATCAGCCCGGCCGATGCCGCCGCCTCGGCGAACCACCCCTGCACCTTGCTGCGAGGCGTCCACCGGGGCAGCAGGGTGTAGACGGCGAGGATCACGCCGATGACCAGCGCCACCACCGGATTGCCCACAAATGCGAGGGGTACGGCCCAGGCTGACGGCGTGTACTCACCGGCGGCGGCGCCTACTACTCCCTGGTTGCTCTGGTCGATTGCACCGCTGACGGTATTGAGGATGATGAGGACCAGGGGGACGAGCAGCGGCAGGGAGGCGACCAGCGCGCCCACGCGGTGGGGCTTGGCTCCGGCAGGAGGTGTGCCGAGGTCCACGGACGGATCGGCGGGCACGTCGTCGTCCCCGTCCGACCCCGTGGAGACGTCGCTCCGGCGTTCCGCGCCGCCGTCGTTCCCGCGGAGCGCACTGGACCCGTCGACGGGGCGATCGGCGACCGCGGTCCCGGTGCGGCCGTGCACGCCGGCCGTCGCACTTCCGTACACGGCCTCCCGCACCGTCCGCGACATCTCGGGTTCGATCTTCGGACCGATCCACTTGGCATAGAACACGACGATCGGCAGCAGGATGACCGTGAAGACCAAACCGGCGAGGATGAGGGCACCGAGGTCCGCGCCGAGGATACCGGCGACGGCCAATGGTCCGGGTGTGGGCGGCACGAGGTGATGGGTCAGCGTCATCCCGCACCCCAGGGCGAGCGCGAGGGTGATGTAGCCGGCACGCTTGACCCTCGCGATCGAGCGGGCCAGCGGGTTCATGATCACATAGCCGGAATCGCAGAACACGGGGATGGAGACCAGCGCGCCGACGCTGCCGAGTGCCCATGGCTCGCGTCCCTTGCCGAACAGCCGGAGGAATGCGAGCGCAAGGGCGTTGGCTGCACCCGAGACCTCGAGGATCTTGCCGATTCCCACGCCGAGCCCGATGACGATGCCGATGGAGGCAAGGGTGTTGCCGAACCCGGTGGTGATCGACGAGACGATCTCGAGCGGTGCCTGGCCCGCCACGATGCCTGTGACGAGGGCAGCGATCAGGAGTGCCACGAACGCGTCGAGACGCGTCTTGAGCACCAGGACGATGATGGTGGCGATCCCCAGTACCAGCGCCAGGAGAAGTTGTATGTCCACGGTGACGCGCTCCTTGGTGGAATGCTGGACGGGCTTCCTTGCCCGTCCAGGTGGTGCCGCTCCGACCCGACGGAGACGTCGTCGGGCAGTGTGCTCGGTGTCACGCTAGCACCGGTCATGTGGTAAACGGCAAGGACTTCCGGTGGGGACGCCGGACCTGCGCTGTCGACGGCCGTCTGCGGGCCCCGTCATGGTAGTTCCAAAGACCGATCCGCTAAACAGACGAAGTAGATTCCGTCGGAGGATGCTGACCAGTAGATTTATCCAATGAGCAACGACGCCGCCACCAGGATCCTCGTCCCGTACGACCCGGACGGGGGGAACGACCAGCCCGCCGACGCGCTCGAGGCGCTCATAGCGAGTGTCGAGGCCGAGGTAGCGGAGCTGCAGTTCACCCGCTTCACCAACGACGACGCCGTGGCCCTCGGTCAGCTGCTCGTGCAGCTCGGCGTCGGGCGGAACCTGCCGATCGCCGTGAGCATCTGCAGGCCGAACCACATCCTGTTCCGGGCCGCGCTCGACGGCGCCACCCCCGACAACGACTACTGGCTCGACGCGAAGAGCCGGACGGCCGCCCGATACCTCGTGCCGTCCCTCCTCGTCGGCCTGCGCGGGCGGCGCAACGGTGGCCGGGCCGAGGACAACCCGATGTTCGACGCCTCGACGCACGCAGCCCACGGCGGCTCGTTCCCGCTGTACATCCGGGGCGTGGGTCCCGTCGCCACCGTGACGGTGTCCGGGCTGCCGCAGCTCGAGGACCACAAGCTCGTCGTCGAGGCCCTGCGCACGTTCCACGCCGCCGACGGTCTGTAGGCCCGCAAGACCGGCTGCATGCCGGCCGGCCCCGCTGTCAGGCGAACATCGACGCAGCCATCGCCGTCACGCTGACGGCTGCCAGGCAGGACTCAACGGCGGCGCGGGGCCGGATCCTGCCGCCGGTCCTGTCAGCCCGGTGCGCGCGGTGGTCCGCCACGACCAGCACCACGGTGTAGGCGAGGAGAGCTGCGACGCCCGTCGCCAGCAGGACGGGGAGGACGTTCTGGCCATCGTGCGCATGACCGACATCGGCGGTCGCACCAGGGCCTGAAGGGTGTGCGTGTCCCCCGCCGATCGTCAGGGCCGCCATCGCGATCATGGACAGTGAGCGATGGCGGCCGGAACCACAGTGCTCGGGCCCGGACCTGCGGCGTTCGCCCGCCAGCAGGAGCGGACCAGCCAGCAGCATCACCACGCCCCAGACGACGCCGGGTAGCAGGTGCACACTGTCGAAGGCCATGTCCGCCATGGCGACGAGCATGACGGCCATACCGACAACGGCGCTTCCGGGAGTACGTCCCGCGTCGGGCGTTCCCGCGTGGTCCGGCGCCGCCGTCGGCATCGCATGCCGACGCCGTCCCCGGGGGGCCGACCCCCTCGCGCAGACGGCGAATCCTGCTGCTGCTGACACAAGCATGATCGCGCTGAGCGAGGTGTTCATCGGAGTGCTCCCGGGGACGGCGGACGGAGGAGGTGGGCGGAGAGGAACAGCCGAAGTCAGTGGCAGGACCCGGCGGCCTCACCGCCGTCGCCCGCGCCCATCGCGCAGTGGCCGCTGGTGCTGGCCGGAACGTTGAGCACCGGGTTGCCGCCGAAGAAGCCATGCGGTTTCAGCGTGAACTTGGCGTAGTCCACGGGCATGACGGGCCAGTCCTCCGGACGCGGGAAGTGGGTGAGCCCGAACGTGTGCCAGAGCACGACGTCGGTGTTCTCCAGATTGCGGTCCGCGGCCATGTAGCGGGGCAATCCGTCCCCTCCGGGGTTCTGGTTCACCAGGTCCCCGGCGGGGTAGCGCTCCTCCTGGTCGTAGGCCGAGACCCACAGGTGCTTGGTGGTGTAGGTGGCACGCGACGTGATCCCGGCCTCCGGGTCGGCGAGCAGGGTCGGGGTCTGCTCCGGGTACAGCACATACCCGGTCGGCTTCCCCAGCCGGTTCCTGGCCTCGGGATTGATGATGTGCCACGTCCGGCCCACGGAGGCATCGGCGATCCGGCCGCCCTCGGCCTCGGACGTGATGGGTGTGCTCTTGTTGGTGAAGGCATTGCCGTACGGGTTGCCCGGGCCCATCGGGAGTCGCTGCGCGTCGACCTCCACCACGGTGTTGTTGACGCCGTCGACCGTCATGTCCAGGCGGGCCGAGAACAGGTGCTGGTGGTAGGGAGCGCCGACCCCGGGGGCCACCTCGGAAGCGAACGGGTAATCGCCGCCGGGATAGGCCGAGGGGAAGAGGATGCCGGTCAGCTTGGCCTCGCACTCGATGGTGCCGTCGAGGTAGAGGTACCAGTAGAAGCCGTAGTCGTAGTTGCCCACGGTGGTGAAGAAGCTGATGACCAGGCGGCGCTGGCGGCGGACGTCGGACGATCCGGTGAAGAGGTCGTTGTGCTTCCAGAGCGTGCCGTAGTCCTCCTCGTGCATGCAGATCGCGTTCTTGATCGTCTTCGGGCTTCCCGACTCGTCGGCGATCGTCGCATCGAAGTAATGGATCTCGCCGAGGCAGTCGCAGCCCAGCTGCAACTCGTTGGCGAACCGGCCGAACAGGTACTCCCCGGTGTCGAAGTAGTTCTGCCAGTAGCGCGTGGGCGAGGGGTCGGCATAGGGGACCACCATCTCCGCGATCGACCCCCGGTACATCACCGGCCGGTCCACGTCCTGGTCCTGAAATGTCAGCTGGCGGAGGATGAGCCCTTCACGGGCGTCGAAGCTGACGCCGAGCTTCCAGTTCGCCCACTCGATTCGTGAGCCATCCACGCTGAAGGACGGACCCTCGGGCTGGGTGATCTCGATCGGCTTCAGGGTGGTGAGCTCCGGGCCGCGGTAGTCGGCCAGGTGGAAGTTGCCGACCTCTGGAGGCAGATCGAACGTCTTGTAGTCGACGACATCGAGCACGGTCCTGCCGATAGGGTCCACGTAGGCGCAGAGGCCGTCGATGGGCCGGGCCCAGATGTTGTCCTCCACGTTCTCGCGGTAGAAGCCGAAGCAGCGGATGATCCGGTGCCCGCTCTCGCCGTCGTTCTCGTAGTACCCCGGCGAGAGCGGAGCCGAGATGACCTTCATCGGGTCCAGTCCCCGGGCCTCGATGGCGTCGCACCACGCCCTGTCGGCCTGCAGGATGGGGTCGACGATTTCGAATTCGGCCTCGAGGATGGGTAGCTGCCCGGTCGATCCGTCCACGATCCTGTTCTGGATGACGACGTCGGACGTCAGGGAGACCCGCAGATCGCGTGCCTCACCGCTGCCCAGGTTCAGCAGCATCACGCGGGCGATGCGCTCGGGAAGGGGGCCGGTGCCGTCCTCGTAGGCGAGCACCTCGCCCTTCGCCGGCTCGACGAGCCCCACGTACACGAAGCGGGTGTCCGCATCGGTGCCGCCGGCCGCGTGGACGAGGGCCTGCACCCTCGTGATCTCGGCGCCGTCGAGTCCGGCGAGGACGTCGACGTGTCCCGGTGCCTCCGTCGCGGCGGAGGCGATTGCGGTGGTGTCATCTACAACTGTCATGGTCTCTTTCGGGTCCTTAGGTCGGTGGAACTGGTGGTGTGAAGTAGATCCTGCAGTGCGGTCCTACCCCGCGAGCGCGTCGGTGATCCGGTCGTAGGCGGCGCCTCCCTTGCGCTCGAGGTAGCGGCCGCGGAGGAGGCCGGCCACCATCGTGAGCGGGATGGTGGCCATCAGCGCGATGCTCAGGCCCCAACCACCTCCGACGAGCATCGGGAAGTACGCGACGATGACGGCTCCTGCGCCGACGAGGCCCACGAGGGCCAGGACCGGGGCGATCCTGGTACGCCAGCTGCCTCCGGTGAGTTCGGTGTGGCGGCCGAAGTAGGCCACGACAGCCAGGCACGTCTGGGCCATGAGCACGACGATCGCGAGGGTGGAGATGCCCGAGAGCCAGGTGAAGACCTGCAGCACGGGGTCCATGTGCAGCAGCGCGAAGAGGACGATCAGGACGGTGGCGGTGATGGTCTGTGCGAGGGACGACTTGTGGGGTGAGAGGTGGCGGGGGTGCACGTCCGCCAGGAACTGCGGCATGGTGCCCGCCGCGGCCATGGAGTGCTGGTAGCGCGTGATCACGTTGTGGAAGGACAGTACGCAGGCGAACAGGCTCGTGAGGAGCAGGACATTGATGGCGATGGCGCCGGCGGTCCCGAGGTAGTTCGCGGCGGTGATGACGATCATTCCACCCGGGTCGGCAGCGGCGGCCTGCACGACCTCGGACGGACCCCATGCCATGACCAGCGCCCATCCACTGAAGGTGTAGAACAGGCCGATGAGGAGGACGGCGGCGTAGGTGGCGCGCGGGATGGTCTTCTCCGGGTCCTTCGCCTCGTCCCGGAAGATCGCGGTGGCCTCGAACCCGATGAAGCCCGCCATGGCCATCGTGAGGCCGACGCCGGGGGCTCCGGAGACGATGTTGACCGGCGTGAACGGAGCGGCGGAGAGGCCCTCGGCGCCGCCGGTCGCCATCACGACGGCGGCGAGCACCAGGACAATGCCGATCTCGGCGACTAGCAGGACACCGAGTACCTTCGAGCTCAGTTCGATGTGCCGATAGCCGAGCACGCCGACGAAGGCGATCATCGCGAGCGCGTAGAGCCACCAGGGCAGTTCCGGCAGGCCGAGGTTGGTCAGTGCGAGGTTGAGGCTGAAGCCCAGGTAGCCGTATACCGCCACCTGGATGGTCGTATAGGTGAGGAGCGCGAGGAACGCTGCTCCCAGGCCCTGCTTCCTGCCGAGGCCATAGCCGACGTAGGTGAAGAACGCTCCTGGCTTGGGGACGACGCGGCTCATGGCGCTGAGGCCGACGGAGAACAGGAGGAGGATGAGGCCTGCGATGGCGTACATGCTGGGATACCCCGGCCCGTTGCCCAGCAGGATTCCGAGCGGCGCAGCGCCGCCAATGACAGTCAGCGGCGATGCGGCCGCAACAACCATGAACACGATCGATCCGGCTCCCAGCGTGCCGGTGAGGCGCTGGGTGCCGACGGCGGAAGCGGGCGCCGTGCCGGTGGAGGAAGTAGCCATGCGGTGATGCTTCCAATGCCCGGTTTCCGCTCCGTCATCGCCCGGTAAAAGGTGTCGTCGTTCCAAATGAGACTCGTTGCCCGGGGTCCGCAGGGCAGTGCGTCATACAACCGTCGCGAAACACCAGGGCAACACGGCGCACCTACTGTTCGCGGGGGAAAGGCACATCATGAACCCACTGCAGGACGCCGTCGCCAGCCCTCCTCCCGTCGAGGGACTGGCGGACACCTCTCCTCTCCACGGCCTCGCCCGGCGCAGCCTCGGGCCGGCCGATGCCCTGGCCCAGTCCGTCTCCGCCATGGCGCCGGTCGCCGCGGCAGTGACGATGCCCGCCATGGTCACCGCCGCCGCGGGCCGCTATGCCGTGGCATCGATCCTCTGCGCCACGGTCCTGGTCCTGCTGGTCGGCTATACCCTGGGCCAGTACGCCCGGCGGATGGGAGCGGCCGGATCCCTGTACAGCTACGTGGCCCAGGCCCTCGGCAGCAGGGGGACCTGGCGTCCGCTGGTCGCCCTCGCGACGGGGTGCTCGCTGATCATCGGCTATGCCGGCATCGCCATGTTCGCTCTGATCGGCCTGACCGTGCATGCCTCCGACTTCCTGGCCTCGTTCGGACAGCCACGGCTCACCGGTCCGGCGGCCGCCGTCGTCGTCCTCGCTGTGGGCGGGAGCTGCACCTGGCTGCTCCTGCGCGGCCTGCGCCTGTCGTCCCTGGCCATGCTCCTCGCAGAGGCAGCGGCTCTGCTGGTCCTCGCGGTGCCGATCGTCCTGGTGTTCCTCGGGATCGCCGGAGAGGCCGGGCCGGACATCGGCGTCCGGGCTGCCGTGCCCGATCCCGGCTTCGGTGGCCTCGCAACCGGCGCCGTCCTGGCGCTCATGGCATTCGTCGGTTTCGAGAGTGCGACCGTCCTCGGCGCGGAGACCCACAGGCCGCTCCGGACGATTCCCCGCGTGCTGGTCTGGAGCGCAGCCGCAGGGGGCGTGCTGTACGTGGCCGCGACTCTCGCCCAGCTGACCGTGCTGCAGTCCGGGTATGCGATGCGGCCGGAGGAGCCGCAGGTCTTCGGTCCCGCGATGCGCGCGGCCGGCATGCCGTGGCTGATTCCCCTCCTCGACGTCGGCGCCGCGCTGTCGTTCTTCGCGTGCGTACTCGCCTGCACCACCGCGCTGGCACGGGTCCTCCTGACGATGGGGCGGGAGGGCGTCCTGCCTGCCTGGCTGGGCGACGCGCACCCGCGATTCCGGACGCCGGCCGCCGCCGTCCTGGCGTCGATGCCTCTGGTGACCCTCGGACCGGCGGCGATGATGCTGCTCGGCGTCGGGACGGGTGAGGCGATGAACAAGCTGATCGGCACCGCGGCCACAGCCTACGTCGCCGCCTACCTGCTGGCGTGCTGCGCGGCACCCGTCTTCCTGCGGCGCATCGGGGAGCTGACCCTCCGCCCGGCACTCGCCGCGGGGCTCACGTCGCTGGCACTCGCGGGTGCCCTCGTCACCTACCGGATCACCCTGGCCGGTCAGGGACGGAGTGCGAGCGGCTGGATCTACTGCGCCCTGCTCGCCTCCGCCCTGCTCTGGTACCTCTGGCACCGGCGACGGGGGACGGCAGCGCCGACGCTGGGACTGTACGACGTGCCCACCCAGGACGCGGTGCTCGGAGGTGGCCGGCCTGCCGCGGGCGGAGCCCCATGATGCCGGAGCAGTCGGACGACGTCGGCCTGCGGGCACGCCAGCCGAAAGCTGTGCGCAGTGCGCTCGCTGTCCTCGAGGAGGTGGCGCGCTGCGGCCCGGGCGTCACGGGACTGGAGGTGAGCCGCAACCTCGGGCTGCCGAAGGCGACGACCTACCGCCTCCTGAACCTGCTCGTCGAGGACGAGTATCTGGTCCGGCTGCCGGACCTCAGCGGCTTCGCGCTCGGCCGGAAGGTCGAACTCCTGGTGCAGCTGTCCACCGGCGGGACGGGGTAGGACGGCCCACCTCGAGGTCGCAGGACGTGAGAGAGGCGGCGCCCCTTCGGGGCGTCGCCTCTCTCGTTGAATGGAAACTGCCGAACAGGAACTACAGGGCGGTCTCGATGGCCTCCGCGACCGGGGTCTCGCCGGAGTTGAACTGGATGGTCTTGTCCACGGTGCCCAGGTTGCCGAGGACGACGGCGGCCACGAGGGCTACGTCCTCACGCGGCACGGAATCCTGCTGCGGCTTGTCCGAGACCTCGATCATCCCGGTCCCGGGATCGGTGGTCAGAGCGCCGGGGCCGAGGATCGTCCAGGCGAGCCTGGAGTTGCGCAGGTGCTCGTCCGCCGCGGCCTTGGCTTCGGCGTAGTGGAAGAACCCGTTGTCCTCGGGCACACCGTGGTCCTTGCGGGCTCCGAGGTAGGACACCATGACGTACCGGCCCACCGATGCCTCCTGTGCGGCGTCCATCGACCGGATCGCCGCGTCCCGGTCCACGGCATAGGTTGCTTCGGGGCTGCTGCCGCCGGCGCCGGCGGACCATACGACGGCGTCGTGCCCGCGGAAGACGTCCGCCATCTGCTCCACCGACAGTTCGGCGAGGTCGGCGACCACGGGAGTCGCGCCTGCCTGCTCGACGTCGCCGGCGTGGTCCTGGTTACGGAAGATCGAGCTGACCTGGTGACCCTGGCTGGTCAGGATCTTCGTGAGGTGCAGCGCTACTTTGCCGTGCCCACCGATGATGGCTACTCGTGACATGGGAACTCCTTCTGGTCGGTCGGATGCCTTGATTTCGACGCTAGCCCTCCGGCCGCGGCGCTGGCCAGCCCTTACCCGGTGTTCCGCCTCCAGCGCAGTCCTATTCCCGGCGCGGACGGAAGATGCTCATGAAGCATCGATGGGCAGCAGCAGATCCTTGACGGAAGGGTCCGTCCGCAGGAACTCCTGCACCGCCGGGTCGGCGAAGGCATCGGTGAGCTTCCTGATGTTCTCCGTCTCGAGGTAGTCGGTTCCGATCGTGAGCTGTGCCGCGAACTCGTCCGGTGCAGCCGGTGCGAAGATCTGCTTCTCGAGCGGCACCTTGGCGGCTGTGTAGTACTCCGTGTAACCGACGGCCGCATCGAGGTCCGGCAACGCACGCGATTGAGCACCGAAGTCGAGGAGTGTGAACGTCAGGTTCTTCGGGTTGGACGCGATGTCGTCCTGCGTCGCCTCCCACTTGTTGATGCCGTCCTTGAGCGTGATCAGTCCTGCCCGCTCCAGGAGCCACAGGCCCTGGGCCTCGTTGGCCGGATCGGAGTAGAGGGACACGGTGCCGCCGTCGGGGATCTGGTCCACGCTCGAGTACTTGTCCGACCAGATACCGAAGCCCCAGCGGAACACCGGCGCCACGGCGGTCTCCCGGAAGTCGGGGTTGGCTTCGAGCACCTGTCCGAGCCACAACTCGTGCTGGTACACGGTCGCGGCGACCTCCCCCTCGCTCACGGCCCGGTTGATGGTGTTGCTGTCGCTGAGCCCCTTGAATTCGATGTCGATGCCATGCTTCGGTGCTACCTCTGCATCGATGAATTCGATGAGTGCCTGCTCCGCGTGGTTGCCCTCCGCCGTTGCGACGAGCAAGGTTGCGCCCTCTGTCTCCGCTGCCGATTCCGACGGATTGAGCAGCGGTACGGCGATGAAGGCGCCGGCCGCCACGACGACGGCGGCGCCACCGGCGATCCAGGGCGCCTTGCGCCGCCTGCGCAGGGTGAAGCCGTGGTCCGCCGCCGGGGCCGGAGTGCTCGCGGGTGTGGTGTTCTCGGTCATGATCGAACCTTTCTGGGCGCGCCGAAGGAAGCGCAGGGATGGGATGTACGGAAGAGCAGGTGGAGAGGCGGCGTCAGGCGCGCTGCAGGCGTTTCTGCGGCGTCGTGAAGCGGACGAGCCGATCTCCGGCGATCTGCACGACGGCGACGGTGACCACGAGGATCACGATCGTCGCGAGCATCACGGTGTTGTCGAAGCGCTGGTAACCGTAGGTGACGGCCACGTAACCGATGCCACCGGCCCCGATGGTGCCGGCGATCGCCGAGTACTCGATCATGGCGATCACCTGGATGGTCAGCCCGCCGACGATGGCGGGAACGGCTTCACTGAACTGTGCGGTGCGCATGACCTGGAGATTCGACCCACCCGCCGCGCGGGCCACCCGGATCATGGACGGCGGGACGGAGCGCAGCGCGTTCTCGACGATGCGCGTGAAGAAGGCGATGCCCGCCAGCGACATGGGGACCACGGCGGCGGCGATGCCGATGTTCGTACCCGTGATGAAGCGGGTGAACGGCACGATGGCCGCCATCAGGATCAGGAACGGCAACGACCGCCCGATGCTGATCACCCAGCTGAGAGCCGTGTGGAGGGCGGGGCGCTCGTAGAGGCCCCCGGGTGCGACATTGTGGAGGAGGACTCCGAGCGGGGTCCCGATCACGAGGACCACGGCCATGACGATCCCGACCATGATCACGGTCTCACCGTATGCCGGCAGCAGGAGTGCGGGCAGGTCACCGACGGGCACGTCGGCGCGGGGAAGGAGGACGGCGCTCATGCCACGTCCCCCAGCGCGCCCGCGAGGATTCGGGCCTGCTGCCGCGCGGCTGGCGCAGGGCCCGGCGGGTGAGCGCCACTGTCGGGTGTCCCGCTCAGTCCGTAGCGCGAGAGCACCGCCGCGACCCGGGCGTCGTCGTCCGATCCGATGCCGAGCGTGGCGCTGCCGGTGTTGACCCCGTGCACTGTCTCGACGGAGGCACCGAGCAGGTGCACCGCGACGCCGAGGTCCGCAGTGACGCGCTGGATCCAGTCGCCGGGGACGTCCGTGGAGTCGTAGGTGACATACCAGGTGCGTGTTCCGGCCTCGGGCCCCGCATGGCCGCGTCGAGGCTGAAGCGAACGCCCCAGGAGCGAGCCAGGGGAGGTCAGGAGTTCCACGAGGCTGCCCTGTTCCACGATGCGTCCGTGGTCGAGGCGCGCGACCGTGTCGGCGACCTGGCGAACCGTGTCCATCTCGTGCGTGATGAACACGACCGTGAGGTCGAGGTCGCTGCGCAGTTGGCGGATGAGGCCGACGACGGAGTGCGTGGTGTCGGGGTCGAGCCCGGACGTCGCCTCGTCGGCCAGGAGGATGGACGGCCGCAGCGCGAGGGCCCGTGCGATGCCCACTCGCTGTGCCTGGCCGCCGGAGAGCTGGAACGGGTAGTGGCCGGCCTTGTCGGCGAGGCCCACGCGGTCGAGGAGTTCCGCGACCCGGGCACGCGCCTCCCCAGGAGTCACACCGAGGTACTCGAGCGGCAGCGCGATGTTCTCCGCGGCCGTCCGGCGGCTGAGCAGGCTCGAGGACTGGAACACGGTCCCGATCCGCCGGCGGGCCTCACGGAGGCGCTTCTCGGGCAGCCCGGACAGCTCCTCCCCGTTGACGACGACGGACCCCGAGGTGGGGCGCTCGAGCAGGTTGATGCACTGGGCCAGGGTGCTCTTGCCGGCACCGCTGGGGCCGACGACCGCGGCGATGGAGCCCGTGGGCACCTCGAAGTCGAGGTCGTCGAGCACGGTCACGGCGGTGTCGCCGCGGCCATAGGTCTTCGTGAGGTGGCGTAACGAGATCATGTCGTTCCTTGGGCAGGCGGAAGCAGGGACGGTGCAGGACCGGACGCGCGCGTCCGGCGGTGGAAGGGCGAAAGGAGGTTCAGGGGCGCACGTGCTGGAGCCGGTAGCCCGCGCCCCGGTGCTCCTCGGGCAGGCGGTCGCCCTTGCCGAACAGCTTGTTGCGCAGGGTCCCCTCGACGTACTCGGTGGGATAGGCGCCGCGCTTCTGCAGTTCCGGAACCACGTAGCGGACGACGTCCTCGAAGGACCCGGGCGTGATGGCGTAGGCGAGGTTGAACCCGTCCACGTCCGTCTCCTCGACCCACGCCTGGAGTTCATCCGCGACCTGCGCCCCTGACCCGACGACCCGCGGGCCGAGGCCGCCGATACCCGCCCACTCCGCGATGTCGCGCACGGTCCAGGGAGCGCCGTCGTCGTTCACTTTCTGGAAGTTCGCGACGGCGGACTGGATGGCGTTCGACCTCACGTTGCCGATGGGCTCGTCGGGGTCGTAGACGCTGAGGTCGATCCCCAGCCAGCCGGACAGCAGCACGAGCGCTCCCTCGTAGCTGACGTACTGCTGGTAGTCGGCGTGCTTGGCCTGCGCCTTCTCCTCCGTCTCGTCCGTGATGACCGTCAGCATGGTGTAGATCCGCACGGAGTAGCGGTCGCGTCCCTCGGCCTCGACGGCGTCTCGGATCTTCGTGACCACGTCCTTGAGGATCGACTTGGTGGGCGCGCCGACGAAGACCGCCTCGGCGTTGCCCGCGGCGAAGCGGATGCCGCGAGGCGAGGCGCCGGCCTGGTAGATCACCGGTGTGCGCTGCGGGGAGGGCTCGCTGAGGTGGATGCCCGGGACGGTGAAGTACTCGCCGTCGTGGTTGATCTCGTGGACCTTGGCGGGATCGGTGAACACGCCGGTCTCACGGTCGCGCACGACGGCGTCGTCCTCCCAGGATCCCTCGAGCAGCTTGTAGAGGACCTCGAGGTACTCGTCAGCGTGGTTGTAGCGCTCGTCGTGCTCGAGCTGGTCCTGGTTGCCCATGTTGCGGGCAGCGGAGGGCAGGTAACCGGTGACGACGTTCCAGCCGACCCTGCCGTTGGTGAGGTGATCCAACGTGGAGAGCCTGCGCGCGAAGGGGTACGGGTGCTCGTAGGCGGTGCCGGCGGTGACGCCGAAGCCGAGGTGCTCCGTGACGAGGGCCATGGCGGAGACGAGCAGGAGGGGATCATTGACCGGCGTCTGCGTGCCCTGGCGCAGGGTGGCCTCGTTGGAGCCGCCGTAGACGTCGTACGTGCCGAGAACGTCGGCGATGAAGATGCCGTCGAAGAGTCCCTTCTCCAGGGTCTTCGCGAGGTCGGCCCAGTAGCGCAGGTCCTTGTAGCGCCAGGACTGGTCCTCCGGGTGGCGCCACAGTCCGGGCGACTGGTGGCCCACGCAGTTCATGTCGAAGGCGTTGAAGCGGATATGGCGGGGTGCAGGCACGGGGAATCCTCATGTCGGGGCACTGCCAGGGGAAGCGCCATACTTGCCCGAACGGTGTATGCCGGGCCGAATCCTCACCTGGGGCACCCCACTACAGCGAGAGGGTTGCCGTCCAACAAACCAGGGTTTTGCGTTGGAACTCTTGATTCTGGTTCGAGCGTAGGGGCATTCGCGCGCCGACGTCCACACGCTCCTGTCACAGAGCGTCACGAAGGCATGCTGCCTCCGGCGGAGACGCCCTACCGCAGGTAGGACGCCCCGTTCACGTCGACCACGGTGCCACTGACCCAGAGCGGGGCCTCCGTGGCGAGCCAGGCAACCGTCTGCGCAACCTCCTCCGGTGTCGCCACGCGGTTGAAGGGACTCTGCGACCGGACGGCATCCCCTCCCGGACCCTCCAGCACGGGCTTGCCCATGTCCGTCTCCACGAAGCCGGGCGCGACGGCGGCCGCGAGGATGCCGTGTGGCGCGAGCGCGACGGCGAGCGACTGGGTCATGGAGTGCAGCGCGGCCTTGCTGGCGCCATACGCGGGAGTGAGCGGCTCGCCGCGATAGGCGCCGCGTGATCCCACGCTGACGAGGCGCCCGCCGTCGGGCCCTGACGGGCGGTCGAGGAGATGGCGGGCCACGAGCCAGGCCAGGTTGGCCGGGCCGAACAGGTTGACGTCGAGCGTGCGCCGCCAGGCGTGCTGCCAGTCGTCGAAGCTGGTCGTCGCAACGGGGTGGGCTTCGAAGATACCGGCGTTGTTGATCAGCACGTCGACGCCCCCGAGCTCCTGCACAGCCTCATCGACGACGCGCCGGCACTCCCCGGCGTCGCCGACATCCCCCACGACGACGGTGTGGCCGGCGCCGGGAAGGCCGGCTCGGACCGTCTCGGCCGCCGCAGCGTCACGGCCGGCGTGAACGCCGATGCGGTGCCCCCGCCCGGCGAGGTGGTGGGCTATGGCGGCACCGATCCCTCGGCTCGCCCCTGTCACCAGGATGCTCAGTGTCATGGACCATGACGCTACATCCTCGATGACCGCGGCGGACCACGTGTGCTGGGGGTGGAATACACGTGAATTCTGGGAGACCGCCTTGCTAGGCTGTCAAGCCACTGCCCATGGCCATGCCCTTCCGGTAAAGGACTCTGATGGACCCATTCACCACGGACTTCGACAAGGGGATCCTGAGGCTCACGTGGAGGAGGGGCGTCGAGATCACCCGTGCGAACGGGGTCGCCGCCGCCCGCGCCCTGGCCGAGTTCCACGGTCCCGCGCCACTGCCGCTCCTGGTCCACATGCACGGCATCGCCGGCGTCACGCCCGAGGCACGCGTGGGCATGGCCGCCTACCGCGCTTTCTCCAAGGTCGCGCTCGTGGGTGAGGACGCCGTCGACGAGGTGATGTCCGGCTTCTCCCACCGGTCCCCCACCGCGACCCGCTACTTCACCTCGGAGGCCGAGGCGCTCGCCTGGCTGTCGGACAAGAGCACGGCCGAGCAGAGCGCACAGCCCGCACCGCAGCACGACTGAGGCTGTGCGCAGGTGCGAGACCGGCGTTGACCCTCCTCGCACCGGGTGCCACAGTGACAGCATGAGCACCCAGAACATGGAGAGCACCGGGAACGCCGGAGTCCAGGTCAGCAACAACGAGGCGAGGAGCCGCTACGTCGCAACGCTCGACGGCGACGAGGCCGGCATCGCGGCCTACGAGCGCTCGGGCGACACGATCGTCTTCACGCACACCGTGGTGGACGAGGAGGTCGAGGGCCACGGTGTGGGCAGCACCCTGATCCGGCATGCGCTCGACGACGCCCGCGGACAGCACCTCACAGTGGTGCCGCAGTGCGAGTTCGTGGCGGCGTTCATCGAGGACCACCCCGAGTACCAGGACCTCGTGGGCTAGGCTGCGGCGCGGGCCCGCCCGCCCAGTGCCGCATCGATCAGCACCTCGGCGGCACGCCGAGCCTGCCCTGCCGCCTCGGATGTCCCCGCGATCGCCGCCGTCGTCTGCGCGCCCTCCGCGAGGATCGAGAGCTGCGGTGCGAGGTAGGCCGGAGCGCCGGCGTCCTCCGCGAGCTGCCCGACGTACTCCTGGAAGGACGCCTTGTGCTCCCGCGCGTAGTCCGCCACC
Source organism: Arthrobacter sp. BC5 (assembly GCF_056680255.1). Taxonomy (NCBI): domain Bacteria; kingdom Bacillati; phylum Actinomycetota; class Actinomycetes; order Micrococcales; family Micrococcaceae; genus Arthrobacter; species Arthrobacter sp. BC5. The sequence continues at coordinate 499,893 of NZ_CM155273.1, forward strand.
TCGTGGCTGACGGCGCCGAGCTCCGCGAAGCTGTTGATGAACCCGCACCCGCGGAAGGAATCCTCGCCGAACCACTGGGCGAGGAAGTCGAAGATGGCCAGGAGCCGGTCCCGCGGCGTCCCGGCCTGCCGGACCCTTGCCTCGAGGCCCTCCTCCCACGAGGCATGCCGCCGTTCGAGGACTGCCATCACGATGCTGCTCTTCGAGGGGAACTCCTGGTAGAGCTTCTTGAGCGAGACGCCCGCTGCGGCGCGCAGCTCGTCCATGCCGACAACCTGGATACCCTTCGCGTTGTACAGCTCGTCAGCGGTCTCGACGATGCGGGTGCGGGTCTCGGAAAAACTCATCCACCCATACTACTTGAATCGAGAACGATCGTTCTATACGCTGTGGGAACCGAGAGAGAACGACCGTTCTCTCCGCTAGGGAAAAGGACATGGTCATGGGTTTCATCAAGGTAGGCACGGAGAACACCACGGACATCGAGCTCTACTACGAGGATCACGGCACGGGCCAGCCCGTCGTCCTGATCCACGGCTACCCCCTCGACGGCGGTTCCTGGGAGAAGCAGACCAACGCCCTCCTGAACGCCGGCTACCGCGTCATCACCTACGACCGCCGCGGCTTCGGCAAGTCCGGCAAGCCCACCACCGGCTACGACTACGACACCTTCGCCGCCGACCTCAGCACCGTCCTCGAGACCCTCGACCTCACCGACGTCGTCCTCGTCGGATTCTCCATGGGCACCGGCGAAGTGGGCCGCTACATCGGCACGTACGGCGAGGCGCGCGTGGCGAAGGCCGCCTTCCTCGCCTCCCTGGAACCGTTCCTCCTGCAGACCGACGACAACCCCGTCGGCGTCCCCTCGACGGTGTTCGACGGCATCCGCAGTGCCGCCATCGAGGACCGCTACGCCTGGTTCACGAACTTCTACGACGACTTCTTCAACACCGACAACTTCCTCGGCAACCGCCTCAGCGAGGAAGCACTGCGCAACGCCTGGAACGTCGCCGCCGGCTCCTCCTGGTACGCATCCTTCGCCGTCGTCGACTCCTGGCTGACCGACTTCCGCTCCGACGTCGAGAAGGTGACCGTCCCGGCCCTGATCGTCCACGGGACCGACGACCGCATCCTCCCGATCGACTCCACCGGCCGGGAGTTCGCCAAGCGCCTGCCCTCCGCGGAGTACGTGGAGATCGACGACGCACCGCATGGCATGCTCTGGACGCACGGCGCCGAGATCAACGAGGTCCTGCTTCGCTTCCTCGCCAAGTAGCCCGCTCCATGGAGGGCGCCGGTCCTCGGATCGGCGCCCTTCGCCATCGCCGCGCAGTCACCACCTCAGTAGAGCTCGGCGCCCTGCCGCCGGAGGTGCGCATGGAGCCCGCCGTAGGCGTCGACGGCGGGGAACAGCGCCTTCGGAGCCTTCACCACCACGCTGTAGTTGGCATCGACGGCGTTGGCGATCGGGGCGAGCGCCGTCTGCGTCAGGAGCTGGTAGGCGTCGAGCCGATGGAGTCCGAAGAGATCGCCGAACCACCGGACCATCTCCAGCTGACCGATGCGCCACGAATCCTCCATGGGACGCGAGGAGCCGACCGCCATCCAGTGGTAGTCCGTCTCCAGCCGCGGCCACGCCGGAGCGCCGCCCTTGATGAGTTCCACGATGATGGTCGAGTGCATGGCACCCTCGACGGCGGTGCCGCACGCTTCGCCCTCACCCTGCCGGTAGTGTCCGTCGCCGATGGAGAAGAGTGCACCCTCCACGTTCACGCCGAGGTAGACAGTGGTGCCGGGCTTCACGTCGGGCGCGTCCATGTTCCCGCCGAACCGCTCGGGAACCAGGGCCGAGCGCACCTCGCCACCGGGCGGAGCGACACCGACGGTTCCGAGCATCGGCTCGAGCGGGAGCGCGACCTCGAAGTCCCCGAGACGGGACTGGAAACCGACCGTCCGGCGCTCGGTGTCGACGTCGTAGATCCAGGTGATGTCCGGCAGGGGCTCCTGCAGCGTGGCAGTGCGGTCCGTACTGGTGAGCCCTCCGAAGAACGGGATGGTGGCCGAGGCCCCGTACGAGCGTGCCGGCGTGAGGTCCACGATGTGCAGCGCGAGGGTGTCCCCCGGCTCGGCGCCCGCCACGTAGAACGGGCCGGTCTGCGGGTTGATGAAGTTCAGGTCCACCTTCTCGCCCGACACGTCCTCGATGGAGGTGAGCGCATTGTTGAACGCGTCCTCGGACCAGAGCTTCAGCGCCGTGCCCGGCTGGACGGTCAGCACGGGGGCGCTGCCGCCGAAGGTGTACACGAGTTGGTCACGCCGGGGGTGGTACTCGATGATCTCCATGACCGGATGCTACGGGGGCGCCCCCCGGCCGGACAAGGTCCAGGAGCAGCACCGCTCCAGCCAGGCGTCCTGACCTGCTGCACTCAGGCGCGGCCCTTGAGGATGAGGTTCCAGTAGACCTTCGGCAGCACGATGCGCTCCGCGACGAACGTCAGCCTCCGCTCGCGAGCGAGGTTGTTCCAGCCCGGCACGGTGGGCATCGGCGCGTACTTGTCGTCGAACTCGGAGAACACCACGGTGTTGCGGCTGACCACGAAGGGGCAGGCCGAATAGTGGTTGTACTCCGTGGTGGGCTTCCTGCCCCTGAGCACCGCCTTGAGGTTCTTGGCGAGCACCTTCGTCTGCATGCGCAGCGCCGCACCCGATTTCGAGTTCAGCGTCGACGCCGCATCGCCCAGGGACCAGACGGTGGGGAAGCGCGTGTGCCTCAGGATGACCGGGTCCACCTCGACGAAGCCTCCGCGGTTACCCCGCGCCGGGAGGTCCGTGCTCTTCAGCCACTCCGGCGCGGACTGCGGCGGTACGGCATGGAGGACGTCGTAGCCCAGGGTCTCGTCGGCGCCGGTTCCGGTGTTCACCAGGCTGACCGTCCTGCCCTCGGGATCGACGGCTGCGAGCTCGGTACTGTACCGGACCTCGATGCCGTACTCCTCGATCTTCCGGTTCAGTTCCTCGTCGATGATCTCCATGCCGAAGATCGTGGGCGTGGAGACCGCGAGGACCACGCGGATGTCCTCGAGCACTCCCTGCCGCCGCCAGTAGTCGCACGCCAGGTACATGGGTTTCTGGGCGGCACCGTCGCAGGAGGCCGGCCCGGGCGGCTGCGTGAACACCACGGTGCCGCCGGTCATGGTCCGGAAGAGCTTCCAGGCCTTCGGAGCGAGCTCGTACTCGTAGTTCGACGCTCCGTACGGCCCCTCCATCGCCTCCTTCAGGCCCGGGATGGCCGTCCAGTCGTTCTGGATCCCGGGGCAGACGACGAGGTGGTCGTAGGTGACGGCCGAACCCGACTCCAGCAGCACCGTCCTGGAGCTGGTGCTGACATCGGTGGCCCTGTCCTGGATCCAGGTGACGCCCTTCGGCATCACCGCGGACTGCAGCCGGACGGCCTCGAGGGCGTCGGCGGTCCCCCCGGCGACGTGGGAGAACAGGGGCTGGTAGAGGTGGCGGCTCCGTGGCTCGATCACCGCGATGTCCTTCACGCGGTACCGGCGGAGGCGCGCGGCGAGCGACACGCCGGCGTTGCCGCCGCCGATGATGAGCACCTGGTGGTGGCGCTTCTCGCCGGGAGCGGGGATGACGGGGACCGTGCGGCCTGCCGGTGCGGTGCTCGTGCTGGAACGGATGACAGCTACCTCTTCTGAGTCGCCCTGCGCGGCCTGTGCTCCGACAGTACCGCCCGGCGCCGACACTGGACAGGGAGCCCGGGAATGCCCGGCCCGGTCCGGCAGGCGGAGCGCGGGACCACTACGAGCCCTTCAGTCCCGCGCGTACCGCGTGACGAACGCGCGCAGGATGGCCTCGGGCTGGTCCACCACCGAGGCACGGGCCCGCTCCATGTACTCGTCGGCCTGCTCCGGCGGGAAGTACCCCGCGTGGCGGTAGGTGCGGATGCGGCCCACGAGCGCGTCGACGTCGAGCTCCGGGTGGAACTGCGTGGCATACACGTTCTCCCCCACGCGGAACATCTGCACGGGGCAGGTCGCCGACGAGGCCAGCAGCACGGCCGATCCCGGCAGGGCCCTGCACGCCTCCTTGTGTCCCACGTAGGCGGCGAACGACGGCGGCAGGGCTGCGAGCAGCGGATCGGCCGCGCCGTCCGGGGTCAGCGTGATCTCCACGGCGCCGATCGGTTCCGCATACGTGGTGTCGATGACGGCACCCTGGTGCCGTCCGAGCGTGCCCACCCCGTAGCAGGCACCGAAGAAGGGGTGGTCCTCCTCGACCACGCGGTCGAGCAGCGCGGCGAGCTCGCCCTCGACCCGCCGCTGGACCGCACTCTTCGACTCCTCGGGATCGGACGAGTTGAAGGGGCTGCCGCCGAGGAAGATCCCCGAGTAGTCGGCGAGGTCGAGCTCGGGCAGCGGTTCCGCCTCCAGCCGGATGCGCCGCAGCTCGCCCTCGGCGAGGCCGCCGTAGCGCAGGAAGCTCGCATACTCGGCGTCGGCCGCATAGTTCTCGGCGCGGGTGGCCAGCAGGAGGAACGGTTTCACTCCTCGATGCTACTGGGCGCCCGCCGCCGTCAGCTCGACCACCCCGCCGTCGGACGCCTCCTCGGCGCCTCCCGCGACGCGCGCACGGAAGCCGACGCCCGCCGGCCCCGTGATGCGGTAGCCGGCCGAGGAGCGGGATACCCGGAACTCGCCCTCGGTCCCCGAGGGGGTGACCACACGCACCGTGCTGCCGTCCGCAGCACCGGGGTAGACCGTGAGCAGCGGGTCGTCGAGGTAGTCGTAGTCGGCCCGGTCCGCGGTGCTCCCGGTGACGAGGACGGCGCCCTCCCGCACCCAGAGCGGCAGGCTGTCGAAGCCGTGCACCTCTCGCCGCCAGCCGCCTCCCGCGGTGGTCTCCCCGGTCAGCAGGTGTGTCCACGTCCCGGCTGGCAGGTAGTACTCCACCGCGCCGTCGGCGGAGAACACCGGAGCCACGAGCAGGTCCGGGCCGAGCATGTACTGCCGGTCCAGGTGCGCGACGGCGGGATCCGCCGGGAACGCCAGCTGGAGGGGCCGCATGAAGGGCGTCCCCGTTGCATGGGCCTGCAACCCGACGGCGTACAGGTAGGGCATGAGGGACAGTTTGAGCCGCGCGAAGATCCGTGTGACGTCCACGGCGCTCTGGCCCTCGGGTTCGTCCCCCGTATCGAACGCCCACGGGACGCGGTAGCTGGTGGAGCCGTGCAGGCGCGAGTGGCTGGAGAGCAGGCCGAAGGCGACCCACCGCTTGAACACCGCAGGATCGGGTGAGCCCTCGAAGCCGCCGATGTCGTGGCTCCAGTAGCCGAATCCGCTGAGCGCCAGCGAGAGGCCGCCACGCAGCGTCTCGGCCATCGACTCGAAGGAGGACGAGTTGTCGCCTCCCCAGTGCACGGGCATCTGCTGCCCGCCGGCGGTGGCGGAGCGGGCGAACAGGACGGCCTCGCCCGCGCCCCGCACCTCCTCGAGGACGTCGAAGACCGCGCGGTTGTAGAGCTGCGGGTAGAGGTTGTGCATCGTCTCCGCAGGCGTTCCATCATGCCAGCGGACGCCCAGCGGGATGCGCTCCCCGAAGTCGGTCTTGATGGCGTCGACACCCTGCCCGAGCAGCGTGCGCACCTTGGCCTGGAACCAGGCCGTCGCGTCCGGGTTCGTGAAGTCCACCAGGCCCATGCCCGCCTGCCACATGTCCCACTGCCAGACCGTGCCGTCCTCCCGCCGCACCAGATACCCGGCCTTCGCGGCCTCGTCGAAGAGCTTCGATCGCTGGCCGATGTACGGGTTGAGCCAGACGCTGATCCGCAGGCCCCTACCGTGCATGCGCTCCAGCATGCCCTCGGGATCCGGGAAGACCCGGGCGTCCCACTCGAAGTCCGTCCAGTTGAACTCGCGCATCCAGAAGCAGTCGAAATGGAAGACGCTCAGCGGGAGGTCGCGTTCGGCCATGCCGTCGACGAAGTGCGCCACGGTCGTCTCGTCGTAGTCCGTGGTGAAGCTCGTGGACAGCCACAGGCCGTAGGACCAGGCGGGTACCCGGGCGGGGCGGCCGGTCAGGCGCGTGTACCGCTCGAGGATGTCCGCCGGCGTGGGACCGTAGATGACGAAGTACTCGAGCGACTCCCCCGGCACCGAGAACTGCACGCGCTCCACGGACTCCGACCCCACCTCGAAGGACACGTGCTCGGGATGGTTGACGAAGATCCCGTAGCCGCGGTTGGTCAGGTAGAACGGGACGTTCTTGTAGGACTGCTCGCTGGAGGTGCCGCCGTCGGCGTTCCAGATGTCGACCGCCTGGCCGTTCTTCACCAGTGGGCCGAAGCGTTCGCCCAGGCCGTACACCAGTTCGCCGACGCCGAGGGAGAGCTGGGCGTGGAGGTACGACGACGACGGCGCACGTCCCGTCGTCGACACCCCCGCGACGCCGGCGGGCTCTGCGGCCACGGGTGCGTCCGGGGCGAGGCCCATCCGCCCCACGGACTTGTGCCCGCTGGAGGTGAGCGAGCGGCCGTCCGCCTCGAAGGTGAGGTTCCACGGCGCACCCTTGCTGATGCGCGCCGTGAGCGGGCCGGCGGTCAGCACGCCGCCGTCGTCGTCCGCCTTCGCTGCGCCGAGCCCCTCCACCGCTCCCACGAGGTCGAAGCCCCGGTGCGGGGAGTCGCCGCGGTGGTTCTCGATCCGCACACCGACGATCCCCTCGAGCGGGCTGCTGAGGGTGACCGTCAGCAGCGCCCGGTTGAGCGTGTCGCCCCGCCGCTCGATGATTTTCGTCGGGGCCGAGACGACGAGGCGCCGGTAGTCCACCGCCTCGATGTCGTAGGCCTCCTGCGCGTACTGCGCATCGACGCCGGGGCGGACATGCCAGAATCCGTCGGTGAATTTCATGGTTACTTGACTGCTCCTGCCGTGATGCCCCGGGTGAGGGTGCGCTGGAAGATGAGGAAGAAGATGAGGGTGGGTAGGAGCCCGAGGAGGGCGGAGGCGCTGGTGGTGGTGACATCCATGAGGCGATCGCCCTGCAGGACCGTGATGGCCACGGGGACGGTCTGGTTGTCGTTGCCCACGAGGAACGTCAGCGGGATCAGGAACTCGTTCCACGTCCAGATGAAGAAGAAGATGAGCAGCACGCTCAGCGTGGGCCGCGAGATCGGGAAGATCACGCGCCACAGGATCTGCCAGCGGCTCGCGCCGTCGAGCGACGCCGCCTCCAGCAGTTCCTTCGGGAACGTGCCGTATACGGAGGCCAGGAGATAGGTCCCGAAGGCGCTCTGGATGACGGTGAAGATGATGATCACGGCCCACACGCTGTCGTAGAGGCCCACCTGCCGGAACATGAAGTACAGCGGGTACAGCAGCACCTCCTGCGGCAGCATGTTGGCGAGCAGGATCAGCAGCACCAGCCAGGTCCGGCCGCGCACGCGTCCGATACCGAGGGCGAAGGCGTTGAACATCGAGATCCCGACGGCGAGCACCGCCACCACGGAACTGATGAAGAAGCTGTTCCAGAGCTTGCGCGGGAAGTCGACGCGCTCCCAGAAGGCGGTGATGCCGTCGAAGTAGAGCGCCGACGGAAGGGAGAGCGGCCCGCCCGAGGCGTAGTCCGTGGGCGACTTGAACGAGTTGGCGAGGATGAGCAGGAACGGGACGGCGATGAGCAGCCCGATCAGCACGGCCACCCCGAGGATCACCCAGTCGCCGGCGGTCTTGCGTGCCCGCCCGCTGCGTCGTCGTTGCCGGGTCGGTTCCTGGACCGCATCACGTGCGGTCTTCTCGGCTGTGGTCTCGGTGATGGCCATCAGCGTGCCTCCTCGCTGCGCTCGAGCCTCGTCTGCACGAGGACGAAGATGATACTGACGACGGCGATGACCACCGTCAGCGCGGTGGCGATGGTCGCGCCGTAGCCCACCTGCTGGGACTGGAAGAACTCGCTGTAGGCGTAGTACGCGGGGACGATCGTCGACGTGCCGGGTCCGCCGCCGGTCAGCGCGTAGATGGGGCCGAAGACCTTGAGCGCGGCGATGGCGCACGTGAGGGTGACCACGAAGATCTCGGGCCTGATGATGCTGACCGTGATGGCACGGAAGCGCTGGAACCAGTTGGCGCCGTCGAGCTCCGCGGCCTCGTACAGCTCCGGGTCCACGCGCTGCAGTGCCGCCATGAAGATGACCACGGGATAACCCAGCTGCACCCAGACCATGATCACCATGATGCTGGGCAGGGCCGTCTCCGGGCTGCCCAGCCAGTTGCCCTGGAGGCTGCCCAGTCCGACGGCGGCGAGCACCTGGTTGAGGGCGCCGTTCTCGGGCCGGAGGATCCAGCCGATCACGATGGCCGCGATCACACCGGGCAGGATCTGCGGCAGGTAGTAGGTGGCGCGGAGGAAGCTCGCCATGCGGCCGCCGAACTTCCGGCCGATCAGATCGAACAGCATCGCGGCGAGGACGAGGCCCAGCAGCGTGGGCACCACCACCATCGCGACGATCATGGCCACGGAGTTGCGGAACGAGGTCCAGAACGTGGTGTCACCGAAGAGCTCCACCCAGTTCTCCAGGCCGATGAACTCCGGCGGGCGGATGCCGCGGTACGAGGTGAAGGTCAGGTAGACGTTCCACAGCAGCGGGATCACGATGATGAGCATGAGCAGGGCGAGGCCGGGCAGCAGGTAGAACCAGAAGGAACTGCTGCGGGAGCCGGGGATGAGACTGGGGGTGGCGCTGGCGCGCTGGGCGCGCTCCTTCGACCGGGTTGCGATCGCCATGGGCTTGCACCTTCCGAGTGCGGGGACAGGCAGGGGATGCCGTCCGTGCCGCCGGTCCGGATCGGATACCGGCGGCACGGACGGATGCGGGGAACTAGCCGACGATGTCGTCGACGCCGCTCTGGTACTGCTCGCCGACCTGCTCCTGGAACTCCTCCGGCGAGACGGTGCCGTTCAGGAGCTCCTGGAGGCCGGCGTTCAGCTCGTCGTAGAAGGTGGGCGTGGGCCAGTCCGGGTAGAAGGCGATCCCGTCCTTCTCGGTGAGCTGGTTGAAGTTCGCGATGAGCTCCGAGCTCTTCTCGTCGGTGATGTCCGCCGGATCCGCGGCGACGGGGACCCCGCCGTTGTTGCCGATCAGGTTCTGGATCTCGGGGCGCATCGTGATGTCGATGAACTTGTGAGCGAGTTCCTTGTTGGCGGCGTTCTCCGGGACCGCCCACATGTTGCCGGCGGACCCTGGCGCGAGTTCGGCCTCGGGGAAGAGGAACGTGCCCCACTCGAAGCCCGTCGCCTCGGTGGTGAACCGGTTGTGCCACCAGCTGCCCGAGAAGAAGATCGGGTTCGTGCCGTTGATGAACGCGGTCCCGGCGTCCTCCGCCGTCGATCCCGTGGCGTTGGTGGAGATGTAGCCCTTGTCCGTCCAGTCCTTGACCGTCTCGGTGGCGAAGGACACTTCCTCGCCCTGCCAGTCCACCGGGTTCGTGTACAGCTGGTAGTCCTCGACCCACTCGCGGTCGGCCTGCGTCAGCGCGAGCTGGTACCAGAGCTGGCCGAGCGGGTACTCCGCCGCGGACTGCGCCATGGGCGTGACGCCCTGGTCGGTGAACGCCTGCATCACGTCCTCGAACTCGTCGAGCGTGGTCGGCACCTCGAGGCCCGCGGCCGCGAACATGTCCTTGTTGTAGTACACCTCGACGAACTCGCCGTAGTTCGGGACACCGAACCAGCTGCCCGAGCCCATGATGCCCTGTTCGTCGTACTTCGCCGTCGTCTGCAGTGACGGCGCGAGCTTGTCATCCCAGCCGTACTCCTCCACAGCGTCGTCGAGGTTGCTCAGCAGGCCCTGGCTGGACAGCAGCCCGGCGGTGGCGTTGCCCTTGTTGTACTCGAGGAGGTCGGGTGCCTCGTCCGAGTTCAGCACCTGGCTCGCCGTCGAACGGATCTGCTCGAAGCTGCGCTCCTCGAACTCGACGGTTGCACCCGTCTCCTCCTCGAAGACCTTGATGGCCTCGGTCCAGGCGATGCCCATGGCGCTCGTCTCGCTCTCGAAATGCCAGAGCTTGAGGGTGTCGCCCTGGCCCCCTTCGCCGTTCGAACCGGAGTCCGAGCCGGAGCATCCCGACAGGGCGAGTGCGGCGGCGGTGAAAGCCGCCCCCAGGATCAATCTGCTCTTGTTCATGCCTACTCCCTTGTAGTGTTCGTCGGTCGTCGTGCGACGGCCTGCGGTAATCGAAACGTTTCGACGATGGGCCATGGAGTGCCGCCGTCGGGGTGGAACGGGTCGGTGGATGAGGAGCCGGCGCTATGTGCCCGGTCTGGGTGCCGCGACCGAACCGTGGTCGCGGTATTTGGGTGGAATGAGTTCGATACGGGGTTCTACGGTCGAATCGAGCTGCTGGACCGCCAGCTCCACAGCACGGGTGCAGGAATCCACCGGGATGAGCGGAATGGCATCGAGGGGCGGCGTGAACGAGGAGGTGTCGAACGTCGGCACGCCGGCGATCACCGAGAGGTCCTGCGGGACGGACAGTCCGCGTGCCGCGACAGCCTCGAGGATGACCTTGTGGACACCCTCCTCGGCATGCACGACGAGGCCGGTGGGCACCGGGGCGGCGTCGAGGACGCGTGCCAGGGCGGTGCGCACCTGCGCGGGGTCCTTCTCCACCATGGAGAACGACGCCGCGACTCCCCGCTCCGCCGCGCGGCGCAGGAAGCCGTCGCGAAAGCGCATCGGGAAGTTCGAGCCTCGCTCGTAGACCACCTCCGGGTGGCCCAGCAGCGCGATCGAGGCATGGCCCTCGTCGACGAGCCGGTCGACCGCGAGTGCCGCCGCGGCCTCGAAGTCGAGGTCGACGCAGACCAGGCCTTCCGCGTCGCCCGGCACCCCGATGAGCGCGGCAGGGACACCGAGCGAGCGGACGAGGTCCGCACGCTCGTCCTGGACGGAGACGTCCAGCACGATGATGCCGTCCACGAGCCTGCTCGAGGAGACCCTTCGGAGCCCGTCCGTAGCCTCGTCCTCGGTCAGGAGCAGGACGTCGTAGTCGTACTTCCGGGCGGCCGTCGCGACCGCCAGGACGAACGCCATGTGCGCGGGTGCGTAGGTGTCGCTCCTCAGCGGGGCGGTCAGGGCGAAGATGCGGGTTCGCGTTCCGGCGAGCATGCGGCCGGCCGCGTTCGGCATGTAGTCGAGTTCCCGTACGGCCTCGTCGATCCGCAGGCGGGTCTTCTCCCCGATCGGACGCTTGCCGCTCAGGGCATAGGAGACCGTGCTGATGGACACACCTGCGACGCGTGCTACGTCGTGGATATTGGCCATGCCGACTCCGATGTCCGCGGGATCACGGCTCGAGGTGGTCCTCCGCCGTCATGATCGTCTAAACGTTTCGACGACCACTGGGCAGTACGCTACGTCACATTCCGCAGATGGACAAGGGGTTCGTGGAAGGCGGGAACATACCCGCAACGCGAGCAGGCCACCGGGGACTCCCGATGGCCTGCTCGCTGATGGGTCTGCCTAGCGGTCCGTTCCGGCCCGGTCCCGCACGTCGGCGTCCAGTGCGGACAGCTCCTGTGCGGCGCGGTCCAGGTCGGCCTTGCGGATCTCGAGCGGACCGGCGCTGTGTCGGCCGTGGGAGGGCTGCACCGCGACGACGTCGGACTCCCTCAGGGCCGGCGCGGCGCCCGTCTGCGAACCCGGCTGCGCGGCCGCTTGGGCGCCGGCGACGGCGGGCGCGGCCCCGGTCGCCGCGGGCGACATCGACGCCGCCGGGCCGGCGGGTGCGGCCTGGGCGAAGTCGACCGTCCGGCGCAGCGGGGTCTCCTTGATGAACAGCACGCAGGCGAGGCCGACGACCGCGATGACCGCCGTGATCAGGAAGATCATCGCCGTGCTGTCACCGTAGGCGGCCCGAACGATGTCGGCGATCGGTGCGGGGAGGTCGACGAGGTCCAAGGACCCGCCGGCGGCACCGCCCGTGGCGGGGATGCCGGCTGCCGCGAGGCCCTCGGTGGTCCTGGTCTCCACCTGCGTGCCGAGGATGGCCCCCAGGACGGCGACGCCCGCGGCACCGCCCAGCGAGCGGAAGAACGCGACCGAGGCGCTGGCCGACCCGATGTCCTTGACCGCCACGGTGTTCTGGACGGCGAGGACGAGGTTCTGCAGCATCAGGCCGAGGCCCAGGCCGAAGATGAAGGTGTAGATTCCCACGAGCCAGAGCTCGGTCAGGTGGTCGATGGTCCCGGCGAGGCCGAGGCCGGCGATCAGGAACAGGGCACCCGCGATCAGGTACCGCTTCCACTTGCCGTACTTGGTGACGAGCTGGCCGGCGCCGATGGAGCCCAGCAGGTTGCCGGCGATCATCGGCAGCGTGAGCAGGCCCGCCTCGGTGGGCGTGGCGCCGCGGGCCACCTGGTAGTACTGGCCGAGGTAGCTCGAGCTGGCGAACAGTGCGATACCGACGGCGATCGAGGCGATGATGGCCAGGGCCGTGGTCCGCTCGGAGATGATCGTGAGCGGGATCATGGGCTCGGCCACCCTGGCCTCGACCACGAGGAGGAGTGCCAGCAGGATCACGCTGCCGCCGACCATCAGCGCACTCTCGCGGGAGAACCACTCGTAGTAACCCTCCTTGCCCGCGAAGGAGACCCAGATGAGGAGCAGGCTCACGCCCGCTGTCAGCAGGATGGACCCGAGCCAGTCGATGCGGGCCCTGCGGCGCGTGTCGGGGAGCTTGAGGGTGATCTGCAGCAGCACCAGGGCGATGATGGCGAGCGGGACGCAGACGAAGAACGTCCAGCGCCACCCGAGGGGCGAGTCCACGATGAAGCCGCCGAGGAGCGGGCCGCCCGCCGTCGCGACGGCCATGACGCCACCCATGTAGCCGGAATACCGGCCACGCTCGCGCGGGGCGATGATGGTGCCGATGATGGCCTGGGCCAGCGCGGTCAGGCCACCCATGGCGACGCCCTGGATGACGCGCGCCGTGAGCAGCAGCGGGATGGTCTGCGCGAAGCCCGCGAGGACCGAACCGGCCACGAAGATCACGATGCTGACCTGCACCAGCATCTTCTTGTCGAACAGGTCCGAGAACTTGCCCCAGATGGGGGTGGTGGCGGCGTTCGCGAGCAGCGCTGCGGTGATGACCCACGCGAAGTCCGTCTGGGAGCCGTTGAGGTCGCTCATGATCGTGGGCAGGGCGTTCGCCACGATGGTGCTGCTCAGGATCGCCGTGAACAGACCGGCGAGCAGGCCGGTGAGCGCCTGCAGGATCTGCTTGTGGCTCATGGGCTCGGCGCCCGGCCGGCGGGGTGCCGCTGCCGCGTGCGGCGTGGGCGCGTCGACCGTCGTCGACGTGGTGGAATGCGTGGCCATCAGCGTTCTTCCTTCGGGATCTCGGACGCGGGGTCCAGGTGGTGACGGCCGTCGTTGCCCGTGCGGTGTGCGGTGGTGCGTGGTGTTCCGGGTGGAGCCCCGTTCGGGGTCGAGGCGGCGGAGCGCAGGGCTGCGGTGAGCTGCTGGACCGACGACGACGCCGCCTCGGCCTCGCTCTCGGTCCAGTCCGAGAGGATCTCCCGCAGCGTCTCGGCCCTGCGCTCGTAGGTCTCCGCCAGGTACGTCCGCCCCTGCGCCGAGAGCGAGAGCAGGCAGGCCCGCCCGTCGAGCGGATCAGGCGTGCGGACCACGAACCCGTACTGCTCGAGGTCGGCCAGCTGCCGGCTGAGGGCCGACGGTCCGATGCCAAGCCTGGCCGCGAGCGCAGAGGCACGCATGGGCCCACTCTCTCCGATGAAGAAGAGGACGCCGGTGTGTGCCGGCCCCAACTCCGAGTGCTTCATGCCCGCGGCAGTGACTCCCCGCAGGGCTCGCTGCAGGTCGAAGATGTTGTGCACCAGCTCTGCAGCGGTGTGCTGCGCTACCGACATCGAAAACCCCTGGGCTCGTATACTTCGTTGCTCTAAGTAACTGTACTCTTGCTGTTTCGTTAGGTCAACTAAATAAACCAGCGTCCGTCGTCGATCCTCGAAACCCTCCTCCGCGCTCGGACGTCTGGACCGCGGCCGCACCTTACCGGCATACTGCGCGGGGCCCGACCTGCCGCTCACCGCGCGGCGGCGCTTCCTGGCGTCAAGCTGGGCGGTGCGGGAGACGGAGTGCTTGCGGTCACGCCCGCTGCCCTGCTAGGCCTGATATACAAGGGCAGTTGCATCACCTGTCGAGGAGTGCCCACCCCGGGCCGCGGAAGAGGACGTTCATCATGACGCGCAAGGAACCCCGTGTAGAAGAAGCCGACGAGAAGGACCTCAAGGTCGAGAAGCGGCCGAAGGACTGGGCGGCAGGGATCCCCGGCGTCTACCACTCCATGAAGCCCGCGATCGAGCACATGGGCGTGGAGCGGACACTGAAGACCGTCCTCAAGATGAACCACAAGGACGGCTTCGACTGCCCCAGCTGCGCCTGGCCGGACCCGCACAAGCGCAAGACCTTCGAGTTCTGCGAGAACGGGGCCAAGGCCGTCACCTGGGAGGCCGCACCCGTCGTGATCTCGTCCGAATTCTGGGCCGAGCACTCCCTGACCGACCTCCGTGAACGCTCCGAATACTGGCTCGGCATGCAGGGACGACTCGTGGAGCCGGTGTACAAGCCCGCCGGTGAGGACCACTACCGGCCCGTGAGCTGGGACGAGGCCTTCGAGATCGTGGGGAACAAGCTCAAGAGCCTCGACTCGCCGGACGAGGCCGCCTTCTACACCAGCGGCCGCACCTCGAATGAGGCTGCGTTCCTCTACCAGCTGTTCGCCCGCGGCTACGGCACCAACAACCTGCCGGACTGCTCCAACATGTGCCACGAGTCCTCCGGCTGGGCCATGGGGCAGACGATCGGGATCGGCAAGGCGACCGTCACGTTCGATGACTACGCCGACGCGGACCTGATCATCATCATGGGCCAGAACCCGGGCACCAACCACCCCCGCATGCTCACCGAGCTCGAGGCCTGCAAGCGCAACGGCGGGCAGATCGTCGCCGTCAATCCGCTGCCGGAAGCCGCCCTCAAGCGCTACAAGAACCCGCAGCTGGTCCGTGGCGTCCTCGGCAAGGGTACCGAGATCGCGGACCAGTACCTCCAGGTCCGGCTCGGCGGGGACATGGCACTCCTGCAGGCGGTGTCCAAGCGCGTCTTCGAGGCCGAGGCGAAGAACCCGGGCACGGTGCTGGACCACGCGTTCCTCGAGGAGCACTGCGAGGGCCTCGACGAACTGCGGGAGTACCTGCTCGAGCTCGACGAAGCCACCGTCCTCGAAGCCACGGGACTGCGCACGGAGGAGATCGATGAGCTCGCCGCGCGGTACATCGCCGCGGACAAGGTCATCATCACGTGGGCGATGGGCATCACGCAGCAGAAGAAGGGCGTCGCGACGATCAAGGAGATGATCAACCTCCTGCTGCTGCGAGGCAACATGGGCAAGAAGGGGGCGGGCGCCTCCCCGATCCGCGGCCACAGCAA
Source organism: Arthrobacter sp. BC5 (assembly GCF_056680255.1). Lineage (NCBI taxonomy): Bacteria > Bacillati > Actinomycetota > Actinomycetes > Micrococcales > Micrococcaceae > Arthrobacter > Arthrobacter sp. BC5. Next base: position 515,407 of record NZ_CM155273.1, read on the forward strand.
CGTCCAGGGGGACCGCACCATGGGCATCTGGGAACAGATGCCGCCCACCTTCATGGATGCGCTCGGCAAGGAGTTCGGGTTCGAACCCCCGCGCGAGCACGGAGCGGACGCCGTCGAATCGATCCGGCGCATGCGGGACGGCAAGGTCAAGGTCATGGTCGCCCTCGGCGGGAACCTCGTCTCCGCCATCTCCGACACCCAGGTGGCGGAGAAGGCGTTCGAGAACACCGACATGACGGTGCAGATCTCGATCAAGCTGAACCGCTCGCACCTCGTGACGGGCAAGGAGGCGCTGATCCTGCCGTGCAGGGGCCGCACGGAGATCGACCGCCAGGCCACCGGCGTGCAGTTCGTCTCCGTGGAGGACACCGTGTGCGCCGTGCACCCTTCGTGGGGCAGCGTGGAACCCGTCTCCGAGAACCTGCTCTCCGAGCCGGCGATCATCAGCCGCCTGGCCCGTGCCACGATCGACGGGAAGATCGACGCCGACTGGGAAGGGTTCGAGAAGGACTACGACCTCATCCGCGAGCACATCTCGCGCGTGGTCGAGGGCTGCGAGGACTACAACCGGAAGATCCGGCAGGACGGCGGCTTCATCCTGGCCAACGGCCCGCGCGACTCGCGCACCTTCAACACCCCCACGGGCAAGGCCGTCCTCACCGTCAACGACCTCGAGTACCTCGAGCGCCCCGAGGGCACGCTGATCCTCCAGTCGCTGCGGGCCCACGATCAGTGGAACACCACCATCTACGGCAACAACGACCGCTACCGCGGCATCAAGGGGGGCCGGCACGTGGTGTTCATCAACCCTGACGACATCGCGGAACTGGGCCTCAAGGACGGCCAGAACGTGGACATCCACGGCGTGCACGACGACGGCGTGCAGCGCGTGCTCCGCGCCTACCGCGTGGTCTCGTACCCCACGGCGCGCGGGTGCGCTGCCTCGTACTATCCCGAGGCGAACGTCCTGGTGCCCCTCGAACACGTGGCGCAGGGCAGCAACACCCCGACCTCCAAGCAGATCATCGTCCGGTTCGAGCCGAGCACCCACACGCCGCCCTCCAAGCACGATGCCGAAGCCAGCGCGCAGGTACCCGACGCCGAGCCGGACGGCTTCCCGACCAACGGCACGGGCACGCCCGCGCAGAAGGCGGAAGCCGCGAACGCCTGACAACACCTGCCTGATCGGCTGCCCCGGGCCGGGCGACCGTGCAGCGACCACTCGACCGCCTTCCAGGAAGGCGGTCGAGTGGTGTTCGTGACGGGACCATCGGCCCTACGCGCGCCGGTTCCGCACCCCTAGCGTGGTGCCTGCGTGGACGACGGCGGACCGATCACGACCGTCGCCGGAGGCGAGGGAGCTGCGCTCCCGGCACAGGTCCCCACCCGGGTGTCCGGCGTCCCGTCCCGCACCTCGACTCCCAGGAGGCCCCGCAGTGACCATCACCGACACCTCAGCCATCGACCGCACGGAGGAGATCGTCGCCCCGATCGACTTCGTCCTGATCGAGTTCTCCCCCGAGCGCCTGAACGGCGAGGCCGCCCCGGCGCTCATGGACCTCGTGGAGCGAGGAGTCATCCGGCTCTTCGACCTCCTGATCGTCCGCAAGGCGGAGGACGGAACGGTCGACGTCGTCGAGCTCTCCGAACCACTCTCCGAGAGCAGCGGATTCTCCTCCTTCGCCGGGGCATCCTCCGGGATCCTCGGAGTCGACGACATCCGCCAGGCCACCGACGCGATGAGGCCCGGCACTCTGGCCGCGCTCATCGTCTACGAGAACACGTGGGCCGCACCGTTCGTGGCTGCGGTCCGGCACAGCGGTGGGGAGCTGATCGCCAGCTCGAGGATCTCCGCCACCGACATGATCGAGGCGCTCGATGCCCTCGACGAGACAGACTGAGGAGCTACCGCCATGCCAGGTCTACTGCGGGGGGTCGCCCGCACCGCCGTCGTCGCCAGCACAGCCACCGCCGTGAGCGGGCGCGTGCAGCGTCGGCAGTCCGAACGGTTCGCCGACCGCGACGCGCAGATCGCCGCCGACCGCCATCGGGCCTTCGAACAGAACGTCGCAGCCCAGGCATCGGTGGCGGCACCTGCCACCGCACCCGAGCCGCCCCCGGACCTGATCGGCCGGCTCAGGGAGCTGGCGTCGCTGAAGGCAGACGGGATCCTCACCGAGGAGGAGTTCGCGGTCCAGAAAGCCAGACTCCTCGCCTGAACCGGCGGATGCCCCGGTGGCAGGTCCGAGCCGGGGAGGCAGCGCCGCTCGGGGAGCACCCGCAGCCGGGGGGGGCGGCCGCGAACGGCGGAGCGTTCCGCACCGGGCCGTGCTGTCCGACGCGGCGGCACCGGGCCGTGCTGTCCGACGCGGCGGCACCGGGGTGTGCAGCTCGCACCCGGCAGCCGCGCGGATAGACTGCTCCGGTCGCGACGACCGGGAGGATCAGACGCCGTGGAGAAACAGCCGGTACAGCAGTCCGGGCAACCGAAGACACAGCACACCCGGAACGACCAGCACGCAGCGGACGCTCAGCAGATCGGGCAACCCGGTCAGCAGCGCCGGGTCATCCGCGTCCTCGTCGTCGCCCAGGTCCTGGGCGGTCTCGGTGCGGGGGCGACGCTGTCGCTGGGTGCGTTGCTCGCGGCCGAGACCTCGGGGTCGAGCGCGTGGTCCGGGATGGCAGCCACCATGGCCACCCTCGGCGCCGCCGCCGCCGCCGTTCCCCTCGCTGCCCTCGCCCAGCGCAGCGGACGCCGGGTGTCCCTGGCGACGGGCGCCGTCGTGTCCGGCGTGGGCGCGGTCCTGGCGATCGTCGCGGCCTCGCTGTCCGCGTTTCCCCTGTTGCTCCTCGCCCTGGTGCTCCTCGGGGTCGGGTCCGCCACGGGGCTGCAGGCCCGCTTCGCGGCGACCGACCTCGCCACCGAGGCGACTCGCGGGCGGAGCCTCGCCGTCGTCGTCTGGTCGACCACGATCGGGGCTGTGCTCGGGCCGAATCTCTTCGAACCCGGTGCCGCCGTAGCCCTGGTATTCGGCATCCCGCCGCTCAGTGGCGGCTTCGTCTTCTCGGCAGCCGCGCAGGCCGGTGCGGCTGCCGTGTATGCGCTCGGACTGCGGCCCGATCCGCTCCTGACCGCACTCGCCCGGCAGGCTGCGGACCGCCCGGCCGGGGGTGCGCCTCCGCGGAGACGCCGCGGCCTGCGCATCCTGGCCGAGAATCCCGCAGCCCGCTTCGCCGTCGTGACCATCGCGGTCAGCCATGCAGCCATGGTCTCGCTCATGTCCATGACCCCCGTGCACCTGCACGACCACGGCGCGGGCCTGTCCATCGTGGGGCTGACCATCAGCCTGCATGTGGCCGGCATGTATGCGCTGTCTCCGGCATTCGGCTGGATCGCGGACCGTTACGGCACGACCCGGGGCATCCTGTGCGGTCAGGTCCTGCTGCTCGGAGCGCTTCTCACCGCCTGGCAGGGCTCGGAGTCGGAGGCCGGCGTGACGGTGAGCCTCATTCTGCTCGGCCTGGGGTGGTCCGCGTGCGTCGTCTCGGCATCGGCGCTGCTGGCCGGCGCGGTCGGTGCCGCCGAACGGGCACCCGTCCAGGGCTCTTCCGACCTCGTCATGAACCTCGCCGGGGCCCTGGGCGGAGCCCTCGCCGGCCCCGCCCTCGTGCTGCTCGGCTACGCGGGCCTCGGCCTGGCCGCGGCCGCGCTCGTCGTCGTCGTGCTGGCCTGGACGCTCACGCGCCTGGCCTCGATGCGGCATGGTCGGCCCGCGCCCGCCGCATGATCACTGCGCCGATCCCGTCCAGCCCTTCTCCTCCTGCGTCTCCTCGTCCTTCCGGATGACGGTCAGGACGGTCTTCACGGCCTTCTCGACCGCGGCGCTCGTCTCCTCCCGGCCGTCCGTGGTGACGGTGCCCGCCGCATAGCCCACCAGGAACGCGCTGATGGCGCCCGCATGCGGCGACACGTGCCCGGAGGACCGGTCGGCCAGTTCGACGATCCTCGGGTGGTCCACCTCGAGGTCCAGGATCTGCAGGGCCTGGGTCAGGGTCCGGCTCCACTCGCTGAGGGTGCGCTCTTCGTCGTCGGGCGTTGCCATGGTGTCTCCTCGGGTCGGGTACGGGCCTGGCTGCCGGCCCGTAGCCGGCAGCGGTCCCCCAAGCTCTATCACCGGCACCGGCACCCTTCAAGGAAATCCCTCGGGCTTCCTCCACTTCTTGACTTCGCCCTGCTCCAGGGATGTACTTCTCGAATGGTAGTGACACGATTCACTACTCATCAACACCGGAGTAGGACCACCTCGACGGAGAGGAACCGTTCAGCATGACAATCCCCCACCCCACCAGGACCGGGCGCACCCGGCTGGCAGCAGCGATCGGCGTGACGGCGCTCCTGGCCGCCGACACGGGAGCATCGGCCGTCGCGGCACCGCCCGTGGACTCCTCGCGCACGGCGCCGGTCGCCCTGAAGGAGGCACCACCGGTGCCCACACCCGACTTCGGGCCCAATGTGACGATCTTCGATCCGAGCATGCCCGTCAGCGAGATCCAGGCAGCGGTCGATGCCGTCAACGCCCGGCAGATCGACAACGAGATGGGCACCGAACGCGAGGCCCTCCTCTTCCTGCCGGGCACCTACGGCACGGACGCCGAGCCCCTGCAGTTCAAGGTGGGCTACTACACGGAGGTGGCGGGCCTCGGGGCCTCCCCGTCGGACGTCACCATCAACGGCAAGATCGAGGTCTACAACCGCTGCCTCGAGGACAACGGCACGGCCAACTGCATCGCGCTCAACAACTTCTGGCGCACCCTCTCCAACCTCACCCTCGAGGTCAACGGCGCGGGCCAGGACGACTGCCGGGCGACGGCCAACTTCTGGGCCGTGTCCCAGGCCGTCTCGCTGCGGCGCGTCAACGTCACCGGCGGCACGCTCTCGCTGATGGACTACTGCACCGCGGGCCCGCAGTACGCGAGCGGCGGCTACCTCGCCGACTCGAAGGCCGGGGACATCGTCAACGGGTCCCAGCAGCAGTGGTTCACCCGCAACGCGGAGATCGGCAGCTGGTCCAACGGCGTCTGGAACGCCGTCTTCTCGGGCACCGAGGGCGCACCCACGGACGAGTCCTTCCCCACTCCCCCGTACACGACGCTCGACCGGACCCTGGTCAGCCGCGAGAAGCCCTACCTCTTCGCCGACGCCTCCGGGTCCTACGGCGTGCGCGTGCCGGCCGCGCAGACCGATTCCCGCGGCATCTCGTGGGGTGACGGCCTGACGGACGGCCGGACGATCCCGCTGTCCGAGTTCTTCGTGGCGCGCCCGGGTGACTCCGTCCAGGCGATCAACAACGCACTCGCCCGCGGCAAGCACCTCCTCCTCACCCCGGGCGTCTACGACATCGCCCAGACCATCGCCGTCAAGCGCGCCGACACGGTGGTCCTCGGCCTCGGCCACGCGACCCTCACCGCCGTGGACGGGGCCACGCCGATGCGCGTGGCCGACGTGCCCGGCGTCGTCATCGCGGGCGTCACGATCGACGGCGGCACCGTGAACTCCCCCGTCCTGCTGCAGGTCGGGACGAAGAACGGCAACAACGGAGCGCAGCACAGCGATCCCGCGAACCCGACGACGCTGAGCGACGTCTACTTCCGGATCGGCGGCCCGCACGTTGGCAAGGCCGACGTGAGCCTGGAGGTCAACAGCGACAATGTGCTGATCGACCACACCTGGGTGTGGCGTGCGGACCACGGCAACGAGGGTGCCTTCGGCTGGGACGTCAGCACCGGGCGCAACGGCGTGATCGTCAACGGCGACGACGTCACCGCCACCGGCCTCTTCGTGGAGCACTACCAGGAGTACAACGTCATCTGGAACGGCGAGAGGGGCCGCACGGTCTTCTTCCAGAACGAACTGCCGTACGACGCACCGAACCAGGCCGCCTGGCAGCACGACGGCGTCCTCGGCTGGGCCGGCTACAAGGTGGCCGACGACGTCGAGGACCACACCCTGTGGGGAGGAGGCTCGTACATCTTCACCAATGTGGACCCGAGCATCCACGCCACCCGCGGCTTCGAGGTGCCGGAGACCCCGGGTGTGGTGCTCAACCATCTCCTGACCGTGAACCTGGGAGCGGGCACCATCGACCACGTCGTGAACAACACGGGAGCTCCGGTCAGCAACGCCAATACCGGGACACCGAGCTACGTGGTGCGGTACCCCGCGCCGTAGCAAGGGCCGGGCAACAGTCCAGTACCGGACCCGCAGAGACAGGAGGGCCGGAGCGAGAGCTCCGGTCCTCCTCGCGTCAGTGCTGCCGGCCTCCCGTCAGGCCGACTCCCGCTCCACAAGGTGCAATCCATGGCCGGGATGCTCAGGCTTCTCCGCTGACCCGTCGAGGTCCGCGAGGACGAGGGCGGCGAGATAGCGGGCCTGCACCTCGATCGACTGCGACACCGTCGTGAGAGGAGGCGCTGCGAGGGCCGCCGCGGGGACGTCGTCGACCCCCACCACCGCCATGGTGTCCGGGCAGGACACCCCCTCGGCGCGCAGCCCCGCGAGGACGGCGAGCGCGACGTCGTCGTTGTAGGCGGCGACGCCGGTGACCCCCTGCTCCCGCCAGGACCGCACCGCCGCCGCGGCGGCCCGGGCGTCGAGCGCGACGGGCCGCACGACCGGATCCGGGAGGCCGAGCTCGGCACAGGCACGCTCGACGCCCAGCAGGCGGTCGCGCGCGAAGACCTCGAGCCGGGGGTCCGTGGGCCACGCGTAGCCGAGGCGCCCGACACCGCGCTCAGCGAGTCGCCGGGCCTGCAGGGCGCCGACGGCGAGCTGGCTCTGGGACGGGAGGGCCGGGTCGGGCTGATCCTCCTCGCCGAGGGTTCCGAGCACCTGGATCCCGGCCTGCCGCATCATGAGCAGGTCCTCGTCCGCGAAGGGGGCGAACCCGATCACCGCCCGCGGGGTCACGGCCCGCCACAGCTCGGCGAGCGGGCGCGTCCGCCGCCCGTGATGCACGAGGACGGACAGCCCGCGGCCCGACAGCCCGTCGGCGAGCTCGTCCAGCAGCGTCTCGATCACGGGCCCCACGGGCCAGTCCGGCAGGATGCACAGCACCAGGTCGCTGCGTCCGGTGCGCAGGGCGCGGGCCGCGGCCGACGGCGCATATCCCAGCCGCGCTGCTGTCTCGCGCACACGCCGGCGGGTCTCCTCGGAGATGTTCACGCCGTCCCGGCCGGTCAGCACGTAGCTGACGGTGGTCCGTGAGACGCCGCTCTCGCGGGCCACGTCGGCGCTGGTGATCCCCGCCACCGCTCCCCTTTCCCGCGCTCGAGTCCTGCCTGCCAGTGTAGGTCGGCCGCGGGCGGGCGCCGGGGTCGGGCGGCGGGGTCGGTCGGCGCGGACAGAATCCGATGGGGTGTCACACGTCCCCGTCGGGAGGTGTCTTGATGGCGTCAGGATGTTTCGAGAAGGAGAGCATGATGCGTGAACCAGTGCGGGTAGTGGTCGTCGGCGGCGGGTACGCGGGGGTCATGGCGGCCAATCGCCTGGCCGGGAGCAGGAGCGCGTCGCCGGTGGTGGTCACCCTGGTGGATCCGGGAGCGGCGTTCACCCAGCGGATCCGGCTGCACGCGCTCGCCGCCGGGGCGCGGGACTCGGCGGCCGTCACCTGGGCGGACGTGCTGCACCCGCGCGTGCGGCAGCTGCGTGCCCGGGCGGTCCGGATCGACCCGGCACGGCGGCTGGTCGCCCTGGAGCAGCAGGATCCGCTCCACTTCGACTGGCTGGTGTATGCGGTGGGCAGCGGCGAGCGATCGACACCGCTGCTGTCGATCACGAACCCCGGTGCCGCCGAGGCCACCCGGAGCGCCGTGGCGGACCTGCCGGCAGGATCAGCACTGACGGTCGCGGGTGCGGGACCGACCGGGGTGGAGCTGGCATGTGCTCTCGCTGCTGCCCGGCCGGACCTCGGGATCACGATCGTGGCTCCCTCGGGTCCGGCGCACCCGCTGACAGCACGCCCGTCGATCGCCCGGCGCCTGCGGCGTCTGGGCATCGCGGTGGAGGCGGGGACCGTGGACCCGGTCGCCGGAAACGTGCTCGGGCACGAGAACACCGGGTACGAACCGGACCGATCCGCTGCTCGCACGACGATCTGGACGGCCGGGTTCGCCGTACCGGCCCTGGCCGCCGACAGCGGCCTGCCCGTCGGGGCCGACGGCCGGCTGACGGTGGACGCGACCCTCACGGTGCCCGGGCACGAGCGTGTCGTCGGTGCCGGGGATGCCGTGGCCGTGCAGGGTGTGGCCGGGGCGCACCTGCGGGCCTCCTGCGCGTCCGCCCTTCCCCTCGGAGCCCACGCCGCCGATACCGTGCTGGCCCGGCTGGCCGGCGCGGTGCCCGCTGCCATCGACATCGGCTATCTGCTGCAGTGCCTGGACCTCGGGGCAGGGCACGGGCACGTCCAGGTGGCGCATCCCGATGACACCGCGCGGCGCTTGGCACTGACCGGGCGGGCCGGCGGCTGGGCCAAGGAGCGCGTCTGCCGTATGACGGTGGCCTGGCTGGCCGGGGAGGCGCGCGCACCGGGGTCCTTCACCTGGCCGTCCGGACCCGCGGTCTCCGTACACTGAGGCCGTGACCTCCAGAACGGAACAGGACGAGCTGTTCACGGCCCACCGGCCCCTCGTCTTCACCATCGCCTACGAGATCATCGGCTCCCGGGCCGACGCCGAGGACATCGTCCAGGAGACCTACCTGCGCTGGGCCGCCGTGGATGCGTCCACCGTCCGCGATCCACGCGCGTACCTCGCCATGGCGGCCACCCGCGTCGCACTGAACGCGGTGCGGGCCGCGGGCCGACGCCGGGAGGACTACCCCGGACCGTGGCTTCCGAGCCGTTGGTGGCCGACGACGACGGCCCGGAGCACCAACTCCTCCTCAAGGAGCAACTCAGCTACGCCCTGTCCGTCGTGCTGCAGCAGGCCACCCCCGAGCAACGCGCGGTCTTCATGCTCCACGACGTCTTCAGCCTGCCCTACGGCGTCATCGCCGAGGCCATGGGCAAGACCCCGACAGCGGTTCGCCAGATCGCGCACCGGGCCCGCACCCGCATCAACGCCGCGCACCACGTCGCGACGACCCCCCAGCGCAGTACCGACGTGCTCGAGGCCTTCCTGGCCGCCCTCGTCACCGGGGACCTCCGGGCCCTGATCGACGTGCTCGCCCCCGATGCGGTGCTGCTCTCCGACGGCGGCGGCAAGGTCGTGGCCGCGCGCAAGCCGATCGCCGGCGCCGAACCCATCGCCGCCTTCCTCCTGAAGATCGCCCGGACGCCGCTCCCACAGATGCAGGTGGACATCGGTACCCTCAACGGAGGCCCGGGCGTACTGATCCACGCCGGGACCCGATTGGAACTGACGCTGGCCGTCGCCCTGGACGACCGGAGCCGGATCAGCGGCGTCTACCTCGTCCGCAACCCCGACAAGCTCACCCGGCCCGGACCGGCCCGAGCATCCGGACCTCCCGGGGCGTCGTCCCGCACCACCGGCGCACGCACCGGGTGAGGGCCGACTGCTCGGACAGCCCCACGAGTCCGGCCACCTGTTGCAGCGGAAGATCCGTCCGTGTCAGCAGGCGGAGCGCCGCGTCCCGCCGGGCGTCGTCGAGCAGTGCCCCGAAGGTGGTGCCTTCCACGGCGAGCCGTCGCTGCAGCGTCCGGGCGTGCATACCGAGGAGCCTCGCTGCGGAGTCGATGCGCGGCGGCGAGGTGCCGAGCATGCGGTCGACGGCGTTGCGGACCTGCGGGGCGACGACGCGGCCGGGCTCCGGGAAGTGGCTGTGGAGGTAGTCGAGGGCGATCTCCCGCAGTGTGGCGTCCACTCCCGCGAGCGGGCGGTCGAGGAGGCTCCGGGGCACGCGCAGCAGCGACGCGGCCTGCCCGAAGCGGACATCCGCACCGAAGAACTCCGTGTACCGGGAGACGGGCGCCCTGGGCAGGTGCGAGAGATGGACCGAGTGCAGCCCGTACGGCCCGTCCACCAGGAAGCGGATCATGCGGTGCGCGAAGGCGAGGATCGCGTCGGTGGCCTGCCGGGGCGGCGTGCCCTCGGAGGATCCGTAGCAGAGGCCGACGTCGCCCGGCCTGCCCTCGGGGTCCGGCACGATGGTGAAGCGCAGCACCGGACTGTGGAGGAAGAGGAACTGGGACGCGCACTCCAGGGCTGCGCCGACCGTGGGCGAGTTCTGCACGGCGACGGCGAGCGGCCCGAGGATGCCGATGTCCTGGTACTCCGAGATGCGCAATCCGAGATCCGGGCACGGCAGATCTCGCGCCGCACCCTCGAGGAGCTTCGCCAGGGCGATGTCCGAGACGAGGACGTCGTCGCTGTCGATCGCCTCCGCCGGCACGCGGTACTGAGCCGCGAGCACTTCGGCGTCGCCGCCGAACTGCTCGACGACGTCGCGGAAGCCGCGCATGCCGGCGGAGCGGATGATGGAGCCCATGTCGTCCAAGGTTAAAGAGCTGTCGCGCAGAGTCAAGCAGAAGCCGCGGTAGCCCCGAATAATGGAGGGATGGACACCTCCCTCGAACATCTCGACGTCGTGATCGTCGGGGCCGGCCTCTCCGGCATCGGCGCCGCCTACCGCGTCTCCACCGGACTCCGGGGCAAGAGCTTCGCGGTCCTGGAGGCCCGCAGTGCGATCGGCGGCACGTGGGACCTCTTCCGTTATCCCGGCGTCCGCTCCGACAGCGACATGTTCACTCTCGGGTACCCGTTCCGCCCGTGGACCGAGGCCAAGGCGATCGCCGACGGATCGTCGATCCTCACCTACATCCGGGAAACGGCGGAGGACCCGGCCATCCGGGAGCGCATCCGGTTCCGGACCAGGCTGGTCGGAGCGGCCTGGTCCTCCGACGACGCCCGGTGGACCCTCGAACTCGACGTCACGGACGACGACGGCAACGGGGGCGTGGGGGTCGAGCGCCACCGGCTCACGTGCGCGTTCCTCTACCTGTGCAGCGGATACTACAACTACGAGCACGGGTACGAGCCGTCCTTCCCCGGCCTCGATGCGTACGAAGGGGAGATCGTCCGCCCCCAGTTCTGGCCCGAGGGACTGGACTACGCGGGCAAGCGCGTCGTCGTGGTCGGCAGCGGCGCCACCGCTGTCACCCTCGTGCCGTCCATGGCGCAGAAGGCGGCGCACGTGACGATGCTCCAGCGCTCCCCCACCTACATCACCGCCGTCCCGAGCCGGGACAGGTTCTCCGACGCGGTGCGACGCCACCTCCCCGCCGGCCTCGCCCACCATGTGGCCCGCGCCAAGAACGTACTCTTCACGCAGGCGTTCTACCAGCTGTGCCGCCGCCGGCCGGAGCTCGCCAAGAAGCTCATCCGCACCCAGACGGCACGGATCCTCGGCGACGAGAAGCTGGTCGACGAGCACTTCACGCCCGCCTACAACCCGTGGGACCAGCGGCTCTGCGTCGCCCCGAGTGCCGACCTGTTCAAGGCGCTCACGTCCGGCAGCGCCTCCGTGGTCACGGACACCATCGACACGTTCACGGCGCGCGGCGTCCGCCTCGCGTCCGGGAAGGAGCTCGAGGCCGACGTCGTCGTGACCGCCACCGGCCTCTCGATGCTGCCACTCGGTGGAGCCATCTTCACTGTGGACGGGCAGCCGGTGGACCTCGGTGACTCCTGGGTGTACCGGGGCCTGATGATCAGCGGTGTGCCCAACCTCGCCCTGTGCGTCGGCTACACCAACGCCTCGTGGACGCTCCGGGCGGACCTCAGCTCCCGCTACGTCTGCCGCCTCATCAGGTACATGGACCGCCACGGCCACCGATACGGAGCACCCGCGGTGGACGGCGACATGATGCCCCGCCCGCTCCTCGACCTGACCTCCGGGTACGTGCAGCGCGCCGTCTCGGCCTTCCCGAAGCAGGGCGACCGGCAGCCGTGGACCATGCGCCAGAACTACCTGCTCGATGCCCCGACCGCCCTGCACGGCAACCTGGCGAGGAACATGGTCTTCGACGCCCCGGCCCCGCCGTCCTCCCCCGCCCCCGAACTCCAGGAGATCCACGCATGAGCATCCGCCCCTTCCGGTTCGCCGGCGCCACCGCCGTCGTCACGGGTGCAGCAGGAGGCATGGGCGAGCACCTGGCCCGCGGCCTCGCGGAGCGCGGGAGCACCCTGCTGCTCGTGGACCGGGACGAGGCGGGGCTCGACGCCGTCGCATCCTCCATCCGTTCCACCTGGCCCGGCGCCGCGGTGACCACGTTCGTCGCCGATCTCGCGGACCGGGCGGCCGTCGAGCACCTGGCCGCCGACCTGCTCGCCGCCACCGACACCGTGGACCTGCTGGTGAACAACGCCGGCGTGGCCCTCGCGGGGCGGTTCGACCAGATCAGCATGGAGGACTTCGACTGGGTCATGGCCATCAACTTCTCCGCTCCGGTGCTGCTCACCCACCTGCTGCTGCCGAGGATCGGACCGGGCGGGCACATCGTGAACGTCTCCAGCCTGTTCGGGCTCGTGGGGCCCAAGGGCCAGACGGCCTACTCCTCGAGCAAGTTCGCCCTGCGCGGGTTCACCGAAGCGCTCCGCAACGAGCTGCTGCCGCGCGGCATCGGCACCACGACCGTGCACCCCGGCGGCATCCGGACCGGCATCGCGCTCAACGCGAGGATCGGCGGGGACCTCAGCCAGGCCGAGGTGAGGAAGGCGAAGGACGAGTTCACCAGGCTCCTCACCTTTCCTGCGGATCGGGCCGCCGAACTCATGCTCGACGCCGTGAAGGCGCGCAGGCCGCGACTGCTGATCGGACTGAGCGCGAAGGTGCCCGACGTCGTCGCCCGCATTGCCCCGATGTCCTTCGGCACGCTCGAACGCCGCGCCACCGCACTCGTCCGCCTCGCGGCGAAGGTGCGCCGATGAGCGGAGCGCGTTCCGGCACCGGGCTATCCGGCGCTCCGGGTTCCGCGCCCGGGGGTTTCCTGCTGGTCGGCGGCATCCGCGTGCGCTACCGCGACGAGGGCGCCCGCGAGAAGCCGCCGGTCCTCCTGCTGCACGGCATCGGCCGAAGCCTGGAGGACTGGGCAGGTCTCTCCTCGCGCCTCGCCCCGGACCACCGGGTCATCAGCGTGGACCTGCCGGGATTCGGGCTGTCCGAGCGGACGGAGGGCCGGTACTCCATGGAGTCCATGGCCCGCTTCGTCCTCGCCGCGCTGGACACGGTGGGCGAGCATCGCCCGCTGCACGTCGTGGGCAACTCCCTCGGTGGCGCGATCGCCATGAAGATCAGTGCGCTGGAGCCGCAGCGTGTCCGGAGCCTCGTGCTCGCGAACAGCGCCGGTTTCGGCAGGGAGGTGACGCTCGCGCTGCGGATCCTCGCCGTCCGGCCGGTGGGCCGGAGGCTCATGAAGGACAAGTCGCGCAAGGCTGCGTATCGTACGGAGCGGGCACTGTTCCACGACAAGCGGTTCGTCACCGAGGAACGCCTCGACCACGCGCAGGAGGTGGGCAGGAACCCGGCGTACGACGACGTCCTGCTCGCCGTGGCCCGGCACCTCGGCACCTTCCGGGGCGTCCGGCGTCGCTGGCGTACCCAGCTCCTCCGCACGGTGGCGGCCCAGCACAAGCCCACGCTCGTGGTGTGGGGAGACGAGGACCGGGTGCTGCCGTCGTCGCACCTGGACCACGCGCGGACGGTGTTCCCGCACGCCGGGTTCCACCTGTTCGAGCAGTGCGGGCACATGCCGCAGATCGAACGGGAAGAGGAGTTCGACGCCCTGGTCCGGGCGTTCATCGGCGGGATCGACACCCGGGACTGACCCTCCCAGCCCCTTACGCCGCCGCCGCGCCGGTGGTGAGATGGACCATGACACGCGTCATCTTCTACACGGCCTCCACCCTCAACGGCTTCATCGCCGACGAGCACAACTCGCTGGACTGGCTCTTCGCCGTCGAGCCCCCGCCGCCCGAGCACTACGCGCGGTTCCTCGACACGGTCGGCGTGCTCGTGGAGGGCTCGACGACGTACGAGTGGGTCCTCGACTTCGAGGGACTCCTGGAGGACCCCGGCACATGGGGCACGATGTACGGCGGGCGGCCGACGTTCGTCTTCACCACCCGGGAACTGCCGGTGCCGGAGGGCGCGGACGTGCGGTTCGTCTCCGGCGATGTCCGCGCGGTGTTCGAGCGCCTGCACGAGGCCGCCGGTGGCAAGGACATCTGGATCGTGGGCGGCGGGGACCTCGCCGGGCAGTTCCTCGCAGCCGGCCTGCTGGACGGCATCCAGGTGTCCGTCGCGCCGGTCGCCCTGACCGGCGGCGCGCCGCTGCTGCCCCTGCGCGTGGAATCGGACCGGCTCACGCTCCGCTCCGTCGAACAGCAGGGCCAGTTCGCTTTCCTCACCTACGACGTCCGGAGAGGACCCTCCTGAACACCAGGGCCGAGGCCCTCCGGCAAACCCGGCGACGTATGGCCGCTGCGCCTTTTCTTGAACGAACCCCGAGGGTTTCTCCGCTCCAGCTTCATCTTCTCCGGCGAGACTGGACCTTTCGATGGCACTCCGGCCACCGGACCCTGACGCGCGAAAGGAGCAAGGTGCAGCCCGTCATCGACAAGGCAGCCTTCTCCGAGCTGATGGCGGACATCGGTTCGGCCCGAGCAGCCACCTCCTTCGTCTCCCGGTTCATCGACCTGCTGGACGAACGCATCCTCACGATCGAGCGCTCGTTCCGGAGCCCGGATCCTACCGAGTGGTACGGCGCCGTGCACGGCCTCCAGACCGCCGCGGCGAGGGCCGGGGCGGGACGCCTCCAGGCGACGGCGGCCCTGCTCCTCGACCCCAGTGCCCTGGAGGCCCGCTCGGTCCTCGCGCTCATCGGGCAACTGCGGTCCGATGCCCGGGTCTTCACGCTCGCGCACACGGCTTTGTGCGAGGAGCAGGCCTTCGCGGACCGGCTGGCCACGCGCAGGCTCGCCTGACCGGGCCGACCACCCACCCGCCGAGCTCACCGCCCAGCTGGCGCCTGCCTGCCTCAGTCGAGCATGAGAACCAGGAGGCCGTCCGCCGCGCCGAAGCCGTGGCGTCCGTAGAGCGACCGCGACTGGTCGCTAGGAGCGGTGACGAGGCGGATCGCGCCCGCATCCCGGGCACACTCCGTCGCCGCCTCCACGAGCGAACTCCCCGTGCCGACGCAGCGGTGTCCGGGCGCCACGTAGACGTTCGCAAGGTACGCCCAGCACGACGGCGCCACCCCGGGCTTCGGCATGCGCCGGAAGAACGCGACGTTGCACATACCGACCGCGATGCCGTCGTCGTCCGTGGCCAGGAAGAACACGCGGTCCTGCGACCGGAACCAGGCGGCGAATGCGGCAAGGAACTGACCGTCGAGGTGCCAGCGCCGTTCATGACCGGACGTGCGCCCGGCGTCGTCCGAAGCCCAGGCAGCCCGAAGGGTCGCGAGTGCGAGCACACCGTCGCCGTCGTCCGCCGTGATCCGACGGACCTGCGTCACGCCCCGGCGCCCGGCCCGGGTACGTACGCGTCCTGCCACCGCGCCAGTTCGGCGAAGAACGCGGACCGCGCCGGTTCGGGCGAGAGTGCGAGGTCGTGGATGCCGCCCGGGATCCGCACCAGGGTCACGAGCCTGCCGAGCTTGGGCGCCCTCCCGGCGATGTGAGCGACGTCGAGCACCACATCCGTCGACGAGATGCGGCCCGGTTCCCGTGCGGGATCGGAGGTGGCGTCGGAGCACGCCACGAAGACGGGGCAGTCGATCGCGAGGCCGCGGTTGAGCTCTGCATGGCCCCGCCGGATGGCTCGCAACCAGCCTGCCACCACGGGGAACCCGCCGTGCGGCTTCCAGGCCAGGTCGTAGTCCCAGGTGCCGCCGGTGTCCCGGTGCAGGTACCGGCCGTAGGAGGATCCGAGCTTGCCGACGACGACGCGCGGCCGAAGCGTCCCGAGCCGATGGACCGCGGCGGTTCCGAGGGTGCGCTGGAAGAGGCTCGCGTTGAGGTCGAACCAGGGACTGTTCAGGGCGAGGGCGTCGATGATCCCGCTGCCACGGCGGCGGTGGGCCCACAGCGACGCGATCAGCCCACCGGTGGAGTGCCCCATGACCACGAGGACATCGTGCCCTTCGTCCTCGCGGATGATGCGGGCCGCCTCGTCGAGCTCCTCGTCGTACTCCTCGAGCGCCGCGGTGTAGTTGGGTGTCTGGTGCGCACGCAGCGACCGTCCGTATTTCCGCAGGTCCAGCGCGTAGAAGTCGAAGCCGGCCTCGTGCCAGGCATCGGCGAGGTTGGTCTGGAAGAAGTAGTCCACGAAGCCGTGGACGTAGAGCACCGCCCGCCGGGAACCTCCGGGGAGGGCCCTGCGGACGAGCGTCGCGACGACCTCACCCTCCTCGTCGGGACGCAGCGGAAGCGTCCGCACGTCGTACCCGGGGCCCAGGACGTCCTGGCGATAGGCCTGCTGCGCTGCGTTCGTCGTCATGGGCGGTCCTCCCGGGGCCTGGATCAGGTCAAGGGCGCCCCTGGCGGGGACGCCCGGCACTGGACCTGCTCCGTTCATCCGGAGCAAGGCTGCCGTCACCAGTGTGTCACCGGTCACGGATAGGCTGTCGCCACCGCATCACTACAGGAGCTGATCTCACGTGTCACAAAGTTTTCCAAGGGGCCACCGGCGTGCCGCCACGGCCGTCGCCCTCGGCTGCGTCGCAGCACTCGGTCTCGCGCCCGCAGCATCCGCCGCGCCCGGCGGCGGCGAGGGCACCCAGGGCGCCGTCACCATCACCGTCATGGGCACCAGCGACCTGCACGGCTACATCGAGAACTGGGACTACTTCACCAACGCCGAGTACGACGACGCCGCACACAACGACGTCGGACTCGCCAAGGTCTCCACCCTCGTCAACCAGGTCCGCGCGGACCGCGGCGAGGAATCGACCCTGCTGATCGACAACGGCGACACCATCCAGGGCACCTCCCTCACGGACTACTACGCGAACGTCCAGCCCGTGGACGAGACCGGCGAGACCCATCCCATGGCCGCCGCCATGAACGCCATGGGCTATGACGCCACGACGCTCGGCAACCACGAGTTCAACTACGGCGTACCGCTGCTGCGCACCTACGAGGACCAGCTCGACTTCCCGCTGCTCGGCGCGAACGTCAAGGACTGGGACACCGGAGCGGACGCCTTCACCCCGTACGTCATCAGGACCGTGAAGCTCAAGGGCCAGAAGCCCATCAGGGTGGGCATCCTCGGGCTGACCACCCCGGGGAGCGCCATCTGGGACAAGAACAACGTGGAGGGTGAACTCCGCTTCGAGGGCATGGTGGAGCAGGCGCAGAAATACGTGCCGGAGATGAAGGCCGCGGGCGCGGACGTCGTCGTCGTCAGCTCGCACTCCGGCCCCTCCGGGACATCCTCCTACGGAGGCGGACTGCCGGTCGAGAACGCGTCGACGCTGCTCGCCGAGCAGGTACCGGGTATCGATGCGATCCTCGCGGGGCACGAGCACCAGGAGATCCCGGAGCGCTTCGTCACGAACAGGCAGACGGGCGAGCAGGTACTCCTCACCGAGCCGAAGAACTGGGGCATGCGCCTGTCCGTGATGGACTTCGAGCTGACGAAGGTGCGCGGCCAGTGGGACGTCACCTCGGCGAACTCCGAACTGCTCAACACCAACACCGTCGAGGCCGACCCGAAGATCTCGGCCATCGCCGCCGACCAGCACCAGCGCGTGATCGAGTACGTGAACACGGCCATCGGCACGGCGACGGCGACCATGTCCGCCGCCGAGTCGCGCATCCGTGACACCGCCGTCATGGACTTCGTCAACGAGGTCCAGGCGGGAGCGGTGGACAGGGCCCTCGAAGGGACGCCCAACGCCGACCTCCCTGTCCTGTCCATCGTGGCGCCCTTCAACCGGGCCGCCGTGATCCCGCAGGGTCCCGTGACCATCCGTGACATGGCCGGGCTGTACGTCTTCCCGAACACGCTCTTCGGGGTGGAGATGACCGGCGCCCAGGTCAAGGACTACCTCGAGTACTCGGCGAAGTACTTCAACCAGAGCGCACCCGGCACTCCTGTGGATCCTGCGACGCTCACCAACGCCGCGGGCACGCCCGACTACAACTACGACATGATGTCGGGCGTCTCCTACGACATCGACATCAGCAAGCCGGTGGGCCAGCGCATCACCGACCTCAGCTACGCCGGAGCGCCGATCGACCCGGCGCAGCGCTTCGCGGTGGCCACGAACAACTACCGGCAGTCGGGCGGCGGGAACTTCCCGCACATCGCCACGGCCCCGGTACTCGTGAACCAGACCACCGAGATCCGCCAGCTGCTGATCGACTACCTGATCGCCGAGGGCACCATCGACCCGGCGGACTTCTTCGTGGAGAACTGGAAGCTCACCCGCAACGGCGAGCCGGTCTTCGACTAGGGCGCATGTCTGCTCACCCGCCCGGCGGGTGAGCAGACACTCCCGGTCGCTTCATCCGGTCCTCGGCCGCTGGTACCTTCGGGGCCGGGCCGGGGACCCTGTGCACAGCCGTGAGGCTACGTCGGCCCGGGCGGCGCAGACGTGGCGGCGGCGGTCCTGGCGAGCGCCGCCTCGATCATCTCGAAGTCGATCTTCACGTGCTGGCGGGCGATGCCCTCCGCCGCATCGGAGTCCTGCGAGCAGATCGCGGCCACCAGCAGCTCGTGGTCCTTCAGCGCCCGGGCCTCCATGGCCTCGACGCCGTCCACCGGCCCCCAGGGATGCGAGGGCGCGGCCAGGTTCAGGCGGGCCTCGACCTCCGCGAGGAGCGCACCCAACAGCGCGTTGTGCGTCGCCGTGCTGATCGCCGCATGCAGCGCCGCGTCGGCCGACTGGGAGGCCTTGCCCGACGCCGCTGCGCGGAAGTCCTCGAGGCGTGCGCGGAGTACCACCACGTCCTCGTCACTCCGGTTGTCAGCGGCGGAGCGAGCGAGCGCTCCGTGCAGGAGGCACAGCGTCTCCCTCAGGTCCCGCATCGATTCCCAGCGTGCTCCGAGCGTGCGCTGCACAGCCTGTCCGGAAAATGCCTCCGGTTGCCCTGTGACGAAGGACCCGCCGTTCCGGCCGCGCCTCGTCTCGAGGATCCCCTGGGACACCAGCCGTGCGATGGCCTCGCGGACGGTCATCCTGCCGACGCCGAGGGAGACCGCCAGGTCCCGCTCCGAGGGAAGGCGGGCGCCGGGCAGGTACTCCCCCACCGCGATCGCCGTGACCAGCCTGTCCGCGATCTCGTCCCCGCGGGAGTGGGCCTGCAGGGGAGCTGAAAGAAGCCCTTCGAGGGGCGGCGTTCGAGTCTGGGCCTGGTCAGACACCTGCATTCCCCCACCCTAGGTCAGGTTTTACCTGCCGGAAACAAAAGGTCTTCCAGAAAGACCTTTTGTGCGCAAGGATACTGCTCAGACCGATCAGGCTCGCCCGCTGAAGGTCTCGATCCCCCTTCTGCGGCGCGTTCCACCCTTCCTGGACCGGGACCGCCGCATGTCCGAACGAAAGGCACATCGGTGGCCACTCCCCACTCCTCCGGCGAGTTGAGCGCGCAGCAGCAGCTCGAATCCTACGGATACAAGCAGGAGCTCAAACGGTCGGTCTCCACGACCGACCTGCTCATCTACGGGTTGATCTTCATGGTGCCGATCGCCCCCTGGGCGATCTTCGGTACGGTCTACAACGCGGCCGACGGCATGGTTCCCCTCGTCTACCTGATCGGGCTCGTGGCGATGATCTTCACCGCCCTGGCCTACTCGCAGATGGCGAGGTCCATCCCGCTCGCGGGGTCCGTCTTCTCATACGTGGGCCGCGGCATCCACCCCACGGTCGGGTTCTTCGCCGGCTGGGCGATCCTCCTCGATTACCTCCTCATCCCGACGCTCCTCTACGTGTTCGCCGCGGAGTCGATGATCGGCATCTTCCCCGGCTCGGCGCGGTGGGTGTGGGCACTGGTGTTCGTCGCCATCAACACGGCCGTGAACCTGCTGGGCGTGAGCTCGCTCAAGCTGATGAACCGCATCTTCCTCGTGGTGGAACTGGCCTTCGTGGTGATCTTCATCGTGATCGCGGCATCTGCCCTCAACGGCGGCACCATCCCGGGCGCCGAGTTCTCCGCCGCACCCGTCTGGGACGCGGACAAGGTGAGCGGCCCGCTGCTGGCCTCGGCCCTCTCCATCGCCGTCCTCAGCTTCCTCGGGTTCGACGGCATCTCCACCATGGCCGAGGAATCCACCGGCAAGCGCACCGCGGCCGGGAGGGCCATGATCATCGCGCTCTTCATCGCCGCGTTCTGCTTCGTGACGCAGACCTGGCTGGCCAGCCTCCTCGCGGCCGACCAGGGTCCCTTCTCGGAGGAAGCTGCCGGCAATGCCTTCTTCGACCTGGTGGAAGCAGCCTCGAGCAGCACCTGGGCCACGGCCTTCTTCGTGGTGAACGTGCTCGCCCTGGGTATCGCGAATGCCATGGCCGCACAGGCCGCGACCTCGAGGCTGCTCTACTCGATGAGCCGCGAGGGCCAGCTGCCCAGGTTCCTCAGCGCCATCAACTCGCGGAAGGTCCCCCAGTACGCGATCATCACGGTGTCCGTGATCTCGGCCGTCCTGGTGCTGTTCTTCGTCGGCCAGATCGACATCATCTCGGCGCTGGTCAACTTCGGGGCGCTGTTCGGGTTCCTCATGCTCCATGTCTCCGTCGTGGTGCACTACATGGTGCGCAAGAAGTCCACCAACTACCTCCTGCACCTCGTGGTCCCGGTGATCGGCTTCCTCATCATCGGGTACGTGCTGCTCAACGCGGCGGCCGAGGCGAAGATCGGCGGCATCGTCTGGCTCGTCATCGGCGCCTGCGTCTTCGCCTATTACAGGAGGACCGGACGCACCACGGACATCTCCGGGAGGAACTCCTCCGCTCCGGACGAGGACTACCAGACCGTGACCACCGGCGAACGCGAAGGACTTTGACCATGACCGGCACTGCAGCATCAACCGCCCCCCTGACGGACGGCCTCGACCACTTCCTCGGCAAGGAACACGGGCAACCCGGCTTCACGGCCGAGGTGGAGCCCGCACTGCGCATCGCTCCCGGCACCGGGGCGCTCATCGGCTTCGAGACGAGCGACGAGGTGTACGCGCAGCTCCACGAACACAAGGACATGGGCAAGCTGACCGTCCAGCTCAACCCGGTCACGGGTCCGCTGTACGTCGAGGGTGCAGAACCCGGGGACGCGCTCGCCGTCACCATCCACGAGATCCGGCTGAAGGACTGCGGCTGGTCCGTCAGCCTGCCGGGAGTGGGCGCCCTGCAGGAGAGGATGGGCCCGGACATGTTCACGCGCCGGGTCCCCATCGACGGCGACGGCGTCCATGTGACGGACCGCCACGCCCTCGAACCGGCCCCGATGATCGGCTGCATCGGCACGGCGCCTGCACGGGGATCGCACTCGACGGTCATGCCGTCCTACGCGCAGGGCGGCAACATGGACCTCACGGACTGCCGCCCCGGCACCACGGTGTACCTGCCGGTCATGACGGAGGGCGCCTACCTGTCCATCGGGGACATCCACGCGATCATGGCGGTCGGCGAGTCGTCCTTCGTCGCGATCGAGGCCGAGGGGGTGGCCGTCATCAGCGTGGACGTCGTCAAGGATCTGCCTCTCCGGGCGCCGAGGGTGGAGACCGAGTCGGAGTGGATCTTCGTCGGCCTCGGCGACCCCGTGCAGGAGTCGGTCCAGCGCGGCTACGAGGACGCGTTCGACTTCCTGGTGGACACCCACGGCCACACGCCCGGTGACGCGTACGCCCTCCTGAGCGCGGTCTGCCATTCGCGGCTGGGCGGCCCCACCGGCAGCACGGCGCCCGACCCGCTGCACCCCATGGCTCCCGTCGGCGCGGTGACGACCCACCACCTGCCCAAGAGCGTCCTCTCCCCATAGGGCTGCGGCGAGCCGGGTACCGGCAGCGGAACTACCGGCAGGACGCGGACCCCGGTCCGCGTCCTGCTGCATCTCGTCCTAGATTGGAGGCATGACGATCGACATCGCGACGGCCACGGCCGACGACGCGGCGGCACTGGCCGTGTGTGCCGCCACCACCTTCCCCCTCGCCTGCCCGCCGGACTCCCCGCCCGAGGACATCCAGCGGCACATCGACGCACAGCTCTCTGCGGAACGGTTCGAGGAGCACCTCACCGCTGGAGGCCGCACCATCCTCTGCATCAGGGACGGTCGCCGGATCGCCGGCTGGAGCATGCTGGTCGAGGACCAGCCCGTCGACGCCGACGTGCTGGCCGCGCTGACCGTCGCACCCGCCCTCGAGCTCAGCAAGTTCTACGTGCACCCCGACCACCACGGCAAGGGGTCCGCAGCGGCGTTGATGACCGCGACCCTGGATCTCGCCGCGCGGTCCGGGCAGCCGGGCGTCTGGCTCGGCGTCAACCAGGAGAACCTCCGGGCCATCCGCTTCTACACGAAGAACGGCTTCCGCAGGGTGGGGACCAAGCGGTTCCGCCTCGGCGACCGCTACGAGGACGACTTCATCATGGAGCGGACGCTCCCCGCCGTCCGGAGCGCGCCGTCGGACTGACTCCGTCGGCGCATGACCGCCCGCGCGGCCGGCGGGGCAGGGCCGGCGCCTAGTCCACCGTCAGCTCGCCCATGCGTCCCCAGCCCTCGGCGCCGATACGCTCGCTGATGATCTCCGGGGTCTCCACGAGCGCCTGGGGCATGTCCTGCATCGCCTGGGAGAAGTGGTCGCTGTTCACGTGCGCCTCGGCGGCGTCGTCCTGGAACGCCTCGATGAGCACGAAGCGGTTGGGATCCTCGACGCTGCGCGACCAGTCGAACCACAGGTTCCCGGGTTCCTGGCGCGTCGCCTCGGTGAAGTCCCGCGTGAGGTCGATCCAGCGCTCGCTCCACTCGGGCTTCACGTTGAACTTGACGACGATGAAGATCATGGGATGGTGCCTTCCTGGTGGAGGTATCGAGCTCGGGTACTCCTCCAACCTATAAGCTCCAGCGACCTCCCGCATGCGCCCGCACCGCCTGTGGAGGGCGAGTTGTCAGATCGCGAGGCTGGGGTGCAGCTTCTCCAGCGACCACGAGCGGCCGCGGTGCGAGGCGACGACCGACAGTCCGGCCGCGAGCACGAAGAACACCAGCAGCTGGGCGGCCGAGAGCCACACGACGCCGAGGTCACCACCGGCGATGAGGTGGCGCAGACCCGTGACCGCATGCGTCATCGGCAGCAGCGGGCTCAGGAACTGGAAGAACCCCGGCTCGGTGGCCACCGGATAGGTACCACCGGCGGAGGTGAGCTGCAGCATCAGCAGCACCAGCGCCACCAGCCGTCCGATGCCGCCGAGGAGTGCGACGAGCGCCTGATGGATGGCCGTGAAGACCAGGGCGGTGAGGATGGTGAAGGCCACCAGTCCCACGGGGTGCGGCGTGGTCAGCCCGACGCCGGCCACCAGGATCCCGAGCAGCACCAGTGCCTGGAGGACCGCGAACAGCGCACCCTGCAGGTACCCGGCGGCCGAGACCCGCCAGGACGCGGCCGTGGAGGCGAGCGCCCTCGGCGACAGGGCACGGAGCACGATGTACGTCACGATGCCACCCACCCAGAGGGACAGCGGGATGAAGTACGGCGCCATGCCCTCGCCGTAGGCGTCCACCGCGTTGGCGTGCGTGCGCTCGATGGACACCGGAGAGGAGGCGACGCCGCTCAGCTCGCTGCGCTGCTCGTCGCCGTAGTCCGGGACCTGCCCTGCGCCCTGGTCGAGCTGCGTGGCGAGGTCGCGGGATCCACGGGAGAGGGTACCGAGGCCGTCCTCGAGCCGTGTCGCGCCGTCGTACGCCTGCCCCGATCCGTCGGCCAGCGAGGCCGCTCCTCCTGCGAGCCGGGCCGCACCGCCGCTGAGTGTCGCCGCGCCGGCGGCGATCCGGTCGGCGCCGTCGGAGGCCGAAACGATCCCCTCCCGGAGGGTGGGCGTGTTCTGGGCGAGCGCGGACGTCCCGGCCTGCAGTCGGGCGAGCCCGTCCGCGAGGCTGTCGGCGCCCTGGGCCACCGTTGCCGCACCCGCGGCCGCGTCCTGGGCACCCGTCGCCAGGCCCGCGCTTGAGGCGGCCAGCTGATCGGCGCCGTCGGCCGCAGTGGTAGCGCCTGCGGCTGCCGTTCCCGCGCCCGAGGCGAGGTCGGTGGCGGAGGTGGCGAGCGTACCGGCCCCACGGGAGACCTGATCACTGCCTGCAGCGGCGGCCTCCGCACCGCCGACGAGCTGCTGGAGCGCCGCGAGCCGCTCGGCATCCGTGAGGGAGCCGTATCCTGCCATGAGCTGGGCGAGGCCGTCGGCCACTGCCCGGGAACCGGCAGCCGCCTGCCCCGCTCCGGACGAGAGCTGGGCAGCACCCGTCGAGAGGGCACCGGCACCGTCGCCGAGCTGCCCGGCGCCGTCGGCGACGCTGCGTGTACCGCCGGCCAGCGCCGTCGCGGATGCTGTGAGCCGGGTGGCTCCGTCCGCGACGGACTGCACGCCCGGAGCGAGCCGGGAGGCACCATCCCGGAGCGTTGCTCCGCCCGAGGCGGCCGAGGCGGCACCGTCGGCCAGCTCCTGCGACTACGGAGCGAGGTCCACGGTCACCGCATCGAGCTGCCCGAGCCCTGCGGCGAGGTCCCCGGCACCCGTCGAGAGATCCACCGCTCCGGCGGCCACGTCCGCGGTGCCTGCCGAGAGCTCGGTGCTGCCCCTGACGAGGTCCCCGAGGCCGACGACGAGCGAGGCCGATCCCTCGTCGGCGCCCTGGGCGCCGTCGGCGATCCTCCCGGCACCCTCGCCGGCCTCGGCGAGCTCTCCGTGGAGGGAGGAGAAGCCGAGGTAGATGCTGTCGAGGTAGTCCTTCGTGGCGCCGGACTGCACCTGGCGCTGAAGGTTCGCCGCCACGGTGTTGCCGACCTGCCCCACGATGTAGCTGTCGGCGTCGTTGGTGGTGATATCGAGCAACGCACGGGCAGGGGCTTCGCCGCTCACCGAGGCGAGCTGCGCGGAGAAGTCGGCCGGGATGTCGAGGGTCGCCGCGTAGGTGCCGTCGTCGAGCCCCGCCTGCGCTTGCTCCCGGTCGACCGCCACCCAGGTGAAGCCGGCGTCGTCGGAGGAGGTGAGCGTGGCCGTGAGGTCCGCGCCGGCCGAGATGGTGGCCTCGGTGCCGTCGGGGCCGGTGGCGGTAGCGGGCCGGTCCTCGTCGACGACGGCGGCCGTCAGCTGGTCGAGGCTGCCCGTCGGGTCCCAGTTGGCGGCGAGGTACAGCCCGCCGTAGAGGGCGGGGATGACGGCGATGACCAGCAGCGCGGCCTTCGACGTGAGGGTGATGCGGAAGCGTGAGAGTTCCGTGCGGAGCAGGGAGAACACGGTTTACCTGATTTCGGGGGCTGGAGACGAGGGAAGGGGTGCCGCGGAGCCGAGGGCGTGGACGGCGACGGGGCGCAGCGGAAGCACGCTGAGGCGATGGCCTGCATCGAGGACGTCGTCGAGCTCCCGCCGGTCCTGGCAGGTGGCGACGACGGTCAGCGGCGCAACGCCGTTCCGGCGCGTGCGCTCGAGGGTGAGGAGTGCGGCCCAGGCGGCGCGGCGCTCGTCCGCGGTGCGGAGCTGGTCGACGTCGTCGACCACGAGGATGTCCGGCCCCGAGGCCAGGGCGAGGACGAGGCCGAGCGCGAAGCGGGCCACGGGCGATGCGTCCCGGACGAGTTCTCCCCGGTGGAGCCGGGCCTGTGCGAGGGCGACGGCGGCGGGATCGTCGCCGAAGGCGTCCCCGAGCGCTCCCAGCAGGTCGTTGGCGGCGGTGATGGTGCGGCCGACCTGCTCATGGGTACCGGACCGCCGCCACCACGGGCCGGCGAGTCCGAGCGCCTCGGCGACGTGGTGCCTGACCGTGAGGGTCTCGTCGAGCGGCGTCACGGTCGCGTTGCCGGTGAAGCCGATTCTCCGCCGCGCGGTCCCTGCCTGCCGGGGCAGCGAGAGCCCGAAGACGGACACCTGCCCGGCCGTGGGGGCGAGCCGACCGGCGAGCGCCAGCGCGAGCGCACTCTTGCCCGTCCCCGACTGTCCTGCGAGGACGGCGAGCGACCCGGTGCCGACGTCGAACGTGACGTCCTCGAAGACGGTCCGCTTCCCGGCCCGCAGGGTCAGCCCACGGACGGAGACGGCCGGCGCACGGTCCGCCGACCGGTCGGGCTGCGCGGCGAGCAGGGAGATGTCCATGGCGTCCTCAATTTCAATACCTGAAGTATTCAATACCAATGGTATCGTAAGTGCGGGAGGACAGATGACGACAGCACAGCCGGAGAACGGCAGCACGACGGCGGGCCGCCCGCGGCGGCGACCGCGCCGGGAAGATGTCCGCGCCGGGCTGCTCGCCGCAGCCCTGGAGGTCTTCGAGGAGATCGGGTACGTCGCCGCACGGCTGGACACGATCGCCGAACGCGCGGGCTACACGAAGGGCGCGGTCTACTCCAACTTCGGGTCGAAGCAGGAACTCTTCGCCACGCTGCTGAGTGAACGGCTCGCCGATACGGCCGCGGACGTCCTGAGCCAGGTGGACCACCTGACCTCCCTCGAGGAGACCGTCCTGCACACCGCGCACTATCTCGCCCGCGGGGTCCTGCAGGAGCAGCGGTGGCACGCGCTCGTCGTCGAGTTCGCACTGCAGGCCGGGCGGGACCCGGAGGTCGGCGCAGTCTTCCGCGAGCACCGGCGCAGCCGTCGTGCCATGCTCGCCGCCACGCTGGCCCAGCGGGCAGGCACCTTCGGGGCGCCGTCGGACCCCGGGCACTACACGGTCTTCGCGACGATCCTCCTGGCCACGGTGAACGGCATGGCCGTGGAATGTGCGGCCGATCCCGACGCCGTCACCGAGGAGCAGGTCACCGAGAGCATCGCGGCGGTCCTGCGGGCCGCGCTCGCACCCTGAGCCCTGCCACCCCGGCGCACGCCGGCCGTCGTCACCATCGTCATCGCCGTCGTCGAGGTCACCGAGCGGCGTGGCCGGTCACGTGTGCGTACGGTAGGCGTGCAGGGGCATCGGAAAGGGGACCGGCATGGAGTGGAACACGGTGCTGCAGGCCGCCCTCGCGACCCTGCTCGCCTACGTGCTGTTCCTCGCCTGCCTCGTCGCCTATGCGCGGCGCCATCCGGAGATCCTCTCCCTGACCGATGTGCTGCGCCTCGGACCGGACCTCCTGCGGCTCATCCGGCGCCTTGCCGCCGATACCACCCTCCCCCGGCGGACCCGGATCATCCTCGGCGCGCTCGTGGTGTACCTCGTCCTGCCCATCGACCTCGTGCCGGACGTGCTGCCGGTGATCGGGTACGCGGACGACGTCGTGCTGATCGCGCTGGCCCTGCGGGCCGTCGTGCGCAGCGCGGGCCAGGGCGCCCTCGAGCGGCACTGGTCGGGGTCCGACGGCGGCCTGCGCACCGTCCGGGTGCTGGCGAAGCTCTCCGGTCCCGGCGCGGACGACGCCCGCCGCAACACGGAGTAACGCAAAGTCATACGACGCTTTTGAACGGGCGTAATCTCCTGCGCATGCAGCATTCCGCGGGATCGATCCCCACCCTTGACCTCAGTACCGCACGTTCTGCCGATGGATCCTTCAACCCCGGGTTCATCGATGAGCTGCGCAATGCCGCCCACACCGTCGGCTTCTTCCACGTCGTCAACTACGGCGCCGCCCCTACCCAGGTGGACGATCTCTTCGATGTCACGCGCCGGTTCTTCGAGCTCCCGCTCGAGGAGCGGCTGAGCATCCACAACCGGACATCGCCCCATTTCCGCGGCTACGCCGGCCTCGGCACCGAGATCACCCGTGGCCGTCCCGACGCCCGGGAGCAGATCGATTTCTCCCCGGAGCGCGAGCCGCTCAGCGACTACCCGGCCGGCGAGCCGTTCTGGCTGCTCCAGGGCCGGAACCTCTGGCCTCGGGAAGCCCTCCCGGAGCTCGAGGAGCAGGCCATGGCCTGGGCCGGCCTGATGTCGCAGGTGGGCGCCGAGCTGCTCTCCGCGATCGCCGTCGCCCTCCACCTTCCCGAGGACTACTTCGCCGAGCCCTTCGAGCGGACGCCCGCCTGGATGGCCAAGCTCGTGCACTACGTCGGCGGAGTCGTCGAGGGATCCGGGTCGCAGGGCGTCGGCGCCCACGCCGACTACGGCTTCGTGACGCTCCTGCTGCAGGACCAGGTCGGCGGCCTCGAGGTCCTCCCCCACAGCGCGAGCGAATGGGTGCCGGTGGCGCCGATCCCCGGCGCGCTCGTGGTCAACCTGGGCGAGATGCTCGAGGTGGCCACCGAGGGCTATCTCGCGGCCACCATCCACCGGGTCACGGCCCCCGCGCCGGGCGTGGACCGTTACGCCATCCCGTTCTTCTGGTCGCCCCGACTGGACGCCGTGATCGAGCCCGTACCGCTCACGGATGACCTGAGGGCCGCCGCACGCGGCATCACGGACGACCCGGAGAACCCCATGCTGTCCTCCTACGGTTCCAACGTCCTGAAGGGGCGCGTCCGCGCGCACCCGGACGTCACCGAGCTCCACCACCCCGAACTCGCGAAGAAGTAGCCGGCGGACACACCGCAGGACACGACGACGGCGGCACCTCCCGGGTGCCGCCGTCGTGCGTTCGGAGGCCGCTGCCAGGTGAGCAGGGCCCGCGCCGGCAGCTGACAGGTCGGCAGGATCACCCGGGAGGACGATGACCGACGGCGTACCTACAGCTCGGCCGCGACGGCCGCGACGGCCTCGAGTTCGACGAGCTGGCCCGGATAGCCGAGCACCGTCACCCCCATCAGGGTGCTCGGCGGCGCCGGCTCCTTCACCACCCCGAGGAGTGCATTCCAGACCGCGGCCAGATCGTGCCGGTCGGCAGAAGCCACGAGGACACGCAGATGGACGATGTCGGCGAGCGCCGCGCCCTGTGCGTCGAGGGCTCGGCCCAGGTTGTGCAGGGCGAGGAGGGCCTGCTCCGCGAACGACGCCCCAGCAACTGCTCCGTCCGGGGAGAGGGGGCAGGCACCCGCACTGAACACGAGGCGCGACGACGGCCCGACCGGCGCCGCGTAGGCATACGACGCGGCAGCGAGACCGGCGAAGGAATGCGCAGAGGGCTCCATGGCCACAATCTACGCCGTACCATCCACCCAGCGGATCCGGATGGGCCCGCGTGCATCCGGCTCCACGCTCTCGCCGTGCTGGGTGACGTCGACGCGCCCCTCGCCTGCCAGCTCGAACGCGATGCGCCGAGCGGCAGGCATGAGGTCCCGCCACTCCTCCCCGCCGACGCTGCGGGCGGCATCCGACGGGCACAGCGTCTTGTCGCTCCCGCGCTGCTCCGCGATGCGCAGGATCTCGGTGCGCAACAGGCCGTCCGAGGATCGCTCAGCCATCGACGGAGCGCTTCCGCGCCGGGCCGTCGGGTCGCGGCGGGTGCAGCGCGTCGAGTTCCTTCAGCGCTGCGGTCCACCGCGCCTTCCTCTCGGCCTCCGACTGCTCCCACCAGGGCTTCCCCCGCTCACCGAGCCCTTCCTTCGCCAGCTGCACGGTGCGCCGGGCACGCGGCAGTGCCGCGCCGTCGTCGCCCTTGGCGCTGTTGCGGACCCCGGAGCGTCCACGCCCGAGATGGGACATGAGGCGCGCCAGCACGTCCTCGGGCAGGGACGGATCGGTCCTGCGCCAGCGTCGGCCGCTGTGGAGGAAGAATCGTTCGTCGTCGGTCGTGTTCCGCGGATCCGCCATCGGTCAGCCCTCCGTCAGCTCGAGGATCCGGGAGGGCCGACGAGCAGCAACGCGGTGAAGACGACCGAGATGCCGACCATCGCGACGAGCAATGCGACGAGCGGACTCCGCAGCACCCAGGCCTGGAGCTTCTCGGCCGGGTTCGCCGGCGTCTCCGCCCCCGGGGCGAGGCGCCACGCGCCCGCCAGCTGCCCGCGGCGCTCGATCCACCGTTCGTACGGGACGGTGGCGAACGGGACGACCGCGGAGGCGAGTCCCAGCAGCCCGGTCAGGACGGACCAGCGCTGGTTGATCCAGATGAAGCCGACGGTGACCACGAAGCAGAGGAACACGAATCCGTGCACGGCTCCCGCCGGCGGCACCAGGGCCTCCGTGGTGCGCGTGACGTACTTGAAGAACATGCCCAGCAGCAGGAAGGCCCAGGTCACCGCCTCCGCGACGGCGACGGTGCGGAAAAGCGTGCGGGGGTTCATGGACTGCTCCTGCTTCGGTGGTCGGCTGTACCAATCCTCCCATCCCGCCCGAAGGCACCGCTCGGTGCGCGCCGAGACCCGCGTCACACGATCGTCGGCGGTCCGTGATGAACTGGGGTCCTCCTCCCGACGCGGCGAAAGGTACCTTCAGCCCATGTTCCTGCTCGACGCCGTCGGCGGTCCGTCGGCCCACCCGGACCTCGTGTTCTCCGCGACCGACCTCGTGACGGCCTCGGAGTGCGGGTACCGCCTGCTGCGCACGCTCGACGAGAAGCTGGGCAGGGCCGAGCGCGCCGACTTCGCGGCGGACGAGATGCTGCAGCGGGCCGCCCTCCTCGGCGACGTGCACGAGCACCGCGTGCTCGACGACCTGGTCGCGGAGCACGGGCTGTGGACGCCGGGCAATCCCGGGGGCGTGTACGACGTCGAACCTGCTGCCTCCATGCACCGGACGGCCCTGGCGGACAAGCACGAAGAGTCCCTCCGAGCCCTGCGCTCGGGCGCGTCGGTCGTGTTCCAGGCCGCCTTCTTCGACGGCACGTTCCACGGCCGCTCCGATTTCCTCGTCCGGCAGCCCGACGGCTCCTACGCGGTGTGGGACACGAAGCTCGCCCGCCACGCGAAGGTCGGCGCCCTGCTCCAGCTCGCGGCATACGGCGACCAGCTGCAGGCATCGGGGATCCCGACATCCCCCGAGGTGACGCTCGTCCTGGGGGACCGCTCGCGCAGTGTGCACAGCCTGACCGATCTCCTGCCGGTGTTCCGCGAGCGCCGGGCACGTTTCCTCGAGGCCGTGACCGCCCACCGGGCCCAGCCGGAGCCGGTGGCCTGGGGCTCTCCCGGGATCTCCGCCTGCGGACGCTGCGACTACTGCGCCGAGCAGGTCGAGGCCACGCGGGATCTCCTCCTCGTCGCCTCGATGACCGGAGAACGGCGGGCCAGGCTCCGCAGCGAAGGCATCACCACCATCGACCAGCTCGCCGCCATGCCCGCGCGGCCGGAGGACGCGTCACTGACCCGCCTGCAGGAACAGGCGCGCCTGCAGGTCGGCACCGCACCGACCGACGGCGGCGTGGCCTACCTCGACGCCGACGGGGGTGAGCGCACGGTCTCCTACCGTGTGCTGCCGCAGCACACGCTGTCCTCCCTGCCCGCACCGAGTCCGGGCGACATCTTCTTCGACTTCGAGGGCGACCCGCTGTGGCAGGACCCGTCGGACGGGAGTTGGGGCATCGAGTACCTGTTCGGCGTCGTGGAACGGCCGGCGCGCGACGCCGATGAACCGCCCTTCCGTCCCTTCTGGGCCCACAGCCGCGCCGAGGAGCGGACGGCGTTCATCCGCTTCCTCGACTACGTGGCGCACCGCCGGCAGCAGTATCCCGACCTGCACGTCTACCACTACGCCGCGTACGAGAAGAGCGCGCTGCGGCGGCTCTCCCTCGTGCACGTGCTCGGCGAGGACGCCGTGGACACGCTGCTGCGCGACGGCGTGCTCGTCGACCTGTACGAGACAGTGCGCTCCAGCCTCCGCATCTCCGAACGCTCCTACAGCCTCAAGAAGCTCGAACCCCTCTACCTGGGCGGCACCCTCCGTTCGGGCGACGTCAAGGATGCCGGAGCCTCCGTGGTGGCCTATGCCGCGTACTGCGCCGCGCGTGACGCCGGCGAGGACGACACCGCGGCGGAGATCCTCGCCGGGATCAGCGACTACAACCGCTATGACTGCGTGTCGACGCTCCGGCTCCGGGACTGGCTGCTCGGACTGGGCAGGCGCCACGGTGGTCCTCCGTACCAGGACCCGGACCCGGACCCAGAGACCGTGGCGGAGCCCGCGGCCGCCGCATACGGGCCGGCCCCCGAAGAGGCGCGGCTCCTGGACTACCTCGCGAACCTCCCGCCGGAGGACGCGAAGGGCCCGGACCACCAGGCCATCGCGCTCGTGGCCGCGGCCGTCGGCTACCACCGACGCGAGCGGAAGCAGTTCTGGTGGTCCCACTTCGACCGGCTCGCTGCCCCTGCCCACGCGTGGGAGCAGTCCCGCGACGTCATGGTGTTCCACACACTCGAGACCCTGCAGGACTGGGCGAAGCCGACGTCCCGCTCGAACCCGGTACGAACGCTGCGGGCCACGGCGAACCTGCAGCCCGGTGCCGATTTCCGCGAGGACGCGACCTACTTCGCCATCTACGACGCCCCGGTGCCCGCGGGTGCCGATATCGCCGACAGCGGCGGTACGGGACGCGGCGGATGGTTCGGCATCGAGGTGACCGAGCTGTCGGAGGACGGGAACGGACTCACCACTGCCGTGCTCCGGGAGAAGCTGAGGCGGGGAGCCGAGCCGCGCCCGGAACTCCCGCTGGCGCTCGCCCCCGACCAGCCCCTCATGACGAAATCCCTGCAGGACGCCCTCGTGGCGCTGGCGGACCGGGTCGGTCGGGCACTGCCCGAGGTCCCGGCCGGGCCGGCACTGGACCTGCTCCGGCGTCTCCCTCCCCGGCTCGCCGACGGCGTGGCCCTGCCCCCGGTGCCCCCCGGCGGGAACGGGTACGCGACAGCCATCACGACGGCCCTGCACCTCCTCACGGATTCCTACCTCGCGGTGCAGGGGCCTCCCGGCACGGGCAAGACCCACGTCGGCGCCGACGTCATCGAGCAGCTGGTGCGTGCAGGCTGGAAGGTGGGCGTGGTCGCGCAGTCCCACGCCGTCGTCGAGAACCTGGTGTGCCGGGCGATGGAAGCCGGAGTCCCGGCGCACCTCGTGGCCAAGCGGACCGCCGACGCGTCCGCGCCGTGGAGCCAGAGATCCGACGACGACGTCGCCCGGCTCATCGCGGCGGACGGCGGCTGCCTGATCGGCGGCACGGCCTGGACGCTGACCGGGAGCAGGGTCCCCGTTGGATCCCTCGACCTGCTCGTGATCGACGAAGCCGGGCAGTTCTCCCTCGCCAACACCATGGCGGTCGCGCAGGCCGCCCGCAGGCTCCTGCTGCTCGGTGATCCGCAGCAGCTCCCGCAGGTCACGCAGGGAACGCACCCCGAGCCGGTCGACGAGTCGGCACTGGGATGGCTCTCCGACGGTCACGCCACCCTGCCCGCGCGGTTCGGCTACTTCCTCGCGGACACCTGGCGGTTGCATCCCGAGCTGTGCCAATCGGTCTCCGCGTTCGCCTACGACGGGCGCCTCGCCACGGCGCCGGCGGCGCGGGGACGTCATCTGGAGGGAGCAGCGCCGGGCGTCGACTGCGTTCTGGTGGATCACGCGGACAACGCGACGTCGTCTCCCGAGGAGGCGGCCGAGGTCCTCCACCAGGTCCGACGGCACCTCGGCCTGGCCTGGACCCCTCATGCGGGTGCTGCCCCGCGCCCGCTCGCACAGGAGGACATCCTGGTGGTCGCCGCCTACAACGCGCAGGTGCACCTCATCCGGCAGGCCCTTGCAGCGGCGGGACACGGCGACGTCCGGGTGGGCACCGTGGACCGGTTCCAGGGCCAGGAGGCCGCCGTGGTGCTCGTCAGCATGGCGGCCTCCTCCGCCGCGGAGGCTCCGCGGGGCATCGGGTTCCTGCTCGATCGCAACCGGGTCAACGTCGCGGTCTCACGGGGGCAGTGGCGTGCCGTGATCATCCGCTCGCCACGCCTGACCCACCACATGCCCGCCACCCCTGCCGGCCTCGAGGAGCTCGGAGCCTTCATCGGCCTCTGTGGCAGGGACGCCTGAACCGCTGCCGCAGAGGCATGGACCCGGGGAGTTAAACGAAGCAGCAGGCCGGACCGGAGTCCGACCTGCTGCTGTCGAAAAGATCTAGGAGAAGATCCGAACCTTAGAGGGGCTGGATGTTCGACGCCTGAGGACCCTTGGGGCCCTGCTCGGTGTCGAAGCTGACCTTCTGGTTCTCATCAAGCGAGCGGTAGCCGCTTGCGTTGATGGCGGAGAAGTGTGCGAACACGTCTGCGCTTCCGTCGTCGGGAGCAATGAATCCAAAGCCCTTTTCAGCGTTGAACCACTTCACGGTACCTGTTGCCATTTTTGTTCATCCTTCTGAAACTCAGACACACTCCGACTTTCGGAGCGGTCCAGTTGCGGCGTGCTTGTCCGCTTTTTCAGAGACGCGGCCTACCCCGCGAGGGCTAAACCGCGCGAAATACAAATGCGCAACACTACAACCGGGTCCCACTTAACCAAACGTTGGAGGGTAATGGCAAGCAGGATCGCAAAGGTTCTTTTTTCCGTGACCTTCAGACGGCCACCGGGAGCATGCTCTCGGCCAGCAGTTCGAAGGATCGGAGCCATGCCTCGGTGGTCTCGGCCTGCGTCGCGACGATGAGTTCGTCCGCCCCGATCTGGGCCGAGAAGCGCTCGAGGTAGTCCCGCACGACGTCGGGCGTCCCCACGGCGCTGTAGCGCGCCATGTCGGCCATCTGCTGGCCGCCCGGCGACGCGAGGATCGCCTCCGACTCCTCGCGCGTGAAGGTCTGTCCGCGGCCGAGGAGGAGCGTCACACGGCGGAGCATCGCCTCGTGGAACTCGTGGTGGGCGTCGTTCGCACTGTCTGCCGCGATGACGTTCACGCCGGCGATGAAGTGCGGCCTGTCAGCCTGGGCCGACGGCTTGAACTCCCGGCGGTAGATGGACGCCGCGTCCTGCAGGGCCTGCGGCGCGAAATGGGACGCGAAGGCGAAGGGCAGGCCGAGCGCCGCCGCGAGCCTCGCGCCGAAGAGGGAGGACCCGAGGATGTACAGCGGCACGTTGGTGCCCTTGCCCGGCGTCGCCTGGACACCCGGGACCCGCGTCTCCCCTGTCAGGTAGCCCTGCAGCTCGAGGACGTCGGAGGGGAAGCTGTCGGCGGACATGGGGTCGCGGCGCAGGGCGCGGGCCGTGACCTGGTCACTGCCCGGGGCACGGCCGAGGCCGAGGTCGATCCGGCCGGGGTGGAGGCTCTCCAGCGTGCCGAACTGCTCGGCGATGGTCAGCGGTGAGTGGTTGGGCAGCATGACGCCGCCGGAACCGAGCCGGATGGTGGAGGTGTGCGCGGCGACGTGGGCGATGAGCACGCTCGTGGCCGAGGACGCGATACTGCCCATGTTGTGGTGCTCGGCGTACCAGATCCTGCGGTAGCCCCAGGCCTCGGCGTGCTGCGCGAGCGACACGCTCGAGGCGAACGTCTCCGCCGGCGTGGATCCCTCGGCGACCTGCGCCAGATCCAGGATGGACAGGGGGACAGTCATGGGTGCACCTCTCGATTCGCGGGACCACGGCGGGGTGTGCCGCGGACCTCTTGAGGGAACGGCTGCCCGGGCACATCTATTTCCGCACGCCGTCACAGGAGTGGGGATACGAGTCGCGGACCCCCGTGCACCCTGACAGACTGGAACCATGACCACCAGCGAGCTGCCGACCTCCGAGACCGAACTCCGCGAGCGCCAGGACCTCCTCGTCCGCGAACTCGCAGTCGAGCAGAGAACCGAGCGCCTGCAGTCCCTGAGCGATGAGCTGGAGGCCGTGCAGCGCCGGCTCGAGCAGGTCCGCAACGCCTGATCAGGGGCGGACGCCCGGCGTCTCGATGGTGAGCACCCCCTCGGCACCGGTCGTCGATCCGTAACCGTGCGCCGTGTCTCCCGGCCACGAATGCGAGTCCCCCGCCCGGACCTCCTGCTCGGCACCGATGGGCCCCACCCGTGCGCTCCCCCGCACCACGCGCAGGTGCTCCAGGGTGCCGGCGCCGTGCGGCGGTGACACCCGTCCGCCCAACGCCGCGATGGTGAGCCAGAAGACCTCGGTGGTCCCGCCGTCGTCGTGCAGGCGGACCTCGAGCAACCGGGCTTCGACGACGCCGTCGGAGACGCTGCGCCCGGCCTCGTCGCCGACGAAGCCCGTGAGCGGGACACCCAGCGGTCCCGCGAGCGCGTAGAGCGTATCCAGCGTCGGGTTGCGCGTGCCGGCCTCGAGTTCGGACAGTGTGCCCTTCCCGATCCCGGCCCGGAGCGCCAGCGCGCTCAGCGAGAGCCCCCTCTGCTGCCGGAGCGCCGTGATGCGGCGGGCGACGGCGGCCCGGAGGGACACATTCCGGTCAGGCTTGTCCTCGGGCATCCCTGCATTCTACGCTTGCCGTTCCATATACAGAACACCCTCGATCCACGGGCGCGCGACGCTCCCGGTCAGGAGACCCGCGGTGCACACCAGGACGGCCACCCGGCCCAGCCTGCACGAACCCGTCCTCGCCGGCGTGGTCACGGCCATCGTCGGCTTCACGTCGTCCTTCGCCGTCGTCCTCGCGGGTCTGCGGGCCACCGGTGCGACGCCGGAGCAGGCGGCCTCGGGGCTGCTCGCGCTGACGGCTGCCGTTGGCCTGGGGATCGTCCTGCTGTCACTGCGGTACCGCATCCCCGTGACGCTCTCCTGGTCCACGCCGGGTGCCGCCCTGCTGGCCGGCGCGAGCGTTCCCGACGGCGGCTGGCCCGCCGCGGTGGGCGCCTTCCTCGTCACCGGGATCCTGATCGCCCTGACGGGAGCCGTGCCGTGGCTCGGCAGGCTCGTGGCACGCATCCCGCAGCACCTCGCCCAGGCCATGCTCGCCGGCGTCCTGCTGCCCCTGTGCCTCGCCCCGTTCCAGTCACTGGGGTCCATCCCCCTCCTGGTGCTCCCGGTGATCACCGTCTGGCTCGCCGCCTCCGCGCTCGTCCCGAAGTGGGCCGTGCCGCTCGCGCTCGTCGCGGCCCTCGCCGTCATCGGCCTGCAGCTCGCCCGCCACGGCACCGGAATCGATCCGGCGACCCTGGTCCCGAGCCTGGCCTTCACCGTCCCGGTGATCGATCCGGCGGCCGTCATCGGCATCGCGCTGCCGCTGTACGTCGTGACGATGGCCTCGCAGAACCTGCCCGGCGTCGCCGTCCTCTCGTCCTTCGGCTACCGCGCACCGTGGCGGCCCGCACTGGCCGCGACCGGACTCGCCACCGCCGTCGTGGCCCCCTTCGGCGGGCACGCGGTGAACCTCGCGGCCCTGTCCGCGGCCCTGTCCGCCGGCGAGGGCGCGGGCGAGGACCGGGACCGGCGCTGGATAGCGGCCCTGACGGCCGGGATCTCCTACCTGGTGCTCGCGGGAGCGTCGGGCGCCCTCGTGGTCGTCGTGGGGGCCGCGCCGGCCGGGCTCGTGGAGGCCGTCGCGGGGCTCGCCCTGATCGGCACCATGGCGACGGCCGTGACGGCGTCCTTCAGTGACGTGACGGGCCGCATGAGCGGTGCCGTGACCTTCCTCCTGGCGGCGTCGGGCCTGTCCGTCCTGGGGATCGGCGGGGCGTTCTGGGCGCTCGTCGGCGGACTCGCGGTCAGGGCCGCCCTCGAGCGGAAGACTGCCCGGTGACAGGTGCCTACACCGGGGTGGAGGGCGCCTGGCTCTCGTCGCCCTGCTCGCGCGCCTTGCGCTGCCGGGCGCGGTCCAGCGCGTTGATGACCGGGGCCGCAGTGAT
Source organism: Arthrobacter sp. BC5 (assembly GCF_056680255.1). NCBI lineage: Bacteria > Bacillati > Actinomycetota > Actinomycetes > Micrococcales > Micrococcaceae > Arthrobacter > Arthrobacter sp. BC5. The sequence goes on from NZ_CM155273.1 coordinate 553,182, forward strand.
GCCGTGCACCACGATCGAGATGACGATCACCAGCCCGCCGATGCGCCACAGCGCCGTGTCGTCGGCCGTGAACTCCCCCTTCGAGAGGGCATAGCTGAGGTAGTAGATGGAGCCGATGCCGCGGACGCCGAAGAAGGCGAGGACACCGCGCTCCCTGGGGCCGGTCTTGCCGCGCGCGAGGCTGAGCCAGGCCGTGGCCGGGCGGACCAGCAGGATGAACGCGACGGCGACCACCACCTCGAGCGGGCGCAGTCCCTCGAACAGCCCCCGCGCCACGGCGCCGCCCAGCAGGACGAGCACGACGACGGTCAGGAGCCGCTCGAGCTGCTCGATGTAGCTGTGCAGCACCCCGTGGTAGCCGTGGGTCTGCTCACCCGCCCGGATGGTGACGGCGCAGACGAACACGGCGATGAAGCCGTACCCCTCGACGGCCTCGGTCACTCCGTACGTCAGGAAGGTGGCCGCGAGCGCCACGAAACCCTCCGAGTAGTTGGCCAGGCGGACGCTCTTGATCGGTGTCCGGAAGAAGATCCGGGCGAGCAGCCTGCCCATACCGAACCCGAGCGCGCACCCGATGACCATGCGCCACAGCACATCGAGCAGGATCCACTCCGGGAACCAGGCGGAGGGGGAGATCCCCACGGTGCTGATCAGGATGGCGAGGTACACGAACGGGAAGGCCAGCCCGTCGTTGAGGCCGGCCTCGGACGTGAGCCCGAAGCGCACCTCGTCCTCGGCTTCGAGGTCCTCCTCGGATTCCGACGGCTCACCGACCTGCACCTCGGATGCCAGGACGGGATCCGTGGGGGCGAGTGCCGCGGCCACGAGCAGGGCGGAGGCGAGCCCGAGGCCGAGGATCCACAGCCCCATGAGGGTCACCACGAGGATGCACAGCGGCATAGCGATGCCGAGGAGACGCCACGTGGTCGACCACCGTCGCCACCCCACCTTGCGATCCAGGGCGAGCCCGGCACCCATGAGGGAGATGATCACGCAGACCTCGCTGAGGTGGATCGTGACGTCGCTGTACTTCACGGGGTCGGGGTCGGGCAGGTCGCGCGCGAAGCTGAAGACCAGGATCCCGGCCGCGAGGAACACCATGGGCATGGAGACCGGTGCCCGCATGAGCAGGCGGGGCAGGAGCGCGGCGGCGAACACGGCGAGTCCTGCCGCCGCGTAGATGATGCTTGCTGCTTCGAACACGCGCGACCACTTCCATTCCATCGGCCCAGCCGATTGTCAGTCCCCTTTCCAACAGTAGGGCAGGGAGCGGCACCGCATCGCCGGAGAGGTCACGGCCCGACGACGACGGACGGCCGTCGGCGAAAGGAACCGTCCTGGCGAACGGGCGTCGCCCGCGCGTGAGAGCATGGAATTATGCCCGATTCCAGCCACCCCATGGTCGATGTCACCGACATCATCCGGATCGTGGGCGGGGCCGCGTTCCAGCGCGGGCAGACCTACGCCAAGGACGGCGCCGTCAGCTCCCTCGCCTGGGATGCCGGGTCGAAGCTGCTCACCGGCAAGGTGCGCGGCAGCGCGCCCACCGACTACAGGACCAAGCTCCGCCTGGGGCTGAAGGGAGACGGACGCTTCCGCCCCCTCGAGAACTTCTGCAGCTGCCCTGTGGGTGCGGACTGCAAGCACGTCGTGGCCACCGCGCTGCAGAGCAACACCGAGAGCCTCCTGGCGCAGCACGAACGCGACCTCGGGGCGCGTCCGGCGCCGCGCTCGTCTCCGCCGGAAGGCTGGCAGGCGTCCCTGACGGACCTCCTCGAGGCCGATGCGCCGCCGGACTCACCGCCCGCGCCGCTGACGGCCCTCGGCCTGCAGTTCGAACTGCGGACGCCCGAGGTCGCGGTGCAGCGGTGGGGTTCCGCCGCCGAGCGCCAGGGCCAGCGCACGCTCAACACCCGCCTCGGCGTCCGGCCCGTGAGCCAGAACGGCAAGGGCAAGTGGATCAAGAACAACCTGTCCTGGGGCAGTATCAGCTACCAGACCTACGGGTTGAAGCTGGACCCGGACCAGCACCGCTGGTTCTCCCAGTTCCCCGCCCTGCATCGGGGCACGGGCGTCAACTACTTCGGCAACAACGACTCCTGGCTGTACCTCGACGACTTCAGCAACCCCCTCCTCTGGCAGCTGCTGGACGAGGCTCAGCGCCTCGGCATCGCGTTCGTGGGATCGAAGAAGTCCGTCACGATCGAACTCGCCTCCCGTGCGACCCTGAAGCTCGACGCCACCGAGACGGAGGACGGCTCCCTCCAGCTCTGCCCCGCCCTCGACGTCGACGGCCGGCCCCACCCCTCGGACACCGCCCATGTCATCAGCACGCACGGCATCTACACCGTGGCACCCGATGACACCATCACGCTCGCTCCGACCTCGCGGAGGCTCTCGCCGAAGGACATCGAACTGCTGCAGCGCGGCCGCGCCGTCGTGGTCCCCGAGGAGGAGAAGTCCCTCTTCCTGCAGGAGTACTACCCGAAGCTGCGGCAGACCATCGAGGTGGACAGCAGCGACGGCAGCGTGGAGCTCCCCGAGATCCAGCCGCCGGTGCTCGTGCTCACCACGGCCTACGGGGCCGACGGTTCGGTGTCGCTCGACTGGCATTTCGACTATCCGCTGGGCGACACGCTGCAGCGCCGGCCTTTCCGCAGGGGCGGTCCGGGCAGCGACGACGGCTACCGTGACGCCGACGCCGAGGACGTACTCGCGGCGTCGGCCCGCCAGGTCCTCGGCTCCCTGCCGCTCAAGTCCCTGAAGCTCGAGGACATGCAGGCCGTGGAGTTCGCCGAGGACGTGCTGCCCCGGCTCCTGGAGCTCGACGGCGTGACCGTCGACGTCGTCGGCGAGAAGCCCGACTACCGCGAACTCACCGAGACTCCCACGCTGCGCATCAGCACGGTCGAGACGGACAACCGCGACTGGTTCGACCTCGGCGTCATGGTCACGGTGAGCGGCCGCACCATCCCCTTCGACTCGATCTTCCGCGCCCTCGCAAAGGGACGGAAGAAGCTGAAGCTCGTCGACAACAGCTACCTGTCCCTCGAGCAGCCGGTGTTCGACCAGCTGCGTGAACTGATCGAGGAAGCCCGGGCGCTCAGCGAGTGGGACCCCGAATCCGGCCTGCAGATCAGCCGCTATCAGGCAGGGCTCTGGGCGGACCTCGAGGACCTCGCGGAGGAGACCGAGCAGGCACAGTCCTGGCGGGACGCAGTGAGCGGACTGCTCGAGCTCGAGGATGTCGAGGCAACCCCCGCCCCCGCCGGCCTCGTCGCCGAGATGCGCCCGTACCAGGCGGAGGGCTTCAGCTGGCTCGCGTTCCTATGGCGCCACCAGCTCGGCGGAGTACTGGCCGATGACATGGGCCTCGGCAAGACCCTGCAGGCCCTGGCCCTGATGACCTACGCGAAGGAGAACTCCGGCCAGGGGGCCCCCTTCCTCGTCGTCGCTCCCACCTCGGTGGTGCCGAACTGGTCCAACGAGGCTCACCGGTTCGCGCCCGGGCTGAGAATAGTCACGATCAGCGACACCCAGGGCGCCTCCGGGGTGCCCATCCGGGAGCAGGTGGGCGACGCCGATATCGTCATCACCTCCTACACCCTCTTCCGCCTCGACTTCTCCGTCTACCAGGACCTCTCCTGGTCGGGGCTCGTGCTCGACGAGGCGCAGTTCGTGAAGAACCGGGCGTCGAAGGTGCACCAGGCCGCGAAGGACTTCGACGCCCCCTTCAAGCTCGCGATCACCGGAACGCCCATGGAGAACAACCTCATGGAGCTGTGGTCCCTGTTCAACATCGTGGCACCGGGGCTGTTCCCCTCTGCACGGAAGTTCACGGAGGACTACCGGACCCCGATCGAGAAGATCGGCGACAACCGTCCGCTGGTGCGGCTGCGCAAGCGCATCCGCCCGCTGATGATGCGCCGGACCAAGGAGGCTGTCGCCTCCGATCTCCCGCCGAAGCAGGAGCAGATCCTCGAGGTGGAACTCCACCCCGAGCACCGGCACATCTACGAGACGTACCTCCAGCGCGAGCGGCAGAAGCTCCTCGGGCTGATCGAGGACATGAACCGGAACCGGATGATCGTGTTCAGGTCCCTGACCCTGCTGCGCATGCTCAGCCTCGATGCCTCGCTCGTGGATCCCGAGCACGAGGGTGTCCCGTCCGCCAAGCTCGAGGTGCTGTTCGAGAACCTCGAAGGCATCCTCGCGGAGGGCCACCGTGCGCTCGTCTTCAGCCAGTTCACGTCCTACCTCAAGAAGGCGGCCGAGCAGCTGGACGCCCGCGGCATCGAGTACGCATACCTCGACGGCTCCACGCGCAGCCGCGGGGAGGTCATCGATTCCTTCAAGGACGGCAAGGCACCCGTGTTCCTCATCAGCCTGAAGGCCGGCGGGTTCGGCCTCAACCTGACGGAGGCGGACTACTGCTTCCTGCTCGACCCGTGGTGGAACCCCGCCTCCGAGGCCCAGGCCGTGGACCGCACGCACCGGATCGGGCAGACCAAGAACGTGATGGTCTACCGCATGGTGTCCAAGGGGACCATCGAGGAGAAGGTCATGAAGCTCAAGGAGCAGAAGGCCAAGCTGTTCACGTCCGTGATGGACGACGACGCCGTCTTCAGTTCCGCGCTCACGGCGGAGGACATCCGGGGCCTGCTGGAGGCGTAGCCCCCGACGGGTGCGGGACGTCAGGCGCCGTCGTCGCGCAGCGCAGGGTCGAGCAGTTCGGCGAACGCACGGGGCCGCGCGGCGATCCACCAGTGGCCGCCGGGCGCGCTCGTGACGGTGAGGTCCTGCACCCACTCCTCCAGTCCGTCGACGAGGTGCGGGGAGAGGAACGGATCCTGCAGGGGCACGATCACGTGCACGGGAAGCGTGACCGGCCGGCGGCGCGGCGGCGTCACGCCCCGGGACATGTTGGTCCGGTAGAGGGCCAGGCCGCGGATGGGATCGGAGCCCACGCTGCGCCGGGCGGCGAACTCGTAGCGGCGGGTGAGAACGTACTTCCACAGCAGTTCGGGCAGGGCCGGCAGCTGGAAGGCGCCGATGTACCAGCTGCGCAGGAGCTGACCGACACCCTGGGGCAGCAGCCGTGCGCTCCGGAGCCGGGTCCGCAGCCACCGCGAGAAGTGGCGCAGGTCCGGCCCGGAGATGCTGGTGTAGGCGAGGACCAGCCCGTCCGCCCGCTCGTCCTGCACCACCGCCCAGCCCTGGATGGAGCCCCAGTCATGGCCCACGAGGACCACGCCGCCCGGGGCGTCGATGCCCGCGAGGACCGCGAAGACGTCGTCGACGAGCTGCGCGAGCGTGAACCCGGCGCCATCGAGGGGCAGCGAGCGGCCGGCGTTCCGGGTGTCGAACGCGACGAGGTGGTGCGTCGGCGCGAGCTCCCGGAGGACCGGCTGGAACACCCGGTGGTCGTCCGGGTAGCCGTGCAGGAACACCATCGTCGGCGCATCCGGCCGGGGTTCGAGCCCGTACTCGAACACGGCGAGCTCAGCGCCCGCCGAGCGGATTCTCCGATGCCTCTCCCGCAACACGTCCATGCCCACCACCCTAGGTGCTGGGGTCCGCCCGCGGGTGCCGGATCAGTCGCCCGGCCCCAGAGGGTCGGCCTGGATCCTGCCGGCCTCCAGCCACACGGTCCGGTGGGCCACGGTGTCGGCGAAGGCGGCGTCGTGCGTCGCCATGACCACCGCTCCCCCTGCCCGTGCGTGTCCTGTCACCAGCCGGGCGAGCGCCGCGCGCGCGGACTCGTCCAGTCCGGCCGTCGGTTCGTCGAGCGCCCAGATCCGAGATCCCGTGGCGAGAACAGATGCCAGCGCGACCAGGCGCCGCTGCACGAAGCCCACCTCGTACGGATGCACCTGCTCCAGCGCGCCGAGTCCCATGCTTGCGAGCGCGTCGGAGGCCCGCCGGGCGGCGTCGCTCCTGCGCAGTCCGGCGGCGAGCGGACCGTAGCTCACCTCGCGGAGGACGGTGCGTTCGAAGAGCTGCTGGTCCGTGTCCTGGAACAGGTACCCGACGGTCGCGGCGAGGGAACCCGTCGGCTGGCGCAGGATCGGCTCGCCGGCAACGGTGACGCGACCGCTGTCCGCCCGGTACAGCCCGTTGAGGTGCTGCAGCAGCGTGGACTTGCCCGAACCGTTCGCTCCGCGCACCGCGACGATCTCCCCGGCGCGGACGGACAGGTCGACACCCGTGAGTCCGACCGGGGCTCCCGCCGTGTCCACGGTCCGGGAATAGCTGAAGCGGACCCCCTGCAGGGTGATGAGCTCGGCGGCCGCCGGGTCCAGCGGCGGCCTGCCGGGGGCATCGAGACGGGGCGGCTCGCCCGCGGTGCCGATGCCGTACCGTCGGAGCCCTGCCTCTCGCGCCTCCTCCAGCGGACCGGCGAACACGGGCCGACCGTCGGCGAGCGCCAGGACCCGGGTGCCCTGCGGCGCGGTGCGCGGCAGCATCGGTTCGCACACGACGACGCCCGTGCCGTCCCGCCGGAGTGCGTCCAGGGCCGCGGCGACGTCCTGCGCCGCGAGCTCGTCGAGCCCCTGGAACGGTTCGTCGAGGACCAGGATGCGGGGCCGCTGAACCACGGCCGAGGCGATGATGGTGCGCTGCAGCTGGCCACCGGACAGGCGCCGCGGATCGCGCCCGAGGAGGGCCGACAGCCTCAGCGAGCCTGCGACATCGCCGACGAGCTGCCGCAGCTCCGCCGTGGGCACCCCTCGGTTGGACGGACCGAAGGCGATCTCCTCCGCGACGGTGGCCGACATCATGGACAGCTGGCCCCACGCTCCCTGCGCCACGTACGCCACCTTCGCGCTCCAGGCGGCCGGATCGATGCGCGGATCGGAGGGTGCGCCGTCGAAGCACAGGGCCTCGCCGTCGAGCGTGATCGTTCCCCGGAACGAGGACCCGGCATCGGTCCCCGTCAGTCCGGCCAGGAGCCGCGCCAGGGTGGTCTTCCCGGCCCCGGATGCTCCCGCCACCACCACGTACTCCCCCGGATCCACCCCGAGGCTGACGCCGGCCAGGAGCGGCACGCCGTCGTCGTAGGTGAAGGACCGGCTCTCGAGCCGGATCATGCGGCCCCCGCAGCCACGAGCCAGGCGACCGAGAAGACACCGACGGCGGCGACCATCCCGCGGCGCGCGAGCCGCTGCCCGGCGGAGTCCGTGTCGGGGCGGTAGCTCGTGCGCACGGCGGAGGACGAGAAGCCACGGGCCTCGAGCATCGCGGTCCGCTCCGACGCATCCACGAGCAGGCCGATGACCAGGGGCGTCACCACCGTGAGCAGGGCGCGGAAGCGCGAGAGCGGGCCGCGGCCGACGACGAGCCCGCGCGCCTGCTGGGCGCGAGTGATCTGCCGTGCGCGCAGCGCGACATGGGGAAGGAGCCCGACGGCGGACCCCACGACGAAGACGAGCTTCCGGTTCCATCCGCGGTGCGTCATCGTGGCGAGCAGCTCCGGGATGTCCAGGGTCATGGCGGCGGTCAGCAGCACCCCGGTGAAGACCGTCATGCGCAGGCCCATGAGCGCGGCGAAGGAAAGACCCTCGGCCGTCACCCGGGCAACACCGAGATCGACCAGGACGGCGCTGCCCTCGGGGAAGAACAGCCCGTGGAGCAGGAGTGACGAGAGCAGGAGCGGTCCCGCGACCAGTACGATCGCGAGGCCGATCTGCCGGGGCCTGCCGGACACCAGCACCGCCGGGACCACCAGCAGGACCAGGACCGCGAGGGAGAACTCCCAGCGGTTCACCACGAGGACGAGCACCACCACCAGGACGGCGACCAGCAGCTCCGTGAAGGGGTTGTAGATCCGGCGGCGGCACATGGCTCAGGCGGCGCCGGCGCCCTGTCCGCGCACGGGCTCGGCGGTGCGCTCCCCGCTCCGCGTGCCGAGCACGCGGTGGTTCCGCGCGAACGGGAACTGCCGCACGGCGCGCTGCGGCAGCGCGTACACGATCAGGGCGACGACGACGAAGACCACGATCTTGTCCAGCGAGTCCGACAGCAGGCCCTGCTTGGTGGCGGCGACGAGCAGCTTGTCCCCCATGGAGCGGAACACGGCGATGATCGCGTTGGTGCCGAAGGTCCCGGCCGCGCCGAACATGAAGACGGCCACCGGCGCCGCGACGAGCCCGCCGATCGCGCCGACCACGAGGCCCGCGACGGGCGCGAGGTAGACGCGTCGGAACGCGCCGTACTTCGCCGCCATGCCTGCGAGCAGCCCGATCAGCGCGGCACCGGCAGCGAAGGGCAGGGCGAACGGGTTGAAGAGGCCCCAGATGGCGTTGCTGATGGCTCCCGTGGCGGCTCCGGCCGCGGGCCCGGCCAGCACGGCGACGAGAACGGTCCCGATCGCATCGAGGTAGATCTGCATGCCGAGCGAGCCGGCGATCTGCCCGATCGCGATGTTGAGGGCGATGCCGATCGGCATGACCACCAGGGAGCTCGTGCTGAGCATCGGCAGTATCCCGCCGACCAGCAGCGCGCCGCCACCGAGGAACCCGAACAACGAGACGAGCGACGCCACGCTGCCCATGCCGCCGGCGATCTCGGCGGGCTGAACGATCACGAGGAACAGGTAGGTGGCGACGATCAGGGCCCCGCCGAGGGCCAGGAGCAGCCGCCGCGGACGCTGCCCGGTGGACGTGGTGGCAAGGGTCAGGGATGAACTCATGATGTTCCTTGGGCGCGATGGACTGGGGAGGACGCACCTCATGTCACCTCGGCGCCGGCCACGCGTCGACGCGGGCAGCTACCAGTGTACCGGGGCGTGCACCGCTGCGAGCAGGGCTCAGCCGTGCATCCTCGCGAGGTCCGACAGCCTGCGGACCATCAGGTCGAAGACCGCCGCGGGGTCGTTGCCCGTGACGATCCGCGCGTTGGGCGCCCGCTTCCACATCCCCGCGAAGTCCGCGACCGTCTGCCCGAAGGTCAGGGGGGATCCCGTCTCGACGTCCACGGTTGCAAGCCGCTCCTCGAAACCCGCCTCCCCGGTCGCGACCATCGCGGCGAACAGGTCGTGGAGGTGCGCGATGTAGCCCTGGTCGTAGAGGCGGTGGAACTCCATGTAGAAGCGCAGGGCGTCCGACAGGCAGGCGACCACGGCGTTGCCACTCGTGCTGCGTGTTCCCTCGGCCTCGTCCGGGTCCAGCCGCTCCGGCCCGGCGCCGGCGGCGCGGGAGACGGCGTCGACGTGCACCGGTGTGCACTCGATCCGCTCCGTGGTCTCGAGTGCGCATACGATGGGCAGCTTCTCGACCGGCAGTCCCTCGTAGGCGGCATAGACCTCCTTGGCGGCGTGCGGGTCGACGTGCGTGTTCCACTCGGCGACCGGCGTCGTGTTCCCCGGGTAGTTGAACGCCCCACCCATGATGACCAGGCCCTTCAGGAGCATCGGCAGGTCCGGCTCGGCGCGGAGCGCCAGGGCGAGGTTGGTCAGCGGGCCCGTGACCACCGCGGTGATCTGCCCGGGGTGGTCACGGACCGCCTCGAGCCAGACGTCGACGGCGTGGCGGCCGGAGATGTGCCCGCGCGGAGGCGGCAGCGCGGCGTACCCGATGCCCTGGTCTCCGTGGGTCTCCTCCGTCGTGACCAGGGGGATCTCGAGCGGCACCTCGCTGCCGATGGCCACCTCCACGCCGGCGTGACCGCACAGCTCGAGCAGGGCGAGGTTGTTGACGGCGACCTGCCGGGCGCCGACGTTCCCGGCGGTACAGGTGATGGCTTCCACGGAGGCACCCGGCGTCGCGAGCAGGTACAGGAGGGCGACGGCGTCGTCGATGCCGGTGTCGACGTCGAGCAGGAGGCGCCGGCGGGGATCGGGCACGGTCAGTCCGCCGCGGTGGTGCGGAGCAGCTGCAGGCGCAGCGTTCGGGCCGTCTCCATGTGGGTGCGGGCGATCGCGCGCGCGTCGTCGCTGCGCCGCTCCGTGATGGCGCTGATGAGCGCCTCGTGCTCCTGGAGCACTTCCTGCCACCGGTTTCCCACCGAGAGGGTGGAGCGCGGGGTGTGGATGAGGTGGGTCGAGAGCCGCTGCAGGAGGTCCATGAGGACGGGGTTGCGTGCGGCGGACCACAGGGAGGTGTGGAATTCGAGGTTGTTGGTGACCTTGGTGGTGTCATCGGGGTCCACGACGGCGCGGTCGCGTTCCAGGAGCGCCTCGAGCCGCATGATGTCGGCCGCTCCCCGGTTGAGTGCCGCCTGCCCGGCGGCTTCCTCCTCGAGCATGACGCGGAGGTCGTAGATCTGGATGACCTCCTGGGGGTCGATCTGCGGGACCTGGAGACCGCGGGCAGCGCGTTCGAGGAGACGCTCGTGCTGCAGCCTGCTGAGTGCTTCGCGGACGGGGGTCCGCGATACGCCGAAGCGTTCCGAGATGACCACTTCCCGCAGTGCCGTTCCGGGCGGGTGCACGCCGGCGAGGATCTCGCTGCGGAGGACGCGGAAGATGGCGTCGCCGTCCACGCGCGCCGACAGTTCTGTGGACTCGGCCATGGCACCCCCTCGGTGGTCTCGCGGATCGGTCGCAGGACGGGTGCCCTGCGGACGGTCCGGGCCGGGAGGTGGAACTCCCGGCCCGGACCGCGGGTGCGCTAGCTGGCGAGCTGGCGCAGCACGTACTGCAGGATGCCGCCGTTGCGGTAGTAGTCCGCTTCACCCGGCGTGTCGATGCGCAGGACGGCGTCGAACTCGATCGCCGCGCCGCCGTCGGCCGGGGTCGCGGTGACGTGCACGATGCGCGGCGTGCGTCCCTCGTTGAGCTCGGTGACTCCGCTGACCGCGAAGGTCTCCGTACCGGTCAGGCCCAGGGACTCGGCATTCTGGCCCGCTGGGTACTGCAGCGGCAGGACGCCCATGCCGATCAGGTTCGAGCGGTGGATGCGCTCGTAGCTCTCGGCGACGACGGCCTTGACGCCCAGCAGTGCGGTGCCCTTGGCGGCCCAGTCACGCGACGAGCCGGAGCCGTACTCCTTGCCGGCGAGGACCACCAGCGGCGTGCCCGCCGCTCGGTAGTTCTCGGCGGCGTCGTACACGGCGGCCTGCGGCGCGTCCGGCTGCGAGAAGTCCTTCGTGAACCCGCCCTCGACGCCGTCGAGCAGCTGGTTCTTGATCCGGATGTTCGCGAACGTGCCGCGGATCATGACCTCGTGGTTGCCACGGCGCGAGCCGTACGAGTTGAAGTCCTTGCGCTGCACGCCCTTCTCGGTGAGGTAGCGGCCGGCCGGGGTGTCCGACTTGAACGATCCCGCGGGCGAGATGTGGTCGGTGGTGACCGAGTCGCCGAGCTTCAGCAGCACGCGGGCTCCGTCGATGTCCTCGACCGGGCTCGCTTCGCGCTGCATCCCCTCGAAGTACGGTGGCTTCCGCACATACGTGGACTCGGGATCCCACGCGAACGTGGCGCCGTCGGGCGTGGGCAGGGACTGCCAGCGCTCGTCGCCCTCGAAGATCGTCCGGTAGCTCGACGTGAACATGTCCTCGTCGATGGAGCTGTCGATGACCTTCTGGACCTCGACCGGGTTGGGCCAGATGTCCTTGAGGAAGACGTCGTTGCCGGCTTCGTCCTGGCCGAGGGCCTCGTTGTCGAAGTCGAAGTCCATGGTCCCGGCGAGGGCGTAGGCGACCACCAGCGGCGGCGAGGCCAGGTAGTTCATCTTCACGTCCGGGTTGATGCGTCCTTCGAAGTTGCGGTTACCGGACAGGACGGCGGTGACAGCGAGGTCGTTGTCCTGGATGGCCTGCGAGATCTCGTCCTCCAGCGGACCGGAGTTGCCGATGCACGTGGCGCAGCCGTAGCCGACCGTGAAGAAGCCGAGCTTCTCCAGGTACGGGATCAGGCCCGACTTCTCGTAGTAGTCGGTGACGACCTTGGAGCCCGGAGCCACGGAGGTCTTGACCCACGGCTTGGACACGAGGCCCTTCTCGACCGCATTGCGCGCCAGCACAGCGGCGGCGAGCATGACGGACGGGTTGGACGTGTTGGTGCAGGAGGTGATCGACGCGATGCTGACGGCACCGTGGTCCAGTTCGAACTCGCGGCCGTCCTTCATGGTCACGCTGACCTTCTTGGACGGGCGCGTGGACTCGCCCCCGCCCGCCTGGACGGTCTCGCGGGGCTCGGAGTTCTCGTCCGTGACCGACGACGTCGTGCCGGGCGTGAAGCTCGGCGAATCGGAGGCGGGGAAGCTCTCCTGCGAGGACTCGTCCACGGTTCCGCCGGGCGCGAAGTCCAGGTCGGGGTCGTTCGAGTAGTTGCGCAGGTCCTCGCGGAACTGGTCCTTGGACTTGCTGAGCTCCACGCGGTCCTGCGGGCGCTTCGGTCCGGCGATCGACGGGACGACGGTCGACAGGTCCAGTTCGAGGTACTCGGAGAAGCGGATCTCGCGGGACGGATCGTGCCACAGCCCCTGCTCCTTGGCGTAGGCCTCCACGAGGGCCACGTTCTCGGCGGGCCGGCCCGTGAGGCGCAGGTAGTCGAGCGTGACGTCGTCGATGGGGAACATCGCGGCGGTGGAGCCGAACTCGGGGCTCATGTTGCCGATGGTCGCGCGGTTGGCCAGGGGCACGGAGGCGACACCCTCGCCGTAGAACTCGACGAACTTGCCGACCACGCCGTGCTTGCGCAGGATCTGCGTGATGGTCAGGACGACGTCGGTCGCCGTGGCACCGGCGGGGATGTCGCCGGTGAGCTTGAAGCCGACGACGCGCGGGATGAGCATGGAGACGGGCTGGCCGAGCATCGCGGCCTCGGCCTCGATGCCGCCGACGCCCCAGCCGAGGACACCCAGGCCGTTGACCATCGTGGTGTGCGAGTCGGTGCCGACGCAGGTGTCGGGGTAGGCGCGGAGAACGCCCTCGACCTCGCGGGTCATGACGGTGCGGGCCAGGTACTCGAGGTTGACCTGGTGCACGATGCCCATGCCCGGCGGTACGACCTTGAAGTCGTCGAATGCGGTCTGGCCCCAGCGGAGGAACTGGTAGCGCTCCCCGTTGCGCTGGTACTCGATCTCCATGTTGCGCTCGAGGGCTCCGGCGTTGCCGAAGGCGTCGATCTGCACCGAGTGGTCGATGACCATCTCGGCGGGTGCGAGGGGATTGACGCGCTTGGGGTCGCCGCCGAGGTCTGCGACAGCCTCACGCATCGTTGCGAGGTCGACGACGCACGGGACGCCCGTGAAGTCCTGCATGATGACGCGTGCAGGGGTGAACTGGATCTCGGTGCTGGGCTCGGCCGCAGCGTCCCACTGCGCGAGGGCACGGACGTGGTCCGCGGTGATGTTCGCGCCGTCTTCGGTGCGCAGCAGGTTCTCGAGCAGGACCTTGAGGCTGAACGGGAGGTTCTCGGCGCCCTCGACCGCGCTTAACCTGAAAATTTCGTATTCAGCGCCGGCGACATCGAGTACGCCCTTCGCGCCGAATGAGTCCGCGGTCGACATGACGTTGGCTCCCTTCAGAGAGATTGTGGAATAGCCCCATCCTATTCCACATCCCCGGCACTGTATACAGTCGTACACCGTGTCGCCCTACGACTCCGATCCCGGTCGGGTCGAGCTGCCGTCAGGCGTCGTGGCGCACTGCGCCTTCCGACCTAGGCGTGCCCTGCAATCCGAAGAAGAGTTCGTCCTGATCCGATGATTCGACCCGGCTGTGGTCCACCACGGGGCCGGTGCCCGCGATCTCACGGATGAGTTCGATCCCCGCGATGGCCTCTTCCTTCGAGGCGTAGAAGGTGGAGACCGCGACGAGCGTTCCATCCGGAGCGGTGAGTTTCACGCGGAAACCGTCGTCATGGGCGTCCACCAGTTTGAAGTAACCTGCCATCGTCCTACCTCCTTGTAAGGGGCATCTTCATCGATCTGTGGTGCCTTATCATAAGCATACTTATCGACCTGTTCTGCATCTCCCGCGATCCCGGGTGAAGGCGTTCTGGACAGCAGGGACACATTGCGGCAGCCGGGTGGCCCGTCGCGTAGTGTTCCCGGTGCCACCGCCGTCCCGTCCGACCGTCGTCGGAACTCCGGCGCCGACCAGAAGGAGCACCATGACCGACTCGAGCAGCGCCGGCAATCCCGGCGGCGCAGGCCTTCCCGCCGAGCATCCCCTCGGCCCGGCCGTACCCGTCCCGCCCCTGGAGAAGGAAGCCCGGCGGAGCGGGCAGGGCTCCGGGCACGACGGCGGCGCAGGGGCAGCGCCCCCGACGACCACCGGGGGATCCGGCGAGGGGGAGAACGGCCGCCCCGACGGGGACCGGCGCGAGGCCGTCCTCGACCCCTCGGCGGGATCGGCCGTCCACGAGGCGGCAAGCATCCGGGACGAGCAGGGGACCCATACGGCGGGTACCGTGCCCGCCGCCTTCAACGGTGACGGGTCACCGGAGGATCCGGACGAGGACCGGCACCCCGAGGACGCCCTGGCCGAGCCCGACGCGTGGGACGGCGGCGGGGCGAAGGACTGACATCAGCGGAATTGCGCCACCGTGCGGCGGATCGTGCCGCACGGTCAGCGACCCCGCTGCACCAGCCTCGCCACGACGGACGGTGGCGCAACGCGCGCGACTGCCGTCAAGGCCTTGTAGCGCAGGCTGGGGATGGAGACGGCCTTGCCCGCAGCGGTGTCCCGCAGTGCTTCCCGGACCACCAGCCCGGCGTCGAGCCACAGCGGCCAGGGCACGCCCGCCATGTCGACACCCATCCGCTGGTGGAACTCGGTGTGGACGAAGCCAGGACAGACCGCCGTCACCCCGATTCCTTCCGGTCCATAGGTGAGATTCGCCCAGCGGCTGAAGCTGATCACGGCCGCCTTGGCCGCGCCGTACGTCCCCCTCGGGGTGAAGCCCGCGACACTCGCGACGTTGATGATCGTTCCGGCCCGGCGGGGCCGCATCGACCGGAGGGCGGCATGCGCGAGGGACAGGGGTACCTCGACGTGGATCCGCAGGTGGCGGATCTCGTCGTCGAGCGGATTGTCGGCGAACGGTTTCACCAATCCGTAGCCGGCATTGTTCACGAGCACCGTGACCGCTGTCGGTGCTGCCCGCTCCCCTTCCCGGACTCCCGCCTCGGATGCGGGCTCGGTTCCCTTCCCGGGGCCCGTCCGAGGGGCGTCCGCCCGCAGTCGCGTGAGGACGCGCTCCAGGCCGTCGTCGTCGAGCAGGTCCGCAGTGATCGTCTCGACCTCCACGCCCCACTGCCTGCGCAGGGCGGCCGCCGATTCCCCGAGCGCATCGCCGTTCCGGGCCACCAGCACCAGGTCGCAGCCACGGGCGGCGAGCTGCCGCGCGAACTCGGCCCCGATGCCGGAGGTGGCCCCCGTGATGAGCGCAGTCCCGGTCATCGCTCCAGCCTCCCCCGCCCTGACCTGCCGCGCAAGGCCGCCTGCTGGTGATGCAACGTCGGCGCGACCCCTTGGGCTGTAGGTTCGGGACTACCGGCGAGCTGCGGGCATCGACACCCGCACGCCGGCACCCCGGCGCCCAAGCTCCGGGCGCATAGAAGCAGGCACGAGAGGAAGTTCCATGAGCGGTAACAGGGCTGTTGCGTACAAGGGACCAGGGAAGGTCGAGGTCATCGACATCGACTATCCCACCTTCGAACTCAAGGACGGACCGGGGGTGAACCCGGCCAATGTCGGCCGGCCCGTTCACCACGGGGTGATCCTCAAGACCGTCACCACCAATATCTGCGGCTCGGACCAGCACATGGTGCGTGGCCGCACCTCGGCACCAGCCGACCTCGTGCTCGGCCACGAGATCACCGGAGAGGTCGTGGAGGTGGGACGAGACGTCGAATTCATCAAGAAGGGCGACATCTGCTCCGTCCCCTTCAACATCGCGTGCGGCCGGTGCCGCAACTGCAAGGAGCGCAAGACCGGTATCTGCCTCAACGTGAACCCCGACCGGCCGGGCAGCGCCTACGGCTATGTGGACATGGGAGGCTGGGTCGGCGGCCAGGCCGAATACGTCCTGGTTCCCTACGCCGACTGGAACCTGCTGAAGTTCCCGGACCGTGACCAGGCCCTCGAGAAGATCCTCGACCTGACGATGCTCTCGGACATCTTCCCCACCGGTTTCCACGGTGCCGTGACAGCCGGGGTGGGGGTCGGCTCGACGGTCTACATCGCGGGTGCCGGCCCGGTGGGCCTCGCGGCCGCCGTCTCGGCACAGCTGCTCGGTGCCGCCGTGGTCATCGTCGGCGATCTCAACGAGGGCCGGCTGGCGCAGGCGCGGAGCTTCGGCTGCGAAACAGTGGACGTCTCCAAGGGCGATCCCCGTGACCAGATCGAGCAACTGCTCGGCGTCCCCGAGGTCGACTGCGGCGTTGACGCCGTCGGATTCGAGGCGCGCGGACACGGGAAGGGCTCCGCCACCGAGGCCCCTGCCACGGTGCTCAACTCCCTCATGGAGGTCACCGCGGCCGGCGGTGCCCTGGGCATTCCCGGGCTCTACGTCACGAGCGACCCGGGAGCGGGTGACGACGCCGCGAAGGTGGGTTCCCTGTCCATCAGCCTCGGCACCGGGTGGGCGAAGTCGCTGTCCTTCACCACGGGCCAGTGCCCGGTCATGAGGTACAACCGGGGGCTCATGATGGCGATCCTGCATGACAAGGTGTCGATCGCCAAGGCCGTCAATGCGAAACCGATCGGGCTCGAGGAGGCGCCACGCGGCTACGAGGAGTTCGACGCCGGCGCTGCGACGAAGTACGTACTCGATCCGCACGGCTACGTGGCGGCCTGATCGACGCGTCCGGCATGAAGGGGACGTCGAGGCGGTAGGAAACCCCGCTGTGACGCGGGCGTCGAGGCGGCGGCGACGCCGGTATCGACGGAGCGGCGAGGGCCCGGGCACGAGGTGTCCGGGCCTTTCCTGCGCCCGCTCGAACTGCGGGGCGCTAGTGTGCCAGAGGATCCTCACGACAGCCACTTTTTCTTCCCTCAATTTTTACCAAAGTCAAGCACCGCGCCGTACCGGTTTGGCAACGAATGAGAAATGGCCTACGGTGGGAGGTAGTTCCCCGTCCGGGGAAGCGAAGAAGCTGCCGACAATCGAGCAGCGATGTATGCCCGGCACCGCCCTCCACCGCTCGTTGCTCAACAGGTGGCTGCCGAACCATGACCTCTATACCGTCAAGGTGAGCAGCGGCGCGAAGAAGTCCGGGGACGGACCTAGTGCGGGTGGCCTTTCGGAGCATCGTAACCCCATGAATACACACAAATTCAGCACCAGCGCCCGTCGCGGACTCGCAGCAGTAGCACTCACCGGCCTCGGCCTGGGCGCAGCAGCCGGCGCAGCGAACGCGGACACGTGGGACCAGCTCGCGCAGTGCGAGAGCGGCGGGAACTGGAGCATCAACACCGGCAACGGCTACCTCGGCGGACTGCAGTTCTCGCAGTCGAGCTGGAACGCCGCCGGCGGATCGGGCTCCCCCGCCCAGGCGAGCCCCGCAGAGCAGAAGCGCGTCGCCACGAACCTCCAGCAGATGCAGGGCTGGGGCGCATGGCCCGCATGCTCGGCGAAGCTCGGCCTGAGCGGCGCACCCTCGACCAGCTCCGTGCAGGCCCAGCCCGCACCGGTCCAGGTCCAGCAGGCACCCGTCCAGGTCCAGGCACCCGTCCAGGTCCAGGCACCCGTCCAGGTCCAGGCACCCGTCCAGGTCCAGGCGCCGGTTCAGGTCCAGGCTCCCGTGCAGGTCCAGGCGCCGGTCGTTGCTCCTGTCTCCCTGAGCGGCCAGACCTACACCATCCAGTCGGGTGACACCCTCAGCTCCATCGCCGAGAAGCTCGGCGTCAACGGCGGATGGCAGGCACTCTTCGCCGCCAATGCCGACACCGTCATCCACGCCGACCTGATCTTCACCGGTCACGTCCTGCAGCTCCCGGCATAGTCCGGCAGGCCGTCGCCGCCCACGTCCGCTCCGCGGTCGCTGTCCGGCACAGGTCGCACGAAGAAGCCCCCGTCTCCTCAGGAGCCGGGGGCTTCTTCGTCTGCGGGACGGAGCATCAGCTGCAGGAGGTCGCGTCGACGTCGATCTTCAGGTTGTGCGCCACCGAGTAGTCCCGCTCCTTCGAGGAGAAGGCCACGAGGATGTTGTCGGCGCTGCCGTGCGTGGCGCCCTCCGCGAGTTCGACGGTGACGATGATGTTGACGTGGGCGTCGGGCTCGAACCGGTATCCGGCTGCAGGCACGGGAGGGCCGATGGGCTCCTGCGTGGCCGTCGGCGCAGGTGCGGGGGTGTGCGCCTCGTGGGCGCCCGCCTCGGCCCCCGGGTGGTGGTGCCCCTCGCGGTTGGCGGTCTGCACCATGGACGAGAGGATGTCCAGACCCTGGGGATCGCCCAGCGCCATCTCGCCGAACGTGAACGTCTCGAGGGTGGGGTTGTGGAGCATCACGGTGTACCGCAGGCGACTGTCGTCGGGCTGCACTCCGCAGAGCTCGGCACCATCGAGGCCAACGTTGAGGGGGTCCTCGCCCAGCGTGTTCCCCACGGGCGCCGCGTCGCCGCCGTCGTCGGCCGTCTCGGGGCCCGCGGCCCGGGCCTCCGCCCCTGCCGCCGTGTTCACACCCAACGGGTTCTCCTCGGCCGCGCCGCACCCGGCGAGCGCCAGGGAGGCGGCGAGGACGAGGGCGGGCAGGGCGCGTCGATGCCCCGGTAACAGTGCAGTTCGAAGTTCCACGATCAACCCGTCCGTATGAGCCGGCCGCCGGATTGCGAACCTCCGGCGCTGATAGCTGGGATTCGTCGCAGGAACGTACTCGGCTTGGTCCGGCCCGGGGAACACGCACCACGGGCCGGACCAGGCTCAGGCCAGGGGCTTGCCGCCGGTCACGCCCAGGATCTCCCCCGAGACGTACCGTGCGTCGTTGGAGGCCAGGAAGACGTAGGCTCCCGCCAGCTCGGCCGGCTGACCCATCCGCCCCAGCGGGGTGCCTTCCCCGAAGGATTCCAGCTTCTCGCTGGTCGTCGTCGCGGGCTGCAGTGGCGTCCAGATGGGCCCGGGCGCCACAGCGTTCACGCGGATGCCGCGTTCCCCCAGCAGTTGGGCGAGGCTGAACGTGAGGTTGTTCAGCGCCGCCTTCGTGGCCGCGTAGTCCATGAGGCTCGTCGACGGGTGGTACCCCTGCACAGAGGTGGTGTTGATGATCGAGGACCCCTCCGAGAGGTGCGGCAGGGCCGCCTGCGTGAGCCAGATGGTGCCGTACACGTTCGTCTCGAAGGTGCGCCGCAGCTGGTCCGCATCGATGTCCGGAAGCCCGTTGGGCTGCGCGATGTGGAACCCGGCGTTGTTCACGAGGATGTCGATGCCGCCGAGGCCCTCCACCACCTGCTGGACCGCGGAGGATGCATAGGCCTCGTCCCGGAGGTCGCCGGGCACCGCCAGCGCCGTGCGCCCCTCGGCCCTTATCAGCTCGAGGCAGCTGGCGCCATCCTCCTCCTCCGCCGGCAGGTAGCCGATGGCCACATCGGCACCCTCGCGGGCGAATGCGAGGGCTACGGCGCGGCCGATCCCGGAGTCGCCGCCGGTGATGAAGGCGCGGCGTCCCGTCAACCGCCCGTGCCCGGTGTAGCTGTCCTCGCCGTGGTCCGGGCGCGGATCCATGCGCTCGGTGAAGCCTGGATACTCCTGCAGTTCCGGGGACGCGTCCACTGCGGGGCCTCGCGGGTCCTCCTGGTCGAGCGTGCCTGACGGATCGTTGCCCATGGTGCTCCTGACGATGGTGGCCGGGGTGAACACTAAGCCTACTGTCATTGTGTTTGTCGCGTTAGTCCTCTAGTAATGGACGTATGACAGTGATCCTGAGGTCCCTCGAAACAGCCGTACCCAGCACGATCATGGTGCAGCCCCAGGTCCGCGACGTCTTCGCAGCCCAGCCGGGCCTCACGAGGCTCGGACAGCGACTGGTCGGGGCGGCCTTCGATTCCTCCGGGATCGAGACCCGCTATACGGTCCTCGAGGAACTGACGCTGGACCGCTCGTTCGACGATCCCCTCTTCTTCGACCAGAAGGAACTGAGGATCCTGTCCCCGAGCACCAAGGCCCGCAACGAGGTCTACGCGGAGGCGGGGACCAAGCTCTTCGTCGAGGCCGCGCGCAAGGCGCTGGATGCGGCGCCAGGCATCGAGGCGTCGGACATCACGCACGTCGTCACGGCCTCGTGCACCGGGTTCTTCGCGCCGGGCCCCGACTACAAGGTGGTGCGCGCCCTGGACCTCGATCCCTCCGTGCAGCGCTACCACCTCGGCTTCATGGGCTGCTACGCGGCCTTCCCGGCCCTCCGGTCGGCCAAGGCGTTCTGCGACGCGGATCCGGACGCCGTCGTCCTGGTGATCGCCGCCGAACTGTGCTCGCTCCACGTGCGCTCCTCGAACAATCCCGACACCATCGTGGGGTCGTCGCTGTTCGCCGACGGCGCCGCGGCCGCCATCGTCTCCGCCCGGGACATCCCCCTGGACGGTCCTGCCCTCAGCCTCGATCATTTCGAGACGGTCCTCACGCCGGTCGGCGAGGAAGCCATGGCCTGGAACATCGGCGACGAGGGCTTCGAGATGGTTCTCGGCACGTACGTACCCCACATCATCGACGACCACATCGTCGGCGCGCTCGAACCGCTGCTCGCGCGTGACGCATCCCTGGAGGGACTGGATTACTCCGAGATCGAGCACTGGGCCATCCATCCGGGCGGCCGGAGCATTTTGGACAAGGTCGAGGCCAAGCTCGGGCTGACGGAGGAACAGCTCGTGCCGGCGCGCGAGACCCTGCGCGACTACGGCAACATGAGCAGCGCCACCGTCCTGTTCGTGCTCAAGCACATCCTGGACCAGCCGGCGTCCGAGGGGAACAACCGCATCTGCTCCATGGCCTTCGGTCCCGGGCTCACGGTGGAGACCGCGCTCCTGACCAGGATCGGCGCCTCCGCCGCGCCCGGCGCGGCCTCGGCCTCGGACACGGATGCGCCCCTCGAGAATGCCCGCGAGGTCGGCGTCCCCGCGGACCTCGAGCCCATCCTCACCAAAGCGGGCGCATGAGCAGACGAGGGTTCCTCGCACAGCGGGACCTGGACGCCATCGAGGAGATGGACCGGCCCGACTGCGACCCCGGGAAGCTCGAGCGCACCTACGCCCAGTTCGGCGTCGTCAACGCCGTCGTCTCGGGCTGGCGCCGCACCTACACCTCCCTCCTCCGGCCGGCCTTCTCGCCGGACCGCACCAACACCCTCCTGGACATCGGGTCGGGCGGAGGTGACGTGCCCCGCGTGCTCGTGCGCTGGGCACGCCTCGACGGCTTCCCGCTGGAGGTGACGGCCATCGACCCCGACGAGCGGGCGCATGCCTTCGCGACGTCGCGCCCACCGCTGCCGGGACTGTCCTTCCGCCGTGCCCTGAGCTCGGAACTCGTCGCGGAAGGTGCCGTGTTCGACGCCGTGGTCTCCAACCATGTCCTGCATCACCTCGACCGGAACGAGTTCACCGGCCTCCTCGACGATTCCGAGCGGCTCGCCGCGCGCGTCGCGGTCCACAGCGACATCGCCCGCCACCCGCTCGGCTACACCCTGTTCTCGGCCGGCACCCTGCCGCTTCCCGGCTCCTACATCCGCCAGGACGGGCTGACCTCCATCCGCCGCAGCTACACGCCGGACGAGCTGCGGACGGCGGTCTCCGGGCGGCAGGGCTGGCGGGTGCGCACAGCGATGCCCTTCATCAACCAGCTCGTGCTGGATCGCCGGGCCCGCCCGGAGGACGGCAGCCGTGCATGACGTGATCGTCGTCGGGGGCGGGCCGGTAGGCCTCTACACGGCGCTGCTCCTGCGCCAGGCGGGGCTCGACGCCGTCGTGCTGGAACGCCGCACGGAGCGCAGCACGCACTCGCGGGCGATCGGCATCCACCCCCCTGCGCTGCGCGCTCTGGAGGCCGGTGGCATAGCATCCGAGCTGCGCACCCGTGGGGTACGGATCCGGGAAGGCAGAGCCCGCAGTGCCGGGCGGCACGTGGGCACCGTGTCCTTCGCGAGGCTTCCCGGCGCCGAGAAGTACGTCCTCGCCGTACCGCAGGCCACCACCGAGGAAGTGCTCGAGCGCCGCCTCGGGGAGGAATTCCCCGGTACCCTGCGGCGCGGTGTCGCGGTCACCACGACGCGCGACACCGGCAGCCGGGTCCTGGTTGGAACGAGGAGCCCGGACGGGGACGCCGTCGTCGAGGCGAGGCTCCTGGTCGCGGCCGACGGCGCCCGGAGTTCGGTGCGGGACGACGCCGGCATCCGCGCCCCCTCGCGCCGCTATCCGGACTGCTACGTGATGGGCGACTTCCACGACACCACCGACGACGGCGACGACGCCGTCCTCTACCTCGAAGCCGGCGGCATCGTCGAGTCCTTCCCCCTTCCCGGGGGCATCCGCCGCTGGGTCGTCCGGGTCGGGTGCCCGCAGGAACGCCCGACCGCGGAGGGCCTCACGCGGCTCATCCGCGAACGCACCGGGGTCGACGTCGATCCCCGCACCAGTTCGATGCTGAGCGCCTTCGAGGTCCAGTCCCGTCTCGCGCAACGCTTCGTCGCCGGCCGCACCGTGCTGGTCGGCGACGCCGCGCACGAGGTCTCCCCCATCGGCGGGCAGGGCATGAATCTGGGCTGGCTGGACGCCGAGCGGCTGGTCCCGATCATCGCGGCCTCGGTCCGGGACGGGCAGGACGTCGCCGCGCGGCTCGCACTGTATGAAAAGGAACGCCGCTCGCAGGCGGCCCTGGCCCGACGCAAGGCCCACATCAACATGGCGCTGGGGCGCCCGCTGCCGGCACCTCTCCTGCGCCCGCGCAACGCGGTGCTCGCGGCGCTCATCCGGAACGAGGCCGT
The DNA here is from genome assembly GCF_056680255.1 of Arthrobacter sp. BC5. Taxonomy (NCBI): domain Bacteria; kingdom Bacillati; phylum Actinomycetota; class Actinomycetes; order Micrococcales; family Micrococcaceae; genus Arthrobacter; species Arthrobacter sp. BC5. The sequence continues at coordinate 576,040 of NZ_CM155273.1, forward strand.
CCATGGCGGAGTAGCACGCGCCTTCACCATGCAGTAGAAGCCGTTAACGGCAGAACCCCGCAGCGGCCGCCGTCGACACAGGATGGCGTCGGCGGGGGCACTGCGGGGTCTGTACGGCCCGGAGCGGGAAAGGCTACTTCTTGAGCAGGCCCTTCTTGACGTTCTCGGGACGCTGCATCTCGCCCTGCTTCGCACCCATCACCACGACGATGCCGCTGATGACCGGCAGGAGCCACTGGGTGGTCTTGAGCTGCGACTGGGCCTTGGCCAGTTCGTCGCTGGCTCCCGGACGGGGCTCGGTCGCGCCCTCGCCGCCCTGCTCCGCGAGCTCGCCGACCTTCTTGCCGAGCATGCCCGAGTACAGCGAGAGCGCCATGCCGAGGACGGTGACGAGCGACTTCCACACGGTGTTGGAGCCGACCGAATCCTGGGCCGCGACGCGGCCCTTGTTACCGAGGATCAGGCCGATGCCGCCGACGGCGTGGACAGCGAACGCCGCGATCTGGACGGGGGTCCACTTGGCCCAGCCGAGAGCGGACAGACGCGTGCGCTCCTTCGGGTCCTTGGCCTTGCCGGTTGCGCCATTGAGACCGACGGCGCCCATCAAGGTGCCGCCGAACCAGGCTGCGGCGCCGAGATCGTGGGCGGATCGTGCCAAAAGGTTTCCTGCCATGATGTAGAGCTCCTTAGACGTTGGTTCGACCTACCCTCTACGTTTATCAGTGTGCTTAGGATTAAGCTATTGCAAGTCTCGGAATCCGGTCAGGTGTGATCCTGCGGATGGAACTGCTATGGAAGGCCGGCAACGCATGGCGCAGAACTCGAACGATCTCGACGAGATATGGCCCCAGTGGAAGGAAGCCGTCAACATGAGCGCTTCCCAGCTCGAGGAATGGCTCGACACGGAGGAGTCGCAGTCCGTCGGCCAGAAGGAGTCCGGCTCCGGCGAGTCCGTCGGCCACAGGTCCGGCAAGCGGATCATCGAGATCCTGGGCACGAAGCGCGACGACCTGGAGGACGACGACGTCAAGCACATGCACAAGGTGGTGGGGTATGTGCACCGCCACCTTGCCCAGCAACCGTCCAAGGAGGACATCGAGTCCTCGAAGTGGCGCTACTCGCTCATGAACTGGGGCCACGACCCCCTCAAGTAGCGGCCGGGCCAAGGAGGGCGAAGGGCCCCCGTCCACGGGGGCGCCCTTCGCCGTAGGTCCTACCTACTTCTTCGAGAGCGCGCTTTCCTTGTGCGCGGCCTTCTTGCCCGACTTCGCACTCTCGACCGTGTAGTAGGGCTCGTCCTTCGACGCGTTGAACTTCTGGTCGTCGAAGGTGAACTCCTTGTCGTGCTTCTCCACGACCTTGCCCTCGGTCGTGCCCTGCGACGTGTTCCAGGTGACCTTGTCGCCCTTGCTGAATGACATTGCGTTCCTTCCTCGAAGCGGTGATGCTTCCGACACTCTCACCCCCGCGGGGAGAAAGGAAGGCTACTGATCGAGGTGGGTGGGTGCGAACAGCCGGATGAGCGCCTCCACCACGACGACGTTCGGGCCGTCCGCCGCGAGGCTCTCCCGGAGCGCCTGGCCGACGTCCTCCGGCGCGACGCGCCGGGCGGGCACGCCGAACGACTCGGCCAGTGCCACGAAGTCGGGCCGGGCGAGTTCGGTCGCCGTCGCCTTGCCGAAGGCGCCCTCCATGTACTCGCGGAGGATCCCGTAGCCGCCGTCGTCGACGATCAGCCAGGTGACGGGGATGTCGTGCTGCCGCGCCGTCGCGAGCTCCGCGATGGAGTACATCGCGGAGCCGTCCCCGGACACGGCGAGGACCCGAGCGGGCAGCCCCTGCGATTCGAGCCCCACGGCACCGCCGATGGCACCCGGGAATCCGAAGCCGAGGCCGCCGGCGCCCTGGGCCGAGTGGAACTGGCCTTCGCGCGCGTCCCAGCAGCTCCAGGCCCAGTACGCCGAGATGGTCATGTCCCAGAACGTCTGCATCCCGGCCGGGACCGCGTCGCGGATGTCCTGCAGGAAGGCGCGCTCCCTGCCGAGGTCCTGGGCGTCGAGCCGCGCTCCGACCTTGGCGAGCGTCTCGGCCACGAGGGCTGCGGCGTCGTACCCTGGCAGGCGGTTCCGGTCGAGGGGCTCCAGCGCCTCGTCGAGGGCTGCGAGCGCCTGCCCTGCGTCGGCACGGATGCCGAGCGCGGGGCGGTTCGACTCGAGCACACGCGGTTCCGCGTCGATCTGGATGATGCGCCCGCGCGGCTCCATGCTGAAGTAGTTGGAGGTGACCTCGCCCAGCGAGGAGCCGACGACGAGGAGGACGTCGGCGTCCTCGAGCACCTCGGTCACGTGCCGGTCCTCCACCCACGACTGCAGGGAGAGTTCGTGCGTCCAGGGGAAGGCCCCATTGCCGCCCGGCGAGCAGACCACGGGGGCCCCGAGTTTCTCCGCGATCGAGAGCAGCCACTTCTCCGCCCTGCCGCGCCGCGTGCCTCCGCCGGCGACGATCGCAGGCCGCGTCGAATCCTTCAGCCAGGCCACGGCCTCACGCACCAGCTCGATCCGCGGCGGATTGTCGAAGGGCTCGGCCAGCGCGTCCTCCACCCTGGGGACCATCACGGGGTCCAGCAGCACGTTCTGCGGCACCTCGACCCAGACGGGCCCCTGCGGCGAGGACACGGCCTCCGTCCACGCATCCTGGATGGCGGAGGGGATGCCGGAGGCATGCTGGATCAGGCGCTGGCTCTTCGTGACGTTCGCCGCCGACGCCTTCTGGTCATCGAGCTGGTGCAGCATGCCCTTGCGCCGCGCGCCGAGCCCTTCGAGCGGGATCTGGCTCGCGACGACCACCATCGGGACGCCGGTGGCATACGCCTCCTGGAGTCCCGCCAGCGAGGTCAGCGCACCGGGCCCGGTGGAGAGGAACAGGACGCCGACGTCACCCGTGGCCCGGGAGAAGCCGTCGGCGGCGAACGCCGAGTTGTTCTCCACCCGTGACGAGACGAAGCGCAGGTCGGAGCGGGAGAGGGCATCGAAGAGGCCGAGCGCGTGCTGCCCGGGAATACCGAAGACCGTCGTCGCGCCGAGGGCGGACAGCGTCTCCACGACGAGGTCCCCGCCGTTCCGCTGGCCGGTGACGGGAGTGGGAGGCGCGGATGCGGCGCCGTCGGTGATGTCCATCTACGTGTCCTCGGGGGTCGTGGCGCCGGCGGGCGTCAGGGTGTCGGCCATGAGCGTCACGAGGTCGTAGGCGACGTGGGAGGCCGCGACGCCGGTGAGCTCGGCGTGGTCGTAGGCCGGGGCCACCTCGACGACGTCGGCGCCGACGAGGTTCAGCCCGCGCAGTCCGCGCAGGATCTCGAGCAGCTCACGGCTCGTGATGCCGCCGGCCTCGGGCGTCCCTGTGCCGGGGGCGTGGGCCGGGTCGAGGACGTCGATGTCCACGGAGACGTAGAGGGGGCGATTTCCGATGCGGGCCCTGAGCTTGTCCACGATCTCGTCCACGCCTTGGCGGTAGACGTCGGATGAGGTGACGATCCCGAAGCCGAAGCGGCGATCGTCCTCGAGGTCCCGCACGCCGTACAGGGGCCCGCGCGTACCGACGTGCGAGATGGCCTCGGTGTCGAGGATGCCCTCCTCCACGGCCCGCCGGAAGGGGGTGCCGTGGGTGTACTCGGCGCCGAAATAGGTGTCCCATGTGTCCAGGTGCGCATCGAAGTGCAGCATGGCGACCGGGCTTCCCGCGCGTTCGGCCGCGGCCCGCAGGAGGGGCAGGGCGATGGTGTGGTCACCGCCGAGGGTGACGAGCCGTGCGCCGTCGGCCGTGAGGTCGAGTGCATTCTGCTGCACGGTCTCGATGGCCTCGTTGATGTTGAACGGGTTGACAGCCATGTCCCCGGCGTCGGCCACCTGGACGCGCTCGAACGGCGAGACGTCCAGGGCGGGGTTGTACGGGCGCAGGAGGCGCGAGGCCTCGCGGATGTGGTTGCCGCCGAAGCGCGCCCCGGGGCGGTAGGACACGCCCGAATCGAAGGGGACGCCGACGACGGCGATGTCCGCGCGGTGCACCTGGTCCAGGCGCGGCAGGCGCGCGAAGGTGGCCGCCCCTGCGTACCGGGGGATGCGGGAGGAATCGATGGGCCCGAGGTGGCCGCCTCCCGTGACGCGCAGTTCTTCCACAGCTTCCATCCGATCCGGGACGACCCAGCAGAGTTGCCCAATATGCATCAAAGGTTTTGCATAAGGCTATTGGTGCCCGTCGGCATGGTCAAGGATGTGCTGTGTACGCCCCTGGAGGACGCCCGTTAAGGAAGTGTTAAGACCGGCGGACGGCACGCGCGGCGGACCTACTGTGATCGAGTGAGTTCCTCAGTACGCACCCGAACCCCCGCCCAGGTCCAGAGCAGCAAGCGCCTCGAGCGCTGGCTGCTCAACGAGTCCGGCGAGCCCACCACCCACCAGCCCGCCACGGAGCGGACGCAGCCGTGGTGGAAGGTCATGTGCCTGACCGGCGTGGACTACTTCTCGACCCTGGGCTACCAGCCTGCCATCGCAGCAGCGGCGGCCGGAGTCCTCTCCCCCCTCGCCACGCTGATCCTGGTGGCCGTGACCCTCTTCGGGGCGCTCCCCGTGTACAAGCGGGTGGCTTCGGAGAGTCCCCGGGGTGAAGGGTCCATCGCGATGCTCGAGAAACTGCTGCCGAAGTGGCGCGGGAAGGTCTTCGTGCTGGTACTGCTCGGCTTCGCCGCGACGAGCTTCCTCATCACCATGACGCTCTCGGCGGCCGATGCGAGCGCGCACCTGGTCGAGAACCCGTTCGCGCCCACCTGGCTGCACGGCCAGGAGATCCTCATCACCGTCATCTTCCTCGCGCTCCTCTCCGTGGTGTTCCTCCGCGGCTTCCGCGAGGCCATCGGGATCGCCGTCGCCATCGTGGCGGTGTTCCTCGTGCTCAACCTGGTGGTCGTCGTCGTCGCCGTCGGGCAGATCATGGCGCAGGACGGCATCGTGACCGACTGGTGGACGGCGCTCACCACGCAGCACGGCAACCCGCTGGTCATGGTCGGTCTCGCCGTCCTCATCTTCCCGCGCCTGGCCCTCGGCCTCTCGGGTTTCGAGACCGGCGTCGTCGTCATGCCGCAGATCGACGGCAAGCCCGGCGACACGGAGGAGAACCCGACCGGCCGCATCGCCGGCGCGCACAAGCTCCTCACCTCGGCCGCGCTGATCATGAGCGGGTTCCTCATCGCCTCGAGCTTCGTGACGACGCTGCTCATCCCCGCGGAGGCCTTCGAGGAGGGCGGGCCCGCCAACGGCCGTGCCCTGGCCTACCTCGCACACCTCTACCTCGGCGACGGCTTCGGCACCGTCTACGACATCTCGACGATCAGCATCCTCTGGTTCGCCGGCGCCTCCGCCATGACGGGACTGCTCAACCTCGTACCGAGGTACCTGCCGCGCTATGGCATGGCTCCGGCCTGGGCCAAGGCCGTGCGGCCGCTCGTCCTGGTCATCACGCTCATCGCCATCCTGGTCACCTTCTTCTTCAAGGCCGACGTCGAGGCGCAGGGCGGCGCGTACGCCACGGGCGTCCTCGCCCTCATCACCTCCGCCTCCGTCGCGGTGACCCTCTCGGCCCACCGCAAGCACCAGCGCGGCAGGACCGTCGGCTTCGGCATCGCGACGGCCGTCTTCGTGCTGACCACGGCGGTGAACATGGTCGAGCGGCCGGACGGGCTGAAGATCGCCACCTGCTTCATCCTCGGGATCATCGTGATCTCCTTCATCTCCCGTTCCCGGCGCGCCTTCGAGCTGCGGGCCACGAGCATCCGGATGGACGAGGCGGCGCTCTCCTTCGTCAGCGCACAGGACGACGGCGACATCCTGCTGATCGCCCACGAGCCGAAGCGGCTGAGCGGCTCGGCCTACCGGCACAAGCTCCAGCACGCCTGCGCCGTCTCGCACTTCCCGGACACCGCGAGGCCCCTGTTCATCGAGGTGACCGTGGACGATTCCTCCGACTTCGAGACCGAGCTGCTCGTGCGCGGCGTGGTACGCCACGGCTTCCGCATCCTCGAGGTCCACAGTTCCAACGTGCCCAACACCATCGCCGCCGTCATGCTGCACATCCGGGACATCACGGGCCTCATGCCGCACGTCTACTTCCGCTGGACGGAGGGCGATCCGGTGGCGAACCTCTTCAAGTTCCTCTTCACGGGCGAGGGCGAGATAGCCCCGGTCACGCGCGAGGTGCTGCGGGCCGCGGAGCCGGACGTGACCAGGCGCCCCTGGGTGCACGTGGGCTGAGGCGGACTACTTCCCCGAGGCCGCGGGGACGAGCGTCCACAGCACGACGGCTTCGCGGTCGTCCGGGTTGAGCCAGGTGTGCGGCTCCCGGCCCGGGAAGGTCACGGTGTCCCCGGTGTCCAGCTCGTAGCGATCGTTGGGGAAGATCAGCACGAAGCGCCCCTGGAGCACGTGCAGGGTCTCCACCTCGCAGTCCACCGAGTAGAGCTCGTCCTCGCCCCGCCCATGGGGTTCGACGACGGCGCGGATCATCTGGAGCCTGCGTTCGGACCGCGCCGTGACGAGGCGCTCGTTGATGCCCTGCCCGCCCAGGCTGATCCGGGGCGCGTCCGCCAGCCTCGTCAGGTGTGTCTCCGGCACGAGGAACAGGTCCCCGATGGAGATGGACAGCACCTGGCAGAGCGTCACGAGCGACGCGACGGACGGCGACGTGAGGTCCCGCTCGATCCTGCTGAGGAAGCCCTTGGTCAGCCCCGTGGAGTCGGCGACCTGCTCGATCGTCATGCGCTGGGCCTGCCGCGCGGCTCGGATGCGTGACCCGATGGCGACCGGAGCATTGGTGGGCTCAACAGGCAGGGCCTTCATGCGTGTCCTCTCCTACGGCACTCGGGAAGCGTATCCGTCATCCGGTGATGACGTGGGCGTTCCACGAGCTTGCCATGACTGACGCGTGAGCGGCGTCACGCGTAGCTTACCGGTCAACAATAGTTGCCCGGCGGGCATCCGACGGGCGACACGATCGAGCGTCTCGTCCAGGTGACCGTCTGCGGGGCCATCGTCCTCGTGTACTCGACGATCGGCGGCATGTGGTCCATCACGCCGGCGGGCATGGCGCAGTTCGTCATCAACGCCATCGGCGTCTGCGCGCTGATGCCGCCCTTCTCGCGGTCTCCGCCGTCGTGTACGGCGCCGCCTCCCTCCTCACCAGGCCCACCGAGCCCGACGTGGTGGAGGCCCGGGACGAAGGAGGCTACCGGCGGTTGCCGGTAGCCTCCTTCGTGCTGCCTCCTGGAGTGGATGCCCCGAAGCGTCCCTCAGCGACCCGCGGCCGAGGATCCGCCCCGGCCGCCATCGGTCTCGCCGGCGGGGCGGCCGTCGTCGGGGTGTTCGACCCTGCGCTCCTGCGTGCCCGGCCGGTCGTCGGCTTCCTCGGCCGCCACCGCGGCGGCGGCGACCTTCGTGCCCTGCTCCTCCTGGGGTGTCGAGCTCAGGCCGTGGCCGCTCTCGTCGAGGGCCGTCTGCTTCTCGGCCGCATCCACTTCGGCGTCGGTGATCTCGTCATCCCTCTCCTGGTTCCACGCCTTGATCGCAGCCCAGCCGACCGCGGCCACGGGAACGGACAGGATGGCCCCGATGATGCCGGCGAGGATGGTGCCCGCCGTCAGGGCCAGCAGGATCACGAGGGCGTGCACCTGCAGCGTGCGGCCCATGACCACCGGCTGCAGGAAGTTGCCCTCGAGCTGATTGACCACGATGACCGCGACGACGACCATGAGCGCCACGAACGGGCCGTTGGCGACGAGGGCGATCAGCGCGGCGAGCACTCCGGCCAGCGTCGCGCCGACGAGCGGGATGAAGGCGCCGATGAACACGATCGCGGCCAGCGGCAGCGCGAGGGGCACCCCGAGGAACAGCAGCGCGAGGCCGATGAACACGGAGTCCACGAGGGCCACGATCGCCGTGCCGCGCACGTAGCCACCGAGGACCGCCATGCTGCTGTAGCCGACGCGGCGGGCCTTCACGAGGCGCTTGCCCTTGAAGGCCCGCAGCACGAACGCCCAGATCTTCTCGCCGTCCTTGAGGAAGAAGAACAGGATGACCACCATGAGCAGCGCACCGGCGAAGAAGTTGCCCGCCGCGCTGAGGCCGGAGATGGCACCCGCGCCGACCGTGCTGCTCGTGGCGAAGTCGACGGCCCAGTCGCGGGCCTGCTGGATCTGCCCGTCATCGATCGGGATGGGGCCGTTCTGCGCGAATTCGTAGAGCTTGTCGAACCCCTCGGTCGCCGAGGACACGAGTTCACCGGCCTGCCCCATGACGGCGAACACGATGCCCGTGATCAGGCCGCCGAAGACGAGCAGGAGAAGCAGGAAGGAGACCGTGGTGGCCGTCGACGCACCCCAGCCCTTCCGCCGCAGCCAGTTGACGAAGGGGACGATCGCCGACGCCAGGATCAGCGCCAGGAGCATCGGGATCACCACGAGCCGCACCTGGATCAGCGCGTACACGGCCACCACGGCCAGCACCAGGAGCAGGAGCACCTGCGCGGCACGGGTGCTGGCATTGCCGAGGCTGTCCCGCCAGGGGCCCCTCGAATCGGGCGTTTCCACCCGCGCTTGCGTGGAGGTCATCGATCGTCACCTTTTCCTTCGGCACTGAGGCCATCGTTGAGCAATTGCGTGCGAACCTCGCGCCGGAGGACCTTGCCGATCAGGGATCGCGGGAGCTCCTCCGCCTGAACGATGGTGCGCGGGACCTTGTAGGCGGCGAGCAGGTCGCGGCAGGAGGAGCGCAGGGCCTCGACGTCGAGGCCCGCCCCCTCGGCGAGGACGACGACGGCGACGACGTCCTCGCCGCCGCCGGCCCGCGGAAGCCCGACGACGGCGGCGTCCGTGACGCTCGGATGCACCCGCAGCGCGTCCTCGACCTCGCTGGGCGCCACGTTGAAGCCGCCGGTGATGATGAGTTCCTTGATGCGGTCCACGATCGTCAGGAAACCGTCGCCGTCCATCCGGACGATGTCCCCGGTGCGGAACCAGCCGCCGTCGAGCAGCGCGGCATGGGTCTCGTCCGGCTTCCGCCAGTAGCCCTGGAACACCTGGGGCCCGCGGATCAGCAGCTCACCCGGCTCACCCGGTGCGCGGTCCTCCGCGGGGTCGTCGGGGTCGACGATGCGGACGTCGGTGCCGGGGAACGGCACTCCGACGGTGCCGGGGCGCCGCGTCGGGCCGATGGGGTTGCCGGCTGCGACGGGCGAGGTCTCCGTCAGGCCGTAGCCCTCGATGAGGTAGCCGCCCGTCACCGCTTCCCAGGTCTCGACCGTGGACTGCGGCAGGTTCATGGCGCCGGAGATCGCGAACCGGATGCTGCGGAGGTCCACGCCGCGCTCGGCCGCCCCGGCGGCGAGCCGCTCGTAAATGGGAGGGACGGCGGGCAGGAAAGTGGGCGGGCTCTTCTTCACGGCATCGAGCACCAGCCCGACGTCGAAGCGCGGGAACAGGACGAGCCGGGCACCGATGCTCATCGCGAAGGTCAGGCACAGGGTCAGTCCGTAGGCGTGGAACATGGGCAGGACGGCGTAGACGGTCTCCTGCCCCGCCTCCAGTCCCGGTACCCACGCCCGGCCCTGGGCTGCGTTCGCCAGTAGGTTCCGGTGCGTGAGGATGGCACCCTTGGGGATGCCGGTGGTGCCGCTCGTGTACTGCAGGACCGCGGTGTCCCCGGCGGCCGGACGCGGGTGGCGGGACGGCAGCGGCCGATGGCGGAGCAGGTCCCGCCACGCGATGACCTTCCGCGGCCCCGTGAGCTTCTCCGTGGTCGTGAGCGCCGCCTTCGCCTCACGGGCTCGACGGACGGGGAGCTTCAGGGCCAGCCGCTGCGATGCCGGCATCGCAGCGACGAGGTCGACGGTCACCACGGAGGTGACCGGGATGTCGGCGGGCAGCCGCTGGACGCGCGGGGCCACCCGGTCCCACACGATCGCCACCTTGGCTCCGTGGTCCTCGAACTGGTGCCGCAACTCGCGGTCGGTGTAGAGCGGATTGTGCTCGACGACAATCGCTCCGAGGCGGAGCACGGCGTAGAAGGCGATGATGTGCTGAGGACAGTTCGGCAGCACGAGCGCCACGCGGTCCCCTGCGCCCACGCCGAGCGCCCGGAGGCCCGCAGCCGCGCACGCCACCGCGTCCCCCAGCTCCCGGTAGCTGGTCCGGGCGCCGAAGAATTCGAGCGCAGTTCCCTTCGCGTACGTCCGTACCGACGCCTCGAGCAGGTCCGACAGCGTCCCCTCGGGCACCTCGAAGGACCGGGGCACTCCGGGCGCGTAGCTCTCCACCCATGGTCGGGCTGCCAAATCCATAAGCCTGCTTTCTGTTATCCGTTCGACTGTATCGCGGGTCGGCCGGTCACGGTACCAGGGTCCCGTCCGACGCCGCTCCCGGCGGACCGGTCCGTCCGCCGTCCGGTAGCATGGTGGGCCGAAGGGGAGTAGCTCCGCATCCACGGGATGTGCGGCCTGTCGACATACTGGCACCGAAGGTGCCCGGCAATCCACCGGTAGATCCGGCGAGCGAGACCTTCGGCCGACATGACGCAGCTGCGTTTCCCGGCCGGAGCTCCCGCTCCGGTCCGGGATGCGTACCTGCACCCGAGCAACCGGAGCATCCCTGTGACACCCCCTGAACAGTCCCCTTCCCGGAACGACATCAAGCGCTGGCGCCAGTACCTCGCCGACGAGCGCGGTGAGGCCGCGACCTACCGGGACCTCGCCCGCCGGAGGACCGGCGAGGAGCGAGAGATCCTGCTCGGACTCGCCGAGGCCGAGGGCCGCCACGAGGCGCACTGGCTCGCGCTGCTCGGCAACGACGTCGGACGACCGCTCCGGCCCTCCGTACGGAACCGGATCCTCGGGGTACTCGCCCGGCGCTTCGGCTCGGTCTTCGTCCTCGCGCTCGCGCAGCGTGCCGAGGGACGCTCCCCCTACGCGTCCGATCCCTCCGCCACCAGCGCGATGGTGGCGGACGAACAGATCCACGAGGAAGTGGTGCGCGGCCTCGCGACCCGCGGACGCAACAGGCTGTCCGGCAACTTCAGGGCCGCGGTGTTCGGTGCGAACGACGGCCTCGTCAGCAACCTCGCACTGGTCATGGGTATCGGAGCCACGGGAGTCTCCACATCCTTCATCCTGTTCAGCGGACTGGCCGGCCTCCTGGCGGGCGCCCTGTCGATGGGCGCCGGCGAGTACGTGTCCGTGCGGTCCCAGCGTGAACTCCTGTCCGCGACGCGCCCCACGCAGATCACCCTCACCGCGGCGAAGGAGCTCGACATCGCGGCCAACGAGCTGGTGCTCGTCTACAGGGCACGGGGCATGACCCCGGCGGCCGCGGAGCACCGGGCGGCCGAGCGGCTCGGGCTGTACGGCTGCGATTGCGACCCGAGCTTCTCCCTGCAGCCGGAGGAAAACGACGCCGTCGACGAGCACGAGGCGGTCGGCACCGGCCTGGGGGCCGCGGCCTCGAGCTTCTGCTTCTTCGCCTCCGGCGCCATCATCCCGGTGCTCCCGTACCTGATGGGGCTGAGCGGGGTGACCGCCGTCGTCGTCGCCTGCGTGCTGGTGGGCCTGGCGCTGCTGGCCACCGGCGCCGTCGTCGCACTGCTCTCTGGAGCCTCGCCGCTGCGGCTGGCGCTGCGGCAGCTCGCCATCGGGCTCGGCGCGGCCGCCGTGACCTACCTTCTCGGCATGCTCTTCGGCACGTCGGTCGCCTAGGACCCGCCGCGCCCCTGCAGGACGTGCTCCTCGAGCTTGCGGAGTGTCGCCTCGATGCTGGCCGGGTGGCTGCGGGTGAACCCCAGGAGCCTGAAGACGACCCGCCAGGGCACCGCGCGGCCGTCCCACTCCTCACGGACGAGGGTGGTATCCCCCCGGGGCTCGAGCGTGTACCGCCAGACGTGGGCCGAGAAGTGGCGCCAGGCGATGCGCCGGCCCTCCTCGAACTCGACGACCCGGTTGAGGATCTTGTAGGGCGCCCCGATCCTCATGTCCATGCCGAACCGCGCGCCCAGCGACAGTCGCCCAGGGCCGTTGGGCTGCTCTCCGCGCACGGTGCCGGAGCCGTCGATCACGCTGTGGAGGGCAGGGGTCGCGAGGATCTCGAAGATGCGGTCGGCCGGGGCGGGGATGAGCCGTTCACGGGAGATGAGGTAGGCGGAGTCCGCAGCGGGTGTTGGTGTCATCCCCTGATTCTGCCCGGTTTCCGCAGGCCTGCGGACAAAGGGCCCCTCCGGCGGGAGGGACCCTTCGATCGTGCACCGTCAGGGCTTGAGCAGCACCTTGATGGCCCGGCGTTCGTCCATGGCCCTGTATGCCTCGGCCACCTCTTCCAGGGGCATCTCGACGTCGAACACCCGGCCCGGGTTGATCGTCCCGTCGAGGACGTCCTTCAGCAGTTCCGGGATGTAGGTGTGGGCGGGTGCCATGCCGCCGCCCACCGTGATGTTCTTGGCGAAGAGCACGCCGATGGGCAGTTCCGGTCCGCCCGCGGGGACGCCGACGAAGCCCAGGTGCCCGCCGGGCCGGGTGCTGCGCAGCGCCTGGTCCATGGACTCCTTGGTGCCCACGCACTCGAGGACGGAATCGGCCAGGACTCCCCCGAGCAGTGCGCGCACCTTCTCCACGCCCTCGTCACCGCGCTCGGCGACGACGTCGGTGGCGCCGAATTCGCGGGCGAGTGCCTGCCGGTCCTCGTGGCGGGACATGGCGATGATGCGCTCCGCTCCGAGGCGCTTCGCGGCGAGGACCCCGCACAGGCCCACGGCGCCGTCACCCACGACGACGACGGTGCTTCCCGGGCCGACGTTCGCCGAGACGGCGGCGTGGTGGCCGGTGGACATGACGTCGGAGAGGGTCAGCAGGCTGGCCGTCAGGGCGGCGTCGGGGTCGGTCACGCCGTCGACCCTGCGCAGCGTGCCGTCCGCCTGCGGGACGCGCACGGCTTCGCCCTGTGCGCCCTGCACGTAATCGCCGTGCTCGTCCGTACTGCCCCAGCCGACCAGGTGGTCGCAGGCCACCGTGACGCCGTTCAGGCACTGCGGGCACGTACCGCAGCTGTCCACGAACGGCGCGATCACGAAGTCGCCGACCGCGAGGTCGCGGACGTCGCCGCCCACCGACTCCACGACACCCACGAATTCGTGCCCGATGGCCTTGGGCTCCTTGGTGGGCCTCACACCGCGGTAGGGCCACAGGTCGGATCCGCAGACGCAGGACGCGGTGACCCTCACGACCGCATCGGTGGACCGGACGATACTCGGGTACTCACGGTCCTCGACGCGGATATCGCCGGGTCCGTGGATGATGGTGGCGCGCATGGTGTCTCCTAGAAGCTTGCCGAAAGCAATCGATGATCCCCCTGGCCACCCTACCGCCGGGCCCCGCCTACGGTCTTCCCGTGCCTTCGGGCACCGGCAGTGAGACGACGCCGATCGACGAACAGCCTCCCCCGCAGGAGTGCGGGGGAGGCTGTTCGGGAACGGCGCGCTGTCAGAGGGTCGCGTAGACCTCGCGGAGGAGCTTCGCGGTCTCGGAGGGCGTCTTGCCGACCTTCACGCCGGCGGCCTCGAGGGCTTCCTTCTTGGCCTGGGCGGTCCCGGCGGAACCGGACACGATGGCTCCTGCGTGGCCCATCGTCTTGCCCTCGGGGGCCGTGAAGCCTGCGACGTAACCGACCACGGGCTTCGTGACGTGGGCCTTGATGAACTCCGCGGCACGCTCTTCGGCGTCGCCGCCGATCTCGCCGATCATGACGATCGCCTTGGTCTCGGGATCGGCCTCGAACGCCGCCAGGGCGTCGATGTGCGTGGTGCCGATGACCGGGTCCCCGCCGATGCCGATCGCCGTGGAGAAGCCGAGGTCACGCAGTTCGTACATCATCTGGTAGGTCAGCGTGCCGGACTTCGAGACGAGGCCCACACCGCCCTTGCCGGTGATGTTCGCCGGGGTGATGCCCACGAGCGACTCCCCGGGCGTGATGATGCCGGGGCAGTTCGGGCCGATGATGCGGGTGACCTGCTGGCCGTCCGCGTCGACCTTCGACTGGGCGAGGGCCCAGAACTGGGCCGAGTCCTGCACGGGGACGCCTTCGGTGATCACGACGACGAGCCCGATCCCGGCCTCGATCGCTTCGATGACGGCGTCCTTGGTGAACGCCGGCGGAACGAAGACGATCGATACGTCAGCACCGGTCTCCTTGATGGCTTCCTCGACGGTGCCGTACACGGGGAGGGTGACGTCACCGTGGGTGACGGTGGTGCCGGCCTTGCGTGCGTTGACGCCGCCGACCACCTGGGTCCCGGCCTTCAGCATGAGGGCGGTGTGCTTGGTGCCCTCGCCGCCCGTGATGCCCTGGACGATGACCTTCGAGTCCTTGTTGAGGTAGATAGACATAGGGGAACCCTTTACTTTCCGTAGGCCAGCGCGGCGGCCTTGTCGGCGCCTTCGTCCATGGTGTCGGCGATGGTCACCAGCGGGTGGTTGGCCTCGGCGAGGATGCGACGGCCCTCTTCGACGTTGTTGCCGTCCAGGCGCACCACGAGGGGCTTGTTGGCCTCGTCGCCGAGGATCTCGAGGGCCTTGACGATGCCGTTGGCGACGGCATCGCATGCGGTGATCCCGCCGAACACGTTCACGAAGACGCTCTTGACCTGGCTGTCGTTGAGGATGACGTCGAGGCCGGCGGCCATCACCTCGGCGGACGCTCCACCTCCGATGTCCAGGAAGTTGGCGGGCTTCACGTTGCCGTGCGCCTCGCCGGCGTACGCCACGACGTCGAGGGTCGACATGACCAGCCCCGCGCCGTTGCCGATGATGCCGACCTCGCCGTCGAGCTTGACGTAGTTGAGGTCGTTCGCCTTGGCCTTGGCCTCCAACGGGTCCGCGGCGTCCTTGTCCTCGAGGGCGGCGTGATCCGCGTGGCGGAAGCCTGCGTTCTCGTCGATGGTGACCTTGCCGTCGAGGGCGATGATGTCGCCGGCGCCGGTCTTCACGAGCGGGTTGACCTCCACGAGCGTGGCGTCCTCCTTCACGAAGACGTCCCACAGCTTGAGGATGGCGTTGGCCACGCCCTCACGGAGCTCGGGGGCGAAACCTGCGGCGTCGACGATCTCCTCGGCCTTGGCCTGGTCGATCCCCGTACCGGCGTCGACCGCGATACGCGCCAGCGCCTCGGGACGTTCGACGGCGAGCTGCTCGATCTCCATGCCGCCCTCCACCGAGCACATGGCCAGGTAGTTGCGGTTGGAGCGGTCGAGCAGGACGGAGAAGTAGTACTCCTCGGCGATGTCGGCGCCCTGCGCGATCATCACCGTGTGGACCGTGTGCCCCTTGATGTCCATCCCGAGGATGTCCGAAGCGTAGGAGAAGGCCTCATCGGGGGTCTTGGCGACCTTGACGCCGCCGGCCTTGCCGCGACCGCCCACCTTGACCTGTGCCTTGACGACGACGACGCCGCCGATCTTCTCGGCTGCTGCCTTTGCTTCTTCTGGGGTGTGCGCCACGATGCCGGCGAGCACGGGAACTCCGTGTGCCTCAAAGAGATCGCGCGCCTGATATTCAAACAGGTCCACGGGCTAGAGTCCTTCTACGTCGAAGTAGGTTTACAAGAGGGAACTTTAGCCCCTCGGGCCTGAGGCCTTTTCCAGACTACCGGTTTAGTGAGTAAGGCCACACTTCTATCCTGCGTAGAAAATCAGCCCTCGTTCGTTGGGCTTTTTCACCCGAATTCGGTGACCGATTCGCGGTTCGCGGTGAAGCCTTTTCCGCTCTCCAGGTTGCCGCAGATCATGCCGTCCCGCCCGGATCCGCAGCGGAAACCGCGCAGTTCCACGGCTTGCCCCCGTTCGAGGATGGGAAGCCGTGAGATCGGGCCGGCCCCGTCCTCGACGCCGGCCGCGAACTCCGCCTCCATGGGCGTCATCCCGATGCGGCAGCCTCCGTAGGCGAAGGTATCGGCGGTGAGCATGAGGGTGCCCCCCTTGAACCCGAGGTTCGTCCCGTTGCAGTCGTCCGTGGCCTCCCCCGGTGCGGGGTACGCGGCGAGTTCACAGTAGGCGGCGTCCACCTCGAGTTCCCTGTCGTCCTTCTCGCCACCTGCCATCTGCGGGTCCACCGGGTTCCCGAACACGCTCCCCTGCTTGGTGCTGATGGCGCAGTAGGCGTTCCGGTCCGCGCCGAGCACCGCGACGGAGGCGGCGTCGGGCGCGAGTCCGAGACCCTCGGGTGAGAGGGCGTCCATGGCGGTGAGTTCCTCGAGGGGTCCGAGGTCGGAGGGAGTGGGGTCCACCGCCGGGGCGGACGCCGGCAACTGCACGCAGCCGGCCAGGAGCAATCCCGCGAGGATCGCGGCAGGGGTGGCTGCCCTCCGCCTGTCCTGCCGCAGCCTCGTCCGGGTTCTCCCCATCGAGGTCTTCCCCATCGTCGTCTCCCCCACTGCGTCGAACCGGTCAGGCCACCTTGGTCAGCGGTGCGTAGCGCAACAGCAGCCGCTTCTCCCCGACATCGAACCGGACCTTGGCCACGGTCTTGTCGCCTGCCCCCTCGACGGACAGTACCGTGCCGTTCCCGAAACTCGCGTGGTTGACATGGTCTCCGACCGCCACCGAGACGACTTCCTTCTGGGGCTGCACGCGTCCCACGCTCTTCGAGGCCACCGGCGCGCTGCCGTTGAAGCCGCCGCCACTGGCGCCCCAGTAGGACCCGCTGAAGCGTGGCCCGCTGATGCTGCCACTGGAGGTCCAGGCGGACTTGGCCGCGCCTTCGCGTTTCCAGGAGATCAGTTCCTCGGGAATCTCGCTGACGAACTGGCTCGCCGGGTTGTACTGGCTCTGGCCCCACATGCTGCGCACCTCGGACCGGCTGATGTAGAGCCGCTGCCGCGCGCGGGTCAGGCCCACATAGGCCAGCCGCCGCTCCTCCGCGAGCTCCTTCGGATCGGTGGCGGAGCGCTGGTGCGGGAAGATCCCCTGTTCCATGCCGGTCAGGAAGACCACGGGGAATTCGAGGCCCTTGGCGGTATGCAGCGTCATCAGTGTGACCACGCCCTGCCGGTGCGCCTCCTCGACGGCACGCTGCACCTCGGCCGGGGAGCCGTCGGGTGCATCCGGGATCTGGTCCGCGTCCGCCACGAGGGACACCTGTTCGAGGAAATCGCCCAGCGTCCCCTCGGGATTGTCCCGCTCGAATTCACGCACGACGGCGACGAGTTCGGCGAGGTTCTCCACGCGGGACTCGTCCTGGGGATCGTTGCTGGTGCGGAGCTGTTCGAGGTAGCCGGTCTGCTCCAGCACGGCCTCCAGGGCGGCGGATGCGCCCGAGCCGCTCGCCACCTCCGCGAGGTCGTCGATCAGCTTCACGAAGCCGGCCACGGCATTGACCGAACGCGTGGCCATGCCGGGGGCCTGGTCGGCCCGTCGCAGCGCCTCCATGAAGCTGACCCGCTCACGTTCGCTCAGGGCCGCGATGGCGTACTCGGCGCGATCACCGATCCCGCGCTTGGGTTCGTTCAGGACACGGCGCAGGTTGACGACGTCGTCGGAATTGACCAGGACGCGCAGGTAGGCGAGCGCGTCCTTGATCTCCTTGCGCTCGTAGAAGCGCGTTCCCCCGACCACCTTGTAGGGCAGGCCCACGCGTAGCAGGATCTCCTCGATGGACCGCGACTGCGCGTTGGTGCGGTAGAAGATCGCGACATCACCGGGGCGGAGGTTCTCCTCGTCCTGGAGCCGGTCGATCTCCTCCGCGATGAAGCGGGCTTCCTCGTGCTCGTTCTCGCCCACGTAGCCGACGATCTTCTCGCCGCTGCCCTCGGCGGTCCACAGCCGCTTCTCCGGCCGGTTCGGGTTGCGTGAGATGACGGCGTTCGCTGCGCTGAGGATGTTCTGGGTGGAGCGGTAGTTCTGCTCGAGCAGGATGGTCCGGGCGCTCGGGTAGTCGTTCTCGAACTCGACGATGTTGCGCACGTCCGCGCCGCGGAAGGCGTAGATGGACTGGTCGGAGTCGCCGACCACGGTGAGCTCCGCCGGGTCCTCGGTGGACTCGCCCGGCACGCCGACGATTTCCCGGACCAGGGCGTACTGGGCGTGGTTGGTGTCCTGGTACTCGTCGACGAGGACATGGCGGAAGCGACGCCGGTAGTAGTCGGCTACTCCGGGGAAGGCCCGGAACATGTAGACCGTCTGGGCGATCAGGTCGTCGAAGTCCATGGCGTTGGCCTGGCGCATGCGCTGGGCGTACCCGGTGTAGACCTCGGCCACCGCCTGCTCGAAGGGATCGGAGAGGTTCACGCCCGAGGCGAACGTCTCCTCGTCGATCAGCTCGTTCTTGAGCGCGCTGATCTTGTGCTGGATCGCCTTGGGCGCGAACTTCTTGGGGTCGAGGTCGAGCCCCTTGGCGACCAGCGTGATGAGGCGCAGCGTGTCCGCGGAGTCGTAGATGGAGAAGTTCGAGTTGAGGCCGACGGACGCGGCTTCACGCCGGAGGATCCGCACGCAGGAAGAGTGGAACGTCGAGATCCACATGCGCTTCGCGACGTCACCGATCAGGGCCTCGATGCGCTCCCGCATCTCCGCCGCGGCCTTGTTGGTGAACGTGATGGCCAGGATCTGGCCGGGGTGGGAGCGGCCGGTGGCCAGCAGGTACGCGATCCGGTGGCTCAGCACGCGGGTCTTGCCGGAGCCCGCACCGGCGACGATCAGCAGCGGGGAGCCGCCGTGCTTCACGGCTTCTTCCTGCTGGGGGTTCAGGCCCATCAGGAGTTCCTGGGCGCGGTGCGCGTCCACGCCGACGTTCGAGGGCACGTGGCCGGTCGCGGGATCCGTAGGCTCGGCGGCCGCCGCCATCGCCGCCTCCCGCGCACGCTTCTTCTCGGCGGGCGTGGACGGGGTGACGTAGGGATCGAAAAGCATGTCCATGATCCGTCAAGTCTAGGCCGTGCCCCCGACACTCACCCCCCGGGCGGGACCGGGCATGGCACTGCCCCCGCCGGCACGCCGGCAGGGGCAGTCCATGCAGCGGACGGTACTACTTCCCGGTCTGCAGCTCGTCCTCCTCGATACCGAGGATCAGCAGCTTGCCGCTCTTGCGGTCCGCGAGGTACTCGCGCATCTCCCGCTTGATCACGGGGAGCAGGAAGTACACGCCGAGCAGGTTGATGAACGCGCAGACGAACAGCGCCGCATCGGCGAAGCTGATGACCTGGCTGAAGGTCAGCACGCACCCGGCGACGGTGAAGAACAGGAAGATGACCTTGTAGGTCACCTCCGCTGCCTTGCCGCGGCCGAACAGGAACTCCCAGGCCTTGAGCCCGTAGTAGGACCAGGTGATCAGCGTGGAGTACGCGAACAGGACGACGGCGATCGCGAGCACCACCGGGAACCATGGGATGACCGTCGCGAAGGCGTCGGACGTAAGGATGACGCCGTCGGGCGTGTCCCCTCCGCCCTGGACCTGGTCGATGCCCGCCTGAAGGCTCGGTGCTCCGGCGATCACGATGGCGAGGGCCGTCATGGTGCAGATCAGGACGGTGTCCACGAGCGGCTCGTAGAGGGCCACGAAGCCCTCGCTGACGGGGCGGCGGGTACGGACGGCGGAGTGGGCGATGGCTGCCGAGCCCACGCCGGCCTCGTTGGAGAAGGACGCCCGCTGGAAGCCGACGATCAGCACGCCGAGGATGCCCCCCGCGATGCCCTGAGGGTTGAAGGCGCCACTGATGATCGCGCCGAAGGCAGCGGGCACCTGCCCGATGTTCACGATGATGACGAACAGGCACGCCAGGACATAGACGCCGCCCATGGCCGGGACGAGGCGGGATGTCGTGGCGCCGATCGACTTGATGCCGCCGAGGATGACGACGGCGACCAAAAAGGCGAGGACGACGCCGAAGATGAGGGCGGCTCCGGCGCTGCCGAGGAATCCGTCCTCGCCACCGGTCACGTTCTGCACCTGGGCGAACGTCTGGTTCGCCTGGAACATGTTGCCGCCGGCGACGCCGAAGATCAGGATGGCGACAGCGAAGATGCCGGTCAGGATCTTCGCGGGGATACGGCCGAGCTTCTGGAAGGCGATCGGCAGGTACTTGAACGGCCCGCCGCTGATGCTCCCGTCCTCGTGGACCTCGCGGTACTTCACGCCGAGGGTGCATTCGGCGAACTTCGTGGCCATGCCGATCAGTCCCGCGCAGATCATCCAGAACGTCGCTCCGGGCCCACCGAGGGCCAT
Source organism: Arthrobacter sp. BC5 (assembly GCF_056680255.1). Lineage (NCBI taxonomy): Bacteria > Bacillati > Actinomycetota > Actinomycetes > Micrococcales > Micrococcaceae > Arthrobacter > Arthrobacter sp. BC5. The sequence goes on from NZ_CM155273.1 coordinate 596,329, forward strand.
GGCGGCACCGACACCGGCGATGTTCCCCAGGCCGACGGTGCCCGAGAGTGCGGAGGTGAGGGCCTGGAAGTGGGGGACCTCGCCCGGATCGTCCTTGGAGGAGTAGCGCCCCCGGACCACTTCGTAGCCGACCTTGAGGCCACGGAACTGGGGAACCCCGAAGTAGATCGTGCAGATGATGCCGGCCAGGATGAGCCAGGCGACGACGGCGGGGAAACTGACGTCCCCGATGGTGATCGGGAAGAAGACGATGCTCGAGAAGATCTCGGTGGGTTTCGCGAAGGCGTTGTTGATCGCCTCGTCGATGGCCGCGAGCCATCCGACGTCCTCTGCCACAGGGGCCATGGGTAGTGCGGAGTAGATTGCCATCCCATTAGAAAACCCTGCTTCGACTGTGAAGGCAATCACAACCTCGCCCAGACCGGTCAATGTCACCTCATCGCAATCCGGTTCGGACGGCGGTGGCAGCGCCCGCTGCCGGGCACGCGGGGGGTCGACCATACTGGGACGGTGGCAAAGACGAGGGCGCAGATCGCACGCAAGCACCGGTCCGGCACAGGGGCGCCTCCGCCCTCCGCCGTGCCCGTGAGGAGCCGGAAGACCGATGCGGGACTCATCCTGATCGCAGCCGCCGTCGCCTCCCTGTTCCTCTTCTGGTACTTCCACCTGCTGACGCTGGGCCAGATGACCCAGTTGTCCGACGGGCTCACCATGCCGGACATGATGGTGGGAGGGTACGACGTCGGGTACGCGCAGCGCCTGCGCGAAGCCATGGACGACGACGCGCGCGGCCAGTTGAGCTACCTGCACAGGACCGCCGGCACGCTGTTCCCGCTCATCTTCGCATTCGCCTGGCTCCTCCTGGTGCAGCTCAACGTGGGACGACGCCGGCTGCGCTGGCTGCTGTGGTCGCCCGTGATCCTGTTCGTCGTCGTCGACCTGTGGGAGAACATCGCCATCGACACCCTGCTCGCCCAGTCCTCACCCGAGGCCGGGGCCGTGGCACTCGCCTCGACGCTGACGGTCCTGCGCTGGGTGCTGCTGGGGGCGGGCCTGCTCGCCGGAGCGGCGTCGGTCTTCCTGCCGCGGCGCATGCGCGGCCCTGCGGGCGAGCGCGGGAACCGGGACGAAGAACGGGTAAGCTAGGACCGCGGATCGGGAGCACCACCGGGTCCGAGCCTCTGTAGCTCAGTAGGATAGAGCGTCCCTCTCCTAAAGGGAAGGTCGTCGGTTCGATTCCGGCCAGGGGCACAGTGCCGCCGAGGGGTGGCGAAGCAGGAGGATGGGCACGTCTGCCCATCCTCCTTTTCGTGGGTGCCCGGTAGGTTGGACCCCATGGGGGACTACATGGAGGCGCCGGCGCGGCTCGTCAGGATATCGGCAGCCGCCTGGCAGGCGGCGCAGGCGATGGCAGGACAGCCCGGAGACGAGGGGCACGGGGCAGGCGGCCACCCTGATGCCGGCCGCGCTGCGCGGCAGGAACTGGGCGTCGCAGGCATCGCCTCCGAGGACGGATTGACCGACACCTGGAAGCAGGCCCTGGCCGTCGTCGCCGAGCCGCAGATCGTCGTCCGCCTGACCGCCACCTACAACGGCATCTCGGGGCAGAGCACCCTCAGCGTTGCCGGAGCGCGCATCGTCTGCGAGCACCGACGTCGTGCCTTCGAGCCGACGGCCGACGGCGGCGTCCGCATCACGGACACGGAGCCGGCGGTCGAGGTCAGCCTTTTCTCCACGGACCATTTCTGGCATGGCGTGCGACGCGTCCTCCCGCCCCTCCCCCAGCTCCGTGCCGGTGCGGCGGAGGCGGGCTCCGTCCTGGACGCGGATTCCGGGGTCGATGACTCGGAGGCGCTCGACGTCGCCAGGAGCTCCACCTCCCAGGTGACGGCCGAACTGGCCCGGCACGCCGGAGGGACGCCGACGGTGTGGGCCGGCATGTGGGCACTGCGCGACCACCAGCTCTACTCCATCAGGACGCGGCGCGTGGACGGACGACCGGCCGCCGTCGTCGTGCCCGTGCAGGCCGGCCACATCGCGCGGGAGATCGGTTTCGCGCTCGCCGGGGCGCTGGCTGGTTCCGCGGTGCGAGGCGGTGCAGCATGACGGGCCTGGTGGGTATGGACCCGGGCCAGGTCCGGGACCTCGCCTGCATGCTCGACGGGTCCTCGCGCTCGCTCGATGACATGGCGTCCCTGGTCGGCACCGCGATCCGGGGAACGTCCTGGGGCGGGGGCGACGCCGAACAGTTCCGTCATGCCTGGTTCAGCCGGCATGCGCCCGTCCTGCGCCAGGTCGGGGCCGCTCTGCACCAGACGTCCCGCACAGCCCTCGCCGACGCGATCCAGCAGGAGGACGCGAGCTCCCTGACGACAATCGGAGGCCGCGGACCGCAGAGTGCCGGGAACGGATCCCCGGCCCGAGGCGGCGACGAAGGTGCGGGCAACCCCTTCACGGATCTGTGGGATGACGCGGTCGACGGCGTGGGCAGCGCGGTCGACACGATCGGCGACGGCGCCACCAGGGGCGGGGACTGGGCGGCGTACGGCCTCGACTGGGGCATCGGCCTGCTGTCGGACGCGGGCGGCTTCATCGCTGCCGGCGTGAGGGAGGTCCCTGGCGAGGTGGCCGGCTCGACACCCGACGTCACGGAGGACCTGCTGCACTTCGGCGGGCTCTTCCTGGGAACCGAGCCGCCCTCGGTCACGGAGGTCGTGGCCGGGGGCGTGCTTCTCGCGGGAAGCGCCGGGAACCTCGCCTACCGGATCGGCACCGTCGGCGAGGAGGATCCGCACTTGCTCGACGACGGCCGGGCGGAGGTCGGGGCTGCGATCCCTCTGCGGGGCCCCACCTCGGAGGATCTGCCGACGGGCGGCGTGCAGGATCGTAACGGCCGTGTCGTCCTGCCGGACTCGCTCTCGGCCATCGCGCTGTCGACGGCCTCCGCCTACGACGACGCGGGCCGGCACGGCAGTGACAACGGCGCCGTGCGCATCACCACGGTTGACGGGCCCGACGGCTCCTCGTACATCGTCTCGATCCCCGGCACACAGGCCTGGGCACCGAGCGGCGATACACCCGCCGACCTGACAGGAAACCTGGAGGTCGCCTCGGGCCAGTCGTCGACGGCCTCGGAAGCGGTCAGGCTCGCCATGGTCGAGGCCGGTGTCCCGTCCGATGCACCTGTCCTGCTGTCCGGTCACTCGCAGGGCGGGATGATCGCCATGGAGCTGGCCGGGGACCCGGCGTTCCGTGAGCAGTTCGACGTCACCAACGTGATGACCTTCGGCTCTCCCGTCGACATCACCGCCGTCCCCGATCACGTCGACGTCGTCGCCTTCCAGCACTCCTCCGATCTCGTGCCCCGCCTCGACCTCGGTGGCCTGCTCGTCGACCGGACGTCGCCGGAGAGGCCGAACGGAGCGGAGGTCATCACCCTTCCCGACCCTGAGGGGAACTCCTGGTTCGACGTGACGGGGAACCACGAGCCGAACGCCTATGCGGAATCCATCGCCGCGGCCGAGTCGATGGACGGGCCCGCGGGCGACTACCGTGGGCGATCGTCGTTCGGACGGTTCCTCACGTCCGACCCCGCGGACGTCTCGGGCGTCGTCGTTCCAGTCAGGAGGAGGCCGTGATCAGGCAGAGCATCAAGCGCGTTCGGACTGCGGGGATCGTCGCAGCGGTACTGCTGGTGCTTCCCGCGTGTTCCGACGGGGCGAGAGCGGACCCCGAGGCGTGGGCATCGGCACTGGAGGACGTGCCGGGGGTCACGTCCGCGGACGTCGGGTTCAGCAGGTCGGGTCCGGGCCATTTCGCGGATGTGACTGTGATGACCGACACCGATGACTCTGCAGAACTCGAGCGGATACTCCGCGAGTCCGTCGGGGTCTTCGTCGAGGTGACGGCCGACATGGACACCTTCGGTCTCGACTACATGGTGCTGAACGCGGATGAGACGCGAGCGCTCCATCCGGAAGGCATCGGGTGGAACAGCGGCACGATCGGGTTCCTGCGCGACGATGTCGCCGTCGAGCCGGGCGGCTGATGGCAGGCTCGTCCACGATCACGGTCACCGCCCTGTGCCTGCTGGACAGCAACGGCCGCCTGCTCCTGGTGCGCAAGCGCGGGACGGCGCTCTTCATGCAGCCCGGAGGCAAACCGGACCCGGGCGAGACCCCCGCCGAGACCGGCGTGCGGGAGCTGTCCGAGGAACTGGGCCTCGCGGTCGGGGCACCGGACCTCACCCTGCTCGGCGTCTGGGAAGGGCCCGCCGCCAACGAGGCCGATACCCGGCTGGTGGCCACCGTCTTCCTGTGCCCGCTGACCGCCGAGCCATCCCCTGCAGCCGAGATCGAGGAATTCGACTGGCTCGACCTCGACCGGGCGCACCATCGCTCGGACCTCGCCCCGCTGCTGACCGACTACGTGATCCCCGCACTGCTGTCGCTGCGCGGCTGAACGCTAGACGCCGGTGAGCGCCTCGGGCTCCTCGTCCACCGCGACGTTCTTCTGCACCGCGAACTGCGTACGGTGCAGTTCCTCGTAGCGGCCGCCGACGGACAGCAGCTCGTCATGGGTCCCCCGCTCCACGATCGCGCCGTCCTCGACCACGAGGATCATGTCGGCGCTGCGGATCGTGGACAGGCGGTGGGCGATGACCATCGCCGTCCGGCCCTCCAGCGCCTCGCTCAGTGCGGCCTGCACGGCCGCCTCCGACGTCGAGTCGAGCGCCGCCGTCGCCTCGTCGAGGATGACGACGCGCGGCTGGGCGAGCAGGAGCCTCGCGATGGTCATGCGCTGGCGCTCGCCTCCGGAGAGCCGGTAGCCGCGCTCGCCCACCATGGTGTCCAGCTGGTCCGGCAGCGACCGGACGAGGGGCTCCAGCCGCGCGCGCCGGACGGCGTCCCACACCTCCTCCTCCGTGGCATCCGGCCTCGCGAGCCGGAGATTGGAGAGGATCGTCTCATGGAACAGGTGACCGTCCTGGGTGACCATGCCCAGGGTGTGCCGCATCGAGGCGAAGGTGACGTCACGCACGTCGGTGCCTGCGAGGCGTACGGCCCCGCTGTCGACGTCGTAGAGGCGCGCGAGGAGCTGGGCGATGGTCGACTTGCCGGCGCCCGAGGTACCCACCAGGGCGACCGTCTGGCCGGGCTCGATCCGGAAGGACACCCCGTGCAGCACCTCCTCGCCGCCGCGCGTGTCGAGCGTGGAGACCTCCTCGAGCGAGGCGAGCGAGACCTTGTCCGCCGAAGGGTAGGCGAACCGGACGTCGTCGAACTCCACTGCCACGGGGCCGGTCGGCACCTGCACGGCGTCGGGCTTCTCCTGGATGAGCGGCTCTAGGTCCAGCACCTCGAAGACGCGCTCGAAGCTGACGATCGCGCTCATGATCTCGACCCGGGCATTCGCGAGGCTCGTCAGGGGCGCATACAGGCGCGTGAGCAGGAGCGCGAGGGTGACCACCTCGCCGGTGTCGAGCTGACCCGCGAGCGCGAGGAAACCGCCGAGGCCGTACACCAGCGCCAGCGCCAGCGCGGACACGAGCATCAGCGCGGTGAAGAACACGAACTGCAGCATCGCCGTCCGCACGCCGATGTCCCGTACGCGCGCCGCGCGGACGCGGAACTCCTCGGCCTCCTCGTCGGGCCGCCCGAAGAGCTTGACCAGCGTGGCGCCGGGGGCCGAGAACCGCTCCGTCATCTGCGTGCTCATGGCCGAGTTGTGGTCGGCTGCCTCACGGCGCAGCGCGGCGAGGCGGCTGCCCATGCGGCGCGCGGGGACCAGGAAGATCGGCAGCATGACGACGGCGAGCACCGTGACCAGCCAGGAGGTGCTCAGCATGACCGCGAGCGTGAGGACCAGGGCCACGAGGTTGGTGACCACCCCGGAGAGCGTGCCGCTGAACGCCTGCTGCGCACCGATGACGTCGTTGTTCAGCCGGCTCACCAGCGCCCCCGTGCGCGTTCGCGTGAAGAAGGCGATGGGCATCTTCTGCACGTGGTTGAAGACGGCGGTGCGGAGATCGAGGATGACACCCTCCCCGATGCGCGCCGAGTACCAGCGCGTCACGAGGGACACGGCGGCATCCGCCACGGCCACCAGGGCGATGACGACGGCGAGCCACACGACGGTGCGGACCTCCCCGCGGGCGACGATCACGTCGATCACCTGCCCGGCGAGCACCGGAGTGGCCACGGCGAGGAAAGCACCCGCCACCGAGAGGATGATGAACAGCACCAGCTTGGACCGGTACGGTACGGAGAAGGTGAGGATGCGGCGCACCGATTCCCTCGAGAAGCCGTGCTTGCCGTCCTTGGCCGTCGAGATCTTGTACAGCGAGCTCCAGGCCGCGCCTTCCATGCTCATAGCGATTTCCTTCCGTGGACGCCAGATCCAGCTTAGGTCCCCGGTCCCTGGGCCCCGCCGCAATACTCCGGAACAATAAGTGGATACTCCGGCGTTCACCTCAGTAGTGTTCAACTCCGGCCCCGCTCGGGTGGAGCGGACGTACCTAGGATTCAAGCCGTCCACGGCTCCTTCTATTTCCCCCACCCGCCGTGCCCGCCCATCCCAGACCGAAGGAAATTCCATGACCCACCGCTTGTCCGTCCTTGGTGCAGCCGCAGCCCTCACCCTCGCACTCGCGGGCTGCGCGACGTCGACCCCGGCCACCGAGGGCGGCGGCTCCGAGTCCGCGGCGCCGACGGGCCTGCAGGAGATCCAGGATGCCGGCGTCCTGACCGTGGGCACGGAGGGCACGTACAAGCCCTTCAGCTACCACGAGGAAGGCAGCGGCGAGCTCACCGGGTACGACGTCGAGGTGATCACCGCCGTCGCGGAGAAGATGGGTGTCGAGGCGGAGTTCCAGGAGACGCAGTGGGACGCGATCTTCGCCGGACTGGAAGCAGGCCGGTTCGACGTCATCGCCAACCAGGTGTCCATCACGGACGAGCGCAAGGAGGCGTACGACTTCTCCGATCCCTACACCGTCAGTTCGGGCGTGATCGTGACGACCGCGGACAACGACGACATCTCCTCCTTCGAGGACCTGTCCGGCAAGACGACCGCGCAGTCGCTGACCAGCAACTGGTACGAGCTCGCCACGGAGGCCGGTGCGAACGTCGAGCCCGTCGAGGGCTGGGCGCAGTCCGTCACACTTCTCGAGCAGGGCCGCGTGGATGCGACGATCAACGACGAGCTGACGTACCTCGACTACCAGAAGACGAACAACAACGCGGGTATCAAGATCGCCGCGACGACCGACGAGACCTCGCAGAGCGCCGTCGCCGTCCGCAAGGGCAGCACCGAACTCGTGGACGCCATCAACACGGCCCTCGGCGAACTGCGCGCCGACGGCACCCTCGCCGAGATCTCCGAGAAGTACTTCGGCTCCGACGTCAGCGAGTGAAGCCGGTACCAGGGCCGGACCGGCACACGGTGAAACACCGGCAGACGGCCGGAGGAGCTGACTGATGGACTGGGAGTTGGTGCGCACCTCCTTCTGGCCCATGCTCTCGGGCGGCCTGACCGGCACCATCCCGCTGTCGCTCGCGTCCTTCGTGCTCGGCCTCGCGCTGGCCCTCGTCATCGCGCTCATGCGCATCAGCGGGCAGCCGGTGCTCGCGGCCATCGCGCGCGCCTACGTGTCGGTCATCCGCGGCACCCCGCTGCTGGTCCAGCTGTTCGTCATCTTCTACGGCCTGCCCTCGATCGGCCTGACCATCGATCCCTGGCCGAGCGCGATCATCGCCTTCTCACTCAACGTGGCAGGCTACGCCGCGGAGATCCTGCGCGCGGCCATCCTGTCGGTGCCGAAGGGCCAGTGGGAGGCGGGACACACCATCGGCATGTCCCGTACCCTGACCCTGCGCCGCGTCATCCTCCCCCAGGCGGCGCGCGTCTCCGTGCCGCCGCTGTCCAACACGTTCATCAGCCTCGTCAAGGACACGTCCCTGGCGTCGCTGATCCTCGTGACGGAGCTGTTCCGCGAGGCGCAGCAGATCGCGGCCTACTCCCAGCAGTTCATGCTGCTGTACCTCGAGGCCGCCGCGATCTACTGGGTGTTCTGTCTCGTCCTGTCCAGCGGCCAGTCCGCACTGGAGAAGAGGTTGGACCGCTATGTCGCCCGTTGATCCCCTGCGCCCCCGCACCGCCGAGGGCCCGCTGCTGAACGTCACCGGTTTGCAGAAGTCCTTCGGCGAGAACCGGGTGCTGACGTCCATCGACCTGCATATCGAGAGCGGCCAGGTGATCGCGCTGGTCGGCCCCTCGGGCTCCGGCAAGACCACCGTGCTGCGCTGCCTCAACGGCCTGGAGACGCCCGATGGCGGCACTGTCGCCTTCAGGGGCGGCCCATCGGTCGATTTCGGTGGCAAGGTCACGAAGAAGGAAGCCCTCTCACTCCGCGACCGCAGTGCCATGGTCTTCCAGAACTACAACCTGTTCCCGCACAGGACGGTGCTCGAGAACATCATCGAGGGTCCTGTCCAGGTCCAGAGACGGCCCCGGAAGGAGGCTGTGGCGGACGCGGAGCGGCTCCTCGCGCGCGTCGGCCTCGCGGAGAAGCGGGACGACTACCCGTTCAACCTGTCCGGGGGGCAGCAGCAGCGTGTCGGGATCGTCCGCGCCCTGGCCCTCCAGCCGGACCTTCTCCTCTTCGACGAGCCGACGTCAGCCCTGGACCCCGAACTGGTGGGCGAGGTGCTCACCGTCATCAAGGAGCTCGCCGAGGAGAAGTGGACCATGGTGATCGTGACGCACGAGCTGGCCTTCGCCCGCGAGGTCGCGGACGAGGTGGTCTTCATGGACGGCGGAGTCGTCGTCGAGCACGGGCACCCCGACCAGGTGCTGCGCAATCCCCGCGAGGAGCGCACGCGCCGCTTCGTGCAGCGCCTGCTCAACCCGTTCTGATCGGCTTCGCGCCGGGACACGCGCAGGAAGCCGCGCCACCCGGCGCCGATCCCTGCAGACCGGGCCCGCAGCCCCCGCCGGCAGGCCGGCCCGCTGGAAGCGCTCAGGCCAGGATGCGGTCCGGGTGCGAGTAGCAGTTCAGGGAGGATCCGCGGCTGAAGCCGACGAGCGTGAGCCCGGCGTCGTCCGCGAGGTCCGCTGCGAGCGAGGACGGCGCGCTGACGGCGGCGAGGACCGGGATGCCCGCGAGCTGCGCCTTCTGCACCAGTTCGAAGGACGCCCTGCCGGAGACCTGCAGGATCGTTCCCCGGAGCGGCAGCATGCCGTTCCGCAGCGCCCAGCCCACCACCTTGTCCACGGCGTTGTGGCGTCCGACGTCCTCCCGGAGGCACAGGAGCTCCCCCTCGGCCGTGAAGAGGCCTGCGGCATGGACGCCACCGGTGCGGTCGAACAGCTTCTGGCTCTCGCGCAGGCGGTCCGGCAGGGAGGCCAGGATCCCGAGGTCGACGGGCGACGTATCGGCGTGCAGGTCGAAACGGGAGGACTTCCGCACCGCGTCGATCGAGGCGGTGCCGCAGATTCCGCACGAACTCGAGGTGTAGACGTGGCGCTCCATCGCGGTGTCCGGCAGTTCGACTCCCGGCCGGAGTTGCGCCTCCACCACGTTGAAGGTCTGCTGGCCGTTCTCGTCAACGCCCGCGCAGTACCGCAGGCTCGGCAGCTGGCCCGGCTCCCAGACCACACCCTCCGAGACGAGGAAGCCTGCCACGAGGTCGAAATCGTCGCCGGGGGTGCGCATGGTCACCGTGAAGGCGCTGCCGCCGAGCCGGATCTCCAGGGGCTCCTCCCCCGCGAGGACGTCCTCACGGCGTCCGGTCTGCGCCCCGATGCGGAATTTGGTGATGCGACGGCGCTGCGTGACCCTGTTCATTCGGCACTCCTTACCTCGGCCCTATGATGAGGTTAGTTGACCCCAGACACCACTTGGTGCGTCGACTTCGACACGAGGATGTGGATAGCGTGGCAACGAAGGCGCCGAAAGACAACATCGACGAGTCCCGGCTGAGGGTAGGGGCCCGCAAGACGAAGGCCGTGGGCCTGCCGGCCGTCCTGAACTCGCTCAAGATCTCGATGGACCAGATGGGCCCCGTCCGGAGCGCGCAGACCCTCCTCGCCGTCAACCAGGTCAAGGGCTTCGACTGCATGGGCTGCGCCTGGCCGGAGGGCGACAAGCGCCACACCGCCGAGTTCTGCGAGAACGGCGCGAAGGCCGTCGCCGAGGAGGCCACCCGGCGCACCGTCCCGCCGTCGTTCTTCGCCGACCACTCGGTCCAGGACCTCCTGACCCGCGACGACTACTGGCTCGGCCAGCAGGGACGCCTCACCCACCCGATGCTGCTCGACGACGGCGGTACCCACTACCGGGCCGTGTCCTGGGAGGAGGCGTACCAGGTGATCGTCGACGAACTCGCGATGCTCGACAGCCCGGACGAGGCCGTCTTCTACACCTCCGGGCGCACCTCCAACGAAGCCGCCTTCCTCTACCAGCTCATGGTGCGCGGCATCGGGACGAACAACCTGCCCGACTGCTCCAACATGTGCCACGAGTCCTCCGGATCCGCGCTCAACGAGACCCTCGGCGTCGGCAAGGGCACGGTGTCGCTGCTCGATCTCGATACCGCGCCGCTGATCATCATCGCCGGGCAGAATCCGGGCACCAACCACCCCCGCATGCTGACCTCGCTGGAGAAGGCGAAGAAGAACGGCGGGGCGATCGTGGCCATCAACCCGCTGCCCGAGGCGGGCCTGATGCGGTTCGAGAACCCGCAGAACCCCCTGGGACTGCTCGGTACCCGGTTCGGCGGCGGCACCGCCCTGGCCGACGACTTCCTGCAGATCCGGATCGGCGGGGACCAGGCCCTGTTCCGCGGGCTCGGCAAGCACCTGCTCGAGCGGGAGGAGGCCACGGGCACCGTGTTCGACCACGCCTTCATCGCCGAGCACACCCTGGGCCTCGAGGACTACCTCGCGAGCCTCCGGGAGACCAGCTGGGAGGAGATCACGGCGGCGAGCGGTATCCCGCAGGCCGAGATCACGAAGGTGGGCGACCGCATGATCGCCTCCCCCGGTACGATCGTCTGCTGGGCCATGGGGCTGACGCAGCACAAGCACTCCGTCGCCACGCTGCGCGACGTCGTCAACGTCCTCCTGCTGCAGGGCAACGTCGGCAAGCCCGGCGCGGGAGTCTGCCCCGTCCGCGGACACTCGAACGTCCAGGGCGACCGCACGATGGGCATCTTCGAACGGATGCCGGCGGCGTTCCACGACGCACTCGACAAGCGCTTCCGCTTCGAGTCCCCGCGCAGGCACGGCTTCGACACGGTGGCGGCCATCCGCGCCATGCGTGACGGCAAGGCGCGGGTCTTCATGGGCATGGGAGGCAACTTCGTCCGCGCGACGCCGGACACCAACGTCACCGAGCAGGCGCTGCGCAACACCCGGCTGACCGTGCAGGTCTCCACCAAGCTGAACCGCTCGCACCTCGTGACCGGCACGCGTGCGCTGATCCTCCCGGCGCTCGGCCGGACGGACCGGGACACCCAGGCCGGCGGCGACCAGCGCGTCACCGTCGAGGACTCGATGAGCGCCGTGCACGCCTCGACCGGCCGGCTGAAGCCCGCGAGCTCGGAGATGCGCTCGGAGATCGCCATCGTCTGCGAGCTCGGGGACCGCCTCTTCGGGCGGGAGGACAGCCCCTACCGCACGAACGCCCCGCAGCTGGACTGGAAGGCCGCGCAGGCGGACTACCGTGTCGTCCGCGAGCACATCAGCGCCGTCATCCCCGGCTTCGGTGACTTCGAGGACCGCATCGACAAGCCGGGCGGGTTCGTGCTGCCGAACGGTCCTCGGGACAGCCGCACGTTCACCACGGCGACGGGCAGGGCGAACTTCACCGCCAACACCCTCGAGTACCCGCACGTGCCGGCGGGCAGGCTGATCCTCCAGACCCTGAGGTCCCACGACCAGTACAACACCACGATCTACGGCAAGGACGACCGCTACCGCGGCATCTCCAACGGCCGCCGTGTCGTCTTCGTGAGCCCACAGGACATCACGGAGGCGGGCCTCGACGACGGCGACATGGTCCACCTGGTCTCGGAGTGGGCCGACGGCGTCGAACGCCGCGCAGAGGACTTCCGCGTGGTCGCCTACTCCACGCCGAAGGGGTGTGCGGCAGCCTACTACCCGGAGACGAACGTCCTGGTGCCGCTGGATTCCACGGCGGACATCAGCGGGACCCCGACGTCCAAGTCGGTCATCGTGCGCCTCGAGAAAGCCCTCTGAGACGCGGGAGCGCCGGCTCGGAGGGCGCTCCCGTCGTCTCGGCGCCCCGGTCGGTGTCCCGTCAGCCCGTCACCCAGGGCAGGGACAGGGCCGGGACGTCCTCGCCGGCAGCACACCCTTCGGCCGGAACGACCATGACTCCGTCGGCGGAAGCGAGCCCGCGCAGCATCCCGGAGCGCTGGTGGGTGCTGGGCACGGCGCGTCCGGACTCGGTGCGGTAGGGCACCAGGCGGCTCCTACCGCGCAGTGGCTCGAAGGCGTCGGCGCTCACGACCATGGCGGGCTCCTCGAGGGGCGATCCGCGCAGGCCAGCGAGCAGGGGTGCGGCCACCGTCAGCATGGCCATCATCGCCGCGAGCGGATTCCCGGGGAGCCCCACCAGGAACCGTCCGTCGGGAAGCCGCGCCAGCAGTGTCGGATGCCCGGGGCGCATGGCGATCCCGTCGATGATCAACTCCGCGCCGAGCACCGTGAGCGCTCGCCGGATGTGGTCCGCGGAGGAGCTACCGGTTCCGCCCGTGGTGATGAGCACGTCGCCGGACGCCCGCGCGAGGGAGAACTCGTCGGTCGGCTCCGCGCTGATGGCGGCCACGACGTCGTCGAGGTCGTCCTTCGCGCGGGCCGCACCATCGACGTGCCCGCCCAGCATCGCGACGAATCCGGGCAGCTGCGGGCCGAAGGTGTCGCGGACCTGTCCGGGGTGCGGCAGGCCGTGGTCGATCACCTCGTCGCCGGTCATGAGCAGCGACACGCGGGGAGCTCTGAGGACGGCGAGCGTATCGTGTCCGCACACCGCGGCAAGGGCTATCTGCGCGGGGTTCAGCACGACGCCGGCCGGGATCGCCTCCGAGCCCTCCTCCGCCTCCTCCCCCGCAGGCCTCACGTGCTCGTGCAGCACCGGCTCGTCGGGCCGCGCCGACTCGTTGCGGTCCAGGACGTCCCCGCGGACGGCGCCGTGCTCCGTCCGCAGGATCCCGACGGCATTCCGCGGGACGACGCCGCCGGTCAGGATGAACGTCGCCTGTCCGGGAGCGAGCGAGACCTCGCCGGAATCCGCATGCGGCGCCGGCCGCCCCCTGGGATGCTCCTCCGGCGCGGTGTGGCTCACCAGTGTCCACGGTGGCTCTCCGTTGACGGCCCAGCCGTCCATGGCCGAGGAGGCGTAGTGCGGGATGGACTGCAGGGCGTGCACGGGCTCCGCGAGGGTCTGGCCGAGGGCGTCCGCCAGGGTGACGGTCTGGAACGGCAGGGGGCGTCCCGCGTCATGCGCCAGGGTGCGGGCGGTCGTCCAGTCGACATCGCGGGCTTCCGTGGCCTCGTTCATTCGGAGGCGCCTTCCGCTGCGGCCCCTGAGCAGAGGGCATCGGCTACCGCCATCGCGGAGCGCATGGCCAGCTGCTCGTCGGCCTGGCCACTGCCGACGGCGAGCCCCGCAGCGTACCCGACGACGAACGTCGTGAGGGGAGCGGCCGGACGGACCACGCCGTGGGCGGCCTTGCCCGCGAGCCCGAGGACGGCGTCGATGTCCACCTCCGTCCCGTCGATCTCGAAGGCGGCGAGCAGCTTCTCGGTCCAGTCGTGCAGCAGCTTCTGGCGATCGTCCATGGGCCCTCCGTGTGGTTCTAGGGGACGACGACTCCGAGCGTTCGCGCATCATCCCAGGTGTCGACGTCGTGCGTCGTGCCCGGCGGAACCGGGACTGGTCTGGTCTTCACAGTAGCAAGGAGGCTGCGCATCGACAGGTTGTCCGCCGGCCCGAGCGCCAGCACGGCGTCGATGGCAGCAGCGAGATCGGCGCTGCGGTAGAGCGCCGCCAGCGGCTGGTCCCGGCCGCCGTCGACCGCGACCAGCGAGACCTGCCCGCCCCGTGCCGCTTCGGCGAGCAGCACCTTCACGAGTTCGTCCGCGCGGGGCATGTCGCAGGCCAGGACCGCACACCAGGGCGCCCTGCGTGCCGACTGGGCGGTGAAGCCGGCGACGACGGCGGCCGCCGGTCCGGCGAAGGCGGGTTCCTCCCGGACGAAGCGTGCCCCTTCGGGCGCGGAGGCCCCTCCGGCGTAGGGCTGCGGCCCCACGACCGTCAGCTGCCCGGCACGCCCGAGGGCCGCGCACGTGCGTTGCAGCAGCGTCTGGCCCGCCAGCACGAGACCGGCCTTCGGTACCCCGCCCAGGCGGGAGGACCGGCCGCCGGCCAGGACGACGGCGTCGAACGCGGGGGTGTCCGGGATCATGCGGCGTTCTCCTCGAGGAAGGCGCTCCACTGCGGGGCGGGCCTCTCGAGTTCCCGGATCTGCCACTGGGGGCCACGGGGAGGAAGCGGCACGATCCGCAGCTTCCAGCCGAGGCTGGCCAGCGTCTTGTCGCCCTTCGCGTTGTTGCACTTCAGGCAGCAGGCGACGAGATTCTCCCAGGTGTCCGCGCCTCCTCTGGACCGCGGCAGAACGTGGTCGATGGTCGAGGCCGTCTTCCCGCAGTAGGCGCACAGATGGTTGTCGCGCCGCAGCACACCCCGCCGCGTGGCCGTGACGTCGTGCCGGTACGGGACCTTCACGTACCGGTTCAGGAGGATCACGGACGGCCTGCCCAGGATCTCCGTGGGGCCGACGATGGGTTCGTCGTCCTCCGCGATGACACTCGCCTTCCCCGTGAGCACAAGCACCAGTGCCCGGCGGAACGTGATGACCGCCAGTGGTTCATACCCTGCATTCAGAACAAGAGTGCGCATGGAGCAAGCCTCATTGCTGACCTGTTCCCCTCAACCGGTTGCCATCCCGGGGTACGGGAGAAGTGCTTCGGATTGGACACTGCAAGGGTAAGCCGGAGGCCCGTCCGCCGCTAATCCGTGCGGCACCGGGTTGACGTACCTCCCTGGTTCCGGTGCGGGTTAACTGCAGGAGGACCGGCACGGTGTGCCGGTCCTCCTGCAGTGGCGTCGGTGCTGGATCAGCCGCCGACGCGGATGTACACGCCGCCCGAGCCGAGCTCGGCCGGTGCGATCACCGTGGTGTTGCCGTTGAATCCACCGTGGACGGCCTTGCCGCCGCCGATGTATACCGCGATGTGGGCCATACCCATGCCGCCGTTGGCGTAGTAGATGAGGTCACCCGGGATGGCCTGGCCGGCGCTCACCGTGCGGCCGAGGGAGAGGTAGCCTGCCGGCCAGCCGTGGAAGTTGATGCCCGCCGCCGCGAGCGAGTTGCTCACGAGACGCGTGCAGTCCTGCATCACACCGAGCTGGCCCTGCGCGGCTGCCGCGATCGTGGCGGCGACGCCGGACGAGACCGCGGGCGCAGCAGCCGGTGCGGGGGCCGGAGCCGGGGCAGGCACCGGTGCGGGTGCCGGAGTCACGGCGCGGGCAGGTGCCGGAGCGGCAACAGCGGCCGCTGCGACGGGGGCTGCGACAGGCGCAGGGGCAGCGACGGGAGCTGCAGCAGGTGCGGGAGCAGCGGGGGCGGGAGCGGCGGGGGCGGGAGCCTGGACGACCGGGGCCTCCACGACCGGAGCCTCCACGACCGGGGCCTTCTCGGCGACGACCGGCTTGGCGTTGACCTTCACCGGCGTCATGTTGAAGGACACCGCCGTGCCGGTGGACGCGACGACAACCGCACGGTCCGAGGTCACGGTGACGTTGGAGGCGGCGACGTCGCGCTGGGGCTGCAGGTCTGCGGCATTGGCCGCGACGCCGCTGGTCAGGACGAGGCCCGAAGCCGCGGCGATGACGGCGGCCTGGCGGCCCATCCCGCCTGCGTTGGTGGTGACGGCCTTGGCGAGGGCCGAGAAGCTCGCAGCGTTCTGCGCTTCTCCCCGGTGGCGTGCAAGTGTGGCGCGTGAAGACATGGGGGGTTTCTCCGTGTGTGGTTTCTAGCGGACGCGGACGAAGCTGGCGCCGGGGAGGTCTGACAGGTTGTGGAGGCCGGTGTTCATACCGTTCAGGCCACCGCTGATGACCTGGCCGTTGCCGACGTAGATCGCGACGTGGCCGCCGGTGATCACGAGGTCGCCCGGAGCGGGGCTGCCGACGACATCGCCGAACTGGTAGAACTGGCCGGGAGCGAGGTCGCCGACGGACTTGCCGACCGAGCGCAGGGCCTTCTCGACCATGGCGGTGCAGTCCTGGGCGACGCCGATCTGGGCGTAGGCCGAGCCGACCAGCCCGGCAGCGACGCCGGAGGACTGGACGGGCGCGGGAGCCTGCTGCACCACGGGGGCGGCGGCAGGAGCCGCCGGTGCGGCAGCGACGGGCGCGGCGGGCCTGGCAACCGGCGCTGCAGGCACGGCGGCCGCTGCGGGAGCGGGAGCCACGGCGGGAGCAACAGCCACTGCGGGAGCGACAGGCGCGGCGACCTGCACGGCGGCTGGAGCGGGGGCGGCCTGGACGACGGGGGCCGGCGCCTCGACGACGGGCTCCGGAGCGGGAGTGACCTCGACGGCCACGCGGTCGAAGGAGACCTCGGCGGTGGCGGGGACCGTGACCTCGGCCGAGACGACCCGGCTCACGGCCAGTGCTGCGGAGGACTGGACCTCGCGCTCTGCGGTGGTGGCTCCCTGGGCCGGCAGGCCCGCGGTGAGCACCAGGCCCGATGCGGCGACGATGACGGCTGCCTGGCGGCCGACCGATCCGGCGTTGGACGCTACTGCGGCGGAAAGAGCCGTCAGCGGGCTCACGGTCTGGGGCGCGCGGTGGCGGCCCGAAAAGCTGTTGGACACGTTGGATTGCCTCTCCCAACGCCTGCGAGGTGAGCTGTCGGATTCGGATGGGAGTCACCCGGCCGCTGCGTGAACAGCGACTTAACCCCAAGGATTTCAGTTACGAAACCCGAAAATTGGTTCCCCCGCCTCTGCCATGCGATGGTGCGGACGGACCTCTGGCAATGGCAGAGCTAGGCGATTTGCAAGAGGGTGCCGGATCTAGAGCGAATTTGGCACGAGATGAAGGCTACAGCAGAATTCGCGTTATGTCACATTCCGGTCACGAAACGGTGTGTTCTTGGTGACGACGGTGCTCCGTGTACCCTGCCTGGCCGTTCAGGCCGCGACGGAGACGAACACGTGCGACGCGACTTCGGGCGGCAGTTCGAGTGCACCCTCGACGCCGGGGACGCGCACGGAGACGTAACCGCCCACGGACTCCAGGTTGAGGTGCGCGCCGGGGCGCAGGCCGCCCTCGTCGAGCTGCGTGAGGAGTTCCGGATCCACCTGGATCGGCTCGGCCAGGCGGACCAGCGTGACCTGCTTCTCGGGTGAGTAGGTGCCCATCGCGGAGAGCAGGGTCACCACGCCGTCCGTGAACAGCTCCGACTGGACGCCGCCGATCGCCTCGAGGCCGGGGATGGGGTTGCCGTAGGGGGATTCGGAGGGCTTCCCGAGCAGTTCGTAGAGCCTGCGCTCGACGCGCTCGCTCATGACGTGCTCCCAGCGGCAGGCCTCGTCGTGTACGTACGCCCAGTCGAGCCCGATGACGTCGCTCAGCAGCCGCTCGGCGAGGCGGTGCTTCCTCATGACCTCGGTAGCACGCCGGCGGCCCACCTCGGTCAGTTCCAGGTGCCTGTCGCCGGAGACCACCACGAGTCCGTCACGCTCCATGCGACCGATGGTCTGGGACACGGTGGGCCCGGAGTGGCGCAGCCTCTCGGCGATGCGCGCACGGAGCGCCACGATGTTCTCTTCCTCGAGCTCAAGGATGGTCCGCAGGTACATCTCGGTGGTGTCGATGAGATCCGTCATGCGGTTCAGCTCCTTGGTGCGGTGCGGGTGCCCGGCTGGAATGCCTCACGCCGGCGAGGGGGGCCACAGCCGCCACGGCCTGTTCCGCCCCACGCTTCCCAAGGTTAACGCATGGCGCAACAGGCCCGGCAATCCCGGCGGGAGCACGGCGGTGGCGGTCCGGGCGTCGTCCGGGGCAGCGTTCACAAATGGAGGCACCGCTCGAGCTGGGGCAGAATGAGGGCGAGACCCGACGCCGAGACAGCTGGAGCAGCCATGACCGAAACGCCCCGCATCCCCGAACACCTGCTGCCTGCGGACGGCCGGTTCGGCGCAGGCCCCTCCAAGGTCCGGAGCGGGCAGATCGACGCCCTCGTGTCGGCCGGCCGGACCCTGCTCGGGACCTCCCACCGGCAGGCCCCCGTGCGCAGCCTGGTGGGCCGTGTACGGGAAGGGCTCGCCACCTTCTTCGGAGCACCCGCCGGCTATGAGGTGGTGCTCGGCGTAGGCGGCTCGACGGCATTCTGGGACGTCGCGACGTTCGGACTCGTGGAACGGAAGGCGCAGCACCTCTCGTTCGGCGAATTCGGCTCCAAGTTCGCCTCCGCCACCGACAGGGCGCCGTTCCTCGAGGCCTCCAGCATCATCACGTCCGAGCCCGGCTCGCGCCCGTCGGCCGTCGCCGAAGCCGGGGTGGATACGTACGCCTGGCCGCAGAACGAGACCTCGACCGGCGTCGCGGCTCCCGTCCGCAGGATCGAGGGTGCGGACGACGGCACGCTGGTCCTCGTGGATGCGACGTCCGCCGCGGGCGGCCTCGATGTGGACGTGTCGCAGGCCGACGTCTACTACTTCGCGCCGCAGAAGAACTTCGCCTCCGACGGCGGGCTGTGGCTCGGGCTCTTCTCCCCCGCAGCGCTCGAACGCGCGGGACGGATCGCCGCCGGTGAGCGCTGGATCCCCGACTTCCTCGACCTGCAGACGGCGATCGACAACTCACGTCTGAACCAGACTTACAACACGCCGTCGCTGTCCACCCTCGTGACGCTCGATGCGCAGGTGCAGTGGCTCAACGCCCAGGGCGGGCTTCCCTTCGCCGCGGCACGCACGGCCGACTCCGCCGGACGGCTGTACTCGTGGGCGGAGGCCTCCCCCATCGCACGGCCGTACGTGACCCGGGCCGAGGACCGCTCGAACGTGATCGTCACGGTGGACTTCGATGACGACGTCGACGCCGCCCGCATCGCCGCCATCCTGCGGTCCAACGGGATCGTCGACGTGGAGCCCTACCGCAAGCTCGGCCGTAACCAGCTGCGAATCGCGACCTTCGTGGCGATCGAGCCCGACGACGTCTCGGCCCTCATCGCCTGCATCGACCACGTGGTCGAGAACCTCCTGTAGGGGCCGGGAACCGCCGTCGAGGGGTCACCCGGGCGCTACGGCGCCCCCTCGGCTGCGCCTGCCTCGTGGTCGAGCCGGAGGCGGCGGGGCGCCGTGCGGTCGTAGCGCAGCCGGACCTCGTGGTACCGCCAGGCCCAGAAGATACCGACGGCGGCAGCGATCAGCCCTGAAGCGGCGGCGACGCCGAGGCTCCACCTCGGACCGAACACGTCGGAGACCCAGCCCACCACCGGCGCGCCCAGCGGCGTCCCCCCGAGGAAGATGGCGAAGTACAGGGCCATGACGCGTCCCCGCATCGCCGGATCGGTCGTCGTCTGCACATAGGCATTGGCGCTGGTCATGAGGGTCAGCGCGAACAGCCCCACCGGCACGAGGGCCAGCCCGAAGAGCCAGAGGTTCGGTGCCAGGGCTGCCAGGATGCAGGCGAGCCCGAAGGCGGCCGATGCCCCGAAGACGAACCGCAGGCGCGGCCGGTCCCGTCGGGCGGACAGCAGGGCGCCCGCGACCGACCCCACGGCCATCACCGAGGACAGGACCCCGAACACACCGGCGTCCTGGCCGAACTCGGTACGGGCCATGGCGGCGATGAAGACGGCGAAGTTCAGCCCGAAGGTGCCGACGATGAAGATCGCGAGCATGACCACCAGGAGGTCCGGCCGGTGCCGCACGTAGCGGAAGCCGGCGCGGATCCGGCCCTTGCCCGGGGCCTGCCGCGGCTGCTTGTTGAGTTCGGTGCTGCGCATCGCGAGCAGCACGTACACCATGGCACCGAAGGTGAGGGCGTTGATCATGAACACCCAGCCCGGGCCGACTCCCGCCGTGAGCAGGCCGGCGATCGCGGGGCCGACCAGCCGGGCGCCGTTGAAGG
Source organism: Arthrobacter sp. BC5 (assembly GCF_056680255.1). Lineage (NCBI taxonomy): Bacteria > Bacillati > Actinomycetota > Actinomycetes > Micrococcales > Micrococcaceae > Arthrobacter > Arthrobacter sp. BC5. The sequence continues at coordinate 616,562 of NZ_CM155273.1, forward strand.
ATGCGCTGTTGAGCGCCACGGCGTTCGGAAGGTACTCGTCACGGACCAGCTCGGACACGAAGGCCTGCCGCGCCGGGGCGTCGAAGGCCGAGACGACACCGAGCGCGAGGGCGAAGGCGTAGACATGCCACAGGACGGCGATGTCGAGGAGGACCATCAGGCCGAGGCCCACGCCCAGGAGCGCCATCGCCACCTGCGTGGTGGCGAGGAGCCGCCGCCGGTCCACGGTGTCGGCGATGAGTCCGGCCCACGGGGCGATCACCAGCTGCGGTCCCAACTGGAGGGCCATCACGATACCGAGGGCGGAGGCATTCTGCGGCGTGAGGATGTCGTACACCAGCCAGTCCTGGGCGGTGCGCTGCATCCAGGTACCGATGTTGGAGATCAGTGCCCCGATGAACCAGAGCCTGTAGTTGTGGATGCCGAGCGATCGGAAGGTGGTCAAGCCCCTCCCCTCCCGCTCCGACGCCACTGCTTCATCACTCGGCGTCGGGCTGGTCCAGCACGTCGTCGATCGGCCCGGCGTCGTCGCCGGCCGGCGGTGCCGGCGCCTCCTCGGCGGGAGCAACCTCCTCGGCGGGAGCAGCCTCCTCGGCGGGAGCAGCCTCCTCGGCGGGAGCAGCGTCCTCGGCGGGAGCAGCGTCCTCGGCCTGCGAGTCCTCGGGACGCACCCGCTCGGACCAGGGGAGCCATTCGGGCGCCAGCAGCGATGCCGCGGACGGCAGCAGTCCCACCTCGCACACCGTGACGTCCTTGCTCCGCGCCACGCGGGCCACGCTCGCATACCACTGCCAGCCTCCGTACCCGGGAACGAAGGCTTCGAACCGGTGCGTGACCAGTCGCTCGCCCTCGACGACCGCGGAGACGTGCCGGCCGACCTGCGCCTCGGGTGCTATCTCGAGGACGCCGAGGCGGGCGCGGTCCACGGCGGCCTCGAGCACCGCGTCCGTCTTGGGGATACGGCGCGCTGCGCGGGGTCTGCGCGGCGACGCGGCAGGGACTGCTGGTTCGTCCGCGCCACGCGCGTCTCCGTGGGTCGGGGCAGTGCCTTCGGCTGTCTCCAGGTTGCTCGAGGTCATAGCGGAAAGCCTACGCGTCGAGGTCGTCGGCAACCGCCCTCAGGACGGCCGCGACCTTCGTAGCGTGTGCCTTCTCCGGGTAGCGCCCCTTGCGGAGGCCGTTCGACACGGCGTCGAGGAGCTTGATGAGGTCCTCGGTGATGACGGCCATGTCATCCGCGCTCTTGCGCGTGGCCTTGACCACGGAGGGGGCCTGCTCGAGGATGCGGGCGGACAGCGCCTGGAGTCCGCGTCGTCCGTCTGCCACGCCGAACTCGAGCTTGGTCCCGACCTTGACCTCGCTCACCCCGGCGGGAAGTGCCGAGGCATGCAGGAACACTTCCTTGCCGTCGTCCGTCGTCAGGAAGCCGAAGCCCTTGTCCGTATCGAACCACTTAACTTTGCCGATGGGCACGTCGTCTACCTCTTCTTAGCTGTACCGGGCGGCGGGCGCCTGCGGTCCGGATCCCGGCCACGCGGCACCGCCTGGTGCCCGGGCGTACTGCCGCCGCAGGGGAAGTCTGTGTCTCCTAGGATATCGCTTTTCGGGCGGCCGCCCCGCCGTGGTTCTTGTAGTCTGGGACGGCTATGATCCCAGACGAACCGGCAGCGAGCCCCTCGACCGACCAGCCCGAGCCCGGCTCCGGAGCCGAGCGGTCCTCCCCCGGCCGATCCGCCGTGATGGTGCTCGCCGTGGCGTTCGCAGCCATCGGGCTGCTCTCACTGGCCGCCATCCTCGTCACAGCCTTCCTCCAGGGAACCGTCTGGCCCGGCTTCGTGCTCGCCACCTACTTCTGCCTGCCGATCGGCTTCCTACTGATGGCCTCGCTCGTCATCTGGTCCGCCATCTCCCGCCGCCGCTCCTGAGCGTCCCGGCGTGGTCCCGTGACCGGCGGGTACGTTTCCGGCCGCCGTGTCGGAGGTGCCGGGTAACCTTGGAGCGATGTCCGCAATCCGAGCACTGGCCGAACAGCTGGCACTCCGGAGCGATGACGAACTGCGCCGCCTCCTCGCCGTCCGGCCCGACCTCATCCTTCCCCCGGTGCCGGACTTCGCCGCGCTCGCGGCACGCGCCTCCACGCGCGTCAGCCTGCAGCGGGCCCTCGACAATGTCACCCGCCCCCAGTTGCAGGTCCTCGAGGCGCTCGTCGTCCTCACCGAGGACCACGGCGCCGCGGTCCCACCCGAGATCCTCGCAGCCGCCGTCTCGACCGCGCAGGGCGAGGCACTCGACCGGATCGTCGCGGGGCTCGTCGAGCGGGCGCTCGTCGTCGGCACGGCGGCGGAGGGTCTCCTGCCGGTCGGCGCGCTGGCCGAGGCGCTCGGCCCCTACCCCGCAGGCCTCGGGAGGCCCTTCCGCACGCTGGCGCGCTCCATCCCCCGCTATGGACCGTTCCTGATCCACGCCGTGGCCCTCGTGGACCCGGAGGCCGACGTCGGCGCGATGACGTCGGCGGCCGCCGCGCAGGTCCTGGACGCGGTGGCAGCGGACCCGTCGGCCTGGAACCGGCTCATCGACGAGGCTCCCGAGGACGCGGTGACCCTGCTCTCACGGCTGCGGGACACCCCGGTCGGCTCGACGGCGACAGGTGGCGACGGCGGTGCCTCGCCCGCCGTGCGCTGGCTGCTCGACCGGTGCCTGCTCGCGCCGCTGGACTCCCTGCACGTCGAGCTGCCGCGCGGCGTCGGGCTGGCCGTGCGTGGACATGCCGTGCACAAGTCCCTCGAGCTGGATCCACCGGGAGCCACCGGCGGGACCACCCGCCCGTCGCTGCGGGACAACGCCGCCTTCGGCGCGATCGCGGAGACCCTCCGGCTGATGACCGCCCTGCTCGGCTCCGTCGCCACGACCCCGGTCGCCACTCTCCGCTCCGGTGGAGTGGGCGTGCGGGAACTGAGGCGTGTCCGCGAGTCGCTGCTGAGCAGCGACGGCGAGACCGCCTGGCTCCTGGAACTGGCGGCCGCGGTGGGGCTCCTGACCCTCGACCCCGACGACTCCCGCTGGAAGGTCTCGCGTCTCGACGCCTGGGAGGCCCTGGAGCGGGATGCCCAGTGGCTCCTCCTCGTCGAGGGGTGGCTCGCGGTGGACCGCGCTCCGGCCCTGATCGGCTCACGGCTCCCGGACGGCACCGCGATCAACGCCCTCGCCGCGGAGGCGTCGCGGCCCGATGCGCCGATGGTGCGCCAGCGGCTCCTGGCCGTCGCCCTGGACCTCGCCGGCCCGGGCCCGGGTGGCGACAGCTCGCCCGACGGCGGCGTCGTCGGATCCGCTGCCGTACCGGTGCTCACCGAGCAGTCGGTCCTCGCGCTCGCAACCTGGCACCAGCCGCGCCTGAACCGGCGTTTCGCGCGTCTCCTGCCGGGCATGCTCGCAGAGGCGGCCGCCCTCGGGCTGACGGGCGGCGGAGCGCTCACGGGGGCCGGACGCCTGGTCGCGGAGGGTCGCTTCGAGGATGCCGCCCTCGCCGTCCGGCGGGCCCTGCCGGATCCGGTGTCCCACGTCGTCCTGCAGGCCGACCTCACCGCCGTCGCGCCCGGGTACCTCCAACCCGAGGTGGCGCGAGGGCTCCTGCGCATGTCCGCGCCCGAGGGCCAGGGCCCCGCCACCATCTACCGGTTCTCCGCGGATTCCATCCGCGCCGCCCTCGACGCCGGCGAGGATGCCCCGTCGATCCTCGCCTTCCTGCGGTCCCACTCGGCGACCGAGGTCCCCCAGGCGCTGGAGTACCTCGTCGAGGACACCGCATCCCGCCATGGGAGGCTGCGGGTGGGTCGGGCCGGCAGCTATGTGCGCACGGAGGACGACACCGTCGCAGCCACGGTCCTCGCGGACCCGCGGGCGTCGGTGCTCGGGATCGTGCAGCTGGCTCCGACGGTCCTGGTCTCGCCGGCCTCGGCGCAGGAACTGACCGCGCTCCTGCGCGACCTCGGCTTCTCCCCCGCGTCGGACGCCGTCGGCGCCCTCGGTGCCACCGGAACCGCGGCCGCGGACGGCCCGGAGCCTGCCGGCCCCGCCCGGGTCCCACCGGAGCAGCTCAGGTCCCGCCTCAATCCCTGGTCCGTTGCCGAGGAGGAGGTCAGCGCGCAGCTCGCCACCCTCCGTTCCGCCGGGCCGGGCCCCGCGGACCTCGCGACGGGCTCGGACAGCGAGACGCTCCTCGGTCTGGAGACGCTGAGGGCCGCCATCCGGACGCGCAGCCGGATCCGCCTCGGTACCGCCGACAGCGAGGGGAATCACGTGCGCCAGGTGCTTGTTCCACTCTCGGTGTCGGGAGGGCGCCTGAGGGTGTTCGATCCGGAGAAGCAGGTGGAGAGAGTCGTGTCAGTACACCGTGTCATGGACGTTGAGATCCTCGAAGGGAGCCCCGCAGATGGTTGACGGGCCATTGATCGTCCAGAGCGACAAGACCATCCTGCTCGAGGTGGACCACGAGCAGGCCACGGAGGCGCGTCATGCGATCGCCGCCTTCGCCGAGCTGGAGCGGGCTCCCGAGCACGTACACAGCTACCGGCTCACGCCGCTGGGGCTCTGGAACGCCAGGGCCGCGGGGCTCGACGCCGAGCGCGTCCTCGACACGCTCCTGAAGTACTCGCGCTTCCCCGTGCCGCATGCCCTGCTCATCGATATCGAGGACACCATGTCCCGGTACGGGCGCCTCCGCCTCGAGAAGGATCCCCAGCACGGCCTCGTGCTCCGCACCACCGACTACCCCGTGCTCGAGGAGGTCCTGCACGCCAAGAAGATCCAGCCCCTGCTCGGGCCGAGGATCGACGGCGAGACCGTCGTCGTCCACTCCTCCCAGCGCGGGCAGCTCAAGCAGCTGCTGCTCAAGCTCGGCTGGCCCGCCGAGGACTTCGCGGGCTACGTCGACGGCACGCCGCACCCGATCGCGCTCGACGAGGACGGCTGGACGCTGCGGCCCTACCAGCAGCTCGCGGTCGAGAACTTCTGGTCCGGAGGCTCGGGCGTGGTCGTGCTCCCGTGTGGAGCGGGGAAGACCCTGGTGGGGGCCGCGGCGATGGCGACGAGCCAGACCACCACGCTGATCCTCGTCACCAACACCGTCTCTGCGCGGCAATGGAAGGACGAGCTGCTCAAACGCACGTCGCTGACGGAGGAGGAGATCGGGGAGTACTCCGGTGCCGTGAAAGAGGTGCGGCCCGTGACCATCGCGACGTACCAGGTCCTCACCACCAAGCGCGGCGGGCTGTACCCGCACCTCGAACTGCTCGACGCGAACGACTGGGGCCTGATCGTGTACGACGAGGTCCATCTCCTCCCGGCGCCCATCTTCAAGATGACCGCGGATCTCCAGGCGCGCCGCCGGCTCGGGCTCACGGCGACCCTCGTGCGCGAGGACGGCCGCGAGGGCGAGGTCTTCTCGCTCATCGGCCCGAAACGGTACGACGCCCCGTGGAAGGACATCGAGGCGCAGGGGTACATCGCTCCCGCCGACTGCGTGGAGGTCCGTGTGGACCTGCCGCGCGACGAGCGCGTCGCCTATGCGATGGCCGACGACGCCGACAAGTACCGCCTGTGCGCGACGTCGGACACGAAGTCGGACGTGGTGGAGAAGCTCGTCGCCGAGCACAAGGGCGAGCAGCTGCTGGTGATCGGCCAGTACATCGACCAGCTCGACGACCTCGCGGAACGGCTCGATGCCCCCGTGATCAAGGGCGAGACGTCGGTGAAGGAACGCCAGCGCCTCTTCGACGCCTTCCGCGCCGGTGACCTCCATGTGCTCGTGGTCTCCAAGGTCGCGAACTTCTCGATCGACCTGCCGGAGGCATCGGTGGCGATCCAGGTCTCCGGCTCGTTCGGGTCGCGCCAGGAGGAGGCCCAGCGCCTCGGCCGCCTGCTCCGTCCGAAGACCGACGGCCGTGCCGCCCGCTTCTACACCGTCGTCGCCCGGGACACGCTGGACCAGGATTTCGCCGCCAAGCGCCAGCGCTTCCTCGCGGAGCAGGGCTACGCCTACCGCATCCTCGACGCCTCGGGGATCGGGGACAGAGAGCCCAGGGACTAGCGAGTGACCCTACAGCCGGCGTTCAGCCTCCTCACAGACAATCTGCGGATACTGGTGCAGTGAAGAAAACTGGTCCTGAAGCGAAACTGCTGGTCGTCGACGACGAACCGAACATCCGCGAGCTCCTCTCGACCTCGTTGCGGTTCGCCGGCTTCGACGTCGTCTCCGCCGGAAACGGCCGCGACGCCCTCGCTGCCGCCGAGACGCACAATCCCGATCTCGCCGTCCTCGATGTCATGCTGCCGGACATGGACGGATTCACCGTCACGCGCCGGCTGCGTGCTGCCGGGCGGCACTTCCCCGTCGTCTTCCTGACCGCGCGCGATGACACCGATGACAAGGTCACCGGCCTGACCGTCGGTGGCGACGACTACGTCACGAAGCCGTTCAGCCTGGACGAGGTGGTGGCCCGCATCCGCGCGGTCCTGCGCCGCACCCACCCCCTCGGGGACGACGACGATGCCGTGATCCGCGTCGACGACCTCGAACTCGACGACGACGCGCACGAGGTCAGGCGCGGCGGAGAGGTCATCGATCTCTCCCCCACGGAGTTCAAGCTGCTGCGCTACCTCATGATGAACCCGAACCGTGTCCTCTCGAAGGCGCAGATCCTCGACCACGTCTGGGAATACGACTTCAACGGGGACGCGTCCATCGTGGAGTCCTACATCTCGTACCTGCGGCGGAAGATCGACAGGAACCCGGATGCCGTGGCCCTGATCCAGACGAAGCGCGGCGTCGGTTACCTGCTCCGGACCGCCGACAAGCGGTAGCGCGCTCCCTTGGTCACGCGTTGGAACGCGGCGTCGCTCCGCTCGCAGCTCGTCGCGATCATCATGCTGCTCATGATCGTCACGGTGGGCATCACCGGGCTGGCCACCGTGTCCCTCCTGCGGGACGGGCTGATCGACCGGGTCGACGCCGATCTCCAGAACAACGCGCAGGCCGTGGCGAAGACCCTCTTCCTGGAGGAGCCCGCAGCGGACGGTGTGGCCCTGCGCTACTACGCCGCGGTCCTCGACACGAGCGGCAGACCCTATGCAGCCAATCAGGCCGCCGACACGACCGATGTCCCGGATCTCTCGGGACTGACGGTCGAGCGGATCGACGAGCTCGACGGCGCAGGCTTCAACCTCCCGGGTGAGCATTCGAGTACGGAGGACTGGCGGGCGAAGACGCTGACCTTCACCAGCGGTGACGGCTACCTGGTCATAGCCACCCGGCTCGACACCGTCAACGAATCGCTGCAGGAAGCCACCGAGGTCATCTTCACCTCGGGCCTCGTGACCACAGCCCTGGCCTCGCTCATCGCCTTCGTCACGGTGACCCGCCAGTTCGCGCCACTCGCCCGCGTGGAACGGACCGCGGCCGCCATCGCCGCGGGCGACCTCTCCCGCCGCGTCGCCGTCGAGCGTCCCGCCACGGAGATCGGCAGGCTGTCGCGGTCCCTGAACGCCATGCTCGCGCACATCGAGCGGGCGTTCGCCGCGCGGACTGCATCGGAGACGAAGATGCGGCGCTTCGTGGCCGACGCCTCCCACGAGCTGAGGACGCCCCTTGTCACCATCCGCGGGTACTCCGAGCTGTACCGGCACGGGGCACTCCAGAAGGACGAGGACGTCGCCGCGGCGATGGGCCGGATCGAGAGCGAGGCCATCCGCATGGGCCAGCTGGTCGAAGACCTGCTGACCCTCGCGAGGATCGACGAGCAGCGGCCCCTCGAGATGAAGCCCGTGGACCTCATGGCGCTCGGTCACGACGCCGCCTTCGACGCACGTGCGACCGCCCCTGACCGGTCCATCACCGTCATAGGCCTCGACGGCGGCAAGCCTCGTGCCGCCCCCACGAGGGGGGACGAGGCCCGTCTTCGCCAGGTGGTCGCCAACCTCATGACCAACGCGCTGCGCTACACGCCCGAGGGCTCGCCGATCGAGATCGCCGTCGGAGTCGCACCCGTGCTGCACGGTCACAGCGATTCCGTTCTCGAGGTACGCGACCACGGTCCGGGGATCTCGGAGGACGACGCCGCGAAGGTGTTCGAGCGCTTCTACCGTGCGGACACCTCGCGGCATCGGGAGACCGGCGGCACGGGCCTCGGCCTCGCCATCGTGGCCGCGCTCGTCGCCCAGCACGACGGCACGGTACGGCTGGAGGAGACCCCGGGCGGCGGGGCAACCTTGTCGATCCGTCTGCCGCACGTGTCGGACGACGGCGCCGGCGACGGTGTGCACGACGGCGCGGACGACGACGGTGCTGCTGCACCGCAGCCCGGACCGGGCCAGGAGCACGCCTTCTCGAACGGCATCAACCCTCCACAGGCCCCCTCGTCGAAGCCGGTTATCCACAAAGGCGGCGACGACCGCTGACATCGCCCCGCCCTGCCCTAGCGTCGGGAACGTCAAGGAAGCGCGAGCACATGGGAGCACAGCATGGCATTCTTCAACGTGGACACCGACAGCCTGGCCGCCAAGAGCAGCCAGGTGCAGGGCACCATCGGCCGGCTCCAGGCGGAGGTGAACTCGATGCAGGCCGGCCTGCGTGAACTCGAAGGCCTCTGGACCGGTCAGGCCGCCACCAACTTCCAGCAGCTGATCCTGCAGTGGCGCGCCACCCAGCAGCAGGTCGAGGAGTCCCTCGCCGGCATCAACGAGGCCCTCAACGTGGCAACGCAGCAGTACGCGGACGCCGAGCTGAGCAACGCCCGCATGTTCATGAGCTGACGCGGCGCCGAGCGGGCCGGCGCCGGGCCACCGGATCCGTCTGCGGCATCCGTCCATGCCGCAGACGACGAGAAGGGCGGCACCCCCCTCGGGAGTGCCGCCCTTCTCGTGCTGGCTGAGCAGTGGGGCGTCAGCGGTGTGGGGACTAGAAGCCGCCCATGCCGCCCATGCCGCCCATGTCGTCGCCGCCGCCGCCGGCAGGAGCTGCCTTCTCCGGCTTGTCGGCCACGACGGCCTCCGTGGTGAGGAACAGTCCGGCGATCGATGCTGCGTTCTGCAGAGCCGAGCGGGTGACCTTCACGGGGTCGTTGACGCCTGCGGCGAGGAGGTCCTCGTACACGCCGGTAGCAGCGTTCAGGCCGTGGCCGGCGGGCAGGCCGCGGACCTTGTCGACGACGACGCCCGGCTCGAGGCCGGCGTTGAAGGCGATCTGCTTGAGCGGTGCGTCGATGGCGACGCGGACGATGTTCGCGCCCGTCGCCTCGTCACCCGTGAGCTCGAGGTTGGCGAAGGCCTTCGCGCCGGCCTGGATGAGGGCTACGCCGCCACCGGCTACGATTCCCTCTTCGACGGCAGCCTTCGCGTTGCGGACAGCGTCCTCGATGCGGTGCTTGCGCTCCTTGAGCTCGACCTCCGTAGCGGCACCGGCCTTGATGACTGCAACACCGCCGGCCAGCTTGGCCAGGCGCTCCTGCAGCTTCTCGCGGTCGTAGTCCGAATCGGAGTTCTCGATCTCGGCGCGGATCTGGGCCACGCGACCGGCGATGGCGTCGGCGTCGCCGGCTCCTTCGACGATGGTGGTCTCGTCCTTGGTCACGACGACCTTGCGCGCGGTGCCGAGCAGGTCGAGGGTGGCGGTCTCGAGCTTGAGGCCGACCTCCTCGGCGATGACCTGGCCACCGGTGAGGATGGCGATGTCGGCGAGCTGGGCCTTGCGACGGTCACCGAAGCCCGGAGCCTTGACGGCGACGGACTTGAAGGTGCCGCGGATCTTGTTGACCACGAGGGTCGCGAGGGCTTCGCCTTCGATGTCTTCGGCGATGATCAGCAGCGGCTTGCCGGACTGCATGACCTTCTCGAGGACGGCGACGAGGTCCTTCACGTTGCTGATCTTCGAGTTGACGATCAGGATGTAGGGATCCTCGAGGACCGTCTCCTGGCGCTCGGCGTCGGTGACGAAGTAACCCGAGATGTAGCCCTTGTCGAAGCGCATACCCTCGGTGAGCTCGAGCTCGAGGCCGAAGGTGTTGGACTCCTCGACGGTGATGACGCCTTCCTTGCCCACCTTGTCGAGGGCCTCGGCGATCAGGTCACCGATCTGCTTGTCACCCGCGGAGATGGATGCCGTGGCAGCGATCTGCTCCTTGGTCTCGATCTCCTTGGCCGACGCGAGCAGCTCATCGGTGACGGCCTTGACGGCCTTCTCGATGCCGCGCTTGAGGCTCAGGGGGTCAGCGCCGGCCGCGACGTTGCGCAGGCCTTCCTTGACGAGGGCCTGGGCGAGCACGGTGGCGGTGGTTGTTCCGTCGCCCGCGACGTCGTCCGTCTTCTTGGCAACTTCCTTGACGAGCTCGGCGCCGATCTTCTCGAACGGGTCGTCGAGTTCGATCTCCTTGGCGATGGACACGCCGTCGTTCGTGATGGTGGGTGCGCCCCACTTCTTCTCGAGCACGACGTTGCGGCCACGGGGGCCGAGCGTCACCTTGACGGCGTCAGCGAGGATATTGAGACCCCGCTCGAGGCCGCGGCGGGCCTCTTCATCAAAAGAAATGATCTTGGCCATAACGGCTTAGGTCCTTTCGGGACGGTTGCATTTCAGCACATCAATGCTTGCCTGCGTGTGGTGCCCGCGACGGCCGGGCAGGGCCTGGACGATCTCTTTCACGTCCCGAGCTCCACCCCCACCACAGAGGTTTGCCTGCTTCACCCACCGCGCGCAGCTTTAGCAGTCTGCGCGCGTGAGTGCTAACTCAATAATTAGCACTCACACCTCGCGAGTGCAACCTGCCCGGGACCCTCCGGCTCGTGAACGACGTGGTCGTGCAGGACCCGCGGACCGGCGTAGCGCAGATTCCTCGGAGGGCATAGGTTTGGCGGACAACGAGCCGAGGGAGGCACAGTGTCCACGTCAGCAACCGGTCCTGGTAACGGGGACTCCGACGAGCAGGGCAGCGGGGAAGGTGCCTCCGGCATCGGGTCCCACGATCGCGATACCGCGTCCGACCATCACGGCACCGGCGATGGCCCTCCCGGGACTCCCGGCAGCCCGGGCCTCGGCGGGGAAGCCGCTCAGGCGCATCCGGCGTCGGACCTGCCTTACGCGCCGGTTCAGCACGAGCACCAGCCGCCGGTGCCCCAGGAGCCGTATGCGCCGGGACAGGATCCCCGGACCGGACGGGTGCAGAGCGGGTACGGCCAGGACCCTGCTGGATCGACCCCCGCCCCACAGGGCGGGTACCAGCAGGGTGGTTACCAGCAGGGCGGGTACCAGCAGCCCGGCTACAACCAGGGCGGGTACCAGCAGGGTGGGTACCAGCAGGGTGGGTACCAGCAGGGTGGGTACCAGCAGGGTGGGTACCAGCAGGGCGGGTACCAGCAGCCCGGCTACCACCAGGGCGGGTACAACCAGGGCGGGTACAACCAGGGCGGGTACAACCAGGGTCCTTTCGGCCAGCCGTATGCACCGCAGAAGTCCCGGGTGATCGCCGGCGTCCTCGGAATCCTGCTCGGTTCCCTGGGGATCCACAGGTTCTACCTCGGCTTCACCACCATCGGGATCATCCAGATCCTGATGTCCACGGTGGGGGCTGTCTTCACCTTCGGACTCAGCGCCATCGCGGCCGGGATCTGGGGCCTCATCGAGGGCATCATGATCCTGGTGGGCTCCGAGCCGTTCCGGAAGGACGCGCAGGGCATCCCGCTCAAGGATTGAGGTCAGCAGCGGGTGGAGCCGTTCGGCAGCACCCGCGGACCGTGCCGGGAGGGCAGCCACCCGCGATCGGGCTGCGGGCCGGCCGGGCGCCCGCACCGGACGCGGATGCTTCACCCCCAGGACAGCACGGCGTCGGTTATTGGAACTCCGGCCCGAGGACCACCGAGATGTCCTGGGAGACGTCGGGGCTGTCGATGAGGTTCGGGATGCCGAGGTCCTCGGCCACCGCCTCGGCAGCGGCGCGCTGTGCCTCGCCGTTGTAGAAGACCACGGAGGCGTCCAGTGGGGTCCCGGCCCAGTTGCCCGGAAGCGCGGACGACCATCCGGCTGAGGCCAGCCGCCCTGCTGCCACGGACGCGAGGCCCGGGGCGCCGGTGCCGTTGAGTACGTTGACGGTCTGTGTCCGGTCGAGCGCCTCCGCCCGGTCGGTCGACGACGTCGCGTCCGGGCCCGCCGACTCGTCGTCGCCTGCCTCATCCGTTGCTTCGGACGTGGCGGTCGAAGCTGGTGACGCCTGCTCGTCCTGGGACGGGGCGGCGCTCGACGCGATGTCCGACGGCGCCACAGCGGATTCGCCCCCTCCCCCGGCGATGCCCAGGCGGGGAAGGAGGAAGTAGGCGCCGAGGCCGATCAGGAGGGCGAGTACGCCCACCGTGATCTTGAGTCCGAGGCCGCTGGACCGTGCGGGGATGAGCCGCTCACGGTGGGCGCCCTGGCGCGCGGAAGACTCCGGGACCTTGTCGAATTCGTCCCGCGCGTAGTCAGTCATGGGTGAGGATGGTCCTTCGCTCGTCGGGTCTGGCGGGCAGTGCTAGATGTCCGCGCCGAGCCGGCGGGCGGAGCGTGCCTTCTGGCGGGTGGACCTCAGGCGCCGCAGCCGCTTGACGAGCATGGGGTCGTGCGCCAGAGCGGCTTCCGTGTCGATGAGCGCGTTGAGCAGCTGGTAGTAATGCGTGGCGGACATGTTGAACAGGTCGCGGATCGCCTGCTCCTTCGCGCCGGAATACTTCCACCACTCGCGTTCGAGGGCGAGCATGCGCTGCTCGCGGTCGCCCAGGCTCAGCTTCTCGTCCTGTCCGGAGGAAGCGTCCTGTGGATGCCGCTGGAGTTCGGCCATGTCCACTACCGCCTTCCTTCCGCTGGCACAACTGTCACCCCATGGTAGTGGGGAATTACACCCCTGTCATTCGGGCGACCGCCGCGGAGACGCACGCGAGAATGGAAGCATGATGCACGACGACGGCACGCTCTTCGACCTACCCGACAGCATGAGCAGCAGTGGCGGGACGGGCAGGACGGGCGCCGCAGAGCCGCGTCCGGCCGGGCGGCAGTCACCGAACGAGGCCCTGTTTCCCTTCGCGGCTCCTGCCCGCATCGAGGACATGGTTCCTCCTGACTGGGCGACTGCGCTCAGGCCGGTGCAGCCGGTCCTCCACCAGCTCGCCGCGTCCCTCGCGGCGGACCTCGACGAGGGGCTGCGGGTGCTGCCCGATGCGCCGCACATCCTCCGGGCGTTCACCACACCGCTGGAGCGCGTGCGGGTGGTCATCGTGGGCCAGGACCCGTACCCGACGATCGGACACGCAGTCGGCCTGAGTTTCGCCGTCGATCCTTCCACGCGGCCCATCCCGCGCAGCCTCGCGAACATCTACCGCGAGCTGGCCTCCGATACCGGCGTCGCGCCGCCCGTGACGGGAGACCTCTCCGGCTGGGCCGAGCAGGGCGTCCTCCTGCTCAACCGGGTCCTGACGGTCCGCGCCGGCGAAGCCGCCTCGCACCGCGGACTCGGCTGGGAGCAGGTCACCGACGCGGCCATCCGGGCGCTGGCGGCACGGGGCGGTCCGCTCGTAGCCATCCTGTGGGGCAAGGACGCCCTCCGGCTCAAACCGCTGCTCGGCCGGACGCCCACGGTCGAATCCGTCCACCCCAGTCCGCTCTCGGCCTCTCGCGGGTTCTTCGGTTCGCGCCCCTTCAGCCGCGCGAACGAACTCCTTGCACAGCAGGGCGCCGAACCGATCGACTGGTCGTGCACCGGTGGCAGGGCCGGCTGAGGCGCTACCGCCGGCGGTTCCGTTGCCGCTCGTTGGAGCCGAGCTTCCTCGTGAACGGCCTCGCCAGGTTGTCTCCGAGCACGACGCCCGCGGCGATCGCCAGCACGACGGTCAGGGCGTTGAAGAGGCCGAGCGCGCCGCCGGACACCACCTCGGATTCGATGGTGAGCATGTACATCGAGCGGAAGATGGTGAGTCCGGGATAGAGGAACAGCACTGCGGGTACCGCGACGACGAGCTGCGGGGCGCCGAGCCGGAGGGCGACGACGCGCGAGAGGGCTCCGATCAGGATGGCCGCCAGGGCCGGGGCGAGCCGGTAGCCGACACCCGCCGCCATCGCGCTGATGAGCAGCAGGTAGCCTGCGACGGCGACGAGTGACGTCGGGATCACCAGTTTCACGTCCGTCTGCTCTGCGATGCAGATCATGGCGACGGCGACGAACACCAGCACCGCGACCACCGGCCACGGGTACTGGCTCCCCGCCGATTCGAGCACCTCGAGTTCGGGGATCCCGAGGGCCGTCCCTGCGACGAGCGCGACGGCGATCCCTGCGACGAGCGCCGCGAAGACGAGCACCGCGGAGAGGAACCGCCCCGCGGCCGTGACCGGGAAGCCGTTGATCGCGTCCTGGGTCGCGGAGACGAGCCGCCCCGTCGGCAGGAGCAGGAGGATCCCTCCCACCACCACGAGTGCCGGGGCGATCGGGACCTGGAGCCACCAGAGCAGCATCGCGATCAGTGTGACGAGCGCCGCGGACGTGGCGACGGAGAAGAACTCGGGGACACGCCATTCGCCCAGCTTGCGGCTCACCAGGTCGACCAGGATGCAGCTGACGAAGCCGATGAGCGATCCCAGCGCGGAGCCTCCGACGAAGGCAACGATGGCCGCCGAGAAGATCCCGAAGGCCGCCGTGACCATCCAGCGCGGGAAGGGCTTGGGCCGGTGGGTGATCTCGTCGAGGCGGTGTGCCGCCTCGGTCCGCGAGACGCCCCCGTCCGCGATGTCGGAGACGAGTTGGTGGATGGCCGTGAGTCCCGCGTAGTTGTTCGTCCAGGAGCGGACCACGCGCAGGACCGTCGTCGGTGTCTGGTCCTTGGCGGAGTAGTTGATGACCACCGACTGGTTGGTGATGTCCACCTCGATGGAGTCGAGGCCGAAGGCTGCGGTGACCGCGATGATGCTGGTCTCCACCTCGAGGGCGCCCGCGCCGTACCGGAACATGGTCTCGGCCAGGTTGAGTGCGAAGTCCAGGGCCTTCCGGGCGCTGGCATCAGGTCCTCCGACCTGGATCATCGGATTGGCGTAGGGGCTTCCCGCAAGCCGCTCCACGATGCTCATGGCCTGGGTGGGCGGGGCCTCGCCCTGCACGAGGCGACGGAGCATGCTGCGCGCCGCTGCGTTGGGACGGCTCGACGACGGCAGGCTCTGCGGCGTGGTGGGCAGGGCGTCGGCGGGCTTGGTACCCGGTCTCGTGGCGGACTGCCGCTGGCGGCCCTGGCGAGGGGACTTCGGATCGGACACGGGTCGCCGGGCGGGCATTCCGCCACCCCTCGGCGCTTTCCGGCCCCCGCCGCCCGTGCCGGTGGCGAGCCTGCTCTTCTCGTCGTCGCTCGGATCGAAGGGCCTCTGGATGACGGGCAGCGCCTCGGCCACCGGCGATGGATTGGTGGTGGGCGAGCGGCCGTCCACGGCGTCGTCACGGTTGCCGTCTGTCATGCGAGCACCTCGCAATCGTCCCTTCGGAAGTTCGGGCGGCCTGGAAAAGGCCTAGTAGAAAGGCTGCCGGTGACGGCGCCAGTGGATCTGGCGCGCCACGCGCTCACCCAGCGCGTGCCACACACGATACGTGCGGGGCCGGACGACGGCGTCGTAGCAGCCCGCGAAGTCCGTCACAGTCCTGGTGAAGCTCGTCTTGAACATCCCGAGGCCGTACTGCGGGTGCTCCTTGTCCTTCAGCCGGTCCGCCGGCGGTGTGCCGCAGAAGTCGTACTCACGGGCGCCCAGGCGCTTCATGTCCAGGATCGCCTCCCACTGGACCAGGTGCGAATCGCCGTACTGGTTGCGCTTCGGGAGGGAACCGCCGTCCTTGTATGTCGCCTTCTGGCCGTACAGGATCACGAAGGCGCCCACGGACGGCGTGCCGTCCTCGTACACGAAGTAGAAGCGGCCCATCCCGGCGTCGACGAACTCCTGCCAGAACCCGCGGTAGTACTCGTACGGTCGGGGTACGGCGGAGAGCCGGCCCTGCTGCGCCTGACCGATCAGGGCGTACATGGTGCGGTAGGTGTCCTCGCCGGGCTCGACACGCTGCGCCTGGACGCCGTCGCGGAGGGCGCGCCGTACGGCGTTGCGCCCGCGGGAGGAGAGGTTCCTCAGGAGCTGGCCCTCGTCCGGCGTGAGATCGAGGATCGCCGTGCTGTCATTGGCCTGGATGTTGAAGGTCTTCACGAGGCCCGCTCCGGCGAAGAGGGCTCGCAGTTCCTCGGTATCGGGGAAGTCCGGCTCGATCTTCACGGCGAAGACGCGGCCCGGTCGCCGCCGGGCGTGGGCGACGACCGCCTCGACGAAGGGGGGCACGTCCTCGGGGGTCGCGGTGTCGGGTCCCTTGATCAGGTACCACAGCGCACCGAGCGCCGGGATGGTGCGCTGGTAGGCGATCACATAGCTCGTGTAGTCGGCCGACTCGACCGCGAGGTGGATCGGCGTCCAGCCCTGGCGCTGCTTCACGCGGCTGAAGGGACCGGACTGGAGCACGTTGCCGCCGAGCGGATTGGCCGTGACGAGCTCGTCCCAGCGGGCCACCTCGTCGGCGGTGGCTGCGCGTGCAGTGAAGGGCGCCATTCTCAGTACCAGCTCTCGTGGGCACGCATGCGGTGGATCTTCAGCGCGGCGCGCTCCCCGATCCGGAGCCATGCCCTGTGCTGCAACGGCCTGACGGGGAGGTCGAACGTGCCCGCGAAGTCCGTGATCGTCGGGTTGAAGCCCGTCTTGAACATGCCGATGCCGTAGTGCTCGTGGTCCTTGTTCTTCGCCTCGCCGGACGGAGGCGCTCCGCAGAGGTCGTACTCCGTGACGCCGCGGGCCTTGAGCCATTCGATGGCGGCCACCTCGAGGAGTGCACTGGCGCCGCGTACCGTGCGCTTGCGGGTGCTCGCGGCGTCCTTGCGGCTGGCCTTGGCTCCCAGGACCATGATGAAGTCCGCCGACACCACGTCGCCGTCGACGTACGCGAACAGGAAGGCACCGGCCTGGGCGCGCGCATGCCGCTTCCAGAAGCCGGTGTAGTACTCCTCGCTGCGGATGGAGAAGCTGCCCTCCGCCGTCTCGGCGAGGAGTCGGTAGAAGATCGCGCAGTTCTCGTCGTCGACCTCCACCGCCCGAGTCTCGACACCGGCCTTGCGCGCCGCGCGGATGTTGTACCGGGTCTTCGAGCCGAACGACGCCTCGATGGCGTCCGACTCGGCCGAGATGTCGAGGATCACCGTCGACACGTTGGGCTGGACGTTGGCCACTCGGACCAGCCCCGCCGCCTCGAGCGCCTCGGCCACGGTCGGGTCGGAGGGGAGCTCGGGATCGATCTTGACGCCGAAGATGCCCCGTCCGGCGGCGAAGGCCTTCAACCCTGGCATCAGCGCGATGAGGTCGGCGGCATCCTTCACGCCCGGGCCCTTGGGGACGTACCAGTAGCGGCCCAGCGGGAGCACGGTCTTCTGCAGCACCGTGAGCGCGACGCCGTCGACCACCAGGTACACCGGGGTCCACCCCGTGGCCCGCTTCTGCTCGGCGAATTCCCGCCCCTGCATCACGTTCCCGCCGTCCGGATTCTCGCTGATGATGCTGTTCCAACGGGCGATCTCGTCGGGCGTTGCGAAGCGGGTAGTCATGATGATCGAGTCTACGGCAGGCCAGGAACCCCCTCCAAAGCAGCAGCACCAGCCCCCCGGTAGTTGCCTGAGGGACCTGTCGCTGTGGCACCGATCACGGCTAGCATCGCGATATGGACTTCAGATACCTCGGAAACAGCGGCTTCAAGATTTCGGAAATCACCTACGGCAACTGGCTGACCCACGGCTCCCAGGTCGAGAACGACGTCGCGACACAGTGCGTGCGTGCGGCGCTCGACGTCGGCATCACCACCTTCGACACGGCGGACGCCTACGCGAACACGGCGGCGGAGACCGTTCTCGGCGAGGCGCTGAAGGGTGAGCGCCGCCAGTCGCTCGAGATCTTCACGAAGGTCTACTGGCCCACCGGTCCCAAGGGCCACAACGACGTCGGGCTCTCACGGAAGCACATCATGGAGTCGATCGACGGCTCGCTCCAGCGGCTGCAGACGGACTACGTCGACCTCTACCAGGCGCACCGGTACGACCACGAGACGCCCCTCGAGGAGACGATGCAGGCGTTCGCCGATATCGTGCGCCAGGGCAAGGCCCTCTACATCGGAGTCAGCGAGTGGACGGCACAGCAGATCCGCGACGGCCACGCCCTCGCGAAGGAACTCGGCGTCCAGCTGATCTCCAACCAGCCCCAGTACTCGATGCTGTGGCGCGTCATCGAGGGCGACGTCGTCCCCACGTCCGAGGAGCTCGGGCTGTCCCAGATCGTCTGGTCCCCGGTGGCCCAGGGCGTGCTGACCGGTAAGTACAAGCCTGGCCAGCAGCCCGAGCAGGGCACGCGCGCCTCGGACAGCAAGGGCGGCGCGGACATGATCAAGCGCTGGATGGACGACGACGTCCTCACGGGCGTCCAGAAGCTCGCGCCCATCGCCGACGGCGTAGGGCTGACGATGGCGCAACTGGCCATCGCCTGGGTGCTGCAGAACAAGAACGTCGCCTCGGCGATCATCGGCGCCTCACGGCCCGAGCAGGTGGAGTCCAACGCCGCAGCGGCCGGCGTGACGCTCGAGGACGACGTCCTGAAGGCGATCGACGACGCGATCGGCGGCCTCGCCGAGACGGACGTCGCGCGGACCGTCGCCCCCGAGACGCGGCCGGTCTGATGACGGAGCCGACACCCTTGAACGTCGCGGTCACCGGATCGAGCGGCAAGCTGGGGCGCAGCGTCGTCCGGGGGCTGCGCCAGGCAGGCCACACCGTCCTCGAACTCGACCAGCACGGCGAGCGGTCCCCCACGTTCCTCCGCGTCGACCTGCGGGACTACGGGCAGGTGCTCGACGTCCTCCTCGGAGTGGACGACCGCCACCGCGGGATCGACGCCGTCGTGCACCTCGGAGCCATCCCGGCGCCGGGGCTGCAGGCGGATGCGGCGACCTTCCACAACAACATGGCAGCCACCTACAACGTCTTCCAGGCATGTAGGAGGGCCGGGATCAGGCGCGTCGTCTATGCGTCCAGCGAGACCGTCCTCGGCCTGCCCTTCGACACCCCTCCCCCGTACATCCCGGTCGACGAGGACTACCCTGCGCGCCCCGAGAGCACCTACTCCCTGGTCAAGCATCTCGAGGAGCAGATGGCCATCGAGCTGACGCGCTGGGATCCGCAGCTGAGCATCACGGCGCTGCGGTTCTCGAACGTCATGGATCCGGAGGACTACGCCGAGTTCCCGTCCTTCGACGCCGATGCCACCGCGCGCAAGTGGAACCTGTGGGGGTACATCGACGGCCGTGACGGCGCGCAGGCGGTGGCGAAGGCCCTGGAGAACGCGACCCCTGGTTTCGATCGCTTCATCATCGCGGCGGCGGACACCGTCATGAGCCGTGCGAGCGCGGATCTCGCTGCAGAGGTGTTCCCCGGCGTCGAGGTCACGCGGGAGGTGGGCGAGCACGAGACCCTGCTCTCGATCGACAAGGCCCGCCGGGTGCTGGGCTACGAACCCCGGCACAGCTGGCGCGACCACGCCTGACGGGGACGGTTCCGCCCGGGCGGCGGGGGAAACTGTCGCCCGGGCCGATTCATCAGTAGGCTGATGATCGAAGGAAGCACAGCACCGACGAAAGGCAGAGAAGATGACCGAGAACCTTCCCGACGAGGAACTGACCATCGTGGGCGAGGAGCCCGAGGTGCCGAACGACGCGCTTGCTCCCGAAGCCTTCGACCCGGTCCTCGAGGGCCGGCCCGACGCCTACGAGGGTGCGGCGGAGAGCAACCCGGACCGCTGGCAGGAGGATCCCCTTCTGCAGGACGAACCCGGCGTGACCGAGAGCGGCGACGACGAGAACGACTTCGACGAGAACGGCGTCTCCGGGGTCGGCGAGGAGGGCTACCTCAGCGACCAGACCCTCCGCGAGGAGACCGCCGAGGCCCGCTACGAGCACGGCGACGAGCAGTATCCGCCCGAGGAGCCCATGCTCGGCGAGGCCGCGGCGGATGTGGACTTCGGCATGATGGAGGACGACGAGGTCGACGCCAGCGACGACCCCGCGAACCGTGGCGGATCGCCCCTGAGCGCGATGGACGAGCAGGACGTCAAGTAGCGCCCCGCCCCTACGAGATGCATCGAAGCCCCGGGCTGCTGCCCGGGGCTTCGTCATGGGCAGCGGATGTCCGCTCGCGTGGACGAGCCATGGACAGCCGATGAACTCCGGTTGAACAGGTAGCGTAACGGTATTAGGCTCTAGTGGCCCGGGACCGGGCTGGATGTCAGGGGTGTTCGGCGAACACGCGGGCATCGTCGAACGCGAGGTGTTGCCATGTACGGCCGGATTCTGCACGTGACCCGACGGGTCGGCGTCGTCGTGGGCCGCATCCTGGTCTACGTCCTGCTCTGGGCAGGACTCACGCTGCTCGTCGCCGCTGCCGGCATCCGGTACTACTGGGGCGAGATCTCGGTGGGCCAGATGCTCCTGAACCTGGTCTCCGTGGAGACCGACGGCGGCGGTGGCCTCGTCTGGATCGGTGTCCTGGGTGTCGGCGTCGCTCCCCTGCTCGTCACCCTCGGCATCGCCGCCTGGCAGTTCTTCCGCCGCCGCAAGCACCGCAGCGCCGGCGCCGGCCCGCATCCTCGCCGCCCGCTGTGGATCCTGCGCACCCTCTCCACCGCCCTGGTCGCAGTGGTGGTCGTCGGCGGCACCACGGCCTTCGCCAGTTCGGTGGGCATGAAGGACTACCTCGATGCGGCACGATCGGAGTACGACCTCGGCTCCCGCTATGTCGAGCCGACCGTCACCGGGGACGAGCACAAGCGCAACCTGGTGCTGATCTACCTCGAGTCCGGCGAGGCCACCCTCGAGGACGACCAGCTCTTCGAGAAGGACGCCTTCGTCGCCCTCAAGAATGCGACCCCGGCCTCGGACGGCTGGCAGAGCGTGGACGACCTCCAGCAGTACAGGGGCGGAGGCTGGACCATGGCCGGCCTCACCTCGACGCAGTGCGGTATCCCCCTGAAGGGCTCGGGCTCCACCACCGGCAGCAGCGGCTCGAGCGCGCCCGGCGATGACGTCGACACCTACCTCGGAGGGATCACCTGCCTCGGCGACGTCCTGGACGAGCACGGCTACACCAACGTCTTCCTCGGCGGCGCCAACTCCTCCTTCGCCGCGAAGAACACCTTCCTCGGCAGCCACGGCTACTCCGAGGTGAAGGGCCTCGCCGACTGGCGCGTTGCCGGGGAACCGGAGGAGAACTTCCGCAGCGACTGGGGACTGAGCGATGAACGGCTCCTCTCCCATGCGAAGGACGAGATCGACGAGCTGCATGCCGAGGCGGAGGGGACCGGCCGGCCGTTCAACCTCACCCTGCTGACGCTGGACACCCACGAGCCGGTGCACGTCTTCGACTACTGCGCCGTGGACACGCGGAGCGAGGTCACCTCCGTGTATGCCTGCTCCATGGCCCTGGTGGCAGGATTCGTCGAGCACATGAAGGAGAGGGGCTACCTCGACGACACCTCCGTGGTGATCATGGGCGACCATCTCAAGCACATGAGCGCCGGCGATGCGTTCCACGAACAGCTGGACGATCACGGCAACCGCACCATCTTCAACCGGATCTGGATCCCGGGCGCGGGCGGCGACAGCGGGCTGCGCCCCGGTGTGGACCAGCTGAACATGTACCCCACCATCCTGGAGGCCGCCGGCCTGACCCTGCAGGACCGCGAGGCCGGACTCGGCGTGTCCGCCTTCGCGCCGGACGTCCCTGCCGATTCGGCGCAGGCGATGGAGCCGGACTCCTATGCCGAACTGCTGGACGCGCTCTCCCCGGCGTTCTACGGGAAAGCCTGGGCGGGCGAGGACGCCACCCCGTAGGACTGCGGGACAACGCCCCGACGCGGCCTGCGTGACGCCCGCCACATCCGGAATAGCGCCCGGTTGCCCCCTGTTGCCGACGGGTAGGACATCGACCCGGAAAGTAGGAACGCATGAAGCTGTTCTCCCCCCTCACCCTCGGCACGCTCGAACTCCCCAACCGTGTCGTGATGGCGCCGCTCACGCGAGTCCGCTCGGGTGACGCGGGCATCCCGGGCGACATCGTCGTCGAGCACTACCGCCAGCGCGCCTCCCTCGGGCTGATCGTCAGCGAGGGGACGTACCCCAGCCACGCCGGCCAGGGCTTCCCGGGCCAGCCCGGCCTGGTGGAGGACGAGCAGCTCGCCGGCTGGAGGCGCGTCACCGACGCCGTGCACGCGGACGGCGGTCGGATCGTCGCGCAGGTGATGCACGCGGGACGCGTGACCCACCCGGACACCAACGGAGGCTACGAGGTCGTGGCACCGAGCGCCATCGCCATCGACGGCACCACGAGGACCAGCACCGGGAAGCAGCCCTACCCCGTGCCCCACGCGCTGAGCACGGACGAGCTTCCGGGGATCATCGAGGAATTCGTCACCGCCTCACGGAAGGCGATCGACATCGGGGGCTTCGACGGCGTGGAACTCCACGGCGCCAACGGATACCTGCTGCACGAGTTCCTCTCCCCCGAGTCCAACCAGCGCGATGACGCCTACGGCGGATCAGCGGAGAAGCGCGCGCAGTTCGTGATCGAACTCGTCACCGCCGTCGCCGCGGAAGTCGGAGCAGAGAAGGTGGGCCTTCGCATCTCACCGGCACACAACATCCAGGACGCCCTGGAGACGGACGCCGCCGACGTCCACGCCACCTACGCCACACTCGTGGACGCCATCGCGCCCCTGCAGCTCGCGTACCTCAGCGTCCTGCACGCAGAACCGACCGGGGACCTCATCCAGGATCTCCGGAAGCGATTCGGCGGCCCCTTCCTCATCAACAGCGGATTCGGTGTCATCACGAACCGCGAGGAAGCCATCGCCATCCTCGAGGACGGCGTGGGCGATGCGGTCGTCGTCGGCCGTCCGGCCATCGCGAATCCTGACCTCGCCCGTCGCTGGCGCGAGAACCTGCCGGAGAACGAGCCGAACCCCTCGACGTTCTACTCGACGGGTCCGGAAGGCTACACCGACTACCCGTTCTACGACGGCTCGGCCAACGCGAACTAGGACACCGCAACCAGCAGTACGGCCGGAAGGCGCTCCCGTCACACGACGGGGGCGCCTTCTTCGGTCCGCACGAGGTGTTCCCGGCGCCGGGCATGACGGGACAGCCACCGCTCCATGCCCGGATACCGGCTCACGGCCCAGCCGATCAGGAGCGCCACGGCCAGGTGGGAGTGAAGCATCAGCATCACCTCCGGGGAGTGCCCCTGGGCCGCACCCGAGCCCACCGGCACGGCACCGCCGTGATGCACTCCCGTTCCGGGCGTGGTGTCCGACGCCGCTCCCCCCAGGCCGCCGAGGAGCCAATGGAGCACTTGCTGGGCCACGCCGAGCAGGAGCATGACGGCCCAGCCCGGCAGCCGGACCTGCGCCAGGAGCGTGGCACCGAGGACGGCGAGTGCCGCGAGCCCGCAGAGTACCGGTGCGCTCGGGGCGACGCCGCCGGAAAGGGCGTGTGCTACCAGTCCGAGGGTGAGTGACGCCAGCCCCACCAGGGCTGACCGGAGGATCGCCCACGGGCGATCGCCGGGCCGGGATGCTGACTTCCCTCGGTCTTCCATGTCCTGATGGTAAGCACGCTGATGAGCCGGCGTCACCTCGCGCACTGCGGGTTATGTTCGCGACGCCGGATCCGTAGACTGACGATAAGGGAGCTTACTTTCCCTCGAACCGAAAGGACGAGTGCATGTCAGAGAATCCGAGCGACGACGACCGCATCCACAACGAGGCGCCCGCCGAGGGCGACACGGACGCCGACACCGAGGACATCAGGGTGCATCCGGAGGATCCCGCGGAGGGCGCGGACTCCGAGGACCAGTACAGCGACGGCTCGTAGCGCACCGGACCACCGCAGGTGGGCGGCGGAACCCGCCTTCCGGAGATCGAAGAAGCGCCGGCCCGACGGGCCGGCGCTTCTGTTCGTCCTGGCGGCCCCGCCCACAGGCCATGACTCAGCGGGTACCTTCGACGACCTCGCCGAACGGGACCTCCTGCGAGAGCTCCGCCTGCCGATCCAGGGCGTGGCTGCTGACGAGCACGCCGTACTTCCCCTCTGCGACGGACTGCTTCATGACCATCAGCACCGTCTCGGCGAAGCCTTCGTCCTGGGCCTCGAGGAAGCTGATGTACGCGGGCGGGAAGTTCTCGGGAACTGTGAGCATGCCCTCCACGCTACCGGTCTCGCCCACGCCTGCCGAGCGTTTTTCAAGCCCGAGAACGGACCATCCGGCCCTTCTCACCCACCTGCACGGGGTGATAGACAATAAGCGTCCTTAGTATTTCCGGCGTGGTCCTTCCTGCCGGGAATCACCACCACTGACCTGACAGGGGATCTTCGTGACGCACGTACTCAAAGACCATGCCCATCTGTTCGAGCTGCCCGGCCCATGGACCACCATCTACGTCGAGGGCAGTACCGGCACCGTGGACGGCCTGGCGAACGACGAGATCCTTCCCCGCAGCGTCGCCCAGGAGATGAAGGAGGCCGGTGCCCCGGAGCAGGACATCGAAGCCGCGGTCGCGGCACTCGGCACCACGGCGAAGGGCCTGCCCGACCCCGTGACCCGCTACCTGCTCGTGAACAACGGCCAGGCCGTCGTCAACGAGTTCCTGCCCGGCAACCTGGTCGGCCTCGCGGTGACGGCAACCGGCCCCATCCCGGACCTCACACCCCTCGTCCGGCACGCCCCCGAGGACTTCGCCTACCTCGTGGCCGAAGTGGGACACCACGGCGGGGAGGTCTACCTGCGCTTCGCCGACGGCGACGAGGCGCACGTGACGTCGGGTGATGCTGACTCCGTGATCGAAGGAGACACCGACCACACCCGCAAGCTCGGCAGCGGCGGTTGGGCCCACAAGCGTATGCAGCAGCACGCCGAGAAGGTCTGGAAAATGAACTCCCGTGAGGTGGCATCCGAGATCGACCGTCTCTCGGCGGAGAACGAGGCCCAGTTGATCGTCGTCGCCGGTGACATCCGTGCCCGGCAGATGGTCCACGACGAGGTGTCCCAGGAATCGCGCGGCAAGCTCGCCATCATCGAGTCGAACACGCGCGCTGACGGCGCCGACGAGGAGACCTTCGTCGAGGAGGTCCAGCAACTGGTGGCACGCACGATGGCGGATCGTCAGCACGCACTTCTGGAGCGCCTGGCCGAGAAGGAGGGCCAGGGCACCCGGACGTCCGCGATCGGGCGCGGCGCTGTCATCGCCGCACTGCAGCAGGCCCAGGTCGAGTCCCTCCTCCTCGAGGCCACGGCATGGGACGACGAGACGCTGCTCGCACTCGATGCGGCGCCGTGGGTGGCGGCGTCGGAAGCAGACACCGCCGGTGCAGGCGTGCTCGGCGAGGTACCTGCCGTCGCGGCCCTGCTGCGCGCCGCGGCCCTCACGGACGCACAGGTGTCCATGTACCCGGCGGGGGCGCTCGAGAAGAAGCCCATCGCCGCGCTCCTGCGTTGGCCCACCGGCCCTGACGTCCCGGCAGCGGTCTGACCGGTGGCGGAGGACGCGGCCGTGGACACCGTCGCGGACTTCGTGGTCCGGCGCCTCGCCGCATGGCGGGTGGATCGGATCTTCGGCTACAGCGGAGACGGCATCAACCCCCTGCTCGGCGCGCTTCGTCGGGCGGGGGCCCCTTCGTTCGTGCAGGCGCGCCACGAGGAAGCCGCCGCCTTCATGGCCGTGGCACACGCGAAGTACACCGGCACGGTGGGCGTGGTGACCGCGACCCAGGGGCCCGGTGCCGTCCACCTGCTCAACGGCCTGTACGACGCCCGGATGGACAGCGTGCCCGTGGTCGCCGTCATCGGGCAGCAGAGCCAGACGGTGCTCGGCTCGGCGTATCAGCAGGAGATCGACCTCCTCAGCCTGTTCAAGGACGTGGCGTCGGAGTTCCGCCAGCAGGTGTCGAGCCCCGAGCAGTTGCCGATGGTCCTCGACCGCGCCTTCAAGGCCGCGCTCGCCACGAGGTCGCCCGCCGTCGTGATCCTCCCGCACGATGTGCAGCAGGCTCCTGCCCCGCAGACCCCCCACGAGCACGGCGTGGTGCTGTCGTCGCCCGTGTGGTCCCTCGGGTGTGTCTCGCCGCGCGAGACGGACCTGCACGACGCCGCAGCCGTCCTCAACGCCGGCCGGAAGGTCGCGCTGCTGGTCGGGCAGGGCGCGGCGCACGCGCAACAGGAGGTCGTCGCCATCGCGGACCGGCTGGGTGCAGGAATCACGACGAGCCTGCTGGGCAAGCCCTTCGTCGACGAATCGCTCCCCCATGCCACCGGGACCATGGGACACCTCGGCACCACGGCGAGCGCTTACCTGATGGCCTCGTGCGACACCCTGCTCATCATCGGCTCGAACGATCCCTGGAGCGAGTACTACCCTGCGCCGGGGCAGGCGCGTGCCGTGCAGATCGACATCGACCCGAAGGCCATCGGGAACCGGTACCCCGTGGAGGTGCCCCTGCACGGGGACGCCGCGGAGACCCTCGCGGCGCTGCTGGTCCTCCTGCACGGGCAGCAGGACCGTTCATGGCGCCGGGAGGTCGAGGAGCAGGTGCGGCAGTGGCACCGCGTCGCCGCCGAACGGGCCATGACCCCGGCGGACCCCGTCAATCCGGAGCGGGTGGTGCATGAGCTCGACGCCGTCCTGCCGCACGACGCGCAGGTCGCCGTCGACGTCGGGAGTTGCGTGTACTGGTACGCCCGCCAGCTCCACCTGCCACGGGGAGTGCCCGCGCACCTCTCGAGCACGCTGGGCTGCATGGGCGCAGGGGTGCCGTACGGCATCGCCGCCAAGCTCGCCCACCCCGGCCGCCCCGTCGTCGTCCTGGCAGGTGACGGAGCTATGCAGATGGCGGGGCTCGCCGAGCTCGTCACCGTCGCCAAGCTGTGGCGGAGCTGGGCGGATCCCCGCTTCGTGGTGTGCGTCTTCTCGAACCGCGACCTCGCGGAGGTGTCCTGGGAACAGCGCGAGATGGAGGGCGAGCCCCGCTTCGAGGACAGCCAGTCGCTACCCGACGTCGACTGCGCGGCCCACGCCCGCCTGCTCGGGCTCGACGGCGTGCGGGTGGAGGATCCGGACGACCTCGCCGATGCCTGGCGGCGGGCGTTCGCTGCGGACCGGCCGTTCGTCCTCGACGTGGTGACGGACCCGAACGTACCGCTGCTGCCTCCCTTCCCGGCAGGTGCGGCGAAGCTGGAGCCCATGCGTGCCGCCCTCGACGGGGAGCCCGCCAGTAGTGCTTCCGGCCTGCTGGAGCGGTACGCGGAGATCGAGGAAGGTACAGGCTCCCACTCCTGATACGCGCAGGCGGACAACGGGCCTGCCCGCGCACTACGAAGGTTGCTGTCCACCCCGGCCTTGGGTAGCGTCGAATGCGGACGCGGGAGCGTTGCCCCGTGGCCTCAATGACCAGAGCCCGCTGTGAGGAGAACTCCATGACCGACGTCGCCAGCCAGCCACCCGCCGAAGGGGACGACCGCGCCGTCCTGACGAACCGCCAGGGCCACCAGGTCTACGACAACCAGAACTCGCGAACCGTCGGTGCCCGCGGTCCGGCCACCCTGGAGAATTACCAGTTCCTCGAGAAGATCAGCCACTTCGACCGCGAGCGCATCCCGGAGCGTGTCGTGCATGCCCGCGGCGCCGTCGCCTTCGGTGACTTCGAGGCGACCGGCATGTGGGGCGACGAGCCCATCGCTCGTTACACCCGCGCGAAGCTCTTCTCCGAACCGGGCAAGAAGACCGATGTCGCCATCCGCTTCTCGACCGTCATCGGTGGCCGAGACTCGTCCGAGGCCGCCCGCGACCCGCGCGGCTTCGCCGTCAAGTTCTACACCGAGGACGGCAACTGGGACCTCGTGGGCAACAACCTCGCCGTCTTCTTCATCCGCGATGCCATCAAATTCCCCGACGTCATCCACTCCCTGAAGCCGGATCCCATCACCTTCCGGCAGGAGCCGGCCCGCATCTTCGACTTCATGTCGCAGACACCCGAGTCCATGCACATGCTCGTGAACCTCTTCAGCCCCCGTGGGATCCCGGCCGATTACCGCCACATGCAGGGCTTCGGGGTCAACACCTACAAGTGGGTCAATGCGGACGGCGACACCAAGCTGGTCAAGTACACGTGGCAGCCGCACCAGGGCGTGAAGAGCCTGACCGAACAGGATGCCGCGAACATCCAGGCCACGGACCTCGGCCATGCCTCGAAGGACCTGCATGAGGCCATCGAGCGCGGCGAGTACCCCAAGTGGGACCTGTACGTGCAGCTCATGGACGACAAGGATCACCCGGAACTCGACTTCGACCCGCTCGACGACACCAAGACCTGGCCCGAGCAGGATTTCGAGCCCAAGCTCGTCGGCACCATGACGCTGAACCGCAACGTCTCGGACCACCACAACGAGAACGAGCAGATCTCCTTCGGCACCGGCGTCCTGGTCGACGGACTGGACTTCTCCGACGACAAGATGCTGGTGGGCCGTACCTTCAGCTACAGCGACACGCAGCGCTACCGGGTGGGCCCCAACTACCTGCAGCTGCCCGTGAACGCGGCGAAGAATGCTCCGGTGCACACGAACCAGCGCGGCGGGCAGATGTCCTTCGGGACGGATCTCGCGCCCGGGCAGAATCCCCACGTCAACTACGAGCCCTCCATCACGGGCGGGCTCCGCGAGGGCCAGTACCCCACGCATGACGAGCAGGGTCCGGAGATCTCCGGACGTCTGACCCGCAAGCGGATTCCGCTCACCCAGGACTACCTGCAGGCGGGCCAGCGGTACCAGCTGCTCGAGCAGTGGGAGAAGGACGACCTCGTGGGCAACTTCGTCACACTGATCGGGCAGGCCGCGCGCGCCGTGCAGGAACGCATGGTGTGGCACTTCTACCTGGTCGACGACGAGCTGGGCGCACGCGTCGGCGACGGACTCGGCATCGGGCTCGCCGAGGTGAAGGACCTGCCCCCGCTCGCGAGCCAGACCCTCTCGGAGGACGAGCTGACCCGATTGAAGAACCTGGGCAACAACGGGCCGCGTGAGGTCCAGGGCCTGACAATGACGCACTGCGTGCCCAACGAGCACGTTGTCGTGACCCGGTAGGACGCAGAGCGCCGATGGGGGCGCCGGCGCCTAGCGCCGGCGCCTCTCCGCTGCCTGCCGGCCGAGCTCCGCCACGGCGGCTGCTGCGATCACGAGGGAGAGCGCGACGACGGCCAGCATCACATAGAGGAGGACCAGGGTGGTCATCGGCGAAGAAGCGCTGTGCAGGATCCGCAGCCCGCCGAGCAGCCCCACGGCCCAGAAGATCCCCACACCTGCGAGCGCACAGGCGGCACGCTTCCGCCCGCGGTCGAACCCCATACTCCGGGCGCACTGCGCGAGGAGGCCCTGCCATTGATCCATACCTCAACTATGGCCGGGCGCCACAGGAGCGCTGCCGGCGCCGGTTATCGTGTCCGTCACATTGACAGCGCCGCGAGCCGGTGCTGGGTGGGACACGTCACCCCGCCCGGCCCCAGGGCATCCGCCGCAACCGTGGCATGACCCGCCATCCCCCGGTGACGCCCGTGACCTCCCGGTCCGCCTCGAAGACATTGCCGGGTGCCGCTGGCACTGATCCCTTCTGGAGCGCCAGCGCCGTGTATGCCCGCGCCACCACCGGCTCGTACACGGCCGGCGCAAGGGCCCGGGCGTAGACGAACAGGGACTGGACTCGGCCGACCTGCGTCAGCCTGCGCGGCCTCCGGGAGACGCGGACGATGGCCCGCGCCACCCGGAGAGGGTCCGTGACCGGCGGCAGCGGGCGGACAGGCCTGCCCGTGTAGTTGGCTGCGTGCTGATGGATGGGGGTGTCGATGGTCGCCGGGAGGACTGCGCAGACGTGGATCCCCGGCGCCTCCCGCAACTCCATCCGCAGCACCTCGAGGAAACCGAGCAGACCGAATTTGCTGGTCACGTAGGGGCCCACGAGGGGTGAGGTGATCCGCGAGTAGACCGAGGCCACGGACACCAGGACACCGCGGCCCTGGCGGCGGAAGACGCGAAGGGCGGCACGTGCTCCGTAGACCTGGCCGAGCAGGTTCACCCTGATCAGCCGGTCGAAGACCTCCGGCGGAGTCTGTTCGAAGGTGCCGAAGCTGTACACGGAGGCGTTGCCCACCCACACGTCGATGCCGCCGAAGCGCTGCACCGCGGCATCGGCGAGGTGGCCGACCTCGGTCTCGGAGGAGACGTCCGTGGGCACGGTGATCACCTCCGCCCCCCTCTCGCGGCATTCCGCGGCGACGGCCTCGAGTGTGCCGGCGTCCCGTCCTGACAGGACGAGCCCGGCACCCTCCTCGGCGAACAGGCGCGCCGTGGCCCGCCCGATCCCGCTCGATGCTCCCGTGATGACCACGGTCCTCGCCTCACCCATGGGGCTGCCCTCCGATCGACGTCCCGCGCGGTCCCGCGCAGGCTTCCCTCCGAGTCTTCGGGCCCGCCCGGGTCATGTCACGTACTTTCTCGTGCCGCCCGCGCCCTGCCGGGTCGAGCCGTCGGACCTGCCTGCAGCCGAGCCTCTGCCGGGACGGCCGCCGCCGCCTCCATGGCTCATGCAGAAGGGAGCCCTCCCGCCGGGGAGGGCTCCCTTCCTGCAGCCCGGTCCCGGGCCGGTCAGTGGCCCCGGCGCCCGTCCTTGTCCTGCGTGACGTCCGGATCGACCTTGTCGGCTTCCTGGACGTGGTGCGTCACCTTCTCACGCAATCCGTGGGCGTCGTCCTGCCGCTCCTGTGCCTGCCGCCGGAGGCGTTCGGCCTCGACCTCCGCCCGCTGCGCCTCGGCCTCCGCCATCGACGCCTTGGCTTCGCGCTCGCGCGCCTCGAGTTCCGTAGCCTGCGCCTTCTCGCGCATCTCGGCAGCGCGATGCCTGTCCTGTTCCTGCTGGCGCTTGCGGTGGGCAGCACCGCGCTTCCGGGCCAGGAGCGCCACCACCGCGAGGATGGCCAGGAGGACGACGATCCCCACGATGATCCACACCACTTGACTTGTATCCATTGCTGACTCCCTCACTCGTTGATGGCGACGTGCTGCGACGACCCGACGGAACCGCTCAGCCTCCGAAGCCCCCCAGGCCGGGGATCTTGCCCAGCAGGTCCTTGGGGTTGATGCCGAACTTGGCCAGCAGGTCCGCGTGCTGCTCCGGATCCACCTGGTCGGGGAGCTCGGATTGGGCCTGGTCGGCGTGATCGTTCTTGCCCTGGCTTTTCAGCAGGTCGATGATCTGCGACTTGTCGATGCGCATGACTGCCTCCTCTGGTGTCGAACCGCTATTAGTAAGCGAGCTTATGAAAGCATGGCACAGGGCCTCCCAGTTGTCACGGGCCCCGGTGTTTCGCGGACAATTGCCCCATGCCCCTCACCCTGACGCTCCTGGCCGACACGCACCTGCCGAAACGCGCCAGGCACCTGCCCGGCGAGGTGTGGGCCGCCGTCGAGTCCTCGGACGTCGTCGTGCACGCCGGGGACTGGACCGAGCCGTTCCTGCTCGATGAGCTGGAGGCCCGCGCCGCCCGGCTGGTCGCCTGCTACGGGAACAACGACGGCGCCGACCTCCGGGCCCGCCTGCCGTTGGTGGGCAGGGCGGAGCTCGACGGCGTTCGCCTCGCCGTCGTCCACGAGACAGGCCAGAAGCAGGGCAGGGAGGCGCGCGCGGCCGCGCTCTACCCCGACACCGACGTGCTGGTGTTCGGTCACAGCCACATCCCCTGGGACACGCGCACCGAGTCCGGACTGAGGCTCCTCAACCCGGGATCCCCCACCGACCGCCGGCGGCAGCCGCACTGCACCTACATGACGGCGACCATCGACGCGGGCGTGGTCACCGCCGAACTGCACCGACTCCCGCCGCGCTAGCCCCGGATCCACCGGCTGTCCACAAGTACGGTGAAGGCAACTCTTCCCACCGCACCTGTTCGGTCGGTCAACGATCTGGCTAGGGTTTCAGGGTGAGTACCGCGAAGACCTCCGTCGCCGCCTCGTCCGGCAGGCGTTCGAGCATCAAATGGATCCTGATGCTCGGCGCCCTCGCTGCGCTGCCGGCCATCACCACCGACATGTACCTGCCGTCCCTCCCCGTGGTGGCGGAGGATCTCGAGACGACGCAGGCGGCAGCGCAGTTCACCATGTCCGGTATGCTCATCGGCGCCGGAGTGGGCCAGCTCGTCATCGGACCGTTCTCGGACCGGTTCGGCCGGCGGCTACCACTGCTGATCGGCATCTCACTCCATGTCGTGACCTCGATCCTCTGCTCGATCACCCCGGACATCGAGACGCTGATCGGGCTCCGTGTCTGCCAGGGCTTCTTCAACGCGGCCGCGTCGGTGGTGTCCATCGCCGTCATCAGGGACCGTTTCGTCGGATCGGACGCTGCGAGGCTGCTGTCGCGGCTGATGCTCGTCATCGGGGTTGCACCGCTCTTCGCGCCGACCGTCGGTCAGGCCATCGCGGGCGCCTGGCAATGGCGGGCCGTGTTCTACGCGCTGGCGCTCATCGGGCTCTTCCTCGTGCTCATCGTGTGGCGCTTCATGCCGGAATCGTTGCCGAAGGACCAGCGGCGCCCGGGCAATCCGCGGCAGGTCGCCGGCGGCTACGCCGCTCTGCTCCGCGACCGGCACTTCATGGCCCTCGCAGTGATTCCCGGCCTCGGGCTCGCGGTGATCATGAGCTATGTCGTGGGTTCCCCGTTCGTCTTCCAGGACGAGTACGGCCTGAGCCAGGGACAGTTCGCAGCGGTGTTCGCGCTGAACGGTGCGGCGATCGTCGGTTCGGCACAGCTCAACGCGGCACTCGTGCGCCGCGCAGCGCCGATCCGCGTGCTCCGCATCGCGGTGATAGTCCAGATGGGTTGCGCCCTCATCCTCCTCGCCATCGTGCTCACGGGTTTCGGCGGGATCGTCGGGCTCGTCGCCGGCCTGTGGCTCGTGCTCGGGACGCAGGGCATGATCCCCGCCAACGCCTCGGTGCTGGCACTGCACAACTACGGGCACATGGCAGGCACTGCGGCTGCCGTCATCGGATCCCTCCAGTCCGGTGTCGCAGGGCTGGTCAGCCCGTTCGTCGGCCTCCTCGGGGGCGGTTCGGTTGCCATGGTGTGCGTGATGCTCGCCGCGGTGTCGCTCACTCTGCTCATCCTCGCCGCCGCGACACCCGCCTATCGCAAGGGTGGTTGGCGCGAACGCGACGGCCTGGAACCAGGCCCGACGTCGAGCGCCGTCGAGACGGAGGAGCGCGAGGCGGAGCAGGTGGAAGCACAGGGCCCGGACCAGCGGAGCTGATACCGGCACAGCTGGTCCGCCCCTCACGGAATGGCCGGTCGAGGCCCACGCGGAGGTCGTTGATCAGCACGCGTCCGGCTCGCTGCGCGCAGGACCGTCACCAGGCCTGTTCGCAACCGCGTCGTCGTGCCTATCATGTATGACCGCGGGTCGTTAGAGCCGCGAGCGAGTCCCAGGAGGAGGTGGAGTCATGAAGCAGGTCACTGTCGTCGCGCAATGCGCCGCCGGCCCCATGAACCCCGCCTCCCCTGCTGCAGTGCGCTAGCCGCGCCCCCCGGGAGGCCTTCCACGGAGGAACCCGTTGAACGCTCTCACTCAGTACGGCTTCACCGACCGCATCAGCGGTCTCTTCTCGTTCCATTTCCCGTTCGGTGCGGAACCCGCGCGGGTCGTCCGCGCCGACCGCTGCCGCATCCTGCTCGCCTCACAGCACGGACTGCTGCACCTTGACGACGGCGGCGGGTTCGTCACCGGTGACTGGGTCGCGATGCAGGACCACGACGACCGCACTGTCATCGGATCCCTGCCCCGTTCGTCCCTCCTGCAGCGCAAGAGAGCCCACGACCCCCTGTCCGAGGCACAGGCTCTGGGCGCGAACATGGACCTGGTGGGCGTCGTCGTCCCCCTGGACCGGCCGCTCTCGACCAATCGACTCGAACGCACCCTGGTGGCCGCCCGGGACTCCGGGGCCGTTCCGATCGTCATCCTGACGAAGGCCGACCTCAGCACACGGTTCGACGACGTGGTGGCCGAGACGGTCGAACGCTCCCGCGGGGTGGAGGTATTCACCACGTCGGCCCAGGATCAGGACGGCCTCGAGGCCCTGCGCGCGAGGATCGGGACGGGCCGGACGCTCGCCCTGCTCGGGCCCTCCGGCGCGGGTAAATCGAGTCTGATCAACGCCCTCACGGGTGGGCACCGGCAGGATACGGGCCATGTGCGTGCGGGAGACGGAAAGGGCAGGCACACGACGACGGCCCGGGAGCTGATCCCGCTGGGTGACGGTGCCGTCATGATGGACACGCCGGGATTGCGGGGCTTCGCGTTGTGGGACGCCGAGGATGGACTGTCGCAGGTCTTCGCGGATGTGGAGGAGCTCTTCGGCGGTTGCCGGTTCCGCGAC
Organism: Arthrobacter sp. BC5; assembly: GCF_056680255.1. Taxonomy (NCBI): domain Bacteria; kingdom Bacillati; phylum Actinomycetota; class Actinomycetes; order Micrococcales; family Micrococcaceae; genus Arthrobacter; species Arthrobacter sp. BC5. The sequence continues at coordinate 651,188 of NZ_CM155273.1, forward strand.
TGCGCCCACGACCGCGAGCCGGGCTGCGCGGTCCGGGCGGCCATCGAATCGGGGGCACTCGCCGAACGCCGTTGGCTGAGCTATCTCAAGATGGACCGCGAGCTCGCGAGCCTCCACCGCCGCCAGAGCGTCGCCGACCAGCGGCGCCACGCGAAGTCCTTCCGTCAGGCGGCTCGCGGCGCCGCGACGGCGAAGGACTACCGGAACAGGTTCGGGGAGGAGTGAGTCTGTCCGCTGCCGGGTCGGCCCGGGGACCAGCAGGCGGTCTTCTTCACCTCGGCCCACCGGACGTCGAGGTGGTGGAGCCCCCTGTCGGATTCGAACCGACGACCCCCGCTTTACAAGAGCGGTGCTCTGGCCAACTGAGCTAAGGAGGCGTGCTGGCCGGGCCAGCCGGCGCCGTCGCCCTTCCGGAAGGAGACGCCGAGCGCTCAATAAGGGTAGCCCAGCCCCGGCACCGCGGGAAATCAGCCCCTGCCGTCCAGCTCCTCCTGAACGGCCGTCTCGAAATCGGACACCGCGTTGGCGACGACCTTCCCGTTCACATATACCGTGGGTGTCCCGCCGACGGCGGCTGCCTGTGCCGCCTCGGTCGTGTACTTCACCCAGGGCCTGAAGGTGCCGTCCTCGACGCAGGTCGAGATGTCGCCGGCCCCGGATTCCTCTGCGAGTGCCACGAGGCCGTCGTCGTCGAGCTCTCCCTCCTCGAAATGGTCGAAGAGGCGCTGGGTGAAGTCGAAGTAGGCGGCCGGAGCGGCGTCGGCGACGCATGCCGCGGCATTCGCTCCCCGTGACGAGTAGTCCGTTCTGCTGTTCCGGTCGAGGTAGGCGACGGTGCGGTATTCGAGGGTGATGTCTCCGCGGTCGAGCCAGGATCGGATCTTCTCGGAGTGCCGAGCCTCGAAGTCCGCACAGTGGACGCACGTGATGTCCACATAGGCGACGACCTGGAGCGGCCCCTCGGCGGAGGCCCGGATGCCCTCGGGAACGGAGCCTTCCGCCGCAGGCTCGGACGGCAGGGTCGAGGCGTCCACCTGCTGCGTCTGCGTCGGTTCCACCTCGGTCGCGGACACGAGAGTGATGCCGCCCTGCGCGTTGCCCGCCCGGGGCGCCGGCCCTGCATCGGGAATCCGGCCGCGCACAGTGCCGACCACGACCACGGCGATGATCACGACGATGACGAACGCGCCCACCACCACGCCCCACTTCGCCAGGAGGCCGTTCCGCCGCTCCCTCCGCTGCTGCTCCTCGCGCGCCAGGCGCTCCCGTTCCCGGGCTGCGGCGGTGCGTTCGGCTTTGGTCGGTTTGCGTGCGGGTGCGGGCGCCATCAGTCCTCTTCGTCGGTCGTCGGGGGCCAGTTTAGCGACCGCTTCGTGGAGCTTCCCGTGCCACCGCGTGCCGAACCGCGCACGAGCATGACGATAGAGTCGTCGACGAGACCAAACTACTGCGATGGAGCCAGTTTTGAGCGCAGCACGACCTTCGACCACACCAGGCGTCACAGCCTCGTACTCCACGGACGGCAGGTTCGGGGACTTCGATTTCATCGTCGTCTCCAACCGCTTGGCGGTGGACCGCGTCGTCGACGAGCACGGTGAGAGCTCGTGGCGACGCTCCCCCGGCGGACTCGTCACCGCGCTCGCGCCGGTGATGGCCAAGGCCGACGGCGCCTGGGTCGGCTGGCACGGCGCCCCGGACGAGACGCTCGAGCCCTTCGACGAGGCCAACATGCGCCTTGTCCCCGTGCCGCTCAGCGAGGAGGAGGTGGAGCTCTACTACGAGGGCTTCTCCAATGCGACCCTCTGGCCGCTCTATCACGACGTCATCGCCTCGCCCGAGTTCCACCGCACCTGGTGGGACTCCTACCGCAGGGTGAACGAGCGCTTCGCGGAGGCGACGGCATCGGTGGCGGCCGAGGGTGCAACGGTGTGGGTACAGGACTATCAGCTGCAGCTCGTACCGAAGCTGCTGCGGCAGGCACGGCCCGACCTGAAGATCGGCTTCTTCAACCACATCCCCTTCCCCCCGCTCGAGATCTACGCGCAGCTCCCCTGGCGCCGGCAGGTCATCGAGGGGCTCCTCGGCGCCGACCTCATCGGCTTCCAGCGACCGAGTGACGCCAGCAACTTCCTGCGCTGCGTGCGCCGCTTCAAGGGCTACACGATCAAGGCCCAGCAGGTGCAGATCCCGGAGGGAGATGACGGAACGCCCGCTTACGTCTCACGCGCCGAGGCGTTCCCCATCTCCATCGACACCGCATCGATCACGGAGCTGGCACAGCGGGCCGACGTCATCGAGCGGTCGAGGGAGATCCGTCGCGAGCTCGGCGATCCCCAGCACATCCTCCTCGGCGTGGACCGCCTCGACTACACCAAGGGCATCGGGCACCGGCTCAAGGCCTACGGTGAACTGCTCGAGGACGGCGCCATCACGGTCGAGGACGCCGCCCTCATCCAGGTGGCCAGCCCCAGCCGCGAGCGCGTGGAGCAGTACCGCCTCCTCCGTGAGGACATCGAAGGCGCCGTGGGCCGCATCAACGGCACGCACGACACCATGAAGAACACGGCCATCCGATACCTCCACCACAGCTACCCGGTCGAGGAGATGGTGGCGCTCTACCTGGCCGCCGACGTCATGCTCGTCACGGCGCTCCGGGACGGCATGAACCTCGTTGCCAAGGAGTACGTCGCGGCCCGCACGGCCAACACCGGGATGCTCGTCCTCAGCGAGTTCGCGGGAGCGGCGGACACGCTGCGCCAGGCGATCCTCGTCAACCCCCATGACATCGACGGCCTGAAGAGCGCCATCGTCTCGGCCATCACGATGCCCAGGACGGAGGCCATGCGGCGCATGAGGCTCATGCGCCGGCAGGTGGTCCACAACGACGTCGAGCGCTGGTCGCAGGCCTTCCTCAACGCCCTGCATGCCGGGAACCCCGACGATGGTGCTTGAGCCGGGTCTCCACGCCGCGCTGGCCGCCCTCGCCTCGACGCCTCGGCTGCTGGTGGCGCTCGACTTCGACGGCACGCTGGCGCCGCTCGTCGAACGGGCAGAGGACGCGCGGGCCCTCCCCGTGTCGGCCGCGGCGGTCCGGGCGCTGGCCGCACTGCCGGCCACGACGACGGCGCTGATCTCGGGACGCGCCCTGGACAGCCTGCGCGCCGTCGCTGACCCCGCCCCGGACACCATGCTCATCGGCAGCCACGGCGCGGAGACCTGGACCGGGCCCGACGGCGCCCCGCTCGCACTGACACCCGGGCAGGCGGATCTGCTGGCACGGGCCGTCGACGTCGTCGAGCGGACCGTCGACGCGCACGAGGGGACGTGGACCGAGTTCAAGCCCGCCGGCGTCGTGCTCCACACGCGGTCGGCGGCCGACTCCGTCGCGGACGCGGCGGTGGCGGCCACACGGTCGGGGCTGGACCACCTCGATGACCTGAGCGTCACGGACGGCAAGCGCGTGCTGGAGATCTCGGTGGTCAAGGCCGACAAGGGGCAGGGCCTGGCAGTGCTGAGGGAGGCGACGGGAGCGACGGCGGTCCTGTTCGCGGGCGATGACGTCACGGACGAGGACGCCCAGCGCACCCTCGGGCCGGAGGACGTCGGGATCCGGATCGGCCCTGGTGAGACCGCCGCCCCCTTCACCGTCGCCACGCCCGAGGATTTCGCGGCCGTCCTGCACGAACTCGTGGCCTTGCGCACGGCAAGTGCGCCCAGCCCAGGAACGTGTCATACTACGGGAGCGTGACCAACGTCACCGGTACTGCTGGCGGGTCGCGCACCCACAACTGAATATCTCTTCCATTCACTACGGATCGTCGGGCACGTACCTGCCCGTGAAAAGGAACGAAAACCATGGCAACGGTAACGTTTGACCAGGCCACCCGCCTGTACCCGGGCACCGAGAAGCCCGCTGTCGACAAGCTGAACATCGACATCGCCGACGGCGAATTCCTCGTCCTCGTGGGCCCCTCCGGTTGCGGAAAGTCCACCTCCCTGCGCATGCTCGCAGGTCTCGAAGACGTCAACTCCGGACGCATCCTCATCGGCGACCGCGACGTCACCGATGTACCCCCGAAGGATCGCGACATCGCGATGGTCTTCCAGAACTATGCCCTCTACCCGCACATGTCGGTCGCCGACAACATGGGCTTCGCGCTCAAGATCGCCGGCGTCTCCAAGGAAGAGCGAGCAGAGCGCGTGCGCGAAGCAGCGAAGCTCCTCGACCTCGAGGACTACCTGGACCGCAAGCCGAAGGCACTCTCCGGCGGTCAGCGCCAGCGCGTCGCGATGGGTCGCGCCATCGTGCGTAACCCCCAGGTCTTCCTGATGGACGAGCCCCTCTCGAACCTGGATGCCAAGCTCCGTGTGCAAACGCGTACGCAGATCGCTTCGCTGACCCGCCGCCTCGGCGTCACCACGGTCTACGTCACGCATGACCAGGTCGAGGCCATGACGATGGGTGACCGCGTCGCGGTCCTCAAGGACGGCATCCTCCAGCAGGTGGACACCCCTCGCAACCTGTACGAGCGCCCCAAGAACGTCTTCGTGGCGGGCTTCATCGGCTCACCCGCGATGAACCTCCTCGAACTTCCCGTCGCCGACGGCGGTGTCCTCTTCGGCGGCATCGTCTACCCTGTCCCGAGGAACGTCCTGGACGCGGCCGCCGGCAACACCGTCACGCTGGGCGTGCGGCCCGAGGACCTGGTCCTCTCGGCCACCGGTGAAGGCCTCCAGGTGGAGGTCGACGTCGTCGAGGAGCTCGGCGCCGACGCCTACATCTACGGCCACACCACCCTCGACGGCAAGGACCACGACATGGTGGTCCGCGTCGACGGTCGCCGCCCGCCGATGAAGGGCGACAGCGTGTACGTCCGCCCGGAGCAGGGCCACGTCCACCTGTTCGACACCACGAGCGGTCTCCGCCTGGCAGAGACGGTCTAAGCACCTTCACAGGCTGCGCACCACGAACGACGACGGCGGTGGCGTCCGCCGGGCATCCCACTGGGTGCCCGGTGGACGCCACCGCTTCGTTTAACGGCCACTACGCTTGATACAGGCCCATCTCCCGCCCTGACACGAAGGCAGCACCATGACAGAGACCTCGAACGCCCAGTGGCACGACGAGCCGACGGACTACGACCAGACCGGCAAGCTGCCGCGCGTGCGGCCGGCGTCGGCTGCGAGCCCGGAGACGCTGGGATCGCTCAATATCACCGCAGCCGCAACGGACCCCGAGCTGCTCGACCTGCCCTGGCACATCGCCCTCGAGCAGTGGCCGGCCAGTGCGCTCGCAGCCCTCCCCCGAGGGATCTCGCGGCACATCGTGCGCTTCGCGCACCTCGGCGGATCCGTCATCGCCGTCAAGGAGACGAGCGAGCACATCGCCCGCCACGAGTACCACATGCTCCGGAAGCTCCAGCGGCTGGACGTGCCGTGCGTCGAGCCCGTCGCCGTCATCTCCGGCCGCACCACACCGGAGGGCGAGGAGCTGGACCCGGTCCTCGTCACGCGCCATCTCAAGTTCTCGCTCCCGTACCGCGCCCTGTTCTCGCAGACCCTTCGCCGCGACACGCTGACGCGCCTCATCGACGCGCAGGCGCTCCTCCTCGTGCGGCTCCACCTCATCGGTTTCTACTGGGGTGACGTCTCGCTGTCGAACACCCTGTTCCGCCGTGATGCGGGTTCCTTCGCCGCGTACCTCGTCGACGCGGAGACGGGCGAGCTCTACCCGGAGTTGTCGACCGGCCAGCGGGAGTACGACCTCGAGATCGCCCGCGTGAACATCGCCGGCGAGCTGATGGACCTCGCAGAGGGCGGCCTCATCGAGGAGAAGGTGGACCCCCTCGCGACAAGTGAACTGATCATGGACAGCTACCGCCGTCTCTGGAGCGAGCTCACCGAGAAGGAGTCCTTCGAACTCGGCGAACGGTGGCGGGTGGGAGCACGTATCCGCCGCCTCAACGAACTCGGCTTCGACGTCGAGGAGTACGCCATCAAGACGGCCGCCAACGGCACGCAGATCCAGCTGCAGCCCAAGGTGGTCGACGCGGGGCACCACAGCCGCCGCCTCCTCCGTCTCACCGGCCTCGACGCCCAGGAGAACCAGGCCCGGCGGCTCCTGAACGACATGGATGCCTACCGCGCCGACAACAACCCGACGCTCGACGAGGAGTTCAGCGCCCACCTCTGGGTGAACGAGGTGTTCGAGCCCATCGTCCGTGCCGTGCCGCGCGAACTCGGCGGCAAGCTCGAGCCCGCGGAGGTGGTCCACGAGGTGCTGGAGCACCGGTGGTACATGTCCGAGCGCGAGGACAGGAACGTCCCGCTGGCGGAAGCCGTGCAGTCCTACCTCGACGACGAGCTCCGGCACCGCCGTGACGAGGCGGAGATCATGCTCACGGCCGATTCCCGGACCATCGGCCTCGACGAGGACTCCGAGTACGGGGACAACTAGGAGAACTTACCGAAAAGGACCGGCAGCCAGGCGGCTGCCGGTCCTTCTCAGAAGATCCTGCTACGGGCACTCGACGGGCTGGCCCTGCACAGTGACCGGCGTGCCGGTCGGCTGACCCTCGCACGCTTGGATGATCTGCTGGGCGAGATCGGCCGCGAAGCTGGCGATCACGATGATCAGGACCGTCCAGAGAATCGTCAGGAGTGCCCCGACGATGATGCCGGCGAGGGCCAGTCCGTTGCCCATCCCGGCTTTCCGTGACTTCACGAGCGCGACGATGCTGACGATGAGGCCGATCGGTGCGAGGAAGATGGCGAGGATGAGACCGATGATCCCGAGGGTCCGGCCAGGGTTCTCGGCCGGCTGGCCCTGGTAGCCCTGCTGCCCCGGGTAGTTGCCGGCACCCGAACCGTATTGGCCCTGCTGGCCGTAGGGCGCGGTGCTCTGCTGGCCGTAGGGCGACGAGCTCTGCTGGCCGTACTGCGGCTGGTTCTGGCCGTACTGCGGCTGGTCCTGGCCGTACTGCGGCTGGTTCTGGCCGTAGGGCGAATTGCCCTGCGATCCCGGAGTGTTGTCAGACATGCTGCCCCCAAAGGAAGTGATGGAAAGTGACGGTGAATACCGGCCGTTTCCTGAACATTATCACTGGGCGCCTGCCTGGATCAGGAGCGGAGGGGCAACGATCAGGAGACGATCGCCTTGCCGGGATTGAGGATGCCCGACGGGTCGAAGACCTGCTTGATGCGCGCCTGCAGCTCCAGGACCTCCGGCGATTGCTCCCACGCGAGCCACCGGCGCTTGTACTGGCCCACGCCGTGTTCTCCGGTGATCGTCCCACCGAGGTCGAGCGCGCAGCGCACTGATTCGTCCAGTGCATCCTCGAGCCGCGCCTGCGCCTCGATACCCTCGCTACGCTCGACCCAGAAGGTCGGGTGCAGGTTGCCGTCACCGGCGTGGGCCACGACTTTCAACCGGACGTCGTGACGCGCGGCCATCGACTCGAGCGCGGCGACGTAGTGCACCAGTTGTGACTTCGGTACGGCGACGTCCTCACCCACCCGGAAGAGGTCGTCCACCTCGTCGCCCCGGCTGTGCCGCCTCAGGTCCACCAGCAGGTCCGCTTCCTCCGAGCCCTCCTCGCTGACGCTCGCACCGAGTTCCACCAGCACTCCCCGGATCGCGTCCGCCTCCGCGGCGGCTCCGAATCCGTCGGTCCGTGCCAGCAGGAGCGAGCCGCCTCGGCGGCGCAGATCCGAACCATGGGCGCCGTCGAGCGCTTCGAGCGTCCGACCGTCGAGGAGCTCGAGGATGGCAGGCTGGACACGGGCACGGCCGATGGCCAGGACGCCTGCTGCGGCCTGCGGGAAGTCGTCGAAGAAGGCCGCCAGGGTATGGACCGCGCGGGGGAGGTACCGGAGGCGGACAGTGATGCCCACGATGACGCCGAGCGTCCCCTCCGAACCGGTCATCAGGGCCGTCAGATCGTAGCCCGCCACGCCCTTGAAGGTCCGGTGGCCCGTCGAGACGAGAGTCCCGTCGGCGAGCACGACGTCGAGGGCGAGCACCGAATCGCGCGTCACACCGTACTTCGCGCAGCGTAGCCCGCCGGCGTTGGTGGCGACGTTTCCGCCGATCGTCGACCACCGGTAGCTCGCGGGATCCGGAGCGTACATGAGGCCGTGTTCGGCGACAGCAGCGTTGAGGTCGGCATTGATGACACCTGGCTCGACGACGGCGGTCTCGTCATCGGCGTTGATTGCCAGGATCGTGTTCATCAGTTCGAGCGACAGGATGACACTGCCGGTGGTCGCGTGGGCGCCTCCGGAAACACCGGATCCGGCACCCCGGCTGACGACAGGCACACCATGACGTGTGGCCCAGCGAAGGAGCGTCTGCACGTCGGGGACGGTTCGTACGCGGACGACGGCGGTCGGCAGCATCGGCTGGATCACAGGGCCCTTGTCGCGGGAGTACAGCCTCAGGTCGTCAGCCGCGGTGGAGACGCATCCCGGCAGGGCCAGGGCCAGCTCCTCGAGGACTTCGGGCCCCATCAGGCACCGCCCATGAAACGTCGATAGCGGGCAAGAGCGCCAGGCCAGAACGCCTGGTAGAACTCGTACACGTCCTGAGGATCAGCGGCCGTCCAGCCGCCATGAGTGAGCGTCAGGGTGGTGCGGATTTCCGCTCGCGAGGAACGATCCCCCGACGGCTCCGCCAGAGGCTGCACGTCGGATGCCCCGGAGCTCTCCGCCATCTCCAGCCGTACCTGCGTCGTGGCGCTCGACCCGAGATGCGTCCAGCGCAACTCCAGCCACTGCCCTGGCCGGCCGTCCGTCACCTCGCCCCACACATTTTCGTCGTCCTGGGCTGACGTCTCCACCAGCGCCTTGTCTTCGAGGTCGAAGAAGCTGTCCTCCCCCCAACGGCTCAGCTCACCCGCCGGCCACCAAAGGTGCAGGTGCTCGGTCAAGCCCGCCCAGGCGTGATCCGCAGGGGCCGGGACGGTTACGGTCACCCGAAGTTCGGGACGCCCGCTCGAATCGCCGGCTGCTGCAGGAGCGTGCGAGAACAATCCACTCATGGTCCGACCCTACCGCCAGCGCGGAGAGCCGCCGCACGGGTCAGCGAACCACTGCTGTCTCCCGACCAGATCCAGCCGTTCGGTCTCGCCCGGCCGTTCGGTCTTGATCGGGTGGGGGGTGGGTTAAAGGGGGGAAGGCCCCGCACCTGGTGGTGTGGGGCCTTCCCTGTGTTAAGTGTTGTCCGGCGGTGTCCTACTCTCCCACACTCTCTCGGGTGCAGTACCATCGGCGCTGTGGGTCTTAGCTTCCGGGTTCGGAATGGGACCGGGCGTTTCCCCCACGCTATGACCGCCGTAACCCTTGCTACCTGACGCACCGTTTCGTCCCGTACCTGGTGGTGCGGGGTGTGGGGTGCCGGTAAATCTGTGGGGTTACATCCGTCGTGCTGGATGTACTCATATTCAGTTGTGGTTCTCCGGTTGTTGGTTGGGAACCGCATAGTGGACGCGTAGCATGTGATCTTCACCGTCCCCCGTGGTCACTGGTGTCCTGGTTGCCCAGGGGTCCCGGTGGGGGGTGGTGTGTGGTGTAAGTTATCGGCTTATTAGTACCGGTCAGCTTCACAGGTCTTTCGTCCCTGCTTCCACATCCGGCCTATCAACCCAGTGGTCTGGCTGGGGGCCTCTCACACTCGAGGTGTATGGAAATCTCATCTTGAAGCAGGCTTCCCGCTTAGATGCTTTCAGCGGTTATCCCATCCGAACGTAGCTAATCAGCGGTGCACTTGGCAGTACAACTGACACACCAGAGGTTCGTCCGTCCCGGTCCTCTCGTACTAAGGACAGCCCTTCTCAAATTTCCTGCGCGCGCAGCGGATAGGGACCGAACTGTCTCACGACGTTCTAAACCCAGCTCGCGTACCGCTTTAATGGGCGAACAGCCCAACCCTTGGGACCTACTCCAGCCCCAGGATGCGACGAGCCGACATCGAGGTGCCAAACCATGCCGTCGATATGGACTCTTGGGCAAGATCAGCCTGTTATCCCCGAGGTACCTTTTATCCGTTGAGCGACGGCCATTCCACAATGTGCCGCCGGATCACTAGTCCCGACTTTCGTCCCTGCTTGAGATGTCTCTCTCACAGTCAAGCTCCCTTGTGCACTTACACTCGCCACCTGATTGCCAACCAGGCTGAGGGAACCTTTGGGCGCCTCCGTTACTTTTTAGGAGGCAACCGCCCCAGTTAAACTACCCATCAGGCACTGTCCCTGACCCGGATTACGGGCCGAAGTTAGATATCCAGAGTGACCAGAGTGGTATTTCAACGATGACTCCACATGAACTGGCGTCCACGCTTCACAGTCTCCCACCTATCCTACACAAGCCACACCGAACACCAATACCAAACTATAGTGAAGGTCTCGGGGTCTTTCCGTCCTGCTGCGCGTAACGAGCATCTTTACTCGTACTGCAATTTCGCCGAGTTTATGGTTGAGACAGCGGGGAAGTCGTTACTCCATTCGTGCAGGTCGGAACTTACCCGACAAGGAATTTCGCTACCTTAGGATGGTTATAGTTACCACCGCCGTTTACTGGGGCTTAAATTCCCAGCTTCGTCCCACGCAAGCGTGAAACTAACCGGTCCTCTTAACCTTCCAGCACCGGGCAGGAGTCAGTCCGTATACATCGTCTTGCGACTTCGCACGGACCTGTGTTTTTAGTAAACAGTCGCTTCCCCCTGGTCTCTGCGGCCCTGATCCGCTCCGGTGAGCAAGTCACCATCACAGTTGGGGCCCCCCTTCTCCCGAAGTTACGGGGGCATTTTGCCGAGTTCCTTAACCATAATTCTCTCGATCGCCTTAGTATTCTCTACCTGATCACCTGTGTCGGTTTGGGGTACGGGCGGCTAAAACCTCGCGCCGATGCTTTTCTCGGCAGCATAGGATCACCGAATTCCCCCATACGGGGGTCCCATCAGATCTCAGGCTCGTGATCGAACACAAGAACGCGGATTTGCCTACGTTCTGCCCTACATCCTTAGACCGGGACAACCATCGCCCGGCTCGGCTACCTTCCTGCGTCACACCTGTTAATACGCTTACCTCCCGAGATCAGGTCCCGCGATCCACAAAAAACCACGTCACCACAAGGGTGGCCGGTCATGCTTCTGGCGGTTAGTATCCCTCGATCAGTATTGGCGGTTTTTCGCCGGTACGGGAATATCAACCCGTTGTCCATCGACTACGCCTGTCGGCCTCGCCTTAGGTCCCGACTTACCCAGGGCAGATTAGCTTGACCCTGGAACCCTTGATCATTCGGCGGACGGGTTTCTCACCCGTCTTTCGCTACTCATGCCTGCATTCTCACTCGTGTAGGCTCCACCGCTGGTTTACACCGCGACTTCACTGCCCACACGACGCTCCCCTACCCATCCACACCCTTGAACCAGGAGAACAAGTCTCCGGCTTGGGATATATGTGAATGCCACAACTTCGGCGGTGTACTTGAGCCCCGCTACATTGTCGGCGCGGAATCACTTGACCAGTGAGCTATTACGCACTCTTTCAAGGGTGGCTGCTTCTAAGCCAACCTCCTGGTTGTCTGGGCAACTCCACATCCTTTCCCACTTAGCACACGCTTAGGGGCCTTAGTTGGTGGTCTGGGCTGTTTCCCTCTCGACTATGAAGCTTATCCCCCACAGTCTCACTGCTGCGCTCTCACTTACCGGCATTCGGAGTTTGGCTGACGTCAGTAACCTTGTAGGGCCCATTAGCCATCCAGTAGCTCTACCTCCGATAAGAAACACGCAACGCTGCACCTAAATGCATTTCGGGGAGAACCAGCTATCACGAAGTTTGATTGGCCTTTCACCCCTACCCACAGCTCATCCCCTCCATTTTCAACTGAAGTGGGTTCGGTCCTCCACGACGTCTTACCGTCGCTTCAACCTGGCCATGGGTAGATCACTTCGCTTCGGGTCTAGATCACGCCACTCTGGTCGCCCTATTCAGACTCGCTTTCGCTACGGCTTCCCCACACGGGTTAACCTCGCGACGTAACACTAACTCGCAGGCTCATTCTTCAAAAGGCACGCCGTCACAACTACTAAGGTTGCTCCGACGGTTTGTAGGCACACGGTTTCAGGTACTATTTCACTCCCCTCCCGGGGTACTTTTCACCTTTCCCTCACGGTACTGGTCCGCTATCGGTCATCAGGGAGTATTTAGGCTTACCAGGTGGTCCTGGCAGATTCGCACGGGATTTCTCGGGCCCCGTGCTACTTGGGATCCTCTCCAAACGGCGTCACGCATTACGGTTACGGGACTAACACCCTCTCCGGCCGGGCTTTCAAACCCGTTCACCTATACGCACGCACTCATTTCACCAGTCCGGCAGAACTGGAACGGAAAGTCCCACAACCCCAGTGATGCAACGCCCGCCGGCTATCACACACCACTGGTTTAGCCTGTTCCGCGTTCGCTCGCCACTACTAACGGAATCACTATTGTTTTCTCTTCCTGTGGGTACTGAGATGTTTCACTTCCCCACGTTCCCTCCACGTACCCTATGTGTTCAGATACGGGTCACCCGGTCACTCGCGCGCCGGGCGGGGTTTCCCCATTCGGACATCCTGGGATCAAAGTTCGGTTATCAACTCCCCCAGGCTTATCGCAGATTCCCACGTCCTTCTTCGGCTCCTGATGCCAAGGCATCCACCGTGTGCCCTTAAAAACTTGACCACTAAGATCAAAAACATATCGAGAAAACCAGGCCCGGACATACGTCCGAAACCAGATTTATCTTAGAAATTGCTTCTTTTTAAGATGCTCGCGTCCACTATGCAGTTCTCAACCAACAACCCCAACACACCCGGACACCACCCCAACCAAGGGGACCGGCGACCAGCATGCGCAGGAAAACCAGAAACAACCCAACCCCCCCCACCACCTCGCACCGACACAGACACCCGGCAAACACCGGACACCCGCACCACCACGAACCACGCAGGAAGGCCCTGTTATCTCAGGACCCAACAGTGTGCCAAACACCACCCGGCAACCACACCGGCAACCCGCTTTCCAGAACCACCACCGAACCGCACCCCACCCCGAAAGGAAGGAACACGGACACAGACGATGAGACGTACTCACGAACCGCCAGGAGCCACCAGGCACCTATTCATTGATATTCCACCCATGAGCACCCACCGCGGAACAAACGCCCGCGCTATGGGCTAACTCCTGCACGCCACACACCCGACACACTGGACGGGCACATGAACATGAGGCGCTCCTTAGAAAGGAGGTGATCCAGCCGCACCTTCCGGTACGGCTACCTTGTTACGACTTAGTCCCAATCGCCGGTCCCACCTTCGACGGCTCCCTCCCACAAGGGGTTAGGCCACCGGCTTCGGGTGTTACCAACTTTCGTGACTTGACGGGCGGTGTGTACAAGGCCCGGGAACGTATTCACCGCAGCGTTGCTGATCTGCGATTACTAGCGACTCCAACTTCATGAGGTCGAGTTGCAGACCTCAATCCGAACTGAGACCGGCTTTTTGGGATTAGCTCCACCTCACAGTATCGCAACCCTTTGTACCGGCCATTGTAGCATGCGTGAAGCCCAAGACATAAGGGGCATGATGATTTGACGTCGTCCCCACCTTCCTCCGAGTTGACCCCGGCAGTCTCCCATGAGTCCCCGGCATAACCCGCTGGCAACATGGAACGAGGGTTGCGCTCGTTGCGGGACTTAACCCAACATCTCACGACACGAGCTGACGACAACCATGCACCACCTGTAAACCGGCCACAAGTGGCTGACACATCTCTGCATCATTCCGGTTCATGTCAAGCCTTGGTAAGGTTCTTCGCGTTGCATCGAATTAATCCGCATGCTCCGCCGCTTGTGCGGGCCCCCGTCAATTCCTTTGAGTTTTAGCCTTGCGGCCGTACTCCCCAGGCGGGGCACTTAATGCGTTAGCTACGGCGCGGAAAACGTGGAATGTCCCCCACACCTAGTGCCCAACGTTTACGGCATGGACTACCAGGGTATCTAATCCTGTTCGCTCCCCATGCTTTCGCTCCTCAGCGTCAGTTACAGCCCAGAGACCTGCCTTCGCCATCGGTGTTCCTCCTGATATCTGCGCATTTCACCGCTACACCAGGAATTCCAGTCTCCCCTACTGCACTCTAGTCTGCCCGTACCCACCGCAGATCCGGGGTTAAGCCCCGGACTTTCACGGCAGACGCGACAAACCGCCTACGAGCTCTTTACGCCCAATAATTCCGGATAACGCTTGCGCCCTACGTATTACCGCGGCTGCTGGCACGTAGTTAGCCGGCGCTTCTTCTGCAGGTACCGTCACCAACCCAAAGAGCCGGCTTCTTCCCTACTGAAAGAGGTTTACAACCCGAAGGCCTTCATCCCTCACGCGGCGTCGCTGCATCAGGCTTGCGCCCATTGTGCAATATTCCCCACTGCTGCCTCCCGTAGGAGTCTGGGCCGTGTCTCAGTCCCAGTGTGGCCGGTCACCCTCTCAGGCCGGCTACCCGTCGTCGCCTTGGTAGGCCATTACCCCACCAACAAGCTGATAGGCCGCGAGTCCATCCAAAACCACAAAAGCTTTCCACCAACATGGCATGCGCCAGAAGGTCGTATCCAGTATTAGACCCGGTTTCCCAGGCTTATCCCAGAGTCAAGGGCAGGTTACTCACGTGTTACTCACCCGTTCGCCACTAATCCCCCCACAAGTGAGGTTCATCGTTCGACTTGCATGTGTTAAGCACGCCGCCAGCGTTCATCCTGAGCCAGGATCAAACTCTCCGTAAATGCATTACAGACACAACAACACCACCCGGGAAAACGGGTGACACCATTGCACAAAATTCGAAACCAGCCAAAAAAACCAGCCACCACACGGGGTGCGGCAACCAGCAAATTCAACCAATCAAAAAACAATCGGTATCAACAAACTTGGCACACTATTGAGTTCTCAAACAACAGAAACGTTCGACTACTTGCAATCCCAACGCTTTCACGTTCTATCGGGCTTGTTTTCCTTCGCCGTTATGTTTACAGCTTATTTCATTCTCTTTTCTCTTGTCAAATCCTCTGCTTTGGCCTAGGGCCTGCATTTCGGAATACAACAAGACAATCCCATGACAAATAGAGGTCAATTTCGTTTTCGCTTCAGAGCGCACGAAGTGACCGCTGGATTTGAAGGGGGTTGGCTGCCCTCACCGGGGCAACTCATAAGACATTACACGCCGTACTGGATGGGAGCAAACCGACGGGACGTTGCCTCCGTCACGTGTACCCGTCGACCTCCCGACGCTGTTCGGTCCTGGCCCCGGCCGGCTCTTCGGAGGAGACCGGGCGCCACAGGAAGCCCCGGGATGGCGACCTGGTGGTGCAGTTTCCGTAGATCGGCGGAGTGTCCAGCACCACCTGCGCGGCTTTGTCGTAGGCCGACCGATCGCTATACGGCTCGCACGGACGGAACAGCTCGCCCCGCCACCGCCGGCCAGGCTTGCCCTGAAGGCCGGGATGGTGCGATCCCCGAGCGGCACGTGGCGGGTCGGCGCCCGTCGAGTCGCCTGTGCCCCTCGAGTAGCCGGCGTAGTGGATGAAAAGGAGCATGGTTAGGCGAACAATGCGGGATAGCTCCGGCTCTATACGGGCGATGCGATCGGGACATGACGGCTGTCACTCCACGGATAGGGGCAGCAGTACCGCACGGTGTGTGGCAGTACGACCCGAGGTGGCTTGCCCCTCGGTTCCTGAACACTCATGACTCGTTCGAGCCCACCGATATGCATGCCTCATCCGGGTACCCCGACCACGCGTCGTCGTGGTCGAAGCACACCGGTAGGCAGCCAGGTGTGCAGCGATCACCACGCGATACCCCGGATGGGAGGGCGCAGCCCCGACCGTCGCTCCGCTCGCCGTCCTGGTGCTCATGGTGAATGGGAGGAACGATACGTCTCCAGTCCGAGCCAGCGCCGCTCGATGGAACCTGCCGCTGCCAGGAGCAGGGACCAGGGCTGCGGCCGGCCACGCGACGGAGCACCGGTTGGACGGCAGCTCTCGCCGGCCACAACTCCGGACTGACCCCGCGGACCCGATGACACTGGACAGAGCCAGTACCGGGTCTGGCACGGGCACCAACTGCTCGGCCGCACCCTCGCTCAGTACACGGCGGGCTGAGGTACTGCTCCGGTGGGACCTGGAGCGATCCGTTCTACCCCAGGCCGGGTTCCTGTAGGCGGGAGGGGCGAGCCCGGACGCAGGCTCGTCTGGGAAACCTTCCGGACCAGGAAGCGCTGCTACGCGATCACCGATCACGAGTGCCGCCACCGACAAGCGAGCCAGGCTTCCGCCCGTCGGGTGACTGCCAGCGATCAGGCACCGGTGATGAGTAGCGAACGTCGACCACACACGTGCACCGGTCGAAATCCTCAGGCACATCTTCCGACTCCCGGGTCTCCCACGGTCGGCTTGTGGGAAGGACGCCATGACCCGAGGCGATTCTCAAACCACGTGCCTTTGTCCAGGCTCGCCCTGAACGGCGAGGCCTGCATGCTTGCTCCGAAGGAAAGTGAGGACCCCTTAGGCCTTCGCCGGCAGAGCATCCCCGGCTAAGGGTCCGCGGTCGTCCTTCACGCTCATCAGATCCTCCTGCAACGCCGTGCGCACACAGCTCCACCTCCTGACGCTGAGCATGGATCAGGGAGCAGACCACAACGGGCACGATGGCCACCGCACCCACGACGAGATACGTACAGTGGATGACCCGTTGGCCACATCAGCCACTCCCGCAGCCGGACCAGATCCAGCCGTTCGGTCTCGACCGGCCGGGTTGGGCGGCGTGGTGGCCGGAGTCGGGCAGGTGGCGTTTCGTGGTTGGGGCGCCCGGGTTCCGTGGTGGCGCGCGCCCGGCCTTACGGGCACCATCCCCGGGTGGTGGTCGGGGTGTGGGTTAAAGGGGGGAAGGCCCCGCACCTGGTGGTGTGGGGCCTTCCCTGTGTTAAGTGTTGTCCGGCGGTGTCCTACTCTCCCACACTCTCTCGGGTGCAGTACCATCGGCGCTGTGGGTCTTAGCTTCCGGGTTCGGAATGGGACCGGGCGTTTCCCCCACGCTATGACCGCCGTAACCCTTGCTACCTGACGCACCGTTTCGTCCCGTACCTGGTGGTGCGGGGTGTGGGTGCCGGTAAATCTGTGGGGTTACATCCGTCGTGCTGGATGTACTCATATTCAGTTGTGGTTCTCCGGTTGTTGGTTGGGAACCGCATAGTGGACGCGTAGCATGTGATCTTCACCGTCCCCCGTGGTCACTGGTGTCCTGGTTGCCCAGGGGTCCCGGTGGGGGGTGGTCTGTGGTGTAAGTTATCGGCTTATTAGTACCGGTCAGCTTCACAGGTCTTTCGTCCCTGCTTCCACATCCGGCCTATCAACCCAGTGGTCTGGCTGGGGGCCTCTCACACTCGAGGTGTATGGAAATCTCATCTTGAAGCAGGCTTCCCGCTTAGATGCTTTCAGCGGTTATCCCATCCGAACGTAGCTAATCAGCGGTGCACTTGGCAGTACAACTGACACACCAGAGGTTCGTCCGTCCCGGTCCTCTCGTACTAAGGACAGCCCTTCTCAAATTTCCTGCGCGCGCAGCGGATAGGGACCGAACTGTCTCACGACGTTCTAAACCCAGCTCGCGTACCGCTTTAATGGGCGAACAGCCCAACCCTTGGGACCTACTCCAGCCCCAGGATGCGACGAGCCGACATCGAGGTGCCAAACCATGCCGTCGATATGGACTCTTGGGCAAGATCAGCCTGTTATCCCCGAGGTACCTTTTATCCGTTGAGCGACGGCCATTCCACAATGTGCCGCCGGATCACTAGTCCCGACTTTCGTCCCTGCTTGAGATGTCTCTCTCACAGTCAAGCTCCCTTGTGCACTTACACTCGCCACCTGATTGCCAACCAGGCTGAGGGAACCTTTGGGCGCCTCCGTTACTTTTTAGGAGGCAACCGCCCCAGTTAAACTACCCATCAGGCACTGTCCCTGACCCGGATTACGGGCCGAAGTTAGATATCCAGAGTGACCAGAGTGGTATTTCAACGATGACTCCACATGAACTGGCGTCCACGCTTCACAGTCTCCCACCTATCCTACACAAGCCACACCGAACACCAATACCAAACTATAGTGAAGGTCTCGGGGTCTTTCCGTCCTGCTGCGCGTAACGAGCATCTTTACTCGTACTGCAATTTCGCCGAGTTTATGGTTGAGACAGCGGGGAAGTCGTTACTCCATTCGTGCAGGTCGGAACTTACCCGACAAGGAATTTCGCTACCTTAGGATGGTTATAGTTACCACCGCCGTTTACTGGGGCTTAAATTCCCAGCTTCGTCCCACGCAAGCGTGAAACTAACCGGTCCTCTTAACCTTCCAGCACCGGGCAGGAGTCAGTCCGTATACATCGTCTTGCGACTTCGCACGGACCTGTGTTTTTAGTAAACAGTCGCTTCCCCCTGGTCTCTGCGGCCCTGATCCGCTCCGGTGAGCAAGTCACCATCACAGTTGGGGCCCCCCTTCTCCCGAAGTTACGGGGGCATTTTGCCGAGTTCCTTAACCATAATTCTCTCGATCGCCTTAGTATTCTCTACCTGATCACCTGTGTCGGTTTGGGGTACGGGCGGCTAAAACCTCGCGCCGATGCTTTTCTCGGCAGCATAGGATCACCGAATTCCCCCATACGGGGGTCCCATCAGATCTCAGGCTCGTGATCGAACACAAGAACGCGGATTTGCCTACGTTCTGCCCTACATCCTTAGACCGGGACAACCATCGCCCGGCTCGGCTACCTTCCTGCGTCACACCTGTTAATACGCTTACCTCCCGAGATCAGGTCCCGCGATCCACAAAAAACCACGTCACCACAAGGGTGGCCGGTCATGCTTCTGGCGGTTAGTATCCCTCGATCAGTATTGCCGGTTTTTCGCCGGTACGGGAATATCAACCCGTTGTCCATCGACTACGCCTGTCGGCCTCGCCTTAGGTCCCGACTTACCCAGGGCAGATTAGCTTGACCCTGGAACCCTTGATCATTCGGCGGACGGGTTTCTCACCCGTCTTTCGCTACTCATGCCTGCATTCTCACTCGTGTAGGCTCCACCGCTGGTTTACACCGCGACTTCACTGCCCACACGACGCTCCCCTACCCATCCACACCCTTGAACCAGGAGAACAAGTCTCCGGCTTGGGATATATGTGAATGCCACAACTTCGGCGGTGTACTTGAGCCCCGCTACATTGTCGGCGCGGAATCACTTGACCAGTGAGCTATTACGCACTCTTTCAAGGGTGGCTGCTTCTAAGCCAACCTCCTGGTTGTCTGGGCAACTCCACATCCTTTCCCACTTAGCACACGCTTAGGGGCCTTAGTTGGTGGTCTGGGCTGTTTCCCTCTCGACTATGAAGCTTATCCCCCACAGTCTCACTGCTGCGCTCTCACTTACCGGCATTCGGAGTTTGGCTGACGTCAGTAACCTTGTAGGGCCCATTAGCCATCCAGTAGCTCTACCTCCGATAAGAAACACGCAACGCTGCACCTAAATGCATTTCGGGGAGAACCAGCTATCACGAAGTTTGATTGGCCTTTCACCCCTACCCACAGCTCATCCCCTCCATTTTCAACTGAAGTGGGTTCGGTCCTCCACGACGTCTTACCGTCGCTTCAACCTGGCCATGGGTAGATCACTTCGCTTCGGGTCTAGATCACGCCACTCTGGTCGCCCTATTCAGACTCGCTTTCGCTACGGCTTCCCCACACGGGTTAACCTCGCGACGTAACACTAACTCGCAGGCTCATTCTTCAAAAGGCACGCCGTCACAACTACTAAGGTTGCTCCGACGGTTTGTAGGCACACGGTTTCAGGTACTATTTCACTCCCCTCCCGGGGTACTTTTCACCTTTCCCTCACGGTACTGGTCCGCTATCGGTCATCAGGGAGTATTTAGGCTTACCAGGTGGTCCTGGCAGATTCGCACGGGATTTCTCGGGCCCCGTGCTACTTGGGATCCTCTCCAAACGGCGTCACGCATTACGGTTACGGGACTAACACCCTCTCCGGCCGGGCTTTCAAACCCGTTCACCTATACGCACGCACTCATTTCACCAGTCCGGCAGAACTGGAACGGAAAGTCCCACAACCCCAGTGATGCAACGCCCGCCGGCTATCACACACCACTGGTTTAGCCTGTTCCGCGTTCGCTCGCCACTACTAACGGAATCACTATTGTTTTCTCTTCCTGTGGGTACTGAGATGTTTCACTTCCCCACGTTCCCTCCACGTACCCTATGTGTTCAGATACGGGTCACCCGGTCACTCGCGCGCCGGGCGGGGTTTCCCCATTCGGACATCCTGGGATCAAAGTTCGGTTATCAACTCCCCCAGGCTTATCGCAGATTCCCACGTCCTTCTTCGGCTCCTGATGCCAAGGCATCCACCGTGTGCCCTTAAAAACTTGACCACTAAGATCAAAAACATATCGAGAAAACCAGGCCCGGACATACGTCCGAAACCAGATTTATCTTAGAAATTGCTTCTTTTTAAGATGCTCGCGTCCACTATGCAGTTCTCAACCAACAACCCCAACACACCCGGACACCACCCCAACCAAGGGGACCGGCGACCAGCATGCGCAGGAAAACCAGAAACAACCCAACCCCCCCACCACCTCGCACCGACACAGACACCCGGCAAACACCGGACACCCGCACCACCACGAACCACGCAGGAAGGCCCTGTTATCTCAGGACCCAACAGTGTGCCAAACACCACCCGGCAACCACACCGGCAACCCGCTTTCCAGAACCACCACCGAACCGCACCCCACCCCGAAAGGAAGGAACACGGACACAGACGATGAGACGTACTCACGAACCGCCAGGAGCCACCAGGCACCTATTCATTGATATTCCACCCATGAGCACCCACCGCGGAACAAACGCCCGCGCTATGGGCTAACTCCTGCACGCCACACACCCGACACACTGGACGGGCACATGAACATGAGGCGCTCCTTAGAAAGGAGGTGATCCAGCCGCACCTTCCGGTACGGCTACCTTGTTACGACTTAGTCCCAATCGCCGGTCCCACCTTCGACGGCTCCCTCCCACAAGGGGTTAGGCCACCGGCTTCGGGTGTTACCAACTTTCGTGACTTGACGGGCGGTGTGTACAAGGCCCGGGAACGTATTCACCGCAGCGTTGCTGATCTGCGATTACTAGCGACTCCAACTTCATGAGGTCGAGTTGCAGACCTCAATCCGAACTGAGACCGGCTTTTTGGGATTAGCTCCACCTCACAGTATCGCAACCCTTTGTACCGGCCATTGTAGCATGCGTGAAGCCCAAGACATAAGGGGCATGATGATTTGACGTCGTCCCCACCTTCCTCCGAGTTGACCCCGGCAGTCTCCCATGAGTCCCCGGCATAACCCGCTGGCAACATGGAACGAGGGTTGCGCTCGTTGCGGGACTTAACCCAACATCTCACGACACGAGCTGACGACAACCATGCACCACCTGTAAACCGGCCACAAGTGGCTGACACATCTCTGCATCATTCCGGTTCATGTCAAGCCTTGGTAAGGTTCTTCGCGTTGCATCGAATTAATCCGCATGCTCCGCCGCTTGTGCGGGCCCCCGTCAATTCCTTTGAGTTTTAGCCTTGCGGCCGTACTCCCCAGGCGGGGCACTTAATGCGTTAGCTACGGCGCGGAAAACGTGGAATGTCCCCCACACCTAGTGCCCAACGTTTACGGCATGGACTACCAGGGTATCTAATCCTGTTCGCTCCCCATGCTTTCGCTCCTCAGCGTCAGTTACAGCCCAGAGACCTGCCTTCGCCATCGGTGTTCCTCCTGATATCTGCGCATTTCACCGCTACACCAGGAATTCCAGTCTCCCCTACTGCACTCTAGTCTGCCCGTACCCACCGCAGATCCGGGGTTAAGCCCCGGACTTTCACGGCAGACGCGACAAACCGCCTACGAGCTCTTTACGCCCAATAATTCCGGATAACGCTTGCGCCCTACGTATTACCGCGGCTGCTGGCACGTAGTTAGCCGGCGCTTCTTCTGCAGGTACCGTCACCAACCCAAAGAGCCGGCTTCTTCCCTACTGAAAGAGGTTTACAACCCGAAGGCCTTCATCCCTCACGCGGCGTCGCTGCATCAGGCTTGCGCCCATTGTGCAATATTCCCCACTGCTGCCTCCCGTAGGAGTCTGGGCCGTGTCTCAGTCCCAGTGTGGCCGGTCACCCTCTCAGGCCGGCTACCCGTCGTCGCCTTGGTAGGCCATTACCCCACCAACAAGCTGATAGGCCGCGAGTCCATCCAAAACCACAAAAGCTTTCCACCAACATGGCATGCGCCAGAAGGTCGTATCCAGTATTAGACCCGGTTTCCCAGGCTTATCCCAGAGTCAAGGGCAGGTTACTCACGTGTTACTCACCCGTTCGCCACTAATCCCCCCACAAGTGAGGTTCATCGTTCGACTTGCATGTGTTAAGCACGCCGCCAGCGTTCATCCTGAGCCAGGATCAAACTCTCCGTAAATGCATTACAGACACAACAACACCACCCGGGAAAACGGGTGACACCATTGCACAAAATTCGAAACCAGCCAAAAAAACCAGCCACCACACGGGGTGCGGCAACCAGCAAATTCAACCAATCAAAAAACAATCGGTATCAACAAACTTGGCACACTATTGAGTTCTCAAACAACAGGAGCTACCGGCACCAAACACAACCAAACCGCTGTGTCCTCGCTCCGAAGCAACTTTACAAGCTTACCCGGCTGTCTCCGTTTCTCCAAATCGGCCGGTTCCCACTCTTTCTCGGCCGGTTCCCGCCAATACGGACAGGAGCGATGCTTCGAATGTGTGGTTGTCGGCCGATCAGATGACTTCATCAGCGCGGGTACTAACACTAGCACCGCTCGCGCCGGAAAGTAAAACGACTGCGGACCCCCTCCTGGGAGGGGGTCCGCAATGGTATCGGGCAGCCGATGATCAGGAAGCGGCGGGCTTCAGATAGAGCACTCCCAGCGGGGGGACACGCACGTCGCCGAAAGCGGGCTGGCCGTTGTGCGCACCCTCGTGTGCAGTGATCCGACCCGAGTTCCCGACGCCCGAGCCTCCGAACTCCTCGGAGTCGGTGTTGAGGACCTCGGTCCACTCCCCCGCCCATGGCAGACCGACCCGGAAGCCCTCGTGCGGACCGCCTGCGAAGTTCGCGATGCAGACGAGCGGATTGCCCTGGTGGTCCCACCGGATGAACGAGAGCGTGTTGTGCTCGCCGTCGTTCTCGTCGATCCACTGGAAGCCGGCGGGCTCGTTGTCCCGCGCGTACAGCGCGGGCGTCTCCTTGTAGATCGTGTTCAGCGACCTGACGAGCTGCTGCACCCCCTTGTGGGACGGAGTGTCGGTGAGCCACCAGTCGAGGCTGTGCTGCTCGGCCCACTCGGATTCCTGCGCGAACTCGGTGCCCATGAAGATGAGCTGCTTGCCTGGGTGTGCCCACTGGAACGCGAGGTACGCCCGGACGTTGGCGAGCTGCTGCCATCGATCGCCCGGCATCTTGCGCAGGAGCGAGCCCTTGCCGTGCACTACCTCGTCGTGGCTGATGGGGAGCATGAAGTTCTCGGTGTACGCGTACACCATCGAGAACGTCGCCTTGCCGTGGTGGTGGACGCGGTTGATCGGGTCCTCGGAGATGTACTCGAGGGTGTCGTGCATCCAGCCCATGTTCCACTTGATCCCGAACCCGAGGCCGCCGGCACTCGTGGGCCTGGTGACGCCGTCGAACGCGGTGGACTCCTCGGCCACCATGACGATTCCCGGTGCCCGCTTGTAGGCGGTCGCATTGACCTCCTGCAGGAAGGAGATGGCCTCGAGGTTCTCCTGGCCGCCGAACTTGTTCGGCCGCCACTGGCCTTCCTCCCTCGAGTAGTTCAGGTAGAGCATGGAGGCGACGGCGTCGACACGCAGTCCGTCGATGTGGAACTCCTCGAGCCAGTACAGGGCGTTCGCGACGAGGAAGTTGCGGACCTCCCTGCGGCCGAAGTCGAAGATGAGGGTGCCCCAGTCCCGGTGCTCGCCGAGGAACGGGTCACCGTGCTCGTACAGCGTGCCGCCGTCGAAGTTCGCCAGAGCCCACGCGTCCTTCGGGAAATGGGCGGGGACCCAGTCCATGATGACGCCGATCCCGGCCTGGTGGAGCGTGTCGACGAGGTACCTGAAGTCGTCGGGTGAACCGAAGCGGGACGTCGGGGCGAAGTAGGACGTGACCTGATACCCCCACGACCCGCCGAACGGGTGCTCGGCGACCGGCATGAGCTCGACGTGCGTGAAGCCCTGCCAGGAGACGTACTCCGCGAGCTGCTCCGCGAGCTCCCGGTAGCCGAGCCCCTGGCGCCAGGAACCGAGGTGCACCTCGTACACGCTCATCGGGCCGTTGTGGGGATCACCGGCCGCCCGGGCCTCCATCCACTCCTCGTCGCCGAAGACGTAGGTCGACTCGACGACCTTGGAGCCGGTGAGCGGCGGCACCTCGGTGCCCCGTGCCATCGGGTCGGCCTTCTCTCGCCACTGGCCGTCGCTTCCGAGGATGCGGAACTTGTAGCACGTCCCGGCCCCCGCTCCGGGGATGAAGATCTCCCAGATGCCCGAGCTGCCGAGAGCGCGCATGGCATTGGTGCTTCCGTCCCAGCCGTTGAAATCACCCATCACCTGCACGGCCCGGGCGTTGGGGGCCCAGACAGCGAAGGAGACGCCCTCGATGTCGCCGAGCACCGACGAGTAGTGGCGGACGTGGGCGCCGAGCGCGGTCCACAGCGTCTCGTGCCGGCCCTCCCCGATCAGGTGCATGTCGATCTCGCCCAGGGTCGGCAGGAACCGGTACGGGTCATCGACCGTCACCGGGTCGCCGTCGTACGTCACTTCGAGCCGGTAGTCGGGTACGTGTCCGGGATTCTCCGCCGGCAGTGCGCCGGCCCAGATGCCGTTGTGCTCGTGGCTCAGTTCGGTGCGGCCGGAACCGGTGATGACGACGACGGACCGGGCCAGTCGGCGCAGGGTCCGGATGGTCACGACGTCGTTGCTGTCCAGGTGTGCGCCCAACACCGCATGGGGCTGGTGATAGACGCCGTCCGAGACCTGCTGGAGGACGGACTGCTCCACTGCGGCGGGAGTAAGATCCGGCGCGACGTGATCGCCGGCCTGCGCGTCGTCGGCACCCCGCCCCGTCCCCGAGCCGCCGTCGGAGGCCGCGTCGGCCACCGCCGTCGTCGCGTTCTTCGCTTTCCCTACCACTGCCTTCGCTGTCCCGGCGACTGCTTTGGCTGCCTTTGCCGCGAGGCTTTCCTCGCCTGCGCCCTCGTCCGGACCGGCGTTCTTCGGAGAATTCATGTCAGCTGCTTTCGTTGCGTCCGCACCGGGCTGTGCACCCAGGGCGCGTCGGACGTCCCGGACGGGCATCTCCACCCAGTCCGGCCTGTTGCGGATCTCGTAGACGACTTCGTACAGGGCCTTGTCGAGCCAGAGGGCACGGAAGAGCGGCCCGTCGGTGTCCACAGGCGCTCCGGACTCCTCCGCGTAGCCCTCGAGGAATGCCTCCCGAGCGGCGTCGGACCACTGTTCCGTCACGGCCGCCTCGGACGATCCGACCGGCGCCGCACCGCGGGAAGCTGCCGCGTACTCGAGCGAGCGAACCATGCCGACGACGTCGCGCACAGGCACATCGGGAACGCTTCGCTCGGCCGTGGGGCGGAGTGGTTCGCCCTCGAAATCGATGATGAGCCATGTGCCGTCGGGCGACTGGAGCACCTGGCCGAGGTGGAGGTCGGCGTGGATCCGCTGCAGCGGCGGGATGTCCGCGAGGGTCTCGATGTCGGCGATGATGCGATCCACCTCGGCATCCAGGGTACCGACGGCGTCACCCGCTTCCTCCCAGGCCCACCGGATGCGCCGCACGAGGGCGTCCTTGAAGTCCCTCTCCTCGTCGTCGGTGGCCTTGCGGCTCCCGAAGGCGCCGTCGAGCTGCCGGTGGATCCTGGCGACGGCCCGGCCGAGACTTCGGGCCTCGGCCGTGAAGTCACCGGCGGTCGTTGCCGCGGATGACGCGGTGCGCCAGGCGTCGGTGCTTCCCTCGACGAAGTCGCGCAGCACGCTGACGTGGCCCGTCACGTGGTGGCCCGGCTCGCCATGGGCTTCCTGCCAGGTGCCCGTGACCCAGCCGAAGGTATCGGGGGTGTCCGTCGACCCGCCGGCGGTGAGTTCTGCGCTGATCTGCACATCGGGGCTTTCGCCGGCCGCCAGCACGCGGAAGAACTTCACGATCATGGATCCCGCACCGGAGCCGTAGACCACCGAGGTGTTCGACTGCTCCCCCTGGAGAACCTTGACCGGCTGGGCGACGCCCGGCTCCTGATGGGCCGGAGCCTTGATGACGACACCCGTGAGCCGCCCGTCGGGCGTCCTGCCGCCGCTGAGGATGAAGTCGACCCACAGCCGCACGAAGTCGGCGTCGTGCGTGGCGTCGTACGCCCACCGGGCACCGAGCTCGGGGTGTTCCACCTGGCCGATGAGTCCCGCAGCGGCGTCCTCGAGTGGTTCGCTGCGGTAGCTGATCGGCACGCTGACGACGTCGGTCCGCCGGCCGGAATCGACCGCCAGGAAGTGCACCTCGAAGCCCGCCGCGCCGGCCGGGTCCTCCAGCACAGTGCCGCCGACGACCGTCAGGTCCACCGACCGCTCCTTCGCCGGGAACCACCGCTGGGATGGAAGCCATTCGGTGAGGATCTCCGGGATGAAGGGTATGTGGGTCGCCATTATCTGATTACCTCCGAGAGGGGAATGACGGGCATGGCCTGGGTGTGCGGCGACGAGGTGTTGGAGTTCGCGGAGCGGACCCGCAGCCAGAAGAAGTCGTGGCTGCCGAGCGTCAGGGTGATATCGCCGTCCTCCGCGAACGCCGGGAAGATCGACCCTCCGAACAGGTCCCGGAGCCCGCGGCCCGCGAACTCCGCGAGGCGCATCCTCGCGGCGACCGGGTGCTGCGACAGGTTGAAGACACAGAGCACCGACTCGGCGGGCTCGCCTTCGGCATTGGGCTCCTCGACCTCCCGGAGGAAGGCGAGCACGTGCTCGGACTCGACCGGGACGTTGCGGTAGGCACCCAGCCCGAAGGCCGGGTGGGCCTTGCGGACCGCGAGCATCTGGCGGACCCAGTGGAGCAGCGAACTCGACGTGGCCATCTGCGCTTCGACGTTCACGTGGTTGTAGTGGTAGACGAGCGACTGGACGACCGGGAGGTACAGCTTGCCCGGATCCACCGGGGAGAAGCCTGCGTTGCGGTCCGGGTTCCATTGCATCGGGGTCCGCGAGGCATCGCGGTCCTCGAGCCAGATGTTGTCCCCCATGCCGATCTCGTCGCCGTAGTACAGGAACGGGCTGCCGGGCAGGGACAGCAGGAGGGCGTGGATCAGTTCGACTTCCGCCCGTGAATTGTCGAGCAGCGGGGACAACCGGCGACGGATGCCGACGTTCGCTCGCATCCGGGGGTCCGGTGCATACCACCCGAGCATCGCTTCCCGTTCTTCGCTGGTGACCATCTCGAGGGTGAGCTCGTCGTGGTTGCGGAGGAACGTGCCCCACTGGGCGCCGGCCGGGATGTCCGGAGTCTCGTCCATGGTCTCGATGATGGGGGCGGCCTTCTGGTCACGCAGCGCATAGAAGAGCCGCGGCATGATCGGGAAGTGGAAGGACATGTGGCACTCGGGGCCGTCCTCGTCACCGAAGTACTCGACGACCTCGTCCGGCATCTGGTTCGCCTCGGCGATGATGACGCGGCCCGGGTACTTCTCGTCCACCATCGCGCGGAGCCGCTTGAGGAACTCGTGCGTCTTCGGCAGGTTCTCGCAGTTGGTGCCCTCCTCCTCGAACAGGTAGGGGATGGCGTCGGCACGGAAGCCGTCGATGCCCTGGTCGAGCCAGAACTTCACGACGTCGAAGATGGCCTCCTGCACCTTGGGGTTCTCGAAGTTGAGGTCCGGCTGGTGGCTGAAGAACCGGTGCCAGAAGAACTGGCGGCGCACCGGGTCGAACGTCCAGTTCGATTCCTCGGTGTCCACGAAGATGATGCGGGCGTCCTGGTACTTCTCGTCCGTGTCGCTCCACACGTAGAAATCTCCGTACGGGCCTTCGGGATCCCGGCGGGACTCCTGGAACCAGTGGTGCTGGTCGGAGGTGTGGTTCATGGGCAGGTCGATGATGACCCTGACACCACGGGCGTGTGCCTCGGCGACGAGCCGCTTGAAGTCGCCGAGCGACCCGAACTCGTCGAGCACGTCGTAGTAGTCCGAGATGTCGTAGCCGCCGTCGCGCAGCGGGGACTTGAAGAAGGGCGGCAGCCACAGGCAGTCGACGCCGAGCCACTGGAGGTAGTCCAGCTTCTCGATCAGACCCGAGAGGTCACCGGAGCCGTCCCCGTTCGCATCGGCGAATCCGCGGACCAGGGCCTCGTAGAACACCGCCTTGCGGTACCAGTGGGGGTCGTGGGCCAGTCCAGGTGCGTTGAGCTGGAAGGGGTTGGGCACTAGCGCTGCCTCCTGATTGAAAGAATGTGGGCGGGCTCCACGTGGGGGTCGAGCCGGACGTAATTATGCTCACCCCAGGTGAAGGTCTGTCCCGTGAGGAGATCGTCCACCAGGAACGTACCGTTCTCGTCCAGATCGCCGGCGTCGAGGCCCAGGTGCGCGAGGTCGAGCGACACGGTGCTCTCCCTGGTGCTGTGCGGATCCACATTGACGACGACGATCACCGTGTCCTTGCCCTCCGCCGTCTGCTTGTGCTTCACGAACACCACCGTGGCCGGGTCGGTGCTGCCGTGGACACTCAGGTTCTCCAGGTCCCCGAGCGCGGGATGGGACCTGCGGATAGCGTTCAGGCGGGTGATGAAGGGCGCGAGCGACCGGCCTCCCGCCTCGGCGGCAGCGTAGTCCCGCGGGCGGTACTGGAACTTCTCGTTGTCGATGTACTCCTCGGCTCCCGGCCGGGCCACGTGCTCGAACAGTTCATAGCCGGAGTACACCCCCCACAGCGGACTCGCCATGGATGCGAGTACCGCGCGGATCTTGAAGGCCGCAGGCCCGCCGTACTGCAGGTACTCGGTGAGGATGTCCGGGGTGTTCACGAAGAAGTTGGGCCGGAAGTACGCCGGGGAGACCTGGCTGATCTCGGTGAAGTACTCCTCGAGCTCTGTCTTCGTGTTGCGCCACGTGAAATAGGAGTAGGACTGCTGGAAGCCTGCCCGACCGAGCGCGTGCATCATCGGCGGCCGGGTGAAGGCCTCGGCGAGGAAGATGACGTCGGGGTGCTTCTTGTTCACCCGCGCGATCAGCCACTCCCAGAACTGCACCGGCTTGGTGTGCGGGTTGTCCACCCGGAAGATCTTCACGCCGTGCTGGATCCACATCAGGACGATCCGCAGGACCTCCTTCGACAGGCCCTTCGGATCGTTGTCGAAGTTGATGGGGTAGATGTCCTGGTACTTCTTCGGGGGGTTCTCCGCGTAGGCGATGGACCCGTCGACGCGCGTGGTGAACCACTCCGGGTGGGTCTGGACCCAGGGGTGGTCCGGTGACGCCTGCAGGGCGAGGTCCAGGGCGACCTCGAGGTTCAGTTCGGTGGCCCGCGCCACGAAGGCGTCGAAATCCTCGAACGTGCCGAGGTCGGGGTGGATGGCATCGTGTCCGCCGTCCTCCGAGCCGATGGCCCACGGCGATCCCGGGTCCCCGGGACCGGCGGTCAGTGTGTTGTTGGGGCCCTTGCGGTGCGTGCGGCCGATCGGGTGGATCGGAGGCAGGTACACGACGTCGAAGTTCATGGCAGCGACGGCATCAAGGCGCTTCGTGGCTTCACGGAACGTGCCGGAGGTCCACTGGGCGGTCTCGGGATCGTAGGTGGCGCCCTCGGAGCGCGGGAAGAATTCGTACCAGGCCGCACGACCGGCCAGCTCGCGCTCCACGTTGATCGGGTAGGCCTGGGAGGCGGTGACGAGGGAGCGGATCGGCTGACGCGCGATCGCATCGTGGATCTGGGGCGACAGGCCGGCGGCGAGGCGGGCCTCGACGCTCTGGGACGGATCGGCAAGGGTGTCCGCTGCCCGGCGGAACAGTGTCGCGTCGCGGCCGGTGCGCTCGCCCGCCGCCCGGGCGAACAGCGCGGCGCCCTCGGCCAGCATCAGTTCGACGTCGACCCCGGCGGCGATCTTGATCGTCGCGTCGTGCTCCCAGGTACCGAACACATCGGACCAGCCCTCGATGGTGAAGGTGTGCAGACCCTTTGCACGAGGGGTGAGGGTTCCCGCCCAGCGGTCCAGCCCCGAGCCCACCGGCGTCATGCGGACGCGCTGCACCTCCCTGCCCCTCGGGTCGTAGAGGACTGCCGAGACGCCCAACTGGTCGTGGCCCTCCCTGAAGACGGTCGCGCCCACGGCGATGTCAGAGCCGGGAATCCCCTTCGCAGGAAAGCGTCCGTCCTCGATGACGGGACTGACCGCAGTGATGGGGATGCGGCCAAAGCGCAGTCCTTCGGGGTACTGGGCATTTCGGTTCTGCTCGGTAGGAGTGGTCACCCGTACGACGTTAGCGAGTAATGGGCCGAAATGCTAAGGGAGCTTCGCGTAGCGTCAGCGCCTGCTCCGTATTACGCAAGCGTTTACGCAGAAGCCCTCCCCACCGCTGGGCAAGTGCGCTAGCGTAACCGAGGTGAAGGCTATCCGCAGATTTACCGTCCGAACCGTCCTCCCCGAGAACATCGCGCCGCTCGGCAGGCTCGCGGGCAACCTGCGCTGGTCGTGGCACCTTCCGACCTCGCGCCTGTTCGAGGACATCGACCGCGCCGCGTGGGAGGAGAGCGGGCACGATCCGGTGTCCTTCCTCGGCTCCGTGACACGGGAGAAGCTGCAGCAGCTCTCCGACGACGAGTCGCTGGTGCAGCGCATCCAGGCACTCGGCGCCGACCTCGAGAGCTACCTGACCGAACCGCGCTGGTACCAGGGGCTCGGTGACGACGCTCCCCGCAGCATCGCCTACTTCTCCCCCGAGTACGGCATCAGCGCCGTCCTCCCGCAGTACTCCGGTGGCCTCGGCATCCTGGCCGGCGACCACCTGAAGTCGGCGTCCGACCTCGGCGTCCCCCTGATCGGCGTCGGCCTGCTCTACCAGGCCGGCTACTTCAAGCAGTCCCTCTCCCGTGACGCATGGCAGCAGGAGACCTACCCCGTCCTCGATCCCGACGGCCTGCCGCTGACGCTGCTCCGCGAGCAGGACGGCTCCGCCGCCAAGGTGGTGCTGCCCCTGCCCAACGGTCGCCAGCTGTCCGCACACATCTGGCGCGCCGACGTCGGCCGCGTCCCCTTGCTGCTCCTGGACTCCAACGTCGCCGAGAACGACGACGCCGCACGCAACGTCACGGACCGCCTCTACGGCGGTGGTGGGGACCAGCGCCTCCAGCAGGAACTGCTGCTCGGCATGGGCGGCGTCAAGGCGCTGCGCATCTTCGAGCGCCTCACCGGGACACCCGCTCCCGAGGTGTTCCACACGAACGAGGGCCACGCCGGCTTCCTCGGGATCGAGCGCATCCGCGAGCTCATGGATCCGTCCAACGAGTCGCCGATGAGCTGGGAGGAGGCCCTCACCGCCGGCCGCGCATCGACGGTGTTCACCACTCACACACCCGTGCCCGCCGGGATCGACCGCTTCGACCGCTCCCAGATCGAGCACTTCTTCCACGCCGGCCTCGCTCCGGCCGTCCCCACGGACCGTGTCCTGGCGCTCGGCGCCGAGAACTACGTGGACGGCGACCACACGAAGTTCAACATGGCCGTCATGGGATTGCGGCTCGCGCAGCGCGCCAACGGGGTTGCCAAGCTCCACGGCGAGGTCTCGCGCGGCATGTTCTCCGGCCTCTGGCCGGGATTCGATCCCCGTGAAGTGCCCATCACGTCCGTGACGAACGGCGTACACGTACCGAGCTGGGTCGACCCGGAGATCGCCGACTTCGCCCGGGCCAACTTCGGCGCGGAGTCGATCCTCGACCCGCAGTGGAGCAAGGTCTACGACGTACCGGACACCGACATCTGGGCCCTGCGCCGCAGCCTGCGCTCGAACCTGGTCGACGACGTGCGCCACCGCCTGCGCGCCTCCTGGAAGAAGCGCGGTGCCGCGGACGCCGAACTGTCCTGGACGGACTCCGTGCTGGACCCGGACGTCCTCACCATCGGGTTCGCCCGTCGCGTGCCCACCTACAAGCGGCTCACGCTCATGCTCCGCAACCCGGCCCGCCTCAAGGCGTTGCTCCTGCACCCGGAGCACCCGATCCAGCTGGTGATCGCCGGCAAGTCCCACCCCGCGGACGAGCAGGGCAAGCGCATGATCCAGGACCTGGTCCGCTTCACCGACGATCCCGAGGTCCGCCACCGGATCGTCTTCCTGCCGAACTACGACATCGCCATGGCCCGCACGCTCTTCCCGGGCTGCGACGTCTGGCTGAACAACCCGCTGCGCCCGCTCGAGGCCTGCGGCACCTCCGGCATGAAGGCCGCCATCAACGGTGGCCTCAACCTGTCCGTCCTGGACGGCTGGTGGGACGAGATGTTCGACGGCGACAACGGCTGGGCGATCCCGACCGCGAACAACGGCGCGTCGGCGGACGAGCGCGACGACATCGAGGCGTCCGCACTCTACGACCTCCTCGAGACCCAGGTGGGGCCGCGCTTCTACTCACTGGTGCCCGCCGAGGGTGCCGGCGCCGCCGGACCGTCCGAGCCTTCGCGGGACGGCGTCCCGCACCAGTGGATCGCCATGATCAAGCACACGATGGCTACCCTGGGCCCCGCCGTCTCGGCCGAGCGCATGCTGCAGGACTACGTCGAGAAGCTGTACCGGCCGGCCTGGCGCGCCGGCCAGGAGGCCTCTGCCGACTCCTTCTCGCTCGCGAAGCGGACCGCCGCCTGGCGCTCGCGCGTCCAGGGCAACTGGCCCGCCGTCCAGGTGGAACATGTGGACTCCACCGGCGTCTCCGAGAATCCACAGATCGGCGACTCGCTGACGGTCAACGCCTACGTCTCGCTCGGCGGCCTGGACCCGGAGGACGTCGCGGTCGAGGTGGCCTACGGCCGTGCCCTGGAGAGCGACGAACTGAGCGAGGTCACCGTGGAGGACCTCGCTGTCTCCGAGAACCTCGGCAGTGGGCGCTACCTCTTCACCGGCAGCATCCGGATCGACCACTCCGGGTCCTTCGGCTACACGGTGCGCGTGCTCCCGAAGCACACCACCCTGGCGACGAAGGCCGAGCTGGGGCTCGTCGTCAACGCCTGATCGTCCGGCTCCACGCCCCATGGGGAAGGCCCGGGACCGTCGCGGTCCCGGGCCTTCCCCATGCCGCTGCCGGACCGATCAACAGCGGTAGATGCGGACCGAGTCTGCGGCGACGGTATCGGCCTCGCCGGAGCGCAGGCGCTCTTCCCCGGACAGGGGTGCACGGGCCGCCGAGTCGAACGTCGGACTGAACCACCGTGGCTGCTCACCCTCGATGCCCTGGCCCTGCAGGATCCAGGCCGACGGCAGGTGGATGCGGGCGTCCTGCAACGAACCGTTGATCACGACGAGCCCGTTGATGGTGCCGCCCGTGGACCCGAGGAGCAGCTGGACCGTCCTGGTCCGCGGATCCTCCCACTCGTGCGCGGTCATCGGCAGGCCCGCTGCGCTGAACCACAGGAGGGTGGACTGATCGCCGCGCGACGGGAAGGTGGACGGCTGCCCGGCCAGGAAGTCCCTGCGGATGGACAAGAGGGCGCGGGTCGCGTCCAGCATCCGCCGGGACGAGGCGTCGTCGGGCCAGTGCACCCAGGCGAGCTCGTTGTCCTGGCAGTACGCGTTGTTGTTGCCGTTCTGCGTCCGACCGAGCTCGTCGCCCGCCGTCAGCATCGGCACACCGAGCGAGATGAGCAGCGAGGCCATGAGGTTGCGCGCGCTCTGCTCACGGGCGGCGAGGATCCCCTCGTCCTCCGTCCGGCCCTCGGCGCCGTGGTTGTAGCTGCGGTTGTCGTTGTGCCCGTCGCGGTTACCTTCCCCGTTGGCCTCGTTGTGCTTGCGCTCGTAGGCCGTCAGGTCGGCGAGCGTGAATCCGTCGTGCGCCGTGACCAGGTTGACCGAGGCCAGCGGGCTGCGGCCGGACGCCGCGAAGGTCTCGGCCGAGCCCGCGAGGCAGCCGGCCAGTCGCGCAGGCGAGGAGCCCGTGCCTCCCCCTGTGATCGAGGCGACGTCGCGCAGCCAGAAATCCCGCACCGTGTCCCGGAAGCCGTCGTTCCAGTCCGCCCAGCCGACCGGGAACCGCCCGGTCTGCCAGCCGCCCGCTCCGATGTCCCAGGGCTCGGCGATGAGTTTGGTCCCGCGCAGGGCCTTGGATGCACCGGCGGCGACCAGGAAGGGGTGCCGTGGCGTGAACACGTTGTGTTCGTCCCGTGCGAGGGTGACGGCCAGGTCGAACCGGAAGCCGTCGATCTGGCATTCCTCCACCCAGTAGCGCAGCGAGTCGAGTGCGAACTCCACGATCCGGGGCTGGGAGAAGTCCAGGCTGTTGCCGCAGCCCGTGGTCTCGACATACCGGCCGGCGTCGTCGTGCCGGTAGTGGTCGAGGTCGCCCAGTCCGCGCCAGCACAGTGCGGGGCGGTGCTGCTCGCCCTCGGCGGTGTGGTTGTAGACCACATCGAGGATGACCTCGAGGCCGGCGTCGTGGAGCGCACGGACCATGCCCTTGAACTCGTCGAGCACCGCACCCGGGCCCGCCGCGCGTGCAGCGGCGGTGGCGTACTCGGTGTGGGCCGAGAAGAAGCCGAGCGTGTTGTAGCCCCAGTAGTTGCTGAGGCCGAGCGGCTCCAAGTGTGGCTCGTCGATGTGGAAGTGGATCGGCAGGAGCTCGACCGCCGTGACGCCGAGGTCGCGCAGGTACGTGACCATCGTGGGATGGCCCAGGCCCGCGTACGTGCCGCGGAGCTCCTCGGGCACGCCGGGGTGCAGCTTGGTGAGGCCCTTGACGTGGGCTTCGTAGATGACGGTGTCCCGCCAGGGGGTGCGGGGTCGCTCGCCGGCCCCCCAGTCGAAGGCATGCTCGAGGAATACGGAATAGTAGGAGAGCATGGCCGGCTCGTCCGTCCCGGACCCGGTCTCGATGACCTCCACCGCGCGCGCGTACGGATCGAGGAGCAGTTGCGCCTCGCCGATGGTCCCCGGCAGGTCCCGGCCGGTGGGCCAGAACGCGTAGAGCGCACCGGGCGCCACCGGGCCCACGACGCCGTGGTGGACGCCGCCGTCGAGCCCCACCAGCGTCTCCGACGTCCAGGTGCCGTCCGCGCGACGCCAGTGCACGTCCATCGAGGCGACGGCCGGTGCCCACACCGCGGCGTTGGCATGCGTGTCCTGGCCCCATGCCCCCTTGATGGAGTGGAGTCCGAGAGGGAACTCGCGGGAGGCTCGCGGCAGGGGTGCGGGGTTCAGCATGCCCGTTGTCAGACCGAGCGCTGGCGGGAGATCTCGTACAGCGTGATTCCCACCGCCATCGACGCATTGAGCGACTCCATCGCGGAGTGGATGGGGATGGAGACGATCTGGTCGCAGTTCTCGCGGACCAGCCGGGACAGGCCCTTGCCCTCGGAACCGACGACGATGCAGATGGGGTCCTTGCTGAGGGACAGCTCGGGCAGCGAGACGTCCCCGTCGCCGTCGAGCCCGAGGACGAAGATGCCCTTCTGCTTGAAGGACTTCAGCGCGGAGTTGAGGTTGCCGACCCTGGCCACGGGGACCCGGACGGCGGCACCTGCACTGGTCTTCCAGGCCGACGCCGTCACTCCGACGGAGCGGCGCTCGGGCACGATGACCCCGTGGCTGCTGAATGCGGACGCCGATCGGATGATCGCTCCCAGGTTACGGGGATCGGTGATGCCGTCGAGCGCCACGAAGAGCGGGGCGTTGCCGATGTGGCCGCGACGGTAGCGCTCGATCGTCTCGTCCACGAGATCGAGAGCGTCGGCGTACTCGTAGGGCGGGATCTGCAGCATGAGCCCCTGGTGCACGGCACCGTCCGTCATGCGGTCCAGCTCCGGCTTCCCGGTCTCCATCACGGGGATGCCACGCTCGGCGGCCATCTTCAGCGACTCGCGGACGCGGTCGTCCATCTCGACGCGGATGGCGACGTGGAGCGCTTTGGCAGGAATGCCCGCTCGAAGGGCCTCGACGACCGAGTTGCGGCCCGTGACGACCTCTTCGGCGGCCTTGCCCTTGGTGCGGCCGGTACCTGCGCCCTTGCCCTCGCGCTTGGCCGCGGAGCGCTCGGCCAGCTCCTTGGTCTTGTAGGCCTTGTGGTACGGGCGGTCCTCCGCCTTGGGAGTGGGGCCCTTGCCCTCGAGCGACTTGCGTCCGTGTCCGCCGGTGCCGATGGTGGGGCCCTTTTTCGTTTTGCGAACCGCGCCTGGACGTCCGTGACTGGCCATGGGAGAACACCTTTATATAGAAGAAGAATCGCCTCCAGTTTACGCGGAGCCGGTGCGGTACCGCGGCACCGTCCTTCCGGAGGGCGTGTGGAGGAGGCCGCACGCCCTCCGGCGCCCGGTAGCCTAGCTCCCCGACACCGACCAGGTGACGCCGTCGGCCGAGTCCTCGAGAGTGATGCCGGCGGCGGCCAGCGCATCGCGGATGGCATCGGCCCGGGCCCAGTCCCGCGCCTCTCTGGCCTCACCGCGTTCAGCGATCCGATCCCCGACGAGGGCCGCGAGGGCTGTCGCCGTCGAGGAGTCCTGAGCGGAGGCGCCCGGCTGCCCGGCATCGTCGAGACCGAGGACGGCGGTCATCGCGACGACGGCGGCCAGGCTCGCCCGCGTGGCGTCGTCGTCCCCCGCAGCGAGAGCCGTATTGCCGCTGCGCACGCTCGTGTGGAGCACGGCGAGGGCCTGCGGCACGTTGAGGTCGTCATCCATCGCCTCGGCGAAGGCCGTCGGCAGGTCCGCCGCCCTGACGGCGCCGCGGGTGGGCAGCCCCACGCGTCCGGAGGCCTTCGCGATGAATCCGTCGATGCGCCCGACGGCAGCGGCGGCTTCCTGCAGGGAGGTCTCGCGGTAGTCGAGGACGGAGCGGTAGTGGGCCTGGCCGAGGTAGTACCGGACCACGCGGGGGCCTGCGGCGTCGATCATCTCCTGGGGGCTCACGGTGTTGCCGATCGACTTGGACATCTTCTCGCCGCCGTACGTGACCATGCCGTTGTGCATCCAGAACCGCGCGAACGCGTGGCCGGCGGCCTGCGACTGCGCCATCTCGTTCTCGTGGTGGGGGAAGCGCAGGTCCAGGCCTCCGCCGTGGATGTCGAACTCGGTACCGAGGTAGCGGGTGACCATGCTCGAGCATTCGAGGTGCCATCCGGGCCGGCCGGCACCCCATGGGCTGTGCCAGGACGCCGTCGGAGGATCTGTGTCCTTCGAGCCCTTCCACAGCGCGAAGTCGCGCGGATCCTTCTTGCCGCGGGGATCGGCGTCGGGCGCGGCCTGCATGTCGTCGATGTCCTGCCGCGTCAGGCTGCCGTAGGCGGGCCAGGACCGGACGTCGAAGTAGACGTCACCGGAGCCGTCCGGCGCAGGATAGGCGTGGCCGCGGTCGATCAGGAGCTGGATGAGAGCGTGCATCTCCGGGATGTGCCCGGTCGCGCGCGGCTCGTACGTCGGGGGCCGGACGCCGAGGGCGGCGTAGGCGCGGTGGAACTCCTGTTCGAAGCGGTAGGCGAGGGCCCACCACGGCTCCTGGGGTATGACGCTCGGGTCCTCGTCGGCGGCGCCGTCACGGAACGAGTCGGAGGATTTCGCGAGGATCTTGTCGTCGATGTCCGTCACGTTGCGGACCACCGTGACGCGCAGGCCGCGCGCCTCGAGCCACCGGGTCAGCTGATCGAAGGCGATCGCCGAGCGGACATGGCCGACGTGCGGCATGCCCTGCACGGTGGCACCACAGTAGTAGAGGCTCGCCCTGCCCTGCTGGAGGGGTTCGAAGGGGCGCACCTCGGCGCGGGCGGTGTCATAGAATCGCAGGCTCACCGGTCCAGATTACCCGGCAGGCGGTCTCAGGCCTCCGGCGCGGCGGACGGTGCGTGCGCACCGGAGCGCACGACGACGGCGGTCGCCATGGCCGCGATGCCCTCACCCCTTCCGGTCAGGCCCAGCCCGTCGGTGGTCGTGGCCGAGATGCTGACCGGCGCCTGCGCGGCGTCGGACAGGACGGCCTCGGCCTCGGCCCGGCGCGGCGCGAACTTCGGCCGGTTGCCGATCAGCTGGACCGCGATGTTGCCGACGTCGAACCCGGCCTCACGGACGATCCTCGCGGCCGCCGAGAGCAGGGTGTGTCCGGAAGCGCCTGCGTACTCGGGGCGATCCGTGCCGAAGTGCGTCCCGAGGTCGCCGATGCCGGCTGCGGAGAAGAGGGCATCGGCCGCCGCATGCGCGACGACGTCGCCGTCCGAATGCCCCGACAGCCCCCTCTCCCCCTCCCACAGCAGGCCCGCGAGCCACAGTGCGGCCGGGGCGTCATCAGGCGCGTACGCATGGACGTCCACTCCGATGCCGGTGCGGGGAAGGTGGCTGTGCTCGCTGAGGTACACGGTGCTCCTGCTGTCGGTTTCAGGTGTGGTTCGGTGTCGGTGCTAATACCGTTCGGGATCAGGTGGACAGGGATCCGCCGAGGACGGGCGCCCGGGCCAGCACCGCCTCCGCGATGACGAGGTCGAGCGGCGTGGTGACCTTGAAGGCGAGGGCGTCCCCCTCGACGACGTGTACGGCGTGTCCATGCACCTCCATGAGCCGGGCGTCGTCCGTGACGGCGGGATCATCCGCGTGGCTGCTCGCATGCACCGCACGCAGGGCGTCGGCGTCGAAGCCCTGCGGCGTCTGCACCGCGCGCAGCGAGGCCCTGTCCGGCGTCGCCGTCACGACGTCGTCCACCACCACCTTGACCGTGTCCACGACCGGGAGCACCGGGATGACGGCCGGCGCGCCCGCGGCCACGGCGGCGGCCACCCGCTGGAACACCGCCGGCGGTGTGAGCGCCCGGGCGGCGTCGTGGACCAGGACGACGTCGACCGCCGGAGGGAGGGCATCGAGGCCCGCGCGGACCGAGGCCGTCCGCGTCACGCCACCGGTGACCTCCATGATCTCCACGACCGCTCCCGCGGCACCCTCCGCACTGCGGGCGTCCGCCTGCGCGGCTGCGCGCGCGACGACGGAGGACAGCACGGCGTCCCCCGAGGGAAGGACCACGACGACGGCCGTGGCGATACCCGACGCGAGCACGGTCTGGAGCGCGTGGTCGAGGAGGGTGCGGCCGCCGCAGAGGACACGGGCCTTCGGGATGCCCTGTCCGAGGCGCTGGCCCGTTCCCGCGGCGACCACGACGACGCCGACCACGGCTCGGGACGAATACTGCGGATTCTTGTCGGACACTCCGTCACCCTATGACAGGGCAGCAAAAAAGAGGGACCCGGAGGTCCCTCTTTCATGTCTGTCGGCGTCTCCTAGGAGGCGAGGACCTCGTCGAGAACGCTTGCCGCCTTCTCTTCGTCGGTCTTCTCCGCCAGCGCGAGTTCGGAGATGAGGATCTGCCGCGCTTTCGCGAGCATCCTCTTCTCGCCGGCCGACAGTCCGCGGTCGTGGTCGCGGCGCCAGAGGTCGCGCACGACTTCGGCCACCTTGATCACGTCACCCGAAGCGAGCTTCTCGAGGTTCGCCTTGTAGCGGCGCGACCAGTTGGTGGGCTCTTCCGTGAATTCGGCTCGCAGGACGTCGAACACGTGCTCGAGGCCTTCCTTGCCCACCACGTCGCGGACCCCTACGAGGTCAACGTTCTCTGCTGGTACTTCTATCGTCAGATCACCCTGTGCCACCTTGAGCTTGAGATACATCTTCTCTTCGCCCTTGATGACGCGCATCTTGATCTCTTCGATCTTCGCTGCGCCGTGGTGAGGGTAAACAACTGTTTCGCCGACCTCAAAAACCATGTGGACTTTCCCCTTTCCCGGGGATCAGTTTATCACGGCAACGACACGCCGATCCCGTGTTTTCGCAGGTCAGGCGGCCGGAACAAGCGGAAAGATCTATGATTCGCCCCTTGACGGGCAGTGCTTTTAGTGCTTCCCGGCCTTCGGGTGCACCGAAACCGACACCACGGTTTGGGCACGTTGCCGATAGTCTGTTGCGTAGGTCCGCCCCGGATTACCCACCTGTCCCACCTGTTGAACCCCAGGAGTTTGTGCTGTGAATTGTGCACCGAAGAACCGCGCGCAGCAGGCCGTTGCTGCCGGCGCCGTGTTGCTGATGCTGGGCGTCTCCGGCTGCAGCTTCACCGTGGATCAGTCGACGACCGCTCCGTACGCCGCCTCGGACGGCATCGTGAAGGACCTCGGGCCGGTGCTGCTGCGCAACATCCTGATCGTCGGCCGCGACGACGAGAGCGCCGGCCGTCTCGTGGGCACCGTGTTCAACACGAGTGACGAGCCCGTGGACCTCTCCATCCGCGCCGGAGGTGCCTCCACGACCGTCACGGTCGAGGGACAGGGCGAGTTCAGGTTCGAGGACGAGAGCGAGGACGACGCGACCCTCGAAGGACTCGAGGACGCACCCGGCTCCCTGATCGACGTCGATTTCCAGGTCGAGGGCGAGGACGCGACCTTCGAGGTGCCGGTTCTCGACGGGACGCTCGAGGAATACCGCGAGTTCGTACCCGGTGGCTACACGCCGCAGCCGAGCGAACCCGCAGCCACCGAGGAAGCCGAGGCCGGGGGCCACTAGCCGCAACGGGGACTGCCCGCCATCGAGGATCCTCATCCTCGATGGCGGGCAGTTCCGTGTCGTCCTCCGCCGGCCTACGGCTCGTACTTGTAGCCGAGGCCGCGCACCGTGATGAGGTAGCGCGGGTTCGAGGGATCGGGCTCCACCTTCCCGCGGAGGCGCTTCACATGGACATCGAGGGTCTTGGTGTCCCCCACATAGTCCGACCCCCACACGCGGTCGATCAGCTGCCCGCGGGTCAGCACCCGCCCTGAGTTCCGGAGCAGCATCTCCAGCAGCTCGAACTCCTTCAGCGGCAGGGCGACCTGTTCGCCGTCGACACTCACCACGTGCCGTTCGATGTCCATCCGAACCGGCCCGGCCTGGATGGTGTTCGAGATCAGTTCCTCCGGCTCGCCCTGGCGGCGCAGAACGGCTCGCACGCGAGCCACCAGTTCCCGGGACGAGTACGGCTTGGTGACGTAGTCGTCGGCTCCCAGTTCCAGGCCCACCACCTTGTCGATCTCGGCGTCCTTCGCCGTGAGCATGATGACGGGGACGCTGGAGCGCTGGCGCAGCTGCCGGCACACCTCCGTGCCCGACAGGCCCGGCAACTGGAGG
The DNA here is from genome assembly GCF_056680255.1 of Arthrobacter sp. BC5. Taxonomy (NCBI): domain Bacteria; kingdom Bacillati; phylum Actinomycetota; class Actinomycetes; order Micrococcales; family Micrococcaceae; genus Arthrobacter; species Arthrobacter sp. BC5. The sequence continues at coordinate 692,723 of NZ_CM155273.1, forward strand.
TCCAGCAGCACCAGGTCCGCTCCCGAGCGGTCGAACTCGGTGATGGCGTCGAGGCCGTTGTCCACGACGGACACCTCGAAGCCTTCCTTCCCGAGGAGGTAGGACAACGGGTCGCTGAACGACTCCTCGTCCTCGACGATCAGAATTCGGCTCAAGCCTTGACTCCCTGCTCGTGGACAGCCGTGCTGCCCTTCTTCGCCGACTTCTTGTCGGCACTGTGCATCGTGGCCGCACCGGCACCGGGGCCGGCCGAGCCGTCGGCGGCGTCGTCGTCGTCCGTGGCCCCCTCCATCTCCGGGAGGCGGACGGTGAACGTGCTGCCCTGACCGGCCTGCGACCATACCGTGACCTCGCCGCCGTGGTTCGACACCACGTGCTTGACGATGCTGAGGCCGAGTCCGGTACCGCCGGTCTGCCGGGAACGCGCGGCGTCGATCCGGTAGAACCGCTCGAAGATGCGCTCCTGCTCCTCGGGCGTGATGCCTGCCCCCTGGTCGGTCACCGAGATCTGCACCAGGCCGTCCCGTGATCGCACTCCTACGCCCACCCGCGTGCCTTCCGGCGAATAGCGGATGGCGTTGTCGATCAGGTTGCGGAAGGCGGTCATGAGGAGGTCGCGGTCGCCGTAGACGGGGGTGGAGACGGACCCGCCGACCACGATGTCGATCTGCTTGCTCTCCGCCGGCAGCTTGTTGCGGTCCACTGCCTCGGCTATCACCGAGTTGATGTCCACCGCCTTGCCGCGACGGACGACGTCGGCGCCCTGCAGACGGGAGAGCTCGATGATGTCCTGCACGAGGGCGGAGAGGCGGCCGGATTCCTTGTGCATGCGCTGGGCGAAACGCCGCACCGCCACCTCGTCCTCGGCGGCGTCGTCGATGGCCTCGGCGAGGAGGGAGATCGCACCCACCGGTGTCTTGAGTTCGTGCGACACGTTCGCCACGAAGTCGTTCCGGATCTCCTCGCTCCGCGTGATCTCCGTGCGGTCGTCCGCGAGGATCAGGATGTACTCGGCGCCCAGCGCCGCGACGCGGACCTGCACCACGATGGTGCCCTGCCCGAGCGGCCCGCGTGGGAGCTCGAGCTGCTGCTGCTCGATCACGCCGTCACGCCGGACACGGGCCGTGAGATCGAGCAGTTCGGAGTGGACCACGGTGTGCCCTCGCACGAGCCCGAAGGCGTAGGCGGCCGGGCTGGCCCTGACGACGCCGTCGATCGCGTCCACGATGACGTAGGCCCGCCCGATGATGGAGAGGACCTCCGCCGCGCCGTCGGGCAGCGAGGGCTCGTCCTCGTAGAGCAGACGGAGCCGCTGGGCCTCGCTCGCACGGAAAGCCGCCATGCCGCTCACGCCGAGCGCCAGGCCTACCAGCCCGGCCACGAGCGTCAGGAGAAGGGGATCCACGGACATAGCTTATGCTCTGCGATTTCCGGCCCCGGCCCATCCGGTGGCAATAGGTAAGGGGTTCAACTAACGTTCACATAAAGCGGGGAAACAGTTCACCGCTGGCTGGAAGGCTCGTCGGCAGAACTGTGACAACGGTTGATTCGAAACTTCCAGGGAAGGACGCCCACGTGCGCAAGGTTTTTCAGGCCGAGCTCCACCAGATCGGCGAGGAGCTGATCGAGATCTCGCAACTGGTGTCCGAGGCCATCCAGAAGGCCAACAGCGCTTTCCAGGGTGCCGACACCGAGCTCGCGCAGGAGGTCATCGCCGCCGACGCGCGCATCGACTTCCTGCAGAACAGCCTCGACGAGCGGGCGATCGACATCCTCGCCCTGCAGGGACCCGTGGCCTCCGACCTCCGCATGATCGTGGGTGCGCTGCGGATGAGCGCATCCCTCGAGCGGATGGGGGACCTGGCCCGCCACGTCGCGCAGCTCGCGCGCCTGCGCTTCCCCGCGAACGTCATCCCGGAGAGCATCAGGCCGACCTTCGACGAACTGGCCGAACTCGACGTGCAGATCGCGGCCAAGGTCACGGAGCTCCTGGAGACGCGGAACCTCGAACTGAGCAACGAGATCAGCACGGCGAATGCCCGCGTGAACGAACTGCACGCCGGCGTCTTCAAGGCAGTCGCGGCGGAGGACTGGAACGAGAGCGCTCCGACGACCGTCGACGTCACGCTCGCGAGCCGCTACTACGAACGCTTCGCCGACCACGGCGTCTCCGTCGCCCGGAAGGTCGCCTACCTCGTCACCGGTGAGTGGCAGCCCAGCGCACCGCTGAGCTGACGCGTCCGGCGGGATCGGCGCACCAGGTTCGGACAGGCTCGACGGCGGCCCGCTGGGGGGACCGCCGTCGAACCTGTCCGTTCTCGCGGGTACTAGTGCTTGCCCTGGTTCGCGACTGCTTCGATCGCAGCGGCCGCGGCGTCGGCGTCGAGGTACGTGCCACCGGCCTTGACGGGCTTGAGGTCGTCGTCGAGCTCGTACACCAGCGGGATACCCGTGGGGATGTTCAGTGCAGCGATGTCCCTGTCGCTGATGCCGTCGAGGTGCTTCACGAGGGCCCGGAGCGAGTTGCCGTGGGCGGCGATGAGGACGGTCTTGCCGGCCCTGATGTCCACCGTGATGTCGGACTCCCAGTACGGCAGGAAGCGGTTCAGGACGTCCTTCAGGCATTCGGTGCGCGGGACGTCGTCACCGAGGTCCGCGTACCGCGGATCGCCGACCTGCGAGTACTCGCTGGCGTCGTCGAGCGCGGGTGGCGGGGTGTCGTAGGACCGCCGCCACTCCATGAACTGCTCCTCGCCGAACTCCGCGAGGGTCTGCGCCTTGTCCTTGCCCTGCAGCGCACCGTAGTGGCGTTCGTTCAGGCGCCAGTTGCGCTTGACGTCGATCCAGCTGCGGTCGGCGGCCTCGAGGGCGAGGTTGGCGGTGATGATCGCGCGCTTCTGGCGTGAGGTGTAGACGATGTCGGGAAGGATGCCGGCCTCCGTCAGGAGATGCCCGCCGCGCGTTGCTTCCTCGCGGCCCTTCTCGGTGAGGGCGACATCCACCCAGCCGGTGAAGAGGTTCTTCTCGTTCCATTCGCTCTGCCCATGGCGCAGCAGGATCAGTGTGTAGGTCATGGTCCTAGTCTGCCGTATCGGACTGCGCCGGTCATGCCGGCGGCGTCCTGTTCCGCCAGTGTTAAGCGGGTGTCCTAGGCTGGACGGATGCCCCCGCGTTCCCGCTCCCCGAAGCCCCTCGGGACCATCACGCGTGGCACCACCAACCCGAACCGTCTGCGGCGGGTGGACCGCTGGCTGACCGGGCCGCAGGGGTACCGTCTCCGCCGTGTGGCCGACCCTCTCGTGGTCGATCTCGGGTACGGAGCGGCGCCGGTCACCGCCGTCGAACTGTTCACGCGCCTGCGGTCGGTGCGCGACGACGTGGAGGTGGTCGGGATAGAGATCGACCCGGCGCGTGTGGCAGCGGCGGAACCCCTGGCGCGGCCCGGCCTCAGCTTCCGGCAGGGCGGTTTCGAACTCCCGCTGGACGGCAGGAAGCCCGTGCTGGTGCGGGCCTTCAACGTGCTGCGGCAGTACGGCGAGGACGAGTACGGGATGTTCTGGGACGAGGTCCGTGCACGTCTGGCACCCGGCGGGCTGTTCGTGGACGGGACGTGCGACGAGATCGGCCGCAGGTCCACGTGGGCCGCGGTCGACGCGTCCGGCCCGGTGTCGCTGAGCATCTCGCTGCGGTTCGGGGCGTTCACCCTCCCCTCCGACGTCGCGGAGCGGCTCCCCAAGGCGCTCATCCACCGCAACGTCGAGGGCGAACGGGTGCACGGCTACCTGCGGGCGCTGGACCGGGCGTGGCTCGACGCCGCAGCTCAGGCGTCGTTCGGCAACCAGCAGCGGTGGACGACGATGTGCGCGGCGCTGAGGGCGGACGGCTGGCCGATCCTGGGCGGATCGTCCCGTTGGCGGCTCGGTGAGGTCAGCGTGGCGTGGGACGCCGTGCGTCCGGGCTAGGGGCGTCTACCAGGGGCCGTAGGGACCGTAGTTGCCGCCGCGCCCCGAGGTCTGGCTGACAGCGGGCTTCACATCCGCGAGGTAGACGCAGGCGGCGACGATGGCGACGAGCTGGAAGAGGTTGAAGCCTCCGCGGCTGCCCAGGGCGGACAGCAGGCCGACCACGACGGCGCCACCCGTGAGGGCGAGCCAGAATCCCTTGGTCCGCTTGAATGCGGCTTCGAAGGCCGTGCCGGGACGCCGCACGCAGTCGGAGAAGGCCCACACCTCGATGCCCAGGGCCACGAGGCCGAGCGCGAGGTACAGGTAGTACTGGATTGCGAAGACGAGAGCCACAGGTTCAGCTTAGCTGGCCCGCTCCGGTGGACACAGCGGGCGGTCGACGGTGGTCGATGCTGCTATGGTCCGCCGCCGATCACGAGGGAACCGCTCATGGGACGGACCGGCTCAGAGTCCGCCGTCGCGCCCACCCGCAGCCTGCCGCAGGGCCTGCTCGAGGTCCGCCCACAGGTCCTCTGGGTTCTCGATGCCGACCGAGAGGCGCACGAGTGCCTCGGGGACGGTGAGCGGCTCGGCCGGCTGGCGCCGCCGTCGCTCGACGAGCGACTCGACGCCGCCGAGGGAGGTCGCGGGAAGCCAGAGCCGGACCGCAGCGACGAGGGCATCGGCGGTGGCGACGTCGTCGAGCTCGATGCTGACGATGCCGCCGAAGCCGTTGAACTGTGCGGCCGCGCGCTCGTGCCCGGGATCCGTGGGCAGGCCCGGGTACCGCACATGGCGCACTGCGGGGTGGTCTGCGAGCCGGTGTGCGAGGAATGCCGCTGTGGACTGGCTCCGCTCCATGCGCAGGGCGAGTGTCCGGAGTCCGCGCAGTGCGAGCCACACCTCGAACGGCCCCGCGATGGCTCCGTGCAGGGTACGGTGCGCCAGGAGCTGCGCACGGAGGGCCGGGTCGGAGGTGACGAGCGCGCCCAGGACGACGTCGGAGTGGCCGGCGAGCCACTTGGTGACGGAGTGCAGGACGATGTCCACACCCGCCTCGAGCGGCCGGTGCACCATAGGTGTGTTGAAGGTGTTGTCCGCGACGACCACGGCCCCGGCGGCGTGCGCGGCGTCGGTCAGGACGGACAGCTCGGCGACCTCGAGCATCGGGTTCGTGGGGCTCTCGAGCCACAGCATCACCTGGCCGGCATCGAAGCGTGCCGCGAGCGCATCCAGGTCCGCGAGCACGGCTGCGGTGTCGGCGATGTCGACGGTACGCAGCTCGAAGCGGCCCTGCGCGGCAAGGTCAGCGGCGAGGCTGATCGAGCCGGCATAGGCGTGGCGTGGCATGACCACAGCTCCCCCGGTGGGGACGAGGGACAGCGCCGCGGCGGCAGCACCGAGGCCGGAACCGAAGACGAGGGCCGGCAGCTCGGCGCCCTCGAGTGCGCCGAGGGCTTCCTCGAACGGGTCCCAGGTCGGGTTGGAGCCGCGGGCATAGATGCGGTCACCCGCCTCGGGCGCGCGCGTCTCGTGGTAGGTCGTCGAGAGGACGATCGGCACGTTGACGGGCGAGTCATGTTGGCGGGGAGGACGACCTGCCGCAACGGTGAGGGTATCGGGGGCGAGGTCGGGGTGCAACGGGTCCTCGCGAGATTTCATCATGGTGCCAGCGTAGGTCGGGATCAGGTACGGCCAAAAAGTGGGCTTCACAATCGACTGCACCCAGCCCTCGCCCGCCCGACTCCCCGTCCGCCTCACCGCCCATCAGGCACCTCCTCGGACGACAGGAGGCTTCGAGGCGCGGCTCGCGGACGTTCCTCGCCATCCGGACAGGGGAGGGCCAGTTCCCGGTGCCGGTTCCGCCTCGGGGTGCGATCGGGGTCGATGTAGCGCGGCGGCGTGAACCACGGGATGCCGTGCTCGACCTCGATCGTCCAGTTACCCCGCTCGATGAGCCGGTGGTGGAACGAGCACAGAAGGCATCCGTTGGAGACGTTCGTCCGCCCACCGCCGACCCACGGGGTGATGTGGTGCGCCTCGGTCCAGACCGCCGGAACGGTGCAGTCGGGGAACGAGCAGCCCCTGTCCCGCGCGACAAGGGCGCGCCGCTGCGCTACGCCGAAAAGCCTGCGTGCACGGCCGACGTCGAGCACTTCCCCGTGGCCTCCCAGCACCACCGGGATGATATCGGCGTCGCATGCGATCTTCCGCACGGTCCGCGCGCTGACCGGGCCGCCGAACACGGTGTACCCCCGCCCCGGAGGCTCGGGGGTACACCCGGGACCGGTGATCGACTCGTCCTTCTTCCCGCGGCTCCCCTGGTCGCTCCGTCCAGGGGTGCGCTGCAGCGACCCGTGGCTCCGGTCCCCGCACCCCCGATCGCTCGGGTGCAGGCGGCCCGGACCTTGGCCCGCCGGCCCCGGTGGCCATGCACGGCCGGGCCGATGAGTCGTGGCTGCCCCACGCTCGGACGCGGGTTGGACGTCCCTGCGGACCACTCCACGTTCCTGCAGGTCCGACGTCAGGGCCTGGTAGTCGATCGTGACCATCACCTGGGGCCGATGCCCGCCGGTGGCGGGAAGTGTATCGGTGGCCAATGCCACCTGACAGGCGCCGACCAGCCCGTCGAGCAGGCGCTGGGGGCGGGAGCGGCCCTCCCACGGCGGCGTATTGCCATCCCCCTCGCCGCCGATGCCGCTGCCGTCGCTGCCGTTGTTGCCACGAGAGTCGAAGTCGACGCCACCGGAAGACCCGGCAGCACGATCCGCTCCCCTGGACGCTGCAGCATCGGACACCTCCCGGTCCTGTGCGCTCCGCGGGTTGGTGTCGGTATTCATGACGGTGAGCAGGAATTCGAACTGTTCATCGTCGGCGGCGATGTCGAGCCGGTGCAGGCCCCGGCGCTTTCCGCGGAGGAACACACCCTGCTGCTTCCTGAGCAGCTCGTCCGTCGGCTCGGCGCCGTCCGGGTCCAGCGCCGACTCCCACCGCCGGATGACCACGTTGAGCAGGTCCTCGTCGGATTCGACGGCCTGAGCGGTCAGCCCGACCTCCATCGCCTGCAGCGGCTCGGGCATTGCACACGGCCTGACCCGTTCGACGGCGTCCGTGATCTGGGTTGCGGCGTACGAGCTGATCATTCCGTCGCTGAAAGCAGCCGCAACGGATGCGAGGGCGGCGGGCTGTGCCTCGCCGGTCGGAGTCCGCCGTGGTAGCACCGATGCGCCCAGTGGGATGCGCCTTCGCGCCTCGGCCCTGGTGATCCCGATCCTGGCACGGAGATACTCGGCGGTGTCCTTGAACTCCCGGGTGCTGTCGGGACCGATCGGAGAGGCGAGCCGGCCCAGGGCCTCCCGATGTTCACCGACGGTCGCGACGTCCTGCCGATCTGCTGCGGCCGCCCCTACGACCTGCAGGTAAGAGACCACCCGCGCAAGGTGCTCGAGCGCATCCAGCGGCTCGGCGAGATCTGCGGTGGCGGTGAAGCCTGCCTCCGCCTCGAACAGTCTGCCGAGGCTCGACACCTGAGACCGCATCTGCCCGAGGGCCTGTGCCGTTGTAACGAGTTCCTCCGTGAACGCGAGTGCCATGAGCCGAGCCTATTAATACGCATCTCCGAATGATTGTGAACCGGCTGCTATGTGGACAACTCGCCGAGTGTCCGTGCCGGCCGGCGAACGGACCACGCACTTCCCGCCATGCCCGATGGGGCGGGCGGCGTCCGGCCCTGATGCGGTGGCTTGGATGTCATCGACACTCGGTAGTCTTGAGCGCGTGACCTATCCCCTCCCGCACGGGCTTCCCGGGCTCTTCATAGCGCTCGAGGGTGGCGACGGCGCCGGCAAGTCCACACAGGCAGCGCTGCTCTGCCGGGCCCTCGAGGACAGCGGCCGCACCGTGGTGCGCACGCGTGAGCCCGGCGGCACGCCCATCGGGGAGAAGCTGCGGTCCCTGGTCCTCGAGCACGGGCACGGAGAGATCGATGCCCGCACCGAAGCCCTGATGTTCGCGGCTTCGCGCGCGGCCCACGTCCACCAGGTGATCGTGCCGGCGCTGCGGCGTGGCGACGTCGTCGTCTGCGACCGCTACATCGATTCCTCCGTGGCCTACCAGGGAGCGGGGCGCGGGCTCGGCACGGCGGCCGTCCTCGACGTGAACCTCTGGGCCACCGAGGGGCTCCGCCCCGACCTCACAGTGCTGCTCGACGTCGACCCGACGCAGGGTCGCAGCCGCCGCACCGCGGGTGCCGCCCAGGAGGACCGCCTCGAGTCCGAGCCCGACGGCTTCCATGCCAGCATCCGGTCCGCCTTCCTCGACCTCGCCCGGCAGGAGCCCGGGCGGTACCTCGTGCTGGCGGCGTCCGATACGCCCGAGGAACTCCACCGGGCCATCCTCGGGGCCCTGCCGCGGGTGGCCGCATGAGCACCAGCCTGCCGACCACGGGCGTGTGGGCGGAGCTGCGGGGCCAGGAGCAGGTCGTGGAGCAGTTGCGCCGCGCCGCCCAGTCCGGGGCGCCGACCCACGCCTGGCTCTTCACCGGTCCGCCCGGCTCCGGGCGCTCCAATGCAGCCCGCGCCTTCGCGGCCGCGCTGCTGTGCGAGCGCGAGGCCCTGGACGAACGCGGCTGCGGCATGTGCAAGGCGTGCCGCACCGTCCTCTCCGGAGCGCATGCCGACCTCACCAACGTCACCACGGAGAAGGTGACCATCAGCATCAACGAGGCACGCGAACTCGTGCGGAAGGCGCAGGACAAGCCGTCGACGGGCCGCTGGCGCATCATCATCGTCGAGGACGCCGACCGCATGCAGGAACGCAGCACCAACGTGCTGCTCAAGGCCATCGAGGAACCGCCGCCCCGCACCATCTGGCTGCTCTGTGCACCCAGCCCGGGCGACGTCCTGGTCACCATCCGCTCGCGGTGCCGATCCGTGGGCCTCCGCCTGCCGCCCGTGCAGGACGTCGCCTCGTTGCTCGTGGCGCGGGACGGCATAGACCCCGCGACGGCGGAAGCAGCCGCGCGCGCCGCCCAGAGCCACATCGGGGTCGCGAAGCGGCTGGCGACCGACGACGGCGCGCGGGAGCGCCGCAACCAGATCGTGCGGCTCCCCCTGACACTGCGTTCGGTGGCCGGCGCCATGCGCGCCGCGTCGGACCTCGTGAAGCTCGCCGAGGCGGAGGCCCAGAGCTCCTTCGAGCAGCGGGACGCCGAGGAGAGGGCAGCCCTGCTGGCGACCCTCGGTGCCCCGGAGACGGGCACCCTGCCACCTTCCATGCGAGCGCAGATCAAGCGCCTGGAGGAGGACCAGACACGGCGGGCCAAGCGGTCCAAGAACGACTACTTCGATCGGGCGCTCACGGATCTCATCTCCTTCTACCGGGACGTGCTGATGCTGCAGGTCTCCAGCGGGCAGTCGCTCGTCAACGAACCGCTGCGGCCCGAACTCGAGGAGTTCGCCCACCGGGAGAGCGCGGAGGACACCCTCCTGCGGCTCGAAGCGATCAACGAGGTCCGCACGCGGCTCGTCAGCACCAATGTGTCCCCCCTCCTCGCGATCGAAGCGATGACGGTGAGTCTCCTGTCCCGGAAGGACCTCGATCGATGACCCCTGGAACGCCGCACACCTCCGGCCGGCCATCCCGCCGTCGGTCCCTGGGACCCCTCGTGGCGGCCGCCGCCGTCGTGCTCGGCCTGGCCGGGTGCACTCTCTCCCCCGGTGACCGGGGGGACGCCCCCGCCACGGGGATCGAGACCGCTGATCCCGCCGCGGTCGGGGAGGTGGACGAGGACCTTCGCGGCTTCTACACCCAGGAGGTGCAGTGGGAGTCGTGCGAGGGATCCTTCTCCTGCGCCACGATCGAGGTACCCCTCGACTACAGCGACCCGGGCCGCAGCAGCGTCGACATCGCGGCCATCCGGTCCGGTGCGACGGGAGAGGCGCGCGGAACCGTCCTCGTCAACCCGGGTGGCCCCGGCGGCTCCGGCTTCAACATCGTCAAGGACTCGCTCGACTACGTCACCAGCGACCGGCTGCGGGAGGACTACGACATCCTCGGCTTCGATCCCCGCGGGGTCAACCGCTCCAATGGGGTGGAGTGCTTCACCGACGCGGAGCAGGATGCCGCCCGGCAGGAGTCATACCCGGTGGACGTGCCCGAGGAGGAGCTCCTGACACTCATGACCGCCGACGCGCAGGAGTACGCCGACCGCTGTGCCGAACGCACCGGGGAGCTGCTCGGCTTCGTGGACACCGAGTCCGCTGCACGCGACATGGACATCCTGAGGGCGGTCGTCAGCGACGAGAAGCTCAACTACCTCGGCTTCTCCTACGGCACCCAGCTCGGCGCGACCTACGCCGACCTGTTCCCCGAGCGCGTGGGGCGCCTCGTCCTCGACGGGGCCCTCGATCCCTCGCTGAGCAACGAGGACATCACCCTCGGCCAGGCGGGAGGCTTCGAGCGGGCGGTGCGCGCATACGTCGCCGATTGCCAGCAGGGGCCGGAGTGCCCCTACCCGGGGACGGTGGACGACGGCGTGCGCCGGATCCAGGAACTGTTCGCCGACGTCGAGCGCGAGCCGATGACCGCAGAGGACGGCCGCCTCGTGCCGGTGTCCACCTTCGTCCAGGGCTTCATCCTGCCGCTCTACGACAACGGCAACTGGCCCACGCTCACGCAGGCGGTCACCGCCGCCCTGGCGGGAGACCCGTCGAGCATCCTCTATCTGGCGGACCTTTCCGCCGAGCGCCAGCCGGACGGGACGTACGCGGGCAATTCGACGGCGGCCTTCCTGGCCGTGAACTGCCTCGACTACCCGATGACGAGCGATCCGGCACAGATGCGCGCCGACGAGCAGGAACTCGTCGCCGCCTCACCCACCTTCGGCCGGTTCCTCGCCTACGGCGGCATCACCTGCGCTCCGTGGAAGTACCCTCCGGTGCTCGAACCGGCTCCCCTGCGCGCGGAAGGTGCGGATCCGATCGTCGTCATCGGCACCACCGGTGATCCCGCCACCCCGTACGAGTGGTCCACCGCGCTGGCGGAACAGCTCGAGTCCGGTGTGCACGTCGCCTGGCAGGGCGAAGGCCACACCGCCTACGGCCGGTCCAACGACTGCATCCTGGACCTCGTGGACGCCTACTTCATCGAGGGGACCGTGCCCGCCGACGGGACGCGCTGCTGAGTCCTACCCGGCGCCGGCCCGAGCCACTGCGGAAGGTGGCACATCGACGGCAGGACGACGTCGGCCCCGGCCAGCCGCAGCTCGGCCTCCGAGTGCGCCCCGGTCAGGACCCCGATGACGGCGCCGGCCCCCGCGCGCTGCCCCGCGAGGACGTCCGAGGTCGTGTCCCCCGCGACCAGGACGGACCGCACGTCCTCGATGTCGAGCGCTAGGACCGCGGTCAGGATGATGTCGGGGAACGGACGGCCCCGCCCGGCGTCCGAGGGGCAGAGGCTCAGGTCTGCCAGCCCCATCCAGCCGAGGGACTCCAGGATCATGTTCTGCGTGTGGCGGCCGAATCCGGTGGCCAGGCAGATCTTCAGCCCGGCTCCGCGCAGCGCCAGGATCGCTTCCTCCGCGCCGGGGATCGGCTCGACACCGTGCCGGGCCAGCAGGTTGTCGTACGCCGCTTCGAAGGATCGGTTGACGTCGGCAGCAGTACGGGCGTCCTCGAACAGGGAACGGAACACGAGTTCCTTGGACGTGCCCATCGTCCGTCGGGCGTGAGCCGTCATCGCCGCGAAGGCATGGGACCCCTCCCGCACGCCGTGGGCGGCCAGCGCACGGCTGAAGGCCTCCTCCTGCAGGGCGCCCTCGTCCACCGTGGTCCCCGCCATGTCGATGACGGCGAGCGAGAATGAGCGGTCCTGCGCCATGCGGCATCCCCTTTGCCAGCCGGTCCCGCTCCGTCCGGTGCACGGGTACCCCCAGCCTGCAGCACCGCTCCGTCCCTCAGACGACCACCAGGCGGCAGCCGGGTGAACCGGGCGCGAATTCCACATCACTGCACCCATTTTGACCCCGGGCCGGAACCTCCTATAAAGTTGTGGCTTGTGGATTGGACCCGGGCAACGCCCGGACCGAGAAGCATTGCCTCCTTAGCTCAGTCGGTAGAGCGTCTCACTCGTAATGAGAAGGTCGCCAGTTCGACTCTGGCAGGAGGCTCCATCAAAACCCCGGACGGTTCGCCGCCGGGGCTTTTTTGTGCGCAGGCCAGGGTGCGAAGAGCCCGCGGCGCTGGAGACACCGCCGCGGGCTCTTCGGATCTGGACGGAACGGCTCAGCTGAGGGCCGGCCCCGACTCGGCGGATCCCGTCAGTTCGCCGAGGAATGCGTGGCACCTGGCCGCACGCTCCGAATCCTGGGCCATGACCTGCTCGAAGAAGTCCGCGATGTCGTCGCGGCCTGCATTCCGGGCATCACGCACGTACTGGCCGTAGTCGTGACCGGCCTTCAGCGAGTGGTACTGCAGTGAGATGAGGTCGAACGAGACGTCGTCGAATCCGGTTTCGCCAGTAGCCATGAGGCACCTCCATGCTTGGTATGAACAGGTGGTGTCAGGCTAGGACCGGCCGATTCTGCGCGGCAACGCGGAATCGGACCATCGGGATTGCTCGCCCCCGTGCCGGGAGTCTGTTAGGCGCCGTCGGCCGTGCCCGGATCCGTGGGCCGGAGTGCGACCACGGCACCCGACTGCAGCAGGGCCTTCAGGGCGTCGGCCCCCTCCGCATCGGCCGCCGCCGCAGCCAGGTTCGCTTCGGTGACGGCGCGCAGGACCTCCTCGCGCTGGATCTTCACTCCTCGAGGGGCGTCGATGCCGATGCGTATGCCGTCGCCGCGGGAATCGAGCACCGTGATGACGATGTCGTCCCCGATCAGGATCTGCTCCCCGACCTTCCGCGTTAGTACAAGCACGGTTTCACCCTATCCCGGGTTGCTCGGCCCGGCGTCGACCACGGGGCGCGTTGCGCCGGCGCCGGGGTGCCACGGCGCCCGCGGCGCCCGCGGCGCGGCCGTCCTGCCAGCCGACGGGCAGGCCCAGTGCGAGGACCGTGTCCGGCGTCGCGGTCGTCGACGACCCCACCACGGCGAGCCCGGCCGCTTCGAGACCGGCACGCTCCATGCTCCTCGTCAGCCCGCCGACCCACGCGGCCGTGTCCGCCTCCTTGCGTCCGGCATCGACGGCGACCCACACCTGGTCGGGGCGCAGGGCGAGCAAAAGGCTCCCGTCCCTCACGACGTCCTCGGAGGACAGTGCGAGGAACACCGCGTGCCCGCCGTCCACGCCCGCGGCGCGGGCGGTGTTGGCGTCGAGCCGGTCATGGATCCTCCGGGCGTCAGGGGTGAACCAGCCGGTAGGGCCTGCGATCGCGGCCGCGGCCGGTAGTCCGCCGGCGAAGGCGGCGGCCATGGACAGGACGATCTCCCAGCCCGGGACCGGCGCACCGACGACGACCACGAGGTCTCCGGGCGCCCTGAGAACGGTGGGGACGGGCGGGGAGGCCTCCGCGGATCCCAGGACGAGGCCTGCCAGGTCCGGCAGTTCCGCGGGGTCGGCGGAATCCGGGGCGAGGTGCGGGATCACGGAGGGCGGCCCGGCCGCCGGTTCCTGCGTGATCGGGACCGACGCCGCCGGGCCTGCGGGCCGGGGCGCGTCGCCGGGACGGGAGGATCCTTCGCCGGCGGGCTCCGCCGGTTCCGTCGCGAACGTCAGGTTGTCCATGAGCGCCGCAAAAAGGCCCGAGTCGGTGGAGACACCGGCCGGCGCCGGATCCGCCGCTCCGGATCGTCGCGTGGCGGGCGGGACGACGCCGGGACCGCCCGCGAGGCGCACCTCGTCCAGTTCGGCCTGCTGGAGCAGGGCATCCAGACCCGAGGGGCTGGGCTCGGTGCTCCGTCGGCCACGGGGACGGGCGGCGGGGACGGGTTCGCCGCCGTCCTCCGGCACCTCCACGACGATCTCGTAGTGCTTCCGCGCGAGGACGCCACGGATGCCGCCCACCGTGACGAGTTCCGCGGAGACGATGAGCGCCCGCGGACCGTACAGGGCCGCCGCTCGAGTCTTCAGCTCCTCGAGCGACGGACCCTCAAGATGAAACAGCTGCGGAGCCACGCACCACTCCTATCGTCTCGATGGCGACGTCGGCACTGGTGACCTCCTGGTAGGACAACACGGGAAGTCCCGCCGCCTGCGGTCCGACGAGGCGCCGGAGGGCAGGCCGCAGCGCGGGTGCACAGACGAGCACCGCGGTGTGCCCTGCCGACTCGATGTCGGCCACCGTGGAGCGCACCGAGGCGAGGACGGCTTCCGTCCGGGCCGGGTCGAGGAGGATCTGCGTGCCCTGGTCGGACGGGCGCAGCCCTTCGAGCATGGACTGCTCGAGCAAGGGGTCGATCATGATGACGCGCAGCAGTGCGCCGTCGAGGTACTGCTGGGTCACTGCCGGCCCGAGCGCGAGGCGTGCGGACTCGACCAGTCCCTCCGGATCGGACGAGGACTTCGCCTTCAGGGTCAGCGCCTCGTAGATGCGGGCGAGGTCGTTGATCGGCACCTGCTCGGACAGCAGGCCCTGCAGCACGCGCTGCACCTCGGCGAGGGACAGCAGCCCGGGGACCAGCTCCTCGACGGCGGACGGGCTGACCTGCCGGACGCCGTCGGTCAGGACGCGGACGTCCTCGCGCGTGAGGAGGCGTGCGGCGTTCGCCGTGATGACCGAGGACAGGTGCGTCACGAGGACCGATACGCGGTCGATCACCGTGGCGCCGGCGAGCTCGGCGTTGTACCGCAGCTCCGACGGCACCCACTTCCCCGCGAGTCCGAACACGGGCTCGACGACGGCGGTCCCGGGCAGGTGCGCCAGGTTGTCGCCGAGGGCGAGGACCTTTCCGCGGGGTGCCTCACCCCTGCCTGCCTCGACGCCCGCGATCTTGATGACGTAGGTGGCGGGCGGCAGGTCGATGCTGTCCCGCGTGCGGACCGGTGGCACGACGACGCCCAGTTCCAGGGCGATCTTGCGGCGCAGGGCGCGGACGCGTCCGAGGAGGTCATCGGGGGCACCGGTGACCACGTCCACGAGGTCCGGCGCGAGCAGCACCTCGAGGGCGTGGATCCGCATCTGCTCCAGCAGGTCGTCCGTGGTGTCCGTCGTCGGCGCGGCGGACTGGGCCTCGAGTGCCGCAGCGGCCGTGCGGGCATCGTCGTCGGATCTCTTGAGCCGCTGGGCGATCACGATCAGGCCGGCACCGATCACGATGAACGGCAGCTTGGGCATGCCGGGGATGAGCGCCATGACGATCGCCGCCGCCCCCGCGATGCGGAGCGCGTTCTGCGACTGCCCGAGCTGCTGCGCGGCCGTCGAGCCCATGTCCGCCTCGGCGTTGGAGCGGGTCACGATCATGCCGGTGGACACCGCCATGAGCAGCGCCGGGATCTGGGTGACGAGTCCGTCGCCGATGGTCAGCAGCCCGTAGGTGGTCAACGCTTCGGTGATGGGCAGGCCGTCCTGCAGCATGCCGATCGCGATACCACCCACGAGGTTGATGATGATGATGATGATGCCGGCGATCGCGTCACCCTTCACGAACTTGGAGGCACCGTCCATCGCCCCGTAGAAGTCCGCCTCCGCGGAGACCTCGGCACGCCGCTCGCGGGCCTGCGTGTCCGTGATCAGCCCGGCGTTGAGGTCGGCGTCGATGGCCATCTGCTTGCCCGGCATGGCATCCAGCGTGAAGCGTGCCCCGACCTCCGCCACGCGCTCGGCACCCTTGGTGACCACGACGAACTGGATCACCACGAGGATCAGGAAGACCACCGCGCCGATGATGATCGAGCCGCCGACGGCGACGTGCCCGAAGGCCTCGATGACCTCGCCCGCGTAGCCCTCGCCGAGGACGAGGCGGGTCGAGGCGACATTCAGGCCGAGGCGGAACAGCGTGGCGACCAGCAGCAGGGACGGGAACACCGAGAAGTCCAGCGGCTTGCGCACGAACATGGTGTTCAGCAGGATCACGAGTGCCAGCAGGATGTTGATGATGATGAGCACGTCGAGCAGCACGGACGGCACCGGCACCACGAGGAGCAGGACGATGCCGACGACGCCTACGGGCACCAGGAATTTCGGGAGGGAGGAGCGCATGGTCTAGAAGCCTCCGGCGGCTGCGGGTCGGACGGGCAGGGTGTGCAGGCCGCGGGCGGCCCCCCTGGTCCTGAGGGACATGACGAACGCCAGGATGCGGGCCACCTGGTCGTAGTTCTCGAAGGGGATCTCCTCGCCGAGCTCGCACGCCGCATGCAGCGCACGGGCGAGCGGGACGTCGGAGACCATCGGCACGTGCTTCTTCTCCGCTTCCTCGCGGATCCTCGCGGCGATCACCCCGGCACCCTTCGCGACGACACGCGGCGCGGACCGCCCCGGCTCGTACTTCAGCGCCACTGCCACGTGCGTCGGGTTGACGAGGACGACGTCGGCCCCGCCCACCGCGGCGATCATCCGGTTGCGGCTCATCGCGAGCTGGCGTGAGCGCCGCTGGGACTTGATGAGGGGGTCGCCGTCGGAGTTCTTGTTCTCGTCCTTGACCTCCTTCTTCGTCATGCGCGTCTTCTTGCGGTTGCGGCGCATGACCACGAGGACATCCATCGCCGCGAGCGCGAGACCCGCGACGACGGCGGCCCGCAGGAGCGCGGCGGTGCCGTCCCCGGCGGTGTTCAGGAGCGAGGCGACCGAGAGTCCGCCGGCCGCCATCAGCACGGGCATGAGGTTCTGCACCACGACGACGAGCACCAGCGCGACGACGGCGGTCTTCAGGAGGGCTTTCGCGCCCTGCCACAGGGCCTGCCCGCCGAGGATCCGCTTGAGGCCTGCCACCACGTTGAACTGCTCGAACTTCCCGGAGAACTTCTTGACGTGGATGCCGCCCTGCAGTGCGGCGGTGCCGATCACGGCCACGAGCAGCACACCGAGGAACGGGCCGAGGATCCCGGCCAGGGATGCACCGCCGTCGGCCAGCGCATCGAGGGCCGCCGCCGGGTCGGGGCTCGCGATGGTGTCCGTGACGCGGACGAGCTGTTCGGTCGCCGCGTCGGACGAACGGGAGATGAGGGAGGGCAGCAGCAGCCCGGCGGCACCGACGCCCACCCACGCCGTGAAATCCTCGGACTTGGCGAGCTGGCCCTTGGAGCGGACGTCCTTCATCCGCTTGTCGGTGGCCTGCTCGGTCCGCTCGCCGGAATCCTCGGCCACGTCAGCCCACCCCCATCAGGAGCGAGGCGGCGTCGTCCGCGAGGGTCGAGACGACGCGCGGCAGCGCCACGAACACCACGCCACCGAGACTGAGCGTGATGAAGATCTTGAGCGGGAAGCCGAGGGCGAAGGCGTTGAGGGCCGGCGCGACCCGCGTCAGGAGCCCGAGGCCGACGTCGGCCAGGAAGAGGACCACGATGAGCGGCCCGGCGATCTGGACCGAGGCGAGGAAGAGCCCGGTGACGGCGCCGGTGAGGGCTTCGGCGGGCTCCGCGAGGTCGAGTCCGCCGCCGAGGGGCAGCGCGCTGAAGGTGCGGACCAGCCCGGCGATGATCAGCTGGTAGCCGTCGGACGTGAAGAGCAGCGTCAGAGCGGTCAGCTGGAAGAGGCGTGCGAACTGGGCGCCGTTGACCATGGACTGCGGATCGAAGCCCTGGGCCAGGGAGAAGCCGCCGAAGAGGTCGATGAGGCTTCCCGCGGACTGGATGGCGGAGAAGACCACCAGTACCAGGAAGCCCAGTGCGGCACCGACCACGAGTTCCAGCACCAGCGCGCCGATGTACCGGCCGGTACCGCCCGTCTCGTAGCTGCCGGTGACCTGCGGAGAGACCGCGAGGGCGAGCCCGACGGCGAGCATCGCCTTCACGCGTGCCGGGATCCCCTTGTAGGAGAAGGGCGGGGCGATCACGAGGAAGGCGACGATCCGCACGCCGGCGAGCATGACGGCCTCGATCCGGGACTGGTCCAGCTCGATCTCCATGTCACCCGCCCCCGAGCAGGCCGGGGATGCGCTCGAACATCTCGTGGGTGAAGGAGATCATCTCGGAGATCATCCAGTGGCCGCAGACGAGCAGGGCCAGGCACACGGCGGCGGCTTTCGGGACGAAGGAGAGGGTGACCTCCTGGATCTGGGTGATGGACTGCAGCAGGGAGATGGCGAACCCGACCACCAGGGCGGTCAGGAGGACGGGTGCGGACAGCTTCGCTGCGGCCCAGATCCCGGCGAGCCCGATGTCGAGGACGGCGTTGGTATCCACGTCAACCGCCCTGGTAGCTGTTGATGAGGGAGGT
Source organism: Arthrobacter sp. BC5 (assembly GCF_056680255.1). NCBI lineage: Bacteria > Bacillati > Actinomycetota > Actinomycetes > Micrococcales > Micrococcaceae > Arthrobacter > Arthrobacter sp. BC5. Next base: position 710,980 of record NZ_CM155273.1, read on the forward strand.
GATGATGAGGCCCCAGCCGTCGACGAGGACGAACAGCAGGATCTTGAACGGGAGCGAGATCATGACGGGCGGGAGCATCATCATGCCCATGGACATCAGCGCTGCGGAGACCACGAGGTCGATCACGAGGAACGGCACGAAGATCACGAATCCGATGATGAACGCGGCCCGCAGTTCGGAGATCATGAAGGCCGGGATCAGGGTGGTCAGCGGGACGCTCGCGGCGTCCTGCGGATTCGGCTGCCCGGCGGCGCGCGTCATGAGCGCCAGGTCCTCTTCGCGGGTGTGCGCCATCATGAAGGCCTGCAGCGGGCCGGCCCCGTCCGTGAGGGCCTCGGTGAACGTCGTCGAGCCGCTGAGGTAGGGCTGCACCGCGAGCTCGTTGATCTCGGTGAGCACCGGCGCCATGATGAACAGCGACAGGAACAGGGCCAGTCCCGCGAGCACCTGGTTGGGCGGGATGGACGGCAGTGAGAGTGCGTTGCGCGTCATCGCGAGCACCACGAAGATCTTGGTGAAGGACGTCATCATCAGCAGCAGCGCCGGCGCCACCGAGAGCAGCGTGATGCCGATGAGCGTGAGGACGGCGGAGTTCGGCTCGCCGTTGATCCCGTTGATCTCGACCGAGAGGCCGTTGTCGGTGCCCGGAGCGGTGGGGGCCGTGGGGTCCGCGGGTGCCGACGGCGCACCCGGGCCGGGGACGCCCGGGTCCAGCTCCCCCGCATGACCGGCGGCGGCTCCGAGGAGGATGACCACGACGGCGAGCAGGACGGCAGAGGCGGCCAGGAGTGCCGACCCCACGAGCGGAGGCAGGGCGGACACCCGCGAGCATGTGCCCTCCGACACGGCGGCACGAGCGGCGCGGGCGGAACAGGACGGACGCGCGGAGGACAGGGCCGCCGTCGTCACCCCGCCCGTCCCTGGCGCAGGAACGCAGTGGTCTGCTTCCAGGTGGCGGGCGAGAGGATGGACCCCTGGAGGGGGGCGGCGCGCGGGGCGGGCACGGCCGACCGGGCGGCGCGCGCGGCACGGCGCGTCGACGGCTCGGCCGGCGGTGCCATCGCGGCCAGGCGCAGCGACGCAGCGAAGCGCGCATCGGCGCTCTCGGCCGGCAGGCCAGGGGGAGCCGCCGGCACGGCGTGCCCGGACGCCGCGGCCACGGCGTCCTCCGACGCGGGTACCGCCTGCAACGCACGCGGAGCGGACGCAGAGTGCAGGACCGACACCGACTGCTCGGTCACGCCGAGGTAGAACCGGGTGCCCTCGGCGTCGACCACCACCATCGAGGCCTTCGGGCCGATCCCCTGCCGCGCCACCACGGAGACGAGCCCCGCTCCGGCGCGGTTGCCGTTGATCGTCGAGACCTTCCGGTGCAGCACGAAGAGCAGTGCGAGCACCACGCCGAGGGACAGCAGCACCCTCAGGGCGAGGACCACGACGTCCACTAGAGGGCGCCGTCTGTGACGTCGAGGATCTGGGTGATGCGCACGGCGTAGTCCTGGTCGACGACGACCACTTCGCCGTGTGCGACGAGGCGGCCGTTGAGCAGCACGTCCGCCGGAGCGCCGGCGGAGCGGTCGAGCTCGATCACCGCGCCGGGTTCGAGGTCCAGGACGTCGCGCACCGACATGCGGGTGCGGCCGATCTCGACGGTCATCGCCATCTCCACGTTGCTGATGCGGCCGAGGTTGATACCGCTGGCCAGAGCCGAGGATCGGCGGGGCGCCGCGCCGGGCTTGGCACCCCGCAGGCGCACGGCGAACCAGCCGACGGTACCGGAAGGACCGGTGAGGCGGAAGACGGATGTCTCGGTGTCGGTGAACAGCGGCAGCGCATCCTGGACGGCGGGGGCCCCGAGGACGCCGTCCCCGAGGGACGACGACGCGGCGTCCAGCGCCGATGCCATGACGTCCGCCGGCGAGACCAGCGGCGAGAGGGTCCCGGCGGCCGCGATCAGCGGCTTGGTGTCGAGCAGTACGACGGCGAGGTCCGCGGAAGCGGTTCCCACGAAGGACGCCACGACGGCGGTCGAGGCGCTCGCGGCAGGGACCTCGGAGGCCGCGCACAGATCGGCGGTGAGGGGTCCCGGCAGGGGAAGGCGGACGGCGAGGGATGCAGCGGCCTCGTGTTCGGCGGTGGTGGTGTTCATGGTGCGGTGTTCTCCTCGGTGGTCACTACTACGCAGGCAAGGCGGGAGCCGTTCTGGCCCAGGGCCGCTTCGCCGAGCCGCCTGCCGTCGACGGCGAGCTCGAAGGGCCGGTGCTGGGAATGCGCCAGTTTCAGGACGTCCCCGACGGCGAGGTCGAGGATGCGGGACGGCAGGACCGGCAGCGCGGTGAGCTGTACGGCGACTTCCACCGGGACGCGCGCGACCTGCTGCTCGATCCGCTCGCGCGCGTCCTCACCCGTGGCCGTGGGGTTCGCATCGCCCAGCTGCGCGAGCAGGAGCTGCGCGGGGATGGCGACCGTCGCCGGGCAGGAGCGCTCGCCGACGCGGATCTCGAACGTGCCCACGATCATCAGCTCCGTGGTCGACGCCGCCTGCGCGAACTGCGAGTTGTACTGGATGGAGTCGATCCCGAGCTGGTGGGTCAGCACCGAACCCAGCGAGTAGTGCAGTCCCTCGAGGGCGTCGTCCATGAGGCGCCGGATGAGTGCCTGCTCGATCTGCGTGAACTTCCGCTCGCCGGGTGGAACGGTTCCGTGGCCGCCGAGCATAGAGTCCACCCAGTGGAGTCCCGCGGACGCGGGGAACTGGATGACGGCCTTGCTCGGGTGGTCGGGGATCGCGCACAGGACCATCGCCGTCGTGGGGGGCAGGGATGCGGCGTACTCGTTGTACGTCTGCATCAGGACCTGCTCGCTCGTGACCTGCGAGATCACGCGGACCTTCGCGGTGAGCTGCGTACCCCATTGGCGGGCGAACGTCTCGAAGGCGAGTTCGAGCACGCGCGAGTGTTCACGCGCGAGCGTGGTGGGCCGGCGGAAGTCATAGACATCCACCGCCCTGGCGGATGCCGAGGGCACGCCAAAGGAGAGTTGTTCCTGGACCGTCACGCCAGCGACTATCGGACGCCGATGGCGGAGTGTTAGCGGTTTGCGCGCGGGTCAGGAGCCCGTGGCGATCTCCGGGATCAGGGCGCGCACGCCTTCGGGTTCGTCGGAGTGCACCACGATGTCCACGCGTCTGTTCAACTCGAGCTCAGCCTCGCTGGTGCCGGGTGCGAGGGGCCGGGACTCGCCGTAGCCGATGGCGGAAAGCCGCGGCGCGGGTACGCCTCCGGTGTCGATGAGGTTGCGCACCACGTTGACGGCCCGCTCGGTGGACAGCTCCCAGTCGAGCGGCCGAGGAACGGATTGGGGCAGGCGCGCGGTATGGCCCTCGACAGCCACCTCGTTCGGGACGGACGCCAGGACCGGTCCCACGCTCTCGAGCACGCGCAGCGTCTGCTCGGTCAGCTGGGAGCTGTCCGGCAGGAAGAAGGTCTCGGAACCGACGAGCCGGATGGTCAGGCCGCGCTCGTCGATCACGTAGCGGACGGCCTCGGCGAGGTCGCGTTCGCGGAGGCCGGCGTCGATGCGCTCCTGCAGGGCGCGGAGGTTCTCGACCTCCTGGACGGCCCGCTCCCGGTCCGTCGTCGGTTCGGCGGCATCCCCTCCCGCCGACGGCGACGGCGACGGCGTGGGTGCCGCGACAGCAGCTGACGCCGGCTCTTCCTCCGGGGTCTCGGGAGACGCGTCCGCGACCGCCGCTCCCCCGGCGAAGGACTCACCCTCGTCGTTGGCGTGCTCTGCCGGGACCACGGTGCCCTCGGCCGTGTCGACCGTGGCCGTCTCCACGGATCCGAAGCCTGTGGCGAGGGAGGCGCGCAGCTGCTCGAACTTCTGCTGGTCCACGGAGGACATGGCGTAGAGGACGATGAACATGCACATCAGCACGGTGACCATGTCCATGTAGGACGCCATCCACCGCTCGTCCGGGTGTTCCTCGCCGTGGTCCTCGCCGCGCCGCTTGCGGTGCGGGCGCTTGCTCACGCGGCGGCCTTGCCCTGCGCCGAGGAGGGGCCGGCGTCGCCCTTCGCGCCCTTCGCTCCCTTGCCCTTGGCTGCGTCCTTGCCGCCCTTGCCCTGGGCGTGCTGCGGCACCATGGCCTTCAGCCGCTCGCCCAGCAGGCGGGGCTGGCTCCCGGCCTGCACCGCGAGGACACCCTCCATCAGGAGTGTCATGCGGGCCGTCTCCATCTCACCGAGGCGCTTGATCCGGGTGCCGATGGGAAGCCAGAGGAAGTTCGCCGAGAGCAGCCCCCACAGCGTCGCGACGAAGGCCGCGGCGATCATCGGCCCCAGCTTGTCGGGGCTGGAGAGGTTCTCGAGCACGTGGGTCAGCGAGACGACGGTCCCGATGATCCCCACGGTCGGGGCGTACCCGCCGAGCCCCGCGAAGAACTTCGAGGCCGTGCGGTGGGTCTGGGAGGCGGAGTCGATCTCGTCCTCGAGCATCTCGCGCAGTTCCTCGCCGTCCGTGCCGTCCGCGATGTTCTGCAGCGCTCCGCGCAGGAAGGGGTCCTTGACGGTGTTGGCTTCCTCCTCGAGCGCCAGCAGTCCCTCGCTCCGCGCCTTCTCCGCGAGGACCACGACGCTGTCGATCGTGTCCTGGGGAGGCGTGCTCCTGCCCATCAACGCCGGGGGCACGGCCTTCACGGCCACCAGGAAGTCCTTGAGCGTGCCGCCGGCGATACCGATGGCGAGGGTGGCGCCGAACACGAGGATCATCGGGGCGGGCAGCAGGAGCGCCTCGACGCTCGCGTGTTCCAGGGTGATCATCGCGTACAGCGCACCGAAGGCGATGAGAATGCCGACGATTGTTGCGGGATCCATTTACGTGTTCCTTGGTCGGAGCTGGACGGGCATGCCTGCGTCCGGAGTGTGATCTGGGTGTCCGCCGGGTTCTGTGTCGTGCTCCCGGACCAGTCCGAGCGGACGGTGCCCGGGCGGGCCCGCCGGCCCTCCGCCGTCAGCCGGATCCGCGGGCTCCAGTGTCAGGAACCGGGCGAGGGAGATGATGCGCGCACGGTAGGAGGTGATGAGGTCGATCACCTCGTCGAGGGATTCGGTGACGATGTACTTGGCGCCGTCCACCATCACGAGGGTCGTGTCGGGGCTCTCGTGGATGCGCTCGATGAGGTCAGGGTTCACCGCGAACTGGCTCTCGTTGAGCCTGGTCACCACGATCATCGGACATCCTGGGGTCGGGACGCCCCGGCGGGGCCTCTTCCCACCACTGTCGGCAGGCATGACGGTTTCGTAAGAGCGCCGACCGGTGCCGGGCCGATCCCTCGTCCGGGCGAGGTTCCGTGCCGGGTGCCGTGGCCTGCCCGGCCACGGCACCCGCCGGGAATCCTAGCGCTTGAGGTTCGCGAGTTCCTGGAGTACCTCGTCCGAGGTCGTGATGATGCGGGCGTTCGCCTGGAAACCCCGCTGGGCGACGATCAGGTTCGTGAACTCCTGCGAGAGGTCCACGTTCGACATCTCGAGGCTGCCGGCGTCGAGGGACCCGAGGCCGTTGGCCCCGCCGGCACCGATCTCAGCCGCGCCCGAGTTGGCCGTTGCGCGGTAGGACGAGCCGCCCGCCTTCTCCAGGCCCGCAGGGTTCACGAACCCGGCGAGCGCCACGCGGCCCAGGGGCTGGCGGCTGCCGTTGCTGAAGGCTCCGACCAGGGTGCCGTCAGCGCCGACGGAGAAGGACTCGAGGGTGCCCGCCGTCCGGCCGTTGCGCTCGGAGATGGACACGGTCTTGAGTTCGGCGAACCCCGTGACGGCCGAGAGGTCGACGGCGATGCCGCCCACCGTGACGGAGGAACCGGCCGCGGCCTGGCCGTTGGGGAGCAGGAGTTCGGTGGTGCCCGCGGCACCGTTCGCGTCCTGGCCCGCGACGTTCCAGCCGGTTGCCGATCGCGTGAAGGTCAGGGTGACGTTGCGCGGGGTGCCGTCCGCACCGTACACCTCCTTCTCCTGCAGGATCTGGGTGCCGACGGCGGCGTCGGAGGGGAGGTTGCCCGTGACCCGCGCCGTCGTCGTAGCCTGCGCCGGGGAGACCGTGCCCTTCGGCATCCGCAGGTCGCCGACAGCCCCGCCCTGCTGGACGACGCCGTTGACGGCGGGCCAGCCCTGGACGAGTGAACCGTCGGGTGTGACGAGCCGGCCCTCGGCGTCGGGGGTGAACGCGCCGGCCCTCGTGTACAGGGTCTCGCCGCCGAGGCGCGTGATGAAGAAGCCGTCACCGTTGATCATCATGTCGGTGGCGCGGCCGGTCGCCTGCGCCGAGCCCTGGGAGAAGTTGGTGACGACACCGGCCACCTGCACACCGAGGCCCACCTGGGCTGGGTTGGTGCCGCCGAGCGCTTCCTGCGGTGCGCCTGCGCCCTGGGTCAGCTGGGACAGCGTGTCCTGGAACTGGGTGGCGGAGGCCTTGAAGCCGGTGGTGTTGACGTTGGCGATGTTGTTGCCGGTGACGTCGAGCATGGTCTGGTGGGAGCGGAGCCCCGAGATGCCGGAGTAGAGCGAGCGAAGCATGGTGGTGCCTTTCGGTGCGGAGGGCTGATCAGGATCTCTGGTGCGGGGTCATGAAGCCGGTGGGGTGGTCGGTACGGTGCCGACCCCGGACACGAGGTCGAGGGCGATGCTCCTGCCGCCGATGGTGACGGTGGGGACGGGGCCGCTGTAGGAGACGGCGGTCGCGAGGCCACGCGTCATGATGCCGTCGGCGCCCGTGTAGGAGACCTCGGTGCCGAGGAGCGCGGCAGCCGACGAGCGCATCTGGAGGTGGAAGTTCTCCTCGTTGATCCCGGTCATCTGCGTGATCTTCTCCATCATGGCCAGCTGCGTGGTCTGGGAGATCATCTGGTTGGTGTCCATGGGCGCGCTCGGGTCCTGGTTGCGCAGCTGGCTCACGAGCAGCGACATGAAGACCTCGGAGTCCATGGCCTGCTTGCGGGTCCCGGCAGCAGGTGTCTCGGTGGGGGCGAAGGTCGCGGCGGCGACCGGGTCTATGGGCATGGCAGTCCTTCCGGGTCAGGCGAAGAGATCGAGGGTGGCGGAGCCCGGACCGGGGCGGCTGGTCCAGGGCGTCGGGGCGGCAGCGGGCCGGTGTTCCGGCGAGGGGGCACGCTCCGGAGCTTCCCTGCGCGCCGGGCCCTGGTCATCGTCCGGGGTGCCGGTGCCGAGATCCAGGGAGGCGGACAGGCCCGACGACGACGCCTCGCGCCGCAGCTCCGGAAGCGCCTGCTTCAGCGCTTCGCGTCCCGTGTCGGTGGCCGAGAAGAATTCGATCCTCGTGCCGTCCGGAGAGAAGCTCGCGCGGATGCTGATGGGACCGAGGTCGTCCGGCGCGAGCGTGACCGTGATGGTGCTCGTTCCGCCGGGGGCATCGGCCGCGGTCCGTGCGAGCGCGAATGCGGGTGCACCGAGCTGCTGGGGCAGCGGCACGGCGGGTGTCCGGACCGGCAGGTTGATGCCAGGAGAAGTCTCGACGACGACGGCCGGTGGCTGCTGCATGGGCACGGATCCCTCCGCCCGGAGAGCGGCAGGGAGCTGGGCCGCGTCCACGCGCTCGGGGGACTGCACGGGAACGGACGCGGCCTGGCCGGCCGAGCTGCTCCCCGGTGCTGCCGGGGTGGTGCCGGACGCGGCGTCCGCGGTGGGATCCTGCGCCGTGGACAGGAGGGGCGAGCCCGCACTGCCCGTACTGGCGGGCGTTGCAGCGGGGAGTGTGCCCTCCGCTGCTCCCCCGCTCGTCCCGCCCTCCGCAGGTGCCCCGCCCGCAGCCGCTGCCGGAGCCTGCGTCGAAGCTGCCGCCGGCAGCGCCGGCATCAGGGTGACGGGGGTCGAGGTGACGGGAGACTCCGGAACCACCTGGTCGCCGGAGCCGGCAGCGGCCGCCCCGGAACCGATGCTCGTAGGTGCGGGTGGGGCGGCCGGGACGAGTGCCCCGGCAGGTGGCGACGCCGGGGCCGTGCCGGGAATCGGGTCATCCGTGCCGGCGGGCTCCGGCTCGGCCGGGGACGGGCGGGTGGTCGGGCCGCTCGTTGTGCCGGGTGTGGCGGTGTCCGACCCCGCGGTGCCGGGAAGCACGGCACTCAGCGCGGGGCTTCCAGCGCCCTGGACGGCAGCGCTGTCCACCGCCACCCCGGGTGCCGGATCGCCCGACGACCCCGCGGCCGTGCCGGCACCGCCATCAGCAGACATACCGGTGGACACACCGGCACCGGATACGGCATCAGGTACGGCATCCGGCACGACGGCCGCCGGGGCCTGGGAAACCGGGGTCCGTGCGGCCGAAGCCTGGGAGACCGGGGCCTGGGAGACCGCGGACGCCGATCGGGTGACCGCGTGCACGGCGGTCGTCACCTCGGCGCGGGGCGCGGAATCCGCGGGCGATCGGCCCTGTCGCTGTGCCGAGTGCCTGCTGTACAGATCCTGGAAGGAGGCCTCGCGTGCTCCGCCCCGGGCGCCAGGAGCCGGACGCGCCGTGCGCACGGCATCGCGGGCGGGGGCCGCGGCGGAAGGTACCTGGAGCGGGCTCATCGTGCCATGCTCGCGAGGAACGCGGCCTGGGCCGCATACGCGTCCGCGGCGCCCGGAGCGCCGGGCACCGCCGTCGGGGCCGCGGGGGCGACGGACGCTGCTCCTGCGGGTGCTTCCGGCAGGACGCGCCGGATGGTGGTGAGGTTCGCGTCGGTCTCCCACATGTCGCGCACGGAGACGGTCTGGCCCGGCTGCGGGGCATCGATCGCCTTGCCCCCGCCGAGATACATGGAGACGTGTCCGCCGTCATGGCTGAACAGGAGATCGCCCGGCTGGGCCTCCGCCAGGGACGGCACGCGCGTGCCGGCATTCATCTGGTCCCACGTCACGCGCGGCAGCTGGATGCCGATATCGGCGTAGGCGCGCTGCACGAATCCGGAGCAGTCGAGGCCCGTGGCCGGGTCGGTGCCGCCCCAGACGTAGGGCACCCCCTCATACGCCCGGGCGGCCTCGATGAGCCGCGCGGCGTCGGCAGAGGCCGGGACGGGGACGGGACCGGGGCCGGGGACGGGGACGGGGACGGGCGCACCCGGGACCTCCGCCACACCGCCGGCACCGGGGATGTCCGCAGGCACGACGGCCTCCGCGAGCGCCTCGGCGAAGCGGTCCGCAGCCCCGGCCTGCGCGGAGGCTGCCGAGGAACCGACGGTCGTCGTCGTGACCGGTGGCGTGGCCTGCGCCCTCGCCGCCGGAGCGGCGAGCATGGTCAGGGTGGACTGGATCTGCTGGATGCGGCCTACCGCGTCGGTGAGTGTCATGTCCTGTCCTTGCCGCTGCGCCGGGCCCAGCTGGTCGATGCGAGTTCGTCGAGGACACGCTGCTCGGCGCCGATCAGCGCCGTCGCCTCCGTGTCCCGGTGGCGGTCTGCGAGTTTCTCGAGGCCCACGGTCGCCGCCCGTGCGGCACGGTACTGGTCCTGCGCGGTGTCCTGCTGGGACTGCAGCTGCGCCTCGAGCGCGTGCAGGTCGGCGAGCATGCCGCGCGCCGATGACCGGGCTGCGGCCACCGCGTACAGCGACGCGGAACCGGCAGGGCTGATGTCCGTGCCGCCGAGGGCCTCGCTGACGCCGTCCACGCGGCTGCGGGACGCGCGAAGGCGCTGGTTCGCTGCCGCGAGGGAGCCTGCGGCCTCGTCCTCGCGCAACTGCCGCAGCCGTAGCAGGCCTGCCAGGGGAAAGTGTCGTGCCATCAGGCGATTCCCATCGATCCGGTGAGGTGGGCCAGGCGGTTCCAGGCCTCGTGGTACGGCGTCTGTTCGTCCATGCGCTGCTGCAGGAAGGCGTTCACGGCGCCCTCGTGGTCCACCGCGGCGTCGACCAGAGGATTGGATCCGCGGGAATACGCCCCGACGTCGATGAGGTCCTGTGCCGCCCTGCGTGCGGCGAGCACCCGGCGGAGCACGCCGGCCGTGCCCGCCTGCTCGCGTGTGGTGACGCGGGACGCGACGCGCGAGATCGACGCCAGCGGATCGATCGACGGGAAGTGCCCGGCGACGGCCAGCTTGCGGTCGAGCACCACGTGACCGTCGAGGATGGACCGGGCTGCGTCGGCCACGGGCTCGTTGTGGTCGTCTCCGTCCACCAGCACGGTGTACATGCCGGTCACGGATCCCGTGGCTCCGGTGCCGGCGCGTTCGAGGAGCTGGGCGAGCAGGGAGAAGGTGGACGGCGGATACCCGCGCGTCGCGGGAGGCTCGCCGACGCTGAGGCCGATCTCGCGCTGCGCCATGGCCACGCGCGTCAGCGAATCCATCATGAGCATGACGTCGGCGCCGTCGTCGCGGAACGCCTCGGCGATCCGGGTGGCCACGAATGCTGCACGCAGGCGCAGGAGCGCGGGTTCGTCGGACGTCGAGACCACCACGATCGACCGGGCGAGGCCCTCCGGCCCGAGGTCGTCCTCGAGGAAGTCGCGGACTTCACGGCCGCGCTCCCCCACGAGGGCGATCACCGAGACGGCGGCGTCCGTACCGCGGGCGATCATCGACAGCAGGGAGGACTTGCCGACGCCGGATCCGGCGAAGAGCCCCATGCGCTGGCCGCGTCCCACGGTGGTGAGTGTGTCCAGGACGCGCACGCCGAGCTGGAGCGGCTCGGTGATGCGGCTGCGGTCGAGTGCCGCCGGTGGTGTGTTGTCCAGGGGCAACCAGACGACGTCGGTGAGCGGCCCGCGTCCGTCGATGGGCCGGCCGACGCCGTCGAGCACGCGTCCGAGCAGCCCGGGACCGGCGGGTACCAGCAGCGGTGTCCCCTGGGCACGGACAGGTGCTCCCGCCTGGATGCCGGCGAGGTGGGCGTACGGCATGCAGCGCAGGCCGGTGAGTGAGGCTGCGACCACTTCCGCGTCCACGGGTGTGGCGTCGCCGATGGTCACGAGATCCCCGATCGCGCAGTCGAGGCCCACGACGTCGACGCCGAGGCCGACGACGGACGAGACGCGGCCCACGCGCTGCGGGGCGGCCGCGGTGCGGGCACGCCGGACCACCTCATCGATGAGCAGGGTCATGGCGCGCTGCCTCCACCCGCGCCGGAATCACGGAGCACGGCACGTACCCGGGCGAGAGCCGTGCTGAGCCGGGCATCGATGGTCCCCTGGGGAAGATCGGTGACCGCATCTCCCCGGCCGAGGGAGGCATCGGCGACCAGGACGAGCCCGGGACGGACCACCTCGTCGGCCTCCAGCAGTGCAAGATCCGCGGGGTGGAGCCGCACGGCCCGCACCTCCTCGATCGCCGCCCCCTGGAGGGCGCGCACGACGGCGGCCCGGGCGGACGACGGGCCGTCCTCCAGCGAGTACCCGACCAGCTCCTCGGCGATGCTGAACGCGATGTCGAGGATCTGGCCGGTGGCCTCGGCGAGGACGGGAGCCGTCCGCGCGTCGAGCGCACGCGTCGCCGCGTCGAGGACGCGCAGGCGCCGGCCCGCGGCAGCCTCCGCCTGGAAGCGGGCCTCCTCGGCTTCGGCATCCGCCGCCGCCTTGCGTTCGGCGAGTTCGACGCGGGCCAGGGACAGTCCGTACGCGTAGCCGGCGGCATGTCCGCGCGCGAATGCGATGTCGTCGACGGCCTGCCCGGAGGCGGGCCCGAGACGGGGGAACGTGACGGGTACGAGGGCGTCAGTTGACATACTCGTCCTCGTCCCCGCGCTGGATGGTGATGACGCCCTGGGCCTCGAGGTCGCGGATGGCGCGGACCACCTCTGCCCGGGCCTCCTCCACCTGCGACACCCGGACCGGTCCGACGGCGCGGATCTCGTCGTCGAGGATCTCCCTGTTCCGCTCGGAGACGTTCCCGCGGATCACGGTCACGACGGCCTCGGCCGCGCCCTTCATCGCGAGCGCGAGCACGGCGGAGTCGATGCCGCGCAGCACCTGCTGGACGTCGCGGCGCTCGAGGTTGACGATGTCCGCGAAGGTCAGCATGCGCGCGCGCACCTCCTCGGCGAGCACCGGATCGCGGCCCTCGAGGCCTTCGAGCAGTTCACGCTCGGTGCTGAGATCGGCCCGGTTGATGATGTCGACGAGGGGCTGGATCCCGCCGATCGTCGAGGCTCCCTGGTGCGGAGCGGCAACCGCGCCTGCCCGGGCCTTGATGGATTCCGCCACCACGGAGACGGCTTCGGGCGTCGCCGAGCCCATGGTCGCGATGCACTGGGCGACATCCGTGCGGCCGGCAGGGTCGAGCCCGGCCAGGACGGTCGACGCGCGTTCGGGCTTCAGGTGGGCGAGCACCAGCGCAATGGTCTGCGGCAGTTCGCCCTCCAGCACCGTCTGGATCTGGCCGGGATCCACGGAGTCGAGGAACTCGAAGGACTGCCCGGCGGCCGTCGAGGCCAGACGGCCCACCACGCCGGCGGCCCGTTCGGCTCCGAAGGAGGATTCGAGCAGGCCGATCGCGACGTCCATGCCGCCGCGCGTGCGGCGCCTGCCGCTGGTCGCCAGTTCGTGGAACTCTGCCAGCGCCTCTTCGGCGAGCGTCGGCTCGACCCGCTGCAGCCGCACGATCTCGGCGACGATCTCCTCTGCCTCGGCCTCCGACATCTGCTTCAGGACCGATGCGGCGTGCTGCTGCTCCAGCTGCATGAGGACCATGGCGGCCTTCTGCGTACCCGTGGGATTTATGATCGCCATGGCGTTCACACGCTCTGCCTGTCATCCATCATGCTGCGCAGGAACTCGGCGGTCTTCGCCGGGTCCTGGGAGGCGAGGGCATCGACCTCGGAGCGCATACGCTCCAGCTCGGACTCAGCCGATGCCGCCTGCAGGGCGCTCTGTACGGCGGCGACGTCGATCGTGGTGGTGCTGGGAGCAGGCTCGACGGCGCTGATGAGCCCGACGGCGGGATCGATCGCGGGCGACGCGGGGCCGGGGATCGCGGGGTAGACGCCCTGCAGCTCGCCGAGGTCGAGGGGTTCGCGCCGCTGCCGGCGGGACCGGCGGGCGTAGACGATGAGTGCCACGATGGCGACGAACAGGATGGCCGCGACGATGGAAAGCGTCCGGATGAGTTCCGCACGCTGCTGCTCGGCCTGAGCCGCCTCCGCCTCGGCGAGGGCATCCGCTGCATCCTTGCCGCCGGCGTCGTTGAACGGCAGTTCCTCGACCGTCACCACGTCGCCGCGTGCTGCGTCGATGCCCGCTGCGCTGGAGACGAGCGCCGTGAGCGCCGCCACGTCCATGTTCGCCGTCGCGCGCTGGTTGACGGCGACGGAGATGGTCTGTCGGTTGATGCCGCCCGCCGGCGCCGTCGTGGACTCGGTGGTCTTGTTCACGGCGTTGTTCCGCGTGCTCGACTCCGAGTTGAACGTGCCGTCGCCGTTCGCGCCGCCTTCCGGCACGGCGATGTTGTCCGGGCCCAGCACTCCGGCGTTGCCGCCGCCGGCGCCCTCGTAGGCCTCGGTGGTGGTCGATTCGTTGAGCGCGGGCGCGTTCTCCGGCGTCGTGAAGGTCTCCTCGACGCGCTCGGCCGTCTCCCGGTTCATGTCCGCGGCCACCGCGACGGTGGCGTTGCCTGCACCGACCACGCGGTCGAGCATCGCCTGCACGGAAGCGCCGATGCGCTTCTCGTAGTCGGAGGCCTGCTGGTCGCTGCCGCCGGTGGCGCCGACGCCGACCGCCGAGAGGACCCGGCCCTCGGCGTCGATCACGGCGACGTCGGCGGAGTCCATGCGGTCGATCGAGGCGGATGTGAGGTGCGTGATCGCCTGCACCTGGTCGCTCGACAGGGCGGCGCCCGGGTCGGTCTCCACGAAGACGGACGCCGTCGGCTTGCCCTGCTCCGCCACGAAGACCGTGTCCTCGGGAATGGCGAGGCGCACGGTCGCCGTCTTCACGCCGTCGATCGCGGAGACCGTCGCCGCGAGCTCGCCCTCGAGCGCCCGCTTGTAGGTGGTGGACTGCTGGAATTCGGAGGACGTCACGCCCATGTCGTCGAGGAGCGAATACCCGCCGGTGGACGAGGAGGGCAGGCCCGCGGAGGCTGCCTTGATCCGCTGGTCGTACACGGCGCCCTCGGGTACGAGGATGGTACCGCCTCCGTTCGTCAGTTCGTACGGCACACCGTCGGTCTGGAGCTGGTCCACGATGGTGCTGGCATCCTCGCCGCTGAGCCCGGAGAACAGCGGCGTGTAGGAGGGCTTGGACAGCCAGGACGTGAGGGCGATCCCGCCGAGCACGAGGACGGCGACGCCGATGATGGCGATGGTGCGCTGGGCGATGGTGAAGCTCTTCGCGGCGTCCCCGAGGCGGGTCGCCGCGGAGGACAGGGGCGTGGGCATCAGGCCTGCATCCTCATGATCTCGTTGAAGGCGTCAACGCCCTTGTTCCGCACGGCCGCGACGAGTTCGAGCGTCACCTGCGCACGCGTCGAGGCGAGCGTCGCATTGTGGATGTCCGTCAGGTCGCCGGTGACGGCCTGCACGGCGAGCTCGTTCGACGCCGACTGCAGGGACTGCAGGTTGTCCACGGCCGAGGTGAGGGAGGTGGCGAACCCTTCGCCACCGGCACCGGAGACCGCGCCTGCGGACGGCAGGTAGGAGGTGGCGACGGGCTGGACAGCACCGATCGCGGGGATCGCGGGCATGGGCATCAGTTACGTCCGATCTGGAGGGCGGCCTCGTAGGTGGCCTTCGCGCGGTCGACGACGGCGGCGTTGGCCTGGTAGCCGCGCTGGGCCATGATGAGCTGGCCCATCTGGGCGCTCATGTCGATGTCGGGGTAGCGGACGTAGCCGTCCGCGTCGGCGAGGGGATGGTTCGGTTCATGGACCAGGCGTCCCTCGGCGCTGCCGAACTCGGCACCGGCGACGTAGGCGCCCTGCCCGTTCCCGTCGGCGCGTGCCGTGATGTAGCGCTGCTGGAACGCGGCGCCGTCCGTGGCGGTGACCGTGTTGGCGTTGGCCATGTTGTCCGCGACGGCGTCGAGCCACTTGCGGTGCAGGGTGAGGCCCGTGCCGGAGATGCCGATTGCGTCGAAGGTCATCAGTTGGTCCTCAGAGCCGTGCGGATGCTGGTGAAGGGGCCCTCCACGGCGCGTGCAGCGAACTGGAAGCGCAGCACGGTATCGATGTTGGAAAGGGTCTCGGTGTCCAGGTTGACGTTGCTGCCGTTCAGCCGTGTCGGCTCCAGCGAGGTGTCCGTAATCGCCTGGACGCTTCCGCTGCCCGTCGACACCGAGCGCGCCAGGGCCTCCTCGAAGCTCACGCGCTGGGCCTGGAAACCGGGCGTGTTGACGTTGGCGATGTTGTTCGCGGTGACGCGCTGGCGCAGGGCGAGCCCGTCGAGGGCGCTGCGCAGGGCGAGCGAGGACACGGAATCGAGCACGGGCGGCAGAACCTCTTCTTGCAAGGCTGAACGGCCGATCCATGGCCAGGAAGGTGAGCGATCCATGCTCACCGGCGACTATCGGATGTGGCCCGACGGGTTGTTAGGTGCTTTCGGCAGGAACTTTCAGCCGGCCACGTCCACGTAGACGGCGGGCAGTTGCCGTGCTGTTGCCGCCTGCACCGACCCGAGTGCCGAGCGGTGCCGCCGCAGGGATCCGAGCTCGGCGCCGAGACGCGCCAGCGCGTGTCGCTGGCGGCCGTTGATGCCCCGGGCACGGGCCACGAGGGCGTCGGGGATGGGACCGTCCATACGCGGAGGCGTCCAGCTGCTGAGCGCGGCCGCCTGATGCATGAGGGTCGCGGGCGTGACCTCGCCGGCCTCTGCCTCCCTGACAGCAGCTTCGAGGGCGTCGAGAACGGAGGTCCAGGCGGTGACCGCCGCATCGGTGCTGTCTGCAGCCTGGGCCGGGGCCGGGCCGGGCTGTCGCTCGTCCGCCGGGAGCTGCACGGTGGCCGGGAGCTGCACGTCAGCCAATGCCGAGGACTCCGAGGGACCGCGGTACAGCCTGGTCGGATACGGCTGCGGGAGCCGCCTGGCCCGTGCGGGCTGCCTCGTGCCACGCCTGGCGCAGCGGCTCCAGGATCTCGGCGCACTCTGCTGTCTTGACCCGGTTCCGCGTGGTGTTGGCTTCGACGAGGGCCTGCCGCACATACGTGTACAGCGACATGAGCCCGGCAGCGCCGTCCCAGATGTCCGTGCGCAGTGAGGACATGAGTTCACCGACGATGTCCTGGGCGTGCAGCAGGTTCTCGCTCGCCACGGCCCAGTCCCCCGCCTCCTGGGCGGCGCCGGCCCGCGCGAGATCGAGCAGGAGGCGGTCGTAGAGCATGGTCAGCAGACCGGCAGGAGTCGCCGAGAGGACGGCGTCCTGCACGTACTGCGAGCGCTTGGCCTGGTATCCGTTTCTCTGCAGCATCTGGGCTAGCTTCCGTTGGTGGGCAGGCCGGCCAGCTGGGACGACAGCCAGTCCCCCTGTGATTGGAGTTGTGAGAGCTGGACCTCGAGCGCCGAGTACGTGCGCTCGAGCGTTGCACGGCGCTTCTCGAGCCGCGTGTCCCAGCCGGACACCTGGTCGTTGAGGCTGCGGACCGTCGATTCCTGGCTCGTGATCCGGCGCGTGAGCTCGCCGTCGTACTTGTCCGAGGCGGCCTTGCCGGCCTCCGCGACGCGTCCCGCGAGCTGTGTGAGCGCATCCTTCACGGCGGCCGGGTCCTTCGCGAGTGCGGCGGCGAACTTCTCCGCGTCGAACTCGACGGTCCCGGAGCGGGTGAGCGTGATCCCGAGCTCCGACGTCGACCTGCCGTTGATGGGCGCCGTCGCCGCCGTGAGGACCGACTGCGCGATCCCCCGCACGGCGCTGTCGCCCGTGAACCGGCCTGACGTCGGTGCGGCACTGGCCGTCGCGCCGGGCGTGACCTTGGTGTTGGTCTCGACGAAGGAGAAGACGCCCCGCAGGGCCTCCACAAGGTCCTTCGCCTTCGTGGTGGTGGCCTCGGCATCGCGCGACACGGTGACGGACACCGGTTCGGTGGTCGTTTTCGCGACGGTGACGGAGACGCCGGGCAGGATGTCGGTGAAGGTGTTCGACGACGACGTCACTACTTGCTCCGCGGCTGTCCCGCCCCAGAGGACCACTTCGGCGTCCTTGGCGG
This sequence comes from Arthrobacter sp. BC5, assembly GCF_056680255.1. Lineage (NCBI taxonomy): Bacteria > Bacillati > Actinomycetota > Actinomycetes > Micrococcales > Micrococcaceae > Arthrobacter > Arthrobacter sp. BC5. Next base: position 728,095 of record NZ_CM155273.1, read on the forward strand.
TGCGGACGGTGGCTGCACCGGTTTCGGCGAAGAGATCGGGCGCGGTGCCCGCGGTGACGTCCGCCGCGGTGCCGCGGAACACCGCGAAGCCGTGCTCGGCGCCGGGCTCCTGCGCGGTGAACTGGAGGCGATACTGGGGGACACCGGCGGGGTCGGCCCCGGCGCTGACCTTCGTGGCGGTGATGCCGACGCCGGCCTTGTTGACGGAGGCGACGACGTCGTCGAGCGTGCCGGTAGTGGCGATCTCGGTGGTGGTGCCATCCTTCGCTCGCACCGTGAGCGTGGAGGCCGCCGGCGAGAAGGACGTCATGGCGCCCGTGACGGAGGACTGTGAGGAGGCGAGCTGCCGGACGGTGAAGTCGAGCGTACCGGCGCCGGCGGACGAGGTCGCGGTGGCCGTGGCGGCGTCGGAGCTGCTGGCCGCCTTGTAGAGGTCCAGAGCCTCAGGTCTAGCGGTCCTGGTGGCGAGCTCGGTGAGGGAGCTCAGGCGCGTGTTCAGCTGCTGCAGGGCAGTGACGAAGCCCTGCGTCGAGGTGGCCTTGGCCTTGAGGAGCGTCTGCGGACGTGCTTCCAGCTGCATGAGCTGGTTGATCATGTTCGTGGTGTCCAGCCCACTGGCGATGCCGTCGATGGAGAACGCCATGGGTCTACCTCTCGGGGGCTGGAACGGTGCGTGGTTCTACGGGGTCCTGCTGTCAGTGTTCAGAAGGCGAATGCGCGGTGGCGGGACCTCTCGGTCCAGGATCAGTCCCGCCACCGTGCACTGTTCGCCTACATACTCACCGCTTAGCGGAGGAGCTGAAGGACACCCTGGTTCATCTGGTTGGCCTGCGCGAGCATCGCGGTACCGGCCTGCGAGAGGATGTTCGAACGGGTGAAGTCCGCCATCTCCTTCGCCATGTCGGTGTCCGTGATGCGGGACTTGGCCGCGGAGAGGTTCTCCTGCGAGACGTTGATGCTGTTGATGGCGGACTCGAAGCGGTTCTGCACGGCACCGAGCTCGGAGCGCGACGTGGAGACTGCCTTGATCTGAGCATCGATTTCAGCGATCGCAAGCAACGCCCCAGCCGGGTCTGCGAAGCTGAGTGCTGTCTTCGTAGCACCGGCGGAATCTGTACCACCGGCGATCGCGATCGCAACATCCGCGACATTCGCGCGCTTCACAGTGATCTGATCGGTAGTTGCCGTTGAACCTGCACCGACCTGGAAGGTGAGATCGTCGCCACCCTTAAGCAGCTCAATCCCATTGAAGTTCGTGGAGTCGCTGATCCGCGTCAGCTCTTTGGACAGCGCGGTGACCTCAGTTTGAATCGCCTTCCGGGCATCAGCGTTGTTCGAGTCGTTGCCCGACTGGACCGCGAGGTCACGGACGCGCTGCAGGATGCTGTGGACCTCGGTCAGCGCACCTTCAGCGGTCTGGACCACGCTGATGCCGTCCTGGGCGTTGCGGGCTGCAACTCCCAGGCCACCGATCTGCGAGCGCAGGCCCTCGGAGATCGCCAGGCCGGCGGCGTCGTCGGCTGCACGGTTGATGCGGAGACCACTGGAGAGCTTCTCGAGCGACTTGGACATATCGCCCTGGGTGCTGGAGAGGTTGCGGTATGCGGTGTTGGCCGCGGTGTTGGTGTTGATCTGGAAACCCATGATGTATTCCTCCGTGAAAGGGCTGCGTTCGCGGGCCCATCCATGGGCCTGCAACGGTAGCTATCGGAAGCGCCCCGGGGGGCGTTAGGAATCCGTCGAAGTTTTTTCCGGACGTGCCGGAAGGTGGGCCGCGCAGCCAGTCCAGACGCAAGGTAGGCCCAGTTTTCACCGTGGGTTGGGCCCGATCGAGCCGGATTGCGCGGACGGTCGGAGTCCCGGCCGTAGGCTCGCTCTTCGGTCAGATTCCTGATCATGCTGATCGAAAGGGAGTGCGGTGCTCACGGAAGCGCACGAAGATGGCACGCCGCGCAGGAGCATCTCCAGGATCCCGGTGATCGCCCTGGTCACCGTGGCGGCCCTGTACGTCGTCTGCCTCCTGCTCGGGGACCTGGTCGGCGTCGACGCCGCCGACGTATGGCTCGGCATCACCGCGGAACTCTCCGCCGTCGCCGTGTGCATCTTCGCGGTCCTGCGGACGCGCCGGTCCCAGTGGCAGGTGGTGCTCGGTGCCACCGCCGTGACGGTCTACACCGCGGGCGACGCCTACTATCTCTCGGCGTTGAACGGGCAGCATTCACTCACGGTCGTATCGGCCGCGGACATCCTGTACTTCACCTTCTACCCGTTGATGCTCGGCACCCTCGTGGTGACGGTGCGGAAGCTGAGGGGCCTCACCTGGCCCCTGCTGCTGGACAGCCTTGTGGGTGCCCTGGCCGCCGCCTCGGTCATGGCCATGGTCCTCGCGCCGGTCATGCAGGCCGGAACCGGCAGCAGTACCACGTTCGAGATGGTGGTGGTGGTCATCTACCCCGTTCTCGATCTCCTGCTGATCAGTGCCGTCGGCGGCCTGATGACCTCCCGAGGCCTCGATCTCGGGCCGCGCTGGCCGCTGCTCGTGGCCGGACTGATGCTCTTCACCGCTGCGGACATCGCCTACGCGCTGGGCATGCGCGATTACGTCATCGGATCCATGATCGACGCCGGCTGGATCCTGGGGGTCGTGGCCATCGCCCTGTGGATCGACGGCGTCGCACGAGCCGGCGCGGTCGTCCGCCGCCACGGACGCGGCCTTCCCGCCGCCACCATGCTCATGGTGTCCACCGGCTCCGCCGTCTCCGTCCTGCTCATCGGGTGCCAGGTGCCCATCGCGCCCGTCGCCCAGGGCCTCGCCGCCCTCACCCTCCTCCTGGCCGCGGTACCCCTCCTGTTCCGGAACCGCATGCTGGTCGCCCTCGCGACCACGGACGACCTGACGGGACTCCCGAACCGCCGGGGCCTCGTCAGGGATCTCCTCGGCCGGCTGGGCGGACGGCGCTCCGGTGCCCTGTTCTTCTTGGACCTCGACCGCTTCAAGGACGTCAACGATGCCCTGGGCCACGACGTCGGGGACGCCCTCCTCGTGCAGGTCGGTCAGCGCTTCGCCCGGCCGCTGGCGTCGAACGACCTGCTGGCACGCCTCGGCGGAGACGAATTCGCGGTCTTCCTCGACGGCGTCCCCCGTGAGGAGGCCCTCAGGATGGCACGGCGGCTGGAAGCGGAACTCGCAGAACCGATCCAGATCGGTACGGCCTCCCTGACGATCAGCGTCAGCATCGGCATAGCCCTCACGCCGGAGAACGGCACCGACATCCACCTGCTGATGCGCAAAGCGGACATCGCCATGTTCTGGGCCAAATCCAACCGCAGCGGACACCATCTCTACAGCTCGATGGACGACGACGGCGGCGCGCGGAAGCTGCGGATGCTGCAGGAGCTCCGCGCGGCGCTGGTCGAGGGCCAGTTCGAGCTGCACTACCAGCCCAAGGTGCACCTGCCCGACAACGCCGTCACGAGTGTCGAGGCCCTCATCCGCTGGAACCACCCCGTGCTCGGGCAACTGCCACCGACGTCGTTCCTGCCCCTCGCCGAGGAAGCAGGACTGATGCCCGAGCTCTCCACGCTCGTGCTCGAGGCAGCCGTCGGCCAGGTCTCGCGCTGGCGTGCCGACGGACTGATGATCAGCGTCGCCGTGAACCTGTCCGGATCCTGCATCCAGCGCGGACTGCCCCGGCAGGTCCGCGCCCTCCTCACGCAGCACCACATGCCGCCGGAGTGCCTCATGCTCGAGATCACCGAGGACATGCTGATGGCGGACCCGGTCAGCTCGGTGAAGATCCTCGCGCAGCTTCGCGCCGACGGCATCCAGATCTCGATCGACGACTTCGGAACCGGTTACAGCTCCCTGGCGTACCTGCGTGATCTTCCCGCCGACGAACTGAAGCTGGACCGGTCCTTCATCACCGCCATGCGCACGGATCGACGGGCCGGCGGGCTCGTGGGCTCGATCATCGACCTGGCCCACAGCCTCGATCTGCGGGTGGTCGCCGAAGGAGTGGACAACGAGGAGACCCTGATGGAGCTGCGCGCGCTCGGGTGCGATCTCGCGCAGGGCTTCCACTTCGCGAAGCCGCTGCCGGCCGCCATGGTGGTGCCCTGGATCTCCGGGCACACTCCGGTCGCAGCCGCCACCAGCGGCTCCGGATGAGCCCCTGCTGGTAAGTTGTCGGTGACGCCTGGCCACGTTCCTTACATCGCGGCAGGCAACGCCGATAGTTCTTACGGTTCCACCCGTCCGTGGTCCCGAAGAGGAGGTGGCACCGTGACCGCACAGGATCTTTCAGCCCTGCTCTGGCAGGAGCGCGAGCTGCTCGAGCTCCTCGTCTTCAAACTCGAGGAAGAGCAGCTCCTCCTCACCTCGGGCAAGACCCGATGGCTCCACCACGCCACGCGCGAGGTGGAGCAGGTGCTCGAACGGCTCCGCGAGGTCGGACTGGCCCGGGCCGTGCATGCTGCAGGAGTGGCCACGGCGTGGGGCATCGACGACGGCGCGAGCCTCCGGGAGATCTCCGCCGCCGCCCCGGACGGGCCGTGGCAAGAACTGCTGTCCGCACACCTCCAGGCCATGACCGCACTCGTGGCACAGATCTCCGCCCTGCGCGACAGCAACCAGCACTTCCTCAAAGCGGCCAGCCGTTCCACCCAGGAGACCCTGGCCGGCATCGGCACCGGCGCGGGAACGTACGCCGCCGACGGCGCCTCGACCCAGGGCCACGGCCTGCCAACCCTCCTCGACAAGGATCTGTAGCGGGACCATGAGCACATTCAGCGGACTCAACACTGCCTATTCCGGCCTCGCCGCCGCACGGGCGGGCCTCGATGTCACCGGGCAGAACATCGCCAACGCAACAACCCCGGGGTACACGCGGCAGCGTCTCGAGACGTCGGCGGCAGCCCCCGTGAGGCCAACCCTCTTCGCGGCCGGGACACGCACCGGCGAAGGCGTGCTCGCCGAGGGCATGGCCCGGCTGCGTGATGCCCACCTCGAGGCACGCGTGCGCATCACGGCGGGCGCCGCCGGCTACACCGCCGTCCGCGCCCAGGCATTCTCGGCGCTCGAGGGCGGCCTCGGGGAACCGGGCACGAACGGCGTCTCGAAGCCGCTGCAGGACTTCTGGTCGGGCTGGCAGGAACTCTCCAACCACCCCGACAAGGACGCCCCCGCCTCGGCCCTCCTCTCGACCGCAGGGCAGCTCACCTCCCGCATCGCCTCGGGGTACCGGGACGTGGAGGAGCAGTGGGCATCGGTCCGCTCGTCCGCGGCGGGCCTCGTCGTCGAGGTGAACGACGCCGCCGCGCAGGTGGCGGACCTGAACCGGCAGATCCGTTCCGCCGTCGCCTCCGGCGCCTCCGCGAACGAACTCGTCGACCGCCGGACCACGCTCGCCGCGACGCTCGCGGGCCTGACCGGAGCAACGGTGCGCGACAACGCCGACGGCACCGCCGACGTCCTGCTGGCGGGTAACCCGCTGGTCTCGGGGACCACTGCGAGGGCGCTGCAGGTCACGGGGCCGATACAGCTCGACGGCGCCGGGACGGTGCAGGTCGAGTGGACGCATCGCCCCGGGGCGTCTGCCGGCATGGAGAGCGGAGAACTCGCTGCCACCGTCTCGCTCCTCGCACCCGCCGACGCCGGCGGGGCGCTCGCGCAGGCCGCCGCCGGGTACGACGATTTCGCGCGGCAGCTCGCAGACCAGGTCAACGCCCTCCATACCGGCTCCGGCAAGGGAGCTTTCTTCGCCTACCAGCCGGAGCGCGCCGCAGCATCGCTCGCCGTTCTGCCCACCCGCCGCGAGGACCTCGCCGCGGGCGCTCCAGGAGCGGGCGGCTTCGACGGATCCGTGGCCGCCGCGATCTCCCGCGTCGGCACCGGAACGGGCTCGCCCGACGCCGCCTGGTCTGCCTTCGTCGTCGCCCTCGGTTCCGCCGCGCGCGTCGAACTCCAGGGCAACGCCCTGGCGGAGGTGTCAGCCACGTCGGCGCTGCAGCACCAGCTCGGCGCCACCTCCGTGAGCATGGACGAGGAACAGGTCAACCTGCTGCAGTACCAGCACGCCTACCAGGGCGCCGCGCGCGTGATGACGGCCGTCGACGAGATGCTCGATGTCCTCATCAACCGCATGGGAATCGTCGGACGCTAGGGGAAGGCCATCATGATCACGCGCGTCACCAACCAGACCATGCTGCAGGGAGCCCAGCGCTCGCTGCAGGTCAATCTTGCACGCCTTGCCGACCTGCAGGAGAAGGCCTCCAGCCAGAAGGCCATCAGCCGGCCCTCGGACAATCCGGCCGCTGCGGGCGAAGCTCTCCGCGTCCGTGCCGAGATCCGCGCGAACGAGCAGTACGGCCGGAACATCTCCGACGGCGAGGGCTGGCTGGGGCAACTCGAGAACGCCATGACGACGTCGAAGCGCGCGCTCGACCGCGTCAACGACCTGACGCTGCAGGGGTCCAACTCGGCGCTTCCGCCTGCAGCCCGTGAGGCCCTCGCACTGGACATCGAGTCCCTGCGCGGAGGCCTCGTCGCCCAGGCGAACGCCACGTACGCCGGGCGTTTCCTCTTCGCAGGCAATGCCGATGCCCCCGCCGCACTCACGGCCGGCCTGGACTTCGAGGCAGGAGGGGCGGTCGAGCGGCGCGTCGGACCGGGCCAGACCCTGCGCGTCGATGCCGACGGCGCCGCCGTGTTCGGAAGCGGCAGCAGCTCGGCCTTCGCCCTGCTGGACACCATCGCGGCGGACCTCCGTGCCGGCAAGGACGTCTCCGTACACCTCGCGCCGCTCCAGCAGCGCATCCAGGACCTCACCGCCCAGCACAGCGAGATCGGCGCACGTCACGCGCGGCTGCTCGAAGCCAAGGACGTCGTCGCCGACGCCTCGCTGGCACTCGAAGGAGAACGCGCCGCCGTGGAAGACATCGATCTCGCCTCCGTCATCCTGGACCTCAAGCTGCAGGAGACCGCCTACCAGAGCGCACTCGCCGTCTCGGCGCGGGTCCTGCAGCCCTCGCTGATGGACTTCCTGCGATGAGGGCCGCGTTCGTCACCCCTCCCCCCGGCCTTGCACCGCTGACCGACTTCCACTTCGAGCCGGTTCCGGGCGCCGACGGTCTCTTCACGCTCACGGCGGCCGAGGAACCGGCCGTGCGCCTGTTCCTCCTCGACGCGGCAACCTACGTGCCCGACTACAGTCCGCATTTCTCAGCAGTGCAGCGCGACGCGCTCGGGGCGGACGTCCCGGAAGCCCACCTGTTCGTCGTCGCCAACCCTGGCCCCGGCGGCACCACAGTCAACCTGGCGGCGCCGATCGTCCTGGACCCGGAGACCGGACGCTGCGCGCAACTGATCCTCGAGGGGCAGGGCTACCCGCTCCGGGCGGCCCTGGCCCAGGCCGCCTGACGCGGATCCGAACGACGAAGAGCCGCCCGGCAGCGCCGGGCGGCTCTTCGTCATCCTGCAGGGTGTACCTGCCGGCGGTCTCCTAGGCGAAGTCGGACGTCGCAGGATCGGCGCCGATGCGGCCCGCCGATCCCTTGTCGAGCCCGTTGATGGCCTCGATGTCCTCGTCCTCGAGCTTCACGCCGAGGGATTCCCAGTTCTCGATGATGCGCGACTCGGTCACCGACTTGGGGATGACCACGATGCCGAGCGCGAGGTGCCAGGCGAGGACGACCTGCGCGGGCGTGGCGTTGCGCTTCTGCGCGATGTCCTGCAGCACGGCGTCGTCGAGCAGGCCCTTGCCGGAGCCGAGAGGCGACCACGACTCGTGGAGGATGCCCTTCTCGGCCTCGAACGCGCGCAGCTCGGACTGGTTGAGGTACGGGTGGGTCTCCACCTGGTTGATCGCAGGAACCACGCCGGTCGCGTCGATGATCTCATTGAGCGCCTCGACGGTGAAGTTCGAGACGCCGATGCTCTTCACGCGACCCTGCTTCTGCAGTTCGATGAAGGCCTTCCAGGTGTCCAGGTACTTGCCCTGCTTCGGCTGCAGCCAGTGGATGAGGTAGAGGTCGAGCGTCTCCAGGCCCAGCCGCTCCATCGACGCGTCGAACGCCTTCAGCGTGGCGTCGTAGCCCTGGTCCGCGTTCCACAGCTTCGTGGTGATGAACATCTCGTCGGGGCGGAGGCCCGACGCCGCGATGGCGCGTCCCACGCCCGCTTCGTTCCCGTAGATCTTGGCGGTGTCGATGTGGCGGTAACCGGCCTTGAAGGCCCTGCCCACCACGTCCTCGGCGACGTCGTCCTCGACCTGCCACACTCCGTACCCGAGCTGGGGGATGGTGGAACCGTCGTTGAAAGTGAGGTTTGGTGATGTAGTCATACAGGCGGGAACCAACGGCGCTGCGCTTTTATTTCTGTTTCCACCGACAACTATCAGCCAGCGAGGTATCGATCCGGGCCCTACCGGGTACCCGGCATCGCGCGCTCCGCCTCGTCGACGTCGTCCGCCACCAACCGGGCCCGGCGTCGTACGTTGTCGAGCCCGGAGGACGCGACGCCCCACCGCTCGCCGTCGAGCCTGGCCATCGCGGCGGCCTCGGCCGTCGTCGCGAGTGTGTTGCCCGCACGGGAGAGCGCCCGGTGCACCTGCAGGAACGCACCGGGGATGTCCAGCCCCGTGCTCGGCGAGGAGGCCTGCGCTCCCACGCAGATCGCACGGACGCGGGGCAACATCGCGCCGAGCTCGTTGGCGACGACCACGAGCTCGTTGTAGACGTCGTCGTCCTCGATGCCCTCGAGGATCTGGTGGTAGCGGTCGAGGCCGCGGCGGAAGCGGTCGTGCGCGCGCCGCCATACCCCGGTGCCCAGTTCGGCGTCGTCCTTCCGCCCCTGGCGCGCCGCTGCGAAGAATGCCACCTACGCGTTACAGGTACTGGCCGGGGCCATGCGTGTCCGCCGGGGCGTCCTGCGCCTGGCGCACGGGTGGCGTGCGCCGTGGTTCGCCGTCCTCCCCGACGACGACGCCCGGGGCGATCACCGTGCCGGGCGGCAGCTGGCGCATCTGGAGACGCGCTGCCAGCTGCTGGTTGGCCATCTGCTGCGCGGCCATCGCGGCCTGGATGCCGTGGAAGAGCCCCTCGAGCCACCCCACGAGCTGTGCCTGGGCAACACGCAGTTCCGCGTCCGTGGGTGTCGAATCCTTGTCGAACGGCAGGTTGATGCGGTGCAGCTCCTCGACCAGTTCCGGGGCGAGGCCGTCCTCGAGCTCCTTCACCGACCGCTCGTGGATGGACGCCAGCCGGGTGCGTCCGGCGTCGTCGAGCGGAGCGGTCCGGACCTCCTCCAGCAGTTGCTTGAGCATTGTGCCGATACGCATGACCTTCGCCGGTTCGTCGACGAGCTCCGCGAGTGTTGCGGGGCGTCCGTCGGACTGGGCGGCGGGACCGGAAGGACCCGGTTGGGTTCCGTTGGAGTGAACGTCCGGCGCGCCGGGGACGATCCCGGGGGCGGGATCGAAGGGACTGGCTGGCTGCTGTTCAGTCATGACGCAATGCTCCCACAACGGCTGGGACCGGGCACGTCGGATCCACCCTTGCTCCCGGCGGTGGCTGCGGCGGAGACGCGCAGGGCGGCGGACAGCACGAAGCCCGGGCTCCCTGGTGGAGGCGCCGGGCTTCGTGTGGTGGAGGACCCGCTAGCAGCAGCGGCCCTCCGGGTTGGCGTCCTGGCGATCGGCCTTGTCCCGCCAGAACTCACGCTCGGTCATGGGCTGCCCACCGGCATGGCTGCGCTCGTGGTGGTCGAGGTAGGCCTGGTAGGCGTTCTCCCCCATGACGCCCTTGAACAGCCAGGCCAGCTCGCGCGCCGTGTCCCGCGCCCGGTGGAGGACCTGCGGCACGGCCATCAGTGGCCCGTCCTCACGGGACGCTTGCCGGGCTCGAGGGCCGACCACTGCGCCTCGAGCTCCTTCTCGGCCGGCGACGCGATCAGGCCCGCCGGTGCGAAGATGCGCGACGCCACCGGAGCGTCCTCGTTCTCCTTGCCACCGCCGTGCCGGTAGGCCCGGATGGTGGCGAGGATCGCCGTCACGATGACGATGATCGACAGCACCACGAAAAAGATCGACAGCGTGCCCTGGATGAAGGTGTTGCGTACCACCGCCTCCATCGCGGCCACGGTCCTGGCGGTGCCGAAGCTCTCCTCACCGGCCGCCAGGGCGTTCTTGAAGGCGGTGTGCTGCGCCCAGTAGCCGATGGCCGGGACCGGCGAGAAGATCTTCAGGAACGACGCCGTGATGGTCACCACTGCCGCGAAGGCGAGCGGCAGCGCCGGGATCCACAGGAACCGGAACAGGCCCCGCTTGGCGCAGATCGCCATGCACACCGCGAGCGCGATGGCCGCAAGCAGCTGGTTGGCGATACCGAACAGCGGGAAGAGCGTGTTGATGCCGCCGAGGGGGTCGGTGACGCCCATGATGAGGATCGCTCCCCACCCGGCCACCATGATCGCGGTGCAGATCCATGCCCCGGCACGCCAGGAGGTGTCGCGGAAGCGGGGGACGAAGTTGCCGATGCTGTCCTGCAGCATGAAACGGGCGACCCTGGTTCCGGCGTCGACCGCCGTGAGGATGAACAGCGCCTCGAACATGATCGCGAAGTGGTACCAGAACGCCATCATGCCCGCGTCCCCGAAGACCCCCTGCATGATCTGGGCGATACCGACGGCGAGGGTCGGCGCGCCACCCGTGCGGGAGACGATCGATTCCTCGCCGACGTTCGAGGCCATCGTGCTGAGCGCCTCCTGCGTGAGGTTCACGCCGGTGAGACCGAGGCCGTTGACGAAGGCCACGGCGCCCTCGATGGTGCCGCCGGTGGCTGCCGCGGAGGAGTTCATGGCGAAGTAGATGCCGCGGTCGATCGAGAGGGCTGCGACGAGCGCCATGATGGCCACGAAGGACTCCATCAGCATGCCGCCGTAGCCGATGAAGCGCGTCTGGCGTTCCTTCTCGATCATCTTCGGGGTGGTGCCCGAGGAGATCAGCGCGTGGAACCCGGAGAGTGCGCCGCAGGCGATCGTGACGAACAGGAACGGGAACAGCGTGCCCGCGACGACCGGCCCCGTGCCGGAGCTCGCATAGGGCGTGATGGCGGGGACGCTGATCTCGGGGCGGGTGATGACGATGGCGACCGCGAGCATGACGATCGTGCCGATCTTCATGAAGGTGGAGAGGTAGTCGCGGGGTGCCAGGAGGAGCCAGACGGGCAGGACGGCGGCGATGAAGCCGTAGATGATGATGCCCCAGGCGATGGTGATGCGGTCGAGGGTGAAGATCTCGACACCCCAGGCCGTCTCGGAGATCCAGCCGCCACCGATGATGGCGAGCAGCAGCAGCGCGAAGCCGATGAGGGACACCTCCGTGACCCTGCCGGGCCGCAGGAAGCGCAGGTAGACGCCCATGAAGAGTGCGATCGGGATGGTCATGGAGACGGAGAAGACGCCCCACGGGCTCTCTCCGAGTGCGTTCACGACGACGAGCGCCAGGATGGCGACGATGATGATCATGATGGTCAGCGTGGCGATGAGGGCGGCGGTCCCGCCGATGACGCCGAGCTCCTCGCGCGCCATCTGCCCGAGGGAACGGCCCCCGCGGCGCATCGAGAAGAACATGACGAGGTAGTCCTGGACCGCTCCGGCGAAGATGACGCCGATGATGATCCAGAGGGTGCCGGGGAGGTAGCCCATCTGCGCTGCGAGCACGGGGCCCACCAGGGGGCCGGCTCCGGCGATCGCTGCGAAGTGGTGGCCGTAGAGCACCCGGCGGTCGGTTGCTGCGTAGTCCTTGCCGTCCGCCTTGTACTCCGCCGGGGTCGCCCGCCGGTCATCGGGCTTCAGGAGGTGCCGCTCGATGAACTTCGAGTAGAACCGGTAGGCGATCAGGTAGGTACACACGGCGGCGAAGACGAACCAGATGGCGTTGACGGTCTCACCGCGGACGATGGCGAGCATGGTCCAGGCGATGCCGCCCAGGAGTGCGATGCCCACCCAGAGTGCGATCTTCGCCGGCGTCCACCGGCGGTCTTCTGCTTCGGCCTGCTGCGGGTCGACGGCGACCGCGGGCAGGTCCGGATCCGTCACCAGCACGTCGGCGTGCCGGTGGGATCCGCTCTGCTTCTTACTCATGATGCTCCTCGAGTGCGAGAGTGTGATGCACACGAAGGTAGCAACCTAGTGAGGCCTGCGTCACAGGGCAAGCCCGGGAGCCGGTGGGAAGCGCCGAACGCACCCGCTCGTGCGGCGAGCGACCGGCGCTTCCGGCACCCTGTCAGGAGGAGCTGCGCCTGCCCCCGTCGAGGCCGTCGTCGAGGACCGCCGGGGGCTCGTCGTCGTCGTTCGCGTTCAGGCCCTCGCTGATGCTCGCGTGAGTCCTGGTGCGCCCGTCGGCGGGCTCGTCCGCATCGTCGGTCGGCCCGTTGTCGACGCCGTCCGGCACCTGGTCGCCGAGGTTCTCCGCGAAGCTGTCCGCCGCCTGTGACAGGCCGCCCTTGCCGTCGTCGCGGCCGTGATCGGTGGTCTCCACTGTCCTGCTCCTTCCGGTTGCTGTCCTGCCAGCCTCGCACAGCCGTACGCCGATCGGAAGCATGCTGATGATCCCGGCCGGTGGGCACACGGGTGCCGGTGGAGCGTAGTGTTGACCGGTGGCATTCCGCCATCCGATGCCAGCGGCGCCGTCGATCCCTTCGCCTGAAAGCCCGCAGCCCGTGTCCCTCCTCCGTGACCTCGTGCACATCCACCCGTCCGCCGGCGACCACCACCCCGCGCTGCGCTGCGCTGTGGGGGTCGGGATCCCGCTGCTGGTGGTCCTGCTCCTGGGCCGGCTCGACCTGGCGGTGTTCGCGACCTTCGGCGCCTTCGCCGGCATCTACGGGCGGAACGAACCACACCGCCGACGCCTCGCCACGCAGCTGCGCGGCGGCGGCCTCATGCTCGCGGTGATCCTCGCGGCAACACTGACCGCACGGGCCGACGTCGGGCCGTGGGGCCTCGTCCTCCTCACCAGCGCGGTCGCCGGGCTCGGCACCTTCGGCGCGGGCATCTTCCGCCTCCGTCCGGGCGGCTCGCTCTTCCACATCTTCGCCTTCGCCGCCATCGCCTCCGTGCCCGGGCAGCCTCCGCTCTGGCAGGGGCTCACCACGGCGGTCGCCACCGTGGCCTTCGCGCTACTCCTCGGCCAGGCGGGGAACCTCTGGCCACGGCACCGCACGCAGTGGCTCCGGCCGGCAGCGGACCGCCTCAGCACCCCGCACGTGACGGCCCTGGGCCGGGAAGCGGCGCTGTACGTCGTGGCCGCGCTGCTGGCCGGCAGTGCGGCCACGGCCCTCAACCTCGGCCACACCTACTGGGCGATGGTCGCCGCGACCGTCCCGCTCGTCGGTCAGTCCGCACGGGCGCGCGCCACACGAGGCCTCCAGCGGATCCTCGGCACGTTCGCGGGGCTGGCCCTGACCGCGCTGATCCTCCTCCCGGGCCTCGCCGCCTGGCAGCTCGTCCTCGTCATCGCCGTCGCGCAGTTCGCGGCCGAGATGTTCATCCTGCGGCAGTACGCCCTGGCGCAGGCGTTCGTCACGCCGCTCGCCCTCGTCTCCACGCAACTGGCCCATCCGGCCGACCCGGCGGGCCTGCTCACGGACCGCGCCGTCGAGACGCTGATCGGCGCGTCCGTGGGGATCGCCCTGGTGCTCGCGCTGCACGTGCGCCAACAGGCGGCACACCACGGTACCCGCGGTACCTAGCCCATCACCAGCAGGATCTTCCCGGTGTGCTCTCCGGAGTCGAAGTAGGTGTGGGCCTCCGCCACCTGCGCGAGCGGGAAGGTCCGGTCCACGAACGGACGGACGGCGCCGGAGGCGACCAGCGGCCACACACTGTCCCGGACCTCCGCCATGATCGCTGCCTTCTCGTCCACCGGACGCGCCCTCAGCGTGGTCCCGGCGACACTCGCGCGCTTGCGCATCAGCGCGGCGAGGTCGAGTTCCGCCCTGGCGCCACCCTGCAGCCCGATGACCACGAGCCGACCGCCCGACGCGAGGGACTCGACGTTCCGGGCGAGGTACGCCGCCCCGACCACGTCGAGGATCACATCCGCTCCCCGGCCGTCCGTGGCGGCGAGGAGCTCCTGCACGAAGTCCTGCTCGCGGTAGTCGATGAGCGTCCGGACACCGAGTGACCGTGCGACGTCGAGCTTCGCCGCGGAACCGGCCGTCACGTGGGGCACGGCGCCGAGGGCGAGGCTCACCTGGACGGCCATCACCCCGATGCCGCCGGATGCTCCGTGGATCAGGACGTCGTCCCCCCGGCCGAGGCCCGCCTGCAGCACGAGGTTCGACCACACCGTCGCGGCCGTCTCGGGAAGACCCGCGGCCTGCACCAGGTCGACGCCGCCGGGGGCCGCGACCACCTGCCCGGCCGGCACGGCCACCCTCTCCGCGTAGCCGCCGCCGGCCAGCAGTGCGACGACGGCGTCCCCGGCCGCGAACCCCGATCCTCCCGCTTCGGCGATGTAGCCGGACACCTCGAGGCCGGGCACGGCGGACGCACCCTCGGGCGGCGGGTACAGCCCGCGCCGCTGCTGCACATCGGCGCGGTTCAGGCCGGCCGCGACGACATCGATGAGGACTTCCCCGGCCGCGGGCACGGGATCGGGAACCTCCTGCACCGACAGGACCTCGGGCCCGCCCGCCCCCTCGATCACCACTGCGCGCATGCCGGCCTCCACTCGTTCGGGTATTTGGGCGTCACCCGCCCTTCGTGAAACACTAGCGGCGGAAGGTTGTCCGAGCGGCCGAAGGAGCTGGTCTTGAAAACCAGTGGGCGGTTACCCCGTCTCAAGGGTTCGAATCCCTTACCTTCCGCTCCTGAAGAAGGCCCCGCATCGCGGGGCCTTCTTTTTTCGTGTCACACCGGCGTCTCCTCGGGCCATGGTGCCCCACGCCGTGGTGCGGTACTGTCCCGAGGAGCAACAGCCGTGCCACGCGTCCGTGGCCGAGGACGGGGTCTCGATGCGTACTGGTTCTCACAGGGTCTCACCGCTGCGCCGCGTCGGCGTGGCAGCGGCGTCGACCATCGCCCTGGCGCTGGTGACAGGATGCACCCTCTTCCCCTCGGCGGGTCCGGAGCGGGATGTCGACGGCGCCGTCACCGCCGAGGCCGAGACGGACGCCTTCTCGATCGAGGTGGGAGACTGCATCGACGATCCCGGCACGGAGAGTGTCTCGGACATCACGGTCCTGCCGTGCGAGGACCCGCATCATTTCGAGGCGTTCGCCAGCACGGAGATGCCCGACGGCGACTACCCGGGCGTACCGGCCGCCAACACCGCCGCCAGTGACTTCTGCGGCGGGGAGTTCGCCGCGTACATCGGGGTCGAGTACGACGCCTCCGTCCTCGAGATGCTCTACTTCTATCCCGTGGAGGAGAGCTGGACGTCGGCAGGCGACCGGGAGATCCTCTGCTTCGTCGCCGAGCAGGGCGAGACCCCCGTCACCGGAACACTCGAAGGTGCCGGCAGGTAGCCTCCGCCCTGGTCCTGCTTTTTGGTAACCCGTTGTTAACGATCTTCTGGTTGGCTTCCCCCGGGGATACAAATGTCACTCACGTCACATATGGTGCTCATGCCAACGCGTCACCCCTCGAGGGTGGGCGGGCTTCACTCGCGGCTGCTTCGCGGCCATCGTCAAGGAGAAGACAGAACGAATGGTTAATTCGTCATGGAAGGGAGCGCTCGGTGCGGCGCTGTCGGTGGGGCTGATCGCCTCACCGATGATCGCACTGCCTGCCAACGCGGTGGAGACACCACCTGGCACGGCGTCCGTCGCAGGAGACGGCGTCATCATCAACGAGGCGTTCGTCTCGGGCGGTTCCGCAGGAACCCCGTTCACCAACAAGTACGTGGAGCTCTACAACCCCACCGATGCGCCGGTGGCCCTCGACGGCTGGTCGCTGCAGTACCGGGGCGCGGGGTCCACCGCCACGGCGCCGAGTCCCACAGCGCTCCGTGGAACCATCCCCGCGAAGGGATACTTCCTGGTGCAGGGCAACTCCAACGGCACCGCGAGCGCACCACTGCCCACCCCGGACCTGGTGACGGGCTTCGCGCCGGGCGCCCCGGGCGGAGTCATCGTCCTGGCGAACCAGGCCACCACCGTCGGAGCACTGCCTGCAGGCAATGCAGCCGGCGCGCCCGGCGTCGTCGACCTCCTCGGCTATGGTGCCGCCACCGCTTTCGAAGGGACGGCAGCCACCGCCCCCGGCAGCGGCAGCACCAAATCCGCCAGTCGCACCGGTTTCGCCGACACGGACAACAACGGCGCGGACTTCACCCTCCAGGACACGACGCCCACGAACAGCGGCGCGACCCCCGGCGGACCGGTCCCGACGCCCACACCCACCCCGACACCTCCGGCACCGCCGGTTCCCGGGATCGTCACCGCCATCCGTGACATCCAGGGCACCGGCAGCACCACTCCCCTGGCCGGCCAGACCGTCACCACGCGTGGCAAGGTCACCGCTGCCTACCCCACGGGCGGCTTCGCGGGCTTCTACCTCCAGACACCGGGCACCACGGCCGCGGCCGACCAGCCCGCATCGGATGCTGTCTTCGTCTACTCCCCCGCGACTGTCGGATCCGTCGCCGTCGGCGACTACGTCGAGGTCACCGGCACCGCCGGTGAGTTCAGCGGCCTGACGCAGGTCACCGTCGCGGCGGGTGGAACCGTCAAGCTCACCGAGGCCGCCGAGGAACCGAAGGCATCCGTCATCGCGCTGCCCGGCACGGAAGCCGCCCGTGAGGCGGTCGAGGGCATGCTCTTCCACCCCTCCGAGTCCTTCACGGTCGCCGACAACTACACGCTGAACCAGTACGGCGAGGTCACTCTGGCAACCGGCACCGAGCGCCTGCTCCAGCCGACCGACGTCGCGCGTCCAGGGACCCCGGAGAATGCGGCGGTCATCGCCGACAATGCGGCGCGCAGCGTCCGCCTCGACGACGGCGCCTCGACCAACTTCCTCAACCAGGCGAACCGCGGCAAGGTGCTTCCGTACCTCACGACGGCCCAGCCCGTCCGCGTCGGCTACAGCGCGGACTTCACCTCCCCGGTGGTCCTCGACTACCGGAACAGCGCCTGGAAGTTCCAGCCGCTCGCCGAGCTCGACGGCGCGAACCCATCGGGAGTGCAGCCCGTGCAGTTCGCCGGTGAGCGCCCTGCGGCGCCCCAGCCTGTCGGCGGCAACCTGAAGATCGCGTCCTTCAACGTGCTCAACTACTTCCCCACCACCGGTGAGGACCTTGCGGGGTGCACCTACTACACCGACCGCGCGGGCAACCCGATCACCATCAACAGGGGCTGCGATGCCCGCGGCGCTGCGAACAAGGAGAACTTCGAGCGCCAGGAAGCGAAGATCGTCGCCGCGATCAACACGCTCGGCGCCGACGTCGTGACCCTGATGGAGATCGAGAACTCGGTCAAGTTCGGCAAGGAACGCGATTCCGCCCTCGCAACGCTCGTCGCAGCCCTCAATGAGGCAGCGCCCGGGACCTGGGACTACGTGCGCTCCCCGGCGGCAGTTCCCGCCCCGGCCGAGGAGGACGTCATCCGCACGGCGATGATCTACAAGAAGGCCGTCGCCGAGCCCGTGGGCGAGTCCGTCATCCTGAATGACACCGTCGCCTTCTCGAATGCCCGCAAGCCCCTCGCCCAGGCCTTCAAGCCCGTCGGCGGGACCGAAGCCGAGACCTTCCTCGCGATCGTCAACCACTTCAAGTCGAAGGGCTCCGCCCCGAGCTCCGGGACGAACGCCGACAACGGCGACGGCCAGGGTGCCTGGAACGCCGCGCGCGTCACCCAGGCGAAGGCCCTGGTAGCCTTCGCCGATTCCGTGAAGGCCTCGGCCAGGACGGACAAGGTCTTCCTGACCGGTGACTTCAACTCCTACACGCACGAGGATCCCATGCAGGTCCTCTACGACGCCGGGTACGTCAACCAGGGTGAGAAGGACGACAGCTACTCCTACGTGTTCTCGGGGCTGAGTGGCTCGCTCGACCACATCCTCGCGTCACCCGCAGCAGACGCCACGGTGTCCGGCGTGGATACGTGGAACATCAACTCCGTCGAGTCCGTGGCGCTCGAGTACAGCCGGTTCAACAACAACGTCACCGACTACTACGCCGCCGATCCCTACCGGGCCAGCGACCACGACCCGGTGATCGTGGGGCTCGACCTCGTGCCTGCCGACCCCACCGCCGAGCTCAGCCTGCTCAACATCAACGACTTCCATGGACGGATCGACGCCAACACGGTGCGCTTCGCCGGAACCGTCGAGAAGCTGCGGGCCGAGTTCGGTGAGGACAAGACCGCCTTCCTCTCGGCCGGTGACAACATCGGTGCGTCGCTGTTCGCCTCTGCCCTGCAGGACGACAAGCCGACGATCGACGTCCTCAACGCCCTCGAGCTCGAGGCGTCCGCCGTGGGCAACCACGAGTTCGACAAGGGCTTCGGAGACCTGACCGGACGCGTCGCCGACGCGGCAGCCTTCCCGTACCTCGGCGCGAACGTCTACACCAAGGGCACCACGGAGCCTGCGCTCGATGAGTACTCGATCATCACGGTCGACGGCGTCGACGTCGCGGTGATCGGCGTCGTCACCGAGGAGACGGCCACCCTCGTCAGCCCCGGTGGCATCGCGAACGTCGACTTCGGTGATCCCGTGGAAGCGGTCAACCGCGTCGCCACGGAGATCGAGGAGCAGGACCTCGCGGATGTCATCGTCGCGGAGTACCACGACGGAGCCGGTGACGGCGTCGTCGAGGGTGCCACGATCGAGCAGGAGATCGCCGCGGGTGGTTCGTTCGCGAGCATCGTCACGGAGACCAGTCCGCTCGTGGATGCCATCTTCACCGGGCACACGCACAAGCAGTACGCGTGGGACGCTCCCGTCCCGGGTGCCGCGGGCGAGACCCGGCCGATCCTGCAGACCGGGTCCTACGGCGAGTTCGTCGGACAGATCACGTTGACCGTCGATACCGCCACCGGTGATGTCGAGTCCTACACGGCCCGCAACGTCGCCCGCACCACGGAGGCGGACGCCGCCCTCGTGAGCGCCTACCCCCGCGTCGCCGAGGTCAAGACGATCGTCGACGCAGCCCTCGCGCAGGCCACGGTCATCGGCAGCCAGCCGGTCGGCTCGGTCACGCAGGACATCACCTCGGCCTTCACCGGGACCACGCGTGACGACCGTGCCAACGAGTCCACGCTCGGCAACCTGGTCGCCGATTCGCTGCGGGCCAGCCTCGCATCCCCTGACCGCGGTGGAGCGCAGATCGGCGTCGTCAACCCGGGTGGTCTTCGCAACGAGCTGTATTACGCACCGGACGGCGTCGTGACCTTCGCCGAAGCGAATGCGGTGCTCCCTTTCGTCAACAACCTGTGGACCACCACCCTCACCGGTGCGCAGTTCAAGGCGATGCTGGAGCAGCAGTGGCAGCCGGACGGCAGCTCGAGGTCCTTCCTGGCCCTCGGACTGTCGGACAACGTGAGCGTGACCTACGACCCGGCGCTGGCTCGGGGTTCGAGGATCACCTCCGTCCTGATCGACGGTGCGCCCCTCGACCCCGCGAAGGACTACCGGATCGGCACCTTCAGTTTCCTGGCGCAGGGTGGTGACAACTTCACGGCCTTCCGTGAAGGGACCGACACCCGCGATTCAGGGCTGGTGGACCGCGACGCGTGGATCGACTACATCCGGGCCAACAGCCCGCTGTCACCGTCCTTCGATCGTCGCACCGTGCAGGTGCAGGGTGCTCCGACCACGGTGAAGGCCGGTGACGCCGTTTCCTTCACGGTGTCGAAACTGGACCTCACCTCGCTCGGCAGCCCGGCGAACACCTCGCTGGACGCGAGCTTCGTCGCCGCGGACGGCACGGCGACGACGCTGGGAAGCGTGCCTGTCACCGGAGGAAGCGCCACGGTGAACCTCACCGTCCCGACGACGGCCAGCGGGCAGGGACGCATCGTCCTGACGGCGACACCGAGCGCGACCACGGTGACCCTCCCGATCACCGTCGAAGCGGTCACGCCGACCGACCCGCCCACGCCGGGCAAGCCGGTGAAGCCCGGTAAGCCGGTGAAGCCGGGCAAGCCCGCCTGCTCCGAGCCTGAGGTCCCGGCTGAAGGCGCGAACAACGGCAGCTGGGCCAGCTACCGTGCGCACCTGGCGAACTACCAGCGCTGCCTCGAGCGCTAGGCAGGTCGCCGGGCTCCGGCCCGCATGATCAGGGGGACCTTCACCAGCATGGTGGAGGTCCCCCTTCGTCTATCCGGTGAGCCCGCTCGTGGACGCACCGGGTCCAGGGCGCTCGGCAGCCTCCCGAGCCCTGGTTCGGCCCGAGGGTCCTAGACGGCTCCAGCCCTCCCCAGGATCGCGCCCGCGATGGCGTCGGCGTCGAGCAGTGTCCTGCCGCCGGCCTCGAGCGGCGCGCCCGCCTCCGCGGCGATCGCCGTTCCCCACTGGACCGAGGCGAGCTGGAGGCCGATCACGTAGAGCGACTCCTGTTCCCTGCCGGTCCGGTCGACCGCGCGGTAGGGAGGCGCCGTGACGTCCAACCCGGGTGACGTCACCGGAACGCCGTCCTCGGCCATGAAGGTCCTCGGGCGTACGGTGCCCTGCTCGAGGAGGGTGCGCATCAGCGGAGACAGGCTCGTGGACACCCGGTTCGCGGGCATCATCGCCTCGACCAGATAGCGCGCGGTGAACGAGTCCTTCTGCACCCACGGCGAACTCGCGCGGAACAGCTCCTCGTCCGGATCGAAGCCGAAGCTCGGGTTGGGGCCGACGAAGCGGACGACACCCGCCCGGACGAGTGCGGCGAGCTGCGCGATCCGCACCGGTGGCGGTCCGCTGGCCAGGCCCTCGACGAGTGGCTCGAACCACCCCCGCAGTTCCGCGTCCCAGGACGAATCGGAGATACCGCCGTCCGCGACGGCCTGCTTGATGACCGATCGCCCTGCATTCATGGCGCCGACAGCCATCTTGAGGGCGTCGTCCTCGCCCTTCGCCGAACCGGCAGCGTCCGCATCGAGGTAGGCGAGCACGGCCGCCGTGAAGTCCTCGCCATCGGCGAAGCGCCGACCGGCGAACGGGTGCGCGAGGGCTTCGACGTCGAGGCGGAGTCCCTCCGGCACTGCACGGGCGACGGCGGCCCCGGCTTCCAGCTCCCACGCAGGTCCCTCCATCGCCAGGGCGGTGTCCAGTTCCTCGAGGAATTCGGGCGCCGCCCGTGCGGGCACGTCGGCGTTCGTCCTGCAGAGCGTCGAGTAATAGGCCCAGAGCACATCGCGGTGCAGAAGGGGCCAGATGTCGTGGTCGAAGCCCGGCTGGACCCCCGCCTGCCGGAAGGCGAGGACGCGCGCGGGTACGCAGAAGCGCAGTGTGACACTGCGCGGGATGTAGGAATCGAGCGCCGCCTTGGCCCTGTAGGGTACGCCCCGCCGGGAGGCCGCGACCAGCCGCGGCTCCTTGCCTGAGGGCTCGTACCGCAGCCGGCCGTCCGTGGCGGCCGAGAACCGCCCGCCGCGGCCCTCCGTCAGCTGGATCATGGCGTCGAAGAAGTTGAGACCGAGGCCGCGGATCAGGACCGTCTTCCGGGCGGGGAGCCGGTTCCAGGAGACGTCGGCCGGGACAGCGGGCGGCCAGTACTGCAGACCGTGGCGCGCGGCGGCATCCTGCAGCCCCTCCTGCTCGGGAGTAAGCGTCGCGGGCAGGTGGCCGACGGCCAGCACGACGTCGTCGGCGTCGAGACCCGAACCGTCGTCGAGCTCGATACGCCACCGGCGGGCGGAGCTTCCAGTGGCATCGCCGGCGGCTTCCGTGATCCTGACGGCTTCCTTGGGACAGTGCAGTACGCTCACGCCACGCCCGGCCTGGCGCGCCACCTCCGAGAACATCCAGGTGAGGTACCGGCCGTACAGGGCCCTGCTCGGGAATCCGCCCGCCGTCAACGTGGAGCTCTCCACGGCATCCGCGACGTCGAGGTCCACTATGAGCCCTTCGTTCACGCGCCTGCGCCACGCGTCGAAGGACCAGGCGACAGGTGCAGCCGCGAGACGGGCGGCCGCGGCTCCCACCGGGACCACTGTGGGGTAGAGGCAGGGTGTGTTCATGAGGAAGAGCCGCGACTGATCGGTCCGCCAGATGTGTCCCGGTCCGGGTTCGTGGGGCTCGACGACGTGGATGACGAGATCGGGAGCACCCTCGCCGAGCGCCCGATGCCGGGCGATCAGGCGCTCCACGACGGAGGTGCCGCGGGGCCCGCCTCCGATGACGGCCACCTGCCACGACTCCCTGTTCTCCACCCGTCCAGAGTATCCAACGCCGCCACCACCCTCGCCCGGCATGGTGTACAGGGCAATGGCTGCGCCGCCGGAGCCCTGCATAGGATGGGCGGATGACGCACTCGACGGAGACCACCGCCCCTACGGACGACCCTTTCCTCTGGCTCGAGGACATCTACGGCGAGAAGCAGCTCGAGTGGGTGCGTGCGGAGAACTCGCTGACCGAGGACGCTCTCGTGACTCCCGATTTCGAAGCGCGTGAACGGAGCACCCTCGAGGTGCTCGACTCCACCGATCGCATCCCCATGGCCGGCAAGCACGGTGATCTCTACTACAACTTCTGGCGCGACGCCGAGCACCGCCGGGGTATCTGGCGTCGCACGACGTGGGACAGCTACGCCTCGGCGGACCCGGCCTGGGAACTCCTGCTCGACCTCGACGAGCTGAGTGCAGCCGAAGGAACGGAATGGGTCTGGGGCGGGGCGCTCTTCCTGCGCCCGGCAGAGGGCGAGCCCCACCAGCGGGTGCTCGTGGTGCTCTCCCCCGATGGCGGCGACGCGGCCCGCTACCGCGAATTCGACCTCGGTTCGCGGACCTTCGTCGAGGGCGGTTTCGATATCCCGACGGCGAAGAGCCGTATCACCTGGTGCGGGCCGGATGCACTCTACGTCGGTACCGATTTCGGTCCCGGCTCGATGACGTCGAGCTCCTACCCGCGGACGGTACGCATCCTCCGGCGCGGAGGCGACCTCGCTTCGGCCGAGCAGTACTTCGAGGTGGACGAGGACCACATGATGGCCCTCGTGCTGCATGATCCCACTCCGGGTTTCGAGCGGGACATCGCCGTCGACACGATCGACTTCTACACCCGCCGGACCTATCTGCGGCAGGGAGGCGACTGGCGCCTGTTCGACATCCCGGAGGACGCGAGTATCTCCCTGCACCGGGAGTGGCTGGTCATCCGACCCCGCACGGACTGGACCGCCGAGGGGACCACGCATGCGGCCGGGTCACTGCTCGTCATCGAACTGGAGGCTTTCCTCACCGGCGGGCGAGCGTTCGCGACAGTCTTCACGCCGGACGCCGCGACGTCCCTCCAGTCCTGGAGCTGGACCCGGGACTTCCTCCTGCTGAACCTTCTGCACGACGTGTCCTCCGAGATCCGCATCCTCGATCCCGCACGGGATTGGGCCGCGGACCTCCTCGACGCGTGCCCGCCGCTCCATTCTGTCGACGCGTACGCGGTGGACGACGAGGACGACGACGCGGGCAACGACTACTGGCTCGTCGCGACCGGATTCCTCACGCCGTCGACGCTCTACCGCGGCACGATCGGCGGCACCTACTCCGCCGTCAAGTCCTCGCCGTCCTACTTCGACGAGGACCGCTATGCCGTGGAGCAGCACTTCGCGGTGTCGGCCGATGGCACGCGGGTCCCGTATTTCCAGATCGCCGCGAAGGACCTGCAGCTCGACGGCGGCAACCCGACCCTGCTGTCGGGATACGGCGGCTTCGAGCACTCGATGACGCCCGCGTACAGCGGCGTGACAGGACGGGGGTGGCTGGAGCGCACCACGGCCGACGGCCGCCACGGCGTGTACGTGCTGGCCAATATCCGTGGCGGAGGCGAGTACGGGCCCCGGTGGCACCACGCCGCCCTCCATGCCGATCGTCATCGTGCGTACGAGGACTTCGCAGCCATCGCCGGGGACCTGGTGCAGCGGGGCGTCACCGCACCGGCACTCCTGGGCTGCACCGGCAGGAGCAACGGCGGTCTGCTCGTCGGCAACATGCTCACCACGTACCCGCACCTGTTCGGTGCGATCTCGTGCGGCGTACCGCTCCTGGATATGCGCCGCTACACGAAGCTGTCTGCCGGTTTCTCCTGGATCGCCGAATACGGGGATCCGGACAAGCCCGAGGAATGGGAGTACGTCCAGACGTTCTCGCCGTACCACCTCCTCCGCGAGGACGTGGCCTATCCGAAGACGCTCATCTGGACGGCGACGAGCGACGATCGCGTGGGCCCCGTGCAGGCACGGAAGATGGCGGCGAAGATGAAGGATCTCGGGATGCAGAACGTCTGGTTCCACGAAGCACTGGAGGGTGGCCATGCTGGGGCGTCCGACAATCGCCAGGCCGCGAGGATGCATGCGATGAGCTTCGAGTTCCTGTGGCGGGCCCTCACGGGATCGCTCTGAAGCCTTCAGCCGCGCCCCGGGCGCAGCACCGGCAGGGGGCGAGGGCGACGGTTTTGCTCTTGCCCTCTCCTTCTGGGTAACCTTGGGAAGCTAGAGATAGCCGATGGAGACGTGCCAGAGCGGCCGAATGGGCTTCACTGCTAATGAAGTGTGGGCCTAAAGCCTACCGGGGGTTCAAATCCCCCCGTCTCCGCGTGTAGGGCCCCTAGAAATAGGGGCCCTTTTCGTCGGGCGTAACTTCTGAGCGCCGACCCGTACCCGAGGAACCGACCGGCAGGACAGCCTGTGGGTTTCCGGGCGGGTCTTCCCTAAGCCTTCAGCGCAAGGGCGAAGGGAAGGACGCCGGACGCCCCCGCGGCACGCAACGCCCGCCCGGCCTCCGTGATGGTCCACCGGCTGTCGGCGAAGTCGTCCACGAGCAGCACCGGGCCCGGATTCGCGGCGAACCAGGCGGCGCCCTCCTCGGGAACGGCGAAGTGGTCCCAGACCGAGGCGAGCCGGAACGCGCTGTTACCGCCCGGCTGGCCCTGCGGAAAACCGTGCGGAGTGGTCAACTGGCCAAGGTAGGGAATGCGGCCGACGCGGGCGAGCGCCTGTGCGAGGGAACCGATGAGCTCAGGACGACGCCGCGACGGGACGCTGACCACGGCGACGGGCCGCTCGTCCCAGCCCCACTGGGCGAGGACGCGCACGACGGCTTCGACGACGGACGGGTCGAGCGGCGCATCCGGGGTCGCATCGGACATCAGTTCGCGCAGCCGGTTCCCCCATCCGAGGTCCGTGAGGCGTGCCAGCGCACGGCCGGGCAGGCTCACCTCGCCCGGCTTCAGCTTCCCCTTCAGTGGCACACCCAGCTTGTCCATACCACTGGGCCACTGGCCCCGCGGCTCGAGTTCCACGCCCACACGGCTCAAAGCCTGGTCGGCAGAGTCCGAGGCCTCATGCGCCACGTCGTCCGAGTACCAGGGGCCGGCGCAGGTGTCGCAGCGGCCGCACGGGGACGCCGCCGGATCATCGAGTGACCGGGACAGGAACTCCATGCGGCAACCCGATGTGTTCTCGTAGTCGAGCATCGCCCGCTGCTCGACGACACGCGCCTCGCTGATACGCCCGTACCGCTCGGCGTCGTACGTCCACGGCTTCCCCGTGCTCTCCCAGCCTCCGGTGACCTTACGGACAGCACCGTCGACATCGAGCACCTTGAGCAGCAGCTCCAGGGGTGACCGCTTCAGGTTCACACGCGTCTCGAGAGCCGGCGTGGGCAGGACGACGCCGGCTTCGAGGGCCTCGAGCACGCGGAGGGCCGCGTCCTGCGACGGCATGGACGCGGTGGCGAAGTACTCCCAGATGTCACGGTCCTCGGCGCCGGGCAGCAGCAGGACGTCGGCGTTCGGCGTGCCGCGCCCTGCCCGCCCGACCTGCTGGTAGTAGGCGACCGGCGAGGACGGCGCTCCGAGGTGCACCACGAAGCCGAGGTCGGGCTTGTCGAAGCCCATGCCGAGCGCGCTCGTGGCCACGAGGGCCTTCACCTCATTGTTCTTCAGGGCGGCCTCCGCGGCTTCCCGGTCTGAGGGGTCGGTGCGACCGGTGTAGGCCCGGACGGCATGCCCGTTCTCGCGCAGCAGCCGTGCCGTGTCCTCCGCCGCGGACACCGTGAGGGCGTAGATGATCCCGCTGCCGGGCAGGTCGGAGAGATGCGTGAGGAGCCAGGCGAGGCGGGACCGCGGGCTGGGCAGGCGCAGCACGCCGAGGCGCAGCGACTTCCGTGCCAGTTCGCCGCGCAGGGTGAACACCTCGGTGCCGCCGGCACCGAGCTGCTCCTCGACGTCCTCGACCACACGGGAGTTCGCCGTCGCCGTGGTTGCCAGCACCGGGACGCCCTGCGGCAGCCCCATGATGAGGTCGCGCAGGCGCCGGTAGTCGGGGCGGAAGTCGTGCCCCCAGTCGGAGATGCAGTGCGCCTCGTCGATCACGAGCAGGCCGGTGCGCCGGATGAGCTCGGGCAGGTACAGCTCGCGGAAGGAGGGGTTGTTCAACCTCTCCGGCGAGACGAGGAGGACATCCACCTCGTCGGCCTGCAGTTTGGCGGTGATGTCCTGCCATTCGGTCTGGTTCGCCGAGTTGATGGCCTCGGCCCGGACGCCGGCTCGCGCGGCAGCGGCCACCTGGTCCCGCATCAGCGCGAGCAGGGGCGAGACGATCAGCGTGGGGCCGGCGCCGCGGGCCCGGAGGAGCAGGCTCGCCACGAAGTACACGGCGGACTTGCCCCAACCGGTCCGCTGCACTACGAGCGCGCGCCGCCCACCTTCGACGAGGGCCTCGATGGCCTCGAACTGCCCCTCGTGGAACTGTGCGTCGGGCGACCCGACGAGGGTGTGCAGGATGGCGGATGCTTGCTCGTTCAGCGTGGTGGTCGACGACATTTCCCCAGTATCCCAGCCGCCTCCCCCACTCGAAGCGGGCAGGAGCGCTATGTGCACAACGGGCGCCGCGACCCCACCCGATACACTTCGAGACGTGACTACAACCATCGATCTTTCTGCATCCTTCAAGGCGTACGACGTCCGTGGCATCGTCGGTGAGACCATCACGGTGGACTCGGTCCGGGCGGTCGGAGCGGCCTTCGTCGACTCGCTGGGACTGGCGGGCGAGACCATCCTGGTCGGCGGTGACATGCGCCCGTCCTCCCCCGAATTCTCGAAGGCCTTCGCCGAGGGAGCCACGCGCCGCGGCGCCGACGTGCTCTTCCTGGACCTCATCTCGACCGATGAGCTGTACTACGCGAGCGGCACCCTCGATGCGGCCGGCGTGACCTTCACCGCCAGCCACAATCCCGCCCAGTACAACGGCATGAAGATGACGCGTCCCGGCGCCGTGCCGGTGTCCTCGGAGACGGGCCTCAAGGACGTGCAGGAGCGTGCCGAGAAGTACCTCGCGGACGGCACGATCCCCGCCGTCGAGGCGCAGGGCAGCACGAGCGTGCGGGACATCCTCGAGGAGTACTCGCGGTTCCTCCGCACTCAGGTGGACCTCTCGTCGTCGCGCCCGCTGAAGATCGTGGTGGACGCCGGCAACGGCATGGCGGGCCTCACGACTCCCGCGGTCCTCGGCAACCGGCTCCTCCCGGCCCTGCCGTTCGAGATCGTCCCCCTCTACTTCGAGCTCGACGGCTCGTTCCCCAACCACCCGGCCAACCCGCTGGAGCCGGAGAACCTCCGCGACCTCCAGGCCGCCGTGGTCGAGCACGGAGCCGACATCGGCATCGCGTTCGACGGTGACGCCGACCGCTGCTTCATCATCGACGAGTTGGGCGCGCCCGTCTCGCCGAGCGCCATCACCGCGATGGTGGCACGCCGCGAGATCGCCCGCGCGCAGGCCGCCGGCGAACCCGAGCCCGTGATCATCCATAACCTCATCACCTCGCGTGCGGTGCCCGAACTGATCAGGCACGACGGCGGCCGCCCGGTCCGCACGCGCGTGGGCCACTCCTTCATCAAGGCCGTCATGGCCGAGGAAGGCGCGGTGTTCGGCGGGGAGCACTCGGCACACTACTACTTCCGTGACTTCTGGAACGCGGACACCGGCATGCTCGCGGCCATGCACGTCCTGGCCGCCCTCGGTGAGCAGGACGGCCCGCTGTCGGAGCTCGGCCGCGAGTACGAGCCCTACTTCTCCTCGGGTGAGGTCAACTCGAAAGTGGCTGACCTCCCTGCGTCCATCGCCCGGGCGCGTGCCGAGTTCGAGCAGGAGGGCGTGGTGGTCGACGACCTCGACGGCCTCACGTTCACGCCGGACCACGGTAACTGGTGGTTCAACCTGCGCCCCTCCAACACGGAGCCGTACCTCCGGCTGAACGCGGAGGCCGTGGACCCGGCAACGCTCCAGGACCTCGTCCAGCGCGTGCTCGCCGTCATCCGCGACTAGCGCGGAGAGCACCGAAGACGGACAGAGGCCCCTTCCTGAAGGAAAGGGGCCTCTGACATGAGCGCAGGCGGTCAGGCGTTGCTGAAGCGTTCCTTGAGCTCGTGGAGCTGGTCCCTGAGCTCTTCGGGCAGGGACGCGCCGAAGCGGGCGTACCACTGCTCGATACCCTCGAGTTCCTCGGCCCATTCGACGGCGTCGACATGCACGGCGGCCTCCACCTCGGCCGGGGTCATGTCCAGGCCTGTCAGGTCCAGGGCGTCCCCGGTGGGGACGTACCCGATGGGTGTCTCGACGGCGTCGGCCGTGCCCTCGAGCCGTTCGATGACCCACTTGAGCACCCGGGAGTTGTCGCCGAACCCGGGCCAGGCGAATCCGCCGGCCGCTGTCCGGCGGAACCAGTTCACGAGGAAGATCTTCGGCAGGCGGGACTGGTCTGCTGCGGCGCTGAGGGTGAGCCAGTGGCGCAGGTAGTCGCCGGCGTCGTATCCGATGAAGGGCAGCATCGCCATCGGGTCGCGGCGGACCCTGCCCACTTCCCCTGCCGCGGCAGCCGTGGTCTCGGAGGACAGCGTGGAGCCCATGAAGATGCCGTTGGCCCAGTTCCGGGACTGTGTGACGAGCGGGACGGTCGTCTTCCGGCGGCCGCCGAAGAGGATCGCGGAGAGCTCGACGCCGTCCGGCCGGTTGAATTCCTCGGCGAGCATGTCGATCTGGTCGATGGGCGTGCAGAACCGCGCGTTCGGGTGTGCGGCAGGATGGTCCATGTCGGGCGTCCAGTCCCGGCCCTGCCAGTCGGTCAGGTGCGCGGGCACCTCCTCGGTCATGCCCTCCCACCAGACGCCGCCGTCATCGGTGAGGGCGACGTTCGTGAACACCGAGTTGCCCTTGGCGATGGCCCGCATCGCGTTGGGGTTGGTGTGCCAGCCGGTACCGGGGGCGACGCCGAACAGCCCCGCCTCGGGATTCACCGCGCGGAGCTCGCCTTCCTTGCCGAAGCGCATCCAGGTGATGTCATCGCCGAGGGTCTCGACCTTCCAGCCCTCGATCGTGGGATCGAGCAGTGCCAGGTTGGTCTTGCCGCACGCGGAGGGGAACGCTGCGGAGAGGTAGTAGGTCCTGTGCTGCGGGGAGGTGAGCTTGAGGATCAGCATGTGCTCGGCGAGCCAACCCTCGTCGCGTGCCATCACGGACGCGATCCGCAGCGCATAGCACTTCTTGCCGAGCAATGCGTTGCCGCCGTAGCCCGAGCCGTAGGACCAGATGGAGCGCTCCTCCGGGAAGTGGACGATCCACTTCTCCTCGTTGCAGGGCCAGGG
Source organism: Arthrobacter sp. BC5 (assembly GCF_056680255.1). Lineage (NCBI taxonomy): Bacteria > Bacillati > Actinomycetota > Actinomycetes > Micrococcales > Micrococcaceae > Arthrobacter > Arthrobacter sp. BC5. The sequence goes on from NZ_CM155273.1 coordinate 757,877, forward strand.
GACGTCGGCCTCCCCGGCGGCGAGGGGTGCGCCGAGCGAGTGGAGCGCGGGGACGAACGCGGCGTCGAGTTCGGTCATGCGGTCCAGGACGGCGGTGCCGATCGTCGCCATGATCCGCATGGACGTGACCACGTAGGCGCTGTCGGTGACCTCGACGCCGAACTTGGGGTCCTCGGCGTCGAGGTGGCCCATGACGAACGGGATGACGTACATGGTGCGGCCGCGCATGGAACCGGCGAACAGGCCCTTGAGCTTGGCCTTCATCACCGCCGGATCCATCCAGTTGTTCGTGAAGCCCGCTTCCCTCTCGTCCTCCGAGCAGATGAACGTCTGCTCCTCGACCCGGGCGACGTCCTTCGGGTCGGAGAAGGCAGCGAAGGAGTTGGGGAAGGTCTCGGGGTTCAGCCGCACGAAGGTCCCGGACTCGACCAGGCCGTCCGCGAGGCGCTGGTTCTCCTCCTCGGAGCCGTCCACCCACACGACGTCGGCGGGCTGCGTCAGCTCCTGCACCTCCCGCACCCAGGCCAGCAGGCCCGCATGCGTCGTCGGCGCGGGACTGCCAGGATCAGTGGTGGTGCCAGCCGCAGACTCTCGTACGGGATCGCCCATTACTCTTCCCTTCGTTGGGGGGACTCGGTGTTCATCGATGCTAGGGGCGCGATATTTCGGGCCAGGGCAGGATGGACGAAACACTGGCTGCGGCATGCCGGTGATCCGCGCCATCCCGGGCTTGTCGAGCGCTTACACCGGAGAGCTGTGTGATAAACGTCACCTAGACCGGTCTGGAATCTGACGCAGCGAAGTACTGATTAGGCGTCCCGGCGAATCCACGCTAGAGTTATCTACGGCCAAACGGCCCGCTTGTAGGACTGATTCGCACTGCGGATCGACGGACTACGGATGCGTGCGTAGCTCAACGGATAGAGCATCTGACTACGGATCAGAAGGTTGGGGGTTCGAATCCCTTCGCGCGCACCACGGTTCACCAGAACCACTGAAAGGCCCCGATTCCGGTCGGGGCCTTTCGCGTTGGGTTGCCCCCCTGCCGGGTGGATGGAAGGCTCTGCCTATGAGCGAACCCCAGACCACCGATGTCATTGTGATCGGCGCAGGCGCCGTCGGCGAGAACGTTGCAGGCCGGGTGGTGCAGAAGGGCCTCTCGGCGGTACTCGTCGAAGCCGATCTGGTCGGCGGCGAGTGCTCCTACTGGGCATGCATGCCGTCCAAGGCACTCCTGCGGCCCGGAACCGTCCTCGCTGCGGCACGTGGCGTCGCAGGCGCGCGTGAAGCAGTGACCGGCACCCTCGACACCCGTCAGGTCCTCGACCGCCGCACGTCCTTCACCTCGAACTGGGACGACTCCTCCCAGGAGGAGTGGGTTGCCTCCGCAGGAATCACGCTCGAACGGGGCTGGGCGAAGCTGTCCGGTGAGCGCGAGGTGACCATCAGCCGCAAGGACGGCTCCGAGACCCGATACCGGGCCAACCACGCCGTCGTCCTGGCGACCGGATCCACGCCGACCGTCCCGCCCGTCGACGGGCTCGCGGAGCTGGACTACTGGACCACGCGGGAGGCCACCTCCGCGAAGGAGGTCCCCAGCAGCCTCGCCGTCCTGGGCGGCGGCGTGGCCGGCGTCGAACTGGCGCAGGCCTACGCGCGGCTCGGCGCGGAAGTCACGGTCATCGCGCGCAGCGGGATCCTCGGCAACTATCCGAAAGAGGCGTCGGACCTCGTCCTCGAAGCGCTCGAGGGCGAGGGACTCACCATCCTGACGGACACGGCCACGAACGCGGTCCGCAAGGACGGCGGCATGTTCGTTCTCGACGTCGGGGACGGCCGTACCGTCACGGCCGAGAAGCTCCTCGTGTCGACGGGGCGCCATCCGCACACCATCGGCCTCGGCCTCGAGGACCTCGGACTGGATCCGAAGAAGATCAGGAGCGATGACACCGGGCGCGTGCCGGACGCCGGCGGCTGGCTCTACGCGGTGGGCGACGCCGGCGGCAGGGTGCAGTTGACGCACCAGGGCAAGTACGAGGCTCGCATGACCGGAGAAGCCATCGCTGCGCGGGCCCGGGGCACCCTGGGCGATTCCGCGGCGGCGTGGAGCGCCTCCGCTGCCACGGCGGACCGCGGTGCCGTCCCGCAGGTCGTCTTCACCGATCCGGAGATCGCGATGGTGGGGCGCACCCTGGAGCAGGCACGGAAGGACGGAGTCAATGCCTCCGAGACATCACTGCCGATCGCCGTCGCCGGCTCGTCCCTCCATTCGGACGGCTACAAGGGTTGGGCGCAGATGGTCGTGGACGAGGATCGCAAGGTGCTCATCGGCGTCACGTTCGCCGGACCTGAGGTGTCCGAGATGCTGCACGCCGCCACCGTAGCCATTGTGGGCGAGGTGCCGCTGGACCGCCTGTGGCACGCCGTGCCCGCCTACCCCACCGTCAGCGAGGTCTGGTTGCGCCTGCTGGAGAAGTACGGGCTGTAACTCCCGTTCCGGGCAGTTCAGCGCAGGCTCGACGCCCTGCGCACCACGAAATCGGTGACGTCGGCGTCGCGCCCGTCGAGCTCGGCCCACTCGCCGGCGTAGGACAGCACCGTGAGGCCCGCGGTCGGGTAGTCGGTGGCGAGGTCCATCACCGCCCGCTCGCTCGAGCGGACCGAGGCGAGACGCATGGCCAGTTCCTGGATCCCGGGGTTGTGCGCTATGACGAGCAGGCTCGTGACGGTCGGCGGCACATGGTTGATGAGCGCGAGGATCTCCGTGGGCCGTGCCGCGTAGAGCTCGTCCTCCAGCTTCGGCGTGGGCGCCTTGTCCCCGAGTTCCTTGCAGACCCAGGTGCAGGTCTGGCGCGTGCGGAGTGCCGTGGACACGAGGATGAAGTCGGGGACGGCCTCGTGCTCCAGCATCCAGCGCCCCGCGAGCGGGGCATCTGCGTGGCCCCGTGAACTGAGCGAGCGCTCGTGGTCCGGCACGCCCTCCTGGAACTCGGCCTTGGCATGGCGCAGCAACAGGAGCTTCTTCAGGTGGTGGGAGGCCATGTCCGAAGTCTATGGCCTCCCGTCCGCGCGCAGAGGGCTAGATGGAGTACTCGGGAGCAGCCCAGACGACCACTTCGGGGTGGTCGTAGAAGCGGTAGCCCTGGCCGCGCACGGTCCGGACGGTGTTCGCGAGGCGCCCGAGCTTGGACCGCAGGCGGCGGATGTGCACGTCGATGGTGCGTTCGTTCGGTACCTCGTCGGCGTTCCGCCACAACCCGCTCAGCAGCTCCTCGCGGCCGACGGTGCGGGCAGCGTTCTCGACGAGGTAGTTCAGCAGTTCGAACTCCTTGAACGTGAGGTTCAGCGTCTCGCCGTCAAGGTGTACCTCGCGCCGTGACAGGTCGATGAGCACGCCTGTCGGGCGGGCCGGCTGCGTCTGCGACGGAGCGGGGGCGGCATCGGGCCGGGGGCGTCGGGCGACGGTGGGGTCGCCGAGCGCGGCACGGACGACGTCGATGTCGGAGCCGGGGGCGTCTGCCGGGGCCAGGGCGACTGCCGCGTGGCTCTCCGCCGTCGGCACGAGGGTCCGGACGTACGCCCGGACGTCCTGCGCGAGCTTCGAGAAGGTGGTGCCTGCCGCAGCGGCGGTCGCCTCGTCGAGCGCGACGTAGAGCACGAAGCCGCGCGCCGTCGTGTCGCCGGTGACAGCCTGGGGCCCCGGTATGCCGTTGGGGGCGACGACGGGAACGGGAGCACTCATGGGAGCAGCGTCTCCCCCGGGTACGGCCTGCAGGCGGGAGGGCTGGTGGGGCACCTGCGGCGCGTGGGCGTTGAAGGACGACGCCACCTGCTGGCGTGCCTGGCGGTTCTGGGGGGAGCGTTGGGAGATATGGACGTAGCCCGGATTTACTGACATGAATACAACCTCGTGAAGTATGCCGTCATCACGGCTCGAATGCGGGGTGTGCCCGGTCGGGATGAAGAATGATGCCCGCCGTTGGGCTTGAAGTGCGTAGAAAAGGTTTGGGTATAACCGTTACGCGTGCATTCGATAACAGCGGAGGTCCGCTCCGGACACGATGTCCAGGGAGGGAACTGCGGCTGCAGATGCGGGTGAGTTGGTGTCCACGTGACGAATTATTGCATGTAACAATCGGCTACGCGCAAGTAACAATGCGGAATGTCCAGCATGCGAACAGTAGGGCCACGCAGGCGTTCGGCTGACCGGGTGGAGTAGATCCGGGAGCCGGCGCGCAGTACGGAGGCCCCGCCCCGCCACGTACTAGCGGGAGACGCGCTCCTCGCGCCTGCGACCGGCCCGGGCCGCGAGGAACAGCCCCGACCCGACTACCACATACGCGACAGCGCCGAGCCAGACGACGCCGGCCTGCTGGGCCAGCAGCGCGATGCTGGCGATGATCGCGAGCACCGGTACGATCCGCGGCACCGCGAAGTGGGCGTGGTCCACCCTGTCCTTCTTGAGGACGAGGACGCTGACATTGGCCGACAGGAACACCAGGAGAAGCAGGAGCACGGTGGTCTCGGCCAGTGTGCCGACGTCTCCTATGAGTGACAGCACGATGGTCAGTCCGGCGACGACGACGATCGACACCCAGGGTGTGCGCCGCGCGGGGAGCACACGGGCGAAGGCCCGCGGCAGGAGTTCGGCTTCCGCGAGGCCATACCCGACCCGGCTGGCCATGACCATGAACAACAGCGCGCCGTTGGCGATGGCGACCAGCGCGATCAGGCTGAAGAGCCAGGGCGGTATCCCGACACCACTCGCTGTCACGACGGCGAGCAGCGGTCCGGTGGACTCCGCGAGTTCGGCCGGGGGAAGGACGATGACGGCTCCGACAGCGATCAGGAGGTAGACCACCGCAGCCGTCCCGATCGCGCCGAAGAGGGCACGGGGGTACGCCCTGGACGGGTTGTGCACCTCCTCGGCCATGTTCGCCGCCGCCTCGAAGCCGAGGAAGGAGAAGAAGGCGATGACGGATGCCGCGAAGGCACCCTGCAGGGGCGGCACCTCCGGGGCGAACTCGAGGAGCCGGGCCGGCTCGCCGTTGCCACTGCCCAGTACGACGGCCGCAAGCACGATCACCAACACGAGGCCGGTCACTTCGATGACGGACGCGACGAGGTTCGCGGTAAGGGACTCCCGGACACCGCGGAGGTTGATCAGCGTCAGGAGGATGATGAAGACCACTGCTGTCGGAGCAGCCGGCACATCGATGAGAGCGGCCAGGTAGTCACCGGCGAAGGCATTCGCCAGGGCCGCCGCCGTGGTGATGCCGGACGCCATCATCAGGAACCCGACCAGGAACGAGAGGTACGGGATGCTGAAGGCCCGGTCGACGTACCGTGCCGCACCGCCGGCGTGCGGGTACTTCGTGATGAGCTCCGCATAGGTTCCTGCTGTGAGGAGGGCCAGGACCAGCGCGATGAGCAGTGGCAGCCAGATCACGCCCCCGACGTCGTCGGCCATGGTACCGACGAGCGTGTAGATGCCCGCCCCGAGCGTGTCGCCGACGATGAACGCGAACAGCAACGGCGTACCGATCGCACGCTTCAGACCGCCCTCGGTGGCCGGCTCGGTCGCGCTGATGTCCTTCGTCATCGCACCATTCGACCCCGGGGCCGTCGCCGGCACAACCCCTCGGCGCTGTCCTGCTAGCTGTTGCTCATTCCCGGCCATCGCTTGACGGCCGGGAACGGGCAGGGTCCGGCCTAGCCGACGACGCCGTAGAGGCGGTCTCCCGCATCCCCGAGGCCCGGAACGATGTAGGACTTCTCGTTGAGCTTCTCGTCGATCGAAGCCAGGACGATCGTGACGTTGCGGCCCTCCAGCTCCTCCTGCAGGGTCGCGAGGCCCTCGGGAGCCGCGAGCAGGCAGATGCAGGTGATGTCGGCGGCTCCGCGCGCGAAGAGGAACTTGATCGCTTCCCGGAGCGTGCCTCCGGTCGCGAGCATGGGGTCGAGCACGAAGACCTGCCGCCCCGTGAGGTCGTCCGGCAGGCGCTCGGCGTAGGTGATGGCCTCGAGGGTCTCCTCGTTGCGGGCCATGCCGAGGAAGCCGACCTCCGCCGTCGGAACGAGGCGCGTCATGCCCTCGAGCATTCCCAGGCCTGCCCGGAGGATGGGGACCACGAGCGGCGTGGGCTTCACGAGGCCGGTGCCCTGGGTGGTGGTGACAGGGGTCTCGATGGATACGGCCTCCACGCGGACGTCACGGGTGGCCTCATAGGCCAGCAGGGTGACGAGCTCCTCGGTCAGGAGGCGGAACACCGGCGACGACGTGTCCTTGTCCCGGAGAACCGTGAGTTTGTGGGCTACCAGGGGGTGATCGACTACCAGTACACGCATGGCTCAAAAGTACCATTGTGCCCATGAACCCCTCCCTTCCTCCCGTGGATCCGGATCACTGGGCGTGGATGGGATTGGCCCTGGACGCGGCCGCGCTCACCCGTGCGAGCGCCGACGTGCCGATCGGAGCCGTCGTCGTCGGGCCTGACGGCGCCGTGCTCGGCACCGGCTGGAACCAGCGCGAGGAACTCGGCGACCCGACGGCGCACGCCGAGGTGCTGGCGATCCGAGCTGCCGCCGGGCAGCTCGGCGCATGGAGACTGGAGGAGTGCACCCTGGTGGTGACCCTCGAGCCGTGTGCGATGTGCGCCGGGGCGTCCGTCCTGGCCCGTATTCCCCGCGTGGTGTTCGGGGCGTGGGACGAGAAGGCAGGGGCCTCGGGCTCGGTGTTCGACGTCCTCCGCGAGCGCCGGCTGAACCACTGGACCGAGGTGTTCGCCGGTGTCCGCGAGGAAGAGTGCGCCGCCCTCCTCAAGGTGTTCTTCGCCACCCGGAGGTCCGGTTCCGGCTCCCGGTGATACTGCGTAGGCTGATGAAATCCGCAGCATCCCCCTCGAAGGAGTAGACGTGGCAGATCAGCAGGACGGTTTGAAGGAAGTACAGGACATCCTCGGCAAGGCCGACATCGCGATCCTCACCACCGTGAGCCTCGACGGCCGGCTCGTGAGCAGGCCGCTCGCGCTGCACGGCAAGGATTTCGACGGCGACCTCTGGTTCTTCACCGAGGACCCCTCCCCCAAGGCGGACGAGATCCGCGCCAACCCCCAGGTCAACGTCTCGGCGAGCACCGGCAAGGGCTACGTCTCGATCGCCGGCACGGCCACGCTGACGAAGGACCAGGCGAAGATCGACGAGCTGTGGGGGCCATCGGTGTCCGCATGGTTCGAGAACGGCCGCGACGATCCCGCCGTCGCCCTCATCCATGTCGACGCCGATACCGCCGAGTACTGGTCGATGGATGCGCCGCGCGTCGTCTCGGCCGTGAAGATGGTCAAGGGCCTCGTGACGGGCAGCAAGCCGGACTCCGGCAAGAACGAGGTCATCGAGCTGCCCTAGCGCCTCCACCGAGGTGGCCGCTGCTCCCCGTTTTGGGTCTGACGCCCCGAACCCGGTAAAGTAGCGGCGTTGGTGACGTGTCCGAGCGGCCGAAGGTGCAACACTCGAAATGTTGTTTGGTGTAAAAGCCAACGTGGGTTCAAATCCCACCGTCACCGCCATTTGAGAAGGCCTCGCAGCCCCTGTGAAGACAGGGATGCGAGGCCTTCTGCGTTGCTCGAGAAGCACCAGCGGCAAGGCAGCGAGGTCGGGAGCCCGGGGCGACGGGGTCGGCATGATCGTCCCGGCGCGTCGAGATGATCCCCGTGCAACGAACACGGCGACTGCCGGGACCCCGAGGCAGGCGGGCACACGACAGCTACCGTGTCAGCGGCGTGCGCTGGGAAACCCAGATAGGAGCGACCTGGGTCATAAACTCCTCGTTGCACGCCTGCATGTCCTCGTCGGAAGGGCCACTCTCACCGCTGTAGGAGGAGGTGAATCCCAGTTGGTCGCCGTCCTGCGGCTCGAGGGGCCCGACGCCCCACCCCTTGTCCTGGAGGCAGAGGTGTCGCATCCACCGCGTCACGGTACTCGGTCTCGGTCACGATCAGGTCTTCCAGGACAGCCCGCTGGTACTCACTGGTGCCGTCCCGCATGTCGAGCTTCTCGTCCTCGGAGAAGGACGGCGCGATGGCGCAGCCGGCGAGAAGTGCTGTGCAGCCCATGATTCCGGCCACAGATATCGATCGATCCCCCATGGAAGCATCCTGCCCGACCACAGGAAGCGCGTCGAGGGCGAGTCTGACTGATGAGTCGTCAGGGTCCTCCAGCCATCAGGACGGGGTATCCCGCGCAGTTCCTCAGGACTGCGCAGCGTCTTCTGCTGCTCAGCGCCGCGGCCGGCTGCCCGACGCGAGGTCGGCGCCCGCCGCCATCAGGCGCCGTCGTACCTCCTCCGGCGGGACGTACTCCCCCACCGTCGCGAAGGAACCGAGTGTCGCGAAGGACGTGACGATCGTGTGCGGATGGACGTGCACGAGGTTGAAGCCCTGCGCGCCGTCCATGCCCCGGATGCCGCCCACCGGAACATTGAGGTCCTGTGTGTAGCACGTGGAGGACGCGACGGACACGGGCACGCCCGCGAACAGGGACGACGACGGGAAGTGCACGTGCCCGGCCAGGATCAGGCGGATGTCCTTGCCCTGCACGATCTCCGCGAGCCGGTCCTGGCGGCGCAGCTCCGTCAGGACGGCGAGGTCCTGGACCATCGGAATCGGCGGATGGTGCAGTGCCAGGATGCTGCCCTCGGGTGCGGGCCGGGACAGCTCGGCCTCGAGCCAGGCCAACTGGACGTCGTCGAGCTCCCCGTGGTGGTGCCCGGGCACGGAGGTGTCGAGTGTGATGACGCGGAGCCCGCCGATTCGGTAGCTGCGGTACAGCGGGGCCTCCTCGGGCGGCTCACCCAGGAGTGCCGAGCGCAACGCTGCCCGCTTGTCATGGTTGCCCATGAGCCAGATCACCGGTGCATGCAACTGCTCGGCGAAGGGCTCGACCACGTCGCGGAGCGACGAGTAGGCCTCGGCGTCACCGGCGTCCGTGAGGTCGCCCGTGAAGACGAGCGCGTCCGGCCGGACTCCCGACCGGCCGATCGCCGCGAGCAGCTGGGTGAGCCGCTCCCGGCCGTCGACGCCGCCGTAGAGCAGGCCGTCGGCGACGAAATGCGTGTCGCTGAAATGGAGGAGGAGGTGGTCGGCGGGAGGATGTTCCCTGGAGAGGGCCGCATCCTCCCGCCCGCTGGGAGTCGGCATGGGCGCTAGGCGGTCGCCTCGGCCGTGGCGCGTTCCGGCGTCGACCGCTCCTGGTCGAAGATCAGCTTGTCCATCAGTTCCGCGATCCTGCTCCAGTCGTGGCGTCTGAGCAGCCGGCGCAGCTCGGGTGACGGCGCCTTGCCGGCCCGGCCCCGCAGCTCCTCGCACGCGGCGGCGAACCCCTCGGCGTCGTCCTGCAGGTCCACGACCCCTGGGAAGTCCGCGACGACGTCCGCGACGCGTGTGGACACGACCGGCAGCGCCGACGCCAGGTACTCGAGCGTCTTGGTGGGGCTGATCGACTTCGTCGCCTCGTTGAGCGCGAACGGCATGAGGGCGACGTCGAACTGCGCCATGTGACCCGGCAGGTCCTCGTAGGCCTGCTGTCCGAGGTAGGTGATGTTCGGCGCCTGCGGCAGGTCCGATTCCTCGATCTTGCAGATGGGACCGACCATGCGGATCTCCCACTCGGGCAGCCGCTCGGCGAGGCCCGCGATCAGGTCGAGGTCGAGACGCTCGTCGAGCACCCCGACGTAGCCGGCCACGGGCTTGCTGCGGTCGGGGTCCGCCGTTTGGGCGGCCGCCGCGTAATGGCCGACGGACACACCGCTGGGAACGAGGTGTGCGTCCTCCCTCCCCTGCTTCACCACGGACCGGTGCAGGGACCGGCCGCCGGCGAAGACGACGTCGGCTTTCCGCAGCGCCTGGCGTTGCCGCACGAGCAGTTCGGGAGCCGCGTTCTTGAACGCGGCCAGGTCGTCCATGACATCGAACACCAGCGTCGTCGGCTCCAGGGCCAGGGCCGCCTCGAGTGCCAGCGGCGTGTAGATCCACACCACGCGATCGCCGGAGGACGGGCCGATGAGCTTGGGCAGCTGCTCGACGTAGTCGGGCATGACCTCGTCGAAGAAACCGACGTGCCTGCCCTGCTCCGGGATCTCCAGGAACACGCGCGTCAGGCCGTCCGCCTCGAGGGTGCCCAGACGGTTCTCCGTGACCTCGGCACCCTGCGGCGTGAGGGGCTCCTCGACGAACCAGGTCTTTCGCCCGGGCGCCCTGTTCAGGCGCGACACGAGTTGTTGAGGCCGCTGCCAGACCCAATCCCACCGCAGGTGCGACAAAACTATGAGTTCACTTTGCATCGACGATCCTCAATTCCATTCGGGTGGTTGTACGGGGAAGACTCGAACCGAGATCGGTTCCGGGAGGCTGTTGCCAGTCCCAATGGGCCATCTGGGATCGATAGCCCTGCAGCCAGGTGGCCACGGGCTCGCCGAGCACGTACGCAGGGAGGTCGCCGGAATGCGCACCTCCGGCGGCGAGCGCGTACGACGTCGACATCACGGACGCCCGCCGCTCGAGGTCCTCGTCGAGCCAGTACACACCCACGGGGTCCACGTGGCCCTCGCAGCGGAAGAGCAGCGAATTCCAGTCGGTGGAGTCGACCACGGGGAACCAGCAGACGCCGTCCATCACCACGCCACGCGCCTGGGCCTCCTCGCACTGCTCGAGCACGTACTTGAGCCAGGTGGCGCGATCCGAGGTGGAGCCGCGGACATTGGTCTCGGTGAGCATGCACGGCAGCCCGTAGCGCTCCCAGTACTGCTGGACCTGATCGACCAGCGGCAGCGGGGTGGGCGTCGGGGCGGTACCGCCGGCCTCCGAGAAGTTCCATTGGCAGTGCGCGTAGTAGTCGAGGCCGAGCACGTCGATGCTGCCCGTGGGGAGGGACAGCAGGCGCTCGCCGCCGACGGGCGCGAGGTCGCGCCCGAGCTGGCTGTCGACGTCGTACCCCCTGCCGAGGAAGACGTCGATGGCCAGGAAGCGGCGGTCATTGGCCATGTCCGCGTACCGCCGGCCCGATGCGTCGGAACCCGTATGGAACTCGCAGGTGTCCACCCAGACGTGCCGGGCGTCCGGCAGCAGCTCGCGGTACAGGTGGCTGGCCTCGGCGACGGCCGGCAGCACGTTCACGAGCAGGTCCACGAAGCCCTGCAGCCCCGAGTGGTACGGCGGCCAGATGGCCTCGTGCCCGCAGAGGAACAGCGTGGAGAACGGCTCGTTGAAGAGCGTGTACTCCTCGACCCAGGGATAGCGGCGGGCGAAGGCCTCGGCATACCGGAGGTAGGCGGGGCCGAAGCGCTCGTCGGCGAAGCCGTCGGTGAGCCACTTCGGGTAGCTCGTGTGGTGGACGAGGTCGACGATGGGCCGGAAGCCGTACTCCCTGAGGTGACCCATCACCTCATCGGTGGAGGACCAGTCGTAGGTGCCTTCGGTCTCCTCGATACGGTGCCACCGGATCGGGTATCGCAACCGCGTGATCCCCGACTTCGCAAGCAGGCCGAGATCCTCGCGCCACCGGAGATCGTGCTCCGTGGTCTCGAAGATGTCGCGATCGTGCGCCGGCATGTAGGTGCTCTCGAACCCCCCGATGATCTCCAGCGGCGGTCCCTGCCGGCTCACGGTGCCTCCTCCAGGATGGTGCGCCGTGCGCCCAGTTCCTCGTAGACGACGTCGAGCAGCTCGGCTGCCCTCAGGTTGAGCCGCCGCGACTCGTCGAGGTCCGCGTCGAGCCGGACCACCTCGGCCCGCAGCTGCTCCGAGTCCGTGCGCAGGCGCTCCGTGTCCGACCGCAGCTTCTCCACCTCCGCCCGAAGCGCGAAGAACGGCTCCGCGAGGCCGCTGCGCCGTACGACGCTCACCGCTGCTTTCCTTGCCCTTGAATTCGTCATCCCATCTCCCTTCTCACGAGCACGCGCCGGCTCGAGGCCGCGACCGCTCCGCCGTCGTCGTACTGCTCCTCCGCACTCAGCGAGTACCGGCGAAGCTGTTCCTGGAACCTCTCCCACTCCACGGGCCGGTAGTTGTCCCAGCTCGCCGAACCCTCGCCCTCCGACACCCCGACCTCGAGGAACCCGCTGCTTCCGGGGACGGCCAGCAGGTGCTTGACGAGCATCAGCGTGGTGTCCCACCCGAGCGGGCTGAGGGCGTTGAACACGTGGTTCGCATGGACGTGCACCGTCCCGCCCAACTCGGCGCACCGCTTCCGCAGGCGCAGCGCGTGGCGGGCCATGGTCAGGTTGACGCGCTCGAACCGGGGGGAACCCTCGCCGTGCACGAGGTTGTCCTGCGCCCAGGCGAGAGCCGGCCGGCTGAAATCGACGGCGAGCACGCGGTGTCCGCGGTCGGCCAGGTAGCGAGCGTCCGCGCCGAGCCCGCACCCGAGGTCCAGCACGGTCGACGACGGCGGCAGCTGTTCCGCCGTGGCGACCGCGAGGCGGGACGGCGTCAGGACCGGACCGGCCTCTATCTCGGCGCGGTGGTGATCCTCCCAGTTCTCGCGATCGACGTCGAAGTGGTTGAGCCACCAGTAGTACCGGCGGAACGCTGCGGGCGGAGTGATGAACCTGAACGTCGGGTCCGGCACCTCCCAGGACGGTCCGTAGATGGCCGCGAGCAGCTGGGCGGGCTCCGCCGGACCGGGAAGCATCCGCCCGTTGACGGGCAACGCCTTCAGCGGATGGATGGTGACCGACTCGGCGCGCTCCCGGGCGTGGAAGGTCCCGTAGAACCACCCGTCGCACGCGAAGTACGTGAAGATGTCGAGGTAGAAGCGGTCCGTCACGGTTCCGCCCGGGAACATGAGCTGCAGGTGTCCGCCGGAGTGCCGCACCACCTCGTAGCCCTGCTCCACGAGTGTCCGCTCGATGCGGAAGCTCTCCAGCACGACGTCCGACGGATTGGTGTGCTCGCTCAGGTAGGCGAGATCGGCGTCGTCGTCATGCGCCATGATCCGGCCGTTGCGGACGGGCCCGAGCAGCGTGCCCCCCGTGACGAACAGCTCGATGCCGAGTGTCCCGTGCAGCACCTGGACGAGCCGCTCCGCCTCGTCGAGGACCTGCTCGATCAGCGTGGCGTCGCGGCCCTCGAAGGACCGCGCGATACGCCCCCACTTGTTGACGACCTGGGGGATGCCCGTACCGGGCTCACTCAGGTCGAAGTCGGACCCGTGGTCGTCGAACGCAACCGTACCCGCCGCGACCTCGCGGCCCGCATGCTCCACCGCGAGCCGGGCACGTCCGGTGAACCGCTCGGACAGCGCCGGGGGCCACACGACGGCGAGTGCGCCGTCATCACCCGGCTCCGGCGCGCGGACCGTCCAGATTCGACGTCCGTCCAGCAGGACGGACAGGGCGTCACCCGAGGGTATGCGCGCGCCGGTGATCACCAGCCGCTCGGGGTCGGCTGTCAGGGCGGCCGCGCTCACCGGACACTTTCGAGCTGTGTCGGTAGCGGATCGACCTGCTGCAGGCGGACATCGAACACCTGCCCCGTGATGTCGGATGCGAGGACCTGGGCACTGACACGGGCGACGTCCACCGCCTGCACGAGCGTGGTCTCGTCCTCGTGGCCGAATGCCTTCTCCCGCATCGGCGTCGCGGTGCGGCTCGGGCTGATGCAGTTGACGCGGATCGAGTCCCCGCTCCACTCGTCCGCGAGCGCCTGCGTCAGGTTCACGAGCGCCGCCTTCGTCGCCGAGTACACCGTGTATTTGGCGCGGCCGCGCGTGTAGGAGCTGGAGGAGAAGAGCAGCAGGGACCCCTGCGACTCGACGAGGTAGGAGTGGGCTTCCTGGGCGACGACGAACGCCGCCATGAGGTTCACCCCGACGTCGTGCTGGAGCTGCTCGTCCGAGAGGCCCACGAGGTCGCCGATGGTGAGCACTCCCGCGGTGAGCACCACGTGGTCGATCCGCCCGTGCCGGGCGGCGGCATCGGCGAGGGCCCGGGAGACGGATGAGCGGTCCTCGACGAAGGTCCCGCTGCCCGTCCTGCTGTGGCATACGACGTGGGCGCCCTCCTCCTGGAGCTGCCGGCCGAGTTCGCCGCCGATGCCGGAACTGCCGCCGAACACCACGACGACGGCGTCGCGCAGCGAGGCGGCCGGGAGCGGCACCGGCTCCACGTGCTGGTGCTTGAGCTGGAAGAGCTTGTCGGCCAGGTGGATGTCGATGGGGTGCGTGATCTTGATGTTGGCCTCGTGTCCGGGGACCACGATGATCGGGACGTCCGGGCAGTACTTCAGGACCACGGAGCAGTCGTCCGTCGCCGCGAAGTCCGCGTCCGTCCGGGCCCGTCCGTAGGCCTCCATCAGGGTGTCCCACCGGAAGGCCTGGGGGGTCTGGCCGCGGCGCAGGGAGGCGCGTGGCGGGACTGCGCGGATGATGTCGTGCTCATCGACCTCGATGATGGTGTCCGCGGAGGGAATGCCGGTGTCGACGGCATCGTAGGTGTCGAGCGCATCGACACAGGCGCGGATGATGGCCGGATCCACGAGCGGGCGGACGGCGTCATGGAAGACCACCTTGGCGCCCGGGGCAGCGATCTCGCGCAGCGCCAGGTAGGAGGTCTCGTTGCGGTCGCGTCCGCCGGGGAGGAGGCCGGTGAGCTTGGGGAAGCGGTCCTTCGTCACGAGCTTCTCAGCGCGGTCCATCGACCCCGGGTCCATCATGACGATGATCTCGTCGATGAAGGGGCACTGCTGGAAGATGTCGACGGTGTGCTCGAGGCTCGTCCGCCCCGCGACGGGTACCAGCTGCTTGGGGATCTCCAGCCCCATGCGGGTCCCGACACCTCCGGCGAGGACCACGCCGACGGTTCGCCGTCGGGGGCGTGCCTCGCTGTCCGCTGTGCCTGGTGCGTCCATCTCGTCGGTGATGGTGGACATTGCCGCCCCTTCGTCAGTTTCGTGGTTTTCGGCGAATTCAGCCAGCGTACTGACGACACGCGTCACTGGGCAGCGAAATATGCGCGAATCAATTCCTTGTGCAAGCGCTTGTTCTTTGCCTTGCGTTCGCCGGGCGTTCACTTACGAGGGTCCGCCATCGACCCAGGAGGACCTTCCCCGGGCGATAGCCTGAGGACATGGCAATCCGGGTGCTCGCAGTAGGCCGCAAGCACGAGAGCTGGGTCTCGGAGGGTATCGAGCGGTACTCGAAGCGGCTGAAGAAGCCCTTTGACCTCTCATGGCAACTCATCGCCCACTCCGCGCGGGAGAACGACGCCGCGCGCCGGGAGGAGTCGGAGCGGCTCCTCGCCAGACTCGGTGGCGATTTCGTGGTGCTGCTCGACGAGCGCGGCAAGGCCATCGATTCCCCGGCACTCTCCCGGACCCTGCTGGGACCGCTCGAAGCCTCGCGCAGTGTCACGGTGATCATCGGCGGTGCCTACGGTGTCGACCAGCAGGTGCACCAGCGGGCCGACTTCGTCTGGTCCCTCTCCCCGCTGGTGTTCCCCCACCAGCTCGTCCGCCTCATCCTCGCCGAACAGGTGTACCGCGCCCAGGAGATCGCGGGCGGCCGCTCCTATCATCACGAGTAGGCCACTACCGGGTAACAATCGAGGCACGTCATGGCACGCCTGCCGGCCGTCCGGGGCACCGGACGTAGGGTGAGGGCATGACTAGTCTGCTGGGGAGCAAGCGTTGGATCACGGCTATGGCCGCCACCGGAGTATTGATCGCGATGAGCGGCTGTGCCGCGTCCGAACCGGACGACGGCGCGGCCGTGGCGCCCGCTGCGAGCGCCACCAGCGCCACCAGCGAGGCAGCGGCGCCGACGGCCGAGCCGAGCGCTTCGGAGGCCTCCGCGCCGTCGGCCTCGGCGACGCCGTCGTCCGCACCCGCACCCAGCGCATCGCCGTCGGAGTCCGCCGCACCGCCGTCGACGCCCGCGCCACGTGGCCCCTGCACGGCCGCACAACTGACGGGTGCCGTCGCGGACCAGCTCGGCGGCGGTGCTGCCGGCAGCGTGTACCGGAGCCTCGTGCTGACCAACGCCTCCGACCGGGAGTGCACCCTCCAGGGATTCCCCGGCGTGTCCTTCGTCGATGCGTCCGGCACCCAGGTCGGCGCCCCGGCGGACCGCGACGGCTCGGCGGCGGCCCTCGTGACGCTCGCCCCGGGGGCATCGGCCGCAGCCACCCTGCAGCAGGTCAACGCCCAGAACTACGGCGCTGACTGCGAGCTCACCCCCTCGGCCGGGCTTCGCGTCTATCCCCCCGGTGCCACCGATTCGCTCGTCCTGCCGCAGGAGATCCCGGCCTGCTCCGCCGCCTCGATCGTCCTGATGACCGTCGGGACCCTGCAGCCCGCGTCCTAGCTCCGCGGCTCGGCCGGTGCGGCGGCACCTCCGTGAAGTGTCGGTGCGCTGGGGCATGATGATGACGTGACGCAGGTGCTGACGAGGTTCACCCCCGCAACCCATGAGTGGTTCGCCGGGGCCTTCTCCGAGCCCACTCCTGCGCAGGAGGGCGCCTGGTCCGCGATCTCCGCCGGGTCGAATGCGCTCGTGGTGGCGCCCACCGGATCGGGCAAGACCCTCGCCGCCTTCCTCTGGGCCCTCGACCGCCTGATCGCCTCGGGCGAGGACAACGAGGACGCCGATGTGCCAACGACGTCGTCGGTGACGAAGGGCGGCACGGCAGCCGCGAGGAAGCCGAAGCGCAGCACCCGGGTGCTCTACATCTCGCCGCTGAAGGCGCTCGGCGTCGATGTGGAGCGGAACCTGCGCGCCCCGCTCATCGGCATCACCCAGACCGCCAAGCGCCTCGGCCTGCCCGCCCCGAGCATCACGGTGGGCGTCCGGTCCGGCGACACCCCGCAGGCCGAACGCCGTGCCATGCTGACCCGGCCACCGGACATCCTCATCACCACGCCCGAGTCCCTGTTCCTCATGCTCACCTCGAAGGCACGCGAGACGCTCCTCGAGGTGGACACCGTCATCATCGACGAGGTCCACGCCGTCGCCGGGACCAAGCGCGGGGCGCACCTGGCGGTGTCGCTCGCCCGCCTCGACGCGCTGCTCGAGAGGCCCGTGCAGCGCATCGGACTCTCCGCCACGGTGGAGCCGAAGGAGACCGTGGCCCGTTTCCTCTCGGGGAACGCCCCGGTGGAGATCGTGGCGCCGCCGTCGAAGAAGCAGTGGGACCTCACCGTCACCGTGCCCGTGGAGGACATGACGGAACTGGGCGGAGCCGCCGGGACGGACGACGGCGACGCCGCGCCCCAGGCGAGCATCTGGCCGCATGTCGAGGAGAAGATCGTCGACCTCATCGAGCAGAACCGGTCCACGATCGTGTTCGCCAACTCGCGACGGCTCGCCGAGCGCCTGACCGCCCGGTTGAACGAGATCCACGCCGAGCGATCCGAACGCGACGCGGTGTGGGCTGCCGGCGGCGAACCGGCGGCCCTGGAGGCAGCACCGGCAGCGCCGTCGTTCGCGCACACCACCGCCACCCCCGCGCAGATGATGGCCCAGGCGGGCCAGACCAGCGGTGCCGAACCGCTGCTCGCGCGCGCCCACCACGGGTCCGTCTCGAAGGACCAGCGCGCCCTCATCGAGGACGACCTCAAGTCGGGGCGCCTGCGCTGCGTCGTCGCGACGAGTTCACTGGAACTCGGCATCGACATGGGGGCCGTGGACCTCGTGGTGCAGGTCGAGTCCCCGCACTCCGTGGCCAGCGGGCTGCAGCGCGTGGGCCGGGCCGGGCACCAGGTGGGCGAGGTCTCGCAGGGCGTCCTCTTCCCCAAGCATCGCGGCGACCTCGTCAACACCACCGTGACCGTGGAGCGCATGCTCGCCGGACAGATCGAGCCGCTGTACATCCCCACCAACCCGCTCGACATCCTGGCGCAGCAGACCGTCGCGGCCGCGGCACTCGGCACCATCGACGTCGAGGAGTGGTTCGACGTCGTCCGCACGTCCGCGCCGTTCGCCACCCTGCCGCGGTCCGCCTTCGAGGCCACGCTCGACCTCCTCGCGGGCCGGTACCCGTCGGACGAGTTCGCCGAACTGCGCCCGCGCATCATCTGGGACCGCGTCGAGGGCACCATCACGGGCAGGCCCGGAGCGCAGCGCCTCGCCGTGACCTCCGGCGGCACCATCCCCGACCGCGGGCTGTTCGGGGTGTTCCTCGTCGGTTCCGAGGGCGAGGGAGCGCGCGCAGGCGGCCGCCGGGTCGGTGAACTCGACGAGGAGATGGTGTACGAGTCGCGGGTGGGCGACGTCTTCGCGCTCGGGGCGACGAGCTGGCGGATCGAGGAGATCACCCACGACCGCGTGCTGGTCTCCCCCGCGTTCGGGCAACCCGGCAAGCTCCCGTTCTGGAAGGGCGACTCCCTCGGCCGGCCCGTCGAGCTGGGCAGGGCCCTCGGTGCCTTCCAACGCGAGATGTCCGGGTCCACACCGGAAAAGGCACAGGAACGGTGTGAGCGGATAGGCCTCGACGCCTGGGCATCCGGGAACCTCATCACCTACCTGACCGAACAGCGCGAGGCCACCGAGGTGGTCCCGAGCGACAGGACACTCGTCGTCGAGCGGTTCCACGACGAACTCGGTGACTGGCGGGTGGTCCTGCACAGCCCGTTCGGCATGCCCGTGCACGCCCCCTGGGCGCTCGCGGTCGGCGCCAGGCTCGAACAGCGCTACGGCCTGGACGGCTCGGCGATGGCCTCCGACGACGGCATCGTGCTGCGGGTGCCGCTCATGGACGACGAGCCCCCGGGCGCGGACCTCTTCCTGTTCGACGCCGAGGAGCTCGACGGCATCGTCACCGCGGAGGTCGGCGGATCGGCGCTCTTCGCCTCCCGCTTCCGGGAGTGCGCGGCCCGCGCGCTCCTGCTGCCGCGCCAGAACCCCAGCAAGCGCACGCCACTGTGGCAGCAGCGGCAACGGTCGGCGCAGCTGCTCGATGTCGCCAAGAAGTACCCGACGTTCCCGATCGTCCTCGAGACCGTCCGCGAGTGCCTCCAGGACGTCTACGACCTGCCCGCGCTGAAGGACCTGGCGGCGTCGCTCGAGCGCCGGGAACTGCGCATCGTCGAGGTCACCACGCAGCAGCCCTCGCCCTTTGCGCGGTCCATGCTGTTCGGCTATGTCGCGTCCTTCCTCTACGAGGGCGACTCCCCCCTGGCCGAGCGCCGTGCGGCGGCGCTCTCGCTGGACCCGACGCTGCTCAACGAACTGCTCGGCCGGGCGGAGCTGCGGGAGCTGCTGGACGCCAGGGTCATCGCCGAGACCGAGCTGGAGTTGCAACGCCTCAAACCGGACCGGCTGGCCCGGGGGCTCGAGGGCGTCGCGGACCTGCTGCGGCTCCTCGGGCCGCTCACCGTGGACGAGATCGCCGAGCGGCTCGAGGCACCGGCGGACGAACAGGCCGCCCTCGCGCCGGTCGTCGCGGATTCCGCGGCATCCCGGGGCGGGCGGGACTCCGTCGACGCCCGCGCCGGATCCGACGCACTGCCGGAGGGGTCCCCGGACGCGCCCTCCGACGAGGACCCCTCGGACGAGGCGCTCATGGCCGTCGCCGCCACCCCGGTACCCGGGCGGGCCTCCGTCGAGGTGGTCCGCCGGCACGTCACGGCACTGGTGAAGGCGAACCGCGCGCTGACCGTGCACGTCGCCGGGATCGAACGGATCGCGGCCGTCGAGGACGCGGCCCGCCTCCGCGACGCCCTCGGCGTCCCGCTGCCCATGGGCATCCCGCTGGCGTTCATCGAGCCCGTCGCCGATCCGCTCGGCGATCTCATCGGGCGCTACGCCCGCACGCACGGTCCCTTCACCGCCGCCGAAGCGGCATCCCGCCTGGGCCTCGGCGTCGCCGTCGTCGCCGGGTCCCTGCAGCGGCTCGCGGGTGCCGGGCGGGTGGTGGAGGGCGAGTTCCGCCCCGCGGAGTCCGTGCCCGTCCTGGACATCTCGGCGGCCTCGGGGGCGGCTCCCGGGACCATCACGGTGCACGCGCCCGCGGCCAGCGAGTGGTGCGACGCCGAGGTGCTCCGCCGGCTGCGTCGCCGCTCCCTCGCCGCGCTCCGCCAGGAGGTGGAGCCTGTCGATCCGACGGCGTACGGCCGCTTTCTGCCCGCCTGGCAGCACATCGGCTCGGGACTGCGCGGACTCGACGGCGTGGTCACCGTGATCGACCAGCTCTCCGGAGTACTGATTCCCGCCTCCGCATGGGAGCCGTTGATCCTCGCACAGCGCGTGGCCAACTACACCCCGGCGATGCTCGACGAGCTCACCGCGACGGGCGAGGTCCTGTGGTCCGGTGCCGGCTCCCTCGCCGGCAACGACGGGTGGATCGCCCTGCACCTGGCGGAGAACGCACCCCTGACACTGCGGCCGGACCCGGCCTTCGAGCCGACCTCCCTCCACACGGCGCTGCTCGAGCTGCTGGCCGGCGGCGGAGGCTACTTCCTGCGACAGCTCGCCAACCTCCTGGATGTGCAGGAGGCGACGTCGGACACCGCCGTCGTGACCGCGCTGTGGGACCTCGTGTGGGCGGGCCGGATCAGCAACGACACGTTCACGCCGGTGCGTGCACTCCTGGCCAACGGCAAGACGGCGCACAAGCAGCGGCCGGTGCCGGCCCGCGCTCGGACGTCGCGTGCCGGACGCCTGGGGCGGGCCCCGGGCAAGTCCCTCACGGGTGCCTCGATGCGCCTGAACGCGGCAGCGGACGACGGCGGCAGCGGCGGCTACCAGCGCGCCACCCCTCCGCTGGCGGCCGGCCGGTGGAACATGCTGCCCATGGTGGAGGCCGAGACGACGCTGCACGCGCACGCCACGGCCGAGCTGCTGCTCGACCGGTACGGAGTGGTCACGCGCGGGGCTGTCGGCAACGAGGGCATCCCCGGTGGCTTCGGCCTCATGTACAAGGTGCTGGCACGGCTCGAGGAGATGGGCAGGTGCCGGCGCGGCTACTTCATCGAGCACCTCGGTGCCGCCCAGTTCGCGGTCCCCGCGACCGTGGACCGGCTGCGCTCGTTCAGCGCCGACAATCAGCTGCCGACGGCGCAGGACGTCCTCGGCGGCGAGGCTCCACCCCTGAAGGCGGTGGCCCTCGCGGCCACGGATCCCGCCAACCCCTATGGCGCCGCCCTCAGCTGGCCGCAGGCCGACGGCGGCCACCGCGCGGGACGAAAAGCCGGCGCCCTGGTGGTGCTGGTCGACGGCGCCCTCGCCCTCTACGTGGAGCGTGGCGGCAAGACCCTGCTGACGTTCACCGAGGACGCCGACGTACTGCGGGCAGCCGCCCTTGCTCTGGTCATGATCATCCGTCGCGGTGCGGCCGACAAGATGGCCCTCGAGAAGGTGAACGGTGGCGAGATCCTGGACACGGAGGTCGGCCGTGCCCTCGCTGACGCCGGCTTCTACACCACGCCGAGAGGGTTGAGGATCCGTGCCTGAAGGCGATACCGTCTGGCGGGCCGCACGCGAGCTGGACCGCGCCCTCGCGGGCAAGGTGCTCACGCGCTGTGACATCCGGGTCCCGCGCTTCGCCACCGTCGACTTCACGGGTGACACCGTGCAGGAGGCGGTCTCCCGCGGCAAGCACCTGCTCATCCGCGGCGGCGGTAACGACGGCTGGGACATCCACTCGCACCTCAAGATGGAAGGCCTGTGGCACGTCTACGCGCACGGGGAGAAATGGCGCAGGCCTGCCTTCAAGGCCCGGTGCATCCTCGAGACGGCGGACGCCGTCGTCGTGGGATTCGAGTTGGGGTTCCTCCGGGTGATCCCACGCGCCGAGGAGGAGGAGGCCGTGGGATACCTCGGGCCGGATCTCCTCGGTCCCGACTGGGACCCGGACGAGGCGCTGCGCCGCATGCTCGAACAACCCGAACGCCCCATCGGGCTGGCGCTGCTCGACCAGCGGAACCTCGCGGGGATCGGGAACGTGTACCGGTGCGAGCTCTGCTTCCTCGCCGGAGTCCACCCGCTCACCCCGGTGGGCGAGGTACCGAACCTGCCGCGCATGGTCGAGCTGTCGAAGAAGCTCCTCGAGGCGAACAAGGCGCGCAGCACCAGGGCCACGACGGGGCAGCTGCGGGGCAACACGCTCTGGGTCTACGGTCGGTCCCGGCGTGGCTGCCTGCGCTGCGGCACACCCGTGGCCCTGGAGCAGCTCGGGGACAAGGAGACCGAACTGCGCGAGCTGTACTACTGCCCGCACTGCCAGCCGCGATTGGAAGCCCCGGCCTGAGCGGCACTACCCTGACCACGTGGACGAAAACCGACGGAGAACGCGCTGATGGCGATGCGATCGCCCCTGCCCGTACGCAACGGCGTGAACGCCACACGGCTGCGCCTGCCCCCGGAGGGGCCGTGGGAGACGGCCCTCGAGTACATCCTCGACCGGTTCGACCATGTGGACCCGGAGGGTATCGGCGAGCGCTTCGACCGCGGCGAGGTGGTCGCCCTGGGCGGCGAGGCCCTGACGCGGTCCACTCCCCTCGGCGAGCACACGTTCGTCTGGTACTACCGGGAGCTGCCGGTCGAGAAGCGGCTGCCGGTCGAGATCTCGATCCTGCACCGGGACGAACACCTCGTCGTCGTCGACAAGCCGCACTTCCTGCCCACCACCCCCGGCGGGATGTATGTCGCGGAGTCGGCACTCGTCCGGCTGCGGGTGGAACTCGGCGTCCCCGACCTCATCCCCATGCACCGGCTCGACCGCATGACCGCCGGGATCCTGATGTTCTCCGTCGACCCGGAGACCCGGGGCGCCTACCAGCTCCTCTTCGAGAACCGACGCATCACCAAGGAGTACCGTGCCGTCGCGCCGGTGCGGCCCGATCTGCGCCTGGACACCGAACCGCTCGACGTCCGGAGCCGGATCGTGAAGTCCCGCACCTACCTGCTGGCCCAGGAGGTGGAGGGGCCGGCCAACACACACACCACGGTCAGCCTGCTCGACCGGCGCGAGGACCGGGGCCTCTACCGCCTCCAGCCGCACACGGGCAAGACGCACCAACTCCGGCTGCACATGGCATCGCTCGGCCTCGGCATCATCAACGACCCGTTCTACCCGGTCCTCCATCCGCAGGCACCGGACGACCACGGCAAACCGCTGCAGCTCCTGGCGCACAGCATCGCGTTCACCGACCCCCTGGACGGCACCGACCGGCGCTTCGAATCGGGCCTCACCCTCGCCGAGTTCGCCTGACCACCCTTCGATTCCCGACACGTTCCGCCGTACCGCAAGCCTTCTGACGGTACATTTGCGGGGTGGACCTGCCCGGCACGGACATCCCAGCACCGCTCTACCTCCTCGTCATGTTCGCGGTCATCTTCGTCGACGTGGCGATTCCCGTGGTGCCCTCGGAACTCCTCGTGATCGGCTCCGGCACCATGTCCGCCCACGGCATGATCCTGCTTCCCCTCGCGATCATCGCCGCGTTCGCGGGCAGCTGGCTGGGCGACATCGCGCTGTTCCTGCTGTTCCGGCGCCGGCTCACCCACTTCCTCGACCGCTTCCGGTGGGGGCGCGCCATCCACGGAGGGTTGCGGGACGCCATCGACAAGGCCGGCACCTCACCCACCTACGCTGCCGTCGTCGCCGTCCGCTTCCTTCCCGGAGGTCGTACCGCGAGCGTGGCCGTCGCCGGCATCGCCGAACTGCCACTCCGTCCGTTCATGCTCGCGGCAGCGGCGGGCGGCGTGCTGTGGACGGCGTGGCTCGTGGGTCTCGGCTTCGTCGCGGGGGCCTCCACTGGGCTGCCGGCAGGCGTCAGCGCGTTGCTCGGGATGGCGGTGGGTACGCTGGTGGGAGCCATCACGGCGGCAGTCCTCGCCCTGAAGAAACACCGGAAGGCCACAAAAGCGCATGAGCACCCCGAAGAACCCGGGACCGAGGCTCCCTGACAGGCCGGTCAGGCCTCCGACGATCGCCCGGCAGGTTCCGGCACCAGAGGTTCCGGCTACGGAGGCTCCGGCTACTGCGGTTCCCTCCGACACGGGAAGCATCCTCGAACGCCTGAAGGCAGCGAAACCGCGCGCCGCCTCGACGGCCGGTGACGTCGAAGGCGGCCGAGCGGACAGGACGCCCGGCGCGTCCGCGGAGCCGGGGAGCCCCGCGCAACCGCCGGGCAGCACGCAGTCGGTCTCAGGCACGCCCACTCCGGCACCCCGTGCGCGGTCCGGGAGCGCGGGGCCGGACGCCGGAACCGCTGCCGGGTCAGGCATCGGCACGACGACGGCGGGCGGAAGCGGTCGGGGTGGCCGCGCCGACAGTGACGCGGCGCACCAGATCCGCCAGACGGCAGTCAGGGCGAGAGCCGCAGCGGGCGCGTCGGGCAGGGCCCTCACCCGTGGCGGCAGCGCGATGGCCCGCTCCATGGGCTCATGGAATCCGGATCTCGTCCGGCCGGCCGTCGTCACGGCCTGCGCCATCGCCTGCATCCTCGGCTCGGCCGCCGGGGTCGGTGCTTTCGGCGGCCCGCCGATACGGGATGCCGCAGGCGGTCTCTTCGCTCCGGACGCGACGCTGCTCGCGCCGTCGTCGTCGGCGTTCTCCATCTGGAGCGTCATCTACGTGGGCCTCGTGGCCTATACGGCGTTCCAATGGCTGCCGTCGCAGCGGACCAGTGAGCGGCAGCGACGCCTGGGCTGGATCGTCGCGGCCACGATGCTGCTGAACCTCGCCTGGATCCTGAGCGCGCAGTCCGGTCGGCTGGCCCTGAGCCTCGCGGTCATCCTGCTGCTCTTCTTCGCCCTGCTGGCGGCCGTGCGGACCATGAACAACCACCCCAACGAGTCACGGCTCGAGGGCGCGCTCGTGGACACTCCGCTCGGGCTCTACCTCGGGTGGGTTCTGGTGGCAGCGGCGGCGAACAGTGCGGCGTTCCTCACCGCGCGGGGCACGGACCTCTTCGGCTGGGACGGTACGACGTGGGCGATCGTCGGGATCGTGGTGGTCCTGATGAGCGCCGCCGTGGTCTGCTCGACCGACCGCGGTCGCCTGTCCGTCGCCGCGGCGACCTCCTGGGGACTGCTGTGGATCGCGGTCGAACGGCTCCTGGGCGAGCCGATGGCTGTCGACGTCGCATTCGTCGCGGCATTCGCGATCTTCCTGCTGCTCATCACGGCGGGTTCCCGCCGCCACCGTGTGGACCATGCCCACCGGCGCCGGCTCCGCGCGCAGGAGGATGCCCTGCGCGAACCCGTCGATCTGTTCGACGACGACTACCAGGACTCGCGCTACTAGGAGTTCAGCGCGCCCCTGGCGAGCAGCTGCCGGGTGCGGACAGGAACGGCGGCCAGCCGTCCTGCCCGCACCGGGACGGTTCGGGCACGGTACGGAACGCTGTCCGGCGCCGTGCCCGACAGGCGCTATTCGCCCTGGTCGCCGACCGTGACGGCGATCTTGCCGCGCACGTGGCCGTCGATGCTGCTGCGGAAGGCATCAGCAGCGCGTTCCAGGGGGAAACTCTCCGCGAGGATCGGCTTCACGCTGCCGGACTCGACGAGTTCGGTGAGCGCGAGGAGATCGGCCGGGTTGGGCCGCACGAAGATGTAGCGTCCGCCCTTCTCCTTCACCTCGGCATCCGTCACGGAGGCGATCCGTTCCGGCGTCTTGAGGTGCTCGAGGGACGCGACCCAGTCATCACCGCCGACGAAATCCACGACCGCGTCGAGCCCCTCCGGGGCCGCCTCGGCGATGCGGCCGGCGAGGCCCTCGCCGTAGGTCAGGGGTTCGGCGCCGAGTGAGCGCAGGAAGTCGTGGTTCTTCTCCGACGCGGTGGCCAGCACACGGGCCCCCCACGCCTTCGCGATCTGGATGGCGTAGGTCCCAACACCCCCTGCCCCGTTGTGCACCAGCACCGTGTCACCGTCCGTCACACCGACCGCTTCGAGCGACTGGTAGGCCGTGAGCCCCGCGAGGGGCATCGTCGCGGCTTCCGCCCAGGACACATTCCGGGGCTTCCGCGCCAGCGCCCGCACCGGAGCGGCCACCTGCTCGGCGAAGGTCCCCAGCCCCACGGTATCCATGCGCACATAACCGATGACCTCGTCACCGGCTTCGAACTCCGTCACGGACGGCCCCGGCTGCACGACGACGCCGGCCACGTCCCAGCCCGGGATCACCGGGAAGTAGGTGGGCAACGCGCCGTCGAGGTAGCCGGCGGTGATCTTCCAGTCGACCGGGTTGACCGAGGATGCGCGCACGCCGACGAGCACGGAATCCGGACCGACCTTCGGGTCCGGCTGCTCGCCGTACTGGAGGACGTCCGGATCGCCGTACTTCTCGTAAAACACTGCCTTCATGGTGTTCCTCCCTGCAGATGAACCGGCCGGGGCCGGCGCTGTTCAGCTTCCAGAGGCGGCAACCGGTGCGTCCCGGCCCCTATTCCGACACCACGCGCGCGGTTCCATCACACCGGGCGGGCCCGCACCCGGGGGCCCCGGCTCAGCCGGTGTTGCGCATCCCCGCCGCCACACCGTTGATGGTGATGAGCATGGCCCGCTGCAGCTGCCCGTCGGGCCCGCCGCCACCGGATTCCTCCCGGACGCGGCGCAGCAGCTCCACCTGCAGGTAGGAGATGGGGTCCAGGTACTGGTCACGGACCGCCAGGGACCGCTTGAGCACGGGCTGGTTGTCCAGCAGTTCGCGCTCCCCCGTGAGGTGGCGGATCTCGGCGAGGGTCAGCTCGTACTCCTCCCGGATCACGCCGAAGAGGTGCTGCAGCTCACCCGGCACCAGGGCCTCGACATAGTGCGCGGCGATCTCGAGATCGGTCTTGGCGAGCGTCATCTCCACATTGGAGACCACGGTCCGGAAGAAGTGCCAGCGCTCCAGCATCTCCTCGAGCAGTCCCTCGTGGCCTGCCTCGCGCGCGGCCCGGAGCCCGGACCCGACACCGAACCAGCCCGGCACGATCTGCCGAGACTGCGTCCACCCGAACACCCACGGGATGGCGCGGAGTCCGCCGAGTCCGCTGCCGGAATCGGGCCGCTTGGACGGGCGCGAGCCGATATTGAGCGAGCCGAGCTGCTCCACCGGAGTCGACGCGAGGAAGTACGCGGGCAGGTCCTCGTGGTCGATCAGCGAACGGTACCGCGCGAAGGCGGCGTCGGACACGGTCTCCATGACCTCGGCCCAGCGGTCACGATCGTCGTCGGAGGTACGCGGCGTGCGGTGCAGCGCCGATCCCTGCATCACGGCGGCCAGGGACAGTTCGAGGTTCTCGCGCGCCAGGGCCGGCAGGGAGTACTTGTCGCTGATGACCTCACCCTGCTCGGTGAACTTGATCTCGCCTTCGAGGACGCCGTTGGGCTGCGCGAGGATGGCGTCGTAGGTCGGTCCGCCACCGCGACCGACGGACCCTCCGCGGCCGTGGAACAGGCGCAGGCGGACGCCGTGCTTGGCCGCGACGTCGCGCAGGCGCCGCTGGGTCTTGTGGATCTCCCAGAGGCTCGTGAGGACGCCGGATTCCTTGTTGGAGTCCGAGTAGCCGAGCATGACCTCCTGCAGGTCGCCGCGCAGCCGCACCACCTCGCGATAGGTGGGGTCGGACAGCAGGGTGTCCACGATCTCCGCCGAGACCCGGAGCTCGTCCACGGTCTCGAGCAGCGGGGCGAAGCCGATCTTCGCGAAGGCGCCGGAATCGGAGCCGCCCGAACCGTTGCCCACGACGTCGACCAGGCCGGCCTCGCGGGCGAGGACCACCGGGGCGAGGACGTCGTCCGCACCCCGCGTCATGGAGACGATGTAGGTCTCGATGACGTCGGGGCCGTAGGTCTCCAGCGCCGAGGCGATCTCGCGGAAGACATCGAACGTGCGCCGCGCGCCGTCGTCGAGCGGCGGGTTCACCGTGGCCAGCGGACGCCGGGACGCCAGCTCGCGGGACAGTGCCTCCAGGCGGCCCGCGCGGTCCAGCTCGAGGTAGGGCACCTTCAGCTCGCCGAGGCGGTCGGTCAGCTGTGCGACGACGTCGTGGTGCATGTCCGCGTGCTCACGGATGTCGAGGGTCGCCAGGTGCAGCCCGAAGGAGGAGATGACGCGCGACGCCGTGGCGAGGGCGCCGTCGGCCGCGAGACCGGCGGCATGCCGACGCAGCGAGTCGCCGACGAGCTGGAGGTCCGCCAGGACCTGGGCCGTGCCGTTGTAGTCCCGGCCGGGCTCGTGCGCGGTGTGGTTCTGCACACGGGCTGCCGTGTTCAGCAGCTTCGCCTTCACGCAGGTCAGCTTGAGCCGGTACGGTTCCTGGGCGTTGAGCTCGAGCACGCGCTTGTCGAGCCTCGGCAGGTTGGCGAGGTCCTGCTCGATGGAGGCGGTCAGCTCCTCGGACGCCCCCACGATCGCCGTCGACGAGGACAGCGACGAGATGAGCCGGTCCACGAAGTGGATCGCGATCCGGACGGCCTGCTGGTTCTGGATCTGCAGGATCTCCCGGGTCACGGCGGCGGTGACGTTGGGGTTGCCGTCGCGGTCCCCTCCGATCCACGAGCCGAACCGCAGCGGGGCTCCCTCGGCGGGCAGCGTGACGCCGTGCTCGGCCAGGAGGTCCGAGAGATCCTCCAGCAGCTCGGGCATCGCGGTGGTGAGGATGTCGCCGAGGTAGTAGATGGCGTTGCGGGCCTCGTCGATCGGCGTGGGCCGCACCTGGCGCAGTTCGTCCGTCTGCCAGATCAGGTCGATCACCTCGGCGAGCCGGCGGTCCTGGCGGCGCCGCTGCTGGGAGCCCTCGGCCGTCGACTCGGCGAGGATGTCGGAGAGCCGGCGGAGCTTGTCCAGCACGGACCGGCGCGAGGCCTCGGTGGGGTGCGCCGTGAAGACCGGGCGGACGTCGAGCTGCTGCACGACGTCGGCGAGCGCGTCCGGGCCGGCGTCGGCGGCGATGCGGGAGACGGTCTGCGCGAGCCAGCCGTCCTCCTCGGAGCGGCTCCGCAGTCCGCGGACGCGGTGCACCTGCTCGGCGGCGTTCGCGAGGTGGAAGTATGCGGCGAAGGCCCGGACCAGCTCGGTGGCCTGATCGATCGGAAGGGCCGCGAGGAGTTCACGGACCTGCTCCGCGAGGGCTGCCCGCTCGCCCGCGTCGCTGGCGCTGCCGGACTCCTTGGACTGCTTGGTCAGCAGGCGCACGCGCTCCACCAGATCGAGGAGATCCTGCCCGTGCTGCCGCACGAGCGACTCGCCGAGCAGGGTACTGACACGGCGGACGTCGGCGCGGAGATCGGAACTGAGATCTCCCGCGGTCTCGCTGAACTGGTCGGCGGCTTGCGCGGGGGACACTTCGAGGGGCACTGTCACAACAGCCTGCTTTCAGGGCACGGAAAACGTGGCGTATGCGGCACTGGATACGACGGATTGCTGTTGGGATACTACCCAGTAATGTGGCGTGGGCCTCACCGTGTCCGTCATATGAACCGGAACGGCGGGTGCAGCCCGGCTACCGGCCGGACCTGCGGCGTCGTGCACGGCTCTCCTCGGCGGAGGGGTTCGGACGGCGGTAGGAAACGGCTGCGCGACACGCGTTTCCTGCCGAGACTGCGTGCACGACGCCGCGGCCGGGCCGCTCTGCGCCGGCGCAGAGGCCGACGGTCAGGCGAACGCGGAGATGCCGGTCAGTGCCCTGCCGACGATGAGGCTGTTGATCTCGTAGGAGCCCTCGTAGGTGTACACGGCCTCGGCGTCGGCGAAGATCTTCGCCATCCCGTAATCGGTCACGATGCCGTTGCCGCCGAGGATGCCGCGCCCGAGGGCCACCGTCTCGCGCATGCGCGCCGTCGTGTAGGACTTGGCGAAGGCCGCCCTGGGCATGTCGGCGCCTCCCAGCTCCTGCAGGTGGGCTGTGCGTGCCATGACGCCGAGGCTCGCCGTCGTGTTGCCCATCATGGTGACGAGCTGGTCCTGGATGAGCTGGAATCCTGCGATCGGCTTCCCGAACTGGTGCCGCTCGACGGCGTACTGCCGGGCGACGTCGAACGCGGCGAGTTGCTGGCCCACGGCCTGCCAGCCCACGAGGATGCGTGATCCGAGCAGGAGCTGCCGGGTGTCCTCGAAGGAATCGATGCCCGTGAAGCGGTCCGCCTCGGGGATACGCACGTCCGTGAGGGTGATGTCCGCGTTCTGGACCGTCCGGAGTGCGGTCTTGTTGCCGATGGCCGTCCGGGTGACACCCGGCAGCGTGGCGTCGAGGATGAAGCCGCGTACTGCGCCGGTCCCGGTGTCACGGGCCCAGAGGAGCATGTAGTCGCAGAACGTGCCGTTGCCGATCCAGCGCTTCGCGCCGTTGATGACCCAGGTGTCGCCGTCGCGCGTCGCCGTCGTGGCCATGCCGCCCGCCACATCGGATCCGTGCAGCGGCTCGGTGAGCGCGAAGGCACCCGTGATCGTGAGGTCCATCGCGTCCTGCAGGAGCCTCGCCTTCTGCTCCTCGCTCCCGAAGGTGTGCAGCGCCTCGACGAAGAGATCGTGATGGACCATGAAGAACGTGGCGATCGAGGTGTCGGCCCTGGTCAGCTCGGCGATCACCATGCCGCTGAACAGGTGGCTGTAGCCCTGCTGCACGGGGGTGCTGAGGTTGAGCCCCGCCAGTTTCGGCAGGATCCCGTGCGGGAATTCCGCTCGGTTCCACCACTCGACCGCGCGTGGTGTGACCTCCTTCGCGAGGAAGTCCCGGACATCCTGCAGTTTCGCCCGCTCGTGGCCGGCGAGGAGGGATTCGAAGCCGAGAAAATCGGCGGTGGGCAGCTGGCTCTCCATCGAGCCGTCCTTTCGGTTGAGACCGGTGACGAACGTTATCTCGGGGCCATGCGGATGGCGCCGTCCAGGCGAATGGTCTCGCCGTTGAGCATCTGGTTCTCGACGATGTGCGCGGCGAGCGCCGCGTACTCGACGGGCTTGCCGAGGCGTGACGGGTGCGGGACCTGCGCTCCGAGGGAGTCCTGGGCCTCCTGCGGGAGGCCCGCCATCATGGGCGTCTCGAAGATACCGGGCGCTATGGTGACCACACGGATCAGCGAGCGGGCGAGTTCCCGCGCGAGGGGAAGGGTCATGGACGCCACCCCGCCTTTCGACGCGGAGTAGGCCGGCTGCCCGATCTGCCCGTCGAAGGCCGCCACGGACGCGGTGTTGATGATGACGCCGCGTTCGTCGGAGCCGCCGAGTCCGGTGACGGTCGGCGTGGCAGCGATGGCCTCGGCCGCGAGCCGGATGACGTTGAAGGTGCCGATCAGGTTGACGCTGATGACGCGGGCGAACTGCTCGAGCGGCAGGACGCCGTCGCGCCCGAGGACCTTGCCCGGCGTGGCGATCCCGGCGCAGTTGACGACGATCCGCAGCGGACCGAGTGCGGAGGCCGCGGCGACCGCCGCCTGGACCTGACCGGGATCGGCGACGTCGGCAGCCACGAAGCGGGCACGTGCACCCGAGGGGTCGAGGCGGGCGGCGGCGTCTTCTCCTGCAGACTGCGGGAGGTCGACCAGCACCACGGAGGCGCCGTCGTCGAACAGCCGCTGCGCCGTGGCGAACCCGAGCCCCGAGGCGCCGCCCGTGACGAGCGCTGCCGCTCCCCTGATGTCCATGCCTGGTCCTTCCGCCGGTCGCGGACCTTCCTTGGCCCGCGCGCTCAGCGTACTGTGACGTGGCCCACTGCGCACCCGGAGGGATGTGCGTTGTGCATCCTGCGCAATCCTCGGGCCAGCGGGCGTGGCTAGGGTGGTCACATGCCCATCCCTGACGACGCCGCCTCCCTCGCCGCGACCAGTGTCCGGCACCTGTTCGCGCGCCGGAGCCTCCGCGTACCCGGGACTCGGCTCGGCACCATCGCGTATCCGGCGCCCACCGGACCCCGGAACCACTGGCATTACTGGTGGCAGGCGCACTACCTCGACTGCCTCCTGGACGAGCACCTCCGCGATCCCGCGGGTCCGGCACTGCGCGAGGCCCGGCAGCTGGCCCGCGGTATCTGGCTGCGCAACGGCGGCCGGTGGCGCAACGCCTACTACGACGACATGGCGTGGCTCGCCCTGGCGCTCCAGCGCCTCGACGCGGTGGAGGGACGACGGCGGCCGAGGCGCCGCGCGCGCGTCCTCGGCGGAGCCCTGGCCTCCGCGCACACACCGGACCTGGGCGGTGGGGTCTACTGGAACACCACGCGGAACTACAAGAACACCCCCAGCACCGCGCCCGCTGCCCTCTTCTTCGCACGGGCCGGGGATACCGCCCGGGCCCAGGAGCTGCTGGACTGGCTCCGCTCGCGTCTGCACGACCCCGTCACGGGGCTCTACCTCGACGGCGTGAAGGCGGACGGGAGCACTGAGGGGACCGTGGAGCGCGCCGTGCACACCTACAACCAGGGCACCGTGCTCGGCGCGCTGGTCGGCGTCGGCGGGACCGAGAACGTGGGGTACGCGGCAGACCTCGTGGAGGCCATCGCCCGGGAAGTGGCCGATGATCGCGGGGCTCTGCCCCTGGGATCGGACGGCGACGCCGGCCTCTTCACCGGCATCCTCGCCCGCTACCTCGCCCTGGCGGCGTGGTCCCCGGGCATCACGGCCGGGGCCGCGGCCACGGCGCGCAGCATGCTCCGGGCCACGGCGGACCGCATCTGGAGGGGCCGGACCCGTGTCGACAGCGCCGCGTTCCTCTTCCCGCCCGCGCAGAACGTACCCGCCGGCCTGTCGACCCAGCTGCAGGCCTGGATGATCCTCGAGGCCGAGAGGGCCTGCCGCTAGCCGCCGTTCTTCTTGCCCTGCGGATAGAAGGTCTCGCCCCTGGACAGCATGGCGACGAACTTCGCGATGTTCCGTTCCTTCGCCGCATCGGTCTTCAACTGGGACAGGCGGAAGAACAGGGCGAACCGGTTCTGCGACGTCAGGGTGCGGTAGGTCGCGAGCGCGGCGGCATCGGCCTCGATCGCGGCCATGAGCTCGGGGGGCATCTCGGCGGTCGCGGGACCGGCGTACGCGCGGTCCCACCGGCCGTCGGCCTGGGCCGCGGCGACGGCCCGCTCCCCCGCCTCGCGCATCCGGCCCGCGGCGCGGAGCCTGTCCACGTGGGTCCTGTTACGGACCGACCAGACGCTCCGGGGCCCGCGGGGCGTGAAGCGCTGGAAGTAGCTGCCCTCGTCGCGGCTTTTCGCCTGTCCGTCGATCCAGCCGAAGCAGAGTGCCTCGTCGAGCGCCTCCGCATAGGTCAGGGCCGTCGTCGTCCCGCCCTTCTTGTGCTCGATCAGCCAGACGCCGGGCGAGGAGGCGTGGTTCTCCTCCAGCCAGGCCCGCCACGCGGGGGCGTCGGGCAGGAGGAGCTCGGGGAGTTCGGCTTTCATGCCAACACCTTAGGACCACGCGCTCCGACCGCCTACTGTCCTGCTAGCATCCTGGCCGTGACCGACGAACCGACGGTGCACTTCGGCGCGGACCTGCCCCCGGGCCTGGTGCGCGAGGTGGAGCACCACAGTATCGGCGAGACCCCCGGCCTGTCCGCGTCCGTGGAACAGGCCCTCCGCGCCTATCCCAGGGAGAACTCATGCTCCGCGTGCGCCCCCTTGTCCACACCGCCGATGTCTCCCGGGCTGCCGATTTCCTCCGGGCCCTCGGACTCCACCCCGCACAGGAGCCCGGCCCGGGCGCGTCCTCCTCCGTGTTCGACGCCGGCAGCGGCAGGGTGGCCCTGCAGTCCTGCAGGGCGGGCAGGGAAGAGGACGGCCGCACCGCCCTCGGGTTCGACGTCGGTGACGTCCGCGAGTTCGCGCGCCGGACGGCCGAGGCCGGCACCGCCGTCGAGCTGTCCGGGGAGGGACCAGGCCTCTCCGCCCGGATCACGGCACCGGACGGTACGTCCTTCTTCGCGGACGAGGGTCCACGCGAGACGGGCGCGCCGGCGTCCCCGTTGTCGGTCCTCGCCCTCTGGCACACGCCCGACGTCCTTCCTGCGGCGCGGGTACTGGGCGACATGGGAGCCAGACCCGGGAACAGCCCTGGCGAGGGCGCCCTGCACGACTTCCGGGCGAAGAACGGTGGCCTCGTGGGCGTCCGGCCCGCCGGGCGCCCGGACGTCGAGCTCGCCTTCGAGTACGACGGCGACGTCCGGGACATCGCCGCGAACCTCGGCGCCGGTGGTTTCGATGCTGTTATGGCCGACGAGGGGTACGGGCGGTCCTTGCGTGTCCGCGCGCCCTGGGACGCCGAGATCCGGATCCACGAGGAGCGGCGGGGCTCCCCCGGATGAACGATCCACCACCGGCGATGCCGCGGGCGAGCACGGCATCCGGCCTCGGAGGCCCGGCTCCCGCGATTCAGCCACGGGCCGAAGAACCGCGCGCCGTCCGTGCCGTGAAGGGGGTCTGCTATAAAACTGGGGGTATGAACGTACGCACCCCTGACCCCAACCCGGGCTGGCTCTCCGAAGATGACCTGTACGAGGCCCGCCGCCGCCTGCCGATGGTCTACGTGGAGGCGATTCCCGTGCGGTGCGACGCCCTCGGGTACGTCAACGAGGTGGGGCTGCTCCTGCAGGCCAACGAGCAGGGCGAGATGGTGCGCACGTTCGTCTCCGGGCGCGTGATGTACCGGGAGACCATCCGGGCGGCGCTCCTGCGCCATCTGGAGAAGGACCTCGGCCCGCTGGCACTGCCGCAGCTGTCGCCGTCGCCGCTGCCCTTCACGATCGCCGAGTACTTCCCGTCCCCCTCGGAGACGGGCCTGACCGACGACCGCCAGCACGCCGTCGCCCTCGCCTACCTGATCCCCGTCACGGGCGAGTGCAACCCCCGCCAGGATGCGCTGGAACTGTCCTGGCTGACCCCCTCCGAAGCCCTGAGCCCTTCCATCCAGGCCGAGTTCTCGGGCGGACGCGCCGACCTGCTGCGCCAGGCCCTCGCCCACGCCGGGTGGGGCCGGTAGCCGGGACGAGGCGCGCGTCGGAGCCGCGTTACCGTATCGTGATACGGGCGCGCTGGGGCGCCGGGACACATCCAGCGGCTACTGGCAGAGGTTGGCACGACGTACATGATGGTGAACAGGTTGGACAGGACAGGGCTGCGCGCGGTTCCGGCAGAGGTGCTGGCCGTGGGCGACGTACTGGCGCTTCCGGGCGGTGACGACCCGGCGGAGGTGACGTCCGTCGTGGTCGAGAACGACGACTTCGGGGTGCCCGCGCTCGTCCGCGCGACCGTCGCGGGAGGACGGAGCATCTCGATCGCCACCGGCTCGATGGTCTACGTGGAACCGGCCGACGCCGAGATCGGCGCGTCCGCCGTCGCCGCGGACCACGGCTCTCCGGAGGCGCTCGTCGCGCAGATCGCCCAGGCGCACGCGGACAGCGCTCCTATCCAGGAGATGGCAGGGCGGCTGGCGCGCGGCATCAACCTCAAGGCCGGCAGCAACCTGCAGGATCTCCACCAGTTGGCCCTCGCGCTGTTCGTCGATCAGGGGGACACCGCGGCCGCCCTGACCGTCGCCGACCTGCTCGCGGAACTGCCGTTCGACGGGAACTTCGGCCGGTGGAAGTGGATCGAGGGCGGACTCGCGATCGCCGCGTACCTCACGCGCCACGACGAGGACCGCTCGGCACGGTACTCGGCGGCCATCCGTGCGGCGGACGACGCCGAGACGGATCCGCTGCGTGCGAAGACGGCGGCGATGTACCGGCAGCGCCAGCTCAACGAGCCCAACGTGTACGACCCGGAGATCCTGCGGGCCTCCTCGGCGGGGAAGATCGACGTCGAGCGCGACTGGCGCGTCCTGCGCATCGGCGTACTCCTGTACCTCCGCGCACACGGGGGATCGGAGACCCTGAGCCGCGAGGTCCTGGAACGCCGGATCGCCGCGGAGCTCGCCGCCGTGGGCGCCCTGAACGCGCAGCTCGCCACCCGCTAGCCGGCCACCGCCGGCTCGGACCGCCCACCCGCGACGGGCTGGCAAAATGGGGTGGTGCATCCACAGTCCCAGCAGTCCTCGTTCGCCTTCTCCGTCTCCAGCCGCATCGAGGACACCACGCCCGCCACGGGCGGCGGGCGTCGGCACGGGCGGACCGGCACCATCACCACCCCGCACGGGGAGATCCGCACGCCGGCCTTCATCCCCGTCGGCACGAAGGCATCGGTGAAGGCCGTCCTCCCCGGCGCCATGGCCGAGCTCGGCGCGCAGGCCCTCCTCGCGAACGCCTACCATCTCTACCTGCAGCCCGGGGCCGACATCCTCGACGAGGCGGGCGGGCTGGGTGCCTTCATGAACTGGCCCGGCCCCACCTTCACCGATTCCGGGGGATTCCAGGTGATGAGCCTCGGCTCCGGCTTCAAGAAGGTCATCACCATGGACGTGCCCGTCGACGCGGACAAGGCGGGAGCGGACGACCGCGTCGCCGTCGGCAAGGAACGCCTCGCGCACATCGACGACGACGGCGTCTGGTTCAAGTCCCACCTCAACGGCGACCGCCACCGCTTCACCCCCGAGATCTCCATGCAGGTGCAGCACCAACTCGGCGCGGACATCATGTTCGCGTTCGACGAGCTCACCACCCTCATGAACTCGCGCGGCTACCAGGAGGAGTCCCTCGAGCGGACACGGCTCTGGGCGCTGCGCTGCGTAGCGGAGCACGAGCGGCTCACCGCCGAGCGCAGCCACCGCCCGTACCAGGCCCTGTTCGGCGTCATCCAGGGTGCGCAGTACGAGGACCTCCGCCGCAAGGCGTCCGCCGACCTCGGGGCCATGAACTTCGACGGTTTCGGCATCGGCGGCGCGCTGGAGAAGGAGAACCTCGGCACCATCCTCGGGTGGTGCAGCGACGAACTGCCCGAGGACAGGCCGCGCCACCTGCTGGGCATCTCCGAGCCGGACGACCTCTTCACGGGGATCGAGAACGGCGCCGACACGTTCGACTGCGTGTCCCCCACGCGCGTTGCCCGGAATTCCGCCTTCTACACGCCGGACGGCCGGTGGAACCTCTCCAACTCGCGCTTCAAGAGGGATTTCACCCCGCTCGTCGAGGGCTGCGACTGCTACACCTGCACGCACTACACCCGCGCCTACATCCACCACCTCTTCAAGGCCAAGGAGATGGTGTCGGCGACCCTGATCTCCATCCACAACGAGCGGTTCGTGGTGCGCATGGTCGACGACGCGCGCGCGGCCATCGACGACGGCACGTTCTACGACCTGAAGGCCGAGGTGCTGGGCAGGTACTACGCGTGACACCGGTTCGAACGTGTTCAAATACGGGCTACACTTCGAATTGAACACGTTCGAATCAGGAGGAGCATGCCGACGCCGACAGCCAAGAGCGAAGCGACCAGGGACCTGCTGGTGTCCACGGCGCTCCGGCTCTTCCGCGAGATCGGTTACGAGAAGACGACCATGCGGGCCATCGCCTCGGCCGCCGACGTCTCGACCGGGAGCGCCTACTACTACTTCGCCTCGAAGGACGACCTCGTCCACGAGCTCTACCGCAGCCTGCAGGAGGAACACCGCTCCCTCGCACTGCCGCAGCTGCGCGAAGGCCAGAACCTCGGCGAACTCCTGCGCATCGTCCTCAACACCGGGATCGACGTCATGGCGCCGTACCACGACTTCGGCTCCCGCTTCATCAGCATCGCCATCAAGCCCTCCGCGACGACGAGCCCCTTCGGCAGTGAATCCGCCGTCGCCCGCGCCCGGGCCATCGCGCTGTTCCGGCACGCCGTCGCGATGTCGAGGCCGCAGCCTCCGCTCGCCATCCGGGACGACCTGCCGGAGCTCCTCTGGTACGCCTACATGGGGGTGACCCTCTTCTGGGTCTACGACTCCTCCACGGACCAGGTCCGCACGCGCCGGCTCATCGATCAGGCCGCTCCGCTCATCTCCAGGCTCGTGATCCTCTCCCGGCTCCCCGTGGTGCGGAAGATCGTCGAGGACATCGTGCAGCTGATCCGGGGAACGCGGCAGTCAGCACGGACGGTGGAAGTCCGGAGGACGCGGCGGACGACGACGGACCACCGCCGTCGCGCCACCATGTCACCTTCGGACCCGCCGCCGTCGTCGTCGGATTCCTCGTCGGCGTGACGGTCCTCGCGCTCGCCTTCGCCTCCACCTGGGGAGCCGAGGCGCCGGCGGTGTTCCTCCTGGCCCTCTGGTACGGCCTCGGGATCGGGCTGGTCACGGGACTGCCGCTCGGCATCGTGCTCGGGCTCCTGCTGCGACCGCTGGGCAGCCAGTGGATCCACGTCGGGGTCTTCTTCGCCGTGTTCACGGCCGCGGCCTTCACCATCGCCACGCTGCTGTCGCCGTCCACCGCCCTCGGGGACACCCTGCCCGCAGCCGTTCTCATCGGAGGTGCGGGCGCCCTTGCCCGCGCCAGTGTCTGGAAGCTGGTCCGCGTGCAATGAACATCTCCACCGTAGCCATCGCCGGAGCCTCCGGCTTCATCGGGAGCCACCTCCTCCGCCGCTTCACCGAGGCGGGGGCCGATGTCAGGACGATCGGCCGGTCGGGCCCGGCCGCCTGGGGTGACACGGCCGCCCTGGCGAAGGCCCTCGACGGCGCGGACCTCCTCGTCAACCTCGCCGGGCGGAGCGTGAACTGCCGGTACAACAAGCGCAACGCGGACGAGATCTTCTCCTCCCGCGTGGACACCACGGAAGAACTCGGCCGCGCCGTCGCCCTGTGCCGGGCGCAGGGCGGAACGCCGCCGCCGGTGTGGGTGAACTCGAGCACGGGCACGATCTACCGCCATGCGACGGACAGGCCGCAGGCGGAGGACGACGGCGACCTCGGCACGGGTTTCTCGGTGTCGGTGGCGCGGGCCTGGGAGCAGGCACTGGTTGATGCCGAGGCTCCTGGCGTCCGCAAGGTGGCGCTGCGCATCTCGATCGTGCTGGGTCCGGGCAGCGTGATGACGCCCCTCGTGAACCTCGCGAGGATCGGCCTCGGAGGCCCGATGGGATCCGGGACGCAGAAGTTCAGCTGGGTACACCTCGACGACCTGTTCCGCGCGATCGTCTTCCTCGCCCGGACCCCGTCGCTCAGCGGGCCCGTCAATGTGGCTGCCCCGGGTGTGGTGACGAACGCCGACCTGATGTCGGCCGTCCGGGAGCGCCTCCACGTGCCCGCGGGCCTGCGCACCCCTGCCTGGCTCCTGGAACTCGGCGGCAGAATGATCCGTACGGAGCCCGAGCTGGTCCTCAAGAGCCGGTGGGTGTCCCCACGGAAGCTGCTCGACGCCGGGTTCACCTTCACCTACCCCACTCTCGGGCCTGCGCTCGACGAGATCCTGGTGCCCGATCGGGTGGCCGCTCCCGAGCGGGTTCGGGCAGACTAGGGGAATGCCCGACACCCAGACCTCCGCGAACCCAGCCGTCACCCTGACCATCGCCGGATCGGAGGCGACGGGCGGCGCCGGGGCGCAGGCCGACCTCAAGACGTTCCAGGAGCTGGGCGTCTACGGCGTCGTGGCCCTGACCTGCATCGTGTCCTTCGACCCGAAGAACGAGTGGCAGCACCGCTTCGTACCCGTGGACCGGCAGGTGATCGCCGACCAGCTCGAGGCCATCCAGTCCTGCTACCCCCTCGGAACGGTCAAGCTGGGGATGCTCGGCACCCCCGCGACCATCGACACCGTGGCCACCGCGCTGAAGAGCCAGGAGTGGGACAACGTGGTCCTCGATCCGGTGCTGATCTGCAAGGGCCAGGAACCCGGCGCAGCGCTCGACACCGACCAGGCGCTCAAGGCGAAAATCCTGCCGCTGGCCACCTTCGTCACGCCGAACCACTTCGAGGCGGAGTCCCTCTCCGGCATCACCATCCGGTCCCTCGACGACCTGAAGGAGGCTGCCCGGATCATCCACGGCCAGAGCGGCGCCGTGGTCCTAGCCAAGGGCGGCGTGCGCATCGAGGGCCCGGACGCCGTCGACGTCTACTTCGACGGGGAGACTCTCGAGGTCCTGTCCGCGCCGAAGGTGGGCGAGGTGGCCGTGAGCGGCGCTGGCTGCACCCTCGCTGCAGCGATCGCAGCAGAACTCGCGAAGGGGGCGGAGCCCCTGGATGCCGCCCGTACCGCCAAGGAGTTCGTCACCGAGGGCATCCGCAACCGCGTGGGGTCGAATGCCCCGTTCGACGCCGTCTGGCAGGGCGGCGCGCGATCGTCCCGGTAGCGGCAGGAACGGGATGAGCGCGCGCGTGGACCCTGCCGAGGACGACGGCCCGGGGGGAGGCGCCGCTCCCGACGACGGACGCGGGGAGAGCGCGAACCAGCGCCTCGACCGCAACTGGCAGGAGATGCTGCAGGAGCTCCGCGTCATGCAGACCGGCATCCAGATCCTGACCGGGTTCCTGCTGACACTCCCCTTCCAGTCGCGGTTCACCGAGCTCGACGACGTGCAGGTGGCCGTCTATCTGGGCCTGGTGTGCCTCTCGGCGCTCATCACGGCCCTGGTGCTCTCCTCGGTCAACCTGCACCGGGTCCTCTTCGGGCTCCGCGTGAAGGCGTCGCTCGTCCAGCAGACCGCCGCGATCATCCGGACGACCATCGCCCTCGTGGGCCTGGTGCTCGCCGGGACGGCCTGGCTGATCTTCGACCTCGTGGTGAGCCGTACGGCCGGGCTCGTCGTGGCAGGATCACTCCTGCTCACGGTGGGAGGCCTCTGGGTCGCCTATCCCCTGGCCGTCCGCCGTCGGGCACTCCGGGAACGCACCTGACGCCGCCCTGCCGACGTAGCGCGCCGGCTCCGGTCGGGTGCCTTCGGAGCAGCGCCTGCGGCCCTAGGTCGAGTGTGCGGCGAGGAACGAGTAGACCTCGGTCTCGTCCACGCCCGGGAAGGCGCCGGGAGGCATCGCGGCCAGGAGGTGCGAGTGTGCCCGGGCGCTCGGCCAGGCATGGCCGGCCCACTCCCGTGCGAGGTCCGACGGCGGCTGCCGGCAGCACGCCTCGTCCGGGCAGAAGGACTTCTCCCGGATCTCCGTGTCCCGTCCGCGGAACCACTTGACCTGCGCATAGGGCACGCCGATGCTCAGCGAGAATTCGCCGCTGGCGGCACGCTCGGTCCGCGCCGTGCACCAGAAGGTGCCGCTCGGGGTGTCGGTGTACTGGTTGTAGGCCCGGAACTTGTCCTGCACGTCGAACACGACGCGCGAGGTCCAGCGGCGGCAGGAGGGCTGGCCCTCGATCGCCCCCGTGTGGTCCTGCGGGAAGGTCACGCCATCGTTCTCGTAGGCCTTGTAGATGATGCCGCTCTTGTGGGTCTTCTGGAAGTGCGTCCTGATGTCCAGGTGCTCGGTGGCGAGGTTCGTGAAGCGGTGCGCGGCCGTCTCGTAGGACACCGCGAAGTTGTCGCGGATGTCCTCGACGGCGATCTCCTTCGCCGCCTTGGCCCGCACCAGGAACTCGACGGTGGGCCGCTCCGGGAGCAGGAGCGCGGCAGCGAAGTAGTTCGTGGCGACCCGCTGCCGGAGGAACTCGCCGTAGTTCTCGGGTGTCCGGTGCTCCAGCACGTAGTGCCCGAGCGCCTGCAGCAGCACCGACCGCGGATCGTGATCCGTCCGCTGCGACTGCGTCAGGTAGATCCGGCGGTTCTTCAGGTCCGTGACGGAACGCGTGGAATGCGGCAGGTCGCCGACGTGGTGCAGCGTGAACCCGAGGTGCGCGGCGATGTCGGCGATCAGGTGCTGCGACACGGGCCCCGCGCTGTAGCCGACGGCGTCGAGCACCGTCCGCGCCTGCGCCTCGATCTCCGGGAAGTAGTTGTTCCGTTCCCGCATGACGGCCCGCAGCTCGGCGTTGGCGCGCCGGGCCTCCTCGGGCGTGGCCACCTGCTCGTTGAGGCGCCGCTCGAGTTCGCGCTGCAGCCCGACGAGCGACTCCAGCACCTCCAGCGGCAGCCTCGAGGAGATGCGGACCTTCGGCAGGCCCAGCGACTCGTAGAGCGGCCCGCGCTGTGCACGCTCCAGTTCGATCTCCAGCGCCGCGCGACGCGACGGCGGCTCCGCTCCCAGGAGGTCGTCGATCGTCGCCCCCAGGGCCGCAGCGAGTCCCTGCAGCATGCCCAGCTTCGGTTCGCGCCTGCCGTTCTCAATGAGTGAGAGCTGCGAGGCGACCGTCCCGACGGCGGCCCCCAGATCGTCGAGCGTCATGCCCTGCGCCTTCCGCAGGTGCCGGACCCGCCGGCCGAGGCTGATCAGGTCCAGCGGGGCGCCCTGCGGACGCACCTGGGTCGCAGGAACGGGCCTGGTCCATGCGGGAGTCGTCATTTCTTGACGATAAGCGAAGAAGTGCGTTTCTTTCCAGACTTTTCCCCTAGGAAGGCCGGCAGAAGTGGCGAATCGTTGATTCCACACCAGCCGGGCAGCCCGGCCAGCACCTAAGGAGACGCAATGACGCAGGAACCCACCCCCTCGACCCCTTCCACGGACCGCGTCCAGGACGCCGCAGCCCAGGCGCTGGAGCTCGCATGGTCGGTGGACCCGCGCTGGGAAGGTGTCCGGCGCGATTACTCCGCGGCCGACGTCGTGCGCCTCTGCGGCAGCGTCCAGGAGGAGCACACACTGGCGCGGCGCGGAGCCGAGAAGCTCTGGCACCAGCTCACCACCGAGG
Source organism: Arthrobacter sp. BC5 (assembly GCF_056680255.1). Lineage (NCBI taxonomy): Bacteria > Bacillati > Actinomycetota > Actinomycetes > Micrococcales > Micrococcaceae > Arthrobacter > Arthrobacter sp. BC5. Next base: position 800,415 of record NZ_CM155273.1, read on the forward strand.
CCGGGACCGGTGGCTACACCAACGCGCTCGGGGCGCTCACCGGCAACCAGGCGGTGCAGCAGGTCAAAGCCGGCCTGCGCGCCATCTACCTCTCCGGGTGGCAGGTGGCGGCGGATGCGAACAACTCGGGGCACACCTACCCCGACCAGTCGCTGTACCCGGCGAACTCGGTGCCCACGGTCGTCCGCCGCATCAACAACGCCCTCCTCCGCGCCGACCAGATCGAATGGGCCGAGGGCACCTCCACCGTCGAGGACTGGCTCGTCCCGATCGTCGCCGATGCCGAGGCCGGCTTCGGTGGACCGCTCAACGCCTACGAGCTCATGAAGTCGATGATCCAGGCCGGTGCCGCCGGCATCCACTGGGAGGACCAGCTCGCCTCGGAGAAGAAGTGCGGGCACCTCGGCGGAAAGGTGCTGATCCCGACCCAGCAGCACGTGCGGACCCTCAATGCCGCCCGCCTGGCCGCCGACGTGGCGGGGACGCCGTCGGTCATCGTCGCCCGCACCGACGCCGAGGCCGCGACCCTCATCACGTCCGACGTCGACGAGCGGGACCGGCCGTTCGTCACCGGCGAGCGCACGCCCGAGGGTTTCTACCACGTGCGCAACGGCCTGGAGGCATGCATCGCCCGTGGCCGCGCCTACGCCCCCTACGCCGACCTGCTCTGGATGGAGACGGGCACCCCGGACCTCGACCTCGCGCGGCGCTTCGCCGAGGGCATCAGGGCCGAGTTCCCCGACCAGATGCTCGCCTACAACTGCTCGCCGTCGTTCAACTGGCGCAAGCACCTCGACGACGCCACAATCGCGCGGTTCCAGCGCGAGCTCGGCGCCATGGGCTTCACGTTCCAGTTCATCACCCTCGCCGGATTCCACGCCCTCAACTACTCCATGTTCGACCTCGCGCACGGCTATGCGAGGGACGGCATGAGCGCCTACGTGGACCTGCAGGAGCGCGAGTTCGCCGCTGAATCCCGCGGCTACACCGCGACCAGGCACCAGCGTGAGGTCGGCACCGGCTACTTCGACTCCGTGGCCACGGCACTGAACCCCACCGGAAGCACCCTCGCGCTCGCCGGCTCCACCGAGTCGCAGCAGTTCCACTAGCACGTCCCGAGCAGCAACCCGCGAGGCGCCGGGAACGACCACGAGACCCGGCCCGGGCCGGCCTTCCCTGCCCTCTCGCGGCCCTCACACCCCAGGAGCACACCATGAACGACCCGTACACCCTGAATCGCATCACCCTCAACGCTCCACCCGTGCAGCGACAGGGCGAGATCCTCACCCGGGAGGCGCTCGACTTCGTCAAGGCGCTGCACAAGGCCACGCACAAGCGGCGCGAGGAGCTCCTCCGCCACCGTTGCCTCCAGCGGAAGTCCGTCGCGTCGGGCATCGACCCGCATTTCCTCCCCGAGACACGCCACATCCGGGAGGATGCGTCATGGCGGGTTGCACCGACGGCGCCGGGGCTCGAGGACCGCCGCGTCGAGATCACCGGCCCGGTGGACCGCAAGATGACCATCAACGCGCTCAACTCGGGAGCGAAGGTCTGGCTCGCGGACATGGAGGATTCGTCCACGCCGTCGTGGGCCAACGTGATCAACGGGCAGCTGAACCTGAAGGACGCGCTCGCGGGCCGCATCGGCTTCACCTCGCCGGAGGGCAGGGAGTACAGGGTGACGGGCTCCCCCGAGAACCTGCCGACGATCGTGGTGCGGCCCCGGGGCTGGCACCTGGCCGAGAAGCACGTGCTCATCCAGGACGTCGCGGTCGCGGGCGGCCTGTTCGACTTCGCCCTCTACTTCTTCCACAATGCCCGCACGCTGATGGAGCAGGGCCGGGGCCCGTACTTCTACCTCCCGAAGATCGAGAACCACCTCGAGGCCCGGCTCTGGAACGACATCTTCGTCCAGGCACAACAGCTGCTGGGCATCCCGCAGGGCACCATCCGCGCCACGGTGCTGATCGAGACCATCACGGCGGCCTTCGAGATGGAGGAGATCCTCTACGAACTGCGGGACCACGCGGCGGGCCTGAACGCCGGCCGCTGGGACTACATCTTCTCGGTCATCAAGAACTTCCGCACCCGCGGGCCGCGCTTCGTCCTGCCCGACCGCAACGCCGTGACGATGACGGCACCGTTCATGCGCGCCTACACCGAACAGCTCGTCCGCGCGTGCCATCGGCGGGGGGCACACGCGATCGGCGGGATGGCGGCATTCATCCCGAACCGGCGGGACGAGCAGGCCAACACGCTGGCCTTCGAGAAGGTCCGTGCGGACAAGTCCCGCGAGGCCGGCGACGGCTTCGACGGCTCATGGGTGGCCCACCCCGACCTCGTACCCGTGGCGATGGAGGTCTTCGACGCGGCGCTCGGCGACCGCCCGAACCAGCTCGACCGGATGCGCGACGACGTCCAGCCGGACGACAGGTCCCTGCTCGACGTCGCGGCGACACCCGGCACCATCACGGAACGGGGCGTCCGGGAGAACCTCGAGATCGGCGTCCGGTACATCGAGTCCTGGCTGCGGGGCAGCGGAGCCGCCGCCATCAACAACCTGATGGAGGATGCCGCGACCGCCGAGATCTCGCGGTCGCAGGTCTGGCAGTGGATCTACACGAGCGCCATCACGGAGGACGGCGACGTCATCACGCGCGAGTGGGTCACCGCCCTGCTGGACGAGGAATTCGACGCGCTCGCCCGGTTCGACGGCGATTTCTTCGACGAGGCCCGCGAGGTCTTCGAGGAGGTGGCGCTCGGCGAGGAGTTTCCGGCGTTCCTGACCGTCACCGCCTACTCGAAATACCTCCGGGAGGGCCGGACGCCGGTCGCGGCGTAGCGGAGCCGGCGGGAGGGACGGCGTGCGGGGTCGTCCCTCCCGCCGGCGGGCGGGCTAGGGGGCGGTGGGCGCCGGGGTGGGTGCCGGCGTGGAACCTTCCTCCGGTGCACACCTGAGACCCGCGGGCGTGATGTCCACCCCTTCCGGGGGGATGATGCCGGCGTAGGTGGACCCGAGGATGACGTCGACCGTCCTGTCCTCACGCTCATCGGCGACATAGACCGAGTCCGGGATGGTGCGCTGCACCGTGAAGGCGTTGGCGCGTCCGCCCTCCCCGGAGACGACGATCGCGGTCATACCGGTGGGGCCGACCTCGCGGTTCCCGATGTCGCGGACGGCGAAGGCGCGGCCCCGCAGCTGCTCCGCCGCGATGCCGGCGAGGCCGTCGATGCTCGTGCTGTTGTACACGTTGACGGTGACGGCGCTCGGGTCCTGGTAGTCGAACGGGCCGGCCGGACAGGTCGACGTCGGGCCCGGAGCCGGAGCCGGAGCCGCGTCGGAGGCTCCGATGCTGATGTCGCCGCGCGTGATCCCGAGGGCCACGTACACGGCGGCGGCCAGGAGCGCGACGAGCAGGACGAGAACCACCCCGTGGCGGATCCTGCGCAGGGAGGCGCGGTGCCGGCGTGTGTCGTCGTCCTCCGCGAAGACGGCACCGAGGTCCGTCTCGGTGATGATGCGGTGGCCGTGCCACTCGGTGGGATCACGCCTCGCCTGCGCCCGCTGCTCGCGCGACGAGCCGTGCTCAGTCATTGAGCACGAGGACTCTCGCATGCAGGATCGTCCGCTGGTGCAGCGCGGTCCGGACCGCACGGTGCAGGCCGTCCTCGAGGTACATGACGTCGTTCCACTGCACCACGTGCGGGAAGAGATCACCGAAGAACGTCGAGTCCTCGGCGAGCAGCGCTTCGAGGTCGAGGGTGGTCTTGGTGGTCACCAGTTCATCGAGCCGCACCTGCCGGGGAGCCACTTCCGCCCAGTCCTTGGGGGTCACATGTCCGTGGTCCGGGTACGGCCGGCCGTCACTTACTGCTTTGAAGATCACTGGTACAGCCTAGGTAATTGCCCGGGCCAATGGAACGTGGCGGCACCGCGGCCGTCATCTCGTGGCCCAATGGTTACCCCTTCCTGCCCCTGCCGCGGGCGGGAAGGCCCGGGAATCCGCTTCATGTACCGGCGTCCTGCTGGTGCGGCGGCAGCGCAGGGAGCTCGTCGCCGAGCGACGGATAGGAGGGCTGGGCGCCGGCGCCCTGGACCGCGTAGGAGCCGACGCGGACAGCGAATCGGACGGCGTCGTCGAGGGGCGTGCCCGCGGACAGTCCCGCGGCGAGCGCACCGACGAAGGCATCCCCGGCACCGGTCGTGTCCACCGTCGGGACGCGCGGCGCGGGCACGGCCCGGACGGGGCCGCCGTCGGACACCAGGGCGCCGGAGCCGCCGAGGGTCATCACCACGGACGCGAATCCACACGCGAGGAGGCTCCGGACGACGGCCTCGTGCCCGGACACCGCGTCACCTCCGAGATGCGCGAGGACCAGGGCGCCCTCGTGTTCGTTGACGACGAGCGGGTCTGCGCGCAGCAGCATCGCGCGGTCGAGGCCGATCACGGGCGCGAGATTGATGATCACCCGCCCGGCAGCCAGGCGCACCGCCGCCTCGGTCGCCTCCGCGGGCAGCTCACCCTGCACGACGACGACTGCCGCGTCCCGGATGACGTCCGCCGAGGCGGCGACGAGCCCGGCCGACACCTCGGCGTTCGCGCCCGGCAGCACCACGATGGAGTTCTCCCCGTCGTCGGACACCTGGACGACGGCCACGCCCGTGCCGCCGTCGGTCCGCCGGACCGCCCGCAGGTCCGCGCCCGCAGCGGCAAGGTCGGAGAGCGCGACGTCGGCATGGGCATCGGAGCCCACGGCACCGACCATCGCCACCTCGGCACCGAGCAGCGCCGCTGCGACGGCCTGGTTGGCTCCCTTGCCGCCCGGCAGGACCGTCATCGATCGGCCCAGTACGGTCTCGCCCGGTTGCGGGTGCCGTTCGAGGGTGACCACGAGGTCCGCGTTGATGGACCCGACGACGACGATGCCCGGCGACCCTGGATTCATCCCGCGAGTGTTTCACGGACGGCGCCCCGGCACCTCCCGAATGGAAGGACCGTGCGGCTCGGGAACATAATGGGACCATGCCTACGGACGCCCCGATCGACCTCCTGCCCGATGCCCCCGCCGCTCCCGCGACACACCAGGGGAACCCCGCCCAGGGGCTCCTGCTCGACGTCGACGGCCCGGTCGCGAGCCCTGTCACCCGCTCGGTTCCGGCCGGGATCATCGCCGACCTGCTCACGCTCGCGTCCGCCGGCTGGCCCGTGGTGTTCAACACCGGCCGATCGGACGCCTTCATCCGGCAGCAGGTCATGGAGCCGATGATCGCCGCCGGCCTACCTGCCGGGATCACGTTCCACGCCGTCTGCGAGAAGGGCGCCACCTGGTTCTCGTTCACCGCCGACGGCGCCGGCGAGGTGTTCATGGACCGGGACCTCGCCCTGCCGGCGAGCTTCGCCGACGACGTGCGGGACCTCGTGGAGGAGCAGTACTCGGACGTGATGTTCTTCGACGAGACGAAGCTGTCGATGGTCTCCGTGGAGCAGTCCCTCGATGCGACGAACGCCGACTACCTCGACGCGCAGCGCTCCTTCGACAACGACGCCCTCGACATCATGCACAGCCATGACATGGGTGCCTGCCGGCTCGACCGCGAGGAACCGGACAGCCAGGGGGACATCGAGTACCGGGTGGACCCGACCATCATCTCCACCGACATCGAATCGGTGCGTGTCGGCAAGGACCTCGGCGCCGAGCGGGCCCTCACACTCGTGGCACCCTTCATGGGGATCCCCCGCACGTGGCGGACCGTGGGGGACTCCCGGACGGACTACGCCATGGCCGACTACCTGCACGAGCAGGGCTTCGACGTCGCGCACGTCGACGTGCGGCCCGCCGACGGCGTCCCCGCGAAGCCGTACGAGGTCATCACGGAGGGCTCGCTCATCCACGAGGAGGCAGGAGCCGCCTTCCTCGCACGCTGCGTCGCGTCACTGGGCTGAGGTCGGGCCGGGGAGCGGTCGCCGCACTCAGGCTGCGGGACGCGCCAGGGCATCCTCGATCGCGGCGACGACCTCGGGGGCGTCCGGCTCCACGGTGGGAGCGAAGCGCGCGACGACGTCGCCCTCGCGGTTCACGAGGAACTTCTCGAAATTCCACTTCACGAGCCCGGGCAGGACGCCGTTCCTGAACTGCGTCAGCTGCCCGTAGAGCGGATGCTGGTCCGTGCCGCGGACGTCTCCCTTGGACATGAGCGGGAAGGTCACGCCGAAGGTGGTGGAGCAGAACTCGGCGATCTCGCCGTCGCTTCCCGGTTCCTGTCCCAGGAACTGGTTGCACGGCATCCCGAGGACCACGAGGCCCTCCTCGGCGTACCTGCCGTAGAGCTTCTCGAGGCCCGCGTACTGGGGCGTGAACCCGCATTTCGACGCCACGTTCACCACCAGGACGGGCCGGCCGCGGAAGTCGCCGAAGGACTTCCGGCTCCCGTCGTTCATCGTGAGGTCGATCCCGTACAGGCTGGGCGAGGACATGGCTGCTCCTTTGTGGATGGGTTCTGCTCCTGCTTCGTGCTGCGTGGCTGCCCGGATGGCTCCACGTCCGGGAGCGGCCAGGAGCAAACGGGCCCGCGGATGCGTTGGAAGGAACGGCGGCCGGGAAGGCCGCGCACCGGCCGCCCGGGCACATCCCGGGTCGGCCGCGAAGGTCACCAACAGGATAGGTCGTCGCATGGGATTGATCGACACGTGGAAGACGCAGCTCCGGACCACGTTCACGGACGGCGATCCCACCATCCCGCAGTGGCAGTTCGAGTTCGAGAAGGGCGACGACCTCGGCTACTTCCCGGTCGGCTCGGCGGTGTGGACGGTCCACAGCTCGATCACGCCCACCGTCGCGGGCATCCGCGCCCTGCTGCTCCAGGCGCTGCATCCGGGAGCCATGGCAGGCGTGCACGCCCACTCGAGCTTCCGCGAAGAACCGCTCGGACGCCTGGCGAACACGATCCGCTGGATCTTCACCGTCACGTACGGCTCGAAGACCGCCGCCCAGGAGGGCTCCGCGTTCGTGCAGCGGCTCCACACCAGGGTCAACGGCACGTACATCGACAGCCGGGGCGCCGAGCGGCCCTACTCGGCGGCGGATCCGGACCTGATCCGCTGGGTGCACCTGGCGTTCACGGACGCCTTCGTCGCCGCCCATGCAGCCTATGGCGGCCCCATCCCGGGCGGAGCCGACCAGTACGTCGCCGAGTGGGCTGCTGCCGGGGAACTGATGGGACTCGAGGACCCGCCGCGGTCCGAAGCCGAGCTGAAGGCGCAGCTCGCAGCGTTCGACGGTGAACTCACCGACAGCGACCAGGTGCAGGAGGCGCTGACCTACATCCGCCGTCCCCCGCTGCCGAGGTCCCAGCGCCTCGGCTACCGGGTGCTGTTCGCCGGGGCGGTAGCCACCCTCGAGCCGAGGCACCGCGAGATGCTCGGGCTCCGGACGCCGTCCCTCGGCCCGGTCCCCCTGCCCATCCGGACGGCGGTGCGGCTCGTCCTCGGAGTCATCCGGCTCGGGCTCGGGCCCCAGGGGCCCGCCGAGACCGCCGCGAAGAACCGCATCCGCCGCCTCAGCGGGGCGGCCGACCCCTCGGCGGCTTAAACAGCAGGACCCCGGCCGGTGGGCCGGGGTCCTGCTGTTTCGAGCAACAAGGCGGAGGATGGGGGATTTGAACCCCCGAGGGCGTGAACCCAACACGCGTTCCAGGCGTGCGCCATAGGCCGCTAGGCGAATCCTCCTTATTTGGAGCAGATACCAGAATACCCATACAAGCGGATCCTGCCGAATCGTGCCCTCCCGACCGGAGCCGACGCTTTCGCCGGACACCTTGGTGAGGCCGCGGCCCTCCCCCATACTCGGAGCATGATCGAGCAGCACTGTGGCGGGTAGCAGCCCCTCGCCGGCCGCGCTCGCCGCGGCCGATGTGGGGCCGAGACGACCGGAGTTCGCCTACGCCGCGGTCCTGTCCGCCGCGGTCGCCCTCGCCGTCGTCCTCGCGCTGACCAGCGGAAGGTACGGCTACCACCGCGACGAACTGTACTTCCGCCTGCTCGATCCCGCCTGGGGCTATGTGGATCAGCCGCCCCTGACTCCCCTGCTGGTGCAGGCGATCAGCGCCATCGCGGACGAGCCATGGGCGATCCGTATCCCGGCCGTTCTCGCGGCGGCAGGGTCCGTGCCTGTCATCGCACTCATCACCCGCGAACTCGGCGGTGACCGCTACGCCCAGGCACTCGCGGCCTGGGCGTACGCGACGGCATCCACGCCGCTGCTGCTGGGCCACGTCATGCTCACCGCTTCCCTGGATCTCCTGGTCTGGCCGGCGGTCGGCCTGTTCGTGATGCGTGCGTTGCTGCGGAACCAGGACCGGTGGTGGTATGCGGCAGGCGCGGTTGTCGGCCTGAGCATGTTCAACAAGCTCCTGATCGCCGGACTCCTGGTGTCGTTCACCGTGGGCGTTCTCATCCTGGGTCCACGCAGGGTCCTGTGGTCACGGGCAGTCCTTGCATCCGCCGGGCTGGCCCTGCTGGTCGGTGCTCCCAATCTGCTGTACCAGGCCCTGCACGGCTGGCCGCAGATCGGGATGGGTGCGGCCCTGTCCGGGAACAACGCCGGGGAGGTCCGCGTGGCCATGTGGCTGTTCCTCCTGGTGCTCCTCGGGCCGCCGCAGGTGCCGGTATGGATCGCCGGGTGGCTGTCCCTCGCCCGCCGCCCGTCGTGGCGCCCCGTCCGATTCCTGGCCGCCGCTTTCCCTGTGCTCCTCCTGCTGTCCTTCGCCGCCGGGTCCCAGATCTACTATCCGTTCGGTCTGCTGGCGATCCTCTTCGCTGCCGGGTGCGTCCCGACCGCGGCGTTCCTGGCGAAGCGCACCGCATGGCGCCGCGTGATGGTGCTCGGTCTCGTTGCCAGCGCGGCGATCTCTGCGGTGATCGCCCTGCCCGTCCTCCCCGAGCGGGCCCTCGGGGACAGCCCCGTACCGGACATCAATCAGCTGTCCGGGGACCAGATCGGCTGGCCCCGCTACGTGGAGCAGATCTCGGAGGTCCACAGGGCGGAGAAGCCGGGAACCGTCATCATCACGAGCAACTACGGTGAAGCGGGGGCCGTGGCACGGTACGGCCCGGACCTCGGTCTGCCGCAGCCGTACAGCGGGCACAACGAGCTCTACTTCGTTGCGCAGCCACCCGAGGGATCGACGACGGCCATCATCGTGGGCGGGCAGGCGGAGCGGGTCTCCCGCCTGTTCAGGGACTGTCGACTCGCCGGCACGCTCGACAACGGCGTGGACGTGGACAATGAGGAGCAGGACCAGCCGATCCTGGTGTGCACTGATCCCCTCGAGCCCTGGCATGAGACCTGGCCCGCATTTCAGCACTTCGATTGAGAGCCTGTAGACTCTTTCCCGGCCCCTCATGTGGTGTCATCCTGTGAACTCCCCCAGGACCGGAAGGTAGCAAGGGTAAGCGGGCTCTGGCAGGTGCATGGGGGGTCTTCACTTTAAGGGCGAGTCAGCGGGAGGTCGGACGGTGGCAGTTCAGGGCGCCGGACGCTTTGCTCCCAGCCCCTCCGGGCAGCTGCACCTCGGCAACCTCCGCACCGCCGTCCTCGCCTGGCTGTTCGCCCGGTCCACCGGACGGCGTTTCCTGATCCGGGTCGAGGACCTGGACCGCGTCCGCGCCGGCGCCGAAGGCGAGCAGCTCGCGGAACTGGCCGCACTCGGAATCACCTCCGACTCCCCCGTCATCCGCCAGAGCGAGCAGTCCGGACGCTACGAGCAGTCGCTCGCACGGCTGCTCGAACACGGGCTGGCCTACGAGTGCTTCTGCACGCGCCGGGATGTCCGCGACGCCGCGAGCGCGCCCCACGGCCGGCCCGGCTTCTACCCCGGCACGTGCCGGGAGCTCAGCGAGGGCGAGCGGGCGCGACGGCGCCTGGAGCGCCGGCCGGCGCTGCGCCTGAGGTCCGCCGTGGACACCTGGAGCGTGGAGGACCTGCTGGCCGGGCCGTTCACCGCCCCGGTCGACGACTTCGTCCTGCGCAGGAACGACGGCGTGATCGCCTACAACCTCGCGGTGGTGCTCGACGACGCCGCCCAGGGCATCGACCAGGTGGTGCGGGGGGCCGATCTGCTCGATTCCGCCCCCCGGCAGGCCTACCTCGCCACACTGCTCGGGCTTCCCGTCCCCGCGTATGCCCACGTGCCCCTCGCCGTGACGGCCGAGGGGCGCCGCTTGGCAAAACGGAACGGCGCTGTGACACTGGAGGACCTTGGCCGGCTGGGCCGGACACCGGCCGAGGTGCTGGACGTCATCCTGGCCTCCCTCGGGCTTCCCGGCGGCCCGCTCGGGTCCGCCCTCGCAGCCTTCGACCCCGGCACGCTGCCACGGAAACCCTGGGTCGTGGACCCGCCGGCCCTGTTCTCCACCTCCGCCGCCCCGGCATGTAAACCGTCAGCGCCAACCGATAAGGTTTCTCCGTGAGTACAGCCCTCTACCGCCGCTATCGTCCTGAGACCTTCGCGGACGTCATCGGCCAGGAGCATGTCACCGAACCCCTGATGGCGGCCATCGACAAGGACCGCATCAACCACGCCTACCTGTTCTCCGGGCCGCGCGGCTGCGGCAAGACCACCTCCGCCCGCATCCTCGCCCGCTGCCTCAACTGCGCGCAGGGCCCCACGTCCACTCCCTGCGGTACGTGTGACAGCTGCGTGGAACTGGCACGCAACGGCTCGGGCAGCCTCGACGTCATCGAGATCGACGCCGCCAGCCACGGCGGCGTGGACGACGCGCGCGACCTCCGTGAGCGTGCGACCTTCGCGCCGGTCCGGGACCGCTTCAAGATCTTCATCATCGACGAGGCCCACATGGTCACGTCCGCGGGCTTCAACGCGCTCCTGAAGATCGTGGAGGAGCCGCCGGAGCATATCCTCTTCATCTTCGCGACCACCGAGCCGGACAAGGTCATCGGCACCATCCGCTCGCGCACGCACCACTACCCCTTCCGGCTCGTTCCGCCGGAACCGCTGATGGCGTACCTCGAACTGCTGTGCCGCCAGGAGAACGTGCCGGTGGCACCGGGTGTGCTCTCGCTCGTGATCCGGGCCGGCGGTGGCTCCGTCCGCGATTCGCTCTCCGTGCTGGACCAGCTGATGGCCGGCGCCGGCGAGAACGGGCTCGACTACGAGCTCGCGGTCTCACTCCTCGGCTACACGCATGCCACCCTCCTCGACGACGTCGTCGACTCCGTGGCCGCGGGTGATGCCGCAACCGTCTTCAACGCCGTGGACCGCGTGATCCAGACCGGCCACGACCCCCGCCGCTTCGTCGAGGACCTCCTCGAACGGTTCCGGGACCTGATCGTCATCAATGCCGTCCCCGAGGGCGCTGCATCGATCCTTCGCGGTGTCCCGGACGATCAGCTCAACCGCATGCGCACCCAGGCGGGCCAGCTCGGTGCCGGGGAGCTGTCCCGGGCGGCGGACGTCACCAACTCGGCGCTGACCGAGATGACCGGGGCGACATCCCCGCGCCTGCACCTCGAACTGCTGTGTGCCCGGCTCCTGCTCCCGGCGGCCGACGCGACTGCACGCGGCACCCTCGCGCGGGTGGACCGCATCGAGCGCCGCCTCGAATACGCCGCCGGCACACCTGCGGTCGAGGCGGACGAAGCGCCCAGGCCGCCGGCGCGTCCCAGGCTCGACGGCGTTCCCCGGACCGCCGAGGAAGCAGCCGCCCGCTGGTCCCTCCCCGCTGCGGACAGGGCGGCTCCCGCGGATCCTGCAACGGCACAGGGTGCTGCCCCCGGCACCCACGCGCCCGCAGTCCCTGCCGCAGCGCGGGTCGAGCGACCGGCCGGAACCCCCACCGCCGATTCGTCTCCGGATTGGGGCGGCAGCTGGGGCGTGTCCAACACGTCGGCATTCTCCGACGCAGCCGACGCGCGGCCGAAAGGCCCGGCAGCGGCCGGTCCCGCGCCTGCCACCGGTCAGCCCGGGCCGGATGCCGCCACGACCGCAGGACAGGACTCGCCCGTAGCCGACGCGCAGGTGAACCCGCAGGGGGAAACCGTCGGCAACCGCCCGGCGCAGGTCGGCCCGGCAGCTGCCTCGCCGGCTGCGACCGGTGAATCAGCGCCGTCTTCCCGCCAGGCAGGACAGCCCGCGGCGTCTCCCGGGCCGCAGGCAGGCGCGGCCCGCGGGCAGGGCGGTCCGGCCCAAGGCGATCCGGCCCAGGCCAGTCCGGAGCAGCCGCGGCAGGATGCTCCCCGACCCGAATCGGGTCATCAGGCACGGCCCGCCGCGTCCGGTGGCAACGTCGAGATGGTGCGCCGTGCGTGGCCCGAGATCATGGACGAGGTGGCGCGGATCAAGCGCGCTACCTGGTTGATCGTCAACGTCGCCGCGAAGCCCCGTTCCTTCGAGGGCAACCAGTTGGTCCTCGCTTTCGCGAACCAGGGAAACGCCATCGGATTCCAGCGTGGGCCCCATATGGACAACGTGAAGCAGGCCATCCACAAGGTACTCGGCCTCACCTGTTCCATCGAGGCAGTCCATGACGCCGGCGGGTCGGGTGAGTCGGGCCCAAAAGTACCGGCCGGCCAGGCGGCCACGGGGAGTAACCCGGGCCCGGTTTCCCCCGCGCCATCCGCTGATCCACGCGGGGCACGGCAGACGTCGCCCGGGACCGCTCAGCCTCCCGTCGGCGGAATGCGCAGTGGGCACTCCGGTCCGGCCGCCGAGGCTGGTTCGGAGGTCGGGGACAGGAATGCCTCCGGCGCCGACAGGAACCTAGCTCCCGCCCCCCGTGCGGGTGAGGACAGTAACGCAGCGGCAGCCGCGAGCGCGCCCGGCGCATCTCGGGTGCCGGCGTCGGCCACTCCGCCCCGCGCGCCTGGCACTCCCGACACCGCCCGCACCCCCAACGCGCCCAGCACCTCTGATGCGACCGGTTCACCGGCATCAGCCACTGCGCCCCGCGCGTCCGGCTCAGCCGATGCTGCCCCTGGTTCGCCCGCCTCGTCGACGGCCGCCTCGCTCGAGTCCGACGCCGCCGGCCGTGCGGCCGGGCAGCCTGCGCGGACCGACGCGCAGCCGGACCCGGGAACCGCCGGCAGTGGCTCGGGGAGGACCCGCGGGGACGCTCCGACCGCCGCCCCTCGGGGTGCGGCGCGCGCATCAGCGCAGCTCGAGCCGTCGGTGTCCGAGGCCGTCAGCGCATGGGACCCGTCCATGTCCGACGACTCCTGGGCCCTCGTCGAGCCGCCCGAGGAAGCTTTCGATCCCGGCCCGGGCTGGGGCTCCGTGCCCGAGGATCCCTTCGAGCGCAGAGCACAGGCACAGGCACAGGCACCAGCACCAGCACCAGCACCGGCACAGGCGCCGCAGGGCAGCCGGTCCGGACGACCGGGCAGCACCCCGACGCCGACCCCGACGCGCGCCTCCGAGGAGACCCGCCAGGCGGACAGCGATGGGTCGCGCAAACCCGGACCGGTCGCTGCCGCCTCGCCGCCGGAGGGCGCAGGAGCACCACGCCCGGCGATCGTCCGGCCCAGCGGCACGCCGGATACCGAACCGGCACCCTCCCGCTCCGTGGTCTGGAGTCCGGCCGTACAGTCAGGTGCGGGCACCGCCGCCTCGACGAAGGTGTCACCGGCGTCCGCACCGCCTGGTCCGATGACGGCCGGTGGGGCGGTCGGCATGGCCACCAGAGGACGGGGTTCCGTCGCGCGGCCATCCGGCGCTGATCAGGGGACCGCCGACACCGAGGAGCGCCCGGCGTCCGCGGAGCACGTTCGGCAGAAGCCGGTCAGCCGTTACCAGCAGCTGCTCGATGAAGCGGAACGGAAGCGGGCCGAGGAGGCCGCCGCCGCTCGGGGCACCGCGGACCTGCGCTTCGTCGAGGACGAGCCCAGTGCGGATGACGAGACCATCGAGGAATCCGGCCTCGTGGGCCGCACCGCCATCGAACGCATCCTCAACGGACGCCTTGTCGAGGAACGCAGCGTGGACGGCCAGTAGGGCCGCAGGTGGAAGCTCCGCTCCCGGCAACGCTGAGGGCGTAACCCTGGCGCCGTCCGGTGGGGGCCACGCCGCCGGGCAGGGCGGACAATGGAAGAGGCTCCCCCGGGCACCACCGAGGAAGGGGCCAACAGCAGGTTCCCGCGACGAGCTCGCCGGGACCGTCATGAGCAGCAGATAAGGAATCACCGTGTACGAAGGCGCAGTGCAGGAGCTGATCGACGAGCTCGGACGCCTGCCCGGGGTAGGCCCGAAGTCGGCCCAACGCCTCGCGTTCCACATCCTCGAGGCCGACGGCGAGGACATGTCGCGCCTCGTCACGGCCATCACCACCGTCAAGGAACGCGTGAAGTTCTGCAGCATCTGCGGCAACGTCGCCGAGCAGGAGCAGTGCGCCATCTGCCGTGACCCGCGCCGCGACCCGACCATGATCTGCGTGGTCGAGGAATCCAAGGACGTGATCGCGGTCGAGCGGACGCGGTCCTTCCGCGGGCGGTACCACGTCCTGGGAGGCGCGATCAATCCGATCGCGGGCATAGGCCCGGACCAGTTGCGCATCCGCGAGCTGCTGTCCCGGCTCTCGGACGAGAAGATCCAGGAGATCATCATCGCCACAGACCCCAACCTCGAGGGCGAAGCGACGGCCACCTACCTGGTGCGCATGCTCAAGACCATCGGCATACCCGTGACGCGGCTCGCTTCGGGTCTTCCGGTGGGCGGCGACCTCGAGTACGCCGACGAGGTGACCCTCGGACGCGCGTTCGAGGGCCGCCGCGCCATGTCCTGATCCTCAGGCGATGCGCGTCCCCTGCGCGAGGCGCCTCGCCGGCATCGTCAACCTGCGGCGCCCGATCAGCAGGAGCACGCCCGCCAGGACCACCTGGACCCCGAGGCCCAGCGGCCAGATCGGACTCTCCTGCGGGAGCGGCCGGAGGGCCTGCGCGTACTCCTCGCAGGTCTGGTCGACGTCGGGCCCGGCCTGGGCGGCCCGCACCCCCTGGCTGATCGTCTCCATGATGCCCGGTGAGTAGTAGGGCCCGCTGGGCTCGTACGCGGAGGGGTCGGCGGTCGTCCCGGGTTCAGGAAGATCCTCGACGCTGTAGGGAACGGCGTCGGCGACCACCACGAACGGATTGGCGGCGAGCATCCACGCGATGTACTCCGTACGCGGGATCATGCTCTGGCTCGTCTGCGTGACGCACTCCATCTCCGCCCCCTCCTCGGGGATGCCGCTGCTATCGAGGCTGCCCTCCGGGTAGGTGTAGTACGACGTCGTCGTGGTCCGCTCCTCCATCACCAGGGTGGTGCTCAGCCCGAAGACGATCAGGGTGCCGACCGCCAGCAGCGCCACCAGCATGTAGGTGCTGACGATCGAGAACAGCGGCCGGCCGGCGAGCGCGGAGACACCGACCCCGAGAGCGCAGACGACACCCAGTTCGACGGCCAGCATCAGGAGGGAGACCAGCGCCTCCTGCGCGTCCACTCCGCCGAGGGCCAGCGCCCAGAAGATGAAGGGGCTGCTGAGGACGAGGAAGGCGAGCGATCCCACCCAGGATGCGAGCCATTTGCCCAGCAGCAGCTGTCCCGGCGTCAGGAGCGTCACCTGCAGGATCGCGAGCGTGCCGCCGGCGCGGTCGCCGTTGATGGCGTTGGCGGACAATCCGGGCGCCACGAGCAGGCCGAAGAACAGCACGAAGCCGACGATCAGGTCGAAGAGGATGCCGCCCTCGTTGTCGGTGGCCCCGAGCACTCCGGTGGCGAGTACGAAGATGGCGCCGATCACCACGAACCAGACGCCGAGCATCCAGTACCAGGCCCTGCCGCGCAGCCGTTGTTTCATCTCGAGGCCGAAGACGGTGCGGACGGCGGACCAGAAGGGCAGTTCCGTGGCGGTCCGGACGGGATGCGGAGTCGAGGGTTCTGTCGCGGTGCTCATAGTCGGTCCGTATCCAGGCTCATGTAGGTCTCTTCGAGCGCACCTCCGGCGGGTGCGAACGCGGTGATGACGACGTCGCCCGTCACCAGGGTACGCAGCAGCCAGGAGGCTTCCGCGGTACTGCCGAGCTGGACGATGAACTCCTCGCGGCGGGAGTCTCCCCGCGTCTCGAACCGGACTCCGTAACTCTGCAGGGCGGCGGCCAGCGCCGACATCGGTTCTGCCTGGACGTAGTAGCGCCGCGTCTGGCTGCCCGCCTCGTCCAGCGTCTGGCTCTTGACCGACTGCCCGCGGCTGACGAAGACGGCGCGGTCCGCGATCTCGTCGAGCTCGGACAGGACGTGGCTCGAGACGACGACGGTCTTGCCCTGGGCGGCCAGGGACCGCAGGAGGGCCCTGAGCTCCACGCGGGATCCCGGGTCGAGTCCGGAGGCCGGTTCGTCCAGAAGCAGCACCTGTGGGTCATGGATCAGCGCGCGGGCCAGGCTGAGCCGCTGCTGCTGTCCGCGCGAGAGGACGCGCGCCGGCTGCCTGCCGAACTCCGTGAGGTTCACGGCGACCAGCAACTCGTCGGCACGCCGGGTACTGTCCGCCGCGCTCATCCCGTAGAGGGCGCCGAGGGTCTTCAGCACTTCGAGCGCGGTCAGGGATTCCCACACACCGAGGGTGTCCGGCATCCAGCCGACCCGGCTCCGCACCTCGGCGGCCTGCGTGACGGGATCGAACCCCGCCACGCGCACAGTGCCGAGATCGGGAGCCAGGAGGCTCGCCAGGATCAAGAGCAGGGTTGTCTTGCCGGAGCCGTTGGGACCGATCAGAGCGGTCACTTCCCCGGGCGGAGCCTCGAAATCGATGTCGCGGATCGCATGCACGGAACCGAAGCTCCGCGCAACTCCCTCGACAACGATTCCCCCAAATTCGTTGGTCATGCTACGAGGGTATGCGACGCCAGAGCGCCCGGACCGGAAGGTGGCTCGGGAATCTCCGCCGGGGCGCCTGTTCTTATTCGGACCCAGACTTTGGGCAGGGAATTACCCCGCCGCTACACTGGCACGGGCGTCGGATCCCGATTCGCGTTCCCGAGGCGCCAGTGCTGCCGCCCCCAGAGATACAGCCGGCGCGGCCGGGTCATACCGCCGTCGTCCTTCACCAGTGAGCGAGTGCATGAGCCTCATAGTCCAGAAATTCGGCGGGTCCTCGGTGTCCGACGCCGAGGGCATCAAACGCGTAGCGCAGCGCGTGGTCGACACCCAAGCCGAGGGGCATCAGGTGGTCGTGGTCGTCTCCGCGATGGGTGACAGCACCGACGAGCTCCTCGACCTCGCAGCCCAGGTAAGCCCGGCGTCGTCGGACGCCCGCGAGATGGACATGCTGCTGAGCGCCGGCGAGCGCATCTCGATGGCGCTGCTGGCCATGGCGATCCACGCCATCGGCGCGTCCGCCCAGTCCTTCACCGGCAGCCAGGCCGGCATGATCACCGATGCGATCCACGGCAAGGCACGCATCATCGACGTCTCGCCCCACCGCATCCGGACGGCCATCGAGAAGGGCGACATCGCGATCGTCGCCGGGTTCCAGGGCATGAGCCGCGACAGCAACGACATCACGACACTCGGCCGCGGCGGATCCGACACCACCGCCGTCGCGCTCGCAGCAGCGCTGGACGCCGACGTCTGCGAGATCTACACCGATGTGGACGGCGTCTACACGGCCGATCCCCGCGTGGTCCCGTCCGCGCAGAAGATCGACACCATCTCGAGCGAGGAGATGCTCGAGATGGCCGCGTCGGGTGCCAAGATCCTGCACCTGCGCTGTGTGGAGTACGCGCGGCGCTTCGGTGTCCCCCTCCACGTACGCTCCTCCTTCAGCCACAACGAGGGGACCTGGGTACTGCCCAGCCCCGACGACCAGATCAAGATTCAAGAGGGAGAACCCTTGGAACAGCCCATCATCTCCGGTGTCGCCCACGACCGCTCGGAAGCGAAGGTCACGGTGGTCGGCGTGCCCGACATCCCCGGCAAGGCGGCTGAGATCTTCGGCATCGTCGCCGGTGCCAACACGAACATCGACATGATCGTGCAGAACGTGTCGACGCACGGTTCGGGCCGCACGGACATCTCCTTCACCCTGCCCATCGTGGACGGCGCCGAGGCCCTCGCCGCGCTCGGCGAGGCCCAGGACCGCGTGGGCTTCGAGACGGTCGACTACAACGAGAAGATCGGCAAGCTCTCCCTGATCGGCGCCGGCATGCGCTCCAATCCGGGGGTCTCCTACCGCTTCTTCCGGGCGCTGTCCGACGCCGGCGTGAACATCGACATGATCTCGACGTCGGAGATCCGCATCTCCGTGGTGACCGGCGCCGAGCTGCTCGACACCGCTGTCCGTGCCGTGCACGCCGCCTTCGAGCTCGACGGCGACGCCACCGCTACCGTCTACGCCGGCACCGGACGCTGACAGCACACGAAAAGGCCGGTGGATCGCTGATCCACCGGCCTTTTGTGTGCTGTCAGTCAGCCGCTGCTACTTGTTCCCGGTGGGCGTGGTCGCCTCGCGGGGACCCGTGAGGAGCTTGTCCGCCGGGTCGACGGTCGGGAGCTGGGCCTGGGCCTCGCCCTCCCCGTCGACGACGACCGTCGCGTACGTGACGATCGAGGACCCCGCGTAGGAGATGCGACCCACGTACGAGCCGGGCTCCAGCCCGGTCCAGGCCAGGGTCACAGCGCCCGTGCTGCCGTTCGCCAGGGCGAGCGGATTCGGGGTGAGCGTCGCGTTGTTCTCGTCAGCACCGAGGATGACGGCGTCGATCGTCCCGGTGGTCGTCCGCTCGTCCGGGCTGGCGTAGAGGTTCGCGAGGATGCGGTACGTGCCCGGCTGCGGATCCTCGATCGTGATCGTCTCGCTGGCGTCGGCCGTCGCGACCTCCTCCACAGCACCCGAGGGCGTCAGGACGAGCATGTCGAAGTCCGCCTGCGGGTCATCGGAGAGGACGGAGAACTTCGCGACCGGAGCGCCCTCGGGAACGGTGACGTCCTTGATGGCGTTCTCACCCACGTCGAGGCTGATGGCGGTCGAGTCGGCCTTGGACAGGCCTTCGAGCGTCATCTGGATCGGGGTGTTGGTGCCGGACGTGACCTCGAAGGTCCCGCTGCCGTCGGGGCCGGTGGAGTTGAAGGCGATCTCCTCCGGCGCGTTGAGCGCCTGGGGACGGACGGCAACGGGTGAGGTGACGTTGATGCCCTGTCCGGACCAGGTGAGCGATCCGGACGTGAACTGGCCGAACGGCGCACTCTGGTTCTCGAAGGAGACCTTGAACGTGCGGGTCTCCCCCGCGGCGCTGAAGTTGAGGACCGACGGGGTGACCGTGACGTCGACTCCCGGAACAGCTGCCGTTGCCCGGTAGAGGCCCGGTGTGACGGCGGTGACCGTGCGGGTCACCTCGGTGCGGCCGGTCAGGTTGCCGAGGCCGAAGGACGGGACGTTGGTGTCCCTCGCCGCGACGGGTGCGATGCCGTCGATGCCGAGGTCGACCCCGGTGCCCTGGATGAAGCTCAGGTAATCGTCGACGTCCTGGTCGTAGACCAGGCCCGGGCTCAGGACGGACGCCGGGTTGATGTGGCCCGCTCCCACGGCCAGTGCGTCGGTCTCGACGCCGCCGGTCGCGGTCTTCAGGGGGTATGCCGTGGTCATCATGGCGGACTTCACGGTTGCCGGGGACCACGCCGGGTTCTTGCCGAGCACCAGCGCGGCGAGCCCTGCGACGTGCGGGGATGCCATGGAGGTACCGGAGAGGAACCCGAACTGCGCGCCGTTCGAGCCGACGGTGGAGACACCCGCGAGGACGGCGACACCGGGAGCCGTGACGTCGGGCTTCAGGAGATCGGAGTCGGTCGCGAGGAGCGGACCGCGTGAGGAGAAGCCGGCGACCTGGGGTGCGGGAGGCAGGGGCTTGCCCGTGGTGTCCGTGGGCTGCAGTGCGACCGTGAGTGACGGGTTGGCCGCCACCTTCGCCTTGAGCTCGAGGGCCTCGGGGGCGTTGACGTGCACCGTGGGGACCGCGTGCCGGTCGGTGTCCGTCGAGGAGTCGACGAGGTTCACCAGGATCATCCCCACGCCGCCGCCGCGTGCCACCTCGGCACTCTTGGCGGTGCGGTCGACGACGCCGCGGTCGCAGACCACGATCTTGCCCGCGACCTTTGCGGGGTCCAGGGTGTTGGGGCCGCAGAGGCTCGGGCTGGCCGCGCCTGCTGCAGCAGCATCCAGCGCGAGGACGACAGGGCTGGCCGGAACGCCGCTGCGCATGATCGACGCTCCGCGGTACTTGGTGCCGTCGGAGAATTCGGCGGTGCCCTGGAGCTCATAGCTGAACGTGCTCGCGGCGACCGTGGTCATCCAGGGTGCGCCGTGGTTGACGGTGCTGGCCGTGGGGCCCGAGTTGCCGGCGGAGGCGGCGACGAAGATCCCGGCCGACGTCGCCGACAGGAAGGCGAGGGACACGGGGTCCGTCGTCGTGGTGGTGCTGCCCGAGATCGAGTAGTTCAGCACGTCCACGCCGTCGAGGATGGCCTGGTTGATGGCCGCGATCGACGCGGAGGAGTAGCAGCCACCGGTCGCAGGGTCGGTGTCCTCCCAGCAGGTCTTGTAGACGGCGAGCTTGGCTGCGGGTGCGACGCCGGAGGAGACGCCGAAGTCACGGCCGTCGACGGTCTGCGTGACGTCGGAGTTGCCCGCGGCGGTGCTCGCGGTGTGCGTGCCGTGGTTGTCGATGTCCACGGGGGAGATGACTTCCTGCGGTGCGCGCTTGTCCTCGGGGACGGTCGCGAGGAAGGACTCGGCGAAGTAGCGGGCCGAGAGCACCTTGGAGTTGCAGAGACTGCCGTCGAAGCCCTCGCCGACCTGGCACTCACCGATGAAGGTGGTGCCGTCCGACTTCAGCATCTCGATCTTGCCTGCCGCATTCAGGTAGGGCTCGCCGACCGCCGGCTGCTGGTTGCCCTTGAGCGGCTTGACCTTCTTGCCCGCGAAGAAGGGGTTGTCCGGGGAGTACCCGGTGTCGATCACGCCGACGACGGTGCCTGCTCCGGCATTCTTCTTGCCGCCGAACTGGCTCTTCCAGATGCCCTTGCCACCATCGAGCCCGAGGAAATCGATGCTCGAGTAGTCCGGGGCGTTCTCGACGTCGGGAGCGACAAGGAGGACCTCGTCGCTCTTGGCGAGTCCGATGGCCTGGTCCGCGCTGAGGTCCGCGGCGAAGCCGTTGATCGCGGCGGTGTAGGTGCGCTTGATCTCGACGTCCTTCTCGGCCGCGACCTCCTGCTGCCTGGTCTCGAGGAACTGCGAGTACTGCTGGACGTTGTCCGCTTCGGCGTCGAGCTTCGCGCCCTTCTCCGGCTTGGTCGGGGCGATGCCCTCGACGCCGCCTTCGTAGGTGGCGACGGGCTTGTCGGCGAGGACGACGATGTACTTGCCGGCCGGGTACAGCGCGGGGTCCAGCTCCTTGGCCGGCGCCTTCTGGGGTGTGACCGCAGTGGCCGGGGCAGGGGCGGCGAAGGCGGCAGGCGCCACGGCCGTCGATGTCACCAGTAGCGGCAGACCCAGAACGATGGCCGCGGCGGCTCGCAGGGTACTGCTGCCCTGCCCGGCTTTTCTCCGTTGTGTCATAGGAAGGTAGTGCCTCTCGTGAAAGTGCGGGCCGGCCATCGCCGTTCCCCCGGTGCTGTGGCCTCCCATGGAGGGCCGCGCTTGTGATGATGCTCACAGAACCACAACGGGCACAAATTTACCTCAGGCAACACTCACCCACCAGTCGCATTCGTGCCGGGATTCCACAAAGTGCTCAGGGTATTTACCAAGAGGGCGCCGGGTGATAATGGACGCGTGCCCGCAGAACTCCTGACCCGTCTTCCGCAGGCGGAGTGGCAGGATCGCGAGCGGCAGCACCGGGAACGCGTGGCCCGCTTCGCGGAGCCCTACCTGGACAGGCGCTCGCGCGGCGCGAAGCATCCGGTCGAGGACTTCCTGTTCACCTACTACAACCAGAAGCCCGGCCGGCTCCTGCGCTGGCACCCGGGAGCCGGCGTCGTCCTGGCCGGGCAGGCTGCCGACGTCCGCCGGGACTGGAAGTACTACGCGGCGGAGACCGACGGTGTCCGCGTCGACGTCGCCCGCTTCACGGCCGAGCGGGCCGAGGCGGTCGGTTTCGCCCGGCTGATCCTCGCGCGGACAGCTGCACGCCCTGCGCAGTTCGGCTGCTTCGGCCTCCACGAGTGGGCGATGGCCTACCGCTCCGCGACCAACGGCGTGCGCCACGAGTACCTGCGGCTGCGGCTCGGCGCGGAAGGAACGGACGACGTCGTCGACTCGGCGCGCATCCGCTGCACCCACTTCGACGCCTTCCGCTTCTACACGCCGGAGGCCGTACCGCTGAATGAGCACGCCCTCACGCGCCAGACCCAGCGGGACCTCGAGCAGCCGGGCTGCCTGCACGCCAACATGGACCTGTACAAGTGGGCGTACAAGCTCACCCCCCTCCTGCCGAGCGAGATCGTGATGGACTGCTTCGAGCTCTCCTGGCGCATCCGGACCATGGACATGCGGGCCTCACCCTACGATCTGGGCGCCTGGGGCTACACGCCCATCGCCATCGAGACGGCCGCGGGCAAAGCGGAGTACGTCCGCCTGCAGCGCGGCTTCGCGGAGGAGTCGCAGGCGCTCAGGGCACGGTTCCTGGGACTCCTCGACGGGGCACTCGGCGCACCCTAGCGGTCCGTCCGCAGGTCGTTCCGCCCGCGACGGGACGTGCCGCCGCCGTCCTTCGTTGACCTTCCACCAGCCGCTACGCTGGGAAGCCAGCCGAAGGGGACACCATGACATCCACCGTGCGATCGTCAGCACCAGCCCGATCCCGCCGTGCCGTCCTGGCCGTCGGGCTTCCCCTCGCCGTCCTCTCGCTCGCCCTCTCGGCGTGCACGCAGGGCGGACCGGCCGCCGAACCGACAGAGCAGGAGACCGCCGTGCAGTCCTCCACCCCCGACCCCTCGTCCGTGCCCACCCCGACGGCGGACGGCAGCCCGACCGCATCGGCACCGCCTGCAGCCTCCGCGACGAGCGCGGCGCTGAGCATCACCATCAAGCAGGACGCCGCCGCGGAACCCGTGCAGTACGTCCTCGAATGTGTCGACGGCGCACCCGGGCCCGCGTCCACGCTGCCGGGAGCCGAGGCCGCCTGTGCCGCCGTCGCAAAGCTCGGTGCGGAGTTCTTCACGGCGCGGCCCAACAAGGACATCATCTGCACGCAGCAGTACGGCGGCCCGCAGACGGCGAGCATCAGCGGCGAGATCGACGGCACCACCGTCCTGGCTGCTTTCGCCCTGACCGACGGCTGCGAGATCTCCCGGTGGGACAGGGTCCGTGACATCCTGGGAGCGCCTGGCGGCCAGTAGGGCGACCGGACGGGTGCGCCGTTAATCCCCGGTAGACTTGCAGGGCAAGCTCGCGGAGCGCCGGTGTCAACCCAGATACGGCGTGAGACGGCACTTCCGGGCTACTGCATTTAATGCTGGAACCCCCAGCACTTGCCGCTCACGCACAGGAGTTGCCGGATGCCCCGGATTGTTGTCGACGTCATGCCCAAGCCCGAGATCCTGGACCCGCAGGGTAAGGCGATCGCCGGAGCACTCCCGCGGATCGGCCTCACCGGCTTTGCCGGCGTCCGTCAGGGGAAGCGTTTCGAGCTGACCGTGGACGGTGAGGTCACCGAGGAGATCCTGGAGCAGGCCCGCCACGCCGCCACCACGCTGCTGTCCAATCCCGTCATCGAGGACGTCACGCGCGTGGAGGTTCTCGAGGAGGACGGCCAGTGAACACCTCGAACATCGAGACCCCCCTCATCGGCGGCCCCCAGCCGGTCGCCTCGAACAACGAGGACAGCCCACTCGACGGCGTGAAGGTCGGCGTGGTCACGTTCCCCGGCTCGCTCGACGACCGCGACGCCGTCCGCGCCGTCCGCCTCGCCGGCGGCAGCGCCATCCAGCTGTGGCACGGCGACCACAGCCTGCAGGACGTCGACGCCGTGATCATCCCCGGCGGATTCTCCTACGGCGACTACCTCCGCGCGGGCGCCATCTCGCGGTTCGCCCCGCTCATGGAGCAGATCACCGCGGCGGCGTCGGGCGGGGCCGAGGCCCTTCCCGTGCTCGGCATCTGCAACGGCTTCCAGGTCCTCACCGAGGCCCACCTGCTGCCCGGGTCGATGATCAAGAACAACTCCCTGCACTTCCTCTGCCGCGACCAGCGCCTGCGCGTCGAGAACGCGGACACGTACTGGACGTCGGAGTACACGGACGGCGAGGAGATCGTCATCCCGCTGAAGAACCAGGACGGCCAGTTCGTGGCGGACAACTACACCCTCGACGTGCTGGAAGGGGAAGGCCGCGTGGTCTTCCGCTACGTCGACGGCAACCCCAACGGCTCGCGCCGCGACATCGCCGGCATCTCGAACGTGGCGGGCAACGTCGTCGGGCTCATGCCGCACCCCGAGCACGCCGTGGAGGCCGGCTTCGGCCCCGATTCCTCGGCACGCGGCGAGGTCGGGGTCCGTGGCGGCACCGACGGGCTCGGCATCTTCACTTCGGTACTCAAGAAACTGGTGGGCTCGTGACCGCAGAGACAATGTCCAGGAAGTTCAACATCGACACGGTCGCGAACGCCGAGGCCACCCCCGGCCAGGCGCTCCCCTGGGCCGAGCTCGGCCTCAAGGAGAACGAGTACCAGCGCGTCGAGGAGATCCTCGGCCGCCGCCCCACGGGCGCGGAGCTCGCCATGTACTCGGTGATGTGGAGCGAGCACTGCTCCTACAAGTCCTCGAAGGTGCACCTGCGCCAGTTCGGGGACAAGGTCACCGAGGCCATGAAGGAACACCTCCTCGTGGGCATCGGCGAGAACGCCGGCGTCGTCGACATCGGCGACGGCTGGGCCGTGACGTTCAAGGTGGAGAGCCACAACCACCCCTCCTTCGTGGAGCCGTACCAGGGTGCGGCCACCGGCGTCGGCGGGATCGTCCGCGACATCATCTCGATGGGCGCCCGCCCGGTCGCCGTCATGGATCCGCTGCGCTTCGGTGCGATCGACCACCCCGACACCGCGCGCCTCGTCCACGGGATCGTCGCGGGTATCGGCGGGTACGGCAACTCCCTCGGCCTGCCGAACATCGGCGGCGAGGTGGTCTTCGACTCCGTGTACCAGGGCAACCCGCTCGTCAACGCCCTCGCGGTGGGCGTGCTGCGCCACGAGGACATCCGCCTCGCCAATGCTTCCGGCGCCGGCAACAGGGTGGTCCTCTTCGGCGCACGTACCGGCGGTGACGGCATCGGCGGCGCCTCAGTGCTGGCCTCGGAGTCCTTCGATTCCTCGAAGCCGTCCAAGCGCCCCGCCGTCCAGGTGGGCGATCCGTTCGCCGAGAAGGTGCTCATCGAGTGCTGCCTCGAGCTGTTCAAGGCCTCCGTGGTCGAGGGCATCCAGGACCTCGGGGCCGCAGGCATCTCCTGCGCGACGTCGGAGCTGGCGTCCAACGGCGACGGTGGCATGCACGTGGAACTCACCAACGTGCTGCTGCGCGATCCCTCGCTGACCCCCGGCGAGATCCTGATGTCGGAGTCGCAGGAGCGCATGATGGCCGTCGTGACGCCGGAGAACGTCGAGGCGTTCGAGGCGATCATGGACAAGTGGGCCGTGGAGTACTCCTGGCTCGGCGAGGTCACCGACACCGGACGCCTCATCATCGAGTGGGACGGCGAGAAGATCGTGGACGTCGATCCGCGCACCGTCGCCCACGAGGGCCCCGTCTACGAACGCCCGTACCATCGGCCCGAGTGGCTCGACGGCGTGCAGGCGGACATCTTCAGGCCCGAGCAGCCCGCGGACCTGCGTGAGGCCGTCCTCGAACTCATGGCATCGCCGAACATGTGCGCGAAGAACTGGGTGACCGACCAGTACGACCGCTACGTGCAGGGCAACACCGCCCTCGCCATGCCCGACGACGCCGGCGTGGTCCGGGTCGACGAGGAGACCGGCCTCGGCGTCGCCATCTCGACGGACGCCAACGGCCGCTACTCCTACCTGAACCCGTACGAGGGCGCGCGCCTGGCCCTCGCCGAGGCGTACCGGAACGTCGCGACCTCGGGCGCCGATCCCCTCGCCGTCACCGACTGCCTGAACTTCGGCTCCCCCGAGGACCCCGAGGTGATGTGGCAGTTCGCCGAGACCGTGCGCGGCCTCGCCGACGCGTGCCAGGAGCTCGGCGTGCCCGTCACCGGCGGCAACGTCTCGCTGTACAACCAGACCGGCGGCGTCGCCATCCATCCCACCCCGGTGGTCGGCGTGCTCGGCGTGTTCGACGACGTCGCGCGCCGCACGCCGTCCGGCTGGCGGGAGGACGGCCAGGCCGTCTACCTGCTGGGTACGACGGCGGCGGAGCTGGACGGATCCGAGTGGGCGAACCTGCGCGGCCACCTCGGCGGGCAGCCCCCGGCACTGGACCTGACCGTGGAGAAGACGCTCGGGGCGATCCTGGTGAACTGCTCGCGCGACGGCATGATCGACGCCGCGCACGACCTCTCCGAGGGCGGCCTCGCAGCCGGCCTGAGCGAGATGGCGCTGCGCTTCGGTGTGGGTGCCCGGATCGGGCTCGACGAGCTGTGCGAGCGCGACGGCATCGACGCGTTCACGGCGCTGTTCAGCGAGAGCCAGGGGCGCGCCGTCGTCAGCGTTCCCCGCTCGGAGGAAGTGCGCTTCAACGACATGTGCACCGCGCGGAACTTCCCCACCATGCGCATCGGGGTGGTGGACACGGAGAACCAGGCGCTCGACGTGCAGGGCTACTTCACCCTGCCGCTGCAGCAGCTCCGTGAGGCGCATGAGGGGACCCTGCCGAAGTACTTCGGCTAGTACCGGCCCTGTCCGACAGGAGGCCGCCGCCCGATCGGGTGGCGGCCTCCTGTCGTCCCGGCGCCGTTCACGGGCACCGCCCGGTCCCAGCACGCTCCACGGAGCTACCCGGCAGCTACCCCGGCACGAACCGGTAGCCCATGCCCGCCTCGGTCAGCAGGTGCCGGGGTGCGCCCGGATCGCGCTCGAGTTTCTTGCGGAGTTGCCGGATGTACAGGCGGAGGTAACCGGAGTCCCTGACGTGCTGCGGGCCCCATACCTCGGTCAGCAGGATCTCCTGGGTCACGAGGCGCCCCGGGTTGAGCATGAGCGTCTCCAGGAGCCTCCATTCGGTGCGGGTGAGGTGGATGTCGGCGCCGTCCACCGTCCGGACCACGGTCTTCGCCACCAGGTCCACGCGGACGTCACCGAAGCTCGCGCCCGCCTCCTCCCGGACAGGGGTCCGGCGCCGCGTGAGGGCACGCACCCGCGCAAGGAGTTCGTCGGTCAGGAAAGGCTTGGTGACGTAGTCGTCCGCACCGGCATCGAGCGCCTGGACCTTGTCGACCGAGTCCGCCCTGCCGGAGATGACGAGGATCGGTACCGTACTCCAGCCCCTGAGCCCGTGGATCACGTCGATGCCGCCCAGCTTCGGCATGCCGAGATCCAGCACCACGAGGTCGGGGTGGTGCTCGGCCGCGCGCCGGAGGGCGGCGGCACCGTCACCGGCCGTGACGACGTCGTAGTCCGAGGCCGTGAAGGTGATGCTGAGGGCACGCAGGATCTGCGGATCGTCGTCCGCGATGAGGACCTTCATGCGGCGGACACGCCCGCAGCGCTCGGGTCGCCGGAGTCCGTTCGCGGCGCGTGCCGCAGGGACACGACGGAGGTGAGTCCGCCGCCCGGGGTGTCCTCGAGGGTCAGCCGTCCGCCCATGCCCTCCACGAACCCGTGCGCCAGTGCCATCCCGAGCCCGAGTCCGGTGTCGTTGTCGGTGTCGCCGAGCCGTTGGAACGGCAGGAGCACCTGGTCCTTGCGGTCGTCTGGGATGCCGGGTCCGTGATCGATGACGCGCAACTCGGCGCGGCCGCCGAAATCACTCACCGACAGCACCGGCGGCACCGGGCCGGCGTAGCGAGCCGCGTTGGCGAGCAGGTTCACGAGTACGCGCTGCAGCAGGACAGCGTCGGCCAGGAGCAGCGGCGATTCGGCGGGCAGCTCCAGCTCGACGTCCCCGGGTCCGAGGTCCAGCTCCTCGAGCGCCGGCAGGATGACGTCCTCCGCCCGCACGGCTTCCAGCACGACGCCGAGCACGCCGGCCTGGATCCGGCTGGCATCGAGCAGGTCCGTGACGAGCTCGGAGAGGGTGCCGAGGCTTTGCTCGGCGGTTTCGAGCAAAGCGCCCTGCTCCGCGGGCGTGAAGGTGATGTCGGCCGACGTGAGGCTGGTGACGGCCGTGGTCGCGGCGGTCAGGGGCCGGCGGAGATCGTGACCGACGGCGGCGAGCAGGGCGGTGCGGACGCGGTCCGCCTCGGCGAGCAGACCCACCTCCCCTGCGGTGCGGGACAGTTCGCGGTACTCGAGCGCGGCGTCGATCTGCGCCGTGATGACGGCGAGCAGGCGACGATCCGCAGCAGCGAGGGTCCGTCCCTCGAACTCCAGGACGGCCCGCTCCCCCACCGGCACGACGACGGGTTCCACCGTGGACCGGGCCGCGTACGGAGAGGTGTGGTCTGCTGTCGGCGGCAGGGACCTCTCCTCGTGCAGGAGGGATCCGTCGGGCGCGAGCAGGCGGGCGGCATCGAGCCCGAAGGCCTCCCTTGTGCGTGCCACGAGGGCCTGCAGGGTGTCCTGGCCGCGTAGCACTCCGCCCGCGACGGTCGCCAGCAGCTCGGACTCGGCGGCGGACCGGGACGCTGCGCGCGTACGCCGTGCCGCCTGGTCGACGACGTAGCTGACGAGGACGGCATTGACGATGTAGAGGGCCAGCGCGGTGAAGTGCTCCGGCTCTCCGATGGTCAGCGTGCGGACAGGCTCGATGAGGAAGAAGTCCAGGGCCAGTCCGGACAGGACCGCGGCGAAGAGCGCCGGCCAGATGCCGCCGATCAGCGCCACGACGATGACGAGCAGCTGGTAGCCGAGGACGTTCCCCGTGATGGAGTCCTCACTGCGGAATGCCGTGAGCACCGCTGTCAGCAGCGGACCGCACAACACCGCGACCAGGGCCCCGAGCAGCCGGCGCCGCCGGGACAGCGCTCCACCGGCATGCGGCAGTGCGAACGTGCTTCCGGCGGAGGCATGGTTGACGATGTGGACGTCGATCTCCCCGGACTCCCGAACCACGGTGGCCCCGATGCCCGGGCCGGTCAGGAGCGCCGCGAGGCGCGAGCGGCGACTGACGCCGATGACGAGCTGGCTCGCGTTGGCTCCCCGGGCGAACTCGACCAGCGCCTTCGACGTCTGCTCACCGACCACCTCGTGGAAGGTCCCGCCGAGTTCCTGCACGAGCACACGCTGCGCGGAGAGCTCTGCGGGATCCGCGGTGCGAAGTCCGTCCTGACCGGTGACGTGCACCGCGAGCAACTGACCGCCGGCCGAGCGTGAGGCGATGCGCGCGCCGCGTCGCAGCAGCGTCCGCCCTTCAGGCCCGCCGGTGAGCGCGACGACGACCCGCTCGCGTGCCTCCCACGGGTCGTCGATGCCCTGCTCCGCACGATACCGCTGGAGCGCACTGTCCACCTCGTCGGCCAGCCAGAGGAGGGTGAGCTCCCGCAGCGCGGTGAGGTTGCCGACCCGGAAGTAGTTGGAGAGCGCTGCGTCGATCCGACCCGAGGGATACACGCAGCCCTCGGCGAGCCTGCCCCGCAGCGCCTCCGGGGCCAGATCCACGACCTCGACCTGCTCGGCGCGGCGCAGCACCTCATCCGGGATGGTCTCCCGGTGCGGGACCCCCGTGATGCGTTCGACGACGTCGTTCAAGGAGTCGATGTGCTGCACGTTGACGGTGGACATCACGTCGATCCCGGCATCCAGGAGCGCCTCGACGTCCTGCCACCGCTTCCGGTGCGCCGTCCCCGGGGCGTTCGTGTGCGCCAGCTCGTCGACGAGCGCCACCTCGGGTGCGCGGGCCAGTACGGCGTCGAGATCGAGGTCCGTCAGGGGCACACCCCGGTGGTCCTGGCTGCGGCGCGGAAGCACCTCGAGTCCGTCGAGCATGGCCTCCGTGGCGGCCCGGCCATGCGTCTCGACGACGGCGACGACGACGTCGTGCCCTTCCGCGCGCAGCCGCCGGCCCTCCTCGAGCATCGCGTAGGTCTTCCCCACGCCGGGGGCTGCTCCCAGGAACACCCTCAACCGGCCTCGCGTCATGGCCTAAGTGTCCAGCCGGGCGAGGTCGATGTTCAACTCGACCACGTTGACGGACGGCTCGCCGAGGTAGCCGAGGTCCGGGCCCTGGGTGTTCGCCTCGACCAGCGCCTGGATCTCGGCTTCGACGAGCCCACGTTCAGCCGCGACGCGGGGCACCTGGAGGCGTGCGTACTCGGGGCTGATGTGCGGATCGAGGCCCGAGGCGGATGCCGTGAGCGCGTCCGCCGGGACCTCCGACGGGTCCACGCCCTCGAGTCCGGCGACCGCGCTGCGCCGTTCCTCGATGGCCGCTACCAGGTCGGGGTTCTCGGGGCCGAGGTTGCTGCCACCGGAGGCGGCGCCGTCGTACCCCTCACCAGCAGCGGAGGGCCGTGACTGGAACCATCCGGGCAGGGCCGCACCGGCTCCGTCGGTGAATTCCTGGCCGATCAGTGCGGATCCGACGGTGACGCCGTCGAGCACGAGGGGTTGCCCGTGGGCGCGGTCCCTCACCGTGACCTGCGCGAGTCCGGTGACCGCGAGCGGGTACGCGACTCCGAGGACGAGCGTGAGGAGGACGAG
The DNA here is from genome assembly GCF_056680255.1 of Arthrobacter sp. BC5. Lineage (NCBI taxonomy): Bacteria > Bacillati > Actinomycetota > Actinomycetes > Micrococcales > Micrococcaceae > Arthrobacter > Arthrobacter sp. BC5. The sequence goes on from NZ_CM155273.1 coordinate 831,209, forward strand.
GGCGCGGACGGCGGTGCCGAGTTGGCGGAGGGTATTGCGGGAGGAGGACATGGTGGCCTTTGCGGGTGGGCGGAGGGGTCAGAAACCCGGGAGGAGGGAGAGCACGAGGTCGATGGCCTTGATGCCGATGAACGGTGCCACGATCCCGCCGAGCCCGTAGACGAGGAGGTTCCGGTTGAGCGTGCTCGATGCCGACGCCGCGCGGTACTTCACGCCGCGCAGTGAGAGCGGGATCAACGCGATGATGATCAGCGCGTTGAAGATCACCGCCGAGAGGATCGCCGAGGACGGCGAGTGCAGGTGCATGACGTTGAGGGCTTCGAGGCCGGGGAACGCCCCGATGAACATGGCGGGGATGATCGCGAAGTACTTGGCGACGTCGTTGGCGATGGAGAAGGTGGTGAGTGCCCCGCGCGTGATCAGGAGTTGCTTGCCGATCCTGACGATGTCGATGAGCTTCGTGGGATCGGAGTCCAGATCCACCATGTTCCCGGCCTCCTTCGCGGCCGAAGTGCCGGTGTTCATCGCGACGCCGACGTCCGCCAGTGCGAGGGCCGGCGCGTCGTTGGTACCGTCGCCGGTCATGGCGACGAGGGCACCTCCTTCCTGTTCCTTGCGGATCAGGCGCATCTTGTCCTCGGGCGTCGCCTCGGCGAGGTAGTCGTCCACGCCGGCCTCCGCCGCGATGGCCTTGGCAGTCAGCGGGTTGTCACCGGTGATCATGACCGTGCGGATACCCATGGTGCGCAGTTCCGCGAAGCGCTCGGGGAGCCCCTGCTTGACGACGTCCTTGAGGTGGACCACACCGAGGACCCGGGCGGTGCCGGCCGTGCCGCGGACGGCAACCACCAGAGGCGTCCCGCCGAGCTGCGAGATGCGCTCGACGACGCCGTCCAGTTCGGCCGTCGCCCCGCCCCGGGCGGTGGAGACCCAGTTCCGCACCGCGCTGCCGGCACCCTTGCGGACGCTCGATCCGTCCGGGAAGTCGACACCGCTCATCCGGGTCTGCGCGGAGAACGGCACCACGGTCCCGTCGACGGCGTAGCGGATGAAACCCTCCGAGACCGCGAGGTCCACGATCGATGTCCCCTCGGGCGTCGGGTCGCTCAGGGACGACTGCGCCGCTGCAGCGACGAGCTCGTGCCGCCCGGCCCCGCCGACCGTGATGAAATCGCTGGCCCGCCGGTTGCCGTACGTGATGGTGCCCGTCTTGTCGAGCAGCAGCGTGGTGACGTCACCGGCAGCCTCGACGGCGCGCCCCGACATCGCGAGCACGTTGCGCTGCACGAGCCGGTCCATGCCCGCGATGCCGATGGCGGAGAGCAGTGCGCCGATGGTGGTCGGGATCAGGCAGACGAGCAGGGCCACCAGGACCGGCACGCTCACCGAGACGTTCGAGGAACCGGCGATCGGATTGATGGTGAGGACCACCACGGTGAAGACGATCGAAAGGGTGGCGAGGAGGATGTCGAGGGCCACCTCGTTCGGCGTCTTCTGCCGTTGGGCTCCCTCCACGAGCCGGATCATGCGGTCCACGAAGCTGTCCCCCGGCCTGCTCGTGATCCGCACGACGATCCGGTCCGAGAGCACGCGCGTGCCGCCCGTCACCGCGGACCGGTCGCCTCCGGACTCGCGCACCACGGGAGCGGACTCGCCGGTGATGGCCGACTCGTCCACCGACGCTATCCCCCAGATGATCTCGCCGTCACCCGGCACGAGGCCGCCGGCCTCGATGATCACGATGTCGCCGAGGGTGAGGTCCGAGGAGGGCACCTCGGCGATCGATGCCTCGAAGGCGCCGGCGTCGGCGTCCGTGTAGTCGCGAACGACCCGCGCCGTCGTTCCCGTCCGTGCCTGGCGGAGGCTGGACGCCTGTGCCTTGCCGCGCCCCTCGGCCACCGACTCCGCCAGGTTCGCGAACAGGACCGTGAGCCAGAGCCAGACGGCGATGAGCCAGGAGAACGACGCCGGGACCTCGCTTCCACCCGATGCCTGCGGTCCGCCCAGGAACGGCTCGGCGACGGCGACAGCGGTGATCAGGACCGCGCCCACCTCGACGATGAACATGACGGGGGTACGGAACATCTGGCGCGGGGCCAGCTTGCGGAAGGCGCCGGGCAGGGCTTCGAGGAGTTGGGCGGCGGAGAACGCCGGGGCGGGAGCCGTCGCCGGTTCCCGGCGCTGAGGAGTGGGACTGTCGCTGCTGCCGGCAGCCGGTCGGGTGATGGTGGACATGGTCTAGAGCAATCCTTCCGCGAGGGGACCCAGTGCGAGCACGGGGAAGAAGGTGAGGGCGGTGACGATGACGGTGACGCCCACGAGCAGGGCGACGGACTGCACGCGGTCGGTGGGCAGCGTTCCCGCCGTGGCGGGCACCCCGTCCTGCGCCGCGAAGGAACCCGCGAGCGCGAGGACGAAGACCATGGGCAGGAAACGCCCCAGGAGCATGGCGACCCCGAGTGCCGTGCTGAGCCACGGCGTGCTGGCCGTGAGCCCGGCGAAGGCCGATCCGTTGTTGTTGGCCGCGGAAGTGAAGGCGTAGAGCACTTCGGAGAGGCCGTGGAGCCCGGGATTCAGGATCGAGGTGCCTTCGATGTCCGTACGGAGGGCGGGTACCAGGAAGCTCAGTGCCGTTCCCGCCAGCACGAGGACCGGCATGGTGAGGACGTAGAAGCTCGCGAGCTTGATCTCCCGCGCGCCGATCTTCTTGCCGAGGTACTCGGGCGTGCGTCCTACCAGGAGCCCGGAGATGAAGACGGTGACGACGGCGAGCACGAGCATGCCGTACAGTCCCGAGCCGACGCCCCCCGGAGCGACCTCGCCGAGCATCATGTTGATCAGCGGGAGCATGCCACCGATCGCCGTGTAGCTGTCATGCATCGAGTTCACGGCACCGGTCGAGGTGAGTGTGCCGGCGGAGGCGAACAGGGTGGATCCTACGACGCCGAACCGCTGCTCCTTGCCCTCCATCGCCGCTCCCGCGGCCTGCGGCGCACTTCCGTGGGCGGCGAGTTCGGCCAGGGTCGCGGCGGTCAGTGACAGCAGGAAGAGGGCTGCCATCGCTCCGAGGATCACGTAGCCCTGGCGGCGCTGACCCACCATCGTGCCGAAGGTGCGCGGCAGGCTGAAGGGGATGGCGAGCATCAGGATCACCTGCAGCACGCTGGTCCAGGGTGAGGGGTTCTCGAACGGGTGGGCGGAGTTCGCGTTGAAGAAGCCGCCGCCGTTGGTGCCGAGCATCTTGATCGCTTCCTGGGACGCGACAGGTCCTCCGGGAAGGGTCTGTTCGGCACCCGTCAGCGTGGTGACCGTGGTGAACCCGTCGAGGTTCTGGACGACACCGCCCGCGAGGAGGAGGATCGCAGCCAGGACGGCACCCGGCAGCAGCACCCTCAGCAAGGCGCGCGTCAGGTCCACCCAGAAGTTGCCGAACGTGCCGCTTCGACGGGAGGCCAGTCCCCGCACGAGGGCGACCGCGACGGCCAGGCCGACAGCGGCGGACACGAAGTTCTGCAGCGCGAGGCCGGCCATCTGCACGGCGTAGCCCATGGTGGCCTCCGGCGAGTAGGACTGCCAGTTGGTGTTGGTCACGAAGGAGGCCGCGGTGTTGAAGGCAAGCCCCTCGGGCACGGCCGGCAACCCCAGGGAGTAGGGCAGCACGGCCTGCGAGCGCTGCATCAGGTAGACGAGCACGACGCCGAGGAAGGAGAAGGCGAGGATGCCGTTGAGGTAGGAACGCCAGGACTGGTGCGACGCGGGATCCACGCCGAGCGCGCGGTAGAAGCCGCGTTCGATCCGCAGGTCCTTGGGACTGCTGAACGTGTGCGCCAGGTAGTCGCCCAGCGGGCGGTGCAGCAGCGCGAGCACGACGACGACGGTCAGGAGCGGCAGCACGGCCGCCGTGAGGGTCATCAGAAACGCTCCGGGCGCACGAGCGCGTAGACGAGGTAGCCGAGGGCTGCGACGCCGAGCGCCGCCGCGATCAGGTCGAAGGCGATCACAGCCCGTCCACCGCCCGGGCGATCAGGGCAACCGACCCGACCAGGGCCGCGATAGCGAGGAGGAAGACGACATCAAGCACAGGGGACTCCATCGGAGTGCGGTCCGCCGGGCTTGCTGCCGGGCGGGTGCCTTCGGGCACGAGCTCGATTACATACCCCGCAGCCCGCCCGACCACCGATCCTTACGGTTTCCTCACGGCGGGCGCACGAATCCCTACGCGTTCTTGATGCCGCCACCATCGGCACAGCGACCGGCTGCCGGCGGCGCCCCGGGCCGGTGACCGGCGCCGGTCAGGCGCCGCCCGCCAGCTCCCGCGCCGCCTTCACATACCGCGACAGGACATACCTCTGCGTCAGCCGGGTCACCGGTGCAGCGAGCCGGAACGCCAGGCCGGCCGGCACGCTGTACGCGGAGCAGATGAACAGCAGCCGGTTGTCCGCGGTCAGCTCCGCGTAGAAGCCCTCCTCGCCGCGCACGGGATGGCCCGGCAGCGTCCCGTAGCCGAAGCCCCCGCGCTGGCCGGGAACCGCCCTGCCCGCGCCGTCGAGGTGGGGGCGCCTTGCCCAGATCACCCGACAGGGCGCCTTGATGCGGGCCGGGCCGACACCGAACCCGGACACGACCCGGGCGCCGGGCACGGCCCCTTCGGCGTCGGACTGCATCGTGAGCCCGGCGCGCCGGTGCAGCTCCCACCCCAGGATGCCCTCGCTGAGGGCCACGAAGGCGGCCGAGGGATCGCCGCACGGGATCTCGTGGGACTCGACCATCACGGTGTACCCGGAAGGCCAGGAGCCCTCGAACGGCTCCGGGAAGGGCCTGTCCGTCGCACCCCGCTCCTCGTACGTGAACTGCTCCATGCGTGTGCCTTCCCGTCGGTGTGCGGAGACCGGGACGCCGCCGTCGTCCGCGGGAGCCCCCGGTCCAACCTACTGGAACACCGCAGGGCGGGAACCGGCGCAGAAGGCGCTCAGCAGTGGCAGGATGGAGGTCCAGACCGGCATGGACGCAGCTATGGCGACCGCCCCGCCGATCCGACAGGAAAGCGGGAGCACCATGGCACCAGGAACAGGCAAGTCCCCCAGGGGTGCCGCCGACACGGCCTCCGACGCCGCAGAGGAGGCCGTGAACTCGAAGAGCTTCGAACTGGCCGCGCGTGCGGGGTACATCGCGGCGGGCATCCTGCACTTCCTCATCGGGGTCATCGCGCTCGGACTGGCGAACGGCGGCTCCGGGAGCGCGGACCAGAGCGGAGCGATCGGCCAGCTCGCGGCGAACCCGGGCGGGACCTTCCTCCTGTGGTTCTGCTTCATCGGGTGCCTCGCCCTCGCCCTGTTCCAACTCGGCGACGTGTTCTTCGGCGCGACGTCGCTCAGGGGCAGGGACAGGCTCGTCGCCCGTCTCAAGAGCGGCGGCCAGGCCGTGGTCTACGCGGCCATCGGAGTGACCTTCGGGCGGTTCGCGATGGGCGGCTCGAGTGACAGCAGCAGCAGCACGAGTTCGCTCAGCGCCTCGCTCATGTCCAACCCGGCCGGTGCGGCACTCCTGCTCGCCGTCGGCCTCGGCATCCTGGCGGTCGGAGGCTACTTCGTCTACAGCGGCGCCACCCGACGGTTCCTCAGGAAGCTCTCGGGCCTCCCCGCCGGCACGCCGGGCCGCGCCGTCGCCGTGCTCGGCGCCGTGGGGTACGTCGCCAAGGGAATCGCCCTCGGGGTCCTCGGGATCCTCGTCGTGGCCGCCACCGTGACGCACGACCCCGAGAAGTCGACAGGGCTCGACGGCGCCCTCAAGGCCCTGCGCGACCAGCCCTTCGGTCCCTGGCTCCTCGGCGCCGTGGCACTGGGCCTCATGGCCTACGGCGTCTTCATGGTGGTGCGGTCCAAGTACCAGAGGATGTAGCTAGAGGCCCAGTGCAGGCGCCTCCATGGCGGGGCAGGTGTCCATGACGACGTCGAGCCCGGCCGCGGCGGCGCGTGCTGCGGCGTCCTCGTCGATGACCCCGAGCTGCAGCCACACCGCCCTGGCGCCGACGGCGATCGCCTGGTCGACCACATCGCCCACCCGGGAGGAGTTGACGAAGCAGTCGACGACGTCGATGGGTCCCGGGATGTCCGCGAGGCGCGTGTAGCCCTTCTGCCCGTGGACGTCGTCGCCCTTCAGGCTGACCGGGACGATCTCCATCCCGAGGCCGTCCATGAGATAGCGCGAGACTCCGACGGCAACCCGGCGCGGATTGTTGGACAGCCCCACCACCGCCCACCGCCCCGGCTCGCTCAGGAGCCTCCGAATCACCTGCGGATCGTTCTGGTGTGCCACGGTGCCTCCTGTTCCTCCACGGATTGTTACAGCCTTTGTTACATGCCCCATTTTGCTCCTCGAGGACCCCGGGCGTTTCATAGGAGTGACCATCCCGAGCGGCCGAGAGACCTGGATCGATGAAGCCGCAGCAACCCTGGTTGTCCGTATATCCCTGATCACGGGCAATATCGAGGTTCGAGCCACGGGAACCACCGCACGCGGTGGCGAAGGCTCGTTCCGTAGGGTGCTACCGCCAGGACCGATGGAGACACCATGACCGCAGTTCTGGCACCAGGCAGCACCCACCCCCACCACAAGCAGGCCCTCGGCGTTCGCTTCTCCGGCCTCGGGCGCAGTTTCGGATCCTCGGACAACCGGCGCGTCGTGCTCCGGGACGTCACCGTGGAGGTGGAGCCGGGCGAGATCCTCGCCATCCTCGGGACCAGCGGATGCGGCAAGTCCACCCTCCTGCGAGCCGCTGCGGGTCTCGACGTGCCCGACGCCGGCAAGGTCCTGATCGACGGGACCCCGGTCTCCGGGATCGACGAACGCTGCGCCGTCGCCTTCCAGGAACCCCGGCTGCTCCCCTGGCACACGCTGCAGGCCAATGTGGCCATCGGACTGCCGAAGTCCTCGAGCGCCAGCGCCGGCAAGGCCAAGGTCCTCGAGCTGCTGAAGCTCGTGGGCCTGGACACCTTCGCCAAGCACCGACCGCGCGAAGTATCCGGCGGCATGGCCCAGCGCACCTCGCTCGCCCGTGCGCTCGCCCGGAACCCGGGCGTGCTGCTGCTCGACGAGCCCTTCGGCGCACTGGACGCCCTCACGCGCATCAAGATGCAGGACCTCCTCCTCGATATCCACCGCGCCCAGCCCACCACGGTGCTGCTCGTCACGCACGACGTCGACGAGGCGCTCCAGCTCGCCGACCGCATCCTCGTCCTCGGACGGGGCGACGGTGACGAGCCGGGATCCACCATCGCCGAACTCGTCACGGTGCCGGCCGCCCGTCCGAGGGACCGCAACTCCGCCGAGCTCGGGAGGCTCCGCAGTTCACTGCTCTCCCTGCTCGGCGTCACCGGGCACTAGCCCGGCCTTCCCACCGCACCCCCTGGCGCCGTCGCCCCGCCGCGGCGCAATCCTGTCTCCCCCTTTCGCACCATCCACCGAAGGACCACCATGAACCGCCGCGCCCTCCTGCCCACCCTCGCCCTCGCCACCGTACTCTCGCTCAGCCTCAGCGGCTGCCTGGCCGGCGAGAACGCCTCCGACACCGAGGCGGTCGCGGCCGGTGAAGCCACCCAGGGCGGCACGCTCAACATCGACTTCGCCACCTACAACCCGCTGAGCCTCATCATCAAGGAGCAGGGCTGGCTCGAGGACGAGCTCGCCGACCAGGACATCACCGTCAATTGGGTGCAGTCCGCCGGCTCCAACAAGGCCAACGAGGCGCTGCGGGCCGGTGCGATCGACGTCGGATCCACCGCCGGGTCCGCCGCGCTGCTCGCCCGCTCCAACGGCTCCCCGATCAAGGCCATCGACATCTACTCGCAGCCCGAATGGGCAGCCCTCGTGGCGCTTCCGGACTCCGGCATCACGAGCGTCGAGGACCTGCGCGGCAAGTCCGTGGCGGCGACCCGCGGCACCGACCCGTACTTCTTCCTCCTCCAGGCCCTCGAGGCCGCGGGCGTGGAGCAGTCCGAGGTCACCATCGAGAACCTGCAGCACGCGGACGGCCGCGCGGCCCTGGCCAGCGGCGCGGTCGACGCCTGGTCCGGCCTCGATCCGATCATGGCCGCTGCGGAGCAGGACGGCGCCCAGCTGTTCTTCCGGGACATCGACTTCAACTCCTACGGCTTCCTCAACGCCACGGAGGACTTCCTGGCCGAGAAGCCCGACGTCGCCCAGACCGTGGTCGACGCCTACGAGAAGGCACGCGAGTGGGCCAAGGAGAACCCGGAGGAGACCGCTGCGATCCTCGCGGGGGTCGCGGGCATCGACCAGGCCGTGGCCAACTCCGTGATCATCGAGCGCACCAACCTCGACGTCGACCCCGCGCCGGGCGACGCCCAGCGCAGCGTCCTCGAGAAGATCGGTCCCGTCTTCGTGGAGACCGGTGACGTGCAGAGCCAGGAGCAGATCGACGAGGCCCTCGATACCCTCTTCGACGCCTCGCTTGTGGAGAAGGCGGACCCCGCCACCATCGGTTCCGATTCATGAGTGCTGACCACGCAACCCCGATCAGCAAGCAGGGCATGGAGGCTATCGGGTCGTCCGTGACGGGGGAGGGAGCCCTCACACGCGACCAGCGGGTTCGCGGGGCGGCCGGACGGCGCGTGGTCATCGTGCTGCTCGGGCTCATCGTCCCGGCGCTGATCCTGCTCGCCTGGCACCTCAGCACCGCCTCGGGCTTCTTCCGGCCGTCGCAGCTCCCCTCGCCGGCGTCGGTCCTCGCGGCCGCGGTGGACCTCGTCGAGCGCGGCCAGCTCGCCACCCACATCCTGATCTCCACGCAGCGGGTCCTCCTCGGGTTCCTCCTCGGATCCCTGCTCGGGGTCCTGGCCGGCGCACTGCTGGGCCTCTCCCGCATCGCGGACGTCCTCCTGACCCCGACCGTCGGGGCGCTCCGCGCGGTCCCGTCCCTGGCGTGGGTCCCGCTGCTGGTCCTCTGGATCGGCATCAACGAGGACTCGAAGGTCACGCTGATCACCATCGGTGCGTTCTTCCCCGTGTTCACCACGCTCTACCTCGGGCTGCGCCACGTGGACCGCAACCTCGTGGAGGCCGCGCGGGCCTTCGGGCTGGGCGGCATCCGACTGCTCACCACGGTGCAGCTCCCCGCCGTCGTTCCCGCCCTGTTCTCCGGCCTGCGGCTCGCACTCGCGCAGTCCTGGCTGTTCCTCGTCGCGGCCGAACTCATCGCCTCGTCGATGGGACTCGGCTTCCTGCTGACGGACTCGCAGCAGAACGGCCGTGTGGACCGCATCATCCTCGCCATCATCCTGCTCGCCGTGATCGGCAAGACCACCGACGCCCTCCTGGGCATCGCCGAGCGCTGGGCGGTGCGCCGATGGGCGTAGGCACGACGACGCCGGACGGGCAGGCCGCTCCTCAGGACGACGCCGAACGGCTGGCGTTCTGGGCCGAGCAGGCCGCCCGGCTCGAGTGGCAGGACCGCTGGGACACCCTGCACAGCTTCGAGAAGGCGACCCCCCAGGAGGACGGGACGCTCAGCGTCCCCGTCATCGAGTGGTTCTCCGGTGGCACGCTCAACGTCGCCGCCAACTGCGTGGACCGCCACGTGCGGGCCGGTCGGGGTGACCGCGTGGCCCTGCACTTCGAGGGCGAACCGGGTGACCGCCGCACCGTCACCTACGCGCAGTTGCAGGACGAGGTCTCACGGGCCGCGAACGCACTGCTGGCCCTCGGCATCGGCAAGGGCGACCGCGTGGTCATCTATCTCCCGGTCCTCGTCGAGACGGTCGTGGTCACCCTCGCCTGCGCCCGGATCGGCGCCGTGCACTCGCTGGTGTTCGGCGGGTTCTCGGCGGAGGCGCTGCGCTTCCGGGTGGAGGACACCGGGGCCAAGCTGCTCGTCACCACCGACGGGCAGTACCGCCGGGGTACGGCCGTGCCCGTGAAGGAGAATGCCGACGCCGCGGTGTCCGGCACCAACGCCATCGAGCACGTGCTCGTGGTGCGCCGCACCGGTTCCGACGTCAGCTGGACCGAAGGCCGCGACGTCTGGTGGCACGACGTCGTCGACACCGCGTCACCGCACCACGAACCGGAGGCGTTCGACGCCGAGACGCCCCTGTTCATCATGTACACCTCGGGGACCACCGGGAAGCCGAAGGGCCTCGTGCACACGTCCGGCGGCTACCTCACGCAGGCGTCGTGGAGCTTCGAGCACCTCTTCAGCAATCCCGATCCGGCCCTGCGGGACCGCGACGTCCACTGGTGCACCGCGGACCTCGCCTGGGTCACCGCGCACACCTACGAGCTGTACGGGCCACTGTCCAACGGTGCCACGCAGGTCCTCTTCGAGGGCACCCCGAACACGCCGCACCCGGGACGCCACTTCGAGATCATCGAGCGCTACGGCGTCACGAGCTACTACACGGCCCCGACCCTGGTGCGCTCGCTCATGGGCTGGTTCCCGGACGGTGTCCCGTCCGGGTACGACCTCTCGAGCATCCGCGTGCTCGGCACGGTCGGCGAAGCGGTGAATCCCGAGGCGTGGCGCTGGTTCCGCAGGCACCTCGGCCGCGACGAGGTGCCTGTGGTGGACACCTGGTGGCAATCCGAGACCGGCGCGACCGTCCTCTCCCCCAGCCCCACCGACTCCGACTTCAAGCCCGGGTGCGCCGCCAGGTCCCTTCCGGGCGTCAGTACCCGGATCGTCGACGAGGAGGGCCGCCCGGTTCCTCCCGGCGTCCAGGGGCTGATCGTCGTCGACCGCCACGGACCGGCCATGGCGCGCACGGTCTGGGGTGATCCGCAGCGCTACCTGGACTCCTACTGGCGGAAGTTCGCCGCCGAGGGCTGGTTCCTCGCGGGCGACGGCGCGCGCTACGACGACGACGGCGACACCTGGATCCTGGGCCGCGTCGACGACGTCATCAACGTCTCGGGACACCGCCTGTCCACCATCGAGATCGAGTCGGCGCTCGTGGCGCACCCGCTCGTGACCGAGGCCGGGGCCTGCCCGATCACCGATCCGCTGACGGGTCACGCCATCGCGGCCTTCGTCGTGCTCGCCGCGGGCGCGGATCCGACGGCGGACGTCCAGTCCACGCTGCGTGCCCACGTCGCGAAGGCCATCGGGCCGATCGCGCGGCCCTCCGCCGTCGTCGTCGTGCCCGATGTACCCAAGACGCGGTCCGGCAAGATCATGCGGCGCCTGCTGACGCAGCTCTACGAGGGCTCCGCGCTCGGGGACACCACGTCCCTGCAGAACGAGGGGTGCATCCCCGGCATCCAGGACGTCCTGGCCGGGCGGCGCTGACGAGGCGGTCGGCCGAAGAGGCTCCTTGGATGGGGGTCGGTTAACGGAGAAGGAAGCGGCAGGTGCCCCGTCCAAGCACCTGCCGCTTCCCGTGTGTGGTCCGTTCCGGTGCTAGCCCGCCACCCGAACGAAGGATGCTCCCGCGAGGTCCGAGAGAGGGTGCTGCATGGTGAGGTTCGACCCGTTCATGCCGCTGCTGATGACCTGGCCGCCGCCGACATAGATGGCCACGTGGCCACCGGTGATGACGAGGTCGCCCGGTGCAGGGGTTGCCACCGTGGCGCCGAACTGGAAGAACTGTGCCGGACCGAGGTCACCCACGGAGATGCCGGCAGCGCGCAGCGCCTTCTCGACCAGCACGGTGCAGTCCTGGATCGATCCGGCTGCCAGCTGGGCCTGTGCGGACGCGACGAGGGTACCGGCCACTCCGCTGGAGGAGGCCACCGGGGTGATGGCCGCCGAGGCGAGGTAGACGCCCGACTCGGGAGCCGCGGACACAGCCGGTGCCGGGGCGACGGCCGCTGCCTGCTGGACCGGCGCGGCCGGTGTGACAGCCACGGGAACCGATACCGATGCCGCCTGCACGGCAGCCGCACCGCCGGTGGGGATGGTGATGCTGTCGCCCGGGAAGATGATCGAGGCGAGGGAGAGCCCGTTCGCCGCGAGGACGGCGGTCAGGTCCACCCCGTGGCGAGCGGAGATACCACCGAGGGTGTCACCCGCGACGACGGTGTGGGTTGCACCAGCCGCGACTGCGGGAGCGGCTGCGGGAGCTGCGGGAGCGGCTGCGGGAGCTGCGGGAGCGGCAGGAGCTGCGACGGGGGCGGGTGCCGCCGTCGTGCCCTGCTCGGTGTACGAGCCGGCGTGCGCGGTGCCGACGGCGCTGAGCGCGAGGCCCGACGTGACGGCGACGATGGCAAGGGGGCGGCCCACGGTGGTGGCGTGGGTCTTCGCGGCGCGGGACAGTCCCTGCAGCGCGAGGTTGCCGTCGGTGACGGCGCGGTGGCGCGCCGGAGAAATCTTTCGTGACATGGTTCTATACCTCTCCCATGCCTGCGGGGTGAGCTGTCGGGTTCGGATGGGAGTCACCCGGCCGCGAGCATCAGCGGGTAGGCGATGCGGTGCGACTTAACCCCAAGGACGATGGCAGGTGATCCTGCACGTCCACTGGAACTGTGGTTCCCCCGTCCCTGCCTTCGTGTTTGCGAACGTGTCCCGATCGGCGGCAGGGCTCGGCAATCCGTCCGGGAGCGCCCCACATGGACGGAGGCACTCGAAGACGATAACCAGCGCTCCGCCGGTTTGTCACATTCGCATAACGGCGCGTACCCTACCCGCGCACGCGGAACGACCGCCAGCGGCGGAAGGCGACGGCGGTCCCACCCGCGCCGAGGACGAGCAGCACGGACTGCTGGACGTAGAACCAGGCGCGGACGGCAGGGGATCCGCTTTCGGCGGCCACGACGATGCTCGCTGCCAGGGTGACGGTCAGGACGACGCCGACGCAGAAGAGCGTATGCCAGAGCCTTCGCTCCTGCACGCGCTGCGCCGACTTCCAGGTTTCCATGCCACCACCCTAGGTGCAGACGGGTGTGCACGGCCCGATGGGACCGCGCACACCCAGCCCTGCTATGGCCGGACGGGCGTGCTGGCGTTCCTGATCAGGTCGATGGCCTGCTCCGGGAACCACGCTCCGGCAGCCGGATCCACCCGGCCCCACTCGGGATCGACTCCACCGTTGTCCGTCAGGCCGCGGCTGCATTCGCCGTCGGACTCACCGGGCACCTTGATCCACAGGAAAGCGTCGGCCAGCGGGTTGCCTGTATCGGACGTGGGCAGGTAACCCAGTCCGCGGCTCGGCGGGTTGCACCAGACCTGGGGGTCCGGGTAGGCGGCCGTGGGGACCCAGGGGCCCTTGCCGTTGCGGCTCGTATCGATGACGAAGTGCGCAAGCTCGTCGTTCGACGGCGCGTTCGCCGCGCCCGCCACGTTCTGCGCGTACCAGGCGTCCGTCAGTCCCCAGGTGGAGAAGTCGGTGGGCGACGCCGGATAGTACTGGCTGCCACAGGACCCGTAGGCCCCCGGGTCGATCTCGGTGGCGTAGTAGATGCACTGCGACACCCAGCTACCGAACTTCAACTGGCGTTCGGTGAGTTCGTAGTTGGAGACGTTCAGGAAGAAGCCGTCGGCCTTCTGCACGCCGGCCTTCACGAGCCTGCTCGAGATCTCACCGGTGCCCAGCCAGGCGCTGTGCGTCCCGTCGAGGTACACCCTGGTGTTGGGAAGCGCCTTCAGCTGGTCCACCGCGTAGTTGAGCATTTCGAAACGCTCTGCCGCCGCGGTCCCGGCGTTCGCCTCTGCCGGCTGGCACCACTCGAGGTTGCCGTCGAGCCCGCGGTTCCAGGGGATGATGCCGAGCCCGTCCGGCTCGAGCACCACCAGGGCCGCCCTGTCCTCGATGCCCGCGGCGAGCGCGTCCACCCAGGCCTTGTAGCCGGCGACATCGGTCGCACCACCGGCCGAGTACTGCGAACAGTCGCGGAAGGGCAGGTTGTATGCGGCGAGCACGGGCACCTGACCCTTGCCTGCCGCGCGATGCGTGGTGGTCCGCACTTCCTGCGTGACGGTGGCGGGATCGCTGCCCGTGACCCAGACCGCCTGGGGGGCCGAGACCATGGCACTGAGGCTGTCGGCGGTCGCGCGGTCACCGGAAGACCTCAACTCTGCGATCTGGCGCTGGGCCTGGTGGTAGTGGTTCTTCATCGGGACATAGAACTCGGTGGCGGACGAAGCCGCTCCCTGTTCCGGACCGTCCTTGGACCCCTGGGCAGAGGCCGGCAGGGCGGAGAATGCGGTGGAGACCAGAACCCCTGCTACTGCAAGGGTCACTGCACACGTCCTGGAAATGCTGAGCATCATTGCTCCTCATGTGGTGGTGGTTGGCGTGATCGCCCGGTAGCGGAGCGCTGGTCCATCCCCGTGGAAGCGCTCCCACGGTCAGTCTTTGGTGTGCTCCCGGCTTTGTCAAGGTCCTCAGTGCACTGACTGCTTCGAGACAGGACCTCATACGGAGACACATTGTTTTGGTTCTGCAGCACCTCGGTGGCACACTCGACCTGACCATCCGGAGCGGCTGAGAGATCTGGCTCATTGACGCCGCAGCAACCCTGGCCTCCGTGTTCCACGGCGACAGAAGGGTGCTACTGCCAGACCGATGGAGGAAACCATGAGTGTCGCCGACCTTTCCACTCCCCTCAAGTTCGCCTACTGGGTTCCCAACGTCAGCGGCGGCCTGGTGGTCTCGACCATCGAACAGCGCACCAGCTGGGACTTCGACTACAACAGGGAACTCGCGCGCATCGCCGAGGACGCCGGTTTCGAGTACGCGCTCTCCCAGACCCGCTACGCCGCGTCCTACGGCGCCGACAAGCAGCACGAGGCGACGAGTTTCTCCCTCGCCCTCCTGGCCGCGACCGAGAAGCTGAAGGTGATCGCCGCAGTCCACCCGGGCATGTGGCACCCGGGCGTGCTGGCGAAATACATCATCACCGCGGACCACATCTCCAACGGCCGCGCCGCGGTCAACATCGTCTCCGGGTGGCTCAAGGACGAGTTCGTCAACTTCGGCCTCGAGTGGCTCGAGCACGATGAACGCTACGTCCGCACCGAGGAGTTCATCCGGGTGCTGCGCGGCCTGTGGACCGAAGAGGGCTACAGCCAGTCGGGGAAGTACTACGACATCAACAACTTCACCCTGAGCCCGGCCCCCGTGGACGTCCCAGGACGCCCGCACCCCGAGATCTTCTTCGGGGGGAACTCGACAGCGGCCCAGGCGACCGCGGGCCGCGTGGCCGACTGGTACTTCTCCAACGGCAAGGACCTCGAGGGCTTCAAGGACAACATCGCCGGTGTCCAGGCCTCCGCCGAACAGGCCGGCCGCCGTCCCCGTTTCGGCCTGAACGGATTTGTGATCGCCCGCGATTCCGAGAAGGAGGCCCGCGACACCCTGCGCGAGATCGTCGCGAAGGCCCACCGCCCCGCCGTCGAGGGATTCCGCGACGCCGTCCAGGAAGCCGGACCGTCCACGAAGGACGGGAAGGGCATGTGGGCCGATTCGACGTTCGAGGACCTCGTCCAGTACAACGACGGCTTCAAGACGCAGCTCATCGGCACGCCCGAGCAGATCGCCGAGCGCATCGTGGAGTACAAGAAGATCGGCGTGAACCTCCTCCTCACCTGCTACCTCCATTTCCAGGAGGAGGTAGCGGCGTTCGGCACGGACATCCTCCCGATCGTGCGCGAGCTCGAGGCCGATGCCGCCCGCAAGGCCGGCGTCGACTTCGATCCCGAATCCACCCTCGCAGTATCCCGATCCAGCAAGGCAGGTGTCTGATGGCAGAACGTTCCTTCGGTTTCCGCACGCGCGCGCTCCACGCCGGCGGGACCCCCGACGCCACGCACGGTGCCCGGGCAGTGCCGATCTACCAGACGACGTCGTTCGTGTTCAAGGACACCAACGACGCCGCAAACCTCTTCGCGCTCCAGAAGTACGGCAACATCTACTCGCGTATCGGCAACCCGACGGTCGCCGCGTTCGAGGAGCGCATCGCGTCGCTCGAGGGCGGCATCGGGGCGGTCGCGACGGCGTCGGGCATGAGCGCGGAGTTCATCACCTTCGCTGCCCTGTGCCAGGCCGGCGACCACATCGTGGCTGCCTCCCAGCTGTACGGCGGGACGGTGACCCAGCTGGACGTCACGCTGCGCCGGTTCGGCATCGAGACCACCTTCGTGCCAGGAACGGACCCGGCCGACTACGCGGCCGCGATCCGCGACAACACCAAGGCCGTCTACGCCGAGGTGATCGCGAACCCCTCGGGTGAGATCGCGGACCTCGCCGGGCTGGCGAAGGTCGCGCACGACGCCGGAATCCCGTTCATCGTCGACTCGACGCTGAGCACGCCCTACCTCGTGCGGCCGATCGAGCACGGCGCGGACATCGTGATCCACTCCGCCACCAAGTTCATCGGCGGGCACGGAACCACCCTCGGCGGCGTGATCGTGGAGAGCGGGCGCTTCGACTGGGGCAACGGCAAGTTCCCCATGATGACCGAGCCGGTGCCCTCCTACGGCAACATCCAGTGGTGGGCGAACTTCGGCGAGTACGGCTTCCTCACCAAGCTCCGCACCGAGCAGCTGCGCGACATCGGGCCCTCGCTCTCGCCGTCGTCGGCCTTCCAGCTCCTGCAGGGCGTCGAGACACTCGCGCAGCGCCTCGACGAGCACCTCGAGAACGCATCGGCCGTGGCGCGATGGCTGCAGGCCGATCCCCGCGTGGAGTACGTCAACTATGCGGGTCTGCCCACCCACGCTCACCACGAGCGCGCGAAGACCTACCTGCCGCAGGGACCCGGGTCGGTCTTCAGCTTCGGCATCAAGGGCGGTCGCAAAGCGGGCCAGAAGTTCATCGAGTCGCTGCAGCTGGCCTCGCACCTCGCGAACGTCGGCGATTCCCGCACCCTCGTGATCCATCCCGGCTCGACGACGCACCAGCAGCTCTCCGCCGAGCAGCTCGTGGCGGCGGGGGTGCCCGAGGACCTCGTCCGCATCTCGGTGGGACTGGAGGACCTCGACGACATCCTGTGGGACCTCGACCAGGCACTCGAAGCTGCTGTGGAGTCCCCGGACGCAGCCTTCGACGGACTCCCGCAGGAGTCCGCGGGAGAGAACGACGACGACCCGTCGGCAACACGGGCAGTAGGAGTGGGAGCATGAGCAGCACCGCACCGGAACGGACCTGGGAGGGGCCTTCGGCCCCCGAACGGCTGAACCTGCTGAGGAACGCGAGGTCCGTGGCGATCGTCGGGGCATCGGACAAGCCCTCCCGGGCCTCCTACTTCGTCGCGACCTACCTGCAGTCCTCCTCACCGTACCGCCTGTACTTCGTGAACCCGGTGGCCAAGGAGATCCTGGGGCAGCCGGCCTACGCGTCGCTCAGGGACCTGCCGGAGGTTCCCGACGTCGTGGACGTGTTCCGCAAGCACGACGACCTGCCCTCGGTGCTGCAGGAGACGCTGGACGTCGGCGCGAAGACCCTGTGGCTGCAGCTGGGTTCGTGGCACGAGGACGTGGCCCGCGATGCCGAGAAGGCCGGCCTGAACGTCGTGATGGACCGCTGCATCAAGATCGAGCACGCACGGTTCCACGGAGGCCTCAACCTCGCCGGCTTCAACACCGGCGTCATCTCGTCCAAGCGGCAGATCACCTCGTAACCGGCGCCATCCCGTCCGGGCGGCAGATCACCTCGTAACCGGCGCCATCCCGTCCGGGCGGCAGATCACCTCGTAACCGGCGTCATCCGTCCTCGGGCGCCGGCGACTCGACGGCCGACGGTTCCACGGCGGGCGGTTCCGGAACGGGGACGGGATCGGCCGGGGCGGCATCACCGGAGGGGTCGCCCGCCGGCTCGACGGCGGGTTCGATGACCGGCTCGACGTCGGCATCGGCCAGGAACAGCGACATCCCTGCGTCCTCGTCGGAGAACGGAGCAGCCAGGACCATCGGCTCGTCGGCCTGCTCGACGGGCGTGAGGCTCCAGGAGGGATCCGGGCCGGCGAAGGACCTGCGGACCTCGCGATGCCCCCGCTCCGGACCGGTGCTGGTGACTACTCTCTCGGCCTGCGTGTCCTGGCCTCTGCCGTCGTCCTGGACCGTGTTCTTGTCCTGGACCGTGTTCTTGTCCTGGACCGTGTTCTTGTCCTGGACCCCGTTCCGGTCCTGCAGCTTTCCCTGATCGGCCCGGCGCTCGCCCTGGTCTCCCGGCGGCGTCTCCCCCGTCGGACGGCCCGGGACGCGGCCGTCCGGGACGGTGGCGGGTCGCAGGTCCTGCACCGGCGGGACAGGCGGTACCTGGCCGACGACCTGCCTCTCCGTGGCGACCGGAGGTACCGCGGGCACAGTCGGCGGCGCGCCCGGTGCGATGCTTCCCCCGGTGGAAGGTACCTCGGGTGTCACCGTCCTGGATCCGGCACCGGAAGAGTCACCGGGGCCGGTCGGGTCCCCAGCAACGGGAACAGCCGGTACCCCCGCGATGGCGGACGGCGCCGGGAGCGGCACCGCGAGGGCCCCGGCAGGGCTCTCGATGGAGGGCGCGACCACGGCCGGAGCGGGCTCGTGACGGTCGGGATCATGATGGTCGGGATCGTGATGCACGCTGAAGCGGGCGATCGAATCGACGGCGTCGCCGAGGCCGTAGGGGAGATGGAGGGTTCCCGCCGCGACACCGGACATCCCGACACCCATCGACACGGCGAGCGCGCCTCCCAGGAAGGTGATCCGACGCTTGTTCCGGCGGCCCTGGGGCGCCTTCCCGCCGTCGGCCATCAACTGGGCGAGTTCCGCGGACGCTTCCGGTGCGGGCCCGTCACCCAGCGCCCGCAGGTCGCGTACGGCGTGCAGGAGTGCCGGGTCCTCGGGGAGGCCCGCTTCCTCGAGGATGCGCAGCTCCCGGTCCGAGGCCTCACGTCCAGTCATAGCGCTTCCGATTCATTGGGTCCGACCAGTTCCTTGAGCTTGAGCAGTCCTCGCCGCTGCAACTGCTTCACCGACCCCGCCGATCTGCCGAGGATCTCCGCGACCTCGTCGATCGGCAGTCCGGCCACGATCCGCAGCAGGAGGACATCGCGCTGCTCGGTGTTCAGCCGGGCCAGCAATCCATCTGCTCCCCCGGCGTCGAGATTGTCCAGGGCCACCCTCTCCGCGGAATCCGCGGCACGTGTATCGCCGTCGGCCTCGTAACCCACGAGGACCGGAGTCCTCGCCTTCTTGCGTACCTCGTCCACATACCGCGCGTGCGCCACCGAGAACGTGAAGGTGCGCAGACCCTGCAGCCCGCCCGAGACCGTCTCCAGCTTCGAGAAGACCGCAAGGAACACTTCCTGCGTCAGAGCCTCCGGGTCCTCCGACCCGCGGCCGGAGAAATAGCCGAGGACGGCCGGACTCAACGCCTCGTAGATGAGGGAGAACGCCGCAGAATCACCTGCTCGCGCGCGCGCCAGCACGTCATCAGGCAGGGGTGTGACCACGGTCTGTTCCTTGTTCGAGCTGGACGGCGATGTTCGAGCTGGACGGCGACACCATCGTAACCGCTGCCTCCCGCCCGCAGGCGTCGGCCCCACCGGGGTCACAGCAAAGAAAAGGCCGCACCGAGGCCCGTTGGGGGATAAGCCTCGGTGCGGCGCTTACAAACAGGTAATCGACGGCCGGTTCGGAAAAGTTACGCCCGGTCCGACTTTTTTCCCGGGTCTCGCGGAGACCCTACTTCAGGGCGTTCGAGGCGCGGCGCTTGTTGAAGACGTCGAAGCCGACGGCCAGCAGGAGCACCATGCCCTTGATGAACTGCTGGACGTCGATACCCACGCCCAGCAGGGACATGCCGTTGTTGAGCACGCCCATGATGAGGCCACCCGTGATGGCCCCGATCACGGTACCCACGCCTCCGGTCACGGCAGCGCCACCGATGAACGCAGCGGCGATGGCGTCGAGTTCGAACAGGTTGCCTGCGCCCGGCCCGGCCGAGTTCAGGCGGCCCGTGAAGATGAGGCCGGCGAGTGCGGCCAGCACACCCATGTTGACGAAGAGCATGAAGTCGATGCGCTTGGTGTTGATGCCGGACAGCTGCGCCGCCTGGAGGTTGCCTCCGACGGCGTAGATGTGGCGGCCGAAGACGCTGTTGCTCATGACCGCGCTGTAGCCCACGATCAGGATGCCGAGGACCACGAGCACGATCGGCGTACCGCTGCGCGAGCTCGCCAGAAGGTAGGTGAGGCCGAGGATGATCACGACGATGAAAGCGAGCTTGGTGAAGAACCAGGCCGCCGGCTCGTCCTCGAGCTTCAGGCGTGCACGGGTGGCGCGTCCCCGGAGCTGAGTGATGGTGAGGAGGCCCACGGCCACCAAGCCGAGGACCACCGTGGTCCAGTCCAGGAGGTTGGTCTCCGCCGGGAACAGCCCGGGGAAGAGGAAGCCGCCGCCGAGCTGGCGGTACTCCTCGGGGAACCCGGTGATGCGCTGGTTCTCGAGCACGATCTGGGTGAGTCCACGGAACACGAGCATGCCGGCGAGTGTGACGATGAACGCGGGGATGCCCACGTAGGCCACCCAGAAGCCCTGCCAGGCGCCGACGAGCCCGCCGATGATCAGTGAGGCGAGGAAGGCCACCCACCAGGTGAACCCCCAGTCCTGGATCATGATGCCGGACATGGCCCCCACGAAGGCTGCCACCGAGCCGACGGAGAGGTCGATGTGCCCGGCGACGATGATCATGACCATACCGATGGCCAAGAGCAGGATGTAGCTGTTCTGGACGATGATGTTGGAGACGTTGTCCGGCTGCAGCAGAGCGCCGCCGGTCAGCACCTGGAACAGGGCGACGATGACGATGAGCGCCACGAAGATACCGATCTGGCGCAGCCTGCTCGTGAGGAAGGCGAGCCCGTGCTTCACGGGAGGTGGCGGTGCGGTGACCGCGGGGTCTTTGACGGTGGTAGCCATGGAATCAGTCCTTTTCCTTGGTCATGTGCTGCATGAGGAGTTCGGGGGTCGCCTGGTCGATCGGCACTTCGGCGGTGATGCGGCCTTCGGCGAGCGTGTAGATGCGGTCACAGATGCCGAGCAGCTCGGGCAGTTCGGAGGAGATGACGATGACGGCCTTCCCCTCGGCCGCGAGGCGGTTGATGATCGTGTAGATCTCGTACTTGGCGCCGACGTCGATCCCGCGGGTGGGTTCGTCGAGGATCAGGACATCGGGGTCCGAGAACATCCATTTGGAGAGCACCACCTTCTGCTGGTTGCCGCCGGAGAGCTTGCCGGTGATGGCCGTGACGGTCGGGGCCTTGATGTTCATGGACTTCCGGTAGTCGCCCGCGACGACGGCCTCACGGCCGCTGTCGACCCAGCCGCGCTTCGCGAGCTTCCCGAGCGCGGCGCCGGAGATGTTCCGCTTGATGTCGTCGATCAGGTTCAGCCCGTATCGCTTGCGGTCCTCCGTGGCGTACGCGAGGCCGTGCCGGATCGCCTCGCCCACTGTGCGCGCCGTGATCGGGGCACCGTTCTTGTACAGGGTGCCGGTGATGTGCGAACCGTAGCTCCGCCCGAAGATGCTCATGGCGAGCTCCGTCCGCCCGGCGCCCATCAGGCCGGCGATACCGACCACCTCGCCGGCGCGCACCGAGAGGTTCGCGGCGTCGACGACCACACGGGAGGTCTCCTGCGGGTGGTGCACCGTCCAGTCCTCGACGCGGAGGACCTCCTCGCCGATGACCGGCGTGCGGTCCGGGTAGCGGCTCTCCATGTCACGGCCCACCATCCCCTTGATGATGCGCTCCTCGGTGACGGAGCCGTCGTGGAGGCTGAGCGTCTCGATGGTGCGCCCGTCCCGGAGGATCGTCACGGAGTCGGCGATCTCCCGGATCTCGTTGAGCTTGTGGCTGATGATGATGCTGGTGATGCCCTCGGCACGGAGGCCTTTCACGAGCCCGAGCAGGTGCGCCGAGTCCTCGTCGTTCAGCGCCGCAGTGGGCTCGTCGAGGATCAGCAGCTTCACGTTCTTGGAGAGCGCCTTGGCGATCTCGACGAGTTGCTGCTTGCCCACCCCGATGTCCCCGGCCCGCACCACCGGATTGAGGTCGAGGCCCACGCGCCGGAGGAGCCTGGCCGCCTCCACGTTGGTCTCGTTCCAGTTGATGAAGCCGCGCTTCTCGCGCTCGTTCCCGAGGAAGATGTTCTCGGCGACGGACAGGAAGGGGGAGAGGGCGAGCTCCTGGTGGATGATGACGATGCCGTCGCGCTCGCTGTCGCGGATGTCCTTGAACTCCGCGACGGAGCCCTCGAACTCGATGTCGCCGTCGTACGTCCCGTGAGGGTAGACGCCCGACAGCACTTTCATGAGGGTCGATTTCCCGGCCCCGTTCTCTCCGCAGATCGCGTGGACTTCTCCACGCGCGACGTCGAGGTTGACGTCCTGCAGTGCCTTCACGCCTGGGAAGGTCTTGGTGATGCGGCGCATCCGGAGGATGTTCTCCGCCATGGTCGAGCCTCGCTTACTTGAGTGGAAGTCCCGGCAGGGGCCGGGCGAGGTACAGCACCTGTGGCTCCGGACCGGTACGGTACGGAGCCACAGGCAAAAGGGGTGCTGCGGGGTGCTGCGGAACGGCTACTTGAGGTCGTCCTCGGAGTAGTACCCGGTCTCCACGAGCGCGGCCTCGTAGTTGTCGACGGTGACGATCTGTGACTCGAGCAGGTAGGACGGGACGATCTTCTCGCCGTTGTCGTACGTCTCGGTGTCGTTGACCTCGGGCTCCTCGCCCTTCATGAGCGCATCGACCATCGTGACGGCCTGCTTGCCGAGCTCGCGGACGTCCTTGAAGATCGTCGAGTACTGCTCGCCGGCGATGATGGACTTCACGGAGCCCACCTCGGCGTCCTGACCCGTGACCACGGGGAGCTCGTCCGCCGAGTAGCCGCCGGAGGTCAGAGCCGAGATGATGCCGATGGACAGGCCGTCGTACGGGGAGAGAACACCCTCGAGGCGCTCGCCGCCACCGACGGTGAGCAGGTCCTCCATGCGGTCCTGCGCCGTGTCGGGCAGCCAGCGGAGGATCGCCGCCTGCTCGAACTCGGTCTGGCCACTGGGTACGCGCAGGACGCCGCTGTCGAGGTACGGCTGGAGGGTCTCCATGGCGCCTTCCCAGAAGAACGTCGCGTTGTTGTCGTCGGGGCTTCCCGCGAAGAGCTCCACGTCGAAGGGACCCTTCTCGCCCGTCTCCTTGCCCTCGGCGTCGAGGACGCCGAGGCCGGTCAGCAGCGAGGTGGCCTGCTGGACGCCGACCTCCTGGTTGTCGAAGGTCGTGTAGTAGTCCACGGTGTCGGAACCGTTGATGAGGCGGTCGTACGCGATGACCGGGATGTCCTGCGACTCGGCCTGGTCGAGCACGCTCGTGAGGGTGGTGCCGTCGATCGAGGCGACCACGAGTGCCTTCACGCCACCGTTGATCATGTTCTCGATCTGGCTGATCTGCGTGGGGATGTCGTCGTTGGCGAACTGGAGGTCGACCTCGTAGCCGAGCTCCTCGAGCTGGCTCTTGACGTTCTCGCCGTCGGCGATCCAGCGCTCGGACTGCTGCGTGGGCATGGCCACGCCGATCTTCGCGCCTTCGTTAGATCCGCCCTCGGCAGCGGCATCGTCGCCGCCGCCACGGCTTCCACCGCAAGCGGTGAGGCTGAGGGTCAGGATGCTGGCGGCCGCGATGCCGGCCAGGTATTTCCGATTCATGGTGGGTCTTTCTTGTGAGTGGTTTCCGGCAGCGTTGCCGGCTGTGGGTGGAGCGGTCCTACAGTTTCTGGGCCAGCCGGTAGTAGGCCGCGTTCCATCGTAGTTCGCGCTGGAACTCACGCAGCTTCGTATCGGCGTCGATCCGCAGCAGTTCCACCTCGGCGATGTCCGCGAAGTCCTCGAAGACGTCGAGGCCCACGGCGGTGGTGAGGACGGTGTGGTGCGCGGCACCGGCGCTGAGCCATGCCGCTGCGGACGTCTCGAGGCTGGGCTCCGGCTTCCACACTGCGCGCGCGACCGGCAGGTTGGGGAGCGGGGCGTCGGGCGGCACGATCTCGACGGCGTTCGCCGTGAGGCGGAAGCGGTCCCGCATGTCCGACATCGCGACGACGACGCCTGCGCCGGCGTCCGTGTCGAAGACGAGGCGCACGGGGTCCTCCTTGCCGCCGATTCCGAGCGGGTGCACCTCCAGGGAGGGCTTCGACGTGGTCAGGGTGGGGCAAATCTCGAGCATGTGAGCCCCGAGGATCTTCTCCTCCCCCGGCACGAGGTGGTACGTGTAGTCCTCCATGAGGGAGGCGCCGCCGGGCAGTCCGGCACCCATCACCTTGGCGGCCCTGACCAGGACGGCAGTCTTCCAGTCGCCCTCGGCGCCGAAGCCGTAGCCACGGGCCATGAGCCGCTGGACGGCGAGGCCGGGCAGCTGCCGCAGCGCGCCGAGGTCCTCGAAGTTGGTGGTGAAGGCGCCGAAGCCGCCCTCCTCGAGGAAGGACAGCAGCCCCAGTTCCTGGCGGGCGCCGTAGCGCAGCGATTCGTGCCGTTCGCCGCCGCGGCGGAGTTCCGGCACGACGTCGTAGGTCTCCTCGTACTCGGCCACGAGCGCGTCGACGTCGCTCTCGGTCTGTGCCTCGACGGCGGCCACGAGGTCGTTGACGCCCCAGGTGTTGATCGAGACGCCGAAGCGCAGCTCGGCCTCCGTCTTGTCGCCCTCGGTGACGGCGACGTTCCGCATGTTGTCGCCGAACCGTGCGACCTTGAGTTCGTGCACGGCGGCCCAACCCGCGGCGGCCCGCTGCCAGGAGGCGACCTTGGCGCATACCTCGGGGCTCGAGACGTGCCCCACCACGGTCTTGCGCGGCACCCCGAGGCGTGACTGGATGTAGCCGAACTCGCGGTCGCCGTGGGCGGCCTGGTTGAGGTTCATGAAGTCGAAGTCGATCTCGCCCCACGGCAGCGCCACGTTGATCTGCGTGTGCAGGTGCAGGAGGGGCTTGCGGAGCGCGTCGAGGCCGGCGATCCACATCTTCGCGGGGCTGAAGGTGTGCATCCAGGCGATCACGCCGATCGCGTTGTCCGCGGCGTTGGCCTCGAGGGCCATGCGCCGGATCGAGGTGGAATCCTTGAGCGTGGGCTTCCAGACCACCTTCACGGGCAGGCCGGCGTCGCCGAGGATCCGGACGATCTCCTGGGACTGCTCGGCGACCTGCTGGAGCGTCTCCTCGCCGTAGAGGTCCTGGCTGCCGGTGAGGAACCAGACTTCGTAGGTGTCGAGGGTCGTGCTGAGGGGGCTCATGCGTGGGCTCCTGGGGTCGAGGGCTGGCCGTACACGTTCTGGTAGCGGTCGAAGAGTGAGTCAATGTGCTCGGGCTGGATGCCTGCGGGCGCACCGAGCTGTCGGGAGATGTGGACGGTGCGGGCGACGTCCTCGAGCATGACGGCGGCCTTGACGGCGTCCTTCGCGTCCTTGCCGATCGTGAAGGGGCCGTGGCTCTTCATCAGCACGCCGCGGGAGCGGTGGCCGGTCAGCGTCTCGACGATGCCGCGGCCGATCGAGTCGTCGCCGATGATCGCGAACGGACCCACCGGGATCTCACCGCCGAACTCGTCGGCCATGGCCGTGATGACGCACGGGATCGGCTCCCCGCGCGCAGCCCAGGCGACGGCGTAGGTGGAGTGCGTGTGCACCACGCCGCCGACGTCGGGCATGTTGCGGTACACATAGGCGTGCGCCGCGGTGTCGCTGGACGGGGACCGCTCCGATCCAGGCGTGCCCTCGATGACGTTGCCGTCGAGGTCGCACAGGATCTGGTTCTCCGGCGTCAGCTCGTCGTAACTGACGCCGGAGGGCTTGATGACGAAGAGGTCCGCTCCGGGCACGCGTCCGGAGACGTTGCCTCCAGTCCAGATGACGAGCCCGTACCGCACGAGTTCGGCGTGCAGGGCGGCGACGTCCTTCCGGACGTCGATGATGGCGGCCTCGATCTCGGGGCTGAAGGAGCGTGGCGCTGCAGCACTCATGCCGACACCGCCTGCGGGGTGCGGGCCGCGCGGCGCAGGGCCTTGAGCCGGTGCATGACGTCGTTGGTGCCGCGCCCGAAGTAGTCGTGCAGTTCGGTGTACTCGCGGTACAGGGCGTCGTAGGCGGCGGCGCGCTCCGGGTCCGGCGTGTAGGCGGCCCGGTTCAGGTGGCCCATGGCAGCGGCCGCTGCGTGGATGTCCTCGTAGGCGCCGGCCGCGACGGCGGCGTGGATCGCCGAGCCGAGGGCGGGCCCCTGGGAACTCCCGATGACCGAGAGGGGCATGTTCAGCACGTCGGCGTAGACCTGCATGAGGAACGGGTTGCGGATCAGTCCGCCGGCGGCCACGAACTCCGTGACCGGCACGCCGGAGGCGTTGAAGGTCTCGACGATCTTCCGGGTGCCGAACGCCGTCGATTCCAGCAGCGCGCGGTAGACCTCGTGGGGCTTCGTGGCGAGGGTCAGGCCCACGATGGTGCCGGAGAGCTCGTGGTCCACGAGGACCGAGCGGTTGCCGGAGTGCCAGTCGAGGGCCACCAGGCCGTGCGCGCCGACGGGCTCGGACTGCGCCTGTTCCGTCAGGTACTCGTGCACGCTCAGGCCCTGCGCGGTGGCGGCGTCCTTGATCTCGCCGGGCACCTGGTTGGCGACGAACCACGCGAAGATGTCGCCGACGCCGGACTGGCCGGCCTCGTAGCCGTAGAAGCCCTCGACGATGCCGCCGTCCACGACGCCGCACATGCCGGGCACCTCGCTCAGCCGGTCCGAGTTCATGACGTGGCAGGTCGAGGTTCCCATGATGGCCACCATCTGGCCCGGGTCGGTGGCCTGGGCTGCGGGGGCTGTGACATGCGCGTCCACGTTCCCGACGGCGACGGCGATGCCCGCCGGCAACCCGGTCCAGGCGGCTGCCTCCTCGGAGAGCGAGCCCGCCTTCGAAGCGAGGGCACCGATGGTGTGCTCCACCTTCTCGCGGGCGAACCCGGCGAAGTCCGGGTTGAGGGCCCCGAGGAAGTCGTCGGACGGGTAGGCGCCGTCCTGGTAGATGCCCTTGTATCCGGCGGTGCAGGCGTTGCGCACGTACTGCCCGGTGAGCTGCCAGACGATCCAGTCGGCGGCCTCCACCCAGTGGTCCATGAGGTCGTAGAGCTCGCGGTCCTCCTCGAGCAGCTGCAGGCCCTTGGCGAACTCCCACTCGCTCGAGATGAGGCCGCCATACCGGGGCAGCCAGGCCTCGCCGCGTTCGGCCGCGAGGTCGTTGATGCGGTTGGCCTGGCCCTGGGCGGCGTGGTGCTTCCACAGCTTCACGTAGGCGTGCGGGCGGCCTTCGTAGCCGGGCACCTCGTTCAGCGGCGTGCCGTCGGCGAGGGTGGGCACCATGGTGCAGGCGGTGAAGTCGGTGGCGATGCCGATGACGTCCTGCGGGTCGATCCCCGCCTCCTTCACGGCCGCCGGTACTGCGGTGCGGAGGACGTCGACGTAGTCGGACGGCACCTGCAGGGCCCACTCCGGCGGGAGCTGCTCCCCGGTGGCCGCGAGCGTCGAATCCATGACGGCGTGCGGGTACTCGAGGGTCGAGGCGCCGAGTTCGGCACCGTCGGAGACACGGACGACGACGGCGCGGCCCGACAGGGTGCCGTAGTCGATGCCGATGACATAGGCGGATGAGCCCGGGGTGGAGTCACTCAAGGGAAGGACCTCTTTGTTCTTCTCGAGACCGCTGCGCAGTGCTCGGGTGGATCGGCTGTTCGGAAGCCATGTGACCGTTCACATCGGCGATCACCAGTGTAGGCGTGCGCCGGTGGGGGCTGTCAATGAGCAGCGGGTAACGAGGGCGTCTCAGCCCGCGGGCGCCGCCGTCGAGGCGCGGACGACGAGTTCCGGGACGACGTCGGGCGTCGCGCCCCCCGCACCCGCGCTCGACGCCGTCACACCCGGCCCCGCATCGCCGATGAGCCCGAGCAGCCGCGCCACGCAGCGCCTGCCGAGCTCGGGGAAATCCTGCCGCACGGTGGTCAGCGGCGGCCAGTAGTAGGCGGCCTCCGGGACGTCGTCGAACCCGACCACGCTGATGTCCTCCGGGACGCGGCGGCCGCCCTCGCGGAAGGCATGGAGCAGCCCGAGTGCCATCTGGTCGTTCGAGGAGAAGACCGCGGTGATGCCGGCGTCCGCCATGATGTGCGCTCCGGCACGGTACCCCGACTCCGCCGTCCAGTCGCCGGAGAGCAGCTTCTCCGGCACCCGGCCCCAGGCCTCCATCTCGCTGCGGTACCCGCGCACGCGCGCTTCCGTCTCGAACCACCCGTCCGGGCCCGCGACGTGCACGATCCTCCGGTGCCCCAGCTCGAGCAGGTGCCGGGTGGCGAGTGCCGCCCCGCCCGACTGGTCCACGGAGAGGCGGTGGTCGTCGTGGGCGCGTGCGGAGTGGACCGTCACGAACGGCAGGGTGATGGACAGGTGCCCGATCTCCCCGAGCGTCTGCGTCTGCGGCGCGAGGATGATCAGCCCGTCCACGCCGTGGGCCAGCAGGCGATCGAGGGCGGAGCGGATCGACCCCGCGTCCACGTCGTCGAGGTGCGCGACGTCGACGGCGTAGCCGGCCTCGCGGGCCGCGCTGTCGATGGCCTGCAGGCTGGCGGCGGGTCCGTACTCGAAGCCCTTGCTGACGAGCACGCCGATCATGGTGGACCGGCTCGTCACGAGCGCGCGGGCGGCCCGGTTCGGACGGAAGCTCAGCTCGTCCATCGCGGCCAGGACGCGGTCGCGCGTCTCGGCCCGCAGGCTCGGATGGCCGTTGAGCACGCGGGACACCGTCTGGTGCGAGACACCCGCCCGCCGGGCGACGTCGCGGATGTTCGGCGCCCGCCCCGGTTCGGGGGGCCGCTCCACCGGCGGGGAGGCGCGGTCGGACCCGGCGTCAGTGGGAGTCGACAATGGTGTCGTTCCGCGCGAAGCGCCGGTTCCTGAGCACCGGCAGGAACTCGCGGACGTCGTCGACCCTCCGGCGCGTCACCTCCGTGGTGACGACACCCCGCTCCTCGTCCTCGAGATGCACCTGCGGCACGCCCATGGGGTCGATGATGGCGGAATGGCCGATCGTGTGGCTGCTGGAGGTGCCGGCCGCTGCTACCCAGAGGGTGTTCTCGATGGCCCGCGCCTTGAGCAGTGTCTCCCAGTGCTCGATCTTGTGCTCGCCCTTGAACCAGGAGGCGGGAACGCAGATGAGGTCCGCCCCCGCATCCGCAAGGGCCCGCGCCTGCTCGGGGAAGCGGACGTCGTAGCAGGTCATGAGCCCCACCCGGACGTCTCCGAGCTGGGCCACCTTGATGCCGCCGTCACCCGGCTTGATGTTGGCGGACTCCTGGTAGCTGAAGGCGTCGTACAGGTGCAGCTTGCGGTACGTGTCCACGATGCGTCCGGTGGCATCGATGAGCACGAGGGTGTTGAAGGGCCGCTCCTCGCCGCTGGGCTCGTATCCGCCGGCGACGATCGCGATCGAGTGCTCGGCCGCGATGAACGACAGCTGCTGCACGAAGGAGGTCCAGCCGGCCTCCACGGCCTCCTGCAGCGGGCCCTCGACCTTGCCGATGGCGAACATCGACTCCTCGGGGAAGACGATCAGCTCCGAGCCCTCGGCAGCCGCCTCGGCAGCGAGCTCCCGCATGACGGCGAGGTTCACCCGGGCGTCCCCACCCGGCCTGAACTGACCAACGCTGACCTTCATGATGCCACCTCACGTGTGTGCCGTGCCTTGCTCCAAGCCTACAGACTCCCGTCCAGCACGCCGGAGTAGCCTTCTCCCCATGAGGAATCCGAGAAAGGGCAGGCGCGTGGAGCCCGGCCCCGGCCAGGAGTCGGTATGGGATTATCCGAGGCCGCCGCGCGTGGAGAGCACCCCGGCGACGATCGAGGTGCGCTTCGGCGGGCAGCTCATCGCGAGGACGAACCGGGCGGTCCGCGTGCTCGAGACGAGCCACCCGCCGGTCTACTACCTGCCGATTCCGGACTTCACCCCCGGGGTCCTGCGCCCGGTCGAGGGCACCACGCACTGCGAGTTCAAGGGCACCGCGAGCTACTTCGACGTCGTCGCCGGCTCCGCGCGCAGTCCTCGTGGCGCCTGGACCTACCCCGCTCCGGTGGCCGGGTACGAGGACCTGGCCGGCCGCGTCGCCATCTATCCCTCGCGGATGGACGAATGCACCGTCGACGGCGAGCGGGTCCGGTCCCAGGAGGGCGACTTCTACGGGGGCTGGATCACCGCCGCGATCGTCGGCCCGTTCAAGGGTGGCGCGGGAACCTGGGGCTGGTAGCGCCCGCCTCCCGCGCCGCCGCGACCGGATCCGGCCGCCGGACGGGTCTCAGGCCCCGATCAGGTCGTTGACCACGATGGTCTGGTCGCGGTCCGGGCCCACGCCGATGGCGGAGAACCGGGTGCCGGACAGCTTCTCGAGCGCCCGGACGTAGGTCTGCGCGTTGTCCGGGAGGTCCTCGATGGTCCGGGCGCCCGTGATGTCCTCGGTCCAGCCGTCGAAGTACTCGAAGATCGGCTTGGCGTGGTGGAACTCGGTCTGGGTCATGGGCATCTCGTCGTGTCGCACGCCGTCGACGTCGTACGCCACGCACACGGGGATGCTCTCGATGCCCGTCAGGACGTCGAGCTTGGTGACGAAGTAGTCGGTGAAGCCGTTGACGCGGGAAGCGTGGCGCGCCAGGACGGCGTCGTACCAGCCGCACCGGCGCGGGCGCCCGGTGTTGACGCCGAACTCGCCGCCGGTCTTCTGCAGGTAGAGGCCCATCTCGTCGAAGAGCTCCGTGGGGAACGGGCCGGCGCCGACGCGCGTGGTGTAGGCCTTGATGATGCCGATCGAGCGGGAGATGCGTGTGGGCCCGATACCCGAGCCCACCGATGCGCCGCCGGCCGTCGGGTTCGACGACGTCACGAACGGGTAGGTGCCGTGGTCGACGTCGAGGAAGGTCGCCTGGCCGCCCTCCATGAGGACCACCTTGCCGGCGTCGAGCGCATCGTTGAGCACGAACGTGGAGTCGATGACGAGGGGCCGCAGCCGCTCGGCGAAGGAGAGGAAGTACGAGACGACCTCCTCGACCTCGACGTCGCGCCGGTTGTAGACCTTGACCAGCAGTTCGTTCTTCTGCTTGAGGGAGCCCTCCACCTTCTGGCGCAGGATCGACTCGTCGAAGACGTCCTGGACGCGCAGGCCGAGCCGGGCCACCTTGTCCATGTAGGCCGGGCCGATGCCACGGCCGGTGGTGCCGATGGCTCGCTTGCCGAGGAAACGCTCGGTGACCTTGTCCAGGACCTGGTGGTAGGGAGCCACGAGGTGGGCGTTGGCGGAGACACGCAGCTTGGAGGTATCCGCGCCGCGGGCCTCGAGCCCGTCGATCTCCTCGAAGAGGGCCTCGAGGTTGATCACGCAGCCGTTGCCGATGATCGGAACGGCGTTGGGGCTGAGGATGCCGGCGGGAAGGAGCTTCAGCTCGTACTTCTCACCGCCGACGACGACGGTGTGCCCGGCGTTGTTGCCACCGTTGGGCTTCACGACGAAGTCGACCCGGCCGCCCAGCAGGTCAGTGGCCTTGCCCTTACCCTCGTCGCCCCACTGGGCTCCGACAATGACGATTGCTGGCATGGGATCCTCCCCCATTCGGTACGGGTTCCCCCCGCGCAACCGCGGAAAGTGCGCCGTGCATCAGAACGCCCCAACCGGCCGAACGCTGCGCGCGACCACTGGGGCTCTTACCGTCCGAGTTTAGCGGAGCCGCTCCGGGGTCGTCGAAAAAGGCCGGGAGTGACGGTCCCCGTCCGTCCCGGCCGGGGAGTCCGCCGTGGACAATGGGGGCATGGACCGCTTCGAAGGACATATCGCCGGGATCGGGACCGCTTCGGGTACCCGGCTCGTGATCGGCCGGTGGGACACCTCGCCCTTCGGCGCGTTCACCGACGTCATGATGGAGGATGCGGTCGGCCGGCGGACGCTGCTCGCGCCGGGTCAGGAGATCGCGGAGTACGTCGGCGCGACGTACACGTTCGACGACGTCGTCCTCACGCCCGTCAGCTCCACGCTGACGATGGACCGGCTCGTGGTGGAGGCCGACGACCTGCGGGTCCGGATCGGGATCGGAGGCGTGACCCCGCTCGGGCGCCTCCTCGGCCTGGTACCGCAGCGCCTGGCCACCCATCCCCGGTGGCTCGCGCTCATCAACCCGGTGGCGTCCCTGCTGGTGAAGGGCGTGGCGACGGCCGGATCCGCAGGACATGGCCGCACCGAGTACTACGGCGCCACGTCAGCCCGGGCCGTCACCGGCGCGACGGCGGTCTGGCACGGTGCCGACCTCGGCTCACTCGCCCCCGTGAGCCCGCCCGTCCGGTTCGGTTTCAGCTCCGCACCACCGCGCCCGCAGCTGGTCTCGGTCACCACGACCATCCGACGCCCCGAGCAGTAGAGACCGGGTCGAGGTCGGGCGCCCGCTACCGCAGGGCACCCGCGCGTCCCGGGACACGACGCCGGGCCACCGCGTAGTGCGGCCAGTACCTGATGCGCCCCGGCAGGAGCGGCGCGGCAAGGCGCACGAGCCTCCGGATCACGGCGAAGGCGACACGTTCACGGCGCCGCCAGGGAAGCCCGTAGGCCCCGCGCAGCGACGGCGGGAGGATGCCCGCGGCGAGCAGGGACGGCAGCGGCCGGAGCGGCCGCGCGACGATCGGCGGGTCCGGGGCGAGGATCTGCCGGGCGATCAGCCGCCCCGCTCCGCCGACGTCGAGCGTGCCGCGCACCTGCTGGTCCATGTAGCGCGTGAGTCCCGCGTAATCGGCGGGCAGGAGTGCGGGCGGGACGCCGAAGAGATGGGCCATGCGGGTCATGTCCCGGTAGTACTCGTCCCGCTCGGCCGTGGAGACGGGCCGGAGGAAGGTGTCGCTCACCTCGAGGGCCGCCCAGACGAGGGTCGAGAACACCCAGAGGTCCAGGCCCGGATCCGTGGCACTGTAGGGCGTCCCGGCCGGTATCGAGGCGCTCGCGTCAGGGAGGGTGCCCCGTACGGGGCGGTGCTTGCGTGCCACGTATCCGGCGGCGGCGCGCACCTGCGCCTGGTCCCCGAAGGAGACCGTCAGGACGGCGTCGAGCGTTCCCCGCAGTCGCTGCAGGGGATCATGCGCGAAGTTGCTGTGGGCCCTCACGCCCTCCGCCACGAGCGGATGTGCCACCTGCAGCAGGAGTGCAGCCGGCCCTCCCGCCAGGATGGCCCGTTCGCGGCCGACACGCCAGGCAGCGGAACCCGGCCCGAAGATCCCGGGATCCCCCGGAGTGCCCGGCCCGGGAGCCGGGGGGAAGAATCTCCCGAGGTCCCTCATACGCCGCCCCCGGCACGCGCTTCCGCTGCGCCGTCCTCCAGCTCCTCGTCCCCGGCGACCCACTCCAGCAGGTCGCCGGGCTGGCAGTCGAGCACCCTGCACATCGCCTCGAGCGTGCTGAAGCGGACCGCCTTCGCGCGTCCGTTCTTGAGCACCGCCACGTTGGCCGGCGTCAGGCCGATCCGATCCGCGAAATCCCCCACGCTCATCTTGCGCTTCGCGAGTTCGACATCGATACGCACGATGATCGGCATCAGATCACCTCGTCCAGTTCGGTGCGCAGCAGGCGCGCCTCGGCGTCGCGGTCGACGGCCTGCCGGAGCAGTGCGCGCAGCACGAGCACGATCAGCGCCACCGCCGCGATCATCACGGCCACTCCCCCGATGAGCAGCACGACGCCGGGCGCCACGGCCTCACCCGGCGCCAGGGCGATCCCGAGACCCACGGTGAGCAGACTCGCGGCCGCGAAGGCGCCGATCACGACGTTGACCAGCCGGAAAGCGCCCAGGGAGAACACGGTCCTGCGCCGGGCCATGGTCAACAGCCCCCAGACGCACACCGCGGCCACCTGGAGGGCGAGGATGACGAGCACGGTCAGCACGACGAGCGGCGTCCTGATCAGGGCGACGTCCGGATCCGCGCGGTCGAGCTCGACGCCCAGGAGTGAGAGCATCACCACCTGGATGAACACGGCGCCCGCGAACATCATGCACAGCACGACCCTCAGCGCGAGGACGGTGATTCTTCCCATGACAGCTCCTTCTCCTGGTATCCAGTAGAAGGCTATCGTTAATCGATACTAAACGCGAGGGTATCGATGGAAGCCGTGGTCCCCGCGGAGCCTGCGCAGACCGTGCCGGGAATCAGATCGAGTAGTCGGACCCGGGGTTCGTCGCGTCGAGGTACTCCCGCACCGCACCCTGGGGGACGCGATAGGACCTCCCGAACCTGATGCTGTTGATGCTTCCCGACTGCACCAGCCGGTACACCGTCATCTTCGAGACCCGCATCATCGCGGCCACCTCGGCGACCGTATACAACTGACCCGTACTCACGCTTGTGGACATTTCGAGCACCGCTTCCATTCGCCTCACCACGATTCGTGGAGCTTTTAACTTTGGTCGCGTTCGCAACAACTGCACAAGGAAGTGGACTACTTGTTTATCAACTGCCACAACAAGTACCGCAGGCACCATCCGGCGTGGAGGGCGGAAGATGTTCCCCGACGGGAAGGGCGGGCCCGCCGAGGCGGGCCCGCCCTTCCCGGTGGTCGGCGTCCTGCCGTGCAGGACGTCCGTCAGCCCGCGAGCTGCGCGCTGGCCTCCGGATCCGACTCCCGGAGGAAGACCGCGATGCGCTCGGCCTCCTCGATCTCACCGATGGATGCGGCCGCCCTGCCCAGCGCGTAGAGCGAGCGAAGGAAGCCGCGGTTCGGCTCGTGCGCATACGGGATGGGACCGGTGCCGCGCCAGCCGCTGCGGCGGAGCGCGTCCAGGCCGCGGTGGTAGCCCGTGCGCGCGTAGGCGTAGGACTCGATCGTGCGGCCTTCGGCGTACGCCTCGTCCGCGAGGATGGCCCAGACGAGCGACGACGTGGGGTGCTTCGCCGCCAGGTCCACGGCCTCGTCGCCCGCCGCGAGGCGCCCGACGACGTCGGGCTCCTCCGGCAGGAGCGTGGGCTCCGGACCCAGCAGGTTCTTCCGGAACTCGTCGGACACTAGAGCTTCTTCCCGGCGGATCCGAGGGATGCTGCGGCCTCGACGACGCGGGCGGAGAGGCCGGCCTCGGCGGAGGCCCCCCAGACCCGGGGGTCGTAGGTCTTCTTGTTGCCGACCTCGCCGTCGACCTTCAGGACGCCGTCGTAGTTGCGGAACATGTGGTCGACGACAGGGCGCGTGAAGGCGTACTGGGTGTCGGTGTCGATGTTCATCTTGATGACGCCGTAGGAGACGGCGTCGGCGATCTCCTGGTCGGAGGAACCGGACCCGCCGTGGAACACGAGGTCGAACGGCTTGTCCTTGCCGATCTTCTGGCCCACCTGGTCCTGGATCTCCTTGAGGATCTCGGGGCGCAGCTTGACGCCGCCGGGCTTGTAGACGCCGTGCACGTTGCCGAAGGTCAGCGCCGTGATGTAACGGCCGTGCTCGCCGGCACCGAGCGCGTCGATGGTCGCCAGGGCGTCCTCGACCGTGGTGTAGAGCTTGTCGTTGATGGCGTTCTCGACGCCATCCTCCTCGCCGCCGACAGTACCGATCTCGACCTCGAGGATGATCTTCGCCGCAGCGGCGCGGGGCAGGATCTCACGGGCGATCCGGAGGTTCTCCTCGAGGGTCTCGGCCGAGCCGTCCCACATGTGCGAGTTGAAGATGGGGTCGCGGCCGTTCTTCACGGCCTCCTCCGACGCGGCGAGCAGGGGCAGCACGAAGTCGTCGAGCTTGTCCTTGGGGCAGTGGTCGGTGTGCAGCGCGATGTTGACGTCGTACTTCTTCGCCACCTCCTTGGCGAAGGCCGCGAAGCCGAGCGAACCGGCAACCATGTCCTTGACGCTGGCGCCGGACCAGTAGGCGGCGCCGCCCGTGGAGACCTGCACGATGCCGTCCGATCCCGCCTCGGCAAACCCTCGCATCGCTGCGTTGAGGGTCTGGGAGGAGGTCACGTTCACAGCCGGGAATGCGAAGCCGCCCGCCTTCGCGCGGTCGATCATCTCGGCGTAAACATCAGGGGTTGCAATAGGCATACTGAAGACTCCTTAGTGGTGGGAAGTGCTGTGCTTCATCCTAGCGATCGCACCTGCCGGTCGCAGGGGATGTCGGCTTCGTCAGACGTGCTGCCCGAACACGTGCCGCCGTACCCAGCCGTGCATGGCGATCGCCGCAGCCGCGGAGGCGTTGATCGAGCGCGTGGAGCCGAACTGGGCGATGGAGAGCGTGGCCTCCGCGGCCTGGTGGACCTCGGGGGTGAGGCCGGGCCCCTCCTGGCCGAACACGAGCACGCATCGCTCGGGGAGGTCGTACGTCTCGAGCGGCACGGAGTCGGGGAAGTTGTCGATCCCGATCACGGCCAGCCCTTCGTCTGCGGCCCACGCGGTGAAATCCGCCACCGTGGGGTGGTGGCGGACGTGCTGGTAGCGGTCGGTGACCATGGCACCGCGACGGTTCCAGCGCCGTCGCCCGATGATGTGGACCTCCTTCGCGAGGAACGCGTTCGCCGTGCGCACCACCGAGCCGATATTGAGGTCGTGCTGCCAGTTCTCGATCGCGACGTGGAAACCATGACGGCGCTCGTCGAGATCCGCAACGATCGCCTCGTGCGTCCAGTAGCGGTACGCGTCGACGACGTTCCGGGTGTCGCCGGCCGAGAGCAGCTCGCGGTCCCAGTGGTCGCCGTCGGGCCATTCGCCCTCCCACGGGCCGACCCCGACGGCGGGGCTCCCGGCCGTTCCGTCCGCGGCGTCGGCAGGGTCAGTGGGCTCCGGCAGGGGTTCTTTCACCGTCCAAGCGTAGACGGCGCCAAAGGTGGAAGACTGGCACCGGCAGGTCCCGTACGTCACCGCTGGAAGGATTCCCATGCGCGAGAACGAACACATCGAGTGCTGGCTCACCGACATGGACGGTGTGCTGGTGCACGAGAACCAGGCCATCCCCGGAGCGGCCGAGCTGATCGAGAGGTGGGTGGCCACCTCCAGGCGGTTCCTCGTCCTGACGAACAACTCCATCTACACACCGCGTGACCTCGCGGCACGCCTGAAGGCATCCGGGCTCGAGATCCCCGAGGAGAACCTCTGGACGTCCGCCCTGGCCACGGCGCAGTTCCTGCGCGACCAGCTCCCCGGAGGCCGGGCCTACGTGATCGGCGAGGCCGGCCTGACCACGGCGCTGCACGAGGCCGGCTTCGTCCTCACCGACACGAACCCCGACTACGTGGTGCTCGGCGAGACCCGCACGTACTCCTTCGAGGCGATCACCAAGGCCGTCCGCCTGATCCTCGACGGCGCCCGCTTCATCGCCACCAACCCCGATGTCACAGGGCCCTCGAAGGAGGGTCCGCTGCCCGCGACGGGCGCCATCGCGGCCATGATCACGGCCGCGACCAGTCGCGACCCCTACATCGTGGGCAAGCCCAACCCCATGATGTTCCGCTCGGCCATGAACCAGATCGACGCGCATTCCGAGACCACGGCGATGATCGGCGACCGCATGGACACCGATATCATCGCGGGCATGGAAGCGGGCCTGCACACCGTCCTGGTACTGAGCGGGATCACGCAGCGGGAAGACATCGACGCCTACCCGTTCCGTCCTGCCCAGATCTGCGAGTCCGTGGCGGACCTGATCGACCAGGTCTAGGTGTAGCGCTTCCAGCCGCCTCCGCGCGCCACCGGGACGTACTCCCGCTGCACGGTGGCGAGGATGCCCTGGTAGATCAGTGGATTCCATTGCGGGCTGGCATGCGCGGGCAGGGCGCCCTCGGTACGGTGGCCCACCGAGACCACGTTGTCCGGCAGCGAGCGCGCCCAGCCGGCGCGGGCTGTCCGGTAGGTCACGACGCCGTCGTCCGGGTTGCCCGCGAAGACCACCTTGGTGTCGCCGAGCGAGAGCCGGAACCGTGAGACGTCGAAGTGGTAGATGTACGAGGACTGGGTCTGGATGAGCTCGCTGCTGGGCGCGAGGGGGGAGAGCTGCTCGAGCGTCTGGTTCACGATCTGGCTCCAGGTCCGCTCGTTCTTATGGACGATCCGCTCGCCGAGCTCGTACGTGCCGCGCAGGCTGATCGGTACGCGTACCCCGGCCTCGTAGAGCCGCACCACGCCGTCGAACATGCGCTGGTCGCGGACGTCGTAGCGGCTGGACGGCGAGGAGTCGAGGAAGATGAGCTCCACGGGGATGCCGCGGTCACGCAACCGCGCCGCGACCTCGACCGCCACCATGCCGCCGAAGCTGTGGCCGTAGAAGTAGAGCCGCTCGAGCCGGAAGTTGTCCACGTACCGGTTCATGGTGGCCACGACGTTGTTGATGTCGAGGCCGCGGTTGGAGTACCCCATGACCGCCATCTGCGCCCGCCGGGACAGGGTCGGGCGCAGCGAGTTGAGGATCCAGAGGCCCTCCTCCCAGCTCGTCTTGTAGCCGGGGAAGAGGACCCAGCGGTCGTTGGGGAACCGGGCGCTGGCGTCCTCGTCGTCGAGCGGGAGGATGCGCGTCCGGTCCCGCTGGGACTGGATGAGGCGCGTGGCGACGAGGTCGGTCGTCACCAGGGCGGCCGCGGCGGAACCGACCAGGAACGAGCGGCGCGAGGACTCGCGGAAGTCGCGCGCCTGCTGCAGCGCCCTGCCGTCGTCGTCCTGCATGTGGATATCCGGACCGGGCTCGTGCGCAGGGGTCCCGGTCAGGCGAGGCCCAGCTCGTCCTTGCCGAAGGCGAAGAGGTAGGGCACCCCGGCCTCGGACTCGATGCGCTCCTTGGACCCCGTGTTCCGGTCCACGATCACGGCGACGGCCTGCACGTCGCCACCCGCGCGGCGCACGCCCTCGACGGCGGTCAGTGCCGATCCACCGGTGGTCGAGGTGTCCTCGAGGACGACGACGGGACGGCCGGACACGTCGGGGCCTTCGACCTGGCGGCCCATGCCGTGCGTCTTCTGGGTCTTGCGCACCACGAACGCGTCGATCGGGCGCCCTGCCTGCGCTGCCGCATGCAGGACGGCGGTTCCGACGGGATCGGCGCCCATGGTGAGCCCGCCGGCCGCCTCGAAGGCGATACCGGCGTCGTCGAGCAGCTGGAGCATGACGCGCCCGACCAGGACCGATGCCTCGTGGTGCAGCGTGATGCGCCGGAGGTCGATGTAGTAGTCGGCCTCGACGCCGCTGGAGAGCGTGACGCGCTCGTGCACCACGGCGAGTTCCCTGATGAGCTCGAGGAGCCGGGAGCGGTCGGTGGTCTGCGCGGAGGTCTCGGCGGTCATGCGGCCAGTCTATCGAGCGGGCGGGGGCCGGATGCCCGCGCCACGGGGGTGTGGGTTAGACGGCTGCCGGATCGGACAGCCCGAGGACCATGGCGTCGATGCGCTGCGGCGACATCGCATGATGGATGGCGAGCATGCTCGCACCGAGCACTCCGGCGTCGAGACCTGAACTGGACTGGACGATCTGGAGATGTTGCGTGGCGAGCGGGATGGTGCGCGAGTACACCACCTCGCGGATGCCTGCGATGAAGTGTTCGCCGGTGAGCGCCATGGAACCGCCGATGACGATCACGGAGGGGTTGATGAGGCTGACGCATGCGGACACGACCTCACCCACATCCCGACCGGCCTGGCGTACGGCCTGCAGCGCGTCCTTGTTGCCCGAGCCCACCAGCCGGACCACGTCCTCGCTGCCTGTCGCATCGAGGCCGAGGCCGCGTAGTTTGCTCGCGACCGCCGGCCCCGAGGCGATGGCTTCCAGGCAGTCGTGGCTTCCGCAGTGGCAGGGCACCCCCGCCCCGTCGTGGACACGGATATGGCCGATATCACCGGCGGCCCCATCAGCACCCCGCTGCAGCATGCCGTTCAGTACTATTCCCGAGCCGATCCCGGTGGCGACCTTGACGAAGATGAGGTCGTCCACCGCCGGCCATGCGACATTCCGTTCACCCAGGGCCATGATGTTGACGTCGTTGTCCACGAGCACGGGAACGTGGAAGTGCTCCTGCAGGAAGCCGGGGACGTCGTAGGCGTTCCACCCCGGCATGATCGGCGGGTTGATGGGCCTGCCGGTCCTGTGCTCCACGGGGCCCGGCACCCCGACGCCGATCGCCAGCAGATCCGCTGCCGTCCGTCCTGATTGCCGCAGGAGCTCGGTGCCGAGTTCGACCACCGCGTTCAGGACGATCTCGGGGCCCTGGGTGACCTCGATGGTCCGCGTCATCCGATGAAGTCCGTGGCCGGTGAGGTCGGTGACCGCGACCCTCAGGTGCGATGC
Organism: Arthrobacter sp. BC5; assembly: GCF_056680255.1. NCBI lineage: Bacteria > Bacillati > Actinomycetota > Actinomycetes > Micrococcales > Micrococcaceae > Arthrobacter > Arthrobacter sp. BC5. The sequence goes on from NZ_CM155273.1 coordinate 871,459, forward strand.
TCCGATATCGACTCCGAGAACCACCTTGCTGCCGGCCTTCAGGGCGATCCTCGACGAGGGCCGGCCCCCGGTGGATGCGGGACTGTCCATCAGGCCCACGAGCCCCAGTTCCATGAGGGCGTCGATGCGGAGCGTCACCGTGGACCTGGCCAGACCCATCAGTTCCGCGAGTTCGGTCCGGGTCCGTGGACGTCCGTCCCGCAGGATCTGGAACAGCTCACTGGCACCCGATCCGCCCAGTCCGCTGAAGGTACTTATGTCGCTCATTTATCAAGTACAGCACAGCAATCGACGGAAGTGGGGCCTCTTCGGGCACCTGGGCCGGGCCCCTGGCGGGGACAGGGTGTCCACATCAGGCCTTCAGCTGTTTCCGCGTGGCGCTCCGCCCACTGCGGGTGGCGAAGCGCTGCTGCAGCAGTACCGCGACCACGATGATCAGGCCCCTGGCGAGCGCCTGGATCGAGGTGTCGAGGTTGTTCTGCGTGAAGACGTTGATCAGGGTGCTGAAGATCAGTACACCGAGGACGGTGCCCACGATCGTGCCGCGCCCACCGACGAGAAGCGTTCCTCCGACGACCACCGCGGCAATCACCTCCAGCTCGAAGAGCAGTCCGTGCGTCGAGGTCCCCGCGGTGGTCCGCCCGAGCATCATGACGGCAGCGATACCAGCGGTGAGCCCGGCAAGGACGTACAGGTAGACGAGGTGGCGCTTCACCTTGATGCCGGCCAGCCGCGATGCTTCGAGGTTCCCGCCGATCGCGATGGTCCGCCGGCCGAACGTGGTCCGGTTCAGGAGGAACCACCCGGCCGCAGCCACGATGACGAAGATCCAGATGAGGATGGAGATGCCCAGCACCTCGCCCCGCATGACCTGAAGGAACTCACGGTTGGTCACGATCTGGGTGCTGCGCCCGGAGATGAGCTCGGCGAGTCCGCGGGCGCCGACCAGCATGGCCAGGGTGGCGATGAAGGACACCACGTTGCCGTAGGCGATGATCAGCCCGTTGATCAGGCCCGCGCCCGCGCCGACCGCGAGTGCGACGAGGACCATGAGGAGCCAGGACGACTGCGTCGCCGCCAACTGGACGCTGGTCATGCTCGCGACCACCGTTGCCAGGCCCAGGACCGACCCGACGGAGAGGTCGATCCCTCCGGCGGTGATCACGAAGGTGACGCCGATGCTCAGCACACCGATGATCGAGGCATACCGGAGGATGGTGAGCAGGTTCTCCAGGTTCAGGAACCGGTCCCCACTGGTGACGGCACCCACGACGATGAGCAGTGCGAGGGCGATCACGAGCCCCAGGCTGCGACCGGCGGACCCCTTCAGGAAGGTCCGCACGGGATTGTCCCTGGTGGTGCCGTGCTCTGCTGGTGCGCTCGGAGACGGCTGAGCCACCCTGGTCTTCTGCTCGCTCACGCGGCACTTCCCTTCATGACGAGGTCGAGCACCTTGTGCTCGTCCATTTCACTTGCCTTGCTGTGGGCGAGGACCTTGCCGTCATCGATGACGATCACGTTGTCCGCGAGTCCCAGGACTTCCTCGATCTCGCTCGATACGACGATGATCGCCGTGCCGGCCGCCGCAAGCCTCCGGATGAGTGCGTAGATCTCGGAGCGCGCCCCGACATCGACACCGCGCGTGGGTTCGTCCAGCAGCAGCACCGGGGTTCCGTGCACCAGCCAGCGGGCGAGGAGGATCTTCTGCTGGTTGCCTCCTGAGAGGGTCCTCGCGGGCCGGTCCGGATCCGCCGGGCGCAACTCGAGGGCGGAGATCTGCTCCCGTGCCGCATTCCGCTCGGCCCGTTCGTCCAGGTAGCCTGCCCGGGCGAAGCGCTCGAAGGTCGCGAGCGTGACGTTCTTGAACAGCGGCTCATCCAGGATGAGCCCCTGGCTCTTGCGCTCCTCGGGCGAGAGGCCCATTCCGGCGTTCACCGCAGAGGTGACCGACCCAGGCCGAAGCACCTTGCCGTGAACGGAGACCCTGCCCGACGAGGCCCTGCGCGCACCGTAGATGGTTTCGAGGATCTCGGAACGCTTTGATCCCACCAGTCCGGCGAACCCGAGGACCTCCCCGGCCCGCACGGTGAAGCTGAGCCTGTCGAAATGTCCGAGAAGTTCGACGCCGTCCACCTCGAGCACCACCGGGGCATCGGCGGCGATGGGCTGCCGTTCAGGGAAGACGTTCGCAACGTCCCTGCCGGTCATCAAACGGATGAGCTCAGCTTTCGGGGTATCCGCGACGCTGAGGCTGCTCGCCGTGCTGCGGCCGTCCTTGAGGACCGAGATGCGGTCACCGATCTGGCGGATCTCCTCGAGACGGTGGGAGATGTAGACGACGGCGATTCCCTGCGCGGTGAGTTCGCGGACCACACGGAACAGGTTGGCGACCTCACCGGAGTCCAGGATGGCGCTCGGCTCGTCCATGATGATCATCTTCGTGTCCCGGGACAGCGCGCGGGCCATGCTCACGATCTGCTTGTTGGCGGCGGACAGCGTGCCGACCTCCGTGGACGGCGAAAGAGAACCGTGGCCCAGCCGCTCGAGCAGGGTGCGGGCGATCGCATTGGTTCTCTTGACACGGAGGACGCCTGCTCGGGCTCGCTCATGACCGAGGAAGATGTTCTCGGCGACCGACAGCCCGTCGACGACGTCGAGCTCCTGGTACATGGTCGCGATGCCGAGGTCCAGGGCTGCGGTGGGGCTGGGGAGCGAGATCTCCTTGCCCTCCCAGCGAATCTCACCCGTGTCCGGTTGGTGAACGCCGGACAGCGTCTTGATCAGGGTGGACTTGCCCGCTCCGTTCTGTCCCATGACGCAGTGGACCTCTCCGGGGAGGACCTGCAGGTCGACTCCCTTCAGCGCCTGCACGCCGGCGAAGTGCTTGGTGATTCCTCGGACCTCGAGCAACGGCTGTGCATGATCTCCATCGAACATGTGACGAAGGTAACACATTACGTCGGCCATCGATATTACCCCGTCGATCCTGCGCGACCTTCTGTTACTGTGATGCCAGTCACGCAACGTAGCGGGCACGAGAAGGGCAAGCTGCATCAGGCGGAGACGCACAACTCAATGAGGAGACAACGATGCTTGCAGTTCGCACAGGCCGGAGGATGCTCGTCACCACCGGCGCCTTCCTTGCTGTCGGCGCCCTGACCACCGGGTGCACAGCGGAAGCGGAGAGTACCAACACCCAACCCACCAACGCCTCGGTCGAAGGCAACCAGGCCGAGGGCGACACCGTCGTCATCGGTTTCTCAGGACCGGCGGCGGACCACGGCTGGCTCGGCGCCATCAACTCGGCGGCGACCGCCGAGGCAGAGAAGTACGGGGACGTCGACCTCCGGGTCGCCGAGGGCACCAACGACGCGAACCTCCAGATCAGCCAGGTGGAGCAGTTCATCAACGATGGCGTGGACGCCATCGTGCTCCTTCCCACCGACGGCGCGGCCCTGACCCCGGTGGCCATCCAGGCGATGGAAGCCGGCATACCGGTCATCAACGTGGACCGCGAGTTCTCGAGCCCCGCCGCTGCGCGAGCCACCATCCTGGGTGACAACTACGGGATGGGCGTCAGCGCCGGTTCGTACATCTGCGAGCAGCTGGCGGGTAACGACGACGCGGTCGTCGCCGAGATCGCGGGTATCGACTCACTGCCCCTGACCCAGGATCGCAGCCAGGGCTTCGCCGATGCGCTCGAGGCCTGCGGCCTCGACGTGGACAACCGCGTGGCAGCCGACTTCACCGTCCAGGGCGGCGAGGCCGCGGCATCGCAGCTGCTGTCGGCTGCGCCCCGGATCGATGCCCTCTGGAACCACGACGACGATCAGGGCATCGGCGTCCTTGCCGCCATCGACAATGCGGGACGCGACGAATTCATCATGGTCGGCGGTGCCGGCTCGGCCAACGCGATGCGTGAGATCCAGAGCGGCGAGAGCGTGCTCCAGGCGACTGTCATCTACCCGTCGACCCAGGCGGCGGACGGCATCCGGCTGGCCCGCCTCATCGCCCAGGACAAGGCGATGAGCGATCTCGTCGAGGTGGAGGTCCCCAAGCGCATCGTGCTGAACGCGCCGGTCGTGACGGGCGATAACGTCGAGCAGTACCTGCCTACCGCTTTCGAGTCCTAGGAGAGGTGCTCGGGGTGCCCGTCCTGGACGGGCACCCCGGCCCCGATCGACGAGTCCGCTCCGAACAAGAGGAAATATGCACAACGACGCATCACCCCTGAAAGTTGCCCTGATCGGTCATGGATTCATGGGCGCAGCCCATTCCCAGGGATGGCGGGTTGCTCCACGGTTCTACGACCTGCCGGCGCATCCTGAGATGGCCCTGCTCGTCGGCCGCAACCCGGCCGCGGTGGAGGCTTCCGCCGCGAAGTGGGGTTGGAAGGAGACCGCGACCGACTGGCGGGCCGCCATAGATCGCGACGACATCGACATCGTGGACATCGTGACTCCCGGCGGCTCGCATGCAGAGATCGCGATCGCCGCGTTGGAGGCGGGCAAGCACGTGCTGTGCGAGAAGCCGCTTGCCAATACCCTCGAGGAAGCCGAGGCGATGGCAGAAGCGGCGGAACGCGCCGGCAAGCATGTCTACGCCATGGTGGGCTTCACCTACCGTCGGGTACCGGCGGCGGCATTCGCACGGGAACTCGTCGCCTCCGGAGCCATCGGCGAGATTCGCCAGGTCCGCGCCAACTACCTGCAGGACTGGCTCGTCGATCCGGACGCCCCGTTGACCTGGCGGCTTCAGAAGGACCTGGCCGGTTCCGGCGCACTCGGCGACCTGGGCGCCCACGCCGTCGACCTCGCCCAGTTCATCACCGGCCAGAAAATGACCGGCGTGAGCGGCATCCTGGACACGTTCGTCCATGAGCGCCCGGTCCTGGCGGAAGCATCAGGCCTGGCCGGTAGCGCCGGCTCGGAGCGGGGCCGTGTCACCGTGGACGATCTCGCGCTGTTCACCGGCCGTTTCGACGGCGGAGCCATCGGATCATTCGAGGCGACTCGCATGTCCACCGGCCGCAAGAACGCCCTCCGACTGGAGGTCGCCGGCTCCCTCGGGGCCATCTCCTTCGACCTGGAGAAGATGAACTCGCTCGGGTTCTACGACGCGACTGCACCGGACACGCGCCAGGGCTTCACCGACATCCTGGTCACCGAGCCCACGCACCCCTATATCTCGGCGTGGTGGCCCGCCGGCCACTCGCTCGGCTACGAGCATGGCTTCGTGCATCAGGCGAAGGACTTCGTCGAGGCCATCGCGGAGAAGCGGCAGCCCGAGCCCTCCTTCGCGGACGGCCTGCAGGTCCAGAAGGTGCTCGACGGCGTCGAACGCAGTGCGGGCACAGACAGCATCTGGACCAAGACGGCCTAGTCCCACACCACGGTGTGCGCAGTGCGCACGCACCGCACGCCACGCCCTCCCCATCCCCGGCATCTCCAAGGAGCTCGCATGACCCGCAACTTCACCCTGTTCACCGGCCAGTGGGCCGATCTCCCCTTCGAGAAGGTCGCCGAGCTCGCCGGCCAGTGGGGCTACGACGGCCTGGAGATCGCCGTCTCCGGCGACCATCTCGATGCGTGGCGGTGGGATGACGATGCCTACATCCAGGACCGGCTGGACATCCTCGAGCGCAACGGGCTCAAGGTCTGGGCCATCTCCAACCACCTGAAGGGCCAGGCCGTCTGCGACAACCCGATCGACTTCCGCCACCAGGCGATCGTCGGCCCGAGGGTCTGGGGCGACGGCGATCCCGAGGGGGTGCGCCAACGCGCGGCGGAGGAGATGAAGCTGACCGCACGCCTCGCGAAGAAGCTGGGTGTCGACACCGTCATCGGCTTCACCGGATCCTCCATCTGGCAGTACGTCGCCATGTTCCCGCCCGTGCCGTCCGCAGTGATCGACGCCGGCTACCAGGACTTCGCGGACCGTTGGAACCCGATCCTCGACGTCTTCGACGAATGCGGGGTCCGCTTCGCCCATGAGGTCCACCCCTCCGAGATCGCCTACGACTACTGGTCCACCCAGCGCACGCTCGAAGCCATCGGTCACCGCCCCGCCTTCGGCCTGAACTGGGATCCGAGCCACTTCATGTGGCAGCAGATCGACCCCGTGGCCTTCATCTCCGACTTCAAGGACCGCATTTACCACGTGGACTGCAAGGACACCAAGATGCGCATGGGCGGAGGCCGCAACGGCATCCTCTCCTCGCACCTGGCGTGGGGCGACCCCCGACGGGGGTGGGACTTCGTCTCGACGGGCCGCGGCGACGTGCCCTGGGAGGACAGCTTCCGCGCCCTGACGGCGATCGGCTATACCGGTCCCATCTCCGTCGAATGGGAGGACGCCGGGATGGACCGGCTACAGGGGGCACCGGAGGCCCTGGCTTTCCTGAAGAAGTTCGACTTCGCGCCGTCGGACACCTCGTTCGACGCGGCGTTCAGCCAGTAGGGCCCTCGCCGGACAAACGGGCGGGCTTCTGACGACCCTCAGCCCGCCCCCTGCCCACCCCGATGCACGCCCGGGGTGGGCAGAGCTGTTCCGGGGCTGATTCCCGCGCTCAAAACCCCGTCATCCTCGGTATTTCTCACTCTAGGACATGTGAGAGAGCGCTCTCTTGACGGTGTGACTTCCCGCACATACAGTGGTTCAACACCTCAGAGAGCGCTCTCTCGCCCGTCGGCGTACGTCGCTCGAACACACACAAAGGAGTGATCGTGGAACTCTCGCGACTCAGGAAAATCACAGCCCTCGCCGGCGTCGCATCCCTGGCCATCGCGGCCTCGGGCTGCAGCGGAGGCGGGAATGATGAGCCGGCCAGTGCCGACAACCCCATCAACCTGACCGTCACCACCTTCGGACAGTTCGGCTACGACGATCTGTACGCCGAATACGAAGAGCAGAACCCCGGTGTGACCATCGAGGCGACCAACATCGACGGCAGTGCCAATGCCCGCACAGACGCCTTCACCAAACTTGCAGCAGGTTCCGGACTGAGCGACGTCGTCGCCGTCGAAGAGGGCTGGCTCGGGTCCATCATGGAAGTGTCCGACCAGTTCGTGGACCTCAACGAGTACGGCGCCGAGGACATCAAGGACACATGGGTGGACTGGAAGTTCGAGCAGGGTACCGACCCCGAAGGCCGCGTGATCGGCCTCGGCACGGATATCGGGCCCCAGGCGCTGTGCTACAACCGGGAGCTCTTCGAGGCAGCGGGACTGCCCACCGACCGCGAGGAGGTCGCCGCACTCTTCAGCGGCGACGACGCCACGTGGGAGACCTACTTCGATCTGGGACGCCAGTACCACGACACCACGGGCAAGGCCTGGTACGACCAGTCCGGGTTCGTCTGGAACTCCATGGTCAACCAGATGGAGGAGGGCTACTACACCGCTGACGGCGAGCTCAACATCGAGGGCAACGAGGCCATGCGCGCCCAGTTCGACCTGCTCGCCGCAGGCACCGCCGACGGCCTGTCCGCCAACCAGGAGCCGTTCGACTGGGGCAACGGCAAGGCCTTCGTGGACGGCTCCTTCGCGGTCCACGTCTGCCCCGCCTGGATGCTGGGCACCATCAAGGAGCAACTGGAGTCCGCCGGTGGCGGACCCGAGACCGGCTGGGACGTCGCCGACGTCTTCCCCGGTGGTAGCTCCAACTGGGGAGGGGCCTTCCTCTCCGTCCCCGAGAGCTCCGAGCACCCCGCCGAGGCCGCCAAGCTCGCCACGTGGCTGACGGACCCCGAACAGATGGTCAAGCAGTCCGCAGCCGCCAACAACTTCCCCAGCACCCTGGATGCCCAGGCGGAGATCGTCGAAGCAGCCGTCCCGAACGAACTCTTCAATGACGCCCCGTACGGCGAGATCTTCGCATCACGCGCCGAAGGCGTCGTGGCCCAGTTCAAGGGCCCACAGGACTCTGAGATCCAGGAGAACGTCTTCAGGCCCGCCCTGAAGATTCTCGACACCGGCGAAGGCACAGCCGATGAGGCCTGGAACGAAGCCCTGACGCTCCTCAACGACCGCATCGTGAACAACTAGCAGCACCGGCCGCGGGGCCTCCGGCACCACCGGAGGCCCCCCTGGAGTCTGGAACCCTCATGACCACGACACTGAACCGCCCGGCAGCCGGCAGTCCTGCCCCTCCGAAGCCCACCCTCACCTTCCGTCAGCGACTGAACGTCCTCGACATGAAGGCCTCGCCCTATCTGTACATCGCCCCGTTCTTTCTCCTCTTCGGCCTGGTGGGACTGTTCCCCCTCGGCTACACCTTCTTCGTCTCCCTCTTCGACTGGCACCTGCTCAAGGGACAGGGCGAGTTCGTGGGTCTGCGGAACTTCCAGGAGGTCCTCCAGGACCGCTTCTTCTGGAACTCGCTGTTCAACACGATGAGTATCTTCCTGCTCTCGACCATCCCGCAGCTCGTCGTCGCTACTGCCATAGCGGCCGTGCTGGACCAGCACCTCCGTGCCAAGACGTTCTGGCGCATGAGCATCCTGCTTCCCTACATCGTGACCCCCGTCGCCGTCGCCCTGATCTTCGGCAACCTGTTCGGTGAGCAGTACGGTCTGATCAACAACATCCTGGAGAGCGTGGGGATCGACCGGGTCCTGTGGACGAACGAGACCCTGCCGAGCCACATCGCGATCGCCACCATGGTGAACTGGCGCTGGACCGGCTACAACGCGCTGATCCTGTTGGCAGCCATGCAGTCGGTACCCCGCGACATCTACGAGTCCGCTGCCATCGACGGTGCCGGAGTCTTCCGCCGCTTCTTCAGCATCACACTGCCGAGCATCCGGCCCACCATGATCTTCGTGGTGATCACCGCGACGATCGGCGGGCTGCAGATCTTCACCGAGCCCCGCCTCTTCGACCCGAGAACGTCAGGGGGAACGGGGAAACAGTTCCAGACGACCGTGCTCTACCTCTGGGAGATGGCCTTCGACCGGTCGAACTTCGGCAAAGCGGCCACCATCGCGTGGCTCCTGTTCCTGATCATCGTCCTGTTCGGCCTCGTGAACTACCTGATCTCACAGAGGATCGCCACCACCGGCGACGGGCGTGGACCGGGCAGGGGCGCCGGCAGCCGCCGACGCAAACGCTCCACCGCGCCTGCCGTCGCCCTCCCCGCTGTGGGCCCCCAGCCGCCGGCCCCCGCTGCCGAACCGGCGCCGGAGCTTGCGGCGGGACCGGTCGGGACACCAGCAGACACGACACCGAGGAGTGGGCAATGACCGCCACCGAGACCCGTCCGCAGCACACCCGCGTCCCGGAGGAGCGGAGCCGTTCCCTCCGAAGGAGCATGTTCGGCAACGGGCGGCGGCCGGGGTTCCTGACCTACGGACTGCTGCTCGCCTTCTTCCTCGCCTCCGCCTACCCCCTCTGGTGGTCGGTGATCATCGGCAGCCGGACCAACGAGGCCCTCGGCCAGACCTGGCCGCCCCTGTTCCCGGGCGGCAACTTCTGGACGAACGTCGGCGAGGTCTTCGACACCATCCCGTTCTGGCTCGCCCTCGGCAACAGCGTGCTGGTCTCGGGGATCATCACGGTGTCCGTGGTGGCCTTCTCCACCCTGGCCGGATACTCGTTCGCGAAGCTCCGCTTCCGTGGGCGCAACGGGCTGATGGTCGCGGTGATCGCGACCATGGCCATTCCGACCCAGCTCGGCATCATCCCGCTGTTCATGATGATGCGCACACTGGGCTGGACCGGTGAGATCGGAGCCGTCATCATCCCCACGCTCGTCACGGCGTTCGGCGTGTTCTTCATGCGCCAGTACCTCGTGGACGTCATTCCCGACGAGCTCATCGAGTCGGCCCGGATGGACGGAGCATCGATGATCTCCACCTTCTGGCACGTCGCTCTTCCCGCCGCACGGCCTGCCATGGCGATCCTGGGCCTCTTCACGTTCATGACCGCCTGGACCGATTTCCTCTGGCCGCTGCTGGTGCTCGGTCCCGGCAACCCCACTCTGCAGACAGCTCTCAGCCAGCTGCAGTCGGCGCGGTACGTGGACTATTCGATCGTCCTCGCCGGAGCCGTCCTGGCCACCCTCCCGCTGCTGGTGCTCTTCGTCATCGCAGGCCGTCATCTCATTTCCGGAATCATGCAAGGAGCAGTGAAGGGCTAATGCCACTCGACGCGACAACCCACCCATCCCACGACACAGCCGTCACCCGGACCTGGCCGGAAGGCTTCCTCTGGGGCTCGGCCACCGCCGCTGCGCAGGTCGAGGGCGCGAGCCACGAAGACGGCAAGGAGGACTCGGTCTGGGATGCTTTCGCACGCGTCCCCGGCGCCATCGCCCACGGCGACACACTCAAGGATGCGGTGCAGCACTACCACCGCATGCCGGAGGACGTCGCGGTCATGAAGGAACTCGGACTTGGTTCCTACCGGTTCTCCACGAGCTGGTCCCGGGTCCGCCCCGGGGACCGGCGACCCAACGCGCAGGGCCTCGACTTCTACTCGCGCCTCGTGGACGAGCTCCTGGGCGCCGGGATCCTCCCATGGCTGACCCTGTACCACTGGGACCTGCCGCAGGCCCTCGAGGAGAAGGGCGGCTGGGCCGACCGCGACACGGCGTACCGCTTCGTGGAGTACGCAACCGACGTCTACTCGGCCCTCGGTGACCGCGTACAGCACTGGACCACGTTCAACGAGCCGTTCTGCTCGTCCCTCCTCGGCTATGCCGCCGGCGTGCACGCCCCCGGGCGCCAGGAACCGGACGCGGCCGTCGCCGCGATCCACCACCAGCACCTCGCCCACGGGCTCGTGGTCAACGAACTGCGCACCCGCGGGGCACAGCACCTCGGCATCACCCTCAACCTCAGCAACTCGATCCCGCGCGATCCCGCGGACCCGATCGACCTCGACGCCGCACGCCGGTTCGACTCGCTGCAGAACCGGATCTTCCTCGATCCGATCCTCCGCGGCGCGTACCCGGAGGACACGCTCGCCGACCTCGAGCAGTTCGGCATCCGGGACATCATCCGGCCCGGGGACCTGGACATCATCGGGGCCCCGATCGACTTCCTCGGCGTGAACCACTACCACGACGACCTCATCAGCGGACACCGGGACGATCAGGGCGGCGACGGTCACTCGGGCGGAGCGACACGCCCGACGTCGTCCTGCTGGATCGGCTCCGAGGACATCGCGTTCCCGAGCCGCGGCCTGCCGCGCACGGCCATGAACTGGGAGGTCAACCCGGACGGCCTGCGGAAGCTCCTGGTGCGTCTCGGCGAGGAATACCCCTCGCTGCCACCGCTCTACATCACGGAGAACGGCGCGGCGTACGACGACGTCGTCAGCAGTGACGGTGCGGTGCACGACGCCGAGCGCACGCGGTTCATCCTCGATCACGTCGCGGCGGTCGGTGAAGCCATCGACCAGGGTGCGGATGTGCGCGGGTACTTCGTCTGGTCCCTCCTCGACAACTTCGAGTGGTCGTGGGGCTACGGGAAGCGCTTCGGGATCGTGCGCGTGGACTACGACTCCTTCGAGCGGACCATCAAGGACAGCGGCCTGGCGTACGCACGGGTCATCGCTGCCACGAACGCACCCCTCCTCGCTCCGACAGGCGCTTGAAGTAGGCTTCAGCCATACTTTCGAGGCTCCGGAGATGACGATGACGCAGGACGCAGGCGGGCCCCGGCCGGTACCCACCCTGGAGATGGTGGCTGCTCTGGCCGGGGTATCGCGGGCAACCGTGTCCCGCGTCGTCAACGATTCTCCGAGCGTCGACCCGGAACTCGCGCAGTCCGTGAAGAAGGCGATCCTCGCGCTCGACTACACGCCGAACCGCGCCGCACGGTCGCTGGCCAAGCGACGGGCGAACGCGGTGACGCTGATCGTCCCGGAGTCGACGTCGAAGGTCTTCGCGGACCCCTTCTTCGCCTCCGTGGTGCAGGGGATCGCCCTCTTCCTCGCCGATACCGAATACACGCTCAACATGGTGATCTCCTCGGAATCGAAACCGGAGAAGACACGCAGCTTCCTCCTCGGCGGAAACGTGGACGGTGTGCTGGTGGTCTCCCACCACAGCGGTGACCACTCGTGGACGCACCTCTCCGGATCGCTGCCGATGGTCTTCGCCGGACGTCCCCTCGTGGGCGGCAAGGAGAGCTACTACGTGGAGGTGGACAACGAGCAGGCGGCCTACAGCGCCACGCGGCAGCTGACCGACAGCGGGCGGCAGCACGTGGCCACGATCGCCGGCCCGCAGGACATGCCTCCGGGCATCGACCGCCTCGCGGGGTGGCGGACGGCGGTGCGGGAGGCGGGCCTGGCGGAGGGACTCGTCGAGGAGGGGGACTTCACCCTCGCCTCGGGAGCCCGCGCCATGCACCGGCTCCTGGACCGGGGCGTTCCCATCGACGCCGTCTTCGCAGGCAACGACCAGATGGCGGCCGGGGCCTACACGGTCATCCAGGGCCGCGGGCTGCGCATCCCGGAGGACATCGCGGTCGTCGGGTTCGACGACGATTCCTTCGCCACCTCGGTGACGCCGGCGCTGACCACGGTGCACCACCCGATCATCGAACTCGGCAAGAAGATGGCCGAGACCCTCGTGAACCTGATCGAGGGGAAACCCACGGAGCGCGTCACGAGGATGCCCACCTCGCTCGTGGTCCGCGACTCCGTCTGACCCCGGGCGTCTCCCCTGCCCACGGCATCGTCCTGCGCACTCCTCCTCCCGCGTGACCTCTGTCTTCCGCGTGCCCTCGGGGCGCCCCGGATCCTCAGTCCCGAAAGGCCATGTCCATGCTTCCAGCTCCCCTCAGCACCATCGCTCCTTCGGCCGCCACCGGCCGCCCCGTCCGCTGGGGGGTCGTCGCCACGGGCTCGATAGCATCCCGCGTGGTGCAGGACCTCGCGCTGCTGGACGACGTACTCCTGCAGGCGGTCAGCTCCCGCACCGAGGCGTCGGCCCGGGCATTCGCCCTACGCTTCGGCTTCGAGTCCGTGTATTCGGATCTGGAGGACGTGACGGGTCACGAACGGCTCGTCGCGGATCCTGCCGTCGACGTCGTCTACATCGCGACCCCGCACGCGCAGCACCACACCGTAGCGCTGGCCGCCCTCCTGGCAGGCAAGCACGTACTGTGCGAGAAGCCCCTGGCCATGAACGCCCGGGAAGCCACCGAACTCGCCGAACTCGCCGCGGAGCGCGGACTGTTCCTCATGGAGGCGGTCTGGACACGCTTCCTGCCGAGCTTCCGCCGCGCCATGACGATCCTTCGCTCCGGGGAGATCGGGCCGGTCCGGTGGCTTCAGGCCGACCTCGGTTTCGCCGCGCCCTTCGACCCGTCGTCACGGCTATGGGATCCGGCAGCCGGGGGCGGTGCCCTGCTGGACCTCGCCGTGTACCCGCTGACCTGGGCGTTCGGTGCGCTCGGGGAGCCGAGCAGCGTCGCAGCCAGCGGCGTCCTCTCTCCCGGGGGCGTAGACGTACAGAACGCCCTGACCCTGACCTACGGGAGCGGCGCCCATGCCCAGCTGATCACCTCGATCGGCGTGGATTCCCCGAGCGTGGTCGCGATCAGCGGCTCGGAAGGCTGGCTCCGCTCGTCCGCTCCCCTGTTCAATCCCGGGGAACTCGTGGTTCAGCCCCGGCAGGGGATGCTGCGGACCGAGCGCTTCGAAGTCTGCGGGAACGGCTTCAGCTACGAGTTGCGCGAGGTCACCCGCTGCCTTCAGGCAGGACTGACCGAGAGCCCTTTCATGACGCCCGCCGAGTCCGTCGGCATGATGCGACTGCTCGACGAGGCACGCCGCCAGATGGGCCTGCACTCTTCCAGTGACGCCGGCACCGTACCGGCCTGATGTAACCCTGCGGAAACCCGGGCGGAGTAAATTAGGGGCATGCGCGAACTCCAGGCACAGATCATCGAGGAAATGGGCGTCCAGCCGAGCATCGACCCGGCCGCGGAGATCCGCCGGAGGGTCGGTTTCCTGAAGGACTATGTGAGGTCCTCGGGTACCCGCGGCTTCGTGCTGGGCATCAGCGGCGGGCTAGATTCCACGCTGGCCGGCAAGCTCGCCCAGCTCGCGTGCGACGAGCTCCGCTCCGAGGGCGTCGACGCGGACTTCATCGCCGTGCGCCTGCCCTACAACGTCCAGAAGGACGAGGAGGACGCCCAGGCGGCCCTCGCCTTCATCCAGCCGCGGACGTCCAGGGTGTTCAACGTGGCTCCTGCCGTGGACGGCATCCAGCAGGAGTACGCGGACACCACGGGCGAGCCCATCTCGGACTTCACCAAGGGCAACACGAAGGCACGGGCCCGGATGGTGGCCCAGTACGCGATCGCGGGCCAGCACAACCTGCTGGTCGTCGGAACGGACCACGGTGCGGAGTCGGTCACGGGATTCTTCACGAAGTTCGGCGACGGCGGCGCCGACATCCTGCCGCTCTTCGGCTTGAACAAGCGCCAGAACCGCGCCCTGCTGAAGGAGCTCGGAGCACCCGCTGCGCTCTACGACAAGATCCCCACGGCGGACCTGCTCGATGACCGCCCAGGCCAGGCCGACGAGCAGGAACTGGGCCTCACCTACGAGCAGATCGACGACTACCTCGAGGGCCGCGAGGTGGATCCCGATGCGGCGAAGTCGATCGAGCACCGCTACTGGATCACACGGCACAAGCGCACGGTGCCCGTGACTCTCTTCGATTCCTGGTGGCGGGAGTAAACACCGCCGTTGGTAACGTAGGGTCCGTGAAGATCGCCACCTGGAACGTCAACTCCCTCCGTGCCCGAGCCGACCGCGTCGAGGCCTGGCTGAACAGGTCCGACGTCGACATCCTGGCCATCCAGGAGACCAAGTGCAAGGACGACAACTTCCCGTGGGAGCTGTTCGAGAACAGCGGCTTCGAAGTGGCACACTTCGGCCTCAGCCAGTGGAACGGCGTGGCCATCGCCTCCCGCGTGGGGCTCGACGACGTCGAGCGCACCTTCCCCGACCAGCCGACGTTCGGCAAGCCCGGGGCCGAGGCGGTGCAGGAGGCGCGGGCCATTGCTGCCACCTGTGGGGGTGTGCGCGTCTGGAGCCTGTACGTGCCGAACGGCCGCGCCCTGGACGATCCGCACATGCCCTACAAGATCGAGTGGCTCGAAACCCTGCGCGGTCACGCGGAGCAGTGGATCACCGACGACCCCGCGGCGCAGATCGCACTCATGGGTGATTGGAATATCGCTCCGCAGGACGAGGACGTCTGGGATATCGAGCTCTTCGTCAATGGTGGCTACACGCACGTGAGTCCTCCCGAGCGGGCCGCCTTCCAGTCCTTCCTCGACTCCGGCTTCGCCGACCTCGCGCGCCCGTTCACGCCCGGTCCCGGCCTCTACACCTACTGGGACTACAAGCAGCTTCGCTTCCCCAAGAAGGAGGGCATGCGGATCGACTTCGTCCTCGGCTCCCCCGCCCTGGCGGCGCGCGCGACCGACGCCTTCGTGGACCGCGAGGAACGCAAGGGCAAGGGCGCCTCGGATCATGCTCCCGTCGTCGTGGAACTCAGCGGACCGTGAGCCGGATGGGCGGTGGCGCCCGGCCGTTCCCCTACGTCTCCTACCTCCGCGTCTACGAGCCCCTCGAGGCGTTCTCCGATGCGCAGCAGTTGGCGATCCTCGAACAGCGGGCGCGTGAGCGGGGCCTGACCGAGAGCATCGAGCACGAACAGTCGCTGCGGCGGGTTCTGCGCTCGGTGTCCGATCCTTTTCCGCACCACGAGCCCGACCTCGTCCGCGTCACGCACTTCCCGAGCCTGAACGGCACGACGGCGCCCTACTACTGCCCCAACCAGCTCGCCGTCCGCACCACGCTGGCCGCGGAATCCCTCGATCAGAGCCTGCGTGGGCCCCTGATCGACGTCCTGGTGCCCGAGGTGGCCCGCGAGGCGCACCAGGCACGGCTGGATCCGGACACGTTCGCCGACTCGGTCGCCAAGCTGTACACCCGGTCAGCCACGTGGGGGGTACCGTTCGCCTGGTTCGCCCTGATCCATGAGGACGATCTCACCGAGGTGGTCGAGGACGACGGCCGGGTCACCACCGTCCGGATCACGGCGAGGATCGGGGACTGCATCGACCGCGGACGGCGTTCGGTCGCCCAGCTCGCGATCGGGGCGCCGGAGATGGACCTGCTCGACGAACTCACCGAGATCGTCGAGTGGCTCGAGATCTTCCGCCGGGACGCCGTGGTCGAGGTCGACTACGGCCCGGTGGCGGACCGCGTCTTCCCGGACGACTCGCCGATGGACGTGCGCCTCGGCATCGAGAGCCTCGCCGAAGCCGACATGATGGGGGCGGCGGCGTCCTACCGGCGCCTCGCCTCCCGCTGGATCCCGATCCGCCAGCTCGCCCGGGCCTCCTGACGAGCCGGCCCGCACTCCTCAGTCCCTGACGCGTCCCGTCGAAGCCCGTTCGACGAGCACATGGGGGCGCGACGGCGGATAATCCGCCGGCTCGTTCCGCAGCAGCTCCCCGAGCAGGAGGTCCGCCGCATAGGCGCCCTGGTCCGCGGGATCCTGGCGGATGGTCGTCAGGCCCATGGGCTCGGCGAACTCGTGGTCGTCGATCCCGATCACCGACAGGTCCCCCGGCACATCGATGCCGAGCTCCGCGGCGGCCCTGAGCACCCCGAACGCCATCTCGTCCGCGGAGCAGAACACCGCTGTCGGCCGGTCCCCCGGATCGGCGAGCAGGGCGAGCGCGGAGACACGGGACGTGGCGAACCGGAAATCGCCGAAGGCCGACCAGTCCCCCCGCACCGGGAGGCCGTGGTCCGCCATCGTCTGCTTGAACGCCTGTTCCCGGAGCCGCGGCACCTCGAAATCGATGTCGAAGGACCCGCCGCCGCGCATGTGCGCGATCTTCGTGTGGCCGAGCTCGATGAGGTGCTCGACGGCGTCGCGGACGGCCCGGGAGTCGTCGATCCCGACATGGCGCACGCCCTCGACCGCCCCGCCGACGACGATATTGGGATACTCGAGCTGCTGCACGGCCTTCCGCTCCTCCGCGGTCAGGTGCATGCACATGACCAGCAGGGCATCGATGCGCTTGCGCAGGATGGAACGGTGGAAGACGCGGTCCCTGTTCACGCCCGCACCACCGAGGCTGAACACGATGAGGTCGTAGCCCGCGGAACGCAGCTGGCGGTCGACGCCCTCGAGCACCGCGGAGAAGTACCACCGATCGATCACCGGGACGAGGACGCCCATCGCCATCGTGCGACCGGATGCGAGCCCGGAGGCGGACGACGACGGGACGTAGCCGAGCTCCCTGGCGGTCGTGGTGACGCGCGCCCGTGTTTCGTCCGCGACGCCGGGCAGTCCGCGCAGTGCCCGGGACACCGTGGCCGTGGACACCCCGAGGGAAGCGGCGACGTCGTCGATGCTCGTCATCGGTCAGCCCTTCAGGCCGCCCGCCAGCAGCCCGCGGACGAAGTACCTCTGCAGCCCGAAGAACACGGCGAGGGGAACGATGATGGAGACGAAGGCGCCTGCAGTCAGGCGCTGCCACTCGCCGCCCCTCGAACCCTGGATCTCGGCGAGGCGCTGGGTGATCGGTGCGACGTCGGCGCCCCCGCCCGAGAACACGAGTGCCACGAGGAGGTCGTTCCAGAGCCACAGGAACTGGAAGATGCCGAACGAGGCCAGGGCCGGGGTCGCCAGCGGAACGATGATCCGCCAGAAGATCGTGCTGTGGCCGGCTCCGTCCACGCGGGCCGCCTCGATGACCTCACCGGGGATCTCCGCTATGAAGTTGTGCAGGAGGAAGATGGCCAGCGGCAGGCCGAAGATGGTGTGTGCCACCCACAGCTGGGCGTAGGTCCCACTTGGAAGGACCTGGAAGTCACCGAACTTGAGCACCTGCGTGAAGAGCTGCAGGAGCGGGATCAGTGCCATCTGGAGGGGGACGATCTGCAGGGCGAAGACGAAGATGAAGAGGTTGTCCTTGCCCTTGAAGCGGCCCCACGCGAACATGTACGCGGCCATGGCTCCCAGTACCAGCGTGAAGATGGTGCCGGGTATGACGATCGCCAGGGAGTTCACGAAGTAGGACAGCAGGTTGGGCGACTGGCTCCCGCCCGGGCTCAGCACCTCGGCGTAGTTCTCGAGCGTGAACTGGCGATCGGTGATGACGTTCCACCAGCCGTTGCCCTTGATGTTGTCCTCCGGGCGGAAGGACGAGATCAGGAGGCCGAACGTCGGGATGGTCCAGATGACGGCGATGATGACGGCGGCAGCCGTGGCGGTACGGGACGTCAGCCTCTGCTTCACCCGCTTCTGCAGGGTGGGACGGGCCTGCGCGTCATCGTCGTCGACGTCCGGCAGGAGGCTCTTGTTGTTCTCGAGGGGAACGGTGCTCATCGGATTTCCTTCTGCTTGCGGAGCAGCCGGGCGTTGTAGACGACCACGGGCAGCACCATCAGGAACAGGACCAGGGCCAGGGCGGCACCCCGTCCGGGCTCTCCTGCCCTGAAGGCCTGGGTGTACATCTCGTTGGCGACCACCGACGTCTCGTACTGGCCCGCGGTCATGGTCCGGACGATGTCGAAGACCTTGAGCGTGCCGATCGTGATGGTGGTGATCACCACGATCAGGGACCCGCGGATCGTGGGGATGGTGACATTGCGGAACTGCTGCCACGCACTCGCACCGTCGAGCCTCGCAGCCTCGACGATCTCCGTGGGGATGCCCTTGATGGCGGCCGAGAGGACCACCATGGCGAAACCGGTCTGGATCCAGATCATGACGGCGATCAGGAAGAAGGTGTTCTCGGGGGCGTCGAGCAGGAACTGCTTGGGTTCCTGGCCCAGCCACACGAGGACCTGGTTGAGGAGCCCGATCTGGTCCTGTTCCGCGCCCTTGTAGGCGTAGACGAAGCGCCAGATCACGCCGGCGCCGACGAAGGAGATGGCCATGGGCATGAAGACGAGGGCCTTCAGCGCCTTCTCGCCGCGCGCTCGGTCGATGAACACCGCGTAGGCGAGGCCGATCGAGGATGCGAGCAACGGGACGAGGACAACCCAGATCAGGGTGTTCCTCAGGGTGACCAGCGCCTCCGGCTGCGTGAACATCCAGACGAAGTTGTCCAGACCGACGAACTCGCCGTTGCGGTCCGTGAAGGAGAGGTACGAGGTCTGGAGTGCCGGGAAGACCAGCCCGACCGCCAGCAGGATGAGGGCCGGCGCCAGGAACCCTGCGACCTGGAGCTTCTCGCGTCCGGACTTCGGCGCCCGGTCCACGACCAGCATGATGAGGCCGATGATGGCCGCGAAGATGGCGAGCCCCACCACCACCTGTAAACCTTTGTCAGCGAAATCTTCCACAGCCCAGCCTCCTTGGTGCGCGTGATGAAGTGATCTAGGGGAAGGGCGGCACGAGGGGCCACGCCGCACCGGGCGGTGTGGCCCCTCGGCCGACGACGGCTGGCGCCGTCACCCCGGAGGGGCGCCGGCACCAGCCGTCACTGCATCAGGACGCGGGCCAGCTGTCCTCGACGGTCTGCGTGACTTCCTCGGTGGAGGAGCCGTTGATCCAGTTCACGATGCCGCTCCAGAAGGAGTTGGCGCCGACGGCACCGGGCATCAGGTCCGAGCCGTCGAAGCGGAACACCGTGTTGGGGTCCTGCAGCAGTTCGATGGACTGGCGGTCGAGATCCGAGCCGGCGAGCTCCGGGTCCAGGCCCTTGTTGGCACTGATGGCACCACCCTGCTCCACGCGGGCGTTGGCGAACTCGGCGCTCGCGAGGAAGGACTGCAGGGCGACGACCTCGGGACGGTCCGAGTAGGCACCGACCATCTCGCCGCCACCGGTGATAGCCGTACCCGAGGCGGGGTCGACGGGAGGCGTCATGAAGGCCCACACATCGCCGTCCTCGGCGACCTCCGTCCCCTCGGGCCAGTTGGCTGCCTGGAAGGACGCCTGGTGGTGCATGGCGCACTGGCCGTCGAGCACGGGCTGCCCGGCTTCGGCGAAGGCCGTGGACAGGATGGAGCGGGAGTCGCCGAAGCCGCCGTTGACGTAGTCGTCGTTCTTGAGGATCTCGCCGACGCGGTCGAAGGATTCGACGATGCGCGGGTCGTTGAACGGGATCTCGTGGGCGACCCACTGGTCGTAGACCTCCGGGCCGTGCTCGCGGAGCACAGCATCCTCGACCCAGTCGGTTCCGGGCCAGCCGGTCGCCTCACCGGACTCGAAGCCTGCGCACCAGGGCTTCATCTCCTCTTCCTCGCTGGCGATCCTCTCCGTCAGCTCGGTCATCTCGTCCCAGGTGGCCGGAACCTCCCAGCCCTTCTCCTCGAAGGTCGCGGGGACGTACCAGACGTAGCCCTTGATGTTCGCGAGCATCGGTGCCGCGTAGAAGGTGCCGTCGACGGTGCCGTACTTCTTCCAGTCGGGGGACCAGCCCTCGTCGACGAGGTCCGAGACGGCCTGCGGCGCCGGCTTCAGATTCTCCGCCTGGGCGGCGAGCAGGCCCGGCTGCGGGAAGATCGCGAGGTCGGGAGCCGTGCCACCCTGGGCGCGCACGCCGATCTGGGTCTCGAACTCCTTGGACCCCTCGTAGGCCACCTCGATGCCGGTGCACTCCGAGAAATCGGCCCATGAGTTCTCCAGCAGCTCGGCCTCGACGTCGACGATGGTCGAGTAGACACTGACCTCGGCGTCCTCGAACGTCCCGTAGGACTCGTAGGCTGCGCAGTCGGCGTCGCCCGAGCCGCCTGCACTGTCGGATCCTTCGGAACCACAACCGGCGAGGGCGAAGAGGGAAACGCTGAGCGCTGCAGTGGGTAGCAGATACTTGCGTGAGCGAATATTCGCCATTGAAACAGACTCCTTTGTCTTGCGGTACTTCCGTGAATCGGACGCACAGCTTCGAGAGCCGCTCGCCGGGGTCGTGCCGCCTCACTGAATGATGACGTTAGCGTAAGCGCTTACAACGTGGCTCGACAACCTACCCGGCGCACCTTCGTGCTTTGATGCCCAATCGTGACCTGCTTCACAGCGTCAGCTGACGCGTTCGGCCCTGGTGAAGCGGACGCGGGCCCCTGAGCCGATACTGATCAGCACCGGCGCACGGTAGCCCGTCACGGCGTCGAGGGCTTCGACGAGGCGCGAGACCTCGTCGGCGACCGCATACGGCGGAACGCCCTTCCGGGGGAACACGCGCACGCGCAGACCCGGTACGCCGCCGACCTGCCATGTGCTCACCGAGGCGCCCGCGAGGTCGGGGCGTTCGAGCAGCGCGGCCTTCAGGGCCTGCTCGGCGGCAGCCGCGGTGATCGTCACCGTCCCACGGGCCGTGCCGCCGTCGTCCCTGTGCGCGGACGATCCACCATCGCCTCCGCCGACGGCGGCGAAGAGCCCTGTGCGGCCCCTCCCCTGGGCGGCGATCCACAGGCTGAGCAGCACGATCAGGAGCAGCAGGACAGCCGCGAGCACGATCCACAGCCAGGTGTCGGCCTGGCCCTCGAGGGTGGTCCGGCGCCGGAGACCGTCGATGGCATCAGCAGCCCGAGGCGCCGCTGCCCGCCACCATGAGGCGACGGCGGGCAGCAGGAGGAGCGCGAGTCCCGCGCTCCCCGCGGCGAACAAGAGGAGACCGACGACGGCCAGGACGAGCCGGTTGAGCAGGCGCGGCGTGGTGTTCACTGCCCGATCACCCCCGACTCGGCGACCACGACGGCGATCCTCGGTTCGGGTTCCACGCTGGAGCGCCTGAGATCGTCCGCGACAGCAGCACGCACGGCATCGGCGTCTACCGGGATGCCGGACGTAGGCCGGATCTGGACCGTGACGGAGGTACGGCCCACCGTGACGAGGACCTGTTCGGGAGCCACCCCGGCCACGATCCGCGCCCTCCGCGCCAGCGATGACGCCACGACCTCCGCATCGACGACGACCGCGGCGCGCCCGTTCGGGATGGTGTAGCGGGCTCGCCGCCCGGGCAGGACCGCGAGGAGGAGGAGCAACGCGCCGAGAACCAGCAGCAGGACGGAGGCGGAGCCGAGCAGGGAAGCGGGAGCCGCGCCGGGGAGGGCTCCGATCCAGGCGGCCGCGGCCTCGACGTCGAGCAGGAACGGCTGGTCCCCCACGGCCTTCAGGACGGCTTCGAACAGCAGGAGCAGGCACCCTGCGATCAGGAGGACACCGGTGACCACCGAGGCGATGGCTCGCGACGAGTGCAGTTCCCGGCGCACGAGGCGGGCCGTCGAGACCGAGCCGGAACGGTCGCGCAGGTCGACGCTCACAGCACCCTCGCCCCCTTGGTGACCGTACTGCCGATGATCCGGATGTCGACCCGGCTCAGCCGCGCCCCGCTGAGCTCCTGCACCCGCACGAGGATCGGCGTACGTGCGGCCTCCGCGCGGTCCAGGAGCGGACCGCCGAACGAGGCCACGATCCCGGGTTCGTCGAGCACCCGGGACAGCGGCGGGACCGGCAGCGGCAGGGCGAGGAGCAGGGCCAGGAGGCCGTGGTCGTCCGAGAACGTCGCCCGGATCGTGGCGGGCTGCACCCCGAGGATCTCCGCGGCGGCGGCGCGCGCCGTACTGGTCAGCGCCTGCGTGGTGATGCGGTTGTGCCCCGCGACGGGGACGGTGCTCGGGGTCGCGGATGCGCCAGCCATCGCGCGGGTCGGGACGGTCGGGACGGACTCGGCGGTCACGAGGACGAGCGTCGGCCGGACAGGGCGTCGAGGACACCGCGCAGGTCGAGCTTGCCCTCGACGACCCGCCCGGCGACGGCGCCGCACAGCACCAGTACGAGGGTGAGCAGGAAGCCCCAGAATCCGAAGATCAGTGCTGCGAACGCGAGCACGGCGCCGGTGGCCATGCCGAGGGAGGTGGGGGTCACGGGGTCCTCATTCGACGGGTTGCCTGACCTGGCTCGACCCCGGCGCAACGGGCCGGATGCGCTCCACGGTCTTCGACTCGGCCGGCTGCGGCAGGTGCACGTCGAGGATCTCGACGTTCACCTCGATGACCTCGAGCCCCACCAGCTGGGTGAGGGCGTCGTAGACGGCCGCGCGCACGGAGTCGGCGAGGGCATTCAGGGCGAACCCGTAGTCCGCGACGAGGCTGACATCGACGGCGAGCTGGGTCTGGCCCACCTCCACCTTCACGCCATGGGCCGGATCGTTGGCCCCGACGGCGTCACGGATGGCGCCGAGGGCGCGTCCGGCACCCGGCCCCAAGGCATGAACGCCGGGCACGGACCGGGCGGCGATGGCCGCGATCTTCACCGCCGCAGGATCCCCGATCACGGTTCTTCCCGCAGGTGCGCCCTGGAGGACGGGCACCGGCCGCCCCGTGGGTTGCTCGATCATCGACGTCCCCTTTCGCTTGTGTCCAGCCTAAGCCACCTCGGCGGCGACCGGGCGGCAGGGCAGATGCGGACGCTGCCCGTGGTGGGCGCGGCGCTGCCGTGGTGTCAGGAGCGGGTGCAGTGCCGGGCGAGCCACTCCTGCACCGGCACCATGGCGTGCCGGAAGGCCTTCTCGTCGAAAGTGCCGGAGCCCTTGGGCGGTGCTTCGACGGAATACGAGAGCGTCGTGAAGTCGTCGTGGAGGTCCGCGGGCACCCTGTCCCGCAGATTCAGGATCTGCTGCTCCAACGCGACGAGTTCTGCGGGATCGGAGGTGGAGCGGAGGCTCAGCGGCGCGAGCATGAAGGTGGTGACACCACCTGCGACGATGACGCAGTGTTCGGACGGGTCCGCGGCAGGTGGGTCGCCTGGCTGCTCATCGTCCCGGACGTCCCCTTCGGGATCCGCGGGCAGGGACTCCTCGGACGGACCGCCAGGGCTGGTCGGTTCCACCGACGGGTTGACCGGCATGGTGAGCATGGTCTCCGCGGGGGCGGAGGATCCCTGGCTGCATCCTGCAAGGATGGCCGTGAGCGCACAGAGGCCGGCAGCGGAATGCAGGAGTCTCACTGATGCCCTTTCGTCTCGGTATGGTGCCGGGAGATCAACGCTTCGAATCACAACTACTCTCCCGCATGGTTCCCCGGGGCACCTGCACCGCGGAGGACCCGATGATCGGGGCGCGTGCCCCAGGAGGAGTCCGCATCTGCCGCGATGCTACGGGCCGAACCACGGCATTGTCTGTGAGGACGACGGAGGGGACACGAAAAAACCCCGCGCTCCGTGGGGAACTGCGGGGTTTTCGGTGGTGGCTCCGACCGGCGTCGATCCGGTGACCTTTCGATTTTCAGTCGAACGCTCTACCAACTGAGCTACAGAGCCTTGCGACCATCTCGAGGATGATCACCGTATCCAGCCTGACTGGAATCCCCCGAGGGAATCCAGTCGCCTGAGCGACCCTGACGGGACTTGAACCCGCGACCTCCGCCGTGACAGGGCGGCGCGCTAACCAACTGCGCTACAGGGCCTTGCTAACTTCCTTGCCTTTTGCAAGAGTTCCAGCCTACCAGCACTTTTCACTCCGGTTGACCGCCCGTGAGGGCATCTCCTGCGTACCCCCAACGGGATTCGAACCCGTGCCGCCGCCGTGAAAGGGCGGTGTCCTAGGCCGCTAGACGATGGGGGCCCGGACCACAGTTCGGGTTCCTGCGACCCCCCGGCATGCGAGCATTTCCGGTGGATCATTCCCTGGCGTGGACCTATAAAACTATAGGGGCAGTTTCTCGAATACACAAAATCGTAGGCGCGGGCTTCCGTCCGGACGCCGGACGAGCGGAGGGAGGCACCTCGACGGCGGGCACGGCACCGGTCGGTACGATCAGTGCGTGCCATTCGAGATCACGCGCGAAGAGTTCGAGGAAGCCGTCGACGATGCGATCGACAGGATCCCCGACGACCTCGCCCGCGCCATGGACAATGTGGCCATCCTCGTGGTCGAGGAGTACGAGCCGGCTCCGGGCGAGGCCGCCGACACCGAATTGCTGGGGCTCTATGAAGGAACACCGCTCACCGAGCGGGATTCCTGGTGGGGCGCCGGTTCCCTGCCGGACCGCATCAGCATCTTCCGCGGCCCCCTCATGCGACTGTGCCGATCCCGCGACGAACTGGTGGAGGAGATCCTCGTGACGGTGGTCCACGAGGTCGCTCACCATTTCGGGATCGACGACGACCGGCTGCATGAGCTCGGCTGGAGCTGAGGCGACACGCCGCGCCCGAAGCCCGGGCACCTCCCGTCCCGATGACCCCCGCTCCTGTACAGCGAGTGCCTGCGCTGCCGGTGCGTGTCCAGCCGGCGCCGGTGCAGACCGCGCCTGTCCTGGCTCCTGTCCGGCCCGTCCCTGCACCTCCGGCTCACGCAGCAGGCGTTCGCCTCTGCCCGAGTGTCGCTTCGGCCCACCGCCGCACAGCAGTCCTTCGCGGTGCAGCACATCCCGCTCTCGCAGATCCCGCCGGGCGACCTGGTGTCCTGGTGTCCTGGTGTCCTAGTGTCCTGGTGTCCTGGGGCAGCGGTGCCGACCTCTGGCACGTCGCGATCTCCATGGGCGGCAACGGGGAAGTCAACGCGCTCGATCCCGCTCAGGGCATCCTTGTCACGGACCTCGCCCAGATGGGCGGCATGGGCCTCCCAATCCCTCGGCCGGACACGCCTGACCGCCCCGGCACCTCCGGGAGGGGTCGGTCGCAGAACCGCCGGCAGCGGCCCGTGCTCCTAGCGGTTCGGAGCGATCATCGGACCGAACGAGCTCCGGTCCTCGAGCCGCGGATCCGCCTTGTCGGGCACGATCAGCACAGGCCCGCGGGCGTGGTGCAGGACGCCCTGGCTGGTCGAACCCATCAGCATCCCGGCGAACCCGCCGCGGCCGCGCGTACCCACCACGAGCAGCTCCGATGTCGCCGACGCCTCGATGAGGACCTCGGCGGGGGGTCCGTCGACGAGGTCCACGCGGATATCCACATCGGGGAAATGACTCTGGAGCCAGTCACGACCGGCTGCGAGCTGCATGGCGAGGTCTGCATGGAGCGCCTCGCGGTCGACGGGCGCCGGCACCCACGCGAGCGAGCCGTTGAAGGGCGCAACCGAGCAGATGACGCGGAGGGCCAGCCCGCGGGAGCGTGCCTCCTCGGCCGCCGCGAGGGATGCCATCCGTGCCTGCTCCGACCCGTCGACACCGACCACCACCACAGGTTCGACCGTGGCGGCGGGCCTGTCCTTGCCCTGCTTCCTGCCCAGTTCCGGATGACCGAGGCGCGCGCCCGTGCAGACGGGGATGACCGCCGTCGGGCACTTGGCATGTGCGGGCAGGGCACTGCTCACCGATCCGAGCAGGCGGCCGACGAATCCGCCCCGACCCCGTGAGCCCACGACCATGAGTTCGGCCTCCTCGGAGAAGTCGAGGAGCACGCCGGCTGCGTCACCTGCCTCGACCCGGGGGTGCACGTCCACCGACATGCCCTCGAGCCGTGCCAGCGACTCGTTCAGGATCGACTGCGCGCTCTCACGCATCACGTCGTCGTCCACGGTGGCGTACCCGGCATCCATGCTCGACGCCGCGAAGACCGGCACGGTGTAGGCGGTCACGACGTACAGCGGAGCACGCCGCCGCTCCGCCTCCCGCGCCGCCCACAGCAGGGCGCACGTGCTCTGATCGGACCCGTCCACGCCGACCACGATGCCGTGCTGCGCCAGCCCCTGCGACGAACCCTCTACGTGTCCACTGCCCACGGCAGGCCTCCCTCGGTCGCATGTCCAACCGCCTGAAGCGGCCGGTCAACCATTTGTAGCGCACCGGCGGTCCCCGGTCCATCCGCGGCCTATCCATGGTCTGAAAAGTTATATAGGCTTCGATGACCCGTAGCGGGGGCAGGCCTCATGGGCTGCCCCTGTGCGTAGTGCTCTTGGTTGACCCGTTCGCAATCAAGAGTCCGTACGGCCCGGAAGAGGCGCCGGGCCGTACGGGACCAATGCTTCGTGTGGAGGTAACTCGGTGGATTCCTTGCCGCTCGACCCGGCCCGCTCTGCGTTCGCGATGCCCGCATCCTCAGAGCATACGAGCGCCGTGGTCATCGGTTCGGGGCTGTCCGGGCTGGCCGTCGCCAGTGAATTGAGCCGCCGCGGCATCGACTCGATCGTCGTCGAGAGCCTCGAGTGCTCCGACTCCGGAGCGATGCGGACCGTCATGACGGACTCCGTCTCCCTCTCGGAACGCACCGAGCTCATGCGGCTCCTCCGCGGGTACGCTGCGGCGCACCACCTCGACGTGCGCCAGTCCACCGTGGCGGAGCACCTCAGCATCATCGGACACCCCAAGCTCATCAAGGGTCCCGTGGGGCGCAAGAAGTGGGCGGTGCAGACGGCCGACGGGGTTCTCCTGGCCGATCACGTGGTCCTCACGAAGTACCCGCAGAACGAGCTGCGGAAGTTCCTCCGCTCCATGGGCATAGCGATCGGCCGGGACTTCAAGGCGGCGCTTCGGGCGATCGGCCTGCACCTCGTCGGTGTCGGGGAGCTGCTCACTCCCACCACGCGCGAGATCGTGCGGCAGGCGAAGCTGGTCAGTGACGCCATCGTCGCCCAGGGGCCTGCCGCCCTCAACCGCATCGCCCCGCCCCGCGCAGCAGTCTCGCCGCTGGGGGCGTGACCGCGGCGGGCCGCTACTTGCCCGCGAGCCGCTTGCGCGCCGTGAAGGCGAGTGCGACGGCGATGGCCACCAGGGCCGCGATCATCAGCAGGATGCTCCAGGGGAAATCACTGATCCCGGCCGTCTGGGTCTCGCTGGAGGGCGCTTCCTGCGTATCCACCGGGCCTGCGGTACTCACCGAGTCGGGGGCCGTCGTCGAGCCCTGCAGCGTGGTGAAGGCGAAGGTGCCCTCGATGGGATGCGAGTCCGAACTCACGACGCGCCAGTTGACGGTGTACTCCCCCGCGGGAGCACCGACGCGCAGGGGTTGGGTCGCGGTGCGGTCGACGATCCCGACCGGCCCGTCCGCCCAGTCCACGCCTGATTCGTCGAGGACCTGCACCTGAGCGCCGATCCCGGAGGGCACGTTCGTGAAGGTGAGCTCGAGGCTCGGCGGCAGCACCTCGAGCTCGGCGCCCTCTGCCGGATTGGTCCCGGTGAGGGCATCGTGCGCGGTCGCGGCACCACCTGCGCCGAGGAGCATGGCGAACGCCAGCAGGACGGCGGTGAGGGCGGCGACGCCGGGGCGGGCCGGACGACGTCGGCGCGTGGTGGACGTGCGCAGTGCGGGCGGAAGGGGAAGGGCAGCCATGTCCCCAACCCTACGCGGAGACCCTGACCGGGCGCTGGGACGGGGCGGTCCGCCCCGGGGAGCCCGGACGAACGTCACGAAACGCCCACCGCGGACCGCCGGGATAGAATCTCTGCGACTGCTCCCCGCCCCTTCCGCCCTAGGACCTCCCATGCTCAAAACCGGTTCCGTGCTGGATCGCTACTTCGACATCACGACACGGGGGTCGACGTTCTCCCGCGAGATCCGCGGCGGCCTCGCGACCTTCTTCGCCATGAGCTACATCGTGGTGCTCAATCCGCTCATCCTGGCCGGTGCGGACTCGTCGGGAGCCGAACTCGGCTTCGAACGCGTCGCCGCCGTGACAGCCCTCGTCGCCGGCATCCTGACCATCGTCATGGGTGCGTGGGCCAGGTATCCCTTCGCCCTCGCCACGGGTCTCGGTGTCAACGCCTTCGTGGCCATCACCGTGGCGACGAACCCCGGACTGACGTGGCCGGACATCATGGGATTGGTCATGCTCGCCGGCCTCACGATGCTGGTGCTGGTGCTGACCGGCTTCCGGACCGCGGTCTTCAATGCCGTGCCCGAGAGCCTCAAGACCGCGATCGTCGTGGGGATCGGCCTGTTCATCGCCCTGATCGGCCTGGTCAACGCGGGCTTCGTGCGCCGCGTGCCGGATGTCGCCAACACGACCGTGCCCGTGGGTCTGGGCTTCGGCGGCGTCCTGATCGGCTGGCCCACCCTGGTCTTCGTCTTCGGCCTGATCCTGACCATCGCCCTGGTGGTCCGCAAGGTGCGTGGGGCCATCCTCATCGGCGTCCTCGCCGCGACCGTGCTCGCCGTCATCCTCGAAGCCGTCGTCAACGTGGGCCCCAGCGTCTCCCCGGGCCAGGAACCGAACCCCGCGGGTTGGTCCCTGGTGGTTCCGGAGCTGCCCAGCGGCTCCTGGATCGGCGTTCCCGACCTCAGCCTCGTGGGCAACGTCAGCCTCTTCGGCGCCTTCGGGCACCTCGGTGGGACGGCCGCCGTCCTGCTGACCTTCACGATCCTCCTCAGCATCTTCTTCGACGCCATGGGCACCATGGTGGGTCTCGCGAACGAGGCGAAGCTCGTCGACGCCAAGGGCAACATCCCCGGCGTCAACCGCGTCCTCGTGGTGGACGCCCTCGGGGCTGTCGCCGGTGGCGCAGGCTCGGTGTCGTCCAACCAGATCTACGTCGAGTCGGGCGCGGGCATCGGTGAGGGCGCCCGGACGGGCCTCGCGAACGTGGTGACGGGACTGCTGTTCCTCCTCGCGATGTTCTTCACGCCGCTCATCAGCCTCGTACCCTTCGAAGCCGTCGCTCCGGCCCTCGTGGTGGTCGGCTTCATGATGGTTGCTCAGGTGGGACGCATCGACTTCGACGACTGGGGTGTCGCCATCCCGGCCTTCCTCACCTTCACGCTCATGCCGTTCACCTACTCGATCGCCAACGGCCTCGGCGCCGGCTTCATCGCCTTCGTGCTGATCCGTGCAATCCAGGGCCGCGGACGTGAAGTGCACCCCCTCATGTGGGCCGTGGCCGCGGCGTTCGTGGTCTTCTTCGGCATCGGGCCCATCGAGGAGCTCCTCGGGATCTGATCGCGGCGGAGCCCGCGGGGGCCGACGGAAGCTAGGACGAGCCGCCCCGCGGTCGGAGGCGGGCCTCCTCCACGTCGAGGATGCGCTGCGCCTTCGCCAGCACGCGCGAGGAGTAGGTGCCGCGCCCCCGGGCCGCGAGCAGTGCCTGCCGCTCGGCCTCGAGGACGGCCAGGCGGAGGTCGCGGTACTGGCGGTGCGGTGAGCGCACCAGCTTCTGCTCGGGCAACCGGGCCTTCTCCCACTCGACCTCCGACCGCATGCCTGTGTCCGTGCGCACACGGTCCAGCACGTCCTGATCCACGTCGACGTCCTCGCCCACCACCGACTGCGGATCATCGAGCACGCGCAGCCCTTCGGTTCGGAGTTCGTCGAACAGCGTGGCCGACTCCTCACGGTCGATGTCGACGTCGACCCCCTCGATCCTGAGGACCCGGATCAGCGCGGGCAGGGTGCTGCCCTGCACCAGGAGCGTGGTGACGGCGACGGTGAACGCGATCAGCACCAGCTGCTCACGGTAGGCGAACGATTCAGGCAGGGACTGCGCCGCCGCCAGCGTCACCACGCCGCGCATCCCGGACCAGCCGAGAACCGTCGCGCCCTTCCAGCCGAACCCC
Organism: Arthrobacter sp. BC5; assembly: GCF_056680255.1. Taxonomy (NCBI): domain Bacteria; kingdom Bacillati; phylum Actinomycetota; class Actinomycetes; order Micrococcales; family Micrococcaceae; genus Arthrobacter; species Arthrobacter sp. BC5. Next base: position 901,882 of record NZ_CM155273.1, read on the forward strand.
TCACGCCGCTCGAGGTCGAGGTCCGCCTGACGGAGCTGGTACATCCTCGTCAGGGCCCGTTGCCGCCGCTCCTGCCGCGCATCGAGGGTGCGCAGTCGCTTCAGGCGGGCGAGCCCGCGGCGCAGCTGCAGCGACCGGCGCTCCGCCCTGCTGGGCAGCCGCCGCATGAGCAGCACGAGGGGGAACACCCACAGGAAACGCAGCACGATCAGGGCGAGCGTCGCGAGGAGGCCGATCAGCACCGTCCGACCGATCGTCAGCTGCGACTCGTCGACGTTCTGCAGCAAGCCCCGGAGCTCCAGTCCGATCAGCAGGAAGACACCGTTCTCCAGCAGGAACTGCACCGTCCGCCAGTTCACGTTGTCGCTGATGCGTGCTCGTGCGTCGAAGTGGCTCGCGCTGCGGTGGCCGGTGTAGATGCCCGCCACCACCACGGCCAGCACCCCCGAGGCGCCCAGCTCCTCCGCAGGGATGAAGGCGATGAAGGGCACGGCGAGCGACAGCGCGGTGTCCAGCACGGGATCGTCGAGCTTGGCGCGGATGAAGACCGTCACCACCCCGACGGCGTAGCCGACGAGCATGGCACCCGCGACGGCGAAGGCGAAGTCGCCCACTGCCGAGCCGAAGCCCGTCAGGGCTCCGGCCGACGCCGCGATGGCACTGCGGAGCAGCACGAGCGCCGTGGCGTCGTTGACCAGTCCCTCGCCCTCGAGCACCGTGAGCAGCCGCGGTGGGAGGCCGAGCCGGCGCCCGATCGAGGTGGCCGCGACGGCGTCGGGCGGGCTGATGACGGCGCCCAGCGCGATCGCCGCCGCGAGGCCGAGACCGGGCAGCAGGGCATGGAGGAGCAGTCCCGTGACGAGGGCGGAGACGACCACGAGCGCAACGGACAAGCTCGCGATGGGGGTGAAGTTCCGGCGGAAGTCGGTCACGGGGGTCTTGATCGCCGCTGCGTAGAGCAAGGGCGGCAGGATGCCCGTCAGGATCCACTCGTCCGGGATGCTGAAGCTCGGCACCCCGGGCACGAAGGAGAGCCCGATGCCCACGACGACGAGGATCAGCGGGGCCGCGACCCCGACCCGCCTGGAGAGCACGGCAACGCCCACGAGGACCGCGATCCCGATGATGCCCAGCAGTCCCAGTTCCACGCTTCAAGCCTAGTGGCGGCCCGTGGCCCCGGACGCGACCTGTCCGCACCCGGCGGGCGGGTTGACGCGGACACCTGATCAAGCCGGTGAAGGGTGCAGTCCCGGCGCCGTCAGTCCGTGAGGACCTGGGCGCCCGTCGCAAACGTCCGCACGCGGGCGTCCTGCCAGAGCTGCGCCGGGACGCCCCCGCCCAGCAGTTCGCGGGCCAGTCCCGGGTCCTGGCCCAGGGGCGCATCACTCCCGGCGATGATGACGTTGCCGTAGCGCCTGCCCTTGAGCATGGCGGGGTCGGCGATGACCGCGGTGTGGGCGAACTCCGCCCCTATCGTGGCGGCCTCACGCCTGGCCATCGCGAGATTCGGGCTGTCGCCGCAGTTGACCACGTACACGCCGTCGGCGGCGAGGACGCGCTTGGCAGCCTGCGTGAACTCCCGCGTCGTCAGGGGCACCGGAGTCACCGCGCCCGCGAAGACATCCCGGATGACGAGGTCGCGGCTGTCCTCGCTCAGCGACTCCGTCACGGCGCGGGCCTCACCGACACGGATCCGGACGAGCGGCGCCCGTGGGAGGTCGAACCATGACCGCACCAGCTCGGCCAGCCGCCCGTCGAGTTCGACGACGACCTGGCGAGACTGCGGATGGGACGCGGCGAAGCGGCGTGCGAGCGAGCAGGCCCCTCCGCCGAGGTGCAGCACCCGGAGCCGATCCGACGCCGCCCATCGGGAGTCGACGAGCGAGGCGATCCAGCGCATGTACTCGAAGTCGAGCTGCAGCGGATCCGCCAGGTCGATGTGGGAACTCGGCACGCCGTTGATGCGAAGCACCCAGCCGTTCGGGTTGTACGGGTCGGGTTCGAGCTCGCACGTCCCGGTGTCGATGGGGAACTCGCCGATCTCGGGGCGCGGCCCCGCCGCCTTCGCCATCAGGTGTGCCCCCTCATCCCTGGTCGGGGCGGTGCATGCGGAACATGGGCTTGTGGTGCCAGGTGGGACCGCAGAGCATCGAGGTGCCGTCCGGTTCGAAGCCGTTGCGGACGTAGAAGCGCTCGGCCCGCGGGTTGTCGTTGAGGATCCAGAGGTAGGCGGCCCGTGTGCCGATCGCGATGTCCATCAGGCGCTGCCCCAGGCCGGTGCCGTGCGTGGAGCGGAGGGTGTAGATGTGGTGCAGTTCGAAGTCGGGGCGGTCCTCGTCACGTCCCGGGCCCGACGTCGCGACGGCAACGGCCGCACCATCCTCGTCGAACGCCAGCCAGCTCCGCGCGCTGCCGGGCGTCCGTTCCGCCTCCTCGAAGGCCGCCCGCCGCCGCTCGATCATGCCGGGCAGCTCGGCGTCGTAGAACTCGTGGTACTCCTGCGGCATGATCTGCTCGTACGTCTCGTGCAACCCCGCCACGTGGGTACGCGCGTACGCCTCGGCGTCGTCCACCGTGGCCGGCCGGATCAGGTAGGGAAGCGTCAGCAGGGGCTGTGTCACCACGCCAGTTTAGTGTCCCGAGGCCACCGAGTGCGCCCGAACGCGTCAGGAATGGCCCTCGAACTGCTCCTGCTCGGCGAGCGCGGCTTCGAGGCGCTCGACCTTGCCGGTCAGCTCGCCCGTGCGGCCCGGCCGGATGTCCGCCTTGAGCACGAGGGAGACGCGGCTCCCGTAGCGGCCCACGGCTTCGGTGGCGTTCTTCACGACAGTCATGACCTCGTCCCACTCACCCTCGATGGTGGTGAACATCGAGTCGGTGGAGTTCGGCAGGCCCGATTCACGCACGACGGCGACAGCGGCGGCGACGGCGTCGTGCACCGACCCGTCGGGGTTCTCGCGGGACAGATCGGAGGATCCGGACGGGGCGACGCTGAAGGCTACGAGCATGCCCCCAGTCTGGCACGCGCACCCACCGCGGGTCAGCCTCCGGCGACCGCCTTGACGAGCTCGTTCGCGCCGAGGACGAGGAACACGATGGTCGTGATCGCGAGGAAGACGCTCGACACCCACTTGTTCCGCCACTGGCTCGCGAGGCGGGTGCTGTTCAGCAGGACGAGCAGCGTGATGGCGAGGAACGGCATGAAGAGGGAGCCGAGGACCCCGTAGAGCAGGATCAGGAAGAAAGGGCGTCCGATGAGCAGCAGGACCATGGGCGGGATGGTCAGCCACAGCATGTAGGCACGGGCCGGCTTGCTGGTGGCGCCGGGGGCGTCGTCATCGGAGAGGTCGTCCGCCTTCTTGCGGAAGTTCGCCCAGAAGTCGGCGAACATGAGGCTCACACCGTGCCAGACGCCCAGCAGCGAGGAGAACGACGACGCCCAGAAACCGACCAGGAAGACCTTCGCCCAGACGACGCCGTAACGGTCCTCGAGCACCGCGCCCATGTCGAGCAGTCCGCGGTCACCCGTCTGGAGGGAGATGTTGGCGGTGTAGAGCAGCTCGGCGCCCAGGATGAGCATGCAGATCACGAAGATGCCGGTCACGGTGTACGCCACGGAGTTGTCCACCCGCATGACGTTCATCCACTTGGGCCTGTTCCATCCCTTCTCCCGCAGCCAGTAGCCGTAGGCCGCGAGGGTGATGGTCCCTCCGACGCCGCCGGCGAGTCCCAGGACGTAGAAGACGGAGCCCGCGGGAAGGGTGGGCACCAGCCCGGTGAGCATCGACGGGATGTTCGGCAGGGCGAGGACGGCGGACCCGACCACCGAGACGAACATGATGGCGATCATGATCGTCATGATCTTCTCGAAGAGGCCGTACCGGCCGAACCACACCAGGGCGAGGCCGATCAGGCCCGACGCCACCGCGAAGGCGTTGAGTGGGACCGCAGGGAAGAGGGCCTGGAGGGGCAACGCCGTCGAGCTCATCGCCGTCGCGCCGTACACGAAGCCCCAGATGACGATGTACGGGCCGAAGTACCAGCTGGTCCAGACGCCGAGCGTCCGCCAGCCCTGGAAGATGGTCTTGCCCGTGGCGAGGTACCAGCGGCCGACGCCCTCGACGAGGATGATCTTCAGGACGCAGCCGATCACCGCCGCCCATAGGAGTGCGTACCCGTACTGGCTCCCCGCGATCAGGGTGGCGACGAGGTCGCCCGCGCCGACGCCGGTCGCCGCCGCCAGCAGTCCGGGCCCGACGATCCGCCATTTCGGTTTCTCGAGACCCTCGACGTCCGCCCGCGCACCCTCAGCCACTGTCTGCCCCCTCGAAGTCGGAATGATCCCGTCGGAAGCTTAGCAAGGGCCCTGAACAGTTCCGGCCGGTCGGCGGACACGACCACTCCGTCCCCCGTCCACGTCACGATCTCCGTCGGACGCCTGCGCCGGCTTCCACTCCGGAGCCGCGCCGCACGCCGTAACCTGGCGCATGCAACGCCCGGTGCGTCCTTCCGCAGGCCGGAGGACGCACTAGGTTCTTTAGGGGCGCACCAGGGCGGCCGCCCGCGGGGGGAGGGAACGGATGCTCGGACTGCTGGGCGGATTCGCCGTCGTCGGTGCCGTGATCCTCGTCGGGTACATCGCCGGGCGCCTCGTGATCGGGGGGCCACAGGCCGGCTTCACACTCAACCAGGTGGCGTTCTTCGTGACCAACCCGGCCCTGCTCTTCACCGTCCTGGCCGATGCGGACCTCGCGTCGGTGTTCTCCGAGTACGTGCCGATCGCGCTCCTCTCCTCCCTCGCCATCGCCGGGCTCTACGTGCTGATCGGCAGGTTCCTGTTCCGCAGGGCAGCGGCCGAGACGGCGATCGGCGCCATGGCGTCGTCCTACGTGAACGCGAACAACATCGGCATCCCCATCACCGTCTACGCACTCGGCGACGCCACGCTGATCGCGCCCGTACTCCTGGTGCAGCTGCTGCTGCTGGCTCCGCTCTACCTCACGGTCCTCGATCTCACGTCCAGTCGGAGACCCTCGGTGGGCGCCGTCCTGACGCAGCCCTTCCGGAACCCGATGATCATCGCGTCCCTGCTGGGCGTCGCGGTCTCGGCCACCGGGTTCCGGCCACCGGCCCCCGTCTGGGACTCCCTGGCGCTCATCGGCGGCGCGGCCGTACCCATGGTGCTGATCTCCTTCGGGATGTCCCTGCCCGGCAGCCGCCCGCTCCAGCCCAGCCCGGACCGGCTGCAGGTCCTCGCGGCAACCGCCCTGAAGACCGCCCTCATGCCGGTGGCCACCTACCTGATCGCCCGCTTCCTCTTCGGGCTCGACGGCGAGAGGCTGCTCGGCGCCGTCGTCGTATCCGCCCTGCCCACGGCACAGAACGTCTTCATGTTCGCCAGCAGATACGGGCGCGGAACCACCCTCGCCCGGGACACCGTGCTGCTCTCCTCCGTCCTCGCCATCCCGGCGCTCATCGTGGTCGCGGCGCTCCTCACCTGATCGGCCTCCGCCGCCCGCGCGGAGGGCCGTCAGCACCCTGCTTGTCACCACCGTCGCGGACCCCTACCATTCAGACGGTCGCCGTGCAGTTCACGGCCCGTAGATTGGATGGCCATGAACAGCAGGATCTCCCCCGAAGAACCCTTCCCCGCAGACCTCGGCCGGCTCCGGGACGAGGACGTCGAGGTCCTCAACAGCAAGGTCCACCGGGAGATCGACCACGAGTTCGCGACCACCGGCGAGGTCGACGCGGAGACCGCGTTCCGCAAGGACGAACTCGACGACGAACTCGACGGCCGCGACGCCGGGCCCCGCCTCACGCTCGTCCCGCAGCAGGATGACGGCGGGGACGACACGGAGGAGTCCCCTGCCGGGGACGACGCCGGGGAGTCGGACCGGCAGGTCGGCGGGCACGGGCAGGCCCGTCTCTGAGGCGGGGAATCCGCACAGCCGGAATGTCATGGGGAGCCGCAGTGTTGAGGCAGTAGTCGACGCCTTCACTAGGCTTGACCGCAGCACGCCCTTTCGGACTCCAACGGTGCAGCCGGGGCTATGTCCGCCGGAATCCCCATGATTGGTACCCCTTGTCTGTTTCCTCCCTGCCGGTGAAGACTGCCGCACCGTTTCCCTACATCGGACTCCTGTCCCTCGCTGGAGCGATCTTCGTCTCCGTCACGAGCGAGTTCCTGCCGACGGGCCTGCTGCCCGCCATGGCCCGGGACCTCGACGTCGGCCTCTCGACGGCCGGCTACCTCGTCACGATCTTCGCGGGCACCGTCGTCGTCGCGACCACCCCGCTCGCCGCCATCACCCAGCGGTTCTCACGGAAATCCCTGATCGTCGTCGTACTGCTGGTGATCGCGGTGGCGAACATCATCGCGGCCGTCGCACCGACCTACGGTGTGCTCGTCGCCGCGCGTATCCTCGGCGGACTCGCGCACGGCCTGTTCTGGGCCGTGGTCGCCGCCTACGCCGCGCACCTCGTCCCGGCCCACCAGCTGGGCAAGGCCGTATCCATCACCGCCGGCGGAGGAACGGCGGCGTTCGTGCTCGGAGTCCCGGTGGGAACGGCGATCGGCAACGCGCTCGGCTGGCGTGCCGCCTTCACCATCATCGGGGTGGTCGTCGCCGTCCTTGCCCTGGTCATCGTGAAGTTCCTCCCACCGGTCAACCACCACGTGGAAGCGAAGGCCGGCGAGGAGCGCGTTCCGCTGCACCGGGATCCGAGCCTGAAGGCCGTCCTCCTGCTGTGCACCGTGATCCTCATCATCCTCACCGGCCAGAACACGTTCTACACCTACATCGCCCCCTGGCTGACGGACGTCTCGTCCTTCGCGCCGGGCGGGATCGCGCTGGTCCTCTTCCTCTACGGCGGCGCAGGCATCATCGGACTCGTCGGAGCCGGCTACGCCGCCGACCGCTTCCCCCGCAAGGCGTTCGTCGGCGTGGTCCTGGTGGTCATGGCCGCCGTCCTGACGCTTGCCCTCGCCACCACCAACACCGTCGTGGTCCTGATCGCCGTGATCGTGTGGGGCGCGGCCTTCGGCGGCATACCTGCGATGCTGCAGACCCGCATGCTCCGGACGGCATCCTTCCGGATGCGTGACCTCTCGGCCGCACTGCAGACGACGGCGTTCAATGTGGGCATCGGCGGCGGCGCCCTCCTCGGCGGGCTCCTGCTCGACGGGATAGGCCTCGACGTCCTCCCGTTCGTGATGATCCTGCTGGTCGCCGTCGGGCTCGGTCTGAGCCTCGCCACAGATACCGTGACGGACCGCCGGGAGCGCCACCGGCTCAGGGCCGGCTGACCCCGGGGCGGCGCCATTCCTGCGCCGTCCGGCTTCCAGGAGTGCGGGATTGGTCACATCCGGACCGCTTGGCGGGTGGCCTGCAGGTCCGCGGGGCGGCTCCCTCGCCGACGTCCGGCACTGCGCCGCGCGGGGGAGGTGCGGACGCGCTGCACCAGGGCCGGATCGCCGTAGGGGCGGCGAACAGGGGTTGTCACCGCGGCTGCGCATCATCGGGTTCACGGCGCCGGGGGTGCGAGCGCGATCCACCTGCCGGGAGCTCCGACAAGGACTCCTCGGACCGGAAGTCACCGGAACCCGTCCGGCACCCCCCGCGTACCCTAAGCCCTATGTCTAATTCCACCGAGCCCATTCAAGGATCACCGCCCAGCGAGGACACGCCCTTCGAGGTCCCTCCAGGAGAGGCGCCCGTGAAGGCTGCGCTGGACAAGCCTGTCCTCTTCGTCTCACTCTCGATCGTCATCCTGCTGATGCTGGTGGCCGTCATCTTCCCCACGGGCTTCTCGAGCATCACCACCTCCCTGTTGAACGGCCTCGTGAAGAACTTCGGCTGGGCCTTCGTGCTGACGGCCACCGGCTTCGTGGTCTTCGCGCTCTTCCTCGCCTTCAGCAAGTACGGGCGGATCCCCCTCGGCAAGGACGGCGAGAAGCCGGAGTACTCCAGGGCGTCCTGGATCGCGATGATGTTCAGCGCCGGCATGGGCATCGGGCTCATGTTCTACGGCGTCACCGAGCCCATCTCCCACTACCTGACGCCCCCGGTCGACGGCGTCGGACCGGGTACCCCGGAAGCGGCGCAGCAGGCCATGAACTACACGCTGTTCCACTGGGCCATCCACCCGTGGGCCATCTACGCGGTCGTCGGCCTGGCGCTCGCCTACTCCGCGTTCCGCAAGGGTCGCGGCACCGGCTTCAGCGGGGCCTTCACCGCCCTCTTCCGCGGCCGTCCCGCGCCCAAGGCGCTGCGCGCCATCGACGTCTTCGCGATCTTCGCCACCCTCTTCGGCTCGGCGACGTCCCTCGGACTCGGCGTCCTGCAGATCAACGGCGGGCTCACGGAGGTCTTCGGCGTGGGCAGCAGCCTGCCCCTGCAGATCACCCTGATCGCCGTCCTCACCGTCTGCTTCATCGTCTCCGCCGTCAGCGGTCTCAGCCGCGGCATCAAGTGGCTCTCCAACGGCAACATGATCCTGGCCCTGGCCCTGCTGTTCTTCCTGTTCGTCGTGGGACCCACCGTCTTCATCCTCGAACTCATCCCGGCCTCTGCGGGCAACTACCTGATCGGCCTCCCGCAGATGTCCTCCCGCACCGGCGCCTTCGGCGGCCATGCATGGCTCGCGGCGTGGACCATCTTCTACTGGGCGTGGTGGGTGTCATGGACCCCCTTCGTCGGTTCCTTCCTCGCGAAGATCTCGCGCGGGCGCACCATCCGGGAGTTCGTCATCGGAGTCGTCGCCGTTCCCAGCGTCATCAGCGTGCTCTGGTTCGGGGTGTGGGGCGGTTCTGCCCTCAACCTGCAGGACAACGGAGTGGACATCGCGGCGGCGAACGCGGAGAGCCAGGAGTCGGCGATGTTCGCCCTCCTCGCCGAGTATCCACTGGCCTCGGTCACGTCGATCCTCGTGGTCATCCTCGTGGCAGTCTTCTTCATCTCCGGTGCCGACGCCTCGTCGATCGTGCTCGGATCGCTGTCCTCCTTCGGCGCGGCCGTCCCGCGCAAGTGGCTCACCATCCTGTGGGGCGCGCTGACCGGTGGCGTCGCAGCCATCCTGCTGTCCGTGGGCAGCCTCGAGGCCCTGCAGACGCTGACGATCATCGCCGCAGCCCCGTTCCTGCTGGTGATGATCGGGCTCTGCGTGGCCCTCATGATGGACCTTTCCAAGGACCCGCTGATCACCGGCGCACGACGCACGGGCTCCCGCGTGGTGCGAAGGGCAGCCCAGCCGAGGTCCTGACCCCGAGTGGATGTGCCGGGCGGGGAACCCGCGGGGCAGAATGGTGCGATGCGCGCTGTCTGGTTCGACGAGTTCTCCGCCCGCCCCGTCCTCCGGGACGTTCCCGAGCCCGTTCCGTCACCCCGCGGCGTCGTCGTCCGCGTCGAGGCGACGGGCCTGTGCCGCAGCGACGTGCACGGGTGGCTGGGGCACGACGACGGCATCTCCCTGCCGCACGTGCCCGGCCACGAACTCGTGGGCACCATCACGGCGCTCGGTGTCGGCGTGCACCGCTTCCGTGTGGGCGACCGCGTCACCACGCCCTTCGTCTGCGCGTGCGGCCACTGCCCCGAGTGCATCTCGGGTAACGGCCAGGTGTGCCGCAACCAGACGCAGCCCGGCTTCACCCACTGGGGCTCGTTCGCCGACCTCGTGGCCCTCCATGACGCCGACACCAACCTCATCTCCGTACCGGCTTCCCTCGATGCGGGTGCGGCCGCGCTCCTCGGGTGCCGGTTCGCCACGTCCTACCGCGGGCTCGTGCACCAGGCGCGCCTCGTTGCCGGGGAGTCGCTCGTGGTGGTCGGGTGCGGCGGCGTGGGGCTGAGCGCCGTCATGATCGGCGCCGCCCTGGGCGCGGAGGTGGTGGCCGTCGACGTCGACACCACGGCGCTGCAGCGCGCCGCGCGCTTCGGTGCCACGAAGACGATCGATTCGTCCGGTCTGACCCGGGCCGCGGTCCTCGAGGCCGTGCGCGAGGCAGCGCCGTCGGGCGTCGATGTATCCGTCGATGCCCTCGGGCGTGAGGAGACGGCCGCCGTCGGCATCCTGTCGCTACGCCCCCGCGGCCGGCACGTGCAGATCGGGCTCTTCCCGGCGGATCCGGTGATCCCCATGGGTGCGGTCATCGGCAGGGAACTCGTCGTCCTCGGCAGCCACGGCATGCCGGCGCAGGACTACCCTGGCCTGCTGGACCTCGTGGCCGCGGGCGAACTCCGCCCCCAGGAGCTCATCGAACGGAGGATTCCGCTCGAGGAGGTGCCGGAGGCCCTCCTGGCGATGGCCGAGGACCGCTCGGCGGGCGGGGTGACCGTCGTCGACGTCGCGTCGTGCTGACCGCCGGATCGAAACCGCGGGCCGGGCCGCACTGACGGTTGTGCCGCCGACATGGTGATACTGGGTCATGGAAGCTTCCTCCTCCCCCGCTGATGCGCCGTCCAATTCGGTCACCCTGAGGTTCCTCGCCTCCCCGACGGATCTCGGGCACAGCGGCTCGGTGGACGCCGGGACCGTCCTCGAATGGGTGGACAAGGCCGCCTATGCCGCGGCGGTCGGCTGGGCCAAGACCTACTGCGTGACGGCCTACGTGGGGAACATCCATTTCGCCGACCCGGTGGTCGTCGGCGACCTCGTGGAGGTGGAAGCCACGATCGTCCACACCGGCACGTCCTCCATGCACATCCGCACCGTGGTCTCCTCCGGCTCGGTGTCCGGGAACGACGGCGGGAAGCGCAGCGAGTGCCTCGTGATCTTCGTGGCGGTCGGGCCTGACGGCAAACCCGTGCCTGTTCCCGCCTTCGAGCCGCGATCCGACGCCGAACGGCTGGCGAGCGCCCATGCCGTGGCACGCATCGACGTCCGCAAGCGGATCGTCGAGGAGATGCGCCGTCAGGAATATACGGAGGCGGGGACCGCGGAACGCACGGTCCTCCGGTTCCTCGCCGCCCCCACCGACGTGAACTGGGGCGGGAAGGTGCACGGCGGTACGGTCATGGACTGGATAGACGAGGCCGCGTACGTCTGCTCCACGCGCTACTGCGGGCTCGACACGGTCGCCGTGTTCTCGGGCGGCGTCCGGTTCATCAAGCCGCTGCGCATCGGCGACGTGGTCGAGGTGGAAGCGCGCCTCGTGTACACGGGGCACAAGGGCATGCACGTCGCCGTCCACGTGCGCTCCGGTAGCCCGAGGTCACGGGAGATGGAGCTCACCACCACGTGCCTCACCGTCATGGTGGCGCGGGACGCGGAGGGCACAGCCGTCCCCGTGCCGTCCTGGGTGCCGCGCTCGGAGGAGGACCAGCGCCTCCACGAGCACGCCCGCACCCTGCAGCTCATCCGCAGCGGCGCTCCCGGGAGCGTCCTGCCGACCCACCTCAGGGCGGTCCCCGACGCCGGGTGAGGCAGGTACGGGTCCCGGCGGATCCGCTCCGGGATCATCTCGTCCGAGCCCTTTCGCCTGCGATCCGGTAGGACTCCCCGACGAGTTCGGTCAGCTCGTCCTGGCCGATGCGGCCGAGCCGCACGAGCACCAGCGACCCGTACTGCTCGTGGTGCGGGTGGATCAGGAAGGCGCCGGGCTGCGTCGCGAGGAGCGCCTCCCGCTCGGTGGTCTTGACCGTCAGGACGGTGTCGTCCCACATGCGCGCGAAGAGGGTCCGCGAGAACCAGGCGGGCCGGTTCCAGCTCAGCCGTTCGGAGGCGCCGGGCAGGGCGAGGCACACGGACCGTACGTCGTCTTCGGTGACCATCAACCAACCATCGCACCGGGCACGGAGGCCGTCCAGCGATTTCGGTCAGCCCCGGAAAAGCCGCTCGAGCAGGTCGACGGCGATGACCAGGGCGTCCTCGTCGAGGTCGAACCGGCGATGGTGGTGCGGGGCGGGGTTGGAAGCCCCCACGAAGATGTACGTGCCGAGCCCTCCGGCGTCCTGCACGTCGCGGATGATCAGGTGAGCGTCGTCGCTACCGCCCCCGGAGGTGCCCTTGGGAGTGAAGGCGTTGATGGCCTGCATGCCGCCCGCCGCGCGGGCGACGTCGTCGAGCAGCGCGTCGTCGGGCTGGGACGCCGCGGCCCGACCGTAGGCCTTCGTGGCCGCGGCGACGCCGTACATCTGCGCTGCCCCCTGAACCGCGGCCTCCGCGCGGCGGTTGAGGTCCTCGAGGACCGCGTTCGACGTCGACCGCGTCTCGTAGGTGATCGTGGCGAGCGCGGGAATGATGTTGGCGCTGCCGTCGGCGTGGAAGGTCCCCACATTGACGCGCGTGTCGGCCGCGGCGAAGCGCGTGAGGCCGAGGATCGCGAGGGTCGCCTGAGCGGCGGCCGCGAGCGCGTGCCGTCCCTTCTCCGGGGAGGCCGCCGCGTGGGCTGCCTCGCCCTCGAACCGCGCCGTCCACTTCGTGGTGGCCATCGCATCCGTGACCCCACCGACGACCGTCCCGGTGGGCAGGTCCCCGCCGAGGTGGACGGCGAGCATGCGGTCGATGCCGCGCGTGACTCCGGCGTCGATCATCGGTTGCGCGCCGCGGACGCCCTCCTCGGCGGGCTGGAACATGATGCGCACGCGGCCGGGGAAGTCCCCGTCCCGCAGCCGGTCCGCGAGCGCCAGCCCGATCGCGGCGTGCCCGTCGTGTCCGCACGCGTGCATGAAGGGCGTCGTGGAGCGGAAGCCGCCGGCCACCGGCGCGTGGCCTCCGTCGGTCTCCTCGTCGACGGGCAGGGCGTCGATGTCCACCCGCAGGCCCCAGGTCGGGCCGTCCCGGTTCCCGTCGAGCTCCGCGATGACGGCGGTCCCGTGCTCCTGGAAGTAGGCGACGTCGTCGGGCGCCGCGCCCGCCTCGACGGCCCTCCGGCCCCACTCGTCCTTCTCGGCCTGCGTGGGCGGCAGGGCGATGCGCCCGACGTCCATGGCGTCCGCTCCGGTGGTGGCCCGCACGCCCCGATGGGCCAGTTCCGCGAGGATCACGGACGCCGTCCGGTACTCGAGGAACCCGGGTTCGGCGTGGGCATGGAAGCGGCGGCGGAGGGCGATGATCTGGTCGGGCTGCATCCTCCGACCCTACGCATACCCCCTGCGCCGCGCACCCTGCCGTCCCTGCGCCGGAGAGGACTGCCTAGAGCGCGCTCTGGCTCGCCAGCACCTGTGCGTACTGCCCGGTGGCCTCGGCGAAGCGCTGGCGCCTGACCCGCTCGACGAGGATCTGTTCAGCGTCCGGGTCGGTTCCGAGGAGTGCCATGGTCTCGTCCAGGAAGTCCTCGAGGAGCATGCCGTGTTCGTTGTCCTGGTTGCCCATCAGGGTGGTACGCACCAGGGCGGCGCGAGTTCGCTGACCTGCACGGGGGTGGCTGCGAGCTGCACGGGGAGGCCGTCGGCGAAGGAGTGCATGGCAGCCTTCGTGGCACTGTAGGTGGGCGCCAGGGGCAGGGGCACGTAGGCCAGGCCCGAGGTGACGGTCACGATGGCCGCGCGGTCCCGGCCCTCGAGCTGCGGCAGGAACGCGCTGATCAGCCGGATGGGACCGGGAGAGGAGCCGTTATCCACGGATCGGCGGTCCCTGTTCCGTCCTTCCCCGAGGGACGATGATGGACGCATGAACCGCGATGGCCTGGCCGCTTTCCTGCGCACCCGCCGTGAGGCACTGCAACCCGACGACGTGGGGCTGATACCGGGCGCACGACGGCGGACGGCGGGACTGCGGCGCGAGGAGGTGGCCGTGCTGTGCGGGATGTCCACCGACTACTACACGCGCCTGGAGCAGCGTCGAGGCCCACAGCCCTCCGACCAGATGCTGCTGGCCATCACGAGGGGCCTGCGGCTCAGCCTCGATGAGCGGGACCACCTCTTCTTCCTCGCCGGCCAGCGCCCTCCGCGGCGCCTGCACTCCTCCGGCCATGTCAGCCCGGCCCTCATGCGCGTGTTCGATCGACTCGAGGACACACCCGCCCTGGTGATGTCCGGCCTCGCGGAGACCCTCGTGCAGAACCGGCTGGCGGTCGAACTCCTGGGGGACGGCCGGCGGCATGAAGGCCTCGCCCGGAGCTCCTACTACCGGTGGTTCACCGACCCGGTGGAGCGACGGACCTATCCGGAGCGCGATCATGCCCACCAGTCGCGCGTGCGCGCGGCGGCCCTGCGCGCGGCCCTCGGCACGGTCGCGTCGGCGGTCCGCGGCCAGGAGCTCGTGGACGCGCTGCTCGCGGAGAGCACGGAGTTCACCCGGGTGTGGAGCAACTACGAGGTGCGGAGCCGCTTCGACGACCACAAGACGCTCGTCCATCCCGAGCTGGGCGAGATCGAGGTGGACTGCCAGGTGCTGTTCACGGAGAACCAGGCGCAGTCGCTGCTCGTCCTGACGGCTCCCCACGGGACGGAGGGCCACGAGAAGCTGCAGCTGCTGGGCATCCTCGCGGCCCGGCAGACCACGGGGCGCTAGGCACCGCGGGCGGTGCCCAGCGCGGGGGGGAACCCGGCCTGCTGCCGTCCGCGGGGGTCCTTCAGGGCCGCAGCATCACGTTCCCATCACCGCGCGGTCACGGTGCGCACACGGATCAGCAACGATCCGTGGGACCTACAACGATCCTGTTGCGGCGCTGGTGAGTCCAGCACGCGGGCGCCACCATGGAGCGGTCAACCCACGATACAAAGGAGTAACCATGGGTACCTCAGCCACCCCGGTGTTGGTGTCGACAGGGGCACTGTGCCTCGCTGTCCTTCTCTCCTCCTGCGCCGGCACCGACGGCGGCAGCTCCAGCACACCGGAGGCCCAGCCCGCGGCCGCCACGTCAACGGCGGAATCAGCCGCCCCGCCGGCGCCGTCCACCGCACCGGCCGCAGAGTCCCCGGATCCGTCCACCGCACCGGCTGCGGACGGCACCTGGACCACGTACACGACGACGGACGGGACGCTGGCCTTCGACCATCCGGCGGACTGGACGGTCACCGACGCACCGGAGACACCGCCAGGCGGCATCTCCGTCGTCGTCGCGGACCCCGCCGGCAGGCAGCTGGCGACCCTCCGGACGAACCTCGTCACGGGGGCCGTCTGCCCGGCGGAACTCCCGTACGCGCTCCTCGACTCCCAGGCACTTCCGGCACTGGCCCAGGACTCGGGCACACCGAGGTTCACCTTCGAGGGGCGGACCGACCCGGCCGTTCCGGATCCGGTCGCCGCGTCCACCCTCGCCTACGGCATCACGTCGGCGCCGGAGCCCACGGGAGGGTCGGCCTGCCCGATCTCGCACTTCTTCACCTGGCCGCCGTCGGGAGCGGCATTCGGCGGCGTCTACGACCCCTACGAGATCTACCCCGGGAAGCCCCAGCACGTCGACACCCCCCATGCCTACATGGAGACGGCGGAGTACCAGGACATCAGGACGATGATCACGTCGCTGCGACCCGCCGGCTAACTACCGGTGCCGGCGATGACCGACGATCTCCGCACGCCGGGACCGGGCAGAAGGAACGCGCAGATCGCCGCAGCGATCTTGCCCCCGCCCTGCACCGAGGGCTCGATCGGGTTCGCGTAGTCGCCGTCGTCGTCGCACACCAGCCGGAGGTCGACGACGGACACGCCGCGGGCGAAGGCGGCACGCGTGATGCAGTCGTTGAAGAACGAAAGCGCCGTGCGGATGACGGCATGGCCCGGCTCCGACGACGGCGTGTCGTAGATCGTGCAGACGGCGACAGGCAGGCCTGCCGCTGCGACGCCGTCGATCATCGCCGCGTAGCCCTGCGCGAAGTCCTGCTGCGCGGCGGAGAAGGCGAGCAGCGCTTCGGCGGCGCCGCGCACCGGCCGCTGCAGCAGATGCTGGTAGCCGAGGGCGTCGTTCCCGCCGACGCTGACCACCAGGTGGGTGGCGTCCGGCGGTAGCGAGCGGAGCTGGCGGGCCACGCCGGAGGTGACGTCGCCGTCGACCGCCAGCAGCGTGGCCCTCCAGCCCTCCGGCAGGGCCCCGCGCACCTGCCGGACGACGTCGGGCCCACCGTCCACGTACCGTCCGTTGTCGAAGATGGAATCCCCGAGCAGCACCACGTGTCCCATGCACCCTCCTGGTCAGGCCGACCCCACCATCGTCACCGGGAGCTCGACCGTGAAGCCAGTCCTCCACCCGGTGGCACGGGAGGGCAGGATGGAGTACAAGGACAGGGCGACCAGCGGCCCTGCGGGAACGGACAGGACATCACGTGGGGCCGATCGTCGTCACCGGAGTGCAGGACCTCGTTTCCCTCCTGCCTCCCCCGCCGCATGACGGGCGCCGGCTGATCGGGATCACCGGCACACCCGGCTCCGGCAAGTCCACCGTCGCGGCGGCGCTCGCTGCGCACGATCCCGAGGCGTGGGCGCAGGTGCCCATGGACGGTTTCCACCTCGCCGACCAGGAGCTGGTGCGCAGGGGCCTCCTGCAGCGGAAAGGCGCTCCCGACACGTTCGACGCCCACGGGTATGCGGCGCTGCTGGACCGGGTGCGGAGCCGTCCGGACCACACCGTCTACGCGCCGGCCTTCGCCCGCGACCTGGAGCAGCCACTCGCGAACGCGCTGCCCGTCCCACCCTCCGTGTCGATGGTCGTCACGGAGGGGAACTACCTGCTCGTCGATGCCCCCGGTTGGCACGCTGCACGCCGGCAGCTCGATGAGGTCTGGTTCATCGACGTCGACCCGGCCCTGCGGCGCAGCCGGCTCGTGGCGCGGCACATCGAGTTCGGCAAGTCACCCGCTGCCGCCGAGGAGTGGGTGCTCCGGGTCGACGAGGCGAACGCCTCCCTCGTCGAGGCCACGAGGCCGGCCGCGGACCGGATCCTCGACTGCTCCTCATGGGTGCTCCCCTAGTCGGCGAGGAACCAGTCCCGTGCGGGGTTCCCGACATCGGGTGCGGAGCGGGCGATGCCGGGCTGCGCCACCCAGTCCACCCCGTTGGCGAGCACGCGCTGGATCTGCGGGTGGTGGTAGACCGGGTATTCCTGGTCGCCGGGGCTGAAGTAGAAGATCCGGCCCTTGCCCCGGGAGAAGGTCACTCCCGAGCGGAACACCTCACCGCCGGCGAAGGAGCTGATGAAGATGAGGTCGTCCGGCTCGGGGATGTCGAAGAGTTCCCCGTACATCTCCTGCTCCGGGATGACGATGGGGCTCTCGATGCCCGCGGCGATCGGGTGCGACGGCTTGACCGTCCAGACCAGCTCGCGTTCGCCGTCGTTCCGCCATGCGAGGGAACACGTGGTGCCGAGGAGCCGCGTGAGGATCTTCGAGAAGTGGCCCGAGTGCAGCACCACGAGCCCCATGCCCCCGAGGACGTGGCGCTGCACGCGGTCGACCACGTCGTCCGAGACCTCCCCGTGGGCGATGTGCCCCCACCACAGCAGCACGTCCGTCCTGGCGAGGCGCTCCTCCGTGAGCCCGTGCTCGGGATCCGCGAGTGTCGCCGTCGTGATGTCCGAGCCGGGGAAGTACCCGGCGAGGGCCTCCGCGACGGCGCCGTGGATGCCGCGCGGATACATCTCCCCGATGGTCGCCGGTTCGTTGCGGGCCTCGTGGACGCCCTCGTTCCAGACGTGGATGGTGGGCTTGGTGTCGAATGCCATCAGAGGTGGACCTCCCGGTGCTGGGCTGCGGATGCGTAACAGGCGTCGATGATGCGGGCCCGGTCGAGCGCGAGCGAGCCGTCGTGCCGGCCCCACTCCGACGCGCCCGCGCGGATGGCTGCGAGGAAGTCGTCGACGACGCCACGGTGGCCGAGGGATGGGCCGACCTCCGGCTCGTGGTCGCCCTTCTCGGTGAAGACGCGCAGCGTCTCGACGGCGTCCTGCGGTCCGCCGACCCGGCTTAGCGCAGCACCGCCGTCGGTACCGTAGACCCGGAAGTCCATGAGGTCCTCGGGTTCCCGGTAGGCGGCCCAGCCCGCCTCCACGAGGAGGGTCGCGCCGCCCTCGAGGCGCATGAACGCGGAGGCGAAGTCCTCCACCTCGAAGGCCGAGCCCGCCGCCTGGGCCCCGTAGGTCCCGCCGCCCCGGCCCTGAGGCCCGAGTTCCGAATAGGCCGACGCCGAGACCGAGAGGACCTTGGGCTCGCCGAGCAGGTGCAGCGCGTAGTCGATCACGTGGACGCCGATGTCCGCGAGCGGGCCCCCGCCGGCCATGTCCCGGTTGGTGAACCAGCTGCCGAGTGACGGGATGCCGGAGCGGCGCAACCAGGAGGCCTTGGCGTAGTAGGGTCGGCCGAGTCCGCCGTCGTCGATGACGCGCTTGAGCGCGGTGATATCGCCGCGGCGGCGATGGTTGAAGGCGATCTCGAGGACGCGCCCGGCCCTGCGTGCGGCGTCGACCATCAGCTGGGCCTCGTCACCGCTGCGCGCGATCGGCTTCTCGCTGAGGACGTGGAGGCCCCGGGCCAGGGCCGCGACCGTGATCGGGGCATGGAGGAACGTGGGGACGGCGACGCTGACGGCGTCGAGCCCCTCGAGTGCGATCAGGTCCTCCCAGCGGGCTACCGCGTGCGGGACGCCGTACTCGTCGCGGAGTTCGGCGAGGAGGCCCGGCTCCATACCGGCCACCCCGATGATCTCGACGTCCTCCCTGCTCGCGTAGGCGTCCAGGTGCTGGCGCCCGGCCCAGCCGATCCCCACCACACCTACTTTGAGGCGCCGTTCCCCGTGCGCCGCCCGCCCGTCCGTTCCCTGCTCGACCAATGCCTGTGTCCTCCCACTCGATCCCGTGGCGCGTGCACCCCTCCTGCAGTCCTACCGTCTGGAGACACGCCCTGTCCACGGGATCCCCGCCGCCCCGCGATCCCTCGTGGCCGGGAAGTATCCCGGCCCGGCCCGGGTTACCGCCTGTAGCTGCACCACACGGGTGCCCCGAACAGGAGGACACACATGACGATCGTCATCACGGGAGCCACCGGCCACCTCGGCCGCCAGGTCATCGAACAGTTGCTGGCGCGCGGCGTGGATCCGTCCACCATCGTGGCCGGTGGCCGCAACGAGGAGGCCCTGGCCGAGCTCGCCGGGCACGGCGTCCGGGCGGCGCGCGTCGACTACGCGGACCCGTCCACCCTCGACGACGCCTTCGTCGGCGCCGAGAAGGTCCTCCTCATCTCCGGCAACGAGGTGGGACAGCGCTCCGTGCAGCACAAGGCCGTGATCGACGCGGCCCGCAAGGCAGGTGCTTCCCTCGTGTACACGAGCGCGCCCAAGGCTTCGACCTCGGCCCTCGTCCTCGCCCCGGAGCACAAGGCCACCGAGGGACTGCTCGAAGGGTCGGGCCTCACCTACACGGTGCTGCGGAACAACTGGTACACCGAGAACTACGACGACACCATCCGCCAGGCGGCCTCCACGGGGTCCATCCTGACGAGCGCGGGCAGCGGGAAGGTCGCGAGCGCGACGCGCAGGGACTACGCCGAGGCCGCCGCCGTCGTCCTGCTCTCCGACGAGTACGCGGGCGAGATCCTCGAACTCGGCGGTGACGAGCCCTGGGACTTCGACGAGCTGGCCGCGACCGTTTCCGAGGTCGCGGGAAACCACGTGACCGTGAACCAGGTCTCCACCGAGGAGCACATCGCGGCGCTGAAGGGCTTCGGGCTCGACGAGGGTACGGCCGGTTTCGTCGCGGCACTCGACGCGAACATCGCCGAGGGCCTCCTCGCCGAGAGCGACGGCACCCTCTCGCGCGTCATCGGCCGCCCCACGACGCCGCTGCGGCAGTACGTCGGCGAGCTGCTCGGCGCGTAGCCTCCAGCGCGGGGGCCGGGCCGGCACAGCGCGGCGGCCGGGCTGCGGTCCGGCGGCCGTGCGGCCGCAGCTACGCTGGCATCACCACGGCGGAAGCGCAGGGAAGGAGCACCGTGCCGCATGACCAGGACCTCTCGGTCGGACAGCTCGCAGCTCGCAGCGGCATGAGTGTCTCCGCCCTGCACTTCTACGAGCGGCAGGGCCTGATCTTCAGCCGCCGGACATCGGGCAACCAGCGCCGGTACGACCGCTCGATCCTGCGCCGCGTCGCCGTCATCCGGGCCGCCCAGCGTGCGGGCATCCCCCTCGCCACGGTGGCCGCGGCCTTCGCGGAGCTACCGAAGGACGGCATCCCGGACCAGGAGGACTGGCAGCGCCTGTCGGCTGCCTGGCAGCAGGAGATCGAGAAACGCATCGCCCAGCTCGAGCACCTGCGGGACAGGCTGGGCGGCTGCATCGGGTGCGGATGCCTGTCGCTGGCCACGTGCGGTTTCGTCAATCCGGACGATGCCGCCGGGCGGCGCGGCATCCCCTCCACCCTCCTCGACCCGTGAGGGGCCGATTTGACCTCAAGCTTTGTTGAGGTTCTAGCGTTGACGGCATGACAGTCCCAACGGGTCACGCAGCACCCACCGCCGAACTCTTCAAAGACGCCTTCCGCGCACACCCTGCGGGAATCGCCGTGATCACGGCCCGGGGACCCGACGGCCCTGTCGGCCTGACGGCGTCGTCCGTCTCCTCGGTCTCGGCGGAGCCCCCCGTCCTCGCCTTCTCCGTCTCGACGGCGTCGCCATCGGCGGCCGCCCTCGTCCAGGCGGACACACTCGTGGTGCACCTGCTCGGCGCGGACCAGCTCGGCATCGCCCAGCTGTTCGCGACGCGCGGCGCCGACCGCTTCGGCGGCGCCGCGGACTGGCACCCGCTCCCCTCGGGGGAGCCCCTCCTGACAGATGCACCGTGGGCGCTGCGCTGCCGCATCCTGCACCGGCTGCCGGTCGGCGGTTCCATGATCATCGCCGCCGAGGTCCTGTCCATCGAACAGGGAACGCACGACGACGTCGCGCCGCTCGTCTACCACAACCGTTCCTACCATCGGCTGGGCGACCAGTCGCTGCTGGGATGACACCACCACACCAACGAGGAGCAAAACGTGAGCGAATACGTACTGCCGGATCTTGACTACGACTACGCGGCCCTGGAGCCGCACATCTCGGGCCGGATCATGGAGCTGCACCACTCCAAGCACCAGGCCACCTACGTCAAGGGCGCCAACGACGCCCTCGCGCAGCTCGCCGAGGCCCGCGCCACGGGCCAGTTCGGGACCATCCCCAAGCTCTCCAAGGACCTCGCGTTCCACGTCGGCGGCGTGATCAACCACAGCATCTTCTGGAAGAACATGTCCCCCGAGGGAGGCGACAAGCCCGAGGGTGAGCTCGCCGCGGCCCTGGACGACGCGTTCGGGTCCTTCGACGCGTTCCGCGCCCACTTCACCGCTGCTGCGACCTCCCTGCAGGGGTCGGGGTGGGCGGTGCTGGCGTACGAGCCGCTGGGGAAGAACATCGTGATCGAGCAGCTCTACGACCAGCAGGGCAACGTGCCGGTGGGTACCGTGCCGCTTCTGATGCTGGACATGTGGGAGCACGCGTTCTACCTGGACTACGTCAACGTCAAGCCCGATTACGTCAAGGCGTGGTGGAACCTGGTGAACTGGGCCGACGTCCAGACCCGCTTCCAGGCAGCCCGCACCGGGGCCTCCACCCTCATCACCCCCGGCCTCTGACACCCGGCCCCGAAGGGCCGGACCCCGAAGGGCCGCCTCCTCAGGGGGCGGCCCTTCTGCGTGCGATCCAGGGCATCAGCACCAGCCGGAATGCAGCGTGTCCGCGTCCTCCCGATTGGTTGCTTAGGCAACCTAAGGAGTAGGATGGATCGTCATCGTCAGAAGGAGCAACGTCGTGCGTGAGGCCCTGCAGCGGCTCGGATCCTTCACGATCGTCGGCACCGTCGCCTTTCTCGTCGACATCTCGGTCTACAACATCCTGGCTTCGGGATTCGGGATCGGCCCCATCACCTCCAAGGTCGCCTCCGTGACGCTGGCCACCGGCGTCTCCTGGCTCGGCAGCCATTACGTCACCTTCCGGAAGTTCGCCGGCCGGCCCAAACGCGAGGAGGCCGTCCTGTTCGGCCTCACGAACCTCGTGGGGCTCGGCATTGCCGCCGCCTGCCTCGCCGTGTCGCACTACCTCCTCGGACTGACGAGCCCCCTGGCCAACAACATCTCGGCCAACGTGGTCGGCGTCCTCCTGGGCAACGTCTTCCGCTACGCCGCCTACCGGTTCTTCGTCTTCCGCCCCGCACCGCCCGCAGCACCCGCCGTACCGACCCGCGAACCCTGCGCCGCCGGCTCCTGACGGGCGGACGCCGGGCCCACCGCACGAGCCGTCGGCCTCCTGCCGGCGCTCGGCGCAGCCCGCGTCCGGCGCGTAGGATGAAAACCGATTGTCAGCACGCTTCCGAACTGCCGCACGTCCCCCCGGAAAGACTCCGCCATGCGCGTCCCCACCGCCCTCACAGCCCTGGCCCTCAGCAGCGGACTCCTGCTTGCCGCGTCCGGACCTGCCACCGCCAACTCCCCCCAGCCGGCTACGCGAACGGCAGGGCAAGTGACCCCGGTCCTGCCCGAGCCGGAAGAAGCGATCGCTTCGCCTTCAACCACCCCCGACACCCCAGTCACCCCTCCTGAGCAGCCCGGCCCGGCTACGCAACCCGGCACCCTGCCTCCGGACGCTCCCACCGGACCCGGCACCCTCCCTGCCGAACCCGCACCGTCCGATACGGCAGGCGTCACACCCGATCCGGCCCCGGCAGCGCCGACGACCACTACGGGCGCCGATCCCGGCACAGCCTCCCCCACCCCCTCACCGACCGCATCGCCCTCCGGGACCGCTCCGACGTCGTCGGATCCGTCGGAGCCCTCGGAGCCCTCGGATGAGCCGGCCGCCCCCTCGGGCGTGCCGGCCGGGAACAGTGCCGTCAGGATGGGCGGTGCCGCGGTGCCCGCGCCCGTGCCGCCGTCGGCCATCCCGCCTTCCCGCGGCGCACGAACTGCGCCGACGGGCACCGCTACGGAGCAGCCCCAGGCCGACGAGGCGATCGTGGAAGCCCAGGTGCTGACCAGCGACGGACCTTCCGCGCGCTACGTGGCGGCCGGCATCCTGAGCCTGGTCGCCGTCGCACTCACCCTCGCGATCGCCGTCGTCTCCCAGCCGCGGCGCAGGCGGCGCACGCACTGACCCCGCCTTCGGAAGCGGCACGCAGAAGGAGCCGGGAGTTTCCTCCCGGCTCCTTCGGCGTGCTGGGCTAGCGGACCTGCAGGGTCAGCATGCCCGTCGAGTTGGACTGCACGACCTCGATCTTCGTCCCCGTGCCGGCGACGACGACGGAGCCCTGCGGGTTCGCGGCGTCGTAGTAGGCGTTGGGGTTCGTGTCATCGAAGACTGCGACGCCGGGCTGCGACGGCGCGGTGAGCGTCGTCATGCCGGCTGCGGTCTCGCGGTGGAGGCTGAGCTCATCCGTGGCCTGCTTGCCGAAGGTGGCGTCGAAGCTCTGGATGCGGTTGCGGACCATCGTTCCGTCGGACCAGGTGAGGGCCTTCGGGTGGGCGTCCACGGGCAGGGCCAGTCCGGCGCCGGGGTGCTGGCGGGTGTTGTTGTTGCGCTGCGCGGTGTTCCAGTAGGTGATGCTCAGGCCGTCCTGGTAGGCGTAGTGCTCCACGGTGTCAGGTGCGGTGACTCCCCAGCCGAAGTTGTACGGGCCGGTGGCGAGCGTCGCGTCGTAACCGCCGTACACGCGGTTCTCCGCGATGTAGAAGCGCCCGTTGCCGGCGGCGTCCTTGGGCAGGTTCACGACCACGGCCTGCGGAGCCTTCGTGGCGTGGTACGACGGGCCGATCTTGTGGGTCGACTTCACGCCGGCGGTGGCGACGTCGTAATCCAGCCAGCCGAGCTGAAGCTTCTCCCAGGCGCCCATGTGGTTCGGGGTGGTGCCGATGGAGCCGTTCCCGTGGCCGAGCCATGACCCGGAGCTCATGAGAGTCCAGAAGCCCGTGCCGTTCTCGCCACCGCTCGTGTCGTACAGGTCGGGCAGGCCGAGGTCGTGGCCGTACTCGTGCGCGAACACGCCGAGGCCGCCGTTCTCGGGCTCCGTGGTGTAGTCACGGATCCAGATGTCCGAGTCACCGATCCTGATCCCACCGTAGGGGTTGGTTGCAGGACCGGACGTACCGCGCCCGGCCTGACCGACGGCCCAGCGGTGCGACCAGATGGCCGACGACGCCGCGCCGGCCTCCTCGCCCTCGCCCGCGTGGATGGCCTGGAAGTGGTCGATGTAGCCGTCGGCCTCGTCGAAGTCGCCGTCCTTGTCGAAGTCGTAGCGGTCCCACTGGTCGAAGCTCGCGAGGTACGCGTCGATCTCCGCGGCGGTCTTGCCCGCGGCGACCTGCGAGTCGTACCAGGCGTCCGCCGTGTCCTGCACGAAGCGGGTCATGTCCGCCTGGCTCTCGGTCTCGCCGTAGCTCGCCGAGTTGTAGGGGACCCTGACCCAGTCGCTGACGTCGCCGTCGACCGTGTACCGGCCGCTGGACATCTCCTCGTACACGCCCTTCAGCGATTCGCCCTCCTCGCTGAAGAACATATCGAGGTAGTGCTCGCGGTCGAAGGTGTCCGACCAGTAGGTGGAGTTGTCCACCGCCCGGTTCGGCTCCTTGATGGTGTTGTGGGTGGGGCCGGCCGTGGAGGTCGGGAACCGCGGGTCCACCTGGTCCCCGAAGTCCACGAGGAAGGACAGGATCTGGTCGCTGTCCTGCAGGCCGTACTGCGCCCACTGGCCGGGGGCGACCTTGACGGCCTTGGAGCCGCCGCGGTCCTCGACCGTCGCCTCGCCCGAGAGGACCTTGGCCACGGCCTGCTGGTTCAGGTCGCGGCGCTCTTCGGCGGCGGGATCGGAGCGGTCGTCGAGCTTCTCCGCCGCGCCGTCGGCGCTGGGTGAGGAGGTGGAGGACGACGGCGCGGCGGTGGCCGAGCCAGGCGCGGTGCCGGTGGTGGCCTGTGCGCTCACGGGAGCAAGCACGACGGCGCTGGTCACGGCGAGCGCCATCGCGCACCGCAGCCCCCGTGTACGTGGAGTGAGATTCAAGGGTTCTCCTTAGTTCAAATATCCCAGCGGATGCAGAGCACCCTCAGGTTAGGTGCCTGAGGTTACGAACATGTTGCCTGAGTCACACGTTCTGGCTGGCACGCTAGCACTGGCCACGGACACCCGGGGAAGTGGTTGCGTTCTGTGAACCACCTTTCGCCCGGCCTCTGGCGCACCCCGGGGAGGAGGCTTATAGTGCGCCCGGCACCCGGGAGCGGGCTCGGCTACACGAACCGCGCCAGCACTCCCGCGGCTTCCCCCAGCACGTCGGACCGGGTGGTCGCGTGGACGGAGAGCCGGATGCGGTCCTGACCGTGCAGGGTCGCGGAGATGTCGGCGGCCGTCAAGGCCGCATGTGCCTCCGCCGCCCGCTGTGGAAGTCCCGCCACCACGATTCCCGCCCGCCGCTCGCGATCCCGGGGCGAGAGGACCGGCACCCCGACGGCGTCGAGCTCCCCGGTCAGGGCAGCGGCATGCGTCTCGACGATGCCGTCGATCGCCGCGACCCCGACCGATTCGACCAGTTCGAGCGCCTCCGCGAAGGCGCCGCTCGCATAGGGCGAGAGGTTCGAGATGGAGAAGCGCTCGGCGCCGGGCAGCGGAGGGTGCTCCTCGCCGTCGTACCGGCGGGAATCCGTGACGCCCGTCCACCCGGTGAGCAGCGGCTCGATCCGGTCGATGCCCTGCGGCGAGAACGCGAGCGCCGCGACGCCCCATCCGCCCCGGACCCACTTCTGCGCGCCGGCGATCAGGACGTCGGCGGCGGTCCAGTCCTGGTCCACGATGCCGAACCCCTGGATCCCGTCCACCACGAGAAGGCGATCGGGCCCGATCACGTCGCGGATACCCGGGAGGTCCGCCCGGTAGCCGGTGCGGAAGTCCACGGCGCTGACGCTCACCGCAACGGTGTTCTCCGTCATCCCGCGGGCGACGACGTCGGGGGTGACCAGCGTGCCGGGCGCTCCGACGAGCTCGACGCGGGCCCGTCCGACGTCTTGGGTGCGCAGCCACGGGTAGGTGTTCGAGGGGAACTCACCGGCGCTGACGAGGACGGTTCCAGCGCTCAGGCCGAAGGCGACCTGGAACAGTCCGAGGGAGGTGCTGCTAGTCAGCCCCACGTGGTCGATCGGGAACCCGCTCAGTCGGGAGAAGGCTTCCCGTGCGCGGAGGTCCTCGGCGTGCAGGGTCTCGCTCGCACCGGGTGCGGCGTCGCCCGCCGCCTGCATGAGGTGTGCCACGCGATCACGGACCCTGCTCGACGGCGGCCCGAAGCTGGCGAAGTTCAGGTACCCGGGGGCTTCGGAGAAGGCGTCCTGGTAGGACGCGAACGCGGCTGCGTCGTCGTGCTCCACACCTGACACCTAGCCCACGATCCTCTCCAGCGCGGCCGGGTGCCCCAGGAGCCCGGGAAGACCCCCCGTGTGCCAGAAGACCACCCGCCTGCCGCGCCCGATCCGTCCGTCGCGGACCGCGGCGAGGAGTCCGGCCATCGCGCGCGCCGTGTAGGTGGGATCGAGGACGAGGCCCTCGGTGCGGGCCGCGAGGGTCATGGCGTCGAGAACCTCCTCGGTGACGGACCCGTAGCCGGGCCCCACCAGCGTCCGGTCGACGCGGAGGGCGGTCCCGTCCTCGGGCCGGCCGGTGAGTTCCGCGACCATACCGGCGACGGCCGCGACCGGCTCGGGCATCGCCCCGGTGTCGACGCCGAGGACCCGCTTCGCGCCGAGGGCCGCGACGAGGCCGGCCATCGTGCCGCCCGATCCCACGGCCACGACGGACTGCTCGACGCCCGGACTCTGCCGGAGGAGCTCCATGCCGGCCTGCTCGTAGCCCCTCGCGCCCAGGGCGTTGGAACCCCCGAAGGGAATGACGCCGGGTGTACGGCCCTGCGCGGCGAGCGAGTCCGCGACCTCCTGCACCCGCTCCGCGAGTTCGCCCGCCGGCACGTCGCCGACCCAGTGGATCGTGGCGCCGAGCAGGGCATCGAGTGCGATGTTGCCGAGCGCGGCGGGCGACCCGGTGAGCACCAGGACGACGTCGACCCCGAGCCGGGCTCCGGCGGCCGCGGTCAGGCGCGCATGGTTGCTCTGGGCTGCGCCACTGGTCACCAGCACGTCGGCGCCGTGGACCAGCGCTGTTCCCGCCGTCCACTCGAGCTTGCGCACCTTGTTCCCGCCACCGCCGAGCCCCGTGAGGTCGTCATGCTTGATCCAGAGGTCGTCCGGATCGAGGCCGAGGGCTCGGGACAGGCGCGGGGCGGGCTCCAGCGGGGTGGGCCACGACCCCAGGCGCGCCCTGGTGGGCGACCCAGCGTACTGATGCATTGGACCGGTCATGCCATCCTCCATGGTTCGTACTCCTGCATTCGGCAACGCCTTGATCGGGCCACCTTCTGGCAAGGGTAGTCAAGGTGTTGCAGGTGAGCCCGAGCGGGCATGCAGGGGCTGGAACAGGATCCGGCGTCACGGCCCTGGCGCCCGGGACGCCAGAGGTCAGCGCCGCTTGTTCCTGCCCTTGATGATCGCGTTCGGACTGTTCCGCTTGATGTTCCCGGAGCGATCGACTGCGCTCCGGGCCCGACCGGTCGGCGTACCGCCGGCACCGGAATCCTCGGTGGACGTGCCGGCACTGGTCGCGTTTCCGCCGGGATCCGGGATGTCCCGGACGTTCGTCGCAATACGTTCCTTACGGACTTCTTCGGTGACCGTCGCCCTCCCGGTCACCGCGGCTGTAGCCAACCGCACCCGCTCGACGGGCACGGTTTCCTTCCGCACCACCGCGCGCTCCTCGTGACCCACGAACTCGACAACCTCCTCCTGGAAGAGCGAGTCCCGTGTAGCACTATCGAGCGTCGTCGTCGTGATCGGCTCGCGCTCGATCCGCAGCTCGTCGCGCTTGAGGGGCACTGTCTGCGTGACCTCCTCGGTGATGACGTACTTGCGCAACCGGACGCGAGCGGCCTCGTACCGCTCCTTCCCGATCCGGAGGCGCTCTTCCGAGCGGATCATCCAGGGTTCGCCGTCGGCGGGCCCGCGGGTCGCCGCCGAATCGGTGTCGGCGACCGCCGCCGCGTCGGTGACCACCGCATCCGCGTCGGTGACTGCCGCGTCCGTGTCGGTGAGTGCCACCGTGTCGGTGACCACCGCGTCCGCGTCGGTGACCACCGCGGCGGCGCGGGCCAGGCCGTAGTGGCCGTACAACCCGCTTTCCTCCTCGGGATCGAGGTGGCCGTCGCGTTCCGTCGACGGAGCATGCCTGACCAGGTCCCGGGAGTAGGCCACGACGAGCTGCCCGCCCCGGACCGCCGCGCCCAGGAGCGGGACGAAGGACTCCCTGGTGCCGAACAGTCCGGTGTGGACGGTGGCCCAGGTCGGTTCCTCGGTGACGTCATCGAGGTACACCACGCCGATCGACCCCACCTTGTCCCCCTGGTCCGTGATCACCGCGCTGCGACGGCGGAGAAGTGGAGCGAGATCGTGCATGGTGAGCATGGGGAGTCCTGTCATCGGTTCCGCCCACGGGAAACAGTGGGGTGACGTCACAGTAGGGCGATACCGTGCCGAACAACAAGCATGCTTACCATTCCGGGGGTCGCTAGCCATCGGAGTGATCGGCTGCTGCTCCCGGCAACCTTCCGCCGGCGACCGCTACGACGCCGCCAGCTCCGCGAGCAGCTCGTCAGAGCGGGCCTGCGCCTCGAGGTCGAACGCTCCGCCGCTGACCAGCAGTTCGTCGGCACCCGTCCTCACCTGCAGGTCGTAGAGCTGCCG
The DNA here is from genome assembly GCF_056680255.1 of Arthrobacter sp. BC5. NCBI lineage: Bacteria > Bacillati > Actinomycetota > Actinomycetes > Micrococcales > Micrococcaceae > Arthrobacter > Arthrobacter sp. BC5. The sequence goes on from NZ_CM155273.1 coordinate 930,591, forward strand.
CTCGACGTCGGCGGCCGTCCCGTAGACGGCGGTGGCGAGCGATTCCTCGACGTAGCTCTCCTCCCGGGTGCTCAGGGGCCCGTCGTCCACCGCCTCGAGCGGCGGGAAATATCCCCTGGTCCGCGAGACGGCCATCGCCCTGGCTTCCGGGAGGAGGAGCTGTCGCGCCGCCGCCGTCGTCTCTGCCACCGCGACGTTCAGGGAAGCGGTGACGTGGGGACGGTCCCACCACGGTGAGGGGCGGAAGGACGAGCGGTAGCGCTCGAGGGCGGGATTGCGGTCCCGGAACAGGGCGGGCCCGCCGAGCACGACGGCGAGGCCGGCCTGCGCAGCGATGTCCACGCCGTGGCCCGTAGCCAGGATGAAGACGGGTGTGCGGCCGGCATCCTGTGGCCGGGCAGTGATCGGGGCCGTGCCGCCCAGGAAGGCGAGCAGTTCGGCGATGTCCTCACCGAACCGGTCCGCCTCCTCCGTCCCCGTCCGCAGCGCCGACCGCACGGCCTGCGTGAACCCGAGGGAACGCCCGAGCCCGAGATCGAAACGGCCGCCGGACAGCGCGGCCAGGGTGGCCGCCTGCTCGGCGACCACGAGGGGCTGGTGGTTCGGCAGCATGATCCCGCCGGTCCCCACCCGGATGGTCGCCGTCCGCGAGGCGACGGCCGCCGCGAGTACCGCCGGCACGGACCCCGCGATGCCGGGCACGCCGTGGTGCTCGGCCACCCAGAAGCGCCGGTAGCCCAGACGTTCGGCCCGCTGCGCGCGCTCGATCACGTGCTGCAGCGTCTCCGCCTCGGAGGAGCCGAGCCGGGACTGCGCGCGGTCGAGGACGGACACGCCGGAGAAGGGAAGGGCCATATCGATGGAACCGGCGGCGGGCCGGCATGATTCCGCCGGGCCGTCCGGGCGGTTTTCCGATAATGGGGGTGACGCCCGTCAGGATGGGACTTTGCCGCCGGCCGCCCCCGCAGCCGGCGTGGTCTCACCGAAAGGACTTCCCGCCATGATGGGCGCCCACCATGCTGCCTGCGGCGCCGCCGCCTGGGTTGCCGCCACCACGCAGATCGAGGTGCACCCGGGCCTCCTCCTGTCAGCCCTCCCGGAGTCCGTCACCCTCGGGTTCGGACTGCTGGACGTCAGCCCGGTCGGCGTCGTCACGGGCGCCCTCGTGACGGCGGGTGCAGCGCTCCTTCCCGATGCCGACCACCACAGCGCCACGATCGCCCATTCCCTGCCGCCGCTCTCCAACCTGTTCTGCGCCGCGGTCGGCGCGATCTCCGGCGGCCATCGCCGCGGCACCCACTCGCTCCTCGGTGTCGCCGCGTTCGTCGCCGTCGCGTTCGTCGCCGGGCTCTGGACCGTGGAGACGGTCGATTTCGGCACCATCTATCCCGGCGCCGGCCTCCTCACGGTGCTGCTCGTCTCCTTCGCGGCGAAGGCCCTGAAGATCATCCCGGACAGCATGCGGAGGTCGCCGTGGGCCGTCGGCCTGACTGCGGGCGCGTTCGTCACCGCCTTCGCCCCCGAGGAGCAGTTCTGGTTCCCGCTCGCGGTGGGCATCGGCGTCGTCGTCCACATCCTCGGCGACATGCTGACCACGGGTGGCTGCAACCCCGTGTACCCGTTCCGCATCCGGCGCCCGCGGAGCCTGGCGAGACTCCCGGTGGTCGCGCAGGTGTGGCGGCCCAACGGCAACATCGCGGTGCCCGTCCTCGGCAATGCGGGGTCGGCGCGGGAATGGTGCCTCCTGGTGCCCGTCTCGCTCTACGCGATGGGCGGCATCGGCTGGGCCATCACCCGGATCGGCGACGGCGGAATGGCGGTCGCGCGCATCGTCGGGTTCGGGTGATGGCGCCACGAAAGAAGCCGGAAACACGGCAGCGCTACTGTCGGGCGTAGATACCGACAGCTGGAGGAAGTCCCATGCACCGCGACGGTTTGTTCTTCGATCCCCTGCAGGACGGGGCGGCCGCGCCGATCCTGCCCGATCCCGCGCCCGCGCAGCACCGACGGCCGGACCCGGAGGAGCTCCAGGCCCAGCGCCTCACGGAGTTGGCGCGTGTCCAGGACGAGCTGAAGAGGATGGCGCAGGGTTCCTCGCGGTGCTGACGGCGGGAGTGACACCCGCCGTCGTTGAGTGCCGGAGCGCTAGCAGCCGTCCGGGCCGCAGGCGGGGCCGTCCGCGGACGGCGTGAGCGAGACCAGCGGGTGGGCTTCCTGCCACGCCTGGTCGAGTGCCTGCCGGAAGAGCTCCGTGGGCTGGGCACCGGAGATGCCGTACTTGCGGTCCACGACGAAGAACGGCACGCCCTGCACGCCGAGCGTCCGCGCCTCTTCGATGTCGTGGTGCACGTCCGCCGTGAAGCGGTCAGTGGTCACGGTGTCGCGGATCTCGTCCTCGCTGAGGCCGATGCCGGTGCCGAGGGAGACGAGGACGTCGACGTCGGACGTATCCAGGCCCTGCTCGAAGTGGGCCGACATGATGGCCTCCTTGGCGGCGTCGCCACGCCCCTGGGACTTGGCCAGGTGCAGGAAGCGGTGTGCGGTGAAGCTGTTGCCCACCACGATGCGGTCGAAGTCGAAGTGCAGGCCCTCGCCTTCGGCCTGCTGGGCGAGGTGCTGCCACATCTGGGTGACCTGCTCCGGCGCGATGCCCTTGCGCTCGGCGAGGTACTGCTGCTCCGTGCCGTCGAAGTGGTCGGGCAGGTTCGGATCGAGCTGGTAGCTCTTCCAGGTGACCTCGACGCTGTCCCTGTGCGGGAAACCGGCCAGGGCCTTCTCGAAGCGGCGCTTGCCCACGTAGCACCACGGGCACTTCACATCGGACCAAATCTCAATCTGCATGACTGGTGCAACCGCACAGAAGTCGGGCCCTATTCCCCACGGGGAACAGGGCCCGAGCGTCGTGCTAGCGGCGGTTGAGCAGGTTGCGGAGAATGCCGCCGGTCTTGCCCGAGGGAACCGGAGTGCCCCTGCGTCCGCCGGTCACTCCGCCGCCCAGTCCGCCGGACCTGGTGCGCCCGGTGGTCGGCGTGGTGCCCGTGCCGGACCTGCCGAGGTAGCGGCCCGCTGCGTTCTTGACCATGTTGCTGATGCCCATGAAAGTCTCCTTTGATCGTCCGCCTCTGCACCTGAAACATCAGGTGGCTTACTAGTTTAGGTGCGGGCGGCTCCGATGGCCAGAACAACAGCAGGACGACGCCCTTCCGGCCCGGGCGTACGGTGGATGGATGAGCGTGCCTACAGATTCCAGGGTCACCTTCGGTCACCGCTTCGCACAGGAACTACCCGAGATGGCGATCTCCTGGCGGGCGGAACGGGCCCCCGAGCCCCGACTCCTGGCCCTCAACGAGCCCCTGGCGACCGAGCTCGGCTTCGATCCCGGGTTCCTCCGCTCCCCCGAAGGGCTTGCCCTGCTGGTCGGTACCTCAGTACCCGACGGCGCGACGCCGGTGGCGCAGGCCTACTCCGGCCACCAGTTCGGCAGCTTCAACCCGCGACTCGGTGACGGCCGTGCCCTGCTGCTCGGCGAGATCACGGACACGGAGGGGCGCCTGCGCGACCTCCACCTCAAGGGCTCCGGCCGCACGCCCTTCGCGCGCGGCGGCGACGGGCTCGCCGCCGTCGGCCCCATGCTCCGCGAGTACATCGTGAGCGAGGCCATGCAGGCACGGGGTATCCCGACCACGCGCTCGCTCGCCGTCGTCGCCACGGGACGCGACGTGCGCCGCGAGACGATGCTGCCCGGCGCCGTCCTGGCGCGCACAGCGAGCAGCCACCTGCGCGTGGGCAGCTTCCAGTACGCCGCGGCCGCCGGCAACCAGGATCTCCTCGAGCGCCTCGCGGACCACGCGATCAGCCGCCACTACCCGGACGCCGCTTCGGCCGAGCGCCCCTACCTGGCGCTGTTCGAGTCGGTCGTGAGCGCGCAGGCCGCGCTCGTGGCGCAGTGGATGCTGGCGGGATTCATCCACGGCGTGATGAACACCGACAACATGACCATCTCGGGCGAGACCATCGACTACGGGCCGTGCGCGTTCATGGATGTCTTCGACTACGCCACGGTCTACAGCTCCATCGACCGCGGCGGCCGCTACGCCTACGCCAACCAGCCGCTGATCGCCGAGTGGAACCTCGCGCGCCTCGCCGAGGCGCTGCTGCCACTCATCGACGAGGACCAGGAGCGGGGCGTCACAACCGCCGTCGCAGCGCTCGAGGCCTTCCGCCCCCAGTACAGTGGCGCCTGGCTCGCCGGCATGAAGGCCAGGCTGGGCCTGGCCGACGACGTCGACGACGAGCTCGCCTCTCCGCTCACCAACGACGTCCTCACCCTCCTGCAGGAGAACCACGTGGACTACACGTCCTTCTTCCGGGGGCTCAGCTCCGCGGTGCGTGGCGACGCGCGGCCCGCGCGGGACACGGTGCTCGACGTCGCCGCATTCGACGCCTGGGCCGCCCGCTGGCTCGTGCTCGGCCCGGACGCCGACGCGATGGACCGCGTCAATCCCGTCTACATTCCCCGGAACCACCTCGTGGAGGAGGCCCTCGACGCCGCGACCACCGGTGACCTCGAACCGCTCGAGCGCCTCGTCGACGTCCTGGCCAAACCCTTCGAGGAGCGTCCGGGGCTGGAGCGGTACGCCGCCGGAGCCCCGGAGGACTTCGGGAAGTACACCACGTACTGCGGCACCTGAGAGCTCCCGCCTGACCTGCAGGAGTAGGCCTCCACGTAGTCCGGACCGTGAGGGCGAGTAGTCCTCGAAATTAGTTGCGTAAAGAGCACTATGTCCTTTGCAAACTAATCTCCCTACCTTTGGGGTGGCGACGCCGCCGTTCTCAAGCCCCCAGGAGTATCCGTGCCCAGCAGCAACGCAAGAACCCTTCTCACGCGCCGCCTTGCAAGCGCGGTCCTCCTGCCCGGGCTCCTCGGCGGCGCCCTGGTCTTCGCCCCGCAGGCATCAGCAACCACCGGGCCCGCGTCCGGGGTCTGCAACGGCGTCGTGAACCAGCTGGCACACCGAGGCACGGTCCAGGAGAACCTCCTCAAGTCCGCGGCGAAGAAGAATGCCGATGTCATCGCCAAGCTGCAGGCCGATCGAGCGGCACTCCTGGCCACTGCCACCAACCTGAAGGCGGAGATCGACACCGCGAACGGTGCTCTCGCCGCACTCACCGCGGAGGAAGTACGGCTTGAGACCGCCGTCAAGGGAGCCACCACGGAGGTGCAGGCGCTGACCGAGCAGCAGGCGAAGACCACGGCGGAGGTCGCCGACGTGCAGTCTCACCTGGCGAGGCTCCAGTCACAGCAGGGCGCCATCGTCGAAGCATTGGCGCCGCTCCAAGCCGAGCTGGACGCCGCCGTGGCTGACGAAGCGGAGCTCGAGAAGCAGCAGGCCGCCGCGGCCGCCGCGGTCGAGGCCACGCGGGAAGCACTCCGTCTCGCGGCTGACGATCTCCTCGGCCTCCAGGCCACCGCAGCGCAGGCTACGGGCGAGGTCGAGAGCCAGAACGCAGCGATCACAGCGGCGAAGAGTGAGCTCGCCTCCCTCACCACGACGGCGGAGGATGCGGCCACGGCAGTCAGTGCAGCTGATGAGGCCGTCACTGCCGCCGAAGCCGACCTCGCCCGGCTGATCGCGGATGGGGTCACGGCCCAGGAAACCCTCGATGCCCAGCGGACGAGGATCGAGGCTGCCACCGACACCCTCACCGCACTGCAGGTGGAAGCCGCAGTGGCCGCCGACGCCGTCACGGCCAAGAACGTGGCCATCGCGGCAGTGGAGGCCGAACTCCTCGCTCGTGAAGCCGTTGTCTCGCGTACTGGCGATGCAGTTACCGCACAGCAGGCCGAGGTCGACGCCGCCGAGAGCGTCCTCGTGACACTTCGGGCGGACGCCACGAAGGCCGCCGAGGCCGTCACGGCGAACAGCGCGCTCATCAGCATCGTCAGCGCCGAGATCTCGAGGCTTGAGAAGGACATCGCCGCCACGAACGGTGAGATCACCGCCACGCGAGCTGCCCTGACGACCGCGCAGAACGAACTGAACACGCTGGAGAGCCGGAAGACGACGCTCGAAGGGGAAATCGCGAGACTCAACGCAGCGATCGACGACACCAAAGGCAATGGAAAGAAAAAAGATGAACTGATTGAGCAGCTGCGAGTCAAGCAGGGCGAGCTCTCGGCCGTGAATAGCCAGATCACGGACAAGAGCTCGCAGATCTCAGGCCTGCAGGGCGACCTCAGCACGCTGCAGGCCCAGGTGAACTCGCTGAACGCCGAGCTGCTGGCCAGGCAGACCGAGAGCAGCAACCTCCAGAAGGAGGCTGCTCCCCTGCAGTCCTCCCTGACCGCGGCGAGCGCCGTCGTGGTGACCAAGGAAGCGGAGATCAAAACACTGCAGGGCCAGCTCCCCGCGCTGCAGACCGCTCTGGCGGAGGCCAAGGCCGCGGCAGGCGCCCAGCAGAAGGACCTCGAGATTCTGCGTGGTGAACTGCCGGGCCTCGTCGCAGCAGCTGATGACGCCCGTGGCGCGGTGGCGGCCCAGGAGCGCGTCGTCGCAGACCTCGACGCCGCCCTGCCGGGCCTGGTCGACGGAGCGGAAGCGGCGGAAGCGGATGTCGCCGAGCAGAGGGAACTGCTGGACGTGTTGCGCAAGGACCTGACGGACGCCGAAACCCGACTGGGGTCCGCCACTGCAGCAGTGGCTACGAAGGCTGCAGACCTCACCGGGCTGCAGGATCGGCTGCCCGCACTCCAGGCCGCGGCCGACAGTGCGGCGATGGCCGTGACGGACAAGCAGGGGCAGATCGCCACGCTGAACGCCGACATGGACAACCTGGTCGCGGCACTGACCGGTCTCAACACCCGGATCACGACGAAGGAAGCCGAAGTACTCGCACTTCAGGGCCGGGTGGCTCCGCTCCTCACCCAACTGGATGCACTCAACGGTGAGATCAGCGCCACGGAAGCGAAGCTGAAGACCCTGCAGGGGCAGCTGACAACGCTCGACAAGCAGGTCACCGATGCACAGACAGTGCTCCGCGGACTCGAAGCGCAGAAGAAGCAGAACAAGGACGCCGTCGCCGCGCAGCGCGCAACCGTGAATGCCCTCCAGGACAAGCTCGGCGCCGTCCAGGGCCAGATCAAGGCCATCGACGGGCAGATCCTGCTCGGCGGCTGCGTGGTCTGACGGCCTGGGGTGTGGAGGACCAGCACCAACCCTGCACACCCCTGACGGGAGAAGCCCTACCGCACCCCGGCGCGACGACGGCGGTCGTTGCCCGAGCGCAGGTCCCGGTTGAGGCGACGGTCGCCGTGGTACAGGATCGACTCCCAGTCCGCCTCGGCCGCGGTCTTAGGGACGACCTTCGACTCCTCGACCTTCTTCTTCCGCGGCGCCACGTACAGCCAGTTCATGACGCCGAGCCCCATATCCACCACCGAGTTCTTGATCCCGATGTAGGCGCGGATGGCGCCGGCCGCGAGCAGAGCGTTGAGCCCCGCGAACACGGCGTTGCCCCAGTTCTGCTCCATCACGTCCCGGGCGAGGGTGAGCAGCGAGAACGCGACGATCGCGTACGGGATGACCACGTAGAGGCCCGGTGCCGCCGTCCTGTCCTTGACCTTCGGCGTCCGGACGAACGGGATCTTCTCCCCCGTGAACGCCTGCTGGATGGACTTCAGCACGCCGGCCAGGTTCACCGGCAGCAGCACCAGGTTGAAGCCGTAGATCCGGAAGATGTCGGAGAAGCGGTGCCCGCAGTCGCGGAGGTCGCTGCCCATGGCGAGGAAGTACGGCGCCGCGGCGAGGAACACCACGGGGCTCAGGAGCCGGCTGTCGTACGGGTAGGCGAGGAGGAACAGCAGCCCGAAGCTCGCCCATGCGATCGACGCCATGTAGTTGACCCGCAGCAGCACCTCGCGGAACAGGACCTGCTCGCGGAGGTGGCGCCGTCGTCGCAATTGGTTCCACAGCTTGGGCAGGATCAGCAGCCCGCCGTTCGCCCAGCGCCGCCGCTGCACCACGAGCGAGCCGAAGTCCGGCGGCGTGGCGCTGTAGCTCAGGCGCTCGGGGTAGTTCATGAGCGTCCAGCCGTGCGTGCCGAGGTCCACGCTGGATTCGGTGTCCTCGATGACGGTGCGGTCCTGGATGTAGGTCTTGATCTCGAAGCCACCCACGTCCTCGACCTCGACGATGTCCTCCACCGCCCGCTTCCGGATCACGGCATTGGCGCCCACCCAGAACGTTGCCCCGTAGTAGGACATGCCCTGATGCAGGATGTGCTGGATGTCCGTCGTCGCGCCGGCTACCCGCTCGATGCGCGTGGGAGCGCCGCGGAAGGACGAGTAGGGCGTCTGCGTGACCGCGATCCGCTCGTTGCCGGGCGATTCGAGCAGGTGCACGAGCCGCACGCAGTAGTCGCGCAGCAGCAGGGAATCGGCGTCGAGCGTGAGCAGATAGGTGGAATCGGGCACGTCGAGGACGTCGCCGTCCGCGGCCTGCCCGGGCGCGAGGGGCCGCAGCACCGTGCCGGTGGCCACGTGCTCCTTCTGCCACCGCTGCCCCATGAGCGAGATGTAGGCGTTGAGGTTCATGGCCTTGTTCGCCTCGTGGGACAGGGAGGCGTAGGCCTTCCGCTCGAACGTCTCGAGCCGCGTGGAGAAGATCCGGACCAGCCGCACGTACAGCTCGCGGATGCGGTCCGGCTCCGGGCACTGCTCCTGCGCCAGCGCGGCGTCCAGCGCGTACATGGTCAGGCGCAGCTCGCGCGCGAGCCCCATGATGACGAGGTCCACGAAGAACTCGTCCACGTGGTCGTCCACGCGTTCGGCGTCGGCCATGTCCTCGAGCCACACGGCGGCGGACTCGTACGCCGCGATGAGGGGCGGCAGGTCATCGCACGACGACGGCGCGCCGCCACCGCGCTCCTCCAGGTGCCCCTCGAAGGCGGCCAGCGCCGCGGCTGCACGCGTGGACGGTTCCAGCAGCGCCGACTCGATCTGGAAGCTGAGCGCGCGGGTGGCCTCGAGCCGCTCGCGGATGACCGGATCAGTGGGGTGCGGTGGATCGTCGAGCAGCAGCACCACCCGGATGTTGGGGAACTCCTGCAGCGCCGCGGACCAGAGGGTCGCGCGGACCACCGCCGGCTCCTCAGCGTAGGAGGGCACCAGGACCGTGATGCCCTCGTCGTGGTGGGCGAAATGGCGGTCCAGCTCGCCCCGCGGCACGCGCGTGTGGTCCCGGAACCGGTACAGCGCACCCTGGCGAGCCAGCAGGTACATGAGCGCGGAGAACGTCAGGAACGTGACGACGATCAGGTACGACGTCGCCTCCACCTGGAACCGGAACCCCGCGTTCGGGTTGTTGGCGAACTGGCGGAGGATCGTCGTGACGATGTATGTGATCCACGCGAGCACCGTGGTCACGATGGCGAGCCGGCCGAGGGCGATCTTCCGCGAGGACGGCGTCGGGTGCACGATCGAGAGCGGTTCCGAGCGCCGCTCGGCGCCCCACTGCCGTCGTCGTGCCGGTGACATATCGGGTGCGGCGGGCTTCTGCGGGTGCGGGCCTGCGGCCGACGGAAGCGCGGGCGTCTCCGTCGTGGCCGGCAGGACGTCGGAGCGGTCGCCGTCGGAGGACGACGGCACGGTGGTGCGGTTCTTGGACATGGCTACCCCAGCAGTTGGCGGGGGGATGCCCGTGAGCGTCCACCCGTGAGACCCGATTGTGCCCACTACGCCCTGCGTACAAATTGCTGCATCCACGCGAACCGTATGTGACCCGGGTAACAGTATCATTTAAGCTTCAAGCAGCTGAGCGCACTTCTCACGCGCTGTTCCTCCGCTGCCGCCTTTCATGATCTGGGGTTCCTGTGTCTGCACGTTTTCCTGGCCGGAAGCTGTCCGTCCTCCGCCTGGCCGTCCTGTCCGTCGTGGTCGGCGGTGTCACCGTCGGTGGCCTCACCGGGTTCAACCGCTGGGAGGACGCCCGCGTCGCCGAGAGCACGGGGGCGTTCTTCGCGGGGTACGTGGACGTCACCGCCACGCCGTCGTACGCCTTCGAGGATCCGGCGGTGGAGACCGGCGGGAGCGTGGTGCTGTCCTTCATCGTGGCATCGAAGACCGAGCCCTGCGAACCGTCGTGGGGAACCTTCTACGGGCTGGACGAGGCAGAAGCCGCGCTCGACCTCGACCGGCGCGTGGCCCGGTCGGTGCAGGACGGCGGCGAGGTGATCGTGTCCTTCGGCGGCCTCCTCAATGACGAGCTCGCCACGGCCTGCGAGGATCCCGAGGACTTGAAGGACGCCTACGCCGCCGTCGTCGACCGCTACACGCTCTCGACCGTGGACCTCGACATCGAGGGCGAGAACCTCAAGGACACCGCGGCCGGTCAGCGCCGGGCCGAGGCCCTCGCCGCGCTGCAGGCCGAACGGGCGGGCACGGACACGCCGCTCAACGTGTGGCTGACCCTGCCGGTCGCGCCGACCGGCATGACCGCCGAGGGGACGGCCGCCGTCGCGCAGTTCCTCGAGGCCGGCGTCGACCTCGCCGGGGTGAACGTGATGACCATGGACTACGGCGGAAGCCGCCCCGAGGGCACGAGCATGCTGACGGCGTCCCAGAACGCCGCCGATGCCACCCACCGCCAGGTGCAGGTGCTGTACCAGCGGGCGGGCATGGAGCTCGGTCCGCAGGCCGCCTGGCGGAAGATCGGCCTCACGCCGATGATCGGGCAGAACGACGTCAAGGGCGAGATCTTCACGCTCGACGACGCCGAGGCCTTCAACGCGTTCGCCGCCGAGCGCGGCGTGGGCCGGATGTCCCAGTGGTCACTGAACCGGGACGCCACGTGCAGCGAGAACTACACCGACACCACCGTGGTGTCCGATGCCTGCAGCGGCGTGGACCAGCAGGGCCTCCTGTTCGCGCCCATCCTCGGCGCGGGCTTCGAGGGACGGGCCGCGACTCTCGCCGAGGAGCCCCTTGTCCCGGAGGAGCCGCAGGAGCTCGTCGAGGATGATCCGGAGACGAGCCCGTACCCCATCTGGTCCGACGTCGGCACGTACCGCGAGGACGACCGCGTGGTCTGGCACGGCAACGTGTACACGGCGAAGTACTGGACGCAGGGCGACCTGCCCGATGATCCCGTGCTGCAGGCGGAGGAGACCCCGTGGACGCTGCTCGGTCCGGTGCTGCCGAACGAGCGGCCTGCCCCCGTGGTCACCGCCCCGGCCGGGTTGTACCCGGAGTGGGACGCGAAGGCGGTCTATGAGCGGGGGGACCGCATCCTCGTGGACGGCCGCGTGTACGAGGCCAAGTGGTGGAGCCAGGCCGACAGCCCCGAAGCCGCGGTGCAGGGTTCGGATGCTTCGCCGTGGCAGAAGCTCGACGACGCGGCGGTGCTGAAGATCGTCGAGGAGAAGTCGGGCTCCTGACCTGCTGTCCGGCGCGGCGTCGCATGGCTACGCTGTGCTGAGCACCGCCGACCTACAGGAAGTGAGCGCCATGATCGAACGCCTGCCCTCGAACCGACCGCCGGAGCGCTTCTACCGCGGCGGGGCACGCATCTCGGCCTTCCGCGGAGAGCCGGCAGCGGCCGGGTTCGAGCCGGAGGACTGGATCGGCTCCACGACCACGATCTTCGGCGAGGAGGAGCTCGGGCTCACCCACCTGGCGGACGGCTCACTCCTGCGTGACGCCGTCGCTGCGGATCCCGGGTATTGGCTCGGTGGGGAGCACGTTGCCCGCTGGGGGAGCGACGTCCGGCTGCTGGTGAAGCTGCTCGACGCCGGCCAGCGCCTGCCCGTCCACGCCCACCCCGACGACGCCTTCGCGGCCCGGCATCTCGGGCACGCCCATGGCAAGGCCGAGGCCTGGTACATCCTCGAGGCCGGCACCGTGCACCTCGGGCTCACCCGTGACGTGAGCGGGGCTGAGCTGGCGTCCCTCGTCGAGGCACAGGACGTCGACGCGCTCCTGGATCTGCTGCACGAGGTCCACGTGGCACCGGGCGACGTGGTGTTCGTGCCACCCGGCGTGCTGCACGCCATCGGCGCCGGTGTGCTGCTGCTGGAACTGCAGCAGCCGGAGGACCTCTCGATCCTGCTGGAGTGGCGGGACTTCGCGCTCGACGGCACCGCCGACGGTCACCTGGGCCTCGGCTTCGAGCTGGCCCTGACCGCCGTCGAGCGGACCGCGCTCCCCCGGGAGTCGCTCCGCGGCCTCGTCCGCACCGCACCGCCGTCGGGATCGGTCTTCCCGTCCGACGCCGATCCGTTCTTCCGGCTCGAGCGCGTCCCCGTCGAGGGGACGGTCTCCCTCGATCCCGGCTTCGCCGTGCTGGTCGTCAGCGAGGGCGCTGTCACTATCGAAGGCCGCTCCGCTCCTCGCGGCAGCACGTGGCTGCTGCCGGCCGGCGCCGGCAACGTGACGCTCGATGGCGCCGGCGAAGTGCTGCTGGCGCGGCCGCCGGCCGCCTGAATCCGGTCAGGCCGATGACTTGGGTGAACTGACGTCGTCTACCTTCCGTCAGGCACACGCAGGGTCGGAGCGACGCCACACTCCGTGGCATGAGGAGCACAGGATGCCAGCACCACAGGTCTACATCAGCTTTCCGGGGACCGCGCGGGAAGCCCTCGGCTTCTTCGCGGAGGTGTTCGGTGGGACAGTGTCCCTCTTCAGCTACGGGGACTTCGCCAGGACGGACGGCCAGGTGATCGACCGCCACGGGCTGCACTGGCTCATCGGCTACGAGCCGGCGCAGCCGTAGCCGGGCCGGGCCTCAGGTTCCTGGTACGGGCCTCTGGTGGTCGTACCGAGGTACGACCACCAGGGGCCCGTACCGCAGGACCGCTAGAAGGTCAGGACGATCCGACCACGGACGCCGCCCGCCTCCAGGCGTCGATGAGCCTCCGGTGCTTCCTCGGCGGGCAGGGTGTGCGCCATCCGGGGGGTGAGCACTCCGTCCTCCACTGCCTGGCGCAGCGCGTCGAGCTTGGCCTGCGAGTGGTATTCGTCGAACACCCAGACCGCTTCGAAGCGGATGCTGCGGGTCGGCTCCCCCTTCCAGCCCCGAACGGAGATGAAGACTCCGCCATCGCGAAGGGCCGGCACGACGTCGTCGTGCAGGAGCGCTGTGTCCGCGACGGCGTCGACCCCGTCGGGGAAGATCTCCCTGATGCGACCGGCGAGGTCCTCACCTCGATCGAGGACGTGATCGGCCCCGAGTCCCTGCACCAGGTCGCGGTCTTTCGGTGCTGCGTCTGCAACGACCGTCAGGCCCTGCTGCTTGGCGAGCTGGATCGTGTAGTTGCCGAGCGTCCCAGCGGCACCAGTGACGGCGATGACCTGCCCGGGTCGAAGCGCGGCGAGCTCGAGGATCTGCACGGCGGTCAGACCGTTCATCGGGATCGTGGAGGCTTCCTCGAGCGTGCTCGTTGCGGGGATACGAGTGATCGAGTCGTCGGGAGCAACAAGGTACTCGACGTATGCGCCCCCATGCTGCCCCAACGGCAACGCGATGGCCATCACCTCATCCCCGACCTCCCATGCGCTGCCGTCCCCGACCTCGTCGATGACGCCGGCGGCGTCCATGCCGGGCATGTACGGTGGCTCCACCTGGGTCATGTCATAGGCGCCCGTGCGGACATTGGTGTCGGTCGGGCTTACTGCGGCTGCCCTGACGCGGATACGGACTTCCTTCTCGCCGGGATGCGGCTCGGGAAGATCCTGAACGGTCAGTGCTTCAGGACCGCCGAACTCGGTGACTCCGATTGCTTTGATAGCGAATCAACTCCATTTTCTAGTGCTCTGTCCTGCCGGGGACACTGCAGTCCGGCAGGTACGGAAAAACCTGGTGTCTCCCCTAGGGGTGTGGAACCCCGTCGGCTGTAGAACACGGAATGGGTGCCAAGGATTCCACCGCACGGTTTCCCACGCCCGGAGGTGTGGTTGAACACCGCCTCGGGTCGGTGGCTAGGCTGGGTGGATGGCGACAGTGATCCTCGTGCGGCATGGCCGCACCACAGCGAATGCGACCGGGCTGCTGGCCGGGCGGACCCCTGGCGTCAGCCTCGACGAGACGGGCCGCGAGCAGGCGGCCGTGACCGGTGCGCGGCTCGCGGCCGTACCCCTCGTCGGCGTGGTGTCGAGCCCCCTCGAGCGGTGCCGGGAGACCGCCCGGTTCATCCTCGACCGGCAGGGCGGCACGCCCCGGTCGACGCTCGACGACGACCTCACGGAGTGCGACTACGGCCAGTGGCAGGGCCGCACGCTCGCCGAGCTCGCCCAGGAGAGCCTGTGGTCGGTGGTGCAGTCGCAGCCCTCCGCCGTCACCTTCCCCGACGGCGAGTCCATGGCCACGATGCAGGCCCGGTCGGTTGCCGCGATCAGACGCCAGGATGCCGCCTTCGAGGCCGAGCACGGGCCGGGGGCGGCGTGGGTCGCGGTGAGTCACGGCGACATCATCAAGTCGGTCCTCGCCGATGCGTTCGGCATGCACCTCGACCTGTTCCAGCGCATCACCGTGGGCCCTGCGTCCGTCTCGATCGTGCGCTACGGCGCGAGCCGGCCGAGCGTCTTCGCGACCAACACGGACGCCGGGGACCTGTCATGGCTGGCGAACGCTGCCCCCTCCGGCGATGCACCCGTGGGCGGTGGCGCAGGGCACACGGCGACCCCGGCCCGATGAGCCTAAAATAGGACCATGCCTACAACTGTTCACGAGTTCGCCTGGCCTGACCGCGTCGTCGTCGGCACCATCGGCGTCCCGGGGCAGCGCACGTTCTATCTGCAGGTCCGGGCGGGGAAGCAGCTCGTCAGCATCGCGCTGGAGAAGCAGCAGTCGGCCCAGCTCGCCGAGAAGATCGACGAGATCCTCGATCAGCTCGGCGCCCTCGACGGCAACCCCTTCAGCGTTCCCGCGAGCACGCCGATCGAACTCGTCGACAACGATCAGCTCGACACCGTGGAGGAGCAGTTCCGTACCGGTGTCATGAGCCTGGGGTGGGATCCGACGACGGCGCAGATCGTCATCGAGGCCTACCCGCTCACCGACGTGGACGATGACGACGCCGCGCTGCTCGACGACGAGGACGACGCCGATCCCACCGAGATGGTGCGCGTGAGCATGCCTGTCGGTACCGCCCGTGCTTTCACCAAGCGCACCCGTGAGGTCGTGGGCGCCGGCCGCCCGCTCTGCGTCATCTGCGGCCAGCCCATCGACGCCGACGGGCACACCTGCGCCATGCCCGAGGCCTGATGCCCTCGCCCGACCTGGTGACCGACGAGCTGACGCTCACCGGGCGCATCACGACGGCGTCGAACGCGACGTTCCTGGGCAGCATCGGCGACACGGCGGTGGTGTACAAGGCGATCAAGGGTGAGAAGCCGCTGTGGGACTTCCCCGACGGCTTCCTGGCCCACCGCGAGGTGGCCGCCTACCTCGTGTCCGAGGCCTTCGGCTGGAACATCGTGCCGCGCACCTGGCTGCGGGACGGTCCGTTCGGTGAGGGCATGGTGCAGCTCTGGCAGGAGACTGACCCCGACCAGAACGCCGTCGACCTCGTCGCGGCGGACGACGTGCCGGAGACGGGATGGAAGCAGGTCCTCGAGGGTCAGGACGAGAAGGGGCGCATGGTCGCCCTCGTCCATGAGGACTCGCCGGCATTGCGACGGATGGCGGTGTTCGACGTCGTGGTGAACAACGCCGACCGCAAAGGCGATCACATCCTCGAGGTGGCGGACGGACACCGGTACGGCGTGGACCACGGCCTCACCTTCCACGGTGACCACAAGCTGCGCACGGTGCTGTGGGGGTGGATGGGTGATCCGCTGACCGGCGAGGAACTCGAGGGCATCGATCGGGTCGGCGAAGGGCTGCAGGGCGAACTGGGCCGGGAGCTCGCGGAGTTGCTCACCGCCGCTGAGATCGCTGCGCTGGCGCGGCGCTGCGCCAGGCTGCGCTCGGCACGTCAGTTCCCGGCGCCGCGCGGTGAGATGCCGGCAGTGCCGTGGCCGCTGTTCTGAGGGCTTGCAGAAGCACCTAGGTGAACGGCGGGACCGTCGGAATGTGCTTCTGCTGATCAGAACCGATGCGGAACGTCCCGGCCTCCTGAAGCAGGAGACCGGGACGTCTTTGCCGGACGGGTTACTTCCGGCTGGCCGCGGTGCTCCTGTCGTCGTCGAGCCCTGACTCGATGTCCGTACCGCCGGCGTCGGCCGTGACGACAGGCTCGCCCTCGACCTGCTCGCGGTCCTTCTTCGCGCCGTCGCCCCGGGTCTTCGCGAGGCTCGCGACGGTGGCGACGAGGACGGTCGCGGCGATGAAGAGGAGCGAGAGCCAGATGGGGATCTCGGGCACCCAGAGCAGCGGCTCGCCGCCGTTGATAAAGGGAAGCTCATTGACGTGCAGGGCGTGGAACACGAGCTTCACACCGATGAACCCGAGGATCACGGCGAGGCCCTGCGCCAGGTAGACCAGGCGCTCGAGCAGCCCGCCGATGAGGAAGAACAGCTGGCGCAGGCCCATGAGCGCGAAGGCGTTGGCGGTGAAGACGATGTACGCCTCGTTGGTGAGGCCGTAGATCGCGGGGATGGAGTCCACGGCGAAGATCAGGTCCACAAAGCCGATCGCGATGATGGTCAGCAGCATCGGCGTGACGAAGCGCGTGCCGCCCTTCTTCACGGTGAGCTTGTCCTCGTGGTATTTGTCCGTGACCGGGAGGATGCGGCGGACCAGCTGCATGAACCTGCCGTTGGCCGGGTTGGCGTCGTGGCTGCCGAACGCCTGCTTGTAGGCGAGGACGAGCAGCAGTGCGCCGAAGATGTAGAAGATCCAGGAGAAGTTCTCGATCAGGCCGGCGCCGATGGCGATAAATGCGCCGCGGAGGATCAAGGCGATGATGATGCCGATCATCAGCACCTTCTGCTGGTACTTCTTGGGGACCGCGAAGCCCGTCATCACGATGAGGAAGACGAACAGGTTGTCGATCGAGAGGGCCTTCTCGGTCAGGTAGCCGGCGAAGTACTCACCGCCGAACGTCCAGCCGGAGACGGTGCCGATCCCGACGCCGAACAGCAGGGCCAGGCCGATGTAGAAGGCGGACCAGCGGGCGGATTCGCCGATGGTCGGTTCGTGGGGTTTGCGCACGTGCGCGAAGAACTCGTAGACGAAGAAGAGGATCGTCACGGCAATGGTGATCAACCAGATGGTGGGGGTGACCTGCATGAGGTGTACTCCAAAGGGGTAGGCGTCGGACATAGGCGCCAAGGTCTCCTCCGCCCGGTGTGAGCCGGTACCGATGGCCCGGGATGCATCAGTGCATCCGTAGTGACGGGTCCATCGCAGTCGGGAGTACTCCCCTTGATACATCGATGCTAGCGCATCCGGTGGAGTGCTTGTTCCTCCGAGCTGCACGACGCATTCGCTGTCGGGCTTTGCATCTATCCCGTCGGGGCTTCGGCCTGGAGCAGGGCGATCGGGTGGCAAAGCTTTCGGCAAGCTGGCGTTGTGTCCCAACCCGTTCGGTGTAGCGGAACTCGTCACTTCACGGGAAAAACGAACCTTTGATTGTGGAAGTGGGTTTCGCTACATCAATTGAGCTCATAGGAGCGGGTTCAAAGCAGGCGAATGCCTGTAGCGAATACGTTCGTTATCGGCGCTCGTGCTCGTCGAGCACGGTGCTACCCCCAGACCACCATGCTTCGCATGTAGGGCACTTGATGTTCCAATCGTCCGAGCCCCAAATCGCAATCATCCGTCCGATGTTCTTTCCACTCGATGAGCACCGCCGATCGGTGTCCTGGTTTTGCTCTACCTAGCACGTCACTCGTCCGCGACTGCGCTGCCGCTTGGTACACAAGAGCCCGCGAAGCTGAAGGCATACTCGCGCCCACTCGATTACGTGACCTGACAACTCGTCGGGGCTTACGGTCCCTGCATGGAGACAAACGTGGTGGTACGTCTTGGATTGGCTGTCTCGTTGCTGCTGACGGCGGGCTGCGCCGGGCACTTTCCCGCAGACCCCGAGAACACCCTCGAGGGAGTGACGGGAGGAACGATGCGGGTCGGCGCGTCGGTGAATCCGCCGTTCATCGAGGACAACGGAGAGCAGGTGGCCGGTAGCGAGGTGGACCTCGTTCAGGACTACGCGCTGACGCGCGAGGCAGATATCACGTGGGTTCGGGGAGGTGAGGAGGATCTGATGAACCGACTGGAACACGGTGAGCTGGACCTGGTGATCGGTGGTCTGACCGAGAAGACGCCCTGGACGAAGAAGGCCGGCCTGACCCGCCCGTATGAGGAGTCGACCGACCGCTACGGATCACGGCAGAGCCACGTCCTGGCAGTTCCACTCGGCGAGAACGCCTTCCTGTTGGACCTCGATACCTACCTTCAGGGTCGAAAGGAGGAGGCCCGGTGACAGGCGACTGGGGTGAATCGCGCATGCCCGAGGAGGTACACCGGACGCTCCGACGCGCGATCAGGCTGGAATGGATCACAATCGGTGTGCTGGTCATGACAGTGAGCATCATCTTCCTCGTCCTGGGGAACTCGCAGGCAATGAAAACCGCGTGGATCGAGGACATGCTGTCCTTCATCCCTCCGATCGCGTTCCTGATCGGAATCAGGGTCGCAGGCCGGCCGGCCTCACCTGACCGGCCCTTCGGACACCACCGCGCCATCGGGGTGTCGCACCTCGTTGCCGCGACAGCACTGGCCGGTATGGGCAGCTACCTCATCATCGACTCGGTGATCAAACTGCTCACTGCGGAACACCCCACCATCGGCGGTATCACAGTCTTCGGGCACACGTTCTGGCTGGGCTGGCTGATGATCATAGCCATGGCGCTCACCTCCATCCCGCCCGTGATCCTCGGGCGCATGAAACTCAAACTCGCCGAACCACTCCACAACAAGGTCCTCTTCGCCGATGCCGACATGAACAAGGCCGACTGGATGACCGGCGTCGCCGTCATCGTCGGAGTCACCGGCATCGGTTTCGGACTCTGGTGGGCCGACGCCACCGCGGCCCTGATCGTCGCGTTCTCGATCGTCCGCGACGGATTCGTGAACGTCCGCGCGGCCGTGAAAGGACTCCTGGACGCCAGGGCCACCACCTACGACGACGCCGAACCGCATCCCCTCCTGGGCAAGGTAGAGGACTACCTCAACGGACTGACATGGGCGCAGGACGCAGGCGCCCGCGTGCGGGACGAAGGGCAGGTATTCCACATCGAGGCATTCATCGTTCCAACATCAGATCAAGCCATCAGTATCGATCAGCTCGAGGAAGCCCAGGCCGGACTGAAGCACCTGGACTGGAAAATCAACGACGCCGTGGTCGTCCCCGTACACACCATCCCCGCCATGACACGCCCAATGAGCACCAAGCATCCCTAGACTGGCAGCGAAAATGGAGGCAGGGAAGGCCTCATCACCGCCTACTACATGCTGTTCCTCGCTGAGGACATCCGTTCAATGCCACGACCGAACACCTCTCTCAGCATTGTGCACCCCTGCAGCCGAACGCATTCGCTGACTGAGCTAGGACTGTCTCACCAGCCGTTCGCTCGAGGACCAGCGCCCCTGCACGTTGTGACGTGAGAACGCACGTACAGCGCAGGCGCTGTGTGCACGCATCAGCAGAAGATTCGAAAGCGTTGTCTACCGGTGCGCCAACCGCAGCCGGGGCGCCGGGGTGCCGCCGCTGGAGTGGATCAACCCACACCAGCGGCGGCTGCGGCTCTCGACACGAGGTCGTCGTAGACGCTCGGGTCGTCGGAGTCGACGACGAGGAAACCCGCGCCGGGGGACCCTTCCTGGTGCATGGTGATGCCGGGGTTATGGGTGTCGGTGCCATTGGCGAGGAAGAAGTGGGGGCTGCCCTGCACATCATCCCGATGATCGAGATAGGACTGCATCATCGTTCCGCGGGCAGCACCAGAATCGAAAAGCTGCCGCAACTGGTCGGTATCCACTCCAGGGCACTCGCCGGCGACGGCGAGGATCTCGTGGCACATGCTGATGCAGCGGCTGTCGCGCCAGAACGCCAGCCCCAACGCCATATCAAGTTCTTCGGCGGCTGCAAGGGACTGTGCTTTCGCCGCGTGCACGGCTTCATTCGCCGGAAGGCTTGTCACCGGCCACTCCGAGGGGTGACGTTGCCACGGGGTGAAGCGAAGCTCCGGTTCCAGGGCGCCGACGACGGGTATCTCAGGCTCGATAATCCTGCTGTTGAGGGCGATCTGGTTGATGTCCTCGAGGAGGAAGAGTTGCAGGTCGACCTGCAGGCGACCGGTCAGGCCGGCCGCATCCCGGGCGCGATAGAACCGATGGAGTGCGATGGTCGACCAACCACACATGATATCTGTGAACACGACGACTGTTCCGGGGGCAACATCAAGAGCCGACATGGACAGACCCTAAGCTGACCCCCGCGCCTGCTCAAGGACAGTCCGTTGACTTCTACTCCTTGACTTCCTGCCAAGGCGAAACGTGATTGAGCGTCATGGTTGAGCTTCACGGTGGGCGTCAGGGTGAGCGGTGTCGAGCGTGGTCTGCACGCATCGTGATGATGGCACTGATTAACCGGTACTCATAGACAGCTCCTTGACTCGGGTGCTCACTGTCCAGGGCCTCGTACAGCCGGTTCGCGTATATCCGCAGTTCTCGCATCGACATGCGTAAGTAATTCGGTCGCGCCTGCCCGGTGACTTCCCCGACCCGCAGGCGCAGTAGGTCCGGGCTCGATGGTGAGGTGCGTGGGCTGATGATGGGCTCCGTCAAGAACGTCGGTTGAGCCCCCTGCTAAGCAACTGGCAGGCACTCTACCCACATTTCCCTGACGACCGAAAGCCTGTCGCCGGCCTTGACGACGCCAGCTCGCCCCACTTCGACCTGCAGTGCTGAGCCGATTCCACACCTCGGGCAGGGTCGGTGAATCGCCGGACACCGAGGAAACTCTGTCTCTTAGGAGTCAAGTCTTTCATTGGATGAATCCAAAGATGCATCGGGGTGCTGTGTTCGATGAACTAATGACGACCCGCACCACATCAGACTCGCATCACCACATCACCAGGAAGGACTTTCTGTGACGCTGTCCCAGCACGAACGCAGAGCATGGAACGAGCTTGAGCGGATCCTCGCCGATGAACTCCCCCACACCCCAGCCAACGACATCACCTTCACGCCAGACCCGACGTCGACCGGGTTACTGTCGCCGGCGCTCCGCCGCACCCTGATCCTCTCCACTGTCCTCACCGCTGGAGCCTGGCTCCTGATCATCGGAGCCCTCGCCAGTCTCTTGCCCATGGCCCTGACAGGACTGATCGTCGTTTGCGTTGCCGCTGACCGCATGCACCGCCCAATGAGCCGTCAACGACACCGCCCTGAAAAAGGCCCCGCATCCCAGCAGGGTCCTGGCAGCCCCAAACGCTGACACTCGAGGACGACCGGCATGCGCCTCACCTGAAGCTTGACCCGTAAGGAAAGCGCCGACTAATGGGAGCGTCGACGACGCCGCACCCGCTTCGCGCGTGCCCATCCCGGAAGGATCACACACTGTGACTCGCACCCAGCAGATGATGACCACACACCCCCGCACCGAAGGGACGCCGGCACAGGATCACCCCGTTCTCGCTGCGATCACCGCCCTGAACGAATGCGCGCAGACGTGCACCAGCTGCACGGACGCCTGCCTAGCGGAAGAGGACCTGCCGCACATGACCGCCTGCATCCGCAGGAACCAGGACTGCGCGGACCTGTGCCGCGTCACCGCAGACATCCTCACCCGCCGCACAGACCCGAACGACACCCTGATCCAGCAACTCCTGCTGGCATGCCGCACAGCGTGCAACGCCTGCGCCATCGAGTGCGGCAAACACGACCACCCCCACTGCCGGATCTGCGCCGACACCTGCAGGAACGCGGAACTGGCCCTGAAAGACCTCCTTTAACCACCCAGCACCACCCCCACGAGGACCGCCTGAGACACCTGAACCACGATCCCGTTCAGCCGACAGGTCGGGCAGCAGGCGTGTGTGTTGAGGTTTCCGGGGGCGGGATCACTCATTCCATCGATGATGGATTGCGCGAGGTCTCGGAGTTTGATGTTGCGGCTGCTTGAGGCTTTCCTCAGGATCGAGAAGGCCTCCTCCTGACTGCAATGGTTCTGCGCCATGATGACGCCGACCGCGGTGTCGATGACGTGCCGTCCTTCCATCGCGGCACGCAGATCAGCACCGGTATCGGCCAGTTCAGCGATGCGCACGGCGATCCGAAGGGACTTCGATGCTTCCTCCGCGAAGCGGCGCGCCACACCCCGATCACGTACCGCGAAGGCGTCTGCGGTCGTGGAGTACAGGTTCAGGGCGCTGGCTGCCTCTCCCGGGAGCCGGATCGGAGAGGCGAGCACGGAGCGGACACCGAAGTCCTCCATCGCTCGCCGGTACCCGGACGACGAGGGAAGGTCGTCGACGTCCGCGATATACACCTCGCGTTCCTCACGTGCAGCAGTGAGGCACGGACCGTCATCAAACCCGTACTGGGCCTCGTCCATCCGCTGCGCGAGGTCATTACTGCTCGAGACCGTCGCAGCCCGCTTCGGACGAAGGAGCGTGATCCCGCAGAACACCTCCCCACTAGGAGAGCCGATGACCTCGACGGCGGTACGGGTGAGGAAGTCCAGGTACTCGACGATGTCGCCGCTGTCCGCGACCAGGTGATGCAATCGGGCCTGCAGCTCGTTGTCACGATCGAACGGATCCGAACCGCCTGCTCCCTCGCGATCATGGGGTGGATGACCGGAGGTCGAAGGGTCCTGCGCCATCATGAGCCTCACCAACGTCACGGACCCCGCACCGGACACCAGGAAGATTACTTTCCCTGGTCACCCCGGCGTACGAGAGTCCTCATACCGTCAACTGGACGCCGACGGATCACCCGACGCTACAGGCCCAGAGCACCTGCTAGGCGAGATTCGGCATGCCAATATGCTCACTCCTCATCAGCGCGAACCTGTTAGACCTCCTTCGGCACGCCAACCTTCCTTGCCGCGCAGGCAGTTGAAACGAAGATCAAGGCACAGCAAAGGGCACCTTTTCGTTGACCTCTGACACCCTCACGGGATTGACTCATCAGTAGGCTTACTATACGGTCAAGAAGCGGCTGGTTGGTGAGCAGGGCCGCCGCGGCGTACTGCTTCTCTGAGAATTAGGGGTGGTACGTCGCGTCGGGTCAGCCAACACAGCAACGAAGCGGTAGAGCAGGACAGGAAGCACAGTCGGCCCTGCAAATGAGGGCCCGCTCCGACACCCAAGCGATCGGGGCGTATCTTCAGGCCGCTGTTCAAGCCGATCTCCAGTAAAGGGAGTACTCCTATGAAGGCAGTAGTTTTCAAAGCACCGTACGAACTATCCGTCGAAACCGTCGACGACCCGACCATCCAGGGCCCCCTGGACGCGATCATCCGGATCACGACAGCGAACATCTGCGGGTCCGACCTGCACCCGTATGAGGGCCGCAGCGAACTCGACGCCGGCATGGTCCTCGGGCACGAGAACATGGGCGTCGTGGAAGCCGTCGGCGCCGGCGTCGACCGGATCAGCGTCGGCGACCGCGTGTCCGTCCCCTTCAACCTCGCCTGCGGAACCTGCCGCAACTGCAACAACGGATACACCTCGGCCTGCTTGCGCGCGAACCCGTCCGGGCAGCCCGGCGCCGGATACGGGTACCCGATGATGGGCCCGTACTGGGGCGGCCAGGCCGAACTGCTCCGTGTGCCCTGGGCCGACTTCAACCTCCTCAAACTGCCGGAGGGCACGGAGAACGAGAACGACTTCACGATGCTCTCGGACATCTTCCCCACCGGATACCACGCCACCGAAATGGCGATGGTCACCCCGGGGAAGTCCGTGGCCGTGTTCGGCGCCGGGCCGGTCGGCCTCATGGCCGCCCACAGCGCGTTCCTGCGCGGAGCGTCCCAGGTCTTCGTCGTCGACAAGGAACCGGACCGGCTCGCCCTGGCCGAGCAGATCGGTGCAACCGCCATCAACTTCGCTAACACCGACCCTGCAGAGGCGATCATGGACGGCACCGACGGATTCGGTGCCGACTGTGGTGTCGAAGCTGTCGGGTTCCAGGCCCACGACCACCACGGCGAGGAACACCCCGAAATGGTCCTCGACAACCTCGTCAAGGTCGTCCGAGCCACCGGGCACATCGGCGTCGTGGGTGTCTACGTCCCCGAGGACCCGAAAGCCGCGAACGAGGACGCCCAGCAGGGGCGGATCGGTTTCAACTACGGCGAAGCGTTCACCAAGGGCATCAGCATCGCCGGCGGCCAATGCCCGGTGAAGAAGTACAACCGGGAACTGCGGGACCTGATCATCCGCGGACGGGCGAACCCGTCCTGGATCGTCTCCCACGAACTCTCCCTCGACGACGCCGTGGACGCCTACTCACGGTTCGACAAGCGCGAAAACGGCTGGACGAAAGTCCTCCTCCACCCCTGACACATCCACCTGCACCGAGTGAGAGGAAAAACGACCATGAACAGCATTCCCTCAAACGGCGGTGACGCCGCTGACTCTGGTGCTGGTCCAGGCGGAGGCGGATCGGCGGGCTGGGCCTTCTCCGACGAGGAGGCAGCCCGTGACGCGGGGCTGATCCCGCCGGATCCTTCCACCCATGCGGCAGCCGCCGGATCCGACATGGACGAGATCGTCACCGGCTCCTCGGACGAGCCCGCCGATGAGCCTGACGCCTCCTCGAGAAGGGGATACGGCAGCCCGGGTAGCGCCGCAGGGTAGGACGCGAGCCAGGACGACGGGCCCACGGGGAAAAACGGAGAGAGGCAGGGGGACCGCTCGACGGGACGAGGATCCGGGATCGGTCCTCGAAGAGTCCTGTCCTCGTGATGAGGTGGGGCCGTCAGACGCCCCTTACCGGGCGGCCGTGCGCAAGGACCTCTCGTCGCACGGTCGCTCAGGCCGGTCGCGCTAGATGGTAGGGCTTATTTGGCGAGGAAGGTGATCAGGGCCTGGTTCCATTCGTCCGGGTGGCTGACGTTGCAGCCGTGCGGGCCATTTTTGATGACGTGGAGGTCGCTGCCCAGCAGGGTTGCGTGGGTGCGCTGCCCGGAACCTTCGAACGGCACGGTCGCATCCGCGTCGCCGTGCAGAACCAGGGCCGGAACCGTGACTTTGAGCAGATCATCGCGGAAGTCCGTTGTCCCGAAGGCTTTCATGCATGCCAGGGCTGCCTTCTTGTCGGCCTGCCGGCACAGGTCCAGGGCGGTCTGACGCTGGGCCTCGGTGACCTTCAGCTCCCCGTTGGCGGAGAAGAAGTCGGTGGTGAACCCGTCGTAGAACGACTCCTGATCCTTCGTCAGATCCGCGGTCATGCCGGCGGCGGCTTCCTTGGTGAGGGGTCCGTCCGGGTTGTCTTCACCCTGCATCATGAATGGCGGGACGGCGGAGGCGAAGACGACGCTGCGGATGCGTTCCGGGCCGTACTTGGAGAAGTAGCGGGCCACTTCTCCCCCCACCCATGGAGAACCCGACCAGGGTCACATCCCGCAGGTCGAGCTCCTCGAGCAGGGCCTGAAGATCCTCGGTCAGCGTGTCGTACGTGTACCCGGTCATCGGCTTGTCACTGCGGCCGAACCCACGCCGGTCATAAGTGATCACCCGGTACCCGGCAGCCTGCAGTGCAGGGACCTGGTTCTTGAAGGCCTCCCCGGACAGCGGCCATCCGTGGATTAGAACCACGGGACGCCCGGTTCCACCGGTGTCGTCGACGTGGAGGTTGGTGTTCTTGAACAAACCGTGATGAGCGACGATTTCCGTCATAGGGATATCTCCTTCTGATGCTTTGTGCTGTCGGTGATGCGCAATGGCCGCGCGTTACTACCCTAGATATTCGTCAGCATGCTGTCCTTTGAATGAGTGCGGTTGCCAGAGGGCTGTTCATGCTGAACCACGGTGGCGGGCGCCTGTGCTGTATATCAATTGCGCCACTCCTCAGCTTGCCGTCAACAAGTCGATGGCGGCGCTTCTTAGGCCGCTTGCTGCCTCTCAGTAGGTCCGGTAGTGGCTATGCGGTATGCCGTAGCTATATGACTCGACGACGCCTGATGCACTGGTGCCCTGAGTTCGTGGGGCAGTGGTAGCGAAAGGTTTGCAGTTGTTGAGGGCGCCTGGTGGTTATCGGTCGAAGTGTGTGTCCGGTTCTGTCTGGCCGATGTTAAGCATGACGACTTCTGCGACGTCGCGCAGTTTCAGGTTCCGGGCACTGGAGGCCGCTTTGAGGATAGTCATGGCCGTGTCGTGGGTACACCTATTTTGGGCCATGATGATGCCAGCGGCTACCTGGATCGCGGTCCGTGATTCCATGGCCGTGTGGAGGTGCCGGTTCGCCTCTGACAGGTGGGCGATACGAACCGCCATGCGCAGGGACTTGGATGCTTCGCGCGCCATGTCCCCAGCGGCATTGACTGCTTCGTCATCGAAGGCCGCCACATGAGTCGAGTACAGGTCCAGGGCCGCGGCAGCTCCTCCGTCCAGCGGGATCGGTGTCGCGACAGCTGAGCGGAGCCCATGATCACGGACCGCGGCGCTGTACTGACCGAAACGCGTCTCAGCATGAAAGTCGGTGACGACGTACACCGTGTTCTTGCGGGCTGCTCGCAGGCACGGCCCGTCGTCGAACCGGTACTGCACTTCGTCCATCAACCGGGCACGGTCACTGCTACTTCCCACGGTCGCTTTGGTTCTGGGCCGCAGGAGCGTCACCGCCGCTAGTACCTCATTGCCAGGTACTGAGAAGAGGCGTGCTGCTTCCTGGGCGAGACCGGTCAGGAACGCGTTGATGTCGTCACTGTCCAGGACGATGTCCTGGAGGACGTTGGAGAACGGCGGAAGGCCGGCAAGGGTCGAGGGCGTCAGCGGGGCGTGCATACGGGTATCGCTTTCTGGGGTTGACAGCACACCACAAAAGCTTGTGGAGGCGCCCGCTGCTGAACGACCTCTACAGTACAGTCACCCCGCCCGAATACCTTGATAACCTAGCTACCTGCTGGTTCCCCGCTCAACCCCTGAACACCTCACAGGTTGTATGGCGCCCATGATCAGCGAAGCGGAGCGCAGCCACTGTCGTGGGATGTGGTTGCCGCAGCCCAGGTACCCGGAGTGCACCCGGTAGGCTGAGCGTTGAGCGCGGATCGGCTGGAAGCCTGTTTGGTTCTTCACCCGTCGAACGTCAAAGAGGATTCAGGTACACGTGATGAGCAGTGAATCGACGCTTGGCAGCTCCGATGCGGTGGATGTAGCAGGTGCCATCGCCCAGGAACTCAGTGATCTTGCCCGTGATCTTCAGGGAGAGTCGGACACCGAGCACATCCTCGATGACATCGTGCAAGCAGCCATTCGGCTGATACCTCACGCCGCTGAAGCATCAATCAGCCTCGTCATGGCGCGCCGCACCGTGGAAGCGCATGCAGCCTCCAGCGATCTTCCCCGCGATGTGGATGCCGTGCAGACCGAAACACGACAAGGGCCGTGCATCGATGCAGCCTTCCGGGAGACCCTCGTCCGGGTGCCGGACATGAGCAAAGAGTCCCGGTGGCCGAAGTTCGCCGAGCGGGCCTGGGACCTGGGCGCCCGCAGCATGCTGTCCTTTCAACTCTTCGTCGAAGACGACAACCTCGGCGCCCTGAACGTGTATGGCAGCGACGTCAACGTGTTCGATGAGGACAGCGAACAGATCGGCCTGCTCGTAGCCTCCCACGCGGCGGTCGCGTTCTCTGACGCACGACAGATTGAGCAACTGAACTCGGCTCTCGTGAGCCGGGATCTCATCGGTCAGGCCAAGGGCATTCTGATGGAACGGCACAAAATCTCCGCTCAGCAGGCCTTCACCCGCATCTCCACCGTCAGCTCGAACACCAACACCAAACTCATCGACGTCGTCCGTCACCTCGCCAGCAGCGGAGAGCTTACCGCCGGTGAACCGTCCCGAAGCCGCCAATAGGTCAGCGGCCCGACAGAAGCCTGCGGAGCAACAGCCTCGACGTGCCACGGATCTCCCCCTCGACTTCATCCTTCAACCCCGCTGCTGAACTTGAAGGAGAGGCCCACGATGTCTTCGGAGTCAGAGATTCAGGAGTGACGTTGCTTATGCGAATATTCGTCTGCTTCCTCCCGCACCTTGCGTTCTCTCATGGAGGGCGCAGACCTGATCCGGGCCTATAGACCTGCGATGCCGTCAGTAGTGAGGGAAGGGAGGGTAGGTGTAGCCGGCGCCCCAAAACGGTCCGAGACTGTAATATCCGTTCCTGCGGTCAGCGTGGTGGGTCCGCGTCGTTCTGGTACCCCGTCCGATCCGGCTCGTCCGATGCTCGTGCCGTGTGCGGCTGGGACGGATAAGCACCACTATCGATGGGGTGGTCAGCATCTGGCCGAGTAGCTCGGTCGCTGGGGTGGATTTCCGTGCTGTCACCCCCGTCCTGATCAGTTGCGTCCCCATCAGCAGCGTCCTGTGTAGCACCGTCCTGGTCGACGGTGGTCTTGATCGCCGAAACAAAATCTTCCGGTGGGGGTGCGATCGAATCGATGCCGGGCTCCTGATTAGAGGTTGGGTCCGGCGGGATGATCCCCGCGTCCCGGGCTGCTGCCTCATCAGAGAAGGGCCAACCCTGGGAATCATATTTCGACGCCATATTCGTGCCTTTCTCCTGCTTTTCTTTTGAGCTGCTCATCGTTCCTTGGGCTCCTGCCGCCGCGCAACCATTTACTCCTGATGCTTTGCTGTTGCAGCCTGCCCCAGGACCGGGCGGAATGTCTCGTCATGGATCCTCCGGTCGTCAGTCGCAGCGGGTTCCACGACGCTCACTACGAGGTGCAACAGGAAAACAAGAGGAACAAGGGGCTTACTTCTCGCACTGGTCGAGACAACCATGGGATGCAGGCTTACGTTCGCGATCGAGGAACCTCGCCCGCAATGTCGGCCCGTCCTGTCACACCCGCAAAGTGTGGCCAGAGGCTGCGATATCACGTGAACACCATATGGAGGACGAAATGCCAGTTCGTGCCAGAGACATCATGACCGGCGGCGTGGAATGCGTCGGGGAACGGGAAACCCTGGAACAGGCAGCCCGAAAGATGAAGGATCTTAACGTCGGGTCCCTACCCATCTGCGGTGAGGACCAGCGCCTCAAGGGAATGATCACAGACCGCGACATCGTCGTCAGGTGCATTGCCGACGGTGGTGACCCGAAAACGGTGACTGCCGCTGATCTTGGGCAGGGCAAACCTGTGACCATCGGAGCCGATGACGAGATCGACGTGGCCATCATGACCATGCAGGAACATCAGGTACGACGGCTTCCGGTCATTGACGGACACGACCTCGTCGGCATCCTCACCCAAGCCGACATCGCCCGGAACTTCCCGGACGAGCGAGTCGGGGAACTGGTTGAGTTCATCTCCT
Organism: Arthrobacter sp. BC5; assembly: GCF_056680255.1. Lineage (NCBI taxonomy): Bacteria > Bacillati > Actinomycetota > Actinomycetes > Micrococcales > Micrococcaceae > Arthrobacter > Arthrobacter sp. BC5. The sequence continues at coordinate 960,077 of NZ_CM155273.1, forward strand.
ACTAGAACCCGCACCTGCACCCGCACAAACATCAATATCCCCGGAAGAAGGGGTGGATGACGCAGAAGGACCGCGCAGGAGGTCTGCGCAGGAGAAAGGAATGTGATGGCCGTCTGTGACACCTGCGGCAATGACTACGACAAGATGGTTGGGTCCCCGGGTAGGAGTCCAGTGGTTGTGTGAGTTTCGCATCCGATAATGGGTGCAGGAGGAGATTCACGAATCATGGCACGCAGACACACCCCGGAGCAGGTCATCGCGAAGGTCCGGCAAGGCCAGAAGATGCTCAATGACGGCCGGCCGATGGTCGAGGTCATCAAGGAACTCCAGGTCACCGAGGCGACCTGGTACCGGTGGCTGAACCAGTACGGGTCCGAGAAGAACGCCGAGACCTCGAAGCGGACCAGGGAGTTGGAGAAGGAGAACGCACGGCTGAAGAAGTTGCTGGCCGACCAGATCCTCGCCAACGACATCCTCAGCGAGGTGGCGAAGGGAAAATTCTGAGCCCCGAACCCCGACGCCGTGCCGTGCGCATGGCGCAGGAGAAGTTCGGGGCGTCCGAACGCTTCGCCTGTAGGGTGCTGGGCCAGAACAGGTCCGCGCTGCGCAAGGGCCGCCCGGAGACCAGCTTCGAGGAAGCCCAGTTACGCGCCGATCTGCGGTCGGTCGCGGTGAAGCATCCGGCGTGGGGGTGGCGGAAAGCCCGGTGGCACCTGCTCACCCAGCCACGCTGGGACGGGGCGGTGTTGAACACCAAGCGGATCCGCCGACTCTGGCGCCTCGAGGGGCTGACCTGCAAGCCCAAGGCGAGGAAGAAACGCAGGACAGGGCCCGGCGCCGGGGAACACAAACGCCTCACAGCTCAGTACCCGATGCATGTGGTCAGCTTCGACTTCCAGTCCGACGTGACCTCCTGCGGCCGGCATATCCGGTTCTTCAACGTCATCGACGAATACACCCGCACCGCCTTGGCGATCATCCCGCGCCGGTCCTTCACCGCCACGGACGTCGTCGCCGTGTTGGAGGACGTCATCGCCGAAACCGGGATCACCCCGACCTACGTGCGCTCGGACAACGGACCCGAATTCACGGCCGCCGCCCTGACCGCCTGGTGCAACACGGCCGGGGTGGGCACCGCGTTCATCGACCCCGGATCACCCTGGCAGAACGGGTTCGCGGAGTCCTTCAACGCCCAATTCAGACGGGAACAACTCACCGGAGAAATCATCGACACCATGGCCGAAGCCAGCTACCTCGCCCAGGAATGGAAGGACATTTACAATCATGAACGGCCCCACGGATCCCTCGACGGAATGACACCCTCGACATACTGGAAACGCTGGACCGCAGACAACCAACGAGCTATCGCATAGCCACTGGACTGCCAACGGGGACCCAATCAAAGACGTTCATGGTCACCCGGGGTTCGAAGACTTGGACCTTTGATAGTTTCGAGTGCGCGGTCCAAGCTGTGGCACCAGTGTGTGAGCACTGCGGGTGCCGGATCCTCGGGCACGGCATCGAAGCGGGTCAGAGCATCTACTGCTGCGCTCACTGCTCCCGACAAGAAGCAGCCACAGGGGCAGAAGATCGCGTGTAAGTAGCAATCGCACCGGCACCGGTGACACCGGGACGCACCACCCAGTCCGCATCCACTCGTGCACCTGGCGCTGGACAAGTTACTCACCGAACAGCCCTGCTGGCCTCATCACCCCCAACTCAGCTGACCAGGCCAGCCACAGAAAGGGAGGTAAGCGATGACCGAGTTGCAGAAGACGTCGGCGACGTCGGCGAGAACCTACCGCCTAAGCCCTACGCAGGTGTCAGGTGAATGCGCACAGCTCGTCATCAACCTCGCAGCGCAGATGATGCGCTTACCGCCCAACACCACCTCCAAAAATTTTGAGGGCAACAGCATCTCGACAGGGAAGGTACTCCCTGTTCACGGACAGCACCGCCAGGAGGATCTTGTGCAAACCCTTAGCGCTCTAGGGCTCCTGCACCTCAACGCGACGCAACACAGCCTCACCGTTGAAGGAATGCGCACAGCAGCAGCCCTTATGTCCAAAGCACTCTGACCAGCCACGCACTGACCAGGGCTCCAGCACCACACCGACAAAAGGACTTGATGACCACCCCTGACACTTCCCGCACCAACCATCCCCTACCAGCTTCGCAACCGTCACCGGTAGACCCGTCGGTCATTCTCGATCGCGCCGCCGCCCAACCGCACACGGTGAACATCGCTGGTACCTTCCCCTCACACCGCACCTCATCCGCATCGCCTCCAGCTAACGCACCCGATTCGGACAACCTGCAGTGGAACCCTGCCGAACCGAAGTACCTCATGGAATACCACCCCGCTGACGGGTATTGGTGGCTGACCATCGACCTACCAGCGGGGCAGTACGACTACAAAGTCACCATCGACGGGTCCTGGGAGGAGAACTACGGGGTGCGAGGGATGCGCAGCGGCCCGAATATCAGCCTCGAACTACCCATCGCTCAGAGAGTCACCTTCCGCTTCGACTACGACACCAAAATCATTGAAACCACAGAACTCGATAGCCCCACCACGCCCCGACTGGCACCCATCGACCAGTAACACCAAGTAACCCTCGACCGATCGTGCATCGTGGCCGACCTCAAAACCGCTTCAAGCGCGTCTCGAAAAGCTAAAGCTTTACAAGACACCCAAATAGGCCAAGCATCGCAACCACTTCCCGGGAAGCAAGGGCTTCACTCTGTCTTGCTAAGTAGCCTCGCCGTGTTTCGTTGTAGAAGTGCCTGTTCTCTGGATTTTCGAGTCAGGATGACGGATGAGGCAGCTCGGATACCCGACTTTCAGGGCAGTGTGGTTAGACGACTCCGAGTGCGAGCATGGCGTCCGCGACCTTCACGAATCCGCTGATGTTCGCGCCGGCGACATAATTGCCCGGCACCCCGTACTCGTCGGCCGTCGCGGCACACCGGTCGTGGATACCCACCATGATCTCCGCGAGGCGCTGTTCGGTGTGCTCGAAGGACCAGGAATCACGGCTGGCGTTCTGCTGCATCTCCAGGGCCGAGGTCGCGACACCGCCGGCGTTGGCGGCTTTGCCCGGTCCGAAGAGGACACCGCCCTGCTGGAAGACCTCCACCGCCTCAGGGGTGCAGGGCATGTTCGCCCCTTCCGCGACTGCGAGCACCCCAGACCGGATGAGCGACCCGGCAGCGGCTTCGTCGAGTTCGTTCTGCGTGGCGCAGGGCAGTGCGACCGTTGCCCCTACATCCCAGATCGAACCACCGGCCACGAAATGGGCACCCGAACCCCGCCGGTCGGCGTACTCGGAAATCCGTCCGCGCTCATGCTCCTTCACCTCGCGCAGCAGCCCTACGTCAATTCCGGCCTCGTCTACGACGTAGCCGGTGGAGTCGGAACAGGCCACCACCGTCGCACCGAAGTGCTGTGCCTTGGCGATGGCGTGGACAGCGACATTGCCCGCGCCGGAGACGATGACGCGCTGTCCCTCGAAGTCGAGCCCCTTGGTCCGGAGCATCTCCTGGGCGAACAGGACCGCGCCGTACCCGGTCGCTTCCGGGCGGACCAGGGACCCGCCCCAGCTGATCCCCTTACCGGTCAGCACACCTGATTCATACCGGTTCGTGATCCTCTTGTACTGCCCAAACAGGTATCCGATCTCCCGGCCGCCGACACCGATGTCCCCGGCCGGCACATCGGTGTACTCGCCGATGTGCCGGTACAGCTCCGTCATGAAGGACTGGCAGAACCGCATCACCTCGGCGTCCGACCTGCCCTTGGGGTCGAAGTCCGAGCCGCCCTTGCCTCCACCGATGGGCATCCCGGTGAGCGCGTTCTTGAAGACCTGTTCGAAGCCGAGGAACTTCACGATCCCCAGGTACACCGAAGGGTGGAACCGCAGGCCGCCCTTGAAGGGCCCCAACGCCGAATTGAACTGCACCCGGAAGCCCCGGTTGATCTGCACCGTCCCGGCATCGTCGACCCAGGGAACCCGGAAGATGGTCTGCCGCTCGGGTTCGCACAGCCGCTCCAGGACGGCCGCGTCCACGAACTCGGGGTGTTTCTTCAACACCGGACCCAGCGAGTCGAACACTTCGACGACGGCCTGATGGAACTCCGTCTCACCCGGATTACGCCGGAACACCTGGTCGCGAACAATAGACAACGCTGAATCCATGAAACTTCCCAATCTTGAAAACGAAATCCTCTGCAGAACTAAGGACAAGCACCTTCCTGCCCGGTCCGCAGGACGAGAGGCTGCAAGCCAGCAGGCCGTGAGTGCCCCTACATCTTAGAGGCCGCTCAGGGTAATCCACAGAGGTTTACCCCAGGGCGGCGCAATTACTGACTGACCCGCACGGTTCACGGAGCAAACGATTACAGCATCTCTGTTCTTCTATGTTTCGGTTTCCCTGTGACCGCGGTGCGGCCGATGCCTGCGCCTTGGTCGCCTCAGGACGCCTCAGTCACTCCCGGCATACTGAGATAGCGATACACCGTCGCCCGGCTAGCACCGATGATTTTCCCGATATCAGCCGGTGCCAGCCCTTGGGCTTTCAACTCCTGAGCGCGTCTGACCTTTGCATGATCGGTAGTCACTTCCCGCCGACCGGCCTTCCGTCCGTGTTCGGCGGCCGCGGCCATGCCTGCCCTGGTGCGTTCGGCGAGTTGGTCGCGCTCGAGCTGCCCGAAAGCGGACATGACGGTCAGCATCGCCCTGCCCATCGACCCGGTGGTACTGATTCCTTCGGTGACGCTCCGGAAGTGCACTCCCCTACGCTCCAGGTCATCGATAAGAGCCAGCAGGTTGCGGGTGTTGCGTCCCAGCCGGTCCAGCTTCCACACCACGACCTCGTCACCCTTCCGCAGGTGATCGAGCAACTTGTCGAGCTCCGGCCGACTAGCCGTAGTCCCGCTCACGCCGTGGTCGGTGAAGATTCGATCACAGCCCGCTGCGGTGAGTGCGGCATGCTGCAGATCCGCGTTCTGCTCCAAGGTACTGACCCTGGCATATCCGACACTTCCCATCCTCATGCTCCTCACACTCATCAAAGGCCTAGTTCTCCTTTGATGAGAATACCCGGCTTGAGACACATTGCTGAGACGAGATCGACTCACAAAAGTCAGCGTCAACGCTGAGTACGCCTCGACCGGTCCGGACCTTGCTGGCCCGTCTGGTTAAAGGATTCTTTGCTGAGAATGGAGATCGGCAGTGACGATGGCAGCATTTATCGACCGCTACGGGAGTAACTGGGACACTCTTCGCGGAGGGTAACGGCCTTGTTGCTGTGCGTTGACATGACGGAAGAGTGCGTTGATCCTATTGGGACGGTGGCAGTTCCCGTCGTGTGACCAGCACCGGCACGCGAGTCATCCCTGTGCTTCACCTCGGGCTGTGCCGTCATCCATAACGGATTCAACGGTGAATCGAGGATCATGATGAACAAGTGGCAACGAGCCTCAGCCCTGGCCATGGCCAGTGCTGCGACCTTCACCGGTGCGGTTCCAGCATCGGCAGCAGCCTCAACCGGCGCCTCTGTGTACAAGCAGCTTGGGTGCGTGGACTACGGCTACGTCGAGGTGTGTGGGACGATCCACTCCACCATCACGGTAGTCAACACCCCCTCAGGGCATGTGGTCATGCGCGGCAGCACCCGCTACGACACGACGACGACGTTCGATGAGGGCTATTCATACTCGACAACAGGCTCCATGCGGTCCCACCTGTTGAGAAAGGACGATCAGAACGCCGTCTATTACGACCAATTGACCGAGACCCTCGTCGACCCGAACCTGGGTACCTGCACAGCAGTCATCGACGTGCACTACGCCGCCGGCGAGTTCCAATTCGAACAACGCAGCTTCGAGTGCGTGTAGGGACCTACCTGGCAGTCGAATCCGATAGTTCGGTCGAATAATCTGCTGAGTAGCTTGTTCAACGGTGAGGTTCGTGCGTAATGCCCGGCGTCCCCAGCCGCACCAGGGCATCCGCATCATCCCTCCCAGGAGTTTTTCTAGGAGGGGCTTCTAGGGCAGGGTGCAGGTTACGGAGCCGTGGTCGAACTTGGACTCGTCGCGGAATTCCTCAGGATAGGGCTTAGGCACAGCAACATCCTTCCAGTCCTGCCTTCCGGCAAGCCAGATCAGATGTCACCTATCGGTGCAGCAGACCCCCTTGTTTAGTAAGACTTACGCAGCCCACTGCCGTAAGTAGTCGGCGTGCTCACGCCAGGGCAGAGTGAGCAGTTCGAGGATAGTGCGCATGTAGTCCTGCTCCCCTGCCGGTTCGTAATTCCAGTCCATAGTCTGCACATGCGCGACCAGGCGCTGTTTTGCAATGCAGTCGGCGATGACCCTCTCCGGGCTCTGGTTCATGTTGTGACAGGCCAGCGGATCCAGCAGCAGCTCGTGGCCGGCGACGTCGACGGACCGGCCGGCGTCGGCCGCGTGGCAGTTCCGGGTATGGGCACCGAGGATGCCGCCGGCTCCTGGGTCGTGGAATGCCTGATAAGCGAGGTCGTGGTCCTCCGCGATGCGGGCGAGGATGAAGGCGGCGAGCTCGTCCATTCAGTGAGCCTACGATCCGATGCTGTAAGCAATCTGCCAGCATCCCGTGCCGTCTCCGCGTCAAAGCGCTAATCAGCGGGCAACGACCTGGCCGTCGCTAGAAGGCGTGCGCATTGGCCAGGACGGGAAGCTTTGTACGAGCGTCATCGGTCTCCGTCGCGTCGATGTCAGTGAAGACGAGGGCCGGTCCCGCGCCCAGCTCTTCAAGCACCTTCCCCAGGGGTGAGATGACGGTGCTGTACCCGATACCGGTGGGTGCTGTCCCTGTGACACCCAGTCCGCTGGCGGCGGGGTCGGCCTGTCCGCAGGCGATGATGAAGGTGGTGCTGTCGAGGGCACGCGCCCGGGCCAGCAGGCTCCACTGGTCGATCTTTCCTTCGCCCGCCCCCCACGAGGCACAGACGACGTTGATACGGGCACCCTGCTTGGCGTTGGCGCTAAAGAGAGCCGGGAACCGGATGTCGTAGCAGGTTGCCAGACCCACCGTCACCCCCTCTACGGGGAAGGTCACAGGACGCGTGCCGGGTTGGACGCTGTCCGACTCCCGGTATCCAAAGGCGTCGAAGAGGTGCACTTTGTCGTAGCTCGTGTCGACATCAGGCCCAACGGTGAGAAGAGTGTTGCGCACGCGTCCTTCGCTTCCCGGTGTGAACATGCCGACGACGATGACAACACCCAGCTCGATGGCGAGGTCCCGGACGGCGGAGGCCCAAGGACCGTCGAGTGGTTCGACCACGGCCGAGAGGTCATTGCCGAAAGCGCACATCGTGGCTTCGGGAAAGACGATCAAATCGGCCTTCGCTTCTGCTGCACGGCGTGTGAGGTCCTCGACCTGTCGCAGGTTCTCATGCGGATCGGAACCGCTCGTCATCTGGGCAATGGCTACGCGCATCGGTCACTCCTTTTCGTTGTATACCTAAAGTATGGGAAAAACGGGTGGGGCGTCTGTGTCGGGTCGCGAGAAGGCATACGCCTATCTCCGCGAGAACGTCCTGAGCGACATGTCCATGCAGGGGCAGTTCCTCAACGAGCAGGAGCTGGCGGAGCGTATCGGGGTATCGCGGACTCCTGTACGGGAGGCGTTCCTTCTCCTGGTCGCCGATGGGCTGGTCGAGTTGATCCCCCAGCGTGGTGCCTACATTCCAATCGTGACGGCTCGTCAGATCTCCGACCTGATGGAACTGCGGGGCGTACTGGAAAGCCACGCCGCGAGAGTGACCGTTGCGGCCGGCACCCCTCCGGTGGAGAGAATGCAGGCGATCCTCGAGCAGCAGTCCGGCCTGCCGGATCCACTGACCGGGGCCTCCGTGAAGGAATTCATCCGTCTTGATGCCATGTTCCATCAGGAGCTGGTCGACGCAGCAGGGAATTCCCTCATGTCGCAGACGTATCGCAAACTGCAGGTACGTCAGGTGCTCGTAGGCGTGGAGGCGATGATCAAGGTCGACGGGCGCCGACAGCAGGTCTGCACCGAGCACCAGGCGATCATCGATGCCCTCGCCGCGGGTGACGCGGAAACGGCAATTCTCGAGCACCTCGCCGTTACCCGCAGCATCCTGCTCCGCGCCTGAAGGGGCGCAGAGCAGGATGCGCGAGGCGTGCAGCGCAGGCTTCAGACCTTCGTACCCTCGAGCAGCAGGCGGTACTCCTCGTCCTCGGTGCCATGCGGATTACGGCCGAGAGCAAGGCCGATGAGGGTGACGAGCGCTGCGACGCCCACATAGAGGGCTACCGGTACCCAGCTGTCGAAATTGCTCAGCAACACCGTGAACATCAGGGGTGCGATCGCTCCGCCGATGACGCCGGCGAACGTGTAGGCCAATGAGCTGCCGGTGGCCCGGAGCCGTGGGGAGAACTGCTCGACGATGAACGCGGCCTGAGGTCCGTACATGAAGGAGTGGCAGGCCAGTCCGAGGACGATTCCGGTGATGAGCAGGAACTGGTTGTCGCCGTCGAGCAGCGTGAAGAAGACGAACGTCCAGGAGGCGCCGAGCGCGGCGGCGATCCCGTAGACAAGGCGGCGATTGACACGGTCCGAGACAGCCCCGGCGAGGGGGATGAGGAAGAGCTGGAAGGCTGAACCGATCAGGACTGCGGTGAGTACCTGGCCGCGCTCGAATCCGAGGACCTGAATGCCGTAGGTGAGGGTGAAGACGGTGAACAGCGCGTACAGCACGTCCGGTCCGACGCGGGAAAGGATCGCTGCGATGAGGGGACGGAGCTCATTCCGGAAGACTTCCTTGATCGGCGCTGCAGGCCTCTCGCCGTGCGCTTCGATCGCCTTGAAAACAGGGGTGTCTTCAAGGCGGAGGCGGATCCACAGGCCGAACCCGACGAGCAGCGCCGATGCGAGGAACGCGATGCGCCAGCCGAAGTCCAGGAATTGCTCCTCGGACAGCAGGACCGTAAGGAGTGCGAGGGCACCATTGGCCAGGAGGTTACCTGCGGGCGGGCCGACCTGAGCAGCCGAAGCCCAAAAACCCCGCTTCTTCGGGTCGCCATATTCGCTGGACAGCAGCACCGCACCGCCCCACTCACCTCCGACCCCGACACCCTGCGCGAAGCGCAGCATGACGAGGATGATCGGGGCGGCGATGCCGATCGAGGCGTACCCCGGCAGCACCCCGATCAGCACGGTGGCGATGCCGATGATCATCAGCGTGATCACGAGGATCTTCTTCCGGCCAATCCGGTCCCCGAGACGGCCGAAGATGATTCCGCCGACTGGGCGGGAGATGTACCCCACCGCGTAGGTGGAGAAAGCCAGAATGGTGCCGGTCAGCGGGTCCGATGCCGGGAAGAAGATGATCGGGAAGACGACCGCGGCCGCGGCCGAGTAGACGGCGAAGTCGTACCATTCCAACGCCGTACCGGTGAGGCTCGCCGCAAATGCCTTGTACAGCCCTGGGGGTCGCGGAGGGGTCTGAGTGGATGCAGGGGCTCCTGCAATTCCGGGGCTGTGTGCCATCGGTATTCTCCAGTCTGAGAGTGATTCCCGCCACACCGGCGTTAGTTGTATACATTACGCATACATGTTGTAGATTTACGACCACTTCGGTTTCCGGAACGTAAATTTTCGCCCCAACAGAAGGAAGGCCCCATGGCTACTCTCACTTTCGATCTGACCGACGGCACCACACGTGAGGTGCAGGTCACGCGCCTCCTCAACGCGGGCTATGCCGGGCGCGAGCAGGACGAGGTGCAGGCCCATATCGCCGAACTCGCCGAACTCGGGGTTCCGGGTCCCACCACGACCCCGGCGCTGTATCCCGTATCCCCCTACCTCGCCCAGCAGACCGACGAAGTCAGCGTGCAGCACGGTAAGACCTCCGGCGAAGCCGAATGGGCCCTGATCATCACCGAGGACGACGTGCTCCTCACTGTCGCCTGCGATCACACTGATCGCGCTCTCGAGGTGCATGGCGTGGCCTGGAGCAAGAATGCAGGCCCCGACGTGTTGGGGCGGACGGCCTGGCGGCTCGACGACGTACGCGATCACCTCGACGACATCACGCTCAAGGGATGGGTTCGCACGGATACAGGAGAAGAACTGATCCAGGACAGCACCCTCGGGGCCCTCCTGTCCCCCGACTATTGGCTCGACGTCCTGAAGGAGAAAGGGATGCATCAGCCCGGCACTGTGCTCATCTCCGGAACCGTCGCAATGATCCACGGCGTCGACCAGTTCGCGCCCACCTGGCGGGTCGAGATGGCAGACCCAACCACGGGACTCTCGATCGATGCCCGTTACGACATCGTCCCCATGCCTGAACCCATCGGTTGAGTTTTCGGCTGCACCGTCAGTCTCACTTTACGTGACTGACGGCGCAGACGGCACATCTCCGGCATGGGGACCTCCTTCGCCGACGCTCCCCCGCCAGAGTGAAGTCGCGCACCCCCCTCGCGCGTCAGACCGGCGCCGCGGTGCTCTCCCGAACCACCAGCCGCGTCGGCACCAGATCCAGCCCCGGCTCCGTCGAGTTCTCCCGCATCTGCTTGAGCACCTTGTCCACGCAGCGCCGGCCCACCTCCGCGAAGTCCTGGTGCACCGTGGTCAGGGGCGGGCTGAAGGAGGTGCTGTCCGGGATGTCGTCGAAGCCCACGATCGAGACGTCCTGCGGCACCCGGATGCCCTTCTCGTGGAACGCCCGCAGCACCCCCAGCGCCATCTGGTCGTTCCCCACGAACACGGCGGTGCAGTCGGAGGACGCCAGGGTGAGGCCGGCGAGGTAGCCCGAGTCCGCGGACCAGTCCCCCCGCAGCAGTGGTGGCTCCGCGCAGCCCCGTGCAGCAAGAGTCTGACGCCACGCAGTGACGCGCCGCTCCGATGCGAAGGACGCCGACGGCCCGGCAACGTGCCACACCGTCCTGTGCCCCAGATCCAGCAGATGCTCCACGGCCTTCTGGGCGCCGTCGGCCTGGTCCGTGTCGATCACGCTGTAGCCGTCGCTGGCATCGGAGTCCACCACCACGGCATGGACGCCCGGCGGCAGGGACACCGTGGCGGCGTCGAGCAGGTGGACCTCCATGATCACGATGATGGCGTCCACCGCCAGCTCGTTCAGCCGCGAGAACGCGCCGCGCACACCGGCCTGTGTCGGCGTGGAGACGGGGATCAGCGTGATGGCGTAATCCTCTTCCGCGGCGCGGGCGGCGATGGCCTCGAGCGTGCGGACGTTCCCGGTGGTGGACAGCGTGAACAGGATGACGCCGAGCGTCCGGAAACTCCCCCGCTTCAGGGCCCGCGCGGCACTGTTGGGCCGGTACCCCAACTCATCCATCGCTGCGATGACCTGCTGCCGCGTCGACTCGATGACGCCGGGGCTGCCGTTGGACACCCTCGACACCGTCTGCGCCGAGACGCCGGCCAGGCGTGCGACGTCGGACATCGAGACGCGCCGGTCCTCACGGGTGAGGTGTTGACGCGGTGGAGAAGGCATGTGACCATCGTAACAACAATGTTTACGTAAACATCGCTCTTCAGGCGCTGCTATGTTTGCGTAAACATCACCGAAACAGCCAGAAGGACTTTCCATGACGACGGCGTCACCCTCACCGGCCATCCTCGGCACGCAGCCGAAGCCCGCGAAGCGAGCCCAGGCCCGCAGCCAGAAGCGGTCATGGTCCGGCTGGCTGTTCATCGGCCCGTTCATGGCCGTCTTCGCGCTCGTCTTCCTGGCCCCGATCGCCTACTCGATCTGGCTCAGCTTCTTCCGCAACCAGCTCGTGGGCGGCAACGGGTTCGTGGGCCTCGCGAACTATCAGCAGGCACTCGCCGATTCGCAGTTCTGGTCTGCCCTGCTCCGCGTCACGCTGTTCCTCGCGGTACAGGTGCCGATCATGCTGCTGATCGCCCTGCTGGTGGCCCTGGCACTGGACAGCGGCCGGCTCTACGGGAAGTCCTTCTTCCGCATCTCGATCTTCCTGCCGTACGCGGTGCCCGCCGTCGTCGCCAGCCTCATGTGGGGCTTCATGTACGGCACGCGGTTCGGCCTGGTGGGCAACATCAACAGCGCCCTGGGCACGAACATCCCCAACCCGCTCTCGCCGGACCTGATCCTCGCGGCGATCGGCAACATCGTCACGTGGGAGTTCATCGGCTACAACATGCTGATCTTCTACTCCGCCCTCCGGGTGATCCCGAAATCCCTGTACGAGGCCGCGGAGATCGACGGCGCCAGCCAGTTCCGCCTGGTCACCGCCATCAAGCTGCCCGCCATCCGCGGCGCCCTCGTGGTGGCCACCATCTTCTCGGTGATCGGCAGCTTCCAGCTCTTCAACGAACCCGCCATCCTGCAGGGCCTGGCCCCCAACTCCATCTCCACGTACTTCACCCCCAACCTCTACGCCTACTCGCTGAGCTTCTCCGGCCAGCAGTACAACTACTCCGCCACCGTGGCCATCATCATGGGCATCATCACCATGGTCATCGCCTACGCAGTGCAGCTGCGCGGCATGCGGAAGGAGAGCTGACCATGAGCATCGCCGTCGAACCCGCCCGCACCGACAAGCACAGGGCGAAGCCCGGCTACGTGCGCATGAAGAGCACTCGCCGCAGCATCGACAACCCGAAACGGAACGTCCTCCTCACAGCGCTGACGGGGATCGTGCTGATCTACAGCCTCGTACCGCTGGTGTGGCTGTTCATCAACGCTTCCAAGACCCAGGACGATCTCTTCACCTCGTTCGGCCTCTGGTTCAGCGGTGACTTCGCCCTGTTCTCGAACATCCAGGACACCCTCGCGTACGACGACGGCATCTTCGGCCGCTGGTTCCTCAACACCGTGCTGTATGTGGTGGTGGGTGCGGGCGGGGCGACATTCCTCGCCGTCCTCGGCGGCTATGCCCTCGCGAAGTTCAGCTTCCCGGGCAAGAAGGCAGTGTTCGCCGTCGTCATCGGCGCGGTGGCGGTGCCCGGCACCGCCCTGGCGGTCCCCACCTTCCTCATGTTCAGCGAGATGGGGCTGACCAACACACCCTGGGCCGTCATCATCCCGTCGCTCATCTCGCCCTTCGGCCTGTACCTGATGTGGACGTTCGCCGCCCAGGCGATCCCCACCGAACTGCTGGAGTCGGCGCGGATGGACGGCGCCGGCGAGTTCCGCACCTTCTTCCAGATCTGCCTGCCGCTGCTGGGGCCGGGCATCGTCACCGTGTTGCTGTTCACCATGGTGGCAACGTGGAACAACTACTTCCTGCCGCTGATCATGCTGAAGAACCCGGACTGGTATCCGCTGACCCTGGGCCTGAACGCGTGGAACAACCAGGCATCCACCGTGGGCGGCGAGGCCATCTACAACCTGGTGATCACCGGGGCACTGCTGACGATCCTCCCGCTGATCATCGCGTTCCTCTTCCTCCAGCGGTACTGGCAGTCCGGTCTGAGTGCCGGAAGCGTCAAGGAATGACCCGCGAGAACCCTCCCCTTCCCATCAACAACGAAGTGATAAGGAAACCCATGAACAGGAAAATCTCCCCCGCTGTACTGCGCGGGTCCGCCCTCGCGTTCGCCGCGACCCTGGCCCTCACGGCCTGCGGCGGTGGCGGTAACGACGCCGGCGGCGGAAGTGCCGAAGGCGCCACCGCCGACGACGTGGCAGCGGCACTGGAGGAAGGCGGCGAGCTCACCGTCTGGGCGTGGGACCTCACGGTCCAGGATGTCGCCGCCGAGTTCGAGGAACTGCACCCCAACGTGGACGTCGAGGTGGTCAACGCCGGAACGGGCAATGACCAGTACACGGCACTCCAGAACGCGATCGCCGCGGGTTCGGGTGTCCCGGACGTGGCGCAGATCGAGTACTTCGCCCTTCCCCAGTTCGCCCTCGCCGATTCCCTCACGGACATCAGCGGCCTCGGCGCCTCCGATCTGGAGGGCACCTTCAGCCCCGGCCCGTGGAACGCCGTCCAGCAGGGCGAGGGCATCTACGGCCTCCCGATGGACGCCGGACCCATGGTCATGTACTACAACACCGAGGTCTTCGAGAAGTTCGGCGTCGAGATCCCCGCCACCTGGGACGAGTACGTGACGGCGGCGAAGACCATCCACGAAGCCGACCCCAACGTCTACATCACCAATGACACGGGCGATGCCGGCCTGACCACGAGCCTCATCTGGCAGGCGGGCGGCAAGCCGTACACCGTGGACGGCACCGACGTGACGGTCGACTTCTCCGACGAGGGCTCCACCAGGTTCGCCGAGACCTGGCAGCAGCTCATCGCGGACGACCTCGTGGCGCCGATCAACTCGTGGACCGATGAGTGGTACCAGGGCCTCGGGGACGGCACGATCGCCACCCTGAACACCGGCGCCTGGATGCCCGGCAACTTCGAGTCGGGCGTGCAGGCGGGAGCCGGCAAGTGGCGCGTGGCACCTCTCCCCCAGTGGGAAGAGGGAGGCACCGCAACGGCCGAGAACGGCGGCAGCTCGCTGGCCGTCCCCTCCGCCACGGAGAACGCTGCGCTCGCCTACGCCTTCCTCGACTACGCGAGCGTCGGCGACGGCGTCCAGACCCGGATCGACGGCGGCGCCTTCCCGTCCACGACGGCGGACCTCGCCTCCGAGGAGTTCCTCAATACGGAGTTCGAGTACTTCGGCGGCCAGAAGGCGAACGAACTGTTCGCGGAATCCGCAGAGAACGTGGTGGACGGCTGGTCCTATCTTCCCTTCCAGGTCTATGCGAACAGCATCTTCAATGACACCGCGGGCCAGGCCTACGTCTCGGACACCCCCCTCAAGGACGGGCTGAAGAGCTGGCAGGACGCGAGCATCAAGTACGGCTCGGAGCAGGGCTTCACCGTCTCCGAGTAGTACCGACCCCCACCTGCACCAGACCCGGGCCGGGCGGAAGCTCGCGCGCATCCGCCCGGCCCGTTCCACCCCTGTTCAACTACCCAGCTGCACCCGCCGTCGTCGCCTGTCCGTCCGTCAAGGAGGAGGGCACGACGGCGGCGGAAGGCGCGACCCGCGCCCGAACGCCGCGAGAATCACCGTCAAGGAGCACTACCGTGTCGACACCCATCACCCACCGCTGGCTGCGCTGGCCGTCCGAGCCGAACCGCAGGCGCATGGCCTTCGGCGCGGACTACAACCCCGAGCAGTGGCCGCGCGAGACGTGGGACGAGGACGTGCGCCTCATGCGTGAAGCCGGCGTCAACGTGGTGTCGCTCGCGATCTTCTCCTGGGCCCGCCTGCAGCCCGAGCGGGACACCTGGAACTTCGCCTGGCTCGACGAGGTCATCGACCTCCTGCACGCCAACGGCATCGCCGTCGACCTCGCCACCGCCACCGCCTCCCCGCCACCATGGCTCGCCACCGAGCACCCCGAGATCCTGCCCGTCACGCAGGACGGCGGCACCCTCTGGCCCGGTGCGCGCCAGCACTGGCGCCCCACCAGCCCCGTCTTCCGCGAGCACGCCCTGAAGCTCGTCACGGCGATGGCCGAACGCTACAAGGACCACCCCGCAGTCTGCGCGTGGCATGTCTCCAACGAGCTCGGCTGCCACAACATCTACGACTACTCCGACGACGCCGCCGCAGCCTTCCGCACCTGGCTCACCGACCGGTACGGCAGCATCGACGCCCTCAACGACGCCTGGGGCACCGACTTCTGGTCCCAGCGCTACACGCGGTTCGAGCAGATCCTGCCCCCGCGCCAGGCCGCCTCGCACCCCAACCCCACGCAGCAGCTCGACTTCAAGCGCTTCTCCTCCGACGCGCTCAAGGAGTACCTGCGCGCCGAACGCGACATCCTCAACCGCATCACCCCGGACATCCCGGTGACCACCAACTTCATGGTCATGGGCGAGTCCAAGGGCATGGACTACGCCGACTGGGCCGCCGAGGTGGACTTCGTCGCCAACGACCACTACTTCATCCCCGGCCCGCAGGCCGTGGACGAGCTCTCCTTCTCCGCGAACCTCACCGGCAACATCGCCGGCGGCAATCCGTGGTTCCTCATGGAGCACTCCACCAGTGCCGTGAACTGGCAGCCCATCAACACCCCGAAGAAGTCCGGCGCCCTGCGCCGGGACTCCCTCACCCACGTGGCGCACGGCGCCGACGCCGTCTGCTACTTCCAGTGGCGGCAGTCCAAGGCCGGCGCCGAGAAGTTCCACTCCGCGATGGTCCCCCACGCCGGCGAGGACAGCCCGATCTTCCGCGACGTCGTGGACCTCGGCCGCGAACTCGCCTCCCTGTCCGACGTCGTCGGATCCCGCCGCGGCCAGGCGCCAGCCGCCATCCTCTTCGACTGGGACTCCTGGTGGGCCTCCGAGCAGGACTCCCACCCGTCCGACCGCCTGCGCTACAAGCAGGAGGCCCTGGACTGGTACTCGGCGTTCCTCGCCCTCGGCATCCGCGCCGACGTCGTGCCCTCCGCCACGGACCTGACCGGCTACGGGCTCGTCGTCGCGCCCGTCCTCCACGTTGTCCCGGCCGCACTGAAGTCACGCCTCGAGGAGTACGTGAGCGGCGGCGGGCACCTCGTCGCGAGCTACTTCAGCGGCATCACCGACGAGAACGACCACATCTGGCTCGGCGGCTACCCCGGCGCCCTCGCGGACCTGCTCGGCATCCGCATCGACGAGTTCGGCCCGCTGCTCGACGGCGAGGACGTCTCCCTGGACAACGGCACGACGGCGACGCTCTGGGCCGACCGCGTGCAGCCCCGCGCCGACGGCGTCGAGGTCCTCGCCCGCTACACCACCGGTGAGCACACCGGCGATGCAGCCGTCACGCGCCGCACCGTCTCCTCGGACCCGGGGTCCGGCAGTGCCGCCTACGTGGGCGCGCGCCTCGGTGCCGCGGGCCTCGAGCCCGTCCTCGCGGACCTCGCCGCCCGCGCCGGACTGACCAGCGAGCTGCCCGCCGAGCTCCGCGGCGCCGTGGAACAGGTCATCCGCACCGGCGACGACGCCGACTACGTCTTCCTCATCAACCGCACCGACGAGCCGGTGGACATCACCGGCGTCGACGGCGAGACGCTCACGGGCGAGGAGTCCAAGCTGGATCCCCGCTCCGTCGCCGTCCTCACGAGGAAGGCCCGCACCACCGTCTCGTAAGACCTGCACCACCCCTCGCTGGAAGGAACACGTTCAATGACGAATCGATCCAGGCGCGCCACCCAGGCGGCCGCGACAGGGGTTGCCGCCGTGCTGGCGGCAGCCTCCCTCATGGGGGGTGCGGCACAGGCCGCACCCCCGGCCCCACCCGCACCGCCCGCGGTCCCCGAGGGCGCCCTGACCCTCACCCCCGACCCCTCCTACCAGGGCGGGGAGTTCGAGGGCTGGGGCACCAGCCTCGTCTGGTTCGCCAACGCGACCGGCGACTACCCGGACGAGATCCGGAACCGGCTCGCCGAACTGGTCTTCGGACCCGACGGCCTGAACCTGAACATCGCCCGCTACAACATCGGCGGCGGCAACGCGCCCGACGTGAAGGACTACCTGCGGCCGGGCGGCGCCGTGGAGGGCTGGTGGAACGCCCCCGAGGGCACCACGCGCGAGGACACCGACTGGTGGTCGCCCGAGGACCCGGCGGACTGGAACCTCGAGGCGGACGCCACCCAGCGCTGGTGGATCGACCGCATCAAACAGGACATCACGCACTGGGAGACGTTCAGCAACTCCCCGCCGTGGTTCCAGACCGTCAGTGGTTACACCTCCGGCGGCTTCAGCTCCACCGCCGACCAGCTGAAGCCCGAGAGCATCTCCGACTTCAACGCCTACCTGGTGCGCGTCACCGAGGAGCTCGAGAAGGCCCACGGCATCGAGGTGGACACGCTCGATCCGTTCAACGAGCCGAACACCAACTACTGGAGCACGCAGCTCGACGCCGCCGGCGAACCGACCGGCGGCCGCCAGGAGGGCGCCCACATGGGCCCGCAGCTGCAGCAGCAGGTCCTCCGCGACCTCGCCGACCAGCTCGAGGCTGCCGATACCGACGCCACCATCTCCGCGATGGACGAGACCAACCCCGGCACCTTCGCCACCAACTGGAACTCCTACCCCGAGGACGTCCGCGCCCTCGTGGACCAGCTGAACGTCCACACCTACGGCACCGGCCAGCGCACCACGGTGCGGGACATCGCCAAGGCCGAGGACAAGCCGCTGTGGATGAGCGAGGTCGAAGGTTCCTGGGGCAACGGGCAGAGCTTCACCAGCATGGAACCGGGCCTCGGGATGGCCAAGCGCATCACCGACGACCTCCGCGAGCTGGAGCCCAGTGCCTGGGTGTTCTGGCAGCCCGTGGAGGACTACGACAACATGGCTCCCGGCGGCGAGAGCGCTGCCGGCGCCAACTGGGGCAGCATCCAGATGCCGTTCGACTGCACCGACGCGGACACCCTCGAGACGTGCCCCATCTACACGAACACCAAGTTCAACACCGTGCGGAACTACACGCACTACATCCAGCCGGGTGACCGCCTGGTCTCCGTCAACGACGACGACACCACCGCCGCCATCACCGGCACCGGTGCCGCCGTGGTCCACATCAACGAGGACGCCGAGGACAAGCCCGTCGTCCTGGACTTCTCCAAGTTCGGGTCGACCACCCAGGGCGCCACGGTGACCCCCGTGGTCAGCGACGTGGACGGCGCCCTCGTCGAGGGTGCGCCGGTCGCGATCGAGGGCGGCTCCGCCGTCGTCACCGCGCCCGCCGAGTCCGTGACCACCTTCGTGGTCGAGGGCGTCTCGGGCATCGCCGAGGACGCCGCAGCCCTCCAGGACGGACACGTCTACCGGCTGCAGGGTGTGCAGAGCGGCAGGTCGATCGAGACCACGGGCGGGACCGCCGTCATCAGCTCCACCGACCCCGCGGACCCGCAGCAGCTCTTCCGCTTCACGAGCCTCGGCGGCGAGAACACCAACCGCGAGCGCTACGCGATCACCACGCTCGACGGCGCCTCGCAGCTCGCCGACGAGGGCGGTGCCGCCGTCGTCGCCCCCGCGGGCGCGAACCCGCGGGCCGAGTGGATCGCCTCCACCACCGGGGACGGCACCTATACCTTCGTCAACGCCGAGACGGACCTCCTGCTGGAGGTGGGCGGCGGAAAGACGTCCGACGGCGCACCCGTGACGCTCTATCTCGCGAACTCCGGCTCCAACCAGCGCTGGACGCTGATCGACGAGACCGTGCTCTCCGTGCAGGACGCCACGGCGTTCACCGTCCCAGGCGCGGCACCCGTGCTGCCGGAGACCGTGACCCCGGTGTACCGCGACGGCGCACGCGGAGCCATCCCCGTCGAGTGGAAGATCCCGAACGACAACCGCTGGAAGAAGCCCGGCACCGTCAAGGTCAGGGGCACCGCGACCGACGTCACCGGGACGCAGTTCCCCGCGGAACTGACGGTCACCGTGGACACCCTCGTCTCCACGGAACCCGCCCGTGCCAAGGCCGTGGTCAATGGCCTGCCCGAGCTGCCCGCCACGGTCACTGCTCTCGGCAGCCAGGGCGGCACGGTCGAACGCCCGGTCACGTGGAACACCCCGGTGGGCTATCCCGCACCCGGCGTCCATGAGCTGACGGGCGCGGCCGATGCCGGCGACGGTAGCACGCTCCCGGCGACCGTCCGCATCCAGGTCACCGCCGGCACGCTGGACAACGTGGCCGACGACGGCGGCACCACCGCGAGCGCCACGTTCACCGAGCCGGGCTACGGCACGGCCGGCCTGTTCAACGGCGACACCCGTGACAAGGCGTGGTCCAACTGGCGCTCCGGCACCAAGAACGCGGCCGACACCCTGACCGTGACGCTGCCCGAGGCGCAGGCCCTCGGGGGCGTCGTGGTGCACTTCTTCCGCGACGGGTCCTCGGACAGCTACGCGCAGACCCTGCAGCTGCAGGTGCAGGACACGAACGGGCAGTGGACGAATACCGGTGGCCCGGTCGCCGTTCGCGGGGGTGCTCCTGCTCCCGCGGTGACGCTGCCGCTCGACGGTGTCACGGCGTCGAGCGTCCGTGTGGTCATGACGGCCCGCTCGCAGACGCACATGGTGGTCAGCGAGATCGAGGTGCTGGGGTCCGTTCCCGCGGAATCGTCGGATGCGACCCTCGCGTCGATCAGCCTCGACGGTACGCCGATCACGGGCTTCGATCCCTCGGTCACGGAGTACTCGGTGCCGTCGCGGGGCAAGGTCCCGTCCGTGTCCGCCCTTGCGGCTGACCCGTACGCGACGGTGTCCGTGACGCAGCCCTCGGGCGCCGACCGCGCCGCCGTCATCACCGTGACCAGCGAGGACGGTTCCGCCACGAGCACCTACCGGGTGGAGCTCACGAAGTAGCTGCACACCACCGACCACCCGACGGGGCGTCCGCAGCAGCGGGCGCCCCGTCGTCGTTCCGCAGGGCGTGCACAAGCACCGGATAACCCTGACAATGGTGCAGAAGCCTGTTGTGTGAGGAGTGCAGATGGCCGTCTGTGATTCGTGCGGGAACGACTACGACAAGTCGTTCACGATCACCAGGGGTGCGGAGACCTGGACCGTCGACAGCCTGGAGTGCGCCGCCCACCTGATGGCCCCGATCTGCGCTCATTGCGGGTGTCGGATCCTCGGACACGGCGTGGAAGTGGGGCACAGCATCTACTGCTGCGCGAATTGTTCCCGGGAAGAGGCTGCACCGGGAGCTATCGATCGCGCATGACCCACCACCGGTACGTCGATCGGAGGGACGCGGGAAGGGTCCTGGCGGGCCTTCTCCGGGAGTGGAGGTCCGAGAAGCCCCTCGTGCTGGGTCTTCCGCGCGGAGGCGTTCCGGTCGCGGCTGAAGTAGCGCTGGCGCTCGAGGCTCCGCTGGATGTCGTGGTGGTGCGCAAGCTCGGGTTCCCCGGACATCCCGAGACCGCGATGGCGGCACTTGCATCGGCGGCCGGGTCCACCGAACTGGTGCGGAACGAGGACCTCCTGGTGGAACTCGGCCGGCTCGAGCACGGGCAGCGGCTCTTCGACGAGACCCTGGCGCGGGAAACCCTCGAACTGGCGCGGCGCGAGAAGGAGTATCGCGGCCGCCGTCCCCCACTCACAGTCCGTGGACGCGTGGTGATCGTGGTCGATGACGGGCTGGCCACAGGCGCCACGATGCGCGCGGCGATCGCCGCCCTGCGCGCACTCGACCCCCTCCGGATCGTTGCCGCGGTGCCCGTGGGTGCGCGGGATGCCGTACGACGCCTGGAAGGCCTCGCCGACGTCGTCGTGTGCCCCTGGCAGCCGGAGAACTTCCGTGCCGTGGGTGCCGAGTACGAGCATTTCGGGCAGACGACCGATGAGGAGGTCCGTTCCCTGCTCGCCGGGACGTCCGGGCCGCACTAGCGCAGGGCATCGTCGAGGTGGCGCAGCCAGGACTGGAAGTCCTGCGGGCTGCTGAAATGGGCACCGGCGATCCGGCTCACCTCCGGGGACATGTCGGGACCGTCGATGACGAGCGTGAACCCGCCCGCCGCGGTGGCCGCTTCGAAGGCCGGCAGGTCCCCGAGATCGTCGCCCGCATACGCGACGGTCCGGAGGTCCTCCGCGCTGATGATCCTCCGCAGTGCGGTGCCTTTGTCCTGGTCCAGCGGCATCCGGAGCTCCTCCACGAACTTGCCGGGTTCATGGCGCAGCCCGTACGTGTCCATGACTTCCCGGATGAGGGGGACCACGAGCTTCAGGGCGTCCTCCTGGTCGGGCGCCCGCCGCCAGTGCACGGCGACGGCGAGGGACTTGTCCTCGACATGGATGCCTTCGAGGCCGTCCAGGTGCCCGTGCAGCACCCGCGTGGCCTCCTCGACCGCCGTCATCCACTGCCGGGCTTCCGGCACCACCTCGACACGGTTCCCCGTGAGGTGCTCCAGCCCGTAGGAACCGTAGAGCTCGACATCGGGGATGCCGGCTCGTTCAGCGAGGAACGCGACGGGCCGTCCGGAGAGGAGAGCGACGACCGGGAGCTTGGCCGCCAACCGCACGAGGATCTCGTCCGTGCCGGGCAAGAGCTCACTGGCACCCGGATCATCGGTGATGGGCGAGAGAACCCCGTCGAAATCCATGACCAGCCCAGCGTGCTCGCTGGTGGCCAGGGCTTGCAGTACTGCGGTCGCTGCGTCCATCCATCCACCCTAGACCGCCGGCGTCACGGACTGTCCGGCAGCGGCAGCGCCGTCCGTGGTGGATCGCCCGGAGGACGCCCACGACCTCGGGAAGGGGCAGCCTGCAGGAATCCGGGTCCGGCTCCTGCAACACAACGGTCGGGTGAGGACCTGCGCTCACCTGACCGGTGCGAAGGCGACGGGGATCGACGTTTCCCTCGTCGGCCGGATTCGAGCCGATGAGGGAGCACGCCCGCTGATCAGTGTTCGACGAACCGCGCGAGCTGATCCGTCACCGTTCCCCAGCCCTCGAAGAACCCGAGTTCCGCGTGCTTGGCGCGGTCTTCGGGGTTCCCGTGGCGGACGACGACCCGGTAGTCGGTGCCCTCGGCGTGGTCACCGAAGAGGATCTCCGCGGTCAGCGGCACGGGTTGCGGATGTTGCGGGCGCCACGCGCTTCCCACCGCATTCGTCCAGACGAGCCGTTCCTGGGGTTCGACGACCAGGAAGACGGCGTCGAGGTGGGGCTCGAAGTGTTCCCCGTCGTCGCTGAGGCTGCTCACGAGCCCACCTCCGGGCTGCACGTCCAGCCGGTCCACGCGCAGGACTGTCGGAGCCGGCAGGAACCACCGGCTCAGCTGATCGGGATCGGTCCACGCACGCCAGACCGCCTCCCGTGGAGCACGAAGGATGCGTTGCAGGTCGAGATCGAGTTCAGGGTTCATCAGCTGTCCTTTTCATCGTGAAGGAACTGTTCGAGACGATCGGTCCGGCCCTCCCACAGCTGACGCTGCTCTTCGAGCCAGTCCTGGACGACGGCCAATCTGCCTCGCTCCAGAAAGCACATCCGCACCCGGCCCGTCTTGCGGGTACGAACGAGGCCGCTGCCCTCGAGGGTGCGCACGTGCCGGAGGAACGACGGCAGGGCCATCTGGAAGTCGTCGGCGAGCTCGCTGACGCTGACCGGCCCCTTCCCCAGACGCCGGATCACGGTGCGTCGGGTCGGGTCAGCGAGGGCACGGAAGACTTCGTCGACAGCCGTAATATTGTTAGCCATGAACCTAAGTGTGCCTCTCGCTAACAGTGAGTACAACCCCTAAGTGTTGGTGGTTGCATCGGCTCGCGACGGGCCGGCTGCAGCGGCCGGGGGCATCTCGCGGGTACCACCGCCCACACGGACGACCGGCCCATACCGTGCTCGGCGATCCGCTCGCCTGCACCTGGGACGGGGACGTGCTCACCCTGTCGAACGACGTCGGCGGCCTCACCTGCGGACGCACAGCGCCGACGCCCAGGATCGTGGAGCCCTGCACGGTGAGTGGTGCCGACGCCGACGGTCCCGAGGGAACGGTCGGCGCCGACACCGCGGATACGGGTCTCAACCTCACCGCGATCCCGGCTGATGGGGGACAACCGGGACAGCCAGTCTATGCCAGAGGCAGACAGGTCTGTCTACCATAGGATCAAGGAACCCGTGTCCGCCCCCGAGGAGCCCCCGATGGTCACTGCGAACAGAACACCGGTCAAAGATGCCCGAGAGCGGATCCTTGCGGCGTCCTACGACCTGTTCGTGGAGCGGGGCACCCGGGTGGTCGGCGTGAACGAGATCATCTCCGCTGCAGGCGTCGCCAAAGCGACCTTCTACAGTCATTTCCCGTCCAAGAATGATCTGGTCCTGGCGTTCTTCGAGCGCCGACGGCATCTGTTCACGCTCGGCTACCTCGCCGCGGAGTCCCAGCGCCGCGCAAGCACCCCCCGCGAGCAGCTGCTCGTGATCTTCGACATCTTCGACGAGTGGTTCCACGCCCCCGGCTTCACCGGATGCCCGTACATCCAGGCCCTGCTGGAAGTCGGCCCACACCACCCGATCGGCGCAGCGAGCGTGGCCTATCTCAACGACACACGTTCCAGCATCGAGGACGCTGCAACCGTCATGGGCCTGACCGACCCCCATGATTTCTCGTACTCCTGGATGGTCCTCCTGCAGGGAGCCATCGTCTCGGGTGCGGGGATAGATCCGGGCAGCGGACGAAGGATCAGGAAACTGGGTGAACACCTCATCACCCTTCACACTCCGGCCGATCCCCCGGCGGCAGCCACCACTGCCTGACCCGCCCGGGCCGCCCGACGTGAAAGGCACGGAACACCTCCCCTCTCGTCAGGCTCACCCGTCGCCGGGAGCGCCTCTGGCTGGATTGCTGGGTCACCTGTGAGGATGGGGTTGTGAGGATGGGGTTGTGAGACTTGATGTCGTGACGCTGCAGGTCGCTTTCGGTGTGATCGCACTGACCCTGCTCGTGTTGTTCTACGGCGTCAGCGTGCGGCGCAGCCACTCCACCTACAGCAAGTGGTGGTGCGCGGCGATCGCCTGCTTCCTCGCAGGGACCGGCCTCTACCTCCTGGATGGAACCGACCATCAGGTGTGGGCGAATCCAGCCGGCAACGCCCTGCTCGTGGCAGGGTCCACGTGCGTCTGGGCCGGGGCGCGGGTCCTGCGCACGGCAGCACCCAGACCCTGGCAACTCCTTGCGGCACCCGCCTTCACGGTGATCGCATCCGCCCTCGACAGCCCGGCGACCAATACCTGGTCCGCAGGAGGCACCCTCCTCGGCTGCATGGCGTTCTTCATCGGACTCGCCTCCATCGAGACCTGGCGGATCGACCCCGGCATCACGACCGCGCAGCGCCCGCTGGCGATAGCCTCGGGCGTCCTGGGGCTCTACTACCTGGGCAGGTGGCTGGCCTTCCTGGCAGCAGGGCCCCACTCCGAGGTCTTCGGCACCTACTTCGGTACGGTGCCGACGACCCTGCTGACCATGGTGCTGCTGATCATGGTCTCCTTCACCATGGCAACCCTCAGCACCGAACAGGCCCTGCGGGACCTCAGGGCACAGGCCAGCCACGATGAGCTGACCCAGGTGCTCAACCGCCGCGGCTTCCTCGACCTCGCCCATGCCGAAATCGGGCGCCTGCGGACCAGCGACACCCCCTGCACCCTGATCCTCGCCGACATGGACCACTTCAAACAGGTCAATGACACCCACGGCCATCCCGCCGGTGACACGGTGCTGCAGGCCGTGGCCGCGGCCTGCACTCGCTCCGCACGTTCCACCGATCTCGTCGGACGATACGGCGGGGAGGAGTTCGTCCTCCTCCTCCCCGGGGCGAACATGGACACCGCAGAACTGCTGACCGGCCTCATCAGCCGCACCCTGCGCTCCATGCAACCCACCTTCGACTTCGCGCTGCCCACCATCAGCTACGGAATCGCACCTTTGGCACCGGCAGGAGCGGACCGCATCGGTGCCGCAATAGCCGCCGCAGACACCGCCCTCTACGCCGCGAAGAACCTGGGCCGAGACCGCGCCAGCCGAGCTCGCCACTAGTGACGGCAGGCGGATGACGTGAGAAGCGCGCCCGGTGCGGATCAGCCTCGACCCGGCCTCCTGAGCGACACAGTTCACGCCGCCGGGAATACGAAGTAGGCTTACCGTGCTGGGGTCGATCAGCTACGGCTCGCACGAGGACGGAACGCGCCGTCATTCCAGCAGGTCTCACCGTCCACCGCAGCTGCACTGCAGATGCATCACTCGCGCACACAACTGGGAGAACAGTCATGACCACCGCAGACACGCCCCGCACGGGCACCCGCACCAACGTCCAGAAAGCAGCACTCGCCGTCGGCGCGGTGTTCCTGCTCGTCGGGCTCCTCGGTTTCATCCCCGGCATCACCAGCCAGTACGACCAGCTCAGCTTCGCCGGTCACGAGTCCGGAGCCCTGCTTCTCGGCCTGTTCCAGGTATCGGTCCTGCACAACATCGTCCACCTGCTCTTCGGTGTGGCCGGCGTCGTCATGGCCCGCACCATCAGCGGCGCCCGCTCCTACCTCCTGTACGGAGGCATCATCTACCTGGTCCTGTGGATCTACGGCCTGGTCATCGACCAGAACTCTGCCGGCAACTTCGTGCCCCTCAACGGTGCGGACAACTGGCTCCACTTCTTCCTCGGAGTCGGCATGATCGCCCTGGCACTGCTGCTCACCCGCGACCACAAGCGGAACACCGCACGCGTCTAACCCCTCCCCCTGCACCACGCAGGACAGGAGCGATGTCAGCAGGGCCCCGGACTTCTGAAGCCCGGGGCCCACCGACGTCGGATCGCGTCCACGAAAGGTAGAACCATGGATTCACCGCGCAGGTTCGACACGATCACCATCATCTTCAACCCGAACAGCACCGGGGACGCCCCCACGCTCGCCGAGGAACTGTCCGCCGAGCTCGTACCGGCCCTGCCGGACACGAACGTGGTCCTGCAGCCCACCGAGCACGCGGGGCACGCGATCGACCTGGCGCGCGACGCGGCGTCGGCCGGCAACGCCCTGATCGTGTCGGTCAGCGGGGACGGTGGCTACAACGAGGTGGTCAACGGCGTCATGTCCAGCGGCAGCGACGACGCCGTCTGCGCGGTCCTGGCCGCCGGCAACGCGAACGACCACAGCCGCGTCACCGGGCGCAAGCCTCTCGCCGAAGCGATCATCGAGGGCCAGGTGCGGCGGATCGACGTGCTGCGCATCAGCATCGGCCCGGCGGGCACGGACGCGGTGTACGCCCACTCCTACATCGGCTTCGGGCTGACGCCGGTCATGGCGATCGACCTGGAGAAGGGCAGCAAGGGCGCCATCAAGGAGATGTTCTCCGTGGCGCGCACCTTCCGCAAGTTCAAGCCCTTCGAGATCCGCCAGAGCGACGGCGAGCGCCGCGCCTTCGACAGCCTGGTGTTCGCCAACATCTCCCAGATGGCCAAGTACGCGACCCTCAGCGAGGCCGGTGACCAGCCCACCGACGGGAAGTTCGAGGTCATCACCTTTCCGCACATGGCCAAATGGCGGATCCTGCTCACCGCACTGCGCGCCACCACCCAGGGACTGGGCGATCAGCCGAGCTACGCCGAGTACCGGTTCTCGACCCTCAAGCCCATGCCCTACCAGCTCGACGGCGAAGTGAGATCCGTCGATGCCGCCACGGACATCACCATCGAGAGCGTTCCCCGGGCACTGTCCATCCTCGGCTGATCCCCCCTTCCGAAAGTACTCCGCACGCAGTGACCTCCATTCGCCCGGGCAGACGCCTGCCGTCCTTCCTCCGCGATATCGCCGTCCCGCGCCTGACCGACAGCGAGCAGGCCGCGGGCACAGCCCCCGTCTCCTGGAGCGACACGACGACGGTGCGGACGACCGTCCCTTCGCGGACGGGTGGCACCCTCGAGGTGTCCTGCCGGCTGCATTCCTCCCGCAGGGCGCCCTCCGGTGGCGCGGACCGGCCCGTCTTCGTGCTGGTGCACGGGATCGGGATGTCGCACCGCTACTTCGCCCGATTGCAGGCGGAACTGATCCCCTTCGGGGACACGGTCGTGCTCGACCTGCCCGGTTTCGGCGGCATGCCCCGGCCCGACGAACCGCTCGGCATCGCGGACTTCGCCGACGTGATCGCCCATGCGCTGCAGGGTGCCCGGCTCTCCTCGTGCATCGTGATCGGGCACTCGATGGGCGCCCAGTTCGTCACCGAGCTCGCCGTGGAGTATCCGGAGCTCGTCGCGGCGGTCGTGCTGATCGGGCCGGTCACGGACACCTCCCATCCGTCCGCCCGCCGGAATGCCGCGGTCCTCGCCCTGGACACCTTCCTGGAGCGGCCGGCCACGAACCTGCTGGTCGGCGCCGCCTACCTCCGGTGCGGGCTCCGCTGGTACCTCGCGGAGCTGCCCGTCATGCTGGAGTACCGCCTGGACGACCGGCTTGCCGCCGTGACCCAGCCGGTCCTGGTCCTCCGCGGCTCCCTGGATCCGATCGCGTCGCGCCGGTGGTGCCGGCGGCTCGCCCAGGTTGCCCGTGACGGCCGGGTCGTCGAGCTGTCCGGGCAGGCCCATGCCGTACACCGGGCGGGCGCACGCGCCGTCGCCGACGCCGTCCTGCAGCTGGTCGAGGGCCTGCCACGTCCACCCGCAGTCCCCGGACGGACTGCGGTCGGGACGGCCGGCAGGGTCGCGGACGAGGCACTGCCGCGCCTGCGCAGCATCACCGTGGGCGATCGCCAGTGCCGGGCCCACGTTCTGCAGTACCAGCGCGGACAGCACGGTGCCACGGGCGGAACGCCGGTGCAGGAGAAGCCGATCTTCGTGCTGGTGCACGGGATCGGCATGTCCCACCGCTACTTCCTGCGGCTCGGTGAGCAGCTGTCCCGCCATGGGACGGTTCTCGTGATCGACCTCCCGGGATCCGGCTGGACCCGGCGGCCGGCCCGCAAGCTCACCAACCCCGCCGGCGCCGAGATCCTCGCCGCCCTCCTGGACGATCTCGGGGTCTCGTCCTGCGTCGTGGCCGGGCACTCCATGGGGGCGCAGACAGCCACCGAACTGGCGATCCAGCGGCCAGACCTCGTGTCCCGGCTCGTCCTCATCGGTGCCGCGGTGGATGCGCGTCGGCGTACCGTCCCCGAGCAGGCGCTCACCCTGGGCCTGAATTCGATCCTCGAGAGACCGCTGCTGAACTCCGTCCAGTTCCTGGATGTGCTGCGGTGCGGTCCTCGCTGGTACGCGGCGCAGCTGGCCGTCGCCATGGCCTACGCCCTGGAGGAGCGCCTGCCCCTTGCCCGGCAACCGGTGCTCATCCTGCGCGGTTCCCGTGATCTGGTCGCGGGAACCCGCTGGTCACGCAGCCTTGCCGACGGCTCCCTGGACGGCGCCCTCGCGTCGATCGCGGGAGCGCCGCACGCCGTGCACCACCGCTCACCCTCCGCCGTCGCAGCCCGCATCGTCGCCTTCATCACCTAGACGGCATACGTCCGACGCAGTCGGCGACCTGCACAGCGAGCAGCGCGCCGGCTGGTGGGCGTGCACCGCGAGGTCCGGCGGACCGCGTTCCAGCACTCGGCACCGGTCCGCCGTGCGGGATGCGCCTGCGGAACGCCGTCGCGAATAGGGTGGGAGCATGGCTGAGCTGGGGGCAGTGCTGGAGGCGGACCGATTACTCGTGGGCTATGCGGGAGCCCCTGTCTGCGGCGAGCTCTCCGGCGTCGTCCGGTCCGGGGAGGTCCTCGCCGTGGTGGGTTTCAACGGCGCAGGCAAATCGACGGTGGTCAGGACGCTGGCCGGACGCCAGGCACCGCTGGCCGGGGAGGTGCGGGTCCATGCGCTGCCGGTGATGCCGGACTCCGTCCTCTTCCGCCGCCAGGTGGCCGCCATCTTCGACGAGGACGTCTTCTTTCCCTCGTTGACGGTGCGCGAGCACCTGCTGCTGGTGGCCCGGGGCCATTCGCTGACCTCGCCGGAGGACGCCGTCGACGCCGAGCTGGACTTCTTCGGGCTCTCGGAACGGTCCCACGCGGTTCCGGACGCCCTGTCCTCCGGGCAGCGACGGCGCCTGCTGCTGGCAGCCGGCTTCATCCGGCCGTCGTCGCTGCTCATCCTCGACGAGCCGGAGCAGCGCCTGGACCCGGTCATGCGGGACGCGCTGGCGCACCGGATCCAGCAGCGGGCCGGCGCCGGCAGTGCGGTGGTACTGGTCACGCATGACCCCCGGCTGCTCGTGCGGACCGCGACAGCGTGCCTCGTGATCGACGAGACCGTCGAGCTCGTCGGCACCCAGCGGGCGGCCGACATCATCGCCGGGTCCTGACGTGACCCGGACGGCGGCAGGACCAGAAGTGCCCGACGGCGGCACGCTCGGCCTCGCCCGGGACGTCGTCGGCCACACCCGGCGGTCGACCCGCCGGTACAACAGGGCGCGTTCCTCGGTCCGCGACCTCTTCATCGACGTGTATTCGAACGTCCTGGCGTTGGGCTGCGTGCTGATGATGGCGGGGTCACTCGTCTTGGCCCTCCGTGAGGAGATCGCAGGGCGCAACCTGCGTGCGGGGAGCCTGACCGACGTGCGCTGGCAGGTGCTGCCGGCCGACGTCCTCTGGATGGTGCTGACGTATCTGGCCTGGGCCGGGATCCTCCTGGTAGCTCGCCGGCTCGGGCCCGTCACGGTGAGCCGTGCGGAGGGCGCCTGGTGGCTGCCACTGCCGATCGACCGGCGGCCGATGGTGCTGCCCGCCTTCCGCCGCCGCCTCGTGGCGGTCGGTGCCGCGGCGTCCATCGCCTACCTGCCCTTCAGCATCCTGACCGCCGTCGACCGGCCACCCCTGGCGCACGCGGGCGTCGCGGCGACGTTCGGTGGCGGGGCCGTCCTCGCCGTCGCCACCGCGGCGGTCCTCCAGCTGAACCCTGCCCGTTCCCGCTCCCTTCGCGCAGCGCTCCTCGTCGGGTCGATCCCCGTCGCCCTCTTCCTGCTCCTCGCACCGCCTGCAGGGTCCCTCGTCCTGGCCCTCACGGGGGCATCAGCTCTCGCCGCGTACGTCCTCTCCCGTTCCGGCGGTGTCCCGGGCGAGGAGCTGGAGCGCGGCGGAGCGGTCTCGGGTCACGTCGGGGCGTCCGTCTTCTTCCTCGACCTCAACGAGATGCGCAGGGCACTGGCAGCCGGGCCTCGTCCCGCCGCGACCGGACGGGGTTCGCGTTTTTACGCGAGGCCCACGCGCGGGGCGGCCGCCGCCGTCGTGCGGGCGGACGTCGCGGCTTTTCTTCGCCTCCAGCCCGCGCCCGTGGCTCCGCTGGTCTGGCTGGGCATCTGTATCGCCGTCGCGCTGATCACCCCCTCCCTTCCTGTTCCGCTGCAGCTCGGGGTGATCCTCATCGCCGGATGCGTCACGACGGCGGGGACCGGCACCGTAGCCCGGCGCACGGCCGTGATCCCGGAGCTCGACGCACTCCTGCCGGTCGCGCCCGCCCTGGTGCGGTCGAGCCGGATGCTCATGCCCTCCCTGGTCATGGCGACGTGGATGGTCCTCCTGACCGCAGCGTTCACGGTCCTCGGTGCGGGCCCGCCCTCGCTCGTCCTGCTCGGGGCACTGGCCGGTGTGGGCATGGGTGCCGGAGCCGTGCGTGCGGCGACCCGGCCCCGACGGACTGGACCACGCCGCCCGTGGAGACACCCTTCGGATCCGTGCCGCGGGACCAGGTGTCGTCCCTCCTGCGCGGCACGGACATGACGGTCCTGGCGATGATCCCGGCCCTGCTCTCGCTGTACCTGGGCGTGGTTCATCCCTGGCTGATCATTGCCCAGTGCGTCGCGACCGCGATAGCGGTCACCGTGCACGTCTCTGCGTCAGCCACCTCCTCCTGACCCGAGGAGGCCCCCGGGACTCAGGAGCGCGCCCGGCCCTGGCCCGCGCCGTCCAGGTCCGGCAGCTCCCGTCCGAGCCGCGTGATGAGGTCCCTGCTCTGTCCCCGGATCAGCTCGAGGTCCGTCCCTGCACCGCAGAGCACCATGGCGGCGTCGGCCACCTGCAGCGGCGATTGTACCGTCACCTGCCCGTCGGCCCGGAGGCTCACGAGGGATTCGACCAGGCGGAAGGCGAGTTCGCCGTGGTGCCGTGGATCGCCGTGCCACAGCGGCGCGGGGACCACGGCCGCGCCGAGCCGCCGGTACAGGCCCCGCAACTCCTCCCGGTCGGCGAGGAACGCGTGGAAGCGCTCATCCCGGGCCTCGGGCAGGTGGTAGAGGACCCCGATGTTCCACCGCCCGCTGCACAGCTGCGTCCCGTCGAACAGGGCCACGGCATGGAGCCGCGAGGCGGGAGAGACATCGTCATCGCCCGCAGCAGCGGATGCCGCCCGCGCGAAGGCCAGCCCTTCCGCGACCGTCCCGGCCAGGAGCGCCTCCAGGATGTCGTCCTTCGTGGCGAAGTGGTGGTAGAGCGAGGACTGGCGGATCCCGACGGCGTCCGCGATGGCGCGCGTCGAGGTGGTGGCGTAGCCCTGCGTGGTGAACAGTTCGGCGGCCGCATCGAGGATCTCCTCGCGGGCGGTGGCTCCTGGGCGGGTCGACTGGCGCGTGCGGGGACGTCCCGGTCCGGTGAGGGTCACGCCCTCATTGTTGCACCCGGCAGGGCGGCGTCCGACCGGCCGCTGACGCGCCGGAGGCCATGAAACACGGCCGTAACACGTACCTCACGAGCCTTTTACTTGGGTGAAACCCGGGCGGGACCTCGGATTGGAAAACTATCAAGTGACCGGTATTGCCGTGCACCCCACCGCACGCGCCGGTACCCGACCCGTTCGAACCACGGAGACCTCCGATGACAGTTCCCACCGCGACACCCACGGACGACGCCGACCTCACCGCCCTCGGCTATGAGCCCTCCCTGCACCGCAAGCTGGGCCGCTACGCGTCCTTCGCGGCGGGCTTCTCCTTCGTCTCCATCCTCACCACGATCTTCCAGCTCTTCGCCTTCGGCTACTCGTTCGCGGGGCCCGCGTTCTTCTGGACGTGGCCGATCGTCCTCGTGGGCCAGTTGCTCGTGGCACTGAACTTCGCAGAGCTCGCCGCCCGCTACCCGCTCTCGGGTGCCGTCTACCAGTGGGCTCGGCGTGTGGGCGGCGAGACCGTGGGCTGGTTCGCCGGCTGGTTCATGGCCGTGGCCCAGGTGGTCACGGCGGCCGCCGCGGCCATCGCCCTGCAGGTCGTGCTGCCGCAGCTGTGGAGCGGATTCCAGCTCGTGGGCGGCGACCCCGCCCTCAACACCGTCACGGGTGCCGCCAACGCCGTCGTCCTCGGGGCCGTCCTCCTGGTGGCCACCACCGTCATCAACGCGATGGGCGTCCGGCTCATGGCACACGTGAACTCGGTGGGCGTGACCTGCGAGATCGTCGGCGTCGTCGCCGTCGTCCTCGCCCTCATCACGGCGGCGCAGCGCGGACCCGACGTCGTGATGGACACCACCGCACTGCAGGGCTCGGACCTCGGCGCCGTGGGCGCGTTCCTCGTCTCCGGCCTCATGGCCGCCTACGTCATGGTGGGCTTCAACTCCGCCGGTGAACTCTCGGAGGAGACCCGGGACCCGCGGCGCACGGCCCCGCGCACCATCATCTCCGCGCTGGTGATCTCCGGGATCGGCGGGGCGCTCATGATCATCACCGCCCTCATGGCGGCGCCGAGCCTCGACGACGGACGGCTCGCCACCGAAGGGCTCCCCTACGTCCTGACCGCGGTCCTCGGCACGTTCTGGGGCAAGGTGCTGCTGGTCGACGTCGCCATCGCGATCTTCGTCTGCACCCTCGCCATCCAGACCGCCGGTTCGCGCCTGGTCTTCTCC
Organism: Arthrobacter sp. BC5; assembly: GCF_056680255.1. NCBI lineage: Bacteria > Bacillati > Actinomycetota > Actinomycetes > Micrococcales > Micrococcaceae > Arthrobacter > Arthrobacter sp. BC5. The sequence goes on from NZ_CM155273.1 coordinate 993,415, forward strand.
ATGGCCCGGGACGGCAGGCTTCCCGCCTCCGGCCTGCTCTCCACCGTCCACCCCCGCCGCGGCACCCCGATGTGGCCGTCCATCGCCATCGGCGCCCTCGCCGTCGGCGTCCTGGCCATCAACGTCGGGAACGCCGCCCTCTTCACCACGCTGACCAGCGTGTGCATCGTCATGGTGTACATCGCGTACCTGCTCGTCACCGTCCCGCAGCTTCTCAACCGGCTGCGCGGCGACTGGGACCGCGTGGGGCAGACCATGCCGTCCGGCCTCTTCTCCCTGGGCCGCTGGGGCCTGCCCGTGAACGTGCTCGCCGTCCTGTACGGCGCCGTCATGGTGGTCAACCTCGCCTGGCCCCGCCCCGAGGTGTACGACCCCGCCGGCGAGAACGGGATCCTCCTCTACTCCGCTCCCCTGATGGTCGCCGTGGTGCTGCTCGGAGGCCTCTGGATCCGCCGGAGCATCGCCGCCAAGGCCTCCTGACACGTCCCCCGCACGCACCACCGACAGGACCGACATGACACAGACCACCGACACCCCGGCCGGCACGGCCACCACGGCCGGAGCCCGGGCCCACGCCCGCAACCAGCACAGCCGGACGGCGGACACCATGCGCCACATCCCGGTGTCCACCGCGCCCTCCTCCCTCACGGACACCCTGCCCGACGGCGCCGCCGACCGCCTGGTCTGGTCGGAGACACTGGCCTTCGGCCGCTACACCACCCTGCAGTTGGCCCGCGGCACGCGGCTCCGGCTCACGGACACGGGTGACGCCTGCGTGCACACCCTCCTCTACCGGGCCGGTGCGCCGCACGAGCGCTTCAACGCCGCCGACACCGTCAAGGTCCCATGGCAGGCCTACCCCGGAACCGGGCACCCCCTCCTGTCCGACGCCGGGCGCGTCCTGGCCACGATCGTCGCGGACACCTCGGGCAGCCACGACGCCCTGACGGGCGCCACCACGCTGGCCGGGAACACGGCGCGGTACGGGGCCGGGACGGCGCACAGCACCTCGTCCGCCGCCCGCGAACTGCTGACCCTGGGAGCGCTGAAGAGCGGCCTCGGGCCGAGGGACGTCGCACCGTCCCTCACGCTCTTCAAGGGCATCCGCGTGGAGGCCGACGGCGGCATCCGCTTCACCGGCAGCGCCGGCCCCGGCACCTCCGTGGACCTGCTGCTGCAGGTGGACACCGTCGTCGTGCTGGCCAACACCGCGCACCCGCTGGACCCGCGCACCGAGTTCGCGGGCACCGCCGTCGGCATCGCCGCCTGGCGGGCCCCCGAGGAACTCTCCGCACTGGCCGAGGGCAGCCTGATCGGGCCGCTGGCACCCGAACACCTGCAGGCGCTGCACAACACCGAGCACGATCTCGCCGCAAGGAGCACCCGATGACCACCACCCTCCCGCAGCCTGCGGACAGCATCGCCCTCGCACCCGGCGCCGTCGTCCTGGACGAGTACGTCGAGGCGCGCGGGCCCTGGTCCGCCGTCGTCGCGGCCGGGGACGTCCTCACCATCGTGGACCTCGACGGCAACCAGGCGGTCGACTGCCTGCTCTACGCCGCCGCGGACACCACCGTCCGGTACTCCGCGCCGGTGACCATCGCGCAGCAGCGCTCCATCGTCCTCACCACCGGGTCCGTGCTCCGCGCCGACACCGGCCTCGCCCTCATGACGGTCGTGGCGGACGAGGTGGGCGTACACGACACCATCGGCGGCGCCTGCTCCCAGGAGTCGAACACCCTGCGGTACGGCCAGCACACGCGCGAGCAGCACGCCTGCGTGGAGAACTTCCTGATCGAGGGCTCCCGCTGGGGGCTCGGCAAGAGGGACCTCGTCTCCAACATCAACTGGTTCATGAACGTCCCGGTGGATCCCGACGGCGCCCTCGGGATCGTGGACGGTCTCTCCTCCCCGGGCAAGCGCGTGGCCCTCCGCGCCGAGGTGGACACCCTCGTGCTCGTCTCGAACTGCCCGCAGGTCAACAACCCCTGCAACGGCTTCGACCCCACGCCCGTCCGCATGATCGTCACACGCCCGGAGGACGCCGCATGAACCGCTTCGACACCCTGCTCGTGGCCAACCGCGGGGAGATCGCCTGCCGCATCATCGAATCGGCCCGGAAGCTCGGGCTGCGCACGGTCGCCGTCTTCTCCGAGGCGGACCGCGGCGCCCGCCACGTCCGGCTCGCCGACGAGGCCGTGCTCCTCGGCCCGGCACCGGCCAAGGAGTCCTACCTCCGCGTCGAGGCCCTGCTGGCAGCCGCGGCCTCCACCGGCGCCGGCGCCATCCACCCCGGCTACGGCTTCCTGTCCGAGGACGCCGACTTCGCGGAGGCCGTCGAGGCGGCAGGGCTCGTGTTCGTCGGCCCCACGCCCGAGCAGCTCCGCACCTTCGGCACCAAGCACACCGCCCGCGATGCCGCATCCGCCGCCGGCGTCCCCATGATCGCGGGGTCCGGCCTGCTCGACGGCGTCGAGGAGGCCCTCGCGGCCGGGGCGACCATCGGCTACCCGCTGATGCTCAAGGCGACCGGCGGCGGAGGCGGCATCGGCATGACCGTATGCCGCTCCGAGGAGGAACTCACCGAGAGCTTCCCCCGGGTGGCCCGCCTCGCCGGTGCCAGCTTCGGCACCGCCGGCGTCTTCGCCGAGCGCTACGTGGAGAATGCCCGCCACGTGGAGGTCCAGGTGTTCGGCGACGGCGAGGGCCGCGTGGTCAGCCTCGGCGACCGCGACTGCTCCCTGCAGCGCCGGCACCAGAAGGTCCTCGAGGAAGCGCCCGCGCCGGACCTGCCGGACGCCCTCCGCGAGGAACTGCACCGCAGTTCGAGGGCCCTGTGCGCGTCGCTCGGTTACCGCTCCGCCGGGACCGTGGAGTTCGTGTACGACGCCGTGCGTCAGGAGGCCTCCTTCCTCGAGGTCAACGCGCGCCTGCAGGTCGAACACCCCGTCACGGAGTCGATCACCGGCGTCGACCTCGTCGCGTGGATGCTCCGCCTCGCGCAGGGCGGACCCGACGCCGCGGCGGTCCTCGCCGGTGTCCCCGACAGCGTCCCCGTCTCCGGCCACGCCGTCGAGGCACGGGTCTACGCGGAGGACCCGGCGCGGGGCTTCCAGCCCAGCGCCGGCACGATCACCAATGCCGCCTACCCCGAGGCGGACTCCATCCGGGTGGATACCTGGGCCGAGACCGGCAGCGAGGTCTCCACCAACTACGATCCCCTCCTGGCGAAGATCATCACCTCCGGCAGCACCCGCGACGAGGCCTTCGACCGCCTTGCCGGAGCCCTCACCGGCACGCGGATCGACGGCATCGAAACGAACCTCGGCATGCTGCGTGCCGTCAGCACCCTCGACGTCGTCCGCGCGGCAGGCCACTCGACCAGCACGCTCGACACCGTGGGGGACCCGGAACCGCGCATCACGGTCGAACGGCCCGGACTTCAGACGAGCGTGCAGGACTGGCCGGGCCGCACCAACCTGTGGCAGGTGGGCGTCCCGCCGAGCGGCCCGATGGACGACCTCTCCTTCCGGCTCGGCAACCAGGCCCTCGGCAACCCGGAAGGCGCCCCGGGCCTCGAGTTCACGATGACCGGGCCCAGCCTGACCTTCTCGCACGAGACCACGCTGTGCGTGACCGGCGCGGACGTCCGCGTGACGGTGGACGGCGCCGACGTCGCCGCGTGGGAGCCGGTCACGGTTCCCGCCGGCGGAACGCTCGACGTCGGGACCGCGGAGGGTGCGGGCCTCCGCGGCTACATCCTGTTCGCCGGCGGTCTCGACATCCCGCTGTACCTCGGCAGCGCGTCCACGTTCACGCTCGGCCAGTTCGGCGGGCACGCCGGGCGCGTCCTGCGCACGGGCGACGTCCTGAGGACCGTGCGCGCCGCGTCGCCCGCGGGCACCGCAGGCCCGGTGGCGCTCGACGCCCGGCCCGCGCTCACCTCACGCTGGGAGCTCACCGTCGTGGAGGGCCCGCACGGCGCGCCGGAGTTCTTCCAGCGGGAGGACATCGACGAGCTCTTCGCCACCGACTACGAGGTGCACTTCAACTCCGCCCGCACCGGCGTCCGGCTCATCGGGCCCAAGCCCCGCTGGGGACGGAACGACGGCGGCGAGGCGGGCCTGCACCCCTCCAACATCCACGACACCGCCTACTCGGTGGGTGCGCTGGACTTCACGGGCGACACGCCCATCCTCCTTGGGCCGGACGGGCCCAGCCTCGGTGGGTTCGTCTGCCCGGTGACGGTCGTGACGGCGGATCGCTGGAAGCTCGGGCAACTCCGCCCGGGCGACACCGTCCGCTTCGTCCCGGTCCGGGCCGTCCAGGCACCCTCGCTGCGGGACCTCGGCCCCGGGCGGCAGCTCATCCTGCCGGACGCCCCGGAACTGCTGCCCGGCGGCAGCGCGTCCCTGCACCGGCAGTTGCTGCGCGGCGGGGACGGCGACGACGGCGTACTGGCCCGCGTCGCGGAGGAACCGGGCAGACCCACCGTGACCTACCGTCGCTCGGGCGACGACAACCTCCTCGTCGAGTACGGCGACATGGTCCTCGACCTCGGCCTCCGGGCGCGCGTGCACGCCCTGCACCAGGCCGTCGAGCAGCTGCGCCTTCCTGGCGTCGTCGACCTGACACCGGGAATCCGCAGCCTGCAGATCAAGGTGGACCCCTCCGTGCTGTCCACGCGCCGCCTGCTGGAGGTGGTGCAGGACGTCGAGGGCGCCCTGCCGGCCAGCTCGGAGCTCGTGGTGCCCAGCCGCTCCGTGCGCCTGCCCCTGTCCTGGGACGACCCGGCGACGCGCGAGGCGATCGAGCGGTACATGGCCGGGGTGCGCGACGACGCCCCGTGGTGCCCCTGGAACATCGAGTTCATCCGGCGCATCAACGGGCTGGACTCGGTGAACGACGTCTTCGACACCGTGTTCGGCGCCGAATACCTGGTCCTCGGCCTGGGCGACGTGTACCTCGGAGCACCCGTCGCCACACCCCTCGACCCGCGGCACCGCCTCGTCACCACCAAGTACAACCCCGCCCGGACGTGGACGCCGGAGAACGCCGTCGGCATCGGCGGCGCCTACATGTGCATCTACGGGATGGAGGGCCCCGGCGGCTACCAGTTCGTGGGGCGCACCACGCAGGTCTGGTCCCGCTACGCCGACACCGCGCCGTTCGAGCCGGGATCCCCGTGGCTCCTGCGGTTCTTCGACCGCATCTCCTGGTACCCCGTCAGCCCCGAGGAACTGCTGGACCTGCGCGCCGACATGGCGGCGGGCCGGGGGCGCGGCGTCGAGATCGAGGAGGGCACGTTCTCGCTCGCCGAGCACGAGCGCTTCCTCGCCGAGAACAGCGCATCCATCACCGAGTTCCGCGGCCGGCAGGCCGCAGCCTTCGCCGTCGAACGCCAGGCCTGGGCCGACGCCGGCGAGTTCGACCGCGCCGATGCCGCCACCGCCGTCGTCCCCGACTCCGAGGAACTGGTGGTGCCCGACGGCGCCACGCTGGTCTCCTCGCCCTTCGCCGCCAGCGTGTGGAAGGTGGACGTGGCTGCGGGGGACGCAGTGGTGAAGGGACAGCCCCTCGTCTCCCTCGAGGCCATGAAGATGGAGACCGTCCTCAGCGCTCCCTGCGACGGCCAGGTGCTGCAGGTGCTCCCCCTCGCGGGATCGCAGGTCGTTGCCGGCGAGGCCCTGGTGGTCCTCGGGGCTTCCTCCGGGACGGAGCCCGCACCGGGACAGGATCCCGCATCACGAGCACCAGAAGAGGTGGCTGCATGAACGCCCTGGCAACCGACCGCGTACGCGCGGCGCTCGCGGCGATCGACGCCGTCGACCGCCCCGAGATCTGGGTGACCCTCCGCTCGGCCGAGGACCTCCTCGCCGATGCCGCCGACGTCGACGCGCGGGCCGGCGGGGGCGAGGATCTTCCCCTCGCGGGCCTCCTCCTCGCCGTGAAGAACAATGTGGATGTGGCGGGCATCCCCACCACGGCGGCCTGCCCGGGCTTCTCCTACCTTCCGGGGCAGGACGCCGAAGCGGTACGCCGCCTGCGGGCGGCGGGCGCCGTCGTCCTGGGTGCCACCAACCTGGACCAGTTCGCCACCGGACTCGTGGGGACGCGCAGCCCCCACGGAGCCGTGCGTGATGCCCGCCGGCCAGAGTACATTTCGGGCGGATCCAGCTCCGGGTCGGCCGTCGCCGTGGCCCTGGGGCTCGCGGACATCGCCATCGGCACCGACACCGCCGGCTCCGGGCGGATCCCGGCGGGACTGCAGGGGATCGTGGGGATCAAGCCCACGCTGCACGTCGTCTCCACCGACGGCGTGGTGCCGGCCTGCCGTTCCTGGGACGCGGTGACCATCCTGGCGCGGGACCTCTCCCTGGCGGAACGCGCGATGGGCGTGATGGCGGGAGACTCGCGTGCCTGGCCCTCGGACGTGCGCCTGGCGGCCCCGGCCCGGCCCCGCGTCGCCTACCCCGCCGAGCTGCCCGAGCTCTCCCCCGCGTGGGCCGCGGAGTTCGGCCGGCAGATCGCCCGGCTCGAGGCGTCCGGCGTCGACGTCGAGCCCCTGGCGATCGACGGATTCCTGCAGGCCGCGCGCCTGCTCTACGACGGCGCCCTCGTCGCGGAGCGCTATGCCGCTGTGGGTGCCTTCGTCGACGGTGCCGTGGCGGACGGCAACCCCGCGGGCCTCGATCCCACCGTCGCCGGGATCATCGGCCGTGCGGGATCGCTGTCCGCGCACCAGTACGTGACGGACACCGCCCGGCTGGCCGCCCTCGAGCGGAACGCGCTCGCGCAGCTCGAGGGTTTCGATGCCCTGCTGGTGCCCACGGCCCCCCTGCACCCCCTCCTCGCCGACGTCGCCGCGGACCCGGTCGGCGTCAACTCGCGCATGGGCACGTACACGAATTTCTGCAACCTCTTCGACCTGTGCGCGGTCGCCGTGCCGGCGGGTGAGGTCGAGGGAGCCCAGTTCGGCGTGACCGTCGTCGGGCGCACCTTCGACGACGCCGTCGTGGCGGACATCGCCCGCCGCATCGAATCCGCTCCTGCCCCTCCCGCGCTCTTCGCCGCGGGAGCCGCCGGCCGCGCCAAGGCCGCCCGGCCGTGGCCCCTCGCTGCCGGTGCCTCCGGCGTCCCGCTGGTCGTGGTCGGGGCGCACCGCCGCGGCCAGGTACTCGCACGGGAACTCGAGCACCTCGGCGCGTGGTGGGACGGCCCGGTCCGGACGGCGGCCCGCTACCGCATGGTGGCGCTGGACACCCAGCCACCGAAACCGGGCGTGTACCGCTCGGACGACGGCGCGGAACTCGTCGCCGAGCGGTGGATCCTCTCCGAAGCGGCGCTCGGGCGTTTCCTCGCCGCGCTGCCCGAGCCCATGCTGCTCGGCTCCGTCCTGCTCGAGGACGGCACGGCCGCCGTCGGTTTCGCGTGCGACGCCGTCGCCGCCGCCGCGGGCAGGGACATCACGCACTACGGCGACTGGCTCGCCGCGACGGCCGGGCACCCGCCCGGGCGGGACGACTCCGGACGGGACGGTCCAGGTCAGGAAGCCGCGGGACGGCGTTCCCATGGCGCCGTCCGCGACTTCCTGGTGACGGCTCTCTCGCGGGGCACCCATGCGGACAGCGGGCGCCAGCAGCCATGGTGACTCGTCCGGAGGCGACCGGGGCCGGTTGGTGGCGGAGGCTCGGGGAACGGTTGCAGGTGCGGCCGGCGATGGACAGCGCCGAGGGGGAGGAGCACTATGCGTGGCTCCTCCCGGGTGATACGGCCTGCCCGATGACCGTTCGCACGACGCCCTAGGCGGAGGGCCGGGGCACGGGCGCCGCGGCGATGCCGTCCGCGCGTCACCCCGCCATGGTGTGGTGGCGCCCGAGGGGGAGCATGAGGGGCTTGTTCGACGTCGGATCGAGGACCACCTTGCTCTCCAGGCCGAACACGGCGCGGATGGTGTCCTCGGTGAGCACCTCCGCGGGGGTGCCGAGCGCATGGACCCGGCCCTCCCTGAGCGCGATCAGGTGATCGGCGTACCGGGCGGCCAGGTTGAGGTCGTGCAGCACGATCACGATCGTGGTGCCGCGCGAGCGGTTGAGGTCCGTCAGGAGATCGAGGACCTCGAGCTGATGGCTGACGTCGAGGAACGTCGTCGGCTCGTCGAGGAGGAGCACATCGGTCTGCTGCGCCAGGGCCATGGCGATCCAGACGCGCTGCCTCTGCCCGCCGGAGAGCTCGTCCACGGGCCGCTCGGCGAGCGCCGCCGTGTCCGTGGCCGTGAGCGCATCGGCGACGGCCTGGTCATCGGCCGGCGTCCAGCGGGAGAACAATCCCTGGTGCGGGTGCCGCCCCCGCCCTACCAGGTCCGCGACCGTGATGCCCTCGGGTGCCGACGGTGACTGCGGCAGGAGCCCGAGCGTCCGGGCGAGCTCCTTCGCCGGTATCCGGTGCACCGCACGCCCGTCGAGCACCACCTGCCCGCTGCGGGGCGCCAGGAGCCTGGACATCGACCGCAGCAGCGTGGACTTGCCGCACGCGTTGGCGCCGACGATCACCGAGATGCCGCCCATCGGTACGCGGAGGTCCAGGTGCTCGATGACGGTCCGTGCGCCGTAGCCGGCGCTCAGGTCCTGGACGTCGAGGGTGTGGGCTGCGGTCATAGTGAACCTCCCGAGCGGTTGGTCCGCACGATCAGATAGACGAGGTAGGGCGCCCCGAGGACACCCGTGATGACGCCCACCGGGTACCGGACGTCGAAGGCGTACTGGCCGAGGAAGTCCGCGGTCACCACGAGCAGGCTCCCGACCAGCGCGGAGGGGATGAGCAGGGAAGCGCCGGGCCCGACGATCCGGGCCGCGATCGGCCCGGAGAGGAAGGCGACGAACGCGATGGGACCCGCGGCCGCCGTCGCGAAGGCGATCAGCCCGACGGCGGCGATGATCACGATGATCCGCGTCCGCTCCACCCTGACGCCGAGGGCGGCGGCGGTGTCGTCACCGAGCTGCGAGGCGGCGAGGTTCCGGGACTGCGTGAGGAGCACGGGCGCGAGGACGGCGAAGGCGATCGCCACGGGCAGCACCTCCGACCACCGCGCCCCGTTCAGGCTTCCCGTGAGCCACCGGGATGCCTCCTGCAGGTCCCACTGGGCGGCCCGGCTGAGCACGTACGCCGTGAGGCTGTCGAGCATGGCGGCGATGCCGATGCCGATCAGGATCAGCCGTGTGCCCACCACGCCGTCCTTGAAGGACAGCCCGTACACCAGCAGGGCGATCCCGAGCCCGGCGACGATCGCGACGACCGACACCTGGGTTGCCCCGAGGCCGAGCGTGATGATGGCGAAGGCTGCGGCAGCGCTCGCGCCGGCGCTGATCCCGATGATGTCCGGGCTCGCCAGGGGGTTGCGGAGCATGGTCTGGAAGGTCACGCCACCGATCCCGAAGCAGAGACCGGCGATCACCGCGAGCGTCGCCCGGGGCAGCCGCAGGCGGCCGACGGTGAAGCCGGCGCCGTCGATGTCCTGGCCCAGCATCACGCCGAGGACGTCCCTCGGCGGATAGTAGGTCTGTCCGACCGAGAGGGAGACCGCGAAGGCGACGACGATCAGGCCCGCGAGGACGCCGACGACGACGCGCCGGCGCAGGGTGCGCCGGCGCCGTCCTCCTGCGATCTCGTGGGCGGAGATCCCGATCCGCCGCTGGGCCTGCAGTGTCGTCATAGCTCCCGGACCTTCTGTCGGCGCACGATGTAGATGAAGAACGGCGCTCCGACGAGCGCGGTGATGATGCCGACGTCGATCTCCTCGGGGCGGGCCACGATCCGCCCGAGCACGTCCGTGGAGGTGAGCAGGACCGCGCCCAGGACGGCGGACATCGGCAGGAGCCAGCGATGATCGACGCCGATCAGCAGGCGGCACGCGTGGGGGACGACGAGCCCGACGAAGCCGATGGGCCCGGTCACCGCGGTCACCGCCCCGCACAGGAGGACGGCCCCGAACGCCGCGCTGCCGCGGGCGACGGCCACGCGCTCCCCGAGGCCGGCCGCGAGCTCGTCACCCAGGGCGAGGGAATTCAGGGACCGCGCGGAGAGGAGGCTCAGGGCGAGGCCGACGGCGAGGAAGGGGAGGACCTGGCCGATGCCCGAGAACGTCCCGCCGCCCACGCCGCCGATGAGCCAGGACCGTACGCTGCCGGAGATGTCCCCGCGCGGCAGGACCACGGCGCTGATGAGCGAGGTCAGTGCTGCGGAGGTGGCCGCGCCGGCCAGTGCCAGCTTGAGCGGCGTCGCTCCTCCACGGCCGAGGGATCCGATCACGTAGACGAACACCGCGGTGACGGAGGCCCCGGCGATGGCGAACCAGATGTAGCCCGTCGCCGAACCGAGGCCGACCGTGGCGATGCCCACCACGACCGCGAGGGAAGCGCCCGTGGTGACGCCGAGGATCCCGGGGTCGGCGAGGGGATTGCGCGTGACGCCCTGCATGACCGCTCCGGAGAGGCCCAGCGCCGCGCCCGCGAGTACGGCCAGCAGGGTGCGGGGGATCCGCTTGGCCACCGCCGCCTCGTTGAAGCCGTCGGTCGATCCGCCGAGCGCCGCCAGGACGTCGGCCATCGCGACGTCGCGGGACCCGATGATCACGGACGCGACCATGACGCCGCCCAGGGCTGCCAGCAGGACGAGGACCCACACCGGCCGCAACCGCCGCAGGCCCCGCTCGGGAGCGGGACCTGCGGCGGTCTGTGGAGCGGGAGCGGCCACTACGACCTGTCTGCGGCGTCCGAGATGAGCGTGAGGTAGTCCTCGAGCACCCAGGAGATGGACAGCGGCGTGGGGTTCGCCGCGGTCCCGACGGGCGTGGTGCCGGGCAGGTTCACGATGGCCTTCCTCGCGACGGCGGGGATCTGCGAGAGGAGCGGGTCGGCCTCGAGGGTGGAGACGAGCTCGTCGTCCCCGTAGGTGACGATGATGTCGACGTCGTCGAGGACATCGGCCTGTTCGGTGCTGAGGGTTCCGGAGAAGAGATCGGTCTCGGCCGAGGCTGTGGCGACGCTCTCGGGGGTCGCGAGTCCCAGGTCCTGGAAGAACATGGCGCGCGTGTCGTGGGTGGTGTAGTAGCTGACCTCGCTGAGGTCGGTCGGGTCAACGTGCGTCATGAACATGGTCTTCTTGCCGGCGATCGCGGGGAACTTCGCCGTGGCGTCGCTGATCTGCTGGTCCAGGTCGGCGATCAGCTCCTCGCCCTCCTCGGCCATGCCCATCCCGGCGCTGTTGAGTTCGATCATCTCGCGCCAGGGGGCGCCCCACGCGGTCTCCGGGAACGCGACGACGGGAGCGATCTCGCTGAGCGTGTCGTAGTCCTCCTGCGTCAGCCCCGAGTAGGCCGCGAGGATCACGTCGGGGGCGGTGTCGGCAACGGCCTCGAAGTCGATGCCGTCGGTCTCGTCGAAGAGGACGGGCGTCTCGCCGCCGAGCTCCTCGAGCTTCTCCGAGACCCAGGGGAGGACGCCGTCGCCGTCGTCGTCCCCGAACGTCGCCGCTGCCATGCCCACCGGCACGACGCCGAGTGCCAGCGGCACTTCCTGGTTGGCCCAGGCGACGGTCGCGACGCGCTCCGGCTTCTCCGGGAGGGTGGTGGTCCCGAAAGCGTGCTCGATCGTGATCGTCCCGGAACCGGCGTCGGACGCGGCGGCGTCCTGCCCCTGGGCCGGAGTGGCACAGCCACCGAGGGCGACCGTCATGGACGCCGCGGCGGCGAGGGCGAGGAGTCTGGGGGCGCGGAGCATTGGTTCCTTCCGGGGAGGCGATCAGGCGGTACCAAAGCACAACCGGTCTCGTCCAACCTCGGTGCGTCAGGTAAGGATGACCTTAGCAGCAATTAGCGCACGCTCTCGTGACGTTATTCATCGCTGCCTTCCCGGCGCCTGCCGGATCGCCCTGCCACTCCTTCGCGATGCGGACAATCCCTGTCCGGAATACCGCGCGGGCCGTCCCTGACCGGAGCACAATCAGGGCATGGCACTGCGCTGGTACTCCACCGTCATCGAGTCCACCGACCACCGCGCCCTGGCGCGGTGGTGGGCCCAAGCCCTCGGATGGGAGGTTCTGTTCGACTCCGACGACGAGGCCGTGCTCGTACCGCCGTGGGCCCGCGAACTCGGGCCCACGCTCAGGTTCGAGCAGGTGCCGCCGGGCCTCGTCTTCGTGCCCGTGACGCACGGCAAGCAGGGGAAGAACCGGCTGCATCTCGATCTCGCGCCCCAGACCGGCCAGGACCGCGACGCCGAGATCGAGCGACTGATCACTCTCGGCGCGCAGCGGATCGACGTCGGCCAGGGCCCGGATGTCTCGTGGGATGTCCTCGCCGACCCGGACGGCAACGAGTTCTGCGTGCTGTCCTCCCGGGAGTACTGAGCGCTACAGCTCGATGCGTTCCGTCTCGATGACTTCCTTGCGCACCTGGCCGCCGACGCTCTCGTCATGCGTGCGGGCCTCGCGGCGCATCCGGACGCGCTCGATCGGGACGACATCCACCTCGACGCGCGGCTTCTCCTCGTACAGGACCACCTCGACCGTGTCCCCGTTGAACGCGGTCTCGACCGCCGAGTAGAGGCGCTCGCGCTCGGCCTCCGTGAAGGTGCCCTGGCCGTCGTCGTAGAACGGCGTGCCGTCCTTGATCGGCACGCGCTCCACGACGAGCTCCTCGCGGCGGATCTGCACCGTCATGGTGACGTCCTCGGTGACGACGCGCTTGACGAGGCGTACGCGCTCCGTCTCCCGGATCTCGGTGCCCACGCGGAGCTGCTCCTCCGAGCGCGTCATCGAGTAGTCGCCCTCCGGGCGGGAGGACTGCGTCCGCGCCACTGCCGCGGAGGACTGCTCCCGGGTCGCGAGCTCCTCGTCCTTGGAGGGCATCAGGCCGTAGTAGCGCAGGAGGTGCTGTTCCTCCTCGGGGCTGAGGTGCCCGTCCTGCGACATCTTCGGGGATTCGTAGACCTTGCCGTGCGTATAGGGCAGGCGGACGTCGCGGCCGTCGAGCACGGCCCCGCGCAGCGGCGCGAAGGACTCGGGACTCCCCATGGTGTGGGTGGCCACGGTGACCCAGCTGGGCTCCCCGGTGGCGTCGTCGACGTAGAGCTGGCCCATGGGGCCGAGCACGGCTCCGTCCTCGCTCAGCACGTTGGCGCCGGCGTTCATGGAGTCCTTCATCTGTTCAAGCGTGATCATGATGGCCCTTTCGAGGAGGTTGGCTCCCCTTCACCGTAGGTGCCACCGGAAGCGATAGCAAGCATGCTTACTACCGGAGGGGGTCCGGAGGGCGCCACTCAGCCGGTGAGCACCCGGATCACGAGGAACACGAACGGCAGGTAGAGCACGCCGGCCACCGTCTGCAGGGTGATCGTGGAGGCCATGAGTCGCGCGTCCCCGCCGAGCGCCCGGGCCATGACGTACGCGGAGGACGCCGTCGGCAGGGACAGGAAGAGGATCACCGTCGCGGCCGGCTCGCCGGTGAGCCCCACGAGCAGGCATCCTGCGATGCCGAGGCCGGGCAGCACCGAGAACTTGACCGCGGTGGCGAGGCCCACGGCACCGACGGTGCGGCCCATGCTCCGCAGCTCCAGCGCCGCCCCCACGCACAGGAGTCCGAGCGGCAGCGACGCGCTGCCCAGGGTCCGCACCAGATCGGAGATCCCCGGCGGCAACCCGATGCCCGTCACGTTGAGCAGGATGCCGATCGCGCATCCCAGGATCAGCGGATTGGTGGCGATGCTCCGGAGCGTGCCGCCCAGGGTCAGCTTCTCCGAGCCGTAGCGCGCGAAGGCGAGCGTGCAGATGACGTTCACGAGCGGCACGAGGATGGTGTTCGCGATCGCAGCGAGCGCCACGCCGTCGGACCCGAACAGGGCGAGGGCGATCGACAGGCCGAGGTAGTTGTTGAACCGGATGCTGCCCTGCAGGACGGAGGTGAAGGCGGGACCGTCGAGGTCCAGCCGGCGCTGGGCGGCCACGAGACCGAGGGCCGCCAGGACGACCGGCCCGGCGAGGACCGGCGCCATCAGGCCGATCGGCAGTCCCGCGAGGTCCGCCGTCGCCGTCCCGTGGATGAACAGCGCCGGCAGGAGGATGAAGTAGCAGAGCCGCTCGGCCGGCCGCCAGAACGCCGGCGCCAGGAAGCCGCGGGCACGGATGGCGTAGCCGAGGGCTATCAGGCCGATCACCGGTCCCAGCGCCACGAGGGTCTGCACGATCACGGGCGGGTACCGGCGGACGGGACCTTCGCGATCACCAGCCGCGGGCCAGGAGCCACTCACTCGCCAGGCGGCTCCACTGCTCCGCTGCGCCGCTTCCCTCCGCCAGCCCGAGGCCGTGCTCGCCCTGCTCGAAGACGTGCAGGGCGTGCGGGACCGCGTGTGCCGCGAGCGACTGCCCGAGCAGGTAGGCGTGCTCCACGGGGACGGCCTCGTCCGCAGCGGTGTGCCAGATGAAGAACGGCGGTGCGTCCGGTGTGACGAGGCGGTCGAGCGAAGTGGAGGCGCGGATCCTCCCGCCGGCGTCGGGGCCGAGCAGTTCGTCCTGCGAGCCCCGGTGGGTCGCGAGTTCCATGGACACCACGGGATAGCAGAGGACGGCGGCGTCCACGCGCTCGTCCGGCTCGCCGAGGGGCGCCAGCGCCGCGTGTCCCGCGAGGTGCCCGCCGGCCGAGAAGCCGAGGAGCGCCAGCCGTTCGACGCCGGAGGCGCGGACACGGCGGATCTCGGCGCGGACGGCGGCGAGCGGTCCGGGGTGCCGGGTGTGCACAGGGTAGCCGAACACGCTGGCGGAGAGGCCGAACGAGCGCAGGCGCTCGGCGACCACCTCGGCCTCGTTGTCGGACAGCATGGTGTAGCCGCCCCCGGGCAGGACGATGACGTGCGAGGATTTCATGCTCCCACCGTACTGCGGCGGCGGAGAGCGGTGGGCCCGGCCCGGCCGAACCGGTTAAGCAAGAGAGCCCCCGGCCATCGGGCCGGGGGCTCTGCGTACGTCCGGAGGGACTGTCAGCCCTCGCACTCGGAGCAGAACTTCTCGCCGTTCTTCTCGCGTGCAAGCTGGCTGCGGTGGTGCACCAGGAAGCAGGACATGCAGGTGAATTCGTCCTCCTGCTGCGGGATGACCTGGATCAGGAGTTCCTCGTGGGAAAGATCGGCCCCGGGGAGGTCGATGCCTTCAGCGGTTTCGCCGTCCTCGACATCGATCAACGCAGTCTGCGTGGTCGCGCTGCGCTGTGCCTGGATTGCCTCGAGGGACTCGTTGGCCGGCTGGTCTTCCGGGCGAACGCGTGGCTCGTCGTAGTCGGTTGCCATTGCGGTAGATCTCCTTCTGTGGGCGGGAATGACGCCCAGATGCCACTCTCAACCTCGGCGGAGGCGGAAGTATTCCATATACCGGCTGCAATATACCCGGTGCGGCTGGTATTTTTCTCCAACCGTCCCCGGCACGCCGATCCGCACCCCTTTGTGACGCGATGCGCCGGGCATGCTAGGCGGACGGGCGGCAGGACGCCTCGACTCCCCCGGCGAGGCACGCCGTGGCACGACCGCCGTGGCACGACCGCCGTGGCACGGCCGCCGTCGTAGGGTGGGACCCAGACCCTCCCCACCGTTCCAGGAGCATCCATGGCATTGGCGATCGACCTCAGCGGCAAGACGGCACTCGTCACGGGATCCACCCAGGGCATCGGGCTGGCGATCGCGGCCACCCTGGCCGCCGCGGGCACCCGCGTGGGAGTCAACGGTCGCAGCAACCGCAGTGTCACCCGTGCCATGGAGGCGATCCGGGAGGACGTACCCGACGCCGAGCTCATCGCCGTCCCCGCCGATGTCACCACCGACGACGGCGTGGCGAAGGCCCTCGCCGTCCTGCCCGCCGTGGACGTCCTCATCAACAACCTCGGGATCTTCGGCGCGCAGCCGGCCCTCGAGATCGACGACGCCGAGTGGCGCCGCTACTTCGACGTCAACGTCCTCACCGCGATCCGGCTCACACGCGCCTACCTGCCCGGCATGATCGGTGCCGGCTGGGGACGCATCCAGTACATCGCCAGCGATTCCGCCGTCGCCGTTCCCGCCGAGATGATCCACTACGGCGTCTCGAAGACGGCACTGCTCGCCGTGTCCCGTGGTTTCGCGAAGGAGGCGAGCGGGACAGGCGTCACCGTGAACTCGATCATCGCCGGCCCCACCCACACCGGCGGCGTCGAGGACTTCGTGTACCAGCTCGTGGACAAGGACCTCGAGTGGGAGGAAGCGCAGCGCCGGTTCATGACGGACCATCGCCCCCAGTCGCTGCTCGAACGCCTGATCGAGCCCCAGGAGATCGCGAACATGGTCACCTACCTCGCCTCGCCGCTCGCCTCGGCGACCACGGGTGCGGCCGTTCGGGTGGACGGCGGGTACGTGGACTCCATCCTCCCGTGAGCCTCACCGCGGTCCTTCCGCCGAACGGCGCGCTCGACGCCGGCCCGATGGCCGCGATCCTCGCCAACCACGCCATCCCCGGCTGTGAGCTGACGGACCGCGAAGGGCGCACGCACACGCGCCTGCTGGCGACGCCGGGCGGGCCCTGCCGCATCACGGTCACCATCCGGGCCGACGGCGTCGAGCTCACGGCCGACACGGAGGACGGCGGTGACTTCGCGCAGCTCGTCCGGACCACCCGGGCGTGGCTGGACCTCGATACGGACACCGGCGCCGTCGCCCGCGCATTCTGGCAGGACCCGCTCCTCGGCCCGCTGGTGCGACGGCGCCCCGGGCTGCGCGCCGTCGGCTATCCGGACGCCTTCGAGGCCGCGGTCATGACGGTCCTCGGGCAGCAGGTGTCCGTCGCCGCGGGAGGAACGTTCGGCGGCAGGCTCGCCGCGGCCTACGGCACTCCGTCATCCTCCGGGCTCATCGCGTTCCCCACCCCGGAGGCGATCGCCGACGCACCGCACGAGGAGCTGCGCGCCGCTGTCGGGGTGACCCGTACCCGCGCGGCCACCGTGCAGAACGTGGCGCGCGCCGTCGCCGGAGGGCTGTCCCTCGACGCCGACGGGGACCATGCGGCGCTCCGGAAGGAACTGCTCGCCCTCCCGGGCATCGGCCCGTGGTCCGCGGACTATCTCGCCGTGCGGGTCCTGCGGGACCCCGACGCCTTCACGCCCGGCGACCTCGTGGCGCGCCGGGCGATGGGCAACCCGAGCATCAGGGACGCCGAACTCCTTTCGGAGGCCTGGCGCCCGTACCGCGCGTACGCCCTGTTCCATCTCTGGACCTCGGCGACCTACAGCGGAGCCTAGATGTACTCAGACAGCGGTCCTCCGGCCGCTGCGCAGCGCGATCTCCAGCTCGAAGCGCACCTTCGGATCCTTCAGGTCGTCGCCGAACAGCTCGCGCAACTGCAGCACGCGATAGCCGACGGTCTGCGGATGGATGCCGAGCTCCTCGGCGATGGGCGCCCGCTGGCCCCAGTGCCGCAGCCAGGCCAGCAGGGTCTCCTCGAGCTTCTCCCGCTGGCCGTCGGGCAGCCCTGCCAGCGGTGTGAGCCGCCGCCGGGCCAGTTCGCCGACGGCCGAGGGCTCAGCGGCCAGGACCACCTCCGTCAGGTGCTCGTCCGCCCAGACCGGCGGATCGTCGTCGCCCTCGCGCTGCGGCAGCATGGATGCCGCCAGGACCGCCAGGCGCAACGACTCCGGGACCTGCTCGAGGCTGCCTGCGGGACCGACCGCCGCGCTCCTGCCGGCAAGGACCCGGTGCAGCTCGGCACGCGACGCCGGTCCGCGCTCGGGCACCAGGGCGACGGCGTCGGTCTCGCGTTCGATGATGATCGCCCCGGGTGCGAGCCGCTGCCGGAGCCCCTGGGCCCGCTCCAGCGGAAGCGTCACGACGGCGAGCTGCGCAGGCACGGTCCAGTCGGCGAGCGAGGCCGCCTGGCGCAGCGCGGTCTCGTCCGCCTGGCCGAGCAGCAGCAGTTCCAGCAGTTCGGCGCGCCGCCGGTCGACCGCGCCGGCGCGTTCCGACTGCTCGAAGGCGTAGGCCTGGGCACTCACGGCGGAGAGCTCGTCGATGTACGCCATGATCGATTCGCCGAGATCCACCACCACGGCGGAGCCGAGGCCCTCCTCCATCGAGCGGCGCGACATCTCCCGGAAGGTCACGCGCGCGCCCATCCGGTAGGCGCCGAGCAACGAATCCATACTGCGTCCCTGCTGGAATTCGCCGCGGCCGAGGCCCGCCACGAGCTGGCGGCTCTGGTCGGACAGGGCGGGCAGCCTCGTGCCCGGCAATTCGAGGAACCGGTCCAGGGCGACCGCCACGCCGAGGCGCAGTCCCCGGCCGAAGCCACCCTCGATCGGACGGGCATAGGCCGGGACCAGTTGGGGGACGGCCTGGATGATCGCCTCCACCAGATCGGCGGTGAGGGGCCTCAGGCGGTCGCTCACCTCCGGCGGAAGGGCAAGCCACGGTGGTTCCGGCGGAGCGACCGATACCTCGTCAGAACTCATCCGAGCACCCCTTATCTATTTCGCTGCAATAATTCTCCTCCCCCAACTGTATGCCCGGAGTGAAGATTTCTAGCGGGAGAGGCTATATCGTTAATTCAATGATCCGGTTCACCAAGCTGGCGCGTGCAGCATCCGCGCTCATCACACCGCTCACGCCGGAAGACTTCCTCGCGCTGTTCAATCCCGTGTACTCCTCACGACAGCTCCGCGGCGTCGTCACCCGGGTGGTGCACGAGACCGAGGACTCGGCCACCATCTACTTCCATCCCGGCAACGGCTGGCATGCACACCAGGCCGGCCAGTGGGCGCGCATCGGCGTGGAACTCGACGGCGTACGGCACTGGCGCTCGTACTCCCTGAGCAACGCCGCCGGGCATGATCCGGCCATCACGGTGAAGGACGCCGGCTCCGTGTCGCACGTCCTGGTGCGGGACACCAAGCCGGGTGACGTCCTGTTCCTCGCGCCTCCCCAGGGTGACTTCGTGCTCCCCGAGCACCCGAGGTCCCTGCTCATGCTCACCGCGGGCAGCGGCATCACCCCGGTCATGTCCATGATCCGCACCCTGGTCCCCCGCCGACCGGATGCGAACGTGGTGCTCATCAACTCGAACAGCACCCCGGAGAAGAGCCTGTTCCGCGAGGAACTGGACGAACTGGCCGACCAGTTCCCCAACCTCACGGTCCGCCACTGGTTCACGAGCGCCCGCGGCCGGCTGGAGTTCACGGCGAAGACCATCGCGGACCTGTGCCCGGACTGGCGCTCCCGGGCAGCTTATGCCTGCGGGCCGGAGGGCTTCCTCAACGCCGCCGAGGAGTTGTGGGAGCGCGAAGCGGCCCTGGAGACGGCACGCACCGTCCCGAGCGTTCCGGCGGGCACCGAAGGACAGGCTTCGACCACGGGCACGCTGACCATCGAGCGGTTCAGCACGGACCTCACGGCCGGTGCCGGCCACGACGGCGGCCTCGTCACCTTCGAGCAGTCCGACCGCGAGGTGCAGGCCGACGGCGACACCCCCCTGCTCGATATCGGCGAGGACGCCGGCATCCTCATGCCGAGCGGCTGCCGCATGGGCATCTGCCACAGCTGCCTGATCCCGCTGCGCGCCGGGCAGGTCCGCGACCTCCGCACCGGCGAACTGCACAACGCGCCCGGCCAACTCATCCAGACCTGCGTCTCGGCAGCCGCCGGGCCCGTGAACCTCGACCTTTAATCCCCCACCAGAGGAGCTTCCATGACCACCACGCTGACACGCCCGGGCGCCCTTGCGGCCTCGGGCCACCCCCTGGTCCGCCCGGACGCCGCCAAACACCTGACGGACGAGCAGGTCGAAGCCCTCGGCCGCGAGCTCGACGCCGTACGGGACGAGATCCTCGCCAAGCGCGGCGCAACGGATGCCGCCTACATCCGCCGCGTCATCAAGGTCCAGCGGAGCCTCGAGTTCGCGGGGCGCGGCACGCTCCTGTTCAGCAAGTACAAGCCCGCCTGGTTCGCCGGCACGGCGATGCTGAGCATCGCGAAGATCCTCGAGAACATGGAGATCGGGCACAACGTGCTCCACGGCCAGTGGGACTGGATGCGGGATCCCGACATCCACTCCACCACCTGGGAGTGGGACTTCGTCACCCCGGCGCGCTCCTGGCAGCACACCCACAACGACCTGCACCACCGCTGGACCAACGTCATCGGGAAGGACCGGGACGTCGGATACAACCTGCTCCGCATGGATCCCGACCAGCCATGGCGACCCTTCAACCTCGGCAACCCGCTGTACAACGCCGTCCTGGCGCCGGTCTTCGAGTGGGGCATCGCCCTCTACGACCTCGAGATCCCCGAGTACAAGGAAGGCCTGAAGTCCAAGGAGGCCATGAACCGCGACCTGAAGGCCGTGGGGGTCAAGGTGTTCAAGCAGTTCTCCAAGGACTACGCCGCCACCCCCGCCGTCGCGATGCTGACCGGTTCGGGGAAGCAGGCCCTCTACGGGACGCTCGCCGCCAACGCCATCCGCAACTTCTGGGCGCACGCCGTCATCTTCTGCGGCCACTTCCCCGAAGGAACCGACACCTTCACGGAGGAGGAGGTCGAGGGCGAGACGCGCGGCGACTGGTACGTCCGCCAGATGATCGGCTCGGCCAACATCTCCGGCTCGAAGTTCATGCACCTCATGACCGGGAACCTGTCCCACCAGATCGAGCACCACTGCTTCCCCGACCTGCCGTCCAACCGGTACGCCGAGGTGGCGGTGAAGGTCCGCGAGATCTGCGGGCGCTACAACCTGCCCTACACCACCGGGCCCCTGCCCAAGCAGGTCGGCTCCACCTGGGCGAAGATCTTCAAGCTCGCCCTGCCCAACCGCAAGCCGAAGGCTGCCACCGCGTAAGGCACGCGTGGCGCGGTCGTCCCGGTCCCGGCCGGGCCGACCGCCGCCCGACCTGCACCGCCGGGAGTGCGGAAAGGACCGCCGAAAGCACTCTCCGGCGGTCCTTTCCGCACTCCCGGCGGCGTGGGCGAGCGCAGGCTCAGACGGAGGCGTCCTCCGCGAGCAGGGCATCGACCTGGCCGAGGGCCTCCCGGATGCCCTCCTCCATGCCCATCTCCACCATCTGGTTGAGCTGTTCAAGGGACTCGAAGGCCGTGGTCATGGTCATGCGGGTACGACCGCCGAGGTCCTCGAGCGTCACGGTCGCCGTCGTCTCGCCCATGTCGGCCACAGGGTCGCCGTTCTCGTCCGCGAACCCGTCGACGAACCTCAACCGGTGCGGAGGCTCGACGGCGGTGATGCGCCACCATCCCCGCGCCTTCTCGCCGTCGGGCCCGGTCATGAAGTAGGCCGCCCGCCCGCCCTCCTCGAACTCGTAGGCGTCGAACGTCGCAGGCCACGTCGGCGGTCCCCACCACCGCTGGAGCTGCTGCGGATCCGCCCAGATCCGCCACACGCGTTCCACTCCGGCATCGAACTCCGCGACGAGCCTGAAGTGGAGTGCCTCGACGTCCTTCTCAGTACTGATGACCGCCATGATGCTGCCTTCCTAGTCCATGTCCCCGGCATCCTCGGCGAGGATGTCCGTGATCCGGTCGACCCGCTGCCGCCAGATCCTCTCGTACTCGTCGAGCAGGCGGCGGGCCTTCTGCACGCCGTCGACCTGTCCGCGCACGATCTGCTCCCGTCCGCGCTTCTCCTTCGTGACCAGAGCGGCCCGCTCGAGGACGGCCACGTGTTTCTGCACGGCGGCGAAACTCATGTCGTACTGCTCGGCCAGGCCCGATACCGAATACTCGGCGACCAGGACGCGCGCCACGATGTCCCTCCGTGTCGCGTCGGCGAGCGCCTGGAACAGGCGGTCCACCTCGTCCGCACTCAACTGTTTTACAACCATATGGTTGTACATTACGCGCCGGGCCGGACGGGGTCAAGGGCGGCATGGCAGGATGGAGTCACCCATTCCCGCGGGAGCCCTGGCAAGGGCTGAGAGGAAGCTGCTGCAGCTTCGACCGCCGAACCTGCTCCGGGTCATGCCGGCGAAGGAAGCGAGAATACGATGCCCGGTACCTCCATGCCGTCCCCCACCGCTGCGCGGATCGGCGACGATCCGAGGGCCCGTCATGCCGTCCGCGGCGGAATCCTCGGGAACTACGTGGACCAGTTCGACATCTTCCTGCCGGTGATCGCCCTCGCACCGGCCGCGGGCACCCTCCTCGGTGCGGAGAACGTCGCGGCCACCGCAGGGCTGGTCTTCACGGCGACCCTGATCGGGCGCCCCCTCGGAGCCGCGATCTTCGGACCGATCGCCGATCGCGTAGGCCGCACGGCCACCACGAAGGTCGCCCTCGCAGGCATCGCCGCGACGACCCTGCTGATCGCGGCCGTCCCGGGTCACGAGGTGCTCGGCGGCGGGACCGTGGCACTGATCCTTGCCCTGAGGTTCCTCGGCGGCGTGTTCCTGGGCGGCGAATACACCTCCGCCGTCCCGCTGGCCATGGAGTGGTCGGCACCCCGGCGGCGAGGCATGGCGAGCGGACTCATCATGGCGATGTCACCCGTGGCCAACGCGACCATCGCCGCCCTCGTCCTCGTCCTGCTGACCGTCCTCGATCCTGCCTCCTACACCACCTGGGGCTGGCGCGTGCCGTTCGTCGTCGGCGGTATCCTCGCACTCGTCATGCTCCGGTACTACCGGCGCCAGGTCGCGGACGCGCCCGCCGCCGCACAGGTCCCGGCGCCCCGCTCACCGCTGAAGGACGTGCTGGTAGGACGCGACCGGCACGTCTTCCTCCAGACCTTCACCCTGATGACCGGGTTGTGGCTGCTGACCTACATGGCCATCCCGACCCTCACCTCCGAACTGACGAAGGCCGGCACCTTCGACGGTCGCGGCGTCACGCTCACCCTGCTGTGCGCCACGGTTGTCTCCGCGGTCGCCATGGCGCTCTGCGGGCAGGTCTCCACCCTCGTCGGACGACGGCGCTTCTTCATCGGCTTCGGCGTGCTGGCTGCCGTGACGGCCCCTGCCTGCTTCCTGGCGATCTTCGCGGTGGACGGCCCGGTGTCCGTCGTCGTGCTCTGCGCGGCCCTGCAGGTGGTGACCGTCTCGGTGTACGGGCCGGTGGGCGCCTACCTGTCCGAGAGGTTCGCCGGCGGCGTGAGGTCCAGCGGCTACGGCCTGGGGTACAGCCTGTCGATCGTGGCCCCGGCGCTCTACCCCTACTACCTGCCGCCGCTCCAGCAGGCCTTCGGCACCTACGGCCCCATCGCAGCGCTGCTCGTCGTCGCCGGACTGCTGGTGGCGGCGGGTGGCCGCTGGGGGCCGGACACGGACACGCGCACCCCGCTGCGCTGACGGTGGCGGCCGTGGTCCATCCAGACGGCAGCAACCACTCCGCACGGCGCCTCCGGCCGGTCCTGCCTGCCGTCCCGGCGCCCGGAGGGAACTGCCCGAGGACGTGACACCCGTTATGGCGGGCACCTGAGGACCCTGCAAGACTGGCCCCATGACCCGCGGAATATATGTGAGCGCCATGACCAACGGCTCCGGCAAGTCCCTGATCTCCCTGGGCCTGGCCGACATGCTGCACCGGCACGCCGACCGCGTGGGCTTCTTCCGGCCCATCGTCGAGGGCAGTGATCCTGCTGCCGACCCCATGGTCCGGCTCATGCAACGTGCGTTCGACCTCCCGGAGGGCCGCGCCCGCGGCGGCCTCACGCGCGCCCAGGCCCGCGCCCTGCTCGTCACCGGCGACCGCGCCGAGATCGACGCCCGCTGCGTCGCCATCTACAGCGAGATCGCCGCGGAGTGCGACGTCGTCATCGTGGAGGGCACCGACCTCTCCGGGAACGACGCCGCCGTCGAGTTCGATCTCAATGCCCGCCTGGCCAACAACCTCGGCGCCATGGTCCTCGCCGTCGTCAGTGCGAAGGACATGTCCGTCGAGGAGGCGGCCGACGCCGTCGACGTGGCCCGCCGCGAGCTCGACGCCGCGAAGGTGTCCCTCCTCGCCATGATGGTGAACAGGGCGGCGGACGACGCCGTCACCGCCATCAGCGAGCACGTGCGGCCGGGCCGTTCGGGCCGTCCCGTCTACGTGATCCCGGAACTGTCGGAGATCTCCCAGCCCACGGTCTCCGAGGTGTCCGCCGAACTCGGGGCCCGTCAGATCGCCGGCAATTCCAACCTCGAGCGCGACGTCACGAGCGTGCGCGTCGCCGCCATGAACGTCGGCAACTTCCTGCACCTGCTCACCGACGGCGCCCTGGTGATCGTGCCCGGGGACCGCGCGGACGTGCTCGTGGCAACGCTGGCGTCGTCGTTCTCCCCCGAGTTCCCGGTTCCCTCGGGCATGATCCTCACCGGCGGGCTCGCGCCCGATCCCAACATCCTCGCCCTCCTCGCGCAGGCGCCGTTCCCGGTGTTCACGCTCGACGACGACACCTACACGGCGGCTCGGCGCGTCAGCGAGGTGCGCGGTGAGATCGCCAGCGGACTGCGCCGCAAGGCCGCGGCCGCGCTCGGCGCCTGGTCGCGGCAGGTGGACGAGCACGAACTGCTGGAGCGGCTCGAACTCCCCCGCCCCGTCAGCATGACCCCCCTGCGGTTCCTGCACGAGCTCATCCAGCGTGCGCGGTCCGAGCGGCGGCATATCGTGCTCCCCGAGGGCGAGGACATCCGGGTGCTCAAGGCCGCCGAGATCCTGCACCGCCGCGATGTCTGCGACCTCACGATCCTGGGACCCGAGGCTCGCGTCCGAGAACTGGCGACGGGCCAGGGCATCGACCTCACCGGCATCACGCTGATCGACCCGGCGACGAGCGGGTTGCGCGAGGAGTTCGCCGCGGAGTACGCACGGGTACGCGCCCACAAGAATGTCTCCCTCGACCAGGCCCGGGAGCGCATGCTCGAAGGGGCATACTTCGGCACGATGATGGTCCAGCTCGGGAAGGTCGACGGCATGGTGTCCGGTGCCGCGCACACGACGGCGAACACCATCCGGCCCGCGCTCGAATTCGTGAAGACCAAGGACGGCGTGAAGATCGTCTCCTCGGTGTTCCTCATGCTTCTGCAGGACCGCGTGCTGGTGTACGGCGACTGCGCCGTGAACCCGGACCCCAACGAGGAGCAGCTGGCGGACATCGCAGTGGCCTCGGCCGAGACGGCGGCGCAGTTCGGCGTCGAGCCCCGCGTGGCCATGCTGTCCTACTCCACGGGCGAGTCCGGCAGCGGCGGAGCCGTGGACGAGGTGCGGCGCGCCACCGAGCTCGTGCGGCAGCAGCGGCCCGATCTCGCGGTGGAGGGGCCCATCCAGTACGACGCCGCCGTGGACGCCTCGGTTGCCGCCTCCAAGCTCCCGGGCT
Organism: Arthrobacter sp. BC5; assembly: GCF_056680255.1. Taxonomy (NCBI): domain Bacteria; kingdom Bacillati; phylum Actinomycetota; class Actinomycetes; order Micrococcales; family Micrococcaceae; genus Arthrobacter; species Arthrobacter sp. BC5. The sequence goes on from NZ_CM155273.1 coordinate 1,018,774, forward strand.
CCTCGGTGGCAGGCCAGGCGACGGTCTTCATCTTCCCCGACCTCAATACCGGCAACAACACCTACAAGGCCGTGCAGCAGTCGGCCGGTGCCGTCGCCGTCGGGCCCGTCCTCCAGGGCCTCCGGAAGCCGGTCAACGACCTCTCGCGCGGTTGCACCGTGGAGGACATCGTCAACACGGTCGCCATCACCGCGGTCCAGGCCCAGCAGCCCGCCGCCTCCTAGCCTCCCCCGCCCCTCCCAGGACAGGACCCCCCATGATCATCCTCGTCATCAACTCCGGCTCGTCCTCGCTCAAGTACCAGGTGCGCGAGGGCGACGACATCCTCGCGGAGGGCCTGGTGGAGCGCATCGGCGAGGCCGAGGTGCCGGACCACGCGGCGGCGCTCGACCGCGTGGACGGCGAGGTCGCCGCGGCCCTCGACGGGCGCGGGATCGACGCCGTCGGACACCGCGTGGTGCACGGAGGTGAGCGCTTCAGCGAACCCGTGCTGATCGACAACGAGATCACGCGTGCCATCGAGCGGCTCAACCCGCTGGCACCCCTGCACAACCCCGCCGCCGTCACCGGGATCAGGGCCATCACCGGGAAGTGGCCGAAGATGCCGCAGGTGGCGGTCTTCGACACGGCGTTCCACCGCACCCTGCCCGAGCACGCCTGGCGGTACGCGGTGCCGGACGAGCTGTACCGGAGGTTCGGCATCCGCCGCTACGGCTTCCACGGGACCTCGCACGCCTATGTGGCCCGCGGTGCCGCCGAGCTGCTCGGCGCCGGCACCTTCACCGGCGTGATCGCGCACCTCGGCAACGGCGCCTCCGCCACGGCAGTGCGCGACGGCGAGAGCATCGACACCTCGATGGGTTTCACGCCCCTCGAAGGACTCGTGATGGGAACGCGCTCCGGCGACATCGACCCGTCCATCCTGCTGTTCCTCCTGCGTGAGGGGTACTCGGAGCAGGACCTCGACACGCTCCTCAACCGCAACAGCGGGCTGAAGGGACTGACGGGCACCAACGACATGCGCTCGGTGACCGAGGCTGCGGAAGCCGGCGAGGACCGCGCCAAGCTCGCCATCGAGGTGGCCTCCTACCGGCTCGCGAAGTACATCGGCGGCTACCACGTCGCGGTCGGCGGCGCAGAGGCGCTCGTCTTCACGGCCGGCATCGGCGAGAACGCATCGGCCTTCCGCAGCGCCGTCGTCTCGAAGCTCGGAGCCCTCGGCCTCGAACTCGACGAGGCCAGGAACGGCGAGCGCAGCAAGAAGGCCCGTGTCATCAGCACGGCGTCGTCCGCCTTCCCCGTCCTCGTGGTGCCCACGGACGAGGAAGCCGCGATCGCGGAGGCGACCGCCGCCGTCGTCAGCACGTCCTGACCGGTGCCATGACGATCCTGCGCATGGCCCTCCTGTTCGTCCTCGCGGCCGGGGCGGAGATCGGCGGCGCCTGGCTGATCTGGCAGGCCGTCCGTGAGGGGCGTCCGTGGTGGTGGGCGGGGCTCGGGATCATGGCCCTCGGCGCCTACGGTTTCGTCGCGACACTGCAGCCGGAACCGAATTTCGGGCGGATCCTCGCCGCGTACGGGGGCGTCTTCGTGGCAGGATCACTCGCCTGGGGCGTGTTCGTCGACGGATTCCGGCCCGACCGGTGGGACCTCATCGGTTCGGCGGTCTGCCTGGCCGGTGTCGCCGTGATCATGTTCGTGCCGCGTCCTGCGGCCTAGTCCGGGCCCCGGTCGGGCACGGGCAGTCGGACCGTCCGGCCCTACGCCGCACCCAGCAGGCGTGCCAGCCCGGCCGCGAGCGCCCCGACCACGACCACGACGAGGAACGGCGCCCGCAACCAGAGCGCGACGGCGGCAGCAGCCAGGGCGGCCACCCGCGCGTCGACCACGAGCAGCTGTCCCGACGCGAACGTGTTGACCGCCGTCAGCGCCGCGAGCAGGCCGATGGTCACGGACCCCGCGACCCGCAGCATCCTCGGATTGTCGAGCAGCTTCGCCGGTACGAGGAACCCGAGGAACTTCGTCGCGATCGAGATCGCGCACGCGAGCAGGATCCATCCCCAGAGGCTCATGCGCCCCCCTTCGGCGCGCCGGGACCGCCCCCGGAGCCTTCCACCGGGCGGGCTCCCGGGGCCGCCGCGTTGCTTCCCGACGTGGCGGGGTAGGGCTCGACGTCGGGCTCGAGGCCTTCCGTCGCCGGGCCGAGGCCCGAGAGCCCCAGGCCCGCGGCCACCACCGCGGCGATCAGGATCGGCACGCCGGGAGGGACGAGCGGCACGGCGATGAGCGTGACGACGGCGCATACGACGGCGATCGCCGCGGGGTCGCGAGTACGGATCCGGGGCCAGAGCAGCCCGAGGAACGCCGCGACCGCTGCACCGTCGAGGCCCCACCGGGCGGGGTCACCCATCGCATTGCCCGCGAGCGCCCCGACGAGGGTGAAGAGGTTCCACAGCACGAACACGCCGATGCCCGCGGCCCAGAATCCGCGGCGCTGCTCGGCCGGATCCGTCTGGCCCGTTGCCGTGGCCACGGACTCGTCGATGGTGAGATGCGCGGCCGGCAGTTTCTGCCGGCGCGACGGCCGCAGCAGCACGTTGACCTGCATCCCGTACACGCCGTTGCGGATTCCCAGCAGGGCGGCGGCGGACATCGCGGCGATCCCGCTGCCGCCCCCGGCGATGACGCCGATGAAGGCGAACTGGGAGCCGCCGCTGAACAGCAGCAGGCTCAGCGCCATGGTCTGCAGGAGGTCGAGGCCGGCCGCGACGGACAGCGCGCCGAAGGACAGGCCGTACAACCCGGTCGCGATGGCCACGGAGAGTGCGACTCGGACCGCCGGAGATTGGAGAAGCACCACCCGACAAGGCTAGGCGACATGCTGCCCGGCTTCCCATTCGTGTCGAAGAAGGGAATAGTAGGAAAGGAAAGCCTACTTACTACCCGGAGGAGCACCACATGAAGGCAGTGACATGGCAGGGCAAGCGCAACGTCAGCGTCGAGAACGTCCCCGATCCCACGATCCAGGAACCCACGGACGCGATCATCCGCATCACCTCGACCGCCATCTGCGGCTCGGACCTCCACCTCTACGAGGTCCTCGGCCCGTACATGCACAAGGGTGACATCCTCGGCCACGAGCCCATGGGGATCGTCGAGGAGGTCGGCGCGGGCGTCACCAAGCTCAAGGTCGGCGACCGCGTCGTCATACCGTTCAACATCTCCTGCGGGTACTGCTTCATGTGCAAGCGCGGACTGCAGTCGCAGTGCGAGACGACCCAGGTCCATTCGGCAGGATCCGGCGCGGCCCTGTTCGGATTCTCGGAGCTCTACGGCTCCGTGCCCGGCGGGCAGGCGGAGTACCTCCGGGTGCCCTTCGCCGACTACGGCCCGGTCAAGGTCGGCTCGGAGCTGCCCGACGAGCGCTACCTCTATCTCTCGGACATCCTGCCCACCGCATGGCAGGGCGTGCAGTACGCCGATGTGCCGAAGGACGGCGTCCTCGCGGTCTACGGCCTCGGGCCGGTCGGCCAGTTCGCGGCCCGTATCGGCAAATACCTCGGCCACCGTGTCATCGCCGTCGAACCCGTTGCGGAGCGCCGCGACATGGCCAAGCGCCACGGTGTCGAGACCATCGACTTCACGAAGGACACCGCCGAGGAGCTGCGTAGCATGACGAACGGCCGCGGGCCGGACGCCGTCGTCGACGCCGTCGGCATGGAAGCCCACGGCTCGCCCGTCGGCGCCTTCGCCCAGCACGCCGTCGGCATCCTGCCCGACAAGCTCGCCCAGAAGGTCATGGAGACCGGCGGCAGCGACCGCGTGACCGTCCTCCATTCGGCGATCGACGCGGTCCGCCGGGGCGGCACCATCTCCCTCAGCGGCGTCTACGGCGGTGCCGCGACCCCGATGCCGATGCTCACCATGTTCGACAAGCAGCTCCAGTTCCGCATGGGCCAGTGCAACGTGCGCCGCTGGACGGACGAACTCCTGCCGATCGTCGAGGAGCCCTCCGACCCGCTGGGCGTCACCGACCTCATGACCCATGAGGTCTCGATCGACGAGGCCCCTGCCGCCTACCGGAACTTCCAGAAGAAGACGGACGGCGCCATCAAGGTGGTCCTGAAGCCGCAGGGCGTCACGGTCTAGCCACCCAGGCGGAGGGAACGACGGCGGATCCCACGCGATGGCCCGGGATCACTCCCGGGCCATCGACTCGTGGGAATCGGCCTCGCCCCGGGCTATCTGCAGGGCATCCGCCGCCCGCACCAGGGCCAGGTGCGAGAAGGCCTGGGGGAAGTTGCCCGCCATGCGGTTGTTCACGGCGTCGTACTCCTCGGACAGCAGTCCGAGTTCGTTGGAGTAACCCACCAGCTGGTCCATGAGGTGTTTCGCCTCGTCCAGCCGGCCCCCGTGCGCGTACTGCTCGACGAGCCAGAAGGAGCACGCCAGGAACGGGTGCTCACCGGGCTCGAGTCCGTCGTCCGAGCTGTCGGTGCGGTAGCGGAGCAGGAGTCCCTGCGCGTCCAGCAGATCCTTCTCGATCCGCTCGACCGTGCCGAGCATCTTCGGATCGTCGTAGTCCAGGAACCCCACCTGCGGTAGCTGCAGCAGCGAGGCATCCAGCTCGGATCCGTCGTAGACCTGGGTGAAGCTGTTCAGCTCATGGTTGAAGCCACGCTGCATGATCTCCTCGCGCAGTCCGTCCCGGATGTCCGTCCAGTGCTGCTGCGGACCGCTCAGCCCGTGGTCCCGCACCGCCCGGACCGCACAGTCGAAGGCCGCCCACATCATCACGCGGGAGTGCGTGAAGTACTGCAGATCGCCGCGCATCTCCCAGATCCCGTGGTCGCGGTCGTTCAGATGCTTCTCCGCGAACCCCAGCAGCGCCCGCTGCAGGGGCCAGGAGAAGCTGTCCTCGGTCACGCCGTGGCCGCGGAGTTTCTCCAGCGCCACCATGACCTCGCCCACGACGTCGGCCTGGTACTGGTCCACCGCACCGTTTCCCACCCGGACGGGCACCGAGTCCGCGTACCCGGGCAGGTGGCCCAGTTCCCGCTCGGGCAGCTGCCGCTCACCGGCCAGCCCGTACATGATCTGCAGGTCCTCGGGATCACCGGCGACGGCCCTCAGCAGCCAGTTGCGCCACTCCAGCGCCTCCTCGGCGAACCCGTGCGTCATCATCGCCTCGAGGGTCAGCGCAGCATCACGCAGCCAGCAGAAGCGGTAGTCCCAGTTGCGGGCTCCACCGAACTGCTCGGGCAAGGACGTCGTCGGAGCGGCGACGATCCCCCCGGTGTCCTCGTGCGTGAGTGCGCGCAACACGAGGAGCGAGCGCTGGACGGCGTCGGCGTACTCGCCGTCGTCCAGGCAGCTGGCACCCCAGGCCCGCCAGTAGCTGATCACGCTGTCGAGCGCCTCGTCGATATCCAGTGCCGGCGGCTTGTCACGGTGCGAGGGGTACCAGACGAGTTCCAGGTCGACGACGTCGCCTTCGGCCACCTCGAACGTGCCCTCATGGCGGTGGTCCGCCGCCGTCAGCCGGGGTCCGCGCAGCAGCAGGGCATCGGGGCCCGCGATGGCGAGGAGCACCGGGACGCCGTCCTCCGTCCCCTGGCTGACCCACGGCACGATATCGCCGTAGCCGAACCGGATCTCCAGCTCCTGCCGCAGGGTGACGCTGCCGCGCAGGCCCTGGATGCGCCGCACCACGTTGGCCCGCCGGTCCGTGAGCGGCATGAAGTCGGTGACCAGCACCTCTCCCCCCGGAGTCCGCCAATGGGTCTGGAGGACGAAGGTCGACGAGATGTAGCTGCGTTCCACCACCTCGGCCTCCGTGGACAGCGGTGCCACGAGCCAGCGGCCGTGCTCCGGGGTGCCGAGCATGGCGGCGAAGACGGAGCCCGAGTCGAACCGGGGGAAGCAGAGCCAGTCCACGCTGCCGTCCCGGGAGATGAGCGCACCGGTATGGAGGTCGGAGACGAGCGCGTAGTCCTCGATCGGTGATTGCATCTCTCCACTCAACCACAACGGCCCACGGGGGTTGAACGGTTACCTGCTGTTGCCCTCGAAGGCCATCCGGATCCGCGCCGGGTAGTCCGACGTCATCTCCTGCACCCCGAGCTCCGCGAGGAACAGGGCGTCCTTCACGGAGTTGACCGTCCACGCCCGTACGCGCACGCCGTCCCGGATCCACCGCCGCACCCGCTCCGGGTGGCTGCGGATGTACCTCATGCCCGGGCCGGCCATGCCGACCTCCTGGTGGTCGACGAGCCGCTCCCCTTCCTTCAGCGCCCTCTTCATGATGGTGATCAGCGCTCCTTCGGCGATCGCCCCGAAGCTCAGGGCGGCCCGGACCTCCTTCGGGCTCACATCGGACACCAGCTGGCACAGCAGGTGGTGGGGTGCGGACTCGGCCAGATGCCGCATCGAGTCCGGGTTGAAGCTCATGAAGCTCACCTCGATGGTCCCGAGCGTCGACGATTCCGGATCCCATCCCTCGTCCATGAGGAACGCGATGAGTGCCTCCTCCAGGCGCAGCCCGAAGGGGCTCGGGTGCTTGAGCTCGATGGCGAGCCTGATCGGCCGCCCTGCCCGGCGGAGGATCGCCAGGAGATCGGAGAGGGACAGGAGCTGGTCCGCCGCGTCCCCGTACTCCGCCGGGATCGACACGCCCTTCCAGGAGGACACGTCCAGTACGCGCAGCTCCGCCAGCGTCCGGTCCGCCACTTTCCCTGAGACGTTCGTGGTGCGGTCCAGCGTCGTGTCGTGCATGCACACGAGCTGTCCGTCACCGGTCAGGTGGACGTCGCACTCCACGCCGTCGGCGCCGTCGGCCAGCGCCTGCAGGTAGGCCGCCCGCGTGTGCTCGGCAAAGACGCCGCTGCTGCCACGGTGGGCGAAGATCACAGGAGGCACGGACCATCCCTTCGGTCGTCGGTGGTGGTCCTATCACGGTACGTGACCGCTATCCGGTGCACCATCGGCCGGCGCCCGACGACGGACAGGAAGGCGCGCTCGATAGACTCGGGAGGGTGAATGCTCAGATGACCGGCACCGATGCGGAGCGTGCGGCCGCCCTCCGCCGCATGAAACTGCTGGCCACGGGCCTCCTGGCGGTCATGGCCGTCATCTTCGTGGTGGCCTTCGCGCTGCAGGACACCTACCCCTGGCTCGAATACGTGCGGGCGGCAGCCGAGGGCGGGATGGTCGGCGCACTCGCGGACTGGTTCGCCGTCACCGCACTCTTCAAGCACCCCATGGGCCTGAAGATCCCGCACACCGCGATCATCCCGCGCAAGAAGGACCAGATCGGCGAGTCACTCGGCCAGTTCGTGGAGGAGAACTTCCTGTCGGAGGAAGTGGTCCGCGCCAAGCTGGACTCCGCGCGGATAGCCCAGAAGGCGGGCGCCTGGCTGGAGAAGCCGGAGAGCGCCGACCGCGTGGCCGCCGAGGGTGCCGCCCTGATCCGTGGCATGTTCACGGTCCTGAACGACGACGCCGTGCAGGGCGTCATCGAGTCCATGGTCCGCAAGCACCTGCTCGATCCGCCCTGGGGGCCTCCCATCGGCAGCATCGCCGAGCGCATCTTCGCCGAGGGGCACCACCACAGGCTGGTGGACCTGCTCGTGGACCGGGCCGGCGACTGGGTGGACGCGAACTACGCCGTGGTCACGCGGGTCGTGGCGCAGCGTTCCCCCACCTGGGTGCCGCGCCTCGTCGACGGCGTCGTCGGCGACCGCGTGCATGCCGAGCTGTCCAAGTTCATCCGCGCGGTGCAGGACGATCCTCAGCACGACGTCCGTCTCGCCGTCGACAAGTACCTGCGGGACCTCGCCCAGGATCTCCAGCACAAGCCCGAGACCATCGCCAAGGCCGAGGAGATCAAGGGCCAACTGCTCGACGACCCCCGCGTCCGCGACCTCACCGCCCGCACCTGGGCCACGATCAAGAACGCCCTCCTCGAGGCGGTCAATGACCCGGACAGCGAACTGACGTCCAACTTCAAGGCCGCCGTACGCGACTTCGGTTCACGCCTGACGAGCGACGACGACCTGGCCGGCAAGGTCAACCGGTGGATCGCCGACGGCGCCTCCTACGCGGTGCGCACCTACCGGAGCGAGATCGCCGGCGTCATCTCCGAGACGGTCGGCCGGTGGGATGCCGAGGAGACGTCACGGAAGATCGAACTGCAGGTCGGCAAGGACCTGCAGTTCATCCGCATCAACGGCACCGTGGTCGGCTCGCTGGCCGGCCTGGTGATCTTCGCCGTCGCGCACGCGATCTTCGGTTAGGCCCTCTTCTGGGCGGTGCCCGGCTCGGGAAGCCGGAGGACATCGGCCAGCTCCCCGGGAATGGTCTGCGGCAGCGGGCCGAAGGCCTCCCGCGTGGTCCGGATGACCGTCTTGCCCATGAGGTGGTTGCCGGTACCGCCGATGACGGCGCCGACGCCGAACGGCAGGGCCCGCCCCAGCATGAAGCCTCCCTGCTTCGCGAGGAACTTCTTGAGGAAGCGGCGCTGGATGGACCCGGTGACGGTCTTCACGAGCGAGGTCGGTGCGGACTTGTCGACCAGCTGGCCCCAGTACTGCGGGGCACCCTGCCCGGCGGAAGCACCGAGGATGGACCGGATCAGCGCGGTGCCCTCCTCGCCCATCAGGATCGCCATCACCATGGCGCGGGACCTCTCGGGATCCTGTGTGTTGATCCCGTGCAGCTCGGCGACGGACTCGGCGTACAGCGCCGTGGCCTCGAGGAAACCGACCGTCGCGGCGGCGGAGAGCCCCAGGGAGGCGATGGTGCCGACCGCGGGCACGGCAGCGGTGGCACCGACAGCGGCTCCGGCCGCCGTCGTGGCCCGCAGGTAGTCCCGCTCGAGCAGCCGCGCCAGTTCCGCCGGGGAGGCGTCCGGGTTGCGGCGGCGAAGTCGGTTCAGGTTGGCGAGGATCAGCGGCCGCTGGACATCCAGCGCCCGTTCGATCCCGCGCAGGATTCCGGGCTTGGGGTTGCCGTCCTTGTCGAACAGCGTCCCGTTGGCTGCCTTGACGGCGGGGTTCTCCTTGTTACGGCCGAACATGTTGGTCCTCCACAGCTGGGTCGGTGGTCGCTGCACCCGAGTCTAGGGTGGGGCGGCCCCGGGCGGGTGGGCGTTCTGCTGGTGGCGCAGGCCGGCCGCTCCGGGACGATGCGTTTAACGGTGAAGGGCGCCACCGTTCTCCGGTGACGCCCTTCTCGCAGCCGCTCCCCCACGGTGCAGCTACGTGGTGCCTAAGGCTAGACGCGCGAGCCCTTGCGTCCGGTGATGAGGCCGTAGATGAAGAGCACGATCAGCGCGCCCAGGACGGCGAACAGGATCGACGGCAGGGAGAAGGTGCTACCCATGTCGATGCCGAGGATGCTGCCGCCGATGAAACCGCCCAGGAAGGCGCCGACGACGCCGAGGATCATGGTGACGATGATGCCACCGCCCTGCTTGCCGGGCATGATCAGCTTGGCGAGTGCGCCGGCGAGGAGGCCGAGGATAAGGAATGCGATGAAACTCATGTGGTGCTCCTTGAGTGATGAGCCACCCGCCCGAGGACGAGCTGCTGTCGAATAATCCGGTGCATCGAAGTGCAACTAGCTGCAACTGTACTTCATCAGCATGCTTAGGGTGCAATCGTAGCACCAAGCTAATCCTGCTTACCAAGGCTTCCGGATGAATCTTTCCCGAACTGTTGCAGGAGCCGACGGGGCGGACAGCGGTGACGCAAAGCCCGGTATTGCGGCGAATCGACCGTATGATGGGCACAAGCGGGCCGCCTCGGGAGTAAGCGGCAGGGTCAGTGAAACCGCTGGGGAATTCTCTCGAAACTGCCAACAAAGACATAGCGGAGGTTTTTCTAATGCGAATCGGTTCATCCATTTTCCTTATTGCACTCGGTGCAGTTCTTGCTTTCGCGGTCCGGGTGCAGGTCAGCTTCGTGGATCTCGTGCTCGTCGGTTACATCCTGATGGCTGTCGGTGTGATCGGGCTCATCGCCTCCCTGGTCCTGGCGGCCCCACGTAGGCAGGCGCGTGTCTCGGAGTCGCGATCCGTGGTGGATCCGGGCACCGGCGAGACCATCACGCGCAGGGAGTCCCGCGACACCGGGATCTGACATCCCGTCAGAAGAGCAGACGAAGAAGGGCCGGACGTGACCGTCCGGCCCTTCTTCATCTGCGTTCTCGTTTGGACAGCACCGAAAGTCCTTGACCCACCGCGCGAACCGAAGATATAGTCACTAAACCAAAAACAAACCCACATCCCGGGTCCCTACTCCGGCCGAAGACGACGAGGTCCTCATGTTCGCGGAAGAGCGCTATCGCCAGATCAGCAGCCTGGTCTCCGCAGACGGCCGCGTCACCGTTGCCGGCCTCTCCTCACGCTTCGGCATCACCAAGGAGACGGTCCGCAGGGACCTCGCCCTCCTCGAGAACGACGGCGTCCTGCGCCGTGTCCACGGCGGCGCCATCGCCGGCAGCGGAGCCACGACGAAGGAAGCGAGCCTCACCAGCCGTTCCTCCCAGCACTCGCCCGAGAAGAAGCGCATCGCCCGGACCGCACTCTCCATGGCGCCCGTGACCGGCGCCGTCGTGCTCGACGCCGGTAGCACCACCGGCGCGCTCGCCGAACTGCTGGTCGAGGAGGCGCGCCCGGGACTGGCGGTCGTCACCCACTCCGTTCCCATCGCAGCGCTCGTCTCCGGCGCCGGCCTGAGCGTCGAGCTCGTGGGCGGCCGGGTCAGGGCGCTGACGAGCGCCGCCGTGGGGAGCAGCACGGTGGCACACTTCACGCGCCTTCGGGCCGACGTCGCCTTCGTGGGTACCAACGGCATCGGCGCCGGCTTCGGCCTCAGCACTCCTGATGTCGACGAGGCGGCCGTGAAGACGGCGATCGTCCGCTCGGCACGCCGCGTGGTACTCCTCGCGGACTCGTCCAAGTTCGACGAGGAGACCCTCATCAGCTTCGCCCACCTGGAGGAAATCGATGCACTCATCACCGACCACGCACCCCGGGGCGCCCTCGCGGACGCACTCGCCGACGCCGACGTGGAGGTGATCCTCGCGTGATCGTGACCTTCACGGCGAATCCCAGTATCGACCGCACCGTCGAACTCAGCGCCCCCCTGGCCCGCGGCGCGGTCCAGCGTGCCGTGCACGTGGTGCAGGAGGCGGGCGGCAAGGGTGTCAACGTGAGCCGCGCCCTGGCCATGTCGGGCATCAGCACGCTCGCCATCCTGCCCGGAGATGACGACGACGCCGTCCTCGCGGGACTGCGCGGGATCGAGGTCCCGTTCCGCAACCTCCCGATCGGCGCGGCCCTCCGCACCAACACGGCCATCACCGAGCCCGACGGCACGACGACGAAGATCAACGAGCCCGGCCCCGAACTCTCCGCCGAACTCCTCGAGGACCTCCTCGCCGTCGTCGTGGCCGAGAGCGACGGAGCGGACTGGCTGGTCCTGGCCGGATCCCTCCCCCCGGGTGTGCCGCCGACCTTCTACACGAGGGTCACAGCAGCCGTCCGCGGGACGTACGGCCTGTCGGCGCCCCGCGTCGCGATCGATTCCTCGGGCGAGCCGCTGATCGAAGCTGCTGCGGGCGTCCCCGCGCCGGACCTGCTCAAGCCCAACGCCGAGGAGCTCAGTGAACTCACGGGCATCGGCACGGGCGACGAGCTCGAGCAGGATCATGAAATGGCCGCCAAGGCCTGCGCGGTGCTCATCACCGCGGGGGTCGGAGCGGTGCTGGCGACCCTTGGGTCCAAGGGTGCCCTGCTCGTGACGAACACGGGAGCATGGCATGCCGTGCATCCGCCCGTCACGGCGCGTTCCACGGTCGGCGCGGGAGATTCCGCACTGGCCGGCTACCTGCTGGCGCATGCAGCAGGCGAACTCCCGGAGAACTGCCTGCGCCAGGCCGTCGCCCATGGATCGGCGGCCGCCGCCCTTCCCGGCTCCACCGTTCCATCGCTCGACCAGACGACGCCGGCCGCCGTCGTGGTCACACCCCTCATGGTCACCCTTCCCGTGATCGAACCAAGCGTTACCGGGTCCACTGACGGGCCCCCTGCACAGGAGGAATTCTGATGTCCGATCTCATCACTCCGGAGCTCGTCACTCTGGACCAGGACCTGGGGACCGAACGGTCCTCGGTGATCCGCCACCTCGCGGAGCAGGTCGCCGCGCAGGGCCGCTCGACGGAAGTCGACGGCCTGTACGCGGACGCCCTCGCCCGGGAGGAGAAGACCTCGACCGGTGTCCCTGGCGGTATCGCCATCCCGCACTGCCGCTCGAAGGCGGTCTCCGAGGCGACGCTCGCCATGGCGCGCCTCTCACCGGCGGTGGACTTCGGGGCCAAGGACGGCCCCGCGGACCTCGTCTTCTTCATCGCGGCCCCCGACGGCGCCGACCAGGAGCACCTCAAGCTGCTGTCCAAGCTGGCCCGGTCCCTGATCAAGAAGGACTTCACCGCCTCGCTGCGCGCCGCGCAGACACCGGCCGACGTCGTCGCGCTCGTCAACGGCGCCCTCGGCATCGGGGCCGCTCCCGCGACGGCGGGCGCAGGAGCCCACGCCGCCGGTGCCTCCGGGCAGCCCGCGACCACGGCGCGTGCGAGTGAGGCCGCCGCCACGCTGGGCACCTCCCCCGCCGGGACCGACACCACCGGACCCGCCGTGGACTCCGGCCGGGCGACGGACACCAGGGTGCGGCGTATCGTCGCCGTCACGGCCTGCCCCACCGGGATCGCCCACACCTACATGGCCGCCGACTCCCTCGTCGCCGCCGCCAAGGAGCGCGGGATCGACCTCCAGGTGGAGACCCAGGGCTCCTCGGGCGCCACTCCCCTGGATCCGGCTGTCATCGCGGCCGCCGACGCCGTCATCTTCGCCGTCGACGTCGACGTCCGTGACAAGCAGCGCTTCGCCGGCCTCCCGGTGATCAGCGCACCCGTCAAGCGCGGCATCGACGAGCCGGGCGAGATGGTGGAGGAAGCGGTCGCCGCCGCACAGAACCCCAACGCCCGCAGGGTCGCCGGGACGGCCGGTGGCGAGCAGGCCGACGACGACGGCGGCCGGGACGGCATCGGCAGCACCCTCAAGCGTGCCCTGCTCACCGGTGTCAGCTACATGATCCCCTTCGTCGCCGGTGGCGGCCTGCTGATCGCGCTGGGCTTCCTGCTCGGTGGGTACCTCATCACCGAGACGGCCGACGCGGTCGTGCTCGAGAACAGCCTCGCGAACCTGCCGGACGGCGGACTGAGTGAGTACCTCGGTGCCGTGGCCTTCAAGATCGGCCAGTTGTCCCTCGGGTTCCTGGTCCCCGCCCTCGCCGGGTACATCGCCTACGCCCTCGCGGATCGTCCCGGCATCGCCCCCGGTTTCGTGGCCGGCGCGGTGGCGGGCTTCATGGGAGCAGGGTTCCTCGGCGGCATCGTCGGCGGCCTGCTCGCAGGCTACGTCGCGATGATGATCGGGCGCCTCTCGGTACCCCGCTGGCTCCGCAGCCTCATGCCGGTCGTCATCATCCCGCTCGTCGCGTCCATCGTGGCCTCGGGCCTCATGTTCCTCGTGCTGGGCGGTCCGATCGCCGCGATCACGGACGGGCTCAACAACTGGCTCTCGGGCCTCACCGGCACCGCTGCCGTCGGGCTCGGCCTCATCCTCGGCCTCATGATGGCCGTGGACCTGGGCGGGCCGGTCAACAAGGTGGCCTACTCCTTCGCCGTCGCCGGGCTGAGCGCCGGGTCGATCGACAACCAGGCTCCCTGGCAGATCATGGCCGCCGTCATGGCCGCCGGCATGGTCCCTCCGCTGGCCATGGCGCTCGCCACCACCCTCGATCGCCGCCGCTTCACCGTGGCGGAGCGCGAGAACGGCAAAGCCGCCTGGCTGCTGGGAGCGGCGTTCATCTCGGAAGGCGCGATCCCCTTCGCCGCAGCCGATCCGCTGCGCGTCATCCCGGCCTCCCTGCTGGGATCCGCCGTCACCGGTGCCATCGTCATGGGCAGCGGAGTGACGTCGCAGGCACCCCACGGCGGCATCTTCGTCTTCTTCGCCATCGGCAACATCCTGATGTTCGTGACCGCGATCCTCGTGGGAACGGTCATCTCGGCCCTCGCCGTCATGGCGCTCAAGCGCTACGCCACCAGCAAGAAGGACGCCGTCGGCGCAGAGCCGGTTGCAGCCTGACCCCCAGTCCGGTTGGCTGTACTGGGAATCCACCTATCGAAGGAGCACATCATGGCAGAACGCAAGGCAACCGTGGCGAGTCGCGTGGGACTGCACGCCCGCCCGGCCTCCATCTTCGCGGAGGCCGCAGGTGAGCTGCCCCTCGAGGTCACCATCGCCATGGACGGCGAGCCCGCGGAGGAGGCGATGGACGCCTCGAGCATCCTCTCGCTCATGAGCCTCGGGGCATCGCACGGCGACGTCATCGTGCTGCGAGCAGAAGGCGAGGGTGCGGCGGACGCGCTGGAGGGCCTGGCCCGGATCATCGAGACGGACCACGACGCCGAGTAGGCCGCATACCGAAAAGGGCACCATCCGCCGTCGATACGTGGCGGGTGGTGCCCTTTTCGGCGTCCCCTGCGCTCAGGACCAGGTAGGTGGGTCCACCCGTTCTAATGGACACACCTACCTGCCGGGTAACGATCCGCTGACCCCCCACGGACAGCGGCAGTTACATAATCATTATTTTTGCACGCCGACATAGAACCGTGAATACGGCAAGGACACGATTGCGTCACTTTTCTGCACTGAGGGCACAGTGACCCGGACTCCATGAACCGGTCCGGCTAGGCGAGTTTGTTGGACTCGCTGTTCCGCCTCCTGCCGAGGGTGTGGCTCAGCCAGATGAGGCACAGTCCCAGGACCGTCAGCACGATTGCCGAGAACGGCAGGAGGATGTCCCAGGCCATCAGCTCCAGGGGTGTCAGCCTCAGCAGCACGAACACCACCACGAGCGAGAATCCGAGCGCCAGGAACGCGGACGCCACCCGATGGATGATGCGCGCGTGCCGGTCGGCCATCGCGGCCACCGCGGGAATCACCAGGCAGGCCGCCACGTACCCGGGGTAGAGACGGCCTACGGCAGCATACTGCTGCACCGTGTCCTGGTCCTCGAAGTCGGCCAGACCCGTCGAACTGCCCGCCAGTTCACTGGCGATGAAGAAGTAGAGCGTCGCCGCGACGGTCAGGCCGAGGATCGCCAGGCCGAAAGGCCCCACGATCAGGCGGCGCGCCAGGGGGGATTGGAAGGCTGCGGCCATCCGGATCCCGAGCAGCACGAAGACGGCGTAGAGCGTCAACCGGAGAAGCAGGTTCGCGATGTTCGCTCCGCCCAGGAGGGCGTCCGCGGCGTCGTAGATCGGCCCCAGCGACAGGCCGACCGCGACGGTGAGCAGCACGAGGGCCAGGAAGACCGTCCGCCCCTGCCCCCTGCGCGCACCGGGTACTCGCAGCGCGGCTCCGACCGCACACAGGACGAGCGCGATCCACTGGATGGCGATGACCGTCATCCGAGGTTCTCCCACATCACGCGGTCCTTGCCGTCGTCGAGCTCCGCGCGCCGGATCTGCTTGCCGAGGACGTCGAGCCGGTCGCGGGCCAGGAACACGAGATCGAGGTCGCTCAGGGCGCAGAGGGCTCGGGCGCGCCCGTCCTCGGGCCACCCGCCCTCCTCCGGAGTGAGCAGTCCGGTCACCACGAGCCCGCTGGTCAGAGAGACGCCCGCGATACGAGCTGCCTGCACGGCGATCCCGGGAGCGAGCCGCCCTGCCGTGAGCTGGGCGGAGAGGTTCTGCCGGGCGACTCCCGTGCTCGCGGCGAGTTGCTGGCGGAGGTCACCCGGATCGATGGCCTCGATCCAGGCCCGGACGGAGTTCCGGTGGGGAAAAGGGGCGAGGCCCTGCTGCAGATCGGTCCCCATGCACTCCCTGTCCTCGCTGCGCGCCACGAGCAGGCGAAGGATGTCGATGTGGGAGACCTGGCTGACGAGTTCCGCGTCCGTAGGCTCCCTCCTTCCGGCGGGAAGGTCCCCGTAGCCGTCGAAGACGGCAAGCGCGTCCACCGGTGGGACCCCGTACCCGCGGGCGATGGCCACGACGGTGGAGACCGACACCTTGCCCCGCACGAGCTGCTGGGCGAGGGTCGAACGCTTGATGCCGGCGAAGCGGCAGGCATCGGACACCGTGTCCTGCGGAGCGATCTGGGAGCGCCACAACTGGAAGGCTTTGGCTGTGACGGCCATCATCACCTTTCGATTGGACTTTTCGGTCTGGTGTCGAAGTATACTTAGATCGCTGGCTCCGATTTCTGCGATTCCCCCATACGCAGAACTCGGAGCCAGCTCCATTTAAGCGGCTCGTCAGTCCGCTCGAGACGCCCGGCCGGTGCCTACCAGCGCACCTTCTTCTCCTTCTTCCCCTGCTTGCTGCTCTCATGGGCTGCCTTGGCGTGGCCGGCACCTGTCGCCGCCGTCGGCTTGGCCGTCTGGTTCTTCTTCGCGAGGGCAAGCTGTGCGCGCGGATCGTCCTGCAGCTTCCGGGGAGCCGGGCCCTTCACCGTCCCCTCGGTGCTCGAGGCCTCCTGCCCATCCGCGTGGGACTGCTTGTTCTGGGGCGTGCTGGTCATGGTGTTCCTTCCTGGTGCGTGCACCCACGGAACGGCTCGGAACAGAGCGGCACCGTGCGGGGGTCGAGCTGCGGGTGCCGGAGGACCGGACAGAATCAGTGGGCGCCCTTGGAGTGCTGTCATCGACAAGTGGCGTGGAGCGGAGCCGGAGCCCGCTCGACTACTGAAAAAGGATCGTCCTCATGCCATCGACCGTACACCGGCCGTCGTGCCGCGACAAGGTATCTTCCGGGCCCTGCAGCCCGGACCGGGCCTAGCGCTGCCTGGCACCGGTGACGGTGACATCCACGTAGACCAGGCGGTGGTCGCTCGTGGGGAAGGGGAAGATGCCGGTCAGCTCCGAGCCGGGCGTGCCCACCCGGGGCCAGAAGACGCCGGAGCCGGAGACCCGCAGGCTGCGTGACGGGAGCACGTAATCCGCGCGGATGTTGCCGGCCGTGCGGTCCTCGAAGTCCGCCGTGTCGAACTGCGCGTCCCCGCGGTGGGCGGCATTCGCGCCGCCCTGCAGCGCGGACGCCTCGGTGGCGCCGTTCGAGGACGGCAACGGATCCTGGATCAGCCTGTTCCCGAGCAGCTGGTCGATGGACCCCGGGAGCGAGTCGCCGTCGAGAGGGTCGCTGTTCTGGTCACCCATGATGACGAAGCGCTCCCCGCGCGCGAGGCCACCTGCCACCCTGCGGTCGTCCTGGATGTAGGCCGCGCCCGCTCCGCCGGTCACGTAGTCGGACCAGAACCGGATCTCGTCGCTGTTGCGCTTGCCGTTGCGGTCTTCCTCGCCGTCGAACACAGGAGGCGTGGGATGGCTTGCGAGCACGTGGACCGTCCTGCCACCGACCACGACCGGGATGTCCCAGTGGGACTTGCTGGACAGGGGAAGCACGGCGAGCTCGGCCGACGAGTACCAGTCGCCCGGCGTATCCGTGGCCGGGTTGTCGGGAAGCAGCGCCCCGGGCATGTCCTTCCACAGGAAGTCCTGGAAGGTGCGTACTGACTCCATCTGGATGGGGTACCTGGAGTAGACGACCATGCCGTACTGGCCCTCGAACGCGCCGAACCCGAGCGCATCACCCGCACCACCGGTACCGCCGTCGTTGTCGAGGTCGAAACCGCTCGGGACCCCCGTATTGGACGGAGCGGTGAAGACGTACGGGTACTCCACCGGGTCCTGCCGGTTCTGGCTGACCTGGAGGTAGTTCCGGTTGAACAGGTCGGCGGCCCTGTTGCCGGGCGCGTAGTCGAACTCGTTGAGGAGGACGACGTCGGGCCGGTTGATCTGGACCACCTCGGCGATCGCACGCGCCTGGGCATCGTCCGGTGTGCCGAGGTGCCGCACGAGGTCCCCGGGGGCCTGGCGGTTGAGGCTTGCATTGTAGGTGGCGAACCGGACGCCCTGCTGGCCCTGCCCGCCGTCCGGAAGCACGGAGCGGCTCTCTTCCGAGGGGCGGGCGAGCGCGGCCGGCGCCGGGGCGAGAAGAAGGGATACGGCCAGCACTGCGGCTGAGCACTGCGCCAGGACGCGCATGGTGCCCCCTCTCCCGGTTCGCGTGCCGGCCGGTCCGGAAGACGGCCGGCGACCACAGTGGTTCGTTTCGGTAACTTAACCCTAGCCGCGCAAGGTGCCCTGCAACCGGCTCGGAGGTAACGATTGAAGGTCGACGGGAGCCGCCCGGTGCCGAGCCCCCACCCCCTCCCGGCAGGCTCCGACACGCTGCTCGGCTCGCGCGAACGCCTGTTCGAGGCCGGCCACGGCTTCTGCGTACCGCCTCCGATCAACCGAATCCTCCCCGGAGGAGTGGACGCCCGTGCCGCTTTCGGCCGCCGCACGCAGGGCACGGACGACGGCCCGGCCCTCGGGCCGGGCGGAATCGTGCATAGCCGGGTAGCGCATCGCCTTCCAGGGATCGAGGTCGTAGTCCGCCCAGCGCCGGATCACCTCGTCGTGGCGCCGGTGCAGTTCCGCCCACGCGGCTGCTCGCGAGGACTGCGCGGCCGCCCGGCTCCGCCTGGCCTGGCGCCACCAGGCCCAGCCGGCGGCTGCGGCCGAGGCGACCAGGCCCACCACCAGCGCCAGGGCGATGCCCGGCCCGCCGGGCAACGCTAGGACGGCCCCCGCCCCCGCGATGACGGCGGCTCCCCCGAACGCGATCCAGAAGTAGTCGTCCGCACCTCCCCTGCGGCGGGACACCTCGTCGAGACGCCAACCCGCCAGCGCAGCGGCGCCGACCATCACGAAACAGGCGACCAGGCTTCCCGCGGTGCCGACAGTGTCCATGGATACCTCCCTGCCCGGCCGTGGCGCCTCCGGCGCCTGTTCCAGCCGTCGAGTAGTTCTTCGTACAAGTCCAAACGAGCGGCGGCTGCCCGTCAATCCCCACGTCGCCCGGAGCGCGCCCTGCCGTCGGCAGGAGTCCTGTGACAGGCTGGGCCAGGTTTTTCGTCGTCGTGCCCGCGGGCACCGGGAAGGAGTGGTTCGTGCCGCTGTGGCTGCAGGCATTCGGCTGGGGGGCGATCGCCGGAGGCGCCCTGCTCCTCGGCTCCGCCATCGCCTGGCGATGGAAGGTGCCGCCCCGCACCGTATCCTTCGTGATGGCCTTCGGCGCAGGGGTCCTCATCTCCGCGCTCGCCTTCGAACTCGTCGCCGAGGCGCAGGAGAGCGGAGGGCTCGCCCCGACGGCGCTCGGCTTCCTCGTCGGGGCCGTGACGTACGTCGGCGCGAACGCGGTCCTCGCACGCCAGGGCGCGCAGCACCGCAAGCGGTCCGGCGCCCAGCAGCCGTCGGAGTCCGACGACGCCGGCAGCGGCAATGCGATCGCGCTCGGAGCACTGCTCGACGGCATCCCGGAGTCGGTGGTCCTCGGTCTCGGACTCGTGGCGGGCGGGGCGGTGAACCCGGCCGTCCTCGTCGCGATCTTCATCTCGAACGTCCCCGAAGGGCTCTCGAGCACTGCGGGCATGAAGAACGCGGGGCGCAGCTCGCGCTATGTGTTCGGCCTGTGGGGCGGGATCGCGCTCGTCTCGGGCCTCGCGGCCCTCGCGGGGTACTCCCTGCTGGCAGGGGCCTCCGGCGTCACGGTCGCGATCATCACGGCGATCGCCGCCGGCGCGATCCTCGCGATGGTGGCGGACACCATGATCCCCGAGGCCTTCGAGAAGCAGCACATGCTGACCGGGCTCATCGCCGCCCTCGGCTTCCTCACGGCCTTCGTCGTCCACGAGGTCTCCGGCTAGGCCTCCGGACGAGGAAGGACCCCGGGCATCCCGGGGTCCTTCCTCGCGTGGTGGGCCCTGAGGGGCTCGAACCCTCGACCCACGGATTAAAAGTCCGTTGCTCTAGCCAACTGAGCTAAGGGCCCGCCACACCGCCACCCGCCGCGTACCCGTCCATCCATGAATCCGCAGCCAGGAGCGATGACCCGCTAACTTTATCGCAATCGCTCCCCCTCCGAGGACTGGCCCCGAACCACGCCTTCCGGCCCGAAATTCCGCAGGAGTATCCTCGTTCCATGGACGGCGACTACACGAACAACAGCCCACGGCCCCACAAGCCGAAGCCCTTCGCTCCTGCGGACTTCGAGGTCTTCGCGGGCGGAGTCGATCCCTCGCGCGTGTCCGAGGCCGCCCATATGGCAGCGCATGCCCTGGTGCACCACGGGCGTGACGCCGAGGACCCGGACGTGACCCGCCGCCTCGTCGAACTCGCCGACCGGCAGGGCCTCGAGGCGATCGCGGAGATGTGGGCCGAGAGCCCCGCACGCTCGCTGCCCGGAGCCCTCTGGCGCCTGTACGCGCTGAGGGCAGCCACCCAGCAGAACCCGGATCGCATCGCCGCCTACTTCGCCTCGGGCAAGGAAGCGGCCCAGGTGTCGAAGGTCGTGGCCGGCGTGGCCGAGCCGCCGGGAGCCACCGAGATGACCACGATGGCCGACACCATCCTGTCCGGTGCCTTCGAGGGGGACTTCGATGTCGCCCTCGAACGGTTCGCCGCGTTCTGCCGCGTCGTCGCACTCGGCCAGGCCAACCACGCCGACGACGCCGAGCTCGCCAACGGTCCCCATGCCTCGAAACTGACGCGCAATTCGCACCAGCTGATCAAGACCGCCGAGGACCTGGAGCACGCCGCGGCGTCGTGGCGGCGCGGAGAGCTCGACTGACCCGCCCGCCGGCGCCGATGTTGACAGCGGCTCCGGGAAGGGCAAGACTTAAATCGGCGTCGGACCGTGGAACCCCCGGGCTTCAACACTCAGCCGCTCCGAGCGGCCTTCCGCCGAGAGGCGCTCCCGGTTCGACGCCACTACTTTGCTCTCCTGCACACAGCGCGGCTCCGGCCGGAGCGCTGACACCTCCATATCCTCCGAGGAAGACTCCGTGAAATTACGCCTCTTTCCTCAGGAGAACGCTGGGCTGGAACTGCTCTCCCGCATGGCACAACAACTCGTGCTCGGCGTCGGAACGATGTCCGCGATCCTCGGCGCATCCACGCAGGAGTACGACCGCCTCTCCGAGGAACTGCACCAGCACGAATCGGCGTCCACCGACCTGCACTTCGCGCTCCTGACCTCCATGCGCACGTCCTTCATCAACCCGCTCCCGCGCGAGGACCTCTACGTGCTGTCCCGCCTGCTCAACGAGGCCATCGAGAAGCTCGACGGCGCCGGGGAGCTGATCGCGCTGTACAAGCTGAGCAAGCTGAGCCAGCGGGCCGCCGACCAGCTCGAGGTGATCAACCGGCAGGCCGAGCTGACCGCCGTCGCCATGCAGAGGCTCAACTCCATGGAGGACCTCGAGGAGTACTGGATCGAGATCCTCCGCCTGGCACGCCGGGCCGAGCGGACGCACCGCAGCTGGTGCGCCGAGCTCCTCGACGACCACAAACCCCTCGTGTACGCGCGGCACCGCGACGTCGCGAACCAGCTGGTCGACGTCACCAAGGACATCCGGCGGGTCGCGACCCAGGTGGGTAGCATCCTCGTCAAGGAATCGTAGGTGGAGCCACTCCTCCTCGGTGTGGTGATCGTCGCCGCCGGCGGCTTCGCCTTCCTCAACGGCTTCCACGACGTCTCGAACTCGGTTGCCACCGCGGTGCGGACGCGGGCGCTGACCCCGACCGTCGCCGTCCTGCTCGCGGCGCTCTTCAATCTCGTCGGGGCGCTGCTCAGCACATCGCTGGCATTGTTCTTCACGGACGCCGGGATCGGCCTTCCGCCCGGCTCGACGGGCCTCGGGATCCTCATCGCAGCCCTGGTGTCGGCGTGCATCTGGGGTCTCGTCACCTGGTACCGCGGCAAGCCGTCGTCGTCCACCCACGCGCTGCTCGGCGGCATCATCGGAGCCGGAGCAGCCTCCCAACTGACCGACGGCCCGGCCATGAGCGGCGCCGGGGAAACCGTCCTGCTGCAGATCGTGCTGCCCCTCGTGCTCTCACCGGTCGTGGCCTACCTCCTGGCGTACGCCGCCGTCTTCCCTGCCACCTGGCTGCTGCGCCACGGATCACCGGCGAAGGTCAACCGCGGGAACCGCATGGCGCAGTCGGTCCTCGCGGGCGCATTCGCCCTCGGGCACGGGCTCCAGGACGGCCAGCGCACCATGGCGGTCATGCTGCTCGCCCTCGTCGGCTCGGGCTACGCGACCGGCTCCGACATGCCCCTGTGGGTCCAGCTCTTCGCCGCCCTGCTGCTGACGGCCGGATCGCTCCTCGGCGGGTGGCGCATCACGCACACGCTCGGCAACAGGCTGGTGCACATCGATCCGCTGCGCGGCATGACGGCCCAGGGCGTGAGCTCGGCGATGCTGTTCATCGGCGCCATCTCGCTGCACTTCCCGCTCTCGAGCACCCACACCATGACGTCCGCGATCGTCGGGGCCGGCGCCAACCAGCGCTTCGCCTCCGTCCAGCGGCCGCGGGTGGCGCGGATCGTGGCGATCTGGCTCGGGACGGCACCGGCGACGGCACTCATGGGTGCGGTGTTCTTCCTGGCGCTGAGCCCGCTCCTGTAACAGCCACTCACGCAGGCCGGCTCCACCCCGCCGACCCGGCGCGGCATCGTCCACGGTGCACGCGTCCCCCGGAACGTACGACGGCGGCCCCCTCGGGAGCCGCCGTCGTCGTCAGGCCATCAGTACCGGATTCCGGTGCCGCTCTCTATCCGAAGCGACCCGAGACGTAGTCCTCGGTCGCCTTAACGGCGGGCTTGTTGAAGATCGTCGTGGTGTCGCCGTACTCGATCAGCTTGCCCGGCTTGCCCGTGCCGGCGATGTTGAAGAACGCCGTCTTGTCCGACACGCGCGCCGCCTGCTGCATGTTGTGCGTCACGATCACCACGGTGTACTCGGCCTTGAGCTCGTTGATGAGGTCCTCGATGGCCAGCGTGGAGATGGGGTCCAGGGCGGAGCACGGCTCATCCATCAGGATCACCTGCGGCGACACCGCGATGGCGCGGGCGATGCACAGGCGCTGCTGCTGCCCGCCGGAGAGACCCGACCCCGGGCGTCCCAGGCGGTCCTTCACCTCGTTCCAGAGGTTGGCGCCCTGCAGGGACTTCTCGACGAGCGCATCGGCGTCGGACTTGCTCATGCGCTTGTTGTTGAGCTTCACGCCGGCCAGCACGTTGTCGCGGATGGACATCGTCGGGAACGGGTTGGGCCGCTGGAAGACCATGCCGATCTGGCCGCGCACGGTCACGGGGTCCACGGCGGTGTCGTACAGGTTGTCGCCGTCGAGCAGCACCTCTCCCTCGACGCGTGCGCCGGGGATGACCTCGTGCATGCGGTTGAGGGTGCGGAGGAACGTCGACTTGCCGCAGCCCGAGGGACCGATGAACGCCGTCACCGAACGGGCTTCGATGTTGATGTTGACATCCTCCACGGCAAGGAACTTGCTGTAGTAGACGTTCAGGTCCTTGACGTCGATTCGCTTGGACATTGCTTCCTTATCGGTAGTTACCGCGCGTTGTCAGCGGCTGGTCTTGGGGGCGAAGATACGGGCGACGAACCGGGCGACCAGGTTCAGCAGCATCACCATGAGGATCAGCAGGAGCGCAGCGGCCCAGGCGCGCTGGGTACTCGGATCCGGCGACGTCGGGGACGTCGGGGTGAGGATCTGGTAGTAGATGAAGGTGGGCAGCGTGCTCATCCAGCCGCTGAAGACGTTCCAGTTGATGGAGCTCGCGAACCCCGCCGTCACCAGGATAGGGGCGGTCTCGCCGATGACCCGGGCGATCGAGAGGGTTACGCCAGAGGCGATACCGGAGATCGCCGTCGGGATCACCACCTTGGTGATGGTGCGCCATTTGCGCACGCCCAGCGCGTACGCCGCCTCGCGGAGCTCGTTCGGCACGATCTTCAGCATCTCCTCGGTGGAACGCACCACCACGGGGATCATGAGGACGGAGAGGGCGACGGCGGCCACGAAGCCCGTGCGGGTTCCCGGCCCGAACAGGAGCGAGAACAGGGCCGCGGCGAACAGGCCGGCGACGATCGAGGGGATGCCCGTCATGACGTCCACGAAGAACGTGATGGCCTTGGTGAGGTTCTTGCCCGAGCCGTACTCGACCAGGTAGATCGCCGTGAGCAGGCCGATCGGCACCGAGATCAGCGTGGCCCAGAGCGTGATCTGGAGCGTGCCGAGCACGGCGTGGTACGCCCCGCCCAGCACCGGGGTGCCGTTCTCGATGGCCTGGTTGTCCACGGCGCCGGTCACGCCGTTCATGGAAGTGAAGAGGAAGTTGTAGCTGAGGCCCGGCACACCGCGCTCCAGCACGGTCCAGATGACCGAGACGAGGGGGAGCAGGGCGATCAGGAAGGCGCCGTACACGAGGAACGTGACGAGCCGGTCCTTGGCCTTCCGCTCCCCTTCGGCGACGGCGGTGACGAGTGTCGCGGCGACAACGAAGACGATCGCGGAGATGATCGCCCACCCGACGACGCTGAAACCGATCAGGGAGGCGAGCGCCGCTCCCAGGATGACGGAGGCCGCGAGGACGACCCACACGGCGTACGAGGGGAGGTGCCCGCGCGTGAGCTGGGACTGGCGACGCTGGAGCGTCTGGTTCGCTGCCATTAGTTAGCTCCCGAAAATTCTTTGTGCCGGGTGATGATGAAGCGGGCGATCATGTTGACGATCAGCGTGATGACGAAGAGCACGAGACCCGCGGCGATCAGTTCGTTGAGCCGCAGGCCGAAGGCCTCCGGGAAGTTCAGTGCGATCTCGGCTGCGATGGTCTGGTTGCCGGACTTCACGAGGCTTGCGACGAGCGCACCCGGTGACAGGACGAGGGCCACGGCCATGGTCTCGCCCAGTGCGCGGCCGAGGCCGAGCATGGTGGCGCTGATGATCCCGGGGCGGGCGAAGGGCAGGACCGCCATGCTGACCATCTCCCAACGGGTGGCGCCCATGGCGAGCGCCGCCTCCTCGTGGAGATTGGGGGTCTGCAGGAAGATCTCCCTGCTGAGCGAGGTGATGATGGGGATGACCATGACGGCGAGGACGATACCCGCGGTGAGCATGGTCTTGCCGGTCTGGCTGGCCGGTCCGGCGAAGATCGGGATCCACCCCAGGTTCTCGGCGAGCCAGGTGTAGGCCTTCGCGAGCTGGGGGGCGAGGACGATGTAGCCCCACGCGCCGTAGATGACCGACGGGATGGCCGCGAGCAGGTCGATCACGTAGCCGAAGGCCCGTGCGAACCGCCGGGGAGCGTAGTGCGAGATGAAGAGGGCGACGGCGATGCCGACCGGCGTCGCGATCAGCAGGGCGATGGCGGCCGCGACGACGGTGCCGATGACGATCGGCAGGATGTAGGCGGTGAACCCGTTGCCGCCGGTGACCTCGGTGGGATCGGCGGTGAAGGTGGGGGCAGCCTGCACGAGCAGGAACACCGCGACGCTGAAGAGCACTGCCAGGATCAGGACACCGGCGGTGAGGGAGATTCCGGAGAAGATCTTGTCGCCTGCGCGGCCTCGATCTGTCGACGCTTTCAGCGAGTTGGTTGACACGTCTTTGCCTTCCAGGCGGTCGATTTCAGGTGCAGTGCCGGCCCGGGTACCGGGCCGAGAAGGGAAGGTCACTGCGGATTCCAGCCGTGAACGGCGGACGGTCCCGTCCGGTCTCCATTAGACCAGACGGGACCGGAGGGCCGTCGCTAGGAGGCGACCTTGATGGAGTCGATGGCCGTCTGGGCCTTCTCGCGGAGCGACTCGGACAGCGGGGCGTTGCCGGCGGATGCCTCTGCTTCCGCCTGGCCGTCCTCGCTGATGACGTAGGAGCCGAACGCCTTCACGAGGTCGACGGTCTCCTGGCTGTCGTAGGTGGTGCAGTACACGTGGTAGCTGACCAGGACGACGGGGTAGGCGCCGGACTCGGTGGTATCGCGCTCGAGCTCGAGGGACATGTCCAGTTCGGGACGGCCCTCGACCGGGGTGGCGACCTCGACGGCCTTGGCTGCCGCGTCGGAGCTGATCTCGGTGTACTCCTCGCCGACCTTGACCTTGGCCTTGCCGAGGTCTCCCACGGCCGAGGCGTCGGCGTAGGTGATGGCGCCGTCGGTCGAGGTGACGGTCTGGACGACACCCGAGGTGCCCTTGGCGTTCTCGGACTGCAGCTCGGCAGGCCAGGCGCCCGCGACCTCGTAGGTCCAGTCCTCGGGAGCCGCAGCGGCGAGGTAGTCGACGAAGTTCTCGGTGGTCCCGGACTCGTCAGAGCGGTGCACGACCGTGATCGGGGTGTCGGGGAGCTCGACGCCCTCGTTCTGGGAAGCGATCGCGGGATCGTTCCAGGTGGTGATCTCCTTCTTGAAGATCTTCGCGATGGTCGGGGCATCGAGGTTCAGTTCGGTGACCTCACCCAGGTTGAAGGCGATCGCGATGGGAGAGATGTACGTCGGGACGTTCAGCGCGCCGTCCGGGCCGCAGACCTCCATGGCCTGGGTCATCTCTTCGTCCTTGAGGTACGCGTCCGAGCCCGCGAACTGGGCGCCGCCGCTCAGGAAGGCCTTGCGGCCGGCACCCGATCCGTCGGGTGAGTACTGCACCATCGCGCCATCATTCGTGGATTCGAAGCCGGTCTTCCAGGCCTCCATCGCGGAGTTCTGCGCCGAGGAGCCGATACCGGTCAGCGTTCCCGTGACCGCGGTGCCTGCGGCGGAGGACGCAGGTCCCTCTGCGGCTGGCTCGTTGGTGGCGTTGTCGGAACCACATGCGGTCAGCGCCAGCGCGGCTACGGAGATAACTGCCGCAGCGCGGCCAAAGCGAAGAGCCTTCACTAGATTTTGCCCCTTCCAGGGATGTATTCATCGGTGCACGAATGGCACTCGGTAGAGATGTACGCGTTCTTGTACATCCTCGAAGCTAGGCAGTGCAGGTAAAGAGACTGGCCAAGCCATATGAACGGAAGGTGAACAGCGCAGGTCCATTGCCCGGTGCAGCCGGTTCGCACTGGCCAATGAGACGGAAGTCTCCTTCGTGTGCACCTCCTAGACTGGACGCATGCCGCCGCGCCAGGGAATCACAGCAACCCTCGCGTTCCTGCGCAAGCGCTCGCGGATCGGCCTGAAGCGCAGCTCCAACTCGGTGGTCACCGCCCTCCAGATGACGGTCTGCGCCGTCGGCGCCTACGCCTTCGCGGAGGAGGTGCTCGGCCACAACGGACCGCTGTTCGCCGCGACGTCGTCGATGATCTCTCTGGGCTTCTCGCGGGATCCGCGCCTCCGGCGCGTCCTCGAGGTGGCGATCGGCTGCACCCTCGGGATCTCGGTGGGTGATCTCCTCCTCACGTTCTTCGGCACCGGGCTCTGGCAGGCCGCCGTCGTGCTGTTCATCTCGATCCTGCTGGCCCGGTTCCTGGACAGCGGGACCATCTTCACCACGCAGCTCGGGCTGCAGTCGCTGCTCGTGGTGCTGCTCCCGGCACCGGAGGGCGGGCCGTTCACACGCAGCGTCGACGCGATCGTGGGCGGCCTGTTCGCACTCGTGATCACCATGCTGCTGCCGCGGGATCCGCGCCGTGAGCCGAAGACGAACGTGCGCGGACTCCTGGAGGAGCTCTCCGGTGTTCTCCGGGACGGCGCCTCCGCCCTCCGGCAGAGCGATTCCACCCTGGCCTGGCACGCGCTCGTCCGGGCCCGGAACTCCCAGTCCAAGCTCGACGGCCTGACGGGCAGCATGAAGGCCGCCCAGGAGGTCGCCCGCATCTCCCCGGCCTACCGGCGCCACCGTGACGAGCTCGGGTCCCTGCGGAGCGCCATCGAATCGATAGACCTCGCCATCCGCAACAGCCGCGTCTTCTCGCGCCGGCTGGCGTCCGCCATCAACCACGCGGCACTGACCGACGAGGCGATCGAGAGCCTCGGCCAGTCGCTCGAGGACACGGCCGACGCCGTCGACGTGCTCAGCCGAGCCCTGTCGGCCAGTGATTCCGCCGAGCGCCGCCTCAACCTCCGCGAGGCCCGCAACGACCTGGCGGCGGTGGCGACCGACCTCCATCCCGCGACCCTCAGGATCAGCCGCCTCGAGGGCGAAGGGCTCGTCCTGCTCCTGCGCCCGCTCGTCGTGGACCTGCTCGAGGCCACCGGGCTCTCGCACGAGGACGCCGCCGACTACCTCCCCCGGCTCTGACCCCTGCGCGTGCCTGGGACCGCCTGGCCGTGTCTGTCGGTGCCCGCCGGTAGCCTGAAACCATGGCCACGAAGACCTCCCCTGCCGCCCGCGCGAGCCGCGGCAACACCCCCGGTTACCGCTGCGCGGAATGCGGGTGGACGACGGCGAAGTGGGTGGGCCGCTGCGGCGAATGCCAGGCCTGGGGAAGCGTCGAGGAGACGGGGCAGGTCGTCGCGCGCACCACGGCCGCGACGGCGGTGACCACGCCCGCGCGAAGGATCGCCGAGGTCGACGCCACGCTGTCCGGGTTCCAGCCGACGAAGATCGACGAACTCGACCGCGTGCTCGGCGGGGGGCTGGTGCCCGGCGCCGTCATCCTGCTCGCCGGGGAGCCCGGCGTCGGCAAGTCCACGCTCCTGCTCGACGTCGCCGCGCGCGTCGCCCGGCTGGGCAAGGACGTCCTCTATGTCACGGGTGAGGAGTCGGCGGCCCAGGTGAAGCTCCGGGCGGACCGGATCGACGCCGTCGCCGACTCGCTGTACCTCAGCGCGGAGACGGACCTCGGCCAGGCCCTCGGCCAGGTGGAGAAGATCGACCCGGCCCTGCTGATCGTCGATTCCGTGCAGACCCTCAGCAGCGCCGCGGTGGACGGCAGTGCCGGCGGGGTCACGCAGGTACGCGAGGTCGCAGCGTCGATCATCGGGGCCGCGAAGGCGAGGGGGATGACCACCCTGCTCGTGGGCCATGTCACCAAGGACGGTTCGATCGCCGGCCCGAGGCTCCTCGAGCACCTCGTCGACGTCGTCTGCCAGTTCGAGGGCGAGCGACACTCGCGCCTGCGACTCCTGCGGGCCGTGAAGAACCGCTACGGACCCACCGACGAGGTCGGCTGCTTCGACCTGACGGACGGCGGTATCGAGGGACTCGCCGACCCCAGCGGACTCTTCGTGTCGCGGACCAAGGACCCGGTGTCCGGCACGTGCATCACGGTGACCCTCGAGGGCCGCCGCCCCCTCCTCGCCGAGGTGCAGGCGCTGCTCGCCGAATCCCCCAACGCGCAGCCACGGCGCGCCACGAGCGGCCTCGACAGCTCGCGGGTCGCCATGCTGCTGGCCGTGCTGCAGAGCCGAGCATCCGTCAGCCTCCACAAGGACGACAGCTATGTCGCCACGGTGGGCGGAGTCCGACTGACCGAACCGGCCACGGACCTCGCCGTCGCCCTGGCCATCGCGTCCGCGAAGACGGACCACCCCCTGCCTGCCCGGCTCATCGCCTTCGGGGAGGTGGGCCTCGCGGGGGAGGTACGTCCTGTTCCCGGTATCGGCCGCCGCATCCAGGAGGCGGAGCGGCTCGGCTTCACCCATGCGATCGTCCCCGCGTCGCCCGGGGGCACGGGTCCCGTCCCGAAGGGCTTCTCGGTCCGGGAAGTATCGACCCTCACGGAGGCGCTGGCACTCCTCTTCTAGGAGGCGGCTCCGGCGGAAGGAGCGGGCCCGCCGGAGCCGCGTACGCCCTCGGGGCACTCCACGCGGGCATGGGCGTCACGGATCTGTTACAGCACCCGGTATGGAGGAATTCGCGCGCGCCAGTAGTATTATCCTCGGCTGCGCGGGCACACCCGTAGCCACTGCCCGCCGTCCGTGGTTCGACGGCGGCAGCCCGACTGCGCCGGGCCTTCGACAGCGCGGGCGGTGAAAGGATAGGCCCATGGTTCGTAGTCCGGAGGACTCGCTCAAAGCCACCCTCGCCAGAGTAGCCCCTGGAACCCACCTGCGTGACGGTCTTGAGCGAATCCTGAGGGGACGGACCGGAGCGCTGATCGTCCTCGGCTTCGATCGCACGGTGGACTCGATCTGCTCCGGCGGCTTCGATATCGGCATCGAGTTCTCGCCGACGCGCCTGCGCGAACTGGCGAAGATGGACGGCGCCATCGTCTGTGACAAGGATGCGAGCCGGATCCTCCGCGCAGCAGTCCAACTCGTGCCCGACCACACCATCGAGACGCAGGAATCCGGTACGCGCCACCGCACGGCCGAGCGTGTGGCCAAGCAGACCGGCCTCCCCGTGATCAGCGTCAGCCAGTCCATGCAGATCATCGCCCTCTACATCGACGGCATCCGCCATGTCCTGGAGGGCTCCGAGCCTGTCCTCGCCCGCGCCAACCAGGCACTGGCCACCCTCGAGCGCTACCGTGCGCGGCTCGACCAGGTCACGAATTCACTCTCCGCACTCGAGATCGAGGCGATGGTCACCGTGCGCGACGTCGCCGTCACCCTGCAGCGCCAGGAGATGGTGCGCCGGATCTCGGAGGAGATCTCGCAGTACGTGCTCGAACTCGGCGTCGACGGCCGCCTCCTCTCCCTGCAGGTGGAGGAACTGACCACCGGCCTCGGACCGGGCAGCGAGATGGTGCTGCGGGACTACATGGACCTCGGCTCCAGCACGGCGCCGGTCGAGGAACGGGTCGCCACCCTGCAGGGCTTCAGCTCGACGGACCTGATCGACCTCGGCACCATCGCGAGCGTGCTGGGCTTCAACCCCTCGATCGACTCGCTGGAGGCCGTGATCCAGCCGAAGGGTTACCGGCTGCTCTCCGGCATCAAGGCCGTACCGCCGGCCGTAGCGAACCGCCTCGTGGACCATTTCGACGGGTTGCAGAACCTCATGGCCGCGAACATCGAGGACCTCATGGCCGTGGACGGCATCGGCGATCAGCGCGCCCGGACCGTCCGCGAGGGCCTCTCTCGGATCGCGGAGACGAGTCTGCTCGACCGCTTCATGTAGCAGCCACCGCCCGTCCGGGCGCCGGGCGGGCCGCACCCGCCGGTGCCCCGGCCGCGGGACCCGCCACCTCGCGGGCGAGCTACTGGAGTTCGAACGTCACGGGTGTGCTGCTCCGGGCACCGAGCCGAGTGGTGAGCGTGTAGCTGCCGGCGCCGGGCACCTCGTCCACCAGCGTGCATCCCGGCACCGAGCGGTCCCGTGACCATTCGAAGGTCGCCCGCTCCTCACCGCCGGGCTCGATGGTCCGCTCGAGGTCCTGGGACGCCTGCTGACAGTCCGTCGAGGAGAAGACGCGTTCGTCGGCACGGGTCAGGACGAACTCCATCTGGGACGTGCCGACGTTCACGGTGCACGGCGCACTTCCGCCGTTGCGCACCACGAGGGACAGGACGGGGTTCTCGGCGGGCCCGTAGCTCTGCTTGTCCGTCTCCGCAGTGACCGTGACCGCGGCGGAATCGCAGGTGTCGGACGAGGGTGAGGCCGTCGCCGTGGGCGATGGCGTGGCTTGCGGGGTTGCGCTGCGCGACGCCGTGGCGGACGGTGTCGCGCGTGATGCCGTGCTCGTCGGAGCAGTGCTGGGTGTCGGAGCAGGATCCGCCGTGGCCGGTCCCGCAGCTGCTGGGGACGTGGATGAGCCCACCGCCCCACCGTCCGCGTCCCGGCCCAGCACCCCTGCGAGGGCCACTCCTCCGGCCACGAGCACGGCGACGACGAGCAGGGCCAGGATAGTCACCACCAACCGGCGCCGGCGATATACCGCGGCACCGGGGCCCCGCCTGCCGCCTGCCTGACTGTGCGAGCCGTGACCACCCGAAGATTCCATCCATCAATGCTAGGGAGGCGCCGGCGCATTCCGCCTGCCACCACGCCGGTGGATAGAGTATTCACGACCATGATCCAGGAACACCCCATGAACCCCGGCAACGGAAGCCCCGTCGCTGCCGCACGCCCTGCCGGCCGAGCCACGCCGGCCCCGACCCCGACGGCGACCCCGACCCCGACCCCGACGGCGACCCCGGAGAGCGTCCACGAGCGCATGGCGCACTGGTTCGCGGAGGCGGCGCGGGACCTGCCGTGGAGAGAGCCCTCGTGCTCGCCGTGGGGCATCCTCGTGAGCGAGGTGATGCTGCAGCAGACCCCGGTGGTGCGGGTCCTGCCGGTCTGGCGTGAGTGGCTGGAGCGCTGGCCCTCCCCCGCCCACCTCGCCGCTGAACCGTCGGGCGCCGCCGTCCGGCACTGGGGCCGCCTCGGGTACCCGCGCCGCGCGCTGCGCCTCCACGCCGCGGCGACGGCCATCGTCGCCGACCACGGTGGCGCCGTCCCGGCGAAGCACGACGAGCTCCTGTCCCTGCCCGGTGTCGGCACCTATACGGCCGCGGCGGTCGCGGCGTTCGCCTTCGGCAGGCGGGAGACCGTCGTCGACACCAACATCCGCCGGGTCCATGCGCGGCTCTTCGGAGGCAGTGCGCTGCCCGCTCCGGCGCTGACGGCCGCCGAGACGAGACGGGCCGCCGCGCTCCTGCCCGCCGACGACGCACTGTCCGTGCGCTGGAATGCCGCGGTGATGGAACTGGGTGCGGTCATCTGCACGGCGCGGGCGCCGGCGTGCGATGCCTGCCCGGTCCGGGACGCCTGCGCCTGGGTGGCAGCGGGGCGTCCGGCCCCCGAGTACGTGCCGAAGGGCCAGTCCTGGGCCGGCACGGACCGGCAGGTGCGCGGCGCGATCGTGGCCGTCCTGCGGGATGCGGATGATCCGGTGCCGCGGGCCCTGCTCATGGAGGCACCTGTGGACCTCGACATGGACGGACCGGCGACGGACCTCTCGGTACCGGCCGGGCGACCGGCTGCGCTCGGCATCCTGCACGGACTGCGGGCACCGGGCGAGCAACTCGAACGAGCCCTCGCCGGCCTGCTCTCGGACGGGCTCGCGGAGGAGACCGGACGAGGGATCCGGCTGCCCGGCTAGCAGCAGCGCGCCGTGCGGTCGGCGGCAGGTCAGGAAGGTTCGCCGAACCCCGATTCGACCGCCTGCCCGACGAAGTCCACCGCCGCCTGCGCATCCGGGCCGCTGGCCTCGACGGTGACGGTCTTCCCCTGTCCCAGTCCGAGGCTCATCAGGAGCATCACCGATTTGCCGTCGACGCCGTTGACCGTCACCTCGACGTCCATCTCCGTCAGCCCCGTTGCCAGCGCGGCAGCAGGGCGGGCATGCAGGCCCATCTGGTTCGGCAGGGTCCACGAGCCGCTCGCGGTGGGCGCGCCCTCCGAGGAGGATGCCGGAGCCGGATCACCCTGCCCGGGCGCGGCCGCGGCGTGGGAGACGAAGGGTTCCAGGTCCTCGGGCCGGATGGAGACGACTGCTCCTTCGGCCGCCCGGACCACCTCGTCGAGGGAGGACCCGCCCTGGGCCTGGACGGCCGCAGCAACAGCTCCCTCCACGAGTGCCGCCTGCGCGAGCCGCACGGACTCCCGGGCCTCGGGATCGAGGAACTCGAGGACCATCTCAGCGGTCATGACGGCGGAACCGAGGTCGGTGAGGACCACGACGCCGTCGCCGCCGGATGCACGCTCGATCCCCGCCTGCACGAGGTCGAAACTCGTACCGATGCGCGCGGGGCCGGCGCCGTCGCCGGTTCCCCCGGCCGCGACGAGCACGACGTCGGGCGCCATCTGTGCTGCGAGCTCCACAACGCCTTCCGCGATCTTCGCGCTGTGGGAGACGATGA
Source organism: Arthrobacter sp. BC5 (assembly GCF_056680255.1). Taxonomy (NCBI): domain Bacteria; kingdom Bacillati; phylum Actinomycetota; class Actinomycetes; order Micrococcales; family Micrococcaceae; genus Arthrobacter; species Arthrobacter sp. BC5. The sequence goes on from NZ_CM155273.1 coordinate 1,052,524, forward strand.
CCAGGCCGACGCTCACGCGACGACTCCTCCGGCGGTGTCCGCTGCCGCCTGCAGGATCAGGGCCGACGACACCGCTCCGGGGTCCTGGTGGCCTGCGCTGCGCTCACCGAGGTAGCTGGCCCTGCCCTTGCGGGCGATCAGGGGCTCGGTCGCCACGGCTCCGGCATGGGCGGCGTTGGCCGCTGCGGCGAGCACTTCCGGGACGGTGGCCCCGGCCTGCGCAGCCGTCTCGGCCGACTCGGTGGCGGGGGTCCAGGCATCGACCATGGTCTTGTCCCCGACCTCGGCCTTGCCACGTGCGACGATGCCGTCGCGTGCGGCCCTGATCATGCCGGCCGCCGCCGAGGGGTCGATCTCCCCGGCTTCCCCGAGGGAGGTCGCGGCGCGCAGGAAGGCCGTCCCGTACAGCGGGCCCGCGGCTCCGCCGACGGTGGACATCAGGGTCATCGCGACCTGCTTGAGGACCGCCGCGGGCGTGACGGGTGTGTCGCCGGCGTCGAGTTTCGCGACGGCGGCGCTGAAGCCACGGTCGAGGTTCTCGCCGTGGTCCGCGTCGCCGATGGCGCGGTCCAGGTCGATCAGGAGGGCACGGTTCTCGGCGACGACGCGAGCCGTCTCATGGATCCACCGGACAGCCCACTGCGTATCGAGGGTGCTCGCCATTCTCAGACCCCCCAGCGCAGGGCGGCCGTGTGGACGGGTGAGTCCCAGAGGTCGAGCATCTCGTCGTCGACCCGCAGGATGGTCAGCGACGCCCCCTGCATCTCGAGGGCCGTGATGTAGTTGCCCACGAGTGACCGCTCGATCCTCACGCCGAGGCCTTCGAGCAGCTGGGCGACCTTCCGGAACACGATGTACAGCTCGCTGGCGGGCGTTCCACCCATGCCGTTGACCATGACGAGCGTGCGGTCGCCGGAGGTGAGCCTGAGGTCCGCGACGATGGGGTCGAGGAGGCGCTGCGTGATGCCGTCGGCATCCTCCATGGCGATCCGGTGCCGGCCCGGCTCGCCGTGGATGCCGATGCCGATCTCGATCTCGTCCTCCGCGAGGTCGAAGCTGGGAACCCCTGCGTGGGGGACGGTGCAGGCCGCGAGGGCTACGCCCATCGACCGGACATTGTCCACGACCCGCTGCGCCACGCCCGCGACGCCGTCGAGGTCGTCGCCGCGTTCGGCAGCGGCACCGGCGATGCGCTCCACGAAGACCGTCCCGCCGACGCCGCGGCGCCCTGCGGTGTACAGCGAGTCCTCCACGGCGACGTCGTCGTCCACGAGCACCGAGCGCACGGTGACACCCTCGGCCTCGGCCATCTCCCCCGCCGTCTCGAAGTTGAGGACGTCGCCGGTGTAGTTCTTGATGATGTGCAGGACACCCGCGCCGCCGTCGACGGCGGTGGTGGCTGGGATGATCTGGTCCGGTGTCGGCGAGGTGAAGACGGCGCCCGGCACCGCGGCGTCGAGCATCCCCCGCCCGACGAAGCCGGCGTGGAGCGGTTCGTGGCCGCTTCCGCCCCCCGAGACGATTCCCACCTTGCCCCGGACGGGGGCGTCCCTGCGGGTGATGAAGAGGGGATCCGGATGGACCGTCACGAGGTCTGCGTGGGCGATGCCGAATCCTTCGACGGATTCGTCGACCACGGCCCTGGGGTCATTGATGAGCTTCTTCACGGCGGCTGCTCCTTGCCTGGGACGGACATTCTGACAGCCTGCAGCCCGCCTTCAGTGGACCGCCCCGGCCACTGGAAACGTTACCGCCCGTTCCCGCCCCTGCCTATAGCCCGGGCGGAGCCGGGCACCGTCCCGGTCCGGCACGCCTGAGGGAGGGGCCCGAGAACCGGGCTCCCCCCCTCAGGTGGCCATGCCGCCCGCCGTGCGGGTCGGCCTGCGCCGTATCAGTCGCGCTTGAAGGCGTCCTTGACGTTCTCGCCGGCATCCTTGAGGCTCGACGTCGCCTGGTCCTTGTGGCCCTCGGCCTCCAGGTTCTCGTTCCCGGTGGCCTTGCCGAGGCCTTCCTTGACCTTGCCGCCCAGGCCTTCGCCCTTGTTCCCGATCTTGTCATCCAGTCCCATGATTCGGACCTCCTTCAGTTCGGTGTACAGCCGCCGGTTCCGGTGGCCTGCCAGCATCCCCGCGGAAATGCTAAGTACTCTTACCTTATCCCCGTCGGTCGCCGGAAAGCCAGCCGACCCGCCTCACAACTGCCGGATCATGCGGGTGTTGCCGAGGGTGTTGGGCTTGACGCGGGCCAGGTCGAGGAACTCCGCGACGCCCTCGTCATGCGACCGCAGGAGCTCGGAGTAGATCTGCGGGTCGACGGCGGACTGGTCGGCCATGACCTCGAAGCCGTGGCGCCGGAAGAACTCCACCTCGAAGGTCAGGCAGAACACGCGGCTCACCCCGAAGCCGCGGGCCTCCTGCAGGAGCTCCTCGACGAGGGCGTGCCCGACGCCCCGCCCGCGGGCAGCCACCGACGTCGCCAGGGTGCGCACCTCGGCGAGGTCCTCCCACATGATGTGCAGCGCCCCGCAGCCGAGCACCTCGCCGTCGTCGGACTCCGCGATGCGGAATTCGGGCAGTCCCTCGTAGTACGCGACCGTCTCCTTCGCCATCAGGATGCGCTCCTCGGCGAGCGGCTCGACGAGCGCCTTGATGGCAGGGACATCCGCGGTGCGGGCGGGGCGGATGGTGAAGGACGCGGTCATCCACCCCACTCTACTGAGCCCCGCCCCGCAGCGGGGCCGGCCGGCGACCCCGGGCCGGCCCCGCTGCCACGGGACTCCGGCTCAGGCGGTCCGGCTCGACTCGCCACGTTCGACCGGCGCGGATCCTGCGGCGGCGCCACGGCGCCTCGGCCGCACCTCCTCGAGTGCCTCCTCGCCGTGGGCTGCCCCCTCGACCGCAGCGAAGGCGGGGTCGTCCGCGTACGACTTCAGTTTCGCCAGGCGGTAGATGATGAGCCCGTACACGGCTTTCGCCGCGATGTCGGCGATGGAGTACCCGCCCTGCTTGAGGACCCAGGCGTCCGCACCGGAGATGCCCAGCAGGGGAAGGGCGTAGGCCAGCGGGTAGACGAGCCAGCTGGCGAGGAGCAGGATGCGCAGGCGGCTGATCAGGGATGCGACCCCGGCCGGCTGCCGATCCAGGGACCTCGTCAGCTCGACGAACAGCACGTACAGGATGTACAGGAACGGGATGGTCGAGAGGACCCCCCACAGCACCCGGGAACCGTCCGTCGAACTGATCTCCCCGGGATAGCCGAGAAGAATCATCAGGGTCGCGGCCGGGATGAGCTTCCACAGCAGCTGCGCCTGCACCGTGCGGGCGAGGGCGAGTACGGCGATGAGCTCCACCAGCAGCAGCGGCACCGTCAGCAGCCAGTCGACGTAGCGGTATCCCTCGTTGAAGGAGGAGCCGGCTGCCTGCGAGTAGGTGCCGCGGCCGCCGACGGCGTCCGTGACGAATGCCTCCCGGAACGAGTCGAAGATGCGGAAGTAGTGGTACGCGGCGATGCCGCAGACCACGGCGGCGATGACCAGGGCCTGCCGGTACCGGGGAAGGACCCGCTGGAGGGCGAGCACCAGGAACAGCGCGGTGAACAACTGGGCCGCGATGACGAGCGACAGGAAGTTGTAGACCGTGTCGTATTGGCCCTGCGTGAGGGCGTCTGGAATCATGAACGTGCTCCTTTGCACAGAATCTATCGAAATGAACCCTGCACACCGGTGGACGATGGAAACTGTCCTGTTCCACGCGAAGTGTGGATCAATTCTACGTTCTGTAGAAAAGAAGTCCAGAGGTAGTCCCTCACGATTCGCCGATCTCTTCCAGCGGCCGGCGAGAGCATCGGGGCCTCCCCGGCCGCTGGAACCTACAGGCCGAGCTCGGGGGGCAGTTCGTGCTCCTCGCCCAGGACGTGCGAGGCCAGGAAGGCCTCGACCACGCCGTACCAGATCCGGGCGTGCTGCGGCTTGAGGATCCAGTGGTTCTCGTCAGGGAAGTAGAGGAACCGGTGCGGTGTCCGGCCGTCCGCGTCCGCGGCCAGCTGCGACTTCGACAGCAGCTCGTACCAGAGCCGCAGGCCCTCGCCGATCGGGACCCGGTAGTCCTTGTCCCCGTGGATGACGAGCATCGGCGTGCTGATCTTCTCCACGTGGTGGTGCGGGGAGTTCTCCTCCCTGGCAGCGGGCGTCATCTCCCGCTCCCAGTAGAAGGCGGCATCGGTCGTGGGGCCGAACTGGTCCAGCGCCCACAGGCTCGCATGCGTCACGATCGCAGTGAAGCGGTCCGTGTGGCCGGCCACCCAGTTCGCCATGTAGCCGCCGAAGCTGCCTCCCATCGCGGCCACGCGCTCCCCGTCGATGTCGTCGCGGGCCACGAGACTGTCCGTCGCGGCCATGAGGTCCGTGTAGGGAGCCTCACCCCATCGGCCCCACCCGCGATCCACCATGTGCTGGCCGTAGCCCGTGGACAGCGCGGGGTCGGGCAGCAGGACGGCGTACCCGCGAGCAGCCAGAACCCAGGGCGACCAGCGCCACGTCCAGGCGTTCCAGGATCCGATGGGCCCGCCGTGGATCCACAGCAGGGCAGGAACGGGGGACTCCGCGGAGGCACCCTCGGGGAGCACGAGCCAGGACTTCACGGCCTGCCCGTCCTCGCCGACGGACTCGATGCGCTCGAGCGAACCGGGAAGTCCGGGGCGCTCCGCGGGATTGGGCAGGCGCTCGGCCCCACCGGAGGCGAGGTCGATGCGGACGACCTCCGCGGGGAAGAGGTACGAGCTGCGGAGCGCATAGGCCGTCGAGCCGTCCGGGGACACCTGGACATCCGAATACGCTGCCGCGTCCTGCGTCACGCGTCGCACCGATCCCGTGGCGACGTCGATCACGAAGACCGGGGCAGCACCGTCGTCATCGGCGGTGACCACCAGCGCGGAGCCGTCCGGCAGCCAGGCGGCGGGAGCGGGCCAGCGGTCCCACTCGGCGGCCAGGGGTACCGGCTGGCCGCCGTCCAGAGGAAGCAGCAGCAGGCTGGTGTGCGGCGCGAGCTCCGCTGTGGTGCGCCGATCGCGGACCACCACGAGATACCGGCCGTCGGGGCTGACGGGCCCGGGCGAGTAGTCGTTCTCCCGGTCGTCGAGCAGGACGGTGAGTTCCTTCGTCGCCACGTCCACGCGGACGAGCAGGGAGCGCTGGGAGCCGCGCTCCTCGGGGACGGTCAAGGAGGAGAAGAGCAGTGATCCGTCGGGACTCAGCACGGGGTGGGCATCCCGGAGGCCTCCCTCCGCCGAGGGGATCAGGTCGTCCAGCGCTGGCCCGCCGTCGTTCCCCAGGTCCTGCAGCCCGAAATACCGCGGCTCGTCCGGACCGAGGTCCGCGTCCCAGTATCGGACGGGATAGCCCGAGTGCAGGACGGCGGCGACGCCGGCCTCCTTGCGCGCCTTCCGGCGCTCGGCGTCATCCTCCTCGTTCGCGGAGCCGGCCAGCACGTTCCCCGTCACGACGACGACGTCCGCCGCAGCCGCCGTCGACACCCCGGCCACGGCGCCCTCGCGCGTCAGCAGCAGCGAAGCCTCCCCGCCGGCCGCCGGGAGCCGCCACAACGCCGCACGCTTCTCGCCCTCGGCGTCGTCCGGGTCCGGACGCGCCGATGTGAAGAGGAGGTCGCCGCTCGACAGGAAGGCGGCGCCGGATTCACCGGCGGAGCTGCGCGTCAGTCGGCGCGCAGGGCCTTCTCCGGTGGGGTCCACTTCCCAGAGGGCGGTCTGGTACGCCGTCTTCTTGGGGTTCACGGTGGCGACGGACGTGACGAGGCGCGTGCCCTGTCGATTGAGGACGAGCCCGCTCAGACGGGGCAGTGCGACGAAGTCGTCGAGTGACGAGAAGGGAGTGGTCATGGACCATCTCTACCACCGCCTGTGGCCTGGCTCACAGGAGTTCACTCAGGGGAGAATCTCGTTGCTGCGGGCACTCAATCCCCACGGCTCACGGAGACACCGTGCACCGGCCCGTCAAGCAGCGGAACCCGCCCTGGTGACCAGGGCGGGTTCCGGATGTTGCAGGGACAGGTACTACTCCGAGACGGTCGCCTCGAGCGCAGCCGGCGAATCCTCGATCTCCTTGGGCGCCCCGTGCCCGACGAAGGTGAAGTAGGCTTCCGCGCCCTCACCCTCGACGTCGATGTCGATCCGCTCGCCGGACTTGATCTCGCCGAAGAGGATCTTCTCCGAGAGCTGGTCCTCGATCTCGCGCTGGATGGTGCGGCGCAGAGGCCGCGCGCCCATCGCGGGATCGTAGCCGCGGGTGGCCAGGAGCACCTTGGCCGCCGGGGTGAGCTCGATCGTCATGCCCTTGTCCGCCATGCGGCGGCTCAGGCGCTCGAGGAACAGGTCCACGATCTGGACGATCTCGTCCTGGGTGAGCTGCGGGAACACCACGGTGTCATCCACGCGGTTGAGGAACTCGGGGCGGAAGTGCTGCTTGAGCTCCTCCTGCACCTTGGCCTTCATCCGGTTGTAGCTCGTGGTGGTGTCGGAACCGGACTGGAAGCCCGTCATGACACCCTTGGAGATATCGCGGGTACCGAGGTTGGTGGTCATGATGATCACCGTGTTCTTGAAGTCCACCATGCGGCCCTGGCTGTCCGTCAGGCGGCCGTCCTCGAGGATCTGCAGGAGCGAGTTGAAGAGATCGGCGTGTGCCTTCTCCACCTCGTCGAACAGCACGACGGAGAACGGCTTGCGGCGGACCTTCTCCGTGAGCTGCCCGCCCTCCTCGTAGCCCACGTAGCCCGGAGGGGCACCGAAGAGCCGTGAGACGGTGTGCTTCTCCGAGTACTCCGACATGTCGAGCGTGATGAGGGCGTCCTCTTCACCGAAGAGGAACTCCGCGAGTGCCTTGGCGAGCTCCGTCTTGCCGACACCCGTGGGGCCGGCGAAGATGAAGGAACCGCCGGGACGCTTCGGATCCTTCAGGCCGGCGCGTGTACGGCGGATGGCCTGCGAGATGGACTTGATCGCCTCGTTCTGCCCGATGACGCGCTTGTGCAGCTCCGCCTCCATGTTGAGCAGCCGCGAGGACTCGGCCTCGGTCAGCTTGAACACGGGGATACCGGTGGAGTTGGCGAGCACCTCGGCGATGAGTTCCTCATCCACCTCGGCGATGTCGTCCAGCCCACCGGACTTCCACCGGCGCTCCTTGTCGGAGCGCTCGTCGTGCAGCTTCTGCTCCTTGTCGCGGAGCGAGGCAGCACCCTCGAAGTCCTGGGAGTCGATGGCCGACTCCTTCTCGCGCTTGACGTCGGCGATGCGCTCGTCGATCTCCTTGAGTTCCGGCGGTGCGGTCATCCGGCGGATGCGCAGTCGCGCTCCCGCCTCGTCGATGAGGTCGATCGCCTTGTCAGGAAGGAAGCGGTCCGAGATGTAGCGCTCGGAGAGCGTGGCGGCCGAGGAGAGCGCGCCGTCGGTGATCGAGACGCGGTGGTGCGCCTCATAGCGGTCCCGCAGGCCCTTGAGGATCTCGATCGCGTGCGCCACGGAGGGCTCGGCGACCTGGATCGGCTGGAAACGGCGCTCGAGGGCCGCATCCTTCTCGATGTGCTTGCGGTACTCGTCCAGCGTGGTGGCACCGATGGTCTGGAGTTCACCACGCGCGAGCATGGGCTTCAGGATCGATGCGGCGTCGATGGCGCCCTCCGCGGCACCTGCGCCGACGAGGGTGTGGATCTCATCGATGAACAGGATGATGTCGCCGCGGGTGCGGATCTCCTTGAGGACCTTCTTCAGGCGCTCCTCGAAATCACCGCGGTAACGGGAGCCGGCCACGAGGGAGCCGAGGTCGAGCGTGTACAGCTGCTTGTCCTTGATGGTCTCCGGGACGTCGCCACGCACGATCGCCTGGGCGAGGCCCTCGACGACGGCGGTCTTGCCGACACCGGGCTCACCGATCAGGACGGGGTTGTTCTTGGTGCGGCGGGAGAGGACCTGCATGACGCGCTCCATCTCCTGCTCGCGCCCGATGACGGGATCGAGTTTGGATTCGCGCGCGGCCTGGGTCAGGTTGCGGCCGAACTGGTCCAGCACCACCGAGCCGGCGGGAGTCCCCTCCTGCTGCGGGCCGCCGGCAGCCGCCGGCTCCTTGCCCTGGTAACCGGACAGCAGCTGGATGACCTGCTGGCGGACACGGTTGAGGTCGGCGCCGAGCTTCACGAGGACCTGCGCGGCGACGCCCTCACCCTCGCGGATGAGACCGAGCAGGATGTGCTCGGTACCGATGTAGTTGTGACCGAGCTGGAGGGCTTCCCGCAGGGAGAGCTCCAGTACCTTCTTGGCCCGGGGCGTGAACGGGATATGACCGGACGGAGCCTGCTGGCCCTGCCCGATGATCTCCTGAACCTGTTCCCTCACAGCACCCAGCGAGATGCTGAGTGACTCCAGAGCCTTGGCGGCAACACCCTCGCCCTCGTGGATCAGGCCAAGCAGGATGTGCTCGGTGCCGATGTAATTGTGGTTGAGCATGCGGGCCTCTTCCTGGGCCAGCACAACAACTCGACGGGCACGATCTGTAAATCTCTCAAACATGAGACACACACTCCTAGCTAACGCGTAATTCGATGCTACGGGTACGGGGTGTGCTTTGGGTCCGTGTTCGCCACAGGCGAGATAACGCCGGAGGGCTTCCGCTCCGGCGTCCAGTGGGGGTGGTCAGCGCTGCGCCGCGCGGTATGCCTCGACGATCTCGCTGTTGACGCGGCCGCGGGAGGAGACGTTGTAGCCGTTCTCCTTGGCCCACTCGCGGATCTGGGCCGCCTCCTGGTTGCGCGACGGGGCCGGTGCGGCCGAGCGCTGCTGCTTCGAGGAGCTGCTGCGACGTGCGGCCCCCACGTACTCGGCGAGGGTCGAGCGCAATTCCGAGGCGTGCGTCTCGGAGAGGTCGATCTCGTACTGGACGCCATCGAGTCCGAATCGGACGGTTTCGTCGGCGTCCCCGCCGTCGATGTCATCGATGAGAATGATCTTTACCTTCTGCGCCACAATGCTCTCCTATTAGTTCCTCGATATCAACGCCCCCTCGAATGAGTATGGGCCACTATTGAATCGAGGTCAAAGAACAAGCATTTCTAACCGGGGTCGATTTCCTGATTGCCATTCTTTTCGCCCGGGGAGTCGCGCCGACGGGCCTCCTCGGCGTCCTGCAATTCCTCCGCGCGGGCCATGGCCTCCCGCTCGGAGCGGTCGACGTTGAATATGGCCTTGATCACAAAGTAGAAAAGAACTGCCAAGCAGGCTGACGGCAGGAGCACGGCCACATATTCCACGGCTACTGCCCTGCCTCGGGCTTGAGAATGGGGAAGAGGATCGACTCCCGAATTCCGACGTTCGTGAAAAGCATCACCAGGCGGTCGATCCCGAGCCCGATCCCTCCCATCGGGGGTGCGCCGTATTCCAGGGCCCGCAGGAAGTCCTCGTCGAGTTGCATGGCTTCGTCGTCACCGGCGGCGGCCTGGCGTGACTGCTCCGTCAGCCGCTCGCGCTGGATGACGGGATCGATGAGTTCCGAGAAGGCCGTACCGCGCTCCATGCCGCCGATGATGAGGTCCCACGCCTCGATGAGCCGCGGATCCTCACGGTGCGGGCGGGCGAGAGGCTGGGCCGAGGGCGGGTAGTCGTAGACGAAGGTCGGCTGGAGGAGCGTGGGCTCGACGATCTCCGAGAACAGCTCGAGCACCACCTTCTCCGCCCCCCACGCCGGATCCAGGGAGACCTCGTGCCGATCGGCGATGGACCGCAGGTCCTCGAGGCCGGTCTCCGGTGTCACCTCCTGGCCCACCGCGGTGGACAGTCCGGGGTAGACGCCGAGCCATGCCCAGTCGCCGTCGAGGTCGATGGTGCCCTTCGCGGTCTCGATGGTGCGCGACCCGAGCAGGTCGGCGCAGGCGAGGATCATCTCCTTCATGCGGTCGGCCATCACGAACTGGTCGGCGTAGGCCTCGTAGCACTCGAGCATGGTGAACTCGGGGCTGTGGGTCGAATCCACGCCCTCGTTGCGGAAGATGCGGCCGATCTCGTAGACGCGGTCGATCCCTCCGACGACGGCACGCTTCAGGTAGAGCTCGAGGGCGATCCTGAGCGTCATCTTCTGGTCGAACGCATTGAGGTGCGTCTCGAAGGGGCGGGCCGTCGCTCCGCCGTGCACGAGCTGGAGGATGGGCGTCTCCACCTCGATGTAGTCGTGCCGATGGAGGGTCTCGCGGATGGTGCGGGTGACGTCGGCGCGCGTCCTGACCATCTGGCGGGCTTCCTCGCGCACCATCAGGTCCACATAGCGCTGGCGGACGCGGGTCTCCTCGTTGACGCCGGCGTGCAGGGTGGGAAGCGGGCGCAGCGCCTTGGACGCCATGGCCCAGGAGCCGGCCATCACGGACAGCTCGCCACGGCGGGAACTGATGGCCTCGCCGTGCACCTGCACGTGGTCGCCGAGGTCCACGAGCGACTTCCACTCGGCGAGGCTTTCGGCGCCGATCTCGGCGAGGCTGAGCATGACCTGGAGCCTGGTGCCGTCGCCCTCCTGCAGAGTGGCGAAGCACAGCTTCCCGGAGTTGCGGATGAACACGACGCGTCCGACGACGGCGACCTGCTGTCCGCTCGACTCCCCCGCCTCGAGGCCGGCGAACTGCTCCCGCACCTCGGCGAGCGAGTGCGTCCGCTCCGGCTTGACCGGGTAGGGCTCCATCCCGGCGTCGAGCAGTGCCGCTCGCTTCTGCAGCCGGAAGCGCATCTGCTCGTTGAGGTCGTCCGCGGGGAGGGTGTCGTCGTGGGTCACGGAAGACAAGTTTACGGCTCCACGCCGGTCGCGCCGTGTCAGGGGCGGGCGGTGTGCGTCAGGCCACACCGGTCAGGAAGGTGTTATCGATGAGCCGCACGGTGCCCACGCGCGCCGCGACCACGGCGAGCAGGGTACCGGTACGACCCTCGTGTGCCCGGGTGGGCGGCGTGAACGAGGACGGGTCCACCACCTCGAGGTAGTCCAGCTCCACGCCGTCCTCACCGGCGATCTCGGCACGGGCCGCGGCCAGGTCGAGCGGCCGTCCGTCGAGCGCCCGCTCACGCAGCGTGCGCAGCACCCGCGACAGGACCAGGGCCGCACGGCGCTCGTCCGCCCCGAGGAAGCGGTTGCGGCTCGAGAGGGCGAGGCCGTCGGCGTCGCGCACGATCGGTACGCCCTCGATGCGGACCGGGATGTTGAGATCGAGCACCATCCGGCGGATGAGCGCCAGCTGCTGCGCGTCCTTCTCGCCGAAGTACGCGCTGTAGTGCGCAGCGGTGCCCGGCAGCCCGAGGTTCAGGAGCTTGGCGACGACCGTGAGCATGCCGTCGAAGTGCCCGGGCCGGGACGCTCCCTCGAGCACCTCTCCCATTCGTCCGGCGCCCACGCGGACCAGCGGCTCCCCGCCCGGGTACATGTCCTCCACGGACGGGGCGAACACGACGTCGACGCCGCACCCGCCCAGGAGCCGGAGATCCTCGTCGAGCGTCCGCGGGTAGCGGTCGAGGTCCCCCTGGTCGCCGAACTGCAGGGGGTTCACGAAGATGGACGCGACGACGACGTCGTTGCCGTTCCGTGCGGCGCGGGCCAGCTCCGCGTGTCCGGCATGCAGGCCCCCCATGGTGGGCACGAGGCCGAGCGAGGGCTGCTGCCCGGCGTCCATGGCACCGCGGGAGCGGGCCCGGTCCAGCAGGGCTGTGGTGGCCGCGCGTAGATCGGCGGGCGTGGTGACGAGGAGCGGAGTGGCCGGGACGACTGGTCCGGTCGGGGTCGGGGTCACGATGGGGTCCTTCGGGGAATCGAGCGGGCACGCTGGCGGCGCGGAACCACCAGTCTTCGGAGGGGTCAGGAGGGCGGGCCGGAGGCGCCGTGCGGCGGCGGGACCGGCCCGCCCTCGCCGGGGAGGTCGGCGAGCGCAGCGAGGATGGCCTCGCCCTGGCCGGGCGAGAGCAGCCCCCGCTCGAGTGCACGAAGGGCCGTGGCACGCGCCATGCCGAGGTAGGCCTGGCGGGTGTCGGGGGCGTCGTGCGCTTCGAGGGCCGCGCGGTGGGCACGGACCGTTCCGGCATCTCCGCGGGCGACCGGCCCCGTCAGCGCCCCCTCGCCGGAGGACAGGGCGTTCTCGAGGGATGCCTTCATGAGCGGCCCGAGCAGGCGATCGGGGTGCCGGACGCCGAGGTCGGCAAGGAGCTGCGCGGACTGGGCCGTGATCGTGACGAGGTGGTTCGAGGCATGCGCGAGGGCCGCGTGGTACAGCGCCCGGGACTCCTCCTCGATGACCACGGGCTCCGCTCCCATCTCCACCACGAGGGCCTGGGCGATCGGGAGCACGGCCGGGGCCGCCGTGATGCCGAACATGCTGTCCGGCAGGCGACCGAGGTCGAGGCTCATCCCGGTGAAGGTCATGGCCGGGTGGATCGCCAGGGGGATGGCGCCGGCCGCCCGGGCGGGCGCCAGCACGGAGGTGCCGTACCGCCCCGACGTGTGCACCACCAGTTGCCCCGCCTGCCAGGCGTCCAGCCGTGCCAGCCCTTCGACCAGCTCGGGCAGGGCGTCGTCGGGCACGGCGAGCAACACCAGTTCGGCCCGTTCGACGATGTCCGGGACCTCGAGCACCGGCACTCCCGGCAGGAGGCTCTCGGCGCGTTCGCGGCTGGCCTCGGACACGGCGGAGACACCGACCACGGCATGGCCCGCGGATCTCAGCGCGGCTCCCAGGACCGAGCCGACCCTGCCGGCTCCCACGATCCCGACGCCGAGCCGTCCCGGGCGGCGGGATGCGTCAGCGCCGGCCATCGACGGATTCCTGCACATCGGTGGCCCCGGTGGGGTCGGTGGTCGCCGGGACGTAGCGCGGAAGATCGGGCATGACCTCGGGGGCTGCCTCGCGCACCTCCGGTCCGGGCTGGTCCGACGCGCCGTCGGGCTGCCGGGCGGACGCTGCGGGCCTGGCCGGCGCATCGGGCTGCGCGACCGGCACGGGCCTCATCCACTGCTCCGGGCCGCTGCGGCGCCGCGCCTCCGCAGCGCGCACCGCCTGCCCGTGGAAGAGCTCCCATGCGGTCGCGGCATCGACCTGGAGCAGGCGTGGGGTGACCGGGCCCGGCGTCGTCTGGAACTGCAGGTCGGACACCCGGAAGCGGCGGTCGACGGGCCCCTGGTGGAGGGAGAGCGACTGGGTGCGCTCGTGCGGCACGACGACGAGCTGCCGCCACAGCACGCCGGAGCGGATGAGCAGCGCCGTCCGCGTGACCGCGAAACCGTTCCGGCGCCAGGCGAACGGTGCGAGCAGCCGTGCGCGGCGCGGCGTGGTGGTGAAGCCCTCGCCGCCGTCGCGGCCCGCCATGCCGGCGGAGAAGACCTCGACGGGGCGCGGCGTCCCCGGATCGGGGAGCACGAGGGCCAGGATCTGCAGCACCTCGTCGCGGGTGCCGACCGGCAGGAGCGTCGCGCGGGCCTGCCCCTCGCTCGAGGCGGCGGCTCCGTAGCCCGCCACGTTCACGGTGACGCGATACCAGCCCTTGAGGCGCCACAGCGGCGACTGCGTGATGCCCAGAGCCTGCACGCGTCCCGGTGGTACCGTCTGCGACCGCGTGTCGAGCAGGCCGTACCGCATGCGGATGCCGTCGGGCGAGGTGGCGGCGCGGAAGTTGTAGCCCGTGTTGAGCGCCGACCAGTAGGCGCCGACCACGCCGATGAGGATCGGGATGAACGACGTCGCGATGATGGGTCTCTCGAAGACGACGCCGAGGGTGGTGACGACGGCGGCCGCCAGCACGAGGGCGAGGGTCGTGCCGGACAGGACCGCAGCGCCGATGACGCGGCGCGGCGGGATCGCCACCACTTCACGCTCGGGCGCTTCGACGATCTGCTCGGGATGGTCCGGGTCGGTCTCCACGCCCGCCGCACGGGCGAGGATCGTGGCGCGCAGCTTCCGGGCGTCGTCGAGTTTCAGGAATGCGAGCCGGACGGCGGACTCCCCCGCGTCGGCCACCTCGAACTTGAGCTCCGCGAGCCCGAAGATCCGGGCGAGGAACGGCTGGACGATGTCGATGGCCTGGACCCTGTCCAGCCTCGCCTGTCGCTGCTGCCGGAAGACGACGCCGGAGTGGACCCGCACGTGGTCGGCCGTCACCTGGTAGCGGGTGAAGTACCAGGAGACGAGGAACGCCGCCGCGATGACCACCACGACGCCGAGCACGATCCCGCCCGCCACCAGGAGCCCGAGGCCCTCGGGGAGTGGTCTCCCGTTCCGGCTCCCGGCGTCGAAGAGACCCTCGAACCAGTCCCTGCCCACGAAGTAGAGGATGGCGACGAGGGCTATCCAGCCGCGTACGAGCGGGGAGATGACATGGACGCGCTGCCACGCGTCGGTGCCCGGAACTCCGTCCCTGGGCCCCCCCGCCGCGGCCGGCGCATCCTCGGATGGTCCCGGCATGGTCACAGCCCGGCCAGCCTGGCTTCTCCCCGCGCGGACAGGTGCTCGCGCAGCCTCGTGCCCTCCTCGGCCGGCAGTCCGGGAAGGAAGGCGTTCGTGGCGGGGGACGCGGTGTGGAGCTTGAGGGTGCAGATCCCGAAGGCGCGCTCGATGGGCCCGACGGCCACGTCGACGTACTGCATGCGGCCGTAGGGCACCACCATGGTGCGCTGGAAGAACACGCCCTGGCGGACGAGGAGATCGTCGTCGCGCTCGGCGTAGCCGATCGCCGCCACCTGGCGGGGGAGCAGCAGGCCGCGCCAGGCGGCGATGACGAGCACGACGGCGGGCAGTCCCCACGCGAGCCAGGAGGGCGGGAAGGACTCCCACACTCCGGTGAGGCGCAGCACCAGGGGGACGCTCGCGAGGACGAGCCAGACCAGCGAGCCGATGAGCCAGCCCAGGAGCCTGACGCGCAGGTACTTCGGCGACACCCTCGACCACTCGAGCCCGGACGGGTCGATCGGTTCCCTACGCATATTCCCCCTCGCTGTGGCCCGCGGCTCCCGTGCCGTCGTCGTCGGGCGGAAGCCTGCAGAAGTTCTCCACGACCAATCCCACCATGATCATCACGATCCCGCCCACCATGAGCGCCACGGATCCCCACAGGGGTGCCGTGACGGAGCGGACAGAGAGGAGCATCACCTGGTCGACGAAGATCCCGGCGTGCCAGCCGAGGTTCAGGGCGCCCGCATACGCGCACGCCTGGGCGAGGACGAGGGTGCGGGTCGCGAGGATGGGATCGAGTGGCCGGTCGCGCTTGCCGTTGCGCCACAGCAGGACGCGGCGGCCGGACACGAGGGTGATGGCGATGATCACCGCGGTCGTGACGAGCGATGTCAGGGGCAGGGTCGGCGTCCCGTAGCCGTTCCGCGTCGCGAGCCAGTTGACCAGCCAGCCCGCGAGTCCGGCCACCAGTCCCACCAGGGCCAGCCAGCTGAACCGAAGGGTACTCACAGCGTCCTAGACTCCCTCGAAGGGCGCCAGGCCCGCAAGGTCCCCGGCTTCCGCGGCCAGTTCGATCACGGGCCGGCCGTCGAGCTGCGCACCCGAATCCATCCAGGCCCACGGCTGCAGGACGAAGGCGCGGGAGGCCGCACGAGGGTGCGGGATGGTCAGGGCGGGATCCTGCGACGTCCAGGAGCCGTACGTGATGATGTCGATGTCGAGGGTGCGGGGACCCCAGCGGACGGTGCGCTTGCGATGGTGCCGGTCCTCCACCGCCTGGCAGTGCGCGAGGAGCTCGTACGGTCCGAGGTCCGTCTCCACCTCGATCACCATGTTGAGGTAGTCGGGCTGGTCCGGACCGCCCACGGGCTTGGTCCGCACCACGGGGGACACCGCGTGCAGCCGGACGTTCCCGGGCTCCACGATGTCCGCGACAGCCAGGACGAGCGTGTCGCTGCTGGCTCCCAGGTTGCTTCCGAGGGCGAGCACCGACCGCACCGTGCTGCTCACGGCCGGCTCCGGCGGAGGGTCACGGCGACGTCGCCGAACGGCACCTCGATGGGCGCCTTCGGCTTGTGCACGGTGACGTCGACCGCCTGGACCGGGAAGGCTCCGAGGACCGCCGCCGCAAGGGTCTCCGCGAGGGCTTCGATGAGGTCGAAGGGGTCGCCTCCGATGATGCCGTGGACCAGCTCGGCGAGTTCACCGTAGTGCGCCGTCCGCGACAGGTCATCGCTGGTGCCGGCCGGCTGCAGGTCGAGGTGGAGCACGAGGTCCACGACGAAGGGCTGCCCGTCCCGGCGCTCGTGGTCGAAGACGCCGTGGTATCCCTTCGCGGTGATGCCCTTCAGGACCACGGCGTCGAGGAGTCCCGAGGGCGAGCCGGGGCGGCTGGGGGCCGGTGTGCCGGTCACGGTCGGGAACCGGCGGCAGCAGCCACCTTGACGGCGTCGAGGGTCGCGGCGGGATCGTGGACCCGGACGGACCAGGCGCCGGCGGCAGCAGCCAGGGTGGCGACGGCGAGCGATGCGGCGTCACGCTCGACGGGCGCGGCGGCCTTCCCGGCCGAGGTGAGCAGCGTCCCCAGGAACCGCTTGCGGGACGCGCCGACGAGCACGCGGTGCCCCAGCCCGATGAAGGCGTCGAGGTTCCTCAGGATCGCCCAGTTGTGCGCGTCGGTCTTCGCGAAACCCAGCCCCGGATCGAGGATGATCTGCTCGGCGGCGACTCCGGCGGCGACGAAGCGGTCCCGCAGTTCGGCGAGTTCCGCCGTCACCTCGGCGACCACGTCGCCGTAGTCGGCCAGGCTGTCCATGGTCGCCGCGGTGCCCCTGCGGTGCGTCAGGACGTACGGGATTCCGCGCTCGGCGATGAGCGCCGGCATCGCGGGATCGTGCTCGCTTCCCGAGATGTCGTTGACGATGGCCGCACCGGCGTCGAGCGCCTGCCGCGCCGTCTCGGCGTGCATGGTGTCGATGCTCACGAGGGCCCCTGCCTTCACGAGCGCCCGGACCACGGGGAGCACGCGCGCGAGTTCCTCCTCGACCGGCACCTCGCGGGCGTTCGGGCGCGTGGACTCGCCGCCGACGTCGATGACGTCCGCGCCGCCGTAGTGCATCCGCAGTCCGTGGCTGATCGCGTCGTCCGTGGTGGCGTACTTGCCGCCGTCGCTGAACGAATCAGGCGTGACGTTGAGGATTCCCATGACGACGGCGCGGTCCGCGGGCAGGTCCCGGACCGTCTTGGCTGCGCGGACGGGCCGGATGACGGGCAACGGCGAGGTTGCCGGTCCGGTTCCGGGCGCTGCGGCGAGAGAGTCCATGGGGTAGGTCCTACTTTCCGAGTATGAGGCTCATGGCCTCGGCGCGCGTCGCCGTCTCGCGGATCTGGCCGCGTACGGCCGACGTGACGGTCTTCGCGCCGGGCTTCCGCACCCCGCGCATCGACATGCACATGTGTTCGCACTCGATGACGACGATAGCGCCCTTGGGCTTGAGGTGTTCCATCATCGCATCGACGATCTGCGTGGTCAGCCGCTCCTGCACCTGGGGGCGTCGGGCGTAGACCTCCACGAGCCGCGCCAGCTTGCTGAGGCCGGTCACCCGTCCATCGCTCGAGGGGATGTAGCCGAGGTGCGCCGTACCGTGGAACGGCACCAGGTGGTGCTCGCAGGTCGAGTAGAACGGGATGTCCTTGACCAGGACGAGCTCCTGGTGGTTCAGGTCGAAGGAGGTCGAGAGGACGTCCTCGGCGTCCTGGTGCAGCCCGGCGAACATCTCCGCGTACGCCTTGGCCACGCGCTGCGGGGTGTCGAGCAGACCGTCGCGGTCGGGATCCTCCCCGATGGCCGCCAGGATCTCCCGGACAGCGCGCTGGATGCGAGGCTGGTCCACCGGCGATCCTGTCGCCATCAGTGCGGCGTCCACCACTTCGTCGTCGAAATCCGTCATACGTCATCTCCCCCCTCGTAGGGCACTGCTCACCTCCGGCCTCATGGCCGGAGGCGTATCGCTGCGGACTAGCTGTCCCGGGTCTCCCTGGGGCCGTCGCCGGCTTCGGGAGACGGGAGGTCGGAGCCCTGGACGTCGAAACCACCGGGGATGTCGGCGTCGGCGATCTGGTCCTGCGGCGCGACCGTCTCGGGTGCCGGCTGGCCGCCCTCGAGTGCCTCCGCGCGTTCCTTGCGGGACGTCACCGGTGGCAGCGAGTGCACGGGGCGGGTCTGCTTGGACAGCCACACCTCACGCAGTTCGCGCTTGCGCACGTTGTGGAACACTTCGGCGATCTCGGCCTGGTTCAGGGTCTCCCGCTCGAGGAGTTCGAGGGCGAGGCGGTCGAGGACGTCGCGGTTCTCGGTGAGGATCTGGTACGCCTCATCGTGCGCGTTGTCGATCAGGCGGCGCACTTCCTCGTCGACGACGAGGGCGATCTGGTCGGAGTAGTCGCGGTCGCTGCCCATGTCGCGGCCGAGGAACGGCTCTCCGGCGCCCTGTCCGAGCTTCACGGCGCCGATGCGCTCGCTCATCCCGTACTGCGTGACCATCTTGCGTGCGGTCCCGGTGGCCTTCTCGATGTCGTTCGAGGCTCCGGTCGAGGGATCGTGGAACACGATCTCCTCGGCGACCCGGCCGCCCATCGCGTAGGCGAGCTGGTCGAGCAGTTCGTTGCGGGTCACGGAGTACTTGTCGTCGCTCGGCATGACCATGGTGTATCCCAGGGCCCGTCCGCGCGGCAGGATGGTCACCTTGGTCACCGGGTCCGTGTTCCGCAGCGCCGCAGCCACCAGGGCGTGTCCGCCCTCGTGGTATGCGGTGATCTTGCGCTCGAGTTCCTTCATCACGCGGCTGCGCTTCTGCGGACCGGCGATGACGCGGTCGATCGCCTCGTCCAGGGCGCGGTCGTCGATGAGCTGCGCGTTCGAACGGGCCGTGAGGAGTGCGGCCTCGTTCAGGACGTTGGCGAGATCCGCACCGGTGAATCCCGGGGTCTTCTTGGCAACGCCCCTGAGGTCGACGCCGGACGCCATCGGCTTGCCCTTGGAGTGCACGGTGAGGATGTGCTCGCGCCCCTTCATGTCCGGGGCCTCGACGCCGATCTGGCGATCGAACCGGCCAGGGCGCAGGAGCGCGGGGTCCAGGACGTCGGGACGGTTGGTCGCGGCGATGAGGATCACGTTGGTGGTTGCGTCGAAGCCGTCCATCTCGACCAGGAGCTGGTTGAGGGTCTGCTCGCGTTCGTCGTTGCCGCCGCCGACGCCGGCTCCGCGGTGGCGCCCGACCGCGTCGATCTCGTCCACGAAGATGATGGCCGGCGAGTTGTTCTTGGCCTGCTCGAAGAGGTCCCGGACACGGGAGGCACCGACACCCACGAACATCTCGACGAAGTCGGAACCGGAGATCGAGTAGAAGGGCACTCCCGCCTCTCCGGCGACCGCGCGGGCGAGGAGGGTCTTGCCGGTACCGGGAGGGCCGTACAGCAGGACACCCTTGGGGATCTTGGCACCGAGGGCCTGGAACTTGGCAGGCTCCTGCAGGAACTCCTTGATCTCGAGCAGTTCCTCGACCGCCTCGTCCGCGCCGGCGACATCGTTGAACGTGACCTGCGGCATGTCCTTCGAGATCAGCTTGGCCTTGGACTTGCCGAACTGCATGACCTTCGAGCCGCCACCCTGCATGCGGCTGAGGAGGAACCAGAAGATGACGCCGAGGATCAGGATGGGGAAGATCAGGCCCGCGAGGCTGAGCAGCCAGTTGCTCTCGGCCGGCTGGTCGGTGAATCCGTCCGTGTCCGAGGCGTTGATGGCGTCGACCACACCCTCGGCACGCGCCGTGCTGTAGAAGAACTGGACGCTCTTGCCCTTGTCGTCGTAGTCCTCGCGCAGCGTGAGGTCCACGCGCTGCTCGCCGTCGTAGATCTTGGCCTGCGACACCTGGTCATCTTCGAGGAGCTGCAGGCCGACGTTGGTGTCGACGCGGGAGCTGCCGGTGCCGAACAGGCTCGGGAGGACCAGCAGGAGCGCCACGACCGCCAGGACGATCCAGAAGATGGGCCCCTTGAAGATGTTCTTGAATTTCATTCGTCTCAGGGCAGCAAGCCCTGTCCCTCCTGCTGATGCAAGTAAAAATGTGCGGGCGCACTGCTGTACGGGTGCCCTGTGAGCACCTCAACATATACACCGTCTCCGATTCACCACGCGCGGATCTCGCCAATAGTTCCCTCTTGGCGTAGCGCCGCATGCGGCGGGGGACGTCCTATTCGTAGACGTGGGGCGCCAGCGTACCGATGAAATCGAGGTTGCGGTACTTCTCCGCGAAGTCGAGGCCGTAGCCGACGACGAATTCGTTCGGTATGTCGTAGCCGACGTACTTGACGTCGATATCGACCTTCGCGGCGGCAGGTTTGCGCAGGAGCGTGCAGATCTCGACCGAGGCGGGACCGCGGGACAGCAGGTTCGCCTTGAGCCAGGACAGCGTCAGGCCGGAGTCGATGATGTCCTCGGCGATCAGCACGTGCTTGCCCATGAGGTCCGTCTCGAGGTCCTTGAGGATCCGGACGACGCCGGAGGACTGCGTTCCCGAGCCGTAGGAGGAGACGGCCATCCAGTCCATCGTGATGTGGGAGTGGAGCGCGCGCGCGAGGTCCGCCATGACCATCACCGCACCCTTGAGGACACCCACGAGGAGGATCTCCCGGCCCTCGTAGTCGGCATCGATCTGCTGCGCCAGTTCGTCGATCCGCTGCTGGATCTCTTCCTTGGTGTAGAGGACGTGCTTGAGATCTGACTGGACGTCGTTGGAATCCACCGATTACTCCTGGGTTGGACGGCGCGACTGCTTCACGCCGGGGCCATAGTTGCTGCCATTGTTTCTAAGGACAAGATTGCCATAGCTTGGTTCCCCGCGAAGAACCGCCCGTCCCCGTACCTGCCGGTGTACGCTCACCTTCCCGCCCAGCTGCACGGGCCCCGCGGAGCCGGTCCTGCCGAGCAGCGATTCGGCGGCGCGGAGCCGCTCGAAGCTCGGCTGGAACGCTCCCAGCTCGAGGGCGGCGAGGGCGAGGACCCGCTGCCGGAGTGCCGCGGGCAGTGCCCGCAGGCCGTCCTCCGGCAGGAGCACCGAACCGTCGTCGCCCGGAATCCGCAGTGAGGCGTACGCTTCGGCGCTCAGCCGTTCGAGGAGGTCCGCGTCCTGCCCCAGGATGCGGGCGGTACGCGCGAGGGCCTGGGCGATCCCCGGGCCCAGCCGGTCCTCGAGGAACGGCAGCACCTCGCCGCGGACCCTCGAACGGGCGTAGGCCGGGTCGAGGTTGGTGGGGTCGTGCCACGGTTCCAGGGAGTAGAAGCCGCAGATCGCCTCGGTATCGGCACGCCGCAGGTCGAGGAACGGCCGGAGGTACAGGCCCCGGCGCGCGGGCATGCCCGCGAGGGACCGGGTGCCGGAACCGCGGGCCAGACCGAGCAGCACCTGTTCGGCCTGGTCGTCGAGCGTGTGCCCGAGCAGCACCGCGGCGGCGCCGAGGCGGGCTGCGGCGTCGTC
Organism: Arthrobacter sp. BC5; assembly: GCF_056680255.1. Classification (NCBI taxonomy): domain Bacteria; kingdom Bacillati; phylum Actinomycetota; class Actinomycetes; order Micrococcales; family Micrococcaceae; genus Arthrobacter; species Arthrobacter sp. BC5. The sequence continues at coordinate 1,074,023 of NZ_CM155273.1, forward strand.
GAGCGCGGCGTAGCGGGCGCTCCTGGCCGCCGCCTCCGGGCCCATGCCGTCGCGGTCCACGCTGACTGTGCGTATCTCGACGGGATCGAGGCCGAGGTTCCGGGCCGCATCTGCCGCACGGCGCGCCGTCGCGCCGCTGCCCGGCTGGAGCTGGTGGTCGACGACGACGGCGCCGACCCGGCAGCGCCCGGTGGAGGCGAGATGGGCGGCCACGGCCGCGAGCGCGAGCGAGTCAGGACCACCGCTGCAGGCGACCAGGACGAGCGGCAGACCGGCGGAGGGCGGGCCGCCTGAGTTTCGCAGCGGATCAGGCAGGATCCCCTCGAGGCTCGCTGCAAGCAGGTTCCGCGCCGTACCGACGGCGGGCAGCAGCCGTGGGCGCCTAGCCATGCCGGCGCAGGCTCATCCTGTCGATCCACTCGTCGGGGGCGTGGATCTCCCGTTCCGTGGGCAGGTGCGACGCCGCGTCCCACACCGCGTTGAAGCCGTCCATGCCGGTCTGGCTGACCACCCGGCGGACGAACTTGGCGCCGTCGCTGTACTGGCGCATCTTGGCATCCAGTCCCATCAGCTGCCGGATGACCTTCTCCAGCGGCCCGCGGGACTTGCCACGTGCGTTGAAGCGGCGGCGAATCGTCTTGACCGACGGGACGATGCTGCCGTCCACCCCGTCCATCACGACGTTCGCGTGGCCTTCGAGCAGGCTCATCACTGCGGTGAGGTGCGACAGGCGGGCCTTGTCGTCCGGGTCCTGCAGGATGGACAGCACGCCGACGTTCTGCGACGGAGCGTCGTCCGGGGCGGTGTGCTCCCCGCGGGCACGGGCCTTGGCCGTGGTGATGTTCTTCACGGCCTCACCGAGGCGCTCCGACAGTGAGTCCGCCTTGTCCATCAGCCCGGAGGTCAGCTGCCCGATATGGCTGGTCATGTGGTCCTTCAGCCAGGGTGCGGCCGCGAACTGCACGCGGTGCGTCTGCTCGTGCAGGCATACCCACAGCCGGAAGTCGGACGGATCGACGTTCAACTCCCGCTCCACCGAGATGATGTTCGGTGCCACGAGCATGAGGCGCCCGCCCTGGCCGTTGCGCGAGGGCACGAACGGGTCGTACTGTCCCAGCACCTTGCTCGAGAGGAAGGCGAGGATGGCACCGAGCTGCGCGCCCGTCACCGTCCCGCCGAGCGCCAGGGACGCGGATTTCAGGGCCTCGGGTCGCGACTCCGCGAGCTGGTCGAGCGCGGGTTCCATCAGGATGCGGAAACTCTGCGAGTTGGCCCTGGACCACGACGCGCGGTCCACGATCAGCAGTTCGGAATCGCGGAGGTCCCGCGCCGCGTCCAGCCGCGAGATGGCGTGGACGTGGTTCACCGACGCGTCCGCGAGTTCGCGCATGTTCTGCACGGCGCGGCCGATCTCCGCCGGTTTCATGGAGGGCCCGGCCGGAGCCAGGGACGCGGCGGTCGAGGCCGCGAGATCCCAGTTGACCAGCTGCGGGCGGGGTTCGGCGGACTCGTTCCTGGACATGCGCCTATTCGATCACACCCCGCCGACGGCCGCTCCCAGGGGGTCGGACGGAGCGGGCTGTTCGTCTGATGGCGAACGGATCAGCGGCAGCCGCACCCCGCCAGGACGGCGGCTGCTCGATCGGCTGCCGCGCGCGCCTCCACCGTGTTCCCGTCGAGTCCCGCCGCGAGGAAGGAGAACACGAGCAGACGGCCGTCCGCCGTGACCACGTGCCCCGTGAGCCCCGTGACGGCGTTGAGCGTCCCGGTCTTCGCGCGCACCGTTCCCGCCCCGGCCACGGCCGGCCCGTCGTCCGCGTTGAAGCGCGTGGCGAGCGTGCCGGTCAGCCCGGCGATGGGCAGCGACTGCGCGACGGCGGCGAGCCCCTGCTCCTCCGAGGTGGTGGTCCCGCGGACGAGCACGGCGAGCTGGGCGGGCGAGACGGCGTTGCGGGTGGACAGCCCTGCCGCGTCCCCGATGACGAGCCCCTCCTCGGGCACACCCAGCCGTGCGGCCGCGGCGGCGAGTGCCTCGGTGGCTCCTCCGAAGGACGCCGGGCGCCCGCTGTCCAGCGCGGCGATGCGCGCGAGGGCCTCGGCCAGGTAGTTGTCTGAGATCTCCAGCATGCGGCGCACCTGGTCCTCGAGGGGCGCCGATTCGACGGCCGCGAGGGTCTCCGCCGCCTCGGGCGCGGCCTGGCGCTCCACATCCGGGCGGACGGTGATGCCGCGGTCCGCGGCCGCGGCGGTGAGGGCTGCGGTGAAGATCCGGGCGGCCTCGAGGGCGGCGTCCTCCGAGCGGGGGCCCGCGGTCCGGCCCTCCTCGAGCCAGGCCGAGTTGACCGCGAGCGCGTGCAGCGGGGCGATCTCCCCGGCGTCGATGTCACCCGGGGCCCAGGTGGGGTTCAGGGCGGCGCCCGCGAAGAGGGTGTCGTCGAGGTAGACGGTGTAGGGCCCGGAGTCGTCCGGAAGGGCCGCGGCCGTGTCGGCGGCGAGTGTCCCCAGCCCGGCGCGCCCGACGACGGCCCCGGGATCGGACGGGCCCGAGCCGAGGAGCACGTCTCCCCCGCCCTGCAGGTACAGCGCCCCGGGCATGGCCTCGGGGGCGAGCACCGTCGTCTTCAGGGTCTTCCCGGGCTGCCCGAAGGTCAGGGCGGCGACGGCGGTGAACAGCTTGATGTTGGATGCCGGCGCCTGGAGGCGGTCCGGGTCCTTCCCGTACAGCACGCTGCCGTCCACGGAGTCGACGACCGTGCCCGCGAAACCGCCCGGGCCGGGGATCTGCAGGGCCGCATCGAGCGCCGGGCCCAGGACCGCAGCCTCCGGTGGGGCGGCCGACGGGGAGAGCGGGGTGACGACGTCGGGTTGGGCCACGTCGGCCGGCGGGACCTGGGGCGCGGGGGTGACGGGAGGCGCCACCGGCGGTGCCGGATCGACCACCGCCAGCACTGCCGGAGTGAGCCGGGCCGCCACGGGCACCGCGATCGCCGTCATGACCAGGACCAGGAGGAGGCCGGCCAGCAGGCGGAGCGGGCGCTTCATGGTGTCCTTTCGCAAGGTCTCGCCGAGCAACCCGGGAACCGCGGGCAAATGCGCTGGTACCGCCGGCCGACCGATATGTTAGGGCTGACGATTAAACAGTAGACCGCCAGGGCGGCCCTCCTCCGGAGGGCGCGGCAGCCGGTCACCCTCGCACCACCGACCTACCACCAGGAGTTGCCATGAAGCTCGACGTCACCATCGAGATCCCGAAGGGCTCGCGCGTCAAGTACGAGATCGACCACGACACCCACCGGCTGCGCCTCGACCGCGTCCTGTTCACGGCCATGCAGTACCCCACGCACTACGGCTACTTCGAGAACACCCTCGGCGAGGACGGCGACCCCCTGGACGCGCTGGTCCTCCTGCAGGACTTCGACCTCATCCCCGGCGTCCTGGTCGAGTCGCGGCCGATCGGCGTCTTCAACATGACCGACGACGGCGGCGGGGACGCCAAGGTCCTCTGCGTGCCCGTGGATCCGCGCTTCGACCACATCCAGGAGCTGTCCGACGTCTCGGACTTCCTGCTCGACGAGATCAAGCACTTCTTCACGAAGTACAAGGACCTGGAGCCGGGCAAGTGGGTCGAGGCCGCGGACTGGGCAGGCCGCGAGGAGGCGGAGGCAGAGATCGAGGCCTCGCTCAAGCGCTTCAAGGAGATCGGCGATGCCAGCGAGGAGGACGAGCCGCAGGGCCGCTCCGTCGACGTCGAGGCGAAGAACGCCACCGAGACCCCCGAGGGCCGCTAGCCCCGGTCCTTCCGGCAGCTCCCGCCATCGGCCCCTTCCGGGCATCGATGGCGGGAGCGCCTGCGTCTCCGGGGGCGGCAGCACGTCGCAGCCTCGCCACCCCGGGGGACCGGGCGCAGAAACCGACCCGAATGAGTTGATGTGCTGGCGCCGGCATCCATACTGTTGCCATGCACTACGTCCTGACGATCAACCAGCGCGACTCGCGCGAGGTCGGCGACCTCGTGGGCGACCTGCTCAAGGCCCTGCGCAACCTGCCGACAGTGGTCCCGTTCCAGCGCTCGGTCGGGGACGAGGTGCAGGGCGTGGTCGATTCGGCGTCGACGGCGGTGGATGCCGCGCTGCGGGCCGTCCGCCACCGGCGCTGGCACGTGGGCATCGGGGTCGGCGGCCTCACTCCCCCGGTCCCCGAGCGGCTCGCCGAGGCGGAGGGCTACGGGCTGGTCTATGCGCGCCGCGCGGTCAACCGGGCCCGGAAGACCGGCGAGCGCATCCCCCTCGCGGTCGAGGGGCCCGACGGCGAGATCGCAGCGGAGGCCGAGGCGGTCCTCCGGCTGCTCGGGCAGATCGTCCATACGCGCACCGAGGCCGAGTGGACCGTCCTGGACCTGCTGACCCCGGGCGCCCGGGGTCAGCAGAAGTACGTCGCCCAGGAACTGGGCATCACCACGCAGGCCGTGAGCCGGGCCGTCGTCCGCTCGCACTGGATGGAGGAGTGGGCCACGCGCCCCGCCGCAGCCAGACTGCTCGACCTCACCTACGGGCCGGCGTCGCTCCCCGAGGCGAGCCTGGCGTACTGACGCACCGGACACCGGCCGGCGGTCCCGTGACGGAGCGGCCCCCCGAGGGTCTTGAGTCGTCGGGTCGATCACCCTACCGTGGTGCGAACGACAAGCACCCCAGGAGATGACATGTCCCTCGTCCGCGTGCACAACTTCTCGGTCTCCCTCGACGGCTTCGGCACGGGCGAAGGGCAACGGTTCGACGCTCCGTTCGGCCATGCCGGCTCGCGGCTCATGGACTGGGCCGTCGACACGCGCACCTTCCGCGAGATGGGCATCCCGGGCACGTCCGAGGCGTCTTTCGGCGTCGATGATGCGCTTGCAAGCAGATGGGGTGCCGGGATCGGCGTGGAGATCATGGGCCGCAACAAGTTCGGCCCGCAGCGCGGCCCCTGGGAGGACGAGGAATGGAAGGGATGGTGGGGGGATGACCCTGTCTTCCACACCCCCGTCGTCGTCCTGACGCACCACCCGCGGCCGACACTCGAGATGGAGGGCGGAACCACCTTCCACTTCGTCGACGCCGACCCCGCCTCCGCGCTCCGGCAGGCGCGTGCCCTGGCCGGCGACCTCGACATCCGGATCGGTGGCGGCGTCAGCACGGTCCGACAGTTCCTCGAGGCCGATCTGATCGACCACCTGCACGTGGTCCTCGTGCCGATCGTCCTGGGCAGGGGTGAACGGCTCTGGGACGGACTGGAGGGACTCGAAGAGCGCTTCGACATCGAAGCGACCCCTTCACCCTCCGGGGTGCTCCATCTGGTCCTCTCGCGTCGCGCCGCCCCGTGAGCGGTCAGACCAGGGAACGGTCAGACCAGGGAGCGCAGGACCTTCGCGGCGCCGTCGTCGAAGACGGTGCCCGTGACCTCGGAGGCGGCGGAACGGACCTCGTCGGGTGCCTGTCCCATGGCCACGCCCCGCGCCGCCCACTGGAGCATCTCGATGTCGTTCCGGCCGTCGCCCATGGCCACCGTGAGGCTCCGGTCCGTTCCGAGCCGCTGCCGGAGGACCTCCAGCGCGCTCGCCTTCGTGACTCCGGAGGCCGCGATGTCCAGCCACGCGGTCCAGCCCACGGAGTAGGTCACCCCGTGCAGGCCGATGGAACCGACCGCGGCGCCGAACTCGTCGGCCGAGCTGTCGGTACTGAAGACGACGACGCGCACGGCGCGGCTCTCCAGCATCTCCTCGAAGTCGACGCTCTCGGCCTCGGAACCGAAGCTGGCATCCTGGAAGCTCTCCGTGGAGAGGAAGCGGCCGCGGTCGTCCTCGAGGGCGTACTTCGCCGAGGGAAGCTTCTCGCGGAGGGCCGACAGCGCAGGCTTCGGATCGAACGTGACGCGATCGAGGACCTCGAAGCCGTCCGGAAGTGCGGTGTCGATCCGCAGGGTGACCCCGCCGTTGGAGCACACGGCGTAACCGCGCGTGATCCCGAGGAGCCGGATCACCGGGAGCGTGGCCCCCAGGGACCGGCCCGTGGCGATGATGACGTCGTGCCCGGCTTCGATGACGGCCCGCGCGGCGTCGCGCACCTCCTCCGTCATCGACCCCTCGTGGTCCACGAGGGTGCCGTCGACGTCGAGGGCTATGAGGTGGCGTTTACGGTTCTCCTGCCGGTCATCGATGCCGGCATTGATCAAAGTGCTCATACATCAGTGAACCAGACCGCGGTGACGCCCGGCTAGCGCGGCGACAGTACCGGAAAGACTTCCAGACCGTTGAGGTACGGCCGCAGCGCAGCAGGCACCGTGACCGAGCCGTCCGGGTTCTGGTGGTGCTCGAGGATCGCCACGATCCAGCGCGTGGTGGCGAGCGTGCCGTTCAGGGTCGCGACGGCCCGCGTGCCCTTGGCGCCCTCACCCTCCTGGCGCTCGCGGATGTTGAGACGCCGGGCCTGGAACGTGGTGCAGTTCGACGTCGAGGTGAGTTCGCGGTAGTCGCCCTGGGTGGGGACCCATGCCTCGCAGTCGAACTTCCGGGCCGCGGACATCCCGAGGTCGCCGGCGGCCGTGTCGATGACGCGGTAGGGCAGCTCGACCTTCGCGAGCATCTCCTCCTCCCACGCGAGGAGGCGCTCGTGCTCCGCGGCGGCATCCTCGACCGTGGTGTAGGTGAACATCTCCACCTTGTTGAACTGGTGGACCCGGATGATGCCGCGGGTGTCCTTGCCGTGCGAGCCGGCCTCGCGGCGGTAGCAGGACGACCAGCCCGCGTACCGCACGGGCCCGGCACCGAGGTCGATGATCTCGTCGGAGTGGTAGCCGGCGAGGGCCACCTCCGAGGTGCCCACGAGGTACAGGTTGTCCTCTTCGAGCCGGTAGATCTCGGCGTCGTGCGCTATGTCGAAGCCGGTGCCCTGCATGGTCTCGGGCCGTACGAGGGTGGGGGTGATCATCGGCGTGAAACCGGACCTGATCGCCTGGTCGAGGGCCATCTGCAGCAGTGCGATCTCGAGGCGCGCGCCGACGCCCTTGAGGAAGTAGAAGCGTGATCCTGAGACCTTGGCCCCGCGCTCCATGTCGATCGCGCCGATCAGCTCGCCGATCTCCAGGTGGTCGCGGGGCTCGAAGCCCTCGGCTGCGAAGTCCCGCGGGGTGCCGACCTTCCTGAGCACCACGTAGTCGTCCTCGCCGCCCTCGGGCACACCCTCCTGCACGAGGTTCGGCAGCTTGCGAAGGAGTGCCTCCTGCTCGGCCTTGGCCTCCTCGGAACCGGCTGCGGCGGCCTTGACGGAGGCGGCGAGTTCCTTGACCTCGGCCAGGAGTGCCTGCTTCTCCTCACCCTTGGCCTGCGCCACCCTCTTCCCGAAGGCGTTCTGCTCGGCGCGGAGCGTCTCGTACGCCGTGACGGACTCCCTGCGCTTCGTGTCCGCTGCGAGGACGGCGTCGACGAGCGACTCGTCCGCCCGTCGGGCGCGCTGCGATGCTCGGAACTGCTCGGGATTCAGGCGGAGGTCGTTGACGTCGATCACACCGTCAAGACTACCCAAATCCGCAGGGGCGGCAGGCCGCGGGGCCGGGCCGCTATTGTGGATGACCATGCGCCGCAAACTGCTCGCCGGAACCGCCGCGGCGTCAGCCGCCGTCGCATCCGTCCAGACCTACTGGTCCGTCCGGCGGCTGCAGCAGACCCGCACGCCCACCGCATCGGTGCACGAGCCCGAGCCGGTGGCCGAAGGCCCCCAGCGTGTCGCCCTGGTGCTCAATCCCTCCAAGCTGCAGGCCGGGACGACCCGCGCCCTCGTCGAGCAGGCGTGTTCGGACGCAGGCTGGGAGCCTCCACTCGTCCTCGAGACCACCGTCGAGGATCCCGGGACGGGCCAGGCGGAGCGGGCCCTGGAAGCGGGTGCCGACGTCGTCATCGCAGCCGGCGGCGACGGAACGGTGCGGGCCGTGGCGCAGGCGCTCGCGCATCGGCCGGCCGCACTCGGGCTGCTGCCGCTCGGCACCGGGAACCTGCTGGTGCGGAACCTCGGCCTGCCGTACCACGACATCGCCGGGTGCCTCCGCCTCGCCCTCCACGGACACGAGCGGCGGATCGACATGGCACGGATCGGTCTTCGGAACGACCGCACCGATGTGACGTCGGAGCATCCGTTCCTCGTCATGGGCGGTGTGGGTTTCGACGCGAGCGTGGTGGCCGACGCGAAGCAGGACCTCAAGGACAAGTTCGGCTGGCTGGCCTACAGCGAGGCGGGCGTCCGCCACCTGCCCGGCCGGCGGCGCCGGATCTCCATCAGCCTCGACGGCCAGCCGCCGCAGAGCCGCAAGGTCCGCAGCCTGCTCGTGGCCAACTGCGGGAAACTCCCCGCGGGTGTCGACTTCGTGCCGGACGCCGTGATCGACGACGGCTACCTCGACGTGGTGGTACTCAGTCCGCGCAGCCTCCTGGGCTGGACGTGGATGGCGGCGACGATCCTCCTGCGGCACCGCGGCGGGACCCCGGTGATCAGCTACTACCGCGCGAAGGAGGTCACCGTGCGGTCGGCCGACCCGATCGCGACCCAGCTCGACGGCGATGCCTCCGGGGCCATCACCTCGATGACGGCCCGTGTGGACCCGGACGCACTGATGGTCCGGGTGCCTGCTCCGGCTCCCGGACCATCAGGGTCGACCTCGGTGCTACCCCTGCCGGCGTGGCGCAGGACGTGGCAGCGGGGCCGGCAGCGGATCCTTCGCGGTTCCTAGCAGGACGGCGGTCCTAGCGGTCGCGGTCCGTGTATTCGCCCTGTCCCTCGGGCTCGTCGATGAGGGGCTTGTCCTTGTCGGTGTACTCGCCCTCCTCCTCCGGCTTCTGGGCGGAGGTGTAGCCACCGGATCCGCCGGCGGGCTCGCTGCTGGTGTAGTGCCCCTCCTGCTCGGCGGCGTCCACCGCTTCCGAGGCGTCCCGGTCGGCGCGATCGGCCTGCTGGTCGATGAGGGCCTGCTCCTCGGCGAAGCGGAGATCGTTGCCCTGGTCGCCGGCGTCGCCCTGCCAGTTCGGATCCGACGTCGAGCCGTCACCCTCGTTGGGGTTCACGATGTGTCCTCCATGAGCGTTCTCGGTCATGATGCTGCCTTTCGTCGAAGGATGCGCTCCTCGTTGGGCGCCCGTTGCCAGCGTACTGACGAACGGGATGGTTGGAAATGCGGGGGTCAGTCCCGCAGGAGCTCCTGCACGGCCTTCTCCGAGGCCGAGTAGGTGGTGATCGGGATGACCTCCCCGCTCATGAACCGGTCCACGAGCCTCGGGTCCACGTAGGAGCTCCGGGCCACGGTCGGCGTGTTGCCGAGGTGATCGGCGACCGCCTTCATCGTGGCGCTGACGGCCTTCTGCCGCGCGGTGCGACTCGTCGCCTTCAGGTCCTCCTTGGCCAGGGCCATCGCCGCGACGACGGTGGCCTGCCACGTCCTGAAGTCCTTCGCGGTGAAGGGGCCTCCCGTGACCTGGCGCAGGAACTCGTTGAGCTGCGAACCGTCGACGTGGTGCCATTTGCCGTCGTCCGTCTGGTACGCGAGCACCGTGTCCGGGTCCTCGCGTTGGATCATGGGGCGCAGCGCGCCGGCGAGGTCCCCGTCCTCCAGGCGCGTGTCCCAGTGCTGGCCGCTCTTGCCCGGGAAATCGAAGGTGACCACGTCACCCTCGACCGTGCAGTGCTCCACGAGCAGCGTCGTGACGCCGAACGAGCCGTTTGCCTCCGCGTACTGCGTGGAGCCGATCCTCAGGGCACCGGCGTCGACGATCCGCAGTGCCGCGGCGAAGGCACGCTCCCTCGTCACGCCGTCGCTGCGCAGGTGCTGCGTGATGACCCGACGCGCGCTGGGGAGTTTGGCACCGAAATCGAGGGCGCGGTCGAACTTCTCACGGTCCTTCTGCTCACGCCACGCCGGGTGGTACATGTACTGGCGCCGGCCGGCGTCGTCCGTGCCGATCGCCTGGACGTGCCCGTTCGGGTACGGCGCTATCCACACGTCCTTCCACGCCGGCGGGATCACCAGGTCCCTGATGCGCTCGATCTCGTCGCGGTCCTGCAGCAGTTCCCCGTTCGGCGCGCGGTAGCTGAAGCCCTTGCCGTGGCGACGACGGGTGATACCGGGCCTGCGCGTGTTGCTGCGGCGCAATCGAGCCATCGGGAGAACCAACCTTCTGGTGGGAGGAGGACCTGCGATAGTAAGCCTACTGTGCTTTACTCCTTCCCGCGCAGCGCCCTCAGCGGCCCCCGAGGATCTCGCCGAGCCATGCATCGGCCGCGCCGAAGGCGTCGTCGGTGGTGTGGCGCTCGACCGCGGGCGCGCGGCGGTCGGCGCGCGCATAGGACCCGAGGAACCGCAGGCCCGGGCTGATGCGGTGGAGTCCCTTGAGGGCGTCGGCGACGCGGGCGTCCTCGACGTGGCCGTCGGCGTCCACGCTGAAGAAGTAGTCACCGAGGAACTGGCCGGTCGGCCTGGATTCGATGCGGCTGAGGTTCACACCCCGGGCCGCGAACTGGTCGAGGATCTGCATGAGGGCACCCGGGTGGTCCTCGGGCAGGGGGATCACGAGCGTGGTCTTGTCCGCTCCGGTGCGAGGGGGCAGGGCGTGCGGACGGCCGACGAGGATGAAGCGGGTCACCGCATCGGCGATGTCGCCGATATCCGTCGCGAGGACGGCCAGCCCGAGGCGTTCCGCGACGAGCGGGGAGCAGATCGCGGCATCGTAGCCGCCGTCGCCGGCGAGTCCGTAGGCGGCAGCAGCGGTCGACGACGCCGGGAAGTATTCCGCGTCCAGTACGTTCGCGTCCACCCAGGTGCGGCACTGCGCCCAGGCGTGGCCGTGGGTGGCGATGCGCCGGACCCCCCCGAGCGTGGCTCCCTGCCGGGCGGCGAGCACGAACGTGATCGACACGAGTTCCTCGCGCAGGATCCGCAGGGGCTCGCCGACGGCGATGGCGTCGAGGGTCGCACTCACGCCGCCCTCGACGGAGTTCTCGATGGGCACCATCGCGGCGTCCACGGACCCGGACCGCACGGCGTCGAGCGCCGACGCCACGGTCGACGCCGGGACGCGGCGGGCGGTGTAGGCGCCGGGCACCTGGAGGAGGGCGGCCTCGGTGAAGGTACCCTCCGGTCCCAGGTAGGCGTAGGAGGTGGTGTCCGGATGCGTCACAGGACGGTGGGCTCGCTGCCCGTCTCGGCCACCATCGGCTTGCCGGCCTCGAGCCAGGCGCCCATGCCGCCGCTCACGTTGGTGGCGGTGTAGCCATTGCCCTCGAGCCACTCGGCCGCGCGCTGCGAGCGGCCGCCGCTGCGGCAGATCACGTGCAGGTCCTCGTCAGGGTCCAGCTCGCCGAGCCGGGCCGGCAACTGGTCGAGCGGGATGTGCAGGGCGCCGTCGACGTGGCCGGCCTCCCACTCGTAGTCCTCGCGGACGTCGAGGATGCGTGCGTCGTCGGGCACGGCTGTCACCGGTACGTTCTGGGGTTCGCTCATGTGCCTACCTTTTCACGCGTCGGCGTGGCATCGCCATTGCTACGGACCCATCCGGGACCGTACTGCGGCATAGTTGTGCCTGTCGTCCTCCCCAGGGCCCACGGCGCGGCGGGTCCCGTCCGGGCCCGCCTCCGACTGGAGCCCCCATGAGCGAACTGCACGAACTCTCCGCCCTCACCCTTCGGGATGCGCTGGCCCGCGGGGTCGTGAGTGCCCGCGAGGTGACGGAGCACTTCCTCCGGCGCATCGATGCCCTGGACCCTGGCCTCGGCTCGTTCATCACCATCACGCACGAGGACGCCCGCCGCGCCGCCGACCACGCCGACCGGGTGCGCGCCTCCGGGGCGGCCCTCGGCCCGCTGCACGGGGTACCCCTCGCCCACAAGGACCTCACCGACGTCGTCGGAGTGAGGACCACGCTGGGCACGGCGGCCCTGGAGCACGCCGTCGCCCGGCAGGACGCCCCGCTCGCCGCCGTCCTGCGGCGCGCCGGTGCCATCAGCCTCGGCAAGACCCAGGTGCCCGAATTCGGGCTGAGCTGCTACAGCGAGAACCGCATCGCCCCGCCCGCACGGAACCCGCTCGACCGCCGGCTCAGCCCGGCCGGCTCCTCGGGCGGCAGCGCGGCCGCCGTGGCGGCCCGGATGATCCCGTTCGCGCCCGGGACCGACGGCGGCGGCTCCATCCGCATCCCTGCCGCCGCGACAGGCCTGGTGGGACTCAAGCCCAACCGCGGGCGCGTCCCGTCAGGATCGGGGCAGGCCGATCTCGGCCAGTTCGTGGTCGCCGGCCCGCTCGCCCACTCCGCCGCCGACGCCGGGCTGCTGCTCGACGCCCTGGTGCGGGAACCGAACTACCGGCCCACGAGTGCGGCCTCGCGGTATCCCGGCTCCTTCACCGACGCGGCCCTGCGGGCCGAGGGGCGCTTCCGCATCGGCGTCAGCACGGCCTCGCCCTTCTCCGGGGCGATGGACATCGGACTGGACAGCGCCGCGACCGACGCGTTCTCCGCCGGGATCCAGGTCCTGCAGCGGGCAGGGCACGACGTCGTCGATGCGGACCTCCGGTACGACCGCCGGTACCACGACGCCTTCCAACTCGTCTGGACCGCCGGCCTGGCGACCGCGCCGATCCCGGACGATCGCGAGGACCGCCTGACGGAGATCACCCGGGTCCTGCGCCGTCGCGCCCTGGGACGCACGGCTGCGCAGCTCGCGGGCGCCGTCGACGTGCTCCGGCAGTTCGAGCAGGACACGATCGAGCAGTATTCGCACTACGACATGGTCCTGACGCCGGCAGTAGCCATGACGCCCCGCCCGATCGGCTGGTACACGGATGCCGACGGGGACACCGACTACCTCCGGCAGTGCCAGTACTCGCCCTACACGTCGATGGTGAACGTCTGCGGGCTACCCGCAGTGACCGTCCCCACGCTGCGCCTCCCGGACGGGCTGTCGATGAGCGTGCAGCTCATCGGACGGCCCGGCGAGGAAGCGCAGCTGCTCGCCGTCACTGCACAGATCGAGGCCCTCCGGCAGGACGGCTCCGAATTCACATCGCCCGTGCCCGGTGGCACCATGGAGTGAATGAGCACAACCCAGCGGACCGCCGGTACCGGCGCGAAGACGTTCCTCGGCCACCCCCGCATGCTGGCCAACCTCTTCAGCGTCGAACTGTGGGAACGGTTCTCGTTCTACGGCATGCAGGCACTGCTCCTCTACTACATGACGTACTCCCTCGCCGAGGGCGGCCTGGGCTTCGACTCGGGCACCGCGGCAGGGCTCGTGGGTGCGTACGGCGGAGGCGTCTACCTCTCCACGATCCTCGGGGCCTGGCTCGCGGACCGCGTGCTCGGATCCGAACGGGTGCTGTTCTCCTCCGCGATCATCATCATGTGCGGGCACATCGCCCTCGCCCTGCTGCCGGGCGTGCTGGGCCTCACGGTCGGACTCGTCCTCGTGGGCGTCGGCTCGGGCGGACTGAAGGCCAACGCCTCGTCTCTCGTGGGCACGCTCTACGCGCAGGGCGACGAGCGCCGCGACGCCGGCTTCTCGATCTTCTACATGGGCATCAACATCGGCGCCCTCGTGGGCCCCCTTCTCACCAACCTCGCCTGGGACGCCTACGGGTTCCACGTCGGCTTCGGGCTGGCCGCCGTCGGCATGGCCGCAGGGCTCGTCCAGTACGCGGTGGCCCGCAAGAACCTGCCGGCAGCCGCGCACGAGGTCGAGAATCCCCTCCCCCGCGCCGAGTACCGGCGCTGGATCGTCATCGCCGCCGCCGTGGTCGTGCTGCTCGGTGTGGTCCTGGCCACGGGCCTGCTCACTGCGGGCAACCTCGCCGACGTCATGGCGTACACCGCGATCGCAGCGACCATCGCCTACTTCGCCGTCATCCTCTCGAGCAGCAGGGTCTCCCACGTGGAACGGCGCCGGGTCTACTCCTTCATGCCCCTCTTCCTGGCGAGCGCGGCCTTCTGGTCCCTGTTCCAGCAGCAGTTCACCGTGGTGGCACTGTACTCGGAGAGCCGCCTGGACCGCGACATCTTCGGCTGGGAGATGCCCCCGGGCATGGTGCAGTCCATCAATCCCGTCTTCATCATCATCTTCGCCGGGATCTTCGCGGCCCTCTGGACCCGGCTCGGCAGCCGCCAGCCGTCATCGCCCCTGAAGTTCGCCGTCGGCCTGATCATCATGGGCCTCGCGTTCCTCGCGTTCATTCCCTTCGCCGGCGGCGGACCCAACAGCACCCCGCTGATCGGGCTGGCAGCGATCCTGCTGCTGTTCACCTGGGCGGAGCTCTTCATCTCGCCCATCGGCCTGTCCGTGACCACCAAACTGGCGCCGGAGGCCTTCCGCACGCAGATGCTGGCCCTGTTCTTCCTGTCCATCTCCCTCGGCACCACGGTGTCGGGCCTCCTGGCCGGCTTCTACTCGGAGGAGGCCGAGGTCCCGTACTTCGCCTTCAGCGGGGTCACCGCGATCATCCTCGGAGGTGCCCTCCTCGCCGGCGCCCCGGCCATCCGCAGGGCCATGAGCGGCGTGCGCTAGGCATCTCCCCCGTCAGCGACAGGGCCGCCCCCACGCGCGGGCGGCCCTATTGCGTGCGCGGCGCCCATCGCACAGACTTCTACCCACCGGTAACTTCCGCGCCGGCGCTGCAGCACCGTGTCGAAGGATCACAGGAGATCACGTGTCGAACCTCGCCAACAACCTCGTGGCCACCGCAACGAGGAGTCCCTCGGCCGTGGCCATCAAGCTCGACGACGTCGAGGTCACCTTCGGGGTGCTCGAGGTGCTCAGCCAGAAGGTAGCCACCCTCCTCGCGGAGCAGGGCGTCCAGCGGGGTGACCGGGTGGCCCTGATCATGCCGAATATCCCCCAGATGGCATTCATCTACTACGCGGTCCTGCGAGCCGGGGCCGTCGTCGTCCCGCTCAATCCCCTCCTCAAGGGCCGGGAGGTCGCCTACCACCTGACCAACTCGGGCGCGCGGCTCGTCTTCGCCTGGGAGGGCATTCTCGGCGAGGCCCGGTCAGGAGCCGAGGCGTCCGGTGCCGAGACCGGGAACGACGTCGTCGTTCTCACGGTGGACAGCGAGGCCTTCCTGCAGCGTGTGGCCTCCGCCGAGCCGACGCCGGCCGTCGTCGACCTCGACGGCGAGGACACCGCCGTCGTGCTGTACACCTCGGGCACGACCGGCCGGCCCAAGGGGGCCACGCTCTCCCACGCCAACCTCGCCCGCAACACGGAGATCTCCCGCGACCTGATGGGCACCTCCGAGGGCGACGTGCTCTTCGGCGGGCTGCCGTTCTTCCACATCTTCGGGCAGACCTGCGCCCTCAACGCCGCCGTCCTGACCGGCGCCACCGTGACGCTGCTGCCGCGCTTCGAGCCGGGCAAGGCGCTCGAGATCATCGCCCGGGACCACGTCACCATCTTCGAGGGCGTCCCGACGATGTACGTCGCGATGCTGCGCCACCCCAGCGTCGCCGGCACGGACCTCTCCTCCGTGCGCGTCGCCGTCTCCGGCGGGTCCGCGCTGCCCGTCGAGGTGCTGCACGAGTTCGAGCGGGTCTTCGAGGCGGACCTCCTGGAGGGCTACGGACTGTCGGAGACCTCGCCGATCGTGAGCTTCAACCGGGTGGGCCGGCTGCGGAAGCCCGGTTCCATCGGCACCCCCGTGGACGGCGTCGAGGTGCGCATGCTCGACCCGGAGGGCGCCGAGGTGCCGCAGGGCGAGATCGGGGAACTGGCCGTCCGCGGGCACTGCGTCATGAAGGGCTACTGGGAGAACACGGAGGCCACCGCGGCCGCCATCCCCGACGGCTGGTTCCGCACCGGGGACCTGGCCCGCGTGGACGAGGACGGCCTCATCTTCATCGTGGACCGCAAGAAGGACGTGATCCTGCGCGGCGGCTACAACGTGTACCCGCGCGAAGTCGAGGAAGTGCTGTACGAGCATCCCGCCGTGGCGGAGGCAGCGGTGATCGGCGTGCCGGACGAGCTGCACGGCGAGGAGATCGTGGCCGTCATCGGCGTCAGGGCGGAGCACGCCCCGGCCGACGGCACCGCGAGCGAGTCCCTCGCCGCCGAGATCGTCGCCTTCGCGAAGGACCGGATCGCCGCCTACAAGTACCCGCGCCGCGTGGTGCTCGTGGAGGCCCTGCCCAAGGGCCCCACCGGCAAGATCCTCAAGCGCGAGATCAAGGTCCAGCAGTACAGCTAGCGCCGCGGGACCGCACTGAACACGCCGTAGACCTGCGCGGCGGCGTCCTCCATGAGCTCCGCGGCCCCCTGGATCAGCTCGTCGAGCTCCATGGGACCGGTCGCGATGGAGAACGCCGCCGCCAGCCCGGCGCCCTGCACCTGTGCCGCCGTGAGCTGCACGCGCCCCGCGACGGCCACCACGGCGCATCCCCGAGGAGCATTCTCGACGACGGCCTGCACCACCTTGCCGCCGAGGGACTGCGCATCGAAGGATCCCTCCCCGGTCAGGACGAGGTCGGCGTCGGCCAGCGCACCCGCCAGTCCGACGGCGTCCGCCACCAGGGCGGAGCCGGGCACGATCTCCGCGCCCAGGAACGGGACGAGCACCGCGGGCAGCCCGCCGGCGGCGCCCGCACCGGCCACGTCCGTCATGTCGACGCCGGTCTGCTCGGAGACGACGCCGGCGAGGTGTGCCAGGCCCACGTCGAGGACGACGACGTCGTCCGGTGTCGCTCCCTTCTGCGGCCCGAAGACCGCCGCGGCCCCGCGCGGCCCGCACAGCGGGTTGTCGACGTCGACCGCGATGCGCCAGCGCACCTCCCGGGCGCGTGGATGGAGGTTCACCGTGTCGATGGACGCGAGGGCCGCGAGCGCGCCGCCCCCCGGTGGCAGGATGTCCCCGTCGGCGTCGAGGAAGCGGGCACCGAGAGCGGACAGGAGCCCCGCGCCGCCGTCCGTCGTCGCGGAGCCGCCGATGCACAGCAGGATCTCCTCCGCGCCGTCCTCCAGGAGCCGCGCGGCGATCTCGCCGACGCCGTAGCTCGTCGCCGTGAGCGCGTCGAGGGGGAGGTCGGCGACGAGCGGCAGGCCGTTGGCCTCCGCCGCCTCGAGAACTCCGCGCACGGGGTCCGGCTCCACGCCGTCCCGGGGAGTCCTGGGACGGACTGCGGAGATACCGTAGCGCGCCGTCCGTGCCCGGCCGACGGCGTCATGACACCGCGTGGTCCGCGGTTCGGCCCCCCAGGCGGCGAGCAGGGCATCGAGAGTTCCCTCACCGCCGTCGGCCAGCGGGGCCAGGACGACCTCGGGCGCAGAATGGCCGAGGCGCGCGGCGGCGGCGAGGACACCCGCCGACATGGCGAGGGCAGCCTCCCCGGCGGGAAGGCTGCCCTTGAGGGAATCGGGTGCAAGGACGATCTTGAGCGGGCGCTGGAACGCTGGCGTGGTCACCCGTCCACCCTAGCGGCGGGCCCGGCCGCGTTCGAGACCGCGGCGGCAGGAGTCAGGTACCGGACCCGTCGTTGTTGTCCGCCTCGAAACCGGGGGCGATCTCATCCTCGGTGCCGGGCCCGCCATAGCCGCCCGCTGTCTGCTCCTCGAGCTTGCCGGCCTCCTCCGCGCCCTGCTCCTCGGGATCGCCGGTCGGGGTCTCGTTGGACTTCTCGCTCATGGTGCTGCCTTCCGTGATGCGTGTGCCCCCTGACTGGGTGCTGATACTCAGCTTACTGATGATCGGGGTCCCGGCAACCGCCGCTTCCGGAGGCCTGCTGAGGTGGCTGGTGTAAAAGGGCGCATTCTTTGGCATGCTGGGGCCATGGCAAACCGAGCGGGCACCGTAGCCCTTCCCAGCGACCTCATCGACGTGACCAGGCTCCTCGACGCTTATTTCGAGCTCACACCGGACCTGGGAGATCCCGCGCAGCGCGTGGCCTTCGGGACCTCGGGACACCGCGGCTCCTCGCTGAAGTCCTCCTTCAACGAGGGACACATCGCGGCGATCACCCAGGCGATCGTCGAGTACCGGGCAGGGCAGGGCATCACGGGGCCGCTCTTCATGGGCAAGGACACGCACGCCCTCTCCGAACCGGCACAGAACACGGCCCTGGAGGTCCTCGCAGCCAACGGGGTGAGGGTCCTCGTCGATGCCCGCGGAGCCTACACCCCCACCCCCGCCGTCTCGCACGCCATCCTCACCTACAACGCAGCCAAGATCGAGCAGGCGGACGGGATCGTCATCACGCCGTCCCACAACCCCCCGGGCGACGGCGGCTTCAAATACAATCCCCCGCACGGCGGACCGGCCGATTCGGATGCCACCACCTGGATCGCGGACCGCGCCAACGAACTGCTCGAGGGAGGGCTCCGGGACGTCCGGCGCATGCCGATCTCGCAGGCCCGCACCGCCGAGGGCATCGGGAGCTACGACTTCCTGCAGCAGTACATCGACGACCTGCCCTCGGTCCTGAACCTGGATGCGATCCGTTCCGCGAACATCCACATCGGCGCGGACCCGATGGGTGGCGCATCGGTGGACTACTGGGGTGCCATCGGCGAGAGGCACAACCTCAACCTCACGGTGGTCAATCCGACCGTCGATCCCCAGTGGGCGTTCATGACCCTCGACTGGGACGAGAAGATCCGCATGGACTGCTCCTCGCCGTCCGCCATGGCCTCGCTGATCGGGAGGGCCACCGAGTTCGACATCGCCACGGGCAACGACGCCGACGCCGACCGCCACGGGATCGTCACGCCCGACGCCGGGCTGATGAACCCGAACCACTACCTGGCCGTCGCCATCCAGTACCTCTACGCGAACCGCCCCAACTGGCGTGCGGACGCCGTGATCGGCAAGACCCTCGTGTCGTCGTCGATCATCGACCGCGTCGCCCTCGACCTCGGCCGCGTCCTGCAGGAGGTCCCCGTGGGCTTCAAGTGGTTCGTCCCGGGCCTGCTGACCGGCGACCTGGCCTTCGGCGGCGAGGAATCCGCGGGCGCTTCCTTCCTGCGCCATGACGGCACGCCCTGGAGCACCGACAAGGACGGCATCCTGCTGGCGCTCCTGGCCTCGGAGATCACCGCCGTGACCGGGAAGACGCCGTCCCAGCACTACACCGGGCTGACCGACCGCTTCGGAGCACCCGTGTACGCGCGCATCGATGCCGCTGCCACACGGGAACAGAAGGCGGCACTGGGGAAGCTCTCGCCGTCGGACGTCACCGCCACGACCCTCGCCGGCGAGGAGATCACCGCGCGGCTGACGCAGGCGCCGGGCAACGGTGCCCCGGTCGGCGGCCTGAAGGTCACCACCGAGAACGCCTGGTTCGCGGCACGGCCCTCGGGCACCGAGGACGTCTACAAGATCTACGCCGAGTCCTTCAAGGGCGAGGAGCACCTGAGGCAGGTGCAGGCCGAGGCGAAGGCGCTGGTCGACGGCGTCATCAGCTGACCGGCGATCCTAGAGGAACCTGCGCAGCAGCCTCCTCCTGACGGGGCCGAAGGGTGGATACGCGAGGCGCAGCGTGTCCACCCGCGTGGGCTTGGAGAACACCGGCTGCACATGGCTGAAGACCTCGAAGGACTGCCGCCCGTGGTAGCTGCCGGTGCCGCTGGCGCCCACTCCGCCGAACGGCAGTCCAGGCACCGCGAGCTGGATGGTGCAGACGTTGTGGGCGATCCCGCCCGCCTGCACACGCTCGGTGAACTCGCGGAGGTGCTCCTCGCGGTCGCTGAACAGGTAGGCCGCCAGCGGGTGGGGGCGCGCGCCGATGAAGCGGATCGCTTCGGCCAGGTCCTCCACCTCGAGGATGGGCAGGAGAGGACCGAAGATCTCCTCCTGCATGAGCGCCGATGCGGGGTCCACGCCCCGCAGGACGGTCGGCTCGATGTACCGCTCCGCACGCGCGTGCCGGCCGCCGGAGACCACCGTGCCCCCGGCCATGAGGTTCAGGAGCCTGTCGAAGTGGTGCTCGCTGATGATCCGCCCGTAGTCGCCGGACATCCTCGGATCGGTGCCGTAGAAGTCCCGCACGGCATCAGCGATCGCTGCGGCCAGCACGGGAGCGGCAGCCGGCGTCGTCAGGACGTAGTCCGGCGCCACGCAGGTCTGGGCCGCGTTCATGAACTTGCCGTACGCGATCCGCCGGGCCGCCGCGCGCACATCCCCGCCCACGACGACGGCGGGTGACTTTCCGCCCAGCTCCAGCGTCACGGGGGTCAGGTGCTCTGCCGCGGCCTTCAGGACGATCCTGCCCACCCTTTCGCCGCCCGTGTAGAACACGTGGTCGAACGGCTGGGCGAGCAGCGCCGTGCTGGTGCCGGGGCCGCCCTCCACGACCGCGACCGCCGCCGGATCCAGGTACAGCGGGACCAGGCGGGTGAGTGCCCGTGAGGTCGCGGAGGCCAGTTCGCTGGGCTTCAGGACGGCAGCATTCCCCGCCGCGAGCGCCCCGACGAGTGGGGCGAGGACCAGCTGCAGCGGGTAGTTCCAGGGCCCGATGATCAGGACGACGCCGAGGGGCCGGGCCTGGGTCCAGGCACGGGCCGGCAGGAGGCCGCCGGGCACGGCGACCTTCTGCGGCGACATCCAGCGGTCGAGGTGCTTGAGCGCGTAGTCCGCTTCGGCCCGCACGACGGCCACCTCGGAGAGGAACGCCTCCGTGCGGCTCTTCCCGAGGTCCTCCTCGAGCGCATCCGTCAGCTCCTCCTCACGCTCGGTGAGCAGCCGCAGGAGTGCACGGAGCTGCTGCCGGCGCCACCCGGCGGGGCGGGTCTCCCCGGCGTCGAAGGAGCGGCGCCGGCCGGCCAGCACTGCTGCGGCGTTCATCGGTCACCCTTCCCGGTGGAGGCAGTCCCGGGGCGGCCCGTGAAGTGCTCCATCGAGCTGTAGACCCTGAACACGCGCCCGGCCACGAGGTCCCATACCGGTTGCGGCAGGAGATGACGGAGTGTTCCCGCGAGCTGCACGGTCCAGGGCAGCTGCACGCGTGCCTTGCCGGCGAGCGTTCCGCGCCATGCCTTGTCCACCACGTACTCCGGCTCCATCAGCGGTGTCATGAGCGGGCCGCGGGCGCCCTCGAACATGCCGGTCCTGATGTAGCTGGGGATGAGCGTGGTGACGGCGATGGGGTGGCCCGTGGAGGCCAGTTCCAGCCGGAGGGAATCGCTCCACCCGATCACGGCCCACTTCGACGCCGCGTACACGCTCATCCGCGGGACCGACAGTGTTCCGGAGGCCGACGCCACGTTGAGGATCCGGGCAGGAGTGCCGCGCTCCATCATCGCCGGGAGGAAGGCGCGTGCGACGTGCATCGGGCCGCCCGTATTGATGCGGAGGGTGAGGTCGATGTCCGTGAGGTGGTCGTGCTCCCAGAAGTACTTGCCGCGCACGATCCCGGCGTTGTTCACCAGGACGTCGGGCACACCGACGTCGTCGAGGACCACGCCGGCGGCCGCCCGGACCGACTCCACCGATGCCACGTCGACCACGTAGCCGTGCACCGCCGCCGGGCTCGGGGCGAGGCCGGCCACCGCCTCCTCGAGGGCGCGCGCATCCACGTCCCAGAGCACGACGGCCGCGGCACCCTCCTTCACGGCCCGTTCGGCGTACAGCCTGCCCATGCCCCTCCCTGCGCCGGTGACCAGTACGGTGCGTCCCCGAACCGTGAATACCATCGCCCTGCCCTTCCCTCGAGTCCCAGCAACGTAACATCCCGGTCACGTGCTCCGGATAGGATTTCCCGGAACCCGCGACCCTTCTGAAAGGCATACCCATGAGCGCACGAGGAATCGGCTGGACCCTCCATGGGGACGGCAGGAACGTGACCCCGGGCGGTTTCGTCGCTCCCGAGGAACGCCTCAGCTGGCCCAGGACCATCGGGATCGGCGCCCAGCACGTGGTGGCGATGTTCGGCGCCACCTTCCTCGTCCCGCTGATCACCGGCTTCCCGCCGTCGACCACGCTGCTGTTCTCCGGCATCGGGACCATCCTGTTCCTCGTCATCACCGCGGGGAAGGTGCCGAGCTACCTCGGGTCGAGCTTCGCCTTCATCGCGCCGATCGCCGCCGCCCAGTCGCAGCACGGAGCGGCCGGAGCCCTCGGTGGCATCATCATGGCCGGGGCTGCGCTGGCGCTCATCGGGTTCGTCGTCCACACCGCCGGTGCCCGCTGGATCCAGGTGGCGATGCCTCCCATCGTCACGGGTGCCATCGTCGCGCTCATCGGCCTCAACCTCGCCCCGACGGCCAAGGCGAGCTTCGAGCAGGCACCGCTCACCGCACTCGTGACCGTGATCGCGATCCTGCTGGTGACGGTGCTGTTCAAGGGCATCCTGGGGCGGCTCTCGATCCTCGTCGGAGTACTCGCCGGCTACGTCGTCGCGATGCTCCGCGGTGAGGTGGACTTCGCCGCGATCAGGAACGCGGCCTGGATCGGCCTCCCGGACTTCGCGGCGCCGGAGTTCCACCTCTCGGTCGTCGGCTTGTTCGTCCCGGTGGTCCTCGTGCTCGTCGCCGAGAACATCGGCCACGTGAAGTCGGTGGCTGCCATGACCGATCGGGACCTCGACCCGCTGACCGGCCGGGCGCTCATGGCCGACGGGCTGGCCACCATGATCGCCGGTGCCGGCGGAGGATCGGGAACCACCACCTATGCCGAGAACATCGGGGTGATGGCCGCTTCGCGTGTCTACTCGACGGCTGCCTACTGGGTGGCCGGTATCGTCGCGGTCCTGCTGAGCCTCCTCCCGAAGTTCGGGGCGCTCATCGCGACCGTCCCGCCGGGAGTGCTGGGCGGCGCAGGCGTGGTCCTCTACGGCATGATCGGCATCCTGGGCGTGCGGATCTGGGTGCAGAACCAGGTGGACTTCTCGAACCCCATCAACCTCTCCACCGCCGGCGTGGCCCTGGTGATCGGCATCGCGGACTTCACGTGGCAGATCGGTGACCTGACGTTCGCCGGCATCGCGCTCGGGACGGCCGCGGCGCTCGTCATCTTCCATGGCATGACGGCGATCGCCCGCGCCCGCGGGAGCGAGCACGTCGCCGGACCTGGGGAACTCGAGTCCAGTGACCACGGCAGCAGGCCGTCCAAGCTCGGCTGACGCACCCGCCGGGCGCCCCGATGGCACAATGAGGCCCATGTGCTGCTCCCCCGTCTCCGGCGCCCGATGAACACCCGCGAGGTCTGGGCCACGCCGGAGTGGCGCCGGCAGGCCGAGCAGTGGATCGACCTGGTGCTGGAGGGCTTCGGGGTCACGCGGACGGGACCGTCCGAGCAGCCGCGCATCCGCTTCTGGTCCACGCAGCTGACCGTCCCCACCGACCACGGCACGCTGTGGTTCAAGGAGAACAACCTCGGGCAGTTCGCCGAAGCCTCCATCCTGTCCGTGCTGGGCCAGCTCGCGCCCGACCACGTGGCGGCACCCCTGGCCATCGAACCGTCCCGCGGCTGGATGCTCACGGCCGATCATGGTGCCACGCTGGACGGTCCCGGCTCCGGCGACGCCTCCGCCTGGGCCCGCATCACGGGCGATTTCGCCGACCTGCAGCAGATCGTGGCGCCTCACGGCGAGCGTCTCTCCCAGGCCGGGCTGGTCCTCATGAATCCGGAGGTGGCCGCGAACTTCGTCGAGAACCAGTTGCTGCTCCACACGGGGCTGCCGCCCGAGCACCCGCTGTACCTGTCCGCCGAGGAGGCGGACGACGTCCTCGGGCGCCTTCCGGCCATCCACGAAGCCGTGGAGGTGCTCCGCGGCGTGGCGGTGCCGCTCTCGCTGGACCACAACGACCTGCACGCCCGGAACTGCTTCCTGCCAGGGACGAGCGCCGACCCGCTGCGGTTCTTCGATTTCGCGGACTCCTACTGGGCGCACCCCTTCAGCGCACTGCTCGTCCCCGTCACCCGGATGCGCGAACAGTGGCGGACGACGGCGGACGATCCCCGCATCGCGGCGGTGGTGGACGCCTATCTCGGACGATGGACGGCCTACGCGCCGCTGGCGGAGCTCCGGACCGCCGTCGAACCCGCCCTGCGCCTGGCGGGGGTGCACCGCTACGGGTCGTGGCTCCGCCTGCTGGTCTACGCGGACGACGATGCGATGCGCGCCTATGCACCCGCGGCCCTGCACTACCTGCGGACGCTGGCCGATCCCGTGCTGGGTGCCGGTCGGACGCCGTAGGACTCGGCAGAACTCCTCCTTGACGGCCGCCACCAAGCCGTGCAAATGTTCTACAACGATGTAGACAACGATGTAGACGGGCAGCACAGCGGCCGCCCGTTCCGCTTCCTCCGAAAGGACCACGTGATAATGACGTCACGTAGCAAGCCCTGGTCGCGCTCAGCAGGCGTCCTCGCCGTCCTGGCCCTCGCCCTCACCACTGCGATGATGCCCGCGACGGCGGAGCCGAAGGTACCGTCGTCGCCCGTGCCGCTGGCCCGGCAGTCGGCGGCCGCGAGCCCCGACGACCTCGTCGGAGGCAAGTCGGTGGTCGGCCAGACGAGCCCCATCCACGACCCGGCCCTGATCATCGACGACGACGGCACCTGGTACGTCTACTCGACAGGGCTTCTCGCCCGTGAGAACGGCGGCACCGTCCAGATCTGGTCCTCGCACGACGAAGGCACCACATGGGAGTACACGGGTACGGTGTGGGACGAGATCCCTGCCTGGATCGACGAACACTTCGCCGGCGGGACGCTCCCCGAGAACCTCTGGGCACCGGAGATCTACGAGAACGAGGGGACCTACTACCTCTACTACTCGGCCTCCCGGTTCGGCGGCAACAACTCCCTGACGGCGCTGGCGACCAATACGACGCTGGACCCGGATGATCCCGACTACGAGTGGGTGGACCAGGGCGTCGTCGTCGAATCACCGGCCACCGGCCTGGACCCGAGCAATCCGGGCAAGACCTTCAACGCCATCGATGCCGGGATCGTCGAGGACGCGGAGGGCAACCCCTACATGTCCATCGGGTCCTTCTGGTACGGCATCTTCCTGGTGCCGCTCGAGTGGCCGAGCGGCAAGCCCGTTGAGGACTGGCAGTCGCGGACCGTCAACATCGCCGACCGCTTCATCCCGGGCAACCCCATCGAGGCGCCCTACATCATGCACCGCGACGGCTACTACTACCTGTTCACCTCGTTCGACTTCTGCTGCCGCGGCGCGGATTCCACGTACAAGATCGCCGTGGGCCGCTCGGAGTCCATCACCGGCCCCTACCTGGACAAGGAAGGCCGGAACATGGTCGGCGGCGGCGGATCGATCCTCCTCGAATCCCACGGCGCGATGAACGGCGTGGGCGGCCAGTCCGTGTTCGGCGACTACCTCGCCTTCCACTACTACGACCGCTCCAACGCATACGCCCCGACCCTCGGCCTGCAGAAGATGGGCTGGGAGGACGGCTGGCCCACCGTGGACCAGCGCGTCGCACTGCCGGAGCTCCTCACCGCACCCGTATCGGCCACGGTCCGCGACGGCCACAAGGCGTCCTTCACGGCGAGCGCCACCGGTACGCCGGAGCCCGTCGCCGTCTGGGAGAGTTCGGACGACGACGGCGCCACCTGGCAGACGGCCGACGTCAGCCGGCGGGCGGAACGCGGCGATGACGGCACCTACACCTCGGTCGCCGAGGTCAAGAAGGCACAGGCGGCGGATGACGGGCGCCTGTTCCGTGCGACGTTCTCCAATCCCCACGGCTCGGTGACCACGGAACCCGTGGAACTGACCGTCGAGCCCAAGCCCGGCAAGGGCCGGAAATAGCCGACGCGGTGCCCGGAGCACGGGCGCCGCATCCAGACTCGGTGGATCACCGGTGGGCGCGATACCTGCGGTGATGCACCGATACCAGGGAGCCCGGTTGCGGGAGTGGCCGCGACCGGGCTCCTGCATGTCCGGCGTCGGGCCGGACGGCCGTGCCTACCGGCGGCCCGGACGGCCCTGCGGCCAGGCGAGCCGGTCGTGCATGCAGTCGGCGAGGACGTCCGCCGCGTCCGACACGAGGCCGTCCACGCCGAGATCCAGCAGTCGGTCCATGTCCCGGCGCTCGTTGACGGTCCAGACATGCACCTGGAGGCCCGCAGCATGGCAGGAGCGCAGGAACCGGCGTGTCACCACGCGTACGCCACGGTAGGTCTCGGGCACCTGCAGCGCCTGGACGCCCATGATGCGCGCGAGCGGCCCGGCCAGCCCGAGCGGCGCGCACAGCTTGAGGGCCGCATTGACCGCCATGCCGGCCGACGACGCCGTGGGGCGGTCCAGCAGGCGCAGCACGGCGCGCCTCCGGCGGTCGGAGAACGAGGCGACGAGCACCCTGTCGTGGGCTGCGAGCCGGTTGACGAGTTCGGCGAAAGGGCGCACGCAGTCCTCGCTCTTGACGTCGATGTTCAGGCGCAGGGCGGGCCAGCGCCTGAGGACGGCTTCGAGCGTGGGGATGCCGCCCGATCCACCGATCGGCAGCTCGCCCAGCTCCTGCGCGGTGTGGGAGGCGACCGGGCCTGAGACGTCGGTGACGCGGCCGAGGTCCTCGTCGTGGAAGACCATCACCACGCCGTCGCTGGATGCCCGGACATCGATCTCGAGGAACGCGAAGCCGAGCTCGACCGCCCGCTCGAAGGCGGTCATGGTGTTCTCACCGCCGCCGGGGGCGAACCCCCGATGCGACAGGGCGAGGGGAAGCGCGCCGTCATGGGGCCCGGCGCGGTGGTCCAGGTAGGGGTAGCGGCCCGGGTCAGGCCTCGTGGAGGGCCGCAAGGCGTTCCTCCAGCACCTGCGCCACGCCGTCCTCCTCGAACGGTGGAGCCACGAGGTTCGCGGCCGCGAGCGCATCGGGGTGGCCGGATGCCATCGCGTAGCCATGGCCCGCCCAACCGAGCATCTGGACGTCGTTGGGCATGTCCCCGAAGGCGACGACGTCGGCCGCGCTGATCCCGCGCTCCGCCGCGTACCTCGAGAGTGTGACCGACTTGTCGATCGCCGGCACGGCCATCTCGAGCAGGGCGATCGTCGGGGCGGAATGGGTGGTGGAGACGAGATGCGCGACGGCGGGCCGCACGGCGGCGAGGAACCGATCGGGTGAGATCTCCTTCTCCCGTGCCAGGAACTTGACGATGTCCTCGCCCGGCAGGGACTGCTCGAAGGGCTGCGCCGTGAGGCCGCCGAGCAGTTCGGAGGTTGCCGTGTCGGCGAAGCCGGATTCCACCTTGAAGCCCGAGACCGTCTCCGCCGCGAAGGTCGCGGCCGGGAAGAGCCCGCGGATGATGTCACGGGCAGCGTAGACGTCCTCCGGCGCCAGGAGCTGCGCGTCGAGGACCCGCTCCGCCTCGAGGTCGTACGTCAGGGCACCGTTCGAACAGATGACCGTGCCCGTGTGGCCGAGCTGGTCGCGGAGCGGGTGCAGCCAGCGCGGCGGGCGGCCCGTGACGAAGACGACGTCGACCCCGGCCTCGACGCACGCCCGGAACGCCCGGATGGTGCGTTCGCTCATCTTGCCGTCGTGACCTACGACGGTCCCGTCCATGTCGCTCGCCACGAGGCGCATCGCTGACTCCTTCAGGTCCTGGGCTTCCACCCTACCGGCGTGCGTGCCCGCCGTGCTCGCCGCCTACTGCTCGAACGTGCCGATCAGCCGTGCTCGGCCGAGAGTGTGGGAGAACAGATTGAAACCGAGGTATGCCGGCGTCGCCTCGGCCGGGACGCCGAGCGATTCGACATCCACGGCGTGGACCACCACGTGGTAGTGGTGGGGGCCATGACCCTCCGGCGGTGCAGCACCGACGAAGCCGGCGAATCCGCCGTCGTTCCGCAGCTGGACGGCACCCTCGGGCAGCAGCCTGGAACCCTCCGTGCCGGCACCGGCGGGCAGGGACGTGGTGGTGACGGGCAGGTCGGCCACAGCCCAGTGCCAGAATCCGCTCGCGGTCGGCGCGTCGGGGTCGTAGACGGTGACCGCGAAGCTCTTCGTGCCCTCCGGGAAGCCGCTCCAGCTGAGCTGCGGTGACTCGTCCCTGCCACCGGCGCCCATCATGCCGGAGGCCTGGGCTGCGTCGAGCGGCCGGTGGTGGGTGATGCTGTCGCTCGTGAGGTCGAACTCGGGTACCTGCGGAAGGTCTGCGTAGGGGTCGCGGGTCATCACTGTGCTCCTCTGGTGGTCGTCGTCCTGCGGGGTGGCGCTCAGACCGCGCGTGCCATCTCGTCCCGGGTGGGCGGGTTCGCGCCCGCACGGGAGACGGTGATGGCTGCCGCACGGGCCGCATACTGCAGCATGCCGGTCAGCTGTCCGAGGTTGATTCGGCGCAACTCGTCGCGTCGATGGGCGCCGTCGAGTTCGAGATCCACGAGGGCTCCCAGCAGGGCGGCCATGAAGGAGTCCCCGGCGCCCACCGTGTCGACGACGCTGGTGGACGGCGCCGGCACGGATACCTCGCCCGCGCGGCACACACCCCAGGGACCCTTCGACCCGCGGGTCACGACGACGACGGCGGCGCCGGCCTCGAGCCAGGCGCGCGCGGAGTCCTCGGGCGTACGGTCCGGGTACAGCCACTCGAGGTCCTCGTCGGATGCCTTGACGACGTCCGCCAGGGCCACGAACTTCTCGGCCTGGCCCCGCGCGAACGCGACGTCCCGGATGATGGTGGGCCGGCAGTTGGGGTCGTACGTGATCGTGACGAGGGGGTGGGCCGCCGTCACGAGGGCCAGGACGTCGCCGGCCCCCGGAGCGAGCATCGTGGCGATCGAGCCGGTGTGGAGCAGGGTGGTCCCGTCGAGGAGCGCGTCCTTCCGCGCCGCCAGGTCGGGAAGCTCCCACACCAGCCGGAAGTCGTAGGACGCCCCGCCCGCGGGATCCAGGCGCGCGGTGGCCACGCTGGTGGGTGCGCCGTCGGGCTCCATGGGGAAGGGTACGGAGTTGTCGCGCAGGTGTTCCTGGACCATGCGCCCGTACGCGTCGTCCCCGTACCGTCCCACGAACTGGGCAGGATGACCGAGGCGCGCCAGTCCCACGGCCACGTTCATGGGACTGCCGCCCACGTGTGAGCGCATGGAAGCGGTGTCGCTGACGACTTCGTCGATGAGGGTTTCCCCGATAACGGTGAGCACTCCTTCAACGTACCAGCCCCCCAGCTGGCGCCGACCCGGGCTCTTCCCCGGCCGCCGCCCGTGGCTGACGCTCAGGGCGCAGCGTGCCCCCCGGCGTCCGCCCGCAGTCGCCGCCACCTCGGGGGAATCGGCTTCCCGCGGAACCGCCTCACGCTGTACACGATGAGCACGAGCGCGATGATCGACGATCCGATGAGGCTCACGCCCGTTCCGACACCCCCGAAGAGCCACCACTCGTCCTCGAGGAACCACCAGGCGGGAACTCCCGGCTGCAGGATCCACACGACACCGAGGCTCATGATGAAGAGCGCGCTGGCGCAGCTCGCAACGATGCGGGGGATGGTCTTCACCCCGAGCGCGGCCGCGTGGTAGGCGTTGGCCTTCAGCGGTTTCAGGTACCGCCGCGCCCAGTGGTACTGCTGCGACAGGACCGCGAGGCCGGCCGCGACCATCAGGAGCCCGGGCCCGGGAAGCACGAGGGCAGCGACCCCGAGCACCACGAGGGTCCACCCGATCACCTCGATACCGGTGCGGCGGATCCATCCCGAGACCCGCTCTTTCGCTGCCATGCTCACAGGATGACACAGGAGGCTGAACTCTTACGACGCTCAGCAGGTTGGCGAACAGCCCGACCGGACAGCGGGCAGCCCGAGGAACAAAGAGAAAGGTTCATGCGTTTGCATGGACATACCGGCGCATCCGGGCCGGATCCTACCGAGGAGGACAGCGTGACCGCACGAACCGAAGGTCTCCACCACGTCACCGCGATCGCGGGTGACCCGCAGAAGAACATCGACTTCTACATCAAGGGACTGGGGCTGCGCCTCGTCAAGAAGACCGTGAACTTCGACGACCCGGGCACCTACCACCTCTACTACGGCGACGAGTCAGGCCGTCCCGGCTCCCTGCTGACCTTCTTCCCCTGGCAGGGCATCCGCAGCGGCCGCGTGGGCAGCGGGCAGTCGACGACCACCGCGTTCTCCGTGCCGCAGGGAACCCTCGGCTGGTGGCAGGAGCACTTCAGGGCGATCGGCGTCGAGTCCACCGTCTCCCGTGCCTCGTCCGAGGAGGAGCGCCTCTCGCTCCGGGACCCGGACGGGCTGCAGATCGACCTCGTGGCCTCGTCCGTCTCCGACCCCCGCAACCCGTGGGACTCCGCCTCCGTCCCCGCCGAGTACGCCGTGCGCGGCCAGCACTCCTCCGTCCTGACGGTCCAGGACCCCACGCGCACCCTCGAGACGCTGACACGTGACCTCGGCATGAGCATCCTCGCCGAGAAGGACGGCCGCTACCGCCTGAGCACGCACGGCGGCGAGCCCGGCACCGTCGTCGACGTCGTCACGGATCCCCGCGGCGAGCGCGGCCTCGTGGCCGGCGGGACGGTGCACCACATCGCCTTCCGCGTCCCCGACCAGCAGACGCAGGAAGTATGGCGCCAGGAACTGGCCGAGCGCGGGTACGGCGTGACGGCGATCCTCGACCGCCAGTACTTCACTTCCATCTACTTCCGCGAGCCGGGAGGCACGCTCCTGGAGATCGCGACGGACACCCCGGGCTTCGACATCGACGAACCCCTGCTGGAACTCGGGCGCTCCCTGAAGCTGCCGCCGTGGCTCGAGCCGAACCGCGAGGCCATCTCGCACGCGGTCGCCCGGATCGAGCTGCCCGGCGAGAACAATCCCGCGATCCAGGCCTTCGTCAAGGACGGGCGACCATGACCACCGCGCATGACTGGCCACACCTCTTCGGCCCAGGCGAAGCAGGCACCCCCGTGCTGCTGCTCCTGCACGGTACGGGCGGCACCGAACACGACCTCCTGCCGCTCGCGGAGCGCCTGGCGCCCGGGGCCGGGTACCTCGCACCGCGCGGTCCGGTCCGGGAGCACGGCATGAACCGATGGTTCCGCCGCTTCGGCGAGGGCAGGTTCGACGTCGACGACGTCGTCCGCCGCGCCGGTGAGCTCGCCGCCTTCATCGACTGGGCGCGCACCCGCTACGGAATCGCCGATCGCCCGCTCGTGGCCGTCGGCTTCTCGAACGGGGCGAACATCGCGCTCGCCACCGCGCTGCTCCACCCGGCCGCCGTCGCGAACGTCGTCGCATTCTCCGGCATGTACCCGCTGGAAGGGCGGACCATCGAGGCGGATCTCTCCGACACGGCGGTCGCCCTGTTCAACGGGACGGCGGACCCCATGGCCCCGACCGACAGCGTGGTCCGCGTCGGTGCAATCCTCGAGAGCCGCGGCGCCGAAGTAGACCGGAACGTCCGTGAGGGCGGCCACGGGATCCACCCCACCGAGATGGACGGCGCAGCCGCCTGGATCGCCTCCCACACGCAGAAGGTAGCCCGATGACCGAAACGACCACCAGCACGGCGCACGGCGACCTCGCCGCGAAGGCGAACGTCCTCGCCGGCCTCCATACGGCCCCCGAGATCCTGCAGGTCGTCAACGTCTGGGACGTCATCACCGCGAAGACCATCGCGGACATCCCCGGGACGAAGGCCCTCGCCACCGCGAGCCACTCCATCGCGGCGTCGCTCGGCTACGAGGACGGCGAAAAGATTCCCGTGGCGGAGATGATCGCGGCCGTGGGACGCATCGCGGCCTCGACGGACCTCCCGGTCTCCGCGGACCTCGAGTCCGGCTACGGCGACCCCGGGGAGACGGTCCGCAGGGCGATCGGCGTCGGCATCGTCGGAGCGAACATCGAGGACCAGATGCGGCCGCTGGCCGATGCCGTCGCGCAGATGGAGTCGGTCCTGAAGGCAGGGCGGTCCGAGGGCATCGACTTCGTGCTCAATGCCCGCACCGACGCCTTCGTGAAGGCTGGTGACCGCGACCCCGCGGACGTCCTGGCCGACGCCGTCGAGCGGGGCAGGGCGTATCTGGCTCTTGGTGCCACGAACGTGTTCGTTCCCGGACTGCTCGACGAGCGCGCGGTGACCACCCTGGTGGAGGCCTTCGGCCCTCAGCGCCTCAGCGTCATCAACGTGCCCGGCAGCCTCGCGCCGTCGCGCCTGCAGGAGCTCGGCGTGGCACGCATCTCCTACGGACCGTGGACCCAGCGCGTCGCCCTGACCGCACTGGCCGACTCCGCGCGCGAACTGCTCGCGGACGGCGCCCTGCCCGAGGGCACCCTGCCGCTCAACTGACCCCCCGGACCCCGGTCAGCCCGCTGTGGGCCGGCCGGGGTCCGCCGCGCGGTCGAGCAGTGCGACGATCGCCTCCCACGCTTCGGAACCAGGGGTGATGACGGCGAAGTGGTCGCCGGGCACCAGGACGAGTTCGGCCGTGGCACCCGCTGCGGTCGCAGCCTCCACATAGCTCTCCGACTGGCTCAGCGGCACCGTGGTGTCATTCCTCCCGTGCACGGCATGGACGGGGACCTCGAGCGGAATCGAGGTCATCGGGTCCGCGAGCCGATGACGCTCGGGGTCCTCCGCCTCCGGGACGCCCAGCAGGTTCTCCACGGCGCCGTCGCTCAACCCGAGCTCGCGTGCCGCGCGGAGGTCCAGCACCCCGGCCTGGCTCACGACGGCGGTGAGCGGCACCACCGGCATGCCGGCGCCGGGCGCACCGGGCGGCAGCTTCGCCCGGCCCGCGGCCCACACCGCCAGGTGTCCGCCGGCCGAGTGACCCAGCGCCGTCGTCGAGCGGAGGTCGAGGCCGTGCTCCTGCGCGGCTGCGCCCAGATGGTCGATCCCGGCGGCGACGTCGTCGAACGTGGCGGGCCAGCCGCCGCCGTCGCCCACCCTCCGGTACTCGAGGTTCCAGCACGCCCAGCCTCGGGTGGTGAGATCCTGCGCAAGGGGCTCCCCGAGCTCCGCGCCGTAGGTGGACCGCCAGTAGCCGCCGTGGATGATGACGACGACGCCTCGCGCCGCCGATTCGCGGGACGGGAGGTAGAGGTCGGCGAACTGGCTGGGATCGTCGCCGTAGCGGTAGCGCTGCGGCGTCGCCTTCCGCGCCCCGGGTCCTGTCCTGATGCCACAGGCCGTGAGCAGGGCGGCGCCGGCAGCGGCCGGCAGTGCCAGGACGGAGCGCCGACCCACGGGGTCCATACGATTCACAGGGGAAGCGTAACGTTCACCCGCGTTGGCTACGATGAAGACTCTTCAGGGAAAGGCACGGAACATGGGCGCGTGGGATGATCTCGACGAGCGGTTGAGGCCTGCGGTCGAGGCGCATACGCGGGAGTACGAGCGCGTCCGACCTGCCCTCGACCGGGTCACCGCAGCCATGCGGGACAGCATCGAGGCGATCTTCGACGGGACCGACCTCAAGCCGCTGTTCGTCACGGCACGCACCAAGACCGTCGAATCCTTCCGAGACAAGGCCTCACGTACGCTGCCCTCGCCCGAAGCCGGCGCGCCACCCATGCTCGTGTTCCCCGATCCCATGCGCAACCTCACGGACCTGGTGGGCGTCCGCATCATCACCACGCTCCCGCACGAGGTGGACCTCGCCGCGAACCTGCTCAAACGCCAGCGCAGCGAGTTCGACTGCCGCGGCGACCGAGAGAAGGACATCGGGTCCATCGAGTCGGGCACGTACGGCTACTCCAGCAGGCACCTGATCATGCGGACCATCCACAACGAGGTCGTCCGAGCGTTCCAGCAGGCCGTGGACCCGGACACCAAGGCCGCCGGCAGCTATCTGTTCGAAGTGCAGGTGCGGACGGTCCTGGCCCACGCGTGGTCCGAGATCGAGCACGACATCCGGTTCAAGGCGTCCAACCCGAAAGCCTGGAGCCCCTACTTCGACCGCCAGTTCACCGGCACCGCGGCCATGCTCGAGACCGTGGAATCCGCGTTCGCCGAACTGCACGAGCGGTACGAGACCGTCACCGGGTTCTGGGACGAGGACGGCGAGGGCAGCGCACCGCTGACGCCCAACCGCATCCGGGACGTGTGGCAGACGCTGCTGCCGCACGTGGACCGGAAAGCGGACGACAACTGGGGCTGGGCCGCCGAGCTCCTCGCCGCCCACGGACTGAGGACGACCCTCGAATTCGTCTCCCTGCTGCAGGCCGACACCATCACCACCGTCCGCAAGGCCCTGGACCACCGGTACTCCCCCGGCCCGGACCGGCTCCTCGACGACATGCTGCTCTGGCACTACGGTGAGCGCCACATCGACCTCACCGCCGAGCCACGGGACGCGGAGAGCACCCCGCGGCGGGACAGCCTGCAGCGCCGGTACCGGCAGATGGAGATCTACCGGGCGCAGCACCCGGGCGCCTGATCCCCGGAGCCTCCCGGCCGGGCGACCCCCACCGGCTGCGCGTGTCAGTCGCGCTCGTGTCCGGGTGTACCACCCCTGGTTCCTGCCCGCCCGGCGCTCCAGCCGGTCCTCGGTCGGGGCGGCGGGACACGGCGACGGCCGGCCCCTCAGGGAGCCGGCCGTCACCACGACTACTGGTGGGAGATCCGGTGGATCAGGCCTCGGACACCTGCGCCGCGAGGTTCGCCAGCGTCGAGTCGAGGGCTTCCCGCGGCACGGCGGGGAAGCTGATCGTCTTCAGCAGCTCCTTGTCCGTCACGGCGGACCAGTCGTAGGTGACGGAGACCTCGGTGGAGTCCGGGCCCGAGGGCTGCAGTTCCCACACCCATTCCCATCCCGGCGGGACCTCCCCGGCAGGAGCCGTCTTCCAGGCGAGCAGCTTGTTCGGGTCGTAGCCCACCACATGGTTGTCCGTCTGGTAATCACCGCCCATCTTGTCCCAGTTCTGGTTCATGGTGAACGTCTGTCCGACCGCCGTGATGCGGTCGGACTTGCTGTCCGACTGCACCATGCCCGAGCCGTCGAGCGCGGCGTGGTGGGCGGGATTGGACAGGATGTCGAAGATCGCACCCGCGGGTGCGTCGATGGTCCGGGTCGAGGAAATACGGGACTCTGTCATACGGTGTTCTCCTTCT
This sequence comes from Arthrobacter sp. BC5, assembly GCF_056680255.1. Lineage (NCBI taxonomy): Bacteria > Bacillati > Actinomycetota > Actinomycetes > Micrococcales > Micrococcaceae > Arthrobacter > Arthrobacter sp. BC5. The sequence continues at coordinate 1,109,037 of NZ_CM155273.1, forward strand.
GGTCGTGGACGACGTGTTTTACTTCGCGTCGTCCGGCGAAGATTCGTCGAGCGTCCACCCGGTGATGGTCTCGAGGTCCTTCCCGGCATCGCGCGTGTACTGCCAGGCGCGCTGCCGCTGGTCCTGCAGGTCCTGCCGGAACCGGGCCTGGGTCGCTCCGAGGGTCGGCACGCGGTCGATCACGTCGATGGCGAGCTGGAACCGGTCGATCTGGTTCAGCATCGCCATGTCGAACGGCGTCGTCGTCGTGCCTTCCTCCTTGTAACCCCTAACATGCAGGTTCCCGTGGTTGTTCCGCCGGTAGGTCAGCCGGTGGATCAGCCATGGGTAGCCGTGATAGGCGAAGACCACCGGCTTCGACGTCGTGAACAGGGTGTCGAACGCGCGGCCCGACAGCCCGTGCGGGTGCTCGGTCTCGTCCTGCAGGCGCATCAGGTCCACGACGTTCACCACGCGGACCTTGAGCCCGGGGATGGCCGCCTTCAGCAGTCCCGCCGCGGCCACCGTCTCGAGCGTCGGCACATCGCCGGCGCAGCCGAGCACGACGTCGGGCTCCAGGCCCGGCTCCTCCGATCCCGCGAACTCGAAGATGCCGATGCCGCGCTTCACGTGCAGCTGTGCCTGCTCCGGCCCGAGCCACGTGGGCGTGGGCTGCTTGCCCGTCACGATCACATTGACGGTGTTCCTGGTGTGCATGCAGTGCTCGGTGACCGCGAGCATGGTGTTGGCGTCCGGCGGCAGGTAGACCCGGATGATGTCCGCCTTCTTGTTGACCACGTGGTCGATGAATCCCGGATCCTGGTGCGAGAACCCGTTGTGGTCCTGCTGCCAGACGTGGCTCGAGAGCATGTAGTTGAACGAGGCGACCGGCTGCCGCCAGGACAGCGTGCGGTGCACCTTGAGCCACTTCGCGTACTGGTTGAACATCGAGTCCACGATGTGCACGAAGGCCTCGTAGCAGTTGAACACACCGTGCCGGCCGGTCAGCAGGTACCCCTCGAGCCAGCCCTGGCAGAGATGCTCGCTGAGGACCTCCATCACGCGTCCCGAGCGGGCGAGGTGCTCGTCGACGTCCTCGATGCGGGGCTGCCAGACCTTGTCCGTGACCTCGTAGACGGAGGACAGCCGGTTGGATGCCGTCTCGTCCGGCCCGAAGAGGCGGAAGTTGTGCGGATTGCGCTCGATGACGTCCCTCAGGTACCCGCCCACCGTGATCATGGGGCTCACCTTCTCCGACCCAGGGTGCGAGACCTCCACGGCATGGTCCGCGTACGAGGGCAGCACGAGGTCCCGGAGGAGCCGGCCGCCGTTGGCGTACGGGGTCGCACTCATGCGCAGGTCGCCGTCGGGGGCGAGGTCCGCGATCTCCGGCCTCAGTTCTCCGTTCTCCGTGAAGAGCGACGCCGGGTCGTAGGAGCGCATCCACTCCTCGAGCTGGTGCAGGTGCGCCTCATCGGCGTGGATCTCCGACAGCGGCACCTGGTGGGCCCGCCAGGTGCCCTCCACCTGCTTGCCGTCCACCACAGCGGGGCCGGTCCAGCCCTTCGGCGAGCGCAGCACGATCATCGGCCACCGGGCGGCGGCGGCGTCGGCCCCGGCGGGCGAGGTGCGCGCGGCGTCCTGGATGGCGTGGATGTCGTCGATGCAGGCATCCAGCACGGCCGCGAAGTCCCGGTGCGCCTCCTGGGTGGCCGAGGGATCCGACACCGTGACGAAGTGCGGATCGTACCCGTAGCCGTACATCAGCTGGCGGAGCTGCTCCTCCGGCATGCGGGCCAGCACCGTGGGGTTGGCGATCTTGTAGCCGTTGAGGTGCAGGATCGGCAGCACGGCCCCGTCGACCGCAGGGTCCACGAAACTGTTCGAATGCCAACTCGTGGCCAGCGGCCCGGTCTCCGCCTCGCCGTCGCCGACCACGGCAGCGGCGATGAGGGTCGGGTTGTCGAAGACGGCGCCGTAGGCGTGCGCGAGGGTGTACCCGAGCTCCCCGCCCTCATGGATGGAGCCGGGCGATTCCGGTGCAGCATGGGACGGGACGCCACCGGGGTAGCTGAACTGCTTGAACAGGGCATTGAGGCCGGTGCCGTCCGTCCCGATGTGACTGTAGATCTCCGAGTAGGTGCCCTCGAGCCAGGCGTTCGCCACGTTCGCCGGCCCGCCGTGTCCGGGTCCCGTGACGAACAGCATCTCCTGGCGGCGCTCCGCGATCACCCGGTTGAGGTGCGCGTAGACGAAGTTGAGCCCGGGCGTCGTCCCCCAGTGCCCGAGCAGGCGCTCCTTCACGTCCGCGCCCGCCAGCGGACGCGTCAGCAGCGCGTTGTCCCTCAGGTAGATCTGGCCCACCGAGATGTAGTTGGCAGCCCTCCACCACGCATCCAGTGCCGGGATATCAAGACTGGTCATATATGCCTCCTTGGTGATGCAACGGGACGGAGCGGGAATGTCAGAGTTCGACGACGACATCGGACGGCGTCTTGTCCGGGCGCCACCCACGCCATACGGGGTGGCGCAGGCGGCCGGTGCCCGTGTGCTCGCTGTACTGGACCTCGCCCACGAGCGAGGGCCGGACCCAGTGGGCGTCGGACGCGTCCGGTCCGGGCACGTCACCGAGCGGAGCGGTCTTCCTGGCCAGCTTCTTGAGGCGCGCGCCCACCTCCGCGAGGTCACGCTCCGTGAGCCCGGAACCGACCCGCCCTACATACCGCAGGTCGATGCCGTCCGGAACGGCCACGAGCAGGGAACCGACCTTCGCGGCGCGTGTGCCCTTTCCGGGCCGCCAGCCCACCACCACGACCTCCTGCGTCCGCAGGTGCTTGATCTTCACCCACGACGACGACCGCGCACCGGGCTGGTAATCGCTTGCGAGGCGCTTGGCCATGATGCCCTCGAGACCCAGCTGCCTGCTCGCCTCCACGGCTTCCTCGAGGGTCGCGTCCAGGGCCGGAGGCACCTGGATGTGCCCGTCCTCCGCCTCGTCGACCGCCTTCTCGAGCAGCTCCCGCCGCTGGCAGTACTCGAGCCCCGTCAGGTCGTTGCCGTCGAGTTCCAGCAGGTCGAACAGCATGAACCGGACGGGCGTCTTTCGGCGGGCTGCCTCGATCTCGGCGCGGTGCGTCAGCTTCATGCGTGTCTGCAGGAGGCTGAAGTCGGGCCTGCCCCGCGCGTTGAGCGCCACGATCTCGCCGTCGAGCACGGCGCTGTCCGCGCTGAGGAACTCGCCGAGGTCCCCGAGCTCCGGGTAGGTGGGCGTGGCGTCGATCCCGTTGCGGCTGGCGAGGGAGACCTTGCCGTCCCGGACCGTCGCGATGCAGCGCACGCCGTCCCACTTCATCTCGTACGCCCACGCACCGGGATCAGGGATCCCCTGCTCGGAACCGAGGGTGGCGAGCATGGGCCGGAGGGCGCCCGCTCCTGCCCGGGGTGATGGGGCCGGTGCTTCCGCCGCGCCACCCTGCTGCGGCCGAGGCGCGGCTGCCGGACTCGCGGCAGCCGCGGTGTCACCACGATCCCCACCCGTCTCCTGCGGCGCCTCGGCGGGCCGGCCGTCCTGCTGTGCGCCGGCGGGCTGGTCCTTCATGAGGTGGATCAGCCAGTTGCTCCTGCCGTTCGCTCCACCACCGGTGTTGATGAGGGCGTAGCGCCGGACGGCGGTGCCACCCCGGGCGAGGCCTCCGTCCGGCTTCCCATGGAGCGTGCAGATGACCTCCTTGCCGTCCCGCCACTTCTCCAGCTCGTAGGTTCCGGCGTCCCAGATGGAGACCTCCCCCGCGCCGTATTCGCCCTTGGGAATACTTCCCTCGAACGAGCCGTAGTCGAGGGGATGGTCCTCGGTCTGCACCGCGAGGTGGTTCTTGCTGGGCGTCAGGGGTGGACCCTTCGGGATGGCCCACGAGACGAGCACGCCCTCACGCTCCAGGCGGAAGTCGTAGTGGAGGCGGCGGGCGTGATGCTCCTGGATCACGAAGCTGTTGCCGCCAGGCGGTCCCACCGATTCGGGAACCGGCTCGGGGGTCTTCGATGCATCGCGCATGGCCCGGTAGGTGGACAACCGATCCGCCCGGGCGTTCCCGCCGTCCCCTCCGGCCGGGACGGGCGTCGTCGCGGGGGCGAGGACGTCCCCCATCGCGTCGATCCGCTGCAGGACCTCCCTGTAGTCGAGATGACCCAGCCCCTCCTGCTCGAGCTCCTCCCAGGAGCGCGGCGCGGCAACTGTCGGCTCGAAGCGCCCGCGGAGCGAGTAGGGGCTCACCGTCGTCTTGTTGACGTTGTTCTGGCTCCAGTCCACGAGCACCTTGCCGGGGCGCAGCGCCTTCTTCATGTCGCTGACGGCGAGGTCCGGGTGGTCGGCCTCGAGGGCCCGCGCCAGTTCGTGCGCGACGGCGGACACCTGCTCGGAGGTCTGCCTGCCGTCCAGGGCGCAGTACAGGTGGATGCCCTTCGAACCGCTGGTGACGGGGAACGGCTCGAGCCCCATGTCCTGCAAGATGGGCCGGGCGAGCCGTGCCACCTCTGCGCATTCCGCCAGTCCCGCCCCGGAGCCGGGATCGAGGTCCAGCACCAGGCGGTCGGGGTTGCCCTTGGCGCCGTCCCCGTCGAAACGCCACTGGGGCACGTGGATCTCGAGTGCGGCGATCTGCCCGAGCCAGGTGAGCGTGGCGAGGTCGTCCACCATCGGGTAGACGTTGACGTGGTCCTTGTGCTGGATGGCGTTGCGCGGTACCCAGTCGGGCGCGTTGTCGTCGATGTTCTTCTGGAAGAACACCTGGCCGGGCTCCTGCGGCGTGCCCACACCGTGGACCCACCGCTTCCGCGTGACGGGACGACGGCTCGCATGCCGGATGAGGTGGGGAGCCACCGCCGCGTAGTACGCGAGCACGTCCCCCTTGGTGGTTCCCGTCGCCGGGTACAGCACCTTGTCCAGGTTGGACAACCGGAGCGTACGCCCCTCCACCGTGACGGTCTGCTGCCGTGCCGAGCGTGGGGGAGCCATTCCCCCAGTCTTGACCGGATGCCCGCGGCGGTCCAGTACAGATTCTGGCGGAGCACACCGGGTGGAGGCCGCAGGGGTTATGCCTGGTCGGCGAACTGCTCGCGGTAGCGCGTGACGTAGATGTCCCACAGCGCCGGATCCTGCCCGAGATTGCGCTTGTTCAGGAAGTCGTCGAGCCCGGCGATGGTCAGGTGCCAGCCGGCAGCCATGGTCGCGGAGTGCCGCGGACTGCCGGGAGTCAGGAGGAGTACGAGCTGCGTGCCGTTGTCGCCCGTCCGTGCCAGCTCCCAGCGCAGGCTGTCCGTCTCCCAGGTGTAGGCGAGCACCGAGGGCCGCTCGGCCTCCAGCACGGTGCCGCGCAGGGGCTTCTGGTCGGCATAGCGGAAGAGGATCTCCTCGTCCCTGCGCGGCTCGAACTCCATCTCGCACGGGAACCAGTACTTCAGCTTGTCGGTCTCGGTCAGGTGCTTCCACAGGACGGTCGGGGGGAACGCGAACTGGAACTCCAGGCGCAGTACGGTGCCGCCGTCGTCGCTGGTGGTCTTGCTGACGATGGGCTCTACGGTCTCGGAAGTCACCCCCCAAGTCTAGGGGTGGGCGGCGGGCATCCTCTGGCCCGGTAAGCCTGCTTGGTGTTCACTTGACCCATGAGAGCCATCTGGAAGGGTGCGGTCGCGTTCGGCCTGGTCAACGTGCCGGTCAAGGTCTACAGCGCCACGGAGGACCACGACATCTCCCTGCACCAGGTGCACGACAAGGACGGCGGCCGCATCCGCTACCAGCGGCGCTGCGAGATCTGCAACGAGGTCGTGGATTTCAAGCACATCGACAAGGCGTACGACGACGGCGAGCACACGGTGGTCCTGACGGACGAGGACCTCTCCTCCCTGCCGGTCGAGCGGAGCCGGGAGATCGAGGTGGTCGAGTTCGTACCGAGCGACCAGATCGACCCGATCATGTACGACCGCGCCTATTTCCTCGAGCCCGACAGCACCTCGACCAAGGCCTACGTGCTGCTGCGGCGCACGCTCGAGGAGACGGACCGCACCGCGATCGTGCAGTTCTCCCTGCGCCAGAAGAGCCGCCTCGCCGCGCTGCGCGTGCGCGGCGACGTACTGATGCTCCAGACACTGCTCTGGGACGACGAGGTGCGGGAGGCATCCTTCCCCGCCCTGGAGGAGAAAGTACGCATCTCCGCGAAGGAGAAGCAGATGTCGGCGGCGCTCGTCGAGTCCTTCTCCACCGACTTCGATCCGGAGAACTTCACCGACGACTACCAGGTCCAGCTGCGTACCCTGATCGACGCCAAGATCGAGAAGGGCGACACCATCGACACGGAGGCCACCTTCGGCGCGGACAAGGACGGGGACGACGGCGACAACGTGCTGGACCTCATGGAGGCCCTGCGCCGCAGCGTGGAGAAGAACCGCGAGAAGAAGGCAGGTGCCAAGAAGGCAGCCGGCACCTCCAAGCAGAAGGGCGCATGATGGGATTCTTCACGGACAGCCTCGGCCGCCAGACGGTCGTACAGAAGCCGAACGCGCCGATCCTGGGATGGGCCCTGCTCGGTGGCGCGTCCTTTCTGGCGCTCGAGGACAGGAACCGTGTGCGCCTGCGCCTCGCGAGTTCCGCGTGCCTGGCGATCTGGGCGGCGCTCGAGGTCGTCTCCGGGCAGAGCGGTTTCCGGCGCAGCGCCGGCGCGCTGACGCTGGCCTGGCTCTGGCGCCGCAGGCCGGCCTGACCCCGTCCGGACCGCGGTCGCGCCCCCGGGTTCTCCGCCGCGGGGGGCCCGGCGGCGTCGGCGCCGTGCTCCGGGGGACTCAGCCCTGGTGGCGCTCGAAGACGTCCGGGACGCCATCGCCGTCGGCGTCGATCTTCTCCTGCTCCTCGATCTCCCGGTAGCGCCTGTTGCGCCGTCGCAGCAGGGCGGCTGCGGCGAGCGCGGCGATCAGGGAACCGCCGAGGATGGCGACCTTCGCGTGGTCGTCCTCCGGCGTACCCTGCCCGAAGCCGAGTTCACTGATGAGCAGCGAGACCGTGAAGCCGACGCCGGCCAGCATCGCGACGCCGAGGACGTCGACCCACCGGAGATCCGGATCGAGACTGGCCTTCGTGGTCTTCGTGACGGCGAGGGTGGCAAGGAGGATGCCCACCGGCTTGCCGATCACGAGCGCCACCATGATGCCGACGGCGATGGGATCGGTGACGGCGCTGATGAGGCCCTCGACGCCGCCGATCGCCACGCCTGCCGAGAAGAACGCGAAGACGGGCACTGCGAACCCCGCGGACAGCGGGCGGATGCTGTGTTCGAGGGTGTCGGCCAGTCCGTCCGGAGTGACATCATGCGCCTGCAGGGGACCGTCGTCGTCCTCCACGGTGATCGGTTCGATCCCGACACCCGCCGCGGGCTTCGGCTCCTTGGGCAGCACGGGGATCATGAAGCCGAGCAGCACCCCGGCCACCGTGGCATGGACGCCGGACTCGTGCACGAGCACCCACACCACGAACCCGATGGGGAGGAGGATGACCCAGGGCGCCCAGGCCCTGCGCTGGAAGAAGGTGGGGAAGCGCTGCGCAAGGAAGGCGTAGACGGCCAGCGGCACGATCGCGATGAGCAGCGGCGGGACGGAGATGTCCTCCGAGTAGAAGAACGCGATGATGCTGATGGCCAGGAGGTCGTCGACGACGGCGAGCGTGAGCAGGAAGATGCGCAGCGCGCTCGGGAGGTGGGATCCGACGACGGCGAGGACGGCCACGGCGAAGGCGATGTCGGTCGCCGTCGGGATCGCCCAGCCGCGCAGCGCCTCCGGCCCGGCGCCGAGGGTGATGGCCACGTAGACCAGCGCCGGCACGATCACCCCGCCGAGCGCAGCGGCGATCGGCACGATGGCTCGATCGAACTTCCGGAGGTCCCCCGCGACGAACTCACGCTTCAGCTCGAGGCCCGCGAGGAAGAAGAAGATGGCGAGCAATCCGTCCGCAGCCCACGCACCGACGCTGAGTTCGAGATGCCAGGGCTCGTAGCCGAACCGGAAGTCCCTCACCGCGAAGTAGGCGTCCGCCGCCGGGGAGTTGGCCAGGACGAGGGCCACCACGGTGGCGACCAGGAGAAGCGCCCCACCGACGGTCTCCTTGCGCAGGATGCTCGTGACGCGCAGGTGCTCGGGATAGCTGCTGCGCGTGAACACGTGGCTGCCGGGTGGGGACGGCTGCTGGTGCGAGGGCTGGTCACTTATGGGAAGATCCTTCGATCGGGCGCGCTCGTGGGAGCGCCGACCAGACTTCCCGGCTCACCAGAGCTTCCAGCCTAGCCTCCCAACCGGCGTCCCGTCCCTTCCATGCCGGTGCCGAGGAGCCCGGCTTTCGTGATACCACCGCTTACTCCAGGGGGAAGTTCTCACGGCGCAGCAGCTTCGCCAGGTGCTCGGCGTTGCGGACGACACCGGCCGCCGTCGTGGCGACCACCTCCGGCACTTCGGCGAGGTCCTTGAAGTCGACGGACTGCATGGCCTCGCCCACCCAGTAGGTGGAGCCCTGCGACGGCAGGGAGAAGCCGATGTCGTTCAGTCCCTGCATCATGTCGGCGACCGTCTTGTGGGCACCGTCCTCGTTGCCCACCACGGCGACGACGGCCACCTTGCCGGCCATGACCGGCCGCCCCTCCTCGTCCGTCTCGGCGATATCGGCGTCGAGCCGTTCCATGACCCGCTGCGCGAGACTGGAGGGGTGTCCCACCCAGATCGGCGTGGACAGCACGAGGATGTCGGCGGCGAGGATCTTCTCGCGGAGGACCGGCCACTCGTCGCCGTTGCCCATGTCCTTCTGCACCCCGGGCGCGACGTCGTGGTCCACCACGCGGGCGCTGGATGTGGCGATGCCCCGTTCGGCGAACCGGTCGAGGATGTGCCGGGCCATCAGGTCGGAACTGGACGGTGCAGGGGACGGCGTGAGACTGCAGATCAGCGCGAACGCGGTCAGGTCTGGCATGGGTTGCTCCTACTGGTGGGGATCACGCGGCCACCGGGACGGCGGCCGGTCACGGGAGGTGGGCGACGCTCACCCGCGCGATGGATGGCCGACGGCACTCACCCCTCGAGGGCGCCGGGCAGGCCGGTGATCGAGGGCACCTCGTGATCGGGTGCCGTCATCACGGGAGGGTAGGGCGAGCCGTCGCGGTTGAGCCAGGCGGTCCGGAGCCCTGCCCGCGCAGCGCCATCGATGTCCCAGGGGTGGACGGCGACGAGCACGACGTCGCCCGCCTCCCTCTGCAGGGTGTCGAGGGCGTAGGCATAGGACTCGGGCGCGGGCTTCCAGCGCGGCGCGTCCTCGACCGACAGGATGGCCAGGACCTGGTCCCGGACACCGGCCCGTTCCAGGAGTGCCTCCGCCGTCGCCGTCGCGCCATTGGTCAGCAGGGCGACGCCGAAGCCCGCGGAGGCTAGGGCACGGATGCCCTCTACGACATCCGGGTGCACGGCGAGCCCCTGCAGCGCCGACATGATGTGGGCGACCGCGTCGTCGAGGTCCCGGTTGAGGATCTGGCCGGTGAGGACCGCCTGCAACGCACCCTCGGCGACCTCCCGGAAGGCAGGGTTCTGCCCGACGGCGGTGAGCGCGAAGCCATCCCGGAGCACCGAGGCGAACCACAGCGCGGCCAGCTGCGGAGGCGCGCCGATCTCCTCGAAGTGCTGGGACAGGGGTTCCATGTCCGACAGCGTGCCGTTGACGTCGAACAGCACCACGGGCGGCGCCGTCACTGGCGGTACCCCTCCACCTGGCCGATGGGACGGGCATCGGCATCGGCGGGATCCTCACCGGCATCGGCCTTCGCACGGCGCTGGCGGAGCAGGTCCCAGCACTGGTCGAGATCCTCCTCGACGCGCTTCAGCCGGGCCGCGTGATCCTGGTGCTCGGCGCCGGCTCCGGCGTCCTGGGGCTGGTCACGGAGGTCGTGCTCCTCCTGTACGAGTGCCTGGATGCGCTGCAGGAGGTCCTGGTTGTCCATGGTGCGGTCCCTTCGTCGTCTGCCGTGCCGGCACGGGTGGATGATCAGCATGCTTTCCTTCAGGCTACTGAGGCCAGGGACCGATGGCCAGCGTCCGGTGGCGCGACGTGCGGCACCTGAATTTGGCGCGGCGCCCGGATGGCCTAAGCTATGGGAGAACCAATTGCCTGTGTAGCTCAGTCTGGTAGAGCATCCGCTTCACACGCGGAAGGCCCGGGGATCGAGGCCCCGCGCAGGCACGAGGATCGGCTGGAGACAGCACACGCGGAAGGCCCGTACCGAATCATCGGTACGGGCCTTCCGCGTGTCTGCGTTCGTCCAGGGCGAAGATTCTCCCCTTAGCACTCAAAGGGACCGAGTGCTAACATTTTTCGTAGTTGAGCGGAGGGCGCTCAACCCAGGAGAAGAACCACCACCCGGTGGCACATGCGAAGGAGTTGTTTCCCATGGCCATGAAATTCGATCCGTTCCGTGAGCTGGACCGCGTTGCCGGCGCCCTGCTGGAGAGCCGCCCCGGTCTCCGTCTCATGCCGATGGACCTCTACCGCGAGAAGGACCACTACATCCTCTCCGCGGACCTCCCGGGCATCGATCCCGGCTCGGTCGACATCGACGTCGACGGCCAGCTCCTCACCATCCGCGCCGAGCGCACGCTCCGCGGTGCCGAGGGCGTCAAGTGGCTGACCCGCGAACGCGAGAGCGGCTCGTTCCTGCGCCAGCTCAACCTGGGCCAGGGCATCGACACCGAGGGGATCTCGGCCCGCTACGAGAACGGGGTCCTCAACGTGATGATCCCCGTCAGCGAGCGCGCCAAGGCCCGCAAGATCGAGGTCGTCAGCGGGGAGTCCTCCGCTGCGGTCCAGTCGACGACCGTCGAGGCTTCCGACGCCGGACGCCAGGGGGCCGTCGAGGCGTAGTACCTCTCGGCCACGGCCGGTACCCCCGGGCTTCCGCCCGGGGGTACCGGCCGTTGACGCACGCCTCCGCCCAGATTTTCCTTGCGGGCCGTCGGGCCGGGTGCAAAGGATGGAGTATGGACTTCACACCGAGCAAGGCAATAGTCACCGGCTCCGACTCCGGTATCGGACGGGCCACCGCCATCGCCCTCGCAGCAGCGGGCTGCGACGTCGGCGTCACCTGGCACTCCGACCAGGAGGGCGCGGAGGAGACCGCGCGCCTCGTGCGGGAGAAGGGCGTGCGGGCCGCCGTCGCTCAGCTCGACACCACGGACGCGCCGGCGTGCGGTGATGTCGTCGACCAGCTCGCGAAGGAGCTCGGCGGGCTCGATGTCTTCGTCAACAACGCGGGCGTCAATGGCGGCACCATGTTCATGGAGACGGACTGGGACACCTGGCGCGGCACCATGGGCGCCAATCTCGACGGCGCCTTCGTCTGCCTGCAGCGTGCGGCCCGCCACATGATCGACGGAGGCAGGGGTGGGCGCATCATCGCCGTCACCAGCGTCCACCAGGAGCAGCCACGCGTGGGATCGGCCGCCTATGACGCCTCCAAGCACGGGCTCGGGGGCCTCATCCGGACCATCGCCCTCGAACTCGCGGACCGCGGCATCACTGCGAATGCAGTCCTGCCCGGCGAGATCAACACCCCGATGAACGACTCCGAGGAACAGGATCCGCGCACCATGGACCGCCCCGGGATCCCGCTGGGCCGGCCGGGCGCTCCTGAGGAGATCGCCGACGTCGTCGCCTTCCTCGCGTCCGGCTCCTCCAGCTATGTCAACGGCGCCTCGTTCGTGGTGGACGGCGGCATGCTCCTCATGGGACCGCAGGCAGGCTCCCACCTCACCAGCGGGGACTGGCGCACCCTCTGACCCCGTCCCCGTGAGGACGCGCCAACCTTCAGCGGGCGTTCATGCGGCGTTCAGGAGCCGAGGCTAGCGTGGGAAGCCCGGAACCTCCCGAAAGGCCCGCCATGGACACGCCCCTCACCCCGACCGCCGATTCCGAGACGCAGGACTGGTCGGGCTTCAAGCGAGGCGAGCACGTCACCCTCCAGCACGCGGCCGGCGCACAGCTCCGCGGGGTCCTCGACATGAGGACCGACGACTCCTCCGTCGTGTGGATCCAGCTGCACGACGGCGGTGGCCGCCGCCTCGTGCACCGGGGTGACGGCTACCGCCTCCGCCGGGGGTAGGCCGAAGCCGCATCGGCCGGTTCACCCGCTGTCCACCTTGGGTTCACCATTTAGCCACCTGTAACGTTGCTCCGGTGAGAACCCGAGCCACCCTGTCACTGTCCCTCGCCGCCGCCCTCGGCCTGACCGCCTGTGGCTCCGACTACCCCCTCGGCGCGGAGCAGGAAGCCGCGGCGCGGCGCGGTGACCCGAGCCTGCAGGGTGCCGTGACCGCCTCCGGGTCATCCGCGCAGGGACCGGCCATGGACGCCTGGCGGTCCGGGTTCGCAACCCTGTACCCGCGCGCGCAGGTGCAGTACTCCCCCGACGGCTCGGGAGCGGGCCGCGGTGCCCTGCTCGCGGGAGCCGTGGGGTTCGCCGGGTCGGATGCCTACCTCAGCGACGAGGAGCTCGCCGAATCCACCGAGGCCTGTGGGCCGGGCGGAGCCTTCAACATCCCTGCCTACGTCTCGCCGATCAGCGTCGCGTTCAACCTGCCCGGCATCTCCCGGCTCGACCTCGACGCCGCCACCGTGGCGCGCATCTTCCGCGGTGAGATCACCACGTGGAACGACCCCGCGATCGCGGCCCAGAACGACGTCGACCTCCCCGCGCTGCCGATCTCGGCCGTGAGCAGGTCCGACGACTCGGGCACCACCGAGAACTTCACGGACTACCTCCACGCCGTGGTCCCCGACATCTGGGCGGAGGAGCCCGACGGGACCTGGCCGTCGGGACTCGAGAACGAGAACGCCAAGGGCAATGCGGGCGTGGTCAGCACAGTGGCCGGCACCGTGGGCGCAGTGACCTACGCCGACGACTCCGCCGTCGGTGATCCGCTCGGACGCGTGGCCCTGAAGGTCGGCGAGGCCTACGTGCCGGTGAGTTCCGAGGCGGCCGCTGCCGCCGTCGACCTCGCCACCCGCGTCCCGGGCCGTGCGGACTACGACATCGCCCTGGATCTCGATCGGACCACCACCGAACCCGGCGTCTACCCGCTGGTCCTGGTGTCCTACCACGTGTACTGCGCGCGCTACGAGAACGAGGCGACCGCCGCCGTCGTCCGTGCCTTCGGCACCTACGCGGTCAGCGCTGAAGGACAGGCCGAAGCCGCCGAAGCCGCGAAGAGTTCGCCCATCTCGCCGGAGCTCTCCCGACAGGCCACCGACGCGATCGGATCGATCACCGTCGGGGACATCCCCTAGTCCACCCATGGAAAAGGACGAGGCGGACCCCGATGGGTCCGCCTCGTCCTGTGGGCCGTGCCTCAGCTGATGCGAGGTCCGCCCGAATCGGGGTCGTTCGTCGATGCATCGGGCAACGTGCTGTTGGCCGGCGCGGCGTCCGACGTGCCGCCGGTCGGCGGGGCATCGACGTCGCCGCGCCAGGCGCCGGTCTCCCCACCGCTCTTCTCGATGAACTCCTTGAACCTCTTGAGGTCGCCCTTCACCTGGGCTGCGTCCGCGTTCACGACGGCGCCGATCTTCTCGGTGAACGTCTCCGGGTGCCAGTCGATCTGCACCATGAGCCGCGTGGTGCTCTCGTCGAGGCGGTGGAAGGTCACCACGCCGGCGTGGGACTCGCCGTCGGTGCTCTTCCAGGCCACCCGCTCGTCGGGGTGCTGTTCGGTGATCTCGGCATCGAACTCCCGCCTGACGCCACCGATGCTCGTCACCCAGTGGGTGCTGGTGTCGGAGGTCTGCGTGATCGACTCGACGCCGCCCATGAACCGGGGAAAGCTCTCGAACTGGGTCCACTGGTTGTAGGCCGTGCTGACCGGTACTGCTACGTCGATAGATTCCTGCACTGAAGCCAAAAGGGTTCCTCCTTCGTAGAGACTCCGGCACCGCCCATAGCCCCTTTCGGGGTTCGGCGCGGCAAAACCGTAAGTTCCCTTAGCGTAGGCAGATCGGTTGGATTTGGCCAACGGGCAGGTCTAGGGTGAAAGGAGTCCACCGGCGGGATTCGGCGCCTCGGCGCACCGCCGGAAGGAGCACATTTCTCTAGCACTGGAGGACTCATGAAGGCTTCACCCACCCTCACCGACAACATGCAGGCCGTCCTGGTCGACCTCATCGAACTGCACCTGCAGGGCAAGCAGGCCCACTGGAATGTGGTCGGCAAGAACTTCCGCGACCTCCACCTGCAGCTGGACGAGATCATCGACGACGCCCGCCTGTTCGCGGACGAGATGGCGGAGCGCATGCGCGCCCTGCACGCCGTCCCCGACGGCCGCAGCGTGGCCGTCGCCGAAGGCACCAAGATCGATCCGTTCCCGGCAGGCCTGGTCTCGACCAAGGACACCGTGGGCCTCGTGGTCCGGATGCTGAATGCGGCCGTGAAGACGATGCGTGACGTGCACGACCAGATCGACGAGGAAGACCCCACCACCGCCGACCTGCTGCACGGTTTCATCGCCAAGCTCGAGCAGTACGCCTGGATGGTCGACGCCGAGAACATGGAGCCGACCGCCGAGGTCGTCACCCCCGCCGGCACGGAGCACGCGACCGTCTGACCGGCAGTTCCCTGCTCGATCGGCTCCCTGCGGGAACCGGTCGGGCAGGCCCTGCGGGATCGCCTCTTGTAGTCTGTAGGCTGACTAACGGTCTAGCAGACGGCCGATCACGAACTCCCTGGGTTCGTGCATCGGTTGCGGACCACGGTCCGGACGCCCGAACGGCGCGATGCACACGTGGCTCGGCGGCTGAACGAAACAGGACCAGTACACATGGCCGACCAGGCTACGGGGCAGTCCACCACCGACTACCTCCAGGACCTCCTTCTCGACACCGATGGAGTCGAGGAGTTCCTCACGGAACTCGCCCGCTTCGCAGCCTCCCGACTGTTCCCGCAGTCCGGGGAGACGCTCTGCGGCATCACCCTCCTGCGGAGCAAACGCGCCGGCACGGTCGCCAGCAGCAACGAAGCCGCGACGAAGCTCGACGAACTGCAGTACTTCACCGAAGGGCCGTGCCTCACTGCGTGCGAGGAGCAGCGCTCGGTGCACGTCGCAGACACGACGACCGACGAACGCTGGAGCGGCTACCTCGCCGACGTCGCCGCGCACGGTGTCCGCTCCATCCTGGCGGTCCCCTTCACCCTCGAGGCCGGTGCCCGTGCCGCGCTCAACGTCTATTCGTTGCAGCCGGGTGCCTTCGGCCCCGAGGACATCGCCACCGCCGAGACCTTCGTGGCCCAGACCTCCAGGGCCCTGATGCTCGCCGTCCGGCTGGCCCAGCACAGCGAATCGATCGGCAATTTCAGGACCGCGATGCAGTCCCGCACCGCGATCGACATCGCGATCGGCATCATCATGGCGCAGAACCGCTGCAGCCAGATGGAGGCCTTCACCATCCTGAAGTCCGTCTCCAGCAGCCGCAACCAGAAGGTTCGGGACATCGCGGCCTCCATCGTCGGATCGATCGGCCAGGCCGAGCCCGAGACGCATTTCGATCTCTGACGCCCGCAGGGGCAGAATCGCTAGTCGATGGCGCTGCTGACCTCGGCCAGGAGCGATTCCATGCAGGACTCGGCCGTGACGGGGTCGCCCTCGCTGATGGCGGAGGCCACCTGCTGGTGCGTACGGAGCGCATGTTCCTTCGGATTGTGCGGCATGAGACCCTGATAGGTCCTGCCGGAGAGCACCTCGGCGATCACTCCGCGCAGGGCGAGGAACATCTCGTTGCCGCTGGCCTCGAGGATGAGCGTGTGGAACTCGATATCCACCCCCAGGAACTGCTCGAGCTCACCCGCCTCACCCAGGCGCCGCAGGTCCTGCCCGAGTTCGACGATCCGCAGCCGCTGGGCGGGCGAGGCATGGCGGGCCGCGAGCGCGGCGGCCACGGGTTCGACGGCGCGGCGCAGGTGTGTCAGGGATCGGAACTGGTCCGCTCGTCCCGGCCCGTTGAGCCGCCACCGGATGACGCGCGCGTCATAGACGTTCCACCTCTCCGGCCCCTGCACCACGAGCCCGATCCGGCGCTTGGGCACGATCAGGTTCATGGCCTCCAGCACGCGCATGCAGTCGCGGACGACCGTGCGCGAGACGCCGAACTGCTGCTGCAGTCCCTCGATCGTCAGGCGGGTACCCGCCGGCAGTACCCCGTCCGCGATGTCCTGGCCGAGCGCGTCGATGATGCGCGTGTGGAACAGAGTTGCAGATTCGGTGGGTGTTCCCGCCGGAACCAGATGCGACGCCATCGTCCTCCTCGGTGGGCTCCCGGCCGTCGAGCCGGTCACCCAACCATAGATCGATCCGTCCGGTCCGCAAAGGTACTACCTTTGATTCCTGAAAGGTGCTACCTTTACTCGACATCAGGATCATCGTGACCTGCCGCACAGCATCGACAAGGGAGTCAGCATGGATGCACAACCCTGCCATGTGGTCGTCATGGGAATCTCCGGATCCGGCAAGACCACCATCGCCACCCGGCTCACCGAGCGGCTCGGCTGGGTGTTCGCCGAGGCCGATGATTTCCACCCCGCGGCCAACATCGCCAGGATGACCGCAGGGACGCCGCTCACGGACGAGGACCGCTGGCCATGGCTGGAGTCCATGCGGGACTGGATGACGGCCCAGGCACAGGCCGACCGCAGCACGGTCGTCACCTGCTCGGCCCTGAAGCGCTCCTACCGTGACATCCTCACGCAGGCCGAGGGCCGGGTCCGGTTCGTCCACCTGCTCGGCGACACCGATCTCATCCTCGATCGCATGAAGACCCGCAGCGGGCACTTCATGCCGGAATCGCTCCTGCCGTCCCAGATCAGCACTCTCGAACCGCTGGAGTCCGACGAGCAGGGCATCAGGATCGAGAACACCGGCACGCCCGATCAGGTCACGGACCTCGTCATCGACCGGCTCGGCCTGCACCGCAGCTAGTCCCACCACCCTGCAACTTTCAACGGAGAAAACATGACACTCGAAGGATGGACCCAGAGCCTCACCGCCGGTCCGCTCCTCCTGATCGCCGCAGCGGCCATCCTCGCCCTGCTGTTCCTGATCATCAAACTGCGCGTCCATGCGTTCGTCTCCCTGATCATCATCAGCCTGGCCACGGCCTTCGCCACCGGCATTCCGACGTCGCAGATCGTGACCGTCCTGGTCAGCAGCTTCGGATCCACCCTCGGCGCCGTGGCCCTCCTGGTCGGGCTCGGCGCCATGCTCGGCCGGCTGGTGGAGACCAGTGGCGGCGCGAAGGTGCTCGCGGACCACCTCATCCGGGCCTTCGGCGAGAAGCGGGCTCCTTTCGCCCTCGGTATCGCATCCCTGATCTTCGGCTTCCCGATCTTCTTCGACGCCGGACTCGTGGTCATGCTGCCCGTGGTCTTCTCCGTCGCCCGGCGCCTGGGCGGTGGCGTCCTGCGCTACGGCCTCCCCGCAGCCGGAGCATTCTCCGTCATGCATATCTTCGTCCCCCCGCACCCCGGTCCCGTCGCGGCGTCGGAATTCTTCGGTGCGAACGTCGGCATCGTCATCATGGTGGGCCTTCTCGCCGCCATCCCCACCTGGTACGTGACCTCCTACCTGTACGGGTTGTGGTCCGGCAGGAAATACGTCCTGCCCGTCCCCGAGCTGCTCGGTACGGCCGACGAACACGCCGAGGCCAACCCGCCCAGGTTCGGCACCGTCGTCGGGATCCTGCTGCTCCCCCTCGTGCTGATCTTCCTCAACACCGGACTCAACACCGTCGCCAGGTCGGGCGCCGTGGACGAGGGCCTCACCGACCAGGCCTGGTTCCAACTGCTCAGGACCCTCGGAGAGACACCCGTTGCCCTGCTGATCTCGCTCCTCGTGGCGTCCTACGTCCTCGGGCGCCGGCGCGGCATCGACAAGACGGTGTTGGAGAGCACACTGGAATCCGCGCTCGGCCCGGTCTGCTCGGTCATCCTCATCACGGGCGCGGGCGGCATGTTCGGTGGTGTCCTGCGCACCAGCGGTATCGGCGACGCCCTCGCCGACGTCCTGGGGGACCTCGGCATCCCCCTGATCCTCGCGGGCTTCCTCATCGCGGCGATCCTCCGGATCGCCCAGGGCTCGGCCACGGTGGCGCTGACCACCGCTGCCGGCCTCATCTCCCCGGCGATCCTCGCCGGCGACTACAACGCACTTCAGGTCGCCGCGCTCGTCGTCGCCGTCGCCGGCGGATCGGTGGTGGCCAGCCACGTCAACGACTCCGGCTTCTGGCTCGTGGGCCGTTTCTTCAACATGGACGTCAAGACCACCCTCAAGACCTGGACGGTCATGGAGACGACGATCGGCCTCATGGGCTTCGGCATCGCGGCCGCCGTCTTCGCCCTCGCGTCCCTCGGCTGACCAGCGGCACCGGAACCACCCAGGAAGGCCCGTCCCGCGCAGGCGGGGCGGGTCTTCCGGCGTCCGGTAGCAGGTCCGGCGCCGCCGCGGTGATCCGATGCGGCCGTTGCGGGCCGGGAGGCTCGGTGCCACGGTGGGAGGACCGGAAGGAGTGTGGAATGGACCCCATAGAACAGTGGTGGACCCGCGTGGACATCGAGACGAAGGAATGGCTCCGCGCACACGACGGTGCCGAGGAACTACCCGGCCACGTACGGGAAGCCGTGTCGGAGGCAGGCGGACCGTCAGGGGCGGATCGTCTCGGTGACGACGACTGGCAGTTCATCGCCCTGCAGTCCGAGACCCCGGACTGAGCCGCGGCATGGAGCAACGATTCGAGGGCAGGGTCGTCGTCGTGACCGGCGCCGGTTCCGGCATCGGTGAGGCGACGGCGCGGCGCTTCGTCGCCGAGGGGGCGAAGGTGGTCCTCACGGACTCCGTCGCAGGCAAGATCGACGACGTCGTCGCATCCCTGCCGGAAGGACGGGCGACGGCGGTGCCGGCGGACTCATCCGACGTCGGGCAGGTGGCGGCGATGGTGCAGGAAACCGTCGAGCGGTACGGGCGCCTCGACGTCCTCGTCAACAACGCGGGCACCATCACGCAGGGCACCAGCGTGGAGGACTGGCACCGCGTCATCGAGACCGATCTCTCCGGCGTCTTCTACAGCACCAAGGCGGCCCTCGGACACCTGCTGCAGAGCAAGGGGTGCATCGTCAACGTCTCCTCGGTCTCCGGCCTGGCCGGGGACTGGCACATGAGCGCCTACAACGCGGCCAAGGGCGGGGTCAGCAACTTCACGCGCGCCGTCGCCCTGGACCACGGCAAGGACGGCGTACGGGTGAACGCCGTCGCCCCCGGATTCATCTGGACCGAGCTCACGAGCGACGACGGCGAGGCGCACGGGATCTCCGAGGAATTCGCCCGGCGCATCGCCCTCGGGCGCGGCGGACTGCCGGAGGAGGTCGCCGCCGCCATCACCTTCCTGGCCAGCGACGACGCTCGCTTCATCACCGGCGTCGTCCTTCCCGTGGACGGCGGGACGATGGCGAGCAACGGGCAGCCGGCGCAGGCCTGAGGCGGCACCGCGGGAGCAGCGCCGCGAGCGCACGTCCCGGGCCGGGCGGTCCGTCCCTCCCTCCTGACCGTGCGTGCCGGGCGCGGAGGTCAGCGCCGCTTCCCCCGGGTTCCTGAGGGGCGGGCCTGCCGGCCCGACGGCGGCTTCCTGCCGCCCTTCTGCTCCTTGCCGCCTCCACCGGCGCCGGCCTTCTTCGCGGCCGCCTTCTGCGACGCCGTCTTCTTCGGCGCCTCGCGCTGCGAGGGCTGCCGGGAGCTCTGGGCCGTCCTCCCGCGCACGATGCCGATGAACTCCTCGACGTCGCCGGACTCGTCCTCCACGCGCCAGGCGATACCGATGGTCGTCGTCGGCAGGCCCGGGACGGGTCGGTGCACCGCGTCCTTGCGCGCATGCAGGCGTGCGAGCGACATGGGCAGGACGACGACGCCCGCACCGGATGCCGCGACCTCCATGGCCGTCTTCGGCCCGCCGCATTCCGCGACGTCGAGCAGGGTCTCGCCCTCGAGTTCCTCGACCGGGACGTCGTCATAGAGCGACAGCTCGTTGTCCCGCGACACCACCACCACGGGCTGCTCCTCATAGAGGGGGATCAGGTGGAGCCCGGCGCGGTCCACGGGCAGCCGGACGAAGACGACGTCGTCGGAGCCCTCCCTGAGGGCCGCCAGGGCGTCGTCGTCGTGCTGGTGGAGCTCGAGGGGTGCCTCCGGGTGTCGTTCGCGCCACCTCGACACCCACTTGCCCGGTGTCACACCCGGCACGAAGCCCACGGACAGGGTACGGGGCTGGTCGGTGGGCACCTGATCACAGTAGCGCCTGACGCCGACCGTCGAGGCGGCCCGTTAAGCTGGAACCATGACTCCCGCGAAAACCCCCCAGACCCTGAAGCCGGCCACCGCGGCCAAGAAGCTGGGAATCTACCTGCCCGCCGCTCCCGAGGACTTCCAGGAGACCGAGCTGACGCGGGCCGAGTTCAACGAACTGCAGCAGAGCCCTCCGGAATGGCTCGCCGAGCTGCGCCGCACGGGTCCGCACCCGCGTCCCGTCGTCGCGCAGAAGCTCGGGATCTCCATCAGCGGACTGGCCCGCGGGGGTATCACGGACCCCCTGACGAGCGAGCAGATCACCGCCCTGCTGCAGGATCCGCCCGCCTGGCTGGTCGCGGAGCGGTCCACCCAGGCCGCCGTCCGTGCGGAAGCCGCACGGGTCAAGGAACGCGACGCCTCACGCAAGCCGTCCGACGCCTGACCCACCCGGGCAGGATTGCTGCCCGCACCCGCCCGTCTCCCGACGGAACGCCCAACTCCCGACGTGCTTCCTGGCATGACGGCCCTGACATGGCCGCGCGCACCCCGATCCGGCATTGCCCCTACCATGGCTATGCCCTTTTTCAGCGGAGGCGCGCCGATTGACTTAATCGAACACGTATTCGAATATTAGGAGGTGACGCCTCCAGCTGCCGGCCATGCCCTCGAATGGGATGAGCCCTCCTCCGACTTCGAGGACGCGTCCCGCCCGGAACCTGCCGGCCGCCGCGGAACCTCCGCAGCCGACGTCGCACTCGGCCTCCAGGCGCGCATCAACAGCATGCAGGCCGGCAAGCTCGACTCCCGCCTGCTGCCCACGGTTCCGGCCCTCGCGCGGATCCTGCCCGGCGGCGGCCTCCAGTCCGGCGGCTCCTACTCCGTCCGTAACTCCACCACCCTCGCCATGGCCCTGCTGGCCGCTCCTTCGGCGACAGGCACATGGTGCAGCGTGATCGGCATGCCGGACTTCAGCGTCGAAGCGGCACAGGGCTTCGGCATCAATCTCGAGCGCCTCGTCCTGGTCCCCGATCCCGGGTCCCAGTGGCTCACCGTCACGGCCGCCCTCGTGGACGTGGTCCCGATCATCCTGACCCGCACCCCCGAACACCTGGCGCCCACCGAATGGGCGCGGCTCAAGGCACGGCTGCGCCAGCGGGGTGCGGCCCTGATCACCCTCGGTGCCTGGAAGCAGAGCGATTCCACGCTCGGTGTGGCCGAGAGTGCCTGGGAGGGCCTCGGCTCGGGAAACGGCCATCTGAGGTCGCGCCGCATGAAGATCACCGCCACGCAGCCCTCCGGACGGCTCCGCCATGCCTATGTGGGACTGGCGGACCTGCAGGGCGCCACCGCAGGGGGAACCGTGGTTCAGGACACCGGGGTACCGCAGGGACCCGACGGCATCCCCGGTACTCCCTCTGCTTCTGCGTCCGGTTCCACGTCCGGCACCCTGTTCGAACCCCGGCTGATGAAGTCCTCATGACATCACCCCTGCCCGCAGCAGCCACAGGCACGGCACCGGCAACACGGACCATGATGCTCTGGTTTCCGGACTGGCCCATCACGGCAGCACTGCGGGAGTATTCGCTGCCCACCGACGCGGCCCTCGTCCTCGTGGACCGTGGTGAGGTCTTCGCCTGTTCTCCCGCAGCCCGCCAGGACGGCGTGAAACGGGGCCTGCGCATCCGGGAGGCCCAGGCCCGCAGCACGGGCCTCGTATGCCGTCCCTACGATCCCTCGCTCGACGAGCGGACCTTCGAGCCCGTGACCGCGGCCGTGGAGACCATCATGCCCGGCGTCCAGGTCCTCCGCCCGGGACTGTGTGCCCTCAGGGTCAAGGGACCCTCGCGCTACTACGGCAGCGAGGGCAAGGCAGCGGACGTCGTGTTCCAGGTTCTCGCCGCCATCGGGCTCACCGACGTGCGGATCGGTATCGCGGACGGTCCGTTCGCCGCCGAGCAGGCGGCCAAGGCCACCGACCAGCTGGACGACGACGCCGATCCGCTGGTCGTCATCCCCCCGACCGGCTCGCCGTGGTTCCTCGGCAGCTACCCCCTGGAAGTCCTCGAACAGCCGAAGCTCACCGTGCTGCTCAAGCGCCTCGGCATCCGCTCCCTCGGTGACTTCGCGGCACTCAAGGCCTCCGACGTCCGCAACCGCTTCGGGATCGAGGGGGCCCTCGCCCACCGCCAGGCGAGCGGCCTCGACCACCGGAGCGTCGTCGCACGGAAACCGCCACCCCACCTCGACACCATCGCCGATTTCGAGCCGCCCCTCGCGCGCATCGACCAGCTCGCGTTCGCCTTCCGTACTCGGGCGGACGCATTCGTCGACGCACTGCGCGGGGCGGGGCTGGTGTGTACGGCGCTGCACGTCTCGCTCCACACGGAGTCCGGTGAGGTGTCCGAGCGCCGCTGGCAGCATCCGCGCTGGTTCGATGCGGACGACGTCGTGGACCGCGTGCGCTGGCAGCTCCAGGGCACCGCCGCATCCGATCACGGCCTGACCTCCGGCATCACGCGTGTCCATGTCGTGCCCGACGTCGTCGAGGACCTCGGCGACCACGCGGACGGACTGTGGGGAACGGGACCGGACGAAGGCATCCACCACGGGTTGGCCCGCGTGCAGAGCATGCTGGGCCACGGAGCCGTGCTCACCGCGGTCATCGCCGGCGGGCGGCTCCTGGCGGACCGCCGAGTCTTCATCCCGTGGGGGGACACCCCGTCCTCACCCTCCACGGTCCCCGTGAAGGACCGCGCCCAGCCCTGGCCCGGCCGCCTGCCCGGCCCGGCACCGGCCACGGTGTTCGCCGATCCCGTACCCGCCGTCGTCGTCGATTCCCGCGGCAACCCGGTGGACGTCGATCCCCGCGGCCACCTGAGCGCCGATCCCGCCTTCTTCAGCGCGGGGCCCGACGACGGCCGGCGGCCCGTGCACTCCTGGGCGGGCCCCTGGCCCATCAACGAGCGCTGGTGGGACCCGAAGGGTCGGGTGCTCAACCGCTTCCAGCTGGTGGACCAGTCAGGATCCGCATGGCTGCTGCTGCTCGAGGACCACGCGTGGTGGGTGGAAGCCGGCTACGACTGACGGCACGGGCATGCCGGCACCACCGACAACCGCAGGACATCCAGGACAGGGAGGGACGCCATGGGCTGGAACAATCCACCTATTCCATGGTCGGACTTCGAACGGACCCTCTCCACCACCCGACCCGGCGCACCACCCCTCGGAGCGGACGGCGGTGACAGCCCCGCCTGGTCCCGGAAGCGCCGGCCCTACACTGCTCCTGCCGAGGTTGCGGCCCCCGAGGGCCCGGTGGTGCCGTACGCGGAACTGCATGTGCACTCCAACTTCAGCTTCCTCGACGGCGCGTCCAGTCCCGAACACCTTGCCGAGGAGGCCCGGCGGCTCGGCCTGACCGGCATGGCCCTCACCGACCATGACGGGCTGTACGGCGCGGTGCACTTCGCTGAAGCTGCCGAGAAATTTCCCGGGTTCTCCACCCTCTACGGCACGGAACTGTCCCTCGGGCTGTCGAAGCCGCAGAACGGCGAGGCGGATCCGGAGGGGCAGCACCTCCTGGTCCTCGCCCGCGGATCGGCGGGCTACCACCGCCTGTCCACGGCCATCACCGAGGCACAGCTCGATGCCGCCGCCGAGAAGGGGAAGCCCCGCTACGACCTCGAGCGCCTCGCCGGGCACGCAGCTGGCCAGTGGATGGTCCTCTCGGGCTGCAGGAAGGGGTCGGTGCGTTCGGCGCTCGTCGCGGACGGTGAACCCGCGGCCGAGGCCGAACTCCGGAAGCTCGTCGAGCTGTTCGGCCGGGATTCGGTCGCCGTCGAACTCGTCGACCAGGGCAATCCCCTGGACACGGCGCACAATGACGCCCTGGCCGCCGTCGCGTCCCGCCTGAAGCTTCCCACCGTGGCAACCAACAACGTGCACTATGCGACCCCCCAGCAGCACAGGCTCGCCGCAGCCCTTGCCGCGGTACGGGCCCGCAGGAGCCTGGACCAGATGGATGGCTGGCTCCCCGCGGCCGGTGCCGCCCACCTGCGCAGCGGTGCCGAGATGGCGAGACGGTTCAGGGGCTACCCCGGAGCGGTGGAGCGCACGGTCGATATCGCCGCCGATCTCTCCTTCACGCTGCGCAGCGTTCGGCCCGGGCTGCCGAACATCGACCTGCCGGAGGGCCACACTCAGATGAGCTACCTCCGGGAGCTCGTCTGGCAGGGCGCCGACAAGCTCTACGGGAACCGGACCGATGTCCGCGAGCGTATCGAGCGCGAACTGGAGGTCATCGAGAGCAAGAACTTCCCGGGATACTTCCTGATCGTCCACGACCTCGTGCACTATGCGCGACGCAACGGCATCCTGTGCCAGGGCCGGGGCTCGGCTGCCAATTCGGCGGTCTGCTATCTGCTGGAGATCACCGCCGTGGACTCCATCAAGTACCAGCTTCCTTTCGAGCGGTTCCTCTCGAGCATGCGTGACGAGGAGCCGGACATCGACGTGGATTTCGACTCGGACCGCCGTGAGGAGGTCATCCAGTACGTCTACCGGAAGTACGGGCGGTTCAACGCCGCCCAGGTGGCCAACGTCATCACCTATCGCCCCAAGTTCGCCGTCCGGGACATGGCCAAGGCCCTGGGCCACAGTCCGGGACAGCAGGACGCGTGGTCCAGGCAGATCGAGCGGTGGGGCGGTCTCGTCTCGAGCGACGACCACGACATCCCGGAAGCGGTGGTCGGCCTCGCCCAGGAGGTCCTGAAGTTCCCCCGCCACCTCGGCATCCATTCGGGAGGGATGGTGCTGACCGACCGGCCCGTGGGTGAAGTATGCCCTATCGAGCATGGACGTATGGACGGCAGGACGGTCCTCCAGTGGGACAAGGACGACTGCGCCTGGATGGGACTCGTGAAGTTCGACCTGCTGGGCCTCGGCATCCTCGCAGCCATCCAGTACAACTTCGACCTCGTGGACCGGCACTTCGGGGAGAAGTGGGAGCTGCACACCATCCCCAAGGAGGAGCAGGGCGTGTACGACATGCTGTGCTTCGCCGATTCGGTGGGGGTCTTCCAGGTGGAGAGCCGTGCCCAGATGGGCATGCTCCCCCGCCTGCAGCCCCGCCAGTTCTACGATCTCGTCATCGAGGTCGCCCTCGTGCGTCCCGGGCCCATTCAGGGCGGCGCGGTCCACCCCTACATCAAGCGGAAGATGGGCGAGGAGGAGGTCCGGTACCTCCATCCCGACCTCAAGCCGGTCCTCGAGCGGACCCTCGGCGTTCCGCTCTTCCAGGAACAGCTCATGCAGATGGCCATGGTCGTGGGCGGCTGCACCGGAGCGGATGCCGACCTGCTGCGCCGGGCCATGGGATCCAAGCGGGGCGAGGAGCGGATCGATTCGCTGAAGGCCAAGCTGTACGAGGGGATGGAGGCCAACGGCATCACCGGCGACGTGGCCGACACCATCTACGACAAGATCCATGCCTTCGCGAACTTCGGCTTCGCGGAGAGCCACTCGATCAGCTTCGCCCTGCTGGTCTACGTCAGCGCGTGGCTGCGCCTGCACTATCCCGGTGCATTCCTCGCCTCACTCCTGCGCGCCCAGCCCATGGGGTTCTACTCGCCGCAGACCCTCGTGGCGGACGCCCGGCGGCATGGCGCCGTCGTCCTGCGACCCGACATCCTGCACTCCGGCGTGCATGCCGACCTCGAGCCGCTCGAAGGTTATGCCCCTCCCGCCGATCCCCGCGCGCGCACCACCGGGACGGACTGCTGCACCGAGGACGAGCAGCCTCCTGTCGGCTCCTTCGACCAGGACACACCGTTCGATTCCACACCCCACCGCCGTGATGGAAATTATGCGGTGAGGCTCGGACTGGCGAGCGTGGAATCCGTGGGGGTGAAGCTGGCAGAGAGGATCGTCACGGAGCGGGAGCGCAACGGGCCCTACGAGGACATGCCGGACCTCGCGCGACGTACGGGCGTCAACGCGGGGCAGCTCGAGGCCCTCGCGGCGTCAGGTGCTTTCGACTCGATGGGCCTGAGCCGCCGCGAGGCTCTCTGGAACGCCGGGCCCGCATCGACCGAACGCGAAGGCCAGATCAAGGGGACCGCCGTCTACATCCAGCCTCCCTTGATGCCCGAGCTCTCGGACATCGACAAGGTGGGCTCCGACCTGTGGTCGACCGGCATCACGCCGGACGACCATCCGGTGCGCCATGCCAGGGGCAGGCTGAAACGCCGCGGTGCCCTGACAGCGGCGCAGCTGAAGACGGCCGAGAACGGCCGCCGGATCGAGGTGGCGGGAGTCGTCACGCACCGGCAGAGGCCTGCGACGGCGAGCGGCATCACCTTCATGAACCTCGAGGACGAGACGGGGCTGGTGAACGTCATCTGCTCGGTGGGGGTCTGGCAGCACTACCGCCGAGTGGCACGGGAAGCAGGCAGCGTGATCGTGAGGGGCGTCCTCGAGCGATCCCCCGAGGGGATCGTCAACCTCGTCGCGGACCGCATCGAGGTCCTGCAGCTCAAGGCCACCACCAAATCACGTGACTTCCGCTGAAAGGTCCGGACATACGAAAGGGCCCCCACCGGGTGGGAGCCCTTTCATGTCCTGCAGCGTGCGCGAGGGGGGATTTGAACCCCCACACCCTTTCGGATACTGGCACCTGAAGCCAGCGCGTCTGCCGTTCCGCCACTCGCGCATTTCGAGAATCCAACTCCTGCGCCAGGCGCAGGTGTTGTGAACAGCAGAGACAAGCATAGCCGAGCCGGGCCGCAATTACCTAAACAGCGCCGGGACCACGGCCCATGACGCGTGCGGGCAACTCCGCAGCCCGCCGGGATCGTTAGGACAAAGCAACCCTCCGGGCGCCCACGTGGAGCCCATTACCAGAGCCTCCCAGTAGTATCGAAGGGAACATGCCCGGCTGGACATCGCCGTCCCCAGGACCGGGAGAAGCCCCGCAGCCCACTGCTGCCGGGGCCCGAAACCACAGTGCGACAAGGGGAGGAGGCGGACGATGGGCATTCTCGACAACGTGGAGCGCGGACTCGAAAAGCTGGTCCGGGGAGCCTTCACCACGGGCTCGCGTTCCCAGGTGCAGCCCCTGGAGATCGCCAGCGCCCTCCGCAAGGAGCTGGACAACCGATCACTCGTCCTGTCGCAGGGCCGCACCCTCGCCCCCAACGTCTTCACGACACGCCTGTCCGACTCCGATTTCGAACTCGCCCAGCAGTGGGGGTCAGCCCTCGCCGAAGAGCTGTGCGACGTCGTCATCGCGCACGTGAACAGTCAGCAGTACAGCCTGCAGGGACCGGTCCGTGTCTCCTTCGAACACGATCCCGATCTCAGGGCAGGTGTCTTCGAGATCGATTCGTCGATCGAGAAGCAGGCCGCTGTCCGTCGCCCCGCAGGCCCCGCCGCGCCGGTCGCACCACGCCGCCAGCCCACGCGCTACCAGCCGATCCTCGAGATCGACGGCCGGCGCTACTCCATCAACTCCGGGTCCATCGTCCTCGGGCGCTCCTCGGAGGCCGACATCCTCGTCGACGACACCGGCGTGTCCCGGCGCCACCTCGAGATCCGCGCCCAGGGGGGCCGGATCTACGCCGTCGACCTCGGCTCCACCAACGGCAGCTACGTCAACGGGCAGCGCGTGAACGGGCAGGCGGAACTCACGGACGGCTCGACGATCACCATGGGGCGATCGCGGCTGACCTTCCGCCTCGTGCCCACGCAGGAAGGCGGAGTCCAGCGATGAGCGAGGCCGGAGAACTGACCGTGACGCTCCTGCGCTTCGGTTTCCTGATCCTGCTGTGGGTCCTCGTCCTCAGCACGGTCGGGGCCCTGCGTCGGGACCTGGTGGTCGGCCGGCGCAACAAGGTCGGCACCCCCACGGCCCGGGACATCCGGAAGAACCCCGACCTTCGCGAGGAACCCGCACCCGTACGTGTCTCCGCCAGCCGGCTGGTCGTCACGGAGGGCCCCCTCAGCGGGACGACCCTGGACCTCGCCGCGAGCCCGATCCTCCTCGGCCGCGCCCAGGAGGCGACCCTGGTACTCGAGGACGATTACGCCTCCGGTCGGCATGCCCGACTGTTCCCCCAGGGCAGCCGCTGGTTCATCGAGGATCTCGGGTCCACCAACGGCACCTACCTCGCGGGCACCCAGCTCACGCGTGCCCTGCCCGTCGAGCCGGGCGTCCCCATCCGGATCGGTAAGACGGTCATCGAATTGAGGCCGTAGGGGTGCCGCTCGCGCTGAGGTTCGCCGCCCGCTCCGACGTGGGCATGGTGCGTGCGAAGAATGACGACTCCGCCTACGTGGGCCGATACCTCGCCGTCGTCGCCGACGGCATGGGCGGGCATGCGGGCGGCAATGTCGCCTCTGCTTCCACGGTCCTGGACCTGATCCACCTCGACCACAACAGGCATGACGGCCACGCGGGGACACACCTCGCCGACGAGATCCAGACCGCCAACTCCCTGCTCTCCGAACTCGTGTCCACCAATCCGCAACTGGCGGGCATGGGCACCACCGTGACGGCGATCCTGCTGGACGGAGACAGGCTGCAGCTCGCCCATATCGGCGACTCGCGTGCCTACCGCCTGAAGAACGGCGTCTTCGAGCAGATCACCACCGACCACACCTTCGTCCAGCGACTCATCGACGAAGGGCGGCTCAGACCGGAGGAAGCGGAGATCCATCCGCACAAGAACGTCCTGATGCGGGTGCTGGGCGATGTCGATGCAAGCCCGGAGCTGGACCTCGAGCAGTTCGACGCAGAGCCCCGGGAACGTTGGCTGCTGTGCTCCGACGGCCTGAACGCCGTCCTCAACGACCGCATCGTGGAACAGGTCATGCGCGAGACGAAGGACATCCGGGCGTGCGTCGACACGCTCGTCGAGCTGACCCTCGCGGGCGGGTCACCCGACAACATCACGATCGCCGTGGTCGAGGTCACCGAAGCCGACGACGCCGACACACCTCCACCCGCCTCGATCCCGCCGGCGCGGCAAGCGGCAGGTGAACGCGAGAGTCACTCGGGTACGGCAGGTGCCGCGCCTGCAGGGACCGACGACGACGCAAGCCTCCCCGGCACGGCCATCCGCGCGGACATCATCCGCCAGGACCTGCTGACGAGGCCCCATGTGCTCGTGGGATCAGCAGCCCTCGCCACCGAGACCGGCCAGATCCCGATCGTGACGCAGCGCTCCTCCGAACGCCGCGCGGCGATGATGCTGACCCACAAGGCCGAGACCGAGGCGGGTGACACGGAGGAGCCCGCGGCATCACGGAAGCGGCGGTGGCTCGTCCCCGCGTTCCTCTCGCTCATGAGCCTGATCCTGGTCGCGGTCATCGGCCTCGGCTACACGTGGACCCAGACGCGCTACTACGTGGCGGAAGCGGACAACCGCGTCGCGATCTACAAGGGCGTACCGCAGCGGATCGGACCCATCAGCCTCAGCGAGACCTACGAGACCACGGACATCCCCGTCTCCAACCTCCCCCAGTACCAGCGGTCCCAGGTGTCGAACACCCTTCCGGCAGCGAGCCTCGAGGAAGCACAGCGCATCGTCGGTGATCTCCGCAGCGAATTGCGCGCCATTGCCTGCGGGCCTGCGACCTCAGCGACGGCCTCGCCCTCTCCGGGTGTGTCCGGCCTGCCGGGCATCACCGGTAGCCCCGGTGCTTCTCCTGTGCCGCAACCGACCCCCACCACGTCCGTCAGCGGAGAACCGTCCCCGGCAGGATCGGCCCCACCGGGTCCGAGCGCCTCTGCCGGACCGGCTGCTCCGGTGCCGCCCGGTGCGTCGGCCTCGCCCGGCACGGATCCCTCGTCCCCCGCCGTCGACTGTGGAGGTGCAGCCAGTGAGTGATGTTCTGACCGTTCCCCGGTCCCGGCGCAACGTCGAGCTCGCCCTGCTGGTGCTCGCCCTCGGCGTCGCCGTCGGCGCCAACTACCTGGCAGGCACCGGACGGGAAGGGGCGTTCACCGACTACTTCTGGTCACAGGCGCTCACACTCGGCCTGATGGGTCTCTTCCTCCACGTCATCCTGCGGTTCCGAGCAAAATATGCCGATCCGGTGATACTTCCGATCGTCATCGCACTGAACGGGATCGGCCTGGCGATGATCCATCGCCTGGACCTGTCCGCCGCCAGCATGAACCCTGACTTCACTCCTGTCGCTCCGCAGCAGGTCCTCTGGACGGCCGTGGCGATGGGAGCGGCGGCACTGCTGCTGATCCTCTTCCGGGACCACCGGATCCTGCGCCGGTTCACCTACATCTCCCTGATCGTCAGCGCCGTCCTGCTCCTGCTGCCGCTGACGCCGCTCGGTCTCGAGATCAACGGAGCGCGGATCTGGATCTCGGTGGGTTTCGGGACCTTCCAGCCGGGCGAGATCGCGAAGATCACCCTCGCCATATTCTTCGCGGGTTATCTATCGACCAACCGCGACCTGATCCTCCTGGCCGGCAAGAAGATCGGGCCCCTGCAGCTCCCGCGATTCCGGGATCTCGCCCCCATGGCAGCGGCGTGGCTGGTAAGCATCGGGGTACTGATCTTCCAGCGGGACCTCGGTTCGTCGATCCTGTTCTTCGGCCTCTTCATGGTCATGATCTACGTGGCCACGAGCCGGGTGAGCTGGGTCCTGATCGGCCTGGCCATGATCGGCGTCGGTGTCTTCGTCGCGCTCGAGCTGTTCAGCCACGTCGCCCTGCGGTTCGACTCCTGGATCAACGCCTTCGCGCCGGAGGTCTACAACCGGGCACCCGGCGGCAGTGCGCAGGTGGTGCAGGGACTCTTCGGCCTGGCCAACGGCGGACTGATAGGCACCGGACTGGGCGAAGGGCGGCCGGACCTCGTCACGTACGCGAACAGCGACATGATCATCGCGGCCCTCGGTGAGGAACTCGGCCTCATCGGCGTCGTCGCCATCGTGATGCTCTATGTGATCCTCGTGTCCCGCGGCATCCGCGCAGCCCTGGGCACGAAGGACGGTTTCGGGAAGCTGCTCGCCTGTGGTCTCTCGTTCACCATCGCCCTGCAGTGCTTCGTGGTGATCGGTGGCATCACGCGCCTGATTCCCCTCACAGGGCTCACCACACCCTTCATGTCCGCCGGCGGGTCTTCCCTGCTGGCAAACTGGCTCATTGTGGCGTTGATCCTGCTGATCTCGGAGGCTGCGCGGCGGCCGGCACCGTCGGCGCCCATGAATGACTCCTTCCCCGAGGCGATCGGCGTGAACGGAAAGCCCGTAAAGAAGAGGACGACGAAGGAGGCGAACCGATGAACCAGGCCATCCGCAGTGCATGGGTCGTCGCCATCGGCATGTTCGCCCTCGTCCTCGGCGCCTTGACCTACGTGCAGTTCTTCCAGGCGCAGGAGCTCAACGAGAACGACTGGAACAGCCGCCAGCTGTACCAGGACTTCGGCCGGCAGCGAGGTGCCATCCTCGTGGACGGCCGCGCCATCGCCGAGTCCGTGCCGTCGGAGGATCAGTTCAACTTCCAGCGCGTGTACAACGAACCCGAGCTGTACGCCCACCTCACCGGCTATTACTCCCTGTCGCTGGGATCCACGCAGCTCGAGGCCGCGGAGTCGGACATCCTCGCCGGCACCAGCAGCTCCCTGTTCTACGACCGGGTGGTCCGCCTGTTCTCCGGCGTCGACTCCGAGGGAGCTTCGGTCGAACTGACGATCGACCCCGAGATCCAGAAGCTGGCATCGGACCTGATCCCCGACGGGCAGCGCGGTTCGATCGTCGCCATGGAGCCCGGCACCGGCAACATCCTCGCCATGGTCTCCAAGCCCACCTATGACCCGAATCTCCTCTCCGGCCACGACACCGCCGTGATCTCCGAGAACGCGGCCGTCCTCTCCGAGCAGCCCGGGCTCTCGATCTACACCAACCCCGCCACGGAGTCCCTCGTGTCCCCTGGTTCGGTGTTCAAGCTCATCGATGCGGCCGCAGCCCTGGAGTCCGGGAACTACGATGCGCAGTCGGAGATCCCCAACCCGCCCGCACTCGAGTTCCCCGGCATCGACTACGCCCTGCCGAACTTCGTCACGGGCGGCTGCGCGAGCAGGACGACGGCGGACCTGGAGTTCGCCCTCGAGCAGTCCTGCAACACGCCCTTCGCCCAGATCGCGCTGGACCTCGGCGAGGAAGCCATCCAGGACCAGGCCGCGAAGTTCGGCTTCGGGGAGAAGCTGACCATCCCCACCCGGGTCGTCGCGAGCACGTTCCCCTCGGACCTGACGGAACCCGAACTGGCGCAGTCCGCCGTCGGGCAGTTCGACACCAAGGTCACTCCGCTCCAGATGGCCATGGTGGCCTCGGCGATCGCCAACGACGGGCAGCAGATGAAGCCGCAGCTCGTCAAGGCGATCCGTGCGGCCGACCTCGAGCTGATCGAGTCGCCCCAGCCGGAAGTGCTCCGCCAGTCGATCAGCCAGGCGACCGCGGACCAGCTCACCGACTGGATGGTCAACGTGGTGGAGAACGGCACGGCGACCGGCGCCCGTATCCCGGGCGTCGAGGTCGCCGGCAAGACAGGAACCGCGGAGGTCACCGAGACAGGGGACAACGCGTGGTTCACGGGCTTCGCGCCCGCGGACGACCCACAGGTAGCGGTATCGATCGTGATGGAGAACGTGGACATCCCCACTGGTCAGCAGTTGACCTCACCCAGTGCCAAGAGACTCATAGAGGCGGTGTTGAACAGATGAGGCCCACATCAGGCATCACCCTGGGCGGCAGGTTCGAACTGACCGAGCGGATCGCCATCGGCGGTATGGGTGAAGTATGGAAGGCACGGGACCAGATCCTCGGCCGCGTCGTCGCCATCAAGATCCTCAAGGAGGAGTACTCGGGCGATCCCGCGTTCCTCAACCGCTTCCGGGCGGAAGCGCGCCACACGGCGCTGCTCAACCATGAGGGCATCGCCAACGTGTTCGACTACGGCGAGGAGGGAGGCTCGGCGTATCTCGTCATGGAACTCGTTCCCGGCCAGCCGCTGTCGGCCGTGATCGAGAAGGAGCAGGTCCTCTCTCCCGACCGCACGCTCTCGATCGTGGGCCAGACCGCCACCGCCCTCGCGGTGGCGCACCGGCAGGGACTCGTGCACCGCGACGTGAAGCCCGGCAATATCCTCGTGATGCCGGACGGACGGGTCAAGATCACCGACTTCGGGATCGCGCGGCTCGCGGACCAGGTACCGCTGACGGCCACGGGCCAGGTCATGGGCACCGCCCAGTACCTCGCGCCCGAGCAGGCGACGGGACAGCCCGCCACGGGTTCCTCCGACATCTACGCCCTGGGCGTCATCGGGTACGAGCTCCTTGCCGGCCGCCGGCCGTTCTCCGGCGAGTCCCAGATCGCGATCGCCCTCGCGCAGGTCAACGACGCGCCTCCACCCCTGCCGGAGTCCATCCCGCGCCCCGTGCGGGCTCTGATCAGCTCGATGCTCGCCAAGGATCCTGCGGACCGGCCACGCGATGCCGAGTCCCTCGCCCGTGCCGTGGATGCCATCCGTGCCGGCAACATCCGTGCGGCCGAGGCCGCTGTTCCCGGGATGCTCGCTTTCGGCGCGGGTGCGGACGTCGCAACGGCGGCCGTTCCGCGCCAGGACACGCAGGCGACGACGGCGGTTCCCGCGCCGACGACCTCCGCACTGCCGACGGTCGCGGCGCCTGCGGCCGCCGGTGGCGCGGCGGGTCTGGCCGCGTCCAGGGACTGGTCCCAGGAGGACATCGACGCCGTGGAGCCGGGCCGGCCCTACCGCCCCGAGGAGGAGAACCGGCGGAGTCCGTGGCTCCTCCCGCTCATCGTGCTGCTCCTCCTCGCCCTGGCGGCGATCGCCTTCCTGATCCTCCAGCCGCTGCTGGCCGGAGACGATCCGGAGACCGTGCCGGTCGAGACGAGCACCTCTGCCGCCGCCACGCCCTCCCGGTCCCGCACGCCAGCACCCTCTCCGTCGACCACGTCGGCGAGCCCGTCACCCTCGCCGAGCACCACCGAGGCCGAGGAGGTGGTGATCACCCCGAGCCAGTACCTGGGCCGTCCCGAAGCGGAGGTCGCCGCGGAACTCGGTGCCCTGGGCTTCCGGGTGGAGACACAGCGGGAACCGTCCGCCGACATCGCCGCCGGTTACGTCATCGGCGTGGACCCGGTGGGCAGCCTGAGTCCCGGCGAGACCATCACCGTCACGTCGTCGAGCGGTCCCGAGCAGGTCACCGTGCCCGCCGGCCTGCAGGGGCGCGACGCCGCGGAGGTCGAAGGCATCCTCGTCGATCTGGGTCTCGTGCCCGTCAACACCGGCACGCAGACATCGCAGCAGCCCCCCGGAACCGTGCTGCTCGTGAATCCGGGGGCGGGAACCGTCCTGCCCGCCGGGTCGAACGTCGGGTACGTCGTCTCGACCGGTCCTCCAGCGCCCCCCGCCTCCACGAGCCCGGCAGCGCCTACCGCCCCGACAAGCCCGACTCCGTCGCCGACGGCGACCACCGGACCATGATCCGGACAGGCAGTCGGCGCCGGAAGGGCACGGCGTGATGACCACGGAGCGCATCCTGAACGGGCGGTACGAAGTCCGGGAGCTGATCGGCCGCGGGGGGATGGCCGACGTGCACCTGGGCCGTGACCTCCGGCTCGGGCGCTCCGTGGCGATCAAGGTGCTGCGCCAGGACCTGGCGCGCGATCCTCTCTTCCAGTCGCGGTTCCGGCGTGAGGCGCAGGCCGTGGCCGGGCTGAACAACCCGAACATCGTCGCCGTGTACGACACGGGCGAGGAGGAGATCCCTGATCGTCCGGAGCACGAGGTCCGGGTTCCGTTCATCGTCATGGAATACGTGGCCGGACGCACCCTGCGCGACCACGTCAAGGCGGGGGACCTTACTCCCGAGGACAGCATCACCTACGTAGCCGGAGTACTCGATGCCCTCGAGTACAGCCACAGGGCGGGCATCGTCCACCGGGACATCAAACCCGCCAATGTCATGATCACCCCCGACGGCGCCGTCAAGGTCATGGACTTCGGCATCGCGCGCGCCCTGGCGGATTCGCAGGCGACCATGACACAGACCCAGGCCGTCCTCGGCACGGCCCAGTACCTCTCCCCGGAGCAGGCGCGCGGCGAGACGGTGGACGCTCGCAGCGACCTCTACTCGGCGGGCTGCCTGCTGTTCGAACTCCTCACGGGCCGCCCACCCTTCATCGGGGACAGCCCGGTATCGGTGGCGTACCAGCATGTGCGGGAGGACCCACCCGTTGCCAGCAGCCTCGATGCCGCAGTGACCCCGGCCCTCGACTCCATCCTCGCCAGGGCACTGCAGAAGGACCGCGACCACCGGTTCCAGGACGCCGCGTCCTTCCGCAGGGCCCTGCTCGACGCCGGCCGCGGCATCGCGGTCCCCGCTGCGATCGGGGCGCCGACCCGGGCGATGGACGTCTCCGCGCCGCCGACACGTGCGGCGTCCGTCCGCGCCGCTGGTATCGCCGCTCCATCCGCTTCCTCCGATCGGCACACCCGTGCCATTGATCGTGTTGCCGCGGAGCGTGCGCTGACGGATCACAGGGACGACGACCGGCTCGATGTGCTGGGGAGGACCAACGAGGAGGACCTGCGCCAGGACCAGCGCCGGAAGTCATCGAGGGCGGCCTGGATCACCGTCTTCTTCGTGGCGGTCCTGCTCGTGCTCGCCGGCGGGTACTTCGTCCTCAACAACCTCTCGACGGACCAACCCGCGCAAGAGGTGGCGACCGTCTCCGTTCCCGACCTCACGGGCATGACGGAGGCGGATGCCACCGATGCCATCGTGGACGCCGGCCTGGTCCCGTCGTCGGACGACGAGTACAACGCGACCGTCGAGGCCGGGAACGTCATCAGCTCAGAGCCATCCGCGGGAGCGTCCGTGAAGCCGGAATCCCGGGTGAACATCAACGTCTCACTCGGCCCCGCCAACGTGGTGCTGCCGGACTCGCTCGCCGGACTGACCGAGTCCTCGGCCAGGGACGAACTCGAGGAGCTGGGCCTCAGGGGCGGCGAGATCACGGAGGAGACCAGCGCCGAAGTCCCGCAGGGGAGGGTCATCACCACCAGCCCGCAGGCCGGACAGACCGTTCCCGTCGGCAGTTCCGTGGACCTGGTGCTGTCCAACGGCAAGGTGACCGTTCCGCTGCTCACGGATCTGACGGTCGAGCAGGCGCAGGCCCTGCTGGCCGATCCCGCCGTGCAGCTGCCCTCCTCCGTCCGTGAGGTCGAGAACAGCGTCGTGGCACCGGGAATCGTCACCGCGCAGTCGTCGCAGGCACGTTCCGAGGTCGATCAGGGCACCGAGATCGTGCTCACCGTAGCGAAGGCACCGGCGGAGGAGCCGGCGCCGGAACCCTCCGAGCGGCCGACCGCGCCGCCGTCGGAGCAGCCGAGCGGCCAACCCAGCGAGGGAACCGATGATGCATCATCCCCGAGGCCCACGGAGGGCCAGGACTAACGTGCTATGAGCGGGCTGAGCCCCGCAGCCTTCACGGCAGCACCCTCGAGTCCCAGCGATTCGAGCCAGTTCCCCAGCATCTGGTAGCCGCCCTCCGTCAGGACGGACTCGGGATGGAACTGGACGCCGCACAGCGGTGCCGTCTTGTGCTCCAGGCCCATGATGATCCCACTCGCGGTACGCGCCGTCACCGTGAGGTCGGGCGGGACGTCGTCGCTGACGGCCGCCAGCGAGTGGTAGCGGGTGGCCGTGACCGGGGACGGGAGGCCCGCGAACACGCTCGTCGCATCGTGTTCCACGAGGGAGGTCTTTCCGTGCATGAGTTCAGGGGCGTGCGTCACGGTTCCGCCGAAGGCCTCCGCGAGCGCCTGATGTCCGAGGCACACACCCAGCATCGGCTTCGCGTGCTCGCCGCACCAGCGGATGAGGTCCACGCAGACACCGGCTTCGGCAGGCGTACCCGGACCGGGGGAGATCAGCACGCCGTCGCGGGACGCGGCCATCTCCTCCGCCTCGGCGAGGGTGACGTCGTCATTCCGGACCACGGTCGTCTCGGCACCGAGTTCCTGGAGATAACCGACCAGCGTGTAGACGAAGCTGTCGTAGTTGTCGACGACGAGGATGCGGGTGGTGTCGGCCATGAGCTAGGGGGAACCAATCGTTGAATCGGTGAGCGGGTTGAACTGGGAGACCCAGGGGAACACGAAGAGCATGAGTACCGCGACGGCGCCGAGGATCAGCATCACCGAGAGGATGATGCGCATCCAGAGCGGGCCGGGGAGCGCCCGGAAAATCCATCCGTACATGGTGGTCATCCCTGTCCTGCAGCGCGGGCTACCTGCTCCGCGATCTCAGGCGGTGGGCCGGCATCCAGTGGACGCCAGGACTCCATCACCGAGTAAGCAATAATACGCTCCTGGGCGCCGAAGCGTGGGTTGCAGCTCGTCAGGGTGAGGATCCGGTCCACGGGCCGGGCTGCGGGATCCGTGGGCACCGGTGCGATCACGTCCACGCGATCCGGCAGGACGATCTCGGTGTTGCGGAACACATACGTGTAGTAGCCGTCGCGGGTCTGCACGTAGACGCGGTCGCCCGGCACGAGCGTGTGGATCTGGTCGAGCACCTGGCCGTGGGTCTGGCGGTGCCCCGCGAGTGCGAAGTTCCCCACCTCGCCCGGCGCTCCCGTACCCGGGTAGTGGCCGAGTCCGAGGTTGTCGAGCACATCCGTGCCGACCCCGGAGGTGACGGGTCGCGAGTAGTTCTCGCCGAACCGGGGGATGTACACCACGCCGAAGGTTCGGGTGAGGTCGCCCCGGGGGAGGACGACGGGCTCGCCGAAGACCTCGGGAGCGGGTGTACCCGCGCTCTCGCCACCGGGTGGCGGAGGATCGGCGACGGGTGGCACCTCGGAGAAGAATCCCTCGAGGGCCTGCTCCTGCTTGATGCCGGAATCGATGTTGGTCCACCACAGCTCCCAGCCGACGAAGAGCAGGAGGACCACGCCAGCGGTGATCAGGAGTTCGCCCAGTACCTGCGCGATCACCTGCACCGGGGTACGGCGACGGCGCACCGGTCGGGCGCGCGCAGCCCGAGTATCGGGTGCGGCGTCGAGGGTTGACCTGGTCACTGCCGCTCCTGCCGTTCGGGATGCACCGGGATCCGGTGGTTCTTGGCTAGAATCGTTCCGAGAACCGGGCCGCCGGACGTTCTTCCTTCAGGATAGCCTGCGGGTCTGGACGCACCGTGGCGCCCGGCGAGACCACCGGTGCCGCTGATCCGCAGTTGCGCCCCGTCGAGGAGAATCCGTGCCCGAGTCGAAGCCCCGCAAGAGAGCCAGCTCCGCTGCGCCCGCCGTGAAGTCCTCGCAGCCCAAGCCGAACCCGGTCTGGTACAAGCCCGTGATGTTCGGGCTCATGATCATCGGCCTCCTGTGGATCATCACGTTCTACATCTCGATGTCCACCCTGCCGGTTGCGGCCTGGGGGTCCTGGAACATCCTCGTCGGGTTCGGCATCGCCATCGTCGGCTTCCTCATGACCACGCGCTGGCGGTAGCCGCTTCGCAGCCCCGCGTCCGGCACCGTCGAGCATGCAGCCTTCCCCCCGCCCGCAGCCTGCTGCTGTGAGCCGTGCTGCCCGAAGGGTACTGTCATGCACCCTTCGGGCCTGGTTCCGTTCTATACACACCATGTGC
The DNA here is from genome assembly GCF_056680255.1 of Arthrobacter sp. BC5. Taxonomy (NCBI): domain Bacteria; kingdom Bacillati; phylum Actinomycetota; class Actinomycetes; order Micrococcales; family Micrococcaceae; genus Arthrobacter; species Arthrobacter sp. BC5. Next base: position 1,148,093 of record NZ_CM155273.1, read on the forward strand.
ACGAAGTTATCCACAGATGTGCACATCATTGTTGATGATTCACGGATCTGCCCGAGATTCCGGGCCCCGCTTATCCACAGGTGTGGAATTACATGTGTGTAAGTTATCCCCCGTGTGGATAAGGGGTGTGGATAACGCAGTGAGGGGGCCGGCACATCGCGTGCCGGCCCCCTCACCGATCGATGCCGTGGCTAGACGGGAAGCCGCGAGACTCCCACGACTGTCAGGAGCCCGATCAGCGCGACGACGACAGCCAGGCCGAGCCATTGCAGCCGTGCCTGGCGCGGGCCCCGTGGTGCGTAGGCGATGACGGCTGCGCAGGCAGCACCCGCGAGCAGTCCGCCCAGATGCGCCTGCCAGGCGATCCCCGGGACCACGAACCCCAGCACGGCGTTGATGGCGATCAGGACGACGATCTGCCGTATGTCCCCACCGCGCTTCCGCTGAACGACGAACAGCGCTCCGAAGAGCCCGAAAACGGCACCGGAGGCACCGACGACGTACTGCATCGGCGAGCTCAGCAGGAGCACTCCGAGGGATCCCCCGACCGCGGAGACGACATACAGGACCAGGAACCGCGCCCGGCCGATCGCGGGCTCGAGTACCTTCCCCAGCACGTACAGCGCATACATGTTGAAGGCGATGTGCAGGAAGGAACCCTGCGAGTGGAGGAAGGCCGCAGTGAGCATCCGCCATGGCTCGGCGGGAATGACCCCACCGGCACCGGCGGTGAACACCGGTGCGTAGGCGAAGGTCCGCGTGAGTCCGGGCACCACGAGCTGGAGCAGGAACACCATGACGCAGAGGCCGATCAGCGTGTAGGTGACGGGGGTGCCGCCGCGCGCGACGCCGCCGAAGGCGTTCCTGCGGACCGGCGCGGCGGCAGCCTGCTCACGCACACAGTCCACGCACTGGAACCCTACGGCGGCGGGACGCTGGCACTCCGCGCACGCCGGACGCCCGCACCGCTGGCACCTCACATAGCTGACGCGGTCGGTGTGCCGAGGGCAGACCGGCGCCTGCTGGCTACCGGCGTCGGGCGCGGGGACCCCGTAGGACATCCGGTCAGAGCTGTTCTACGGTGATGCTCTCGATGACGACGTCCTCGAGGGGCTTGTCCCTCATGTCGGTACCGATGGCGTTGAGCCTGTCGACCACCTTGCGTGATTCCTCGTCAGTGACGTCACCGAAGATGGTGTGCTTGCCCTGCAGCCAGGTCGTGGGTACGGACGTGATGAAGAACTGCGACCCGTTCGTTCCGCGGCCACCCTGCAGTCCTGCGTTGGCCATGGCCAGCTTGTACGGCTCGTTGAAGTCCAGGTCCGGATTGATCTCGTCATCGAACTTGTAGCCCGGGCCGCCGATACCCTGGCCCAGGGGATCTCCACCCTGGATCATGAAGTCCTTGATGATGCGGTGGAAGATCGTCCCGCTGTAGAGGGGGGCGTTGCTCTCCTCACCGGTCTGCGGGTGGGTCCAGGCGATCTCGCCCGTGGCGAGTCCTACGAAGTTCTTCACGGTCTTCGGCGCATGATTGCCGAAGAGATTGACCTCGATGTCGCCCTGGTTGGTGTGGATGGTCGCTTTTGCGGTTGGGATAGCAGTCATTGGGCCATTCTTTCATGCGTGCCCTGACAATAAGCTGGAGGAGTCCCATTCCGCGCACAGTGAAACGGCCCGGCCATGCCGGCCTCCGATAGCACCTGCCACCTATGCAACGTAGGCTGATCAAAACGAGTAACCACCCCCTGGAGGTTTTTGTGAAGAACAACGTACGCACCAGCCATGACCTGGAGGAGACCGTCGCCATCGGAGCAGCATTCGCTGCCGGTGTAGCCGCGGCGCGGGCTTGGGCATCGCCGCACGTCGACGCCGCCTACGGTTGGGCCAAGCCCCGGTGGGACAAGGGTGTCGAGACGGCAGGACCGGCCCTGCACGACACGGTACGCAAAGCGACGGAAGGGGTTTCCGGTGGCATCGCCGTCGTCACCCCCCTGCTTCAGGACCGGATCGAGAAGGTGGGCCCGCGAATCACCCAGGTGATCGACGAGACCACCCCGAAGATCCAGGGAACGCTCGACAAGGCAGCCCCTGCACTGAACTCGGCCAAGCTCAAGGTCGTCGACGAGTACCTGCCGGCCATGTCCGCCAAGCTCGGTGAAGCAGCAGACAGTGCCTCCCGCTCCCTCGCAGGGGCAACCGTGCCTCCGGCGGTGGAGAAGGCGGTCATCAAGGTGACCGGTGACAAGAAGGCCGTGAAGAACGCCCAGAAGCGCCTCGTCGCAGCGACCCATCAGGCGTCGAAGGACCTGAGGAAGAGCCAGGCACGCAAGTCCGGCAAGGGGTGGTTGATCTTCGGCGTCCTCGCATCGGCCATCGTCGCCGGTATCGCGGCCTGGCGGGCTTCCAAGCCCGTCGAGGACCCGTGGAAGACTCCCGCACCCATCAAGGCCACCCCCGCACCGGTCTCCGCCGAGAAGACACAGGAAGCGAAGGACGTCGTCGCAGAGGTCAAGGAAGCGGCTGAACGCGCTGCGAAGTCCGACGACGCGACCGACGAGGGCAAGAACGCGGCAGCGGGGGCAGCACAGACCGCCGCTGAGACTACGAAGAACGTCAGCCAGTCCGCCAAGCACGCTACGAAGCCGACGGACGAGCCCAAGGCCTGATCCCGAGGAAGACCGCGAAGGACCCCCGGCATCATGCCGGGGGTCCTTTTCATTGCCCTGTTTATGCTGAAGCCGTTATATACCGAATGAGCTATTGTTCCCCGCCGAGCACGGGAGGGGACACCGCCGCAGCCTCTTCAGCCAGGGGTCGGCGGGATCCCTTGAGCCGCTGCTGGCCGCGGATCACCACGGCGAGGCCGACGAGGATCAGCACCAGCCCGCCATAAGTCCCTCCGGGAAGCTTCTCGCCGAGGAATACGGCCGCGAGGATCGCCGCCCCGGGGATCTCCAGCAGGATGATCATCGAGACGACGAGCGGACTCATGACGGCGAGCAGGTGGTTGAAGACCGAGTGGCCCATGATCTGCGCCAGAAGGGTGACGGCGAGGATGCCGGCCCAGGCGGCGGGTGTGAAGCCCACGACGGGCTGGCCGGTGAGTGCACACAGTGCCAGCAGGATCACCGCGCAGGCTCCGTAGCAGAGGGTGGTGTAGGTACCCGTCGACATCGTTCTTCGGGCCGATGCCCCGGCCATCTGGTAGACACCCGCCAGCGCCCCTCCGGCAAGGGCCAGCACATCGCCGAGGAGTGCGTCCCGAGAGAGTGAGAGATCGAACCCGGTGATAACGACGACGCCGACGAAGGCCACGCCGAGCCCGGCCACCACCGCGCGCGGAGCCCTCGAACCGAGTACCGCATTGAACAGCGCTATCCAGGCCACCTGGAGACAGACGAGAGCCGTCGCTGCTGCCACGGACGTGAGTTTGAGGGCGGTGATGAAGCATACGAAGTGGAGAGCCAGCGCGACGGCTGCGATCGCCAGCCGGCGGTAGTCGGCCCTTCTGAGAGCCGCGAACTCCGCCCGCTTGGACACAACGGCAGGGCCTCCCATGAGAGCGGCACCGAGCAGGTTCCGCCAGAAGGCGATGGCCAGCACGGGTGCCGCCGTGGCGGCCATGATCGGCCCGGAGGCCGAGACCCCGATGACACCCAGGATCGAGAGGAAGATGATCACTGGGCCACCCTATTGCACGCGGTCGGAAGCTCGGCATCAGCACTTAACGCAGGAAGTCCCGGCCGATGACCGGGACTTCCCTTCGGTGGAGGCACGGGGACTCGAACCCCGAACCCCCTGCTTGCAAAGCAGGTGCGCTACCAATTGCGCCATGCCCCCGAGACGAGCCTGATCCAGTATACGTACGCTGGACCGTGCTCCTTGCTAGGCTACGTCGTCCGTCGCATTGCTCCAGACGCTTTTGCTCTTCTGTGAATCCTGCCACTGCTTGTACACGAGGACACCGGCTGCAGCTGCTGCCGCGATGAGCAACTTCTTCACAACAGTCTCCTTGCAGTCTCCTGCGAGTGGTGGATCCGTGGGCGTACCAGGACTTGAACCTGGGACCTCTTCGTTATCAGCGAAGCGCTCTAACCGCCTGAGCTATACGCCCCGATACCTCTTCGGGCCGAGATACGACTTTACAGTAGTGGCTCGGCATTTCTCAAATCGCCGGAACGGCGCCGGAGAGGCCGGTGCACTAGTCGTCGGTCAGCGTGACGCCGATACCGCCGACCAGGGCGGACGAGATGTTGTAGAGCACGGCCGCAAGCATAGCGAGCGCCGTGAGGAGCACCACGTTCACCACGGCGATGATCGTGGCGAAGGAGACCACCTGTGTCAGCGAGGCGAATTGCCGCAGGTCGAACCCACCGCTCTCCGATCCGGCGATCTCACTCAGGAGATCGTTGACGCCGTCGAAGATACCCGTCAGGTCCAGGACGGTCCAGATCACGATCGCTGCGACCACGGTCACGATTCCAAGGGCGACCGACAGCAGGAACGACATCTTCAGCACGGACCAGGGGTCCACCTTGCTGACGAGCAGGCGGGCCTTGCGGGCCTTCGCCTTGGGGGCCGGCTTCACGAGCCCCGGGCGCTGCGTCGGACGCCCGCTCTGGCCCGCGGATGCCGGGCGCTGGGCGGGACGTGCAGGAGCGTTCACACGCGGCGGTGCCCCGGGCGCGCGCACTTGTCCACTGGACGACCGCGGGTTGGTGTTGGCCGAGCTCACTCGATACCTCCGTGTTCGGGCGACTCAGCGTCAGGCTCAGCCGTTTCCTCTGTCGACAACCGTACTTCATCGGCTGTGAACTCTGCCGGATCCTCCTGGGGCGTGACCGTATCGATCACGTCGACGTCGGGACTGCCCTCGGACGGGTCCTCGATGAGGCCTTCCTCGACGGCGACGCTGCGCTCACTGTTCCGAGCCACGGCGATGATGCGGTCTGCCTTGTCAGGCTTCGCGAAGATGACACCCATCGTGTCGCGTCCCTTGGCCGGTACGCCGGCGACGGCGGAGCGGACGACCTTGCCGCCACCCATGACGACGAGCACCTCGTCCTCCTCCTGCACCACGAGGGCGCCCACGAGGTCCCCGCGCTCCTCGGCCAGCTTCGCCACCTTGATGCCGAGGCCGCCACGGCCCTGGACACGGTAGTCGTCCACCTTCGTGCGCTTCGCGAAACCACCCTCGGTCACGATGAAGACGTAGGAGTCGTCCGTCACCACGCTGGCGGCGAGCAGTTCGTCGTCCTCACGGAACTTCATGCCGGTCACACCCGACGTCGCCCGACCCATGGGCCGGAGGGCGTCGTCGTCGGCCGTGAAGCGCAGCGACTGTCCCTTGCGGGAGACGAGCATGATGTCGTCGACGCCGGACACGAGCTGCGCCGAGACGAGTTCGTCGTTGTCACGGAGGTTGATCGCGATCACGCCCGCGGTCCGGTTGGTGTCGTAATCCTCGAGTCGCGTCTTCTTGACCAGGCCGCGCTTGGTGGCGAGGACCAGATAGGGAGACTGCCGGTAGTCCCGCAGGTCCAGCACCTGGGCGATCGTCTCGTCGGGCTGGAAGGCCAGAAGGTTCGCCACGTGCTGTCCCTTGGCGTCACGGGCGGCCTCGACCAGCTCGTACGCCTTCGCGCGGTAGACCCGGCCGAGGTTCGTGAAGAACAGCAGCCAGTGGTGCGTGGTGGTGACGAAGAAGTGCTCGACGACGTCGTCGCCCCGCAGCTGGGCTCCCTTGATGCCCTTGCCGCCGCGTGCCTGCTGGCGGTAGTTGTCACTGCGCGTGCGCTTGACGTAGCCACCGCGGGTGATGGTGACGACCATCTCCTCCTCGGGGATCAGGTCTTCCATGCTCATGTCGCCGTCGTAGCCCATGAGGATCTCGGTCCGCCGGTCATCGCCGAACTTGCCGACGATCTCCGCCAGTTCCGTGCTGACGATGCCGCGCTGCACGTCCTCCGAGGCGAGGATCCGGTTGAACTCGGTGATCATCGACTCCAGTTCCCTGTGCCGGTCCTGGATCTTCTGCCGTTCGAGGGCGGCGAGGCGCCTCAGCTGCATGTTCAGGATGGCAGTGGCCTGCAGCTCGTCGATGGAGAGCAGTCCCATCAGCCCGTCGCGCGCCTGCTCCGTGGTGGAGGATGCACGGATCAGGGCGATGACCTCGTCCAGGGCGTCGAGCGCCTTCAGGAGGCCGCGCAGGATGTGCGCTTCCTCCTCCGCCTTGCGCAGGCGGTACCGGGTGCGGCGGACGATGACCTCGAGCTGGTGGTTCACCCAGTGGCGGATGAACGCGTCGAGGCTCAGCGTGCGGGGGACGTCGTCCACGATGGCGAGCATGTTGGCGCTGAAGTTGTCCTGCAGCTGCGTGTGCTTGTAGAGGTTGTTCAGCACGACCTTGGCGACGGCGTCGCGCTTGAGCACGATCACGAGACGCTGGCCGGTGCGCCCGGAGGTCTCGTCACGCAGATCGGCGATGCCGCTGATCCTGCCGTCCTTGACGAGTTCTGCGATCTTGATCGCCAGGTTGTCCGGGTTCGCCTGGTAGGGCAGTTCGGTGACGACGAGGCAGGTCCGGTTCTGGATCTCCTCGACGTTGACCACCGCGCGCATGGTGATCGAGCCGCGTCCTGTCCGGTACGCGTCCTCGATGCCCTTGTGGCCGAGGATCTGCGCGCCGGTAGGGAAGTCCGGTCCCTTGATGCGGAGGATCAGGGCTTCGAGGAGTTCTTCCTTCGTTGCGTCCGGGTGCTCCAGGTACCACTGCACACCGTCCGCCACCTCGCGCAGGTTGTGCGGCGGGATGTTCGTGGCCATGCCCACGGCGATGCCGGAGGACCCGTTGACCAGCAGGTTCGGGAAGCGCGACGGCAGGATCGTCGGCTCCTGGTTCTTGCCGTCGTAGTTGTCCTGGAAATCGACGGTCTCCTCGTCGATGTCCCGCACCATCTCCATCGCGAGCGGGGCCATCTTGGTTTCCGTGTATCGGGGGGCCGCGGCGCCGTCGTTGCCGGGCGAACCGAAGTTGCCCTGGCCGAGCGCGAGCGGGTAGCGCATGGTCCAGTCCTGGATCAGGCGGACCAGGGCGTCGTAGATCGCGGAGTCACCGTGCGGGTGGTACTGGCCCATCACCTCGCCGACCACGCGGGCGCACTTGTTGAACGAGCGGTCCGGCCGGTAGCCGCCGTCGAACATGGCGTAGAGCACGCGCCGGTGCACGGGCTTCAGCCCGTCCCGGACGTCGGGCAGGGCCCGGCCGACGATGACGGCCATCGCGTAGTCCAGGTAGGACCGCTGCATCTCCGTCTGCAGGTCCACCTGCTCGACGCGGTCCGTCAGGACCTCACCCTCGATGGGCTCGTCCGGTCCGTTACCGGTGATGTCGTCACTCATGAATCAGTTCCGTTCGTGAAAGGTTCTCGACCGCACAGGAGACGCGGTCGCCGGCCGGTGCCCGACATACTGTGTAGGCGCTTTGACATCTGCGAGGAACGAGCAGATCCCGTCGCGCCGGCGAGACGCCGGGCATCGGCACTCAGATGTCGAGGAAACGCACGTCCTTGGCGTTCTGCTGGATGAAGTTGCGGCGGGACTCGACGTCCTCGCCCATGAGTACCGAGAACACCTGGTCCGCGGCGGCGGCATCGTCCATGGTGACCTGGAGCAGGGTGCGATGGTCCGGATCCATGGTGGTCTCCCACAGTTCCGTGTAGTCCATCTCGCCGAGGCCCTTGTACCGCTGGATGCCGTTGTCCTTGGGCAGCCTCTGGTTGTTCGCGAGGCCGATCTTGATGACCTCGTCACGCTCACGGTCGCTGAACACGTAGTCGTGCTTCGCGTTGGACCACTTGATGCGGTACAGCGGCGGCTGCGCCAGGTAGACGAAGCCGTTCTCGATCAGCGGCCGCATATAGCGGAACAGCAGCGTGAGCAGCAGGGTGGTGATGTGCTGGCCGTCCACGTCCGCGTCGGCCATGAGCACGATCTTGTGGTACCGGGCCTTCTCGACGTTGAAGTCCTCACCGATACCGGCACCGAACGCCGTGATCATGGCCTGGACCTCGCTGTTACCGAGGGCCCGGTCGAGGCGCGCCCGTTCGACGTTCAGGATCTTCCCGCGCAGTGGCAGGATGGCCTGCGTCTCGGGATTGCGTCCGCGGACGGCGGAACCACCGGCCGAGTCACCCTCCACGATGTAGATCTCCGACCGCGCCGGGTCCTTGGACTGGCAGTCCTTGAGCTTGCCCGGCATGCCGCCGGACTCGAGGAGCCCCTTTCGGCGCGTCGATTCGCGGGCCTTGCGGGCCGCCAGACGTGCCTGGGACGCCTGGATCGATTTGCGGATGACGTCGCGGGCGGGCCCCGGGTTGCGCTCCAGCCAGTCGCCCAGCTGATCGGTGACGACGCGCTGCACGAAGCCCTTCACCTCCGAGTTGCCGAGCTTCGTCTTCGTCTGCCCCTCGAACTGCGGCTCGGAGAGCTTCACCGAGATGACCGCGGTGAGTCCCTCGCGGATGTCGTCACCCGTGAGGTTGTCGTCCTTCTCCTTGATGATGTTCTTCTCGCGCGCGTACTTGTTGATCAGGGTGGTCATGGCTGCACGGAAGCCTTCCTCGTGCGTTCCACCCTCGTGCGTGTTGATCGTGTTCGCGTAGGTGTGCACGCTCTCCGAGTAGGCCGAGGTCCACTGCAGGGCGATCTCCACGGACATGGTGCGGTCGGGGGTCTCGGTCTCGAAGGCGATGATGTCCTCGTGGATGACATCGACCCGCTTCGAGGAGTTCAGGTGCCGAACGTAGTCGAGCAGACCGTTCTCGTAGAGGTACTCCACCTCGCGGTGCTTGGGTGTGGAGTCCTCGCCGGTCTCGACGGTGATCTCGTCCTCGACCTCGTCGACGTGCTCGTCGGTGAGCGTGATGCGCAGCCCCTTGTTGAGGAACGCCATCTGCTGGAACCGCGCCCGCAGGGTCTCGAAGTCGAACTCCGTGCTCTCGAAGATGGAGTCGTCGGGGTAGAACGTCTGGGTGGTCCCGGTCCCGGAGGTCTCCTCGCCCTTCCTCAACTCGCCGACGGGCTTGCCGCCGTCCGCGAAGGACTGGCGCCACACGTGGCCCTGGCGCCGCACTTCCGTCTCGACCCGCTTGGACAGGGCGTTGACGACCGAGATACCGACACCGTGCAGGCCGCCCGATACCGCGTACCCGCCGCCGCCGAACTTGCCACCGGCGTGGAGGATGGTCATGACCACTTCGACGGTGGGGCGTCCCTCTGTGGGGTGCATGTCCACGGGGATGCCGCGGCCGTTATCGACGACCTTGACGCCGCCGTCCGCCTGGAGCGTGACCTGGATGTGGTCGCAGTAGCCGGCCAGGGCCTCGTCGACCGAGTTGTCCACGACTTCGTACACGAGGTGGTGAAGACCGCGTGGTCCGGTCGATCCGATGTACATGCCCGGGCGCTTACGGACCGCTTCGAGGCCCTCCAGCACCGTGATCTCATTGGCACCGTATGCGTGTTCGGTGGTCGCCTCCAGGATCGGGGACTCGCCTTCGCCGATCAACACATCACTTGCATTCAACTCGTTCTCGTGTGCCACAGGCGTAGACGGCTCCTCAACTGGATGGACCAAAATGATCTCGTCCTATTCTACCCTGTGGAGGCCTGCAATCCCGCACCAACAGGCCCTCACTGGCCAATAAAGCGGCGCCAGAGCCGATAGAGGGTCCTTCCATGAGGACGGATACGCCGGGCGGACCCCCAGTTGCGCTACAGGCCGTCCAGCGGGCGCAGCGGTCGGTGCTCCGACTCACCCGTACGTATCACGCGGGCCTCGTCCCTTGACGGAGCGCCCGCCCTTGCGCCAGCTCGGAGCCGACGGCCCGACGACGGAGAGCCGCGTGACGACGCCGGCGCCCAGTTCGGCCTCGAACCTCTGCAGCACCTGCGGCGTGATGAGGCGCAGCTGTGTCGCCCACGCCGTCGAGTCGCACCTGACCAGGACGGTATCGGCGTCGAAGCTCTCGGGGACGCAGTGCGCCGCGATGTCGGCTCCGACGATCTCGTCCCAGCGTGAGAGCACGGATCCGATCGCCACGGGGGATTTCCAGCCCCGCTCGGCGAGCATCCTCGAGAAGACGTTCCCCACGCCTTCGGGATCCCGTCCGCCGTATACGGGCTCGGGCGAGTATCGGCGCTTCGGAGCCTTCGTGGTCCGCTTCGACGCCGCCTCGCGAGGGGTGCCCCTGGCCTGGGACGCGCTGCGGAGCCTGTTGAGGAGGGCCTGCGGGGCATCCTGCTCAGGAAAGTCCTGGGCTCCCGGCTGCTCCGGGCTGTCCTGCGCCGGGGCGTCGTCGTCCGGGCGGTCGTCAGACATGTGGTCCTCCTGCGCCGGGACCGGGGGCCGAAGCATCCCGGTCGAGGCTCCCGATGTCCCCGCCGCCCTGCTCCGGTACCTCGATGCCACCCGGCACGACCCGGATCTGCCGGCCGAGGAGCGCTGCGGGGATGTCGTCCCCGACGGCGGCCGTGACCAGGACCTGTTCCGCGGGGGCGACGATGGCGGCGAGGCGGGTACGGCGCTGGGTATCGAGTTCCGCGAAGACGTCGTCGAGGATCAGGACCGGATTCCCCCCGGGCGTGTGGTCCTCCTCGAGCAGCAGGTAGTACGAGGCCAACCGCAGGGCCAGCGCCATCGACCAGGTCTCGCCGTGCGATGCATAACCCTTCGCCGGTGCCTTCCCCAGCAGCAGATCGAGCTCATCACGGTGCGGACCGACGAGGGAGATTCCCCGCTCGAGCTCCTTCTTGCGGTGGCGCAGGAGGCTGGCGAGGAACAGCTCGGTCAGCTCGGGCAGGGTGAGGTCCCGCAGCCCCTCCTCGTAACGGCTGTGTCCGGTACCCGGGCCGTCGTCTTCGGCAGCGAGGTCCTGCGACGACGAGACACTCGAGACGTAGGCGATCTCCGCGTGCTTCGAGCCGTCCGTCAGCTCCTTGTACGCCCGCTCCACGTGCGGGCGTAGCTGGTCGACGAGGACGATGCGGGCCGACAGGAGCCGTGCCCCGGCTTCTGCCAGGTGCTGATCCCATACATCGAGCGTGGACTCGTGCGCCGTCGAGAACCTGCCGGCGGCCCGGGCCGATTTGAGGAGGGCGTTGCGCTGCTTGAGGACACGCTCGTAGTCGGCGCGCAACGCCGAATGGTGCGGCAGGAGGGAGACCATGACGTCGTCCAGGTAACGACGGCGTCCCGACGGGTCTCCCTTCACCAGCGACAGGTCCTCGGGTGCGAACAGGACGGTCTTCAGGATTCCGGCGGCATCACGGGCCCGCACCGGATTGGACCTGTTGATCCGGGCCCGGTTCGCCGCCTCCGCGTTGATCTCCACCTCGACACCGGTGCGCTGGGATCCCCGGACGAACCTGCCGCGGATGATCGCGCGCTCCTCCCCGAACGCGATGAGCGGTTTGTCGGTGCTGACGCGATGGGACGAGAGAGTCGCCAGGTAGCCGATGGCCTCGACGATGTTGGTCTTTCCCACGCCGTTCGGTCCCACGAAGACCGTGACTCCGGGTTCGATCGCCGTATCGAGTTGCCCATAGCTCCGGAACCCGGTGAGCGAGAGGTGCTCAACGTACACCGGGCACCACTTACTCGGGTTTCGGCTGGGCCGGCTTCACTGCATGGCCGCCGAACTGGTTGCGGAGCGCCGACACCATCTTCATCGACGGCGAGTCCTCCTGCCGCGACGCGAACCGGGCGAACAGTGCGGCGGTGATGGCGGGGGCCGGAACCGAATTGGCGATCGCTTCCTCGACGGTCCATCGACCCTCACCGGAGTCCTCCACGAAACCGGCGATCTTCGACAGCCCGGGGTCCTCCTGCAGCGCCTTGACGAGGAGGTCGAGCAGCCAGGAGCGGACGACGGTGCCCTTCTGCCAGGCGGCGAAGGTGCCGTGGACATCCTTCACGATGTCCTTGGCCTCGAGCAGCTCGTAGCCCTCGGCGTAGGACTGCATCAGACCGTACTCGATGCCGTTGTGCACCATCTTCGCGTAGTGTCCCGCGCCGACGTCGCCCACGTGGACGAAACTCTCGGCCCGATCACCTTCGGGACGGAGCGCGTCGAAGATGGGCATGGCCATATCCACATCGTCCTGGCTACCGCCCGCCATCAGGCCGTAGCCGTTCTCGAGCCCCCAGACGCCGCCGGACACGCCGCAATCGACGAAGCTGATGCCCTTCTGGGCAAGGAGGGTGGCGTGGATCTGGTCATCGGTGAACTTGGAGTTGCCTCCGTCAATGACCATGTCGCCCTTCGAGAGGACCTCGGAGAGGTCCTTGACGACGCCGTCGGTGATCTGGCCGGCCGGAACCATGACCCAGACGATCCGTGGTGCGGGAAGTGCGCCGACCAGTTCGTCGAGGCTCGATACATCGGTGAGGTCGGGGTTCCTGTCGAAACCCGTGACCTCGATGCCCTTCTCCCGCAGCCGCTCCCTCATGTTGAATCCCATTTTTCCGAGTCCAATGAGGCCGATGTGCATGAGGTTCTCTTTCTGACGATATGTCCGGCTGCCGGTCCGGCCAGTCGGTGTGCCTGCCGGGCGGCTACTGGTTGGGTAGCCGCACGGGCATCAGCAGGTACTTGTAGTCTTCCCTGTCCTCGCCGGTCGCGTCATCCTGTGCCGAGATCACCGCGGGTTTGGGCGGTGAGGTGAAGGAGAACCTGACGTAGGGGCTGTTGAACGCGCCCAGGCCTTCGCTCAGGTAGTGCGGATTGAAGGCGACCGTGATGTCGTCGCCGTCGAGGACTGCCTCGATCGCTTCGGATGCCTGTGCGTCCTCCCCTGTGCCGGCATCGAGTGTGACCTGGCCCTCCGTGAACGCGAGCCGAACGGGGGTGTTCCGTTCGGCGACGAGGGAGACGCGGCGGACGGCTTCCACCAGGGAGCTGGTCCGCACCGTGGCGTGGATGGGTGTGTTCTCCGGGAAGAGCGAACGGATCTTCGGGTAGTCGCCGTCGACGAGCAGCGACGTGGTGCGGCGCCCGCCCGATTCGAAGCCGATGAGTTCGGAGTCGTCCGAGAAGGCGATGTTCAGGTCGCCGGCGCCGCCGAGGGTCTTGGCGACCTCGTTGAGCGTCTTCGCCTTGACCAGGGCACTGGTGGAGATCCCCGGAGTGGTCGGCTTCCAGGACACCTCACGGAGCGCAAGCCGGTAGCGGTCGGTGGCGAGGAGCGTGATCAGGTCGTCCTCGATCTCCATGCGGACACCCGTCAGGATGGGCAGCGTGTCGTCACGGCTCGCCGCGATGATCACCTGGGAGACCGCCTGCGAGAAGGCATCGCCGTCGACGACTCCGCTCACGGCCGGGAGTTTCGGCAGTTCGGGGTATTCCCCCTCCGGCATGGTGGCGAGGTTGAAGCGGCTGTTGCGGCACGTCAGGGTCACCTTCGAGCCGTCGGTCGCCACCTCGACCGGTGCGGAGGGAAGGCTCCTGCAGATATCGGCAAGCAGGCGGCCCGAGACGAGGATGGTCCCTTCCTCGAGGACATCCGCCGCGATCTCGAGCCGGGCGGAGATCTCGTAGTCGAAGCTGGCGAGGCTCAGCGAGCCGCCTTCGGCCTTGATGAGCAGGCCCGCGAGCACAGGGACGGGCGGCCGCGGTGACAGCGAGCGGGCGGTCCAGGACACAGCCTCCGCAAGTACGTCCCGTTCAACTCTGAATTTCACGGAGCAGTGCCGCCTTTCGCCAGATCAAAAGAACAGCCACCGGCGGATCGCTGGCGGATGGTGGGTCGAATCGTCCACGGAGGAGCCCGGGCACGGGGAATTACAACCCTACTGGGTGAAAGCTTAGCCGGGTAGCGGGGCTGCGGAGCAGGCCCGGTGGCTCGGCGGGCGGGGTCGAACGGAACGTGGAATGTTATTTGACGAGCTTTTGAAGTTTAAGGTTCGTAGTGTTAATAACTGCTGTGGATTCTGTGGATAAGTCAGCTGGTCCGCTTGCTGTCGCGGATCCTGCCTGTGGACAAGGTGTGTGTCCAGCCGACGGCCGGCAGGAGGTGGCTGTGGGCGAAATCCTTGTCATTTCGCGGATCCACAGGCAGGAGGTGGGTTTTCCTCAGGTTGGGCGGTGATGTACCCCTGGTTATCCACAGCTGTGTCCACACCTGTTAATTACGGTGGGACGGCGCAGGGGCGGTCAGGCCTCGCGTTGCTTGTGCTTGATCCGGTTGGTCAACTCGGTGACCTGATTGAAGATCGCGCGCCGCTCCGCCATCAGTTCCCGGATCTTCCTGTCGGCGTGGATGACGGTGGTGTGGTCCCGGCCGCCGAGTTCCTGTCCGATCTTCGGCAGGGACATGTCCGTCAGCTCCCGGCACAGGTACATCGCGATCTGCCGTGCGGTGACCAGGGTCCTCGTCCGCGACTTGCTGCAGAGTTCCTCCATGCTGATCTGGAAGTAGTCCGCGGTCTGCGCCATGATCACGGTCGAGGTGATCTCCTGCGCGCCGTCGTCCGAGATGAGGTCCTTCAGCACGATCTCGGCGAGGTTGACGTCGACCTGCTGGCGGTTCAGGCTCGCGAAGGCGGTGACCCGGATCAGGGCGCCCTCGAGTTCGCGGATGTTCGTCGCGATCTTCGAGGCGATGTACTCCAGGACGTCGTCGGGCGCGCTGAGGCTGTCGCTGATCGCCTTCTTGCGCAGGATGGCGATGCGGGTCTCCAGTTCCGGCGGCTGGATGTCCGTCAGGAGACCCCACTCGAAACGGGACCGCATGCGCTCCTCGAACCCGATGAGCTGCTTCGGCGGGAGGTCGGAGGTGATGACCACCTGCTTGCTGTGGTTGTGCAGCGCATTGAAGGTGTGGAAGAACTCCTCCATGGTCCGGTCCTTGCCGGAGAGGAACTGGATGTCGTCGATCAGCAGGATGTCCACGTTGCGGTAGGTCTGCTTGAAGCTCGAGCCCTCGTCATCACGGATCGAGTTGATGAAGTCGTTGGTGAACTCCTCGGAATTCACGTACCGCACCCGGATACCGGTGTAGAGGTGACGCGCATAGTGCCCGATGGCGTGGAGGAGGTGTGTCTTGCCCAACCCGGAATCACCGTAGATGAACAGCGGGTTGTAGGCCTTCGCCGGTGCCTCGGCGACGGCGACCGCCGCTGCGTGTGCGAACCGGTTGGAGGAGCCGATGACGAAGGTGTCGAAGATGTACTTCGGATTGAGCCGGCCGAACTCGTGCGAGTTGCTGGGAGGAGTAGGGGACGGCTTCGCCTCGCCCTTGGGTTCCGGTGAGACCGGCGCGGGTTCCTGCTCGGGAACGTCCTCGGCGACGGGGGTCAGCTCGGGGTCGATGACGAAAGCGCACTGGATGTCCTCACGGAACACGTCCCGCAGTGCTTCGTCGAGGGCTGCCTTCAGCTGGGTCTGGAGTACTTCGCGCGTCAGTTCGTTGGGGACGGCGATCAGCATGGTGGTCCCGATGAGGCCCTGGGCCTGGGCGAGCACCATGAAGCCGCGCTGCCGCGGAGTGACGCGATCGTCCTGCTCGAGGGTCCGGATGACTTTACGCCAGGAGCTCCCGACGTCGTTTACCTCATCTGTACCCACGAAAAAAACCCCTCTTGGCTGCACAACCGCTCGAAAAGGTCCGTCATCCACAGGGTTGTGCACATGTCGTGGATAAACGGACCAGAGGCAAGACTAGAGGATGAAAACTGCAGAAGATAGCGGACTGGCGCGGCAGGACGGGCACTGTGAAGGGTCTCACGCGGACCCCGCGGCCATGCGTGTAGTGTGATCCGGACGCCGGTTGTCCACAGGCAGTGGGAAAAGTAGCCCACAGGCTCACAGCGGCGGGTTTGACGCCCCAGAGCTGCGTCCCCTAACGTTATGTAGTCCAACATGTCTGCATTTCGCATGCCATCACAGATTTTTCCGGGTACTAAGAGGCCTCGGGATGTGACAGCTCCTCCGCGAATGTCGGATGTACACCTTCATCGCGTCAGTCTGTTCTTCCCCCTTGTTGCAATGGGCCGGACGCATCTCAAGATCGTTCTGGAGTAACTACAGTGAGCAAGCGGACTTTTCAGCCGAATAACCGCCGTCGTGCCAAGAAGCACGGTTTCCGTCTTCGCATGCGCACGCGCGCAGGCCGTGCCATCCTGTCGGCGCGCCGTGGCAAGGGCCGTACCGAACTCTCGGCATAAGCGGTTCCTCCCACGCCATGCATCCTTCGGGTGATCGCGACGGCACCGGGCTCCTTCCTTCAACAGTGAACAGGAACCCCCAGTGCTTCCGATGATCCACAGGGTGCGGACGGCAGCGGATTTTGCACGTACCGTACGTTCCGGCGCCCGATCAGGGCGCCGGAACGTCGTGCTATACGGCTCCAGGACACCGGATTCAGTGCCCTCGAGGGTCGGCTTCATCGTCGGCAAGAACGTAGGGAACGCAGTCACCCGCAACCTCGTTAAACGAAGGCTTCGCCACGCTTCGGCGGAGTGGGTCGCCGCCCACCCCCACGGGTACGACATCGTGGTCCGTGCGTTGCCCGCGGCGGCGGACAGTGATTGGCCGGCCCTGCAGAAGGACTTCACGAGTTGCCTGGCTGCGGTCTCCCGCAGGCTGGACCGCTCCGACGCACCGGAAAGGCAGGGCAGAGTATCGTGAACGTGGTCGCCGCACGTGTGCTGGCCTTCCTCCTCGGATTGCCTCGCCTGGCTGCGATCGGACTCCTGATCGTGTACCGGAAGGTCGTCTCTCCGCTGTATGGCCCCGTGTGCCGTTTCTACCCGAGTTGTTCCGCCTACGCACTCGAAGCCGTGACGGTTCACGGATTCGTGCGCGGGCTGGCTCTCGCGTCGCGGCGGCTGGTGCGCTGCCACCCGTGGAACGACGGCGGCGTGGACCACGTGCCGGCGGGTTCCAGGACCTTCCCTGCAGGGAAGGTCCCCTCGATTGTTGTGTTGAACCATCCGGTCATCCCGGCCGATGACGAAAGCCGCCCCGCGGCTCGAGGAGCTAACTGATTATGGGTTTTTTTGAGACGATCCTGGCGCCGTTCAGGTGGCTCGTGTCGTGGATCATGTTCATGTTCCACGAGGGCTTCACGTTCCTCGGAATGGACCCTGCATCCGGCTGGACCTGGGTGCTGTCGATCGTCGGTCTCGTCGTCGTCATCCGCGCCGCCCTGATTCCCGTCTTCGTCAAGCAGATCAAGGCGCAGCGGGGCATGCAGGCACTGCAGCCAGACCTCCGCAAGCTCCAGCAGAAGTACAAGGGCAAGACGGACCAGCTCTCGCGTCAGGCGATGACGCAGGAACAGATGGCCCTGTACAAGAAGCACGGGACCAACCCGTTCGCGGCATGCCTGCCGATCCTCATCCAGATGCCGTTCTTCTTCGCGCTGTTCACGGTTCTCAACGGTATCTCGCGCGCCAGCGCCGAGGGAGCCACGATCGGGGCGCTGTCCCCGGAATCGGTGCGCCAGTTCGACAACGCCACGATCTTCGGTGCGCCGCTCTCCTCCACCTTCCTCGGCAGCTTCGGCGCCGACGGGAACATCAGCGTCATCATCCTGTCCCTGCTCATGATCATCGCGATGACCGCATCGCAGTTCATCACGCAGAAGCAGATCATGGCGAAGAACATGTCCGAAGAGGCCATGCAGAGTCCCTTCATGCGTCAGCAGAAGATCATGCTCTACATCCTTCCCCTGGTGTTCGGCGTCGGTGGCATCAACTTCCCCCTCGGTGTGCTGGTGTACTGGACCACCACGAACGTGTGGACGATGGCGCAGCAGTTCTACGTCATCCGCAAGATGCCCACGCCCGGGTCCCCGGCGGCGAAGGCGCTTGCGGACCGGCGCGCGAAGAAGGGCCTGCCCATGGTCCCGCTTCTCGGTGAGCGGAAGACCGAGCCGGCCATCGAATCGGTTCCGGAGCCACGTGGCCAGCGTGTCCAGCCCCAGCGCAAGAAGAGGAAGAAGCGATGACGGTCGACAACGAAGAGCACACGCCCGAGCTCGATGGCACGGAGTCCGGCGGTACGGACGCGGACGGCACGGACGTCCAGGGTGACGGCGAGGCTGTTGCCGCAACCAAGGCGTCGAGGCTCGATGAAGAGGGCGATGTCGCCGCCGACTACCTCGAGGAACTCCTGGATATCGCAGATATCGACGGCGATATCGACATCGAGGTCCGTAGCGGCCGCACGTACATCTCGATCGTGTCCGAGGACCGTTCCGATGCCGGCCTGAGCTCACTGGTCGGTCGTGATGGGGAGGTGCTCGAAGCGCTGCAGGAGCTGACCCGCCTCAGCGTCCTGACCGCGACCGATGCGCGCTCCCGTCTCGTGCTCGACGTCGACGGCTACCGCGACCGCCGCGGGGGCGAGCTGATGAGGATCGCCCAGGAGGCCGTCGAGAAGGTCAGGGAGACCGGTGACGACGTAGCGCTGGCGCCGATGTCCGCCTATGAGCGGAAGATCGTCCACGACGTGGTCGCCGACCTCGGCTTCGTGAGTGAGTCCGAGGGCGAGGGCCAGGCACGGCACATCGTCGTCTCCCCCAGCGATGACTGAGGAATCACTCTCCACGGCCGGTTCCGTTCCCGTGCCGACGGCTGAGGAGCAGGTTGCTGCGTCGAGGATCTTCGGCTCCCGGCTGGACCTCGCTCATGGGTTCGTCGGCCATCTCGCATCCTCCGGGATCGAGCGCGGGCTGCTCGGTCCCAGGGAGGTGCCGCGTCTCTGGGGGCGGCATGTCCTGAACTGTGCTGTGGTCGCAGAATTGATGGACCGGGAGTCGTCCGTCGTGGACGTGGGCAGTGGAGCCGGACTTCCGGGGCTGGCCGTCGCGATAGCTCGGCCGGACCTCGAGGTGCATCTGGTGGAGCCACTCGAGCGACGCGTCACCTGGTTGAAGGAGGTCGTGGAGGACCTCTCCCTGGCGAACGTCTCCGTCCACAGGGGCCGCGCTGAGCAGATGATCGGCGAGGTGTCCGGTGACTACGTGACGGCACGTGCGGTCTCCGCCCTGTCCACCCTCGCCGGGTGGACCATTCCCCTGACCAGGTCCGGCGGACAGGTCCTTGCGATCAAGGGCCGGAGTGCCGCCGAAGAGATCGAGAAGGCCCGCAAGCTGATTCGGAAGCTCGGCGGAGGACCCGCGGAGATCGTGACGGTCGGTGTCGACGTGCTCGAGGAGCCCACGACGGTCGTCCGGATTCCCGTTCGCGTCGCGTGAGCCTGACGTCCAGCTGGTCACACCGCTCGTTGTCCCGACCAGCCTCGCACTAGCGGCTACCCTTGTAGATAACGACGTCTGGCATGTGAGAGTGAGCAACTGAGTGACCATCAAGGACGCCCCCGCGAAGAATACCGAGTCCCTTCTGGCGGCCGGGTCCGCTCTCGCCGTCGGCCTGCGAGAAATACAACCTGGAGCGTTTGCGGACCCCGCGAATACCGGTGTGGTTCCACGTGAAACCGTGCTCGCGGCCTCGGGCGCCGTGGACAGCCCGCCCGCCAAGAAGTCGGCCAAGGGGAAGAACGTCATGGAAGCCATGGATGAGTCTTCGCCCCTGGGCCGGGAGTTGGCGAGCGAGGCGAAGCGCCGGGAGAAGCTCCTGGGCAAAGCCCTTCCCAAGCCGAAGAACACCCGGATCATGACGATCAGCAACCAGAAGGGTGGCGTGGGCAAGACGACGACGACGGTCAATATCGCCGCCGCTCTCGCCACGGCCGGCCTGCAGGTGCTGGTGATCGACATCGACCCTCAGGGCAACGCGTCGACGGCCCTCAACATCGACCATCACGCGGATGTGGATTCGATCTACGACGTGCTCATCGATGATGTGCCGCTGGGTGACGTCGTCGCTCCCTGCCCCGATGTGCCGAACCTGATCTGTGCTCCTGCGACCATCCACCTCGCCGGCGCTGAGATCGAACTCGTCTCCCTCGTCGCGCGAGAGCAGCGGCTTCGCCGAGCAATCGACGTCTATGCGAAGGAACGCGAGGAGAAGGGAGAGCCACGTCTCGACTTCGTGTTCATCGATTGTCCGCCGAGCCTCGGGTTGTTGACCGTCAACGCTTTCGTCGCGGCAAAGGAGGTGCTCATTCCCATCCAGTGCGAGTACTACGCGCTTGAGGGGCTGAGCCAGCTGCTGAAGAACATCGAGATGATCCAGAAGCACCTGAACGCGGATCTTTCCGTATCGACGATCCTGCTGACGATGTATGACGGGCGGACCAACCTTGCCGCCCAGGTCGCGGCCGAGGTGCGTGAACACTTTCCCGAGGAGGTCCTGAAGGCGGTGGTGCCCAGGTCCGTGCGGATCTCTGAAGCCCCCAGCTACCAGCAGACCGTCATGACCTACGATCCGTCCTCGAGCGGAGCGCTTTCCTATCAGGAAGCCGCGGCGGAAATCGCCTCGCGCTCCTGACACCTCGGAGTACCGGTCCTCACGGACGATCAGAAGTAGCGGTGGGGCGATGCTCCACACTTTGGAAGGAATGACATGGCGGAAAAGCGTCGCGGACTCGGACGAGGGTTGGGAGCCCTCATTCCCAGCGCACCTGCTGAGGAGATCCTCGAGACGCCTCAGCCCGATCCCGGGCCTGAGCCCGAAGAGCGGGAGTCCTCGCCAAGGGGTGGCTCGGACAGTTCGAGGAGGCAGGGCGGGCGTCCTGTCGATCTGTTCTTCGAACGCGTGACGGAGGACGACGTAGCCGATCAGCCCCGTTCGTACTCCTCAGCGCTCCGCAGCGGTATCAACAGGAATGTTCTGGAAGCGCAAACGAAAAGGGTTGCGAAGACGTCGACGCGGAAGCCATCAGCGAAGAGCGAGCAATCGAAGGTCGCGCGGCCGGTGCCCACCACGTCCAGGGACGAGGGAGCCGAGGCCGGATCGGCAGCCGTGCCCCCAGGACTCCCGAGCCGAGAGAGCGCCGCGGTGGCCGAATCACCGAGGCGGGGAGCTCCCGACCGTGCTGCCACCGAGAATGAGGGAGTATCGACCCGGGACCAGGTCGTCCCCCCGGCCCCCTCCCTATCGGGGAAAGGCGCACAGCCCGCGTTGGACGGTCCGGATCAGGACGACGCAGCTCGCACTGTGGAGAGCTCGGATGCCGCTGTCACCGGCGCGAGGTCGTCAGTTTCACGTGAAACGACAGGAAACGGGATCCGCGACGGGTTGGTAGGCGAGGCTGCCGCGGACGCCGAGGTGGTTCCGGAGGCCGAGGCGCAGCCCGATCTTGTCGAGGTTCCTGGTGCAACGTTCGCCGACCTGCCCGTGGGGGCGATCCACCCGAACCGCAAGCAGCCGAGGGTGGAGTTCAACGAGGATGAGCTGGCGGAACTCGTCCATTCGATCCGTGAGATCGGCGTACTGCAGCCTGTGGTTGTTCGGCCTTCCCAGGAGAATGGTGAGGCGAAGTACGAGCTCGTCATGGGAGAACGCCGGTGGCGTGCCTCGCGCGAGGCCGGTATGGAAACGATCCCAGCTATCATCCGCTCTACCCTCGACGACGATCTGCTGCGCGACGCGCTTCTCGAGAACCTTCACCGGAGCGCGCTCAACCCCCTCGAGGAGGCGGCGGCGTATCAGCAACTGCTCGAAGACTTCGGCTGTTCGCACGACGAGCTGGCCGGGAGGCTGGGTCGGTCCCGGCCGCAGATCTCCAACACCATCCGTCTGATGAAGCTGCCGCCTCTTGTCCAGCGGAGGGTTGCTGCCGGCGTGCTGTCCGCTGGACACGCGAGGGCGCTCCTCGGGCTCGGCGACGCTGCGGAGATGGAGAAGCTAGCGCAGAAAATCGTGTCAGAGGGTTTGTCGGTCAGGTCAACGGAAGAGATTGTCGCGCTCAGCGGCGGTCTGCGCCGGCCCTCCAAGCCGACCTCGCCGCGGGATGGTGCTCGACACGAGCGCTTGGACTACTTGGCTACGTCCCTTTCGGACCGGCTGGACACGAACGTCAAGATCACGCTGGGCGCCA
The DNA here is from genome assembly GCF_056680255.1 of Arthrobacter sp. BC5. Classification (NCBI taxonomy): domain Bacteria; kingdom Bacillati; phylum Actinomycetota; class Actinomycetes; order Micrococcales; family Micrococcaceae; genus Arthrobacter; species Arthrobacter sp. BC5. Next base: position 1,170,106 of record NZ_CM155273.1, read on the forward strand.
AGAAGGGTCGCGTGAGTATCGAGTTCGCCAGCGTTGATGACCTCAATAGGATCATCGGGGTTCTCTCGCCCGCCGCCGAGTAGCCGGCGCTGATCCGGAGAGCGTTTGTTCCACGTGAAACAACGTCGTCGCGGGGATGCATTCTTGGCGACGTCGTCATGGGGTCTCTCCCGGGTGGGGCTTCCCTCACATGCTGCCATGTCGCAGCGTTAGCGGCCGTACTCCCGGTACCGTTACCGTCGGCTGCTCCCAGGACTCGCTGGGCTATGAGTAGTCCCTGGGCAGGGAAGACGGAGGACTGAACGCATCCGGGAGTGACGGGCCGCGCGCCCGCCACAGGGTCGTTTCACGTGAAACTTGTGATCCAACATCCTCTCGGCCTCATGCTGGCGCCTGAGTACTCGGACCAGCCTACCTGGGAGTGGCCGCTCGGATCTTCGCCGCCGGGCAGCCGCACACTCGGGTCGTCCGCTTCGCCTTGGTGAGGAGGGAAGGGACGACGACTGTGCCCTGACGCCTCTCGATCACAGGCCCGCGCGAGTGAAAACACGGAGTCGGAAGAGGAAGGCGCCCCAGCGAGGTCAGTGTGCGGCGGTCGTTCTCGGTCCAGCACCTCGCGGACCCACACCCGTCGCGCTGACTGCTATCGTCTGCGGGCGCGCCCGGTGAACTCATGGGTGCACGAGGGGGTAGGCCCATGTTCCACGTGAAACCAAGAACGCCGATCGTTGTGAAGCGGGAATGGGAGTGTTTTGCCTGTGCACCGGGGCTCCGAAAACCGTCGAACGTCGAACAGTCGCGCAGATCCCCGTAGGGCCAGATTCAGTGAGCTATCGCTGATCCCGTGTACCGAAGACTCCTGCCCCGTCAGAGCGTGGCAATATCGGGCCGAGTAAGACGGACACATCCGGTGTGCTGCAGTGCTGCTTCTGGGCGGGCTCGAGAAAGTATCCAAAGGCAGGGTCTGACCGGAAGGGGTTTGCCATGCTGGCGCTGTCTCGGGCGCTCCGGGCGCTTCAGGTAGTCCCGGTCCCTCGCTGCCGCTGCTGGGCCGGGGAGGGTCTTGGGCGGTGCTGCAGCGTCCAGGCAAGCCATGTTATTGCTCCACTACTCGCCGGTCGCGCGCTTCGGGCCGGCATCGCCTGATGGGCGAGACGGCGCGAACGGTTGTTGGTTCTCGGCGAGCAGGACTTGGAAGGCCTCCGATCGCTGCTTTCTGCGGTTCCACGTGAAACCTCGCCAGCGGGGACAGCCGGCGTATAGCCGGTGGGTTCACCTCGATGGAAGGCCGCCTGCACTCCAGGAGCACCTCGACGCTGCGTGGTCAGACTTGACGAGGTGGTGATATCGGCCGGCGGACTGGCCCCGAGCCGGCATGAGCCGGACTCCGTCTCCGCCCTCATGCCAGTAATAGCTGTCGGAGATGACGTGGAGCTTTCGGATGTGCATCCCTGCGATGCTGTCGGCCTGCCTGGTGCAAACAGATCACGGCTACGTCCAGGGAGAGGTGTGCCGGCGTGCTGTGCGGTTGTCGATTTCCTCGGTGCGGTCACGGGTCGTTCCAGGCTGAGGTCCGGCATCACGGACCCCGCACGGTGCCTTTTGTTCCACGTGAAACCGGCATCCTGAAAGCGAGGGATCGTCCCGCACAGAGCGGGCGCGGCTGATGGCGTGTAGCCCTGTTATCTGGTCTCCATATGCGAAAGGAGATCTCTGGGGTAAGCTGCACCGTAGGTCCTCTTCGCGGGCCGCCATGGCAGGAGCGATCTGATCGAACCTCTTCGGGCAGTGCGGATCCCACCACAGAAGGCGCCGGACCGCGGTCGGCTATGCCTGACTGCCCGGCTGACGAGCATCCGGTTGCACCCGTTGTTGGCAGGAGCCCAGGCCGGGCTGTCCGGCCTGAGCCACGCCCTACGGTGAAAATCGCGGGAGTATCACACTCAAAGGTTTGCACAGGCTCTTTTCGGTTCCTGTTTCACGTGGAACGCACCTCGTCATCGTTCATGAGGCTCCAAGAGCCCGGTGGCTCCTATCGGCCGAGGTGCGGCGCGAGAAGCTGGGAGTGCGCGGGAATCTGATCGGAAGACGCGCCGCCGGCGCTGCGCGGGCCGAGGTCAGTGGATTGTTCGTCTCGCCCGTCCCGGACCGCGGAGAGATGTCCCGGCACAACGGCGCGGGGCTTCCGATGCGCAGCTGCGACCGGTCCGACAGCGGACGGGACTAGCAGATGGCAGGTGTGGTTCGCTATGGAAGACAACCAGGCTGTCTTTGCGGAAATCACACACCGGTGGTGCAGCCTGCCCTGGACCGCCGTCACCCGGGCCACGGCTGCTCGTGCAGCACCCTGGTCGGGTCGGACCCGCGTCGACCTTTGTGGACGTCGTCATGCACGGATCACGGCCCGACTCCATGGAGCTACGGCCGGCCTGGTCGGGGTGCCGCAACGCCTTCCCTGGCGCGGCCGCTCTCAATGCGAAGGAGGGCCCGCCGCGAACCGGCGAGCCCTCCTTCCATCAACGTGGGATCAGTTGATGAATGCAGCGAATTCCTGCTCCAGGACCTGCTTGGGCTTGGCGCCGATGGAAGTGGCTGCGACCTCGCCTCCCTGGAAGACGTAGACCGCAGGGATCGAGGTGATGCCGTACTTGGCGGCGATCGCCGGGTTGTCGTCGACGTTCACCTTGACGACATCGACCTTGTCCGCGTGTTCAGCCGCGATGTCGTCGAGGATCGGGGACAGCATGCGGCACGGGCCGCACCACTCCGCCCAGAAGTCGACGATGACGGGCTTGCTTGCCTTGAGGACGTCTGCGTCGAATGACGCGTCAGTCACATCCTTTGCGTTGCTCATGGCGATACTCCTTGTGGTTGGTCGGTCAGAGGGAAGCTGATTCGGATACTGCCTCGGCCGGAGGCGTCGGCACGCGTGCTGCCGTGAGGGAAGCGCTGACGGTGTCCGCGAGGTAGTGCTCCACGTCCAGCGCCGCGACACAGCCGCTCCCGGAGGCCGTGATGGCCTGGCGGTAGGTCGGGTCGATCACGTCGCCTGCTGCGAACACGCCGGGAAGCGAGGTCTTGGACGTCCGGCCCTGTACCGCGATGGTCCCCTCCGTCGTGAGCTCCAGTTGGTCCTTCACGAGGTCCACCCGCGGGTCGTTGCCGATGGCAACGAAAATTCCGGTGACAGCGAGGTCGGTGGTGGTCCCGTCGACGGTGCTGGCGACCTTGACGCCGGTGACCTTGTCGGCACCGTGGATACCCACTACTTCCGAGTTCCACAGGAAGCGGATCTTGTCGTGTGCGAAAGCTCGGTCCTGCATGATCTTCGACGCGCGCAGCGTGTCCCGGCGGTGGATCACGGTCACGGAGCGTGCGAACTTGGTCAGGAACAGCGCCTCTTCCATCGCGGAATCACCACCGCCGACGACGGCGATGTCCTGGTCCCGGAAGAAGAACCCGTCGCAGGTCGCACACCAGCTGACGCCATGACCGGACAGCCGCTTCTCGTCATCGAGGCCGATCTCCCGGTATTCCGAACCGGTCGAGATGATGACGGCCCGGGCGAGGAACTCCTCGCCGGTGGCGATGGTGAGCTTCTTGATGTCGCCGTCGAGCTCGGCGGAGACGACGTCCTCGAAGAGGATCTCGGTCCCGAACCGGCGCGCCTGCTTCTCGAACTGCTCCATGAGTTCAGGACCCATGACGCCCTCGGGAAAACCGGGGAAGTTCTCGACATCGGTGGTGTTCATGAGCTCGCCGCCGGCCTTGACCGAACTCGCGATCATGACGGGCTTGAGGTTGGCACGGGCGGTGTAGACCGCCGCGGTGTAGCCGGAGGGCCCGGAGCCCACGATGATGACGTCGTGGATCTTCGGCTCGTTGCCGGAGTGGTCTGCAGTGGGCGTGTCCACCTGGACACCAGTTTGGGTTGTCACGTTCTCGAAAGACCTTTCTGTCTTCTCATTCGCCGATCCTGCCCGGCCGGACATATCAGCGGACACTCCCCTCAACGGAACCACGCGGGCGGTTATTCCGTCGACACGAGATGCCCAGCCCTGCCGACCGAGCGGTTGGAGCCCGCCTGGTCAGCTGACCGTGATCTCGGCGATCCGGAGGCCGAAGGGGTACTGCGCCTGGATGTTGGACAGCCGCGGCAGCTGCGTGAAGTTGATGATGACGTACCGCCCCGTGGTCGGCCCATCGGGTCCGTCGGGAATGGGAAGGGTCACCGTGGGAGCCGTGAATCCTCCCTGGGCGATCTGCTCGGCACCCTCCAGCGATCGCTCGTCGTTGACGAGTACCGAGAAGTTGCCGCCGGCGCCGTTCAGCTGCGCGATGGCTACCTGCGAGATCGTGGATTCCTGCTCGAGCTCGACAACCAGGGCGAGATTGGTGGCAAGGCCACCGAATGTATCGCTGGCGTACACCTGGTTGCCCCAGAAGGTCGCCGGATTACCGTCGGTGACGAGGGGCAGATTCACGTCGTTGGCGGCATCGAGCCCCGGATTGTCCGGCACCAGACGGGTGACACCCGCGACGACGGGCGCTACCGCGTCGGGTGTCGGTGCAGCCGTTGGTGTAGCAGGCGCTGTCGGGTCCTCGGTCGCGGGGCTGCTGGTGGTCTGTCCATCGGGCTCGTCCGCCACGTTCGTCCCTCCGAAGATGGAGCCAATCTGCGTCGCTGCCAGCACGACGGCGACCACGAGGACGATCGTGAGGACCACGCCGACGAGGACGCGGGTGAAGGTCCGGCCGCCAGTGTCGTCGTCGTCCTCGCCGCGACCGTCGTAGCCGTCCGACGCGTCCGGGTGGTCGTAGTCGTCGTAGCTGTCCGGATCATCGCGGATCCCGGACAGCGGGAAACGTGAGGCTGCCCTCTCGGGCTGCCGGGAGACTACCGCGGCCGCAGGACCGGCGACTCCGGCTGTACCGGCACCTGCGACGGCCGCCGCCCGGCGCTGGTGCCCGTCATCGTCCTGCTTCTGCCGGTCCTCGCGGGGTGCGGCGGGGGCGGCAGACGCGCCGCCCGGCCTCTGGCTGGGGGGTGGAGGAACGAGGTGCTGGGTCTGCCGACGCTCCGCCGCGGCTTCTGCAGGGATCGGGGGCAGGTCGGAGGTGTCCTCCTGCCGGGAGTCGTCGGCTCCGCCCCGGCCGAATCGCCGCGTGAGGCCCGAGAAGCGAGGCTTCCGCTGGCGTTGCTGACCGGCGTCGTGCTCCTCGTACTCGTCCTGGTCGTCGTACGTCTCCGGCTCCGTGGAGCGCGGCCGGCCGAAGATCTCCGAGCCGAGGGTGTCCGTGAAGAACGGCTCGACGTAGGGATCCTCCTGCACCGGGGCATCCTGCTGGACGATCAGGTCCAGCATGTCGGCCGCGGGGGTCCTGTTGGTCACCAGATAGGTGCCGGACTCGGTGATACCGAGGTCGAGGACCTGGATGTTCTCGCTCCTGTCACCGGTTGCGAGCTCACGGGCACTCGTGGCGACCTGTGAGGCGTTGCCGGCCGACGCGACGAGGATGCTGACGGGCCGGTTGAGCACCTGGTCGACGCCGTCGAGCACGAGGTCCTTCTCAGCAGATGCCAGCACGTAGGCGGTCACCTTGTACCGGCCGCCCAGCACTGAACCGACGTCTACTGCTTCTGGCACGTGTTCCTCCCCGAGACCTGGCTGATTTCTACCCATGCTACCGGTCGGCCAACCCATTCCCCGGCCGGTACGTCAGGCGCCACTCCGGCGGAATCTCGCGAGGAGAGGCCCCATGAACTCGTCCAATTCGGTGATTCGGAGCATCTTCAGCATGCCCAGGTAGATCGCCGTCATGACGATCCCGCCGATCACCAGCACGACGACGGCGTTGAGTTTGGACTGCCAGAGGAAGCCTGCGGCGTCGTAGCCGCCGAAGGCCCAGCAGAGCGCCGTTCCGGCGGCTGCGGCGAGGATGCCGGCGATGGTGAGCTTCACGTGGACGTCGAAGACGTGCCCTGCACCGTAGGACCCGATCTTCCGCGTCAGGAACACATGGCTGACGACGACGGCGATCGCATTGCCGAGCGAGTAGGCGACGGCCAGCATCGGCACGATGAGCCGGGGATCGAACATGCCGGCGGTGAGTGCGAGAACGACGCCGACGACGGACAGGATCAGCTGGATCTTCAGCGGGGTCTTCACGTCCTCGCTCGCATAGAACACGCGGTTCAGGAAGAAGTTGGCGCTCAGGAACGGGGCTCCCACGGCGAGTATCGCAATGATGACTCCGTTGATGGCTGCGCTCTCGGGTGATTCGCTGAACAGCATCCCGAGGGGACCGGCGAACGCGAGCAGGACGGCTGCACCGAAGACCGTCGCGACGCCGATGATGCGCAGGCCCCGTGAGAGGGTGGCCCGTACGGTCGGCAGGTCGCCGTCGGCGTGAGCCGACGACAGCTGGTTGAACATCACCGTGGCCAGGGACAACGCGATGACGGAGTGCGGCAGCTGGTAGACCATGGCGCCGAACTCGAGGTTCGTCGAGCCGGCGATCTCCACGGGCGGGTCCTGCGCGAGCAGCCGCGGCCGGGCGTCGGAGGCGATGGTGGCGATGCGCTGGTTCACGATGTACAGGCCGTTGCCGATCAGCATCGTCACGATCGTGACGGACGCGAGCTTGCCCGTACGGCCCAGCCCTGTTCCCCGGATGCCGAACATCGGCTTCAGCCCGAGGTTCAGGCGCTTCAGGGGGATGAACAGCACGAGGGCCTGGATGACGATACCGATGGTGGTGCCACCGGCCAGCAGGGCGGTCTGCGCCGTCGTCCAGGTCCCGGGTGTGTGCCGTTCCACCTGCTCGCTCCCCATGAGCACGATGAAGACCACCAGAAAGGCGATCGACACGATGTTGTTGACGACCGGCGCCCACATGTACGGTCCGAAGGATCCGTTGGCATTGAGGATCTGCCCCGTCACCGCATACATCCCGTAGAAGAAGATCTGCGGGAGGCACCAGTAGGCGAACGCCGTGGTGAGGGCGAGGTTCGCGCCCGTGAAACTGGTGGTCAGGCCGACGATGACCGGAGCCGCGAGAGTCACGAGCACGGTCAGCACGAGCAGTGCTGCGGCCGCCAGGGTGAGGAGCCGGCTCACGTAGTCCGCTCCCCGGTCGGGGAGCCTGCTGGCCCGGATGATCTGGGGCACCAGGACGGCGTTGAAGACGCCACCGGCGAGCATCAGGTAGAGGAAGTTCGGCAGGTTGTTGGCCGAGGTGAAGAGGTCGGACACCTGTCCCGCGGCCCCGATCGCCGTGGCGAGGAGGGCAACGCGGACGAGGCCGAGGATCCGGGAGACGAGGGTGCCGGCGGCCATGATGGCGCTGGACCGGGCAGTGGAGGAATCCCGCGCGGCCGAGGGCTCGTCGCGGGACGGCCGTCCGGCGTCCTGCAGGGGAATCGAGGTGGTGTTCGTGTCAGACATCGTCATCCATCGTCTCACCGGGAGAGGACGACGGCGTTCGCGGGGGCACGAGCGGCGGTTCAGAGATGCTCGGGCAGGACCTCGCGGGCGAGGTCGGCGATGCGCCGTTCATTGGGGAAGGACAGGCGCCGCCCGAGTTCCTGCAGGGGAACCCACGCGACATCGACGGCTTCATGGTCCGGATCGTTCTCGATGGTGAGATAGCCGCCGGTCGCGATCAGCAGGAAGTGATGGACGGTCTTGTGCACCCGATGGCCGCTGACGGTGAACCAGTAATCGATGCTGCCCAGGGCCGAGACGATCCTGCCCTCGATGCCGGTCTCCTCGGCGATCTCCCGGACCGCCGCCTCCTCGCTGTTCTCCACGCCTTCCGGGTGGCCCTTCGGCAGGCACCACTCGAGCCGGCCCCCGCGGTTCAGGCGGGCGATGATGGCGACGTCGAGCGTCTCCTTCGTGGTGTCCACGACGATCCCGCCGGCCGACACCTCCTCCACCGTGGGCAGCTGGTGCTGCACGGCAGGCATACCCGTGGTTCCCATTGACACTGTCAGCGGGGTGCGCTTCGGAGCACTTGGAACGGGTCGGTCCATGCAGACCACTCTAACGATCTTTAAGGAGGGGCGATGACGGCGCGGCCCGTTGCCGGCCCACACCTGCAGCATCCCTCCCGGCAGCACCGAAGGCCCCCGCGGTGTGGGAAAAGGGGGTCGATCTGGCACCCTTAAGGGACTATGGCGCACCTGCTGGACACCTCGACCCTTACCGCACCCCTGCCTCCCGTGGTCCTCGAGGTCGGCGAGCTCTTCGATGCCGCCGGTCACGAGCTCTCCCTCGTCGGCGGGCCGGTACGCGACCTGTTCCTCGGCAGGGCATCACCCGACCTCGACTTCACCACGGATGCCGATCCGGACCAGATCCTCACCGTCATCAGGCGCTGGGCGGACGCGTACTGGGAGATCGGGCGGGCTTTCGGGACGATCGGGCTGCGCAAGGACGGCTTCCAGATCGAGATCACGACGTATCGCGCGGAGGCCTACGACCCCGCCTCGAGGAAGCCGGCGGTGGCCTTCGGGTCGAGCCTCGAGAACGACCTCCTGCGGCGTGACTTCACCATCAACGCCATGGCCCTGAGGCTTCCATCGCTCGAACTCGTCGACCTGTTCGGCGGCGTCGGGGACCTGCACGCGGGTATCCTCCGGACCCCCGGAACGCCGTCGTCGTCCTTCTCCGACGACCCGCTGCGCATGATGCGCGCCGCGCGTTTCGTCTCCCAGCTGGGCGTGAGGGTCGCCCCCGAGGTGTCCGAGGCGATGGTCTCCATGGCCGAGCGGATCTCGATCATCTCCGCCGAACGCGTCCGCGACGAGCTGGTCAAGCTCATCCAGGGCAAGGCACCCGACGCCGGGATCGACCTCATGGTGGACACCGGGCTCGCCGAGCACGTGCTGCCGGAAGTGTCGGCACTGCGTCTCGAGACGGACGAGCACCATCGCCACAAGGACGTCTACCAGCACTCGCTGACGGTGCTGCGCCAGGCCTGCTCCCTCGAGAGCGACGACGACGGCCCGGTGCCCGGGCCCGACGTCGTCCTGCGCTTCGCCGCGCTCCTGCACGACGTCGGCAAGCCCGCCACGCGGAAGTTCGAGCCCGGCGGTGCCGTGAGCTTCCGCCACCACGACGCCGTCGGCGCGAAGCTGGTGACCAAGAGGCTGCGTGCCCTGCGGTTCGACAACGACACCATCAAGGCCGTCGCGCGACTCGTGGAGCTGCACATGCGGTTCTACGGCTACGGCGAAGCCGGCTGGAGCGACTCCGCGGTGCGGCGCTACGTGAACGACGCCGGCCCCCTCCTCGAGCGGCTGCATCGCCTCACGCGCTCCGACGTGACCACCCGGAACCGCAGGAAGGCCGAGCGCCTCGCGTTCGCCTACGACGACCTCGAGGCGAGGATCGCCGCGCTCGCGGAGCAGGAGGAACTGGATTCCATCCGGCCGGACCTGGATGGGGAGCAGATCATGGCACTGCTCGGTATCCGGCCCGGCCCCGTGGTGGGACGCGCGTACCGGTTCCTCCTCGAGGAACGGATGGAGCACGGCCCGCACGAGCCCCAGGACGCCGAGACCAAGCTCCGCCAGTGGTGGAACGAGCAGCCCGAATCACAGGAGAGCACAGCATGAAGCCCATGACAGGGGCCGCAGCACCGGATCTCACTCCCGCGGGCACCCCGCTGCCGAGACTGTGGCTCCTGCGGCACGGCGAGACGGAGTGGTCGAGGGACGGGCGCTACACGGGTTTGACGGACCTCCCGCTGACGCAGCACGGGGAGGAACAGGCGCTTGCCGCCCGTGAGCACCTCGAGGGCGTCGATTTCGGCCTGGTGGTGACCTCGCCCCTGCAGCGCGCCGTGCGCACGGCCGAACTCGCCGGCTTCCCCGATGCCAAGGTGCTGCCGTATGCGCACGAGTGGGACTACGGCGACAACGAGGGCCGCAACAGCGCAGCGGTGCGCGAGGAGAACCCCGGCTACCTGATCTGGCACGACGGCGTCCCGAACGGGGAGACGCTCGACCAGGTCTCGGAGCGCGCGGACCAGGTCATCGCACGGGTCCAGGCGGGCTGTGGCACGCCCGCGGACCGAGATCCGGGAGCAGCACCCGTCGAGAACGCCCTGCTCGTGGCGCACGGACACTTCCTCCGGATCGTCGCGGCCCGCTGGCTGCAGCTCGGCGGCGTCGAAGGCCGTCACTTCGTCCTCGGCACGGCGGCAGTCTGTGCCCTCGGCTGGGACAAGCGCACGCCGGCGATCGTGCACTGGAACCTCTAGCCGTCCCCGGGCCGCAGTCCGACTGCGGTTCAGCAAGAATTCCGCCCTGTGCAGACATGCATTCATGAATTCGCGCGACGGGCTATGCGAATGCATATTTCATGCGGTAGCTTTGCACCTAAGCCATTGGGTCTTCCCAACTCGGATATCGGGGGATGCACCGGCCGAACGCCCGTAGGTGCACTCGACGAGATGGAGGTGGAGATTGTGAACATCATGCTCAGCGGAGCCTTTGCCCGCGGCGCCAATCCCGCCTTCGTCGCCCATATGCACTAGGAAGTCGGTGCACCGGCAGTAGCCGGCCCATCCCCGCGTAGCCCGCTCCCGTGCGCGCCTTCCTCGTGCATTCCCTCTCCGTCACTGCCGTCTTTCGGCAATTCGCCGCCTTTCTTCAGCCACGAAAGTCAGTCATGCCCAATTCCCGGCCTGTTCCTGCCCAATGCGACGACAAATTCGCTCGGTCCTCCTCGATCGCCGATGCAGTGTTTCCCGCGGCGCATTCATCACCGCCGGCTCGTCCTCCCCGCGGTGAATTCATCATGAGCGGATCACTGACCCCGCTCTCCTGCAGCGCGGGGCCGGAATCGGAGCTGCCGGGCGTCCCGGCAGCTCCGATGCCCGGCTTCCACCACCGGAGAGAGGTGCGGCTCATGCTGAGGAGGTGGCGGCGACGTGCCTCGCTCTGGGGACGGATCCTGTCCAGCCAGTCCCGCGGACCGTGGGACGAAGCCCATCGCCTCACGCTTCCCCAGCACACCATGCACATCAGATGACCCGTCCCCGCGACCACTCCCAGCACCTGGACCCGGCGCGCCCCGGTGCGATGTGTCGGATCCTCCCGGCCGCCGACGGAGGGGGACGTCGTCAGGGCGTGAGGTCGCGGCGGGCGAGCAGATAGGCGCCGACCCCTGCTCCGGTGAGGGCGATCACCGTCATGGTAAGGGCGGGTGCGGGAGCGAAGGCCTCGACCGGCACTGCCGCGGAGTGACGGAACGGGCTCAGATCCTGCAGCCAGGCGGGCAGGCGCAGCAAATCGCCGAACTGTCCGAGCACCAGCCCGCCTGCGAGGATTCCCCACCCCAGGGGAATGCACACCCTGGGCACCGCAGAGAAGAGCAGCGTCGCTGCCGCGACGAATACGACGGCGGCCGGGGCGTGTGCCAACCCGGCCGCCACCAGGGACCACGACGAGCCGTTCGCTGCGTCGGAGAGGGCAAGACCGATGGCTGCAGCGGCCCCGGAGACGAGCGACACGAGGACCACCGAGGCCGCGGCAAGGGCCAGGTTCGCACCCAGCCACCGTGTCCGTGAGCGGGGCGTGGCCAGGAGGAGTTCGGCCCGGCCTTCGGTTTCCTCCGCCCGGAGCCGCAGGACCGCCTGGATGCCGGCGGCCGCGGCCAGGACCCCCGCGATGCCGAGCAGGGCCGCGGTGAACACGTCGATGATCTCCGCCTGGCTGCCCGGGACGAGCCGCGCGATCAACTGACTGAGCGATTCATTGCCATCGATCGCGGTGGTGACAACGGGCGCGAGACCACCGGCGGTCCCTCCGAGCAGTGCCGCGGCCACACACCAGCCGGTCAGGGTAGCCCGTTGCTGGTGCCAGGCAAGACCCAGCAAGGAGGCACCGGCAGCGCCCGCGCGTTCCCGGCCTGTTCGTTCGGAGAGCAGGCTGGCACCCAGGTCCCTGCGTCCCCTCAGCACGACGACGACGACGGCGATGGTTGCTGCGGCTGCCGTCAGGGCAAGGAGGGGCGCGGGATCGGTGTCCGAGAAGGGCCGGGCACGCTGGCCCCAGCCGAGAGGCGAAAGCAGGGAAAGCCACCCGCTCGTCACCTGGGTCAGGTCGGCGTTCGGGGTACCGGAGGCGTCACCGATGCCGCGAAGCAGGTAACTCACCCCCACCAGGCCCGCAGCGGCACCGTTGGCAGACCGCCCTGAGGGCATCACCTGCGCTACGGCAGCCGCGGCGGCCACGAAGAAGACCCCGACCGCGCCGACTGCTGCCCCTGCGGTGAGGGCTCCGGGCCCGGGCAGCCCGGCGGCCATGAATCCCGCAGCCACGCACAACGCCAACACGAGGTTCGCAGCGATCCCGAGAATCAGGGTTGCCACCAGGGGGCCGGCGCGCCGCACCGGCAGGGAACCGATGAGCTCTGCGCGTCCGAGCTCCTCATCGGTACGGGTGTTGCGGATGACGAAGAACGTGCTCATCAGCCCTGCGAGCACCGCGGTGAAGGCATATCCCTGGAAGAACACGACCGCCCCGATGCCGGTGCCGTCGGGCACACCGCGGATGAACAGGAATGCCGGGCTCGCCGCCGCCACAGTGACGATCGCCACCCGTGCCGACTCGTCCGCGAATTCCGTGGCCACGGCACGGGCTACGACGAACCCCAGGAGGGCGATACACAGGATCCAGACGGGCAGGACGACCCGTTCCCTTCGTGCGTGGGCCAGCACCAGGGCCACCATCCCGGACATCAGGGCACCTGGCCGGTCGGGTCGTTGTAATGGCTGAGGAACAGGGACTCCAGCGACGGCGGAGACACACTCAACCCGCTGATCCCGGCGGTCGCAGCCTCCTCCAGCACCCGTGGGAGATCGACGGGATTCACGTCGAACTCGGCTACATCCCCTTCGGCCAGCACGCCAGACAGCCCGGGCAGGCCTGCCAGCTTCGCAGCCCCGGGCCCCTCGACCCTGAAGTGGGTCAGTTTCAGATGCCGCAGGTCAGCCAGGGCGCCGGTCTCCACGGCCCTGCCGGACCGGATGATCGTCACCCTGCCGCAGAGATGCTCGACCTCGCTGAGGATGTGGCTGGAGAGCAGCACCGTGGCACCAGCAGCGCTGACACGCTGGACCTGCCGTCGGAACACCAGTTCCATCAACGGGTCCAGGCCGGAGCTGGGCTCATCGAGCAGGTACAGCCGGGCGGGGCGGGCGAATGCAGCGATGAGGGCGACCTTCTGCCGGTTGCCCTTCGAGTAGGTCCGGGCCTTGCGCCGCGGATTCAGGTCGAACTCGTCGATCAGTTCCCGGCGCAGCCGCTCATCAGCACCGCCGCGCAGCCCGGTGAGCAGGTCGATGACTTCCCCGCCGGAGAGGTTCGGCCACAGGCTCACATCCCCTGGCACATAGGCGATGTCCCGGTGGGCGCGGACGGGGTCCCGCCACGGGTCGAGCCCGAACACGTGGGCCGTTCCGGAGGTCGCGCGGATGAGTCCGAGGAGTATTCGCAGTGTTGTCGACTTACCGGACCCGTTCGGGCCGAGGAAGCCGTGCACCTCGCCCTCTCCGACACGCAGATCCAGGCCGTCCAGGGCGCGGATCCTGCCGAAAGCCTTCACGAGACCGCTGGTGTCGATGATCGGATGTGATGCTGGCGCTGATGCCATGGTGGCTACCATTCCCTCGGACCGCCCACCGAGGCAGCCGCCACGGCGTTCCGCGGGCACAACACCCCGCAGGCCGACCAGGCCTCCCGGCTCTCCGCTCACACCCTACGTCCGGACCGACCCGTCCGGGAAGAGCAATCACCGAGCGCCGAGAATCCCTTGCCCACCTACCGGTACCACGCTCATCGGCATCCCGAGGTCAGTGGCCTGTGCCGAGCTTTCCGCCGAGGCGCTCGCGCATGCTGGCGGACGCCTCGTTGAGTCCGACGATCTCCACGTCGGTGCCGTGGGTGCGGTACTTCTCCTGGATGGCGTCGAGGGCTGCAATGGTGGATGCGTCCCACAGGTGCGAACCGTGCAGATCGATCGTCACCCTGTGCGGGTCCGTGGCGTAGTCGAACTGCGTGTAGAGGTCGTTGGAGGACGCGAAGAACAGCTCGCCGTTCACCGTGTAGGTGGCGTGGCGGCCGCCGTTCACGGTGTCCTCGGTCCGCTCGACGGTGACGAAGTGGGCGACCCGGCGGGCGAACGCGACCATGGCCACGAGGACACCGACGCCGACGCCGATGGCGAGGTTGTGCGTGGCGACGGTGACGATCACCGTGGCGAGCATGACGGTGGTCTCGCTCTTGGGCATGCGCTTCAGGGTCGAGGGCCGGATGCTGTGCCAGTCGAAGGTCGCGATGGACACGAAGATCATCACCGCGACGAGGGCTGCCATCGGGATCAGGGCGACGACGTCGCCGAGGGCGACGACGAGGATGAGCAGGAAGATCCCGGCGAGGAACGTCGAGATGCGCGTGCGGGCGCCGGAGGCCTTCACGTTGATCATGGTCTGGCCGATCATCGCGCAGCCGCCCATCCCGCCGAAGAACCCGGTGATGATGTTCGCGGCCCCCTGGCCCCAGGACTCGCGCGTCTTGTTCGAGCGGGTGTCGGTGATGTCGTCCACGAGCTTGGCGGTCATGAGGGATTCGAGGAGCCCGACGGCGGCCAGGGCGAGGGCGAAGGGGGCGATGACCTGCAGCGTCTCGAGAGTCAGGGGGACATCCGGGAAGAACAGGGACGGCAGGGACTCGGGCAGGTCACCCTTGTCCCCGACGGTGGGCACCAGTGCGTTCGCGAGGACCGCGAACACCGTCAGGACCACGATGGCGACCAGGGGTGCCGGGACGGCTTTGGTGAGGCGGGGCAGGCCGAAGACGATGACCAGGCCCACGGCGACCATCGGGTACACGAGCCAGGGGACGTCGATGAGCTCGGGCACCTGGGACAGGAAGATCAGGATGGCCAGGGCGTTCACGAAGCCCACCATGACGGAGCGGGGGATGAAGCGCATGAGCCGTGCGACGCCGGCGACGCCGAGGATCACCTGGAGAGCCCCGCCGAGGATGACCGCGGCGATGAAGTAGTCGACGCCGTGGCTGGCGACGAGGGGTGCGATGACCAGGGCGATGGCTCCGGTCGCGGCGGAGATCATCGCAGGGCGCCCACCGAGGAACGCGATGGAGACGGCCATGGTGAACGAGGCGAAGAGGCCCAGGCGGGGATCGACGCCGGCGATGATCGAGAAGGCGATGGCTTCGGGGATGAGGGCGAGGGCGACGACGAGGCCGGCGAGGACCTCGGTCTTCAGGAGCCGGGGGTTCTTCAGCGTCCGGGCGACGGATTGGCGTTCGACCGGGGTGGGCTCGGTGATCGCGGCTGGTGCGGCTGCGGACATGGTGGGTTCCTTCGTGCATCGGAGTACAGGGCGGCGGGAGGAGTGTGGTCCGCCGTCGTGAGGTGGAACGGGAAGCTAGGCTGTACGCCGGTGTACAGGAGGACCGCGGGACGCCGCAGTAACCGTTAAACTCTACTCTAACGTCACGTGAGGTTGCAGTTGGGATGGGAAGTGGGGCAGCGATGAGCGATGCATCAGCGGAAACCGCCGAGCGGGCCGCCGAGCGGATCGCACACGACGCCGGCGGGACCGGTGAGGATACTCCTGCGGAGGAGGGCCGGGCGCGCACCATGCACATCGGCGAGCTCGCCGAGCGCACGGGCCTGTCCCTGCGGACCATCCGGCACTACGACGAGGTGGGTATCCTGCCCGCGACGTCCCGGACGGAGGGCGGCTTCCGCGTCTACACGGAGACCGACCTCGAGCGGTTGATGGTGATCCGCCGGATGAAGCCACTGGGGTTCTCGCTGGAGGAGATGACGGACCTCCTCGCGGTCCTGGACGCCCTGCAGCAGGAAGAGGACCGGGCTGCCACCGATGAGCTCCGAGCACGCCTGGCCGTCTTCCGGGACGCTGCGGTGGAGCGGCGCGCGAAGATGGTGGAGACCCTTGCCCGTGCCGACGAGTTCATCGACGTCCTCACCCGCTACTGACCGGAATGAGGGGCGCGGACGGCGCGTTATAGGGTCGTGAGGGTCACTCGACCGGCCCCTTCCCCACAGCCGGTCGGAAAGGAGAGGGCGTGTCCGGCGTCAGGCGGGTAGCCATGCTGTCCCTGCACACCTCTCCGCTCGAACAGCCCGGCAGGGGCGATGCCGGCGGCATGAACGTCTATGTCAGGAGCACCGCGCTCGAGCTGGCCAAGGTCGGCATCGAGGTGGAGATCTTCACCCGTGAAGCCGGCGAGGGACGTCCGCCCCGCGAGGTACTGGGGGACGGCGTGGTGGTCCACCACCTCGATGCCGGCCCCCGGCGGCGCATTCCGAAGGAAGCCCTTCCGAGTCTGGCGTCCACGTTCGCCGGCGCGATCACCGACGTCGCAGACCTTCTCGCTGACGGCCATTTCGATGTCCTGCACTCCCATTACTGGGTGTCCGGGGTCGTGGGCCTCACCCTCAGCAGGGAGATGAACCTGCCCCTCGTCCACTCCATGCACACGATGGCCAAGGTCAAGAACCTGCGCATGAAGGCGCTCGGTGCCCGGGAGCCGGCCGACAGGATCGCGGGCGAACAGGACATCGTCTCGGGAGCAGCGCGCCTCATCGCGAACACGAGCACGGAGGCTTCCGAACTCGTGTCGCTCTACGGCGCCGCAGCCGACCGGATCGATGTGGTGGCCCCCGGCGTCGATCTCTCGACCTTCCATCCGGGCGACCGGGATGCCGCCCGTGCCGCCCTTGCCTTTGCTCCTCACCAGTTCCACGTGGTGTTCGCCGGCAGGATCCAGAAGCTCAAGGGACCGCAGGTCCTGGTGGCGGCGGCTGCCGAGCTCCGCCGTCGTCGGCCGGACATCCCGCTCGCCGTGAGCATCCTCGGTTCGGGCAGCGGGTCCGAGGCGCTCGCGCTCCAGCCCCTCATCGAGGGTGCAGGCCTCGCCGAGGCCATCAGGCTGTACCCGCCGGTCACGGCTGCGCATCTCGCCCAGTGGTTCCGGTCGGCCGACGTCGTGGCCATGCCGTCCTTCACCGAATCCTTCGGTCTCGTGGCGCTGGAGGCACAGGCGTGCGGCACGCCGGTCCTCGCGGCCAATGTGGGCGGACTCCCGCAGGCCGTCAGCGACGGGCGCAGCGGCCTGCTCGTCGACGGCCACTCGGCGGGGCGGTGGGCGGACGCCCTGGAACGCCTCTACGACGAGTCGTCTCTGCGCGAGGCCCTCGGGCGCGGGGCTGCGAGCCATGCCCTCGCCTTCGGGTGGCAGCGCACCGCGCTGCTGACGGCGCAGAGCTACCGCACCGCCGTCGAGCGTTTCCCTGCGGCCACCGCGAGCTGAAGCAGCGAATCCGCCCCCTAGGATGGAAGCGTGAATCCCGCTGAGCTCGCCGAATACCTCGATTCCGTTCGTATCACCGGTCAGGTGGCCACCTCGCGGCAGGACAACCTCAAGCACATGAGGCTCTTCCTCGAAGGCAACGAGAACCTCGAATTCGGCGTGGAGCTCACGCGGAAGTGGACGTACGACGACGTTTTCGACCTCATGCACGAGCGGGTGGGCACGAGCCCCGACCGCTCCCACACCGAGGGGCAGG
This sequence comes from Arthrobacter sp. BC5, assembly GCF_056680255.1. Classification (NCBI taxonomy): domain Bacteria; kingdom Bacillati; phylum Actinomycetota; class Actinomycetes; order Micrococcales; family Micrococcaceae; genus Arthrobacter; species Arthrobacter sp. BC5. Next base: position 1,187,745 of record NZ_CM155273.1, read on the forward strand.
ACACCATCGACGCCGGCACGTGTGTGGCCGCCCTCGACCGCTTCGCCGACAGGCTCGGCGCATCCGTACGACGGCAGGACCGGATCCTCTTCGCGACGGGCCATCCCGCCGGCCTCCTGCCCGTCCACGCCGCCTTCGCGCGGGCCGCCGCCGCGGCAGGTGCCACCGTGGTCGAGGTGGCCGAGGGCAGGCGCTTCGGGGCCGGTGACATCCGCCAGGTCTTCGGTGTCCTCGTCTGGCACCAGCACGGCGGCCTCATGCACACCCACCTCCCCGAGCCCATGCGGCTGAGCATCGATACCCTGGCACGGGAGGGCATCGGGATGCCCGATCTCGTGGTGGCGGACCACGGGTGGGCGGGACAGGCGGCGAGCTCCGGCTTCCCCACCATCGGATTCGCCGACTGCAACGACCCGGGATTGTTCGTCTCCGAAGCGCAGGGCCAGCTCGAGGTGGCCGTCCCGCTCGACGACAACGTCTGTCCGGGACTGTACGAGCCGCTGATCGCCTACGTCCTCGAACGTGCTGGACTGCCTCCGGCGTGACCCGCCACCGCTGATAGATTTGCCGCATGAGCGATCTTGAGATTGCCCGCGCAGCTGCGGTCAGACCCATCGAGGACATAGCCGAAGCCGCCGGGATACCGCGGGAGGCGCTCGAGTTCTACGGACGCTTCAAGGCGAAGATCGATCCACGCCGGCTGCCCGACACGGCCGGGGCTCACGGCAGGGTGGTCCTCGTGACCGCGATGAGTCCCACCCCCGCGGGAGAAGGCAAATCCACGTGTACGGTCGGTCTCGCGGATTCCCTCGCGCGGGCAGGACAGCGCGTGATGATCGCCCTCCGCGAGCCGTCACTGGGACCGGTGCTGGGCATGAAGGGCGGAGCGACCGGAGGCGGATACTCCCAGGTGCTGCCCATGGACGAGATCAACCTGCACTTCACCGGTGATTTCCATGCCATCACCTCGGCGAACAACGCGCTCGCGGCCCTGATCGACAACCACATCCACCAGGGCAACGAGCTCGGCATCGACCCGCGGCGGATCACGTTCAAGCGTGTCCTGGACGTCAATGACCGGGCGCTCCGGGAGGTGGTCGTAGGGCTCGGCGGTCCTGCGCAGGGTACTCCGCGCCAGGACGGCTTCGACATCACGGTGGCCTCGGAGATCATGGCCGTCTTCTGCCTGGCGAAGGACCTCGAGGACCTGAAGGAACGGCTCGGCGACATCACGTTCGGCTACACCTACGATCGCGCCCCGCTCACCGTCCGCGACCTGCAGGTCCAGGGCGCCCTGGCGCTGCTGCTCAAGGATGCCATCAAGCCGAACCTCGTGCAGACCATCGCCGGCACGCCGGCCCTCGTGCACGGCGGCCCCTTCGCAAACATCGCCCACGGCTGCAATTCGGTCATCGCCACGCGCACCGCGCGGCGCCTCGCGGACATCGTGGTCACCGAGGCGGGCTTCGGGGCGGACCTCGGAGCCGAGAAGTTCATGGACATCAAGGCGCGCGCCGCCGACCTCGCACCCGACGCCGTCGTCCTCGTCGCGACGGTCCGCGCGCTCAAGATGCACGGCGGCGTCGCGAAGGCCGACCTCGCGACGCCGGACGTGGACGCACTCCGGGAGGGGACGGCCAACCTGGCGCGCCACGTACGGAACATCGAGAAGTTCGGCATCTCGCCGGTCGTAGCCATCAACCGGTTCGGAACGGACGCGCAGGAGGAGCTCGACTGGCTGCTCGGGTGGTGTTCGGGAGAGGGCATCGACGCCGCCGTCGCCGACGTCTGGGGTCAGGGCGGCGGCGGACCGGGCGGCGACGAGCTCGCCGGGAAGGTCCTCGCGGCCCTGGAGCGTCCCGTCGACTTCTCGCACCTCTATTCCCTCGACCTTCCGGTCGAGGACAAGATCCGGACGATCGCCCAGGAGATCTACGGCGCCGACGGCGTCGATTTCTCCGTACCGGCACTGCGGCGCCTGAAGGAGATCCAGGCCAACGGCTGGTCCGCGCTTCCTGTGTGCATGGCGAAGACGCAGTATTCCTTCTCGGACGACGCGAGCCTGCTCGGGGCTCCGAAGGGCTTCACCGTCCATGTCAGGGACCTCATCCCGAAGACCGGCGCGGGGTTCATCGTCGCCCTGACGGGCTCCGTGATGACCATGCCGGGACTGCCGAAGGAACCGGCCGCGCTGCGCATGGACGTGGACGGCGAGGGCAACGCCGTCGGGCTGTTCTAGCGGGTCGGGGCCTCACGGCGAGGTCGGGGGCCGCCACAGCGCCGACGGCGAGGGCCGGGACGGCGATGCCGTCCCGGCCCCTGATCGCACCGGCGCGCGGTACGGCTAGCGGTCGAGGTCGCCGCGGATGAAGGCTTCGACCTTGTCGTGGGCGATGTCGTCCGCGTACTGCTCCGGCGGGGACTTCATGAAGTAGCTGGACGCGGAGAGGATGGGACCGCCGATGCCGCGGTCCAGGGCGATCTTCGCCGCGCGGATGGCGTCGATGATGACGCCGGCGGAGTTCGGGGAGTCCCACACCTCGAGCTTGTACTCGAGGGAGACGGGAGCGTCGCCGAAGTTGCGGCCTTCGAGGCGCACGAACGCCCATTTGCGGTCGTCGAGCCAGGCGACGTAGTCGGAGGGGCCGATATGGACGTCGTCGGAGTGGAGCTGCGCCTTCACGTTGGAGGTGACGGCCTGGGTCTTGGAGATCTTCTTAGACTCGAGGCGGTCGCGTTCGAGCATGTTCTTGAAGTCCATGTTGCCGCCGACATTCAGCTGGTACGTGCGGTCCAGCGTGACGCCACGGTCCTCGAACAGCTTCGCCATGACGCGGTGCGTGATCGTGGCGCCGATCTGGCTCTTGATGTCGTCGCCGACGATCGGGACCCCGGCCTCGGTGAACTTGTCCGCCCACTCCTTGGTGCCGGCGATGAAGACGGGCAGGGCATTGACGAACGCGACGCCGGCGTCGATGGCGCACTGGGCGTAGTACTTGGCGGCATGTTCGGAGCCGACGGGCAGGTAGCAGACCAGGACGTCGGCCTTGGTGGCCTTGAGCTGGCCGACGATGTCGACCGGCTCCTCGTCCGATTCCACGATGGTCTCGCGGTAGTACTTGCCGAGCCCGTCGAGGGTGTGCCCGCGCTGGACGATGACGCCGGTGGGCGGAACGTCCGCGATCTTGATCGTGTTGTTCTCGCTGGCACCGATCGCCTCGGCGAGGTCGTGGCCGACCTTCTTGCCGTCGACGTCGAACGCCGCGACGAACTCGACGTCCCCTACGTGGTACTTGCCGAACTCGACATGCATCAGTCCGGGGATGCTCCCGGACGGGTCCGCGTCGCGGTAATAGTGCACTCCCTGCACCAGCGACGCGGCGCAGTTGCCGACTCCAATGATTGCCACGCGAATGGGGTTCTGTCCCACAGTTCTCCTCGAAAGCCCGTTGAATATGTTCCGGCCGTCATCGCCCGGGCGCGGTCGGCAGGAAGTGCCAGTCTACGTTCAGTTTCCAACGCCGATGCATGCGGAGGCATTCCTTGCGCCCGCAGCCGTTCGGCGTCAAGCGGCCCGACACCGGGCCCCTTCTGCCGCAGGAGGGCGACTAGGCTCGGTGGATGACGTCGGGTGAGGGAGCGCGCGGGCCCTACCGGATCAGCATCCCGAGCCGATCGGACCCGGCCCTCCAGCCGTTGGTGGAAGGGATCGGAGGGCCGCTGGGCCGGCACGCCGATCCGGGACGGGTCGCTCCTCAGTGGTTCACCGTGGAGCGGGTGCTCATCCTCCTCACCGTCTGCGCCGCCGCCCTGGCGGTGATCGTCAAGAACCCGTGCCGCGTGGAGGGGTGGTCGTCGCCGGACTACTTCTACCGCGCGTGCTACTCGGACTGGCCGGAGCTCTACCGGAGCCGCGGGCTCGGCGAAGGCGTCCTTCCCTTCATCAGCCCGGGGGCACTCTTCGAATATCCGGTGCTGCTCGGCCTGATCGCCTCCGCCACGGCCCTCCTCGTCACCCTCGCCGCCGGCGGCGCTTCACCCGAGGCGAAGTCCCTCCTCTACTTCGACGTCAATGCGGTCCTCCTGGCGGGGGTATGGATCCTGACCGTGCTGGCGACACTCCGGCTGGCCGCCCGCCGGCCCTGGGACGCGGCGATCGTCGCGACCGCACCGGTGATCATCCTCTCCGGAACCATCAACTGGGATCTCTGGGCCGTCCTGCTCGCGACGGCCGGGATGCTGGCCTTCGCCCGGGACCGTCCGCTGCTCGCGGGCGTCCTGTGGGGACTCGGCACGGCGGTGAAGCTCTATCCGGTCCTGCTGCTCGGGGCCGTCCTGCTCCTGGCGATCAGGACGGGCCGCTACAGGGCCTTCCTCGGTGCGCTGGCGGGCACGACGGCGGCATGGCTCGCGGTCGACCTGCCGTTCATGCTCCGTGACCTGGCGGGCTGGCGCTACTTCCTGACGTTCTCCGAGAACCGCGATGCCGGGTTCTCCTCGGGGTGGTACGTGTACAACGCCCTCGCGCGGCAGTCCGGCGGGGCACCCCTTTCACCCGCTGCGATCAATCTCGGCGCAGCCGTCCTCTTCGCGCTCGCCTGCGCGGGCATCGGGGTCCTCGCCTTGCGTGCGCAGCGCCGGCCCCGGCTGGCGCAGCTCGCGCTGCTGATCGTCGGGGCCTTCGTCCTCTGCAACAAGGTCTACTCACCGCAGTACGCGCTCTGGCTCGTTCCCCTCATCGCGCTGGCCGTTCCCCGCTGGCGGGTGGTCCTCGCGTGGCAGCTCGTCGAGGTCCTCCACTGGGTCGCCGTCTGGCTCTACCTCGGAGCACAGACGAGCGGCGGGGCCCCCGAGCACAACCTCGGACTCGGCATGTACGCGTGGGCCGTACTCGGTCATATTCTTGCAACGGCATACGTGATGGCGGTCGTGGTGCTGGATGTGCTCGCTCCCGAACGGGACGTGGTCCGGCGGATCGGCATCGACGATCCGCAGGGAGGCCCGTTCGACGGGGCCCGTGATCGCTTCACCCTGCGCTTCGGCACGCGGGCATCCGCCACGGAGCCAGCGCGGATCCCGTCGCGATCGTCGGGCCGGCCGCCGGGCCCTGTCGCTCCGATAGGCTGGCATGACCAGGCGGGAGCCCTACCGGCACCCGCGGACGACGGCGACGGGCCCGTGCCGTCGCAGCCTCCAGTCCCATCACCACGAACAGCGGAAGATCATCAGTGAGTGCAGCACCCCTGACCTACAGCCCCCTCGACCGGGCGGCCTTCGACGTGATCGCCGCAGCCCATCCGGAGGTGGTGATCCCCATCGAGCAGACCCCCGACTGGGTCGAGTTCGAGCGGGCCCTCGGTCGGAAGCCCCTGGGCATCTGGGCCTACAGGGATGCCGCCGGGATCCTCGTGGCCACGGCGAGCTATGTCCACGTGGTCCGCCGGTTCAGGGAATCAGTGGTGGTGGTCAACGGTCCGGTCTGGTTCGCCGAGCGTACCCCCGTGGCCGAGCGCGAGCTCATGGAGTCGGTACGCCGCCAGTTTCGCGAGGACCCCTCCGTGGACCCGCTGTATGTCCGCATGCAGGTCGCCACGCCGCAGGCCCCCGCGACGGGTCCGATCGAGCACGGATGGTACGAGCGCGAGATCGTCGTCGACCTCACGCCCTCGGAGCCGGAGCTGCTCCGGAGTTTCCGGCCGAACGCCCGCAACAGCATCCGCCGTGCCCAGCGCAACGGCGTCGAGGTACGTCACATTCCTCGCGAGGAATGGAAGGTGGTCTTCGCCACGCAGCTGTTTCCGATCATGCAGGAGACCGCGGAGCGGGACGGCTTCCAGTCCTTCGACTCGGCCTACTACGAGACCCTGCTGGCCGCTCTGGGCGACCACCTGCGACTCCTCGTCGCCTATCGGGAGGACACCCCCCTCAGCTGGCTGATCACCACGGAGTACCGCGGCTACTCCGTCTACTACTTCGCAGGCAGTACGCACGAGGCCCGCAGTACCTTCGCACCGTACCTGCTCCTGTGGGAGGCCTTCAAGGTCCTGAAGTCCGCCGGCAACACGGCATGCGGGCTGACGGGGATCGTGAGCGAGAACTATCCCGGGCTCGCGAACGTCACGACCTTCAAACGCAACTTCTCGAAGAACGTGGTGGTGGTCCCGACCACCTTCGACATCCCGCTCAGCCCCCTGCGCTACGCGGCGGTCGCATCCTTGCTCGGCGCCCGGCGGACGGCCCCCACGACGGCGAGGTCAGCTGTTCGCCGTGCGAGGGCGCTCGCGCGACGTGCCGTCGGACGGCGGGAGCGCGTCGGCGTGGAGGCCGAGCAGACGTAGCGCCGGACGGGGAGCCACCCCGCGGCAGGAGAGGAAGCGCCATGCCAGATGCAGTCGTAGTCGGAGCAGGGCCGAACGGCCTTGCGGCAGCCGTCGTCATGGCGCGCGCCGGTCTCTCCGTCAGGATCCACGAAGCCGCTCCGACCCTCGGCGGTGGGTCGCGTTCCCTCCAGCTGATGGAGGACGGGCACCTTCATGACTTCTGTTCCGCCGTCCATCCGATGGCCCTCGCCTCACCCTTCTTCCGTGCCTTCGAGTTGAGCCGTCGCATCGGGTTCGCCGTCCCCGAGGTGTCCTTCGCGCACCCGCTGGACGGCGGCCGGGCCGGCGTCGCCCACCGGAGCCTGGAGCAGACCGTTGCAGGGCTCGGAGCGGACGGCGAAGCGTACCGACGGCTTCTGCAGCCTCTCCGGGACCGGGAGCAGGACATCCTGGCCTTCACGCTGAACCACGTGGTGCGGATCCCGAAGAAGCCGGAGGCGGCCCTGCGCTTCGGCCTGGCGGTCCTCGACCAGGGCCTGCCGTCCTGGAACCGCCGCTTCCGCACAGACGAGGCGAAGGCCCTCGTGACGGGGGTCATGGCGCATCCGGTGGGTACGCTGCCCTCGGTGACTGCAGCGGGGGCGGGCCTGGTGCTGAACCTCCTCGCGCACACCGTCGGGTGGCCGATCCCCGTGGGAGGCTCGCAGTCCATCGCCGACGCCCTGGCGCTGGACCTTCAGGAGCACGGCGGGGAGGTGGTCACCAACAGCAGGATCGACACTCTGGCCGAGGTTTCGGACGCGCCCGTGGTGCTTCTCGATGTCGCACCGAAGACCTTCCAGGCCATGTCGCGCGGCAGGCTGCCGTCGGCCTACCGGGCCGCACTGTCCGCCTTCACCTATGGAAACGCGGCCTGCAAGGTCGACTTCATCCTGTCCGGTCCTGTGCCGTGGACCCACCCGGAGTTGCACCGCGCAGGTACGGCGCACCTGGGCGGGACACGGGAGGAGATCGCTGCCGGGGAGAAGCAGGTCAACCAGGGGCAGCACCCGGACAGCCCCTATGTGCTCCTGTCGCAGCCGTCGTCGTTCGACCCGACCCGCGCGCCCGAGGGCAGGCACACGCTGTGGACGTACTGCCATGTCCCGAGGGGTTCCACCCTGGACATGGCAGCGGCCGTGACCGCGCAGATCGAACGGTTCGCGCCCGGCTTCCGCGACGTCGTGGTCAGCAGCCACACGACGACGGCGAGCGAACTCGAGGCGTACAACGCCAACTATGTGGGCGGCGACTTCAGCAGCGGAGCGGTGAACCTGCGCCAGATCGTCGCCCGCCCGGTGCCGTCCCTGCAGCCCTGGGCGACGCCGATGAAGGGTGTCTACCTCTGTTCCCAGTCGACTCCGCCGGGCCCCGGAGTCCACGGAATGGCGGGGATGAATGCGGCCCGGCTCGCGCTCGAGCGGGAATTCGGCCTGCCCATGCCCGCCCTCGGGCTCTGAGCGCCGCACCGGTCGCCGGTCAGGGCCAGGTGGACCGGCTCACGGCTGGATGATCCGCCGGGCGGCCTCGACCGCCGAGGCCCGATGTGCCGACAGCGGCGTCCCCGAAGCGTTCTGCTGCGCGACCAGCGGAGCCTGCACCCAGGCCTGCGCGATGCCGAAGAGGATCGGGAGGAGTTCCTCCGGTGCCCAGGACGGGTCGACGTGGCCCAGGTCCTGCGCCTGCCGGAGAGCCACCAGCTTGACGTCCGGGTCCGCGCCCATCCCGGGCAGGTCGTAGTCCACCCCCTCGAGGCGGGCCCAGGTCAGCATCCTGAGGATGTCGGGATGCTCGTGCGTATGGTCGAAGAGCCGGCCCACGAAGGCCGGGACGTCCAGGGGATCGAGGACCACGGCGTCGTGGAACGCGATGGCGTTGGTGTCGAGCACGGCCTGGAACAGTGCCGACTTGTCGGTGAAGTGCGCATAGAGGCGTTCCTTGCTGGCACTCGCGGCCTTGGCGATCCGATCGACGCGCGCGCCCGCCAACCCGTAGGAGGCGAACTCGCTCCGAGCGGCCAGGAGGATCCGTGAGCGTACGTCCGTCGTCGACTGCATGCTCCCAGCATACCAAACGAACTAGTTCGTTTGACTCTCGGAGAGGGCAGCCCTACCCTCGGAACCAGACCATTTCTGAGGAGATCCATGACAGTCCCACCCTCGGGCGCCACCAGCCCCTTCGCTGTGGAGGACGCCCCCGCCAAGGCCCCGGCCAACCGCTGGCTCGTGCTGGCCATCGTTGCGCTCGCACAGCTCACCGTCGTCCTCGACGGGACCATCGTGAACATCGCCCTGCCGCAGGCACAGGCCGAACTCGGCATGTCCGACAGCGATCGCAGCTGGGTCGTCACGCTCTATGCACTCACCTTCGGCGCGCTCCTGCTCCTCGGCGGCCGTATCGCCGACTTCTGGGGGCGGAAGCGCTCGTTCCTCATCGGCATGGGCGGCTTCGCCCTCGCCTCGGCCATCGGCGGGATCGCGACCTCGGGCGAGATGCTCCTGGTGGCCCGCGGACTCCAGGGCGTTTTCGCCGCACTGCTCGCTCCCGCGGCGCTCGCCATCCTCTCGGTCACATTTCCCGGCGGCAAGGACCGCGTCCGGGCCTTCGCCGTCTACGGAACCATCGCCGGTGGCGGAGCCGCCGTCGGCCTCCTGCTGGGCGGTGTCCTGACCGAGTACTTCAGCTGGCACTGGTGCCTGCTCGTGAACGTGCCCATCGCCGTCGTCGCCATCGCCGTGGGCCTCCCCGTGCTGCGGGAGAGCCGTGCCGAGGGAAGCACGCGCTACGACGTTCCCGGAGCGGTCCTCGTCAGCCTCGGCCTCGCCTCCGTGGTCTACGGCTTCTCCCGGGCCGAAGCCGGGTGGGTCCGCGCCGACACGCTGGGCTTCCTCGCCCTCGGCGTGGTGCTGTTGGTCCTGTTCCTCCTCGTCGAATCCCGTTCGGCCCACCCCCTCCTGCCGCTGCGCATCATCACCGATGGTGCCCGGGCGGGCGCATACCTTTCCTCGATCGCGGTAGGCGCCGCGCTGCTCGGTGCGCTGCTCTACCTGACGCTGTACTTCCAGATCGTCCTCGGCATGAGCCCGCTGGTCTCCGGGCTCGCGTCCCTTCCGATGACCTTCGCCATCATCGTCTGCGCCGGCGTCGTGTCGCGGCTCCTGCCCACGGTCGGTCCCCGCATCCTCATGACCGTCGGCCCGCTCATCGCCGCTGCAGGGCTGCTGCTGCTCAGCCGCATCACCGTCGGCGGTTCCTACGCCCTCGAAGTTCTTCCCGCGCAGATCCTGCTCGGGATGGGGCTCGCCTTCATCTTCGTCCCCCTCCAGAACGTCGCCCTCCTGGGCATCGCACCGAGGGATTCGGGCGTGGCGAGTGCCGCCGTCACTGCGACGCAGCAGATCGGCGGATCCATCGGGACCGCCGTCTTCACGGCCCTCTACACGGTGGGTGCCGGGACCGGTACCGCCGAGGGAGCCGCGGGCGGGCTGCAGTCCCTCGTGGACGGGTACTCCGTGGTGTTCCTGGCTGCCGCAGTGGCCCTCGCGCTCGCGTCCCCGATCTCCTGGTTCATGGTCAGGGTCGCGCGTGACGAATTCACGACGTCGGGTGAGGCCGTACACCTCGGATAGGAGCGGGCAGCGCCGGGCGAGGAAGCGAGGGCTCCGGTCCAACCCAAGTATTTGTGCAGGATATAGCCGCTACAGGCCGTTCGCGCCCTCGGCCCGGCGCCGCGCCCCTATGCTTGCGATTCCACCACCGGAGCGAGAACGGGGACTGCATGCGGCGCGACGACGCCCCCCTACGTGACGGCCGTCGCCCTGCGCAGCCGGGCCATGCCCAGGTGCTGACCGCCATGATGGTCGTGCTGCTGGCCGTGTATACCGGCGGCCTTCTGCTCGGGGACCAGGAGACGTTCGATCCCCTCTTCGACGGCTGGCTCTGCGTCCTGACGGAGCTCTCCGCCGTCGCCCTGTGTATCAGCGCGGCGGTGCGGACCCGCTTCGCGCAACGGCAGGTCCTCCTGGCCGCGGGCGCCGTGATCGCCTACGCCGCGGGCGACGCCTACTACGCCGCCTCCCTGGACGGGGAGGTGGCCCTGAGCTACGCGTCGTGGGCGGACGTCGGCTACTTCGCCTTCTATCCGCTCATGCTCGGCGCCGTCGCCGTGGTGGTGATCAGGAAGCTGAAGGACCTGATCTGGCCGTTGATGCTCGACAGCATCGTGGGGGCGCTGGCCGCGGCATCCCTCATGGCACTGGTCCTCGCGCCCGTCCTCCGCATCGACGGCTCGGGCGGTACGGCCTTCGAGGTGATCATCGCCGTCGTCTATCCGCTCCTGGACCTCCTCCTCATCACCGCCGTCGGCGGCGTGCTCGCCTCCCGCGGCCTCGATATCGGTCCCCGCTGGCCCCTCCTCGTCTCGGGCCTGATCATCTTCTCCGCTGCCGATGTCGCCTACGCGCTGGGCATGCAGGAGTACGCCGTGGGGTCCGTCATCGACGCCGGCTGGGTCGCAGGGATAGCGGCCATCGCCGCGTGGACCGACGGTGCGGCCAGTACCGGCAGGGGATCACACCACCGGAGCCGCGGGATCCCGGAACTCGCCGCACCCCTTGTATCCACCGCATCGGCGCTCGCGGTGCTCGTGATCGGCTGCCAACTGCGGATCCCCCTGCTCGCGGTGGTCTTCGCGGCATCCACGCTCGCCCTGGCTGCGGTCCCCCTCGCGTTCCGGAATCGCATGCTCGTCACCCTCGCCCGGACGGACGAGCTCACAGGGCTGCCCAACCGGCGCGCCCTGCTGGCCGACGTCCCGCAGCGGCTCGGGACCGGGCAGCCCGGAGCCCTCTTCCTGCTCGACCTCGATCGCTTCAAGCACGTCAACGACGCCCTCGGGCACGACGTCGGGGACGTGCTCCTGGTCCAGGTCGGCCGGCGCTTCAGGCGGCAGCTGCGCCCTCAGGACATGCTCGCCCGCCTCGGCGGTGACGAGTTCGCCGTGTTCCTCCAGGGCGTGACGGAACAGGACGCCGTCGCCACGGCCGAACGCCTGGGAGCGGCGCTGTCCGACCCCGTCCAGGTGGGCACGGCGGCGCTGCAGGCCGGCGCCAGCATCGGCATCGCCCTGACTCCGCAGCACGGCACGGACATGAGCCTGCTCATGCGCAAGGCGGACATCGCCATGTTCCGTGCGAAGTCCGCGCGCAGCGGCCACCACGTCTACGACGCGACGGACGACGACGACGGTGAGCTCCGGCTGCGCACCGTCCAGGAGCTCCGGATCGCCCTCGCGGAGGACCAGTTCGAGATGCACTACCAGCCGAAGGTCCGGCTGGCGGACCGCGAGGTGACGGGCGTGGAGGCCCTCGTGCGATGGAACCACCCCACGCGCGGGCAGTTACCCCCGACCGCGTTCCTGCCCCTCGCCGAGGAAGCCGGCCTCATGCCCGCCCTGTCCTCCCTGGTGCTACGACGCGCCGTCCGTCGGGTCGCCCGGTGGCGGGCCGCCGGACTCGACATCTCGGTAGCGGTCAACATGTCGGGCTCCTGCATCCTGCCGGGCCTGCCGCACGAGATCCTCGCCCTGCTCGAGCAGTTCGACGTGCCGCCGTCGTGCCTCATGCTGGAGATCACCGAGGACGTACTCATGTCCACGCCGACCGGCACCGCCGACATCCTCGCGGCCCTCCGCGGCGCGGGTGTCCAGATCGCCCTCGACGACTTCGGGACCGGCTACAGCTCCCTGGCCTACCTTCGCGTTCTTCCGGTCGACGAGCTGAAGCTCGACCGCTCGTTCATCACCGCCATGGGGGACGACGACCGGGCCGACGGGCTGGTGGGGTCGATCATCGACCTCGCGCACAGCCTGGGCCTGCGCGTGGTCGCCGAGGGTGTCGACGACGAGCGGACGGAGGAGGAGCTGAGGGCGCGAGGCTGCGATTTCGGTCAGGGCTTCCACCTCGCCGTGCCGCTTCCTGCGCGCGAGGTGGGTCCCTGGATCGGGGGACACACAGTGGGGGCCGGCCGTGGCTGACGTGTCACAGGCCAGGGGCGCACGTGAAGGATTCGTCGGAATATCGGGACAAGGGGACGGATGCGCTCGGTGGTGCTTTCAACATCTGGCAGTGTGTCAGTTATGACTTCGGACCCCGATGCGCGCGTTGCACTGATCATCGAAGACGACGCCGACGTGCGCCAGTTGCTGGTCATGACGCTGGGCATGAACGGCTTCACCACCCTGGAGGCCGAGAACGGACGGCAGGGTGTCGCGCTCGTGCGCGAACGCCGCCCGGACCTCGTGACGCTCGACCTGAACCTCCCGGATATCGACGGCGTCGAGGTATGCCGGCAGATCCGCCCCCTGACCGATGCCTACGTCATCATGATCACGGCGCGGCAGGACGAGATCGACCGCCTGATCGGCCTCGAGATCGGGGCGGACGACTTCGTGATGAAGCCCTTCAGCCCGCGCGAGGTCGGCGCTCGGGTGAACGCGATGTTCCGCCGTCCCAGGAGCACGGTGCGCAGCGTGTCACAGCCCCTGGTGGGCGTCGAGCCCGAAGCGGCGCCCCAGGCGGCGTCGGACAGGCCGGCAGAGGTCACGGGGGCACCGGGACAGGTGGAGGGCCTCCTGGTGCACGGACCCATCACCATCGACACCGAGGGCAGGATCGCGATGCTCGACGGCGTCGAGCTGCCCCTGACGCGGATCGAGTTCGACCTCCTGGCCACGCTCGTCTCCGGGCCCCGCAGGGTCTGGCAGCGTGAGACCCTGCTGTCGCGGATCTGGGGTGACGGCTGGGTCAATGACCAGCACCTCGTGGAGGTGCACATCCGGAACCTCCGGAAGAAACTCGGCGAGGACACGAAGGCGCCCAGGTTCATCCGGACGGTCCGCGGTGTCGGCTACCGGATGATGCCGCCCAGCGCGGACTGAAACTCCACAGCCAGGCCCTGCAGGCGCGCGACGAGCCCGGAGTGGGCCGTCGGCTCATCGATCGATCCCAGGGCCGCGGCGGAGGACTCCTCCAGGCGGCGTGCTCCCACCATGGACGAGCTGACATTCAGGCTGAGGAGTGCGACGACGGCGGCGTCCGTGTCGCGGGCCGCGAAGGCGGCTTCCACGGCGGCGATCCGCTGCGGCAGCATCGCCGCGAACATCTCCGCGAACTGCAGCGCGCCCGCCTGGTTGGCGAGTTCCACCCCGAGGTTCCCGAGGGTCCGCCGGTCGAGCACGGGAAGCTGGAGCACCTCGGTCCTGTCGGTCGCGGGACGTGGACCGGCCGGGACGCCCTGGGCCACGGGAAAGGGGAGGTGGGACGTGGCCACGCCTGCTCCTTCTGCTGCCGCTGGATCCTGTGCCGGTCCGGAGGGCCACCCGTCGACGCTGCCCCGCCGGCCCCGGTGGACGGACCGGGACCGGCGGGAAGATCGCGGAGAGCTGCACTCCTGGTTCCACTCTGGCCGTCGGTCTTCAAACACGCCGTGGCCGAAGGGCGAAGGAAGACCGAAGAAAAGGCGAACGTCAGGCGGTGCCACCGTCCCTGCCCGCAGGCCGTGTGCCCAGCAGGAGGTTCAGCGCCCACCCGAGTGCCGCCAGGAGCACGATCGCGGCCGCCATGGTCGCGAACTGCACCGGGGTGTGGAGGATGCCGAGGCTGACGATCAGGGTGGTGGCTCCCGCCGGGGGGTGGGGCATCCTCAGGAGCGTCAGGACGAGGGTGGTGAGGGCCACGGACACCGCTCCGGCCACGACGTGCGGCGCCTGGAGGCCTCCCACCGGTGCCGCCTGCAGGTCAGCTGTCCCGAATCCGTAGAAGCACGCCACGCCGGCGGCGAGCCCCACCCCGTGCCCGACGATCGTGTTGGTGGGCCGGGATGCCGGCTGTCCGGGGGATTCGAAGAACAGCATGACCGTGGGCCCGAGGCTCGGGAAGAGCCAGGGCAGGTGGCTCACCAGGCCGACGAGTCCGAGGGCGGCCAGGGTGAGGAGGCTGAGGGCCGCTGCGTAGACCCCGGCGCCCACGGTGCCGTACCGGGAGCGCATCCGGTCGAGCGCGGAAGGGCCGTCCTTCACCGGGCCACCAGCAGGGCCTGCGGAGCCGCCTGCTTCATCCGCGTCCGGAGCCACCTGCTCTGCAGGTCGGAATCCTGCTCGCAGCCCGCCACGATGTCGAGCAACTGCCGGTCCCTGCTCCCCGCCGCAGCCTGGCCGGTCATCGTCCACATGATGTCCAGGTGATGCACGAGGACGTAGAGGTCCTGCAGGTCGAGCAGCAGGCCGAGCGGGCCGGACCGCGCCTCCTCGACGCCGTCCGCCGTGACCCTGTGCTCCTCCTCGCCCTCCACATCGGCGCCGAAGCGCTCGATGACGGGACCCAGCGCCGCGATGTGCCGGTCGCACTGCTCGGCGAGCGTCCTGACGATGAAATGGACGTCGGGTTCGTCGGCGTGCCCCTCCGCGACCACACGGAACGACCGGGCGAGGATGTGCTCGGCCTCCTGCAGCAGGCCGAGGTAGACGGGGAGTTTCATGGCTGCTCCTCGCGGGTCGCGACCGCCGGCGGGGTGGTGTCCGGGAACCTCTCGGTGGCTTCGCCGGCCGTTCCGCCCACGGTCGCCCGCACCCCGGCCCGTGCCGGCCGGGATGCGGTCGTGGTGGGCGCCGGTGCCGGCCCGCCTGCATGCCGCAGCTTCTCGATCCGCACCGCGGCGTTCTTGAAGACGGGCTGCTTCGACACCGGATCCCACTCCGTCACGGTCAGTTCGTTCGCGGCGTGGGAGGCGCCGGCGTGGTCCGTTCCATCGCCGTCGGGGTCCCACGAGCCGTAGTGGAACGGCGCGAACACCGTTCCCTCGCGGATGTCGCCCACCCGTACGGGCACCTCGAGGTGTCCACGCGCCGACCGCACCGCGACGACGTCGCCCTCCACAAGCCCCAGCCGCTCGGCGTCCGGGACGGACATCTCGATCCAGGCGCCCGGAGCCGCCCGGTTCAGGGGCCGGCTCCGCCCGGTCTTGGTCCTGGTGTGGAACTGGTAGACGGTGCGACCGGTGCTGTAGCGCAGGGGGTACTCCTCGCTGGGCTCCTCGTGCGGCGGCCGGTAGTCCTCGCTCTTCAGCCAGGCCTTTCCCGGCTCCACCCTGGCGCGGTACACGACGGGGCCCGTCGCGGCACCGGTGAGGAGGTCATGGCCGTAGGACTCGCAGTACTCCGGATCCGTGGGGAAGACGCCGTCCCCGTAGAGACGGACGGTCCCGTCGGGGTGCTCGTCGTTGCACGGCCAGGGGATGCCGCTGCCGCCACGCAGCCGTTCGTAGGTGATCCCGGTGTAGTCGCACGGCCGGCCGCGCGTGCACTCCTGCCAGGCCCGGAAGCCGTCCTCCGGGCCCGCCCAGTCGAGCAGTGGGGCGCCACTGCGGGTACGGAAGCCCATGCGCCGCGAGTAGTCGAGGAATACGTCGAGATCGCTCCTGGCCTCACCGGGCGGCTCCACCGCCTTCTCGGACAGGTGCACGGTGCGGTTCACATTGGTGAAGGTCCCGGTCTTCTCACCCCAGGCCGCGCACGGCAGGACGACGTCCGCGTACTGCGCCGTCTCGGTGAGGTACAGGTCCTGCACCACCAGGAAGAGGCCCTCCGTGTCCAGGATGCGGCGGATCCGCTCCAGCTGCGGCATGGAGACCGCCGGATTGGTGGCGGAGACCCACAGGAACTCGATGGATCCCTGCTCCACGTAGCGGAAGATCTGCATGACGTGGGTGGGGGGAGCCCAGTGCGGGATCGTGTCCGGCTCCACGTCCCACAGCTCCGCGAGTTCCCGCACATGGTCCGAGTTCTCCCAGTTCCGGAAGCCGGGGAGGTCACCGTCGGCTCCGCACTCGCGGTTGTTCTGTGCCGTGGGCTGGCCGTTCATCTGCAGGATGCCGCACCCCTCCCGTCCGAGCAATCCGCGCAGCAGGTGCAGGTTGTTGACCTGGCAGGACGACGCCGTCGCCTGCGCGGACTGGTAGAAGCCCTGCAGCACGGTGGACAGGACGCGCTCGCTCGTGCCGAAGATCTCCGCGGCCCGGCGGACGTCGTCCGCGTCGACCCCGCAGGTCTCGGCCACGGCCTCCGGCGTCCAGCGGTCGACCGTCGCCCTCAGCTCGTCGATGTTCAGCGTGTGGTCGGCGATGTACTGCTCGTCGATCCAGCCGTGGACCAGGAGTTCGCGGACGAGGCCGTTCATGAGGGCGAGGTTGGTGCCGGGGCGGAGGGCCAGGTGGACCTCGGCCACCCGGGCCACCTCCGTCTCCCGGGGGTCCACGCAGACCACGCGCGGTGGGTTGGGCCCGGCGAGACGGTCCAGCACGCGCATCCAGAGGACCGTCTGCGTCTCCGCCATGTTGTGGCCGAACAGGAACATGGCGTCACACTCGTCGATGTCCACGTAGCTGCCGGGCTGCCCGTCCGCGCCGAAACTCTCCTTCATGGCGGTCGCGGCCGTCGCGGTGCACAGGCGGGTGTTGCCGTCCATGTGGGGTGTCCCCACACCGGCCTTGCCGAGGATCCCGAGGGCGTAGTACTCCTCCAGGAACAGCTGGCCCGTCGTGTAGAAACCGTGACTGAGGGGCCCCTTCGTGTCCAGCAGCTGCCGGCTCCGCTCCACGATGCGGCCCATCGCGGTGTCCCAGTCCGTCTCCACGAGCTCGCCGTCCACGCGGATGAGCGGCCGGGTGAGCCGGTCACGGTGCTCGACCCCCTGCCAGCTGCCGAACAGGCCCTTGGGGCCCAGCCTGCCGTGGTTGACGATGTCCTCCTGGCGGCCTCGGATCCCCACCATGCGGCCGTCCTTGACCGCGATGTCGCAGCCGCACCCGTTGCTGCACAGGACGCACGCGGACTGCACCCAGCGGTCCACGTCCTCCTCCGCGACGCCGGGTGCGAGCGCCTGGTCGACGCGCACGGGCCAGCGCTCGTCCCGGGCGTAAGGGGTCCGGGTGCCCCAGATCTCGGCAATGCGGTCGATCATGGCGGTGCCTCTCGACGGGATGGGGCGCGGGGTGGCGCGTTTCCGCGCCCACGCTACCGCCGCCCTCCCGCCGCTGCGAGGAGAAGTTCCTCCCCGATCGGCCTTGCCTACGCCAGCATCTCCCGGACCATCGGGATCACCTTGGTGCCGTAGAGCTCGATGCTGTGCATGAGTTTCTCGTGCGGCAGCGGGCCGGCGCTGTACTTCATGTCGAAGCGGTCGATGCCGAGGGTCCGGGCCGTCCCGGCGATCTTCTTCGCCACGGTCTCGGGCGAGCCGACGTAGAGCGAACCGAAATCGGCCTCCTGGTCGAACTCCGCGCGGGTCGTCGGACCCCAGCCGCGCTCGCGGCCGATCCGATCACGCATGATGCGGTTGTCGGGCCACAGCTCCTCGCGGGCCTGCTCGTCCGAGTCGGCGATGTAGCCGGGCGAGTGCACGCCGATGGGGAGCGTGGGCCGGCCGAGCTGCGTGAGCGCCCGGTGGTAGAGGTCCACGTACGGGGCGAACCGGGCGGGGTCGCCGCCGATGATCGCGAGCATCAGGGGCATGCCGTAGCGGGCGGCGCGCACCACGGACTCGGGGCTGCCGCCGACGCCGATCCACGTCTTGAGGCGACCGCCGTCGGTCTTGGGGTAGACCTCGTGGTTGTCCAGTCCCGGGCGTGTGCTGCCGGACCACGTGACCGGGCCCTCCTTGATCAGCTCGGAGAAGAGGTCGAGCTTCTCCTCGAAGAGGCGTTCGTAGTCCGAGAGCTCATAGCCGAAGAGGGGGAAGGACTCGGTGAAGGAGCCGCGGCCCAGGATGACCTCCGCGCGGCCGTTCGAGGCGGCATCGAGCGTCGCGAAGCGCTGGTACACGCGGACGGGATCATCCGAGCTGAGGACCGTCACGGCGGAACCGAGGCGGATGCGCTGCGTCCGCCCGGCGATCGCCGCCAGCACGGTTTCCGGTGCTGAGACGGCGAAGTCGTCCCGGTGATGCTCACCGACACCGATGAAATCGACACCGACCTGATCGGCGAGGACCGCTTCGGCGATCACGTTCCGGATGACCTGCGGGTAAGGGACGGGGTTGCCGTCCTGTCCGCGCGTGACATCCCCGAAGGTGTCGAGTCCGAGTTCCAGTTCGCGTGCCATGGTGTCGCTCCCGTGCTTGGCGTTCCCGGCCCACCCTGGGCCTGTTGGTTGAACCTGCCCCGCCGCCGGGTTATTCCATGCATATGTATATAGTCGCCGCTAACGGTCTGCATCCTGCCCGGCTTCCGCCGCACGGTCCGCCCGCCGGATGCTCGCGGGGTCCTCGAGGTCTACACCGGCACGCGCCGCCGCAGCCCGGGCGGCGGGGCTGGTCAGGTCCGGCAGGACGAATTCCTTCGGCGTGATACCCGCGTCCAGGGCCGCATGCGCGGCCTGCTGCCGGGCGAGCCGCGGCGCGGAGGACTCGGCGGACCGCAGCGTCGCCTGGGTGACACCGATGGGGCCTTCCGTCAGCGAGGAACCGATCAGCGGCACATACCCGGCGGCATGCCCCGTGCGATTGGGGTGGTAGGAATCCGAGATCGGGTTCGAGAGCCCGTTCAGCCATTCGACGTCGTCGCACACCGAATGGGCGGCGAAGGCGGCCGTGGGGTTGCGGAAGGTGAAGCCGGCCGCCGCGGCCGCCGTCGCCGTCGTGGCGTTCAGCAGGTCCGCGGTCGCGTCCAGCCGGACCTGCTCCGCGGGCGAGAACCAGGTGCCCGCGTTGCAGTCCTCACCGTTGAAGATCCGTGGATAGCCCGCGATCGTGACGGAAGCCTGGGGGGCCCGGGCGCGGATCTGCGCATACAGGGAGGCGAGGCCGCCGGGCAACTGCTGGGTGATGACGGCCTGGGCGCGGTCGATCGCCGCGTTGCAGTTGCTCATCCAGGCGGGCTTCGCGCACTCGGTCAGGACGGCGACGAAGGACGCATCGTTCCCGCCGACGCTCAGGGAGACGAACGACGTCGTCGGTGTGAGGGCGCTGAGTTGGGCCGTGACGACGTCGGGAATCGTGGCACCCGAGCAGGCACGGAAGTTCAGCGCGTATCCCGCAGCGCTCGCGATCAGCGGGGGATACGCATGGACCGATCGCCGGCAGTTCGTCCCGTCCGCCAGGTACTCGCGCGTCCCCGTGCCCGAGGAGTAGGAGTCGCCGAGGGCGACATAGGAGGCGCCGGCAGCGGTGGCCGGTTGTACTGGACGTGCGACGGCCGCCAGCAGCACGGCCACGGCCACGGCGCAGCGGAGACGGGACATCGACATCGATACTCCAGGTGCCAGGGTTTACCCCAACACTATTCTCACCGGAGGGTCCGCAGGGAGGACGAGGGCTGCCTTCAGCACAACCCTTCCGGCGTACGCCCGCGAGGGCTACCCTTCCACCGCTGAGCCGGGTATCTTTGCCTCCCGTCGGCCGTGCGCGGTAGACTGTGGGACGGCTCACACGCCGCGATACCCCAACTGAATACGCCATCGATCTGCAGCGGGAGAGTTCTGCCGTTGACTCAAAACCGGTAGGCGCCGTAGGAGCAAATCCTCCCCAGGAATCTCTCAGGCGAAAGTACCGCTGCGGCTAGGCAACTCTGGAAAGCAGCATCGGGCACGCCCGGCGCTCACCGACGGTGCAAGCAGGCGCGGAGCCCTGCGGAAACTCTCAGGTCCCCTACAGAGCGGGGAGGAACTCGACCAGGCACGCGCGACTGCGCTTCCTTCTGACGTACGGAGTTCCCCATGACCGCCTTCCCCGACTCGGTATCCGGCACCGCATCCGGCGCCGCATCCGGCACCGCATCGACCTTCGCCGACCGTCATATCGGTCCCCGCACCTCCGATGCCGGGACGATGCTCGAGGTCCTCGGCTACCCGAGCCTCGAGAAGCTCGTGGACATGGCGGTGCCCGCCAGCATCCGGCTCGACCGCGCGCTGAAGCTGCCGGCGGCCCTCAGTGAGACGGAGGTGCTGGCGCAGCTGCGGCGGATCGCCGGCCGCAACCGGACCGCCGTCCAGATGATCGGCCAGGGGTACTTCGACACCGTCACTCCGCCGGTCATCCGACGTAACGTCCTGGAGTCGCCCGCCTGGTACACCGCCTATACGCCCTACCAGCCCGAGATCTCCCAGGGCCGCCTCGAAGCCCTCCTGAACTTCCAGACGATGGTGCAGGACCTCACCGCCCTCGACATCGCCAACGCCTCCCTGCTCGACGAAGCCTCCGCCGTCGCCGAGGCCGTCCTCCTCATGCGCCGCTCCGGCAAGAACAAGGGCCGCACGGTCATTGATGCCGACGCCCTCCCGCAGACCGTCGCCGTCGTGCGCGGCCGTGCCGAGGCGCTCGGGTTCGACGTCGAGATCGCCGACCTCGCGGCCGGGTTGCCGGACGGCGACATCAACGGCGTGGTCCTGCAGCAGCCCGGCGCGTCCGGTGCCCTGCGCAACCATGCCGCAGTCATCGGCGCGGCGAAGGAACGCGGCGCACTCGTCACGGTCGCCGCCGATCTGCTGGCCCTGACCCTCATCACCCCTCCCGGCGAGCAGGGCGCGGACATCGCCGTCGGCTCGGCCCAGCGCTTCGGTGTCCCCCTCTTCTTCGGGGGCCCCCATGCCGCCTACATGGCGGTCCGCAAGGGCCTCGAGCGCATGCTGCCCGGACGCCTGGTCGGCGTGTCCAAGGACGCCGACGGCGCTCCCGCCTACCGCCTCGCCCTGCAGACGCGTGAGCAGCACATCCGCCGCGAGAAGGCCACGAGCAACATCTGCACCGCCCAGGCACTGCTGGCGATCGTGGCTTCGATGTACGCCGTCTACCACGGTCCCGAGGGGCTGAAGGCGATCGCGCGCACCACGCATCGGCGGGCCGTCGAACTCGCGGACGCCCTCGCCGGGTCCGGCGCCGCCGTCGTGCACGATGCCTTCTTCGACACCCTCCTGGTCCGCGTGCCCGGCAAGGCAGCCGAGTACGCGGACACGGCGGAGGCGCAGGGCTACAACCTCCGCCGCATCGACGCCGACCACCTCGGCATCTCGTGCGACGAGACCACGACGGCCGGGCACATCGCGGCGGTCGCGGCGGTCTTCGGCGGTACCGACACCGGGTCGGCGACTGCAGGCGAGCGGATCCCCGCAGACCTGCACCGGACATCGGGGTTCATGACGCACCCCGTCTTCTCGCTGCACCGCTCGGAGACGGCGATGCTCCGGTACCTGCGCCGCCTCTCCGACAAGGACCTGGCGCTGGACCGCACCATGATCCCGCTGGGCTCCTGCACCATGAAGCTCAACGCGACGGTCGAGATGGAAGCCATCTCCTGGCCCGGGTTCGCCTCCATCCACCCCTTCGCGCCCGAGGCCCAGACCGAAGGCTGGCGCGAGCTCATCACCGACCTCGAGGAGCGCCTCGCCGAGATCACCGGCTACGACCGCGTCTCGCTGCAGCCCAATGCCGGGTCGCAGGGCGAGCTCGCCGGCCTCCTCGCCATCCGCGGGTACCACCGCTCGCGCGGCGACGAGAACCGCACCGTCTGCCTCATCCCGTCCTCCGCGCACGGCACCAACGCGGCCTCCGCCGTCCTGGCCGGCATGAAGGTCGTGGTGGTCGGCACGGCGGCCAACGGCAACATCGATCACGACGACCTGCTCGCCAAGATCGATCAGCACGCCGAGAACCTCTCGGCCATCATGATCACCTACCCCTCGACGCACGGCGTGTTCGAGGAGGACGTGCGGTGGGTCTGCGAGAAGGTGCACGCCGCCGGCGGCCAGGTCTACATCGACGGCGCCAACCTCAACGCGCTCGTGGGGCTCGCCCAGCCGGGCGAGTTCGGCGGCGACGTCTCCCACCTGAACCTGCACAAGACCTTCTGCATCCCGCACGGCGGTGGCGGACCGGGCGTCGGCCCCGTCGCCGTGGCATCGCACCTCGCGCCGTTCCTGCCCGGTGACGCGAACCGGGACATCGCGACCGACGGCGGCCGCGACGCCGAGGGTGGCACGCCCGTGTCGGGATCGATGTACGGATCGGCCGGCGTCCTGCCGATCTCCTGGGCCTACATCGCCCTCATGGGTTCCGAAGGGCTCACCAGCGCGACGGCGCACGCCCTGCTCGCGGCCAACTACGTGGCCGCCCGCCTGACGGAGCACTTCCCCGTGCTCTACACGGGAGTGCAGGGCCTCGTGGCGCACGAGTGCATCCTCGACCTCCGACCGCTGACCGCGGCCACCGGCGTGACCGCCGAGGACGTCGCGAAGCGGCTCATCGACTACGGGTTCCACGCGCCGACGCTGTCGTTCCCCGTGGCGGGCACGCTGATGGTCGAGCCCACCGAGTCCGAGGACCTCGCCGAGCTGGACCGCTTCATCGATGCGATGATCGCGATCAAGGGAGAGATCGACCGCGTGGCGGCCGGTGAGTTCAGCATCGAGGAGAGCCCGCTGCGCCAGGCGCCGCACACCGCGCAGGTGCTCGTCAGCGACGAGTGGACGCAGGCCTATTCCCGTGAGCTCGCGGCCTACCCGCTGCGCTCGCTGCGCCACGACAAGTACTTCTCCCCGGTGCGCAGGATCGACGGCGCCCACGGCGACCGCAACCTCGTCTGCTCCTGCCCGCCCATCGAAGCCTTCGAAGACTAGGAATCCGCCGACCATGAGCGAGCAGAGCAAGCACACCGCCCTGTATACCCAGCACGAGGCGCACGGGGCGTCGTTCACCGACTTCGGCGGCTGGCAGATGCCCCTGAAGTACCGGAGCGAACTCGAAGAGCACCACACGGTGCGCAGGGCCGCGGGCCTCTTCGACCTGTCCCACATGGGGGAGGTGCTCGTCAGCGGCCCGCAGGCCGCGCAGTTCCTCAACTACGCCCTCGTCAGCAACCTCGCGGTACTCGCCGTGGGCAAGGCGAAGTACTCGCTGATCTGCAACGAGGCGGGCGGGGTGATCGACGACCTCATCACCTACCGGCTGACCGAGGACTCCTTCCTCGTGGTGCCGAACGCCTCCAACGCGTCCGTGGTCGCCGAGGAGCTGCGCCTACGGGCCAAGGGGTTCGACGTCGCAGTGGAGGACCAGTCGGACACCACGGCGCTCGTCGCGGTGCAGGGTCCCACGGCAGAGGCAGTCCTCCTCGATCTGGCGCGCCCCGAGGACGCCGCCGTCATCCGCGGCCTGAAGTACTACGCCGTGGCGGAGCTCGAACTGGCCGGCCTGCCCGTGCTCCTGGCCCGCACGGGCTACACCGGCGAGGACGGTTTCGAGATCTTCCTCGGCGATAACGTCGCGGTGCGGCTCTGGAACGCAGCGCTGGAGGCGGGCAGGAAGCACGGGCTGCTGCCCTGCGGCCTCGCAGCCCGTGACTCGCTGCGGCTCGAGGCGGGCATGCCGCTCTACGGTCACGAACTCGGGCTCGACACGAACCCCTTCGAAGCCGGTCTCGGACCCGTGGTCAGCACGAAGAAGCCCGACGACTTCGTGGGTCGTTCGGTGCTCGAGCCCCTGAAGGCGGTCGAGCCGGCGCGGCGCCTCGTCGGGCTCCGTGCCGTCGGCCGCCGGTCGGCGCGGGCCGGGTACGACGTCGTCGTGGACGGTGCTGTCGTCGGGACGGTGACGTCGGGGCTGCCGAGCCCCACCCTCGGGTACCCCGTGGCGCTCGCCTACGTGGACGCGGCATATACTGCCGTCGGCACCGAGGTGCAGGTGGATCTGCGGGGGCGGCCCGAACCCTTCACCGTCATCCCCACGCCGTTCTACAGGCGCGCGAAGCCCGCCGGTACGCCCCAGTGACGATCAGCGCCTTCGACCTGTTCAAGATCGGCATCGGACCCTCCAGCTCCCACACGGGCGGACCGATGACCGCGGCCCACCTCTTCACGGAGGTGCTACGCACCGAAAGCCTGCTGGCCGACGTGCAGCGCGTGCAGGTGGAGCTCTTCGGTTCGCTCGGGTCCACCGGCCACGGGCACGGCACGGTCAAGGCGGTGCTGCTCGGGCTCGAGGGCGACCAGCCGCACCTGGTGGATCCGACCTCGGCAGATGCCCGGGTGACCCGCATCGGCGAGGACCTGACGCTGAACCTCGCGGGTGGTCACCCCATTCCGTTCCACCCCCAGGCGGACGTCGTCCTGCACCGCCGACAGCGCCTCGATTATCACACCAATGGCATGCGTTTCTCGGCATATTCCAGGACCGGGGCAGTTATGCGAACCAGGGAATACTTCTCGGTCGGTGGCGGATTCGTACTGGACGAGGACCAGATCGGGTCCGAGACGGCGGTCCTCCAGCCGGTCCCGGTGTCCCACCCCTTCGGTACCGCGGACCAGTTGCTGGACATCTGTCGGACCACCGGCTGGTCCTTCTCCGACGTCGTCCTGGCCAACGAACTGTCCTGGCGCACGGAGGACGAGGTGCGGGTGGGGCTGCTCGAGATCTGGGGTGTCATGCAGGACACCATCCGGCGGGGCACGACGACGGGCGGGATCCTGCCCGGCGGGCTGAACGTCCGGCGCCGGGCGGAACGGCAGCGGCAACTGCTGGAGAAGGCGGATGACCCGGACGATCGTCTCGGCACCATGGAGTGGGTCACCCTCTTCGCCCTCGCCGTCAACGAGGAAAACGCCGCGGGCGGGCGCGTGGTGACGGCGCCGACCAACGGGGCGGCCGGCATCATCCCAGCCGTCCTGAAGTACTACGTGGACTTCGTGCCGGGAGCCGACGACGACGGCGTCATCCGGTTCCTGCTCGCCGCCACGGCGATCGGCTCGCTCTTCAAGAAGAACGCCTCGATCTCAGGTGCCGAGGTGGGCTGCCAGGGCGAGGTCGGCTCCGCCTGCGCCATGGCGGCGGGGGCGCTGGCGGAGGTGCTGGGTGGGACTCCGGAGCAGGTCGAGAACGCGGCCGAGATCGGGATCGAGCACAACCTCGGGCTGACCTGCGACCCCGTCGGCGGCCTCGTCCAGATCCCCTGCATCGAACGGAACGCCGTCGGGGCGATGAAGGCCATCACCGCGGCACGCATGGCCGTCCGCGGCGATGGGCAGCACCATGTCTCGCTCGACGTCGCCATCAAGACCATGCGCGACACCGGCGCCGACATGATGGACAAGTACAAGGAGACCGCACGCGGCGGGCTCGCCCTGAACGTCGTGGAGTGCTGACCGCGCGTGGCTGACCTGCCGGTCCGCATCGAGGTCGTTCCGGGGGAGGGCCTGACGGAGCGTCTCCGCGCGCACCTCCCCGCCCCCGCAGCCGTGACCGTCACGTGCCTGCCCCACCACGGTCCGCGGAAGGCCGTGGATCTCGCGGTGGAGCTGGCCGAAGCCGGGTACACGGCCGTCCCCCACCTGGCGGCCCGGTCCGTTGGCGGACGCGCGGAGCTCGCCGGGTACGTCGCACGGTGCCTGGACGCCGGCATCGCCGATGTGTTCGTGGTCGGCGGTGATGCGGCGGTCGCGGCCGGCTCCTACGCCTGGAGCGGCTCCCTGATGGAGGACGTCGCGGACCTGTCCGGGGGGACCCTCCGCATGGGCATCGCCGTATACCCGGAGGGACACCCCGCGACCGCGGACGAGGAGCTCACGAGGTCCCTGCTGGCGAAGCAGGAGCTCGCGTCCTGGTGCGTGACGCAGCTGTGCTTCTCGTCGGAGGTGCTGGGGGCCTTCCCCACGCGGCTGCGGGCGGACGGCGTCGCCCTGCCGGTGTGGGCGGGTATCCCCGGTCCCGTGCGGATGGGCCGCCTGATCCGGCTGGCAGGCAGTATCGGCGTCGGACAGTCCCTCGGCTTCCTGAAGCGATCGGTGGGGGGTGCCGGCACCGGGTCCGTGGTGAGGCAGCTCCTCTCGTCCGCGTCCTACGATCCCGCGCCCCTGGTGACGGCGCTCGACGGTGCAGGGTACGCGGGCCTCCACGTCTACACCTTCAACGACCTCGCGGGGCTGGCCGCGTCCGACCCGACCCGCCCCGCCGGCTGAGGTCCGGCGACGCCCCCGGCTCGCCGGCGAGTTCCGTGCACCCGGAGCGATCGCGGACAACGGACATCCCGTCAGGGCGCGAAGTGCGTCTGCGCCTGTTCCGTGGAGATGCCATGGACGATGCGGCGCGCGATCTCGCGGACCTTCACGTTCTGCGCATTCGAGGCACGGGTCAGCATGGCGTACGCCTCGGGCTGTGTGCAGCGGTTCTGGCCCATGATGATCCCGATCGCGATGTCGATCGTGGTCCGCGACTCCATGGCCGCCTTGAGATTCGTCGAGGTGTTGGCGTGACGGGACACGCGAAGCACCATCTGCAGCGCCTTCGCGGCCTGCTCGGCAAAGCCCTCCGCCAGCTCCTGCGTGCTGCTCGTGAAGGTGCTCGGGGTGGCTGCATAGAAGTTCAGTGCGGCTCCACCTTCCGGTCCGAGCACCAGGGGGACGCCCATCATGGCGTAGTACTCGTGGTCGGCCACGACGCCGAAGTAGTCGGGCCACCGGCCGTCCGTCCGGACGTCGTCGACGATCACGGTGTGGCCGGTGCTGATCGCGTGCAGGCACGGGCCGTCGCCGAAGCCGTACTGGATCTCGTCCAGCATGCGTGCCTCGTCGCTGCTGCAGGCCACGGTCGTCGCCAGGTTCCGGTGGCGGTACGTGACGCCGCACTCGACCTCCATCGAGGCACCGAGGATACGCGACGAGAGGCCTGCGAGGTCCTGCAGGAACTGGTCCACGCTCTCGTTGCTGAGCATGAGGTCCTGGAGTTCGTCGATCGCCGCCGCATCGTGCTGTTCCGCGTTCACCTCGTCATTTTACGGCGCCTCCTTAGATTGTCTAGCGAAACGACTCGTCGCGCGGAGAGCCGTCTGCCTCATCCTCCCGGGCGCAGGACCACGATCAGGGTGCCGGCAACGCCGCTGCGCTACTCCCTGACGACCCGGATGGTGTCGAGAGAGGCGTCGCCCGGGTCGGGGAGGACCATGCCGGCCTCGACACCGCTGCGCAGGTACTTGATGGAGGCCTCGTTGATGCGCTCACCGGGCAGGAACACGGGGACCCCCGGAGGGTAGGGCGTGGCCAACTCGGCGACGATCCGGCCGACCGAGTCCGCCACGGGGATGTCCTCGACCGGCCCGAAGAACGCATCCCGCGGCAGCATGGCGGTCTCCAGGTCCAGCTCGCCCTCCTCGGGAATGAGGACGGCAGGTGACTCCGGGAAGGTCGGGGCGGCGTCGATGAGCAGGCGCAGTCCGTCCATCAGCCGATCCACGGTCGACTCGTCGTCCGAGATGGACATCGTGATCTCGAACCGGCGGTGGTCCGTGGTGCCGAAGTCCAGCAGGCAGTTCTCCCGCAGCCAGTCATGGGCCTGGTAGCCGGTGATGCGCAGGCCCGAGACGTCCACGAGGACGTGCAGGATGTCGAGATCCTTCGATGCCTCGTGGGAGGTCAGTTCCTCCTCGAGGACGTGCAGGCCGGGCAGTTCCTCGATCTGCTCCCGCACCCGGCGGGTCAGGGCGAGGGTCCGTTCGATGATGTCGTGTCCGTACTGGACCATCTGGCGCCGCCACCCGTCGATCGCCGCGTACATCATCACGTTCGCGCTGGTCGTGGAGAGGATGTCCTTGCAGTGCTCCAGCCGGATGGGGTCCACGAGGTCTCCCTGGAGGTGGAAGACCGAGCCCTGCTCGAAACCGATGCCCATCTTGTGCACGCTCACCACGCACAGATCCGCGCCCGCGGACATCGCCCAGGTCGGGGTGTCCGAGTGGAAGGGCAACTGCGCCCCCCAGGCCTCGTCGATGATCAGCGGCTTGCCCCGGTCGTGGCAGATCTTCGCTATCGCCTCGATGTCCGCACACGTCCCGTACGGGGTCGGGCTGACGATGAGGGCCGCGGAGGCGTCGGGGTACTTCTCCCACATCGCCTCGACCTCGCCCGGGGTCGGGGGGTGTGCGAGTTTGAGGTCGTTGTCCCAGCTCGGCCGAATCCACCGCGGCTGGAGGCCTCCCAGGACCAGGGCCGAGACCACGGACTTGTGGGCGTCCCGACCGATCAGGATCTCGCCCTCTCCGTGCGTGACCGCGAGGATCGCCGCCTTCACCGACAGGGAACTGCCACACGTGGAGAAGAACGTCTGGTCCGCCCCGACAGCCTCCGCCATCAACTCCTGCGCGTGCTGCAGGTACCCGTTGGACGACTTCCTGTCATCGAGTCCGGAACTGGCCAGCACATCGGACCGGAAGCTCTGCTCGCCCAGGACCTCCAGCACCCGCGGATCGACACCCCGGCCCTGCCGGTGCGCCGGCGGAGTGAAACCGTACCGTCCGAGTTTCTGGTGCTCGGCCAGAGCGGTCAGGACAGGCGTCTCGTTCTGGTCCATCGGGTCTCCCTTGTTCAACCACGAAGCATGCTTACTGATCAAACGTGCCAAGCATGCCCGGAACGCGTCAAGGATGAATCCTTGCCGCGCATCGGAACAGGTTGTGCAGTGGAACAGCAAGGGGTGGGACGCGCAGAAGAAGAACGGCCGTCCCCAGGACGGCCGTTCTTCGTGGTGGTGCGGGGGTTTCCTGTGCGGCCGCTCAGATGATGGCGGCTGCGGGTTTCTGGCGCTGAGGGGCGAGTTCCCCGACGATGCCGCGGAGGAGGCTCCGCAGCTCATAGGATTCGAGACCTTCGCCCACCATCAGCGTGCGCTCGATGTCCTCGGCCTTGGCGAGCGCCTCGACGCCGGCCGGGGTGATGGTGATGCGCTGGCTCCGACGGTCGATGCTGTCGCGGATGCGGGAGATGAAGCCCTGCCGCTCGAGCTTCTCGATGGTCTTGCCGATGGTCTGCGCCTGGACGTGGACGGCGAGGGCGAGCTTCGCGCCCGTCATCGTGCCCTGTCGGGACAGCACTCCGAGGGTGGTGTAGCCGGCGTGGGTGATCCCGATGTCGAGCAGCCTCTCGTTCCACGCGTGGTCGACGAGCCGGGCGGCAGTGGTGAGCAGGCGGCTGGTCGACCACTCTTCCAGTTCAGGCATGGGATCCTCCTTCAGAGGGCTTGGAGCACCCGGCCGGTACTGCAGACCAGCGCCGGCCGGGTGTCGTGTCTTTGCAGCTGGTCGGTGGAACAAGGGACGGAACCAACTGCATTAGGTCCATCATGCGCTTCAATCTTCAAGTTTTCCCGTTGACCCGTCCGAAGCTTCCGGCAAGAAAGCGGCCTCACCGTCGGCCGGGCGGCCACTGAACGCGATGATCGCTGCTGCAACGGCGCCTGCTGCCGAGTGCTGGACGACGTGCGGTTGCCCGTCGATCTCCACGAGTGAGCCGTGCCGGGCACGCTCCACGAGTTCCCGGCACCACCGTCGCCGCGCTACCGGATCACGGCCTCCCCGCACCACCAGCACGGGGCACCCGACACGCTCGATGGCGCGTTCCAGCGGATATTCCATCATGGGCAGCAGCTGCCGCATGTACCAGCGCACGCCCGTGCGGAGATAGTCCGAGTACACGATGAGATTGGCGGACGGGCTCTCGCGGAGCGTGTCGTGTCCGAGGGAGACCGCCTGCTGGACGATGGTGCGCCGGCGCCGGTCCACCACGGGCCCGATGAGGACCAGCCGCTCCGCGAGGGTGGGGGACTGCAGTGCGACCTGCGTGACGAACTGCACGCCCATCGAGTGTCCGATGAGGGTGCACGAGCGCACGCCCAGGGCCGTGAGTGCCTTGATGATCAGCGCGGCATGCTCCTGCACGCCCAGCTGGGTCGGGGGTCGGGGGTCGGGGCCGTAGCCGGGCAGGTCCACGGAGTGGACGACGGCGTCTGCCGCCAGTTCGGCGCGTAGACGGTCGAGATAGCGGTGCGTCATGCCCAGGCCGTGGATCAGGACGTACGGTGCCTTCGGTGCGGCCGGCGCCTCCGGTCCCGGCGTCGTCCGCACACGCAGTGTGAAGCCCTCCACCTGCACGGTGCTGAGTGTCGTCGCTTGCATCAGGGAAGTCTACGGTGGGCCCCGGTCCCTCCCTCAAGATCGGTTCAGGTGAAACGCCCTTCGCGAACCCTATGAGGCACGGATCTGTGGAAGGCTGGTTTCATGTCCGATTCCACGCCCCAGCGCACCGCGCTGATCGTCGAGGACGATCCGGATATCCGCGAACTGCTCGCCACCACACTTCGCATGAACGGCTTCCTGATCATCGAGGCCGCCTCCGGACTCGACGGCCTGGCCGCGTTGAAGGAGCACAAACCCGACCTGATCACGCTCGACCTCAACCTGCCGGACCTCGACGGCGTCGAGGTCTGCCGGCAGTGCCGCGCCGTCAGCGACGCGTACATCGTCATGGTGACGGCCCGGCAGGACGAGATCGACCGCCTGATCGGCCTGGAGATCGGGGCCGACGACTTCATCGGCAAGCCCTTCAGTCCGAGGGAACTCTCGGCGCGCGTCTCGGCGATGTTCCGCAGGCCCCGTACCGGGACGGCCAGTGCGCCACCAGAGGGTAATGAATTGCTCCGCCACAACAACCTGACGATGGACGTCGAGGGACGTGTGGTCACGCTGGACGGACAGGAACTGGCACTGACGCGCATCGAGTTCGATCTGCTGGAGACGCTCCTGACCGGAGCCCAGCGGGTCTGGACGCGCGAGGCGCTCCTGAACCGGGTATGGGGCGACGGCTGGAGCCAGGACCACCACCTCGTCGAGGTGCATATCCGCAACCTCCGTAAGAAGCTCGGCGAGGACATGAGCAACCCGAGTTTCATCCGGACGGTCCGCGGCGTGGGCTACCGCATGATGCCGGGCGACTCCGCGCACTGACCCTCCTCCGGCGCCTGCATCGGACGCCGCCTGTGCCGCGGTTTGTCCGTGGATGGAAGACTGGAGGTGTGGCTCATCTCGACATTTCCGGTATCGACTACTTCCTCTCCGACGGCAGGCAACTGCTCAACGGCGTGGCCTTCAAGGTCGGCGACGGTCACAAGACGGCCCTGATCGGGCCGAACGGTACCGGCAAGACGACGCTGCTGCGGATCATCGCCGGTGACCTCGCGCCCGACGAAGGATCGGTGAGCCGATCGGGGACCATGGGCATCATGCGCCAGTTCGTCGGCCAGGTCCGCGACGACACGACCGTCCGCGACCTCCTCGTCTCGGCCGCGCCACCCGTTCTGGCGGCCGCGGCGAAGAGGATCGACGACGCCGAGCTCGCCATGATGGAGGCCGAGGACGAGCCCACGCAGATGAGGTACGCACAGGCCATCGCCGACTGGGGCGATGCCGGCGGCTATGAGCTCGAGACCACGTGGGACGAGGTCACCATGGCCGCCCTCGGCGTCCCGTTCGACCGCGCGCAGTACAGGGCGGCGTCGTCGCTCTCTGGCGGCGAGCAGAAGCGGCTCGTGCTGGAGGCGCTGTTCTCCGGCCCCGACGAACTGCTGCTCCTCGACGAGCCCGACAACTACCTCGACGTCCCCGGCAAGCGCTGGCTGGAAGCGAAGCTGCGCGAGTCGAAGAAGTCCGTGCTCTTCGTCAGCCACGACCGCGAGTTGCTGGCCAACGCTGCGACCCGCATCGTGACGCTCGAGCCCGGGGCCCTCGGGGCGTCGTCGTGGACGCACGGTGGCGGCTTCGAGACCTACCTGAAGGCACGCGAGGACCGCAACGCGCGGTTCGAGGAGCTGCGCAAGCGCTGGGACGAGGAGCACCTCAAGCTCAAGGAACTCGTCAACATGTACAAGAACAAGGCCGCGTTCCGCTCTGACATGGCAAACCGCTACCACGCAGCCCAGACACGCCTCGCGAAGTTCCTCGAGGCCGGTCCGCCCGAAGCGATCCCGCTCGAGCAGAACGTGTCCATGCGGCTTCAGGGCGGGCGGACCGCCAAGCGCGCCGTCGTCGCCCAGAAGCTCGAGCTGACGGGGCTCATGAAGCCGTTCAGCACGGAGATCTGGTTCGGGGACCGCGTCGGCGTCCTCGGATCGAACGGCTCGGGCAAGTCGCACTTCCTGCGCCTGCTGGCCGGTGGAGGCTCCGATCCGGACCGGGAGCACCTGCCGGTGTCCGACGTCGACATCGCGGCGGTCCCGCACGAGGGCTCCGTCAAGCTGGGCGCGCGGATCCGGCCCGGGTTCTTCGCGCAGACGCACTCCCGTCCGGACCTGCTCGGACGCACCCTCATCGACATCCTGCACCGCGGTGACGAACACCGGTCGGGGCTGGGCAGGGAAGCGGCGTCCGCCGTGCTCGACCGTTACGGACTGGCGGCGCAGGCGGAGCAGCCCTACGACTCGCTCTCCGGCGGGCAGCAGGCCCGACTGCAGATCCTGCTGCTCGAGCTCTCCGGGGCGACCCTCCTGCTGCTCGACGAGCCCACGGACAACCTCGACCTGCATTCGGCCGAGGCGCTGGAGCGTGCCATCGAAGCGTTCGAGGGCACCGTGATGGCCGTGACGCACGACCGCTGGTTCGCCCGGAGCTTCGACCGGTTCCTCGTCTTCGGGTCCGACGGCAAGGTGTACGAGACGAAGGAGCCCGTCTGGGACGAGAGCAGGGTCGTCCGCGCGCGCTGAACGGTCATCCACAACTCCTCCACAGGGTTATCCACAGTCGGTGGATAAGTGGATGAGCAGGAGCGGGCGGAGTGCCGTTTGTGGCGGATGGTAGCGCCCGCCTACGGTTGCAGTGTGAATCCCTCCGTGCGAGCCGCCATGTTCGCCACCTATGCCATCTTCGGGCTCAACGGTCTCGTCTTCGCCAGCTGGGCCGCGCGCATTCCCGCCGCGTCGGGCACCCTGGACCTCGGGTCCGGCCAGACGGGGGGTCTCCTGCTCGTCGGGGCGATCGGCTCGGTGCTGTCCCTTCCCGTGGCCGGGATCGTCGCGGCCCGCTTCGGCACCGCCAATACCGTCCGTATCGGGGGAACGGCTGCAGCGGTGGCCGCGAGTGCCGTCGCGCTCGGCCTCGTCACCGTCTCGGTCCCGGTGGTCGCCGTCGGACTGTTCCTGTTCGGGTGCGGGATCGCGCTCTGGGACGTGGGGCAGAACATCGAGGGCGCCGACGTCGAGCGGCGGGTCGGGCGGACGATCATGCCCCGGTTCCATGCGGCCTTCAGCGGGGGAGCGTTCGTGGGTGCCCTGCTGGGGGCGGCGTTGTCGGCGCTCGAGGTCTCCCTCTCCGCGCACCTCGTCGCCGTCGCCGTCCTCAGCCTCGCCGTGTCGCTGTGGGTGCCGCGCTCCTTCCTCCCCGAGGCGAAGCACCCGGACGCGGCGCACGGAGCGCAGCCCGGTACCGGAGGCAAGGGATTCGGGGCCTGGGGTGAGCCCCGTACCCTGCTGATCGGCCTGGTGGTGCTCGGAGCCGCGCTGACCGAAGGAGCCGCGAACGACTGGGTGGCGAAGGCCAGCGTCGACGGGCTGGGCACCACGGAGAGCACCGGTGCCATCATGTTCGCGGTCTTCGTCGCCGCGATGACGGCCCTGCGCTTCGTGGGTGGTGGCCTGATCGACCGTTTCGGTCGCGTACGGGTCCTGCAGGCCAGCCTCGGATCCTCCCTCGTCGGGCTCGTGCTCTTCGTCGCGGCGCCGAACGTGCCCCTTGCCGCCGTCGGCGCCGTCCTGTGGGGTGCGGGTGCGGCGCTCGGGTTCCCGATGGGGATGTCCGCGGCGGCGGACGAACCCGAGCGCGCCGCCGCCCGGGTCTCGGTCGTCTCCACGATCGGCTACACGGCGTTCCTCGCCGGCCCGCCCTTCATCGGTTTCCTCGGTGACGCCGTGGGTCTCCGCAACGCGCTGCTGGCCGTCGGAATCGCCGTCCTCGCATCCTTCCTCGTAGCTCCGGCCGCCCGCGAGCGGACCGTAGAGGCCCGGGAACCATTGCGGACAGGTTCTGACCGAAGCCACTAGGAAGGCGCCGCCGCCGGTCCTACCCTTTCTGCATGGCGATCATCGAGGCAGACGGTCTGAAGAAGACCTATTCGTCGAAGAGCGGCCCGGTCCACGCGCTCGACGGCATGAATCTCTCCGTTCCCCAGGGAACGGTCAAGGCCCTGCTGGGGCCGAACGGTGCTGGCAAGACCACGGTCGTGAAGATCCTCACCACCCTCGTCCAGCCGACGGCGGGTACTGCGCGCATCGACGGCATCGACGTCCTGCGCGATCCCAAGGCGGCACGCCGGATCATCGGCGTATCGGGACAGTACGCGGCCGTGGATGAGGGCCTCACCGGGTTCGAGAACCTCGAGATGGTGGGCAGGCTCTACCACCTGGGTGCCCGGGAGTCGAAGCGCCGGGCGCAGGAGCTCATCGACCAGTTCGAGCTGACGGAGGCCGGCAACCGCCCGGTCAAGGGGTTCTCCGGAGGCATGCGACGCCGGATCGACCTCGCCGGCGCGCTCGTGATCAACCCGAAGATCCTCTTCCTGGACGAGCCGACCACCGGGTTGGACCCCCGGAGCCGGCTCGCCCTCTGGGGGATCATCAAGGACCTCGTCAGGGACGGGACCACGCTGCTCCTCACCACCCAGTACCTCGAGGAGGCGGACCAGCTCTCCGACGACATCGCGGTGATCGACGGCGGCAGGACCATCGCCGAAGGCACAGCCGACCAGCTGAAGGCGCAGATCGGGGGGCACCGCGTGGTGGTGTCCCTCGTCGACGCCGCCGATGCCCCTGCAGCCCTCGAGATCCTCGGACGCCACGGCGGCGGTGAACCGGGTGTCGGCGGCGACGGCCGCACCGTGGAGGTGGCGGTCACGGACGGACCCCGCGCCCTGCAGTACATCCTGTCGGACCTCGGTGAGGGCGGCATCGAACTCCACGACGCCGGCATGCGGCGGCCGAGCCTCGATGACGTCTTCCTCAGGCTCACGGGCCACCGGGCCGAGGAGACCGAAGACGCGATTCCCCAGAAGGAGGCGGCAGCATGAGCGTTCTCGCGCCCGAGGGCAGGCAGCCCGAGAACCATCCATCCCGGGAGGGCTTCACCCCTCCGTCCGAGCCACCGTCCGACGTGTCGATGTGGTTCTCCGACGGCTGGACCGTCACCAAGCGGAACCTGACCAAGCTCAAGCGTTCGCCGGACATGCTGGTCTTCGCCGTGCTGCAGCCCATCATGTTCGTGCTGCTGTTCAGCCAGATCTACGGCGGCTCCATCCAGGTCGCGGGCACCGACTACACGCAGTACCTCATGGCGGGGATCTTCGCGCAGACGGTGATCTTCGGATCCACCTTCTCCGGCTCGGCGATGGCCCAGGACCTCAAGGACGGCATCATCGACCGCTTCCGGACGCTGCCCATGAGCTCCTCCGCCGTCCTCATCGGGCGGACCAACAGCGACCTCGTCCTCAATTCGCTGTCCGTGGTCATCATGATGGCGACGGGCTTCGTGGTGGGCTGGCGGGTCGACGCCCCCCTGGGCAGCTTCTTCGCCGGCCTGGGGCTCCTGCTCCTGTTCTCCTACGCCTTCAGCTGGGTCATGGCGCTGCTCGGCATGTCGGTGAAGTCCCCCGAGGTCATCAACAACGCCTCCTTCATGATCCTGTTCCCGCTCACGTTCATCTCCAACGCGTTCGTGCAGTCGCAGAACCTGCCCAGCGCCCTCGAGACGTTCGCCAACTGGAACCCGGTGTCGGCGCTCGTCCAGGCCGCCCGCGAGCTGTTCGGCAATGTCGGTTCGGAACCCCTTCCCGATGCGTGGCCCATGCAGAACGCCGTGCTGACGGTGCTGATCGGGGCCGTCCTCATGCTCGTGGTCTTCGTACCGCTGTGCATCCGGAAGTTCGCGTCGATCAGCACGCGGTAGGCGGCAGGGTCGTCCGAAAGGTGGACGGAGCTCCGCGCCGTGATCATCCCTGGGGCCGGTGACCCTTCACCGGCCCCAGGCCTACTGTTGGACGTACCGGGCCCGCTCCTGCGGCCAGGTCCCACGACAGCCGAAGGATCCACCATGATCGAGGCCCAGGCCCTCTCGAAGCGGTACGGCGCGAAATCCGCCGTCGATGCCGTCTCCTTCACCGTGCAGCCCGGCAAGGTCACGGGCTTCCTCGGACCGAATGGTGCCGGGAAATCCACCACCATGCGCATGATCGTCGGTCTCGACAACCCGAGCGCCGGCCGGGTGACGGTCAACGGACGGCCCTACGCCCAGCACAGGGCTCCCCTGCGCGAAGTGGGGGCGCTCCTCGATGCGAAGGCCGTCCACACCAAGCGTTCGGCCTACAATCACCTCCGCGCCATGGCGGCGACGCACGGTATCCCGAACAGCCGGGTGAAGGATGTCATCGAGCTCACCGGCCTCGGGCCCGTGGCGAAGAAGCGGGTGGGCGGGTTCTCGCTCGGCATGGGCCAGCGGCTCGGCATCGCGGCGGCCCTCCTCGGCGACCCCCACACCGTCATCCTCGACGAACCGGTCAACGGCCTGGACCCGGAAGGCGTGCAGTGGGTGCGCCACCTCGCCAAGGGGCTCGCCTCCGAAGGGCGCACGGTGTTCCTGTCCTCGCACCTCATGTCGGAGATGGCCCTGACGGCGGACCACCTCATCGTCATCGGTCGGGGACGCATCATCGCGGACGCCCCCATCCAGTCCATCATCGACGGACAGGGCAGGGCCCGAGTCCGTGTCCGTGCGGACCGTCCGCAGGACCTCCTCGGAGGCCTCGCCGGTGAGGGCGTCACATCTCAGGTCCTCGAGCCGGAACTGGTGGAGATCACGGGCGTCGAGCCCCGCCGCATCGCGGAGATCGCCCTGCGGGAACACGTCCTCGTGTACGAGCTCACCCCGCTCCAGGTATCCCTCGAGGACGCCTACATGCAGCTCACCCAGACCGAAGTCGAGTACCACTCGCACAGCCTGCCCGCCGCCGACCAGGCTGCGGCCACCTCGGAAGGACGCTGACCATGGCAACGTCGACCTCGCCCGCCCTCGCCCAGCAGCGGCCCCGGCAGCAGCGCGACAACGGACCGGGCGTGAACTTCGGCCGGGTCCTCAAGTCCGAGTGGATCAAGGTGACCACGGTCCCCTCGACCGTCATCCTGATCGTCGCGACCGTCGTCGTGATGGTCGGACTGGCCGCCCTCGCCGCCTGGGCCACCTCCATCACGCAGCAGAACTTCGAGTCCGCCGGCGCGCCCCCGGGCGGCCCGGCCGGACCGGGCGGGCCGGGCAGCGACTTCGACCCGGCCAGCCAGGCCTGGGAGATCCCGTCGTCCGGCCTGATCTTCGGGCAACTGCTGATCGCCTCCCTCGCCGTGGTCCTCATCGCCTCGGAGTGGGCCACCGGAATGATCCGGTCCACGATGGTCGCCGTCCCGAAGCGCACCCCGGCCCTGCTCGCGAAGAACGCGATCATCGCGATCATCGCCTTCGTCATCGGCGCCCTGTCCGCCCTCCTCTCCTACGCGGTGGCCCAGCCGATCCTCGCGGGCGAGGACCTCGACTTCGCCATCACCACCGAGGGCGTCCTCCCCAGCATCGTGAACTCCGGCAGCTACCTGGCGTTCATCGCCATCATCTCGATGGGCATCGGCACCCTCCTGCGTAACACCGCGGGCGGTGTGGTCACGGCGGTCGCCCTGTTCTTCGTGGTTCCCGTCATCATCGTGAACCTGCTGTCCGGGCTGGCCGACTGGATCCCCGACGCCGCCCGGTTCCTCCCCACGAATGCCGGCAACCAGCTGATCGCCATCTCTACCGGGACCGACGCGCTGACCCAGTTCCAGGGCGGCCTCGTCATGGGCGCCTGGGCGTTCGTGCTCCTGGTGGCATCCCTCATGGTCACGAAGAAGCGGGACGTCTAGGAAGCCCTGGGACCGGAGCCCGCCAGGCGTGGCCATGACTGACAGACCCTTGGTGGGGGAGACCGCGGAACGAACGGCCGCGGTCTCCTTCACCGAGCTCAATGCCCGCCGGCTCGGGCCGTTCCGGCGGTTCTTCCGCCGTCACCCCCGCGCCATGGACGCCGTCGTCATGCTGGTGTTCGTCCTGTTCGCCCTCCCGAACGCCCTGCTCGTCGTCCTCGACGACGACAACTGGCTCGGCGTGACCGGCGTGGCGTTGGCCGCCGCGGCGCTGGCCTTCCGCCGCGACCGGCCGCTGATCGTCCTCGCGTTCGTCTCGGCACTGGACATCCCCGTCAGCATCCTGACCGAGGGTGCCGGCAGCAGTGGGATCGCGACGATGTTCGCCCTCTACACCGTGGCCGCGGCCTACCCGCTGCGACCCGCGCTCCTCGCCGCGGCGGTGGCGACCGTCTTCTCGGTGAGCGCCCTGTTCCTCATCCCCGTCAGCACCTTCGGCGACGCGCCGGGCGTGATCTGGCTGCTCAGCGGGTTCGTCGTCATGTTCCTCGCGGTCTCCGTCGGCGTCGGCGTCACCGTGCGTCGCGACCGGGAGCACGAGCGGGAACTGCGGGAATGGGCTGCGCGCAACGCGGAACTGGCCTCCGCGGGCGAGCGGAACAGGATCGCGCGGGAGATGCACGACGTCGTCGCTCATTCCCTCACGGTCATGGTGGCGCTGTCCGACGGCGCCGCCGTCGTCATGAAGCGGGACCCGGACCGGGCGGCCGCCGTGCTCAAGGAGCTGTCGGGAACGGGTCGTACGGCCATCGCCGACATGCGCCGGGTCCTCGGTGTCCTCAGGGCGGAGGCTGCGAGCGAATCACTCGAGCCCCTGCCGGCCTCGAGCTCGTTGGCGCACCTGCTGGACGGCTTCCGTGCGGCCGGATTGCCCCTGCGCGTCACCACGAGCGGTCCGGCGCTGCCGGCCGATCCGGCATTCCAGCTGACGGTGTACCGGATCCTGCAGGAGTCGCTGACCAACGTCCTGCGGTACGGCAAGGGCGTTACGCTGGTGGACATCTCGATCGCCAGGACGGGAAAAGCCGTGTGGCTGCGTGTCGCCGACGACGGCCGGGGCGGCATGGGACCCGTCGTCTCGCTCGGCTCTGGCCAGGGCATCGCCGGCATGCGGGAGCGGGCCGCGATCTACGCGGGGTCGGTCGAGTGCGGCGGCCGTCCCTCGGGCGGCTGGGTCGTCGAGGTCCAACTGACAGTCCCCGACGCCGCCGGCGGAACGGGGAACCAACGGGGGAAAGAGAAAGATGACCACGCAGCACAGCACGCCGGGCACGCCCATCAGGGTTCTGCTCGCTGACGACCAGCCACTTCTGAGG
Source organism: Arthrobacter sp. BC5 (assembly GCF_056680255.1). NCBI lineage: Bacteria > Bacillati > Actinomycetota > Actinomycetes > Micrococcales > Micrococcaceae > Arthrobacter > Arthrobacter sp. BC5. Next base: position 1,227,255 of record NZ_CM155273.1, read on the forward strand.
ATGGGGTTCCGGCTCATCCTCGAGGGAGAGCCGGACCTGGAGATCGCCGGTGAGGCGTCCACCGGCGCCGAGGCCGTGCGGCTCGCCGGGGAGTTGTCGCCGGACGTCGTGCTGATGGACGTGAGGATGCCCCAGGGGGACGGGATCGAGGCCACCCGCCGGATCACCTCATCCGGTTCCTGCTCGCGCATCATCATCCTGACCACCTTCGATCTGGACGAGTACGCGTTCGCCGGACTGCAGGCCGGCGCTTCGGCCTTCCTGCTGAAGGACGCCGCACCCGAGGACCTGGTGCACGCGGTCCGGATCGTGGCGAGCGGTGACGCCGTCGTCGCCCCCCGTGTGACCCAGCGCCTGCTCGAGACCTACGTCCGTTCGTTGCCGCTGGCACACGCCGCCACGTCCGTCCCCGACCGGCGACTGACCGAGCTGACGCCGCGGGAGCGCGAGGTGCTCGAGGCGATCGCCGAGGGCCTGTCCAATGCGGAGCTCGCCGCACGGTTCTTCCTGTCCGAGGCGACCATCAAGACCCACGTACGGCGGATCCTCACGAAGCTGGACCTGCGGGACCGCGTGCAGGCCGTGGTGTACGCCTACGAGAACGGGATCGTGGTGCCGGGCCCGGCAGGCACGCACTGATCGCCGGGGACCGGCATCTGGTTGAATCGGAGGATGAGCCCAACACCCGCGCACATCCAGGATCTCGGGGCCTACGTCTCGGCGTCCCCCTCGAGCTTCCACGCAGTAGCGGAGGCCGGACGACGGCTGGCCGCCGCCGGCTTCCGGCCCCTGGTGGAGCAGGACGCCTGGGCCGGCGGCACCGGCAGCCACTATGTGATCCGCGACGGGGCGCTCATCGCGTGGACCGTCCCCTCCGGCGCCGGCCCCACCACCGCATTCCACATCCTGGGCGCCCACACCGATTCGCCGTCGTTCAAGCTCAAGCCCCGACCGACCACCGGGAAGTACGGCTGGCTGCAGGCCGGCGTCGAAGTGTACGGCGGGCCTCTCCTGAACTCCTGGCTCGACCGCGAACTCGCGCTCGCCGGCCGCCTCACGCTGCATGACGGCAGCGAGCACCTTGTGGCAACGGGGCCGCTCCTGCGCTTCCCGCAGCTCGCCATCCACCTCGACCGGGCGGTCAACGACGGCCTGTCCCTCGACAAGCAGCGCCACATGAACCCTGTCTGGGGCCTGGGCGACCCCGCGGACGCCGACCTCCTCGGGCTCCTCGCCTCAAGCGCCGGCGTCGATCCACGCGAGATCGGCGGTTTCGACGTCGTCGTCGCCGACACGCAGGAGCCGCGCACCTTCGGCGCGCAGGGCGAGTTCTTCGCCTCGGGGAGGCTCGACAACCTGTCATCCGTGCATGCGGGCCTCACCGCCATCATCGAGGCAGCCGCTGCTGGACCTGTGGACGGGCCCATCGCGGTGCTCGCGGCGTTCGACCACGAGGAGGTGGGCAGCGGCTCGCGCTCGGGTGCCGGCGGTCCCTTCCTCGAGGACATGCTCCTACGGATATCGCTCGGCCTGGACGCCGGGACGGAAGAGCGCCTCCGGGCCCTCGCCGCCTCGTTCTGCGTATCCGCCGATGCGGGCCACGCGGTGCACCCCAACTACGCCGAGCGCCACGACCCCGTGAACCTGCCCGTCCTCAACCGTGGACCGCTGCTGAAGATCAACGCCAACCAGCGCTACACGACGGATGCGCCGGGTGCGGCCTACTGGGCCGCGCTGTGCCGTTCCAGCGGCGTGCCCTACCAGGAGTTCGTGTCGAACAACGTGATGCCGTGCGGATCCACCATCGGCCCGCTCACCGCCACCCGACTCGGCATCCGAACGGTCGACGTCGGGACACCCCTGCTGTCCATGCACTCCGCCCGCGAACTGTGCGGCGTCGACGACCCCGCCCACCTGGCGAGGGCGACCTCGGCCTTCTTCCGCGACGGCCGGTAGCGATTTCCACAGGAGTACGACGGCCGCCGTTCGTCCGGTAACATTGATACGTCCGTGCCAGAGCCGGGTGGCGGTAAATACCGCGTACCGGTGGCCGGAACAACGCTAAAGAACCTCCTGTTGCGGAGAGACCGCGACCGCTTAGCCCAGAGGAGGTGGGTTCACACATGCGTGCATACGAATTGATGGTAATCATCGACCCCGACGTCGAGGAACGCTCCATCGACCCAACACTCGAGAAGTTCCTGAATGTCGTCCGCAACGGCGGCGGCACCGTGGACAAGGTGGATATCTGGGGACGTCGGCGCCTTGCCTACGAGATCCAGAAGAAGACCGAGGGCATCTACGCCGTCGTCAACTTCACCGCGACTCCGGCCGTGGCTTCCGAGCTCGACCGCCAGCTGAGCCTCAACGAGACGATCATGCGCACCAAGATCATCCGCCCCGAGGAGCAGAAGGTCTCTGCCGAATAATCTCGGCGGATTCCTCATCCATCCACCCCGCTCCGGCGGGAAGGAACCCAAGGAGGCACCATGGCAGGCGAGACAGTCATCACGGTGATCGGCAACCTCACCAACGACCCCGAGCTGCGGTTCACGCCGTCGGGATCGGCGGTTGCCAACTTCACCATCGCATCCACTCCTCGCACCTTCGATCGCCAGACCAACGACTGGAAGGACGGCGAAACGCTGTTCCTCCGCGCATCGGTGTGGCGTGAGGCTGCGGAGAACGTCGCCGAGACCCTGACGAAGGGAACCCGCGTGGTTGCCCAGGGCCGGCTCAAGTCGCGGTCGTACGACACCAAAGAGGGCGAGAAGCGTACCGTCATGGAGCTCGAGGTGGACGAAATCGGTCCGTCCTTGCGCTATGCGTCCGCGAAGGTCACCCGTACCCAGCGCTCCGGCGGCGGGAACGGTGGCGGCTTCGGTGGCAACTCCGGCGGCAACTCCGGTGGCGGCTTCGGCGGCAACTCCGGTGGCGGCTTCGGCGGCAACTCCGGCGGCTCGAACTCCGGTTCGGGCTGGAACGGCGGCCAGCAGGCCCAGCAGCCCGCGGACGATCCCTGGGGTGCTCCCGCAGGCGGCAACTCGCAGGGCTGGGGCAACGGCGCCGATTCCGAGCCTCCCTTCTAGGCAGCGCGGTTCCGTTCCCGGAACCCCTGCCGCAGTTCCTCACGGAACTGGTAATTCCCATCCCGCAGAATCGTTCTGCGGGCTCCAACGAAAAAAAGGAGCACCACGATGGCTAAGGCTGAACTCCGTAAGCCCAAACCAAAGTCCAACCCCCTGAAGGCCGCTGACGTCACCGTCATCGACTACAAGGACGTAGCCCTGCTGCGTAAGTTCATTTCCGATCGCGGAAAGATCCGTGCCCGTCGCGTCACCGGCGTGACCGTGCAGGAGCAGCGCAAGATCGCCCAGGCAATCAAGAACGCCCGCGAAGTCGCACTGCTGCCGTACTCCGGCGCTGGCCGCGGCTAGGGAAAGGGACACACACACAATGTCGAAGCTCATTCTGACCCAGGAAGTCACCGGACTCGGTGCCGCAGGCGACGTCGTCGAGGTGAAGAACGGTTACGCACGTAACTACCTTCTGCCCCGCGGTTTCGCCCTGATGTGGAGCAAGGGTGGCGAGAAGCAGGTCGAGTCGATCAAGGCTGCCCGCTCCGCCCGCGAGCACGCATCGCTCGAGGACGCCCAGCGACAGGCTGCCGCCCTGTCGGCGAAGCCCGTCACCCTGACCGTGAAGGCGGGTGGCTCCGGCCGCCTGTTCGGCACGGTCAAGGCCGACGACGTCGCGAAGGCCGTCGAGGCTGCCGGCCTCGGCAAGATCGACAAGCGCAAGGTCGAGATCCCGGCCCACATCAAGTCGGTCGGTTCGTACCAGGCCAACGTCCGTCTCCACGAGGACGTAGCAGCAGTGATCGACCTGGACGTCGTCGCCAGCTGACGCAGCTGCGACACCAGGTTCGCCAGGAAGCCCCCGCGTGTGACGCGGGGGCTTCCTGCGTCTGGCACCCCGTCCTGACCGGGATCGCGAGCATCGTCGACGAGGTATGCGTGCGGCACCCATGCTTGTCTGCGTATTCTCGGGCGACGCCCGGACGGCTGAGATGTTCCTCGCCGAGCATATGCACCGATCCTGCACCCGAGAAGTCCGGACCCTCGGGGATGCGGCCCATCCCCGAGGGAGACTATGTGCTCCTAGGGAGCCTAGTGAAGTAGATCTCCGACGGTTGTCAACAGCGCGCCTGTGGATGGAGAGAGCGCCGAACTACTTTCGATCCACAGGCGGTGGATAGCATCGCCGCAGGTCAGAGGGCACTTGTCGAACCAAAGTTTTTTCTGTCCACAGGGTTTTCCCCATCCTGTGCACAAGACACGCCGCGCAATCCACAGGTTATTCACACTTACCCACACCCCCTGTTGGCACAGCGCTTGGCCGCTCCCGGGGAGGGGGCTACCGTTGCGGGAGATTCCCAATAATGAGGGTGTCGGGTGATACGACTGTCCTGTCGGACCCGGCCCGGGCGTCCGGCGGAGCGCTACGGCGACCGCCGCTTCGACAGCAGGAGAAAGGCCCTTCAGTGTCCCTGGCACATGCAGATTCATCATCGGACACTCGTACTCCGGACTTCTCTCGTACGCCTCCACAGGACCTCGTCGCCGAGCAGTCGGTTCTCGGCGGGATGATGCTCTCGAAGGACGCGATCGCCGACTGCGTGGAGGTCCTTCGAGGGATCGATTTCTACCGGCCGGCGCACGAGAGCATCTACGAGGCGATCATCGACCTCTACGGGCGCGGCGAGCCGGCCGACGCGGTCACCGTGTCGGACGAGCTGACCAAGCGCGGGGAGATCTCGCGCATCGGCGGGCCCGCGTACCTGCACACGCTGATCCAGTCCGTACCCACGGCGGCCAATGCCGGCTTCTATGCGGAGATCGTGCGAGAGCGCGCAGTCCTGCGTCGCCTGGTCGACGCCGGTACGAAGATCGTGCAGCTGGGCTATTCGAACGACGGCGAGGTGGACGACCTCGTCAACGCAGCCCAGGCCGAGGTCTATGCCGTCGCCGAGCGCCGCACCGCTGAGGACTACGTGGCACTCAAGGACATCATCGAGGGGACCGTCGACGAGATCGAGTCGGCAGGACATCGGGGTGAAGGCATGACCGGCGTGCCCACCGGCTTCTACGAGCTCGACGAGCTGACCCAGGGGCTCCACGGGGGCCAGATGATCGTCGTGGCCGCGCGCCCCGCCATGGGAAAGTCGACCTTCGCCCTGGACTGGGCGCGATCGGCCGCCATCAAGCACAATATGGCGACGGTCTTCTTCTCCCTCGAGATGGGCCGCAACGAGATCGCGATGCGCCTTCTCTCTGCCGAGGCCACCATCGGTCTGCAGGACCTGCGCAAGGGCACCATCAAGGATGAGCAGTGGGGCAAGATCGCGACAACGATGGGGCGCATGAATGACGCTCCGCTGTTCATCGACGACAGCCCGAACATGTCACTCATGGAGATTCGGGCCAAGTGCCGGCGCCTGAAGCAACGGCACGACCTCAAGCTCGTGGTGCTGGACTACCTGCAGCTGATGTCGTCCGGCAAGCGCGTGGAGTCCCGCCAGCAGGAGGTGTCGGAGTTCTCCAGGGCGCTCAAGCTGCTCGCGAAGGAGCTCAACGTCCCCGTGGTCGCGCTGTCGCAGTTGAACCGTGGATCGGAGCAGCGCACGGACAAGAGGCCGCAGGTCTCGGACCTTCGAGAATCGGGCTCCATCGAGCAGGACGCCGACATGGTGATCCTGCTACACCGCGACGACGTCTATGACAAGGAGTCGGCCCGTGCGGGCGAAGCGGACGTGATCGTGGCGAAACACCGCAATGGTCCTACCAAGACCCTGGTGGTCGGATTCCAGGGCCACTACTCGCGCTTCAACAACATGGCAGCCGATGGCGGAGGCTACTAGTCCCTCTTGGGTCCGAGCTCGTTGATGACGGTCTTGAGGCGGTTGCGCAGGTCCTCCGACGCCAGGCCGTCCTCGGCCATCAGCTCGTGTTCGATGTTCTTCGCCCGTTCCAGGGCCTTCAGCCCCGCCGAGGTGATGGTGATCCTCTGGCTCCGACGGTCGGCGGTGTTGCGAAGGCGGGTCACGAGGCCCCTCTTCTCCAGGCGGTCGAGGGTTCGCCCCACGGTCTGCGCCTGGACGTGCACGAGCTGGGCCAGGCGAACGCCCGTGAGCGTGCCCTCCCGCTCGAGGACTCCCAGTGTCGTCAGTCCTGCATGCGTGATGCCGATGCTCAGGAGCTTCTCGTTCCATGAGTGTTCGACGATGCGGGCCGCGGTCGTTAGCAGGCGGCTGGTCGACCAATCGTTCAACTCCGGCACGATGGCGTGTCCTTCCCCTCGGTTCTACGCGGTGAACTTCGCTTGTTCCTATTACGTACTCTAGACAACTCTACCCGAAATAGACAGCAGGCTTATTATCATTCCTGCACTTCGGGCAATTATTTTCGAGCAATTTCCTGTGCGCCGGCTCGCCGGATCTGAGGGGCTTCGCTCACGGTGGTGCCTCTTCGCTGTGTTTCGCGGTCCTCGTACAACAGGAGGGCCCGGAGCTGTGCCCCGGGCCCTCCTGTGTCGCATGCCGCTTAGAGGTTCTTGCCGCGGCGCGTGTCGTCCGCACCGTCGACGTCAATCTCTTCCTTGCGGACTTCGCCGCTGACGGTCTCGTTCGCCGTCACGGTCTCCTTGTCGAGGCGCACGCGCTCGACGGGAACCGCTTCCTTCTCGACGACCGGACGCTCTGCGTGAAGGGTCACTTCGTGCTCCTCCTCGCTGATGGCGGGTCCGTCGTAGGCGTCGCCGCGGTTGGCGTCGGTGATGGGCTCGCGCTCCACGCGGACTTCCTCGCGGCTCACGGGGACCGTCTGGGTGACGTTCTCGGTGACGACGTACTTCCGGAGGCGGGCGCGTCCGACTTCCCGGCGTTCCGTTCCGACCCGGAGCTGCTCCTCGGAGCGGGTCATCGCCTCGTCGGTGGTCGGGCCCGAGGTGTCGTGCCCCACGGTGCCGCGACCGGTGTCGGAGTGCGTGCTCGTGTCGGTGTCGGTCAGGCCGGAGTGGCGGCCCGACGTCGTATCGATGTCCACGTCGCGGTCGCCTCGGCCGACGTTGCCGGTGGTGCCGGTCGTCGTCGTGTCGGTGTAGCCGCTCGTGCCACCGCCGACCTCGTAGTGGCGGTAGAGGCGATCCTCTTCCTCGGGGCTGAGGTTGCCGTCGGACTCGACGCGAGGGGCGTCCTTCACCTGGTGCTTGGTGTAGGGCACGCGCACGTCATGTCCTTCGACATCCGCACCCTGGAGGGGAACGAAGGACTCGGACGTCCCGAAGAGGCCCGTCTTCGCCGTGACCCAGCTGGGCTCACCGGTCTGGTCGTCGAGGTAGACCTGCCCGATCGAACCGATCTTCTCTCCGTCAGAACCGAGGACGTTGCCGCCGTTGCCGAGCAGGGTGTCGATGTGTTCCTGAGTAATCATTTCCTTCTCCTTCTGAGTAATCTCACTGCGAGGGTGTGGAATTCTCGGCTGTAGGTTCCGCCGGGACCGGAGTCCCTGCGAACCACCGACCTCTAGAGTAAGCACACTTAGTAGATAATTGGAAGCATGCTTAGCGTTCTTCCTCGAGTCGGTGTCTGCTGCCGGGCCGCCACGATCGGCCTACCGGCGGCGGTTTCGCCCGTTTCCCTGGCCCTGAGTGCTTCCGTATGATGACTTGAAGGTCCAGCCACCGGCCGAACATCCTCCGAGTCGTCCCCATGCAGGGATCCGGTGCGCGGGAGCCTCCGGGACTGCGCGTCGTGCCGTCGGCGAAGCGTGGTCCACCTTCCAGTCCCTCGCGGTGCTGCCAGGGGCCCTCCGTCCGGCGGACCACCCTGCTTGCCGGCCGGCTCGCCAAGCCCACGGGAAGGGCATCATGTCAGCTGCACGTCCCCCGCACATCAACGAAGTCATGATCGCCGCGGCCGCTCGCGAGGACGCCGAGGTCGAGCGCGACAGACGTGCCCTCGCGTGCGGAGAAGCGATGCGGCGAGCCCTGTCCAGCGGCTCCACCCTCGGTCAGATCAGCCAGGCGGCCAACCTGGTGGAGGCCGAGGTGCTTCGGCTGGCCGAGGCGCCGTCAGGGAACCTGGAGACCGCCATCGGTGCCTCGAGCATCAGCGGGCCCGTCCCTGTCGAGGAACCATCCTTGATCTCCTTCCACGCGGCAGGGACCGGCGGAGTGCAGCGGGGGGATGAACGCGACCGGAGGGGCCTCGCCGGCGGGATGCACCGGGAGCCGGATGTCGCTCGCTGACACTGCGCCCTCGTCCGCCGATCGCGGGGACAGGGCGGCCCTGCTGGTCATCGACATGCAGAACGCCTTCTTCGAGGACCCGGTCCTTGCCGCAGTGCAGCAATTCCTCGTCGCTGCCTGCAACGAGCTCATCGACGCCGCGCGCCGGAATGATGCGCCCGTGCTGGTGGCGCGCACCGAACACCTGCCGGACCGCTCCACCTGGACCGTCTCGATGCTCGACGACGATCAGGGCTTCATCTTCCGGGGTACGCCCCAGGCCGATGCCGTCGAGGGCCTGCGCGTGGAGGGGCTCGAAACGGTTACGAAGACCCGCGACAGCGCGTTCTTCGGCACCGACCTCGCGGACCGGCTGCGGAGCCTGGGGGTGGGGTGGCTCGTGCTGGCGGGTGTGGCCACCCATAATTGCGTGGCGCATACGGGCGCCGACGCGTTCGCCCACAATTTTCGCGTCAGCTACGCGCGTGACGCGATCGCCAGCACCAATGAGGAGTACGCCGAGGCGATGCTCGAGATCCTCTCCGTGGAGTACCGCCAACCCATCCTCGGACAGGCGGAGGCCCTGGCCCTGCTCGCCCGGCGAGGGCCGTCGACGCCGGGGTGAATGGCGCCGGACACGAACACAGAGGCCACCGGAATCTGCCGGTGGCCTCTGTCGATGGAACCTGGGGAGCTACCTGCTCTGCTGCACGTTCGACTTCGCGTCCTGCGCGCTGCCCTTGACGTCGGTGGCGGCCTGCTGGCTCTCACCCTTGACCTCGCCCACGGCGCTCTGGCTTTCGTCCTTCACGGTCTGCACGGAATCGGCTGCCGACTCCTTGAGGGACTGGACGGCTTCCTGTGCCGGTTCCTTGACGTCCGCGACGACCTGCTTCGCGGCCTCGGTGACCTTCTCCTTCAGGGGAGCAGCCTGCTCCTTCAGCTGTGATGCTGCCTCCTGTTCCTTCTGGCTCGCAGGAATCAGCGAGGCCACCAGGAGGCCGGCTCCGAAGGCGATCAGGCCGGCTGCGAGGGGGTTGCCCGCCGCCTTGCTCGACAGCTGACGGGGAGCGCCCTGGACGGCGTGGCCGGCGTGCAGGGCCTTGTCCTTGGCCGTTCCGGTCGCCGACTGCGCGGCACCCTTTCCGCTTCCGGCCGTGCCCTTGACGCCGTCCTTGACGTCTCCGGCCTTGCCTGCCACGGAGTCCTTGACATCTTCGGCCTTACCCATGACGGAATCCTTGACGTCCTCGGCCTTGCCCATGACGGTCTCCTTCACATTGCTGAAGCTGTGCTTGACCTTCTCGGTCTGGCGGTGCGCGATGTTCGCGGGGTTCACTTTGTCCGCAACGGCGTCCACGTCCGTACCCAGTTCCTGACGGGTACGTTCGATATCTGCACGGATCTCATCGGGTGTCTGGCTCATCGTGTCTGCTCACCTGGTTTCAGTGTCGGCGGAATCTCTTTGACGGTCTCCGCTGTCTGGGGGAGACCCTTGATCTGCTTCATTTCCTTCTTGCCCTGCAGTGCCAGTACGGCGGCGATGATGCCCCAGAGAACGGCCACGATGACGGCGGCCCACCCGATCGGCATCAGGGCGTCAAGACCCCACATGAGTGCGAGGGACAGGAACAGGAGGACGAAGTGGCCCCCGACGGCGGCACCGGCGAACATGCCGGCGCCCTTCCCGGCATTCTTCGCCGACTCGGTGGCCTCGGCCTTCGCCAGGGCGACCTCCTGGCGCATCAGCTTGGAGAGGTCCTTGGTCACCTCCCCGAGCAGTTCACCCACCGAGGCGTTCGCTGAGCGCTGCTCCGCCTCCGTCGGAAGGGGTGCGGCGGCCTGGTGGGCGCCGCTCGTGTATGCCTCACTCATCAGCGCAGGCTCCCGTCATTCGGAAGGGTTCCTACGGGAGGGGTTCCCGGCGGGATGGTCGGGTAGTCGTCCGTGGGGTCGACGAACGCCGGGTTGGAGCCGGCGACGTGCTGGCCGCGAGTGGTCTCTCCGAAGCCGGCGGTGGCGGGGGTCCCGCTGTACAGGTCGGAGTCCACCTCGGTGTAGCCGGGGTAGGTGCCGGTGGTCGAGGTGCCGGTCGAGGCACGGCCCTGGGTCGTCGAGGTGCCGGCCGAATTGCCGGTGAGGCCCTTGGTCAGGCGCCCGACGACGAGGCCGGATCCGGCCGCGATGGCGAGGAAGGTGCCGGGCTTGCGCCGCGCGAAGGACTTGACGTCTTCGAGGATCTCGGAGGCGTCGCGGCCCTCGAGCCACCCCGCTGCCGATTCGGTTCGCTGGCTTGCCTGCTGCACGATGCTGGACACCATGTGGTTGTCCGACTTCTCGGCCATCGACTTCAGTTCGTTCGAGATGCCCCGGATGCCTTCGGTGATCTTCTGCTGCTGCGTGCCGGCCTGGTCCCTGACCTGGGAGGTCACCGTGCCGAGCAGATTCTTGGCCTCCGAGCCGGCCTCGGCTGCGACGCTCTTCGCCTCGGATGCCGCGGTGCCGGCCACGTTCTTGGCCTCGGAAGCGGCGGTGCCCGCTACGTTCTTGGCTGCCTCTTTGCCGTCCTGGCCGACCTGCTTGGCCTGGTCCTTGGCTGCGGAGGTCTTCGAGCCGCCCGAACCGGAGTTGCCGCCGGTGAACTCCGTGGTGTTGAGCTCGTGGGCTCCGAGGTCCGAGGTGGACGTCTCGTTTCCGGTGGTGGAGGGAACCAGGGGATCCTGCGGCCAATTCTGCGTAGTCATGGTTCTTCCTAACGTTGATATTGCCGTTAAAGCGGATGCTCCATCGTGTTCTCGATGCGATGGTCCGGCATCTCGTGCTGGACTTATCACTGAAGCTAAGCATGCTTACGTTCGTCGGTGCAAGTCCTTTTCCCGATCCTGCAACATCTAAATAAGTAGACTTAGTATCTTCCAAAAATCCTAGTGGCGCCGTTAGCGTCGAATCAAGAGGATCTCCTGCGGCCGCTTCCAGAAGGAGTGGGTCCAAACCCGGGGGACCCTACGTGGGGAGGTAGACATCAGTGTTTTTCCACAAGCAAGAACTTCAGTACAAGGCCAGCCCGGACAGGCCGGACGCCATCTATGCGCGCAAGCTGCAGGAAGTCCTCGGTGGTCAGTACGGTGAGATCACGGTGGCCCTGCAGTACAGCTTCCAGGCATGGAACGCCCACATCCCCGGCAAGTACCGTGACCTGCTGTTCGGGATCGGCGCAGAAGAGATGGGCCACGTGGAGATGCTTGCGACCATGATCGCCCAGTTGCTCGAGAAGTCCCCCCTCGGTATCACCGAGGAAGCGGTCCAGTCCGACCCGGCCATCGCGGCGGTCATCGGCGGCACCGATATGCAGCATGCCATTGTCGCAGGGGCAGGCGCCCGGCCCGTGGACAGCATGGGCAACCCCTGGCAGGGCAGCTACGTCACCGCGAGTGGGAATCTCCTGGCGGACTTCACCGCCAATGCCAATGCCGAGATGCAGGGCCGACTGCAGGTTGCCCGTCTCTATCACATGACCGATGACCATGGCATCCGGGACATGCTCTCCTTCCTGCTCGCTCGCGACACCATGCACCAGAACCAGTGGATCGCCGCCGCGCGGGAGCTCCAGGAGTCCAAGATGGAGGAACTGCCGGTGCCGAGCAACTTCCCGATCAAGAAGGAGGCCCGCGAGGTCTCGTACCAGTACCTGAACTTCTCCGACGGGAAGACCGCGGCCCAGGGAAGCTGGGCCTCCGGCCCCACCCCGGACGGCAAGGGCCAGTTCACCTACCACGAGGGTCCGACCACGAGTGCCCCGATGCCACCGGCGACACACCCGGACTCCCGCTTCTACGGCACCACGGAGATCCCGAACACCGTCGAGAAGATGGCCGGCACGGTGCAGGACAAGCTCAACCGCGAATAACCGTTCGCACCAATGAAGAAAAGGAGATCCTCATGACAAATACGAACAACCGCACGGTGGAGAGTGGCCGTACCACCCTGCAGCGTGCCGCGCAGGCAGTGGGCGTCGTCTTCCTGCTGGTCGGGATCCTGGGGTTCATTCCGGGGATCACCTCCAACTACGGCAGCATGATGTTCGCCGGCCACCAGTCGGAGGCGATGCTGCTCGGGATCTTCCAGGTCTCGATCCTCCACAACATCGTCCACCTGCTGTTCGGCATCGCCGGCCTCGCCATGGCGAGGACGGTCTCGGGGGCGCGCAGCTACCTCCTCGGTGGTGGCATCATCTACGCCATCCTGTGGATCTACGGCCTTGTCATCGGTCAGGACTCGTCCGCCAACTTCGTCCCGGTGAACAGCGCGGACAACTGGCTGCACTTCGTGCTGGCGGTGGGCATGATCGCGCTCGCGCTCGCCCTCAGCCGCGGCACGCGCGACGGCAAGCGCCGCGTCTAGGAACAACGCGTCCAGGAACGATCGGCACCCGCCGGGGTGGCAAACCCCGGCGGCTTCGCCGGGTACGGAACGACGCCGGGCCGGCGGGTGCGCACGCGCACCGACCGGCCCGGCGTCGTCGTCTCCCGTGCTCCCACAAGAAAGGGCGTCACGATCGGGCCGAAGCCAAGTACGCTTAGCATTGCTGGTCCAGCCACCGGGTCGGCACATCGACAGAAGAGGTCCTTGGTGAAGCAGCCCTCCCCGCGCGGAGAAATCAGCGCCCTCGTTCTGGCCGTCGTCGCCGGCACTGCCGAGTCCGCGCAGGACCCCCTCGACCGTCTCGCCGTGCTCGTCGGGGATGCCGTGGACGAGACACCCGACATCCTTCACGACGATGACCTCCAGCTGGCACTCTTCTGCCTGTACGAGCTGCACTACAGCGGCATCGACGACGCGGGCGACGACTGGGAATGGAATCCCGGCCTCCTCGGGGTGCGGCACCGGATCGAAGAGGCGTTCGAGCGTCGGGTCCGCGAGGAGGTGGTCCTCGGTGACCTGCCCCAGGCCACCAGCGAGGCCGTCTGCGCCGAGCTCTTCCGGATGACCGGCGAGGATTCCGGTCCCAGCATGTCCCGCTTCGTGGCGAAGGCCGCGACCGATGACCAGTTGCGCGAGTTCCTCGTGCACAAGTCCATCTACCAGCTGAAGGAAGCCGACCCCCACACCTTCGCCATCCCGCGGCTGACGGGCAGGTCGAAAGCGGCGATGGTGGAGATCCAGGCCGATGAGTACGGGAACGGCATGCCGGCGCGTATGCACTCGGCCCTTTTCGCCCGCACCATGCGCGAGCTCGGGATGGAGGACACCTATGGCGCCTACCTCGACGCGACTCCGGCGATCACGCTGGCCGTCAACAACCTGATGTCGCTCTTCGGCCTGAACCGCCGGCTGCGGGGAGCGATCGTCGGGCACCTCGCGGCGTACGAGATGACCTCGTCCCAGCCCAACCGTCTGTATTCCCGGGGTTTCAAGCGCCACGGCTATGGCGAGGACGCCACCGAGTACTTCGACGAGCACGTCGAGGCCGACGCCGTCCACGAGCAGATCGCCGGGCGGGACATGGCGGGCGGGCTGGTGGAGTCCGATCCGCGCCTGTTGCAGGACGTCCTCTTCGGTGCTGCTGCCGGGCTCGCCGTCGACAGCCTCATGACCGTGCACATCATGCAGGCCTGGGAGGCCGGCAGGTCATCCCTTCGCGCTTCGGACGCGATGGCGTCATGAGTGCCGACCCGTCTCCGGAGGCATCCGGTCCGATACCGGAACGTTCGTTGAATTCCGGTGCTGCTCCGGTCTCGGTGGTCGCGTGCCCGAATGGCCCGCTGCTCATCCGTGGCGATTTCGAGCTGATCGGCGCGGACGGCGAGGAGCTGCCCCGGACGCGGCGGACGGTGGCGCTGTGCAGGTGTGGCGCATCGGTGCTGAAGCCCTACTGCGACGGCTCGCACAAGCTGACGGGCTTCAGGTCGGATCCCTGAAGCGGGAGGAAGCCGGTGTCGCCGGGTCGTCGCACTTCTCCTGTCCTGAGATCCAGGTGCGAGGCCGCCAAGTGATTGTTGAACAATCTGTCATCATCGGGCATGCTTGACGTGGACATGAGATGGAGGTCACATGGCGGCGATCGACCTGAACAGCGACGTAGGGGAATCCTTCGGCAACTGGACCTTCGGTGATGACGCACGAATCATCGAATCCGTCTCCAGCGTGAATGTGGCGTGCGGTTTCCATGCCGGGGATCCCACCGGGATCCGCACCACCTGCGCCGCCGCCGCCGCCGCGGGAGTGGCGGTCGGTGCGCATCCGGGCTACCGCGACCTGGCCGGCTTCGGCCGGCGGTTCATGGACGTCGACCCGGTGGAACTGACCGATGAGGTGGTCTACCAGATCGGGGCGCTGCAGGCCCTCGCGCTGGCGGCCGGTACCGCCGTCCGATACGTGAAACCCCATGGCGCCCTGTACAACACGATTGCCGTCCACGAGCGCCAGGCCCGCGCCGTGGTCCGGGCGGTCCGAGAGATCGATGACGCCCTGCCGTTGCTGGTGCTGCCGAACACCGTCATCGAGGCGGAGGCGCGCTCGGCGGGCCTGCGCACGGTCGTGGAGGCGTTCGCGGACCGCGCGTATATGCCGGACGGCGCACTGGTCCCGCGTCGCGAACCCGGTTCCGTGCTCCACAGGGAGTCCGACGTCGTCGAGCATGTCCTGCGGATGGCGGCCGACGGCGAGGTGGTCGCCATCGACGGTTCCCGCATCCGGATCGCCGCCGAGAGCATCTGCGTCCACGGAGACACCCACGGGGCCATCGCGATGGCAGCGGCGGTACGCGACGCCCTGGTCTCCGCGGGCGTGACGGTCGGTGCGTTCACCTGAAGCCGCCGGCCCTCGAGGGCCGGCTGACCTGATTCTCCGCCGCGTCGGCGACCACGGACTGCTCGTCGAACTGCCAGGCCTGGCCGAAGTACTCAGTGTGCAGGCTCAACTGCAGGAGCGCCCCGTGGAGGGCCAGGTGGACGTCGTCGCGGCGGCTCGTACCGTCCTCGTCACCGTACGGGACCCCCGGCAGGTCGCGGACCTCGCAGAGTATCTCCGCTCGATCGACCCAGCGGTGTCCGTGGAGCGGGAGGACACGCTCCTCACGATCCAGGTCCAGTACGACGGCGCTGATCTCCGGGACGTGGCCGAGCTGACAGGGCTGAGCGAGGAGGCCGTGGTCGCCGCGCACACCTCGACTCCCTGGGTGGCGGCCTTCGGAGGCTTCGCTCCCGGCTTCGCCTACCTCACCGGTGGTGACCCTCGCCTGGAGGTCCCGCGGCGGGGAACACCCCGGACGGCTGTCCCGGCGGGGTCCGTGGCGCTCGCCGGGAACTTCTCGGCTGTGTATCCACGCCGGTCTCCCGGCGGATGGCAGCTGATCGGACGCACCGGCGCCGTCCTGTGGGATGTTCACCGCACCCGGCCCGCGCTCATCACGCCCGGCAACAGGGTCCGGTTCACCGCGGTGCGGGAGGTCGTCGAACTGCAGGCTCGTGCTGTTCCTGGGCAGGAACGGGCCCAACCCGGCGCTGCCCCCGGTCCTGCGGGTTCGGTCCCGTCGACTGCTTCGGCCGCCTCACCCGGTACCTCCGTGCCGGGCACTGCGCCCGGCAGTGAGGTACCGGCCGGGCTGACCGTCGTCGACCCCGGCATGTACAGCACGGTCCAGGACCTCGGCCGGCCGGGTCTGATGGACCTCGGCGTCGCCGGGGCGGGCGCTCTTGACCGCGCGGCCCTGCGTCAGGCGAACAGGCTGGTCGGCAATGCTGCCGGAAGCGCGGTGATCGAGACCCTCAATGGTGGCCTGGCCCTCGAGGCACGGCAGGACCAGGTGCTGGCCGTGACGGGCGCCGACGTGGGCCTCACCGTCGTGATGCCCGATGGCCGCGAGCGTCGGAATGCGCTCTGCTCCCCCTTCCTCCTGCGGGCGGGCGAGGTGCTGAGGCAGTCGTCGCCGGCGTCGGGCCTGCGCGCCTACACCGCCGTGCGCGGCGGCTTCGACGCCGAGGAGGTACTCGGCAGCCGGTCCTCGGACTCCATGTCGGGGCTCGGCCCTGCCCCGCTGTCCAGGGGGTCGGCCCTGTCCGTCGGCCATCCCGTCCCCGGCTCCACGGTGGGAGAGCCGGAGTTGCCACGACAGTCCGGGATGACCGAGATGCTGCGGGTGATCCCCGGCCCACGGGATGACTGGTTCGGCGACGGTGCCCTGGAGCGCCTGTGCGAGACGGACTGGACCGTCACGGCGCAGTCCGACCGGATCGGACTGCGTCTCGATGGTGCAGCCCTGACGCGGGTCCGCGCAGGAGAACTTCCGAGTGAAGGGACCGTACGTGGTGCGCTGCAGGTTCCGCCGTCCGGCCTGCCGGTGCTGTTCCTCGCAGACCATCCGGTGACGGGCGGCTATCCGGTGATCGCGGTCGTCGCCTCCGCAGACCTCGACCGCGCTGCGCAACTCCCGCCCGGGGCTGTGGTCCGGTTCCGGACGTGAGGACCGGGGCCGGAGCTGCTGACGGCCCAGCCGCTGGACCAGCATCCCGCCGAACGGGTCTTCGCCGGCTGCCTGCGCCGGACAGCACCGGCGGCGGGTGCGCCAGTAGGGTGATGGAATGACGTTCGACGACGCCCTCGCGGCACTGCGGTCGCTCTCGGGCAGGGCCCGCCATGCGCACTCCGGGCAGTGGGCGGCAGGGGTCCTGAGGTCGCGCATCTCCGCAGGGGATCTTCCGCCCGGCACCAAGCTGCTGGAGGAAGCGCTCGGCTCGGCGCTCGGGGTGTCCCGCAACACGCTGCGTGAGGCGTTCGGAATCCTCGCGGCCGAGAACATCGTCACGCGGGTGCCCAACCGGGGCGTGTTCGTCGCCAGGCCCTCCGCCGCGGACGTGCGCGAGATCTATCGCGTGCGCCGGTACCTGGAACCCGCAGCGCTCCGGTGGGGTGGTGACTCCGCGCCGGCAGGCTTCGATGCCCTGCTGGACGGCGTCGTCGACCGCGCCCGCGTGGCACGCGCAGCAGGAGACGTGGCAGCCATGGCCGGCGCCAACCAGGACTTCCACCAGGGGGTCGTCGCGCGAGCCGGTAGTGTCCGTCTCGATGCGATGATGTCCGAGGTCCTCGCCGAGATGCGCCTCGTGTTCCATGGCATGGGCGACGATCCCGCTTTCCATGCGCCCTACGTCGACGCCAACGCAGCCATCGCTGCACTGCTGCGGGACGGGAAGGCGGAGGATGCCGCGGAGGAGATGAGGGCGTACCTCGACCGTGCGGAGGCGCAGCTGTTGGCAGCCATCAGCAGCCGGGAGTCCTGACGGCGGCGCCGACGGGATCGTGCCTGCCGGCGCCGTGCCGACCGCCTACCGGTGTTGCTGCCTGTAGGCGTCGATGATCGACTGCGTGAGCCGCCCCCGCGGACTCGGGTCGTACCCGTTCTCCTTCGCCCACTGGCGGATTGTCGGGATCTCGTCGGCAGGGGCCCGATCGGCCGACTGCGGCGTCTTCCGGCCGCGCCCGCCGGCAACCCGCCGGCCGTGGGAGGTGTATCCGGCAAGGATCGCGCGGAGCGCCGCCGCCTTGTCCCCTGTGAGGTCGATGACGTAGTCGACGCCATCCAGGCCGAAACGGACGGTCTCCCGTGCTTCCGCACCGTCGAGGTCATCCACCGGATGCACCTGCAGGTGCTGCGTCCTGCCTTGTCGTCCCCACCCTTCGAATTGAATCAAAGGAAGCGGCTGCTGTGCGTACGGGGCGTGCCCTTGACGCAGGCCGGTATGCGGGGATCAGTCCGGGACGGTCGGTGGCACGGAC
This sequence comes from Arthrobacter sp. BC5, assembly GCF_056680255.1. Lineage (NCBI taxonomy): Bacteria > Bacillati > Actinomycetota > Actinomycetes > Micrococcales > Micrococcaceae > Arthrobacter > Arthrobacter sp. BC5. The sequence goes on from NZ_CM155273.1 coordinate 1,245,315, forward strand.
AGGGGACGCAGCTGTGGAAGGAGTGCACGCGGAGTTTCGCGGACGGAAATGCGACCGAAACCACTCGTCCGTAGCGTTGCGAAGGACACCACTTCCACAGGAGGCTGCCATGCAGACGCTGAGGGTTCGACAGGTCCCCTGGAGCAATCCCGTGGCCATGGGATTGCGTGAGGCGCTCCGCGCGGAGAGTGACAGGGGGCGGTCGCCTGCCTCCCTCACGCCGACGGCCGATGACGGGACGGGTATAGCCGTCTTCCTGATCGCCTACGAACTGGCAACGGGACAGCCGGTCGGCTGCGGGGGCCTCCGGCTTCTCGACGCCGCACGCGCGGATGTCGACTCCATCTATGTGCTGCCGTACGCACGCTGGTCGGGGGTGGCGCAGGCGATCACGGAGGAACTGGCGTCCTGGGCGCGGCTTCACGGTATAGCGGCGGTGGGACCGGACGATGCCCTCGCCCGGCTGAGCGCCCTCCGGCTCTAGTTCCCGCCCCTGAGCCGGTCGTCGCGGCCGATCCTCAGGCGGCACCTGAGCGGCCGGCTCGACTCACACCCACAGCCTCCCCAGGCCGCTGAGCGACTGGTACCCGAGGAAGAGCGTCAGCAGCCAGGCGGCGAGGCCCGCCGCCAGGAGCCATGCCGGGTAGACATAGCCGCCGAGGAGATCCCGGCGGCGCCAGGCGACCCACAGGATCACCGCGAACCCGACCGGGAGGATGAGGCCGTTGACGGCACCGGCCGCGATGAGCAGCGTGGTCGGTGCCTGGCCCACGAGCAGGTAGATGAGGGCCGAGACCGCGATGAACAGGCAGGTGTAGATGCTGCGCCGCCGCGGGGCGGTCGTCGACGAGGTGATGAACGAGATCGAGGTGTAGGCCGCTCCGATGACGGAGGTGATGGACGCCGCCCACAGGATGATGCCGAAGAGTCGCAGGCCCACTTCGCCTGCTGCTACCTGGAACGCCTCGGCTGCCTGGTTCTGACTCGCGAGTTCCGCGCCGCCGGCGACCACGCCCAGCACCGCGAGGAAGAGCAGCACGCGGATGATGCCGGTGACGATGATCCCGAGGATGGAGCTCTGTGTGATCTGCCGGACGTTGTCCGGCCCGACGACCCCGGAGTCGAGCATGCGGTGGGCCCCCGCGTAGGTGATGTATCCGCCGATCGTGCCGCCGATCAGGGTGGTGATCACCAGGAAATCGACCTGGTCGGGGATGACGGCGTTCCGAAGCGCGAGCCCGACCGGTGGCTGCGACACGATCGCCACGTAGCCGGTCAGGAGGATCATGACGGCTCCGAGGACGACGACGATGCGGTCGAGCGCGGCGCCTGCCCGCCTGATCAGGAAGACGGCGATCGCGATGACTGCGGAGACCACGCCACCGATCTTCGCGTCGATACCGAGCATCGCGTTCACGCCGAGCCCGGCACCGGCGGTGTTGCCGATGTTGAAGACCATCCCGCCGAGGAAGATCAGGCCGGCCAGGACCCAGCCGACGCCCGGCAGCACGAGATTGCCGAGCTCCTGCGCCCGGCGGCCCGTGACCCCGATGACGCGCCATACGTTCAACTGCACGGCGATGTCCACCAGGATCGATACGAGGATCGCGAAGGCGAAGGCAGCGCCGAGCGTCACGGTGAACGACGTGGTCTGGGTGATGAACCCCGGGCCCACCGCACTGGTGGCCATCAGGAACATGGCGCCGAGCAGGGCGCCCCGTTGGGGGCGCCCTGCCAGCGGTGCCTTCTTCTTCACTGCCTTGGCTGCCATGCGATCCCCGTCGTCCTGGAACATCCTGCGTGACGGACATCACGCATGCTATGGGAGTCTACCGATTGTTGAACAATCTTCACAAGGTCTGTGTGCGGGGGGCGCCGAGATCCACCGGGTCCTCGTCGGTCAGGTAGGCGAACTCGGAGTGCGCGGCGATGTCGATGCCCCTCAGCTCGTCCTCCTGTTCGATCCGGAGGCCGATGGTCCGCTGGATGACCTGTGCGATGACCCAGGTGACCAGGAAGGAGTACGCGAGCACCGCCGCGGTCGCGAGCGTCTGGACGCCCAGCAGGTCGAATCCGCCGCCGTAGAAGAGGCCGGAGACGCCGTTCGGTGCGTCCTCGGTGGCGAAGAAGCCGATCAGCAGCGTGCCCAGGATGCCGCCGATCAGGTGCACGCCCACGACGTCGAGCGAGTCGTCGAAGCCCAGCCGGAACTTCAGTTCGATCGCGAGGGAGCAGACGGCTCCGGCGATCGCGCCGATAGCCAGCGCACCCATGGGGCTGACGGCTCCGCAGGCGGGGGTGATGGCGACGAGAGCCGAGATGAGGCCCGATGCAGCTCCCATGCTGGTGGTGGCTCCGTTGCGGATCCGCTCGACGAGGGCCCAGGCGAGCAGCCCGGCCGACGCCGCCACGGCCGTGTTCAGGAAGACCACCGAGGCGGACTGCCCCGCGGAGAGCGCCGACCCGGAGTTGAACCCGAACCAGCCGACCCACAGGAGCCCCGCACCCACGAGGACGAGCGGGCGGCTGTGCGGCTTGGCGTGCTCGACCTTCGGCCAGCCATGGCTGCGTCCGAGGACGAGGGACAGGGCCAGGGCGGCGATGCCCGCATTCATGTGTACGGCGAGGCCTCCGGCGAAGTCGATGGCGCCCAGATTGTTGGCTATCCATCCACCGACCACCGAACCGTCCTCCGAACTGAAGGCGAACACCCAGTGCGCGATGGGGAAGTACACCAGGGTCGCCCAGACGCCGGCGAAGATCATCCACGCGCCGAACTTCATGCGCCCCGCCGCCGCGCCCGCCACCAACGCCGTGGTGACGCAGGCGAAGAAGAGCTGGAAGGCTGCGAACAGGATGGGCGGGATGGAGGCGGCCGGGTCTTCCGCGAGCAGCTGACCCATGCCGGCATACTCGACCACATCACCGATCAGTCCGAGGCCGCCCACCGAGTTGCCGAAGGCCATCGAGTAGCCGAACAGTGCCCACAGCACCGCGACGAGGCTTGCCCCGCCGAAGCACATCATCATCATGTTGAGGATGCGGCGTGAGCCGACCATTCCTCCGTAGAACAGAGCCAGAGCCGGGATCATCAGGCAGACGAGCGCAGCGCTGGCGAGAATCCAAGCGACATTTCCAGAATCCATGGGAGGTCCATTTCCGTGATAGCGCTTGCACGTGCCGGAGGGGACTGAGCCCGGGGCCGCACTGGGGGTGGGTGCGGAACGGGGATGGCACGCCGCGCTGAGCAATGGTAGGCAGCGGCAGGTTTCAGCATTCTGCGGGTGCAGTTAACTCTGTGTTACGCCCCGCCCCAGCCCTAGCCGCCCGCGACGGACTGGATGATCATGACGGTCGAACCCGCCGGGACGGCCGTTCCGAGTCCGTCGAGGCGGCGCACGTCCTCACCGTCGACATAGATGTTCACGTACCGCCTCAGCGCTCCGGTCTCCTCCCGGATCCGCTGATCGAGGAGGGGGCGCCCCTCGCCCAGACCGTCCAGTAGCGCCGAGACGTCGGCGTGGTCCGCCACACTCATCCTGACTTCGCTCCGACCGTCGAGGTAGGGTCGGAGCAGCGTGGGGATCAGGACCGTCACCGGAGCGCTCGCGGGCATCGCGTCCTCCGGTCAGGAGGGTACGACGGCGGCGCGCACCGACAGCACGTCCGGCAGGTGGCTCGCCACTTCGTGGAAGGAGCGGCCCTCGTCCGCGCTCGCGTAGACGGATCCGCCGCGCGTCCCGAAGTAGACGCCCGGGATGTCGGCCGTGTCGACGCAGGCGGCGTCCCGCAGCACGGCGTTGTATTCAGCCGCTGGGAGGCCGGCGTGGCCGGCCTCCCAGGTCGCGCCGCCGTCGTCCGTCCGGTGCACCATCAGGTGGCCCTCGGGCGGGATGCGCTCGCCGTCCGCCTTCAGTGGGATGACCCAGGCGGTGCCGCTGCGATGGGGGTGCGAGAGCATCACGAAGCCGAAGTCCGCAGGAAGGCCTTCGGCGATGGACTGCCAGGAGTCCCCACGGTCCGTGCTCGTGTAGACGCCGTGGTGGTTCTGGGCGAAGAGGCGATCGGGGTCGACGGCGTCACGGGAGACCTTGTGGACGCACTGGCCGAATTCGGGGTTCGGATCGGGCATGAAGTAGGCGCTGATGCCGCTGTTGCGCGGCTTCCAGGATGCACCGCCGTCGTCCGACCGGTAGACGCCGCCGGTGCTCATGGCGACGTGGAGCGAGTCGTCCACGGGACTCGGCAGGACCGTGTGGGCTGCGGCGCCACCGAATCCGGCGCCCCACTCGCTGCGGTGCGGGTGGTCCCACAGCCCGCGGTTGAGTTCGAACGTCTCGCCGTGATCGGTCGACTTCCACAGCGAGATCGGCTGGCACCCGGCCCAGACCACACCGGGGCGGCTGTCCGCGTCCGGCTGGATCTGCCAGATCCGTTCCAGTGCAGCGCCGTCCTCGGCATCGAACCTGATGCTGCCCTCCTTCGGCTCCGCCCAGGTCTCGCCGAGGTCGTCGGAATGGGCGATGCACGGCCCGAAATGCCAGGACATCCGGCCCGCGAAGAGGCGGGTCCGTCCGCCGCGTGTATCGATCGCGACGCTCGGGATCTCCTCCATCAGGAACATCGGCTCGGACAGCGTCCACGTCTCGCGGTCGGTACTCGAGGCAAGCCACAGACCCTTCTTGGTGCCGATGGCGAGGAGTGTTGTTCCTGCTGCTGACATGGCTGCCCCCGGTGGCATCGAAGCGATCTGCGGCCCGCTGTGATGCGGATCACTTGGGAGAATGCCACTCCCCACTCGTTTTGTACAGGCCCGACTACGCGCTTCTGTCCGCAATCAGGATCAGGCCGGATGATCCGTGTGAGAGTTGAGCTGTTCGGTCGCTGGGGAGCGGATCATTCGTTTCGTCCTGGAGGCCCCGTTGAGTTCGTCGACCCTCGAACAACCTGCGCCCGAGCGGTCCTGTCCCGGTTCCGGACACGCCGCCCGGGTGCGCCGGTGCTGCGCCGGTAAGCACTGCATCGAGCGCCACGCCGCCGTGCTCCTGCTGTGGTGGGTGCCGGGATCACTCCTGGATCGAGGCGATGTCCTCGCCTGCTGCGAGGGCATCCGCGCACTGTCCGAGGGCTACCTCCTGCCGCTCGTGGTCTATCTGCAGGGCCCGGCCGGGATCACGCCTGAAGCCCGCGCCATCCTCCTCGAGGGATCGCTCAGCTCACGTATCGGAGTTGTGGGCGCCGGACCGGTGGACCAGGTGATCGCCGCCTTCATGGACCAGGCGATGTGCGAGACCCGCTATTTCGAACAGCCCGACGCGGCTTTGGCCTGGGCCCTCGAGGACCCGGCGTGACGCCGGGGACGGTTCACCCGAACACGGGAGACAGGAAACGGCGCTCGTAGCGGCGGATGCACCCCGTGTCCTGCGCGAATCGGTACGCTTCGACGCATTCAGGGTCCGTCTGCGCTTCCGAGCGGTACCTCTCGTAGTCCGCGAGGGAGGGGAAGGTGAAGAGCGCATAGGCGATATCGCTGTCCCCCTCGCTGGGGAGGAAATATCCGTGGTGGTTTCCGCCGAGTTTCCCTACGAGATGTATCCAGCGCCTTCCGTATTCCTCGAAATCGGCAACCCTGCCGGGGTCGATCTCGTAGCGGAGGTGGATCGTGATCACAGAAGTCCCTCACGCGAGGACCGAGCCCGGGGTAGGGCCCTGCGGGCGGGAGGGGCCATGCCGGGGATCAGCGGCTCTCGTTGTAGGCGTCGATGATGGACTGCGTGATACGGCCCCGGGAACTCGGATTGAAACCGTTCTCCTGGGCCCACTGGCGGATCTGCTGCGTGTCTTCGCGCTTCGAACGCGAGGAGGCGGCTTTCGGGTTCGCGGCGGGCTGCCGGCCGGATCCGGCCTTGCGCCCCCTGCCGACGTACTCGGCGAGGGCCGTCCGCAGCGCTTCCGCATGCTGCTCCGTGAGGTCTATCTCGTAATTCGTGCCGTCGAGGCCGAACCGGACCGTTTCCTGTGCTTCTTCGCCACTGAGGTCGTCGACCAATTGAACCTGTACGCGCTGCGCCACTGCATTCTCCTGTGCTTATCGAATGAATTGATCAGCCCCCTATTCCCGACCCTATCCCGTCTTTCGCGGTGAACGCACCCTGCTGCTGTATCGGTGGACAAAGAATGCATCCCGGGTGGAAGGAATGGGTAGAGGCGGGTCAGTGCTCGTGGAGCGTCTCCCGCTCGTCGATGACCAGTGGCAACCCGAACTCCTCGAACATTCCCGGGTACAGGAAATTGTGATGGCCGACGATCTGCCCGCCGTCGGTCTCGATGACCTGGAGGGCGAACGGCTCCCACAGCCCCGGCTCCACGAGGTGGTAGTTGGCAAACCCTCCCGAGCCGTTGATGCCGATCGGGATGAGGCGCCCGCCCTCGCACACACGTCCCTCGCCCACGAACCAGGCCCGGACATCAGCAGGCCCGGTGAGCCACAGGCCGAAGGGTGGCATGGAGAGGACGACGTCGTCCCGCAGGAGCGCGACGAGCACGTCCATGTCGTAGGCCTCGAATGCCCTCAGGTATCGGGCGAGCAGGTCCTTGTGGGCCGGATCCTCGAGGGGCATCGACGCCGCCGGTTGAAAACCGGCCATGGTCTTGCGGGCGCGCTGGAGCGCGCTGTTGATCGATGCAGTGGTGAGGTCGAGCAGGGCGGCCACCTCGGCCGCGGACCACCGCAGGACCTCGCACAGGATCAGTGCGCTGCGCTGGAGTGGCGGCAGGTACTGCAGGGCTGCCACGAAGGCCAGCCTGACGGAGTCGCGCGCTTCGGCGACGGCCGCGGGGTCGCCCGAGGTGTCGATCACCCGGTCGTCGGGAATGGGCTGCACGAACACGCTCTCGGTGAGCGGTGCTCCGAGGACGGCATCGGCTGTGCGGGTGGACGGGCCGAGGTCCATGGGCCGGGCGCGCCGCTGGGGGCTGCGGAGCATGTCGACGCAGACGTTGTGGGCGATCCGGAAGAGCCAGGTCCGCAGGGAGGACTGGCCGGTGAACGAATCCCTCCGGGACCAGGCCTTGATCATGGTCTCCTGCACGGCGTCCTCAGCCTCCGAGGACGCGCCGAGCATCCTGTAGCAGTATCCGGTGAGCTCGCGCCGGGAGGTTTCGAGGAGATGCTCGAACGGCTCCGCATCACGCTCCGGCCCTGGCGTTGTCCCTCGTGCAGCGGCGGCAGGTTGCATGCATCGAGCGTAGCGACGGCCGCGCCACCGCGGGAGGAGGGCGGCAGGTATTTCTTCCGCGCGCAGATGATTCCACGGCACGTGCGCCGTCTACTGTGTGGAGGAACCACTCCGGACCGAACCAGGGAGCACCGATGCGCAGACTCACAGCAGGACTTTTCTCCTCCGTGGACGGAGTGGTCGAATCACCCCACCTCTGGCAGTTCGACAGCTTCGACGCCGAACTCGGCGCCGGCATGAACGCCATGATCAGCCGGGTGGACACCGTGCTGCTGGGCCGGCACGGGTACGAGGAGTGGGCGCAGTACTGGCCCTCAGCGGAGGCCGGTGACCCCTTCGGCAGTTTCATCAACCCCGTGCGGAAGTTCGTGGCGTCGCGGACCCTCACGGGCGATCTGGGCTGGACCAATGCGTCCCTCATGGATGCTCCCCTCGAGGAGTTCGTCCGGCAGCTCAAGCAGACCGAGGGTGGGGACATCGGTATCTGCGCGAGTATCTCCCTGGTGCGCCAGCTCCTGTTCGCGGGGTTGCTCGATGCGCTGACCCTGATGATCCACCCCGTCGTCGCCGGTGCGGGACGCCATCTCTTCGAGCCGTCGGATCCGGTGACGGAGCTGGAGCTCCAGGAGGTCGCCACCACGAGCAAGGGCAACGTCCTGGCGTCCTACGGTCTCCGCGCGGAGCGCACCTAGACTGCTGGTCATGGCCGTGCTCATCGATCCACCCTTCTGGCCCGCACACGGAACCGTCTTCTCCCACCTGGTGTCGACGTCGTCGCTCGAGGAACTGCACGCCTTTGCCGCGGACGCGGGAATCCCGCGCCGTGCCTTCGACGAGGACCACTACGACGTTCCGGCTCGGCGCTATCGCGAGCTCGTCCGCCAGGGTGCGGAGGAGGTGAGCGGTGCGGACCTCGTGCGGGCGCTGATCGCCAGTGGTCTTCGCGTCCCTGCTCGTCGGCGCGGGCCGAAACTGCGTGCAGCCCTGTCCGTGCGGTGGGCGTCACTCCTGCCGGGAGCCCCCGCCGTGGGCGGGGAACTGCTCGACCGCTGGGCGGAGCCACACCGGAGATATCACACGCAGACACACCTGCTGGCGGTCCTGGAAGCCCTGGACCAACTGCTGGAGCCGGCGGACGAGCCACTGCGGAAGAGCGTGCTGCTCGGCGCATGGTTCCATGATGCCGTCTACGACGGCGCGGCCGGCGAGGACGAGCGGAGCTCTGCCGACCTCGCCGTCCAGTACCTGACGGGACAGGTGGACGCCGCAGCCGTGCAGGAGGTCGAGCGCCTGGTCCTGCTGACGGCCACCCACCATCCGGGACCCGGGGACCGGGCCGGGCATCTCCTCTGCGACGCCGATCTCTCGGTGCTCGCCGGCGCTCCCCAGGACTACGGCCGCTACACCCTCGCCATCCGGGAGGAGTATGCGCATCTTCCCGAAAGGGAATTCATTGCCGGGCGGCGAGCCGTGCTGCAGCGCCTCCTGGACCTCCGCCCGCTGTACCGCACCGCCGCGGCGCAGGACCGCTGGACGGAGCGGGCCAGGACGAACCTCATGCGGGAACTGCTGACACTGGAGTAGGCCGGACAGCTCGAAGGACCGGCGCGTAGGAACCGGCCCTTCGAGCTGTCAGCCGGTTCAGCCCTCGACTGCGGCGATCTCGTTGGGCACGCCGGGAAGCTCGTCCGATGAGCTGATCTCGCCCGTGGCCACGTCGACAGCGTGCAGCTTCTTCGACGCGGGATCGGTGATGTAGGCGGTGCCGCCGACGACCTTGATGGCGGGGTGCGGATCCTGCCACTCGACCGGGCCTTCCCAGGCGTCGATGACCGGCAGGGAGTCGGTGATCTCACCGGTCTCGGGGTCCATGCTGTGCAGGGCTCCGTCCGAGGCGAGGATCAGGATCTCGCCGTCGGGCCCGCGGGCAACGTCACGGAAGGTGTACTCGACACCCTCGGGGAGGTCGACGACCTGCATGGTCTTGGTGTCGGTGTCGATGAGTGTGAGCTGGTGCAGCAGGTAGCCCTCGAGGTCCGGGTCCGACTTGTAGTCCCCGGCGATGATGGGGCTGGTCTCGCTGACGTAGGCGTTGCCCATGCGGCCGAACTCGTCCGGTGCCGGGATCTTGGTGATCTGCCCGTCGTCGTAGACGAGGGCGCCGTCGCTGCAGCCGAAGACGACGACCTCGTTCATGGCGGTGCCTTCACCGTGGATGGAGGGGCACGCGTCGCTCGTGGCGACCTCCTTGCCGTCGGCGTCGAGGGCCTTGATGCCGGAGCGGCTCTCGGAGTTGCCGACCGTCGTGAGGAAGGTGCCGTCCTCGAGGACGATCGAGACACCGTGGTGTGCTTCGCCGCCTTCGATGGTCTCGGTCGCCGGGAGGTTGTCGGGGTCCTCGAGGAGGTCGTCGGTGGTGTAGATGGTCGTGTCGCTCGTGCCGTCGGCGTAGAGGATGGTCTTGTCCCCGTGCTGCACCACGTGGCCTGCGGTGTCGGCCCCGAACATCAGATCGGTGAGCACCGGCTCCGCCTGCTGCGATCCGGAGGAGTCGGTCCACGTACCGAGGTCGAGGACCTGGAAGCCCGCCGGGACGGTGACGAGGGCATGGCGCCCGTCACCTGCAGGATTCAGGCGGGTGAAGCCGTCGACGGGCAGGTCCCCCTCGAGTTCCAGGGTGGTGCCGTCGAGGACCACGATGCCGCCGTCGTAGGTGAGGGCGACGCGGGGAGTCTGCTCGCCGGTCGCGGCTGATGCAGAGGTGCCGGGCGCGGCCGAAGCGTCGGCCGCCGCTTCGGGGGAGGAACCACAGGCCGTCATGAGCAGGGCGGAGCCTGCGACGGTGGCTGCGAGGGCGAGGTGCCGGCGAGGGGGCAGCGGGCGTTTGTTCGGTGTCATGGTGTCTTTCTGTGTCTGGATTCTCAGGGCGAGAGTCCGGCGGAGATGCGCTCGGTGTTCGCGCGCATCATGGCGAGGTACGTGTCAGCACCTTCACCGGGGTTCGTGAGAGATTCCGTGAAGAGCTCGACGACGTCGACCTCGATATCGGCGCCGTCGGCCAGCACCTGCACGAGACGGTCGGGCTGGGACGACTCGGCGAAGATCGTGCTGACCCGCGCCTCCTCGATCGCTGCGACGAGGTCGCGGAGATCCGAGGCGCTGGGTGAGGCGAGCGTGGTTCCGCCGGGGATGACGGCCCCGATGACGCGGAAGTCGTAGCGGGCGGCGAGGTATCCGAAGACATGGTGGTTGGTGACGAGGTTCCGCCGGTCCGCCGGGATGGCTGCGAAGGCGCCGGTCATGGCGACGTCCAGCTCTGCCAGCGCGGTCCGGTAGGCATCCGCCGAGGCCTCGATGGCCGTCGGGTCGACGCCGTCGATCGCTGCGGCGCGCTCCTCCACCTCGTCGACCACATCGACCACGAGGGTCGGGTCCGTCCAGAAGTGCGGATCCGGTGTGCCTGCGGACTCGCCGTCGTCGTAGTCCAGCGCCTGGATCAGGTCGCCCGCAACGAGCACAGGGACGTCCGCGGCCTGGGCGCTGTCGATGTGCCGCTGCAGCCCTTCCTCGAGTCCGAGTCCGTTCGTGACGATCAGGTCCGCCGCCCGCATCATCGAGCCGTCCTGCGCGGAGACCTCGAAGGAGTGCGGGTCCGCGTTGGGCTGCATGAGGACACGCACCTCGGCTTCGTCGCCCACCACGTTCCCCACGACATCGCCGAGGATGTTGGTGGTGACGACGATGACCGGTTTGTCGGGACCGCCTGCGGAGCACCCGGTGCCGGCGAGCACGACCGACGCGAGCACCAGCGCAACGGTCCGCCGGGCCCCGCTCATCGTCCCGTCTCCGCGAGGAAGGCGGGCACGGACGCCGTGTCGAAGGACCGGGCGAGCCGGGCGCCGTCGGCGAAGTCGATCTCATGGAGCCGTCGTTCAGCGGGTGCGTTCAGGTAGGCGCGCTGCTGGTCGGCGATCAGTTCGACGCCGTGAAGGAGCGCAGGGTCGGCGAGTGTCTCGGAGAGCAGCGGCCCGGTGGTCGCCAGCGTTCCGCCGGTCACGGCCGAGAGCACACGGACGCGGCCGTCCAGGCCCAGAGCCACCACGTGCCCTTCCCTGTCGTCGACCGCAGCCACCTGCAGCAGCGGGACGTCCGTGGGGATGAACTGCCACGCGCGCTCCCTGGTGTCGAGGAGCCAGGCACCCTGGTCGCCGGCAACCGCGGCGACGGTGGGGCGGCCCTCCCTGGCCCGGAACTCCGTGGCCCTCGGGGCATCCACGCCCGCCGGGTAGGGGATGTGTTCGAAGGAGACGGCGTCGCCGTCGGTTGTGGCGAGCAGGGCGCCGTCGTCACAGCCGATGACCACACCCACAGACGTCGTGATGGTGCCCTGCGCCCCGGCGCACGCAGCCGTGGCGCCGGCCACCGGGTCACCGTCGGCATCGCGGAGCTGCACCGATCCGGCGGTGCCGCCTGCCGCAGCCTGCGTGACGAGCGCCGATCGCGACAACGGGACCGCCATCCCGGCGTGGGGCCCGACGGCGGGCGCGGTGGTGGCACCGAGTTCTCCGGTAGCGAGCGTGTCATGGTCCAGTACCGTGACCTCGCCGGTCCGGGGGAAGAAGATCCCGGTGGCCGACGCGCCGGGCGTGACGACCGCCTCGCCCTCGCCTTCGACGGTCCCCACGACCTTCGGTTCGCCGCGGTAGTAGTGGAAGTGGTCCTCGTGGTCCCAGGTCCACACACCGCTGTCGATGACCGTCACGGAACCGGTGGCGGCGGAGGAGGTGAACACGTACCTGCCGTCCGTGGCGATCGAACTGACCCCGGCCAGCTCGGTCAGGTGCGCGAGCGTGCCGTCCGCGAGATCGAGCATGTCCACGGAACCGTCAGGGTCCAGTGTCAGCAGGTGCAGTTGTGGTTCCGGCACCTCGGCGGCGCCGGCGATCGCGCCATGGCCATCACCGGGAGGGACGGCGCTCGGTGAACTGGCGGACTCGGGGGGAGGACTGCCACCCGGGATCGCCGCAGAGCAGGCGGCCAGGGAGAGGACGAGGGCTGGCAGGGAGGCGAGCAGGGCCTTAGGCGTGTGCACGAACTGCTTTCTGTGATGGTGCGGCAGGCGTCGGTCCGCCGCGCAGGAGGGTGGCTGAGAGGCGGCGCGTGAGACCGCGCGTGATGCTCGAGACCGCCGCGCAGGCGATGCCGGCCAGGGCGATGGACGCGCCGGCGGCCGAGCCGAGGTACCAGGAGGCGAGGAGGCCGAGGAACACGGAGAGCATCCCGATGAACGCAGCGAGCACCATGATGCCGGCTATGCGTGCAGTCCACGGTGCGGCCGCGACGGCCGGCGCCAGGAGCAGGCCGATGACGAGCAATGCCCCGACCGCCTGGTAGGAGGCGACGACGGCGAGGGTGACGAGCCCCACCAGGAGGACCTGGGCGAGCCGCGGTCTGAGCCCCATGACCTCCGCGACCCGGCGGTCGAAGACGAGTGCCACGAAGGCGCGGTGGAACGTTGCCGCGACGAGAATGGTCACGAGGAGGGCGACGGCGAGCAGCCGGAGCCCGCGCGGCTCCAAGGCCAGTACGTCCCCGAAGAGGATGGCGGTGGCATCCGTGGCGAAGCTGCGTGAGTGGGAGATGATGATCACCCCGGCGGCGAGCATGCCGACGAAGAACAGGCCGATGCTCGTGTCGTGCGAGAGCCGACCCCGCCGCGCCAGAAGACTCACCCCGAGGCTCATGACGATCGCGCTGCCCGCTGCTCCGAGGATCACGGGCACGCCGGTCAGCGTGGCGAGGGCTACGCCGGGAAGCATGCCATGGGCCATCGCCTCGCCGAGGAAGGCCATTCCGCGGATCACCACCCAGGTGCCGACCACCGCACAGATCGCAGCGCAGAGCGACCCGCCGATCAAGGCGCGCAGCATGAAATCGGCGGCGAAGGGTTCGAGGAGCAGGCTCACGGGGCAACCCTAGACGTAAATGACACTCGTTCTCAACATGGTAGCTTCGAGGCATGCCGCTCGTCCGCTCACGCCCCGCCCAGATACCCGCAGCCCGGCATGCGCCGCTCGTGCTCGATGGGGTGTGGCTCGATCATGACGGAGTCGATGCCCTCTGCGGTGTCTCCCTCACCGTCCGCCGGGGGGCTGTCACCGCCATCTCCGGGCCGAACGGTTCAGGGAAGTCCACCCTGCTCGCGGTCCTCGCGGGAGTGCTCGCTCCGTGCAGGGGGACCGTCTCGCTGCCGCGGGGGGCGAGCACCGCGCTCGTGGTGCAGCGCAGCGAGGTCCCGGACCGGCTGCCACTGACGGTTCACGACGCCGTCGCGATGGGTCGCTGGCCGGAGGCCGGGCTCCTGCGCCGCCTGACGAGGTCGGACCGCAGGACCATCGACGAGTGCATCGGGATCGTCGGGCTGGCCGGCAGCGAGGGGCGCCCGCTGCGGGCTCTCTCGGGCGGCCAGCGCCAGCGGGTCTTCCTCGCGCAGGGACTGGCGCAGCGTGCCGACGTCGTCCTGCTCGACGAGCCCACCACCGGCCTCGATGCGGGCACGCGCGCCGTCGTCGCCGAGGTGCTGGTGGCCGAGAAGGCACGCGGGGCGGCCGTGGTGTGCGTCTCCCACGACCAGGTGGCCCTCGGTGTCGCCGACCGGACGATCAGGCTGGAGGCCGGACGGGTGGTGTCGGATGCCGTTCAGGGCACGGACCGGCAGTCCTCTCCTCATCAGAGCGTGATGCGCGGCGACGCTATCCCCCGCCGAGAATCCGGGGCGCGCTGCCGGTGATGTCCCTGGCAGCGGTGCTCTCGAGCGCCGTGCCGCCCAGGGGTTCCTCATGCCAGCTCTCGAGGGACCACCGCCGCCCCGCCCCTCCGGTCAGGACGCTCATCCCCGTGTTGCGGATGGCCAGGGACCGGACCTTCACGGGAGCCATGCCCGTCGAGATCGCGGAGAAGACCCGGATGGCGGCACCGTGGGAGAACACCGCTACGGAGTCCTCCCGATCATGGGCTCGCACGATGTCGCGGATGGCCCCGCTGTAACGATCCATGAACTCGTGCCCGGTTGTCCCGCCGGGCATCCGCCGGGCGAGATCCCCCTCCATCCACGCCACCAGGCATGAGGCGTACGCCTGGACGGACGAGGGGTTACTTCGCATTTCCAGGGTGCCGGCACCCACCTCCTCCAGTCCGGTGATGACGGTGACCGGAAGCTTGCCCGTTGCTGCCAAGGGGGCTGCGGTGAGGTGCGTACGCACCAGTGGCGAGACGTAGATGGCCGCCACTTCCTCGTGTCCCAGCGCTGCCGGGACGGCCGCGGCCTGGGTCTCCCCGAGGGCGGTCAGGCCCGCCCCCGGATAACCGGTGTCGAGTGCCCCCGTGACATTGTTCGGAGTCTGCCCGTGACGGATCAGCAACAATCGCATGACATCGACCCTACGGCGTCTCCGATGCGCGCGCCCGCGGGAACGTGGCCAGTGGCCATGACCGACCCGGCCTACAGCAGGGTGGTGATCATGCGTTCCAGGCGTGCGATCCCCACATATCGTCCAGCGTTGTCGATCACCATCAGGGGCTGGAGGCGATCCTGCCTGGGTCGGGTGATCGCGCGTCCGAGGGCGTCCCGGATGGACGTGTCGATGTTGATGCGCAGGCCCGGTGCGCTGACGCCCAAGCCTGCGGAATCAGGATCGATGACGGATACCGGTCGCAACCATTCATCGATCAGGACGATCGTCTGAAGCTTGTCGTCCAGGCCGAAGGCGCTCGAGGCGTCCTCGAGCAGTCGGGCGACCGGGGCGTGTTCGAGGATGTCCCGCAACCGTGCCGGGTGTTCGGTGCTGTGGCGGGCAACCAGGCGGTGAGCCACTTCCAGGTCGAGGCCCGGCCAAGGAGGTCCTGGCCGGCCCAGCAGGTAACCCTGCACGAGCGGGACGTTCAGGGCGGCCAGGGCGTCGAGTTCTTCGATCCGTTCGATACCCTCGGCGAGGATCCAAGCGTCGATCCGGCCCGCGAAGGTGCCGAGCATCTCGATGAGCGCCCGTTTGCCTTCGTCCTCGTCGACGCCCTCGACGAGTTTGCGGTCGAGTTTGATCATGGCAGGTCTGATGGAGAGCAGGTGGTGCAGGCCGGCGTATCCCGCACCGGCATCATCCACGGCGATCAGCGCCCCGGCCGACTTCAGTGCGTTCAGGGCCGGTTCGAGCCGCACGTACGAATCGATCGGTGTCTGCTCGGTCAGCTCGATGACCAAACCGCGGAGATCACCCTCAGCCTGCCAGACGTTCTGCACGGCGTCCGCGAGGAGGAAGTCCGGTGAGACATTCACGGTCAGGAAACAGTTCGGGGGAAGACTTCCCCGGTAGCTCAGTGCCCGGCGCAGTGCCACCGATTCCAGGGCCGGGCCGTGGCCTCGGGTTCGCGCCGCCCGGAACCACGCCTCCGGGTTCTGCTCGCTGAAACCTGGGAAACGAGCGAGGGCTTCGTATCCGACCACCACACCGCGCGCCGTGTCCACGATCGGCTGGAATGCGGCCTCCACGCCGTCCCCGCCGAGGGCGCGCTCAAGGTCCACTTTCGTGATCCGCGGCGATGCACTGGCCGGGCCCGGCGACCCGGGCACTGCATCGGGTCGAGGTGTCACGTCACATCGACGATGGATGCCCTCACCGAACGCACCAGGTCATCCGATATGGTGACCAGCCCGTGCACCTCGGCGGCATGACCTCCCACCAGGCCCACGATCTCATCCTCGCTGCTGCACACCCACCGGGCATCACACCCCGGAACAATATCTCCACACGCAAAAGCCTTCACTGCCGTACCCGTTCTTCATCGACCCGTTGAACCTCAATCACACCGCACTCTACGCGGGCCGCAGGGGAGTTACGCGCAGCGCGTGCAGGTCGTCGCGCAGCAGCAGGAGGACGCCGGTTCCGGGACGGGGCCGGGCACCGTCACTCCACGGCCGGGTCGCCACCGGGGCGCCTCCACGAGGAACCCGGCAGCGACCCGGACCGGCGAGGGCGTCGCCGCGGGGCCCGGTCTAGAGAGCCCCGCCGGTCGTGCGGTTCTTGTCGAGGAGCGGATCATCCAGGACGTCGGCTGTCGCGCCCGGTTCTCCCGTGCCGGTGGTGGAGGCCTCGGTCCCGTCGACGGGCAGGAGCTTTTCCCGGGTGCTCGAGGAGAGACTCTCATCGGCGTCGGTGTACACCTCCGGGGCGCCACCATCGGCGGGTGTGATGGTGACGTCGGGTGCGATGTCCTCGGTGGACCCATGGCTCTTCTTGCCGGCGGCAACACCGGCAACCGCTGCGGCGGCCGCCAGGCCGACACCTGCCGCGACCTTGCCGGACACGCCCGCTTTTCCGCTGTCTCCACGCGAGGTGGCAGCGGCCTCGACTCCGGGCCGGCCGCCGGTCGTCAGTCCTCCGAGCGAGCCGCGCCAGGCTCCCGTTGCGTAGCCCTCGTCCTCGATGAAGGCCTTGAAGCGCTCCAGGTCACCCTCGGCCTGGTTCTCCACCACGTTGAGCTTGTCGCCGATCTTCTCCACCAGGCCCTCGGGCTCGTACTCGAGCACGAGGTGCACCTGGGTCTGTCCGCCGCCGACGTCCTCGAAGGACACCGAACCGGCATTCGTCGCACCCTCCGTCGCGGCCCAGGAAACCTTCGTGTCCGGCACCTGCTCCAGGATCGTGGCATCCCACTGACGGCGCACCCCGCCGATCTCCACCACCCAGTTCAGGCGCTCGTCATCGAGCTGCGTGACGGACTTGACGCCGCCCATGAAGTGGGGGAACTCCTCGAACTGGGTCCACTGGTTGTAGGCCACGCTCAGCGGCACGTTGACGAGGATTCTCTTTTCAACCTTCGTGCTCATGGGATCTCCTTTGGTCGGTTCACGGAACAGCCCGTTTCGCCGTTCATCAGCATGCTTAGCATAACGTCGGGACTCGGGTGCTGGCGAGACTGCGACGAGACTCAGAGAAAGTCCCCGCGTAGCCAGGGGTCGTGCCTCATAGAAAAGTCCCCGGCAAAGGACGGGGTGGGGTTCGGCGACGATGGGGTATGCCGGATAAGGATGTCTCGTTGGCCACCAGGGTCGAGATCACCAAGAAATACGCTGCCGCCTACGAGGCCGCTTCGAAGAAGGACAAGTCGAAGATTCTGGACCAACTGGTCGAGGTCACCGGCTGGAACCGGGATCATGCCCGCCAGCAGCTACGACGCCGGCTGACCCAGCCCAGAGGACGCGCTACCGCCACTGTGGCAGTGATCGATCGGCGCAAGAGCCGGGGCCGGAAGTACTCCTACGACGCGATCAAAGTCTTACAGCACGTGTGGGCCACCGCCGGGGGTATCTGCGGCAAATACCTCGCCGCCTCAATGGCTGACTGGATCCAGGCGATGGAAGCCGCCAGGGCCCTGGTTCCTGGCCAAGACCGCTATAGCCAGCAGGTCCGGACTGAACTGCTGGCCATGAGCGCAGCCACCATCGATCGGTACCTGGCACCAGCGAAGGCCAGGGACCCTATCCGAGGGAAGTCCGCCACCAAACCGGGCAAACTGCTGCGCAACTCCATCAGTGTGCGCAAAGCAGGCGATGAAATCGAAGCCGAACCAGGGTTCTTCGAAGTCGACACCGTGGCCCACTGCGGGCCGACTTTGAAGGGTGAGTTCGCCCGGACGGTGAACTTCACCGATATGCATACCGGGTGGGTCTTCACCCGCGCGATCCGCAATAACGCGATGGTCAACATCGTCGCCGCCTTTGAGGAGTTCATCACCACGGTGCCGTTTATGGTCACCGGCATCGACTCCGACAACGGCAGCGAGTTCATCAACCACCAGGTGTTGGGTTGGTCTGCTGAGCGGAAGATCTTCTACACCCGGTCCCGGCCGTATCAGAAGAACGATCAGGCCACCATCGAGTCGAAGAACAACCACCTGGTCCGCCGCTACGGGTTCTACTACCGCTACGACACCGCGATCCAACGCGAACTACTTAACAGACTCTGGGACCTGGTCTGTGACCGGCTGAACTACTTCACCCCCACCACCAAGCCCACCGGCTACACCGCCGATGCCATCGGGCGTCGTCGCCGGGTCTACGACAAACCCCGCACCCCCTACCAGCGGCTATTCGATGCCGGAGTCCTCAACCCAGCCCAACAGCAGGAGCTGGCCACCTACAAGGCCTCGCTGAACGTCGTTGAGATCGCCGCTGAGATCGACACGATCCAGCAACGGCTGATCGCCTTGGCCGCGATCCCGACTCGGCGCCTGGAGCGGGAGCTCGAGGACCAAGCCGCTCGGGCAATGCCCGAGGCCGATTGGATCAAACTCTACGGCTGACCCGGACCTGTTTCGCGGGGACTTTTACATGAGGCACGGGGGATCACTTCCCGGGGACTTGACCGTGAGGCATCACGGACTCCTGCGGCGATGGATCGAAGGCGTCACCTTTGCTGGCACCAGTTGATAGGCTGCCTCCCCCGTATACTCCGAGGATGCCGATCATGACCGACGACCGACGTACCCATGACCACCGGTCCGCCCTCGAGCAGTGCGGCGGCGAACTGTGAGCGGCGGTCTCGTCGCCCTGCTCGACGACGTCGCAGCCCTGGCCCGCATAGCGGCCGCGTCGGTGGACGACGTCGCTGCCGGGGCCGCCAAGGCAGGTGCCAAGGCCGCGGGAGTGGTGATCGACGATGCCGCCGTCACCCCGCAGTACGTCTCCGGGGCCGACCCGTCCCGCGAACTGCCGATGATCAAGAAGATCTTCTGGGGCTCGCTCCGGAACAAGCTGTTGATCATCCTGCCGGCGCTGCTGCTCGTCAGCGCTTTCGTCCCGGCGATCATCCCGTTCATCCTCATGCTGGGTGGCACCTACCTCTGCTACGAGGGCGCGGAGAAGGTCTGGCACAAGCTCCGGGGCCACGCCGCGGCCGAGACGACCCCGGCGGTCGAGCGGGGTCCGGAGGCGGAGGCCAAGGTCACCAAGGGGGCCATCACCACCGACTTCATCCTCTCCTGCGAGATCATGGTCATCTCGATGAACGAAGTGGGAGGCGAATCACTGTGGGCGCGCGCGCTCATCCTGATCGTCGTCGCCCTCGCGATCACCGTGCTCGTGTACGGTGCCGTCGCGCTCATCGTGAAGATGGACGACATCGGCCTGCACCTGACCACCAAGGAGTCCGAGGGTTCTCAGCGCTTCGGCGCGCTGCTCGTCAAGGGGATGCCGGCGGTGCTGACAGCGATCACCGTCGTCGGGACCATCGCCATGCTCTGGGTCGGCGGCCACATCATGCTGCAGGGGGCATACGACCTCGGCTGGCACGCACCGTACGACCTGGTCCATGCCCTGGAGCACCCTTTCGTCGGGATCCCGGTAGTGGGCGCCTTCCTGGCCTGGCTCGTGAACACCGTGTGCTCGGCCCTCCTGGGAGCTGCCTGGGGCCTCGCGGTCATGGCCATCGTGCACCCGCTGCTGAACATGCTGCCGTCGAGCAGGAAGAAGGGCGGGCACGAGGAAGGCGACGTCCGCGCTGCCGTCGCCGGCTACCGGAGCACGAAACACGAGGCTGATTCCTCCTCCTGAGACGTGCCGAGCGGGTCCTGGCCGGCTGGCTCATCTCGTCCGCCCTGCGGCCCCGGCTGATCGGCGGCCTTCTGCACAGCAGGGGCGGTTGTCCACACCGGGAGGAAACCCTGCGTGAAGTGGTGGGTGGATGCCAGAATTGACGGAGCAGGGACCCGGCTCGTGCCGCGCTTCCCGTGGATGGTCAGGAAGCCGGCCGCTGACGGGACCTTGTTGCGCTGCCTCGGGGCGGTGGTTCCCTGGAGGCTTCCTGCCCCCGTCCGGGCCGCCCGAAGGAAGCTGCGCATGCAAGGCTTGCACACCCACACCGCGATGAGGCACGCGGACCTGTCCGTCCTGCTCGTCTGGGACCACTTCCTCAACATGGGAGGGTCGATCGAGCAGCTCGAGGTCGACGCCTACCTCCATGGACTGATGTCCCTGCCCGTGGACGACCGCGATTGCCTCACCCAGGCGGTGAACGAACTACTCGACGACCTCGCGATGATGGGGCACGAGGCCTGTTGCCGCGCGCCGTACAGCACGATGGACAGCGTCGGAGCGGGTTCCCGGAGGCACCGGCGCCGGACAGCCGGCGGGCCTGGAGGAGAACAGGGGCGCTGCCGCCGACCCGTCCCGGTAGAACGCCACCTTCCGGGATGACGGATCAGGTGTCGGTCTCGGCGTGAGCCATCGCCACGGGTTTCGACTCCACAGCATGAGATTCGCGAGCAGAAGGCCGTGATCCCTGATCCAGTGCTTCATGGTGGTACCCGGTCCTTCCATCGGCCTTGCGCACCCTGCGCCTACTCAACGCCAGGAAGGGCCGCGGCCGGGCGGCAAACGGAACCGCGGCACCGTCCACGGTTGCGCCAGGAGTGCGCCCGTGGCCTTCCTCCGCTCGCCGATCATCGATCAGGGCGGCTCCGGGGGGCTGGGATAGCCTGACTGCATGGAACGCATCGCGGTGATCTCGGACCTCCATGGGAATGCGACTGCCTTCACCGCGGTACTGGAGGACGCCAGGCGCCGCGGCATCAGCACGGTGTACAACCTCGGCGATGTCGCAGGGAAGGGACCGCGAGGCTCCGAGTGCGTGCGGCTCAGCCGCCTGCACTGCGCCGTGACGGTGCGCGGCAACTGGGACGACTTCCTGCCCAACGAGTCGCCCGAGTGGCGCGACGACGCCGGCTGGTGGTGGCACAACGAACTGACTCCGGAGGACCGGCGCTGGCTGCAGTCACTCCCGCTGTCCCACGACATCACGCTGAGCGGCCGGCGCGTGCGGATGTTCCACGCCTCTGCGAAGAGCGTCTACCACCGCGTGCACGCCCGGCACACCGATGACGACTTCGAGGGGATGTTCGCCGCGACCGACCTGACGGGCCATGGACCGCAACCGGACGTGGTCTGCTACGGCGACATCCACGACGCCTTCGCCTCCACGTATCGGAGCCGGACGCTGGTCAACGTGGGCAGTGTGGGCAATCCGCTGGACGAACCGCAGGCGTCCTACGTGATCCTGGAAGGGGAGCCCGACGGCAGGCGAGAGGATCCGTTCGGCATCCAGTTCGTCAGGGTCGCGTACGACGTCGAGGCGGAGATAGCCGTCGCCGCCGAACTCGGCATGCCGGCCCTCGAGGCCTACGCGATCGAGTTGCGTACGGCGATCTACCGGGGCCAGCACGCCCGGCTCGGGCTGCTGCAGTCGGCACCTGCATAAGCAGTCGGCCAGGGGCCGGCTTCTTGACCCCTGACCGACGCCCCATGTCGGTGCAAGCACATCGATGTATTCAACATCAGTCCGCGGACACGTCCGGGCCATTTGCTGCGTGTACCCAGTGTGCGCCGCGCTCCTCGACGCATGCGCCGAAGTGCGTCGGGACCAGGTCACGTTGACGGCGGCGCCCCCGTGGTGGTGGTTCCGGACCCGGGGTGAGCGGGAAGGGGCCCGTCGAGCAGAGAGCGCAGGAAGCTCCTCCGATTGGGTAATATTCTCTAGGTCGTTTAGCAGCAGGCGACCACCCACCTTCTCCCTGCCCAGCATCGCGCGTGGACGGCGGGGGTTGATGCAAAGGTCTGCCTGTTGGTTGAACACGAGAAAGACAAGGGCCCGGCGGTCTCGGGCATGCTCCAGGACATGGTCCTCGACAGCGACGACGTCGAGGAGTTCCTGACGAAGCTGGTCAAGATCGCGGGTCACGCGTTGTCCGCGGCGGACGACGAGGTCCTGTGCGGTGTCACGCTCCTGCGCGCGCGGACCAGGACGACGGTCGCGAGCAACAGCCCTGACGCGCAGAAGATGGACGAGGTCCAGTACGAGTTCAACGACGGGCCATGCCTGCGTGCCGCCCGGCTGGGGGAGGTCCACTACGTCGCCGACTTCGATTCCGAGGAGCGCTTCCCCGAGTACAGCCGGGCGATCAGTGAGCACGGCATCAAGTCCGCACTCGGGGTGCCCATCCCGCTGGAAGGCGATGCGACGGCGGCCCTCAACTTCTACTCGCCGCTCACCGACGCATTCGCGGATGGGGCCATCGACGCCGCCGAGAGGTTCGCCGAGGAGGTGTCAGCGTCGCTCCGGCTCGCCGTGCGCATCGCCCGGCTGACGGAATCGAGCGCGGACATGCGGGCCGCGATGGAGAGCCGCACCACCATCGACCTCGCGGTCGGCGTGATCATGGGGCAGAACCGGTGCTCCCAGGACACGGCGATGTCCATCCTCAAGACGGCGTCGAGTGCGCGGAACATCAAGCTCCGGGATGTGGCGGCCTCCGTTCTGCAATCACTCGGCCAGGGGCCAGCGAAGACCCATTTCGAGTAGGACGCATCCCCGACGCATCGGGGAACGGGGAGCCACGGGCCTGAAGGCGTGGACCTGCTGTTTCGTGGAAGCGCTCAGCCTTCGGCTGCCGGCCGGTCCGCGAGCCGCACGTCCACGTTCTGCGTCTGCGAGCCACGCCGGGTCTCGACGGAGACGGTCTCGCCCGGATCGCGCTGGCGCAGCGCGGACAGGAGGTCCTCGGGCGTCGCCAGCTCCTCCTCGCCGATCCGGGTGAGGATGTCACCCGGCCGGATCCCTGCGTCATCGGCCGGTCCGCCCCGCGAGACCGAGAGGACGACCACGCCGGTCGTCTCCTCGAGGTTCAGCTGCTCGACGATCTGCGGCGTGATGGCCCCGGGAGCCAGGCCCAGGAAGGCGTGCTCCGCCGTGCCGTCCTCGCGCAGTTCCTCGGCCACCTCCAGGGCGGTGGGGGCGGGGATGGCGAAGCCGAGGGCCACGGCTCCCCGTGCGGGAGGGATGTAGGCCTCGCTGATGCCGATGATCTCACCGCGTCCGTTCACGACGGCCCCTCCGGAGTTGCCCGGGCTGATCGCCGCATCGGTCTGGAGCAGGTCGACGAGCGACTGGCTCGTGGAGGCTGAACCCGGAATCTCACGGTGCAATCCGGAGATGATGCCGGACGTCACGGTGTTCTCGAAGCCGAGAGGGGAGCCGATAACGACGGCGAGTTCACCGATGCGGGGGAGGCGGGACTGGAAGGTGGCGGCGGGGAGATCGGTGCGGTCGGCGCGCACGAGCGCCAGGTCGGAGACGGTGTCCGCGGCTTCCACGGCGCCGGAGACCCGCTGTCCGTCCGCGAAGGCCACTTCGACGTCCTCGTTGCCGCGGATCACGTGCTCGTTGGTGAGGATGAGCCCGTCCTCTGTGTAGATGACTCCACTGCCCAGCCCGTCCTCCGTGAAGATGGTGACGACGGACGGCTCGACCGCCTCGACGATCTCCGGGATGGCCATGTCACCCTGCCGGCTGCCGGATGACCCCGAGGGTGAATCCGACGACTGCGCCGAGGACGTCCCGGTCCCGTCGCCCTGTACCTGCGCCGGAGCGCTGGAGGCCGTGTCCGTGGGTCCGGTGTCGGTGCAGCCCGCCACCGCGAGCAGAAGTGCGAGGCCCAACGCCCCGACCGGGATCCTCGTCCTGGTGTTCGGTGTCATGAGCGGATCCTCCTCGATACGGCCTGTTGTCCGGCGTGCGGTCTCCCCGGGCTACTCATGACCGTACGAAGGGGACGATCCCGCGGACAAGGAGGAAAAATCCGTACTGCGGGGTTGGACAGGGCAGGGAGAACAACCCTGCCGTGACCGGGGGGTCCGGGCGGGCTCCTACGGGCGCCCGTCACCCTGGTCGGGCCTGCGCAGGGGGTGCTCGCGCCACGCCTCCCGCCCGGGGGTGTCCGACCCGTAACCGGGGCGTAGCAGCGGCTCGTCGGGATCGTCCTCGGGATTCGACCTGCGCGGCGCGCCCCTGCGATGCGTGAGCCAGTAGCCCCAGCCGATGCAGGCCGCGGCAACCAGGATGATCAGGATCCCGATGGCCAGCAGCAGGGGTGCTTCCGACGGCGCCGGCGTGCCCGTCGACTCGGCACGCGCGAAATCCGAGACGGCCTGTGGAACGAAGAGGGTGCTGATGAACAGCAGGACCAGTCCTGCCAGATACTGCTTCACACCGAGTTTCATGACTCCCCTGGGTGTCCTCGCGGGCGGTTCGGGCTTCCCCCCAGCTTAGGCCCTGCCGCCGGCACGCCTAGGCTGGTCGAGTGCATGAGACCCTGCCCAGCAATCGTCAGCTCAGCCGCAGTATCCTGCGGCTCGCAGTGCCGGCACTGGGGGCCCTGATCGCCGAGCCGCTCTTCCTGCTCGCCGATTCGGCGATCGTCGGGCACCTCGGTGTCGACGAGCTCGCGGGCGTGGGCCTCGCGTCCACGGTGCTGCAGACGGCGGTCGGGCTCATGGTCTTCCTCGCCTATTCCACCACTCCCGTGGTCGCCCGCCTCCTCGGAGCCGGGCGCCTTCCCGAGGCGCTCGCAGCAGGGCGCGACGGCGTGGGCCTCGCCGTCGTCCTCGGCGTCCTCCTGTCCGCCGTGGGATGGGTGGCGGCGCCCCGGCTGGCCGAGCTCCTGGGTGCCGAGGGCGCCGTGCACGCGTTCGCGGTCGACTACCTCCGCTGGTCCATGCCCGGGCTCACCGCCATGCTGGTGGTGCTCGCCGCGGCCGGCGTGCTGCGCGGACTGCAGGACACACGCACTCCGCTCCTCGTCGCGGGCGCGGGGTTCGGCGTCAACATCGTGCTCAACTACCTGCTCGTCTACGGCGCCGGGCTATCGGTCGCCGGTTCCGCCCTGGGAACGAGCCTCGCGCAGTGGGGCATGGCGGTCGTGTACCTCGTCATGATCGCGCGCTCCTCCCGACGGGAACGGATTCCCCTCCGACCCTCGCTGCATGGCGTCCGAAGCACTGCGGCCATAGGTTCGTGGCTCATGCTGCGCACCCTGTCCCTGCGCGTGGCCATCCTCGCCACCGTCTTCGTGGCGACGGCACAGGGCCCCCTGAGCCTTGCCTCGCACCAGCTCGTCATGACGGTCTTCACCTTCCTCGCCTTCGCGCTGGATGCCTTGGCCATCGCCGCACAGGCCCTCATCGGGAAGGAGCTGGGGTCGGGGAACCGGCCACTCGCCAGGGCACTCACGCGTCGCATGATCACGTGGGGCGTGGGGTTCGGGGTGATCACGGGGTGCCTGCTCGCCGCCGTGGCGCCCTTCGTGGGCTGGATCTTCACCACGGATCCGGCGGTCCAGTCGGCGTTCGCGGCCGGGCTGTGGGTGCTCGCGGCCTCCCAGCCTGTCTGCGGGTTCGTCTTCGTGCTCGACGGCGTCCTCATCGGAGCCGGTGATGCACGGTACCTCGCGATCGCCGGCGTCGTGAACCTCGTGGCCTACCTGCCGCTGCTGGTCCTGGTCGGCCTGGCGGACCTGACGGGGAGCGAGGGGACGGTGTGGTTGTGGCTCGCCTTCGGCATCGGCTACATGCTCGCTCGAGCGGGCACGCTCGGGTGGCGTGTCCGCGACGACCGGTGGATGGTGACGGGTGCGACGCGGGCCAGGGCGGTCCGCGGAGCGTAGCCGCCCTGGTGGCCATCAGAGCGTGCGGAAGGTGGCCCGGATGTCGTCGACGAGTAGCCGGGGTTGCTCGAGCAGGGCGAAGTGGCCGCCGTCCGCCACCTCGGCGAAGTGCACCAGGTTCGTGTATCGCCGCTCCGCCCAGCGGCGCGACCGGCGGATGTACTCGCCGGGCATGATGCTGAGCCCCACGGGGAGGGTGAGGGGTTCCTCGAGCGTCCCGGGATTGGCCCAGCCGTTCCTGCCCGCCTCCCAGTACATGCGCGCAGCCGATGCCGCGGTGTTGGGAAGCCAGTAGAGCATGATGTCGTCGATCATCTCGTCGAGACTGAAGAGCGCCTCGGCGTTCCCGTGTCTGTCGTGGGTACCACCGACGTCCTGGAACATCGCGTAGATCCAGGCCGCCAGGCCGATGGGCGAGTCGGCGAGCGGGTACCCGATGGTTTGGGGCCGGGTGGACATCTGCTGCGAGTACGCGGAGAGGCTCTGCCAGTAGTACCGGCCCTCCTGCAGCATCGCCTGCTCCTCCTCGGAGGCCGAACGCATCTCCTCCTCGGAAGGCATGAAGAGGGCCATGTTCAGGTGGATGCCGGCGAGGCCCACGTCCTCACGCTCCTGCAATGCGGCGAGTTCGGCCGTGACGGATGCTCCGAGGTCGCCGCCCTGCGCGAACCACCGCGCGTACCCGAGGCGGTCCATGAGGACGGCCCACGCCCTGGCTGTCCGCCGGGTGTTCCAGCCGGCCCCGGTGGGCTTACCGGAGAAACCGAATCCGGGCAGGCTGGGGATGACGACGTCGAACGCGTCCGCCGCGGACCCGCCGTAGGCCTCGGGATCCGTCAGTGGCCCGATGACGTGACGGAACTCCAGGACGGAACCGGGCCATCCATGGGTCAGTAGCAACGCCCGCGCTCCGGGCACCGAAGATCGGACGTGCAGGAAGTGGATGTCCAGGCCATCGATGCTGGTGGTGAACTGGCCCCACGCGTTGAGCAGTGCCTCCGCCCGGCGCCAGTCGTAGGCGGAAGCCCAGTGGCCGGCCAGGGCCTGGAGCTTCTCCAGCCGAGGGCCCTGGGAGGTGTCCGGTACGGTCTCGCGGTCGGGCCAGCGAGTGGACAGGATGCGTCGGCGGAGGTCTTCGAGCTCGACCTCCGGGACGTGCAGTCGGAATGGCGTGATGTCGGGGGCTCCGCTGGAGGGGCGTTCAGCGGTCATGGAGGGCTGGATGTCGGGCATGGCGACCTTCGGGTTGGGGTCGGGCGCGCCGACCGGTGGATACCGATCATCATAATCACAGATCGTCTCCCTCTAAGACGATCTCTTCTTGGTACGATTCGAGGTATGCCTGCTTCGCCGTCATCGGACCGACCCCTGGAGCCATCCAGCATCGACTGGGATGCCGGGGGCATCGAGACGGAACTCGGGTGGTCGCTGCAGGCGATGTCGCAGGGCTTCGCCCGGATCGCGACCGGTGCCGTGGCGGACGTACCCGGTGGGCCGCGGGGATACCAGGTGCTGGTCGCCATCACGACCGAGGCGCCGACGTCGCAGCTCGTCCTCGCGCAACGGCTCGGCATCGACAAGACGGCGATGGTCTACGTCGTCGATGCCCTCGAGGGTGCGTCCTTGGTCGAACGCCGGCCCGATCCACGGGATCGCCGCATCCGTCAGGTCCTCCCGACGAATCAGGGCCGTGCCCTCCTCGACGCGGCGCGGGCAGCACTCCGCGGGGTGGAAGGCCAGCTGATGAGGAACCTCAGCCCGCAGGAACAGGAGCAGCTGCGCCGCCTCATGGCCCGCGTCGCCCTGGACTCCGGTGCGGTGGAGTCGTGCATCGGGGTCGTCGCCGGTACCGAACAGCCGGTGGCCGCACCCCACCTCTCAGCCCGCCGACGTCGTGCCGACCTCCGCGACACCACCTCCACAGAGAAGAGCACCTCATCATGACCACCGTCCTCGTCGCCGGAGCCACCGGTGACCTCGGCCACCGGATCGTCCGCGACCTGCTCGCCGCCGACCCCGCAGTCTTCGTCCGTGTCCTGACCCGCCCGGGCGGTACGACCGCGCACGCCATGCACGGGGAGCGTGATCGCCTGGAGATTCGCGAGGCCGCCTACACGGACCACGCCGGCCTCGTCGGTGTTCTCGCCGGCGCCGACGTCGTCGTGTCCGCGGTCAGCGGTGCGCGCTCCGTCATCCTCGGCGCCCAGCGGGCGCTGCTGGCGGCGGCCGTCGAGGCCGGCATGGCACGCTTCATCCCGTCCGATTACTCGGCTGATTATCGCCGTGTCACACCGGGCAGCAACCGCAACTTCGAGCTGCGTCGGGAGTTCGCCGCCGACCTCGATGCCGCGCCGCTCCGCGCCACGTCCGTGCTCAACGGCGCCTTCACGGACATGCTGACCGGACAGGCTCCGATGATCCTGTTCAGGCGGCACAAGGTCCTCTACTGGTCCTCGCCGGACCAGCTACTGGACTTCACCACCAAGGACGACGTGGCCCGCACCGTCGCGCACGTGGCCCTCGACGCCACGGCGCCCCGCTTCGTCGAGGTGGCGGGGGACCGTGTGACGGCCCGGGGCATCGCGCGGATCATGACCGAACTCACCGGTGTTCCGTTCACCACCCAGTGGGCCGGCACCACGGGCATGCTGTCGGGTATGGCCAGGATCGGGCGGCGCGTGTCAGCGGACGAGGAGGCGGCGTTTCCCGCCTGGCAGGGCATGCAGTACTTCGTCAGCATGTTCAGTGGCGAGGCCCAGCTGCACCACGTGGACAACGACCGCTACGGGCCGCAGGTCTGGACGGGCACCCGCGACGTCCTCGAGGCGCACGTGACGAACGGCGGCCAGGGGCCGACGACGGCGACGGCTGCTTAGCTCGGTCCGCAGCCACACCCCACCCCGCCCCCTGCAGCCGCCGCCCCGTGTCCGTCCCCTCCACCACCGAGCGTGAGGTGCAGCTTCCTGGGCCTCAGGTCGACCGGTGTGGCTTCCCTTTCCTAGAGTGGAGGTATGAGCCGTTCCCCTGACACCTCGTCCGACTGCGATAGACCCGGCGCCCGGCGGAGGCCGGGCCGGCCTCCTGCCCCTGAGGTGGCCGAATGAGCGGTGACCTGGTGCTGAACATCGCTCTGGTCGTGGTGTTCGTCCTCATCGGTGGCGTGTTCGCCGCGACGGAGATGGCGCTGGTGACGCTTCGGGACAGTCAGGTCAATGCGATAGCACAGCGTGGGAAGCGGGGCGAGAAGGTCGCCGCGCTCGCGCGCAATCCGAACCGGTTCCTGTCAGCGGTGCAGATCGGAGTGACGGTCGCCGGGTTCGCATCGGCCGCGTACGGGGCTTCGTCGATCGCCCCCTCCGTCGCACCCTTGCTGGTGTCGCTCGGACTGGGCGAGGCGGCTGCCCTCACCCTTGCCACGATCCTGCTCACCCTGGTTGTCGCCTACCTCTCGCTCGTCCTCGGTGAACTCGCACCGAAACGCCTGGCGATTCAACGCAATGCGCAGTTCGCTTACGCGGTGGCGCCGGTGCTCAACGGTTTCGCGGTACTGATGCGTCCGGTCATCTGGTTGCTGTCCGTGTCGACGAACGCGGTCGTCCGTCTGCTCGGAGGCGACCCGCACCGCAGGAGCGAAGAAATGACCGAGGAGGAACTCCGCGACATCGTCATCAGCCATGAAGGGCTGCCCGAGGACGAACGCCGCATCCTGGACGACGTCCTCTCACTGCGCGACCGGCAGATCAGCGAAGTGATGCGTCCCCGGCCCGAAGTCGTCGCCATTCCCAGCAGCGACACCGTCGGTGAGGCGATTTCCCGCATCGTGGACCTGCCGTTCTCCCGGTACCCGGTTGTGGACCAGTCCATCGACGACATCACCGGCTTCGTGCACGTACGGGACCTGTATGACGCCGCCGCGCACGACCGGAGCGCGCCCCTGGCGCAGATCCTCCGGCCGATCCCGTACCTGCCCGCTACCGCTCGTGTTCTGCCGACACTCACAAGGCTCCGCGCCCGGAACACGCACATCGCCGTCGTCATCGACGAGTACGGTGGCACCGACGGCATCGTCACGTTGGAGGACCTCGTCGAGGAAGTCGTGGGCGAGATCTTCGACGAGTACGACACCGATGCCGCGCCCATCAAGCTCACCGATGGTGGGGGCATCGTGGACGGGCGACTGAATTTGCAGGACTTCGCCGAGACCACCGGGATCGAACTGCCACGCGGCACCTGGGACACGGTCGCCGGTTATGTCCTCGATCGCCTCGGCCGGCTCGCGACACCGGGAGACACGGTCGACGTGGGGGGCGCGACCCTCCAGGTCGTGAGCATCGATCGGCGGCGCATTGCCGAAATCCTCGTGATACCGGCAGGAACGCAACCTCATGACGAGCAGGAAGGGCCCTGACCAGTGGGCAGGACTTCCTCTGCCGAGCCGTCCGGCAGCGACGGAATCAGGGGCATCACGGTCGGGGCTGCGGTGGCTGCTCCAGAACTCCTGTGGCTGTGAGGTGAGCGGCGACGGCGGCCAGCTTGCTGTTGCTGGCCGAACTCGTCGCGACCAGCAGCTCGAATGCCTGTTCGCCGGTGATTCGATACCGTTCCATCAGGATTCCCTTGGCCTGCCCGATCACGTCCCGGCTCTGGATCGCTCGGGTGAGGTGCTCCACCTTCTCGTTCACCTCCGTCAGGCGTTGCACAACCAGGCGTAGTTCTGCCGTAGGACCGTCAGGGCCGGCTTCACGTGCTGGGTCCGAACCCGGTTGTGATACCGCAGCAACGCCTTTTCGAGCGGAGAGACCTCGTGAGGACGCGGGTGGTCGATACTCGACGGCGTCCGTGACGGCAGGCACCGCAAGGTCATTCACGAAGCTCTCCACAGGTGGAAGGGGGCGTGTGCCGACCCATGACCGGGAAGGATCCGGTAGCGGCATGCGGGGGTCGTCTGCTGGCATGGTCAACCTGCTTGAGTAAGGCGGGATGGTAGTCCCTCCCGCCGGGCTGGCAGGCCCGCTCTGCTACAGGCCGCGCATCGGGCGCCAGGAGTGCACGTGACGCGAACCCCGAAGCTGTGTTCAGATCACGATACGTGGTATCCAGAACGCGCCCCCAGTATGCCATTTCTCATCAAATACGCGATCCCGCACTCACAGCCCACCAGGAGTCGCCGCCGGTGCGCCCGGTACGCCCAGCACCTCACGTGAGGGACATGACCTCATACGTATGGCCTGCCGCGCGCAGCCGCTCCACCAGGACGTCGCCGAGGGCGGCCGCCGGGGTCAGCGATCCTGCGGCGGGCGGCAGGCGGGCGCCGTCGAGGGCCAGGGAGAGCGCTGCCTCCCCGGCCATGACGGCGGTGGCGGCATATCCGGGGTCGCCCGGCCCGGCCACGACCGCCCGGTACCGCCTGCCGCTCCCAGTAGAAGCGGTCACCTGGGAACGGAACCAGCCTGAGCGCCGCGCTGCCTCGTCCGGGCCCGCACCGGACGACGGAAGGACGCTGTCCAGCAATTTCCTCGTGGGAGGTATGGCCAGTGCGGCCGCGAACACCCGTAGGCCGAGCGCCGTCGCCGCGGCGATGGCTGCGCCGGCCGGCCCGTGCCCCATACCCATCACCTCGTCGTACCGCAGGCCCCGGCCGTAGGCCCAACCCTGCAGTGCGTTGCTGCGACGCACTATCCGCGTGTTCGCCGACGCCATGATGAAGGGCGCGGCCCACAGGCCGTCCTCCGACCGGCCGACCCACCCCAGGTCCTTCGGCTGCCGGGTCGGGGGCTCCGCCGTCCGGTCCGGACTGAGGGAGTAGGGATCGCCCGCGAGCGATCGCAGCACAGGGTCCGACCGCGCGCCGTCGAGCTGTCCGCGCATGGACTCGATGGTGCCGCCGCTGAAGCCGCCCTTCGCCCTGGCGACGAGCTGCACCTCCGTCAGTCCCCCCGCGCCGTCGGCCTCCGCGGCCTGGTGCAGGAGGAGCACCGCGAGGTCCGACGGGACGGAGTCGTAGCCGCACGCGTGGACGATCCGTGCACCGGTAGTCCTTGCCAGGGCGTCGCAACGGTCGATGGCTTCGCGGACGAAGGACACCTCGCCCGTCAGGTCCCCGTAATGGGTGCCGGCGCGGGCACACGCCTCGACAACCGGCAACCCGTACTTCGCGTAGGGACCCACCGTGGTGAAGAGCACCCGGGTGCCCGCGGCCAGCGCGGCGAGCGAGTCAGGGTGCTCCGAGTCCGCCTCGATGAGGGCCCAGTCCTGTGCGGCGGCGGGCAGCCTCGACCGCACCGCTTCGAGCTTCACCCTCGACCTCCCCGCGAGTCCCACGCGCAGGTCCGCCGGAGCGTGGTCCGCAAGGTATCCGGCGATCAGTTCACCGACGAATCCGGTAGCGCCGAAGAGGACGAGGTCGTGATCGCGTGCTGGGGCCTCCATGCCAGCAGTCTTCCATGGCAGCGCCCGGCCCGACACCGAGAAGCGCCTACCTCTCCTGTAGCTGAAGGTTCTGGCAGTCGACGGGCGTTAGAGATTTCGGAGAAAGGTGCGTGCCTGCTCGAGTGCGGTGTGGGAACGATGGATCCGGGTGGGGGCTTTGGCAAGGATGTCCTCGGCGATCGTCTTGACCTTCTGGTTGGTGTCCTGGCTGTGTTGGCTGATGATGCGGAATGCTTCGTCGGTACTGATGCCGAGGTGGCCGGCGAGGATGCCTTTGGCCTGATCGATGACGGTTCGCCTGACGATGGACGCGGCGACTGCTTCGTCGGCGAGGCGGTGGGAGTCGGCGTGGATGGAGTGGGACAGGTCGATCATGAGTCCCCATACTCCGGTGGGAGTGCCGTCGCTGATGATCTGGTCCCCGACGACCAGCACCTGAAGGTCCTTGCCCTTGGTGTCCCGGAGGGTGAGGTAGGCGGACAGGGGCCCGCCGTGTTCGGTGACCTCGGACCAGAACGCGGCGCTCTTGTCGCGCATGTCGGGGTGGACGTGACCTTGGCCGAGCTCATAGGTCGGAACGATCTCGCCGGGCCTGTATCCCTGCATCGTGTACATCTCGTCGGACCACTGGAAGGCATCAGTCGCGTAGGTGTACTGGAAGGTGCCGGTGGGGCAGTTCTCGAAGATGCTGAAGGGCTCCGGGATGCCGGGACCCGGTGCGGGCATCTCCTCGAACGATGGCGGGGGGAAGGGCGGCATGAGGCACGACTGTCTGTGGATCTCGCGAGGCTGGCTTCATAACCCCGTTCACCCCGAACAATACCAACGGGCAACACCATGGATACCCGTTCGACCACGGTGAAAGGAAGGCCGTTCACAGCGACCCGACCGGCATCCAGGACCTTGGACGCAGGTCATGGTCAGCTTGGCAGGAGGATCTCCGTGCCGTCTGCCCGTCCGCAGTGAGGTCAGGGTTGCTGGCGGAGTTCCCAGAGGGCCTGAACGATGATGTCCTCGTCCCCTGGAGGGAGGCCCGCGATCCCGTGGAGGTACGCCTCGATGGCGAAGTGGTCAAGATTGCCGCCGAGACTGAAGTACTCGGACCACACCTGGGACGGGCCGAGCCCTAGGTGGCCCAATCCGGGAAGGGCGGGGTGGTCCCGGCCGGCGGGGGGGACCGGAAGATGCGGGTCGGCCGGGATGGGCGGAGTTGCCGTCCTGGCCGGCGGTGCATGAAGCGGGTCGGTCATTGGCTCACCCGTTTCCTTCCTCATCGCTGGTCCCGGCCGGAGGCCTTGACCTCACGGTAGGCGAACCAGCACGAACAGGTGGAGTGACCGGGCACCGGGTGCAGGTCTTGCGCAATGAGGTCGAAGCGGGGAGAAAGCGGGGCGAGTGGTCGCCCGGTCCGGGTCGGACGGGTAGTACAGGGCGTGGTCAGGGGGATGTGGTGGTGAGGATGCCGTCGGCGATGCTGTGGACGCTGACGGAGCGTTCCGCTGCGGCTGTGATGAGGAGGCGGAGGGCTTGTTCGCGGGTGCAGGTGTAGCGGGCCATGACCAGGCCGACGGCGACGTCGATGACTACCCGGGACTGGAAGGCCGCGGCAAGGTCCTGCATGCCGCCGGCCAGTTCCACCGTCTGGGCGGCATGGAGCAGCGCGGAGGCGCTGTCGGTGGCGAAGCGCTTCGCGAGAATCACGGCGGTCGGGGTGAAGGCGTGCGGAACGGTGGAATAGAAGTTCAGGGCGCACCGGGTGTCCTCGGTGAGGTCCACGGGAACGGCCAGGACACAGGCGATGCCGGCGCCGAGCAGGGCCTCGCGATACGCCTTACCAGCCTCTGACGTGTAGTCCGGCCTGCAGGCCGGCGTGTAGTCAGGCCGGGAGGCGTCGTCCCAGGAGATGGTCGGGGCGGGGGGGTGTCCGTGGTGGTGATGTCGGGGAGGT
This sequence comes from Arthrobacter sp. BC5, assembly GCF_056680255.1. NCBI lineage: Bacteria > Bacillati > Actinomycetota > Actinomycetes > Micrococcales > Micrococcaceae > Arthrobacter > Arthrobacter sp. BC5. The sequence goes on from NZ_CM155273.1 coordinate 1,279,479, forward strand.
GGACGAGGTGCCCGGTCCGGGCTGCGGTGAGGCACGCGCCTTCGTTGTACCGGTACTGGATCTCATCGACCATCCGGGCTGTGTCGTTGTTGCTGACGACCGTTCCGGCCTGTCCTGCCCTGAGGAACGTGACCCCGCACAGGACGGTGGCGCCGTTCACGGACAGCAGCTCGGCAGCGTGCTGGGCGACGCGGGTGAAAGCGCCCTCCAGGGAATCCTGTGGCGGGGACGCATCGAACGCGTCAGCGTCCGACCCGGAATGGTCTCCGGATGAGAAATCGGATGAGGAAGAAGGGTCGTGGTCGTTCATCCTGCCCCCTTCGAGGGGTCCGGGTCCGACCAAAGGATGCGCCCCGTCTGTCAGAACAGCGGGCATCATCGAGAAGAACAAAGGCGAAGGACCCATACGAGTCCTTCTCTCCTCAGGATACGCCCCACGCGGTAGGAGGGCTTTGGAGGCCCACTACCTGGCAGAGGTAGGTGCTTGTTCTGTCGACGAGCAGCGGGCGGCACTGTTTCCTCGTGCGCTCGTCACGGTGATGGGACAACCCCGGGGTGAAAGTAGACGCCGTCGATACGCCCGGCCGTGGTCTCCGGCCGCACCCATGTTCACGCCGCTCTCACGTCAGCTCTGACGTGGACGGTGGGGGAGGCGTCAAAGGCAGGGGAACCAGTCCATCGGTCCGCGGTCAGGTTTCGAAGTGGGTGGTGACACGTTTGTGCTGTCCGAGTGAGCCGAGGATGTCGACGGAGAGGTCGCGAAGCTTCACGTTCCGGTTGGTGGAAGCGCGACGCAGGATGGCAGTCGCTTCTTCCTGGCCGCATCGGTTCTGCGCCATGATCGCCCCGATGGCCATGTCGATGCTGGTGCGTGATTCCATGGCTGCCCGCATGTTCGCGGCTGCATCGGTAAGTCTTGCGACGCGCACCGCCAGGCGTAGGGACTGGGATGCGTCGCGGGCGAGTCTCTCCGCGACCTGGATGCCCGTGGCGTCGAAGGTTCCGGGTTCGGTGGAGTAGAAGTCCAGGCCGGCGGCAGCCCCCTCGTCCAGGCGTATCGGTATCCCCAGCGCCGATCGCAGTCCGTAAGAGGCGATCGCCTCGCGGTACTCCGGGAACCGCGTCTCGGTCAGGAAGTCGGAGATGTGGATGGTCACGCCCTCGCGGGCCGCGCGCAGACAAGGTCCGTCGTCGAACCCGTACTGCACCTCATCGACCTGCTGCGCCCTTTCGCTGCTGCTGGCCACGGTGATCATCGAGCGCGGCCGCAACAGTGTGATCCCGCAGAACACGTCCCCGTATGGCCCGGTGAACGCTTCGGCCGCGACGGTGACCAGCCCGGTCAGGAATTCCTGGACGTCACTGCTTTCGAGCACCATGTTCTGCAGCTGGGCGGTAAAGGTATCCCGCTCGGCCTCACGGGCCAGTTCATTCTCGTCCGGCATCAATTCCTCGTCCACGTATCAGAAGGTCCAAGGCTTGCTGCTCAACCAATGGCCTATCCACAAGCCCACAGAATGTTACGGCATTCCACATCACCGCCCCGCTCAGGACCCGTCTCAGTAACTCATTCCAGCAGCCCATCCCGGGATCTCATCCAGTGGCGTCCCAGAGAGGGCCATTGCAATGCCGGCCGCAAGATCAGCCACGAGCCGCCCGTACGAGCTGTCCAACCTGCCGTGCGCCGGAGGATCTGATGGGACGGAGGCTCGCTGTCAGGCGGCATCGCAGATGTGCGCCGGACCCGGAGGAGGGGTGGAAGGCGGTCGTCCCTGAGGGCCCATAACCGGATGACCCGCCGGCCGCCTGCAGGACCGGATCGTCAGCAGAAGGTGATCGGCTCTCCAGGTGTAGTGGGGCGCTGCCTGCGCAGCGCCCCACTACATCACCTGGTCAACCGATCAGCCCGCCAGGAACTAGTGGCGTCGGTCGGTGGTGTCGGTGGTGTCGTCGGCGTCGATGAATTCGATCTGTTCGTTGCGGACGTCGCTGGTGACGGTCTCCTGCTCGGTGACGGTTTCCTTGTCGAGGCGGACGCGTTCGACGGCGACGGCTTCCTTCTCCACAACGGGGCGTTCGGCGTGGAGGATGACTTCGTGTTCCTCGTCGCTGATCGCGGGACCGTCGTAGGCGTCTCCGCGGTTGGCGTTGGTGATGGGCTCGCGCTCGATGCGGACCTCTTCGTGCGTCACCGGGACGGTCTTGGTGACGTTCTCGGTGACGACATACTTGCGCAGGCGGGCCTTGCCAACCTCGCGGCGCTCGGTGCCGACGTGGAGCTGCTCCTCCGAGCGGGTCATCGCGTCATCGGTGGTCGGACCGGAGGTGTCGTGACCAACGGTGTCCTTGCGGTCGTGACGCTCGTCGCCGGCCTGGAAACCAGGCTCGAACCCGGTCCCTGTCGTCGCGGTGGTCGTACCCGTAGTCATACCTGCCGTGTCCGAGTCGATGTTGCCGGAGGCTCCGGTGTGGCCGGAGAGCTCGTAGTGGCGGTAGAGGCGGTCTTCTTCCTCGGGGGTGATCTGGCCGTCGGACTCCACGCGGGGCGCGTCCTTGACCTGCTCCTTGGAGTAGGCGATGGTCACGTCGTCGCCCTTGACGTTCGCGCCCTGCAGCGGCGCGAAGGACTCGGAGGTACCGAACAGGCCGGTCTTGACGGTGACCCAGCTCGGGTCTTCGGTCTGGTCGTCCAGGTACACCTGGCCGATGGAGCCGATCTTTGCGCCATTGCTGTCCAGGACGTGACCGTGGCCTGAGAGGATGGTGTCGATGTCGTTCTGCGTAAGCATGGAGTTCCTTCTGTGGTGAGCCAGGCAATATGCCCGGCCGTGTCTGATGGGAAGTCTCGGTGGCGCCCGTAGCGGTATCCGGTTGACGCTTGCGCGGTCGCGTTGGGCGCCGTTCGGGCGTCAGCGTCGGTGCAGGTGAGGCTAGTCGGTCAGGCCTGATCGGTGGTCGATGCCGACCTGGTCGACCTTGCGGTGGAAGTGCATACCTGCTTTGCCGCCGATGATCGCCCCGATGAGGGGGACGAGCACGGCGATGGCCAGCGCGATGAGTCCGCCGGCGGTCAGCAGGCTGCCGTCGACAGGGATGCTGGGTGCGCCGTTGATGCGGGACAGCACGTTGAACTGATCCCCTGCGACAGCGGCGAGGATTGCGACGACGACGGCGATGATGATGCCCCACAGCCACACGGCGAGGCCCTGCTTCACGCCGTCGAAGCGGGACATGCGGCCTGCGACGTAGCCACCGCAGTAATAGGCGACGAACAGGATGATCGCGAGGACGATCCCGCTGACGATCCCGATGGTCTGCGCGTTGTTCTGTGCCTGGTCCGCAGCATCCTGGGCGCCGGCAGTGTTGGCGGCCCCGGCACCCACACCGATCGCGGCGGCCAGGGCGCTGAGCAGGACGGTCAGTCCGATGGCGGTCAACCAGCCGAAGAACGTCGAACCCCACTTGATGCCGCCGAAGCGTTCCTTCTCCGCGGCGACGACATCATTCCTGCGACTCCTGGGGGTACTTGCTCCCGAGTTGTTATCTGCCATGACATGCCCTTCTCATCTGAGGTGTGCAAGTGCGGTCGAGCTGGCGCTCACTCCATGGATCGACGAGAAACGTCATCACAGAGAGCGAACGCCCCCAAGCCGATCAATACCTAAGCTTACTGATAGTAAGCCTACTTGCATTATCCCCGGGGGGATCCGTGGTGAGGTTGACATCTGCTGGCAGTGCTTGGTTCTTCCTGAAGGCGTCCTAGGGCTTGTCGCCGTCCTGGTCTCCGGCCTCCACGAAATGCACCCCGCCCGGAGGTGAACTCCTGATGCTCGCGTGCTTCTCGACGTCATCCGACGGCCTGTTCTTCGCGACCACCGCCCCGCGGTCGGGCCAGGCGTGAGCGCGAGTGCAACTGCACAGGTCGTCACGGCTGCTGCGCAGGGAGGGCCCTCGACATCGGAGAGCGGCTCGAGGTGCTCAAGGACTATCCGACGCCGCCGAACTGTACGTCGCCGTTCGCGCCGATGTGGATCCGGGAGGTCGTCGGGCGACGCCAGGGCGCCTGATGGCGCCGCTGCCCGCTTGGCGCTGATCCCGGTGTCCCCTTCAGGCGTCCCGCTTCCGCCTGATACCCGCCGCGGCAGAGGACTAAACTGGTTCTGCCGGAGATTGCCCGGTCCCCGCGTCCCCTCCAGAGAGGCCCTTGATGGCTGCCGCATCGCCTGCACCGGGTGCCGGCCCCGACGCCGCCCAACTCCTTGCCTGGAAGCCCTTCCTGGCCCGGGCCGTGGTGAGTGCCGTGTTCGGGCTCGTGACCATCTTCTGGCGGGAGCCCTCCACGCTGGTGCTGTCGGTCGTGGGCGGGATCTACCTCCTGCTCACCGGTGCTGCGTACCTCTGGACGCACCGGATGCAGCACTGGGGACCCCGGGCGAAGCTCCTGACCGACGTCGGCGGGGGGCTGCTCCTCGGCGCGGGCATCGCGAGCCTCGTGTTCATCGATGACCGCAGCTTCGCCTTCGCGGGCGCCGTCGCCCTGGCCGTCTCGGGAGGGGCCGAGCTGGTTCGCGGGTCGGCGGTGCGGGGCCACGTGGCCGCTCGCGATCTCATCATGGTCGGCACGGTCAGCCTGGCCACCGGGGCCATCCTCCCGCTCGTCGATGCACTCGGCGCCCATGCTCTGCTCGGCGTGACCGGGGGAGGCGCATTGCTCACCGCCGTCGTCCTCGGTATCGCCGCCCTCAGCTACCGGCACGATTCAGCGCTCAGCGCACCCTCCGCCTCCGGCGCCCCCGGCGCGCCGGACCCCGTAAACTAGAGGCTCTACGTCTCGTAGAAGTATTGCTTCACCGGAAGGAGTGCCCGTGGCCAAGCGCCAGCCGGGGAAACCCACGCAGGGACGGTTCCGCCACGGCATCAAGGCCCCGCTCGTCTTCTCCGCGGTCCTCGCCGTGGTGGCCGGGGTGGCGACGTCGATCTTCGCCACGGGCGGGGGCACCAACGAATTGCGCGTGGATCTCGGCCTGACGGCGGCCGGGATCGCCTTCATCGCCTCCCTCGTGATCTGCGCGATGCTCATGATGGCCGAGACGCCGAACTCCGAGCATCTGAGCAAGGGCTCCGGCGTCAATCGTTCCTCCGCCACTCCCGATCGCCAGGCGCAGCCCGCGCGCGACGACGAACCCGGCGACGAACCCCGCTACGGAGTGCGGCTGCCGAAGAAGGACGGCTAGCGCGCTTCTCGACGGCACTGCTAGCCTCCCCTCATGGGGGACGATATAGCAGGATTCATTCATGGTTTCAGCACCATGGTCCGCCTCGCACAGGAAGCGCAGCCGCATTCCCCGCGGGGCAGGGAACTCCTCGACGTGCTCACCGCGCATCTCGGCGCCGAGCCGGGGACGGTGCCGGTCGTGGTGGAGGATGTCCCGTCCAGCCGTTTCGTGGATGCGGACATCGTCCTCTCCTCCCTCATGGGCGGGCGGGGCCGGCTGGTCGGCATCGGTGGAGGCGACCAGCGCCACCACATGTCGCTGTCCGACATGCTCCAGCAGGCGGACGCCTATTCGAACTTCCCCCTCTCCCAACCGGACTACGCCAATCTCCCCGTGGGCCCGAACGAGCAACGGCAGACCGTCGCGCTGGGCCTGCGCCTCCTGCACCGGGACGGCGTGCCGGTCGCGCTGCTCCAGCGCAAGGCCGAGCCGAGGTACGGCAGGCAGGCGGCGTCCATCGAAGTGCTCTGCGCAGACGCAGCGGTGACGGCCGACCTCCTTGCGGAATTCCGGCGGCGGATGCAGCACGAGAGTGTGCTCAAGGGGCAGATCCTGTCCCTGACCATGGAGAACTTCGGCCCGAGCAGCGCCGGCGTGACCTTCCACCCGCGGCCGAGCCTGACGGTCGACGACGTCATCCTCCCCGACGGTCTCCTGGCCCGGGTCACGGAGCACGCGCTCGGCATCGCAGCCCACCGGGAAGCTCTCGTCGCGGCCGGCCAACACCTCAAGCGCGGTATCCTCCTGTACGGGCCGCCGGGCACGGGCAAGACGCACACGGTCCGTTTCCTCCTGAGCCGGAGCGAGGGGACGACGGCGATCCTCCTGTCCGGCGGGAGCCTCGTCAGCGTGGGTGAGGCGGCTCGCATGGCGCGTGCACTGCAGCCGTCGATCGTCGTGCTCGAGGACTGCGACCTCATCGCCGAGGACCGCAGCTTCGGCCAGGGACCGAAGCCCCTGCTGTTCGAGGTGCTCGATGCCATGGACGGACTCGACGCCGATGCGGACGTCACGTTCGTCCTGACCACCAACCGAGTGGACATGCTCGAGCGGGCGCTCGCGCAGCGGCCCGGCCGCGTGGACCTTGCGGTCGAGGTGCCGCTTCCCGCCGAGTACGAGCGCGCAGCCCTCCTGCGGCTCTACGCCGGTGGGCTGCCCTTCAGCGCGGACGTGATCGGGATGGCTGCCGGGAGGATCGACGGTACGACGGCGTCCTTCACGCGGGAGCTCGTCCGGCGGGCCGTACTCGCTGCCGCGCTGCAGGGCGTACCGGTGGCGGATGCCCACCTGCTGGCCGCGGTGGACGAACTGACCGCCGACAGCGCGTCCCTCACGAGGAGCCTGCTCGGCAGCAACGGTGCGGCACGGGAGGACGGCGGAGCGGACGGGCAGCCGGTCTTCCGGTACGGTCCGGGGCCTGCGCCCTCCGGTTCGTCTCAGGCGTACGCGTCCTCGGTCACCCTCTCCTTCGACGCCCCGGAGCAGCCCGGCTTCGCCGACGGCGGCTACTCGGAGGACGGGTTCCCGGACGACGGGGTCGAGGTGATCGGCGGCGCTGCCGGCGATCCGGGCGGTCTGGCCGAGGGCACAGCGGACGACGGCGGGCATTAGCTGCACCGGGTCCTCGCGTTCCCCGGACCGGCTTGCTGGTCGCGTCGGAGGAAGCGACCAGCAGGCCGGTGGCCGGTCGGTTCAGCGGCCCGTGCGGCGCTTGCTGTAGACGTCGAACGCCACCGCGAGCAGCAGTACCAGCCCCTTGATGATTTGCTGCCACGCCGCGTCGACCGAGAGGATGGACAGCCCCTGGTTGAGGACGCCCATGACCAGGCCGCCGATCACTGCGCCGACGACCGTACCGACGCCGCCCTGCACGGCGGCTCCTCCGATGAAGACGGCCGCGATCGCGTCGAGTTCGAAACTTCCGCCCGCGGATGCCACAGCACTGCCCGCGCGGGCAGTGCTGACCACGCCGGCGAGACCGGCGAGGAAGCCCATGTTCACGAAGATGAAGAAGTTGACCCACTTCGTCTTCACGCCGGACATCATGGCTGCGTAAAGGTTTCCTCCCATTGCGTAGACGTGCCGCCCGAAGACCGTCCGCGAGAGCAGGAAGGAATAGAGCAGTACGAGCGTCGCGAGGATGACGAGGATGATCGGCGTGCCCCGGTTGTACGCCAGCAGGTAGCACAGGTACATGATGGCGACGACGGCGATGGCGATCTTGAGGACGAAGGACAGCGTCCGCTCGCGGGGCAGGTTCAGTCGGCGCAGGTCCGCGCGTCCCTTGAGCTGCTGGACCACCAGGGCCAGCGAGGCCAGGGCACCGATGCCGAGCGTGATGAGGTCCGGTGTGCCGGTTGACGGGAGCGTGCCGGAACCGATCGAGTTGAAGGCCCGCGGCAGCCCGCTGATGGTTCCACCGGTCAGGAGCACGAGGGCCACGCCCCGGAATACGAGCATGCCGGCGAGCGTCACGATGAACGCCGGTATGCCCACGAAGGCGACCCAGAAGCCCTGCCACGCACCGATGAGTGCGCCCACGAGGAGCGACAGCGCGACGGCGGCACCCCACGGGAGCCCCCAGTTGTTCATGGAGAGTGCCGCCACAGCGCCGACCGTGGCGACGATCGATCCCACGGACAGGTCGATGTGCCCCGCAATGATGACGATCACCATCCCGATGGCGAGGATGAGCACGTAGGCGTTCTGCTGGATCAGGTTGCTGACGTTGCCCGGGTACAGGAGGCGGCCGCCGGTGAGGACCTGGAAAAGGAGGATGATGACGGCGAGGGCGGCGAGGATGCCGTACTGGCGCATGTCGACCCGGCGCCTCTTCTTCTTCACGGGGTCGGGCCGTGGCGGGACGGGAGCAGTGGCCTGCTCGGGCGTGGTGGTGGTCATGAGGCCTGTGCTCCTTGGTTCCTGGCGGCGGTCATGTGGCGCATGAGCTCCTCCTGGGTGGCGTCGGCGCGGTCCAGCTCGCCGGTCAGCTTGCCTTCCGCGATGGTGTAGATGCGGTCCGAGAGGCCGATCAGTTCGGGTAGCTCGCTGGAGATGACGATTACCGCTTTGCCCTGGGCCGCCATCTCGTTGATGATTCCGTAGATCTCGTACTTGGCTCCGACGTCGATCCCTCGCGTCGGCTCATCCAGGATCAGCACGTCCGGTCCTGAGTAGATCCACTTGCTGAGGACTACCTTCTGCTGGTTCCCGCCGGAGAGGTTGCCCACCACGGAGGAGACGCTCGGCGTCTTGATGTTCATCTGCTTGCGGTACTCGTCGGCGACGGCATACTCCCGGTGCCGGTCGATGATGCCCAGGCGCGCGAGTTTCCCGAGCGCCGCGGCCGACACGTTGACCGTGATGCTGCCGATCAGGTTCAGGCCGTAGCGCTTGCGGTCCTCGGTGACGTAGGCGATCCCGTTCCGGATCGCCTCACCGACGGTGCGTGTCTGGATCTCCACGCCGTCCTTGTAGACCCGGCCCGAGATCCCGCTCCCGTAGGACCGCCCGAAGATGCTCATGGCGAGTTCCGTACGGCCCGCGCCCATGAGCCCTGCGAAGCCGACGATCTCGCCGGCGCGGACGTGGAAGGACGCGCGGTCCACGACGATCCGCTCCACATCGATGGGATGGTGCACGGACCAGTCCTCGACCCGGAACTTCTCCTCGCCGATATCCGGTTCCCGCGGTGGGAACTGGTGGTCGAGCGGACGCCCGACCATGGCGCGGATGATGCGGGTCTCGATGTCGTCGCTGTCCGTGACGCGGAAGGACTCGATGGTCCGGCCGTCACGGATGACGGTCACGGTATCGGCGATCGCGCGGATCTCCTTGAGCTTGTGGGAGATGATGATCGAGGTGATGCCCTGGGTCCGCAGCTGCTCGATCAGGTTCAGCAGGTGCGCGGAGTCGTCGTCGTTCAGGGCAGCCGTGGGCTCGTCGAGGATGAGGATCTTGACCTCCTTGGAGAGCGCCTTGGCAATCTCCACGAGCTGCTGCTTTCCCACGCCCAGTTCGAGCACCTTGGTGGCGGCGTTCTCCTGCAGTCCCACCCGGGCGAGCAGCTCGGTGGCCTGGAGGTTCGTCTTGTTCCAGTCGATCACCCCGCCGCGCTGCACCTCGTTGCCCAGGAAGATGTTCTCGGCGATCGAGAGGTACGGGCTGAGTGCCAGTTCCTGGTGGATGATGACGACGCCGTCGCGCTCGCTGTCGTTGATCGAGCTGTAGGCCACCGGCTCTCCGTCGATCGTGATCGTCCCCTCGAAGCTGCCGTGCGGGTAGACACCGCTCAGCACTTTCATCAGGGTGGATTTGCCGGCGCCGTTCTCGCCGCAGATCGCGTGGACCTCGCCGCGTTCCACGCTCACCGAGACGCCGTCGAGGGCCCGGATCCCGTTGAACTCCTTGACGATTCCGTCCATCTTGAGGATTACGTCACTCATGCTGTTCTCGCTTCGCTCTCGGGCAGGACGGGGCGCGGTTCACGACCGCGCCCCGTCCGTCCCTTCCGATGGTCAGAGACCGATGTCTGCTGCCTTGACGAAGCCGGACTCCACGAGCGTCGGCTCGACGTCGTCCTTGGCCACCACGACGGGGTCGAGGAGGTACGAGGGCACCACCTTGGTGCCGTTGTCGTAGGTCTCGGTGTCGTTGACCTCGACCTCGTCGCCGGCGACGATCGAGGCGATCATCGATTCGACTTGGCTGCCGAGCTCGCGCGTGTCCTTCCAGACGGTCATCGACTGCTGACCGGCCAGGATGGCCTTGACGTTGGCGACATCAGCGTCCTGGCCCGTGATGATGGGCCAGTCGCTCCCGGGCTTGTAGCCCGCGGCGTCGAGGGACGCCTCGATGCCGAGCGCCAGGCTGTCGTTGGGGGAGAGCACGACGTCGACCTTGTCGCCGCCGGTGTAGAACGACTGCAGGCGGTTGTCCATCTCGGCCTGCGCGTCGTCGGAGCCCCAGCCGAGGATCCCGATGGCCTTCCAGCCGTCGTTGTCCGCCGGCGACTTGCCGGAGGGGACGACCAGCTGGCCCGATTCGACGTAGGGCAGGAGGACGTCCCATGCACCGGCGAAGAAGAAGGCCGCGTTGTTGTCGTCCGGGCTGCCGGCGAAGGGCTCCAGGTTGAAGGGCCCCTTGCCGTCGGCGAGGCCGAGCTGCTCCTCGATGAACTGGCCCTGGAGCTGGCCCACCTTGTAGTTGTCGAACGTGGCGTAGTAGTCCACGGCCTCGGTGCCGTTGATGAGGCGGTCGTAGGCGATGACCTTGACGTCCTGGGACGCAGCGTCCTCGAGGGCGGGGCCGAGGGTCTGTCCGTCGATGGCCGCGACGACGAGGATCTTCGCCCCACCGGCAACCTGGTTCTGGATCTGGCTGATCTGCTGGTCGGTCTTGTTGTCGGCGTACTGGAGGTCGACGGTGCAGTCCGCGGCCTCGAGCTTCTCCTTGAGCCCCTCGCCGTCATTGATCCAGCGCTCGAGACTTCGCGTGGGCATGGAAATGCCGACATTGCAGCTGCTGGCGGAGTCGCCTTCGGCTTCCGGAGTCGATCCGGCCGGCGCGCAGGCCGACATGCCCGCTGCGACACCGACTGCCAGCAGGAAGGCCGAGACGTTCTTGATCGTGGTCATGGGTTGAGCCTTTGAAAAGGATCCGACCGGTGGCGGGTGAACCCGGGTACGGGCCGATGGCGGCGGCCGGCCCTGGTTCGCCTGATGGCTGGATCGAGCTGATACAACGCTGTAGCGCCCGGCCGATGTTGCCATCGACAGAATGTGGGCCAAGACAACTTATCCACGTGACAAGGGTTACATCAAGAGGACTCGGAAACGTTACCGAAGTGAAACGTCACGCGGCGGATCAGACGCGCTGGGCCTTCCGCGCGCGGTAGGCCTTCACGTGCGTGCGGTTGGCGCAATTCCCGGTGTCGCAGAAGCGCCGGGAGCGGTTGCGGCTCAGGTCCAGGACCACTCCGTCGCAATCCTCGGCCGCACAGGAGCGCAGCCGGTCGAGTTCGTGCCCGCGGATGACGTCGGCGAGGGCCATGGCGGCTTCGGTGGCCATCCGCTCCTCGAGCGGGGCTTCCGGCGCGGTGGCGTGGAGGTGCCAGTCCCACTCGTCGTGGCGGACGAGTTGGGGGAGTGCGTGGGCTCTGCGGAGGATGGCGTTGACGAGCTCGACGGCGTCGTCCTCCTCCGCGAACCAGATCGCCTGGAGTTCTGCGCGGAGTGCCCGGACCGAGCGCAGTTCGTCCTCCGTGTGCGTCCTCGAACCCGAGAAGCGCTGCTCCTCGAGGAAGCGGTCGAGGCCCTCGAGGGTGTCGAGCGGGTCGACGTCGTCCTTGGCCGTGTTGATCAACGCGGCGGCAGAGGAGAGAGCCACCTCCGTGTCATAGGTGAAAGACATGTTGACTCCTGACATCGCGGTCCCCTAGTGTCACGACCATAACCATACGTTACTCATGACACCAACCATTCGACCCGAAGGGAGCGGACGTGACCCTGCGCCCCGCCGCCGGCCTCTGGATAGCACTCGTCTCCGCTGCGACATTCGGGGTATCAGGCCCGTTCGCCAAATCCCTCCTCGAGATCGGCTGGAGCCCCGGCGCCGCCGTCGGTCTCCGCATCGGGGGCGCCGCCGTCGTACTCCTGATCCCCGTACTGATGGCGATGCGCGGACGCTGGTCCACGCTGCGCGGCAACGCACTCACCATCGGAATCTACGGGACGACGGCGATCGCCCTGTGCCAGCTGTTCTACTTCAACGCCGTACAGCGCATGTCCGTCGGTGTCTCGCTGCTGCTCGAATACCTCGCACCCGTGCTGATCGTCGGCTTCCTGTGGCTGCGCAGCCGCAAGGCGCCGCAGGCCCTCACGATCGTCGGGTCCGTGACGGCGATCCTCGGGCTCCTCCTGGTCCTGGACCTCACGGGCGATGCGCGCCTGGACCCCGTGGGTGTCCTCTTCGGGCTCGGCGCAGCCGTGTGCCTCGTGGTGTTCTTCCTCATGTCCGCGCGGGTGGACGAATCCCTGCCGCCGCTCGTCATGGCCGGCGGAGGGATGGTGGTCGCGGCGGCGACCATCCTCCTCCTCGGACTGACGAACATCATGCCGTTCCGGTTCGTGTTCTCCGACGTGTCCCTCGCGGGGGCCACCTACAGCTGGATCGTCCCCGTGGCTGTCCTCGTACTCGTGGCGACGGTGGCCGCGTACGTCACCGGCATACTTGCGGCGCAGCGACTCGGTTCGAAGGTGGCCAGCTTCGTGGCGCTGACCGAGGTGATGTTCGCCGTGCTCGCGTCCTGGCTGATCCTGGGCGAGCTGCCCGGTGCCATCCAGTTGCTCGGGGGGCTCCTGATCGTGGCGGGAGTGGTGTGCGTTCGCTTCGACGAACTGCGCACCGCCGATGCCGGTGCCGGTGCGCTGGAGCAGCCCAATCCTGTGGAGCCGCTGCCGCGCGCGTGAGTGTGACGAGGGCTCCCGGTGTCCCCGTCAGGCAGTCGGTGGAAACAGGGCGTCCTCGACGGCGCGGGTCAGGGAGCGGATGAGCTGGACCTGGTCGTCCTCGACGTTGCCCCCGGCGCTTTCCGTGTAGATGACGAGCGCAAAGGTCGACCCGTGGTAGCTGAGGAGCGCGGCGTCATGGAGTTCCCCGTCCACCTGTCCGTACTTGTGATGAACCGTGATGTCGGGGTGTGAACCGGCGGGGATGAGCTCTTCGTTGTTGGTGTCCTGCATGAACCCGAGCAAGCGGGCGGTGTTGTCCTCGTCGAGCAGGTCCCCGGCGTACAGGCGTTCCAGCACGACGGCCATGTCCGCGGCCGTGAGGAGATTCTCCTCGGGATCGTAGGTGATGCCTATGGACTCCGCATACTCCCTGAGCCGCGGGTGGCCCACGGCGTCCATGAGCAGCAGCCAGGAGTCGTTGTTGCTGTTGTTGACCATCGCCTCGATCTGGAACGCGGCGTCGTAATCGCCCAGGCCGTCATCGAGGCTCGCCTCACCGGTCTCGACGAGGTGGTAGAACGCCGCGGCCGTGATGATCTTGGCCGTGCTGGCCGCGAAGAAGGCGGTCTCGTCCCCGAAGGTCCGCGTGGCGTCCCCCGAGACATCGGCGAGTGCCACCCCTACCCGGTAGTCACCTGCCTGCTCGAGGATCGCGGCGATGTCGTCGCCCAGGGACGCGGGAGCAGCGGCGACGGGCGCGGTGGGAACTCCGGCCGGGCGGATGGAGTCCGCCGGTGGGCCCGACGGCGAGCCGACCAGGAGGTACACGATGACGATGACGGCCAGGGCCGCGGCGACCCAGATCGTCCGCCGGCGCCGGACCCTGCGCGAGGGAGGACGGCGAAGGGGCTGCCGCGCCGCCGGCCTGGTCACCAAAGCTCTCGCCGTCGTCGCGGTCGGCGCTCCTGGCTGCGGACCGGCCGGGGAACCGCCGGGTCGGGACCCTGTGCCATGTACCTCCCCTTCCTGCCCGTCATGGGCGCTGCTGCAGCAGTCGCACAGCGCTCCATCATACGGAGGGATCAGGCGTCGACACCGCAGGCTGGGCGTGGCGGGTGTCAAGCGGGTGGGACCGGCGTCCACCCAGCCCATAGTGCCGCTGGTGTTCCGCTCTTCGTCGGTTCGGTAGGCAGGCCGCCGTCCCTCATCAGCACCTGCAGACGCCCAGCAGCGCCAGCGGCGTCGCAGGCCAGCACCAGGACGGCTCCCGAGATGCAGGACCGCGAGGGATCGTGAAAGGTGCACCCTGCGCAGCTGGGCCGCAATGGTGACGGCCACTGCAAGAGCGCTGCCCATGACGGCCCGGATCACGACGAGACGCACGCCCATGGACTCGACGCCTCAGGGGAGCTGCCCGCCATCCGGATCGGCGGCGAAGGTTGCTATAGAACCTTCGCCGGAGCGGTGGGTACGGGTTGGTTCTCCTCGGATGCTGCCGGCCCGAGTGGAAGATGAGCTTGACCGGCGTCGCCTTCCAGTGGGCTGTTCGGTCCGGTGCTGACCGTGGGCTGACCGGGCCGACGCTTTCCTGGCCGATGTTTCCCACCACGGCCATAGACGAGATACATGGTCAGGCCCATCAGGATCATGAGCAGGACGGTGTAGACGAAGGTGTTGGCGATCGCGTTGACATCAGCACCTCCGTCGGTGTTGGCCTTGATCTGCAGCCCGAGGGGTTGGTAGAGCGGATGCGCGAGGAAGACCGCGGTGTCGTAGTCGTCGAGCTGGCTGTTGAAGTTCAGGGCAGCGATGGCGGCAGCAGTAGGAAGCACGGCCGGTAGGAGGATTCTGCGGAAGGTGTACAGGGCGCCCGCGCCCATGATGGTTGCAGCTTCTTCCATGGAGTCGTTGACCGAGCTGAAGGCGGCTTTGAGCATACGGAGGGTGAAGGGGATCTTCACGACGACGAAGGCGATCAGGAGGATCACGGTCGTGCCACTGAGCACTGCGCCGCCCAGGAGGGGGTTGGGTTCGTCGTAGGTCATGACGAGCCCGAGGGCGATCATGGCGGCCGGCAGGATCCATGGGATGTGCAGCAGGTACTCGAAGGTCGAGGTGATCCTCGTGTGGTACTTCTGGATGATCCGTGCGACGAAGAGAAGTCCGCCGACGGTGATGATCGCGGCGAGACCGCTGTAGACGATGCTCACGATGAAGGGGCGGAGCGCGGACTCCTGGGAGAGCACGCGGGCGTAGTTCTCGAGAGTGAATCGGTCAGGTGCCAGGACGCCGGTGCTGATGGCGGCGCTGTCCATGAAGGAGTAGAGCAGGATCAGGAGCAGAGGCGAGATATAGAGGAAGAACAGGAGGTAGGCGAGGACATGCATGATGATGTTCATCGGGCGGTTCCTGATGGTCTGCTTCTGCAGTGGCGCCGATACCTTTGCCACCGAGTAGTAGGTTCCCCCGCGTTCCAGGCGTGTCATGATGGCGAGCATCGCGATGGTCGCGACGCCCAGGATGAGTGCCAGAAGTGCTGCGATGTCGCGTGAGGTGGACGTGTTCGCGAAGGTGAGGATCATCGGCGTGATGGTCTGGAAGTCCTCGCCCCCCAGGACCTGAGGCGCGCTGAGGGCGCCGAGTCCGGTGAGGAACGACAGGATGGTGACTGCGAAGAGCGTCGGTTTCAGAACAGGTAGGACCACCCTGCGGAGCGTCGTCCAGTCCGAGGCGCCCATGTTTCTCGCCGCTTCGATGGTCTGGAAGTCGACGTCGCGGATCGCGTTGCCCAGGAAGAGCAGATGGTTCGTGGTGGTGGCGAAGGTCATGACGAACAGGACTGCGAAGAACCCGCCGAACCACTCCCGGTCCATGCCGGGGAAGTAGTTGGCCACCAGTTTCGTGACGATCCCGTCCGCACCGTAGATGAACTTGTAGCCGGCCGCGAGAACGATTCCCCCGAACAGGAAGGTCGTCGCGTACCCCAGCCAGAGAACCCTGGAGCCGCGGATCCGGAAGTACTGAGTGACCAGGACGACGAAGATGCCCACGACGTTCACCGTGACGGCGAGGACGACGGCGAGGAGGAAGCTGTTGGCGAGTGACTTCATCGCCCGGTCGGAGGACAGCAGTCGCTCCACGGCGCGGCCGGTGAACTCGCCACCGGGAAAGAACGTTTCGGCGAGCAGGTTCAGGTTCGGCCAGAGCAGGAACGCGGCGCTGAACCACGTCAGAACGAGCATGGTCACGATGACCAGGGGTGACCTGAACATTCGCGAACTCGTCCCGCGGCTCACGGGGTTCCCTGGTACTGCAGGATGTGCAGGGGATCGACGTGGAGCTGGACGGTGTGTCCTATGTCCAGGGCGGGAGCTCCGGTTTCCTTGACGAGCACCTTCACGTCCGAGTCGTGGCTTCGCACGATGTATCGGCTGTGCTGCCCGTGATAGCTGCGTGCAACCACTCGGCCCTCTACCGGGACGGTGCGGCCGTCCGGCTCGGAAGGGTTACCGAGGATCGTGCCCGTGCCTGCAGCGATGGACGGTTTCTCCACCCGGAGGTAGGAGAGCTGCTGCGGATCCAGTTGCCGGCCGGACGTCGACGAACTGACGCGGGAGACGAAGCCCGGGCCAAGCTTCGAGCTGTCACCGATGAAGTTGCAGACGAACTCTGTGGCAGAGCGTTCGTAGATCTCCTGCGGGGTACCTACCTGCTCGACCTTGCCTTTGTTGAAGACCGCTATGCGGTCGCTCATAGTCAGGGCCTCATCCTGATCGTGCGTGACATAGACCGTGGTGATGCCGGACTGGACCTGAAGGTCCTTCAGTTCCACCCTCAGCTGCTGTCGTAGCTTGGCATCGAGGTTCGACAGTGGCTCGTCCAGTAGCAGGATCTTGGGTTTGAGGACCAGTGCCCGGGCGATGGCCACCCGCTGCTGCTGACCGCCTGAGAGTTCGGAGACATTCTTGTCGAGTTGATTCTCGGTCAGGTCCACGCGGCGTGCGATGTCGCGCACCAATTCGGCGCGCTCGCTGGAGCCGGTCTTGCGGACCTTCAGCCCGAAAGCGATGTTCTCCCAGACACTCATGGAGGGGAACAGTGCGTAGTTCTGAAAAACCATCCCCACTCCCCGTTTGTCGCTGGGAAGGGCGGTGACCTTCTTCCCATCGATGAGGATGTCACCCGAGGACGGGCTCACCAGACCGGCGAGGGTGCGCAGCGCGGTCGTCTTGCCGCAGCCGGATGGGCCCAGGAGGGTGAAGAACTCGCCTTCTGACACTTCGAGGTTCAAGTCACTGATCGCCGTGAAGCTGTCGAAGGTGACGCCTATATTGTCGAAGCGGATCATGGGGTCTTCCTTCACGTGGGAGGGGGAGAGGAAAGAGGATGCGCCACCGGATCTGAAGGATCCAGATGGCGCACCCTTCTCCGAGTCAGGAATCAGGGCTGACAAGGCCGCGGCGGCGGAAGCCGCTAGGGCATGTACTCGAGCTCGATTTTTTCGATCCAGGAGCCGAGGTTCTCCTGAACGAAGGCCCAGTCGATGTCCTGGCGGGTGAACTGCTCGTCGAACTCGACAGTCTCGGGCTTTGCGCTCTTGAGCGCTGTCTCGTTGACCGGCAGCGAGTTGAACTGTGCTGCCCATTCGCCCTGGACGTCACCGCTGCCGAACCAGTCGATGAACTCCTTGGCCTCGTCCTGGTTGTCCGATCCCTTGATGAGGGCCACCTGCTCGATCGCATAGGGGACACCATCTTCCGGGCTCACGACGCCCGAGGTCACACCGTAAGCTTCCTCACGCCCGGGAATGGAGGAGGAAGGCATCTGCCCGAAATCGACCTCACCCTCGGCGAAACGGGCGAAGAGGTCCAAATCCGTGACCGCAGGAACACCGTTCTGGAAGTATTGCTCGATCTGCTGCCAGCCCTCGTCGCTCACCCCGAGGTCGCCGGATTCGTCCTTGTACCGGCTGAGGATGCCTGCCATGACGAGCTGGGTGGTTGCCGCTCCCATGCCGCTGACCCGCTCGTAGCGGTCCTTGTACTCATCCTTGGACCACAGATCCGTCCAGTCCTCCGGGGCATCGGCTTCCGCAACAGCGTCTGCGTTGTAGGCCAGGACGATCGCCTGCTCGACCAGGGGCCAGTACGCTTTCTCATCTCCGGGATCAGCGAGGGCCTCGTCGACTTCCGAGGACCACGCAGGCGTGTACGCCTCGAGAACGTCCTCACTCTTGAGCTGCTCGTAGTACACGTTGTTCAAGCCGTATACGACGTCGGCCACCGGGTTGTTCTTCTCCGCGACGAGCTTGTTCGTGGCGTCCGCGCCGCCGGCGCCGACGATCTCGATCTCGAATCCGGCTGCCTCGGCCTTCTCCTGCAGCCATTCGCCACGCCCCTCGGAATTGGAGTTCGTGTAGACGATCAACGGCTCACCGGCACCAGCCGTGGAACCAGCCTCACTCTCGGCGGAGGACCCGCCACAGGCCGTCAGCAGCAGGGCTGCCGAAGCGGTAAGAGCGACGTAGCTAATTCTCTTTGACACGGAAGAACTCGATTCCCTAGTAGCGACACTGCTTGCACCAACCTCGCACAAAAGTAGCCAAAAAGCCCGCTCTTCAGGATTGGTGCAACAACCAACAGTCCTCCTGCCTCATGAACAGGCGTCCGCTCGCCATCAAACGTGAGGTTAACTCACCTCCTGCGGGCGGCTCGGAAGCACTCGACGTACCGGCCCAGGCGTACCGTTCGAGCTCCAGTTGGGTTCTTGGCGGCGGTCGCCCGTACCCGGCGCATGGCATGTTCTCCTAGCACGACGAAGATGCACGCTCTGGTTTCTGATGCGCGGGTCGGCTCGCCTCCCAGCAGCAGTCCCACTGTCATGCCTCCCGCCGAGCTGCTTCGAATGGCGGTGAGCTGACCCGAGCTGAGCCGGACCGAGCTGCCTCGCGTCGCCCGTGCCGGGCGCGCGATCCGCGCGGTCACTCAGGAACGCTTGGTGGGAGCGATGACCCTGACCACCGCTGAATCATCCTCGGCGGCAAGGCCCTGCGCCTGGCCCAGCAGGTACAGCTGCTCCGCGGCAGCGGCAACGGGGGCAGCGAGGCCGGCGGCCCGGGTCGCGTTTCCGACGATGCCCATGTCCTTGACGAAGATGTCGAGGCGGCTGAGGACCTCGGCCCCCTCCTCCGAGTAGGCCTCCAGCATTCGCGGCCCCCGGTTCGAGAGCATGAAGGACCCGGCCGCCCCGACCTCGAGGGCGGCGAGGGTCCTGGCCGGGTCCAGTCCGAGCGCGTCGGCCAGCGCCATCGCTTCGGCCGCGGCTGCGATATGCACGCCGCACAGCAGCTGATTGACCGTCTTGAGTGCCTGTCCGTCCCCGGGGTTGTCCCCCACCACGGTCAGGGTGGAGGCCAGGAGCTCCAGCACGGGCCGGGCTGCCTCGAGCGCGGCAGGTTCGGCTCCGACCACGATCAGGAGGTCGCCCTCGCCGGCGCGCTTCGGGCCGCCGGAGAGCGGTGCGTCGACCAGGGCTACGCCGTATTCCACGAGCCGCGCCGCGGTCACCGGGATGGCGTCGGTTCCGACCGTACTGGTCAGGATGACGACGGCGCCCTTCCTCAGCACGGGAGCCACCCCCTGATCGCCGAACAGGACGTCATCGAGCTGTTCCCCGTTGCGTACGGCGAGGAGCAGCGCGTCCGTGCCCGCCGCGGCCTCCCGTGCGGTGGCGAAGGTGCGGATGCCGGCCTCCCGGGCCAGCGCGAGCCTCTGCTCGGCGATGTCGAAGCCGTGGACCGTGAGGGCCGTGGCAAGGCGCGTGGCCATCGGCAGGCCCATGGCGCCGAGGCCGAGGACTGCGACGGAATAGCTTTCGGTCATGGGGTTCGTCTTCCAATGCTGGGTAGGAGCTGTCGGGAGGGACTGGTCAGAAGGTGGAGCTGAGTTTCCTGGTCACCTCGGCGAGGGACGAATCCTCCCCCACATTGCCGGCGAAGACGACGAACGGGATGCCCTGCGCGGGTCCGTCCACCGGCTCCCACAGGCTCACGATGCCCGGCAGCATCGGTCCCCGGACCATGGCGTGCCTGATCTGCAGCCCGTGCGCGGCGACGTCCGAGGAGGTGATCCCGCCCTTGGCGATCACGAAGCGCGGTGGGAAGAGCCCCAGCGTGCGATTCACGACGGCGACGACGGCGGCCGAGACGGTGCGGGCGATCCCGAGGCTGGCCGCCGCGTCGCTGGTCCTGACGAGCAGGCGGCTCGTGTGCAGGATGACGTCACCCTGTGCGAGCTGCGCGACGACGTCCGCCACGACCTCGTCGAGGTGGTGGGCCGAGCGTTCGTCGAGGAGTTTCTCGACGTCGATCTCGACGGTGTGCGCCCGCTGGTGCTGCTCGCTGAGGATGCCGAGCTGCCGGGTGGTGACGCCGACATGGGAACCGACCACGATCAGCCCGCCGGCGGCGGATGGTTCATGGCCGGCGTAGGCCTCCTCGCCGGTGAGCTCGGCGCGGATGTCCTGGCCGATCCGGGCCCGCATGAACGGTGGCCCCACCCGGTACAGGAGCTTCTTCCCGCGGCGTTCCGCTTCCTCCAGGCCGAGCGCCAGGGCCCGGAGGTCGTTCTCGGTCACGATGTCTGCGACGATCGGCGTCCCCTCGGTCACATCCGAGAGGGCATCCGCGATGGCATGGGCCGATGCCGTCGCACCGCCGCCGGTGCTGCCGGCGCGGATGATGCCGAGGTCCAGCACGATCACGGAATCCGCCGGGACACGTCCGCCGGTCTTCTCCTCCACGTACTGTGCGAGGGAGGCGTTCCGGTACCCGAAGGTGGCATCGCGGGCGAACTCGGTGTCCGACACCGGGACGAGTTCATCCGCGCCGCGATTCGGGGCCCGTACGTAGTGCACGCCGCCGATCGTGATGCGTCCGGCATCGGGAAAGGCCGGGACGATCACGACGCCATCGGTTGGTTCCCCCGTGGCATCGAGGACGGTCGCGGCGATGGTGTCCGGTTCGAGGGGATAGTGCCCGCGCAGGGTGGAATCCGACCTGCTGACGAAGCCGAGGGATACCGCCGCCGGTTCGGCCGCTGCTGCAGCGAGGGCGTTCCGGACGACCTCCTCGTTCCGGGCGGCGGCGTCGGGTTCATCAAGGCTGCGGGTGTTCGTGAGCACGTAGACCGCCGGCTTTCCCTGGCGGAATGCCCAGGAGAAGTCCTCGGCGTCCCACCGGGTCAGGACGGGGAGGTCCGCGACGGACTGCGTCCCGGTCGGGTCGTCGTCGAGGACGACGAAGACCCGCGCGAGTCTCCCGGAGGGCCGCATGACCACTGCGACCTCCCGTGCGGAGATGGGCACTTCTGGCGGGTAGCCGGACAACAGGTCCGATTCGATGGGCATTCAGTGCTCCGTCGTGCCGTGGGTGGAATCCTGGGAGGTGGTCCGGGGAACCACCCGGCGGCGGCGGTCGTATCAGCGCCGCCACCGGTGGTCCGTTCCCGTCAATGGCCGGGTACGGCGGCTTCCTTCTCCTCGGCCGCCAGCAGGGCATCCGATCGGGACCGCATGGTGCGGGTCAGGATGAACATCACCGCGGCCAGGAAGGCGAAGACGCCCACCGAGATGGTGCCGTAGAGCCCTGTCTCGGTGGTGAACCGCTCGTCGATCGCGGTGCGCATGATCGGGGCCACGAACCCGCCGAGGTTGCCCAGCGAGTTGATCAGCCCGATGCCCGCAGCCGCCGCCGTGCCGGTGAGGAACGCCGTCGGGTAGGACCACGTGATGGGACCACACGCCAGGAAGCTGGAGACGGAGACCACGAGGAAGGCGATCGCCAGGACGGGCATCCCGTTCTCGCCGGCGAAGGCAGCACCGATGGTCGCCAGGCCGGTGGAGGTGTAGAACATGGTGCCCCACCTGCGCCGACGCCGGATGGTGTTGGCATTCTTGCCCACGAAGTAGCAGACGAACAGGCCGACGAACCACGGGATGGCCGAGATGAGGCCGATCTGCCAGAACTCCGCGTCCGGGCTGATGATGCGCCGCACCTGCTGCGGCAGGTAGAACGTGGTGCCGTAGACGGCGACCTGCAGGCAGAAATAGATGACGGTGAAGTACCAGACCTTCCAGTTGCTCATGGCGCGCAGGATGCCGGAGGGGCCGTCCGTGCTGCGGACCTCGTCCTCCGCTTCCATGACCCGAAGCAATGCTCGTTTCTCGTCCTTGTCCAGCCACTTCGCCTTCTGCGGACTGTCGATGAGGAAGAAGATCGCGGCGATACCGGCGATGACCGCCATCATGCCCTCCGTGAAGAACATGACCTGCCACCCGCGCCAGGGGGTGTAGGTGTCGCCGAACGAGATCAGGGCACCCGAGATCGGGTTGCCGAGCATCTGGGAGAAGGGCTGCGCGAGGTAGAACAGCGCGAACATCTGGACGCGGACCTTGTTGGGGAACCACTCCGAGAGGAACATGATGACGCCCGGGAAGAGCCCGGCCTCGGTCACGCCGAGCAGGAACCGCAGGATGATGAACATGGTGTCGCCGGTCGTGAAGGCGAAGGCCGCCGCGACGATGCCCCACGTCACCGCGATCCGTGCCAGCCACCAGCGCGCTCCGAACCTCTTGAGCAGCAGATTGGACGGGATCTCGAAGATCGCATAACCGATGAAGAAGATACCGGCGCCGAGGGCGAACGCGCCGGCACTGATGCCGCGGTCCATCTCGAGGGCGGCTTCGGCGTATCCCACGTTCGTGCGGTCCAGGAACGCGACGAAGTACAGGATGATGAGCATCGGCATCAGGTGCCGGGCGGCTTTCTTGACGGCGGAGGCGAGCGCGGTGCTGTCCAGGTCGTCTTTGACCGTGTCCGTAGCGGACATGGGACTCTCCTTAGTGCGATGGGTGGAATGAGGTGATGCGACTCATCCCACGAGCGAGGGGAAGATGAGCCAGGCCCCGATACCGACGAGGATGACGCCGACGGCGAGGAACAGGATGCGGGACTTCGACCAGTCGCCCATGTCAGTGCATGTAGAGGCCGCCGTCAACGTTCAGGGTCTGGCCCGTCACGAATCCTGCGTCCTCGCTGATGAGGTAGGCGATGGCTGCTGCGATGTCCCGGGGGGTGCCGATGCGCGGGAGGACGCCGTCGGCCGCCATGGCGGCTTTCCGCTCCTCCGTGAGCGTGCCACCCATGATGTCCGTGTCGATGGGACCGGGCGAGATGGCATTGACGGTGATGCCCGCCCCGCCCAGCTCACGCGCCACCGAGCGCGTGAATCCTATGACGCCGGCCTTCGCCGCGGAGTAGACGGTCTTGGAGAACGTCCCGCCACCTCGTTGCGCTGACACCGACGACAGGTTGACCACCCGCCCGACGCCGTTCCCGACCATGGACTCGACGGCCCGCCGGGTGGCGTAGTGGACACCGTTCATGTTGATGCCCATGACGCGGTTCCACTCGTCGGTGGTGACCTCGAGATACGGCACCGGGCTGGAGACGCCGGCGAGGTTCACCAGGGCGACGACCTGCGGGAGCCCGGCCTCGAGGCTGTCGAAGGCTGCGCGCACCTGGGATTCGTTCGCGACGTCGGCCCCGGCCCCCGCTGCCGTGACACCGTGCTCCTCCGCGATCTCACGGGCGACCGCCTTCGCCGCCTCGTCGTCGAGGTCGATGATGCCGATGTTCCAGCCGAGACCGGCGAGGTAGTGCGCGGACGCGCGTCCTATGCCGCGCGGCGAGGCGGCGCCGGTGAGGATGGCCGACCTGGAGTCGGGGAAAGCTGATGCCACGATGGAATCTCCTTGCGATCAGTGGATGGGTGCAGGGCCGAGTTCGTCCATGAGCTTCTTGATGGCCACGTATGCCCTGTTGCGGTAGGCGATCAGCTCCGCGGTGCGTTCCGCGGGGACGTCCAGGTAGCCGGAACCGGTCTTCGTGCCGAAGTTCCCGGCGTCCACGAGCTGCTTCAGCGAGTCGGGTGTCGCGAAGCGCTCGGGCCAGCGGGTCTGCAGTGATGCGTAGCAGAACGAGTAGACGTCGAGCCCGGCCATGTCCGCGATGGCGAAGGGCCCGAAGACGGGGAGCCTGAAGCCGAAGGTCGTGCGGACGATCGTGTCGACGTCGTCCGCCGTCGCAATGCCTTCCTCGACGAGCTGCGTGGCCTCGTGGAACAGGGCGTACTGGAGCCGGTTGAGCACGAAGCCCGTGGCATCCTTCACGCGTGCCGTCTCCTTCCCGGTGGAGGCGACGATCTCCTCGACCACCGGGATGATGGCGTCGTCCGTCCCCGGGTGCGGGATGAGCTCGACGCCGGGGATGAAGGGGGCCGGGTTGGAGAAGTGGACGCCCAGGAACCGCTCCGGATGCTCCACCGCCTCGGCCAGGCCGGCGATCAGGATGGTGGAGGTGTTCGAGCCGATGATGGCGTCCGGCCTGGCCGCCGCGGAGATACGCCGCAGGGTCTCGTGCTTGACCTCGATCCGCTCCGGCACGGCCTCCTCGATGAACTCCGCGTCCGACACGGCGTCCTCGATGGAGTCGGCGGCGGAGACGTTCGCCTCGATGCGCTCGCGGGCGTCCGCGGGGAAGAGTCCGTCGGCGGCGAATTGCTGCGCTTCGGTCAGCAGGCGCTCGAGGTTCGACGCCGCGATGTCGGCGTTCACGTCGGCGATGCGCACGGTGTGGCCGGCCAGGGCCAGGACCTGCGCGATCCCGCCGCCCATGTAGCCCGATCCGACGACGGCGATTCTCTTCGGTGTCATGCGTCCTTCTTCCCAGGCAGGAGTGAGCGGATGTAGGTCTGGTTGGTGGCGCAGTTCCCGAGGCTGTCCCCGCCGTAGTGCTCGCACAGGAAGATGCCGTCGAAACCGAGCTCCACAGCGTCGCGGATCACCTGGCGGTAGTTGATCAGCCCGGCCTCCATCGAGCTCGGGACACTCGTGGCCCACGAGCCGTCGGCGGCCTCGTCCCGCGTGTAGTTCTTCACGTGCCAGTAGTTGGCGTAGGGGAGGAGCTTGGCATGGAGCTCGCGCCAGTCCTCCACGGGGCGGTGCAGGCGGATGAGGTTGGCGATGTCGGGATTGATGCCCACGTTGTCGAGGCCTATCTCCTCCACGAGCCGCACGGCGCTGTCGCCGGTGCCGAGGTACGTGTCCTCGTAGAGCTCCAGCGACATCTTCAGGCCGACGTCGGCGGCGTGCCTGCCGAGTTCGCGCAGGCGGGCGACCGCCGCCTGCCACACCTCCGGATCGTCCGGGTCCTTGGGGCCCTGCGCGGTCCAGAACCAGAGTGCACGCCGCTGTGCCTCGCTGAAGGGCTGGTGGAGCCCGGTGGAGAACACCTCCATGCCCCACTCGGCCGCCGCGTCGATGGTCCGGTGCGCGTACGCCAGGTTGCGTTCCTCCTGGCCGGGCATGATGACGCTCTGCCGCTGCAGGTGGACGGACGGGATCCGCACGCCGTGGGAGGCGGCGATGGACAGGAATTCGTCGCGTCGGGACGGTTCGAGATCAGCGGGCCGGACGTGGCTGTCGGCGAGTTCGGCCAGCGCGAATCCCACGTGTTCCACCTGGCTGAACATGTCGTCCCATGCCTCGGGGTCGGCGTCGTGGAGGGCGGTGCCATCCTTGGTGACCGTCGGAATGCCGTGCAGGCAGGTGGCGATCGGCCAGTCCTGCGCCGAGAACGCGGGGTGCAGGGACATCTTCTTGCTCCATTGCAATCGGGGGGAAACGAAAAGAGGAAAGATCCTATAGGAAATATAGACGCAGGTTACTGCCGCTGCAAGGCTTCGGTGAACCGGATCTCAGGTGTCGGGGGAGTCGTGCAGGGAACGCGCGCGCACGCCCTCGATGTGGGCACGCAGGGCTTCGACGGGCGCCTGCGTGTCCCCGCCCGTGAACGCGTCCAGGATCGCGGCGTGTTCGGCGGCCGCTTCGGACACGTCACTCGTGCCCCTGATGACGGCCTGGCGCATCCTGTGCGTCAGGGCGCCCAGGTTGGCGTACATGTCCTGGACGTAGCGGTTGCCCGCGGCGTCCAGGATGACCAGGTGGAACGCGTTGTCGGCGTCGAAGTAGTCGTGGATGGTGCGGATCGGGACATCGCCGTCCATCATGGCGGCGGTGACCCTCTCGCCCATCTCGCGGTGGTGTTCGTGTGCCTGCCGGAGGGCGGGGAGGAAGGAGGCGGCGCGTGGGGCCGCGAGCCGGGCCGCCTCGACTTCGAGCATGATGCGCGCCTCGAACAGCTCGTCGAGCTGCTCGGGGCCGAGGGGAGGGGCAACCCGATAGCCCTTGAGGGCCTCGCGGGTCACGAGTCCGGTGCGCTCGAGCTGGACCATGGCCTCGCGGACGGGCGTCGGAGAGACATTGAGCTGCTTGGCGACGGTGTCGATCGACAGCCTCGCCCCCGGCTCCATCTCGCTCGACAGGAGGATGTCGAGGATCCGGTCGTACACGCGGTCCCGAAGGCCTCGCCGGTCGATATCCGGCACCGGACGGTCAGAACGTGCTGCTGTCATCGCCGAACCCAATCTCCCATGCCTCGTCCAGGATGTCCTCGAATGCAGCTGGATCGTGTGCGAACCGGCCGAGGAACATGCCGTCGACATCGGGAGCGATGCGCGTCAGCAGGCCAGGGCCGGCACTACCTCCGTAGATTACCCTTCCCTGCTGCACCAGGTCGTCATCCGCCAGGTGGGCGCGGAGGGCGCCGGTGACCGCGCGTATGTGGGTATCGGGTGCGGGTTCCGGGCGGCCGATCGCCCACACGGGCTCGTAGGCCACGATGAGCTCTCCGCCGATCCCCTCACGGCGGGTGGCCGCAAGGCATGCCTCGAGCTGCCGCAGGCACGCCTGGATTGCCACCGCGTGCTCGCCGCGTTCCTCCTCGCCGATGCAGAGCACCGGCACCAGCCCGTGCCGGAGGACCGCGCGGACCTTCAGCGCGGCGGAGGAGTCCGTCTCGCCGAACATCGATCGCCGCTCCGCATGGCCGATCTCCACGAGCCGGACACCGATCTCCGCCAGCTCCACAGCCGACACCTCGCCCGTGTAGGCTCCCGCGTCCTCCCAGTGCACGTCCTGCGCTCCCACGAGGAGCCCCCCGGGAGCGGCGAGATCGCGCACCGCAGCAAGGGACGGGAACGTCGGGATGACGAAGGGCTCCACCACGCCCTGGTGGACCGCCGGGTGGGTCGAGGCGATCCCGGCGACCCGGCGCGTCCACTCGAGCTGGCGCTGATGACCGAAGTACATCTTGAGGCTCGAGCCGATCGTGAACCTTGGCATGCGTGTGCTAGACGCCCTCGTACGCGCAGATGTCGTCCACCTTCGCCTGGGATGCGCTCGAGGTGTCGAACGTGTAGGTCAACCATTCCCGGACGAGCCTGCGGGCGAGTTCGATGCCGATGACGCGCTGCCCCATGCAGAGCACCTGGCAGTCGTTGGACAGGACGGACCGCTCCACGGAGAGGGGATCGTGGGCCGTCGCCGCGCGGATGCCCTGCACCTTGTTGGCGGCGATGGCGACGCCGAGCCCGGTCCCGCAGATGAGCAGTGCCCGGTCGGCCTCTCCCCTGGCGACGCGCTCGGCGGCCTCGATCGCGATCCTGGGGTAGGACGTATGGCCGTCCGGCCCCACTCCGACGTCGACCACCGACTCGACGAGGCCGTTCTGCTCGAGATCCTGCCTGAGGATCTCCTTGTACTGGTATCCCGCGTCGTCGCAACCGACGATGAGCCTGAGGGCCATGTCTTCCTCCTAGTGATCCTCCGGGCGGGCGCCCGGAGCCTGACTGATGACGTCCGCGATACTGGTGCAGATCAGCGCGAAGGACACCGCGCCGGGATCGGGCGTGCCGACGGACTTCTCGCCGTGGGACCGGGCGCGCCCCAGGGTCGCCCGCATCGACGCGGTGGCTCCCGCGGCGGCCGTGGCCGCGGCGGCTGCACCCGACCATGCCTCGGTGAGCCCGGACCCGTCCCCCACGCGTGCCGACAGTTCGTCGGAGAAGGGTACGACGGCGTCGACCATGGTCTTGTCGCCGACCTTCGCCTTGCCGAAGGCCATCACGGCGTCCCGCGCTGCGGATACTCCGCGCGCGAGGTCCTTCGGGGTGGGGCGCGCATCGTCGCCGAGAACCGCTCCGAACGCCTTGAGCATGGTGGACCAGATGGCTCCCGAGGTGCCACCGGCGCGGTCGCTCCAGGCACCGGCCGCGTGCCGTAGCGCCGTCTCGGCACCGGCGCCCTGCTCGACGGCGGCGCGTGCTGCGTCCCGCCCGGCATGGGCGCCGCGCTGCATCCCGATGCCGTGGTCGCCGTCGCCCGCCACCTGGTCGAGGCGGCCGAGTTCGTCGGCGTGCTCGTCGACCGTGCGGGCAAGGGCCTCGAGGGCCGTGACGATGGTCGCGGCGCAGGCGCGGGACCCGGCGGAGGAGGCTCCGACGACCTCCTCGGCGTCGTCCTTCACCACCGCGTCGATGCGCTTCTGCTCGGCGACCTGCCCGCGGCGGAATCCCGGGGTGTCCGCCGGTGCGGTCCACAGCCGCTCGAGTTCGTCGTCGAGCCACAGGAGGGTGAGGGAGCAGCCGGCCATGTCGAAGCTGGTGCACAGTTCGCCGACCTCGGGATCGACGATGCTGAGGCCGCGTTCGAGCAGCAGGTCGTGCACCGTGCGGTAGACGACGAAGAGTTCCTCGTTCTTGACGCTGCCGAGGCCGTTCAGCAGGGGCACGACCCGCGCGTCCGCCGGGTCGATGCCGTCCGGCACCTCCTCGAGGAGGCTGGTGACGAACAGTTCGGCGAGCCCCGCGGCCGTGGGGATGTCCACCTCGTCGATGCCGGGCTCCCCGTGGATGCCCAGGCCCACGGCCATGCGCCCCTGGGGGACTTCGAAGAGGGGGGCATCCGCCCCGGGGAGGGTGCAGCCGCCGAAGGCGACTCCGAGCGAGCGGGTCCGGTCATTGGCGAGGCGGGCGACGCGCTCAACGCCGTCGAGATCGTAGCCCTGTTCGCAGGCTGCGCCCGCCACCTTGAACACGGTGAGGTCGCCGGCGATCCCGCGCCGCTTGTGTTCCTCGCCCCGCGGCGCGCTGATGATGTCATCGGTCACTGTCACCGTGCGGACATCCATGCCCGCCTCGCGCAGTTCGGCCTGGGCCTCATCGAAGTGCAGGACGTCGCCCGCATAGTTCCCGTAGGACAGGAGGACGCCCCGGCCCTGGTCCGCGGTCCGTGCGACGGTGCGCACCTGGTGTGCCGACGGTGATGCGAACAGGTTGCCCATCACCGCTCCGTGCGCCAGGCCCGGTCCAACGAGTCCCCCGAAGGCGGGATAGTGGCCGCTGCCGCCCCCGATGACGAGGGAGACCGTCGGTTCTGCCGGACGGCCCACGCGCACCACACCTCCGGGAATCTGCTGGACCCAGCGAGAGGCGGCAGCCGCGAATCCGCCCATCATCTCGTCGACGAAGTTCTCCGGTTCATTGAACAGACGCGTCATTGCGATCCCTTCCGATTTTCGTAGATTCTATAGGATAACCGGCGAAAGGGCATGTGTCCCGGGGGTATCAGGACGTCGGCGGTGCCGTCGACGAGCGCACGACCAGGTGGGTGGCCAGTTCCACGCGGGTCGAATCCGGTGGCTCCCCGCCCATCTCCCGCAGGAGCGCCCGGACAGCCGTCCGGCCCATGTCCCGCAGCGGTTGGGCGACGGTGGTGAGTTGCGGTGACGACTGTTCGCTGAGGTACGTTCCGTCGAAGCCGACCACGCTCAGCTCACCCGGAACCCCGATCCCCCTCGCGTGCGCCTCGGCGAGCACGCCCAGCGCGATGCTGTCGGAGGCAGCGAAGATGGCTCGGGGCGGGTTCTCCAGGTCGAGGAACCGGGCCAGGCCCCGCCGTCCCGTCTCCGGATTGAACGCGCCTGCCAGGACGTACTCCTCCGAGATGGGGATACCCCGCTCGAGGAGGGCGGCGACGTAGCCGTGCTCGCGGTCCTGGCTGCACTCCGCGCTGGGGTGCCCGCCGATGAACGCGATGCGGGTATGCCCCAGGCCGAGCAGGTGTTCCGTGGCGGCTTTTCCGCCGGCCCAGTTCGTGGCGCCGACGCTGGCCACGCCCGGTCCGGGTGGATTGATGGGGTCGATGACCACCACCGCGATGCCGCGCTTCTTCACGTCCTTGATCTCCCGAGGAGACCACCGCGACGTGACGAGGAGGAGGCCGCGGCGGCCCGACGCCTGCATCTTCTCGGCCCGCTCGCCGGCGGAGAGATGAGTCAGCCCCGCCTTCGACAGGACGATCTCCGCTCCCTGCGTCTCCGCGCACTCGAGGATCCCGTCCATCACTTCCGAGTAGTACGCCGTCGTCACGCTGTCCACGGCGACGTCGATCAGCACGGAGGCCGGGGGTGCAAGGGCGAGGCGCTGTCCGGGGGGCTGGTACTCGGACGTCCTGAGTGCTTCCAGCACGCGCTTCCGGGTGGCGGGCGCTACGTCCTCACGCCCGTTGATGACTTTCGAGACCGTGGGAGTGGAGACTCCGGCAAGGGCTGCGACGGATGCCAGGGTGGCTCTCGCACGAACTTCACTTTCCGACAATGTTTCGAAATCCTCTCCAGGGCCGTCGTCGTCTGCCTGCTGGCTGAGCCAGAACACGCCCCGCTGGGCGGGTAGTGCCTGGTTCGAAGCCTTTAATCGCGGGCCATTGACCGATAGATGTGATGCAGGTAACTTTACGCTTGTTAGTTTGTTCTTATCGAAAACATTTCGAAATCTCTTCCGCAGCGTGGCGGTCAGCGACCGCGTACCCGCGGAGTTGACCTGCCCACCTCAGCCGGCCCTCGTGCCCCGTCCTGAGTCGACTTACGGAAGAACTGATGAAAATGCGAACAACCACCTCCATGATCGCGGCGGCCTCCGCCCTCACCCTCGCCCTCGGCCTGTCCGCCTGCGGCTCCAGCGGTCCGGCTGACCCCGCCGCGGATTCCGGTTCCCCGACGATGTGGGCCCTGACCGGGAGCAGCGAGAACATCTTCCGCTCGTCGGTCGAGGACTGGAACAAGGCGAACGCGGACGACAAGATCAACCAGGAGTTCTTTGCCAACGACGCCTACAAGACCAAGGTGCGCACTGCGGTCGGAGCAGGCGAGGGGCCCACGTTCATCTACGGCTGGGGCGGCGGCGTGCTCAAGTCCTATGTCGACGCCGGGCACGTGAGCGACCTCGATCAGTTCCTCGCCGACAACCCCGAGGTGAAGGACCGCTACATCCCCTCCGTCCTCGAGAACGGCGTGATCGACGGCAAGACCTACGCACTGCCCAACAACAACATGCAGCCGGTCGTCCTCTATTACAACAAGCAGGTCTTCGAGGACCTCGGCGTCGAACCTCCCGAGACGTGGGAGGACCTGATGGACCTGGTCCCCACGTTCAACGAGGCGGGAATCGCGCCCTTCGCCCTGGCCGGCCAGTCCAAGTGGCCGAACCTGATGTGGCTGTCCTACCTCGTGGACCGCATCGGCGGGCCGGAGGTCTTCCAGGCGATCCTGGACGGGGAAGAGGACGCCTGGTCCGATCCCGCCGTGATCGAGGCCCTCACCAAGATCCAGGAACTGGTCGACGCCGGCGGGTTCATCAACGGCTTCTCCTCGATCGCGGCCGACGCCGGCGCGGACAGTGCCCTCCTGTACACCGACAAGGCAGCGATGATGCTCCACGGCGGCTGGGTGTACCAGAACCTGAAGAACGACGCCCCGGAGTTCGTCGAGTCGGGCGAAGTCGGCTTCACCACCTTCCCCGCGGTCGAAGGCGGTGCGGGTGATCCCGCGAACGTCGTCGGCAACCCGGCGAACATGTGGTCCCTCTCCTCGACGGCCTCGGACCAGCAGAAGGAATCCGCGCTGAACTACCTCAAGGACGGCCTGTTCAGCGAGGAGTACACGCAGGCCATGATCGACTCCGGAGCGGTTCCCGCCGTCAACGGCATCGAGGACCAGCTCGCAGCCTCGGACGACAAGGACTTCGTCGAGTTCGTCTACGGTCTCGCGCAGGACGCGCCGAGCTTCCAGCTCTCCTGGGACCAGGCACTCAGCCCCGCCCAGGGAGACGCCATGCTCGCGAACCTGGACCAGATCTTCATCGGCGAGATCACCCCTGAGCAGTTCGCCGAGAACATGAACGCAACGCTGGGCAAATGAGCACGCTGCTGAAGCCCAGACCCGCGATGAAGGTGCGGGGTGCGCGGGCCGAAGGGCCCTCGGCCTGGATGGTCGTCCCGGCGCTGGTCTTCTTCCTGACCTTCGCCGTCGTACCGCTGCTCGGCGTGCTGTTCCTGAGCTTCACCAACTGGAACGGTCTGGGTGCCATCACCTGGGCCGGCCTGGAGAGCTGGCGGACGGCCCTTACGGACTCGGTGACGATGAATGCCCTGATCGTCACGCTGAAGATCATGGTCTACTCTCTCGTGGTGCAGGTGCCGATCAGCCTCCTCCTGGGAGTCTTCACGGCGGGTAACCAGCGCTACCGGGCCCTGCTGGCCGTCCTCTACTTCGTCCCACTCCTGCTCTCCTCGGCGGCAGTGGCCATCGCGTTCAAGGCACTCCTGGATCCGAACTTCGGCATGGGGCCGGGCCTCGGTATCCCGGTGCTCGCCCAGAACTGGCTCGGCAGCGCCGACCTGGTGCTGTTCGTGGTCATCTTCGTCATCGCCTGGCAGTTCGTCCCCTTCCACACGCTCATCTACCAGGGTGGCGTGCGGCAGATCCCGGCGTCCTTCTACGAGGCGGCCCAGATCGACGGCGCCGGGCGGATCCAGCAGTTCTTCCACATCACCCTGCCCCAGCTGAAATACACCATCATCACCTCGTCCACCCTCATGGTCCTGGGATCGCTGGCGTATTTCGACCTGATCTTCGTCCTCACCGCCGGCGGTCCGGGGTATGCCACCCGGCTCCTCCCGCTGCACATGTACCTCACCGGATTCCGGGCCAATGACATGGGAGCCGCGAGCGCCCTCGGCGTGATCCTCGTGGTGATCGGCCTGGGCCTAGCCCTCGTGCTGCAGCGGCTCGGCGGCAACAGCCGCAGCTCGAGCCAGCTGGAAGGAGCGTAACCATGGCACTGGCAACCGACACGGCGCAGGGCGCCGCAGCGCATACCAAGGAGCGGGCACAGCGGAAGCGGCTCGGCAGGAGTGCGCCCAACGTCCTGGGCGGGCTCGGGGGGTGGGTATGGCTCGCCCTGATCATCCTGCCCGTGTACTACGTGATCATCACGAGCCTGAAGAACCAGGCCGGGTTCTTCGGTTCCAACCCGCTCGCTCCGCCCACGGAGCCCACCCTGACCAACTACCGGACGGTGCTCGAGGCGGACTTCGTCCGGTACTTCGTCAACAGCGTGGTGGTGACCCTGGGCAGTGTCATCCCGGCGGTGATCGTCTCCTTCATGGCGGCGTATGCGGTGGTGAGGGGGAGCGGGCGCATCATCGGTTCCGCGCACACGCTGTTCCTCATGGGGCTCGCCATCCCGCTGCAGGCGACCATCATCCCGATCTACTTCATGATCACCAAGGCGCAGCTCTACGACACCCTGCTCGCGCTGATCCTGCCGTCGATCGCCTTCGCCATCCCCATCTCGGTGCTGATCCTGTCGAACTTCCTCCGGGACGTCCCGCGGGAGCTCTTCGAATCGATGCGGCTCGACGGCTGCTCCGAGTTCACCATGATGTGGCGCCTCGCCCTGCCGCTGGTACGCCCTGCGGTGGTCACGATCGCCATCTACAACGCACTGCACGTCTGGAACGGCTTCCTCTTCCCGCTGATCCTCACGCAGAGCCCCGACAAGCGGGTCCTCCCGCTCTCGCTCTGGGCGTTCCAGGACGAGTTCAGCGTGAACATCCCGGCGGTCCTCGCCGCCGTCGTGCTCTCCACCCTCCCGCTGGTGGTCCTCTACGCGCTGGCTCGCCGCCAGCTCGTCAGCGGACTGACCGCCGGGTTCAACAAATAGACCGAAAGGGGACTCCAGCCTGATGACTCCTACGCAACAGCCCGCACTGCGGGTCGGGATGGTCGGCTACGCCTTCATGGGTGCGATGCACTCGCACGCCTGGCGCACCGCGCCGCGCTTCTTCGACCTCCCGCTCCACCCCGAACTCGCCGTCCTGGCCGGGCGTGACCCGGCGGCCGTCAAGACCGCAGCCGAGAAGATGGGCTGGCGGGACACCGAGACGGACTGGCGGGCCCTGATCGAGCGCGACGACGTCGACCTGATCGACATCTGCACCCCCGGGGACACGCACGCCGAGATCGCCATCGCGGCACTCGAGGCCGGCAAGCACGTGCTCTGCGAGAAGCCGCTCGCCAATTCGGTCGAGGAGGCGGAGCGCATGACCGAGGCAGCCCGGGCCGCCGAGGCACGAGGGGTCTTCGCCATGTGCGGGTTCTCCTACCGCCGCACACCCGCCCTGACCCTCGCCCGGCGGCTCGTCGAGCAGGGCAGGATCGGGACGATCCGCCACGTCAGGGCGCAGTACCTCCAGGACTGGCTGTCGGACGAGACCGCACCGATGACCTGGCGCCTGGACAGGAGCAAGTCGGGATCGGGTGCGCTCGGGGACATCGGCGCGCACAGCATCGATGCGGCCCAGTACGTGACCGGGCTGCCGATCCAGGGGGTCTCCGCCCTCCTCACCACCTTCGTGCACGAACGCCCCCTCGGAGGAACCCTGGTGGGCCTCGGTGGCCAGGGTTCCAGCGACGGTGGGACGGGGACGGTGACGGTGGATGACGCCGCGATCTTCAGTGCGCGTTTCGAGGGAGGAGCGGTCGGTGTCTTCGAGGCCACCCGCTTCGCGCTCGGCAGGAAGAACTCCATGCGCCTGGAGGTGAACGGCACCCTCGGTTCGCTCGCCTTCGACTTCGAGCACATGAACTCCCTCGAGTTCTACGATGGCTCGCAGCCCTCGGAGACGGCGGGATTCAGCACCATCAACGTCACCGAGCCGGTGCACCCCTATACCGGCAACTGGTGGCCCGCGGGTCACGGCCTCGGGTACGAGCACGGCTTCACGCACCAGGTCGTGGACCTGGTGCAGGCCATCGCGGACGGCACCACGCCGTCACCGTCCTTCGATGAAGCGCTGCGCGTCCAGAAGGTCCTGCACGCCGTCGAGCAGAGCGCCGCCGCCGATTCGGGGTGGCAGCATGTCTGAGCCGCAGCAGGCCGGAGGTCCAGCACCCCGGCCGGTGACCCTGTTCACCGGCCAGTGGGCCGACCTGCCGTTCGAGGAGGTCGCCCGGATGGCCGGGAACTGGGGTTTCGACGGCCTCGAGATCGCCTGCTGGGGGGACCACCTGGACCCGGTACGGGCCGCCCACGACGACGACTACGTGCGGAACAGGCTCGAGATCCTCGAGCGGAACAACCTCTCCGTCCACGCGATCGCCAACCACCTCACCGGGCAGGCGGTCTGCGACGATCCGATCGACGAGCGCCACCAGGCCATCCTGTCGACCGACGTCTGGGGTGATGGCGAGGCCGAGGGGGTGCGGCAGCGGGCGGCCGACGTCCTGAAGGACACCGCCCGGGCAGCTGCACGTCTGGGCGCGACGACGGTGACCGGTTTCAGCGGGTCGTCGATCTGGAAGTGCGTGGCGATGTTCCCGCCGGCACCGGAATCGATGATCTCCCGGGGGTACGAGGACTTCGCCGCGCGGTGGAATCCCATCATGGACGTGTTCGACGCCGAGGGCGTGCGGTTCGCCCTCGAGGTGCATCCGTCGGAGATCGCCTACGACTACTGGACCACGCAGCGCACCCTGGAGGTCATGAGCGACCGCCCCGGGTTCGGGCTCAACTTCGACCCCTCGCACTTCATCTGGCAGGACCTCGATCCGGTGATGTTCCTGCAGGACTTCGCACCACACATCTTCCACGTCCACGTGAAGGAATCCGTCCGGCAGCTGAACGGACGCAACGGACGGCTGGGGTCGCACCTGCCGTGGGGCGACCCGCGGAGGGGCTGGGACTTCGTCACGGCCGGTCACGGGGACGTCCCCTGGGAGCCCGTCTTCCGGATGCTCAACTCCATCCGTTACGACGGACCCACGAGCATCGAATGGGAGGATGCCGGCATGGACCGCCTGGTCGGCGCTCCGCGGGCCCTGCGGCTCGTGCGGGACCTCGCCGGGATCGCACCCCCGGCTGCCGCCTTCGACGCCGCTTTCTCAGCCCCCGCGAACAACGCCGACAGCCCCATGAAGGAGATCCATGAGTAACAGAAAAGCCCTCGTCGTCCGCGGCGGGTGGGACGGCCATCAGCCCATCGAAGCCACGGACCGGTTCATCCCGTTCCTGCGGGACAACGGGTTCGAGGTCCGGATCGAGGAGTCGCCGAAGATCTACGCGGATGCGGACTACATGTCCACGGTGGACCTGATCCTGCAGTGCAACACGATGAACACCATCGAGAAGGACGAGTTCGCCGGACTGCGGGCGGCCGTCGAGGCGGGGACCGGACTCGCGGGCTGGCACGGCGGCATCGCCGATTCGTACCGCAACGAGTCCGACTACCTCCACCTCATCGGGGGGCAGTTCGCGTGCCATCCGGGCAAGCACCCGGACGAGAGGATCGGCGAGCAGTCCGACAACTACGTGCCGTACCGGGTCACCATGCTGCCGGCCGCGGCGGATCATCCGATCACCGCCGGGATCGGTGATTTCGACCTCGTCACGGAACAGTACTGGGTGCTCGCGGACGACTACATCGACGTCCTGGCGACCACGACCCAGGCGGTCCGCGCGTGGGATCCCTGGCACCGCCCGGTCACCTCGCCCGCCATCTGGACACGGCAGTGGGGGAGCGGCCGGATCTTCGTCTCCACTCCGGGACACCGCGTCGAGATCCTCGACGATCCGAACGTACGCACCATCATCGAAAGGGGTTTGCTGTGGGCGAGCCGTTGAACGTCGGAATCATCGGCTGCGGAGCGATCGTGGCCCAGTACCTGAAGACCCTGCCGTCGCTGGATTCGGTGAACCTGAGGGCAGTCGCCGACCTCGACCTGAGCCGGGCCCAAGCCGTGGCTGACTCGCAGGAGGGCGTGCGGGCACTGACCGTGGACGAACTGCTGGCCGATCCCGGGATCGACACCGTCCTGAACCTCACGATTCCTGCCGCCCATGCCGAGGTGGCCTCCCGCGCCATCGCCGCCGGCAAGAACGTCTACGGGGAGAAACCACTGGCAGCGAACACGACCGAGGCCCGGGAGGTACTCGCCCTCGCGGCGTCCGCCGGAGTCCGGGTGGGCTGTGCTCCTGACACCATGCTCGGGACGGGCATCCAGACGGCACGCCACGCCATCGACGACGGCCTGATCGGCCGTCCCATCTCGGCCACCGCGACGATGGTCACGCCCGGTCACGAACGCTGGCACCCCAACCCGGACTTCTACTACGTTCCCGGTGGCGGCCCCCTGCTGGACATGGGCCCGTACTACGTCACCGCGCTGGTCACCCTGCTGGGGCCGGTCACGTCCGTCATCGGTGCGGCCAGCCACACGCGGAAGGAACGGACCATCGGATCCGGTCCGCGCGCCGGCGAGGCCGTACCCGTCTCCATCGACACGCACGTCACGGGGGTGCTGGTCCACGAGTCCGGTGCCCTCTCCACCCTGGTCATGAGTTTCGACGCCGTGCAGACGCGGTCCTCCAACATCGAGATCCACGGCGAACTGGCGAGCCTGACGGTCCCTGACCCGAACTACTTCGACGGCGAGGTGTCGATCTGCACCCTTCCGAATCGGGAGGTCGGGTGGGAAGTCCTGCCTGCGAGCGCCGGTTATATCGGGGCGGGCCGCGGTTACGGGCTCGCGGACATGGCCCTCACTCCCGCCGGAGAGCAGCATCGGGCCAACGGTGACCTCGCCTACCACGTCCTCGATGTCATGGAGTCGCTCCTGCAGTCGACGGTCGGCGGGATCTCCATCCCGGTGCGGAGCACGGCCGAACGCCCCAGGGAGGTCCCCCTCACGACGCTCTCCGACCTGGCATCATCCGTGCTCCGGTAGCGCACGTGGCGCAGTACTTGTCGCAGTTGCAGGCCTTCGCGTGCACCCCGGGTCCGGTGGTGCACGAGGAAGCATGACACGGAGGTGAATCCGTCCTCCTGGTGTCGCGACGGGGCCTTTGCGTACTCGCGGCGGTCTGGCTCGGTTGCGCCGGCAGTCTCTTCCTGGGCGATCTGACCAGGAAGAGGTGCGTTGCACGCGTCCTGGGATGAGCAGGCAGTCGTCCAACAGGCCGTCGGACGATTGCGTGGAGCCACGCCGTCCTTCTCATGAAGAACTCGTGCCCGTGAGACACGTGACTGGTACGTCGCGGCCCTTCGCCCTCCCTTGTCCTGACAAGGGAGGGCCTGTGCGCCGCAGATCCCAACTGTCACGTCATGTGGTGGGTACTGTTCCACCGTCGATCATGTATTCGGCGCCGAGGATCGACGAGGCTCGATCAGACACCAGGAACCCTACGAGGTCGCAACTCTTCCTGAGATCGGTGGGTCCTGGTGGGTGGTTTCCTGGCTTACCGACCCTCTCCATGTCTCGCGGGGCAGCCGATAACCCTGTTGGATCGTCATCCGCTCCATGCGGAAGAAGGTTTCGAGCAGCCGGTGCTGACATGCGGTCCGCCTGGCAATGATCGAGATGGAGAAGGTCCTCCCGAACCCTCCTTCGGGGTGCGCAGCATCGACTGCCGCACCCCGAAGGTGCTTCGATCAGGCGGCGGCCTGTGCGCCATGCCGCGTTCGTCAGTGGGGTCGCACAGACCGTCATGTACATGGGTACCTGCGAGTCCCTGAGGAAAGCCGCGTCGTCGTCGTTGGTGTCGGGAGCGAACCCGGCCTTGAACTTATCGCGACTGATGTAGCCGTATCCGTTACAGGCCGACGGCGATGACGACGTCAGGAGTTTCGGCGAAGCCCTCGTACTGCTGCGCTGTGGTTTCCCCTGCGTCGGGTGCCGGTGCCGAGACGTCGACCAGGCCGAGGGGATCGCATGCCCGGCCGTTCCGTTGATCAGACCGGCCCGATCGCCAGCTTGGTGACGACGTCGTCTTCTATGGTGAAGGCGAAAGCGAACGTCAGAGGGCCTCCGGGAAACTCGCCGTCGACCGACCCCACAAGGCGGGTTCCCGCACATGAGATCGGAGTGATGACGATCCTGGGGTCGACCTGATGGACCTTGATCCATTCGCGGACCGCGGCCTCGGTGTCGTAGGTGGTTCCGTCATCGACAACGGTCGCGTTAGGTGCGAAGACGTCGAAAAGCACGTCGGCATCATGGGCGTTCGTGGCGGCCACGAACCTGTGGACGGCCTTGGGAAGGGTGATGTCAGCCATGGTGTTGTTCTCTTTCTTGACGGGGTGGACGCGACGCGCGCGCCGGTAGGGTTCGGGTCAGGGCATCGACCGCCTGAAGACTGCGACATCAGTGCAAGGGCAGCCTGAACATCCTCACAGGGGACAGGGATGCGTTTACGAGCACCCCGCTGCGTGATGGATCAACGTGGAACCACACTACCTAAGTACTGTCTCGTAGGACAGTACTTTTCCGAGGGTATCGCTGCGGAGCGGTGCCGCTAGAGTGCTGGGATGGCCGAGATGAATGACGAACGCGAGTCGGAGCGGCACCGATCCCGACCGCTGGTCGCAGGTGACTTCCCTTATCAGTCGAGACTCCTCGCTAACCTCAGTGCGCTGATCCTGCTGTGGGACTCTCCTGCCCTACAGGGACAGATACTCGCAAAGAGCGGTGAGTCGCTGGATCAGCCCTCCCACCAGACGCTTCGGCTTCTTCTGGCGTGGGGTTCGATGCGCCCTACCGCTCTCGCGGACGAGCTCGGCGTCGGAGCGTCATACGTCAGCAAGATCGTGGGTCGTCTGGAAGCTGACGGGCTGGTCCAGCGGTCGGCAGATTCGTCCGATCGCCGGGCCAGCCTGATCCGCCTGACCGAAGCGGGAGTGGAAGCCGCGCGAAGCGTTTATGCACTGGGGGACCGGATGATCTCTGAAGTGCTTGACGACTGGTCACCCTCCGACGTCCGCCGCTACACCGACCTGACGGAACGCTTCGTCAATGATGCAATCCGGTCAGCCGCTCAGATGCGCGAACGGGGGCTCCGCCCACCGGAGTAGTGCCAGAAGTGTCTGATCCTTGGTGTCTCGGCCCGTCGACGGACCGGGCCGAAACACTAGGGGCAACGAAGTGGTGGGCGAGGAGGTTGCGGTGGTCAGTGGTCCGCAGGGGCGTCGCCCGTGCTGGAGCGCACCGTCAGTGAGGTCGCCAGCTCGACGTGGGAGGAGGAGGGCCGGCGCCCCTCCTCCATGACGAGGATCGTCTGAACCGCCATTGCGCCCATGCCCTCGAGGTTCTGATGGACCGTCGTGAGCGGCGGCGTGGTCCATGCGGCCTGAGGGGTGTCGTCGAAACCGGTGACGCTGAGCCCTTCAGGTACCGGAATGCCCAGCTCGTGCGCCACGGTGAGCACACCCACCGCGATCTCGTCGTTGGCCGCCATGATCGCCGTGGGTGGGTGCGGGGACGTGAGCAGCCCGCGGGCGTGGGCGATCCCTGCGTCGACCGCGAAGGGCCCGGATCGGACGAGGGCGGGGTCGATCGTCAGGGCGGCG
Source organism: Arthrobacter sp. BC5 (assembly GCF_056680255.1). Lineage (NCBI taxonomy): Bacteria > Bacillati > Actinomycetota > Actinomycetes > Micrococcales > Micrococcaceae > Arthrobacter > Arthrobacter sp. BC5. Next base: position 1,319,905 of record NZ_CM155273.1, read on the forward strand.
GAGTCGAGCGCGGCCTGGTAGCCGAGCCTCCGGTCGCGGGCAGCGTCGGACGCCTCGGGACCGCCGATCCAGGCGATGCGTTGGTGACCCAGGCCAATGAGGTGCTCGGTTGCGGTACGCGCGCCAGCCCAGTTGCTGGATCCCACGCTCACCATCCGATGATGCCGCGTGTCGACCGGGTCGACAACGATGAAGGGCAGGCTTGCGTCGCTCGCTGCGTCTATCAGTCCGTCGGGCTCGGAAAGTGTGAGGCCGATGATGCCGACGACACCGGACCTACGCTGCCTGGCGATCCAGTCCCGCGCCACCGCGCGATGCGTGCGCGAAGTGCGCTCAGGGGCAAGGCGGCTCAGAAGGTCGACGTCGGAATTGGTGGCTTCCGCCAATGCGCCTTGCAGGACGCCCATGATGTAGGGCGAGGCGGGTAGGTCGAAGACGACTGCAATCACGCGACGCGCAGCGACGGGCGCCGGAAGCGTCGTCGGCCGATACTCCAGCGCGGTGACCGCCGCAAGGACTCGCTCGCGGGTGCTGGGCGAGATGTCATTACGTCCGTTAAGCGCCTTGGAGACGGTCGCCTTCGAGACTCCGACGGCCGCGGCGACGTCCTCCAGGGTTGCTCGCCGCGGTGTGGCACCAGATGTCATGGAGTCGCTCCTTCGAAACTATTTCGGTTTTTAACAGCGCCGGATTCGGGTCAGTCAAGGAATTACGGCCCCTATTGACAGTCACTCCGGCGAAATCTAACCTGAACCTAACGATACACGTTGCGAAACAATTTCGCACAACGAAACGGCTCACGCCGTCCGTGACCAAGGGAGGTCTTCATGTCCGTCGAATCATCGGCAAGCGTATCGGTCGACGGACTTCCTCCCAGTGATTCTGTGCTCCGTCACGTCTGGAGCGAGTGCATCGGCGCAGGTCGAGCCAACGAGGCACTACGCGCGGATTGGCAGCGCCACTTCGCTGAAGCCGTCGACGTGCTTGGTGCGCGCTACGTGCGGTTCCATGGCCTCTTCCATGACGACATGTTCGTGTACCGCGCGTCGAATGGTGGTGGTTTCGGTCCGCCCACGCCGCTCGCTGAACCGATCTACACCTTTGCCTATGTGGACAAGGTGTTCGACGCCATCCTTGACACTGGTGCTCGCCCGTTCGTCGAGCTCGGCTTCATGCCGCGTGAGCTTGCCACGGAGACAGAGACACTCTTCTGGTGGAAGGCACACTGCAGCCCTCCGAAGGACATGAATGCCTGGGTCGCCCTTGTCACCGCGACCATCGAGCACTGGATTGAGCGTTACGGAATCGACGAGGTGCGCACCTGGCCGATTGAGGTATGGAACGAGCCGAACCTCGTGCCCCACTTCTGGACAGGCACCAGGACGGAGTACTTCCAGCTTTATGAGGCGACAGCCAAGGCCATCAAGGCTATTGATTCCGGTCTTCGCGTCGGCGGCCCCTCATCGTCGGTCTTCGTGGCAGACGCCCGCTATGACGGCGAGTATCACGACAGGTCCGTTGAGGCAGCCACGGCAGAAGCTCCCGATCCCGAACTCCTTCCGTGGAAACCGGTGTGGATCTATGAGTTCATCGCCTACTGCGCCGAACGCGACCTTCCCATCGACTTCCTCTCGACCCACCTGTATCCCACCGATTTCGCGTTCGACACTCAGGGTGTAGGTCGCCCCATCAGCCGACAACGCGATGCCACACGTAACGACCTTGTAGTCATGCGGCAGATTATCGCCGAGTCGCCCTATCCGGACGCCGAACTGCACATCACCGAGTGGTCCACGTCGCCGTCGAGTCGGGACCGGATGCACGACACCGTATTCGCCGCGACATACATCGCGCGTGTTTTCCTCCAGAGCCACGACCTCGCCGACTCCGTTTCCTACTGGACGTTCACGGACGTGTTCGAGGAGGGAGGCGGCGGCATCGGGCCGTTCCACGGCGGTTTCGGTTTCGTCAACGAACAGGGCATTCACAAGCCGACCTTCCACGCGATGGCGATGCTCAACCGTCTCGGCGACCGGATAGCGCTACAGACCGAGCACGGCATCATTACCCGCACGGCAGATGATGCCGTGGCCGCGGTGTTCTTCAACTATCCCGATTCCATGGCCACGAGGTCCGTGGGCGCTGCGGACTCCTACGAACAGACGCGGCATCTCACCGGGGAAGGTCCCGGCCGGCGCATTGTTCACACTGTCGCCGGGCTGCCCCCCGGCGATACGTATCAGCTGGAGATACTCGACCAGGACCACGGGGATGTCGTATCCGCATGGCACCGGATGGGGGAGCCGCTCAACCTGTCACGCCAGGACGTCACCGATCTCGCGTCGATCGCCGATGCTCTTGACCGTAGAACGCTCACCGTCGACACCGACGGCGTGCTCACGATCGACCTGTCGCTCGCACCCTGGGCCGTGATGTCGATCTTCAAAGCCACACCCTGATCCGATGAATCCCACATACGACGAAGTATCGAAAGGACCCGCATCATGACATTCCCGAAGAGATCTGTACGAGCGACCGCATTCGCCGCGCTGACGGCTCTCGCCCTCACGGCGTGCTCGGGAGGAGGCGGAGGTGCAGGCGGGGGTGGTGAGCAGGCGACCGAGGAGAACAAGCCCGAGCAGCTGACAGTCGCCGCCTGGATGGACTTCCCACCGGAACTGCTCGCCTCCTTCGAGGAGGAACACGGAATCAAGGTGGCCGTCGAGTCGTTCCCCGACGGTGAATCAGCTCAGACCGTACTACGTAATGGCCTCTCCTCGGGAGGGGCCGGATTGTCGGACGTCCACCTGATCGAACTCGACTGGTGGACAGAGATGATGGCGGCTCCAGAGGATTGGGTCGAGCTTCCCGAGGTCTCCGAGCGGTGGGTTGACTGGAAGGTCGAGCAAGGGTCAGTCGAGGGCGTCATGACCGGTTACGGCACCGACATCGGTCCACTTGGTATTGCGTTCAATCAAGACATGACCTCGGCTGCGGGTGTGGCTGCAGACCCTGAAGCGTTCGGTGAGTACATCGGTGGCGATGCCGCCACGTGGGAGTCGTACCTCGACGCCGGCCGTGAATACGTCGCGGCATCTGATAACTACTTCATCGACTCGCTCTCGAGCGCCTTCCAGGCTGCAATCAACCTCCTTCCCAACGCCTTCGAGGACCCGGAGTCGGGCAACCCGTACAACCTCGCAGACAACACCGAGGTCAAGGACCTGTTCATGACGTTCGCCGATGCGGCCGCAGACGGCGTATCTGCAGGAATTCCCATCGGTCACGCGGACTGGGGCGCGGGCTTCCAGAACCGTGAATGGGCCACGGTGGTCACCCCGGCCTGGATGACCGGCATCATCGCCGAGAATGCCGACGGCGTCGAGGGGTGGCGCGTCTCCAGCACCTTCCCCGACGGCGGCGGCAACTGGGGCGGATCGTTCTTCTCCGTCCCAGCAACAGGCGAGAACACCGGGTGGGCTGTCAAGCTCGCCGACCACCTCACAACATCCCAGGCGGCCGTGCAGTGGTTCCACGAGACCGGACAGTTCCCCTCCCAGCTCGAAGCCATCGAAAGCGCCGATATCGCCGAGACCGAGAATGAGTTCTACGGCAACCAGCGCGTCGGTGAGATCTATGGCGGCCTCGCCGCTTCGGCAGGTGATTCTGCGGCCGGTGGCTTCCGAGGCGAGAACTTCGCCGGCATCCAGACACTGGTCACGAACGGCATCGCCCTCGTGGAATCCGGCAGCGCCACGCCGGAAGAGGCATGGCAGTCGGTCGTCGGCGAGTTCGAGGCACTCGGCTTCGACACCGCGGGATAGTCCGCCCGTATCGCGGTCCGGCCTCGGATTCCGGGGACCGGACCGCCGCGCGGCAGGCCACCACCTCGAATTCAGGAAAGGCTCGAGCCATGGCTACAAGTACAGCCACAGCTACAACTGGGACGGCCGCACCGCGCTCCCCGCGCCGCGTCGGCTGGGGGCAGAAGCTCTCGCGTTGGGACATCAAGGTCTCGCCCTACCTCTACATCTCACCGTTCTTTATCGTCTTCGCGATCTTCGGTGCGTTCCCACTAGCTTTCAACGTCGTCGTAGCGCTCCACGATTGGCACCGTCGCTCAGGAATGGGCGACTTCGTGGGTCTGGACAATTTCGCCTGGGTGCTGAGCCAGCCCCTGTTCTGGCGGTCGCTCGGGAACACGTTCTCGATCTTCCTTTGGGGTGGCATCCCACAGATCATCCTGGCGCTGCTGATTGCGTCGATCCTCGACCAGAATCTTCGCGCCCGCACGTTCTGGCGCATGAGCGTGCTGTTGCCCTTCGTTGTGATGCCGGTGGCCACCGCGATGATCTTCGGTCAGGTCTTCGGTCAGTTCGGCCTTCTTGTCCCGAACCTGCAGGAGCTCGGCATCTGGACCGAGTACAGCTCCCCGTTCTTCCAGGACCGCCTGCTGTCCCACATTGCTATCGGCTCGATGGTCGTTTTCCGTTGGACCGGGTACAACGCACTCATATTTCTCGCTGCCATGCAGGCGGTGCCGCGAGACCTCTACGAAGCCGCGACCGTGGATGGTGCCGGCCGCCTGCGACAGTTCTTTTCCGTGACCATTCCAAGCATCCGGCCAACGCTGGTCTTCGTCGTCCTGACCATGACGATCGGAGGCCTTGAAATCTTCGACGAGGCCCGCATGTTCGACGGCGGAGGCACGGGTGGCGGCGTCGGTGGTGCCGATAGCCAATGGACCACCGTAGTGCTGTACCTCTACAACCTCGGATTCGGCGAGTGGCAGGATCGGCTCGGTCAGGCCGCCGCGGTCGGCTGGATCTTCGCACTCATCATCCTGGTGCTCTCTTTGCTGAACATCGCCCTGACGGGCAGAGTCGCCTCGTCGAATGCCAGCGCCAGCCGGATGCCCAGATTCCTCCGCGCGGCGTCCACGGGACGCACAGTGCAGCCCGTAGACGCAGATCAATCAGTCGAAGGAGACCCGCGATGAATGCGGCATACATCGAGAACACGGCGGGCCGAGGCGCCGCCAGATATGCGAGGAAACGAACAGCACGCGGCGGGGCTGCCGCCAACCAGCCCTCGGCCCGCCGGCCGGGCTGGGTGACATACTCGTTTCTGATCGTTGCCTTCGTCCTATCAGCCTTCCCGCTCTATGCCGCGGCGATGTACGGCTCATCAACGACCACCGAAATCGCCAGGTCCGTTGGCACCCTGCCGACGTGGCTGCCGACGCTGACCCTCTTCGACAATTTCGCCCAGATTTTCTCGACCGAACAGTTCAACATCTGGGTCGCATTTGCGAACTCGCTGCTCGTCGCCATCTCGGTGAGCGCATCCACAGTGTTCTTCGCGACGCTCGCCGGCTTCACCTTCTCCAAATTGAGGTTCCGCGGTAGGCGGGTGCTCTACCTCGCCGTCATCGGCACCATGGTGATCCCGGCTCAGATCGGCACTATCCCCATGTTCATCATGATGAACGAGTTCGGCTGGATCGACTCGCTCCTCGCGCTGACCGTCCCCGGGCTCATCGGCGCGTTCGGCGTGTTCTGGATGACGCAGTACCTCCAGGAAGCCCTGCCCTTCGAGCTGATCGAAGCGGCGCGGGTCGATGGAGCATCGATGTTCCGGATCTTCTGGTCGATCGCGTTACCTGCAGCTCGTCCCGGAGCCGCAACGCTGGCCATGTTCACCTTCATCGGTTCATGGAACAGCTTCTTCTGGCCGTCGGTGGTGATGCGCTCACAGTTGACGATGCCGCTCGTCGTGCCTCAACTCCGAGGCGCCTTCACGTCCGACACGGGGTTGGTGATGGCGGGCGTGTTCCTCATCGCACTACCACTGCTTCTGGTCTTGGTCCTCGCGGGCAAACAACTCGTCGCCGGCGTCATGGAGGGTGCGGTTAAGGGCTGACCCGCACACCCGCGCACATCCTGTCGCGGGTATCCGGTTGTGGTGCTGCTGCAACCTCGAACCCGGCACGGAGTTCCGCCACGAATCCGCCATCACATATCGAGCCGAGCATCGGGTTCTCCGGAGTCCTGTCATGCTTCCACACAAGAACTCGGAGAACCTATGCGGCAGGTCCATCTGTCTCCAGACCCTCACTCCGTGGTCGGGCCCATCAATCGTCGGCTTCGTGGCAGCTTCGTCGAACACCTCGGCCGATCCGCCTATGACGGCATCGACGAACCAGGACACGCGACGGCCAACGCGGAAGGCTTCCGGCAGGACGGTCATGGAACTCGTCAGCGAACTCGCCGTCCCGATTTGGCCTGGTACTCCGTCGAGAGCAACGCCGCCGGTTTGGACGAGTCCGCCCGATGCTCACATGTTCCTCCACGTTCTACCCGTTCCTGCCCCGCCATCGCCGTCGGGGTCTATCTGCCGAAGCTCCGCAGCCGCAGCGAGTTGGCGACCACGAGCACCGAGCTTGCGGCCATGGCTGCCCCGGCCAGCATCGGGTTGAGCAGGCCCAGCGCTGCGACGGGGATGCCCACGGCGTTGTAGAAGAAGGCCCAGAAGAGGTTGCCCTTGATGGTGCCCAGCGTACGGCGCGAGAGCTCGATGGCCTGGGCCACCTGTCCCAGGCTGTTGCCCATCACGGTGAGGTCGGCCGCCTCGATCGCGACATCGGTACCGGAGCCCATCGCGATTCCGAGGTCCGCCTGGGCGAGCGCCGCGGCGTCGTTGACGCCATCACCGGCCATGGCCACGGTTGCCCCTGCCGCCTGGAGTTCGCGGATGGCGTCGACCTTGCCCGCCGGCGTCACGCCTGCACGGACGTCCTCGGCGTCGATGCCCACCAGCATCGCCACCTGCAGGGCGACCGCCCGGTTGTCCCCCGTGAGCAGGACGGGCCGCAGTCCGAGCCGGCGCAGGCGCTCGATGGCGGCGGCGGATCCGTCCTTCACGGTGTCGGACAGCGTGATGAAGCCCGCGACGTCGTCGCCGACGGCGACCCACACCGCCGTCGTCCCCGCGTCCTGCGCCGAGCCGAAGGCTGCCGCCTGTCCTGCGGCGGGGTTGATTCCGTGCTGCTCCAGCCAGCCCGTCTGGCCTGCGGTGACGGTCACGCCGTCCACCTCGCCGCGCACACCGCCGCCGGGTGCGCTCGAGAAGTTCCCTGCTTCCGGCAGCCGGCCCTCGCCGGCCGCGCGCCGGGCGATGGCCTGCGCGATCGGGTGCTCGCTCGCCGCTTCGACGGCACCGGCGAGGCGGAGCAGCTCGGCGGCGGACACCTCGGACAGCGCGACGACGTCGTCCACGGCCATGGTGCCGGTGGTGACCGTGCCGGTCTTGTCCAGCACGATGGTGTCCACGGTGCGCGTGTCCTCGAGGACCTGGGGTCCGCGGATGAGGATACCGAGCTGCGCGCCGCGGCCGGTACCGGTCAGGAGCGCGGTCGGCGTGGCGAGGCCGAGGGCGCACGGGCAGGCGATCACCAGCACGGTCACGGACGCCGTGAACGCGGCGTCGAGGTCCCTGGTCAGGACGAGCCACAGGACGAACGTGAGGACCGCGAGGACCAGGACCACCGGCACGAAGACCGCGCTGATGCGGTCGGCGAGCCGGGCGATCCGCGCCTTCCCGCTCTGCGCCTGGCTCACCAGGCGGCCCATGGAGGACAGCACGGTGTCTGACCCGACACGCGTCGCCCGCACCACGAGCCGGCCCGAGGTATTGATCGTGGCGCCTGTGACGGCATCTCCCGGCGCCACTTCGACAGGGACGCTCTCGCCCGTCAGCAGGGCCGTGTCCACGGCGCTGGAACCGGCGACGACGACGCCGTCGGTCGCGATCTTCTCGCCCGGCCGCACCACGAATTCGTCGCCGGGGATCAGCGCGTCGGCGGGGAGCGTGACCTCGGTGCGCTCGCCGTCGACCGTGCGCAGCACGTGGGCTTCCTTCGCCCCGAGGCTCAGCAGCGATTTCAGGGCATTGCCGGCGCGCTGCTTCGCGGACGCCTCGAGGAAGCGGCCGAGCAGCAGGAACGTCACGACGACGGCGGCCACCTCGAAGTAGAGGGAGTGTGCGTCCATCTCCATTCCGGCCATGCCCGCGTGCCGGGTCAGGGCGGGATCAGCGACGAGCTGCCAGCCCGAGAAGAGGAACGCCGCGGTGACCCCGATGGAGACCAGCGTGTCCATGGTGGAGGACAGGTGGCGGGCGTTGATGGCCGCCGCGCGGTGGAACGGCCACGCCGACCACGTCACCACCGGCACGGACAGGGCGAAGACCACCCAGCCCCAGTTCGCGAACTGGAGGGCGGGCACCATCGAGATCAGCAGGACCGGCACGGACAGGACGGCTGCGAGGATCAGGCGCGCTCCGAGGAGCGACGGCGCCGCATCGTGGTCGTGGCCATCCAGGTCCGGGTGCTCGGGGTGCACCACGTGCGCGCCGTACCCGGTGGCGACGACGGTGTCGATGAGGTCCTGGTCGCTGACGGACGCGGGCGCCCTGACCACGGCGCTCTCGAGCGGCAGGTTGACGCTCGCCTCGACGCCGTCGAGCTTGCCGAGCTTGCGCTCGACGCGTCCCACACACGACGCGCACGTCATGCCCTGGATGGAGAGTTCGACGACGCGCTGCTCCTGCGCGGCGCCCTGTACCTGGATCTGCTGCGTGGCCATGTCAGGAACCGGCGTGCACCACGGTGTAGCCGGCTTCGGTGACGGCGCCGTCGATCGCGGCAGCATCCAGCGGTGCGGACGAGGAGATGGTGGCCGTGGACGTGCCGCCGTTCACGAGCTCGACGTCGACGGTCTCGACGCCGGGGAGTTCCGACAGTTCGCTCTTCACGGCACTGACGCAGTGGCCGCAGGTCATTCCGGTGATGTTGATGGTGGTGGTGCTCATGGTGTTCTCCTCGGTTGGTCGGATGGGTGGTGGGGGTTCGCTAGCGCAGGAGGCGGCCGATGGCCGCCGTGGCTTCCTGGACCTTCTCCTGCACGGCTTCGTCGCTGCCGGAGACCTGGGACTCCTGGGCGGCTCCGACGACACAGTGCGAGATGTGCTCCTCGAGCAGTCCCATGGAGACGGCATGGAGGGCCTTGTTGACGGCCGCGACCTGCGTGAGGATGTCGATGCAGTACTTGTCCTCCTCGACCATCCGGGCGATACCGCGCACCTGGCCCTCGATGCGGCGCAGCCGCTTGAGGTAGGCATCCTTGTCCGCGGTGTAGCCGTACGGTACGGCGCTCTCCGCGGTTGTCCTGGTAGTGGTCATGTCGTGGTTCCTCGCATGTCGTCCAGCATACCCTGCGGGGGTATAACCGGCCAGCCCTCGGCGCTATTCCCGGCCCGGATGCCGTCGGTGCGGCAGGTTGTGAGGGAACATCCAGCCGGATGCCGTACGTTGGCTAACCGGCACACCCTCAACCCAAGGACGTCCATGACCCTCTCGCTGTCGGGCTGGCAGAAGCGAGCCCTCCTGATCCTCGCGGGAATCGCGGTATTCGCTCTCTTCGCACTGGCGTTCACGGCCGGGCGCGTCTCGGCCGGGCCCTCCTACCCGGACAACACCAGTGCGGACGCGGGTTTCGCCCGCGACATGCAGGTGCATCACAACCAGGCGGTCGAGATGTCCATGATCGTGCGGGACAACACGAGCGATCAGACGCTCCGCTCCATCGCCTATGACATCGCCCTCACCCAGCAGCAGCAGGCAGGCCAGATGTATGCCTGGCTCGAGGAGTGGGGCCTGGCCCAGAGCAGTTCCCAGCCCCGCATGGAGTGGATGGCGGGGAGTTCGGGAGAGCACGGCGGGATGGACATGGACTCGGGGTCCGACGCCGCGTCGATGCTGACGCCCGACGGGCTCATGCCCGGCATGGCCACGGAGGCGCAGCTCGACGAACTGCGGGCTGCCCGCGGCGAGGATGCCGAGAGGCTCTACCTCACACTCATGATCAGCCACCACGAGGCGGGGGTGGACATGGCCAGGGCCGGTGCGGAAACAGCGGAGACGGAGCAGGTCCGCACCCTGGCCGCCAAGATCCAGTCGGGCCAGCAGGCCGAGATCACCCTCATGCAGAACATGCTCGACGCCCTGTAGTCCCGCCCGTCCGTGGTCTCCCCACAGGGTCGGTCCACGGAACTGCCGGGCCCCGCCGGTACATTGGTCTCCGGCGCTATCCCATCCCGCGGCGACCGCCGCAGCCACCCCCAGCACCGAAGGACACCTCGTTGAACAAGAAACGGTCTCAGGAAAACCAGGACCGCCAGGCGCGCCTGGCCGCCATCCAAGCCCAGCAGCGTGCGGGTGAGCGTAAGCGCAACGCCCTGATCTTCGGCGGTATCGGCGCAGTGATCCTCGCGGTCATCCTCGCGGTGACCCTGGTGATCGTGAACCAGGTGCAGGACAACCGGGAACGGGATGCTGCTGCCTCACAGCCCATCGACGGTGTCCAGGAGTACCCCGACGTCACGTTCAACCATGTCGAGAACGCCGTCCAGTACGAGCAGTCCCCTCCGGTCGGCGGAGACCACAGCCCCGTCTGGACCAACTGCGGCGTGTACACCGAGGCCATCCCGAACGAGAACTCGGTGCACTCGATGGAGCACGGTGCGGTCTGGATCACGTACGACCCGGAGATCGGCCAGACCGAGATCGACAAGCTGACCGAGCTCGTGGGAACGCGCTCCTACGTACTGCTCAGCCCGTTCCCCGGCCTCGACCAGCCCATTGCCGCCAGCGCCTGGGGCCTGCAGTTGAAGGTCGACTCCGCGGACGATCCCCGGCTGGCCACCTTCCTCGACAAGTACATCCAGGGTGAGCAGACCCGCGAGCCCGGGGCTGCCTGCTCCGGCGGAATCACTCCTGCAGGGCGCGCCTCCTAGTTGCTGCCAGGACGTGCCCCGACGGTGCGGCGGTCCCCAGCGACGCGCCGCGCCGTCGTCGTTCCCACTCCGCAACACCTGACCACCCTCCAACCGACTGTTGGCGCGAGAGCATCGATTCGGTAGCGTGGCACGACGGGTCGCCTCAACCGGCCCGACTCGACGCGATGGGATGGTAGACAGCTGTGACCGATGACCGGACTGTCGGAGAACTGTCCCTTCAGGGGATGCTGCAGGACATGGTGCTGGAAAGCTCCGACATCGCCGAGTTCCTCGACGGGCTGGCCAAGCTCGCCGCCGATGCGCTCTCCTCCGACGGCAGGGAAGTGATGTGCGGGGTCACCCTGCTGAGGCCCCGGGCCAAGGCGTCGGTGGCGAGCAGCAGCGAGCAGGCGAAGCTCATGGACGAGGTCCAGTACGAGTTCGATGACGGCCCCTGCATCCGGGCGGCCCGTGATGGGCAGGTCTACCACGTCCGTGACTTCCGGACGGAAACGCGCTTCGGCGACTACACCTCGGCGATCATCAACCACGGGATGCGTTCGGCGCTCGGAGTGCCGATCCCCCTCGACGGTCTCGCGGCAGCCGGACTCGATCTGTACTCACCGCAGCCCGACACGTTCGACGAGGCAGCCATCATCGCTGCCACGGACATGGCCCGCGAGGCGTCGAAGTCCCTGCGGATGGCTGTCCGGATCGCCCACCTCGCCGACACGGGGAAGCAACTCAAGGACGCTATGAACTCCCGCACCACGATCGACGTCGCTGCCGGCATCATCATGGGGCAGAACCGGTGCAGCCACGAGGCGGCCATGACCATCCTGAAGGCCGCCTCCAGCGGGCGGAACACGAAGCTCGCGGACATCGCGGCGGCCGTCGTCACGTCGATCGGCCAGCAGCTTCCCGAAACGCACTTCGAAGCCTGACCCACTCGTGCGCCCGATCCTGGCCGGCGTCGCCACGCCGGCCGTCGTCGTCGACGTCGTTGCCCTCGAGCGCAACATCGCCGCCATGGCGCTTCGGGCGCGGAAGCAGGGATTCGCCCTGCGGCCGCATGCCAAGACGCACAAGATGCCGCAGATCGGGCACCAGCAGATCGCTGCGGGTGCCGTGGGCCTGACGGTCGCGACGATCGGCGAGGCCGAGGTCTTCGCGGACAGCGGCATCCGCGACATCTTCATCGCCTATCCCCTGTGGGTCGACGATCGCGCGGCCCGAAGGCTGCTCGCCCTGACGGAGCTCGCGCGGGTGGCGGTGGGTGTGGACTCGGCCGAGGGCGCCCGCCGGCTCGCCCGGACACTCGGCTCCGCTGCCGCGAGGGTAGCGGTCCGCGTCGAGGTGGACTGCGGCCACCACCGCAGCGGAGTGCTGCCGTCGGAAGCGGTCGGGGTCGCGCAGGCCGCCGAGACCGCCGGCCTGGAGGTCGGCGGGATCTTCACGTTTCCCGGCCACAGCTACGGACCGGGGGCTGCCGGACCGGCGGCGGCGGACGAGGAGGCAGCCCTGGCTGCGGCCGCCGCCTCGCTGCGGACCGCCGGTTTCCTCGACCTCGCGGTCAGTGGAGGGTCGACGCCGTCGTCACTCCTGTCCGACGGCGGCACCCTGACCGAGCTGCGTCCGGGAGTCTACGTCTTCGGCGACGCACAGCAGTGGGAGCTCGGGCACTGCCGTCCCGAAGATATCGCGCTGACGGTCGAGAGTACGGTCGTGAGCCATCGACGCCCGGCGGCCAAGGGCCAGGACCACTTCATCGTCGACGCCGGCAGCAAGGTCCTGGGCAGCGATCGCGCCGCCTGGGCCACGGGATTCGGGCGGCTCCTCGACCACCCCGGGGCCCGCATCGTGGCCCTCTCCGAGCACCACGCCACCGTTCAGTGGCCCGCCGGGGAGGTTCTGCCCCCGCTGGGTACCCGGTTACGGGTGGTCCCGAACCATGCCTGCCTGGCCGTCAACCTCGTGGACGAGGTACAGGTGGTGCGCGACGGCGTCGTCGAGGAGTGCTGGGCCGTCGCGGCTCGGGGCCGGAACAGCTGAGGCGCCCCTCCTCCTGCTCCGGGGTGCTGCGGTATAGTCGCAGCTGTTCCAGATTTCAGCCATGGGTCGGTCGACGGCCGGTGACAGCAACGGTTCTCGGTGTGTCGGCCGGACATGTGCTGAAGCTGAAACACCCAGTCCATCGGCCGGCTCGAACGCCTGGTCCCGGCCCTAGAGTATCGGGCCCATCCGGCGCGCGTGAACGGGATGGGGCCGTGGCCAAGGGGGTCGGCGGTGTGGGCGCTGCATACTTCTCATCGGCGCCGGATGCTCGGCGCCCAGTGGTGGAGCGAGGAGTGGACAGCCCGATTCGGCATACTGCTGTTCGTTGGCGCAGCTTCGGCGGGCTACTTCTATAACCTCACCTTCGTGCAGTTGGGGCTGACTGACCTCGGTACACGCGTCGTCGGGCTCCGGGAGGACCGTGTTGCGCGCGTGATGGCCCTGCTGGCAGGGCTGACGCTGCTCGTGGCGCTGTGCGCGGGAATGGTGATGCACCTCCGCCGCTGGAGTGGGGTCTTCGTGATCAAGCTGCGGTTGCTGTCCGTCGTCGTGGTGCTGCAGACGGCGCTTACCGCCCTGGCTCCCGGGTTGCGCGATGAAGCTTCACTCGTGGGCTGGGTTGTGGCCGCCTCGGTGGTGCTGGGCTGTGGGGTGCCGTCCATGTTCGGGCTGACCTGCGACCTGGTTCCGGTTCGACATCGCGGTCCTGTCGCTGCCGTGGTGACTTCGGCGGCATTCCTGCCCGCAGCCGTCTTCTCGTCGGACTGGCGGATCGAGCAGTTCACCGCGCAGCTCCTGTGGCTGATGATCCCGGCTGCTGCAGGCCTCGCGCTCCTGGCATTCGCGCCCCTGCCGGTGACCGCGGAGCTCGCCCGGCAGCACCAGCTCCGCCGTTACGGAGCCGGACGGTTCGTGCGGGACCGCGTCGGGGGCACGGGATGGCCCGGCCGGAACTTCACCCTGGCCCTGGTGCTGATGTTCGGTGTGTATTTCGTGGACAGTCTCGGGTTCCTGCGCATCGTGGACACCCCCGTCTACATCGGCTCGGCCTGGCACTCGACGGATCCGCGCATCTTATGGGCCATCGGCCTCACCCACGTGCTCGCGGCCGCGGCCGCCGGTATCCTCTACCCGGCCTTGGGGCTGCGGGCCCTACTGGCCTGGATCTTCGGGCTGTTCGCCCTGGCCCAGGTCGGCTACGTCCTGCATGCGCTGACCACCCCGGAGCTGCCCGCGACCCTGGGCATGCCCCTGCTCTACGCGGTGGCGGTGAGTATCTACACCGTAGTGAACTTCGCACTCTGGGCGGATTTCTCGACGCCCGGGACCATCGCCCGCAACGCCGCACTGGGCGTGGGCGTCTCCGGATGGCTCGCGACCTTCCTCAGCACCTCTCTGTCGCTGGCATTGCGCTCCGGAGGCGTGCCGTTCGCCGAGCACCTGCGGCTGGTATCGGCGATCAGCATCGCCCTGTTGTGTGTCGTCCTGGTCCTGTTGGTCCTGCCCTCCGGCAACCGGCGGGCGACGCAGGAGGAGCGAGGATGACCGCGCGCGCCGCCCTGAGGTCGGGGGGATCGCTCCTCCTGGGGGTGATGATCGCGTGTGTGATCACCGGGTGTGGACCCCAGGACCAGACCGGACGCTACTCGTTCACCCTGTTCACGCAGGGCCGCCATGATCTCTCCGGGAACGAGTCCCTGGTCGGCGACACCGTAGTGGCCGGTGGGTCCATGACGCTCGGATCCGCTGCCGAGCATCATGGATCCATCACGATCCTCGACGGCGAGGCCCGCCTGGAAGGTACAATCACCGGCGACGTCCTCATCCTTGGAGGCACGGTGACCCTCGGGGAGACTGCTGTGGTCACCGGTGACGTCAGCGCTGCCGGCGGGGAGGTGATCCGGGAGCCGGGCGCAGTGGTGCAGGGACGGATCGTGGAGGAACGCACACCTGCGGGCATACTCGGTGGGGCCCCCACGCCCGCTTCCCCTGCCGAGCGTGCCCTGCGGGCTTCGGTTTCTGTCCTGGCTGCGGCTGCCCTCGCCTGGCTGCTCACCCGGCTGGTTCCACGCCCGGTCCGCCGCGTGGCCGCGGCCGCAGCCGGGTTCCCCCTGGTCAGCGGCGCCCTCGGCACGCTGGTGCTCATCACGGTCCTGCCCCTCGTCGTGGCAATGGCCTTCACCCTCTTCCTGATCCCGCTGGCGGCTGTCGTCCTCGTCCTGTCCGGGGTGACTCTTCTCTATGGGGCGGTCGGCCTGGGTCTGGTTCTGGGTGGACGCCTTGCACGGCGAACCGGCAGGCAATGGCCGGCCCCACGGGCAGCGGCACTAGGTGCGGCCCTGGTGGTTGCGTCCCTGCAACTTCTGGGGCTGGTGCCGGTTGTCGGTGTCCTCGCAGCGGCAGTGCTGGCCGTGGTGGCCACCGGAGCGGTGGTCCTCACCGGCTTCGGACTGCGCCGATACCTACCACCGGATGACAGCCTGGATGATCCTGAAGGCGGGGGCGGATGACCATGGCGAGGGGTATCTCCGGTTCGGGCTCCATGGTGATCTCTCGCCGTCCTGGACTGCGCCCATGGTGGTTCCTGGCCATCACCCTCGGATGGAGCTGGACGTTCTGGTGGCTCGCCGCATGGTCCGGCGGGACCTGGGATGATCCGGTGCCCTTCGTGCTCTTCGTCCTCGGCGGGAGCGGGCCGCTCCTGTCCGCGGCGCTGCTGCTGCGGGTAGCCGGCCGCGGGCAGACGGAACGCGACTTCTGGCGGCGCGTGTTCGATGTCCGCCGGGTCCGGCCGCACTGGTGGGTCCTTGTCGCGGTCGTGGCGCTCCTGCCCTCCGTCCTCGGACGGGCAGTCATGGGCGGTGAAGGCCCGTGGCTCGCGCCCGGAGCCGCGCTCGTGCTGGTCACCGCTGTCGTCGCCGGAGTCCTTGAGGAGCCGGGGTGGCGCGGGTACGCCCTGGATGCGCTCAGCGACCGGCACGGCGCACCGGCAGCAGCCGCGATCGTGGGCGCCGTGTGGGCGCTGTGGCACCTGCCGCTGTTCTTCCTCACCGGCTCTTACCAGCACGGACTGGGTCGGTGGTCGACGGGTTTCTGGTTGTTCATGGTGGTCCTTCTCGCGCTGTCCTTCGTGTACGGGGCGGTCTACTTCGCCACCGGGCGCAGCATCCTCGCGGTGGTCGTGCTCCACGCTGCGGCCAACGCGGCCGGAGAGCTCGTCTCCGTCCCGGGGCAACGGTTTGCCGAAGTGCTCGTGACTCTTGCCATGGCCGCCGTGGCGATCGTCGTGCTCACACGGCGGGTGCGGCGAGAGCCCACTCCGGTGGCGGGCAGGCCGGCCAGGTAGTCTCCGGCAGCTGCTGCCACCATGCTCGGAAGGACCGCCGGCGGCTCAGCCCCGGTCGACGGGCCAGCAGATCTCGGTCCGCCACTTCGTGGGATCCGGCTCGGCGTCCGGATCGGTGAGGTAGCTCTCCCACATCACGGATCCCGACCTCAGCCCGGCATCGATGAAGTAGCGGTCGAGCTGCGCATACGTGTCCGTCATCGTGTCGTACGGGCCGGTGTGGATGGCCTCGACGACGGTCCCGGCCGGCAGGGTCCCGGACACCACGTTCCCGGCGGGCACGATGGCCGCGGCGACGGGGAAGCCCGCTTCGACGTCGACGACGGCGCCCGGCCGGCCGTAGTACTTCCCGAAGGGGGCCCCGACGGGGCGCACGCCCTGGGCCTGCAGCACCGCCATGGTGTCCCGGTACGCACGGGAGAAGAACCCGGTCAGCTCGGTCATCGGCACCTGCTCCCGGACGCCCGCCGTGGGTTGCTCACCGTGCTCGATCATCTGGATGGTCGTCATGGACCAACGCTCGTCCCACCGGCGGTCGGCGCCCAGTGTCGAAGGTCCCGATCGGTCGGACTCTCGGGACTGCGAGGCCCCTCAGGGCGTCCAGCCAAGGAATGTGCCGCCGGCCCACATCACAACGAACCAGGTGGCCGCCGCCACCACCGGCACGAGAAGGAGCCAATACGACTGGCGTAGCGCGAGCTTCACGCCGACACGCGTGAGGATCAGCCACCAGACGAGGAACAACGCCACAGCCCACAGCGGGGCGAGGAGCCCGCTCGTCAGATAGAAGAACCCCGCCACGAGCTGCGCGACCGCGGCAATGACGGCAGCCACGACATACAGCACGAAGCCACCATCGTGCTTGCGAGCCAACTCGGGATAGCGCACCCCTTGAGTCTATTCGGGGCCAGGAACGACGTCGCTGCCGGAACGCGCCGGCCGTCCTCCGCTGTCCGTCCGGGCAGGCCGCGGAGGACCGGCGCGTGGTCAGGAGACCTGCCCCCGAACGGTCCTACTGGTCGACGGCGGCGCCGATCGGCTCGAGGACGACGTCGGGGAAGTCCTTCCTGAAGTGCCCCACTTTCCACTTGTCGCCGAAGACCGCCACGACCTCGCCGTCGGCGCGGAACATGATCTCTCCGCCCCGGAAGGTCTGGGGGACGCCCTCGCTCCCTGGAGCCACCCGCATTGCCAGCGTGTAGGAGAGGTTGTCCAGCGACGTCGGGGCGTTGAACTCCGTGCCGAGCCGCTCGGCGGCGACTTCGAACTGCAGTGCTCCGACGGCGGCGAGCACGGGTGCCTGGTCGCCACGGAGATCCGAGCGCAGCACCTGCACCACGCCCTCGTGCTCGAGCTGCTCGATGCCCCGGCGGAACTGCTTGTACCGGCCGGGATCCTTCGCCCGTGCGACGGCGAAGAGTTCGGGTGAGAACCGCGGGATGTCGGGGAACTGGACGGGCTCTTCCGCAAAGAGGCTGTCGCCCACGCGGAGGCTGGTCGCATTGACGAGTCCGACGACGTCACCCGGCCAGGCGGTGTCCACCACCTCGCGGCTGCGGCCCAGGACGCGGTGCGCGTACTTGGTGGCGAAGGGCTTGCCGGTCCGCTGGTTCGTGATGACCATGCCGCGCTCGAACGTGCCGGAGCAGATGCGCAGGTACGCGATGTGGTCACGGTGCGCGCTGTCCTGGCCGGCCTGGACCTTGAAGACGAAACCGGACATCGGTGCGTCGATCGGCCGCGGTTCGTCCTCCTTGGAGGGGCGCGGGGTCGGCGAGGGAGCGACGTCCACGAGGATGTCGAGGAGCTGCGAGACGCCGAAGTTCTTCGCCGCGGCAGCGAACAGGACGGGTGTCTGGCGGGCAGCCTCGAACTCCTCGCGATCGAAGGATCCGTTCGAGGATTCGACGAGGCCGGACTCCTCGCGGGCGTCCAGCCAGGCGCCGGCATCGCGCGGATCGAGCGCGTCGATGTCGATCTCCGTCTCCGCGGCGGCCTGCGCGCCCGCTTCGACGGCCTCGAGTGCGATGGCGCGCTCCGCCCGCAGGTCCAGCAGGCCCTGGAAGTCGCCCGCGATCCCGGCGGGCCAGGTCAGCGGGACCGGCGTCATGCCGGTGCGCTCACCGACGTCGTCGATCAGGCCGAGGGCATCCAAGCCGGGGCGGTCCCACTTGTTGATGACCGTGATGATCGGGATGTTGCGCTGTTTGCAGACGGCCAGGAGCTTCACGGTCTGCGGTTCGAAGCCCTTGGCGGCATCGATGAGCATGACGGCGGAATCGACGGCGGCGAGGACGCGGTAGGTGTCCTCGGAGAAGTCGGCGTGGCCGGGAGTGTCCACGACGTTGAGGACGGTATCGCGGTAGGTCAGCTGCAACGCAGCGGAGCTGATGGAGATGCCGCGTTCCTGCTCGATGCCCATCCAGTCCGACACGGTGGCGTGTCGGCTCGATTTGCCGTGCGTGACACCGGCGTCCTGGATGGCACGCGCGAGGAGGGCAAGCGCCTCCGTGAGGGTCGACTTCCCGGCGTCGGGGTGGGAGATGACGGCGAAGGTGCGACGGCGTCCGGCCTCGCGGCGGATCGCGTCGGCGTCGAGGACGGGGGATTCGGTTAACAGGGCCACACATCCATTGTCCCCGATCCCGGTGAGGCACCTGCCGGGGCGGCCGGTTGTTCGCTGTCCGCGTGGGCGCCGGGTACGTGGAGCTGCCCTCGCGGTACGAGCCGGGCGCGGCGCGTCGGCGTTCTTGTGCAGTGCTCTTGAAGGGGAATTCAGGAGTAACAGAACCACCCCGGCGGTTCCCAGCCGTCGGGGACGCCGTGTCCGCTGTATTGCTCGCACTTCGTGCAGGTGTAGTTCACGCTCGGGGGAACCACTCCGCCGGTGGGAAGTGTGCGAGCAGGAATGAAATCCTCGTATGCCAGGTACTCATCGGTGCCACATGCGGTGCAGGAAGGCACGTCGACGGATATCAGTGCTGAAGCCATGAAGCTCACCTCGTTTGATTTGAGCAGACCCTGTACAAAGGGGCGTTCGGTGCGGTACTGCCCGGATCGCAATCTGCTGACCACAGTATGTACGCTCTTTTCGCCCCGACCTATAGGTAGTGGTATATGTAAAAAGCAGGTAGTGCGATGTGACAAAAGGGTTGGGCAGGACTGTTCTTGGGGGATATATATTCTCTCCGCAGCCCTTTTCTCCACCGAAATCGCTCATCCGTCTAGTGATATTCTGCGCACATTCCGAATTTGCTAGAAAGAAAAGAAACTCGTTAATGCAACGATTGGCCCGATGGCTGCACGGTGCCCGGTATGGCGAGAAGCGCAATGCCCAACAGGCGGGGGCACTGGAGTGCGCCGCGATATACAGTGCACTTAGTGTTTCCGGGCCCCGCAGGCGGGAGAGGGAGCACTGGTCCTCCGTTCGCCGAGGGCCCCGTTCTCGAGATCAGGGGATTCCATGGATCCGGCTCTGTCTGCTGTGCGTGATCAGGTGTTCCGCCGCAACCCCGGTGAGACGGAATTCCATCAGGCCGTGATCGAGGTGTTCGACTCGCTGGGCCCGGTGCTGGTGAAGCATCCCGAGTTCGTGGACGCAGCGGTGCTGGAGCGGCTCTGCGAACCCGAACGCCAGATCATCTTCCGGGTCCCGTGGATCGATGACGTGGGGACCGTGCAGATCAACCGGGGCTTCCGGGTGGAATTCAACTCCGCCCTGGGACCTTTCAAGGGTGGCCTGCGGTTCCACCCGTCGGTGTACCTGGGGATCGTGAAGTTCCTCGGCTTCGAACAGGTTTTCAAGAACTCGCTCACCGGGATGCCGATCGGCGGGGGCAAGGGAGGCTCGGACTTCGATCCCAAGGGCAGGTCCGATGCCGAGGTGATGCGGTTCTGCCAGTCCTTCATGACCGAGCTGTACCGGCACATCGGCGAATACACCGATGTGCCGGCCGGCGATATCGGTGTCGGTGGGAGGGAGATCGGCTACTTGTTCGGGCAGTACAAGCGGATCACGAACAGGTATGAGTCGGGGGTGCTGACAGGGAAGGGCATGAGCTGGGGTGGATCCCTCGTGCGTCCCGAAGCGACCGGCTACGGTGCAGTTCTGTTCGCCCGCGAGATGCTTCTGACCAGGGGCCTCGGGTTCGAGGGGCAGAGGGTCATCGTCTCGGGCTCCGGGAATGTGGCAGTTCATGCCATCGCGAAGGCACAACATTTCGGCGCGACGGTCGTGGCCTGTTCTGATTCCTCCGGGTACGTCGTGGACGAGGCCGGCATCGACGTCGACCTCCTGCGCGAGGTGAAGGAAAGCGAGCGCGGGCGGATTTCCGAGTACGCGCATCGGCGGGGGTCGGGCGCCCATTTCGTGGCGGACGGCTCGATCTGGGATGTAGGGGCGACGGTCGCGCTGCCCTGTGCCACGCAGAACGAGCTCGGCGAAGCCGCTGCCGGGTCACTCGTCCGCTCGGGAGTGCTCGCCGTTGCTGAAGGAGCGAACATGCCCTGCACCCCGGAGGCGGTGGAGGTCTTCCAGCAGGCCGGGGTCCTCTTCGGGCCGGGCAAGGCTGCGAATGCCGGCGGTGTGGCCACCTCCGCACTGGAGATGCAGCAGAACGCCAGCCGTGATTCCTGGTCCTTCGAGCACACGGAGGAGCGCCTCACGGAGATCATGGTGGGCATCCACCACCGGTGCGCGGCTACCGCTGAGGAATACGGCATGCCAGGGAACTATGTGGCCGGCGCGAATATCAGCGGTTTCGTGAAGGTGGCGGACGCCATGCTCGCACTCGGAGTCGTGTGACAGCCCCCGGCACCAGCGGATCGTCGGTCGGGGCCATGGTCGGGAAAGGAGGGGCTGATGCTGCGTACCATCGGCTTCCATGCCTCCCATGAGCAGATCCCGCCCGGGCGGCTCCTGAGGTATGTCCGGACGGCCGCGTCGGTGGGGTTCGAGGCGGTCATGTGCTCCGATCATTTCGAGCCGTGGTCCCCCGTCCAGGGACATGCCGGATTCGCCTGGGCGTGGCTCGGTGCGGCCCTTGCCAGCACCGACCTTCGGATCGGCGTGGTCACCGCCCCGGGCCAGCGGTACCACCCTGCCATTACGGCTCAGGCCTCCGCCACCCTGGCCAGCATGTTCCCGGGACGTTTCTGGATGGCCCTGGGCAGCGGCCAGAACATGAACGAACACATCACCGGCGATCCCTGGCCGGACAAGAGAGTGCGGCAACAGCGACTCGAGGAGTGCGTGCAGGTCATCCGGCGCCTGCACGCAGGGGAGGAAGTGACCCACCAGGGGTTGGTGACGGTGGACAGGGCTCGGGTATGGGACCTGCCCGAAACACCACCGCCCCTTCTGGGCCCGGTGATGTCGATCGAGACCGCGCGTCGGGCTGCAGCGTGGGCCGACGGCCTGATCACGACCAATCAACCTCCTGAGCGGCTCAAGGAACTCCTCGGCGCCTACCGGGAGGAAGGGGGCGTAGGCCCGGCGGTCCTGCAGGTTCACCTCAGCTGGGCCGCGACGGAGGACGAGGCCACGTCGATCGCCATGCACCAGTGGCGCACGAACTCGATCGGACCTCCCGCGGCGTGGGACATCGCCACCGCGCTGCAGTTCGATGAGTACGCTGAGAAGGAGCGTGTCTCGGTGGCGCAGGTAGGCGGGACGGTCAACATCTCCGCCGATACGGGGCGACACGCCCAATGGCTCCATGAGTACGCGGAACTCGGCTTCGACGAGCTGTACCTCCACCACGTCGGTCAGGACCAGCGCGCCTTCATGGAAATCTTCGGCACGGACGTCCTGCCGCAGGTCCGCGGCATCTGACGGCGACGCCGGTCCCCGGGCGTCCCGACGCCGCCGAGCGGAACCTGGCTACAGCAGGGAACTGCTCCAGCAGTGGGTTCAGGTGTATGCAGGGGTCGGTGAGGGGTTGCCGGGTGGGATCGGAGCCCCGACGCATGACGGGGGTACAGGGGTGGATGCCGGGCTGGACCTGGACGTCGGGCTGCGCGAGCGTGATCTCACGATGGCTGCGGGGAGCCAGCACGGGCGGCGGCCACGCCGTTCCGACTGCCGTCGTACTCAGGAGCGGGCCGCAGCTCCGCCCGGTACCGTCGTCCTGCTCCGCAGGCTCCATGCTGCCAGCGCCGAGGCGCCGACCATGAGCAGTGCGGCGATCCCGGCGGTCACGGTCACCCCGCTGTCGAAGGCGGAGAATGCCGAGTCCCGCAGGAGGGACGCGCTGCTCGGGCCGAGGTGCGTGGCGACCTCGACGGCGCCGCCGAGGGTCTCGGTGGAGGTGTCCGCCTGGGCGCTGCTGAGGCCTGCGGGGAGCATCAGGTTGCGCTGGTAGGACGCGAGCAGGATGCTGCCGAGCACGGCCGTGCCGAGTACGGAGCCCACCTCGTAGGCCGTCTCGGAGACGGCGGACGCCGCACCCGCCTTCGCGGCAGGCACCGTGGACAGGATCAGGTCGTTCGAGACGGTCTCGGACGCACCCACGCCGACCCCGAGGACGACGAAGGCGACCATCAGGAAATCGGCGGACCCACCCTCGCCCAGAAAGGCGATCATCCCGTAGGCGGCCGCCGAGAAGAGCAGCGACACCGAGACGACGACGTGCGGTGCCAGTCGGCGGGCGAGCGGGACGACGGCGAGGCCGGCGACGATCGTCACCAACAGGCCCGGCAGCAGGACGAGTCCGGCGTCGAGCGGGCTGTAGCCCAGAACCAGCTGCAGATGCTGCGAGACGAAGAACAGGAACCCGACGAGCGAGAAGATGGCCAGCAGGTTGACCAGGACGGCGCCGGTGAAGGCACGCACGGTGAACAGGCGGACGTCGAGCATGGGATCACGCCGCTGGAGCTGGCGCACCACGAACACCGTTCCGGACGCGAGCCCGATGAACGCGGCCGTCACCGAGACGAGCAGCGGCCCGCCCTTGGCGAGGTTCTTGATCGCGTACACCACCGGCAGCATGGTCGCGATGGACAGGACGATGCTGGCGTAATCGACCCGCCCAGGGTTCGAGTCCCTCGACTCGGGGACCACGGCAGGGGTCAGCGCGAGCATCAGCACGAGGACGGGCACCGCGAGGAGGAACACGGAGCCCCACCAGAAGTGCTCGAGGAGTGCGCCGCCGAGCAGTGGGCCGAGGGCGGCACCGGCAGAGAAGCCCGCGGCCCAGACGGCGATGGCGATCCGGCGCTGGTTCCTGTCCGTGAAGATGTTGCGGATGAGCGACAGCGTCGAGGGCATGAGCATGGCGCCGAAGACGCCGAGGCCCACACGGGACGCCACGAGGAACCCGGCGGTCGGGGCGAACGCGGCTGCGACGGAGAACAGGGCGAAGCCGGCTGCGCCGATCATGAGCAGGCGGCGCCGACCGAAGCGGTCACCGAAACTGCCCATCGCCACGAGGAGTCCGGCGAGGACCAGTGGGTAGCTGTCCACGATCCAGAGCAGCGTGGTACCGCTCGTGGCGAAGTGGCGCGAGATCTCCGGCAGCGCGAAGCTCAGCACGGTGTTGTCGACCGAGACCAGCAGCACCGGCAGCATCAGCACGGCAAGGGCGAACCATTCGCGCCGACCGGCAAGGGAGACGGGCGAGGAGGAGACGGCACGCGGGTTCACCCCGGACACACGTGCAGAGGAGGAAGGTGAAGAGGTCATGCCTCAAAGCTATACCGTCCAGCCGGTACAGTACAACAAAAGTGACCGGTATCATCAGGAGGTGTCCAGTTCCCGCGAGCGCATCCTCGACAGCTTCGAAAACGCGCTGATCCGCGACGGCGAGAGGGCCGCCACCATGGAGGCGGTCGCAGCCGCCGCCGAGGTCTCCAAGGGCGGTCTGCTGTACCACTTCCCCTCGAAGGAAGCGCTCGTGGAAGGCCTTGCGGAGCGGCTCCGCGGTCTCGCCGACAAGGACCGCGAGTCCATGACCTCGGCTCCGGACGGGGCGGCGCGCTACTACATCCGGACGTCCGTGTTCGAGGACAGCGCGCTGGACCGGGCCCTCGTCTCGATGGCCCGCCTCGCGCAGCAGGGCCACCCGATCGCGAAGGCCTCCCTCGGCGACATCCAGGACCGGTGGCTGGATGCCCTGGAACATCAGCTGGGGGACCGGACCACAGCGCGCGCCATCAAGCTGCTCGGCGACGGGCTCTACTACGACGCCGCGTTCTTCGCCGCAGCCGGCTCGGAGCGCACCAGCCGCGCGGAGATCGACGAACTGCTCGATGTCGTCGACCTGATCGTCGCCGGACGCGGACGTGCTGCCGGAGCGTCCTAGGGGTCCGTGCAGGTCCGGAAGGGAAGGAACGGGTCCGGTGTGTCCGCTGTTCACTAGAGTGGTCCGTGCAGTTCCATCCGGCAGGACCATCGAGCAGGGGACAATCACGTGATCAAGGGTTTCAGGGATTTCATCCTGCGTGGCAACGTCGTCGAACTGGCGATCGCGGTGGTGATCGGCAGCGCCTTCACGGCGCTCGTCGGGGCGTTCACGGCGAACATCATCAACCCGGTCATCGCCTCGGCGGGCGGCATCGACGCCGCAGGCCTCGGTTTCCCAATCCGTCCCGGGAACGATGCGACGTTCGTCGATATCGGTGCCGTGATCACCGCAGCGGTGACCTTCCTCATCACCGCGGCGGTCGTCTACTTCCTGTTCGTGGTGCCGATGAACCGGGCCAACGCCCGCCTGCGGGCCCTCGCCGCCCCCCAGGAGCAGCAGGAGCGGCCCGTCCCCGTGGACACCGCCCTGCTCACCGAGATGCGCGACCTCCTGAAGGAGATGGCGGCCCGGGAGGCCCGGCGGTGAGCGCCCAGGGGAACGACGACGCCGCACGGCGACGAACCCTGCGCGCCCACACCGGTGCCCGCCGGGACCTCCTCGCCGCCGGCCTGTCCGGCCACGCGGAGATCACATGGACCACGAGGTCGGCCCGCAGAAGGAATCTGCCCTACCGCCGCGTGTCCGCCAGATCCGACGTGGCCGGTCCTTCGAGCAGTCTTCCGTCCGCGGTGAAGCGCGAGCCGTGGAGCGGGCAGTCCCAGGACCGCTCGGCGTCGTTCCAGTTGAGGATGCCGCGCAGGTGCGGGCATACCGCCGAGACGCGATGCTGCACGCCGTCGACCGTGCAGACGCCGATGGGCCGCGCGCCCTCGCGGATGACGCGCCCTTCGCCTTCGCCGGGCACGGATGTGCCGGTCTTCGCGAGGCCGGACAGCCACCCGGACACCATCTCCATCCCGACGACGGCGTTCGCCTGCGCCGTCTGCAGGGCGTCCGCCGGGCTGACCTTCGTCCGGTAGAGCGTCTCCGCCCAGGGCATGTTGCCGCCGAGGATCTCGCCGGAGAGGGCCAGGGATGCCGCGACCGCATTGGTCATGCCCCACTTGTTGTAGCCGGTCGCGGCGTAGATGTGCCCGCCGCCGGCCGGGACCTTGCCCACGTAGGGGACGGCCGCGGCCGGCGCGTAGTCCTGGGCGGACCAGGCGTAGGCAGGGCGCGCCGTCGGGAAGTACTCCTGCGCCCAGCGCGTGAGGTCGTCCACCTTCGCCTGCGTGTTCGAGCTGTGGCCGGTCTTGTGCCCGTTCCCGCCCACGATCAGGTACTTCGTCCCGTCGACGACGGCGGTGCGGAGCGACCGGGTGGGAGAGTCGGCGCTGAGGTACATGTCCTCCGGTACGTCGTCCTCCACGGTCAGGGCGACACAGTACGAACGCATGGGCTGCAGGACGGCGAAGTAGCCGCCGCGGTCGAGGATGGGGATGCCCGTGGCGAGTACCACGTTCGAGGCCGTCACCGCGCCCGCGCTGGTCCTCAACTCGACGCCGTCGGCCCCGGTCTTCGCGACCCCCTCGACGCGGACGCCTTCGATCAGCGCGCCGCCGTGCCGCCGGAACTCGGAGGCCAGCCCGGCCAGGACCTCGATCGGGTGGAACTGCGCCTGGTCCTTCAGGCGCAGCGTCCTCCGCACGGGGAAGGGGAGCACCGCCGCGTTGCCGAGCTCGGTGTCCAGGCCGGCCTCGACACAGGCCTCGTGCTCCGAGGCGAGCTTGCGTGCGCCGGTGTCGGTGGTCGCGTAGTCGACGGCGTCCCGTCGCTCGTAGCCGATGCCGTGCTCGTCGCAGAAGCGCAGCAGCCAGCTCTGGCCCTCACGGTTGCCGGTCACGTAGGCGCGCGCGAGTTCGGCGTCGTGGTGTTTGAGGATGGTCGAGATGCTGGTGCCCTGGAGGAGCGAGAGCTTGGCCGTGGTGTTGCCGGTCGTCACCGCTCCGGCGGTCCGCGCCTCGAGGATCGCCACCCGGTGCCCGGCCCGAGCCAGCAGGAGAGCCGTCGTCAGGCCCGTCAGCCCGGCGCCCACCACCACGGAGTCGTACGCGGCGCCGTCCTGCAGCGTATCGGACGGGATGAGCGGGGCGGTGTCGAGCCAGAGCGATCTCATGGTGGTCCCTTCAGGAGCCGGTCGGTCATCCCACGCAACCACTAAGCCTGCTTACAGTCAAGGGCTCCGCGCCCTGTCGGAGCCGGGCGCTAGGGTTGCGCCCGACGATCGTCGCCCCCAGGAAGGCACCTGCCGTGCATGTCCAGCTCGTCCTCCCGCACCAGCTCTTCGAGGAGCACCTCGAAGCATCCCCGCACACGCATTTCGTGTTCCTGGAGGACGACCTCCTGTTCCGCAGCCTCCGTTTCCACCAGCAGAAACTCGTGCTGCACCGCGCCTCCCTGACCCTCTTCGCGCGCCGGGTCGAGGGTGCGGGCTTCTCGGTGGACTATGTGGAGACATCGGCGGAGTCCCCCAGCCAGGAACGGCTCGCGGAACTGCTCGCGGAACGCGGAGCCACGGTCGTGAGCTACTACGACGTCGTCGACGACTGGCTCGAGCGGCGGCTCAGCCGGACCCTCGCCGACGCCGGCGTGGAGGCGCGCGTCCTCGAGACCCCGCAGTTCCTCACCCCGCGGGACCTGATCGACACCTATTTCTCGTCGCACACCTGGCGCATGCAGAGCTTCTACGAATGGCAGCGCAAGCGGCTCGGCATCCTGGTGGAGCGTGACGGTTCCCCGCAGGGCGGGAAGTGGAGCTTCGACGCGGACAACCGCAGGAAGCTGCCGAAGAAGCTGCCCCTGCCGGACCTGCCCGAGTTCGAGCGGCCGCCGGACGTGGTGGACGCCATCGCCTGGGTGCAGGCCGCCTTCCCGGACAACCCGGGCAACGCCGGGTCCTTCAACTGGCCGGTCACGCACCGGCAGGCCTTCGAGGCACTGGAGGTCTTCCTGACGGAGCGCTTCGAGCTCTTCGGGCCGTACGAGGACTCGATCGCCGAGGGGAGGACCTACCTGTTCCATTCCGCCCTGAGCTCCAGCTTGAACATCGGACTCCTGAGCCCCGCCGATGTCGTGGACCTCGCCCTGGACTTCGCGGAACGCCACGGTACGCCGATCAACAGCGTGGAGGGTTTCATCCGCCAGGTGATCGGGTGGCGGGAGTACATGCGGGCGTCCTACGTGCTGCGCGGCAGGGAGATGCGGACCGGCAACACGCTGGGCCTCACCGCGGAGCTCGACCAGCGGTGGTGGACCGGGCAGACGGGCCTCGGGCCCGTGGACTCCGTGATCACCCGAGTCCTCGACACGGCCTACGCGCACCACATCGAGCGCCTCATGGTGCTCGGCAACGCGGCACTGCTGATGCGTGCGAAGCCCGATGCCGTCTACGAGTGGTTCGTGGAGATGTTCATCGACGCCTACGACTGGGTCATGGTGCCCAACGTCTACGCCATGAGCCAGTACGCGGCCGGAAGCATGATCACCACCAAGCCCTATGTGAGCGGCAGCAACTACATCAGGAAGATGAGTGACTTCAAGGACGGTCCCTGGCGCTTCAGCTGGGACGCCCTCTACTGGGAGTTCGTGGGTGACCACCGGGAGCTGTTCGCACGCAATCCGAGATCCCGCATGAGCGTGGTGCTCCTCGACCGCATGGCGGCCGGGCGCCGCGCCGAACTGCGGCACGAGGCCGCGCGATGGCTCGCAGACGGCGTGCCGGCGGTGGAAGCGCTTCGGTCCGTGCCGGGGACGCCGGTGACGGAGGCGACGCTGCCCGGCCTATAGTCTTCAATCATGGAACAACGAACCCTTGGAAGAACCGGTCGTCCCGTCTCCGTCGTCGGCCTCGGCACCTGGCAGCTCGGCTCTGACTGGGGCGAGGTGGAGGACAAGGACGCCGTCGCCGTGCTCGATGCCGCCGTCGAGGCCGGCGTGACCTTCTTCGATACGGCGGATGTGTACGGCGATGGCCGGAGCGAGGCCACCATCGGGTCCTTCCTCGCCGACAACCCGGACCTCGACATCTTCGTGGGCACCAAGATGGGCCGCCGCGTCGATCAGACCCCCGAGAACTACTCGCTGGCCAACTTCCGTCAGTGGATCGACCGCTCACGGACCAACCTCGGCGTCGACGCCCTCGACCTCGTCCAGCTGCACTGCCCGCCGACCGCCGTCTACAGCTCCGACGAGGTCTACGACGCCCTCGACACCCTGGTCGGCGACGGCGTCATCAAGAACTACGGCGTCAGCGTGGAGCGCACCGACGAGGCGCTCGCGGCGATCGCCCGGGGGAACACCGCGAGTGTCCAGATCATCCTCAACGCCTTCCGCCTCAAGCCGCTCGAGGAGGTCCTGCCGGCCGCGACAGCGGCGGGCGTGGGCATCATCGCGCGCGTGCCCCTCGCCTCCGGCTTGCTCTCGGGCAAGTACACGAAGGACACAGCGTTCGCCGAGAACGACCACCGGAACTACAACCGCAACGGTGACGCGTTCGACGTCGGCGAGACCTTCTCCGGTGTGGACTACGAGACCGGCCTGCAGGCGGCACTGGAATTCGCCGACCTCGTCCCGGAGGGCGTGACCACGGCACAGGCCGCGCTGGCCTGGATCATCGCGCAGGACGGCGTCAGCACGGTCATCCCCGGAGCGCGCAATCCGGAACAGGCGAGGGCCAACGCCGCGGCCGCCGATCACACCGGTCTCGGAGCCGAGATCAGCACCGCCGTCGGCGGCATCTACGACCGCTACTTCAGGGCCACCGTCCACCCCAAGTGGTGAGCGGCCCTACGGAACCCGCCCGCTGCGGGCGGGTTCCGGATGTCAGGGACCTCGACTAAGGTGTGCACTACCGAAGTCAGACGGAGTTAGAGGACGTCTGTCATTGTTGAATCACCGATGAAGGAATCGACATGACCGAGAACACCTCACCCATCAGCGCCGGCGAATCGCACACCATCCGGGACTGGACGGACCTCGCCGAAGAGATGTGGTCCTACCTCACCGGCCGCGGAGCCGCGATCAACTACACGCTCGAGGACATGACCGTCGAGGTCCCGCGCGATATCGGCCCGGACGCACCCCGGGCCACCTGGAAGTTCAACGGGACGCTGCGCATCACCACGAGCGACAACGCAGCCGGCGGCTCCGATCCCTTCACGGGCTGAACAGCCCCAGCGACATGGCCTCGACACTCAGGTTCGATATCGACATCGACTTCTCGCTGGGCGAACCGGCGGTCGACGGCAAGCCGGAGGCAGGACTGACCGGCACGGTGAAGGCCTCCGGCACCTCCATCGAGATCTTCGTCGATGATCCGGCGTCCTTCCGCGGGAACAACCTGCCCAGCATCGGGCAGGTCCGCTCCCTGGCGAAGGGACTGTCCGAGCGCGGACTCTCGATCACGGTCACCGGGCCCAACGGGCTCCTGGTGAGCGTCGGCGCAGTGAAGCCCTCCCTGACGCAGCGGCTGATCACCCGCTCGCCGCACATCCGGCTGGGCTCCCCGGGAACGCTCGCGCCGCTGCTCGGCATCGGTCGACGAGCACTCGAGAAGGGCGATGCGCCGTCGCTCCTCCCGCCGTCCACGCCGTTCCCGCTGGTGCCGACGGTCAACCGCCGCATCAGGCGGACCATCACGACCACGCACTACGTGCCCGGAAGCGGCCGTCCGCGGCTGATCTTCGTGCAGGATTCAGCACGCTGGAACGGCCAGGTGCCGCGCGAGTTCGAACTCTCCGGCGAACGGACCACCATCGGGAGCGGGGAGGACGCCATGCTCAGGCTCGCCGGGCTCGACGATCTCCACGCCGAGGTGGTGCACACCGAGGACGACGAGTACGTGCTGCTCCCGCGCGGCCCGATCACGGGCAGCGTCAACGGCAGGGAGCCTTCCGTGCTCCGCACGGGTGCGCGCATCCAGCTCGGCCAGTGGGCGCTCGCCTTCTTCCGGGAGGAGTACGCCGATCACGGCAGGCCCTTCGGCGGACGCAACGGGGGAGAGCTCTCCTACCAGCGCCCGCAGCGCAATCCGCGGACCGGGGCCACCGAGGTGGACGGTTCGGCAGGCATCGGCGACTTCCGGCGGCAACCGCGCTGACCCGGGTGCAGAGAGGGGATCCGCCGAGTGCAGCAGGGGGCGCGCGGTATGGCCGATAGCGTCGAACTGCTGCTGGATCCGCCGTCGGATCTCTTCCTGCTCGAGGACTGGGCTGCGCTGGAGGCCGAAGGCCTGCCCAACCAGTCACGGCACCAGTCCTCGAGCAACAGCCCCCACATCACGCTCGCGGCGGCGGCACGGATCGGCGGGCGGTACGACGGCGACCTCGCGGTAGCCGCGGCAGGCTCCCCGCAGGAGCTGACGACCGGAGGATTCCTGGTCTTCCCGAGCCGGCGGAAGTTCGTGCTCGCGCGGCAGGTCGTGACGGACACCGCACTCGCCGCCCTGCACCGCCGCATCTGGTGCGCTCTGGACGGCGTGGCGGAGGTGGTTCCGACCACGGCCCCCGGGGCATGGACGCCGCACATCACCCTCGCCCACGGCCTCACCGCGGAGCAGGTGGCGGCCGCGCTCGAGATCCTCAGGAACCGGCCGCCCGTGCGGCTCGGCGCCGGCGTCGTGCGGCGGTGGGACGCGCAGGAGAAACGGCTCATCCTGCTCGGTGGGGGCGGTTCCGCCTCGCTCGCCGGCTCAGGGGACCTCGGCGCGCAGTGACGCCGGGTGGACCAGGACACCCTGGGGTTCCCGGATCCACCACAGTCCCGTGGACCGCTTCTCCTCGCGCGTCGAGAAGCGGTAGAGGAAGATCCGCGCTCTCACGTACCTGGGTCGCACGCCGTCGAACGGGTCCTTCCGCAGCAGCTTGAGGATCAGTGGGTCCGCCTGCAGGAGCTTCACCAGGAACGGCGTGAACCAGCCGCGTTCCGAGCCGAGGGCGAGGAACCACATCATCCAGTCGAGCCGCAGGTGGTACGGCGCGAACTGGCGGGGCATCCGGGAGGGATCCCCGGGCTTGCCCTTGAACTCGTACTCCCGCCACTGCGCCCCCGGCCCGATGTCGTCGAGCGTGCCCTCCACGATCACCTCGTACCGCACCTTCGTCACGCTCCCGAACGCCCCGTAGGCATTGCCGAGGTGCCAGCGGTTGAAGCTCGCGTTCATCAGCTGATGCCGGGCGAACAGGTTCACGAGCGACGGCCAGCTCAGGTAGGCGAGGAGCAGCATGGCGAGCACCACGACGATCAGGAACCACAGGGGGGTTGGCTGGTAGGCGCCGGACAGGTCGAGGGCCGGGAACACCGCTTCGTAGAAGGAATCGGGGACGGCCGCGAACGCCAGGATGATGGTCAGCGTGTTGAGCCACGCGAAATTGCCCGAGAGTACGAGCCAGCCCTGCGTGACGATCATGATGAGTGCGGCGAATCCCGCGACCGGCTGCGGTGCGAAGAGGAGGAACGGGACCACCAGCTGCGTCACATGGTTGCCGGCAACCTCGAGGCGGTGCAGCGGCTTGGGGAGCAGATGGAAGAAGCGGCTGGCCGGGTTCGGCATGGGCTGCGTCTCGTGGTGGTAGTAGAGCGCCGTGAGGTCGCGCCAGGAGCGGTCGCCGCGCATCTTGATCATGCCCGCCCCGAACTCGAGGCGGAAGACGAGCCAGCGGATCATCAGCAGGACCAGGAAGGGCGGGGCCACCTCATGGGAACCGAGGAAGGCGACGATGAATCCGGCCTCCAGGAGGAGGCTCTCCCAGCCGAAGCCGTAGAAGGTCTGGCCGATGTTCACGATCGAGGTGTAGAGCCACCAGATTCCGAGGAACGCAGCGAGGGGTACCCACGGCGGCCCGGCCTGGGGGAGCCCGATGACCAGCAACGCCGAGATGGCCGCACCCGACCACGCGACGATCAGCAGCAGGCGGTCCGAGTAGCGGCGGTGGAAGAGCGACGGCCCGGCCCTCCTGCCCGCCCGTTCCAGGAACTCCGGGACGGGCATCAGGCCCTTCTCGCCGAGAAGCGCGGGGAACTGGGCGACCGCCGACAGGAAGGCGATGAGGTACACGGCCGCCACCCCACGCTGCACGATCTGCCGGCCCACCTCGTAGTCCTCGGCCGCCAGGACATCGGTCAACCACTCCATCCATCCAGCGTCCTGTTCGCGCAGACCGGTGGTCAAGGAGGCATCCGTGGGCCGCGGAGGTTCGCGGCGTGCTAGCGGTGCCCTGCCGGACGGGCGTCGTCGGAGCGCAGGCGCGGGATGTCGACGAGGACCTGGACGGGCACGTGGTCGCTCGCATACCTGCCATCGAGGGTCGAGGTGTTGACCGCGGCCTGGAGCACCAGCACGTCCGGGGTCGTGAGGATCCAGTCGATGCGTCGGCCGCCCTCGACCGGCGGGCCGTAGCGGGGGAAGGTCCCGTAGTCGGGCGTGAGGCGCTCCCTGGCGAGGACCCAGGCATCGCCGAGGACGCCGGAGGCCAGGAAGCTCCGGTAGGCGGAGGAGCCGGCGTCGGAATTGAAGTCGCCCATCACGATCGTGGGCAACCGGGGCCGGAAGAACCGCACGAGGTCGAGCACGGCAGCAGCCGCACGGACCCGGGCGTTGTCGGAGTCGTGGTCGAAGTGCGTGTTGACGAGCAGGATCTCGCGGTCCGCGGCGGTGTCCCGGAAGCGGCCCCACGTGACGATGCGGGCCACGCCGTTGCCCCAGCTGGAGGATCCGATCACCTTCGGTGTGTCCGAGAGCCAGAACTGGTCCCATTCGATGAGCTGCAGCCGCTCGGCGTCGTAGAAGATCGACGAGTACTCACCCCGGCTGCCGCCCTCCCGGCCCGCGCCGATCATCCGGTACGTCGGGGGCAGGGATTCCTCGATGGCCGCGAGTTGGTGGTGGAGGGCTTCCTGCACGGCGAGGATCGCCGGGACCTCCCGGCGCACCAGGTCCTGCAGGGGCGCGATCCTGTCCGGCCAGTAATCGACATCGCCGGGCTGGGAGGCCTGGCGGTCGTACCGGATGTTGAAGCTCATCGCATGGAGGGCTGTCCCGCTGGCGCGGAGGAGCGCAGGTGCTGCAGGTGGTCGTGGCATGGCGCCTTTCCGGGGTGCGGCTCGTGGGTCCTCACTGCTGCCCGGCATCATGCGGGCGCGGGGTCAGTCGAGGTGGTCCACGAGCCGCGCTGCTATCCCGGTGTAGCGGCCGGGCGTCAGCGCGAGGAGCCGCTGCTCGGCGTCGTCGCTGAGGCCGAGGCTGCCGACGAACTCGCGCATGCGGTCCGCGTCCACGCGGTGCCCGCGGGTCAGCTCCTTCAGGCGCTCGTAGGGGTCGTCGAGCCCCGGCACGCCGGCGATCGCCTCTGCCCGCATGACCATCTGCACCGCCTCGCCGAGGACCTCCCAGTTGCCGTCGAGGTCCGCCGCGAGGACGTCCTCGGCGACGTCGAGACGGGCGAGGCCCTTCGCGACGTTCGAGATCGCCAGCAGCGAGTGCCCGAGTGCCACGCCGATGTTGCGCTGGCTGGAGGAGTCCGTCAGGTCGCGCTGCCAGCGCGAGGTCACGAGGGTCGACGCGAGGACGTCGAGCAGCGCCGAGGAGATCTCCAGGTTGGCCTCCGCGTTCTCGAAGCGGATCGGATTGACCTTGTGCGGCATGGTCGAGGACCCGGTGGCGCCTGCCACCGGGATCTGTGCGAAGTAGCCGATGGAGATGTAGCTCCACACGTCGGTGCAGAAGTTGTGCAGGATCCGGTTGAAGCGTGCGACGTCCGAGTACAGCTCCGCCTGCCAGTCGTGCGACTCGATCTGCGTGGTGAGGGGGTTCCAGCCGAGGCCGAGCCCTTCCACGAAGGATCGGGCGACGTCCTGCCAGTCCGCCTGCGGGGCCGAGGCGTAGTGCGCGGCGTAGGTGCCGGTGGCGCCGTTGATCTTGCCGAGGAATTCGGTCGCGGCGATGCGGTCCAGTTGGCGCGTCAGTCGGTGCGCGACGACGGCCATCTCCTTGCCGAGCGTGGTGGGCGTGGCCGGCTGTCCGTGCGTGCGCGAGAGCATCGGGGTGTCCCTCGACGTCCGCGCCAGGTCCGTGATGGACGCCACGAGGCTACGGGCGGCGGGAAGCCAGATGTCCAGGACCGCACCCTTGATTCCCAGTGCATAGGAGAGGTTGTTGATGTCCTCCGAGGTGCAGCCGAAGTGGACGAGGGGCTTCAGGTGCCCGATGCCGATTTCCTCGAGGCGACGGCCGATGAAGTACTCCACCGCCTTGACATCGTGCACGGTGACGGCCTCGATCTCGCCGAGCTCGGCGACCGAGCCCGCATCGAAGGACGAGACGATGGCCCGCAGGGCGGTTTCCTGCTCCTGGCGCAGCGGCTCCGTCCCGGGCAGCACGGACCCCCGGGTCAGGTGGATCAGCCATTCGACCTCGACGTGGACGCGGTCGCGGTTGAGCGCAGCCTCCGAGAGGAAGTCGATGAGGGGGGCGACCGCCTCGCGGTAGCGGCCGTCGAGCGGCCCGAGGGTCAGGGACGTCCCCTCCCCTCGGGACAGTGCAGCGAATTCAACCCGGGAGAGTGCGGAGTCAGCCATGGCCCCATCCTTTCACGGAGGGGGCAGGGGGCCTCACCCTGCTGTCCACATAGCGGGCCGGACGGGCGGCTCGTGCGGGCCATCCTCCTAGCGTGGGAGGCACAGCTGGAAGACAGGGCGCGGAAGCACGGAGGCACGCAGGAGGTGTGCGGGAATGGATGGTCGGACGCCGGCGGCGGACGCCTATGGAGCAGGTGGGGCCGCCAGCGCGGACGTCGCTGTGCTGGAGGCAGAGGTACTCCGGCATGCCGGGCAGCTGGGCGACATCCGTCGGCGGGCGCTCGCCGTCGCCCTGGGTTCGTGGGAATCTCCGGCCGGCGGCACATTCAGGACCTACCTCGCCGAGCGCTGCGTGGAGCTGTCCCGGACCATCGATCTGCTGGAAACCGCGGCGCGGGAACTCGGCGAGTACGGCCGCCTGCTGCGGGAAGCGGAGTGGCTCCACGGGCAGGCGGGCCGGTGACGGACGGTCTGCGCCCCGTGGCCCCGGCGGACGGCGAACTGTCCGTCCGAGGGGGCGTCGGCGGAATACGGTTTCAGTGGGAGGAACTGGAGGAGGCGGCGCGGGTTCTCACGCTCCTCGCCGCGGACACGGGCGATGTCGCCGTCGCCCTCGGCTACCTCGACCGTGCCGTCGCCGAGTTTCCATGGCGGGTCCTGCATCTCCATCCCGTCGGGGGAGTGGCAGGCGCCCAGTACCAGCAGGCACTCGCGCACCTCGACAGGGCCTGGACCTCGACCGTGCGGGACGGCCGGATGCTGGCTTCGACCGAAGAACGGTTGCGGGCGGCGCTGCGGGCCTATCATCTGGCCGACGCGGCAGCCCTGGCGGCGACGGAGGCTGTGCGGGCCGCCGGCGGGGCTGCGGCCCGTGCTGCGGCCCGGGGAGCCATCGATGGGGGAGCACTCGACGTCGGACCCATCGGGCTGCGGCTGCGAACCGCGGGCAGTGCCGTCCGGTTCGACGGCACCGTCGAGGGCATCCTCGATCGCCTGTCCGCTGTCGAGGGCGAGGACCCGGGCACCTTCGAGGTGCTGCGCGGGGGGACCGACGAGGATCCGGTCTACGTCGTCGTCCTGCCGGGAACCCAGTCAGGACACATCGGCGGCACGGGAAGCAACCCCTTCGATATCGGCGGGATCGCCGAGGCGCTCGCGGAGGACAGCCGCTTCACCGAAGCGGTGGTCCTGGAAGCCCTCGAGCAGGCCGGTGCCAGGCAAGGGGACGCCCTGGTGCTCGCCGGCTACAGCCAGGGCGGCCTCCATGCGGTGAACCTCGCCGGCTCGCAGCGGCTGGGAGGACGGTACGAGGTGCAGCTCGTCCTGACCGCCGGCTCCCCGACGGGCTGGCACGGGACGGGCCGGGCCGAGTACCTCCATCTCGAGCACCGCGACGACGCGGTACCGGAACTCGACTCGATCCCGAACGAGGACGACCGCCACCGGCCGACGGTCAGGCTCGACAACCCGGTGCCCCCGCTGGCGCGGAGGGACGACGGGTCGCGGGAACCCGTGGGCCTCGGCCCTGCCCACAAGCTGGAGAACTACGCCGCGGGGGCGCGGCTCATCGACGCCAGTAGCGCACCATCACTGGCTCCTTCCGTGGGCCTGCTCGCCACGGCAGGCGCAACCGGAACCGCGCGCCGCTACTCCTTCACGGCGACCCGGGGCCCACGGCCTGTCCCGGCGGAGGTCCGGCGGCGGCGCGGGGCGCCGGGAGGCGGTCTAGGCTATGGCCATGACGTCGATCGATGACCTTCCTGCAACACCTTCCGGCGAGGCGCGCGGCGTGGCCGGAGTCCGTCCGCGCGGAGTGCTCGGCAGGCTTCCGCGCTATGCGGCAGGCAAGCCTCCCGCCGCCGTCGAGGGACTCGAGAGTTTCAAGCTCTCGTCGAACGAGAACCCGCTGCCGCCCCTGCCCTCCGTCCTCGAGGCAATGGCCGCCGAGACGTCGATCAACCGGTACCCGGATCCCCTGACGACCGCACTCCGGACGGAACTGGCAGGGTACCTGGGTGTCCCGGTCACCGATATCGTCACCGGAGCGGGCAGCCTCGGAGCGCTGAACCAGATCCTCGCGACGTTCGCCGGGCAGAACGATTTCGATGCTCCCGATGAGGTGGTCTACGCCTGGCGGTCCTTCGAGGCCTACCCCATCAGTGTGGGTCTCGCCGGGGCAGCGGGCGTGCAGGTGCCGGTGCTGTCCGACGGAACCCATGACCTCGATGCCATGGCCGCGGCGATCACCGACCGCACGCGCGTCGTCCTGCTCTGCACGCCCAACAATCCCACCGGGCCGATCCTCACGCACGACGACGTGGTCGCATTCCTCGCGAAGGTACCCCCGCATGTCGTGGTCGTGATCGACGAGGCCTACCAGGAGTTCGTCCGGCGCCCGGACGCCGTGAACGGGATCGGCCTCTATCGGGAGTACCCGAACGTGATCGTGCTCCGCACGTTCTCCAAGGCCCACGGACTGGCGGGGCTCCGCGTGGGGTATTCCGTGTCCCAGCAGGCGCTCACCGAGCATCTCCGCGTCAGCGCCGTCCCCTTCGCCGTCTCCCAGATCGCCGAGCGCGCCGCTGTCACGTCGTTGCGCCACATCGAGGACGTCCAGGCGCGCGTGCAGTCGATCGTCGACGAGCGCGTCAGGGTGCTCGAGGGCCTGCGCGCGCTGGGCTGGACCGTTCCCGAGGCAGAGGGCAACTTCGTCTGGCTGGCGCTCGGGGAGCACAGCCAGGACTTCGCCGCGGAAGCGGCACGGAGGGCGCTCTCGGTGCGAGCCTTCGGATCGGAGGGCGTACGCGTCTCGATCGGCGAGGAAGCGGCCAATACCCGCTTTCTCGCGCTGTGCGGAGAGTACACGCACCGCCCCGCTGGTGGCTGAGGCCGTCTTAAATAGGCCGGAGGGCCTGTGCTGGCTAGTCTTGGTCAGTATGTCACCGAAAGATATGTTCTTCGGTGTATGACTTACGACATACATTCCCCAAGCGGAATGTGCAGGGTCGGGCGAGGAGCAGGAATGAACAGCAGTCGTTTGCCGGCAGCGGAGTTCGAGGTCGAGGAAGTCGTGCGTGCGACGCACGCCGCCGAGGAGGGGGGCCTGCAGGAGCCGGCCGGTGAGATGCTGCAGGTCCTCGCCCCGGACGGCGCCATGGCCGGGAGCCTCACGGCAGAGATCGCCGGTGTCCCGGTGGACTTCTCGCCCTACCTCGCATCCGCCGATGCGGACCACCTGCGCTCCCTGTACCGCGACATGTTCCTGATCCGGCGCTTCGACCAGGAGTCCACGGCCCTGCAGCGCCAGGGGCAGCTCGCGCTCTGGGTGCCCCTCACGGGCCAGGAGGCGGCGCAGATCGGTTCCGGCCGCGCCCTCGAGCCCCAGGACTACGCCTTTCCGACCTACCGTGAGCACGGCGTCGCCCTGACGCGTGGCGTCGCGCTCCCGGAGATCCTCCGCCTGTTCAGGGGTGTGACCAATGGCGGCTGGGATCCGCGCGAGCGGAACTTCCACCTCTACACGCTCGTGCTCGCGGCTCAGTCGCTGCACGCCGTCGGTTATGCGATGGGCCTGCAGCGCGACCAGCTCGCCGATCCGTCCCTGCCGCCGGCGGCGTCCATCGCCTACTTCGGCGACGGTGCGAGTTCGGAGGGTGACATCCACGAGTCCATGGTGTTCGCGGCGTCCTTCAACGCTCCCGTGGTGTTCTTCTGCCAGAACAACCAGTGGGCCATCTCGGTTCCGTCGACGGTCCAGACCAGGGTCCCGCTGGCCCAGCGGGCCGAGGGCTACGGGTTCCCGGGAGTCCGGGTCGACGGCAACGACGTCGTCGCCGTGGAGGCCGTCACCCGCTGGGCGCTCGACCACGCGCGCTCCGGCAGGGGGCCCGTGCTGATCGAGGCCTACACCTACCGCATGAGTGCCCACACCACCGCGGACGATCCGACGAAGTACCGGTTGTCGCGTGACGAGCAGGAATGGAAGCCCCGGGATCCGCTGGCTCGCCTGGAGGGCTACCTGCGATCAGCAGGCCTGGCGGACGAGGCGTTCTTCGAGGAACTCGGCGCGGAGGCCCGCACCATGGCGGCGGACCTGAGGGAGGCGGTGCTTGCCATGACGGCACCGGACCTGGAGGACCGGTTCGCCTCGGTCTACGCCGAGCCCCACCCGCTCGTGCAGGAGGAGCTACGGTTCTTCCAGCAGTACGAGGCCGGCTTCGCCGAAGATGGGAAGCACTCCTGATGGCGACGATGACCATCGCGAAGGCGATCAACGAAGGGCTCCGCGCTTCGCTGGCGAACGATCCGAAGACCCTGCTGATGGGCGAGGACATCGGCGAACTCGGCGGTGTCTACCGTGTGACGGATGGCCTGAAGAAGGATTTCGGCGCCATGAGGGTCGTCGACTCGCCGCTGGCCGAATCGGGCATCATCGGGACGGCGATAGGCCTCGCACTGCGCGGGTACCGGCCCATCTGCGAGATCCAGTTCGACGGGTTCGTCTTCCCGGGCTTCAACCAGATCACCACGCAGCTCGCGAAGCTCCGCACCCGCAGTGACGGCATGCTGAGCGCGCCCGTGGTCATCCGCATCCCCTATGGTGGCGGCATCGGCAGCGTCGAGCACCACTCGGAGTCACCCGAAGCACTCTTCGCGCACACCGCCGGGCTGAGGATCATCACTCCGTCGAACGCGCAGGACGCCTACTGGATGATCCAGCAGGCCGTGACCTGCGAGGACCCCGTCATCGTGTTCGAACCGAAGCGACGCTACTGGCTCAAGGGCGACGTGGACACCTCGGCGCCGGCGGGCGATCCCTTCTCGGCCCACATCCTGCGCCGTGGGACGGATGCAACCATCGTGGCCTACGGTCCGCTCGTGCCCGTGGCCCTCGCGGCGGCCACGGCGGCGGAGGAGGACGGAAGGAGCATCGAGGTGATCGATCTCCGATCCATCTCACCGATCGACTTCGACACCGTCACCGAATCGGTGACCCGCACGGGCCGGCTGATCGTCGCGCACGAGGCCCCCACCTTCGGCGGCATCGGCGGCGAGATCGCCGCGCGGATCTCGGAGCGTGCCTTCCTGTCCCTCGAAGCACCCGTCATCCGCGTGGGCGGCTTCCACATGCCCTACCCCGTGGCACGCGTGGAGGAGCAGTACCTGCCGGACATCGACCGCATCCTCGAGGCACTCGACCGTGCCTTCGCATACTGAAGGACCATCATGACGCTCAAGACGTTCAACCTGCCCGACGTCGGTGAAGGCCTCACCGAGGCAGAGATCGTGCAGTGGAAGGTGGCCCCCGGGGCAACGGTGTCGGTCAACGACGTGATCTGCGAGATCGAGACCGCCAAATCCCTCGTCGAGCTGTCCTCGCCCTACGCCGGGACGGTGTCCGAACTCCTGGTCGCCGAGGGCGAGACCATCGAGGTCGGTACGCCGATCATCTC
Organism: Arthrobacter sp. BC5; assembly: GCF_056680255.1. Taxonomy (NCBI): domain Bacteria; kingdom Bacillati; phylum Actinomycetota; class Actinomycetes; order Micrococcales; family Micrococcaceae; genus Arthrobacter; species Arthrobacter sp. BC5. Next base: position 1,360,509 of record NZ_CM155273.1, read on the forward strand.
CGTCGACGACACCGCCGGCGCGCCCATCAGCGGGCACGACGGCGGCCAAGCCGCCACGGCCTCCGCGGGTATCGGGTCGTCGACTCGTGGAGAGGGCAAGGAATCCGCGGACGACGCCCCTGTGCCCGTACCCGAGATGCCGGGTGAACTCGCGGGCCCGCAGGCCGATCCGGGGTGGGACCCTGAGCCGGTACCGGATGCTGCAGGGCCCGGCTCAGCCGCTCCCGGAACGACACCCGGACCGCTCGTGGGCACCGGGCCCAAGGCCGACGCCGTGAAGCGCCGCCCCCGCAAGCCGCAGCCCGCACACGGTCCCGGGACGAAGGGGGCTCCGGCGTCGGCGGCTGCCGACGCTCCGACCGCCGATAGCGCCGTGCGGAACGCCGGGGACCCGGGGCGGCTACCCGCCCAGGACCCGGCCCCGTCCGACAGCCGTGATGCCCGCCCCGCACCCGCACCCGCGGCGGCGTCGGGGTCGGGAACACGGACCAATCCGCTGAACCAGCTGATCAACCGCGTACTCGCGAAGCCCCCTGTCCGGAAGGCCGCGCGCGATCTCGGCATCAACCTCGCGGACGTCCCCGCCACCGGGTCGGCGGGCGAGGTCACCAAGCAGGACCTCATGAGCTACCAGTCGCAGCGCGAGGCCGAACAGGACGGGGCCGACTCCTTCTGGGCCGACCGCAAGCTCCTCGGAGGCGGTCGCATCGAGCGCATCCCCGTGAAGGGGGTCCGCAAGGCGACGGCGAGGGCCATGGTGCAGAGCGCCTTCACGGCGCCGCACGTGAGTATCTTCGTCGACGTCGACGCGTCGCGGACCATGGAGTTCGTCAAGCGGCTGAAGGCGTCCCGTGATTTCGAGGGCGTCCGGGTCTCACCCCTGCTGATCCTGGCGAAGGCCGTGATCTGGGCCGCCGCGCGGAATCCCTCGGTCAATGCCACCTGGACCGACGACGAGATCCTCGTCAAGCACTTCATGAATCTCGGCATCGCTGCGGCGACGCCGCGCGGACTCATGGTCCCGAACATCAAGGACGCCCAGAACCTCTCGCTCAAGGAACTGGCCCTCGCACTCAACGAGCTGGCGACCACGGCGCGTGCCGGAAAGACGCAGCCGGGCCAGATGCAGGGCGGGACGTTGACGATCACGAACATCGGAGCGCTCGGCATCGACACCGGGACGCCGATCATCAATCCCGGGGAGGTGGCCATCGTGGCGTTCGGCACCATCAAGCAGAAGCCCTGGGTGCTCGACGGCGAGGTGATTCCGCGCTGGATCACCACGCTGGGCGGCTCGTTCGACCATCGGGTGGTGGACGGTGACCTGAGCGCCCGCTTCATGGCCGACGTCGCCTCCATCCTCGAGGAACCTGCGCTGCTGCTCGACTAGGGTGGGCGTCATGAACCAGCAGCCACCCGGAGAGGGGCCCGCTAGCGGGCCGCGACAGCGTTACACCGTCGGCAGGCTCCTGCTCGTGGTGGTGATCGGGTTCATCGCGTCCATCGTGGTCCAGATGGCTTTTCCGGACCTGGACACGGTGGCCCGGCTGTCCATCCTGGTCATCGTCGCCGCGTTCATCTCGATCGCCGTGACGCTGCGCAGGCAGAAGCGGCCGCCACGCTGACGCGTACGAGGCTAGGCCCGGACGTCCTCCATGGCCGTCCGCAGGATGGGAGCCAGGCGCCGGACTCCCTCGACGATGTCCTCGGGCGCCACGGCGCTGAAGGCGAGGCGGAGTTTGTTGGACGGCTCGTCCGACGGCGTGAACGCGGCCCCGGGGATGAACACGACCCCGGCGTCGATCGCCTTGTACAGCAGCGGGTAGGTGTCGATGCCCTCGGGGAGGGTGACCCAGACGAAGAATCCGCCGTCCGGCGTGGTCCAGTGCGCGCCGTCCGGCAGCGCCTCGGCCAGGGCGCCGAGCATGGCGTCGCACCGCTCCCGGTAGAGGTCACGCATGGTGTGCAGGTGCCCGCGCCAGTCGTAGTCCCTGAGGTAGGCGATCACGAGCATCTGGGTGAGCGGGGACGGGCAGAGCACCACGGCCTCGCAGGCGAGGTAGAAGCGGCGGTAGAGGTGCTTGGGCACCAGCGCCCAGCCGAGCCGCACGCCGGGCGCGAAGATCTTCGAGAAGGAGCCGAGGTAGATGACGTCGTCGGGGTTGCCGGCCCGCATGGGCTTCAGCGGCTCGCCGTCGAACCGCAGCATGCCGTAGGGATTGTCCTCGAGGACGAGGATGTTGTGGGCTCGGCAGATGTCGACGACGCGCTGGCGGCGGTCGGCAGCCAGTGTGATGCCGCTCGGGTTGTTGAAGCTGGGGATCGTGTACAGCAGTTTGATGGCGCGGCCCTGAGCCTCGAGTTCCTCGATGGTGCGCTCGAGCTCGTCGGGGATCAGCCCGGCGTCGTCCATGGGCACGGTGACGACGTCGACCTCGTACGCCTCGAAGGTGTTCAGGGCGCCGACGTAGGTGGGGTCCTCGCAGAGGATCACGTCGCCGGGGTTGCAGAAGACCTTCGCGGCGACGTCCTGGGCGGACTGCGAGCCGGTGGTGATGACGACGTCGTCCGGGCTGGCGCCCTCGATGCCCTCGGCCGCCATGACCTCGCAGACGAGCTCGCGGAGTTCCTGCATCCCCTGCCCGCCGCCGTACTGCAGCGCCTCGAGGCCGTGCTCGGCGATGATGGTCTGTGCGGTGCGCCCGAGGTCCTCGAGCGGAAGGGAGCGCAGGTACGGGCTTCCGCCGGCGAGGGACACGAGGCCCGGTCGGATGGAGATGTCGAAGACATCACGCACTGCGGACTGCTTGATGTTGGCCGCCCGCAGCGAGAAGAGCTGCTCGTGGCGGTTGTGCGAATCGACTGCGCGTTCGAGAGCTGCTTCGGTCTCGGCTGGCAGGAGGTCGGCGGAGGCTTCACTGGAGGACGTCACGCCCAGAGTCTAGGCGCGGGTTGACCTAGAGGCAACAGGTGTTGCCTTCAGTACGCCGGCCGTCTCAGACCCATCCCGCCTCGCGTGCCTTCAGGGCGGCCTGGAACCGGCTGTCGGCGCGGAGGGTCTCGAGCATCCACGCGATGTGCCGCCTGCACGTCCTGACGTTGATGTCCAGGCGTCGGGCGATGGACTCGTCCGACAGTCCGTTGGCCAGGCCCTGGATGATGGAGCGCTGCAGGCTGCTGAGCGGTGACGCGACCTGCGCGGGCGCGAGGAAGGACTCGCTGATCTCCCACGCGATCTCGAACAGGTGCGTGAAGATGTTGATCAGGCTGTGGTCCCTGACGACGAGGGCGGCCTTGTCGTCGCGGGTCAGCTGCCGCCCGATGAGTGCGAGCTTCTCGTCGAAGATGAGGATGCGCAGGGGGATGAACGGCAGGACGCCGAACTCCCCGCCACCGGCGGCGATCGCCTCGACCGCCTTGCGGGTGGGGACGTGGTCGCGCGTGCTGGTGTCGTAGAGCGTCCGACGGCGCACCCCGTTCTCCAGCAGGTCGAGGTCCTTCCGGACACTCTCCTCGTGGACGTCCGCCGTCGAGCCCTGTCCGGGCTGAGCGATGTAGACCTTCTCCGTGACGTCACGCCCGTAGTCGATGAGGACGCGGTGGATGACGTGCGGATCCTCGAGCGTCTCCACGGAGGTGCTGGCGAGGACGTTCTTGCGCGCTTCGAGGAAGGTGGGCAGGAGGCTGGACAGCTCGCGCCGCTGGCCAGTGATGCGTGCCTTGAGGTCCTGCATCGCACGCTCGTCCGAGTCCACCAGGTCCGCGAGGGCGACGTCGGGCGAGACCGCGACGAGTCCCTGGCCATCGCCGGCCTGGGGACTGAGCAGCCGACGCTGGGAGAGCTCCCCGATCGCCTGGTCGATGCGGCGCAGTGTCAGGCCGAGAGCGTCCGAGGCCTCGGACCGGGTCCAGCCCGGGTGCGCGACGGCGTACCGGTAGACCTCGAGAGACGTCGCATCCAGCATCTGCAGTCCTTGTCCCGGCCGCCAGCCCGTCAGTGGCGTCAATACGTCGTGAAAAACATGACATGTCCAGTTAATGACAGATCACGGACACTGGCAATCCGGCGTGCCGCCGCGACCAGGAAAACCCCGGATTTCCGCGGATTCCTCGTGGCGGACGGACTCCGACGACTCCACGGGCATCCTGTCCACGTCCTCTTCGCGCCATGTCCACAAACGGCCACCCGTACTGCTGGACACTACCTGTCGGCGCCGGACATTCTGATGAAGCCGGTTCGCAGGGAAGCCCGAGAGGGCGTTCCCGGAGGAAACGGGCGCTGCGGAACAGCAGTGCGGAACAGCTCGACCTCCCGGGAGACGGGCAGGAAAGGATCGCCATGAAGAAGGTACTCGGCGCAACTGCAGGCCTGTTGATCCTGGTGGGAGCTGTCGTGCCGGCCGGCCAGTCAGCCAGCGCAGCGAGCTGGGACTGGCCCAAGGGCCAGATCACAGCAGGCAGCTGGGACTGGCCGAAGTAACAGGGAGCTCCGGACTAGAGCCCGGAGACCCCACCCAGAGCCCGCCCCAGCGGGGGTGATCACGAACCCTGAAGGAGAGAGCCATGAGCCAGGTGACTGCCGTTCGAACCGCCTCACGAACGGTCGTCAGCACTCAGTGGTGGCATCTCTCCCTCTCCACGGGTGGCTTCGATGTAGCGGACGGCATCATCGAAGAGCTGGTCACCCCGCTGGTGGCGCAGGCCCGGGCGCTCGGCGCCAAGCGCTGGTACTTCACGCGCTACGAGGACCCGTCGACGGGGGTCGTGAGCCAGATCAGGCTCAGCATCCACGCCCATCCCCGCGTCCTGGAAAGGCTCCGCACCTTCCAGTGCGCGCTCCAGGCGCGCAGCGCCCGGAAACTGCCCCTGCTCGTCGTCCGTCAGCACTTCACGGCGCCGGCGAACAACACCTACTACTCCGGCGGCCAGGAGATGGCGGATCCGCAGCTCGAAGCCAACCTCGTGAAGTACGGCGGGGTCGAGGGACTCCACCTCGCCGAAGAGGTCTTCGAACTCAGCTCCGAACTCGCCGTATGGGCAAACCAGCGTTTCCCCCGGATGCAGAGCCGCTCGGCGCTCGGCGCGCTCGTGCTGTTCGATGCCGCGCAGGGCATGATGCGAGGTCCCCGTTCGGCGGGCTGGCCGGACCGCCGCCGGCTCTCCTGGGACTTCTACTGGGACAGCCACCTGCGGACGTGCACCGCCGACGTCGGGCCGCGCGGCTCCGACGTCCGCGAGGCCATGGCGGTGCAGGTCGCATCCAAGGCGACCGGCTTCCACGCGCTCATGGCGGCGACGGCCTCCGAATCCGCCGTGCAGAACTGGAGGCGCCGCTGGTTCCGTGCGCTGGATACCTACCTGTACCGGGCGGACAAGGTGCGCGTGAGTCGCAGCGCGCAGCACCTCACCGTCTACCAGGCGCACATGGCCCTGAACCGCCTCGGGTTCGTGGCCCGGGAAGAGGCAGCGCTGGGCCTCTACGCGCGGACCTGGAAGCCGCAGGTCGACCAGAAGACCGGGACGCGGAAGCCGCTGTAAGCCATGGCCTGTCGGGCCCCTCGAGCAAAAGGACTGCACCATGAACGCCAGGAACACCATCGTGCTGGCAGCCGACGACGCCGATCTCTCGGAGGTTCTCGGATGTTCGTCGGAAGCCGTCGAGTCCATGCAGAACAACGGCGTCCTCGAATCCCAGGGCCAGCTATGGGAGATCGGGCCGGCGCGGGACTACCTGCGGGATGCCGCCTGGGCCGACAGCCTCTGGCACTGACGGCGGGCCTGCCAAGGGACCACCCGAAGGCGAACCCGCACCGAGGTGAGGACGGAGGAGGACGCCGGCGCGTTGCGCGCCGGCGTCCTCTTCCGTCCGTTCGGAATCAGGCCGCCGCAGGGGTGGTGGCGCCGGCGAGGGCGGAGAGCACCACGGCCACCTGCCCGGCGACCTCCGCGTCGTCCTTCGGGTGGAGGTCCGCGAAACGGGTGATGGAGCCGCCGATGGACAGCTTGGCGTCGTCGACCACCGACGCGCCGGCGACCCCGAGCGCGCGGCGGGCCTCGTCGTGCGCCCACACCCCGCCGTACTGCCCGAAGGCGGAGCCGATGACCGCGGCAGGCTTGCTGGAGAGGGCTCCCGCACCGAACGGACGGGACAGCCAGTCGATGGCGTTCTTGAGGACGGCGGGCATGGTGCCGTTGTACTCGGGGGAGACGAGCAGGACGGCGTCGGCGTCCGCGGCGGCGGCGCGGAGGTCATCGGCCGCCTTCGGGCGGTCGGTGTCGTTGTCGATGTCCTCGTTGTAGAACGGGATGTCGTTCAGGGCGTCGAAGGTGACGACGTCCACCGCGTCCGGTGCATGTTCTACGGCGGCTTCGGCGAGCTGGCGGTTGATGGAGCCCTCGCGCAGGCTGCCGACGAGGGTCAGGATCGTGGTGGACATGCATACTCCAGAGTGTGTGCGACCTCGCGGTCAGGCTGACGGGAACGCAGGACCTGCGTCTTCCCATAATAAAGCGGACCCCGGTCCGCTTTATTCCGCCGCTATAGTTGCGGAATGCAGGGCGAGGGATTGCTCCGCGTCGCGGGCGACGACGGAGAGCGGACGGACGCGGCGCGCAACCGGCGACTCCTCCTCGCTGCCGCCGCCGAGATCGTCGCGTCCTGCGGGCCGGACAAGCTGACCACGGACGCCGTCGCACGCCGTGCCGGGCTCGGCAAGGGCACGGTCTTCCGGAGGTTCGGCAACCGCGCGGGCCTCATGCACGCGCTCGCCGACGAGAGCGGCCGCGCCTTCCAGGAAGCCTTCATGGCGGGTCCGCCACCCCTGGGGCCCGGGGCGCCACCGCTCGAGCGCCTCATCGCCTTCGGCGAGGCGAGTATCGAGAGGATGCGCTTCGACGGGCAGATCCTCCGCGCCGCGGAGCAGCAGGGCGGGCCGGACCTCGAGCACCCGACTCAACAGCTCATCCGACTGCACCTGACCGTGCTGCTCCGCGGAGTGGGGATCGGCGATCCGGAGCTCGGCGCCTACCAGCTCGCCGCTTTCCTGAACGCAGGGCTCCTGATGCACCTCCAGGAGAACCGGGGCATGTCCAATGCCAGGCTCGCGTCCTCCTGGCGCGTCCTCGTGGCCGCCCTCGCGGCGAATGCCGACGACGCCTGACGATCGTCCATGCCCTTGTACACTGGCACGTGCCGGCACCCGTGCGGTGTCAGGGCCAAGTGGATGCAGGGAGGAGTTACCCGAGGTGATGTCCGAGGACCCTCGCGCGACTGCGAGCCCGTCCGTCCGCCGCCTTTCCGTGGTGGACGACGCCGTCGATGCCGTTCCGCCCGCCGAGGTTGCCGCGCGTCTCCAGGACCTGCTGATCGACCATCCCGACGTGCAGGCCTTCCTCCAGGAGCTGGCCGAGTTCACGGCGCGGACCCTCGGGGTGGACGGGGACACCTACTGTGGCGTCACCCTGCAGCGCTCGTCGAACGAGCAGCTGACCGTCGGCAGCAGCGACGACAGGGCCAGGGCGATGGACGAGGTCCAGTACGACCACAACGACGGCCCGTGCCTGCACGCCCTCCGCGTGCACGACGAGGTGTTCATCGCCGACGTGCGGTCCGAGGACCGCTGGCCCGAATTCATGGAGCACATCGCCCGCGCCGGCGTCGGCGCCATGTTCTGCCTACCCCTGGACCTCGAGGGATCGGCGCGCGCTGCCCTCAACCTGTACGCGGAGGATGCCTCGGTGTTCAGCGAGGCCTACCGTCGGGCCGCCCGCGCCTTCTCGGCCCAGGCCTCGCAGGCACTGAAACTGGCCGTCCGGGTGGCCCAGCACGCCGCTACGGCGGAGGACCTGCACTCCGTGCTGCAGACGCGCACCGAGATCGACCTCGCGGTGGGGATCATCATGGGCCAGGACGGTTGCTCGCAGAAGGACGCGTTCGACAAGCTGCGCCGGGCCTCGAACTCACGCAACATCAAGGTCCGTGTCCTCGCCGCGGGAATGGTCGCGGGGCTCAACGGCACCGTACCCCGCGCGCACTTCGACCCCTCCTGAGGGCTCGCGTCGCCGACGGCGGACGGGCGGTACCGGCGCTGGACCCCGAGTCACCTGCAGGCGGGCACGCTCGTCCCCCTGGCCCGCCCCCGATTCCGTATGGCGGGCTCTGCCGCGGGCCTCACCGTCACGGGTGCCGACCCGCAGGAGGCATTGCTGGGAGCAGGAGTCCCGCCCCGCGCAGTGCGTCACGGGCAGCGCCTTCCGGACCGCGGGCTTTCGGCCGGGACGGGCAGGCGGAGGGCGTTAGCGGTCGGTGCGGGGGGCTGCTCCTCCTTCCCGCTCCGACTGGGACCCGCCAGAACTGCCTCAGACCAGTGCGGACCAGTCCTCCGCCAGTTCGAGCCCGTGCGCCTGCGACACCGAGTGGTGCGCCACCTGGCCGGCGGCGATGTTCAGACCGCGGGCGAGCGAGGCGTCCGCCTCGAAGGCCCCGCGGACGCCCCTGTCCGCGAGTGCGACGGCGTGGCGGAGGGTGACGTTCGTCAGCGCGTAGGTCGAGGTGTTCGGGACGGCGCCCGGCATGTTGCCCACACAGTAGAACAGCGAGCCGTGCACGGTGAAGGTGGGGTCCTCGTGCGTGGTGACCCGGGAGTCCTCGAAGCAGCCGCCCTGGTCCACGGCGATGTCCACGAGGACGCTGCCGGGCTTCATGCGGGCCACCAGAGCGTTCGTGACGAGCTTCGGAGCGCGTGCGCCCGGGATGAGGACGGAGCCGATGACCAGGTCCGCCTCGAGAACCGACTTCTCGATCTCCAGGGCGTTGGAGGCGACGGTCTTCACCCGGCCGGCGTACAGGGCGTCGAGTTCTCGCAGGCGCGCGATGTCGATGTCGAGGATGGTCACCTCCGCACCCGTGCCGACGGCCATCGCGGTCGCGTTGGTGCCGGCGACGCCCGCTCCGAGCACGACGACCTTGGCCGGCCGGACTCCGGCGACTCCGCCCAGCAGCAGGCCCGGGCCTCCGGCGGGAGCGGTCATGACCTGCGCGCCCACCTGCACGGAGAGGCGCCCGGCGACCTCGGACATCGGCGCGAGCAGGGGCAGGGCCCGTCCGTCCTGGACCGTCTCGTAGGCGATCGCAGTGACCCCGGAGGCGAGGAGTGCCCGGGTCAGGGCGGGTTCGGCCGCGAGGTGCAGGTAGGTGAAGAGGATGAGTCCTTCGCGGAAGCGGTGGTACTCGGCGGGGACGGGCTCCTTGACTTTCAGGACCATGTCCGCGCGCCCCCACACCTCGTCCGCGGCGTCGACCAGTTCTGCGCCCGCCGCCTCGTACTCGGTGTCCGAGATGCTCGAGCCGACGCCCGCGCCGCGCTCCACGAGCACCGTGTGCCCATGTGCCTGGAGCTCGTGGACGCCGGACGCCGTGATGGCCACGCGGAACTCGTTGTTCTTGATTTCTCTGGGGACGCCGATGATCATGGGGTTCTCCGGGGTGCGATCGGGGCGGACGGGGTAGCTCAAGAATAGGTACCGCCAGGGGAGGCGGTCATGGGATCTTCGGACGAGCATGGGCCGCTCCGATGCGACACCGGCCCGGGTCGCTCCGATCCGGACCGCCAGACCGGGCCGCGCATCCCGTGTGAGCTGGACCACTAGCAGGTGCGCATCCGCACCGCCATCGACAGATGTCGAGTCCGGGAGCGGCAAGTGTCGTCCGACGCGTCCCGCACGCCTATCGTGGAACCGTGCAGAACCAGGCCATCGAGGACGTCGTCGAGTCCATCGCCCGAACGCTCGGGCGCGGTCTCTCCCTCGAGGACCCCGACGGGGTGCTCCTCGCCTACAGCAGCCACCAGACCTCGGCGGACCGCGTGCGCGTGAACTTCCTGCTGAGCAAGAAGGTGCCGGAGGACGTCAGCGAGTGGCAGCTCCGGCACGGGATCGCGCAGGCCGTCCGTGCCGTCGCCGTCCCGGCCAACGAGGACCTCGGGATGCTGGGGCGCGTCTGCGTCCCCCTGCTGGTGCGCGGTTTCCGTGTCGGTTACCTGTGGGTGCAGCAGCAGTCGGACGATGATCCGGCGTCCGGGATCCTCGCGGCACTGCCGGCTGTCCGGCCGACGATCGATCGCCTCGCCGAGTTGCTCCTCGAGACGGATGCGGCGTCGTCCGGGCGCCGGACGCAGCGCGAAGCGACCTTCCTCGCGGCCTGCCGCGGTGTCGCCGCTGCGGTCGACGAACTCCGCGGCTGGCGTGAGCTCGGTGGGCGCGGCCCATGGCGCGTGGCGCTGGTCCATGAACTGGCAGAACCGGCGGGCCGTCCCGATGTTGACGACCCGCAGGAGGCCGCCCTCCTGCAGCGCACCCTCGCGCTGCAGGCGACGGTCGGCGTCGTCCCCGTGCTGTTCAGTGCCGGAGCGTCCACGTATTCGGTCCTCCTCTGCGCCCCCGGGGTCAGCGCAGGTGCCCTGCACCAGGTCCTCGACAGGTATCGCACCGAGGTGGCGAAGCGGGCGGGCAGGCCCGCGGGTCGTTTCGTACTCGGGTTGAGTGAGCCGGCCGCCGATCCCCGCGACCTCGCGGAGGCCTCCCGCCAGGCCCGGCACGCCGTCCAGGCCGCCGCCGTGGATCCGCACCTCGGCGACGTCTCCTCCTACGCGGACATCGGTGTCTACCAGTTCCTCGGGGCCGTGGGCTGGCAGGCGCCCACACATGGCAGCGTGCACTTCGCCGAATTGAGCGAGGCAGACCGCGTGGACGAACTCCTGCCGGTCCTGGAACTGCTGTACGACAAGAACGGCTCGGTGCAGGACGTCGCGTCCCAGCTCCACCTGCACCGCAGCAGCGTGTACAACCGGCTCGCGAGGATCCGTTCCGTCATCGGCGCGGACCCCCTCGCCGGGATGGCGCGGCTCGAACTGCATCTGGCCCTCAAGGCCCGCAGGTGGAGGGCCCGGCCCCGGTTCGAGCACTCCTAGGGGGCAGGCAGAGGGCCGGCGCCGATCAGGGAGCCGCGCGGTTCTCCGGCTCCACTCCCGCGATGGTGACGGGTGAGGGGTCCGTGCGGCGCACCTGGCTGCGGAGCCACTCCTCGACGTCGGCGCGACGGATGCGCCGGTGCGACCCGCGATACTCGACCGGGAGCGTGCCGGCGTCGGTGAGCTTGCGCAGGTAGCTGTGCGAGATGCCGGCGAGTTCGGCAGCCTGCGAGGTCGTCAGCAGTTCGGCCACCGAGGTGACCTGGACCGCGTCCCCGTCGGAGAGGCGGGCGAGGAGATCGACGACGGCGGCCTGCGCCTCCTCCGGGAGCCGGTGTGCGGTACCGTCCACGAAGACCGTCACATCGCTGCTGCCGGTGAGGGCGCGCCGGAGGGGCCCCGCCTGCTCGGGCGGAAGTGCCGCTGCGGATCTCGGAGCTCTGGCCGTCATGGGGTCATTGTGCCAGTTCGGACCCGGTCGAGTACCCGCCGACCGGTGACACGAACGGTTGCTTCCACTGTGGGTAGGGGGCGTCTATATTTTAGGTATCAGTACCCTTACTACTTGCACCCAGCGTCGGTTGCAAGACTGGAACGGTGAATCTCATGACGACAATCGATCACGGGCGGAGCCTGCGCACGAGCGGTTCCCCTTTCACCCTCGCGGACCAGGGCGAAGCACCCTTCTGCCCCCGGTGCCGCACCGACGAATACCTGATCTTCGAGGAGTTCGTCCCCGCTCGGCAGGCGGAACACTCCACCGATCTCATCCCGGCGAGCGCGAGCTACACCTGCTCCGAGTGCGGCCTGTTCAACGCCCACGCGGTGCCCGCGTCCTGGCGACCGCCGCAGTGGTTCTGGTACAGCTGACGGTCCTCCCGGCGGCACCACGAGCCGGGCGCTGCGCCACGACGGCGATGTCGGACGCCTGGCTGTCCTCCGTCCCGGGGACCCGGCGCGACGAGGACGGGACGCTCCTGCCCGAATACGTCCGGGGACTCGGGGCGATGTACGTCCAGGATCCGCGATTCGCGGCGAACTACGGCGGCGCGGGCGGGGCCGAATTCATGCGCGCCGCGCTCGTGGCCTGGCTCACGCGCTCCTCCTGAGTGCCTGGCGGAGCGGTTCCGTCCTCGGGGGGGCTCCCCTGCACGACGACGGTGTTCCCCCGTGGCGTCACCGGTGCGGCCCGGGACCAGGACAGCCTGACCGTGATGCAGGTCGTGATCGCCTGCGGCGCGCCCGAAGCGGTCACGGATTTCGCTGCGCAGGGGAAACGTTGCTCCTATGCTTGGGGCATTCCGGCGCTGCAGTCCTTCCCCGCGTCGGCGCCCGCAGAACCCGTAGTGAGGAGTGGAAGCATCGTCGTGACGACGGACAGCAGCGCGGATGAGCAGGGCGTGGCGAGACAGGTGGCCGATGCGGCCGAACAGGCCTCCGATACGCGTGCCCTGGACGTCGCCGCACGGTTCGGCTTCGGAGCCCTCGCTGCAGTGCACATCCTGATCGGTGCGATCGCCCTACGCCTGGCTTTCGGAGGCTCGGGGGAGGCCGAGCCGACAGGGGCCCTCGAGGAGGTCGCCGAGGGCCGGCTGGGGCCGCCCATCATGTGGCTCGGAGCCGTGGGCTGTGCGGGTCTGGCGCTGTGGCAGCTCAGTGAGGCGACCGTGCGCGCACGCCATCTCACGGGTGGCCAGCGCCTCGGCAAGCACATCTCGTCCGGTTCACTCGTCATCATCTACGGGTCCATGGCCGGGACCTTCGCGCGCTTCGCCCTGGGGGACGGCCCTGATTCCTCCGAATCCACCGTGGACTTCACCCGGTCCCTGCTCACCTCGGGGGTGGGGGTGCTCCTCGTGTTCGTGGCGGCGGGTGTAGTGCTCGGGATCGGGGTGCATTTCGTCGTCAAGGGGGTGCGGCGGGGATTCCGTCCCGAGCTGCGCGCCTTCGAGAACACGGCCGGCGGCCGGGTGATCAACGCGCTCGGCGTCGTGGGACACGTGGCGAAGGGGATCGCGCTCCTCCTCGTCGGCGGCCTCTTCGTCATCGCAGGCCTGGACCGTCGCCCGCAGGAGTCGACGGGGCTCGACGGAAGCCTCAAGGCACTCCAGTCACACCCCGTGGGGGTGTATGTGCTGACGGCGATCGCTGTCGGGCTCATCTGCTACGGGATCTTCGCCGTCGTCCGCGCCGTCTTCGGGCGCATGTGAGGGGGCGGTGAGCCCGCGCACGGGCCCACGCCCGGCGGAGCGGTCCGGGTCGAAGCACTGCCGGTCCTGCGGCCGGCGCATGGAGTGGCGGAAGAAGTGGGAACGGACGTGGGACTCGGTGCTCTACTGCAGTGACGCCTGCCGTGCCCGCAAGGTGAGAACGATCGATGCGGAGCTCGAGGCCTGGCTCCTCGCGCGCCTCCGGAGCCTGCCGCACGGGCAGGGCGTAGATCCCGGAGAGGCCGCCCGGGCCCTCGGCCAGGACGGTGGGCGGCTGTTGGGTGAGCCCGCCCGGAGCGCCGCCCGCAGGCTCGTGAACCTGGGGGTCGCGGACATGGTGCAGCATGGCGCCGTCGTCGATCCGTCGACGGCGAAAGGGCAGGTGTCCCTGCGCCCACGCCGCTGACGGGTGGTGCGTCTAGGTCAGCGTCGACACGGTGCTCGGCGCGCTGGTGACGGGCACGAGGCGGGTGAGTTGGGTGACGTGCCTGGGTTCGAGTTCGCCGAGGTGGGAGACGCCGAGGAGGCGCATGGTGCGTTCGATCTCGTCCCGCAGGATGGCGATGGTCCTGTCGACGCCGTCGCGGCCGCCGGCCATGAGTCCGTAGAGGTAGGCGCGGCCGATGAGGGTGAATTTCGCCCCCAGGGCGATCGAGGCGACGATGTCGGCTCCGTTCATGATGCCGGTGTCGACCATGATCGTGGTGTCGGAGCCGACTTCCTTCACGACCTGCGGCAGGAGGTGGAAGGGGATGGGGGCGCGGTCGAGTTGGCGGCCGCCGTGGTTGGACAGGATGATGCCGTCGACGCCCATGTTGACCAGTCGTACGGAGTCCTCGACGTTCTGGACTCCCTTGATGAGGATCTTGCCGGGCCACAGGTCGCGGATGATGGCGAGGTCGTCGTAGCTGATGGTCGGGTCCATGGCTGCGTTCAGCAGGTCCCCCACGGTGCCGCCGGTGTCGGTCAGGGACGCGAATTCGAGTTTCGGGGTGGTGAGGAAGTCGACCCACCACCAGGGGCGGGGGACCGCGTTGAGGATGGTTCCGATGGACAGCTGGGGCGGGATGGAGAATCCGTTGCGCTTGTCGCGGAGCCGGGCGCCGGCCACGGGCGTGTCGACGGTGAACATGAGGGTGTCGAAGCCGGCTTCGCCGGCGCGGCGCACGAGGTCGTAGGAGATCTCCCGCTGGCGCATGACGTACAGCTGGAACCAGTTGCGCCCGGTGGGGTTGGCCGCCTTCACGCCCTCGATCGAGGTGGTCCCGAGCGTGGACAGGGTGAAGGGGATGCCCGCTGCTGCGGCTGCGCCGGCACCCGCTGTCTCGCCCTCCGTCTGCATGAGGCGGGTGAATCCGGTGGGTGCGATGCCGAACGGGAGGGCACTGGGTCCACCGAGGATCTCCACCGAGGTGTCGACGTGCTCGGCCGGGCGGAGGATCGAGGGGTGGAACTCGATGTCCTCGAACGCCTGTCGGGCGCGGGTCAGCGACAGCTCACCCTCGGCGGCGCCGTCGGTGTAGTCGAAGGCGGCTTTCGGGGTACGGCGTTTGGCGATCGTGCGCAGGTCCGCGATGGTGAGCGCCGACTGCAGGCGCCGCTTCTTGCCGTTGAGCTCGAATTTCCTGAACTGCATCAGCTCGAGCATCTCGGCTGGAACGGGAAGTTGGCGCTTGGTCACGGAGTGATCCTTTCGACGTCGGTCGAGGTGCTGGAGGGGGAGCGGGGGAAGGCAGGGGAGTTCTCAGCGAGCCGGGGCGTCATGAAGATAGCCCATCGGGGCGGAAGGCGCACCTGGTGGCAGTGCCGGCCGGCCGGAGGGCTCGTACCGGACCGCGCTGGTGGCGGCGCACGCGGCTTCCCGGATCCCGGTCAACCCGGGGCCGGCGGCTACCAGCCCGGCTGCACGCGCCTGGACGAGGATGTTGCCGAGAGCCGTGGCTTCCACGGGGCCCGCCAGGACGGGAACGTGGGTCCGGTCCGCCGTCAGTTGGCACAGCAGGGCGTTCTGTGACCCGCCGCCCACCACGTGGATGACGTCGATGGCCTGGCCGGACAGCCGGGCGGCATCCTGCAGGGTGCGGGCGTAGGCATCGGCGAGGCTGTCCAGGATGCACCGCACCGTGGCCTCCCGTGAGGACGGCGCCTCCTGCCCCGTTGCCAGCGCAGCCCTGCGGATGCGGGCGGGCATGTCGTCGGGGGCGAGGAACTCCGTGCTGTCGGCGTCGATGGTGGGTCCGCCGCCGGGCAGTTCCGCCGCTGCGGCCAGCAGGCCCGTCAGGTCCGGTTCGGGGCCCTCGATGCCCCACTCCCGCAGGCACTCCTGCAGGAGCCAGAGGCCCCCGGTGTTACGGAGGTACCGGATGGTGCCGTCGACGCCGCGCTCGTTCGTGAAGTTCGCCGCGCGGCTCTCGTCGGTGAGGATGGGGGCGTCGAGTTCCACGCCCACGAGTGACCAGGTCCCCGAGGAGATGTAGGCGAAGCCCGGCGAGCTCGCGGGTACCGCGGCGACGGCAGATGCCGTGTCGTGTGATCCGACGGCGACCACCTGAGTGGACCCGGGCAATCCCGTGGCCACGGCGATCTCCGGAAGAAGCGTACCGACGACGGCGCCGGGTTCCACGAGCGGCGGGAAGAGGTCCGGCGCCAGGCCGAGTGGTGCGAAGAGATCGGTGGCCCAGGTACCGGTGGCGGCGTCGAGCAGCCCCGTGGTCGACGCGTTCGTGGCCTCGGTGCGGCGCTCGCCGGTCAGTCGGTAGGCGAGCAGGTCGGGGATGAGCAGTGCCTGGACCGCGTCCAGGGACCGCTCGGCCGCCAGCTGGTACACCGTGTTGAAGGGCAGGAACTGCAGGCCCGTGCGGGCGTACAGCCGTTCCGGCGGCAGCGACGCGTGCACGACGCCGACGCTCGCCTCGGTCCGTCCGTCCCGGTAGCTGAACGGCAGGTGGCGGAGCGTGCCGGCGCCGTCGACCAGGCCGTAGTCCACCGCCCAGGTGTCGATCCCGATGCTCGCGACGGCGTCCCCGGCCAGGGCGGCCGCCTCGGCAGCCGCCCTGAGCCCCACGAGGACCTCGCCGAACAACGCCTCGACGTCCCAGCGCAGGGCACCACCGAGGAACTGCACGCCGTTGGGGAACCGGTGCACCGTGACGAGTTCCGGACCGGCATCCGTCAGCTTCCCGAGGATCACGCGTCCGGAGGACGCCCCGATGTCGACGGCGGCGAAGACTGCTCCGGAACCGACGCCCATGTCAGCGCAGGAACGCGGCGGCGACGCCCGCGTCCACGGGGATGTGCAGGCCGGTGGTGTGCGAGAGTTCGGCGGAGGTCAGGACGGCGACGGCGTTGGCTACGTTCTCCGGCAGCACCTCGCGCTTGAGCAGGGTGCGCTGCGCGTAGTACTCGCCCAGCTTGTCCTCCTCCACGCCGTAGACCGCGGCCCGCTTGGCGCCCCAGCCGCCGGCGAAGATGCCGGAGCCGCGGACCACGCCGTCGGGGTTGATGCCGTTGACGCGGACGCCGTATTCGCCGAGTTCGGCCGCGAGGAGGCGGACCTGGTGTGCCTGGTCCGCCTTCGTGGCGCTGTAGGCGATGTTGTTGGGGCCGGCGAACACGGAGTTCTTCGAGGAGATGTAGATGATGTCCCCGCCCATGTCCTGGTCGATCAGCACCTTCGCCGCGGCCTGCGACATGAGGAAGGAGCCCTTCGCCATGACGTCGTGCTGCAGGTCCCAGTCCTTCTCGGTGGTCTCCAGGAGCGGCTTGGAGATCGACAGGCCGGCGTTGTTCACCACCAGGTCGAGCCCGCCGAAGGCCAGCACGGCGGCCTGCACGGCCTGGCGTACCTGGGCAGGGTCGGTGACGTCGGCCTGCACGCCGATGGCGACGTCGGAACCACCGAGCTCCTCGGCGACCGAGCTCGCGCTCTCGATGTTCAGGTCCGCGATGACCACGCACGCACCCTCGGCGGCCAGCCGTGTGGCGATGGCCTTGCCGATGCCCGACGCCGCGCCCGTCACCAGGGCGATCCGCCCGGCGTGGGACTTGGGCTTCGGCATCCGTGCGAGCTTGGCCTCCTCGAGGGCCCAGTACTCGATGCGGAACTTCTCGCTCTCCTCGATGGGGGAGTAGGTGGAGATGGCCTCGGCGCCGCGCATCACGTTGATGGCGTTGAGGTAGAACTCCCCGGCCACCCGTGCGGTCTGCTTGTTGGCACCGAAGGAGAACATCCCGACGCCGGGCACCAGCACGATCGCGGGGTCCGCGCCGCGCATGGCGGGGGAGTCCGCCGTGGCGTGGCGGTCGTAGTACGCGGCGTAGTCCGCCCGGTACTCGGTGTGCAGTTCGCGCAGGCGCAGCAGGCAGCTCTCGACGTCGGCGTCCGCCGGGAGGTCGAGGACGAGCGGCTTGACCTTGGTGCGCAGGAAGTGGTCCGGGCAGCTCGTGCCGAGCGCGCCGAGGCGGGGGTGCGCGGCGGAGGCCAGGAAGTCGAGCACCCTGGGGTCGTCGGTGAAATGGCCCACCTGGGCCCTGTCCGTGGAGGCGAGGCCCCGGATGGTCGGGGCCAGGGCGGCGGCCTTGGCCCGGCGCTCCTGCTCGGGCAGTGCCGCGTAGCCCTCGAGGGCGGGGCCGAAGGGCTCGGCCCTGCCGTGCTCGGCGATGTACCGTTCAGCCGTCTCGATGATCTCCAGCGAGTTCGCCTCGGCCTCGGCGGACGTGTCGCCCCAGGCGGTGATGCCGTGGCCTCCGAGGATCGTGCCGATGGCCTCGGGGTTGGCCTCCTTGATGGCGGCGATGTCGAGCCCGAGCTGGAAACCGGGACGGCGCCAGGGCACCCAGACGACCCTCGAGCCGAAGATCGTGGCGGTGAGTGCCTCGCCGTCGGCGGCGGTCGCGATGGCGATGCCCGAGTCGGGGTGCAGGTGGTCCACGTGCGCGGCATCGACGAGCCCGTGCATGGCGGTGTCGATGGACGGCGCCGCCCCGCCCTTGCCGTGCAGCGTGTAGTCGAAGGCCGCGACCATCTCGTCCTCGCGCTCCACGCCCGGGTAGACGCCCTGCAGGGCCCTCATCCGGTCGAGCCGCAGGACGGCGAGCCCGGACTCCTTCAGGGTGCCGAGGTCTCCGCCGGAGCCCTTGACCCAGAGCAGTTCCACGTCCTCGCCGGTGGCCGGGTCGAAGCCGGTGCCCTTCGCCGAGGTGTTGCCGCCGGCGTAGTTCGTGGTCCGCTTGTCGGCGCCGAGCCTGTTGGAGCGCTCGATGAGGTCGGTCACCGTCGGGTTCGTGGTGGCGTTGGTCGCGAGCCCTGTCGTCGTCGTCATGGTCATGCTCCCCATCCGGCCTGCTGGCCGCCCTGTCGTTCGCTGTTGATCCGTTCCTGGTAGCCGCTCTCGCGGAAAGCCGCCAGGGGGTCCGCGGGGAGCCCCTTCGACTCGCGCCAGGCGGCGAGGCCCGGGCGGACGTCCGTGTAGAAGGCGTCCATCAGGATGGCGTTCGCGGCCAGCACGTCGCCCGATTCCTGTGCGGCGGCCAGCGCAGGCCGGTCGATGAGCAGGGCACGGGCCGTCATCTCCTGCACGTTCAGCACGGAGCGGATCTGGCCGGGGATCTTCTCCTCGAGGTTGTGGCACTGGTCCAGCATGAGGGCGATCCCGCTGGAGGGGTCGAGGCCGCCACCGCGGACCACCTCCGCCATGATGCGGAACAGCTGGAACGGATCCGCAGCACCGACGATCAGGTCGTCGTCCGCGTAGAAGCGCGAGTTGAAGTCGAAGGATCCCAGCTTCCCGAGCCGGATCAGCTGCGCCACGATGAATTCGATGTTGGTCCCGGGGGCGTGGTGTCCGGTGTCGAGGCAGACGAGGGCCTTCTCGCCCAGCTGCAGGCAGTGAGCATAGGAGGTTCCCCAGTCGGGAACGTCCGTGTGGTAGAACGCCGGCTCGAAGAACTTGTACTCCAGCACCAGTCGCTGGTCCTCGCCGAGGCGGTCGTAGACCTTCCGCAGGGATTCCTGCAGCCAGTCCTGGCGCGACCGCATGTCGGCCTGGCCGGGGTAGTTGGAGCCGTCCGCGAGCCAGATCTTCAGGTCGCGGGAGCCGGTGACGTTCATGACCTCGAGGCACTCGTACATGTGGTCGATCGCCTTGTTCCGCACCGCGGCATCGCTGTGCGTGAGGCTGCCGAACTTGTAGTCGTCGTCCTGGAACGTGTTGCTGTTGACGGTGCCCAGCCGCATGCCGTGCTCGGCCGCGTGGTCGGCGAGGATGCCGTAGTCATCCACCTTGTCCCACGGGATGTGCAGGGCCACACTCGGGGCCAGACCGGTCAGCCTGTTGACCACGCCCGCATCCGCGATCTTCTCCTGCACGGTGCGCGGCGTGCCCGGAGTGGCGAACACCTTGAAGCGGGTCCCGGAATTGCCGTAGGCCCACGAGGGCACTTCGATGGCGAGCTGCTCCAGCTCCGCCGAGATGTCGTCGATGACAGTCATGTACTCTCTCCAGCTCGGATGGCGACCGGGTGCTCCATCACACCTCGGGCCGCGATTTCTCGGGATCTTCCTCCGCCCCGGACGGGTCGGGAGAGGGAAGCAGAATTGCCGCGCCATTGAATCGTTTCATTGACACGTTTCAAAGCTATCCTTGCCCTAGACGAGTGTCAACAGTCCTGCCGGTGCCGCAACCGAGACCGGACACGAGCTTCGAGGGATTCATGGACAGCCGCGCAGTCAGCATCAAGGACGTCGCCGACCGGGCAGGCGTGGCGATCGGTACGGTCTCCAACGTGCTCAACCACCCCGCGCGTGTCTCCGCTGCCACGCGGGAACGCGTGCAGGGGGCGATCGACGAGCTCGGTTTCGTGCGCAACGACGCCGCCCGGCAACTGCGGGCGGGCCAGAGCCGCACCATCGGCCTCATCGTGCTCGACGTCGGGAACCCCTTCTTCTCCTCCCTGGCGCGTGCCGCGGAGGACTGCGCCGCCGAGAACGGCAGCACGGTGGTGCTGGGGGACAGCGGCCAGGATGCCGGGCGTGAGGCGAGGTACATCGACGTCTTCGAGCAGCAGCGCGTGCAGGGCATGCTCATCTCGCCGGTCGGAGACGTAGGCCCCCGCGTCGATGCGCTGCGCAGGCGCGGCATGCCCGTGGTGCTCGTGGACCGCGTCGATCCGCAGCGCCACTGCAGTTCGGTGTCCGTGGACGACGTCGCCGGCGGCTACATGGCGGTCCGGCACCTGCTCGCGGCGGGGCGGCGGCGGATAGTCTTCGTCGGGACCAGGGCGGACTACCGCCAGGTGGCGGACCGGTTGACGGGCGCGCGCCAGGCCGTCGAGGAGCACGACGGTGCGGTACTGGAGGTCGTCGAGGCGGATGCCATGACGGTCCTCGCGGGCCGCGACGTCGGCGAGGCGATCGCGCAGCGCCGTGCGGGGAAACTCCCCGATGGCATCTTCTGCGCCAATGATCTCCTCGCCATCGGCGTCATGCAGGCGGTCCTGCTGATCCGCGGCCTCCGGATCCCCGAGGACCTGGCGCTCATCGGGTACGACGACATCGACTTCTCGGCCTCCGCCGTCGTCCCGCTGACGAGTGTCCGGAAACCCACGGAGCTCATGGGGCGCATGGCCGTCGAACTCCTCCTCGAGGAGATCGAGCGGCCGGCCTCGCAGCGGCGTCAGGTGATCTTCGACCCCGAGCTCGTGGAACGCGGAAGCACGAGTGCGCTCGCTCCGGTCCCGGCAGGGCCCGCCACCGGGTGAGTTCGAACTGGCACCTCGGCGAGTATTATGAAACGATTCAACCCCGCCCGACGTCACCGGCGGCCGCAGGACGAAAGGAAACTCAGCCGATGGAACGCGTGTGCTTCCAGTTGCAGGTCCGGCCCGAGCTCATCCCCGAGTACCGGAAGCGCCACGCGGCGATCTGGCCCGAGATGGCGCGTGCGCTCAAGGACACCGGGTGGAACAACTACTCCCTGTTCCTGCGCCCTGACGGCCTGCTGATCGGATACGTGGAGTGCGAGGACTTCGCGGCGTCCCAAGCGGCCATGGCCGGCACCGGGGTCAATGCCCGATGGCAGGCGGAGATGGGGCCGTTCTTCGTGTCGCTCGAGGGGAGGCCCGACGAGGGCTTCCTGCGGCTGGACGAGGTCTTCCACCTCGAGGACCAGCTCTAGGCCGAGGGAGCGGCCCGCGGCCGACCGCCGCGGCCCCCGCCGGGTCAGGGGTTGACGGTGATCCTCGGGATCGACGCCGTGACCAGGGAACCGTCGGCGCGGCGGCTCCCTTCGATGTCGCTGGTGGTGGGTGTTCCGGTCAGGCGCGGTCCCTGGCCGTCGAGACCGACCGTCACCGGGGCTCCGGCGGTCACCCGGACGGTGCGGCCACGCACCGAGACCGTCGCCGAATCGCCCGTCTCCACCGTCAGGGTGAGGGCGTCCTGCATCACGTCCACGCGCACCCGGGTACCGAGGAGGGTGACGTGGAAGCTCACGCGCGTCCAGCCCTCCGGCAGTCGCGGCTCGAAGGTGATCCGGCCGCCGTGATCGCGCATGCCGCCGAAACCGTAGACGAGGGCGCTCCAGACCCCGCCGGTCGAAGCGACATGGATGCCGTCCGACGTGTTGCGGTGGAGGTCGGCGAGGTCGACGAACAGGGCGGACATGAAGTACTTGAGGGCGAGGTCGTGGTACCCCACCTCAGCGGCGATGATCGACTGGACGACGGCGGACAGGGTCGAGTCGCCCGTGGTCAGGGCCTCGTAGTACTCGAAGTCGGAGCGCTTCTGCGCCATGGTGAACTCGTGCCCCTGGAGGTGGAGGGCGAGGACGACGTCGGCCTGCTTGAGTACCTGGAAGCGGTAGATCACGAGCGGGTGGTAGTGCAGCAGCAGGGGCCGCTTGCTCGGAGGAGTGTTCTCGAGGTCCCACAGCTCCTTCTCGAGGAACGCCGCGTCCTGGGGGTGGATGCCCGCCCGCTCGTCGAAGGGGATGTGCATCCTGGCCGCGGCGTGCGTCCACTCGGACAGCTCGTCCTCCCGCAGGTCGAGGCGCGCGACCATGAGTTCGTAGGCGGCGGGATCGACGGCCCGGAGTGATCCGACGGCGTGCACCGCGGAACGCAGATTGGCTCGCGCCATCACGTTCGTGTACAGGTTGTCGTTCACCACGGTCGTGTACTCGTCGGGCCCCGTCACGCCATGGATGTGGAAGTTGTCATCGCCGTTGCTGCGCCAGAACCCCAGATCGGCCCACATCCTCGCGGTCTCCACGAGAATGTCGATCGCGCCGCGGTTGAGGAAGTCGTTGTCTCCCGTCGCCGCCACGTACTGCATGAGGGCATAGGAGATGTCCGCGTCGATGTGGTACTGGGCGGTGCTCGCCGCGTAGTACGCGGACGACTCCTGGCCGTTGATCGTGCGCCACGGGAACAGTGCGCCGCGCTGGTTCAGTTCGGCTGCACGCGCCCGTGCAGGCTCGAGCATCGACTGCCGGAAGCGGAGGGCGTTCCGTGCGACGCCGGGCGCGGTGTAGCTCAGGAAGGGCAGGACATAGACCTCGGTGTCCCAGAAGTAGTGCCCGCCGTAACCGGATCCGGAGACGCCCTTCGCGGCGATGCCACCGCCGTCCGTGCGGGCCGTGGACTGGGCGAGTTGGAAGAGGTTCCACCGGACGGCCTGCTGGATGACCGGCTGGCCCTCGACCTCGACGTCGGAGCGGTGCCAGTAGTCCGCCAGCCAGTCGCGCTGGTTCCGGAAGTGCTCAGGCAGCGCGGTCTCACGCGCGCGATCGAGGGTGCGGCTGCAGCGGTCGGCGAGCTCACGCACCGGGACGGCGCGCGCGGTGTGGTACGTGACGTGCTTCACGAGGCGGACGGGCCGGCCCGGCTTCGCCTTGACCCGGTACACATGCTTCGCGAGGTCGTCCTCGATGTGGGACGTCGCATCCCACTCGTTGTCCGTGTCCAGGTCGTGTTCGATCCCGCAGGCAATCGTCATCTGCGAGTTCGTCGTGCTGTAGCCCAGCAGGTAGCGGGAGCCGACAACGCGCTTGAGGCGCGGCTGGAGGACCCGGTCACGGAACGATTCGGCCTTCCGCGGATCGAATGCCCCGCCCTCCGGGAGGAGGTTGACCTGATACTCGTCCACGCCGTCCTGGCGGTTGAGGATCTGGCTGGAGAGGAGGATGGACGCCTCGGAGTCGAGCATCTCCACCTCGTAGTCGATGATCGCGAGATGCCTGTCGGTGAGCGATACCATGCGGCGGGATCGGATGAGCACGCGCTTGCCCGAGGGGGTCCGCCACTCGACCTCGCGCGTCAGGACGCCGTCGGCGAAGTCGAGGCGGCGTGAGTGCCGCAGGATGTCGGCCTCCGTCAGGACGAAGGGCTCGTCGTCGACGTACAGGCGGATGATCTTCGCATCGGGGGCGTTGACGATCGTCTGTCCCACCCGCGCGAAGCCGAAGGCCTCCTCCGCATGCTGGATGGGCCACGTCTCGTGGAAACCGTTGATGAACGTGCCGTAGGCGTGCCCGTCCCTGCCTTCGTCGAGGTTGCCCCGCATGCCGAGGTACCCATTGCCCACGGCGAAGAGCGTCTCGTTGTGGCCCTGCTTCCCGGCATCGAATCCGGTCTCGACGAGTGCCCACTCGTCGACGGGGAAGCGGTTGCGGTCGACGGGGTCTGTGGTGATGAGGTTCATGGGAAGTCCTGGGTGTCCGGGGAGCGGGGGCGTTGGCAGAACTCAGGGGGCGGGGAGGAGGGGGACCAGCTCGGCGAGGTCCTCGACCACCAGATCGGCGCCGTGCGCCAGCAGCGTCTCCGCGCCCACGCCGCGATCGACGCCGATGACGAGTCCGAACCGACCGGCCCTCCCGGCGTCGATCCCCGACGGCGCGTCCTCGACGACCGCGCAGGCAGAGGCTGGAAGCCCCAGGAGGCCGGCGGCGTGGAGATAGGTGTCCGGTGCCGGCTTGCCCGCCATGCCGCGTTCCATCGAGAGCAGGCCGTCGACGACGACCCCGAAGCGGTCGCTGAGCCCGGCAGCCTTCAGGACGGCGACGCCGTTGCGTGAACTCGTGACCACCGCCATCTTCACGCCGCTCGCTGCGGCGGCGTCGAGCAGCTTGACGGAACCCGGGTACGCGGTGACGCCCCGGTCCTGGAGCGTCTCGTTGAAGGTCCTGTTCTTCCGGTTGCCCAGCCCGAAGACGGTCTCGAGCTCCGGTCCGTCCTCGGGATGTCCCTCCGGCAGGGAGATGCCGCGCGAGGCGAGGAACGCGCGCACACCGTCGTAGCGGGGCCTGCCGTCGATGTAGGTGAGATAGTCCTCGTCCGTGTAGGCCTGATGGTGCCCCTTCGACGCCAGGAATGCGCCGAACAATCGCGACCACGCTTGCCGGTGGACGTCGGCCGTGGGAGTGAGGACGCCGTCGAGGTCGAAGAGCAGCGCCTCGAGGGATGCGAGGCGGGTCGAGGCTGGGGACTGGGGCACGGCGCGGCAGCTTTCCGAGGTGGGGTGATGGCATTCCTTCCGCGCGCGCGGAAGGAATGGGTCGAGGACGGTCGCCATCGACGAGGAGGGGAAAGGTGAGGGCCGGATCCGGGCAGGAGGCCTTTCGCGGATCCGCCCGAACGGGGAGTCTCCGAAAGGCTCAGTCTAGCCTTCGATGGACCGGCGATCCGACCGGCCCATGGCTCTTGCGCTTATCGTCGTCCGTGCTCATCGGCCGGGACTCGCCGCGCCACGTGCAGCAGGGTGACGGCAAGGATTCCCGCCACCGGGCTCCACAGAATCCGTTCCAGACGGGATCGTGATGCCAGGTTTATCACGGTGCCCACGGCCATCAGGCCCGAGGCGCCCGTCAGGACGCGACGCCTCGTCGTCGCGCCGGGGCCCCTGCCGAGCGTGACCAGGGCCAGCGCGGCATAGGCGATCGAGGAGATGGTGCTTACCGTCCGGTACCTGACGGGCAGGGAACCCCGGTGGGAGCCTCCATAGGCGGCCCTTCCCCACGGCGCTCCGGACGCCAGCGCAGCCTGGAACGCCGCGACGACGGCGAGGAGGAGGGCAGCGAGGACAGTGGGGCCTCTGGGCGCCGGGGCGGGGGAAGGAGGTCGGCTCATGCTTGGATCGTAGCGACCCGCGCCGTGCCGACGCCGGATCGACGCGGCGCACAGCCTGTAGCAGGCAGCCGCCCGCCGCCGGAGCGGTTGCCGGAGACGCGCGCGGCTGGAGGCGGAGCAGCCGGCTCCGTCAGTAGCTCGCTGGGGAACCCCCGGACGGCGGGACGAACGCGGCGGCGAGGGCTTCGGACCCGCGGGCGAGGAGGGCGACGTCGGCGCCGACGAGGAGGAAGCGGGCGCCGGCGTCCAGATAGCCCCGCGCGATGACCGGGCTGAACGCATTGACGCCGGCCGGCTTCCCGGCGAACCGGGCTACTGAGAGGCAGTGCTCTACGGCGGCGCGCACGTCCGGATGTTCCTGCTGCCCGAGCAGGCCCATGGACGCGGCCAGGTCGGAAGGACCCAAGAAGATCGCGTCCACGCCGTCGACCGTGAGGATGTCCTCCACCGCCTCGACGGCGGTCGCCGACTCGATCTGCACCGTGAGGCTGATCGTCCGGGAGGCAGCCGCGAGGTAGTCGGGGATCCTGTTCCAGCGGGCCGCGCGGGCCAGCGCCGAGCCGACCCCGCGGACGCCCTCGGGGGGATAGCGAGTGGCGGCGACGGCTGCTTCGGCATCGGCCACCGTGTTCACCATCGGGATCAGGAGGTTCTGGACGCCCAGGTCGAGGTACTGCTTGATGAGCACGGTGTCGTTGACCGGCGGTCGGACGAGGGCCTGCACCGGGTATCCGTGGACGGCCTGCAACTGGGCGAGGATCGATTCGAGCCCGTTGGGACTGTGCTCGGCGTCGATGAGGAGCCAGTCCAGCCCGGATCCGGCGCAGACCTCGGCGACGAGCGGGCTGCCGGAGCACACCCACATGCCGGCGAGCGCCCGATCCGCGGCAGCGAGGTCGCCGGCGAAGGTGGGTCCTAGTCGAAGCGGCATGTCACAGCTCCCAGTGGTCCGTAGTCGGCGTGGACGGTATCGCCTTCGTAGACCCACAGGGGTCGGGTGAAGGAGCCGGCGAGGATGATGTCCCCGGCCTTCAGGCCGTCGCCGTGGGCGGCGATCTTGTTGGCGAGCCAGTGCACGCCGGCAGCCGGGTGGTCGAGTACCCCGGCCGCCACGCCGGTCTCCTCCACGACCTGGTTCTTGTAGAGGATGGCGGACACCCAGCGCAGGTCGACGGCGTCGGGTCGAACCGGGCGCCCGCCGACCACCATGGCGCCCATCGCCGCATTGTCCGCGATGGTGTCCACGATGGTCCGGCCGTCCATCTCGATCCTCGAGTCCAGGATCTCGAGCGCGGGGACCACGTACTCGGTCGCCCTGAGCACGTCGAAGATCGTGCAGCCCGGTCCGGCGAGGTCGTGCTTGAGGACGAAGGCGAGCTCGACCTCGACGCGGGGGTGCGCGTACCGGCGCCACTCGACCGAGCAGCCCGTCTCGAACACCATGTCGTCGAAGATGGCGCCGTAGTCCGGTTCCGCGATGCCGGTTGCCGCCTGCATCGCCCGCGAGGTGAGGCCGATCTTCCGCCCGACGAGCCGGCGGCCCGCCTCCTCGTTGCGCTGCCGCCACACCCTCTGGACGGCGTAGGAGTCCTCCACCGTCATGCCCGGGTAGCGCGCGGTGAGCAGGGGGACGGGCGCGCGCGTTCGGGCGGCGTCGAGCAGTTCATCGGCGATCCGGCTGATGGTCCGGGGATCGAGCATGGGGGTCCTCCTGCGGGTCTCAGAGCTGGGCGCCGAGTTTGAAGCCCTCGGCCGCGCCGCCGTCGTCCCGGCGGGTGTAGGAGAAGCCGTCAGCGCCGACGGTGACGGCCATTTCGCTGCGCTCGTCCCGCTCGGTGACCGGCTGCGGGGTGCCGTCGAGGTCCAGCACGAGGGACGCCTCCGTGTACCAGGACGGCACCACGGCGTTGCCCCACCAGTCACGGCGCTGGTTGTCGTGGACGTCCCACGTGATGGTGGGATTGTCGGGGTCCCCGGTGTAGTAGTCCTGGCAGTAGATCTCGATGCGGTGACCGTCCGGGTCGAGGATGTAGAGGTAGAAGGCGTTCGAGACGCCGTGGCGTCCGGGCCCGCGCTCGATGCGGTCGCTGATGCGCAGGGCGCCCATCTTGTCGCAGATCTGGATGATGTTGTGCTTCTCGTGCGTGGCGAACGCAACGTGATGCATGCGGGGACCGTTGCCGCCGGTCAGCGCTGTGTCGTGCACCGTCTGCTTGCGGTGCATCCACACGGCGTAGGTCACGCCGTCGGAGTCCTGGATGTCCTCCGAGACCCGGAAGCCCAGGTCCTCGAGGTACGCCCGGCCACGCGGCACGTCCGGGGTGACCTGGTTGAAGTGGTCCAGGCGCACCAGTTCACCCGCGGAGTACAGGTCGTAGCGCTGCGTGAGGCGCTCCACGTGCTGCACGTCGAAGAAGAACTCATAGGGGAACCCCAGCGGATCCTCGACGCGGACCGAGTCGCCGACGCCCTTCGTGAAGCCTCCCGTGCGGCGTTCGGTGCGGCAGCCGAGCTCACGGTAGTAGGCCTCGGCGACATCGACCTCGGCAGGCGACTTCACGCGGTACGCGAAGGCCGCGACGGCAGCGATCGGACCCTTGCGCAGCACGAGGTTGTGGTGGATGAACTCCTCGAGGGAACGCAGGTAGATCGCACCGTCGTCCTCCTCGGTGACGTGCAGGCCGAGCACGTCCACGTAGAACTCCCGTGAGCGGGCGAGGTCGGTGACCACGATCTCCATGTACGCGCAACGGACGATGTCCGGGGCGGGGACCGAGGGCGCGGGGATGGGCTGGGCCATGGCGTTCTCTCTTCGTCGAGCGGGCGGGGTGTCAGCCTTCGTTGGCTGCGGAGTCTGCGATGCTGCCGAACTTCGGCGTGTGGACGGTGCCGAGGGTGATGTGCACGGCCTGCTGGTCGGTGTAGAAGTCGATGGAGCGGTAGCCGCCCTCGTGGCCGAGGCCGGAGGCCTTGACCCCGCCGAAGGGCGTGCGGAGGTCGCGGACGTTGTGGCTGTTGAGCCACACCATGCCCGCCTCGACGCTCTGCGCGAAGGTGTGGGCCCGGGTCAGGTCCTTCGTCCACACGTAGGCCGCGAGCCCGTACTTCGTGGTGTTCGCGAGTGCCAGGGCCTCG
The DNA here is from genome assembly GCF_056680255.1 of Arthrobacter sp. BC5. NCBI lineage: Bacteria > Bacillati > Actinomycetota > Actinomycetes > Micrococcales > Micrococcaceae > Arthrobacter > Arthrobacter sp. BC5. The sequence continues at coordinate 1,388,944 of NZ_CM155273.1, forward strand.
GCGTCGGTGTCGAAGGGCGTGAGGGCGACGACGGGACCGAAGATCTCCTCCTGGAAGATCCGCGCATCCGGCACCACGTCGGCGAAGACCGTGGGGGCGATGTAGTTGCCCTCCGGGAGGTGCTCCGGGCGGCCACCGCCGGCGAGCAGGCGCCCTTCGGTCTTGCCGATCTCCACGTAGGAGGCCACCTTGGCGTAGTGCTCGGGGTGCACCAGCGCCCCGACCTCGGTGGCCGGGTCGTGCGGGTCGCCGACGACGATGGCCTTCGCCCGCGCGGCGTACTTCTCGCAGAACTCGTCGTACACGGCGCGCTCGACGAGGATGCGGGAGCCGGCTGTGCAACGCTCGCCGTTGAGCGAGAACACCCCGAAGAGGGCCGAGTCGATCGCCGCGTCGATGTCCGCGTCGGCGAAGACGACGCAGGGGGATTTCCCGCCGAGCTCCATCGACAGCCCCTTGAGGTGATCCGCAGCGTTGCGGAAGATCGTCCGGCCGGTGGTGGTCTCCCCGGTGAAGGAGATCAGCGGGACGTCGGGGTGCTTCACGAGGGCGTCGCCGGCCTCCTCCCCGAGCCCGTTGACGAGGTTGAAGACGCCGTCGGGCAGGCCCGCGTCCTGGAAGATCTGAGCCCACAGGGACGCGGAGAGGGGCGTGAACTCGGCCGGCTTCAGGACCACGGTGTTCCCGGTGGCCAGGGCCGGTGCGAGTTTCCAGGACTCGAGCATGAAGGGCGTGTTCCACGGCGTGATGAGCCCGGCGACGCCGATCGGCTTGCGGTTCACGTAGTTGATCTGCGAGCCCGGCACCTTCATGGCGTCGTCGAACTGGGCGACGATGAGGTCCGCGAAGAAGCGGAAGTTCTCCGCCGCACGCAGCGCCTGGCCCTTCGCCTGGGTGATGGGCAGGCCGGTGTCGAAGGTCTCGAGTTCGGCGAGCCGGTCCTCCTGGGCCTCCACGGCGTCGGCGATCCGGTTGAGCACACGGGCACGCTCCCGGGGCTTCATCCTCGGCCACGGTCCGTCGGTGAAGGCCTCCCTGGCAGCGGCCACCGCGAGGTCGATGTCCTCCTTCTGCCCGGCCGCGGCGGTGGCGTATGCGGTGTTGGACACGGGGTCCAGGACCTCGAACGTCTCCCCGCCCACGGAGTCGACCAACCGGCCGTCGATGTAGTGCCGGAGGGCAGACGGCAGTCCCTCCGGGATGCGCTGCCGGGTTACTGCCGCTGCTGGTGCACCGGGGATCGTCATGAGTGGTCCTGACCGTGGGGGTGGGCGGTGTCACGTGCGCCTCCGGGAGCGCCGTCGTGGGTACGGTGGTGCGTGAGGTAGGCGTCGAGGGTGGCGCCGCGGTGGCGCCGGGCCGCCCACTCGATCGTGGTGGCATCGGCTCCCGAGTCGATCAGGGCCAGCAGTTCCTCGTGTTCCTCGACGGATTCGCGCGCGCGCTCCGGCACGGAACGGAAGGTCGAGGACCGCAGCGATGCGAGCCGGTTCCACCCGCGGTGCACCAGGTCCAGGATGTGAGGATTGGGGCAGCGCTCGAAGAGGATGGCGTGGAAGTCCTGGTTCAGGCGGGTGAAGCGCAGGGGGTCGAAGTCCTGCAGGCAGGAGCGCATCTCCTCGTTGACCGCACGGGCGCGCGCGATGTCCCCGGCGCCGATCAGCGGTGCGGACAGCGCCGTCGCGGCTCCTTCGACGAGGCTCAGGGTCTGCATCGTGTAGAGGTATTCGGTGGGGTCGATCCCTGCGACGGTGGCCCCGACGTTCCGCTGGAAGGTGACCAGGCCCTCGGCTTCGAGGCGGCGGATAGCCTCACGCACGGGCACCACGCTGACTGCCAGATCCTGAGCGATCGCAGCGAGGACCAGACGATGCCCGGGCGGATAGCTGCCCCCCACGATCCGCTGCTTGACGGCGTCGTAGGCCTGCTGCGACTTGCTGGCTCCCGAGGGGGCGTCGCCGGAGCTGCCGGCCGGCTCAGTCATCGGCGTGTCCCTCGCGCCACTGATCGTAGCGCTCCCGCCAGGCGGCGTTCAGCGGGTACAGGCCGTCCACGCCGTGGCCGCCGGCCACCATCTCGGCGATGAACGCCTCCTCGCGTTCCTGTGCGAGGGCGTCCTCGGCCAGTTCTGCCGCGAGGGCGGGCGGGATCACGAGGATGCCGTCGGCATCGGCCACGATGATGTCGCCGGGCTGGACGGTCGTGCCGCCGCAGGCGATGGTGACGTCCGTGTCCCAGGGGATGTGGCGCCGCCCCAGCACGGCGGGGTGCGGATTGGCATAGAAGGTCGGCATGTCCAGGGCCGCTACCGCGGTGATGTCCCGGACGCCTCCGTCCGTGATGATCGCCGCGGCGCCCCGCACCTGGGCGCGGAGGGCCAGGATGTCCCCGACGGTGCCGGTGCCCTTCTCTCCGCGGGCCTCCATGACGAGGATCTCGCCCCCGTCCACGGTGTCGATGGCGCGCTTCTGGGCGTTGTAGCCCGCGCCATGGGCGGCGAAGAGGTCCTCGCGGTTCGGCACATAGCGGAGGGTGCGGGCGGTGCCGACCACGCGCCGGCCCGGCTGCGTGGAGGTCAGGCCGTCGATGCTGACGTTGTTCAGGCCGCGCTTCCGGAGCTGGGAGGAGAGGGTGGCGGTGGAGACCTGCCCGAGCTTCTCCCTGAGTCCGGGTGTGAGGACCCCGCGCGGCCCCGCTGGTTCGCTGAGCCCTGCCGCTTCGCGGGAGCCGTAGGCCTCCTCGCGCTGGAGGTCGTCGACCTTCGGGCGGGCACCGAACGCGGCCAGCGGCGTCGTACCCTCGCTGACCGTGGTGGCCAGACGCCCCGTGGAGAGGCCGCCGGAGACCACCTCGACCTCCAGCAGGTCGCCCGGACGGGCGACCGACGCTCCCGCCGGCGTGCCGGTGAGGATGATGTCGCCGGCTTCGAGCGTGAGGAGCTGCGACAGGTCGGCGAGAAGCCGGGCGAACGGGAAGAGGAGGTCGGCGGAGGTGTCGTCCTGCACCAGGGCGCCGTTGTGCCAGGTGCGGATCCGGAGCGCGGCGGGGTCGACGTCGGACGCCGGGATCAGGCGGGGGCCCACCGGGGTGAAGCCGTCCCCGCCCTTGGATCGCAGGTTGGATCCCTTGTCCGCGTAGCGCAGGTCGTACACTCCGAGATCGTTGCCGGCCGTGACCCATCGGACGTGGCTCCAGGCCGTCTCGAGGGGGACCCTGCGGGCGGGGGTGCCGATGACGAGGACGATCTCGCCCTCGAAGCCGAGCAGCTCGCAGCCGGCGGGACGTTCCACGGTCGAACCGGACAGAGCCAGGGACGACGGCGGTTTCAGGAAGTACGACGGTTGGTCGGGCGTGCGTCCACGCTGGGCGGCCCGGCTGGGGTAGTTGAGGTGGACCGCGACGACCTTGCGGGCTGCGGCCAGGACGCCGTCGTCGAGCAGATCCACCCGTTCCTCCTCATTGAGTACGAAATCGTATACGAAGAGTAGGTGGGCGTTCCCGACACGTCAAGGGCGGCGCTGGTCCTGCAGTCCTGCACCCGGCGAGGCTCCGGAGCGCAGATCGATCCCACCGCTGCCATGGTGGTGGGGCCCGGTCCGTGGTGGAATGAGCACCCGAAGGTTCCGTCCGGCCCGTGCACCGGGGACGAGGCTTCAGCTCCGCGTCCGACACGGGCTCCGACTAGGGAGACACCCATGGCCGACCGCACCGCACGCACCCACCCCTCGAAGCGCGCCACCCGCAAGCGGTGGAGCGACCTGACGGACAGGCAGAAGGCGAGGGTGATGATCCTCGCCTCCGTGCAACTGTCCCTCGCCGCCACCGCCTGGGCGGATCTGGCAACCCGTCCCCGGGAGGCGGTCAACGGCTCCAAGGGCATCTGGGCTGCCATCATCGCGATCAACTTCGCCGGCCCGGTCGCGTACTTCTGGAAGGGCATCCGACGCTGAGATCCCCGACCGGCGGCCGGTTCGAAGCGGAGGCCGCTGCCCCTCGTCCTGCCCGTGACTGACGCTCGTGGGCAGGACGTTGAGTACCGCCGCCCTCCCGGCTACCATCGCCCTACAAAAGCAGAACGGCGTGTTCGATTATCGAACGAGCAGGCAGCGGCACAACCACGATGGAGTGAGGCCAGCCCGTGCAATTCCACCACCACGGCTATGTGTCCGGCGATCCCCGCGTCCAGCCGGCCGCCGGGGTCGGCCTGACCCGTCCGACGGAACTCCCGGACGAGGTCGACGTCCTCATCGTGGGTACCGGACCGGCGGGGATGATCGCCGCAGCGCAGCTCTCGCAGTTCCCGGGCATCACCACGCGCATCGTGGAGCGACGCCCGGGCAGGCTCGTCATCGGCCAGGCGGACGGGATCCAGGCCCGCAGCGTCGAGACCTTCCAGGCCTTCGGGTTCGCCCGCCGCATCATCGACGAGGCCTACCGGATCGTCGAGATGGCGTTCTGGAAGCCGGACCCCCAGGACCCCTCGCGCATCATCCGCACGGCCCGTCCGGATGACGACCCGACCGGCATCAGCGAGTTCCCCCACCTCATCGTCAACCAGGCCCGGGTCCTCGACTACTTCGCCGAGTTCATGAAGAACGCACCCACCCGGATGGAACCGGACTACGGCGTCGAGTTCGCCGGCCTGACAGTCGACGACGGGTACGAGTACCCCGTCCGCGTCTCCGTCGTCGACACCACGCGCGGGGGTGCCGAGCGCATCGTGCGCGCGAAGTACGTGGTCGGTGCCGACGGCGCCCGCAGCAGGGTGCGGCAGGCGATCGGCTGCACGCTGGCGGGGGACCAGGCCAACCACGCCTGGGGGGTGATGGATGCCCTGGCGGTCACCGACTTCCCCGACATCCGCCGCAAGTGCGCCATCCAGTCGGGGGCGGGCGGCAGCATCCTGCTCATTCCGCGCGAGGGCGGCCACCTCTTCCGGATGTACGTGGATCTCGGCGAGGTAGACCCCGCGGACAACGGAGCCGTCCGCAGCACGACGGTGGAACAGATCATCGCGAAGGCGAACCGGATCCTCAGCCCGTACACGCTCGACGTGCGCAACGTCGCCTGGCACAGCGTCTACGAGGTGGGCCATCGCCTCACGGACAGGTTCGACGACGTCCTGCCGGAGCAGAGGGGAGAGCGCACCCCGCGCGTCTTCATCACGGGCGATGCCTGCCATACCCACAGCGCGAAGGCGGGCCAGGGGATGAACGTCTCGATGCAGGACGGCTTCAACCTCGGCTGGAAGCTCGGCCACGTGCTCGAGGGCCGCAGCCCGGAGAGCCTGCTGGCGACCTACTCCGCCGAGCGCCAGGTCGTGGCGAAGGACCTCATCGCATTCGACCGGGAGTGGTCCATGCTGATGGCGAAGAAGCCCGAGGAGTTCGCCGACCCCTCGGAGCTCGAGGACTTCTACGTGCAGACGGCGGAGTTCCCGGCGGGCTTCAGAACCCAGTACGCGCCGTCCGTGCTGGTCGCCGAGCCCACGCACCAGGACCTCGCGGGGGGCTTCCCGATCGGCAAGCGCTTCAAGTCCGCTCCCGTGGTGCGCGTCTGCGACGGCGTGCCGATGCACCTGGGCCACCACGCGACGGCGGACGGGCGGTGGCGCATCTATGTGTTCGCGGACCGGGCGGAACCCGGGACGGCATCGGGAGTGGCGGACTTCGCCGCATGGCTCGGCGGTGCCGCCGACTCGCCCCTCGCTGCCACACCCCGGGGAGCCGATCGGGACGCCTGGTTCGACGTGAAGGTGATCTACCAGCAGGCCCACACCCAGGTGGATATCGGGCAGGTACCCCGGGAGTTCAAGCCCGCGGTGGGGCCCTTCGGGCTCACCGACTACGAGAAGGTGTACGCCGCGGACCCGGCCGCGGACATCTTCGACCTCCGCGGGATCGACCGCACCGGCGTCGTCGTCGTGGTCCGCCCGGACCAGTACGTGGCGCACGTGCTGCCCCTGGCCGACGCCGCAGGCCTTGCCCGCTTCTTCGCCCCACTGCTGCCGCCGCGGTCGGAGCGGAGATCCGCGCGGGCGTCGGCCTGACATGCGGGCCTCGGACGAGGGCCGGACAGCGACGGCGGCTGTCCCGGCGTCCCAGACGCTGTCCCGCGGCATCCGCGCCCTGGAGATCCTTGCCGGCGCGCCGGACGGCCGGACGACGGCGGAGATCGCGGATGCACTGGGTGTCCACCGCTCCATCGCCTACCGGATCCTGCGGACGCTCGAGGAGCATGCGCTCATCGTGCGGGACGCGGGCGGGAGGTTCCAGGCCGGGCCCGGGCTCGTGAACCTGGCCAGGGGAGTGGCACCCCGGCTGCAGGCGGCCGCACTCCCGGAGCTCACGGCGGCGGCGGCCGACCTGCAGATGACGGCGTTCATCGCCGTGCGGGACCGGCGCCACTGCGTCACCCTGGTGGCCGTGGAGCCGCCGCACGGCGAGGGGACCCTCGTCCAGCGGCCGGGCTCACGCCACCGGTTCGACGCCGGCGCTCCGGGTATCGCCATCCAGTCGGCGCTGGCGGAGGCCTCCTGGCAGCGCCTCGCACCGGGCGAGCCGTACCGGGAGGAGTCGAGGATCGCCGCCGCCACCGGCTATGCGGTCAGCAGGGACGAGGTGATTCCGGGCGTGAGCTCCGTCGCCGCACCGATTCGCGTCCGCGGGCAGCTTCCTGCCGCGCTCGCCGTCGTCTACCTCCGCAGCGACCGAAGCGTGGAGGAGATCGGTGCCCGCGTCGCCCGGGCCGCCCGCGCCGTCGAAGCCGTCCTGTGATGTCCTGTCGCCACCCCTGACCCACGCTGCCAAGGAGTCCCCATGCCCGCTCTTCCCCTGCGAGCCGATCCCGCCGATCCCGCCGCCCTCGACGTCGAGGAGACGTGGTCGCGGGACCACATCGAGTCCGTCCAGCTCGAACGGCTTCGGTCCACGCTCGCCCATGCCTACGCACGCGTACCCCTGTACAGGAGGAAGTTCGACGACGCGGGCGTCCACCCGGAGGACCTGCGTGAGCTGACGGACCTGGCCACATTCCCGTTCACCACCAAGGAGGACCTCCGCAGCACGTACCCGTTCGGCATGTTCGCCGTGCCGCAGTCCCAGGTGGCGCGGATCCACGCGTCGTCGGGCACCACGGGTCAGCCGACCGTCGTCGGGTACACCACGGGGGACCTGGACCGCTGGGCCTCGCTGGTGGCGCGGTCGCTGCGCGCCTCCGGCGTGAGGGCGGGCTGGAAGGTCCACAACGCGTACGGGTACGGGCTCTTCACCGGCGGGCTCGGTGCCCATGCGGGCGCGGAGCGGCTCGGCTGCACGGTCATCCCGGTCTCCGGTGGGCAGACCGAGCGGCAGGTCCAGCTCATCCGGGACTTCGAACCGGACGCGATCCTCGCCACGCCCACCTACCTCCTGACGATCCTCGACACGATGGCCGCTGCGGGCATGGACCCGACGGCGACGTCGCTGAGGACCGCGGTCCTCGGGGCCGAACCGTGGACCGAGGGCATGCGCCAGGAACTCGAGGGACGGATGGGATTCGACGCCTGCGACATCTACGGGCTGTCCGAGGTCATGGGACCCGGTGTCGCCGGTGAGTGCGTGGAGTCCAAGGACGGCTCGCACCTCTGGGAGGACCACTTCCGCCCGAGATCCTCGATCCCTTCACGGAGATCGTGCTCGACGACGGCCAGGCGGGCGAGCTCGTCCTCACCTCCCTGACGAAGGAGGCACTGCCGATCATCCGCTACCGCACACACGACCTCACCCGCCTGCTGCCCGGTACCGCGGCCGGGCATGCGCCGGATGGAGCGCATCACGGGCCGGAGCGACGACATGGTGATCGTGCGCGGGGTGAACCTCTTCCCCACGCAGGTCGAGGAGCTCGCCCTGCGCATCCCGGCCCTGAGCCCGCACTTCCAGCTCGAACTCACCCGCCCGGAGGGGCAGCGCATGGACCAGCTGACCATCAAGGTGGAGCCGCGGGAGGGGGTCACGGCCGCGGACGCCGCAGCGGCCGCCGTGGAGCTGCGGTACCAGGTGAAGGCCCAGATCGGCTCGACCTGCGCCGTCACCGTCGTCGAGCAGGGCTCACTCGTGCGGTCCAGCGGGAAGCTCAGGCGGATCTACGACCTCCCTCCCCGCGCCTGACCCGCACCGGGCCCGCGCCCGGCCAGCACCCGGGCCTCCTCGCCGACCTGGCGTCCGGAACCGCGACGAGTGCCGGAGGGCCCTGCCCAAGGGCGGATCAGGAGCCCATACTGGACCGGTGCCCCTAGGGTCGGAGAAGATCGTGGACCTCGCTCGTCGAACCGGGCCGGCCGGAACGCCGCGCTCTGAAGCCGCAGTGGTGACCCCCTGCCCGTCCGCGAGCGGTTCCCGGCCATGACCACGACCGCCGAAGGCCTCAGCACGGCGGACGCGGCCCGGCACCGTGCAGCGGACGGACCCAATCTCCTGCCGCAGGCGCGCACCGTTCCACGGTGGCGGGCGTTCGCCGCGGAATTCACCCACTTCTTCGCCGTGATGCTGTGGGTGGCTGCAGCCCTGGCCTTCGTGGCCGGCATGCCGCAACTCGGTGTGGCCGTGACGATCGTGGTCATCATCAACGGGGTATTCGCCTACGCGCAGGAGGCCCGCGCCGAACGCGCGGCGGCGCAGCTCCGGGCCATGCTCCCCGCCCAGGTGCTGGTGCGGCGTGACGGCAGGGCGGTGGGCATCCCCGCCGCGGAGATCGTCCACGGCGACGTGGTGCTCCTCTCGGCCGGGGACAGGATCCCGGGCGACGTCGAATTCGCCGTGACCGAGTCCTGCACCGTGGATGAGTCGATGCTCTCGGGGGAGAGCGAGCCCGTGCCCAAGAAGCCCGGCGATGAGGGGTTCGGCGGCACGTTCCTGGTCAACGGGAATGCCGAGGCGGAGGTCACGGCCACCGGGAGGCGCACGAGGCTCGCGGCGATCGCCTCCCTGACCGCCGCCGCGCATCCACCCCGAAGCCCCCTCGACGTCGAACTCCGCCGGGTGGTCCGCATCATCTCGGTGGTCGCCCTGACGATCGGCGGCCTGTTCTTCGCCGTCTCCCTGCTGGCCGGTACGTCCTGGCGGGACGCGTTCCTGTTCGCCATCGGCGTGTCCGTGGCACTGATCCCCGAGGGGCTCCTGCCAACGGTCACGCTGTCCCTCGCCATGGGTGCCCAGCGCATGGCGGGCCGGAACGCACTGGTACGGCATCTGCAGGCCGTCGAGACGCTCGGGTCCACCACGTTCATCTGCACCGACAAGACCGGCACCCTGACGCAGAACCGGATGAGCGCCGTCGAGGTCTGGACCCCGGAGGGCGCCGTGACGCTGAGCGGCTCCGGCTACTCCCCGAGCGCGAGTATCACGGGCGGCGCGGACGCCGTCGAACGGGCGCGCGGGCTTGCACTGGCCGCGTGCGCCGCGTCCCGTGGACGGGCGGTGCTGCACGGCGACCAATGGACCGCTGAGGGCGACCCCATGGAGGCGGCGCTGGACGCGTTGGCCCGCCGGCTGGACCGCGGACAAGGCGCTCCGGAGGTTCCGGTCGACGTCCGCTGGCCGTTCGACCCGGCCCGGAAGCGCGAATCCGTGGCAGTCGCCGGGCGCCTGCTCCTGAAGGGCGCCCCCGAATCCGTGCTCCCGTTGTGTGTGGCGCCCGCCGACCTCTCGGCCTGCGCGGCCGCGCTCGACGACATGGCTCGGCGCGGCCTGCGCGTCCTCGCCGTGGCCGAGCGGGTGCTACCCGGCACGTCCGGGCGGGACCGGGCCTGGCCGGACGATCCGGGAGTCCTCGAACAGCAGCTGACACTGCTCGGGCTCGTGGGCCTGCACGACCCGCCACGGGCATCGGTGGCCGAAGCCCTGCGCGCCACGCGGACCGCCGGGATCAAGGTGGCCATGCTCACGGGGGACCATCCGACGACGGCGGCGGCGATCGCCGCGGAGATCGGGCTGCTCGGTCCCGACCGGACCGTCCTCGAGGGCAAGGACCTGCCGGAGGACGAGCACCTGCTCGGCGCGCTCCTGGACCGGGACGGCGTGGTGGTCAGCAGGGTGTCCCCGGAGCAGAAGCTGAGGGTCGCGCGGGCCCTGCAGCTGCGCGGACACGTCCTGGCGATGACCGGGGACGGGGTCAACGACGGCCCGGCACTGCAGGAGGCCGATATCGGGGTGGCGATGGGCGCCAGCGGAACGGACGTCGCCCGGGAAGCGGCTGACCTCGTGCTGCTCGACGACGACTTCGCGACGATCGTCGCCGCCGTCGAGCAGGGCCGTGCCACCTATGCGAACATCCGCCGCTTCCTCACCTACCATCTGACCGACAACGTCGCGGAACTCACTCCCTTCGTGGTCTGGGCGCTGTCCGGCGGAAGCTTCCCGCTGGCGCTCGGGGTGCTGCAGATCCTGTTCCTGGACATCGGGACGGATCTTCTCCCGGCCCTGGCTCTGGGCAGCGAGCGGGCCGACAAGCGGGCCATGCGACGCCCGCCGGAACGCCGGCACCTCATGGATACGCGGCTGATGGTGCGCGTCTTCGCGGTCCTCGGCCCGGTGGAGGCCGTCTTCGAGATGGCCGCCTTCACCCTCACCCTCTGGCTGGCCGGGTGGCGGCCCGGGGAGGGGTTCCCCGCCGCCGGGATCCTCGCGGCGGCTTCCGGGGCGGCGTTCACCACCGTGGTCCTGGCGCAACTGGCCAATGCCTTTGCCTGCCGCAGCGAGTCCGTCCCGCCGTGGCAGCTGGGCTGGCGGACGAATCCGCTCATGCTGCGGGCCGCGGGCGTGGAACTCGCGGCACTGCTGGGGTTCCTGCTCATCGTGCCTGTCGCCGACATGCTGGGGCATGCGCCGCCCACGACGGCCGGTCTGCTGGTGGCGCTGCTGTCGATGCCCGCGCTGCTGGCGGCGGACTCCTGGCACAAGCGGATCAGGCGCCGGAGGAGGGCGGCGGCGGCCGCAGGCTGATCCGCACCGTGCTGCCGGGCTCCACCAGCATCACGTCCCGTCCCACGCGGACGCGGACGGGATCAGCGGTGCTCTCGGCGGCGATCACCGTCAGCATGTCGTGTTCGAGGGTGACGCCCAGCGGCAGCCCCCGGTACCGGATCCGGAAGGAGACCTGCCGCAGGTCCGTGGGCAGGCGCGGGGCGAAGACGAGCGAGTCGGCGCTCATCCTCAGGCCCGCAAAGCTCCGCTGGATCACGTCGACGCTGCCGGCCATGGCGCCGAGGTGGATGCCCGTGCGCGTGGTGCCGCCCTGGGTGTCGTCGAGATCGGCGTCGAGCGCTTCACGGAAGGTGGCCCATGCGCGTTCCGGGTTCGACGCCGCCAGCACCGAGGCGTGGGCCACCCGGCTGAGGGTGGACCCGTGGGCCACACGGGCGAGGTAGTACTCCACCGTCCGCGCCTGCTGCTCCTCCGTGAGGGCGTAGCCCATCCGTCGGAGCCTGCGCACCAGCTGGTCCTTGCCCAGGACGTAGAACAGCATCAGGACGTCGGCCTGCTTGGAGAGCCTGTACCGGTTGGTGCTGTCCCCCTCGGCGCCCAGGATGAGGTCCAGACGCTCGATGTTCCCGTAGGTCCGCCGGTAATGCTCCCAGTCCAGCTCCCGGAGCTGCCCATAGCCCCGGAACTGGCTGATCACGCCGTCGTGGAAGGGCACGTGCAGCCGGCGTGCCAGGAGGTCCCACCGGTCCAGCTCGGCGCCGGTGATGTGGAGGCGGCGGCGCAGGTCCCTGCGATCACGGCCGCGGACGGCGTTCATGATCCTCGCGGGGCGGGAGCAGACCCAGGAGGCCATGACGTTGGTGTAGGCGTTGTCGTCGATGCCCTGCCCGGCGCGGTCCGGGTAGCCGTCGTGGTACTCGTCCGGCCCTACGACACCGAGCAGATGGAACCTGCCGTCCTGGGCGTCGTACTCCGCGGCGGCGGCGAAGGAGCGGGCGATCTCGACGATCAGGTCCGCTCCGTGTCCGAGGATCCAGTCGCGGTCGGCGGTGGCCTCGTAGTACTGCCAGGCGTTGTAGGCGATGGCGAGGCCGCCGTGGCGTTGCAGGTGGGAATGATCCGGCGTCCACGACCCGGAGAAGCGGTTGTAGAGCCACGGCGGGGTGTCCTCGGTCCCGTCGCTGCCGCTGCGCCACGGGAACATGGCCCCGGCGAGCCCGGCCACACGCGCGCGATCGCGGGCCGCGTCCAGGCGGCGCCACCGGTACTCCAGCAGCGAGCGGGTCACCCACGGGAGGCGGGACGTGATCAGCGGCAGCACGAACAGGTCGTCCCAGAAGATGTGCCCGCGGTATCCCTCGCCGTGCAGCCCGCGCGCCGGCACGCCCGCGTCGAGATCCGCGGTGTGCTCGGAGAGGGTCTGCAGCAGATGGAACACATGGAGGTTCAGGACGAACTGGGTCTGACGGTCGGCATGCAGGTCGAAACCGAACAGCTCCAGGAGCGGCCGCCACGTGTCCTCGTGGGCGGCGAGCGCCGGCGTGAAGCCTCCCGCCGCGCGGGCCAGGACGGCGAGCGCCGCGGACAGGGGTGAGGACAGCGCCCGGTCCCTCGAACTGATGACGGCGGCGGTCTTGCAGACGGTCAGGGGCACTCCGTCCGCGAGGGCGGCCGCGTGGTGCTGCAGCCAGCGGGCGCGGGTCCCCCCGGCGTCGTCCGGAGCGGGACTGCTGACCACCTCTACGGGGGTGCCACCCGGACCCGTGACATCGACCCGCACTGCGACGGCGACCCGGAGGCAGCTCTGCCGGGTCAGCACCTCCACGATCTCGACGCCGGAACTCACGCGGCGGCCCAGGACGTCGAGGTGACGGCCCCCCAATGCCGCATCTTCGGGGACGTTGCCGTTGACCACGTCCGCGTCGATTCCCGTGCGGATCTCCACGGCCCCGCTCCACCCGCGGGCTGTCAGGGTGGTCTCCAGCACGGCCAGGCCGGGCTGGGCCATGGAGACGATCCGGCGCTGGTGGACGTCCAGCCGCCTGCCGTGCGCATCCTCGAGCACCGCCCGCCGGGACAGGAGCGCTCGCTTCAGGTCCAGCTCCCGGCGCTGCTGCAGCAGGGTCAGGCCCCCCTCGGACCACCACGGGCCTGCCTGCAGCCGGAGGTCGAGGGGCAGCCAGTTCGGGAGGTTGACCAGGTGCTCGCCCTCCGCCTCCTCCCCGCGCACGAGCTCCGGGCACCGGTTGTAGATGCCCGCCAGGTAGGTGCCGGGGTAGTGGGCGGCGTCCGCGTGGGCCTCCGGGGCGGCGCCGCGGGTGGCCATGCGGCCGTTGCCCAGGGTGGTCAGCGCTTCGCGGTGGCCCTCGTGCCAGGGGTCGAACCCTTCGTAGATGAGGTGCCACCGATGTGTGAGGACCAGGCCCATGTCCAGCTCGCGGACGTCGTCGAGCACGATGTCGGCACCGGCACGTTCGAGAGCAGTCCGTTGCGCCGCTCTGTCGATGCCCACGATCAGCCCGAACCCGCCGTCGCGGGCTGCGCGCACGCCACTCGTGGCATCCTCGATGACCACCGTGCGGGACGGGTGCGCCTTCAGCCGCCGTGCCGCCTCGAGGAAGGTGGCCGGGTCCGGTTTGCCCGGCAGCCCGAGGTCCCCGGCGATCGTTCCGTCGACGACGACGTCGAACGCCCCCTGCAGCCCCGCGGCGGCGAGCACCGACACTGCGTTGCGGCTCGCCGTGACCAGGGCGCACGGGACACGGCTCTCCTGCAGCCGGTGGATCAGCTCGACGGTGCCCGGGAAGGCCAGCACACCGTGCCGGCGCAGCTCGTCGAGGAACAGGGCGTCCTTGGCCGCGCCCAGGCCCCGCACGGTCCAGGCTTCCGGTGGGTCCGACGGCGTGCCGGGCGGCAGCTCGATCCCGCGGGAGCGCAGGAACATCTCCACGCCCTGCTCCCGGGGGCGGCCGTCCACCCAGGCGTAGTAGTCGCTGTCCGCGAAGGGGCGCAGATCCGCGCCGGGTGGGACCCGTGGATCCGCCAGGACGGCGTCGAACAGGTGTTTCCAGGCGGCCCGGTGCACCGACGCCGTGTCCGTGACGACGCCGTCGAGATCGAGGATCACGGCGTCGAACGGGGAGACCGTGCCCGCAACCGTGGGAGAGACGGTAGGGGTGACGGTGGGAGTGACCGTGGGAGCGCCGGTAGGGGCGACGGTGCCGTGCCGGCCGGGTCGGGGCGCCGGCCCGGCTCGGGGGATGCCGACGCCGGCCTCAGGCTCCACCGGGCCCGCCGGCCATGTGCAGGACCGCTGCACCGTTGACGCGGTCCTCCGCCAGATCCGCCAGGGCGCGGTCCGCGTCGGCGAAGGCATATCGCTGGATCGTGGGACGCAGCGGGATGCGGGCGGCGAGTGCCAGGAGTTCCCGGCCGTCGGTCCGGGTGTTCGCCGTGACACTGCAGAGCCGGCGTTCCTGGAAGAGTTCCTCGGCGTAGTGCAACTCCGGGATGTCGCTGAGGTAGATGCCCGCGATGGCCAGGGTGCCACCACGGTCCAGCGCCCGCAGCGCGGCGGGGACGAGGGCGCCGGCGGGCGCGAAGAGGATGGCGGCGTCCAGCGGCTGCGGTGGTTCCGCGGCCGCTTCCCCCACGAAGGCTGCGCCCAGGGCCGAGGCCAGGCGACGGGCGCTCTCGGAGCGCGTCATCACGGCTACCTCCACTCCCTCGAACATCGCGACCTGCGCGGCGAGGTGGGCGGACGCTCCGAACCCGTAGATGCCGAGCCGGCCGCCCGGCCGTACCCCGGAGCGGCGCAGCGCCCGGTACCCGATGATCCCGGCGCAGAGCAGCGGTGCGGCTTCCTCGTCGGAGAATTCCGGCGGCACGGCATACGCGAAGGCCTCCGGGACGGTGACGAGCTCGGCATAGCCGCCGTCGTCGTCCCAGCCCGTGAACCGCGGAGACAGGCACAGGTTCTCGTCGCCGCGGACACAGAAGCGGCAGGTGCCGCACGTCGAGCGGAGCCACGCGATTCCCACCCTGTCGCCGAGGCGGAAGAGCCGGCAACCGGGCCCGGTCTCCACCACGTCACCGATGATCTCGTGTCCCGGCACCGTTCGCGCGTGCTTCGCGGGCAGATCGCCCTCGACCAGGTGCAGGTCGGTCCGGCACACCCCGCAGGCCCTGACCCGCACCAGGAGCTCGCCCGGACCGGGGACGGGGTCGGGCCGGGTGCCGAACACCAGCGGCGGGGCGCCGACGCCGGTCACCGGCCCGGCGTCGCGGGCATGCCGGGCGTCGCAGTCGATCCACCAGGCCCGCATGGCCTACCCGCCCTTCCGGGCCGGATCGGGGTTGCCCGTCCGAGGCCGTGCCGGATCGTGGATCTGTGCACCGTCCTCGAGGGCCATGGGAACTCCCCTGTGTAGAGCCCCCATCGTACGCTTCACGAGCCCTGCACTCCGGGGGTGGTTCTTCCCTGTCCGCGCCGGGCGGACCCCGGACTCGGCGGGAGCGGTCCTATCACCGGTCTCGCCATTATCCGCAGTGCCTGCTGTGACCAACGGCGGAGGCACTGCAGCGGCAACCGGAACCGCTGCGACAACCGCGGCCACGGATGCCTCAGCTACCGCTGCGACCGGGGGCGATCGATAGCTCTTGCAGCGCACCGGTACTGACCGGCGGCACTGGCGGTCGTGAAGCCGCAGGCGTTGCAAGCTCCGGCAGTAGCGGTGGTACAGGAGGAAGACCGGGCGCCGGAAGCACCGGTGGACTCGGTGGTTCGAACGCGTCCGGCCCGTCCGGGCGAACGGGCGGGAGTTCCGGTAAGAGTTCCGGTGGTCCTCCGGACGCAGAGCAGCGGCCGGAACGGTTTGTGGCGGAGGTGTCACCGATCAGCGTTGCCGGCAACGGAGCGGTGGTGCTGGCGGGAACAGCGGGGTCCGGTTCGAACGGGCCAACGGGCGCGCAGCCTCAGGCCGAGCGGACCCGCGCACCTACAGAATCGCCGACCGAGTCACCGGCCCATTCAGCAGGAGGCGAATCGACGGCTGAGGGCTTCCGGGCGGGCTCGCCGAAACGTTCGGACCCTTTATGACGTTCGTGGACGTGACTTTTTGGTTCTCAGCTGAGGGGTCATTTATCGTCATCACAGAATCAAGAGTTCCAGTCGATGGCCCTGGCCGGCTGGGCAGCAACCCTCTCCCGTAGTGGGGTGCTCCAGGTGAAGATTCGGCCGCCGGGTCATGTCCTGGACGGCAAGTATGGACTCTCCGATGTGCCGGGCTGTCCGCCTGGCATTTTTTCTTGAAGGAAGAATTATGACCTCCTCCCGTAAGTTCCTGGCCGTCGCTCTTGCCCCGTTCCTCGCCCTGACTGTCGCGTGCGGCTCCTCCGGCGCCAGCACCGAGGAGGGTGCTGGCGGAGAGAACGAGAAGGTACGCCTCGGTGTGGTCGGAGCGAGTGACCCCGAGTGGGCGATCTTCACGGATGCGGCTGCAGAGGAGGGAATTGACTTGGAAGTCATCGACTTCGCGGAGTACACGCAACCCAACCCGGCCCTCAGCGAGAGCGAGCTGGATCTGAACCAGTTCCAGCACCTCGTGTACCTCGCCCGATACAACGTCTCGAGCGGCGAGGAGCTCACCCCGGTCGGTTCGACGGCGATCTACCCGCTGGGTCTCTACTCCACACAGTACGAATCGGTCGAAGACATCCCCGAGGGTGCCACGGTGGCCGTACCCAATGACGAGAGCAATCTTGCTCGCGGGCTGCTTGTCCTGCAGTCCGCCGGGCTAGTCACTCTTGAGGACGGTGGCAGCGCCTTCTCCACCATCGACGACATCGACGAAGGAGCGTCGAAAGTCACGGTTACCACCCTGGATGCCTCCTTGACCCCGACATCTCTGCCGGATGTTGCCGCAGCCATCATCAACAACGATTTCGTCGAGGACGCGGGTCTGAGCTTCGAGGATGCCCTGGCCAAGGACGATCCCGCTGACCCGGCCGCAGCCGCCTACGTCAACGTATTCGCCTCACGTGCCGGTGAGGAGAACAACGAGACGTACCAGAAGCTGGTCAGTATCTACCAGGACACGCAAGAAGTCACCGGTGCCGTGCAGGAGACGTCCGGTGGAACGGCCGAGTTCCTCAAAGTACCTACGGAGGAGTTGAAGAGCTCGCTGGAGAAGGTCGAGGAAGATACCCGGGCCCAGGGCTGATCACCTCTGACACCGTGTGGCCGGCCCGTGGACATGTCAGGACCATCCGACGTCGTCGGGTCGGCCGCACAACCTCCCACCTAGGACCCCATGCCTCTCATCTCCTTGCGCAACGTCACCAAGAGCTTCCCTCCGGGGCGCCGCGGTGAGGCCCCCGTTAACGCCATCGACAATGTCAGCCTCGACATCGAGGCCGGCGAGATCTACGGCATCATCGGGTACTCCGGCGCCGGCAAGAGCACCCTGGTGCGCCTGATCAACGCACTGGAGAAAGCGACTTCCGGTGAGATTGTGGTGGACGGCCAACACGTAACAGGTGTTCCCGACCGGCAACTGCGCACCCTCCGCCTCGATATAGGCATGATCTTTCAGCAGTTCAACCTATTCAGCGCCAAAACTGTATGGAACAACATCGCCTACCCTCTCCGCGTCGCCGGCAGGACACGCACCGAAATCCAGGAGCGGGTTACGGAACTGTTGGATTTCGTCGGGCTCAGCGACAAGGCCTCGAACTATCCCGAACAGCTCTCAGGAGGCCAGAAGCAGCGCGTCGGTATCGCACGGGCCCTGGCTACATCCCCGAAAATCCTCCTGGCCGACGAGGCAACCTCCGCACTGGACCCGGAGACCACGCATGAGGTCCTACGCCTGTTGCGCCGCGTGAACGAGGAACTGGGTATCACCATCGTGATCATCACCCACGAGATGGACGTCATTCAAACTCTGGCGACCAAGGTGGCCGTCATGGACCGCGGCCGAATCGTCGAACAGGGAGACGTGTTCGACGTCTTTTCCAACCCACGCGAAGCCTCGTCCCAACGTTTCGTGTCCACCGTGATCCGCGGCATCCCGGCACCGGACGAGCTGGCAGCACTCCGCGAACGACACGAAGGACGCATCGTCACCTTCTCCTTCCGCGACGGGGACCCCTCCCAAGCATCCGTGTTCCTCGAACTGGCAGCCGCCGGAATCGAATTCGAACTCGTATATGGCGGTATCAACGACATCCGTGGACGCGCCTTCGGGCACCTCACCCTCGCCCTCAACGGACAGGACGACGCCATCGACGCGACTCTGCAGCACATGGTAAGCCGAATCAATGTAAGAGAGCTCGCCTGATGGAAGACCTCCTACCCCTCACCCCGCAACTCTGGGAAGCAACCTACGAGACCCTCTACATCGTCGGTTTCAGCCTGCTCTTCGGTGGCATCGGCGGGCTCCTCCTGGGCATCGGCCTCTACACCACCCGGGCAGGCAGCATCCTCGGCAACCGCGCCGTCTTCGGAACACTGAACGTCATCGTCAACATCTTCCGACCCATCCCATTCATCATCTTCCTCGCCGCAGCCCAGCCCCTCGCCAGGGCGGTAACAGGAACCGGTATCGGCAACAGCGCCATCATCTTCACGCTGTCCCTGGCCGCAACGTTCGGCATCAGCCGCATCGTGGAGCAAAACCTGCTGACCGTCCAACCTGGCGTTATCGAGGCAGCACGCTCCGTCGGAGCCGGAAGACTGCGCATCATCCTCACCATTCTCATCCCCGAAGCCCTCGGTCCACTGATCTTGGGGTACACGTTCATCTTCGTGGCCCTCGTCGACATGTCAGCAGTTGCCGGGTCCGTCGGCGGTGGAGGACTCGGAAACTTCGCCATCCAATACGGATACCGCCAGTTCAATCCTGTCGTCACCTGGGCCGCCGTCCTCGTCATCGTCCTACTCGTACAAGCAGTGCAGCTCCTCGGCAACGTCCTCGCGAGGAAAGTCCTCCGGCGCTGACCCAACCTCAGCTATGCAACCGGTGCAGCCAGTGTCACTGATCGAGGTGATCCTCAAGGGGCTGAAGGGAGTCGCGTGCCTACGCGGGGGCGTGTGAACTTGGTGGCGGCGTGACTAGCACCTGTTACCCCATCGTGCAGCAGACCCCACGGTGTAAATCCGGCCAGACGTCGTGTTCCCTACTACCTGACTCGTGTGCGGTGGCTTTGAGTACGGCGTCCATCACCAACTGGATGGAAGCCGGAGAAGACGAACGGACAACAAGCACCCGCGATGCTCTCCGGGGCATCACCTCCGCCCCGAACCGGGTTCACGCACTCTGATGCGGCAATGCCGTAGTCCTCGCGCGGGCAATGCCCCATCAGAAAGACGACTATTCCAGGGTCCGATGATTGGTGGCATGCTCACGCAGTGGTCGTGATTGATCACGACCACTGCGTGAGCATCGAGAGTGCCGCGGCAGTCCGAGCGGCTGTCTCAGCCGGTTCAGAAAGTCAGCACCAAGCGACCGCGGACGCCTCCGGCTTCTAGGCGACGGTGCGCTTCGAGTGCTTCCTCCGTGGGCAGCGTGTCGGCCACGCGTAGCGTCAGGGTGCCTTCCTCCACAGCTTGCCGCAGTCCGTCGAGCTTCGCGGCGGAGCGATACTCGTCGAACACCCATACCGCTTCGAAACGGATGTCTCTGGTCGGTTCTCCCTTCCAGCCCCGTACCGAGACGAAGACGCCTCCGTCGCGCACGACCGGCACGACGTCGTTGTGCAGCAGTGCTGTGTCGGCGACGGCGTGGACACCATCCGGGAAGATTTCCCGGATGCGATCTGCGAGTCCGTCGCCGCGGTCGAGGACGTGGTCGGCTCCGAGGCCTTGAACCAGGTCGCGGTCCTTCGGTGCTGCATCAGCCACCACCACCAGGCACAGCTGCTTCGTGAGCTGAATGGTGTAGTTGCCCAGCGTTCCGGCCGCACCGGTCACAGCGATGACCTGCCCGGGCTGCAGCGCGGCGAGCTCGAGGATCTGCACAGACGTCAGGCCATTCATCGGAAGAGTGGCGGCTTCCTCGAGCGTCGTGTTGGCCGGGATGCGCGCGATCGAGTCGTCGGGTGCGATGAGGTATTCGGGGTAGGCTCCGCCGTGCTGCCCGAGGGGCAACGCGATGGCCATGACTCTGTCGCCCACATTCCATGTACTGCCCTCACCCACCTCGTCGATGACACCGGCCGCGTCCATCCCTGGCATGTAGGGCGGCTCCGACTGGCTCATGTCGTAAGCACCCGTGCGGACGTTCGTGTCAGTCGGACTGACGGCGGCAGCCCTCACCCTGATCCGTACTTCCTCCTTACCAGGATGTTGCTCGGGAGATCCTGGACGGTGAGAACCTCGGGACCACCGAACTCTGTAACTCCGATTGCTTTCAAGACAAACCAACTCCGTAATCTCGTGTTCAGTGCTGCCGGGCGTCGAGCGCCGTGGTGTTCGGCAGCGCGTCGTTGTGCGATAGCGTCCACAGCTCATGGTGTCTGGTGGAAACCTCCGACGGTTCCAGAGCGGAGAGTCGGGCCGAAGCATTCCTACGATCACTGGTCAGTTCACTTTTATGGCAGAAGGAGAACCAGCCGGATGGGATACCGACTGGTTCTTCCATCAGAGGCGAGTACTTACTTGTACTGAAGCTTGCCTTCACGGGAAGGGGCCGTTTTCGCGTGGGTAATGTAGATGACGAATCCCACGAAGGTCAGTCCTCCTACGAGATTTCCGGCTACCGTCGGGAGCTCGTTCCAGAGCAGGTAGTCGGTGACGGTGAAGTTCCCCCCGAGCATCAGTCCGATGGGGAACAGGAACATGTTGACGATCGAATGCTCGAAGCCCATGTAGAAGAACAGCATGATCGGCATCCACATGGCGATGACCTTGCCCGGGAGGCTATCGGACATCATTGCTCCGACGACGCCTGTTGACACCATCCAGTTGCACAAGACGCCTCTGACGAAGAGCGTCAGCATGCCTGCCAGGCCGTGGTCCGCGTAACCGACGGTGCGGCCTTCGCCGATGGTGCCGATGGCCTCACCGACCGCGCTCGGCGGTGAGGAAAATCCGTAGGTGAAGACAATGGCCATCAGGATTGCCGTTGTCAGCGCACCGGCGAAGTTACCCAGGAAGACCAGGCCCCAGTTGCGGAGCATCGCCGCGCCGGTCACGCCGCGGCGTTTGTCGAGCCAGGCCAGCGGCACCAGGGTGAACACGCCTGTGAGGAGGTCGAATCCGAGCAGGTAGAGCATGCAGAAGCCGACCGGGAACAGGACGGCACCCAGGAGTGGTTGTCCCGTCTGCACACTGATCGTTACTGCGAAGGCTGCTGCCAGGGCAAGAATTGCCCCTGCCATATAGCTGCGAATCAGCGTGTCGCGGGTGGACATCAGTGCCTTTGCTTGGCCTGCGTCGACCATGCGGATGGCGAAGTCTTTTGGTGTTACGTATGACATGCGCGTCTCCGTTTCAGGCTCGGTCTACCACTGGTATTTGAGGAATTTGCCGTCGATGGTGATGCGCACCCGATCACCGTCGGGGTCTTCGCGGCGTTCGACGGCGACGTTGCAGTTGATGGCGCTCATGATGCCGTCACCGAATTCCTCGTGTATCGCCTCTTTGAGCGCAGGACCGTACACGGCCAGGAGTTCGTAGAACCGGTAGATCGTGGGATCGGCCTTGAGGCTGTCTCCGATGATCCGGTACGGCTGCTGCTGCAGGGCCATCACGGTGTCGTCATCGAGTCCCAGCAACTCTCCGACCGCCGTCGCGGTATCCGCTGGAACGGGGTGCGAGCCGAGCAGAGCAGCGATCGTCCAAACCAGAGGACGGTCGATGTGCTCGGCCACCGCAGCCCAGCTCACCCCGGTGCGTTGCAGGGATTTACGGATGGTCTCGGTGGCGTCATCACGAGAAGTGTTCCAGGAAGTCACGAAGTCTCCAGTTGCGAGGGGCGGCGGCACTGCGCCGATCTACGCCTACTCCAGCAGGGGAATGAGGACGAACCCTAGGCCGTCTGCGCAGACCATCCTGCAAAAAGCGCAGCCAGAACAGGATTTACGCAGGGGAAACATGCCCGCAACTGTTCAGCGCGAAGACGGCGCATACCGTGAATCATCAGATCGGAGGTGGACATGGCATTGCTCACGGCAATCGACGCGGCACCACAGATGACCAGCCGGCACCTCGATGCATCCCTGCTCGCCGAAGTCATCAACAGCGCTCCGACACCGTTGTGGGTCATTGAATCCACGGGCACCGTCATGATCGCCAATCGTGCTGCGGTTACGTTCCTCGGCTACCGCACGGCTTCAGACGTCGTGGGAGGGGTTAGCCATGACCTGCTGCACCGCAGCAAGCTCGACGGATCCGACTACTCACCTGATGAATGCCCGATCGTTCGTTCGAAAGGATCAGGAAGCGCAAGCACTGAATGGTTCCTGACCCGCGACGGTGACGCACGCCCGGTGTTATGGTCCACCCGAGCCATCGGTCGCGGGGAGATGACGCTCCTGAGCTTCGCCGCCACTGACGCCGACACTGCCCGATCCACAGCAGAGCTACGTCTACATCGAAACGTACATCCACCAGCACCAACCCCCTCCCGCGAAGCGGTCCGCACAAGACTCTGGGCCATCATGCGAGATCACTTCGCAGATCCAGCGTTCTCGCCATCAGAGCTTGCGGCAGCGGCACACCTCTCAACCCGCTCAGTGCAAGCTCTCTTCCAGGAAGTCGGTCGGTCACCGGCCTCGGAGATCCGCCGCATACGCCTGGAGCACGCCCGCACCATCCTCGAGCGCGGGCACAGCGTGCATGCCGCATGGATCAACAGTGGCTACTCGGACCCGAACTCGTTCGCCCGCGCGTTTCGCCAGCGGTACGGACACACCCCGAGCCAGACGAACAGGGAGCGACGCACCATAAAGCCCAGTCCCTGACCTATACGGGCCCAGCACTCAAGCTGCAGTTCGACCCCCGCCCGCCGGTGGCGACGGCCACGATCTCCTGCATGTACGGCGCCACGACCTGCCGGGAGATCCTGCAGTCGAGCAGGAGTGCGCCGTCGTCGTCGGAGGCCAGCCAGCCCGCGACGGAGGCGAGATCATCGAGGGAGGCGATCGTGGCGGATCGTGCGCCGAAGGCGGCCGCGACGGCGGCGAAGTCGACCTCGTCGATCATCATGGGCCCGGCGGCGATCCCGCGAACGGCGTACTGGTGGATCTCAGCCCCGTAGGCTGCGTCGTTGAAGACCACGATGACCGCGCGCCGCGCGGTCCGGAGGAACGACTCCAGGTCCGCGAGCGCCATGAGGGCTCCGCCGTCCCCCGTGCACAGGACGATCGTGGAGTCCGGCAGTGCGCGGGCGGCCCCGACGGCGCTGGGGAAACCGAGGCCGATGGTCTGGTAGGCCGTGCCCACCATGATGAGGCGGTTCGGCGCGGGAACCCGGAGGTAGCCCGGCGCCCAGCCGATGAAGTGGCCGCCGTCCTGCACGACCGTGCGGTCCGCGGGCAGCATCCGGTCCAGCGTGCGGCACAGGCTCCGCGGGTCGAGGCGGCCGTCGGGCGCCACCGGCTCGCCGTCGTCGCGGTCGTCGTGGGCGCGCAGGGCGGCGTCCGCGGCGGTCGTGCTCCACCGTGCCTCACCGGCGCGTGGTTCGACGGCGGCCAGGAGCGCTTCGGCAGCGAGCCGCGCGTCGGCACGGACGAAGTCGGTGACGGCGGGAGACGTGGGACCGGCCGCCACGTCCACCTGGACGACCCGGGCCCCGGCCCCGAACGAGTGCCCGAAGCGCAGGGTGAACTGGTTCAGCCGCGCGCCGAGCACCAGCACGACGTCGGCCTGCCCGATCAGGTGCGCCGTGCGTACGGAGGCCCAGCCGCCGGCGATACCGAGAGCCGCGGCGTCGTCGCCGAAGAGCCCGGCGCCCAGCCCGGTCGTCGCGGTGAGGGCTCCGAGCCGTGCGGCCAGGTCCGCCGCAGCCCGGCCCGCTCCGCTCACCCATGCCCCGCGCCCGGCCAGGACGAGGGGGCGGCGGGCGGCCGAGAGCAGCGCGGCCGCACGGGCGACGTCCTCCGCGCCCGGCACCCGCAGGGGCAGGGGAGGAATCGGCGGACCGGCGTCCTCGTCCGCGGCCTCGACGCCCGCGAGGTCGTAGGGGATCGCGAGGACCACGGCTTCCCGGTACCGCAGGGCGTGGTCGATCGCCGCGGCGGTGACGGCCCGGGGCCGGGACGCGGACGCCGTGAACGTCGTCGCGCCCAGCCCCTTGGCCACCAGCGGCTGGTCCACGTCCCAGGGCCGGGTGCCCGTGGTGGGAGCATCGCCGACGACGAGCACGAGTGGGATACCGGCCTGCACCGCCTCCACGAGCGGGGTGAGGGCATTCGTGAAGCCCGCTCCGTAGGTGGTGGTCGCGACGGCGAGGCGGCCACTGGCACGGTAATAGGCGTCCGCGGCTGCGACGGCGCCTGCCTCGTGGCGCACCGCGGTGTAGTGCAGGGAGCCGGGGGACGACATCACGGCGTCGAGGAAATGGGCGTTGCCGTTCCCCATGACGCCGAAGACCTCGGTGGCTGCGGAATGGAGGGCGGACACCACGCGGGCGGAGACTGAGGCCATCAGGAATCTTTTCGGGACGAACGTCCTCCGGCGGCAGCAGGTGATGCACACGGTCACCCGGACGACGTTGGTGGGCGATTTCCGTATGTGCCTCGGGCTGCAGCGCCCTTATTGCCTCTTTTTCAGGCACGGCGCTCCACGGCGCCCGACGATCGCCACTATAGCCGACGCGCCGGCGGCAGGCAGGCGACGGCGCGGACGTGCCTCTCGGTCACCTGCCGCGGTGTCCTAGTGCCGGCCTGCGGGCGCTGCGTCCAGCGGCTCCTCGTCCGCTTCCAGGGGTGCGCCGCTGGTCTCCTTCACCAGACTCACCCCGATGAGGGAGATGACGCACAGGCCCATGATGTAGAGCCCGATGGACCCGGACCAGCCCGTGCTGCCGAGCAGTGCCTGGGCGATGAGCGGAGCGAAGGCTCCACCCAGGATCGCTCCGAGGGCGTAGCCGATGCCGATGCCGGAGTAGCGCACGTTGGCGGGGAACATCTCCGCATACATCGCAGACATGGGCCCGTAGGACAAGCCGAGGCCGATGGTCAGGATGAAGACGGCGATGCCGTAGGCCCAGATGCTCCGGGTATCGATCATCATGAACATCGGGATCATCCAGACGAAGATCAGTGCGTAGCCGAGCTGGAACGTCCGCACCCGCCCGATCCTGTCGGAGAGGATGCCGCCGTACAGCGTGAAGATGAGCCAGCCGAAGGAGGCCAGCAGGGTGGCCAGGAGCACGGGGGCAGCAGGCATGCCGAGGCTCTTCTGCGCGTAGGAGGACAGGAAGGCGATCACGAGGTAGCCCGCGGCGTTGTTGCCGATGAAGATGACGGCGGCGAGGATCACTTCGCGTTTGTTGGTCCGCAGCAGGCTCCGCAGGGGAGTGGCGGTGTCCCGCTTGCGTTCGATCATGCGCCTGAAGACGGGGCTTTCGGCGACTGCCGACCGGATGACGTACCCCACGACGATCAGGACGACCGACAGCAGGAACGGGATGCGCCACCCCCACGCCAGGAAGGCCTCTGGGGGCATCGAGCTGCGGAGCAGGAAGAGCACGAGGGTCGCGAGGATCATGCCGACCGGGACGCCGATCTGGGGGTAGGCGCCCCACAAGCCGCGCCTGCCCACGGGCGCGTGCTCCACGGCCATGAGCGCTGCGCCGCCCCATTCACCCCCGGCGGAGAAGCCCTGCAGGATGCGCAGCAGCATGAGCAGGATAGGAGCCCACACGCCGATCTGCGCGTAGGTGGGCAGCAGGCCGATCAGTGCGGTGGCCGAACCCATCATCACGAGGGTGAAGACCAACATCGCCTTGCGCCCGATCCTGTCACCGAGGCGACCGGCGATCACCGCGCCGAGGGGGCGGAAGAAGAAGCTGATGCCGATCGTGGCCCAGGCGACGAGTTGGGCGAGGCCCGGGCTCTCTCCCTCGAGCGGCCCGAAATAGAGACCGGCGAAGACGAGGCCGGCGGCCTGGGCGAAGATGAAGAAGTCGTACCACTCGATGGTGGTGCCGACCATCGTCCCCGCCAGGACCTCCGCGCCAAGGACGGCCACCCGCCTGACGGCCGAGGCCCCGCCTCCGGTGCTCGGAGGCCTGGAGCGGCGGGCACGGCCCCTTTTGGTCGTAGTGTTCACGGGGCGCCGCGCGTCCGGCGGTGGATAATGCGCAGCAGTCCTCAGTACTGTTTGAGCATGGCCACCTCCCTCAGAAACAGCCGCGCCGCTGCGCTCCCCGCCAAGCTCTCCCGATCCTGGCTGCTGGCTTCCGCTGCTTCCGAGGACACCTTCATCCCCGCCCTCACCTCCGAGGCCGATTCCGTGGTGTTCGACATGGAGGACGCCGTCCCTGCGGCGGGCAAGGCGGAAGCACGGGAGCGCGTGGTCGAAGCGCTGTCGACGGGCATGACGGCCTGGGTGCGCGTCAACGGCATCGAGACGGAGTACTGGGCGGATGACCTCGCCGCGCTGTCCAAGGCGCCCGGATTGCGCGGCGTCATGCTCGCCATGACGGAGAAGCCCGAGCAGGTCACGCACACGGCGATGCGACTGCAGGCCGGCACGCCTGTGCTCGCGCTGATCGAGTCCGCCCTCGGCATCGAGAACGCGACGGCGATCGCCAGTGCGCCGGGCACCTTCCGCCTCGCCTTCGGGGTCGGTGACTTCCGGCGCGACACCGGTGCGTCGGATGATCCGATGGCGCTCGCCTACGCGCGTTCCAAGCTCGTGGTCGCCTCGCGCGTCGGTCAGCTTCCCGGTCCGATCGACGGTCCCACCGTCGGCGCCCTGGGTGACGAACTGCTCGAAGCATGCAAGGTGACGGCGTCCATGGGCATGACCGGCAAGCTGTGCCTGCTGACCGACGCCACCGACACCATCAACCGCGGTCTGTCGCCGAGCGAGTCCGAGATCAACTGGGCTGCGGAACTGCTGCGCGAACACGCCGCGGGTGCGGTGGTGGGGGACGGCTCGTACCTGCCACGCCTGGCCCGTGCGCAGAAGATCTCCTCGCTCGCCGACTCCTACGGCCTCTGGAACGCCTGACTCGAAAAATCCTCGACTCCTTGCATCCAAATCGTGTGGCCCGCGGGTAATACCGGGTGTCAGCGAAAATGCCCCCGCAGGGGCCAGATCAAGGAGTTGTCATGCAAAGACGCTTGTACGCCGTAGGAGCCGTCGCGGTTCTGGGAGCAGTATCCATCGCCGCGCCGGCAACGGCCGCGGAAACGCCCTCCGCCGCATCACTGTCGGTACTTCACGGAGTTCCCGATCTCACCGTCGACGTGTACGTCAACGGTGCTCTCACCCTGGACGACTTCGCTCCGGGTGAACTGGCGGGTCCCCTCGAATTGCCCGCTGGGGACTACCAGCTGGCCGTGACGGCGGCGGATGCCGCGGATGCGAGCGCACCGCTCATCGGACCTGTCGACGTGACGCTGGCTGCCGGCGGGAACTACACCGCGACGGCCAACCTCGATGCCGGAGGAACCCCCACGGCGAACTTCTACACGAACGATGTCTCGACCGTCGAGGCCGGTAAGTCGCGGCTCACCGTGCGGCATATCGCGGCTGCCCCGGCAGTCGACGTCCTGGCCGGGGGCGCTGTGCTCGTACCGAACCTCAGCAACCCCGGTGAGGCCTCGCTGACCACCGACGCCGGCACGGTATCGGCTGCGGTTGCAGCCGCAGGAACCACCGATCCCGTCATCGGCCCTGCGGATGTGGCCCTCGCCGAAGGGACCTCGACGATCGTGTACGCGTGGGGAAGCCTCGAAGCCGGCAACCTCGCGCTGGCCACCCAGGTGATCGAGGGACTCCACTCCTCCCCGGGTGCAGTCCCGGGAGGCCAGTCCGGCCTCGCAGCACAGGACGACAACGGAGCAGCCATCGGGATCGGCGCCTTCCTGCTGGTTCTCCTCGGTGGCGCGGTAGCGGCCTCGCGCCGGCGAGCCGCCGGGATCTCCAGCTGAACGTGCAGGGTGGGGAGGCGCCGCCACGCCTCCCCACCCGGCACCACCGTCATCATCACAGGAAGGATCCGGGACCGTGCAGCCCAGACGACCCGCGATAGCCGGCGCCGTGCTCGCCGCCGTCCTCCTCTCGGGGTGCGCGCAGGACGACGCCCAGTCTCCTGCGGAGCCACGGCCCATCACGGAACCGAAGGCCGTTGCTCCCCTGCCGGCGGAGGGCGGCGCACCTTTGCCGACGACCTTCGGCCCTGTTCCCGTCCAGCAGGCAGATGCGGCACTCAGGGCCCGGGGCCCAGCGCCTGTCGGCCTCGATATCGCAGGCACCGACATCTCGGTCGAGGTCGTCGACGTCGGTATCGATGAGAACGACGCCATGGAGATACCCGACAGTTTCTGGGAGGCGGGTTGGTACCGGTACGGGCCTGCCCCCGGTGCCCCGGCCGGTAACGCGGTTCTGGCAGCCCACGTCGACAGCCTGACGGAGGTCATGCCCTTCGCCCAGCTGAAGGACGTACCCGTTGGAACCATCGTCACCGTCGCCCTCGAAGACGGCCGGTCGTTGAGCTACCGGGTCTCGGACGTGCGGAACGTCCCGAAGGCGACGCTGGATGGATCGTCGATCTTCGCCCGCGACGGCGACCACCAGCTGAAGGTCATCACGTGCGGGGGTGAGTGGCTTCCGGACGAGGGTGACTATGAGGACAACGTCGTCCTCACGGCCTTACCCCTCTGATGCGGTCGGGCAGGAGCGTAGGATCACAGGACGCTGCGCTTGCGGGGCGCCCGTACCCCGCGCTTGAGGAGTGGACCTTGGCATCTCCGGGCCCTGAATGGACGAGGCAGTCCGACCTGGAGTTCTCCGCAGGAGACGAGAACGCCATGGCGGCTGCCTACCGGACCTTCTCGCCGATCGTCTATACGGTCGCACTCAGGGCCCTGGGGGATCACGCGGCAGCCGCGGACGTGACCCAGGACGTGTTCGTGCGGGCGTGGCGCTTCCGAAGCAGCTTCGATCCGGAGGCGGGGGCGGTGCCGGCGTGGATCCTGGGAATCTGCAGGAACGTCGTCCTCGATTCCTTGTCGGCGAGGAGCCGGCAGCAGCACGTGGTCGTGCGATCCGGGATAGCACCCGGGTCCGGTGCGGCACAGGAGCGCGGCGTTGATACGATCACCGATCGGGTGGTCCTCGGTTCCGAGCTCGATCTGCTGGGGGAGCCGCAGAGCTCGATCCTCAAGCTCGCGTTCTACGAGGACCTCACGCACCAGCAGATCTCGGCGCGCCTGGATCTCCCGCTGGGAACCGTGAAGAGCCACATCCGGAGGAGTCTTGTGCACCTGCGTCACCGATTGGGGGAATGGAATGCAGCATCTTGATCCGGATGCCGTTGGTCTCGCCGCCTTGAACGAATCCCTTGACCGATGGTCCCGGGAACATCTGGGACAGTGCCGCGACTGCTCCGCCGAGGTGGGCGAGCTGCGGAGTGTCGTCGCGATGGCGAAGGCCGATGGCTCGGCACCCGTGCTGGAGCGACCAGGGCCGGAGGTATGGACGGCCATCAAGGCCGAGCTCGGTCTACCCGCAGGGCTGGGCGATGACGCATCGGCGCCGGGCACCCGCCAGGACGCGAGCGTGTCACTGCTCGTGCCGCGCGAAGGTGGACGCGGACGCACACGGCGGCTCGTCGCGGTGCGGTGGCTGGCCGTCGCCGCCGGGATCGGCGTCGTGGTGGGCGGAGGTGCCCTGTGGGGGTTCCAGTCCCTGGGCGGGAGAGGAGAAGGAGCTGTGCTGGCGCGGGCCGAGCTGGAGCCGCTACCGGGCCGGTCGGGGTCCGGAGAGGTGATCATCTCCCGGACCGGGGACGGCATGCGGAGCCTGGACATCGATCTGGCCGGCGCGGTGCCGGAGGGATACCGGCAGGTGTGGCTGATCGCTCCCGACCTCGAGCAGATGTATGGCATCGGCCTCATGGACGGGGATCACGGACGGTTCACGGTACCCGCCGCCATCGACCTGGCGCAGTTCCCCATCGTGGACGTCTCCGACGAACCCTTCGACGGCGACCCCTCCCATTCGAGCGTCAGCATGGTCAGGGGAACCCTCCAGGGCTCGTAGCGGCTCGCATCGGGTTTGGTGCGCGGGGAAGGAACGGGACGGCTAGTAGGCCAGGGCGCGCTGCTCCGAGCCGCTGATCCGCGAGGTGCCGCCGCAGTTGGTGCAGACCTGCAGCCGGGCCTTCTTGAGCGTCAGCAGCGGGATGAAGAACACCGACAGCTTCGTCCTGCGCTGGATCACCTGTTGCGGGGCGTGCTGATGGCAGTAGCGGCAGGTGGCGGAACGGGTGAACTGCAGGTGCTCACGCGTGGTGAGGCCGAAGAGGAAGAACATACTCCACCGTAACCAGCCTCCGGGGAGAAGGCGTCCGGTCCCCTCCCGTCGCGCCGCAGCCTTGCTTTCCCGGACGGCGTATGCGGAGGCCGCGCCGACCGGCAGATCCCGACCGGCAGGGGCCCCTGCCGGCGCAGCATCCGGATCAGGCGTCGATACCTGCCGACGCCTGAGCCGTCCACGCTCCCCGCAGTCAGGGGCGGCCAGGGCCGCGATGAGCACCGGGGCCCCGACGCCCGCGGAGGCCCAGAAGCCGAGGGGTGAAGGCGTCGTCCGACGGGGCACCCTGAGCTGTGGTGTTCGACGTGATGAGCGCCGTGATGAGCGCCGCGATGACCGCCGTGCCGATGCTGCTGCCCATGGTCCTCAGGACCGTGTTGGCGCTGACCGCCTCGCCACACTGGTGGAGACTCCCAGGTCCTGGCCGATGGCCCCAGGGCCGGTGCGACGAGGGACTGCAGGACGGCGGAGGACAACCCCGCCCAGGGAGAGGTAGGTGCGGCGGACGCTGTGGTGCCGGGGTGGGATGTCTCCTAGGGCCTGCGGAAGCGGTTGACCATGGGGCAGTCGAAGGGATCCCGGGCGGCGAGTCCCACGCGGTTCAGGTAGGAGACCACCGCACCGTAGGAGGCGGCGACGCCCACCTCGGTGTAGGGCACGCGCAGGCGCTCGCAGTGTTCCCTGACGATGACGGCGGCGCGGCGCAGGTGCGGGCGCGGCATGTCGGGGAAGAGGTGGTGCTCGATCTGGAAGTTCAGTCCGCCGAAGGCGTTGTTGACGAAGGACCCGCCGCGGATGTTGCGCGAGGTGAGCACCTGCTTCTGGAAGAAGTCGAGTTTGCTGTCCTCCGGTACCACGGGCATGCCCTTGTGGTTCGGTGCGAAGCTCGCGCCCATGTAGATGCCGAAGACGGCGAGCTGGACGCCCAGGAAGGCGAAGGCCATGCCGACGGGGAGGAACCAGAAGAGGACGCCGAGGTAGGCGCCGAACCGGGCGCCGAGGAGCGCGAGCTCGACCCAGCGGCCCTTGATGGCGCGGCGGGCGAAGAGGGTGCTGATGGAGCGGGCGTGCAGGTTGATGCCCTCCATGGTCAGCAGCGGGAAGAAGAGGTAGCCCTGGCGGCGGGTGATCCAGGCCTGGATGCCCCTGGCCTTCGCGGCGTCCTCCTCGAGGAAGGAGATGGTGTCCACCTCGATGTCCGGGTCCTTGCCGCGCGTGTTGGGGTCGTTGTGGTGGCGCGTGTGCTTGTCCATCCACCAGGCGTAGCTGATACCGACCACGCCGGCGGCGAGGATGCGCCCGGACCAGTCGTTGGCGCCGCGGGTCCTGAAGATCTGGCGGTGCGAGGCCTCATGGGCCAGGAACGCGACCTGCGTCAGGACGACGCCGAGGACGGCGGCGATGAGGAGCTGGAACCAGGTGTCGCCCAGGAGCGCGAAGCCTGTCCAGGCCGCGCCCATGGCCAGGGCCAGGAGTGCGAACACCGAGACGTAGAAGCGCCGACGGCGGTTCAGGAGGCCTTCCTTGCGAACCTGCTTGAGCAGGACCGAGTAGGAGGCGACGACGTCGTTCGGCCTGGAGATGCGGACGGTACGCGGGGCGGCGGTAACGCTCATGGGGGTCCCTGGGGGTAGCCGGTGGCTTCCCAGCCCGGGGTGGGGTGCTAAACCCGCAGATGCTCCTACTCTATGTCAGCACCCTGAGCAGTGGCTGAGCGGGAGTAACAGGAGGGTCACGGGGCCGGAGCGGTGCCGCCGAAGTGGCCTGGCCATGATGCCACCGGGATGCGCGTGATGGAACGGATGGTCCCCGCCGTACCCCACTCGTTCTTCCCCAGCCGCGAGAGCGGTCGGAGTGCGTCGATCGATGGAAGGGCGCCGTCGAGCACTTCCTCGGAGACCACCGCATGCAGCACCTCGCCGAAGACGAGGGTGCAGTCGCCCATGTCCTGGATCAGGTGCAGCCTGCATTCGAGGGCCACGGGCGATTCCAGGACGCGGGGCGGGGTCACGGTCGCACTGGGCTCGCGGGTGATCCCGACGGCGTCGAACTCGCTGACGTCGGGCGGGAAGTCGGTGCCGGTGGCGTTGACGGCTTCGAAGAGGTCCTCCGGGGTGAAGCTGACCACGAATTCACCCGTGGCCTCGATGTTGCGTACGGAATCCTTGCGGCCCACCGAGGTGAACTGGACGATGGGCGGATCGACGGAGGCGATCGTGAAGAACGAGTGCGGAGCGAGGTTGTCCACGCCCTCGGCTGATGTGGAGGAGATCCACGCGATGGGGCGCGGCACGACGACGGAGGTCAGGAACTTGTAGAACGAGCGGCTGTTCGAGGGGTCCGGGACCACGTTCCGGCGCGGGTTCACGCTTGCCCCGCCAGGAGGTCGCGAAGGCTCAGCGGACGGCGCCCGGTGAGCCGCTCGACGTCGGGCGACACCTCGGCCATCTCTCCCCGGGCGATGGCCGTATAGGTACTCACCCACGCCTCGACCTGCCAGTGCGGTGCCCCGTGGTGGGCGCGGGACGCCATCGCCTCCTCGTGTGTCTGGTCCTCGAACCTCACGGTCGCCGGGGTCAGCCCGGAGATGGTCGCTGCTGCGTCGGCCAGGGTGAAGGCCTCCGGTCCGGTCAGGTGGTAGGACTCGCCGGTGTGGGCCTCGGGGTCCCGGAGCACCGCCGCGGCCGAACGCGCGACATCAGCCTGCGCGACGGCGGACAGGAGCCCGTCCCCGGCGGGCCCGCGGATCACGCCGTCCTCGGCGAGGGACGGCACGAAGTCGAGGTAGAGATTGTCCCGGAGGAACGTCCACGACAGTCCCGAGCGGCGGATGTGCTCCTCCGTGTGCCAGTGGTCCCGACCGAGCAGGAAGGCGGCGTCGGGGGCGGCGCCGAGGAACGAGGTGTAGACGACGTGCCGGACCCCGGCCTCCTTCGCCGCGTCGATGAAGGTGCGGTGGGTCGCGACACGGTCGGGTTCCTCTGCGGCGGACACCATGAACAGGACGTCGACGCCGGCAAGCGCCTCGACGGACGCCTCGAAGTCCGCATAGGTGGTGCGGCGCACGACCGACTCGGGCAGATGCTGCGCCCGGTCCGGGGACCTGACCGGCAGGACGAGCGGCGTCCCCTCGCCGGCGAGGATCCGGGCGACGCCGCCGCCGACCGTCCCGGTTGAACCTGTGACTGCGATGCGTTGCTCCATACTCCCCTCAGCCGCTGCAGCGCACGGAATATTTCCGGACCCCGGCTCCGGGCCCGTCCGTCCGGTGTTCACCGCCCGTTCGTCCCGCCGTCGCCCCCGGGTTGCCCGGCGCCGTTAGGCTCGCTCGAATGGCTGGACGGTTCGTGGCGATCGGCGATTCCTTCACCGAGGGGGTGGGTGACTGGAACCCGCGCTTCCCGAACGGCGTGCGCGGCTGGGCGGATCGCGTGGCCAAGCAGCTCGGGCGGCAGGACCCGGGGTGGGAGTACGCGAACCTGGCCATCCGCAGCAAGCGCCTGCACCACGTGCGCGACGAGCAGGTGGACCGGGCCTTGGCGCTCGAACCCACGCTCGTCAGTCTCTACGCAGGCGGCAACGACATCCTCGAGCTACGAACCGACATGGCTGCCCTGATGCGCGAGTACGAGGCCATGGTGGAGCGGATCGCCCGGTCAGGCGCCCGGCCGCTCCTGTTCACGGGATTCGACATCCCGCTGAGTCCCGTCTTCGAGCCGATGAAGCGCCGCAACTGGCTGTACAACGAGCACGTGCGGCGCATATCGCGGACGTACGACGCCGTCCTGGTCGACTACTGGTGCTTCGAGGAGTACTCGGATCCGGGGCTGTGGGACGCGGACCGGATCCACATGTCGCCCGCCGGGCACCGCAACCTCGCCGCCCACGTGCTGCGGATCCTCGGCGTCGACCACTCGCTCACACCCGGGCTGCCGGAGCGGGAGGGGTACGCGGGGCTGGTGGCGGGACTGCGCCGCGAGACAGCCTGGCTGGGCGAATGGGTGGTGCCGATGTTCGGGAGGCGACTGCGGAGGGTGACGCTCGGGGACGACCTGCAGCCGCGGTGGCCCGAGCCCGTCCGGCCGGCGGACGGGCTGAAGCGCCTGGCGCGCGCCCGGCTGGTGGCCCCGGCCTGAGGCGGGCGGGCAGGCCCGACGGCGTCGGTGCGCCCATAACGGGCGTGATAGCAATGGGAGTGATGAAACACCAACCTCTCCCGTCCGCCGTCCCGTGAGCGGCCGGCTCCTCGCCGGGGTGCCGAAGAGTTACGTCCTGCTCGCCTGCATCGGGTTGGTGGCGCTCAACCTGCGGGGCCCGATCGTTGCCATCGCCCCGGTGGTGGACCAGATGCAGGCGGACCTGGGTTTCCCGCCCGCCCTGCTGGGGCTGCTCACGAGCATCCCGGTCCTGTGCTTCTCCCTTGCCGCGCCGCTGGCGTCCCTCGCGACACGGAGGCTGGGTGCCGAATTCGCGGTGACGCTGACCATCCTCGGCGTGCTGGCGGGGGTGGTCGTGCGCTCCTCGGGCGGCCCGCTGCTGGTGGTGGCAGGGACGGTGCTGATCGGGCTCGCGATCACGGTGGGCAACATCGCCGTGCCGCTCATCATCCGGCGCGACTTCACGCCGGCGCGGCAGGGTACGGCCATGGGTATCTACACCGCGGCGCTGAACATCGGGTCCTTCCTCACCTCGGTGGTGACCGCGCCGCTCGCCGGGCTGGTGGGGTGGAGGGCCGCGCTCGCGGCGATCGCCGTCGTCGCGGTGGCCGCGGTCGCCTTCTGGACCCTGGCCGTGGGCCCGAGGGATGCGTTCCGGGTGTCCGCCGAGGATCGCGGTGGCACCGCGCTGCCACCGGTGCGGGGCTCCGGATGGATCACGGCGGGCCTGACGGCGGGCTTCGCCATGCAGGCGTTCTCCTATTACGGGGTGACCGCGTGGCTGCCCAGCTACCTGCATGATCAGCTCGGCATGACCGTCGCCGCGGCCGGCGCCGGATCCTCCATCTTCCAGGTCCTCGCCATCGTGGGCGGACTCGGGGTGCCGTTCGTCGCCAGGTTCATGAGTACGACGGCGGTGGCCGTCACGCTGGGTATCCTGTGGACCGCCGTCCCCGCCGGGTTGCTCCTGGCCCCCGAGTTCTGGTGGCTCTGGTCCATCAGTGGCGGCATCGCCCAGGGCGGAGGCATCACGGTGATCTTCATCGCGATCATCCGGCTGGCCCGCGACCAGGCGTCTGCCGGACGCATGTCGGCCATCGTCCAGGGGGTGGGCTATTGCTTCGCCGCCGTGGCACCGCCCCTGCTGGGCCACATCCACGACGTCTCCGGGTCCTGGACCCCGGCCCTGCTGGTCCTCCTGGCCTCCGTGCTGATCTTCTTCGCCAGCACCGCCGGCTCGGTGCGGCGGGTGCCGAAGAACCGCTGAGGGCGGGTACGGGGCGAGCGTGCAGGTCCTCCTCCCGACCCGGCGGCTAGACTGGACCAACTATGGACCATATGCGCAAGCTCCGAACCCCGATCGTCTGGCTCCTGGTGGCAGCTCTGGTCCTCAGCATCGGCGCAGGTTTCTTCTCCGTCGTCTTCTGACGCCCCCGGAGCAACGCGAACCGTCGTCGGTTCCGGCGAGCCGGGTAGGAACAGGTCGAACGCCCCTGTCCGGACCATCGTGACCGGACGACCGTGGAGGGTATGAGCACACCAACCCACCGCAGTAGGCGTGACCGGGTGGCAGCAGGCCGCAGGGAGTCGTGGGGCTCCCTCTACCTGATCGCCGGAGTGGGGTCGGTTCTTTTCGTTCCGCTGCTGGTCACTGCGCTCGTCCTCGATGTCATGGCTCCGCCGCCGATCCATGGGAGCAGGGCCACGCTCGATCTCATCCCGGTACCGGCATACCCGGCGGCAGCGCATCGCGCCACCGGCCTGCAGCGCACGGGCGAACTTGTCTGGGCTACCCCTCGCCCCTAGGGTAATAAGTAGGCTTAGCTTCATCGGCTCAGTCGACATTCCAGCCGGGCGACCGTCGAGGCGCCGGATACGCACTCTGCACAGGGAGAACACTTATGACCTCCGAGAGCACAGCAGGATCGACCGACCAGTACACCTTCCAGAACCCGGTGACCAGGTTCGAGAGCATCACGCCGCCGGCCGAGCAGCAACCAGAGCCCGGGCTCGAAGCCGACCTGGCGATCAAGGCGGACCGGGGAGAGACCTCCTACCGCGGGACGGGCCGGCTGCAGGGCCGGAAGGCCCTCATCACCGGATCCGACTCCGGGATCGGTGCGGCGGTCGCCATCGCGTACGCGCGTGAAGGCGCCGACGTCGCCCTGTCCTATCTCCCCGAGGAGGAAGAGGACGCGCAGGTCGTGAAGGGCATCATCGAGGCGGAAGGCCGTACGGCCGTCTGTATCCCGGGTGACCTGAAGGACCCCGAGTACTGCACCGCCCTCGTGCAGCAGGCGGTGGACGGGCTCGGCGGGCTCGACATCCTCGTCAACAATGCAGGCAAGCAGGTGGCCGTGGAATCGCTCGAGGAGCTGAGCGACGAGCAGCTGGACCACACGTACAAGACGAACATCTATTCGTTCTTCCGCGTGACCAAGGAAGCGCTCAAGCACCTCCAGCCCGGCTCGGCGATCATCAACTCCACGTCCATCCAGGCGTACGAGCCGTCGCCGACGCTCGTCGACTATGCGAGCACCAAGGCGGCCATCAACAACTTCACAAAGGGCCTGGCCCAGCAGCTCGCGCCCAAGGGCATCCGCGTCAATGCCGTGGCGCCGGGTCCCATCTGGACGCCGCTGCAGCCTTCGGGGGGCCAGCCCGCCGAGGCATTGCCCGAGTTCGGCAAGGACACCCCGTTGGGTCGTGCCGGTCAGCCGACCGAGCTCGCCCCGGCGTACGTCTTCCTCGCATCCTCCGAGGCGAGCTACGTCCTCGGCGAGACCCTCAACGTCAACGGCGGGATGCCCACGCCGTAGGGCCCGTGCCGGCAGGCGAGCCGACGACAGCCCCGGACTCATGGAGCCCGGGGCTGTCGCGTGCGTACCGCCTGCCGGGTGCTACTCCGCGTCCTCGAGGGCGTCGAAGTCGGTGCGGTCGATCTTCCGGTGGTAGCGCATCCCGGCGAGGCCGCCCAGGATCGCCCCGATGAGTGCAACGGCGGCCACGACGAGCAGGCCGATCAGCCCGGGGCCCGTGAGGTCCTGCGAGGAGGGGACGCCGAGGCCCTGGAACCGCTCCGAGACGTTCGCCTGGTTGCCGACGATGAAACCGATGATCGCGAGGACCACGGCGACGATGACGGCCCAGAGCCAGACCGCGACGCCCTGCTTGATGCCGCTGAAGCGCGCCATGCGCCCGGCGACGTAGCCGCCGGCGAAGTAGGAGAGCAGCAGGATGACGCCGAGGATCACGGCGGCCGTGATGCCCGTGGTCTGCGCCTCGCCGGAGCCACTCGTCAGGTCCGACGTGGACAGGTTCGCGCCGGCACCGAAGAGAGCGGCCACGGCTCCTGCGAGTGCCGAGAGCAGGACGAACATACCGGTCGCGGTCAGCCAGCCGAAGAAGGCGGAGCCGAACTTCATGCCGCCGAAGTGCTCCTTCTCGCGCTGGTGGAGCAGCTTGCGGTCCTCGAGGCTCGGAAGCCCCGACCCGGCGGCTGCCCCGCGGGGCGGTCGCCGCCGGTCCCGGTCCTCGCTGCGGGGCTCCGCATCGGACCTCGACGCCGTCACGGGCACCACCTGCGTGTGGGCCTGCGTTCTCGGCTCCCTCTCGCGGTAGTCCGACGATTCACGTGATGCGGAGATCGGTGCCTGGGTGTGCTCGCGCGTCGGTGCCGTGTCCGCGGAGTGGGAGCCGTCGGAGTACATGCCGGGCACGTACTCGCCGCTCGTGTCGTCGTCGGACGAGTAGGCGCCGGGCACGTAGTCGCCGGCGGCGTCGTCGGCGGTACTGCCCTGGCCGAACCGGTTCGAACCCGCTGTGCTGCTCCCGGCCGCGCCGTCACCGGTGCGGCCCGCACTGGTTGCGCCGGCTCCTCCCGTGTCCATCAGTTCGGTGGGAGTGTCGGGGTTGTCGGTGTTCCGGCCGTGACCGGCAGCATCCCGGCGGCCG
The DNA here is from genome assembly GCF_056680255.1 of Arthrobacter sp. BC5. Classification (NCBI taxonomy): domain Bacteria; kingdom Bacillati; phylum Actinomycetota; class Actinomycetes; order Micrococcales; family Micrococcaceae; genus Arthrobacter; species Arthrobacter sp. BC5. The sequence goes on from NZ_CM155273.1 coordinate 1,427,511, forward strand.
TCGTCCGTGTTCCCTGTTCCTGGTGTACTCATCGGTCCTCCTGATCTCAGGGCCCGCAGGCTCGCTAAGGCGGCTTAGTATTTTCACCAGTATTCCACGCGGACGGCACCTGGTCCTGTTCCGGCGCGGCAGCGTTCGGTGGGGTGCAAGACTGGGCTCATGGATCTACAGGTCTTCATGACGGTCGTGTGCGGTGCGCTCATCGCGGTAGGAATCGCGGGAGTGGTGGTTCCGGTGCTGCCGGGGAGCATCCTCATCATCGTCTCGCTGCTCGCGTGGGCGCTGACCGTGGGCGCTACCGAGGGATGGGTGGTCTTCGCGATCGGCACCGTGCTGGCCGGTGCCGGCCTCGCCGCGGGCGTGGTGCTCACGGGCCGCACGCTCAGGCAGCGCCGGATCCCGGGCAGGTCGGTGACGATCGGCGTCCTCGCCGGGATCGTCGGCATGTTCGTCATTCCCGTCGTCGGACTGTTCGTCGGGTTCGCGCTCGGACTGTTCGCGAGCGAATTCGCCCGGCAGCGCACCGCCCGAGCCGCCCTCACCTCGAGCCTGCACGCACTGAAGGCGACGGGCCTCGGCATCCTCGCCGAGCTGGCCCTGGCCTGCCTCGCGGGAACCACCTGGGTGATCGGCGTGTGGGTCTACTTCGCGACGGGCTGAGCCTCAGGCCTTGCCCGAGATGGACAGGGCCGCGACGATCAGCGCCAGGTGGCTCAGGCCCTGCGGGATGTTGCCCATGAAGGATCCGTCCGACGGGTCGATCATCTCCGACATGATGCCGACGTCGTTGGCGAGCGGCAGGAGCGCCTCCATGAGGTCCACCGCCTCGTCGCGCCGGCCGACGGCGACGAGCGCGGATACCATCCAGTAGGCGCAGGCCACGAAGGTTGCCTCCTCCTGCTGCATGCCGCTGTAGCGGTAGAGGAGGGGGCCCGCGCCGAGCTCCTCGCGCAGGGCATCGATGGTCGAGGACATCCGCGGTCCGGTGTCGAATCCGCTCATCGCATGCAGCAGGATCGAGGCGTCCAGCTCCGTGGAGCCCGGGTACCAGATATAGCTCTGGCGCTCCTCGGACCAGCCGTGCTCGTGCACCCAGTCGCGGATGCGGTCGCGCTCGGCGGCCCATCGCTCCACAGGACCCTGCAGCTGCCCTCGTTCGGCGAGCAGGACGGCGCAGCGGAGTGCGTTCCAGCATCCGAGCTTCGAGGTGACGTAGTGGCGTTCCTCGGGCAGTTCCCACATGCCGGCGTCGCGCCGCCGCCAGATGTCGCACGTGAGGTCGGCCAGGTCCGCGAGCTGCCGCATGGTCGCCGGGTCGAGTACGTGCCCGGCCTGGACGTACTGCCAGACGATGTCGAACACGTCGCCGAAGACACCCAGCTGGAGCTGGCCCGCCGCGGGGTTCCCGTCCACCACTGGCCCGTTGTTCCGCCAGCCCGTGAGGTCGGGGCGGGACGTGCCCTCGGGGATCTCGCCGTTCAAGCGGGTGAACACCTCGAGGTCCGCCCCCTGGGTCCGCATGTTCTTGAGCATCCACGACACCGCGGCGTGGACCTCCTCGCGGAGCCCTGCCCGCGTGAGGGAGTGCAGCGTGTACGCGGTGTCCCGCACCCATGCGTAGCGGTAGTCCCAGTTCTTGCCGCCTGCGGCGCTCTCGGGAAGGGATGTCGTGGCGGCCGCGGCGATCGCTCCGGACGGGCTGTGCAGCAGCAGCTTCAGCGTCAGCGCGCTGCGGAGGACGGCGTGCCGGTAGTCGCCGTCGTAGGCGAAGTTGTCGGACCACGACTGCCAGTTGCGGATGGTGCGGTCCACGCCGTCGTCGATGGTCTGCGGGTCCTGCAGGGGGAGAGGCTCGCCGTGCGTGGAGATGACGGCGACGAGGTGGCGGGACCCGGCCGACGTCGTGAACGCGCCGTTGACGGATTGTCCCTCCGGCGGCCTCAGCCCGTGGTCGAGACCGCGGACGGCGAGCCCGACGGCGTCGATGCGCAGGACCGGATCATCCGGCCCGTTGTCGAGCCAGGGCGATGCGGAGCCGAAGCAGGTACCGGGCACGACCGACCAGGCCATGTCCACGGATCCGGAGAGGCCGTCGATGCGACGGGCGAGTTCCCCCCACGGCAGCCTGCCGGCAACGCCTGTGTTGAGGGAGTCCGTGACGCGGACGGTGCCGGTGGCGGTCGTGTACGTCGTCTCGAGGACGTTGGTGCCGTCCGCGTAGCGCCGCTCCACCGAGAAGGCGTCGGTGGGCGCCAGGGCCAGGAAGCCTTCGTTCGTATCCAGCAGGCGCGCGAAGGCCGGCGTCGAGTCGAGGTCCGGCGTCGGGTACCAGTCGATGGACCCGTCCATCGACACCAGCGCCACCGTCCGCCCATCGCCGATCGCCGCGTAGGAGCGGATATCGGCGAAGCCGTCTCCGTCACGAAGTGGAATGGCCGATCCCTTCCCGTTCCCGGCGCCGCGGGCTGCTACCTGCCGTACTTGTTGTTGTAGCGCGTCTTGTCCGCCCGCGGCTGCTGCCCTGACCGGCGCTTGCTGAGCACGCGGGAGGCGATGACGGGCACGAGCGCCCAGAGGATCCTTTTCAGCATGATGACATCCTTACGGTCGGGTGTCCGGCGACGGCCGCCGCCGGAGATCATGATCATCCTACTTACTATTCCTGGCCGTCCTGCGCCTCGGTGACGAATGCGCGCAGCGCGCGGAGCTGGGCTTCCCGTGCTATCGGGTTGAGGTACATCATGTGACCGGCCTCGTGGTAGTGGTGCGTGAAGCGGGCACGGGCGGCATCATCGAGGTTCATGTGCGCCCAGACGTACTCGGCGGCGAAGTGGGGTGTGGCGCCGTCGTGGTACCCGTAGTCCACGTGGACGCGGAGGGTGGGATTGTGGACGAGGAGCCGTTCCAGGACCCCCGAGACGTCCACGGGTGCACCTTCGAAGGTCCGGTAGCTCCAGGGCTGCACGCGGGCGGTGAGGATCTCGTAGGGGAGGTCGTTCTCGTAGCCGAGTTCGGCGCGCACGTAGTGGTTCATGGCCGCGGAGTACGGCCCGGTGATGGCGCGGATGCTCGGGTCGTCGAAGGAATCCGAGGCCTGCAGGTGGTCCGGCCTCGCGGTGAAGCGGCCGTCGATGCGGCCGACGGCGAGCCCTTCGGAGCGGAGGATCTCCGCGGCGAACTCGTGGTACGCCCAGCGGAAGTCCGTGCGGCGGATGAAGCCCTCGTCGAGCGTGGTGATGGCGTGCAGCCTCGCCACGACCTCCTCGTACTCCTCGGCGGTCAGCCGGCTGCCCTGCGTGAGGGCATAGCCGAAGTCCCGCGCCGCGTACTCCTCGGCCTCGCGGACCACATCGGAGAGCTCGCGCTCGCCGTGGCGGCCGTGGTAGTGCGCGATGGCGGCATAGGTGGGCAGGTGGAGCGCGTAGGGGAGGTCGCTGCCGGGGAAGAAGCGCAGCGTGGACATGTTGAGCACCGTGGAGATGAGTCCGAGCCCGTTGACCGCCATCCCGTAGGCATCGAAGAGGCGGCCGGCGACGGCGACCGCACGCAGCGTGCCGTAGGACTCCCCGACGAGGTACTTGGGGGAGAGCCAGCGGTTGTTGCGGGTTGTCCAGAGGCGGATCACCTCCGCCACGAGGTCCCTGTCCTGTACGAACGCGTGGAACTCGTCGGACTTCTCTCCCTCGACGACCCGGGAGTAACCGGTGTTGACCGGATCGATCAGCACGAGGTCGCTCGACTCGAGGAGGCTGTCGGGGTTGTCGACGAGGCCGAAGGGGGCAGGCGTCATGGCACCGACATCACCGGAATCGACGAGGCGGGGGCCGAGCAGACCCAGGTGGAGCCAGACCGAGGCGGAGCCGGGACCGCCATTGAAGGCGAACGTGACCGGGCGGCCCGGCTCGGCGTCCTGCTTGGTGTAGGCGACGATGAAGATCTCGGCCTTGGCCTTGAACCCGTCCGCCTTGCCGTCCTTGGTCTCCTCGCGGCGGAGCACGAGGCGCCCGGCGGTCGTGGTGTACTTCAGGCCCGACGGCGAGGTGTGCTCCCGGACCGCGAAGTCGTCCGAGACCTCCTTCGCCTCCGAGTTGCCTGCGGCCTTCGCAGCGTCGTCCGGTGTGTCCTTGATCTCATCAGCCATGGTAGAAGACTACCGGTAGTTCCCCGAGGCAACGGCTCACGTGTCGGCGCGTGCCGCAGTCCGCTGCCGGTCCTCGCGCCCTTGGCGGGGAGCACCCGCAGCGGGTGCGCCGGCCGCGCCGGCGTCGCGCTCCCAGGCGCGGTTCTGCTGGGGCTTCGCGAAGAACAGGGCCGCTGCGAAACCGAGAAGGATCACGGTCGCCGGCAGGTAGAGCGACTGGCCCATGGAGAGGGCGTAGCCGGCCTTCGCCTCGTCCGGGAGTGCGGCGCCGGGAGTGGCGCTCATCCCCCCGTCGCCGATGTTGTTCATGAGGCGTGACTGCATCACGGCGGCGACGGCCGCGCTGCCGAGGACGGCGCCCATCTGGCGCGTCGTGTTGTAGACGCCCGAGCCGGCCCCTGCGAGGGAGGGCGCGAGGTTGCGCGTGGCCGTCAGGGAGACGGGGGCCCAGATCCCGGCGCTGGACAGGCCGAGCAGGGAGATGGGAAGCAGGAGCTGCCAGATCGCCACCTCGGGAGTGAGGATGGATCCGAGCCAGAAGAGGGCCGCGGACATGCCGGCGAATCCCGCGATGGCCATGTACTTGGGATTGCTGCGCTGGACGTACTTGCCGACGAACGGGGCGAGGACGCCCGAGATGACGGCCATCGGCGTGAGGAGCAGGGCTGCCTGCGTCGGCGAGAGACCGCGGACCGTCTGTGCGTAGAGCATCAGCGGCAGCGCCATGGTGGTGATCGAGAAGCCCATGGCCGTGATGGAGGTATTGGCCAGGGAGAAGTTGCGGTCGCGGAAGAGCCTGAGCGGGACGAGCGGTTCCCCGCGATTGATGCGCTGCCAGGCGACGAAGGCCACGAGGAGCACGATGCCCGTGATGATGAGCGACCACACCGAGAGCGGGCCGGCGATGGTGCCCCACTCGTAGCTCTCGCCCTCCTGGATGCCGAAGACCAGGCAGAACAGGCCCACGGCGCTGAGGAAGACACCGAGCATGTCGAACCGGTGCGATGTCGTCGGGAGGGCGGGGACGAGCCGGGCGGCGAGGATGAACCCCACGACGCCGACGGGGACGTTGATGAAGAAGATCCACTCCCACCCGGCGGAATCGACCAGGACGCCGCCGAGCACGGGGCCGACGAGCGTCGCGATGCCGGCGACCGAACCCCACAGGCCCATGGCCGCCCCGCGGCGTTCGGGCGGGAAGATGCGGGTGATGACGGACATGGTCTGGGGTGTCATGAGGGCGGCGCCCAGGCCCTGCAGGACGCGCGCGATGATCAGTGCCTCCACCGTGCCCGAGAGTCCGCACCAGGCACTGGAGAGGGTGAAGACCACGAGCCCCACCAGGTAGATGCGCTTGGGTCCGAAACGGTCGCCGAGCCGGCCCGTCACGAGCAGCGGTACGGCGTAGGCCAGCAGGTAGGCGCTGGTCACCCAGATGACGCTGTCGATACCGGCGCCCAGCCCTTCCATGATGGCGGGGGTGGCGACGGAGACGATCGTCGAATCCACGAGGATCATGAAGAAGCCGATGACGAGCGACCACAGGGCGGGCCAGGGCCGTACGTCGTCGTCCTGGAGCGGGGCAGGGGCAGCCTGCGGGGCATTGCTGGACATGGGGAGAAGACTACGCCCGCATGCCGACACCCCGGTTCCGGTTCCTGCGGGAGGGCCACTTTGGGATCAGGCCGTCCTCTTGGGTACAGTGTTGGTGTTCGGATGTGGTGTCCGGGGCTTTAGCTCAGTTGGTAGAGCGTTTCGTTCGCAATGAAAAGGTCAGGGGTTCGATTCCCCTAAGCTCCACGGTTTCCGAAGAAGCGAGGCTCCTGTACGCAGGAGCCTCGCTTCTTTCATGGGATGGCGTCACTCCTCGGCGGTCTTGCGCGCCCAGGGCCGTGCCGCCAGGGTCCGGGCGAGCGGCCCGAGCCAGGACATCACCACGAGCAGGGTGAAGGTGCTGCTCAGCGAGGATCCGATGCTCGTGGAGGGGAAGAGCTGGTGGACGCTCACGAGGATCGCGGCCACGAGCAGCAGCTTCTTGGCGCCGTTGAGGACGTGGGGCGGAACCGGCCGCGGCCACGGCGTGAAATCGACGGTGTCGAGATTTCCGCGCTGGTCTTCCGAGCTCATGCGACCCTCCTGTGCAGACGACTGCCTCCATTATCCATCCGCGACATCGCTGCGTCGCGGTGCCGGAGGCGGTCGCGCCTCAGCCCAGGACGGCCCAGCCCCGCGCCGGTAGGAGAGCCCTGCCCGGGCCGCCCTCCAGGGTGGCCCGGCCCGCGAGGACGGAGGACGTGCCGGCGGTCCCGACCGACTGGGCCTGCTGCGAGAGATTCAGTGCGACCACCAGTGATCCGGGCCCGCCCGCCGACATGCGGTACGTGAGCACCTCGTTCGAGAGGTGCAGGATGTCCGATGTCGCGCGGTGCAGCCAGGGATGGCGCCGCCGGAGTCCGATGAGCTCCTGGTGGACCTCGAACACGGGCCTGCCGAGGGGGGAGAGGTCTCCCGGCGAGCGCGGGAAGAGCGGCCTGACGTCGTCGTCGCCTCCCGCCCTGTCCTCCTTGACGCCCCGGTAGCCCTGCTCGTCGCCGTAGTAGATGGACGGCGTCCCGCCGGTGGTGAGCAGGATCACGACGGCGTGCGGCAGCAGCTCCGGATCGGTCAGTCTGCTGGCGATGCGCGTGACGTCGTGGTTCCCGATGAAGGTGAGCGGGGCGAAGGATACCAGGAGCGAGTTGTGCCGCTCCAGCGCGGCCGCGAGTTCGAAGAAGTTGGCATCGTTGAGGGAACTCCAGACGGCCTTCCACAGCTCGTACTGCGTGGCGGAATCGAGGCCGCCGGCCCGGACCTCCGACGCGTAGTCGCCATGGATGTACTCGCCGACGAAATAGGCCTCCGGGTGCGAGGACCGCACCCGCGCTGTGACCGCTGACCAGAAGGAGGACGGGACGGCGTAGGCGGCGTCGAGCCGCCAGCCATCCGCTCCCCGGCCGAGCCAGTAATCCATGACCTCGAAGACGAGATCCGCCACGGCGGGTTCCTCATGGTTCAGTGCCACGAGGTGGTGGTGGCCCTCGAAGTCGCGGTAACCCGGTTCGGTGCCGGGCGTGGCACCGGCGGACCAGTCGAGCCGGAACCAGGACGCTCTCGCGGAAGCAGGGCCGTGCAGGAGGACATCCTGGAAGGCCGGGAAGGAGCGCCCCGTGTGGTTGAAGACGCCGTCGAGCAGGATCCGCAGGCCGCGCTGGTGCGCTTCGCCGACAAGGGTGTCGAAGTCCTCGAGCGTCCCGAGCCGGGGGTCGATCCGGAAGTAGTCCGTCGTGTCGTAGCCGTGCGTCTCGGAGGCGAAGACGGGGCCGAGGGCAAGTCCCGATGCGCCGAGTTCCACCGCGTAGTCGAGCCAGGGCAGCAGGTCCAGCAGGCGGTGCGGGACAGCAGGATCCGTGGTGGCGCTCTTCTCTGCGCCCACGAAACCCAGGGGGTAGACCTGCCACCAGACGGCGTGCTGGATCCAGGGGGGTTCGTTCATGGGGCGATCGCCCTTCCGTCGGTGCGCCACCGGGGCCCGGGTGGCGGCGGCGGGCCGGTCCCGGAGGGGTCCGGCGCCCTTCCTAGCCTACGTTGCCGAGAAGATGGCCGCCCGAGGCGAGTTGCTGCACGTCCGCGGGCTCGAGGTGCGCCGCTTCGGCGATATCGACGATTGCCGCGCCACTGTCGGCCGCCCGCAGCACCGCGGCTTCGAGTTCGCCGGTCAGCTGGTCGAGGTGCCACAGGGCCGACTCGACGTCCGCTGCGGCCGCAGCGACGCGGCGCAGGGCGGGGGACAGGGGGTGCGCGAGCTCGGCGGGCTCCTCGTGGGAGAGCTGGAAGCCGCACGAGCAGGCCCAGACGAGTTCGACGTCGAAGCCGGCGACGGGCTGCGGGACGATGCCGTACGCGGCACCCCGGTAGGAGGTCTCGCGCAGGGTCATGGGCTCCCCGCAGTGGAGGGGAGCGCCGACAGCCGTATCTCCCGCGCCGAGGATGTCACTGATGGTCTGCGTCATGGTGCGCCCTTTCGATCGAGAATACGAACCGTACTGTCAACTAGTTCTGCAAACTAGTTATATGCGGACTGACATACCGCTGTCCACTCCTCTATCTCACATGCGGGCTAGTGTCTCGTCGATGAGGCCCTGGAGTTCGTCCTGCGTCCCTGCGGGCAGCGTGTCCCCGGCCGTCCTGACGGCGGTCACCGCGAGGTCGCCGCGGGTCCCGATGATGGTCATGGTCTCCTGCCGGGCGCCGTCCGCGGAGGATTGCAGCGTCAGGTTGCCGAACATCCCGTCTGCGTCCGTCTCCGCGTCCACCGCCTGGACCGTCTGCTCGAGGACCACGCCCTGCGCCTCGAGGCTGAAGGAGGCGCACGCGTCCATCGCTGCTGCGGCGGCATCGAGGCGGTGCTGCGTGAAGGCGGTGTCGGAGGAGGACGAGACCGAGACGACGGTCTGGACGGCGTCCCCGTCGGAACCCGACACCCCTGCGGCGAATCCGGCGCCGTCCGGGGCTTCGAGGCTGTTCGAGACGAACACGGAGCAGTCGTCGGGCGTGATCACGACCGACTCGAGGAAATCCCGCGCCCGGTCCATGCCCTGGTCCAGCTGCGCTGCGGGGATGACCTGCAGAGCCTGGCCGTCGGCCTGGGCCACCTCGCCGAGGATGCCCGCGAGCTCCTCGGATGAGTAGCTGCCTGCTCCGCCGGAGGTGACGGCACCGGGCGCCGTCGGCTGCTGCCCGCCGGACGGCGGCGCGGCGGAGGGCCCGGGCGACGCCTCCGAGGAGGACGTGGCTCCGGAGGGTGCGTCCGGGGAGTTCCCGGACGGGGACGAGCAGGCCGTCAGGGCGAGCAGGGCCGCGAGGGAGAGTCCCACAAGAGGTGCGAGGCGTGGCATGGTGATCCTTCGGTGGGCGCCGGGCCCTGGGCCCGCTGGGGCAAGGCTACACAACGTGGCCGGGCAGAGGAGCGGCGGTCCCCGGCGGGCCGGAGCGTCGAAGGTGTCGCCCGCCGTCCCGGTAGACCTGTGCGCAGAACACCACGAGCAGCAGCGCATGCACGGCGTCACCGCCGTAGTACATCAGCTGCGCCGCCTGCTCAACGTCGGCCGGCAGTGCGCCCTGGCTCCCCACGGCGTAGAGATGCTTCGCCACCACGCCGTGGACGGCGATCGTGGCGACGATCGCGGCGGCCCTGAGCCCCACGGCCGCCCTGTGCGGATTCGGATCCACCCCGACGACGGCGTAGGCGAACAGCGCGCCCGACGCGACGAAGTGCATGTGCAGCAGCGGACCGGACACGGGGTGGTGGAGCAGTCCGAGGGCCGCGCCGTCCCAGTACAGCAGGGCCATGGGACCCGCGGCGAGCAGGGCCGCGGTCACCGGATGCGCGGCCAGGCGTACCGGAGTGGTGCGCATCAACCTGCTGTAGCGCCGCCCGGTCGCGCCGGGAACGGCGCGCAGGAACAGGGTTGCCGGAGCTCCGAGGACGAGCAGCAGCGGGACGAGCATGCCGAGGACGAGATGGACCGCCATGTGTGCGGAGAGGCTGCCGCCGGCGGCGCGGGCGAGGGGGCCCACCGTGACGACGAGCCCCAGGCCCACCCCGGTGAACCAGGAGGCGGACCGCCGGACGGGCCAGGCGCTTCGTCCCCGCAGGGCCGCGGCACGCCCGGCGAGGAGGTAGAGCGCGGCGAGTCCGAGCCACACGAGGACGACGGCGGCGCCCAGGGCGAAGCCTGCCGGATCCTCGGGCGCGAGCCCCGCACCCCCGGGGTGGTGCTCAGTCATCGACCCCGTGCGCGAGCCCGCCGTCGCGCCGCCTGGCGGACAGGAGGACCAGGAGCCCTGCTGCGAGGAAGGCGACGGCCGCGCCGTTCCACAGCAGGTCGTAGGGAAGCAACTCCACGCCGTACCGGACCTGGTGCAGGTCGAGGAGCTTGTGCTGCACCAGGCCGTCGAACAGCTGGAAGGCGCCCACGCCCACCAGGATGCCACCCAGCCAGGGACGCGCACGAAGGGCGTTGCGTCTCCTGAGGTCCGCGAACAGGAACAGGGAGGCAACCGTCGCGAACCAGCTGAAGGCGTGGAAGACGCCGTCGGACACGAGCCCCACGGCCGGCGTGGACCGGTCGTAGAAGTGGTGCCAGTGCAGGAGCTGGTGGAACACGGCCTCGTCGATGAAGGCGATGATCCCGCAGCCGAACAGGACACCCACCAGGACGTTGCGGCGCTGGAGATGGACTGCCCCGCCCCGCAGGGAGGGCTCGGTGGGCCTGGCGGACGAAGCGATGGTCATGTCCCCGTCGTCGGAGGGTGCGGACTCCTCCCAGCGTGCCAGCGGCCGGCCCGCGGCGTCCACCACTTTCGCAGCCGTGACGGTTCGCCCCAACGGGTATGAGAAGCATCACGGGAAGGGGCCCCAGAACCGGCGTCCGCTCGGATTTTTGCCACTAGACTCGGTTGCTGCACGAGCACCAGCGGCACCAGAACCCCCCCACAAGGAACGGCATCGGCATGGCAACGGACTACGACGCACCGCGCAACAACGACGAGGACAAGGAAGCGGAATCCCTGGAGGCGCTCCAGGCGAACCGCGGCAGCAACGCGCAGTCGTCGTCGGTCGATATCGAGGACGGCGACACGGCCGAGGGCATCGACCTGCCGGGCGCCGACCTGTCCGGTGAGGAACTCCTCATCCAGGTGATCCCGCCCCAGGAGGACGAGTTCACGTGCGCCTCCTGCTTCCTGGTCCGCCACCGCAGCCAGATCGCACTGGAGAAGGACGGCCGGCAGTACTGCAGCGACTGCGAGGGCTGACTTCTCCCCTCGGGAACCGAACGGCGCTTCCCCTCGGGGTGGCGCCGTTCGTGGTCCCGGCGCGGATCAGGACGCCTTCTCGCCGTACCACCAGTGGGCGGTCTCCTGCGGCCGGCGTGGAGCGAGGTCCAGGGGCACGACGACGGCGGTGCGGCGCGGGTGCGTGAGGATCATCCGGGCCGCCGCGAGCAACGCCGCGGGGATGGACACCAGGACCACGACGGCGAGTGCCCACACCGCGAGGGCGGCGTGCAGCGGTGACTGGTACAGACCCTCCATCATCGCCGCGCTGCCGAGCCACAGCCACAACCAGAACAGGCCGACCACGTAGAGCAGCGACCGTGCGCGCCTGTAACGCAACGGATAATGCATCCGCCCACGCTCCATATTCCGTCTCCCCAGACTTATGTTCCCGGGCCCGCCCCAGGCGGAGCCACTGCATGAATGATAGACCCCGATCGGGGCTTTGCCGGAGTGCGTATTCCCCATCAGCGGGCCGGTTATTGACAGCCTGCTGAGCTTTGCAATGGGAGGCAGGACACCTAGACTGCAGGAACTGGTCGAGCAGGAGGCCATGGACCCACCGGACGTGGAGCTAGCCATGGACACTTTTCCGCACATCCTCGAACCTCCCGCCGCACGCCAGGACGGGCCGCCACCCTCCGGGGAGAACCGGCGGGCACACCTCACGCCGGTCCGGCAGGCCGACCTGGATTTCCCCGAGAACCTCCCCGAGGCGCCGACGCGGCAGCTGCGCATGCTCTGCAACCGGACGTACGCACTCCTCGACACCGAACGCCCGTCGCTCGCGACACGGGAGCGCTATGACGCGCTCGTCGACGAGCTCGGGCGGCGCCAGGGGCAGGCCGAGCAGCGCGGGAGCGAGGATGCCCGTGAGAAGTTCCGCGACAACGCGCTGTTCTCCCGCTTCGAGCTCTATCGCAACGGCACCATGGCGGGCTACGTGCAGTACGAGATGCGCGGTGGGGACGTCCTCCTGCTGCACGCCGTCGTCGACCCGAGGTTCCGGCGCACGGGCCTCGAACCGGTGCTGATGCAGGCGGTCTTCCTCAACGCGCATCGCAGGCGCCTCGCCGTCATGCCCTACTGCCCCGAGGCGCAGGAATTCCTGACCGCCCATCCGCAGTTCCTCTCGCTCATCCCCGCGCGGCAGCGCCGGCGGTTCAGGCTGCTCATGGCGTCGCGTACCGCGGCCGGCGAGCAGGGCAGCAGATGACGTCCGCCGAGGTGCTCTCCGAAGCGTTCGGGCGGCTGCCCGATCTGGTCCGTGGCGCCGTGGAGGGCCTCGACGCGGACCAGTTGTCCGCCCGCCCGGGTGGTTCGGCGAACTCCATCGCCTGGCTCGTGTGGCACCTCACGCGCGTCGGGGACAGCCATCTCGCCGAGGCCTTCGGCCACGAGGAGGTGTGGCTCGCAAGCGGCCATGCCGAGCGCTGGGGACTCGGCCTCGAGCACGGGGACACCGGGTACGGACATTCGTCGGACCAGGTCGACGCCGTGCGGGTGGATTCGGCGCAGCAGTTGCTGGACTACTTCGACGCCGTGCACCAGCTGTCCCTGGGCCTTGTGGCGGGCCTCGACGAGGAGGCTCTGCACCGGGTCGTCGATGAACGGTGGGATCCGCCGGTGACGCTGCTCGTCCGTCTCGTGAGCGTGCTCGACGATGCCGTGCAGCACGCGGGACAGGCCGCCTACGCGCGCGGCATGATCCTCGCCGAGGGCTAGCCGAGCCCCGTCTGGCGCAGCGTGATGTTGAGCCGGCCGTCGAACCCGATGCCTGCGGGCGCCGTGCCCGGCAGCGTCCTGAGGACCCCGTGGTAGGCGAACCGCGAGGGGCCGCCGAAGACGAAGAGGTCACCGGATGCCAGCTCCACGTCCTGCCACGGACGGTTCCGGTTCTCCGTGTTGCCGAACCGGAAGATACACGCCGTGCCGAGGCTGAGGGACACCACGGGTGCGTTGATCCGCTCCTCCCTGTCCTGGTGCATGCCCATCTTCGCGGCGTCGTCGTAGTAGTTGACCAGGGCGGCATCGGGCTCGTAGGACGAGCCCGCCCCGGGCCCGTACGCAGCGGCCACCGCGTCGCGTCCCAGCGTGCGGAGGACATCGGGGAACGGCGCGACGGCGCCACCGCCGACGTCGTCGGCCGTGCGGCTGTAGCGGTACGGAAGCCAGTGCCAGCCGAGGCTCACGCTCTTCACGGACATGACCCCGCCGTTGGGCATCGCCACCGCCCGCATCGGCACCGGGCCGCTCGCCCACGTGCGGCAGAGGGCCACGAGCTCGCGCTGGTGGTCGGGATCGAGCCAGCCGGGGAGGTGCACGGCGCCGGGCGCCAGTTCCCTCCGCGGACGGGGGATCAGGGCATCGGTCGGTTCGGTCACACCACCATTGTGCGCTGCCCCACACGAGGGTAGGTGTGGTGGCGGTTCTGCCCGTGGACTCCGGGGAACCTACGCCCTTCGTTGATGGATTCTTCGCCCTTACCGAAGGACTGGGTCGAGGATGCCACGGAAGACTCGTTCCAGAAGCGCTGCCCTGCGTCGGCAGCCAGGCGAAGGCAATATCAGGCTTACCAGGTAGCCCCTGCGGGCATCCGGTCTCAAAGGAGATGAAGTACCGATGACGATGACACGAAGTGACCACGATCCGGACCCCCTGGAGGGCTCGACCGAGCCGACTCCGTCGAAGGGCCGGCTGGACCGCGTCGTCGGCATCGTGATCGCCGGGATCGTGACCGCCGCGGCGGGCCTGCTCTGGCTGGCGGTCGCGGCGAAGGGGCCGGACACCACGATCGCCGACCCGCACGACGCCGTCATCGGCATCTGGCGCGTCCTCTACAACTCGGACGCCCCCGAGATGAGCGTCATCCTGGCGGCCATCGCACTCGCACTGCTGGCCGGAGCCGGACTCGCCGTCGTCGAGCGCCGTATCGCCACGAAGGCACGCCGGTCCATGAACCCGACCCACCAGCCCCTGGCACCCAAGGTCATCATGGCCGCCAACCGCGGACGGTTCGCGGGCGAGGTCACCGTGACGGTGCTCATCCCCGCGCACAACGAGGAGGCCTCACTCCCGCAGACCATCGCGTCTCTCCAGGGCCAGTCGCACCGGCCGGGGCGCATCATCGTCGTCGCCGACAACTGCACCGATTCCACCGTCCGCCTGGCCCGTGAGGCCGGTGTGGAGGTCATCGAGTCGGTCGGCAACACGAAGAAGAAGGCCGGCGCCCTCAACCAGGCACTGGCGATGGTCCTGCCTCAGCAGGGGGACAACGACGTCGTCATGGTCATGGACGCCGACACCCAGCTCGACGACGGCTTCCTGGCCAACGCGGTGGTGCGCTTCGAGAACGACCGCGCACTCATGGCGATCGGCGGGCTCTTCTACGGGGAACAGGGCCACGGCCTGATCGGGCAGTTCCAGCGCAACGAGTACATCCGCTACGCGCGCCAGATGCGACGTCGCCGCGGCCGTGTGTTCGTCCTCACGGGCACGGCGTCCCTCTTCCGGCCCGTGGCGCTGCGCACCATCTCCGAGAGCCGGGGCGCCGCCATTCCCGGGGCTCGGGGGGATGTCTACGACACCGCGGCACTGACCGAGGACAACGAGCTGACCATCGCGCTCAAGTCCCTGGGCGGCCTGATGGTCTCGCCGCAGGAATGCACCGTCGTCACCGAGCTGATGCCGTCCTGGCGTACGCTCTGGAACCAGCGCCTGCGATGGCAGCGTGGGGCCCTCGAGAACATCGGGGCGTACGGGGTCACCTCGCCGACCATGCGGTACTGGGCGCAACAGCTGGGCATCGGCTACGGCGTGATCGCCCTGAGTGCGTACCTGGCGCTCATCATCATCACGTTCGTGGCCCTCGAGTCCTGGATCTGGTTCCCGTTCTGGCTCGGGCTGGGCCTCCTGTTCACCCTCGAACGGGTGCTCACGGCCTGGAAGGGCGGCTGGAGAGCCCGCCTGCTCGCCCTCGCCCTGTTCCCCGAGCTGTTCTTCGACATGTTCCTCAACCTCGTCTACGTCAAGGGCATCATCGACATCTCCTTCGGCCGGCAGGCCAGCTGGAAGCACCTCACTCATGCCGCCCCGGCACGCCCACTCACCCCCCAGGAGGCCTAGGCCATGATCACCACAGTCGTCGGACCCGTCATCCCCACCGGCATCCTCCTGCCGGAGTCGATGCTGCACAGCAGCCTGTTCGCCGTCCTGGCGGCCTTCGTCGCCATCAACACGGTGATCTACGCCTCCCTGGCGCTGGCCAATGTCCTGCCGAAGATCTACCCCGCGGACTGGGTCACCAACCGCAACCGCCGGGCCGAGACCCGGAGCATCTACCCCGACACGGTGGAGTGAGGCGCGTGGCGCGGTCGCGGCGTCGTCGTCAGGACGCCGGGTTCTTCTCCCCGGCCTCGACGGGCGCCTCGATGATGTTCCCGCTGACCGGCATGGGGCAGGTCCCGTAGGGCGTGAACGCGCTCGGATAGTTGATCGTCCTGTTGAAATCCAGGATCACGGTCCCGTCCGGGCGGGGGCGGCGCGCGGTCACCTTGCGCCAGGGCGCAGTGGACGAGCCGTTGGTGGTGTCGTGGAAAGTGATGCCCAGTGACCCTCCCTCCTCCTGCGCGGCGTGCAGCCGGAACTCCCGCGCGTCGCCGGGAAGCGAGAAGACGACCTCGCCCACTGTCGGGTGCGTCCCGGGGACCTCCGGATGGGCCGTTGCGATCCGTTCCTCCCTGGGCTCGTCATAGGGCTCGAACCGCCCCTCCACCACGAGGTCGGCGCGGTAGCCGAACGCGGGGACACCGGTGAACGAGGCCAGGACGGGCGACGCCGCATCCCTGGTCCGGACGGCGTAGCGGCCTGCCCGGCGGGCCAGCTCCACGACGACCCGCCGCCCGTCCTCCCCGCCGTAGGCGACCCACATCAGCGACTCCTCGTCGTCGAGGGTCGCCGTGATGGTGGCGTCCACCGGATGGCCGCTCGTGAGGTCGGTCAGGGCGTCCGAGGGTCGCGCGGTCAGGTGCGCGGTACCGTCGGCCGAGTGCCAGAGACCGGGCACGACGTCGAGTCCCTCCGGCTCGTCGGCGAGCCACTGGAAGGATGTCAGGGTGAGCCAGCCATGCTTCTCCGCCAGGGCCGCGTTGCGGGCCGCCCGGAAGCGGAGCCACCGTTCTTCGGCGGTCTGCGTGGTGGTGCTCATGGTGTCCTCCTGGCTCGACGGGACGTTCTCGGGCTAGAACCCGGTGCATGCTCCCGGCATTCCCGGGTCGCCGCTGCAAACGGCTCCCTGGTTCCGGTTCATCTGGTTCCCGTCCGGACGGCATGACCGGCGGCGCGCGGGCTATCAAGCCGTCGCTGATCCGTCCACCGCCTGCGCCGGCCGGCCGGCCCGGGTGCCCTGACCGGACCCGTCTGCGACCATGGACACGCGGCATGCATGCTCGACCTGGGCGAGCCGGCGGGTCCCCACGCACCGCTCGTCGCCCTGCTCCGGAACGGGGCGGGGGTGGGCGGACGCGTGCGACGGCTGCCGCCGCCGGCTGCACGAGGAGGAGGCGGAATGACCGATGGACCGGGAACTGCGACCGGAGTGGATGAGGGCGAACCCACGGAAGAGCTGACGGACGAACCCACGGACGAACTGACGGACGAACTGACGGACGAACCCACGGGTGCTCCCGCCGATCGGGCCGGTGCAACGACGGCGGGCGGGGTCGATGCGTCCGATGCCCCGGCCATCCCCGTCCCCAGCCCTCATGCGGAGGACGGGGCCCACGTGCTCCTGCCGCACCCCGACCAGCCGACGTGGCGGGAGGACTACCCGTACGGCACCCGGATGACGGAGCGCGAGTACCAGAAGGCGAAGAGGGCGCTGCAGATCGAACTGCTCAAGATGCAGGGATGGGTCAGGGCCAACCGCGTCAAGGTGGCCGTGGTCTTCGAGGGGCGCGACGCCGCCGGCAAGGGCGGCACGATCAAGCGGTTCACCGAGAACCTGAATCCCCGTGGTGCGAGGGTCGTCGCCCTGGACAAGCCGAGCGAGAAGGAGCAGACGCAGTGGTACTTCCAGCGGTATGTCTCGGTGCTCCCCTCAGGCGGCGAGATCGTGCTGTTCGACCGCTCCTGGTACAACCGTGCGGGAGTGGAACGAGTCATGGGCTTCTGCACGCCCACCGAGTACCTCGAGTTCATGCGGCAGGCTCCGGAACTCGAGCGCATGCTCGTCCGCAGCGACATGCGCCTCATCAAGTTCTGGTTCTCGGTGTCCCGTGAGGAGCAGCGACGACGTTTCGCGCAGCGCCACTCGGATCCGGTGCGCCGCTGGAAGCTGAGCCCCATGGACCTGCAGTCCCTCGACAAGTGGGACGAATACACCGAGGCCAAGGAAGCCATGTTCTTCTACACGAATACGGCCGACGCCCCCTGGACCGTCATCAAGAGCAATGACAAGAAGCGGGCCCGGATCGAGGCGCTGCGGTATGTCCTCTCGGTCCTCGACTACGACGAGAAGGACCACGAGGTGGTCGGTGTCCCGGACCCGCTGATCGTCGGGACCGGGCCGCGCTCGGGGGTGTTCGAGGCGGACGAACGCTCCTCCCGCCTGTTTCCCTCGCTCTAGCGGGTATCCAGGGCCTTCCGCGGGTCAGGTGCTGTAGCTGGAGGTCGCTGCGAAGCCCGCGAACATGAGGATCACCATGAGGATGACGAACAGGATGGCGAGGCCGTACAGCACGACGTTGATCCAGCCGAGGACCTTCCCCGCCGTTGCCGGTACGCCCAGGCGTTCCGCCTTCTTCGCCTGCCAGATGGCCAGCGGCCCCAGGATGATCCCGGCGACGAACAAGCCGACGATGCCGAGGATCAGCGAGAGCTGCGCCGCCTTCTCGCCCTCGAGGGACCGGTACGGGTCCTGGTAGCCGCCGGGCTGGTAGGGCTGCTGGTATCCCCCGTGCTGGTACGGCTGGGGCTGGTACGGCGGGTTGCTGCCGTACGTACTGCCGTACGTGCTGCCGTCGTAGGGATCCGGGTGCCTGCCGGAGGAGGGACGCTCGCTGGGGTAGGGGTCCTGGGACATCGTGGTTCTCCTGCTCGGCCGTGCGGGTGCCCCGGGACTTCTGCCCCGGGGCACCATCATCTCGTGTTCCACCCGGTGATGCACGCGGGACGGGACGGTCCTACGCGTTGGCGTGCTGCCCCGTGCGGAGCCGGGAGTGGCGGTTGCCGTAGGCGAAGTAGATGGCGAAACCGATCACGAGCCAGACGGCGAAGAACACCCACGTGATGGTGGCCAGGTTGAACATGAGGTAGAGGCACAGTGCAGCCGAGGCGATGGGGATGACCGTGCCGAACGGCACGCGGAAGGCGGGCTTGAGGTCCGGGCGCTTCCGGCGCAGCACGATGATCCCGAGGCTCACGGTGATGAACGCGGACAGCGTGCCGATGTTGATCATCTCCGCGAGTACCTCGACCTGCGTGAAACCGGCCAGCAGGGCCACGACGACGCCGCACAGGATCTGCGTGCGCGCCGGTGTGGCGTGCTTGTCCGAGGTGCGGCTCAGGCCCCGGGGCAGGAGGCCGTCCCGGCTGAGGGCGAAGATCACGCGGGCGAGTCCCATGAGCAGGACCATGATCACCGTGGTCAGGCCGATCAGGCTCCCGAGCGAGATGATGCCGGCCGCCCAGTCCGCACCGACGAGCTGGAAGGCGGTGGCGAGTGACGGCGCACCGGACGCGCCGAGTTCCTTGTACGAGACCATGCCGGTGACCACGAGGGTCACCAGGATGTAGAGGACGCTGACCACGGCGAGGCCGGCGAAGATGCCGCGCGGAAGCGTGCGGCTCGGGTTCTTCACTTCCTCGGCGGAGGTGGCGACGACGTCGAACCCGATGAACGCGAAGAAGACGAGTGCCGCACCGGAGATGATCCCGGTGAAGCCGAAGGCCGCCGGTGAGGCGCCGCTGAGGAAGGAGAGGAACGGCTGGTCGGCCCAGCCCGCACCGCTCTCCGCCGCGGGCTCCGAGGCGGGCACGAACGGTGCGTAGTTCTCGGGGCTGACGTAGAAGAACCCCACGACGATCACGAACAGGACGATGCCGATCTTGATCACGGTGAAGACGCTGTTGACGCGGGCCGAGAGCTTGGTGCCGTAGATGAGCACGGCGGTGAAGATCGCGACGATCAGCAGCGGACCCCAGGCGAGGTCCAGTCCGAGCAGGCCGACCTCCGCAGGGATGTCGAGGTCCAGGACGGCGAAGAGGTCGGTGAGGTAGACGCCCCAGAACTTCGCGATGACCGCGGCCGCCATGAGCAGCTCGAGGATCAGGTTCCATCCGATGATCCAGGCGAGGAGTTCACCCATCGTGGCATAGGTGAAGACGTAGGCGCTGCCGGCGACCGGCAGGGCCGTGGCGAACTCGGCGTAGCACATGATCGCGAGTGCGCAGGTGATCGCCGCCAGGACGAAGGAGATGGTCACGGCGGGTCCGGCGTTGAAGGCGGCCGCCTGGGCGCCCACCGAGAAGATGCCGGCACCGACGGCCACCGCGACCCCCATGATCATGAGGTCCCAGGTGGTGAGGGACCGCTTGAGGCCGTGTCCCTTCTCGTCGGAGTCCTTGATCGACTGCTCGATGGACTTGGTCCGAAAGAGGTCCATGCGGGTGCTGATCCTTCACTGGGTAGGGGATGGGGGCGGCTGGAGTGCATTCGGCCCCTATCGAGGATAGGGAACGGCGAAGCCCGCCGCACTTCGTTACGGTGCGGCGGGCTCCAGATCACTCTCCGTGCTGGAAGAGGTTGTACACCGCGCTCGAGGAGGGCGTGGCTCGAGCGGGAGGGGGCACCCGGCGGACCGGTCGATGGTGCCTCCGGTCGAGCGCGGGCAGCTCCGCTCAGTGTTCGGACCGGCGCCGGAGCGCGTCCAGGACGAGGTCCAGGTACCGCTCGACGTCCCCGCTCCCATCCGGAGTGTCGGCAGAGGTGCCGGCAGGGGCGTGGTCGAGCGTGCCTGCGGGGGCGGGATCCGGCGTGAGCGAGCCGAGCATGCGGACGAGGACCAGGAGGTCCTGGCCGGTGAGATCCGCCCTCGCAGAGCCTGCGGTCCTGAGCCGGTGAGCCAGTTCCTCGGCGGCAGGAGCCAGTCGGCGGCGCAGCAGTGCAAGCCCCGCGGACACGAAACCCGGATCATGCAGCAGTTCGCGCAGGCCCCGATCCTCCCGCTGCATGTGTGCGGCGGAACCGACGAACGACCGCGCGGCCTCCCACGGGTCGTCGAGCCCCATCGCCTCCGTGGCCGCGGCGTCGACGTCCAGGATGCGCTGTTCGAGGATCGCCTCGATGAGGGCCCGCCGGTCGGGGAACCGGCGGTACACGGTCCCCACGCCCACGCCGGCGTCCCTGGCGATGTCCTCGAAGCTGCAGTCCGCTCCGTGGACGGCGAACATGCGCCGCGCCGCCCGCAGGACCACCTCGCGGTTGCGCTGGGCATCCCGTCGCAGGGGCCGTACGACGGCGCCGGGCGCGGGCGGCTGCTCAGGCAGGGGCACCACGTGCTGCCGTCCGGTGCAGGCGGAATGTCAGGAAGAGCCGGTGGGCGGTGATGACGAGGGCGAGCCACGCGATGCCGAGGGTCCAGGCGACCAGCACATCGGTGAGCCAGTGGTGGCCGAGGTACACGCGGCTGAGCCCCATGGTCACGGCGAACAGGACGGCGAGCGTGACTGTGAGCGCGCGCGTGCGCTTGCGGTGCTGCCGCATCACGAGCAGGTATGCCACGATGCCCGCGATCACCAGGGCGTTGAGCGAATGGCCGCTGGGGAACGACGGCGAGGACTCGTAGGGCGGGACGGCGAGTTCGATCGGCGGACGCAGGCGCCCGATCGCGTCCTTTCCGGCAACCGTCATCAGCAGTGACCCGAAGGCCGCCGCGGGTATCAGGATCACCGGCGTCCAGGACCTGCGGCGGGCTGCGAGCAGCACCATGACCCCGACGGCCAGGATGGGCATGCCGATCGGGCCCCCGATGTTCGTGTAGCCGGTGATGACGGCGTTGAACCAGTCCTGGCGCAGCGAGACGGCGAGGTCCAGGGCGGGCCGGTCCAGGGCTGCGACGCCGTCCGCCTCGACGACCGACTCGTACACCTCGGCCGAGGCCGCCGTCAGGGCAGCCGCGATACCGCCACCGATCGCGATGATGAGCAGCAGGGCGGCGTGCGGCCCCACCCACCGGGCGAGGGGGCGGACACACCGCACGAGGAGGCGGCCCGGCGGTGACGACCACCGGGTGAGGTCTCGTGGTCCGACGTACTGGTCCTGGTGGGCTGGCATCCATCGACTCTATGCCGCCGCGCCGCGGCGAGCACGCCGGGGGCGGGCGGCGAAGGAGAGGGTTGACGGTTCGGTGCCGGGACACCGCCGTTCCGGTAGGGACGCGCAGCTAGGCTGGAGGCATGAGCGAGCCAGGCCTGATCCGCGACATCATCCGGAGTGTTCCGGTCTTCCCCGAGGAGATGCCACCCTTCGATCCGGAGGCGGCGCCCGACTCGCCGATCGACCTGTTCGTGGCCTGGCTGAAGCGTGCCGTGGAGGACGGCATCACGGCACCGCACGCGGTCACGCTCTCGACGGTCGGGGAGGACGGCCGGCCGGACGCACGCGTGGTGGTCCTCAAGGACCTGACCTCCTCCGGATGGCAGGTGGCCTCCAGCAGGGACAGTCCGAAGGGCCGGCAGCTGGCGGCGAACCCGACCGCCGCGCTCTCGTTCTTCTGGCCGGCGGCGGGCCGTCAGGTGAGGATCCGGGGCTCGGTCTCGACCGGTACCACGGAGGAGAACGACGCCGATTTCCAGCGCCGCCACCCTGTGGCCCGTGCGCTGGTGCTCGCGGGCAGCCAGAGCGCCGTGCTGGGCGGGCGGGAGGAACTCGACGCGGCGGTCGAGCAGCAGGTACGGCGCATCGAGGCCACGGACGGTCTCGCGTCGACCACCTGGACGGTCTTCACCGTGGCGCCGGACGCCGTCGAGTTCTGGCAGGCCGACCACGAACGGCGGCACACCCGGCTCCTGTACACGCGCTTCGGCGGGGGCTGGCGCCGGGAGCTGCTCTGGCCCTAGCGGGAGTCCGCTACCCGGCTGCCGGTCCCGCCACCGGCTCCCCGACCCGCACGCGGAGCTTGTGCACGAAGTCGAGCTTGGCGACCACGGCGGGGGGCAGCACGAACGGGTACAGGTCGTTGGCGCCCATGCTGCGGTTGACCTGGTTGAGGGCGACGGAGAGTGGGATCCAGGTGTCCCGGACCACGTCGCCGAAGTCCTCCGAGGTGTTCGGGCCAGGACCGGAGGCGAGCCCGTACTGCAGGGCCGTGTCCACCGTGTCGCAGATGTGCAGGTAGTGGGCGAACGTCTCGGCGAAGTCCTCGTAGGGGTGCATCGTGGCATACATGGAGATGTGGTCCTTCTCCCAGCCGTCGGGAGCGCCCTCGTCGTAGTGCCGCTTGATGGCGTCCTTGTAGCTGCTGCGGTCGTCACCGAAGATGCTGCGGGCCCGCTCCGTGAGGCCGGGATCGGAGAAGACGAGCGTGCCCTCGAAGTAGTGGCCGGTCTCGTGCCGGAAGTGACCGAGCATGGTGCGGTAGGGCTCGTCGAGCGTGGCCCGCATCTTCTCGCGGTGGGAATCGACGGTCTCCGCCAGGTCTATGGTGATCAGCCCGTTCTGGTGCCCGATCACCACTTTCTCCTCGACGCTCGAGAGGAGGTCGAAGGCGAGTCCCCGCTCCGGATTCCGGATCCTGTCCTCGATCGGCAGGCCGAGCACATCGAGTTCGTAGATCAGGTGCCGCTTGGAGCGTTCGGCGTCGAGGAACTGCGCCAGACCGGTGGTGTCGTGGTCATCGGGTCGGGTCCGCGTCAGGGTGCAGCTGAAGCACTCGTCGCCCTCCTCCCGCACCAGCCAGGTGCATCCCGAGAGCTTGAGGTTGGTGCAGCGGCGCAGGAGCTGCCCCTGGAGGTCGCGGTAGGCGCCGTCGTCGTCGAGCGGGACGATGGCGTGCTCGCCGCGGTGGAACCCGAGCTCGGTGCCGCAGGCGAGGCAGCGGGAATTCTCGAAGAAGAGGGGTGCGGAGCAGACGGTGCAGGCGAAGCGTTGCATGGGGTTCCCGGGAGTTCGTAGGTGGTGGCTCGTCAACCGAAGAAGACGATGCGGATGAGTGCGGCGGTACCGATCACGAGGATGGTGGCGCGCAGCGCGAAGGGGGAGAGCCGGCGTCCTACCCGGGCCCCGAGGAGGCCGCCCAGGGTGGCTCCGACGGCGATGATCAGCACCAGGGCCCAGTCGATGGACTCCCAGGCGAGAACCATGAAGGCGCCGGCGGCGACGCTGTTGACGGCGGTGGTCAGGACGTTCTTGATGGCGTTGATCCGCTGCAGGCTCTCCATCGTGACCATGGTCATGAGGCCGACGATCAGGATGCCCTGGGCGGCGCCGAAGTAGCCCCCGTAGACGCCGAGGACGCCGATGCCGGCCAGCAGGAGCAGCGAACGACGGCGGGACGGCACGGCATCGGGTGCACCCTCGCACGCCTTGGCCGCCGCGGCCCGCTGCACGCGCGGCGCAAGGGCCACCATGGCCAGACCGATCACGATGAGGACCGGCACGATCGCCTGGAAGGCCTCCGCGGGCAGGACGAGGAGCAGGAGTGCGCCGCCGAGGCCGCCGAGCACGGAGAGTGGGAGGAGGCGGAGGAGGAGCCGCTTGTTCGCGGCGATCTCGCGGCGGTAGCCCCACGAGCCGGACAGGCCGCCACCCACGAGTCCGATGTTGTTCGAGATGTTCGCGACGATCGGCGGGTACCCGAAGAGCAGGAGGGTCGGGAAGGTCACCAGGGTGCCTGAACCCACCACCACGTTGATCATGCCTGCCCAGAAGCCGGCGGCCAGGATCACGGCGATCTCGAGCAAGCGGGGTCCTCTCAGCGGGCGGGGGGCGCCCGCCGCTCCGAGGCATCGCCGTCATCGAGGCGCGGCTGCCGGCGGAAAGGGCACCAGGCCAAGGATATGCCCGGCTGCCCCTCCTTCCGGGCAGGGCGCCGCGTCAGGCATCCTCGCGGTCGGGGCTCTCGAGGATGAAGAAGTTCGACTGGTTCCCGTCCTTGCGCTGTTCCTGGTAGATGAAGTTCAGCCGGCGCTCGTCGAACGTCCTGAACCACTCGTCCCAGCTCACGGGGCGCAGCTTGTCCGTGTCCTCGTTGAAGTCGAAGCGGAGAACACCGAGATGGTCCCCGTGCTCCGTTCCGTCCACGGTGGCCGGTCGCGCGCCGCGGGATTCCGCCCACTGCCTGATGACCTCATGGTGCGTGGTCGCCAGGCTGCGGCCCTCGCGCTCGGGGTCCTCGTCGGGAGAGGTGATCTCCTGGGAGTACTTGAGGGACTTCGATGTCTCGGGGCCCGTGCGGATCCTACCGCCGTCGGGCCCGGCGC
Organism: Arthrobacter sp. BC5; assembly: GCF_056680255.1. Taxonomy (NCBI): domain Bacteria; kingdom Bacillati; phylum Actinomycetota; class Actinomycetes; order Micrococcales; family Micrococcaceae; genus Arthrobacter; species Arthrobacter sp. BC5. The sequence goes on from NZ_CM155273.1 coordinate 1,452,007, forward strand.
CCACCTCGTCGGACTCCTGGGACCCGCTGCCGGACCCGTCCGTTCCCGAGGCGCTGCCCTGCTTCGCCTGGGCGACGGCGTCCACGAGCTCGCCCTTCCGCATCCCGGAGGTGCCCGAGAGCCCCTCCTCCCTGGCTTCCTTGCGGAGCTCGTCCACTTTCATCCGGCGGAGTTCCGTCTCGCTGACATCGGGAGTGTTCGGGGTCTGGTTGCCGGGTTCGTCCGCCATGCTGATCTTCCTTCCGGTCGATGCTCCCGTGCCCGGCCGATCACTGGTCGGACACGAAGAACTAAGCGTGCTTACTACCATCCCGGCGGTGGGGTGTGCTGTCAAGCAGTTCCGAAGGGGTAGGAGTCGCTCAGTGCCCGAAGGCGTCCGAATCCGCGATGTCGGCGTCGCCCGTGTCGAGCAGATAGAGGCGTGCGAGTTCCGCCCCGGAGAGCTCGAGATCGAAGATGTCGAGGTTCTGTGCCAGTCGCTCCGGGTTGGCTGACTTGGGGATGGCGACCATGCCCTGCTGGACGTGCCAGCGCAGCACCACCTGTGCCGGCGTGACACCGTGGGCTTCCGCGATCGAGACGACGCCCGGGTCCTCCAGCAGCCCGCTGCCCGGACCCAGCGGGCTCCAGGACTCCGTCACGATCCCGTGCTCGTTGTGGAAGGCACGTTCCTGGATCCGCGGGCGCCGGGGATCCAGCTGGATCTGGTTGACATCGGGCACGATGCCGGCGTCCATCACCTGCTGCAGGTGCGCCGGCTTGTAGTTCGAGGTGCCCACCGCCCGCACGAGTCCCTGCTCCACCAGCGCGGCGATGCCCTGCACCGCCTCGACGTGGTGTCCCTGGTCCGGGTTCGGCCAGTGGACGAGGAGCAGGTCGACGTACTCCAGGCCCAGGAGGCGGGCGCTCGCCTCGAAGGCTCGCCGCACGCCGTCCACGCTGTGGTGCTCACGGTTGAACTTGGTGGTGATGAACAGTTCCTCGCGTGGCACGCCGGAGCGCCGGATGCCCTCGCCCACGCCCTTCTCGTTGCGATAGTTCTCGGCCGTGTCGATCAACCGGTAGCCGGTCTCGATTGCGACGCGGACGGCGTCGGCCGCCTCGTCGTCGTTCAGTGGCCAGGTGCCGAGGCCGAGGAGGGGGAGATGGGCGCCACTGCGCAACTGGACTGTGGGGGCGGGTGCCATGGTGGGACTCCTGCTCGAGGGGGCATGTCAGCCCAGCCTGTCGCGGCGGCCAGTGCTCCGTCAACACGACGTGAGCCGCGCGATGCGAAGCGACGGGCGAGTCCTGTCCTGCGGCCGGCTGCTTGACCGCAGGACGGTGCCCCACGTGCGCGGATCGTCGCGACCATGTGTCCACGCTGCGTGCCCGGCTGACGCCGGTCCGACCGATGGCATATCTCGAGTGTGACTTGGGAACCTCGTCGGCAGCCGTGCACTCGATCAGCGCGGGGTCAGGACTGGTTCAACTTCTGCTCAAGCCCGCTGGCCGTCGAGCTATCCGACCAGTCGACGGCGTCCGGGGGCGCGGGTGGCAACCGCAGCGCGAAGGGCCGGCGGACGGCTGTAGGAGGCGCGGGGAGGGTGGGCCGCCGTGCCGCCGGCGAGTAGGTCGTCGATGAGTTCGTTGACGGCCTGGGCGATGCAGTCGCGCTCCTCGCGGGGCAGGGGCGTGAGGCCGTGGAGATAGGCGTCGACCTCCAGCTCGTCGAAGAATCCGCCGGAGTTGAGGTAGTGGGCGTGTACTTCGGGGACCGTGAGGGACGACGTCGTCATGGCCAGCTGGGCGGTCTCGAACTGCAAGGCGGGCTCCTCGGATACCGGATCACCCGGCGTGAGGTGCAGGGTGCTCCGCTCAGGCTAGTTCGCCCGGCATCAAGGCTCACCGAACTGAATCTCAAGATTCTCTCAAGGCCTCCTCGCGCCGTCAGCGCCGCCATCACGATGCGCTCCCCGAGATTGCTAAGGGTACTTAATTTCACATCGAGAAAGAATGGGCCTATAGTTTCGCACAGGGCCTAGCAGCGGGCCATCGAACCACCATCGTGGAGCTGATCATGGAAACTTCCTCTTTTGTCGAACACCGTCCACAGTCCGTACAGCCGGCTGAGCCGGAGCAGTTCGGGTGGGGCGCAGCTCCCAGGGTCTCGCCCAGTCCGTCTCCCCGTGCAGAGGAGGCGGAGTTCCCGGAGGACCTCGGTGCTGTCTCCACCCGCCAGTTGCGGGTCCTGTGCAACCAGACCTACCGCCTGCTGGACCGCGACTTCCCGCCGATGGACGCCATCTCCCACTACGAACTGCTGGTGGAGGAGATCGAGCGGCGGGAGGTCCAGGCGGAGACACGCTCCGCCCCGGCGAGGACCCGTAGCGGCTTCCGCGACAACTCGCTCTTCTCCCGCTTCGAGCTCTTCAGCGACGGCACCATGGTCGGCCATGTGAAGTACGAGATGAAGGGCTCGCATGCGGTGCTCATCCAGGCCGTCGTCGACCCGCGATTCGACGCCGTCGACGTCGAGCCCGCGCTGATCCGCCAGGTGTTCCTCAATGCGCACCGGCGTCGTATCGCCGTGGTTCCCTACTGCCCGCGGGTACGGGGATTCCTGGCGGAGTTCCCGCAGTACCGGGCGCTCCTGCCGGCTGACCAGCGGAAGCGGCTCGAAGCGACGCTGCGCGTGACCGGCGACGACTGAGCCGCCTGGCCGTGACGCTCACCGATCGGTGAGTGCCACGGTCCGCGCGACGGCCGTGACGTGGCAGGGCTGGGCAGAGGTGGCCGGAGCAGTATGCGCTCCGCCACCGAACCGACCGGGTGGTCAGGGTCGGACGAGCATCTTGCCCGTGTTGGCGCCGTTCATCATGTCCAAGAAGGCGCCGACGGCGTTTTCGACGCCGTCCACCACGGTTTCGTCGAAGACCACGCTGCCATCGGACAGCCAGGCCGCCATCTGCCGGACGAACTCCGGCTGCAGGTCCTGGTGCTGCCCCACGATGAAGCCCTCGAGCCTGAGGGAGCGCGTCACGAGATTGCCCATGTTGTCGGGACCGGGTGTGCGCTCCGTGCTGTTGTACTGAGAGATCGCACCGCACAGGGCTGCACGCCCCCCGGTGTTGAGGCGGTCGAGCGCTGCCTCCAGGTGGTCCCCGCCCACGTTGTCGAAGTAGACGTCGATGCCGTCCGGGGTGATGCCGCGCAACTGTTCACGCACCGGCGCGTCCTTGTAGTTGAAAGCCTCGTCGAACCCGTACCTCTCCTTCAGCAGCGCCACCTTCGCCGCGGAGCCGGCCGAGCCGATGACGCGGGAGGCGCCGAGCTTGCGGGCTATCTGGCCTGCGATCGAGCCGACGGCGCCGGCTGCTCCGGAGATGAAGGCGACGTCCCCCGACCTGAGCCCGGCCACGCGCTTGAGCCCGGCGTAGGCGGTCAGCCCGGTCATGCCTGCTGCTCCGAGGAAGACGGACAGGGGCAGGTCCGTCTCGGACAGGGGTGTGAAGAGCCTGGCCGGTCCCTGCGCGAGATCACGCCATCCGTAGTTGTGGAGGACGGCGGCTCCCACGGGTAGTGCAGCCGAGGAGGACTCGACCACCCTGCCCACGGCACCGCCGGTCATGGCCTCCTTCAGGCCGAACGGGGGGATGTAGGACTTCGAGTCGTTCATCCGGCCGCGCATGTAGGGGTCGACGGACACGTAGGCGTTGCGGACGCGCACCTCGTCCTGCCCGAGCTCGGGCAGGTCCATCGTCACCGTGTCGAAGTCCTCGGCGCGTGGAGTGCCGACGGGGCGACGGACGAGGTGGACCTGTGTGCTGGTGGTCATGGTGTTCTCCCTGCTCTGTGTGTCGTTTCCTGCAGGCTCCAACCCGCTATCCGGAGAAGTTATTCCGTTTATCTATGTTACCGGTGAGTAATATGGCCTCATGCATCTGATCCTTCGCACAGTGCTGCAGCTCTTCCTGTCCCGCCGGCGCCCGACCCTGAGCATCTGGTGCTCCAGCAGCGTGGCCCTGCGCGTCCTGCCGACCGACATCGACATCGCGATGCATCTGAACAACGGGATGTACTTCTCGATCTTCGACCTCGGCCGTTTCGACCTCATGGTGCGCAGCGGCGTCTGGCGGCAGATGCGTCGGCGCGGGTGGACCCCCGTCGCGGCGGGGGAGACCATCAGCTTCCGCAAGTCGTTGCAGCTCGGCCAGCGGTACTCGGTCGAGACGCGCATCCTCGGTCTCGACGAGCGTGCCATCTACTTCGAGCAGAGGGCGGTGGCTGGTGGCGAGATCTACGCCAGGGCCTTCATCGCCACGCGCCTCGTCTCCGCCGCCGGTCCTGTCAGCAACGAGGACATCATCTCCGCCTTCGGCGCACCACCGGAAACCACGGTCCTGCCCGAGTGGATCCACGAGTGGCGCCTCAACAACGCGCTGCCCAGTACCCGGAAGCCCGCCCCGCATTCCTGGTGACCGCAGGCGCCGCCGCCCGGGGCCGTGCGGTGTGTGCCCGCACGTCCCTGCCGCCGGCAGGCATGCCGGCGCGGAACGTGCTGGGGGCGTCATCTGCCGGATGCCCCCGCTGCCCCGCCCCGCACGAGGCGTTGCACGCCGTACAGGGCGAGCCCCAGGGCCAGCAGGACGGCGGCCCGCAGCCAGATCTCGCCCGTCTGCTGCGTGAGGAGCAGGATGCAGGAGGCGATGGCGAGGTAGGGGAAGACCACCGGGATGCGGAAGTGCCTGTGGCCCACCTCGTCCTTCCGCAGGACGAGGACCGCGATGTTGGTGCTCAGGAACACGAACAGGAGCAGGAGCACCACGGTCTGCGAGAGGGATTCGAGCCCTCCGGTCAGCGTCAGCGCCATGGCCACGAGCGTGGTGGCGACGATGGCGACCCAGGGTGTACGACGGCGGGGGAGCACCCGGTCGAAGATCGAGGGGAAAAGCCCCTGTTCCGCCATCCCGTAGGTCAGGCGGCTGGACATGATCATGGTGAGCAGGGCGCCGTTGGCGACGGCGATGAGCGCCACCAGGCTGAAGAGCCAGTCCGGGATGCCCGAGCCGGTGGCGGCGACGACGTCGAGCAGGGGTGAGCTGGACCCGGCGAGCTGGTCCGGGGCGAGTGCGGCAGAGGCTGCGAGCCCGATCAGGAGGTAGACGACGCCGGCAGTCAGCAGGGCGCCGAAGATGGCACGGGGGTACACGCGGCTGACGTCGCGGACTTCCTCGGCGACATTCGCCGACACCTCGAACCCGACGAAGGAGTAGTACGCGATCAGGGACGCGGCCAGGACGGCGGAGGCCGCGCCGACGCCGGGAGGGAACTCGTTGACGCGTGAGACATCTCCGTTCCCGCCTGCCACGAAGATCCCGACCACGACGATCACGAGGACCAGCCCGGAGACCTCGATGACGGTCATGACCACATTGCTGCGGACCGACTCCTTGATCCCGCGCATGTTCAGCAGCGCCAACAGGGCGAGGAAGACCAGGGCTGCGGGCACGGCCGGCACATCGACGAAGGTGGTGAGATAGCCCCCCGCGAAAGCCTGGGCGAGGCCTGCTGCGCTTGTCACCCCCGCCGCGAGCATGCAGAAGCCGACGAGGAACGAGATGAACGGCTTCCTGAAGGCGCGCTCGGCGAAGACGGCGGCACCGCCGGCCTTCGGGTATTTGGTGACGAGTTCGGCGTACGAGCCCGCGGTCAGGAGGGCCAGCGCCAGGGCCACCATGAGGGGCATCCAGATCGCGCCGCCCACCTCTGCCGAGATCACGCCGACCAGGGCGTACACGCCGGCGCCGAGGACGTCCCCGAGGATGAAGAGATACAGCAGCGGTCCGGAGATGCCGCGGCTCAGTCTGGTGTCCTGAACCTGTTCTGTTGTGGCCATGAGCGACAGTTTAGGTGAGGATGCTAAGCCTGCTGGTTACTGCGGTACACGCATGCCGTTCACCGCGCCACGCGTACCGCCGGGCGTGCATTTCCCCCCATCCGGTGTGACGCACCGCATAATTGCCTTCATCAACGATGGCCGGGGGGCGGCCACTCATTCCGACAGAGAGGGCACTGATGAGTTGGCTCGACCGTGACCACACCATCGCGCCACCGGGATTCAACCGCTGGCTCATTCCACCGGCTGCGCTGGCCGTCCACCTGTGCATCGGGCAGGCCTACGCGACGAGCGTCTACAAGACGGCGCTGACCGCCCATTTCGATGCCACCCTCACGCAGATCGGCATCATCTTCTCGATCGCGATCGTGATGCTCGGCCTGTCCGCCGCCGTCCTCGGCACCTGGGTGGACCGCAACGGTCCCCGCAAGGCCATGTTCACCTCGGCGGTGTTCTGGACCTCAGGATTCCTGGTCGGCGCGCTCGGGATCTTCACCGACCAGTTGTGGCTCGTCTACCTGGGCTACGGATTCATCGGCGGCATCGGCCTCGGCATCGGCTACATCTCGCCCGTGTCCACCCTGATCAAGTGGTTCCCCGACCGTCCCGGCCTCGCTACGGGCATGGCCATCATGGGCTTCGGCGGCGGCGCGCTCATCGCGAGCCCCCTCTCCACGCAGCTGCTGCGCATGTACGACCCGAATTCCGGCTCCGAGGGCTGGGTGGCGAGCGGTGACGCCGTCGGGAAGCTGTTCCTCACGCTCGCCGTCGTGTACTTCATCTACATGATGTTCGGCGCCTTCACCATCAAGGTGCCGGCCGACGGCTGGAAGCCCGACGGCTTCGACCCGTCGCAGCTGAAGTCCGAGCCGCTCGTCACCACCGACAACGTGTCCGCGGCCAACGCGATCAGGACCCGGCAGTTCTGGCTCGTCTGGATCGTCCTGTTCTGCAACGTGACCGCCGGTATCGGCATCCTCGAGCAGGCCTCGCCGATGATCCAGGACTTCTTCCGCGGTGCGGACGGCACGACGGCGGTCTCGGTCGCCGTCGCCGGCGGCTTCGTGGGCCTGCTCTCGATCGGCAACATGGGCGGCCGGTTCGCGTGGTCGACGACGTCGGACATCATCGGGCGCAAGAGGATCTACATGATCTACCTCGGCGTCGGAGCCGTCCTCTACCTGGTGCTCGCCCTGGCCGGCTCGTCCACCACCCTGCTGTTCGTGGTGCTGGCCTTCGTGATCATCTCCTTCTACGGCGGCGGCTTCGCCACCGTGCCGGCCTACCTGCGGGACCTCTTCGGCACCTACCAGGTCGGCGCGATCCACGGCCGTCTGCTCACCGCCTGGTCCGCCGCGGGCATCGCCGGACCGCTGATCGTGAACGCCTTCCTCGACTCGCAGGGCACGCCCGGTGAACTGGATGCCGGGGCCTATCAGCCCGCACTGCTCACCATGGTGGGACTGCTGATCGTGGGTTTCATCGCGAACCTGCTCGTCAAGCCCGTCGACCCCCGCTTCCACGAGCCCGTTCCGGGCTCGTCCCGAGAATTCGCGAAGGAGGCCTGACATGACCGGAGCACGCATCGCCGCCGTCTGGGCGCTCGTGGGAGTGCCCCTCGCCTACGGCATCTTCCAGACCCTGACCCGCGTCGCGGCCCTGTTCGGGGGCTGACATCGAGCCCTCCGGGCGCCCGCCCTCGGACAGCACCGGCAGTTCGGTCCTGTTCATCGGTGGGCGCTCCGGCGTGGGCAAGACCACCGTGGCGCTGGCCCTGCACCACCTCCTTGCCGAACGGGGTGTCCGGCACGCCCTGATCGAAGGTGACGTCCTGGACCTCGCCTATCCGGCACCCTGGGAGCACGGACTGGCCGAGCGGAACCTCGCCGCCATGTGGTCCAACTATCGGGAACTGGGCTACCGCCGCCTGATCTACACCAATACCGTGTCCGTCCTCGAGTCCGCCGCCCTGGCAGGGGCGATGGGCGACACTGCCGCCGTGGTCGGCGTCCTGCTCGAGGCGGACGCGGCGACGGTGGACGCCAGGCTCGCGCAGCGGGAGAGTGGCCGCCGGTTCGAGGAGCACCGTGATCGCAGCGCGGACGCTGCCCGGCGCCTCGCGGAGCTCACGCCCCCGGGTGTGCAGCGCATCCGGACCTCGGCCCGCCTGCCGGAGGACATCGCCGCTCAGATCCTCGCCCTGCTGGGCTGGGAGTAGGTCCCCGGACAGCAGGGAAGGGCCCGGGGCGCCCGTCCGATCCGGCGAACGCGGCGTCACGGGTGCACGGCGGCTCTGCTTTGATGGGAACAAGCCACCCGGAAGGATGCATGGACAGCACCGTTACGCCGCAGATGGAGACGTCCGATCCGGGACTGCCGCCGCTGGACCGGGTGCGCGAGGACATCTGGGCCCTCGCCCAGCCGATGCCGGGCGGCCACCTCGCCTATTCCTTCACCTATCTCCTGCTCGACGCCGAGGGCGGCGTCCACGTGGTCGATCCCGGCTGGGACTCGGACGACAACTGGGACCGGCTGATGGCGGCGCTCGCCGCCGTCGTTCCCGGGGGTCCGGGGGTCGGCGTGGTCACCGGCATCACGGGGACCCACCTGCACCCTGATCATGTGGGGATGGCGGCCCGGTTGCGTGAGGCCTCGGGAGCGGACTTCGCGGTGCATGAAGCGGAGCGCCGGGCGCTCGAGCGGCACAGCACGCGGTTGCTCGACCTCGACGAGGCGGTCGGCCGCCTGGAGGAGTGGGGCGTCCCAGCAGAGCGGAGGAGCGAACTCGCGCAGTACGTCGACCGGTCGCCCGCAGGCCTCGTAGTCGCCGTGGACCGCGTGCTGGCCGACGGCGACGTCCTGCGCATCCCGGGATCCCGGGTCGAGGTGATGGCGACGCCAGGACATACGGCCGGGCATATCTGCCTGCGCGACGACGACCGCGCGCTCCTCTTCACCGGGGACCACGTGCTGCCGACCGTGTTCGCCGGCCTCGGGCTCGGCGGCGCGACGCGAACCAACCCCCTGGCCGACTACCTGGCATCGATCGAGCGCGTCCGTGGCTACGGCCTCCACGAGGCGCTGCCGGGCCACGGCCACCGGTTCAGAGGGCTGTCAGAGCGCGCGGGTGAGTGTGCGGAACACCAGTTGAAGCGTGCCCGGGAAGTGGCGAACGTCCTGGCGGAGGACAGCTCCCGCGCCGGCGGGCCGAGCATCTGGGAGATCGCCTCGCGCCTGACCTGGACCGCGGGATGGGACGGGCTGCACGGATTCCAGTTGCTCTCGGCGCTGTCGCAGACCCGGATGCATCAGGACTTCATCCTGACGCACGGGCTGCCGGCCCGCTGACTTTTTCGAATTTCTCCCGTGAAGACGGTTCCGATCGTTCCGGGCATCTATACGCTTCTCCCATGGAGACACCCGAGGGACGCGACAGCGTCGAGTTCGAGCGCGCCATCGAGGTGCTCGAGGAGCAGACGAGCGTGCTGTGGCGCAGGGAACGGACGACATCCCATGCGCTCGCGAAGAACGTGCACCCCGAGATGGAGCCCGCGGCCTACGGGATCCTGACGCTCCTGCAGCGCGAGGGGTCCCTGCGCGCGACGGACATCGCCCTGAGCATCGGAGTGGGGAAGCCGTCGGTGAGCCGACAGCTCGCCGGGCTCGAACGGCTGGGACTCGTCAGCCGCCAACTCGATCCGAACGACGCCCGCTCGCAGCGCGTGCTGTTGACGGCGCTCGGCGAGCAGCAGTTGGCCGCTGCCCAGGCCGGCCGGCGCACTGCGTTCACCGCCCTCATGCGCAGCTGGAACCCGGAGGACGTCGAGACGCTCGGATCACTGATCGCCCGGCTCAACAGCACCTACACCAAGGACACCTGGTAGCGGGATCAGCCCTCGCTCCAGCCTTCGCCCTCACGGAATCTCCCCACGCGCCGGCCGGATCCGGCATCGAGGGAATCACCCGGATCCTCGAAGAGCTCCCCCGCGTCGGCCTTGCTGTGCAGGAGGAGCTGTTCCGCCTCCGAGCGGGCGTCCTCGAGCGTCCCGGCGGCGATGCGGCTGCGGGCGGGCAGGGTGTCCAGGTGGACCACCCGTTCGGCGGTCTCGCTGACAGGGATCGTGAAGCCGTCGCCGGCGTCGTCCAGGGGCACCTCCGCCCCGCCGTTCTCCGTAGGGATGAGGTATTCGAGGAAGTAGGCCATTGCTCCACAGTGCCACCGCCCCCGGCGCCGTCGCCAGTGGCACCGGCGTTGCCCCGCAGGTTGTCCGGCCCTCGGCCCGCTGGTAGGGATACGGCCCTCGAGGCGCCGGTCAGGACCCGGGACCGCCCTCGTCAAATCGGTCACGGGGGTGCTGCCGCGGATGCACAGGCTCCTGATGCACGCCTAGATTGGAGCCATGGCCGACACAACGCAGCACGAAGAAGCAGCCCCGAAAGCTCCGTCACGCCTGGAGCAACTCGCCGAGGCGCACCGCGTGGGAACCACCTTCAAGGGGTGGGACGGCGAGCCCGCCCGCGTCACCCCGGAGACCCTCGTCACGGTTCTCGCGGCGCTCGGTGTCGATGCCTCGTCCCACGCCGCGATCGAGCGGGCGCTGGAGGATGTCGAAACCGGTCCCTGGCGCTCCGTGCTGCCCGCCGTCGTCGTGGTGCGCCAGAGCGACGTGGAGCCGGTGATGCTCCACGTGCCCGCCGGCGCGGAGGTGGAGTTCTGGGCCGTCGACGAGGACGGCATCCGCTACACCGGAGCGGTGGCCGGGGCGGTGGCGACCCGGACCGTCGACGGAAAGGCCGTGGAGCGGCGCGAAGGCACCTTGCCGCATGCCATGCCGCTGGGCTGGCACACGCTGCATGCGAGCGTGGACGGGCAGGAGACCTCCCGCACCCTGGTGATCACCCCGGATCGGCTGAGCACGACCGCGGCGCTCATGCGCCACCGGACCTGGGGGCTCATGGCCCAGCTCTACTCCGTCCGCTCCTCTGCCTCGTGGGGCATCGGTGACCTCGCCGATCTCGGTCTGATCGCGCAGGCCGCCGCAGCCCACGGCGGCGACTTCGTGCTGGTGAACCCCCTGCACGCCGCTGAGCCCGTGCCGCCGGTGGAACCGTCACCCTATCTACCGACGACCCGGCGCTACTTCCACCCCCTCTACCTGCGCCTAGAGGACATCCCGGAGCACGCCCGGCTCGATGCCGCAGCGCGGACGAGGATCGCGGAGCTCGCCGCAGGTTTCGCAGAGGCGAACACCGCCACCGATCTGCTGGACCGGAACGCGTCCTATGCCGCCAAACTCGAGGCGCTCGAGCTCGTCTTCGCCGTCGAGCGCCCCGAACAGCGTCAGCACGACTTCGACGCCTACCGTTCCCACCAGGGCCAGGGCCTGGCCGATTTCGCGTTGTGGTCGGCGCTCGCCGAGAAGCTCGCACCGGGCGCACCGGAATGGGACGACGTCGGGCGCCCCGGGTCTGAGGGTGCCCGCGCCTTCGCCGAGCACCACGCCGCACGGATCGAGTTCCACGAGTGGCTGCAGTGGCTCGTCGACGAGCAGTTGCAGGAGGCCCAGCTCGAAGCGACCGGTTCCGGGATGTCCATCGGCGTGGTGCACGACCTCGCGGTGGGGGTCCATCCCAGCGGGGCGGATGCGTGGGCGCTGCAGGACGTGCTCGCGTCGGGGATCAGCGTGGGTGCCCCGCCGGACATGTTCAATCAGCACGGCCAGGACTGGAGCCAGCCGCCATGGCACCCGGAGCACCTGGCCGCATCCGGCTATGCGGCCTTCCGCGACATGCTCCGCAACATCCTGCGCCACGCCGGTGGCATCCGGGTCGATCACATCCTCGGGCTGTTCCGGCTGTGGTGGATCCCGCAGGGAGCGGAGCCGGGCGCAGGCGCCTACGTCTACTACGACCACAAGGCGCTGATCGGCATCCTGGCGCTGGAGGCGGAGCGGGCAGGGGCGATCGTGGTCGGCGAGGACCTCGGCGTGTTCGAGCCGGGCGTCCAGGAGTACCTGGCCGAACGCGAGATCCTCGGCACCTCGATCCTCTGGTTCGAGCAGGACGAGGACGGGCCCCTGCTCCCGGAGGCCTACCGCGCGGGCTGCCTGACGACGGTGACCGTGCACGACCTCCCGCCGAGCGCGGGCTACCTGGCAGGCGAGCACGTGGTGCTGCGGGAGAAGCTCGGGCTGCTCAGCCGCCCGGTGGCGGAGGAACAGGCTGCGGACCGCGCCGTGCAGGACACGTTCCTCTCGCTCCTGAGGGAGCGGAACCTGCTGACGGACGGCACGGCCGGTGTCCAGCAGACCGTCGAGGCGCTGCACGCGTTCATCGCCCAGACCCCGTCGGTGCTCCTGGGGGTCGCGCTTGCCGACGCGGTCGGGGAACGCCGGACGCAGAACCAGCCCGGCACCAACGACGAGTACCCGAACTGGCGGATCCCCCTGGCCGATGCCGACGGCAGGGCGGTCCTCGTCGAGGACCTCGCCGGAAACCCTCGGTTCGCCTCGCTCGTCGCCGCGTTGGGCCTGTCCGCCGGGGACCGGGAGCACACAGGGCCCATCGCCTGATCGCAAGCACCAATTCCGTCCCCGGAAGCGTGCGCCGCGTGGTGCGATGAAGGAATGGACAGGCAGGATATGTACGACGTCGTGATCGTCGGCGGGGGAGTGTCGGGCCTGAGCGCGGCACTCGTCCTCGGACGGGCCCGGCGGAACGTCGTGGTCATCGACCAGGGAACGCCGCGGAACGCTCCGGCCGATGCCGCCTACGGGTTCATCACGAGGGACGGTACCGCTCCGGAGCGGCTCGTCGCGCTGGCCCGGCAGGACCTCGAGCCGTACGGCGTCGAATTCGTCGACGTCAGTGCCGAGGGAGCCCGGCAGGTACCGGAAGGGTGGTCGGTCGGCACTGCTGACGGTGGATCGCTCCAGGGACGGCACGTGGTCCTGGCCACGGGCCTCCGTGATGTCCTTCCCGACGTCCCGGGGGCGAGGGAGGCGTGGGGGCACGGCCTGCTGCAGTGTCCGTACTGCCATGGCTGGGAGGTCCGTGACCAGGCTCTCGGCGTGCTGGGGTCCTCTCCCACCTCGATCCACCAGGCGCTCCTGGTCCGCCAGTGGTCCGACGACGTCACCTTCTTCCCCCACACCCTCGGGCCGCTGTCCGGGGACGACGAGCGCCGTCTGCGCCGGCGGGGCGTCCGCATCGCCAAGGGACGTGTGCAGGGCTTCGCCTTCGGGCCTGCGGCCGACGACGCCCCGCGGCCGGTCAGCGGACTCCGCCTCGAGGACGGTTCCCTGGTGCCGTGCTCGGCGGTGTTCTGCGAGCCCGGGGCGGACGCAGGCCTTCCCTTGATCGACACCCTCGGGTGCGATATGCGCGAGGACGGCTGCGTGTCCACCGACGAGATCGGGCGAACCACGGTGGAGCGGGTGTGGGCTGTCGGCAACGCCGCGGATCCTGCCGCCCAGCTCGTGCCCGCGGCAGGAGACGCCTACCGGGTCGCGGTCGCCATCAACGCCCTGCTCGTTGAAGAGGACTGCGAGGTGTGCCTGGAGGCGGAGGAGGCGGTCAGCGAAGGCGTGTGACGTCCGGCTCGTCGGTGATCCGGGCCGGACGCAGGAGGGCCCCGGTTCAGCCGGGGCCCTCCTCTGCCCGGCGGGCCCAGCTGAGCGTCCCTCCCGCCGACGTCCCTACCGGCCGACGTCGGGACGGGTCTCCTCATCCTGCGCCTGGAAGGGTGTGTCGTCGACGTGGCGCGGGTCGCCGCCACTCGGACCGGTGGGCCCGGTGCTTCCCGTGTCCGTCGCGGTGACGACCGGCGGGACGTCCAGCGGGAGGTCCCCGCTGGCGCCGATGTCCAGGCCCGGGTCCTGGGGGGCCTTCGCGCCGTCGTCGCTCCCCGCACCGCGCTTCTTCAGCACGCCCTTCAGGGAATCCTGGACGTCGGGGGCCTTGCTCTTGATGGTGCCGGTGGTGGAGGAGACGCGGTCCTGCACCTTCGGGCTGTTCCAGAGTTCCCGGGCTTTGGTCTTGATCTGCTCATAGCTCTCCCGGCCCGCGCGCGTGCCGAGGACGTACCCAGCGGCCATACCTGCCGTGAAGACAAGTTTGTTCTTCATGCCGTTCTCCCTTCGGTGGACTGCGATGCATCCGAATCTAGACCACGCGGCCGGGGGCGGCGAGGGAAGTTTTCCGAGCCGTTCCTGCCGTGCAGGGAATACGCGCCCGGCAAGCCCTACCGTTCATCCGCGGCATGCAGGATGATGGGGTGGGAAAGCGTTATCCAAGACGGAGGGGCGTCAGTGGAACAGAGGGTGCGAGCGGTCCCGGTCCGCGAAGGGGACGACGAGAGCTCGCGACGCCGACCGCGCGTCCTGCTCCTCGTGACCGCCCTTGCGATGCTGCAGGTGATCTGGCCACTCACCATGGACCTGTACCTGCCGTCCTTCCCCGCGATCCGCCGGGAGTTCGGAGCGGATGAATCAGCCGTCCAGCTCACGCTGACCGGGGCCTTCATCGGGATGGGACTCGGCCAGCTCGCCTCCGGTCCGCTCTCGGACGCCGTCGGACGGGCCCGTCCGCTCGCGGTGATGATCCTCGTGTACTGCGTCGCGACAGCCTCCTGTGCCCTCGCGCCGTCCCTGGGATGGCTCATCGCGAGCAGGGCCTTCCAGGGCATGGGCTCGGCGGCGTGCGCGGTGATCGCGCTCGCGATCGTCCGGGACCTCTACGCCGGCAAGGAACTGCTCGTGTTCCTCGCCCGCCTGTCCATCGCCTCGGGAGTCTTCGTGGTCGCCTCGCCCGCACTCGGCGCCCAGCTCCTGCAGGTGGTGGGATGGCGGGGCCTGTTCTGGGTGCTCCTCGGCTACGGCGTCGTGTTGCTGTGCGTTGCCGGGGTGATCCTGCTACGGAACGAGACCAACACGCCGGACCGACGCCTGCTCCGGCGGGGCGTGCGCCTGCGGAGCGACTACGGGAGCCTGTGGAGGGACGTGCAGTTCCGCTCGGTCGCCGTAGCGGGCGGGCTCCTCTTCGCCGCGATGATGTCCTTCATGGCGGGCAGCGCCTTCCTGCTCCAGGAGGTCTTCGGGCTCACTCCCACCGGGTACGCCCTGCTGTTCGGGGCGCAGGGCGCCCTCATGGTGGTCGGCGCGCAGGCCGGCGGTCTCGTGGCCCGGCGCACGTCGCCCGTCCTCGCGGTCCGCATCGGCGCCGTGGCCCTGGTCCTCAGCGCCGTCGCCCTGCTGCTGAGCGTCGGGCTCGCTCCGCAACTGGGCGTCTGGGGGCTCATGGCTCCGGTGATGGGATTCACGACGTCGTTCGGCCTGGTGAACCCGGCGCTGCAGGCCACCGCGCTCGAGCATCACGGGCTCCGCGCTGGTACCGCCGCCTCCGTGCTGGGCGCGTCCAACATGGCGGCTGCGGCCGTGCTGGCCCCGGCCACCGGCGCGTTCGGGTTGTCCTCGCCCGTGCCCACCGCCGTCGTCATGCTGGCGTGCGCGGTCGTGGCAGGCCTGTTCCTGGTGACCGGGGTGCGTTCCTCAGGAGGATCGGCGGGCGGATCCGACGACGTCGGGACTCACGGGCGATGACTCCGGCTGCTGGTCACGGCGGTCCAGCTCCTCGGTGATTTCCTCGCGCCGGATCTCGGTCTCCAGGGACGGCTCGCCGTCACGGGCGTACTCGAAGTCGAGCTCGCGGTTGATCTTGCTGTTCAGTACCTCGATCTCGGGCAGGTCGAGGGTGGTGAGGTCTTCCGGGAAGTCTTCGGACGGCGACAGTCTGGTATTCATGGGGGCCTGTTCGGTGGTACGACGTGGAATCTGGTGCCGGGCCCGCTTCTAGACCACGCGTGCCGGGCGGAACCCGGCAAAGGGAAATAGTATCGATCGCATGTGGATAACGGAAGCCGCCGTGCCCTGCTTCGAAGCGTTCTTCGCCTCCCGGCCCGCAGTCCGTGCACCGCGTCGAGGACACCGCCCATGAGCTGCCGGAGGACGCGCGCCACCACCATCGCGGGCGCCCCGGGCGGGTTCTGCGTGGGTGGCAGGGGCTAGCCTTCTCCTGGATCGAGGACCAGGCAGGGGAGGCAGCATGCCCGAGGGTGACAGTGTCTTCCGGTTGGCCGCACGGCTCAGGAGATCACTCGACGGCCGGACGCTCAGTCGGGGGGACCTCCGTGTTCCGGCTCATGCCACCGATGTCCTGGACGGCATGCGGGTGGCGGGCCATGCGACGTACGGCAAGCACCTGCTGACCCGTTTCCACGGCGGACTGACGCTTCACACGCATCTGCTGATGCAGGGGTCCTGGACCGTCACGGCCGCGGGAAGGACGTTGCCGCACAGGCTGCTGCCGGAGGCGCGCGTGATCCTCGAGGTGCAGGACGGGCCGACGGCGTACGGACTCGACCTCCCTGTCGTCGACCTGCTGACGACCCGGAGCGAGACCGATGTCGTCGGGCACCTCGGGCCGGACCCGCTGCGGGAGGACTGGTCCGCCGACGAGGCGATCCGCAGGCTCCGCCGGAACCCCGGGGAGCGCGTCGCTGCCGCCCTGCTCGACCAGCGCAACATCGCGGGTTTCGGGAACCTCTGGGCCAACGAGCTCTGCTTCCTGCGCGGCGTCCATCCGGACACGGCGTTGGCGGATGTCGACGTCCCTGCGCTGGTGGTACTCGGGGCCCGATGCCTCCGTTTCTCCGCCCTGCAGCCGAATGCACACCAGGTCACCACGGGGAACACCCGCAGGGGTCGGAAGCACTGGGTGGCCGGCCGGGCCGGGAAGCCGTGCCTGAGGTGCGGGACCACGGTGCTCGTCAGGGGCGAGGTGCCCGGCGATCCCGGCCGCCGTCGCACCTGGTGGTGCCCGCGCTGCCAACCGTGGAGGGCCTCCTCCGGGTGACGCCCCGGCGCGTTCCGGTCAGCGTGTCGTCATCGTGTCGTCAGCGGCGGGCGGCGAGGCCCGCCGCGAAGGCATCCGCCGACGCGGTGGTGCTGTTGATGCGCCAGTCGGCTTCCTTGTTGATGTGGAACCAGACCAGGGCCACCACGTCCTGCTGCGCGGAGACGTAGCTGAAGAGGTTGCTGATCCACTGGGGCTTCGATCCACCCAGTTCCGAGGAAGCCGTCTCGGCGATCATGATGGGCTTGCCGGGAGCGATCCGGCGGAGCTGCGCGATGCCCTCCCCGAACAGTGCCTGCGGTTCCTGCCAGGTGCTCCAGGACTGCGAGGTACCCCAGTTGTAGCCGTCGAGAGCCACGAGATCGACGTAGCCGGTGCCGGGGAACAGCTGGTCCAGGGGCGTCGAGCCCCAGTAGGGCACGTTCGGGTTCCAGACCCAGCTGATGTTCGTCGCGCCCGTCGATGCCACGACGTCGTGCACGTGCTGGTACGCCGCGACGTAGTCACCCGTGCCGTTGCCGTTGACGCCCTCCGCCCACGGGTACCAGTCCCCGTTCATCTCGTGGGCGAAACGGAGGTACACGGGCTGGCCCCACTGTCCGAGCGCCACGCCCCACTCGCGGAGGTACGTGTCGAAGTCGCCCGCCGCGATGCGGTCGAGGGAGTAGGCGGGCTGGGAGGCGCCGCCTCCCCACGTCCACGGCTCCCAGGTCAGCAGGGTCTCCGCGCCGCGGGCGCGAACTGCATCGAGCTCGGCGATGGGTGGGGGCTGGTTGAAGTCCTTGTAGGAGAGCACGATCGAGGGGGCCTCGCCGGCGATGCCGGCCACCTCGTCGAGCTCTCCGCCGGCCGCCGGGCCGCCGTTGGTCCCCACGCCGAACCGGATGCTCTTGGGTCCTGTGGAGACCGGTGCGGGTTCGACGACGGCGAAGGACGCGCTCGCAGCGGCGCTTCCGGCCGTTGCCGTGACGGTTCCGGACACCGCCACCACGATCGAGGCCTGGAACGAACCCGACGCCGTGGTGGTCATGGCCACCTGGGTGGTCCCCGCGACGACCGTTCCCTTGGTCCGCTTGGGGAAGCCGGCGCCCGTCACCGTGACCGTCGTGCCGGCTGCTCCGGACGTACTGCTGAGTGTGATGGTGGCTGCTGCCTGGGCGGGCGGCGGAGTCAGGCCGACCATCAGGACGACGATCGCCGTGACGAGGAGGAGCAGGCGCGCCGTGGTTGTGCGTGCATCGCTCACGGATGCGGACTTCGCTGGAAGGAAAAGCATGATCGGCCTCGCTGGTTCGGTAGCCCGGCTGACCGCAGGGGTCCCGTGGCTTTGCGTCTCCGGCTCGCACCGGGTTTGCCCTTGTCGCCGAGCGGTTGCCCGAGCGTCCTGGTCCCCGCCGGGTCGCGGGGCCTCTTCCATTGTGCGGTGCGGCCTATCGCCAGGAGCTTGGGATGGGCCGAAGGACGACGAAGGATTGATGCAGGTCTTGCGCAGGTACGGAGGGCTCAGGGCGTAGGAGCGGCCGCACGCCGTCGGTTTCGCCGCTCTCGGGCCCGGTGCTGGGAATTTACCGGGTCCTGGACCACAATGGGTTCTGCTGCGGGTCAAGGCTCCTGCGGCGGGGGCGTTGAGGGGAACGAATGAAGCAGAGACCGGCATTCACGAATACCATCGCAACGCAGGTGGGCGAGTACAACTCCACGTTCGCGGCGCAGGTCGGCCCGGTGCTCGCAGCGGTCTTCGCGCGCGAGCAGGAGGACCTCCGCAGGGCGGGGCTCCCGAGCGGGATCGCAGGCGTCGGCGACAGGCTTCCGGATACGGTCCTGTTCGACACCACGGGGCATCGGACCCGGCTGAGTGACGCGCTCGGAGCAGCAGCGGCCATCATCGTGTTCTACCGCGGCTCCTGGTGCCCGTACTGCAGCATCGCCCTGCAGACCTACCAGCGCGAGCTGCGCCCGGTCGTCGAGGCCTTCGGGACCCGGCTCATCGCGATCAGCCCGCAGGCGCCCGAGATCTCCCTGCGTACGGCGAGCGACGCCGGCCTGGACTTCGCGCTGTACTCGGACGAGGGGAACGCGCTCGCCGCACGCCTGGGGATCGTGACCGTGCCCAGCGCGGAATCGATGCGTGCCCGGACCGCCCTCGGAATCGATGTCGCAGGGTCCAACATGGACCGGACTGCGGCCATCCCCTTCCCCACGGTGGTCGTGGTCGACGCCACCGGCACCATCCGCCTGATCGATGTTCGGGTGGACTACACGACGCGGACGGAGACCTGGGAGATCATCGACGCCCTGGTCACGCTGTAGTGGCCGCCCACAGGCAGACCCCGATGCAGCTGACCCTTGCACGCGTCCCTTTCGACGCCGCTGATGCCGAGGTCCTGCGCAATGCCCAGCAAGCAGAGCTCCACGTCCGGTACGGAAGCGAGGACCACGAGCCGGGAGATCCACCGACGGCGGAGAACGTGCCGTTCTTCCTCGTAGCGAGCACCGCCGAGGGAATGGCTGTGGGGTGCGGGGGGCTGCGTCCACTCGGACCCGGCGGCATGGAAGTGAAGCGCATGTACGTGGTCCCCGAGTTCCGTGGACAGGGGGTCGCGACCGCCATCCTCCGGCGCATCGAGGAAGAAGCCCGCACTGCCGGATGTCGGGAGCTGCGGCTCGAGACAGGCGTCGAGCAGCCTGATGCCATGCGGTTCTATGAGCGGGAGGGCTACCACCGCATCGCCAACTTCGGCGCGTACGCGGGCCAGGAGCACTCGGTCTGCTTTGCGCGCGCACTGACCTGAGCCGGACCGTCCCGATCGCGATTCAGGACGTGATGTCGCCGACCGTCGCACGCAGTGCAGCCAGTAGCGGATCCGCCTCGGTGAACAAAAGGAAGTCCCGTGAACCGGATCCCATGCCGATGCGGCGTCCTGGTATGCGCTTGTCGGCGTAGACCGGAAGAACTTGTCGGCTGCCAAGGGGTGTGATGGTTCCGGGTTCATACCCGGTGATCTCCAGGGCTGCGTCCGGCGTGACGAGTGATGCCTTGTTCACGGCGAGCAGCGCCCTCAGCTTGGACCAGTCGAGGCGGCGCGTACCCGGGATCAGGACGAACGACGTTGTGCCGCCGCTGACCTTCACCACCAACGTCTTGACACCGTCAGCGCTTGTGAGCCCCTGGGCCTGCGCTGCGTCGGCGAAAGCACCGTCTCCCTCCGCCGGCATCAGGACGACGGCCAGACCGCGGCCCTCGGCGTCGAGTTCGGACGGAAGGGGGCGGCTGGCGGGACGGTCCATGATGCCCATGCTAAAGGGAGACCCGCCATCGGCAGGGCGACATCCGGCCGCACGAGACCTTCGGTCAGGCTGCGCCACCTCCTTCGTCGATCGGAGCCAGTAGCGGGCCGGCCGCTCAGCCCGTTGTGGTGCTGGCCCTCGCCACGAGCTCGCTCGCGGGCATCGAACGGGTGTGGGTGGTCCCCGAATCGAGCACGGACAGCAGGAGTTCGGCCGCGACCCGCCCCTGCATGCCGGGGTTCCGGGACAGGGCGGTCACCGCCGGCGTGGCGAGCTGGCAGTGCAGCGAGTCGTCCCAGCTCACGATAGCGACGTCCTCCGGACAGCGCAGTCCGAGCTCGCGGAGTGCGAGCAGGCCGCCCATGGACATGAGGTCGTTGCCGAAGACCACGGCGGTGACGGGGTGGCCGGTGGGGGTCCGAAGGAGGGACAGGACGGCGCGGTGACCGGCCTCGAGGGCGTAGTTCGCCTCGTGCTGCGTCACGGTCATCCCGTACCCGGCGCCGCGCTGCCGGACGCCCCTGACCCGTTCCTCCTCGTGCAGGAACGTCCGGGGTCCCGAGACGTGTGCGATGTGGCGGTGCCCGCCTGCGTGGAGGTGGTCGACGATGGTGGCGGCGTCCACAGCATGGTCCGTCGTCGTGCCGGAGAACGGGGGTGGAGTATCCGTTTCCTGAGCGCTGTGCACCACGAACGGCAGACCCAGCCGGTCCAGCAGGGCAGGGCGGGGGTCGTCGTGCAGGTGGTCGAGAACCAGGACACCGTCCACCTTCCGCTCGCCGGCCCAGCGCTCGTAGGTGGTCCGCTCCTGCGCCGGATCCTTGCCCACCATCCGCAGCATCAGGGCCATGTCCCGTTCCGCGAGGGCGGTCTCGATGCCGGTGAGCAGGCCCATGTAGTACGGTTCGGTGCCGATCAGGACCGGGTCGGCGGAGACGACCATCCCCACGACTCCCGCCCGTGCCCGCGAGAGGGCCCTCGCGGAGGAGCTCGGGTACCACTCGAGTTCCTCGGCGAGCTCCAGGACGCGACGGCGGGTCAGCTCGCTGACACCCGGCTGGCCGTTGAGGGCGTAGGAGACGGATGCCTTCGAAATGCCCAGCCTCTTCGCCAGACCCGCAATGGTTTCCTTGGCCATGGTCTACAGCGTAGCCCCAGGAATTGCTTGACCGACCTCCGGATATCCCCTACGTTCGACGTAGTGCCTGAACCGGTTCAGTAAACCCCCACTTTCTCAGCGAGGAGAATCTCCGTGACGTATTCACTCCAGCTCTACACACTGCGGACAGCGATAGGGGAGGATCTGCCGGGCACCATCAAGCGTGTCGCGGGGCTGGGCTACACCGCGGTCGAGCCGTACAACTTCGTCGCCACCGCGGACGAGCTGGCCGAGGCGCTGGAGGCCAACGACCTCACCGCCCCTTCCGGCCACGCACCCCTCCTCCGCGCCGACCAGGACGAGATCTTCGAGGCCGCGCGCAAGCTCGGCATCGGCACGGTGATCGACCCCCACGTCGAGCGCTCCCACTGGACCTCGGACGAGGACATCAGGGCGACCGCGGAAGCGCTCAATGCGGCAGCGAAGAAGGGCGCCGAGCACGGCATCACTGTCGGTTACCACAACCACGAATTCGAGTTGGAAGAGCGCATCGACGGAGTCTCCGGGCTCGAGGTCCTCGCCGGCTACCTCGATCCCGAGGTAGTCCTCGAGGTGGACACGTACTGGGCGGCCGTCGGTGGTGAGGACCCCGCGGAACTGCTCCGGCGCCTCGGCGACCGGGTGCGCTTCGTCCACATCAAGGACGGCCCGCTCACGAAGGACAACAAGGAGCAGGTGGCGGTCGGCTCAGGCAGGATGCGCGTCTGGGACGTGCTCGACGCCGTTCCCGGGCTCGAAGCCGCCGTCGTGGAACTCGACGACTTCGACGGTGATATCTTCACCGCCGTCGCCGACAGCCTGGCCTACCTGAACGAGGGAAAGAAATGAGCACGGACGAACTGCGCAGCGGTCCCGTCGGAATCGCCGTCATCGGCGCGGGAGTCATCAGCAAGGAATACCTGGCGAACCTCACCAGCTTCCCCGACGTGAAGGTGCACATCGTCGCCGACATGTTCGAGGAGGTCGCAGCAGCCCGGGCCGCCGAGTTCGGCATCCCGGCTTCGGGTGGCGTCCAGGACGCCCTGGATCATCCCGACGTCGAGATCGTGGTGAACCTGACGATCCCCACCGCCCATGTGGAGGTGGCCACGGCTGCGGTCGGCGCAGGCAAGCATGTCTGGAGCGAGAAGCCCTTCTCCCTGGACCGTGAGAGCGGTATCGGTCTCCTGAAGACGGCCGATGCCGCCGGTCTCCGCCTCGGCTGCGCGCCGGACACATTCCTCGGTGCGGGCCTGCAGACTGCACTGCGCCTCGTGGCACGCGGCGACATCGGGGTGCCACTGACGGCGCTGACCCTCATGCAGTCACCGGGTCCGGAGTCCTGGCACCCGAATCCCGCGTTCCTGTTCCAGGAGGGCGCCGGTCCGCTGTTCGACATCGGCCCCTACTACCTGACGACGCTCGTCCAGACGTTCGGTGCCATCACGAAGGTCGCGGGCTTCGGCTCGAAGTCCCGGGAGACCCGGACCATCGGATCGGGTCCGAAGGCAGGGGAGGTCTTCGACGTCACCGTCCCGTCGCACGTCAGCGCGATCGCCCAGTTCGCGAACGGCGAGTCCTCGCAGAGTATCTTCAGCTTCGACTCACCGCTCAAGCGTGCCGGGTTCGTCGAGGTGACGGGGACCGAGGGAACGCTTGCCTTCCCGGATCCGAACAACTTCACCGGCGACCTGATGCTCACGCGACGCGGCTCCGACGAGGCCGAGGTGATTCCGGCTGTCGGCGCGACGTCGACGCGCGGCAGTGGGGTGCTCGAGATGGCACGAGCCCTGCGCGAGGGCCGTCCGCACCGAGCCCAGGGCGAGATGGCGTACCACGTGCTCGACGCCATGGTCTCGATCTCGGAAAGCATCGAGACGGGAGAATTCG
Source organism: Arthrobacter sp. BC5 (assembly GCF_056680255.1). Taxonomy (NCBI): domain Bacteria; kingdom Bacillati; phylum Actinomycetota; class Actinomycetes; order Micrococcales; family Micrococcaceae; genus Arthrobacter; species Arthrobacter sp. BC5. The sequence continues at coordinate 1,475,112 of NZ_CM155273.1, forward strand.
TCTCGCTCTCCAGCACGGCGACCGCTGCCGAGCCACTGCCCGAGGACTGGGACCCGCACGTGTCGACCCTCGCCTGATCCCGACGGGCGCCGCGGGTACGATTCGCGGCGCCCACCGTCCGGTTCCTCCTGATCCGACGACGCCCGCCTCGGCCGTCGTCCGAACCCTCGGGCGAGCCCGGCAACCGCCACACCACGAACGGATGCTCCGATGACCTTTCACCCTGCTGATGACCGCTACGACTCGATGCCGTACCGCCGTGTGGGGAGGAGCGGGCTGCAGCTGCCTGCCGTGTCCCTCGGGTTGTGGCACAACTTCGGGGACGACAGGTCCTTCGACATCCAGCGGGACATCCTCCGCCGGGCCTTCGACCTCGGGGTGACGCACTTCGACCTGGCGAACAACTACGGGCCGCCCTACGGCAGTGCGGAGACGAATTTCGGGCGGCATCTGAAGGACGATTTCCGGCCGTTCCGGGACGAGCTGGTGATCTCGACGAAGGCCGGCTACGACATGTGGCCGGGCCCGTACGGGAACTTCGGGTCGCGGAAGTACCTGTTGGCGAGCCTTGATCAGTCCCTGGAGCGGATGGGTCTGGACTATGTGGACATCTTCTACAGCCACCGCCCGGACCCGGGGACCCCGCTGGAGGAGACGATGGGGGCCCTGGATACGGCCGTCCGGTCGGGGCGGGCGTTGTATGCGGGGATCTCCTCGTACTCTCCGGAGCGGACGGTGGAAGCCGCGGCGATCCTGGCGGACCTGGGCACGCCGCTGCTGATCCACCAGCCGTCGTATTCGATGCTGAACCGGTGGACGGAGAACGGTGCCCCCAACCTGTACGAGGCTCTCGAGACCGCGGGAGCGGGGTCCATCGCGTTCTCCCCGCTCGCGCAGGGTCTGCTGACCCGCAAGTACCTCCACGGCATCCCGGCGGATTCACGGGCGGCGGCGGACAAGTCCCTGGATGCGGGTCAGTTGAGTGAGGAGAACCTGGGCCGGATCCGGGGCCTGCACGCGATCGCGGAGGACCGCGGGCAGAGCCTGGCGCAGATGGCGATCGCGTGGGTGTTGCGGGATCAGGTGAAGGGCACGCCGGTGACGTCGGCGCTGATCGGTGCCTCCAGTGTGGGTCAGCTCGAGGACAGTCTGGCGGCCGTGCGGAACCTGTCCTTCACGTCCGCGGAGCTCCACGCCATCGACGAGTTCGCCGTGGAATCCGACATCAACCTCTGGGCCGCAGCCCTCGAGGCCTGACGGGCAGCGATGAGGCTCCCGTCGAGGAACATGCCGCGCACGGTGCGGATACGTGCGGCACGGACCAGGGCGACGCATGCCTCCGGCCGGGACCGGCCGGAGCTGCCCTACCAGCAGGCCTACCTGCCCTACAACCGCCTCTCCGACGGCACCGTCCACGACTGGTGATGGCGCGTGGCAGGGATGCCGAGGGAGCACTGGCGTAGGCTGGAAGCCTGCGGACACGTTTCGCGCCACTTCAGGCGCCGTTCGCGAGGAGGCGGAATTGGTACAGCGCATGGCAGACCCCACGTACAGGGCCCAGCAGTGGGAACAGCGTTACGACCCCCAGATCGAGGACGTGAACCGGCTGTGCGACACGCTGGCCGAGTCCAAGCCCGGATCGGCGGTGCCGTACATCGATCCGATCCATGACGTCGACGGCTGCAAGATCGTGAGCCTCTTCTCGAACCCGGGAGCATCGCTGCCCTCCGGATTCGTCTCGTTCGAGAACGACGACGTGAGCTCGATTCGGATGGCGGGCATCTACGAGGCAGTGGGCCTGCGTCCCGATGCGTTCATGCCGTGGAACGCCTACCCGTGGTACCTGCCGGAAGGCAAGGAGCGGGCCCTGACCATGGACCAGATCTCCGACGGCGTGAAGCCGCTGCTCACGTTCCTGCAGCAGGTCCCGAGGGCGTCGGCACTCGTGGCGCACGGTGCTGACGCCCACAAGGCCGCTCGTCGGCTCATGAAGCTCGAGAACCGTGCCATCGCCAAGCGCGGATTCAAGATCTACGAAGTCCGATCCCCCGGGGAGCGGGCCTTCAAGGGCACGCCGGCCAACCAGGAGCTGTGGCTGAAGGACATCCAGTCCGCCTACACGGATGCGATGGGCAGGGCGGGTATCCGCGCCCGCCAGTCCATCTAGCCGGAGTGCGAAGGATCAGCCATGCCCGCACGGGCATGCTGGTCCACCCTCGGGCGCCGCAACGACGGCGCGTGGGGCTATACGACGTCGGAAGAGCCGAGCCCGACCGGATGCTCTGGGAGCGGGGTGGGAATCCCGGATGCCGCTCAGGCGCCGGTCAGGCCCGTCCGGTCGCGGCGCGGAGCGGTGCTTCGTCCGCTACCGGACCTTCCGGTGCACGCCCGAGCGCCAGACCGCGAAGGGTTGCCGAGATGTCCTCGAGGGACTGCTGGACCCACACGAAGGCTTCCTGATCCATCCCCTGGGCCTCCGGGTCCGGGGTGCAGGAGCGGTGGGCCAGGGCCAGGCGCGCGACGGTCCCCTCGAGGGTGTCGAGCAGCTCGTCCGTCTCGGCGGCGAGTCGGTCGGCCACGGCGCCGGCGCCCTGGGCGTCACGGCCGCCGGGCATCACGAGGAGCGTGGTCCGCGGGAGGACGGGGGTGTCGCTGGGCGTCGTCGTAGACGGGCGCGGTGTACTCATGAATCCGAGACCTCTTCTGAGTCAAGATGGCGCCCTGAAAATCCCCGCGGGCAAGGAGCATAGACAACCCCAGTCTGCCACCAGTGAGCGGTCTTCCCTGTCGATTCTGACGCAAGAATTCCGCAAGTTACCGCTCGGTTCACCGGACCCGGCGTGCCCGCACCCGGTCACCCGGCAACGAGCAAGCGTCCGCTAGTGCTCCCGCTTGCTGGTGAGGTAGGTCGACCCGTCCGGGTTCCGCACCACCGTCCACTGCTGCAGTTCCTCCTGGCGCAGCCGCTGCGCCTCGTCGTCGCGGTAGACGATCGGGCCGGAGGTGGTGCCATGCTGCGCCGGCCCGAAGAACATGCGCAACCTTCCGGTGGCGGTCATGAAGCGCGCCGACAACGGTTCCTTCTTGCTCACAGCAACTCTCTTCCTGCGTTCGTCCATCTGTCCTTCGGGGGTCATCCCACGTCCTGGCTGCTGCTGGCGGGCCGCCATGAGGTTCCCGTCGCACGAATGATTCCGTGCATGGCCTCATTGAGGCCTTCCACCTGCTCGCGAGTGAGCCCGAGCCGCTCCATCATGGTCACCGGTATCTCGCGCGCCTTCGCGCGCAGGTCGCGACCGGCTGCGGTGAGCGTCACGGCGAGCGCCCTCTCGTTGCCGGGGACACGCGTGCGCGTGAGCAAGCCCAGGGCCTCCAGGCGCTTGAGCATCGGTGAGAGGGTCGCCGACTCCATCGCAAGGGCCTGCCCGAGGCTGCGGACCGAGCGCGGGCTCTCCTCCCAGAGTGCGAGCATCACGAGGTACTGCGGGTGGGTCAGGTTCAGCTTCTCGAGGACGGGCCTGTAGGCGCCCACCACGCTCCTGGAGGCAACCGACAGGGCGAAGCACAGCTGCCTCTCGAGCAGGAGGTCGTCGTCGTGCGAGGTGTCCATGATTCCTTCGGTGCTGGAACGTTAGCGTAGCAACTATTAGTGTACTCAGTCTGCGTACCGGGCGACTGTTCCGTCCGTGGCGCGTTCACCGATCAGCACCAGGACCGACGCCCGCATCTCGTACGCATAGCTCTCACCCTTGCCGAGCACGGGGAGCTCGCGCTGCCCGGGCTGGGGGCTGCCGGAGCCCGGTTCCCCGACGGGACGGCAGAGCGAGATGGTGCCGTCCTCGTAGGACAGCCCCGAGACCACGGCGGAGCGACTGGTGGGCTCCAGAAAGGCGAAGTAGCCGCTGGCGCGGCTCGGCAGCACAGTCGGCTCGGACGGCAGCCCGCCCGTCGTGTTGGCGAAAGCGACGGCTTCGCACACGCTGAGTGCGCGGTTCTGTCCCTGGGCGGCTTTCGCCAGCGGTGGCGCCGCGTCGCCGCGGGGCATCAGGTTCGCCGCGAGGACGAGCAGCGCCGTGACCCCGATGGCGACGTAGATCCGACGACCACGCGGCGGTACCGGGGCCGGGGGAGCGGCACCGGTACCGACGGCAGGGGCTCCCGGGAGTGCGCCGGGGGACGCCCCGGAAGCTGTGCCCGATGCTGCACCGTGCCAGGGGCGCGGGGGCGCGTCGCGAACCCCGAGGTCGACGATCTCGACCTGCCGGCGGGTGCCCTCAGCGCCGTCCCGATGAGCCATGCGACCAGCGTAAGGCCCTCGCGGAGGGGCCCGGAAGTGTCGGTGGCGGCCGGTACCGTCGACATGAAGCCGCTACCAGAAAGGGTCGTATGCTCCAGGCCAGTTCCTTGCTGCAGGTCAGCCGCATCTACGTCGAGCCGGCCGCAGCCGAGCTCCCGCGGGGCAAGGAGATCCTCGCGCGGTGGCCGGACGCCGACGTCGTCGAAGTGGCAAGCCACTGGCGTATCCCCGAGCTCAGCGGAGACGAGGCGAACGTGCGGCGCTGGGTCAGGATCAAGACGGAGGCCCTCGTCCTCGGCGTCAAGAAGTCCCTCACCGCGAAGCCCAACGGCAGGTCCGCGGATTTCATCGCACCGTCCACGGCGAACGGCTGCGCCATGGCGTGCGCCTACTGCTACGTCCCCCGCCACAAGGGATACAGCAATCCCATCACCGTGTTCACCAACATCGACCAGATCAGCGGCTACCTCGAGCGGCACGTTGCCCGTCAGGGCATCAAGCTGGAGCCCAACCAGTGTGACGAGCACGCGTGGGTGTACGACATCGGGGAGAACAGCGACTGCTCGGTGGACGCGCTCGTCAGCGACAATGTGCGCGACCTCGTGGATCTCTACCGGGAACTCCCGACCGCCAAGCTCTCCTTCGCCACGAAGTACGTGAACCGGGACATGCTGTCGTGGGACCCGCAGGAGCGCACCCGCATCCGCTTCTCCCTCATGCCCGAGAAGCTCGCCCGGACTGTGGACGTGCGCACCGCTCCGGTCGCCGAGCGCATCGCCGCCATCAACGACTTCGTGGAGGCGGGCTACGAGGTGCACGTGAACTTCTCCCCTGTGATCGTCACCCCTGGCTGGCAGGACGACTGGCGCGAGCTGTTCGGCCAGCTCGACGCCGCGCTGTCACCGGCGGCCAAGCAGCAGCTCGCCGCGGAGGTCATCTTCCTGACGCACAACCAGCAGTTGCACGAGGTCAACCTCGGGTGGCACCCGCAGGCGGAGGAAATCCTCTGGCGGCCGGACCTCCAGGAGGGCAAGCAGTCCCAGAACGGGTTCGCGAACGTGCGCTACATCGCCTACGAGAAGCGGGGTTACCTCGATGAGTTCCTTCGTCTCGCACAGACCGGCGTGCCCTACTGCCGGATCCGCTACGCCTTCTAGCCCGCCCACGTTCGGGCGGCGCCGGCGCGACGGTACATTGGTCACGTGGTCTCAACCCTCGTACGCCTGGTCATGGCGTTTTTGCTCCTGTCCCTCTGTGCCTGCAACATCAATCCCCGCGCGGTGGCGTGCGAGGAGATCGACGGCCGGAATCTCGCTCCTGCCGACGGCACCCTGATGGGGGTGAACCTCGAGTGGGGCAGGGAGACCCTCGCCGAGTACTCGGACAAGCTCGGGGAACGCCCGGCGGTCGCGGTGTCCTTCGCGGATTTCCCGTTCAAGGAGGAGGATCCGGGCCTGATCGCGTCGGCCGTGGAGCAGCTACGGCAGGAGGGCGGGATGCTCCTGCTGACGCTCGAACCGGTGGACGGGCTGGCTGCGGTCACCGAGGACCACGCGGCCGAGCTTGCCGAAATGGTCGCAGGCTTCAACTCGAACGGGGTGCCGGTCATCGTGCGGTTCGCCCACGAGATGAACGGTTCCTGGTACCCCTGGGGCCAGCAGCCCGACGGGTACATCGCCGCCTTCCGCCGGGTGGCTGACGCCGTGCACCGGGATGCGCCGGGGTCGGCGATGATGTGGGCCCCGAACTACGGAGGCGGCTATCCCTTCGCCGGAGGTACCTTCGAGGCCCTGCCCGGCGCCTCCGCGTTCGCGCCTCTGGACACGAACGGCGACGGTGTGCTGACATCCTTCGACGACCCCTATGCGCCCTACTACCCGGGCGACGACGCTGCCGACTGGGTGGGCATGTCGCTCTACCACTGGGGTGGCACCTACCCGTGGGGCGAGAGCGAGATGCCCGAGGACGGCAAGTTCGTCGACCAGCTCACGGGGAACTATGACGGCAAGAACGGCGACGACTCCATGCTGCCGGACTTCTATGCCGAGTACGGCGCAGGTCGCGGCAAGCCCGTGGCCATCCCGGAGACGGCCTCCCTCGTGGTCGACGGTATCGGGGACCTGCGGAGCCTCAACATCAAGCGCGCCTGGTGGCAGCAGGTCTTCGACCCGGCGGTGCAGGAGGAATTCCCCGGGCTACGGATGGTCAACTGGTTCGAGTGGAACAAGATGGAACCGGAAGTGGGTGCCGCCGTCGACTGGACCGCCGTGGAGGACCCGGCGGTCCGCTCCGAGTTCACGGCCGCACTGCCCGAGTGGTACCGCTTCGCCGAGGAGCCGGTCGAGTGCGGGGAGCAGGTCTTCTGATGACGGACCACCAGCAGGGCCAGGAGCGGTACCTCGCACCCGAACTGCCGCGTCCCGTCATCATGGACCAGTCCTGGCTGGACGCGGTGTTCCTGCACTGGCGCATCCACCCTGCGGCGGTGGCCGGTTTCATGCCACCCGGCGTCGTGCCGGACGAGGTGGACGGCTCGTCCTGGGTCGGTCTCATCGGTTTCCGCATGGTGGGGGCGGGCCTGGGGAAGGGGCTGCCCGTGCCGTACTTCGGCTCGTTCGCCGAGATCAACGTCCGGCTCTACTCGCGGGGTCCTGACGGCACCCGGGGGGTCGTCTTCGTGACCCTCGACGCCTCGCGCCTCGCCGTCGTGCTCGCCGCGCGCGCCGGCGGCATTCCGTACGTGTGGTCGAAGTGCTCGCCGATCCGCCGGGGCGAGGGCGCGCAGCGCGAGTACGGGTACGACGTCGTCCGGTATCGCAGGCAGGCCACGTCCCGTTTCGCGGTCCGGCCGCAGGCGGACACCACGGTGGAGGACACGCTGTCGCTCGAGCTCACCGCGCGCTTCGGGCTGCACAGCACACTGGCCGGCCGCACGCTCTACATCCCGAACACGCACGCCCCGTGGCAGCTCCACCCGGCCACGCTCACGGAGTTCGACGACGCACTGCTGGGGGCGGCAGGGTTGCGGGTCGAGGGCCCCCCGGAGTCGGTGCTGTACTCCCCAGGGGTGCAGACCCAATTCGGGAAGCCGCGCGTGGTGTCCTGCTAGCACCCTCCGGTGGAGGGGCTACCCGAGCGCGATGCCCGAGGGGCGGATGCTGAGCGTCTCGATCGCGGACTCCCGCGTCGCGTCCACGGCGAGCCGGACGGCCCTGGCCACCTGGTCCGGCTGGATCCAGGCCTCGGGCCGGTAGTCCTTGCCCTCCCACGCGTGCAGTTCCTCCTGCATGTCGGTGGCTACCCTGCCGGGGTGGATGGAACTGACGCGCACGCCGTGCTGCCGCTCCTCCTCCCGCAGCGCGTCCGTGAGGGCCCGCAGCGCGAACTTCGTGCCGCTGTAGACCGCCGAGCCGGCACCCGAGGTGTAGCCCGAACCGCTGTTGATCGCAATGACCTGGCCGTGGGCGGCACGGAGCGCCGGCAGCAGGGCCCGTGTCAGTGACGCGACGGCGAAGACGTTGACCTCGAAGCTCTCGCGCCACGCGTCGTCGGACAGGTCGGCGACCGGCCCCATCCGGAGCACGCCCGCCGAGTGGACCAGGACGTCGAGGCGGGGGATCCCGGCGACGGCGGCAGCCACCTGGCCGGCGTCGCGCAGTTCAGCCGCGAAGGGCTCCGCGGACGGGAACGACGACGACAGTTCCGCCAGGGTACTGAGGTCGCGGCCGCCGAGCAGCAGGTGATGCGTCGAGCCGAGCTCGTCGGCGATGGCGCGGCCGATCCCGCGGGAGGCGCCGGTGATCAGGGCAACGGGGTTGGAGGACATGTCCTCACCCTAGCAATGCGCCGCTCGTCGGCGAGCGTCATCAAGAAGCCGGAGGATTGCTTCCCCGTTGACAATGTCGTTCGCGTCACACACACTCGCTGAACAACAAATGTTCACCTAAGGGCAACTTTCGTGGGCTCGATGGTACGAAAGGCTCTTGATGACGGACGTTCACCTGATGAAGGAGGACGTGGTGCGCGCGGCAGCCGCCCTCGTCGATGCCTTCCGTGCCACGGACACCGAGGCGTATTTCGCCTGTTTCGCCGAGGACGCGACCTTCGTCTTCCACACCGAGGGCCGCAGGCTCGAGTCCAGGGGCGCCTACGAGCGGCTGTGGGGGTCGTGGATCGAGGAGGGCTGGCGCGTGACCGATTGCTCCAGCAGCGATCCGCTGGTGCAGCTGCTCGGGGACGTCGCGGTCTTCACCCACACCGTCCTCACGACCACCTCGGTCGCCGGGTTGCGGGAGACCACGCAGGAGCGCGAGACGATCGTCTTCCGCCGCTGCGCCGGCACCCTCCTGGCGGTCCATGAACACCTCAGCCCCGCGCCCGACGCCCGACCGGAAGCAAGTGCGCCATGACGACCGTGAACCCTCCCCGCTCCAGCTCCGCCTACCGGCGCCTGTCCGACCACCTCGACAGCAACTCCGACGGCTACGGTCCCCTGCGGGGCTCGCTCGGTACTGCCCGCATGGGCATGATCTGGCTCGCCGCGAACCTGGTGGTGACCACCCTCCTCACCGGGACGCTGTTCGTCCCGGGCATCAGCTGGCCGCTCGCCGTCGGCATGATCGTGCTGGGAACCCTCATCGGCGGATCCGTGCTGGTGCTCGTGGGCAACATGGGCACGCGCACCGGACTCGCCACGATGTCCCTGACGAAAGGCTCCTTCGGGCTGCGGGGCTCCTTCCTGCCCGTGGCCGCGAACGTCATCACGCTGATGGGATGGAGCTGGGTCCAGGCGATGCTCGCCGGCGTGACGGTGAACTTCCTCGTCGAGCAGGCCACCGGATTCTCGAGTCCCGTCCTGTTCTCGGTGCTGTGCCAGCTGCTGGTGGTGGGCCTGGCGATCTTCGGCCATACCGGGATCGCGCGCGTGGAGCCGTGGCTCGCCCTCGTGATCCTCGCCTTCATGGCCTACATCTTCGTCACCGCGTTCCTCGCCTACAGCCCTTCGGACATCGCGTCCATACCGCAGGACACGGCGTCGGGGTGGACGGCCGTCACGGCGCTCGACGTCGTGATCGCCACGGCGATCTCCTGGACCGTGCTCTCCGCGGAATTCAACCGCCTCGCCCGGACGCAGTCCGCGGGGATGATCGGCTCGGGGATCGGGTACATGATCTCCACCGTGCTCGCCATGACGCTCGGCGCCACGGCCATCGGCTACGTGGTGCTCGACGGCGGTGAGGCCGTGGCCTTCGACCCGACCGTGATCGTCGCCTCCTTCGGCGCCCCGCTCGCCGTCGTGATCTTCCTGTCCGTCATGGCCACCAACACCATGGTGGTGTACGGGATGGTCGCGTCCGTCGTCAACATGGTGCCTTCCCGGCGCGTCACGTTCCTGCCGACCGCGATCGTCCTCGGTGTCGTCTCGATCCTCGGCTCGACGTGGCTTGCGCTCCTGAACCAGTTCACGGCCTTCCTGACCGTGATCGGCGCGCTCTTCATCCCCGTCTTCGCCATCATGATCGTCGACTACTACCTCGTGCGCTCACGTCACTACGGCCGGGACATCCTGCGGGGAAGGGGTGGCGAATACTGGTACAGCGGCGGGGTGAACGTGGCCGCGGTCCTGGTCTGGGTCGTCGGAGCCGGCGCGTCACTCCTCCTGACCTACGTCCTCCCCAGTCCGATCGGCGCGACCATCCCGACCTTCGTGCTCTCTGCCGTCGTGTACCTCGCGTGGGCGGTGGCGACACGCCGCATCGACCGGGCGAAGCGCCCGCATGTCCACCTCCTGGATCTTCCGGAGGAGCACGGCAGCCATGCGGATCGTTGATCTGTCCCAGCCCATCCGGACGGGGATGCAGGTCTACCCGGGTGACCCGGAGGTCGTCCTGACGACCGTCGCGACGATCGCGGAGGACGGCTACCAGGTGGCCTCGATCCACGCGGGGTCCCATACCGGGACGCACCTCGATGCGCCGCTCCACTCGATCGCCGGAGGGCAGTCCGTCGACGGCATCGACCTCGGCCGTCTCGTCGGTCCGGCGCGCATCGTGCGGTGCACCGGACTGGCTCAGCACGACGTCATCACCTGGGCGTCCGTGGCGCCCCAGCTGCAGGACCTGGAGGGCCACGCGATGGTGCTGTTCGAGACGGGATGGTCGGCCTGGTTCGGCGGACCGCGCTACCTCGAGCACCCGGTGCTGGCGCCGGAGCTGGCCGAGCGGATCCTGGCGGCGGGCATCACGATGGTCGGCGTCGACACCCTCAATCCCGATTCGACCCTGCGCAACGACGGGCGGCTGCCGTTCCACACGGCACTGCTCGGGGCCGGCGGAGTCATCATCGAGAATCTGGCCAATCTCTCTGCCGTGACCTGGGACCGGCCCATCGTCTCGGCGCTCCCCCTCGCGCTCTCCGGCGCGGACGGGGCCCCCGTCCGCGCTGTCGCGATGCAGCTGCCCGGGCACAACGAGGCCCCCTGACGCTCGCCGCCGCCGTCCTCCGGGCGGGCCGGTCCGCCGGCGGCACGGCCGCGGGCGTCCTGCTCCAGGCAGGCGCCCGCACTCCTGGCCGGAGTGCGGGCGCCGGACGTGCGGAGGGCTCAGCTCGTCGAGGAGAGGCTCTCGATCTCGTCAGCGGTGAGTTCGAGCTCCGAGGCCTGCGCCGAGTCCTGGATGCTCTCCGGACGCGAAGCACCCGGGATCGGGATGACGGTGGGGGCGAGTGCCAGTTCCCACGCCAGGCACACCTGCTGGGGGCTGACCCCGTGCTTGTCCGCGAGTTCCTGGAAGGGCGTGAACTGCTCGCCGAGCCCGCCGGCCTTCTTGATGCCGCCGAGTGGGCTCCACGGCAGGAAGGCGATGCCGTTCTCGCCGCAGTACGTCAGTTCGTCCTCGCTGGACCTGAAGGCGGGGGAGAACTGGTTCTGCACGGACACCAGCCTGCCGCCGAGGATCTCGTTCGCCAGCCTGATCTGGTCCACGGTGGCGTTCGAGATGCCCGCCATGCGGATCACGCCCTCGTCGAGCAGGTCCTTGAGGGCTCCGACCGACTCCTCGTAGGGGACCTCGGGGTCCGGGCGGTGGTACTGGTAGAGGTCGATCGCCTCGCCACCGAGCCGCTTGAGTGATGCCTTCGCGGCCTCCTTGAGATAGTCCGGGCGGCCATTGAGGGTCCAGGAGCCGTCGCCGGGGCGCAGGTGCCCGCCCTAGGTCGCAACGAGGATGCCCGTGGTGTCCGAGCCGTAGCTCGAGAGGGCCTTCGCGATGAGCGACTCGTTGTGGCCCACCTCGTCGGCGTCGCGGTGGTAGGCGTCCGCGGTGTCGATCAGGGTGACGCCGGCGTCGAGCGCGGCGTGGATGGTGCGGATGGAGCGGTCCTCGTCGGGGCGACCCTCGATGGACATGGGCATTCCGCCCAGGCCGAGGGCACTGATCGGGGTTCCGCCGATTGAGCGTTGCTGCATGGTCGTTCTCCTTCGGATAGACGTGCAGGCCTCATCGTAAGCATGCTTCGGAGTTTGTCGCGAACCACAACAAAATCCCTGGCCCCTTGTGAAGATCCTGCGCACCACCCTGCCGTCGGCGAGCGCGTCGAGGCTCCCGACGGACACCACCGCACCGCAGGCCGGGAACCAGCTCCAGGGACAGGGGGGCCTCTCCCGGTAGGGGGCGGGCAGTCCGACGGCGCGAAGCACCGCGGCGCGCCTCAGCGGGCTGATGGCACCGCCTCAGGCCACGGTACGGACTGCCCAAGTCCAGGTGGGGCCGGTACCGTTACGGGCACAAGCGAATACCGGAGCAGGACGCCACGACGCCAGCACGAATCCCGGAGGAGAGCTGCAGCATGGAAGTACCGCTTTACGTCTGGATCGCGACCGTGATCGGCATCGCCGGCCTGCTCGCGTTCGACTTCTTCTTCCACGTCCGGAAGGCACACACTCCGAGCCTCCGCGAATCCGCGATCTGGTCCTCGATCTACGTGGGCATCGCGCTGCTGTTCGGCGTCGGCGTGCTGGTCCTCGGCGGGCCCACCATGGGCACCGAGTACTTCGCGGGCTATGTCACGGAGAAGGCCCTCTCCGTCGACAACCTCTTCGTGTTCCTCATCATCATGTCGAGCTTCAGGGTGCCGCGTGCCGATCAGCAGAAGGTGCTCCTCTTCGGCATCGTGTTCTCGCTGATCGCCCGCACCGGCTTCATCTTCCTCGGCGCCGCCCTGATCAACAGCTTCGCCTGGGTGTTCTACATCTTCGGCCTGATCCTCCTCATGACGGCCGGCAACCTGCTCAAGCCCAGCGGGCACGACGACGACGGCGAGAGCGTGATCATCCGGCTCGCCAAGCGCGTCCTCCCGGCGTCGGAGCACTACGACGGGGACAAGCTGTTCACCGTCGAGGACGGCAAGCGTGTCCTGACGCCGATGCTGCTGGTCATGGTGGCCATCGGTGCCACCGACATCCTGTTCGCCCTCGATTCCATCCCCGCGATCTTCGGCCTGACCCAGAACACGTTCATCGTGTTCACCGCCACGGCCTTCTCGCTCATGGGCCTGCGTCAGCTGTTCTTCCTCATCGACGGGCTGCTGGACCGGCTGATCTACCTCTCCTACGGCCTCGCGGTGATCCTCGGCTTCATCGGCGTGAAGCTCATCCTCCACGCGCTGCACGAGAACAACCTGCCGTTCATCAACGAGGGCGAGCACGTGAACGTCGTCGAGATCAGCACCGGCCTCTCGCTGAGCGTGATCCTCGGCGTCCTGGTGGTGACCGTCCTGGCCTCGGTCCTGAGCCCCAAGGGCAAGGCCAAGAACGCCATCTCCGGAGCGAAGCGGCACGCCGCCGAGTACCTGGACCTCAACTACGAGACGGACATCGCCGAGCGCGAGAAGATCTTCGCCAGGCTGTGCGCCGAGGAAGACGACCTCAGGAAACTCCCGGAGAAGTACAAGCGCCTGATCCGCAACGAGGCCGAGTTCATGGCGATGATCCGGAAGGCCCACGCCGAGCACGACGAGGCACTCGAGCGCCAACCGGGCAGGTAGGGCTACTTCCGCTCGCCGGACACGATCCGCCCGATGACGCCGCTGTCGAGGACCTCACCGAGCAGCTCGACGGTCGCTCCGGGCGGAAGGGGGATGCCCGGGCAGCCGGTCAGGGCGCCGAGATCCAGGCCGGACAGGAAGCGTGAACCGAAGGTCTCCGCGGAGTGGGGAGCCACGAGGTCGTCCACCGGCACGCGGAGCGGAGCGTCGTGGAACCCCTCGACGTCGTCCTCCCCATCCGCGGCGTCCACGAAGCCGGGGCTCGAGGAGGACGTCCACGAGTAGGGAGCGCGGCAGAGCCCGGCCTCCTCGACGGGGCAGACGTCGTCGATGAGCTCGTTGACGGCCTGCGAGACGAGGTCGGCGTCCTCGGCATCGAACGCGTAGAGGCCGTGGAGGTACGCGTCGAACTCGAAGTAGTCGGTGAAGCCGCCCATGTTGCAGTAGTGCATCCATGTCTCATAGGCGGAGAGCCCGGCGAATTCCATCGCCGTCAGGGTGTCGTCGTTCTGCATCGCGTTCAGCTCCTCGTCGTGGCCCCCAGCTGAGCCTTCCTCGATCTTCTCGGACGCGTTTCAAGCGAACCGGCTGTCCAGGCTCAGTTTTCACGCAAGGTAGGACGGCGCACCTCAAGCCGGGAGGAGCAAAAGCAGAGGAACGGGCGCATCCCCGCCCTGCCACCGCCCAGCCGCTCGGCGCGGAGGGTCAGTGGACGATCTTGAGGCCGACGACGCCGCCGACGATCATCGCGAGGAAGACGATCTTGAGGAGCGACGCCGGTTCCGTGCCGGTGGCCATCGCGTAGATGACGGTCAGGGCGGCGCCGATGCCCACCCAGACGGCGTAGGCCGTTCCGACGGGCAGTGTGCGCATCGCATAGGCCAGTCCGGCCATGCTCGCGATGATGGCGACCCCGAACACCACGGTGGGCGCCAGCCTGCTGAAGCCTTCGGACCTGCCGAGCGCGGTGGCCCAGACGGCCTCGAGGACTCCGGACAGCACGAGGACGAGCCAGGCCATGATTCTCTCCCTGGGCCGTCTTGTCGCACACCGGGTACGGCACCCCTCGTCCGGGAGGCGACGATGACCGCCTCGCTTCCATGGTGTCACGGAACGGGTGCGGGCCGCCGTCGCGTCGGCTGCCGGGCGGCGCCCTCCTAGCCGGTGGTGACGTTGCCGTCCTCCACCTGCCAGCGCTCGTCGAGGCGGACGTTCTCCAGCAGCCTGCGGTCGTGCGTGACGAGCAGCAGGGCGCCCGTGTAGGACTCGAGGGCGTCCTCGAGCTGTTCGATCGCGGGGAGGTCGAGGTGGTTGGTGGGCTCGTCCAGGACCAGCAGGTTCACGCCCCGGGCCTGGAGCAGCGCCAGGCCGGCCCGGGTCCGCTCGCCGGGCGAGAGGGAGCCGACGACGGCGCGCACCTGGTCGGCCCTGAGGCCGAACTTGGCGAGGAGGGTCCGTACCTCGGCCTGCGACATCTCGGGGACGAGGGCCTCGAACGCCGCGCCGAGGGGAAGGGTCTCGTCGAGCTGTCCGCGGGCCTGGTCGATCTCGCCGACCGCGACACTGGAACCGAGGGCGGCCGCGCCGCCGTCGGGCGCCTGGTGGCCCAGGAGCAGGCGCAGGAGGGTGGACTTCCCGGCGCCGTTCGGGCCCGTGATGCCGATGCGCTCGCCCGCGTTCACCTGGAGCGAGACAGGACCGAGGGTGAAGCCTCCCTGCGTGGCGGAGGCGTTGTTCAGGGTCGCGACGACGGCGCTCGACCGTGGCGCGGAGCCGATGGTGAACTGCAGCTGCCATTCCTTGCGGGGCTCCTCGACCTCGTCCAGCCTCGCGATGCGCGATTCCATCTGGCGGACCTTCTGCGCCTGCTTCTCGGAGGACTCCATGCTGGCTCTGCGGCGGATCTTGTCATTGTCCGGGCTTTTCTTCATCGCGTTGCGCACCCCCTGCGAACTCCACTCGCGCTGGGTGCGGGCGCGTCCCACGAGGTCCTGCTTCTTCTCCGCGAACTCCTCGTAGGCCTCGCGGGCGTGCCTGCGGGCCACCGCACGCTCCTCGAGGAAGGCGTCGTACCCGCCGTCGTACACGGCCACCCTGTTCTGTGCGATGTCCAGTTCGACGACGGTGGTCACGCAGCGCGCGAGGAACTCACGGTCGTGGGAGACGAGGACGACGCCGCCGCGCAGGTTCTGGATGAAGGATTCGAGGCGCTCGAGGCCGGCGAGGTCGAGGTCGTTGGTCGGTTCGTCGAGGAGCACGATGTCGAAGCGGCTCAGCAGCAGGGCCGCCAGGGCCACCCGGGCGAGCTGGCCTCCGGAGAGCGCCGCGGTGGGGGTGGTCGGGTCGATGCTTCCGGCCACGTCGGCCAAGACGGACGGCACGCGGTCCTCGAGGTCCACGGCCCCCGAGGACATCCAGTGGTCGAGCGCCTGCGCGTAGGCGTCGTCGGCACCCTTCGCACCGCTCCCCAGGGCAGCGGCCGCATCCTCCATGGCCGCCGTCGCAGCCGTCGTCCCGGTGCGACGGCCGATGTACCCGGCGACCGTCTCGCCCTCGAGCCGCTCGTGCTCCTGCGGCAGCCACCCCACGAAGGCGTCGGGCGGCGTGGTCCGGACGGTGCCGGCGATCGGCGTATCTGCTCCCGCGAGCAGGCGCAGGAGCGTGGTCTTGCCCGCGCCGTTCGCACCCACCACCCCCACGACGTCTCCGGGCGCGACGGTGAGGTCGAGCTTCGAGAAGAGGGTGCGGTGGGCGTGGCCCCCGGACAGGTCCTTCGCCACGAGGGTTGCAGTCATTCCTCCAGTCTAGGAGGGGGAGACGGTCCGCAGGTCAGGCGGCGACGTGCCAGATGCTGTATTCATCAAGGCTGAGAATGGCACGGTGGCCGGCCAGGTCATCACGGACCCAGACCACCCCGAGGTCGGGTGCGGTGTCCTCGACGCACCCGCGGTAGTGCACCTCGTTCTTGCGGCGGGCCTCGACGACGGTTCCGGCGGTGAGGGAACCGAGGTCGAGGATGCGGGCGGTGCTGGGAGTGGCGATGGCGGTCATGGGTGCTCCTTGGTGGTTCAGGGTGCGGCCCGTTGAGACTGGCGGGCTGCTTCCTCCATGATTCGGGAGCGGTGTTGCCGGGATATTTCCGGAAGGTTATGTTTCCGAGGTCCGGTCGCAGTGTTACACGGCGTTCACAGGGGGGACTGCCCAGCGTGCTGATCGTTGCCTAAGCTACTCGAATGAGTGAACCCACCCCACCGGATACGGCCTACCTGGCCTCGATCGACGAGCGGACGCGAAGGCTCCTGGCGGAGGCCGTGCCGGGCCGGTCACCCTTCGACGGCGCGCCCGGCGAGCTCGCCGACGCCGTCGAGCAGGCGGTGGACGGCGTCGCGGACAGGCTGCGGCACGTGGTCCAGCACCTGCACGCCCACCCGGAGACGGCGTTCCAGGAGCACCGCAGCGCGATGCTCCTGCACCAGGAACTCACCCGCCGCGGCATCGCGGCGCGCACCGGCGTGCACGGGGTCGAGACGTCCGTGCGGGCGGAGGCGGGCAGCCCCGGACACGGCCCCACCATCGCGATCCTCGCCGAGTACGACGCCCTGCCCGGGATCGGGCACGCGTGCGGGCACAACGTGATCGCGGCCGCGGCCCTCGGCGCCTTTTCGGCGCTGGCCTCCGTGGCGGACCGGTTGCCGGGCCGTGTCCTGTTCCTCGGGACGCCCGCCGAGGAGGGGCACTCCGGCAAGGAGGTCATGGCGCGCAACGGCGCCTTCGACGGCGTCGACGCGGCCATCATGGTGCACCCCTACGGCTACGACCTCGCCGATCAGGTCTGGCTCGGGCGGCGGCTGCTGACGATCACCTTCACCGGCGTCGAGGCCCATGCCTCCGCGCAGCCCTTCATGGGTAGGAACGCCCTCGACGCCGCGAACCTCGCCTATCAGGGCATCGGACTGCTGCGGCAGCAGCTGCCGCCGTCGGACCGTGTCCACGCGACCATCACGGAGGGCGGGGAGAGCCCCAACATCATCCCGGGCCGGGCTGTCCTGAAGCTGTACGCGCGCTCGCAGCAGCCCGCGACCCTGAAGGACCTCAGCGCACGCCTCGACGACGTGGCCCGCGGCGCCGCCCTGATGACGGGGACGGGCGTGGAACTGCGCTGGGACGAGCATCCGCCGTCCCTGCCCATCCGCACCAACAGTGCGCTCACGGGCCGCTGGGTCGCGGCACAGCAGCGGCGTGGGCGTTCCCCGCTTCCTCGGGGTGTCGTCTCGGAGACCCTCGCCGCGTCCACCGACTTCGGGAACGTGAGCTACCGCGTCCCGGGGATCCATCCCCTGATCCGCATCGCGGAGCCCTCCACGGCCCTGCACACTCGCGGGTTCGCGGAGGCCGCCAGGAGCGCGGCGGCCGAGCAGGCGGCCCTCGACGGCGCCGTCGGGCTGGCCCTCACGGCGCTCGACTACCTCGTCGACGGCTCCCTGCGTGCAGCCGTGCACGAGGAGTTCGAGGACCAGGGCGGCGTCGTCGACGTCCCGTCCTACTTCGACTGAGCCGCCCGTCGCGGCGCATCGCGACGACCCGCCACACGACGCAGTATCCGTAGCATCGACCGCCAAGGAGAACGCATGTCAACCACTGCAGCACCCCGACCGGGACTGACGGACCGGTTCCTCACGGGCGTGGAGAGGGTGGGCAACAAGCTCCCCGATCCGTTCATGCTCTTCCTGATCCTCTTCGGCATCACGGCCGTGGTCACCACCGGGATGGCGCTCGCGAACGTGACCGTGCAGGTGCCCGGCGCGGACGAGGCGACGGTCATCAAGGGTCTGTTCACGGGCGAGGGCATGACGTGGCTGACGCAGAACCTGGGAGCCAACTATCTCGGCTTCCCGCCGCTGGCCACGGTGCTCCCGATCCTGCTGGCGGTCGGCGTGGCCGAGAAGTCCGGCCTGCTCGGAGCACTGATCCGGAAGGTCTTCGGTTCGGCTCCCCGGTGGGCCCTGCCGTATGCCGTCGGTTTCGTGGGCGTCGTCGGGTCCGTCATGTCCGACTCCGCCTTCGTCATCATCCCGCCACTCGCGGCGCTCGTCTTCAAGGCGGCCGGCCGGCATCCCGTGGCAGGCCTGCTCGGAGGTTTCGCGGCGGCCGGCGCGGGCTACTCGACCAACCTGCTCGTCACGAGCCTCGACGCCCTGTTCGCCGGTATCACGACGGCGGTCACGGAGAACCTGCCCAACGCGGGCGCCCCCGTCACGCCACTGTCGAACTACTACTTCAACATCGCGTCATCGCTGGTGCTGATCCTCATCGCCGGGTTCATCATCGACAGGGTGCTCGAGCCCCGGCTCGCTCGGCAGAACGTGCCCGTCGATGAACTCGTGGAGGACGGCGAGCACGCATCGGCACCCGTGGCCCTCAAGGCGGAACTGGAGCCGCAGGAAGCGCGCGGCCTGAAGTGGTCGATGATCGTCGGCCTCGTCGTCGCGCTGGTGATCCTGGTCTCCGTGATAGTGCCCGGATCGCCGTGGCGCAACGAGGCGGGCGGTTTCCTGCCACGCTCACCGCTCCTGAGCTCGATCGTCTTCATCGTGTTCCTGCTCTTCACCGTTCCCGGGCTCGTCTACGGGCGGATCGTCGGCACCATCACCACGGGGCGCGACGTGCCCCGTGTCATGGGCGAGGCCATCAAGGACATGGCCGGTTTCCTGGTCCTCGCGTTCATCCTGGGACAGTTCATCGCGCTGTTCAACTGGTCCGGTATCGGCTCCTGGATCGCGGTCGCGGGTGCCGGAGCCCTCGAGGGCATCGGGCTGACGGGCTACCCGGCGGTGCTCGCGTTCATCCTGCTGGCCTCCGTGCTGAACCTCTTCATCATCTCGGGATCGTCGATGTGGACGCTGATGGCGTCGGTCTTCGTGCCGTTGTTCGCGCTGCTCGGTTACGAGCCGGCCTTCATCCAGGGCGCGTTCCGCGTGGGCGATTCGGCGACGCAGGTCATCACGCCGCTGAATCCGTACATGATCGTGCTGCTGACCATGCTGCGCAAGTACGAGCCGGAAGCGGGCCTCGGAACGCTGATGGCCCGGATGCTTCCGTTCGTCGTGCCGTTCTGGCTCGCGTGGGTGGCCATCCTGACGGTGTTCTTCTACCTCGACCTGCCGCTGGGGCCGGGCAACGACATCTTCATCCAGCAGTAGGAGTGCAGCGGCGGGAGCCCTGCCAGGGCACCGGGACGGCGAACGTCCACGTGCAGCATCATGCCGGTTGCTGCAGCCCGCACGGTGGCTCCACCGCGACCGCGAGCTCGGACACGGAGCCGTGGAGGGCTTTCCTCCGTCCTTCGATGCGGGCAGCGTGATGCTGCATGCCGTCGATGGTCGCGGAGAGGTCAGTGAGGCACTGGTGGATCCATTCGACCGCTTCGACATCGGCGCGGGAGGCAGGGCCGGATCCGCTTCCTGCCCGCTGCAGGAGGGACCATTGATGAAGCGTCGCCTCGAGCTTCTGGATCAGTTCGAGACCGTCATCCAAGAGATCAGCAGCCTGAGTCCTCGACTGGTTGTTCATGTGTCGCTTTCCATCCGGTGGGTTCACGCAGCACGGTGCGCGAAAGGGCATCTGCCGGTGCAACCCCCGATCTCCTGCACGGCCAACGGCCATGAAAAAGCCGATAGCCACCATTATGCTGGTCGAATGTCATACGGGCTGCATTGTCAATCAAAAGGTTTGATCAAATTTCCGTGGCGTAGGCCGTGCCTTTGAGGTAAAGGAACAACTCGAAGGAATAGGGGCCGTGGAATGCCGGTTATCCGGACGAACGCATACCCGATCGGAAGGACCACCGTGACCACGGTCTACGCCCTGCACGAGAACCCGGACTGGTTCCCGCCCTTCGCCCGCGCCTTCGAGGCGGAAGGCGTGGAGGTGGTCGAATGGCTGCTGACGGACGGGGTGCTCGACCTCGACGCCGCTCCACCGGAGGGCATCTTCTGGTCGCGCATCAGCGCCTCTGCCCATACCCGCGACCACGGCCTCTCCAAGGACTACGCGCGGTCGGTGCTGTCCTGGCTCGAAGCCCACGGCCGCCGTACGGTCAACGGGCGCCGTGTCCTCGAGCTCGAGATGAGCAAGGTGGACCAGCTGACGGCGTTGAAGGCCGCAGGCATCGACACGCCCCGCACCGTCGCCGCCGTCGGGCGTGAGCGGATCGTCGAAGCCGCCAGGGGCTTCGAGACACCCTTCATCGTGAAGCACAACCAGGGCGGCAAGGGCCTCGGTGTGCGGAAGTTCGACTCGCACGAGGAGCTCGCCGAGTACGTGGCGTCGAGCGAGTTCGAGGAGCCGCAGGACGGCATCACCCTCGTGCAGGAATTCATCCAGGCCGCCGAGCCGTTCATCACGCGCGCGGAGATCGTCGGAGGGACGTTCGTGTACGCCATCAAGGCCGATACCGCGCGCGGCGGATTCCAGCTGTGCCCCGCTGACGCCTGCGCCATCGACCCGGAGACGGGCAGGCCCATCATGCCGCCCGGTGCCACCATCGCCCCCGAGCCGGATCAGCAGCTGTTCAGTCTGCGTGAGGGCTTCGACCACCCGGTCATCGCCCGGTACGAGGAGTTCGCGCGGCGCAACAACCTGGAGGTCTGCGGTATCGAGTTCATCGAGGCGGCGGACGGTCGGATCCTGACGTACGACGTGAATACCAATACGAACTACAACGCCGCCGTCGAGGCGGTGGCGCCGAAGTCCGCACCCCGGGAGTTGGTCAGGTACCTCGCCACGCTGGGGTGACCGGTCCTTCCTGTTCACCGCGGCGTCGGCCTGCGTAGGTCTGCCCATCACCTCGGCTTCCTAGCGTGGTGGGGTCACTGCACCCGAAGGAAAGCCGAAGCCATGAAGCTCCGCCCTCTCGCCGTCCTGCTCGTCTCCACCGCCTCCCTCTCCGTCGCCCTGCCGGCGACGGCCGCTCCGGTGTCCGACGACATCGTGCTCGGCACGCCGCATGCCGCGGCCCATGCGCACAACGACTACGAGCACGACCGCCCGCTCTACGACGCGCTCGAACACGGCTTCACGAGCGTGGAGGCGGATGTCTGGCTCGTCGACGGTGAGCTCCTGGTGGCACACGACCTCGAGGACGTCACACCCGGTCTGACCCTCGAGAGCCTCTACCTCGATCCGCTCGAGGACCTCGTCCAGGGCAGGGCGGGAAGCGTGTATCCCGGCTGGGACGGAGAGTTCCAGCTCCTCGTGGACATCAAGGGCGACGCCGAGCAGACGTGGGCCGCCATCGAGGCCGAACTCCACGGGCACCGCGCCATGCTCAGCCGCGTCAGCAACGGCAAGGTCAAGCAGGGCGCGGTGAGCGTGGTCATCAGCGGGAACCGGCCACTCGCGACCATGGCCGCCGATCGGCAGCGGCTCAGCTTCTACGACGGACGTGCGTCCGACCTCGGCTCGGCCCTCCCGCCGAGCCTGATGCCGCTGATCAGCAACAACTGGAACCAGCTGTTCACCTGGCAGGGTGTGGGGGAGATGCCGTCCGCCGAACGGGCCAGGCTCCAGGCGTATGTCGCCACTGCTCACCAGCAGGGGGCCCGCGTGCGTTTCTGGGCGACGCCGGACGTGCCCGGCGCCGCCCGCGAAGCAGTCTGGAGCGAGTTGGCGAACGCCGGCGTGGACCACATCAACACCGACGACCTGCCCGCTCTCGAGGCGTTCCTGGCGGCACGCGGCTGACGCATCGCGCGGCGGCGCCGTCCCGCCGAGAAGACAGCGACGGCCGGCCCGGGTGGCGCGCGCGGGCCGTTCGCGGTACCGCCCACCAGGCTCGGTGCACAGGGTCCTGAACGCCTCGGAACCGCGGGGACTCTGGGGTAGCGTGCTCGTATGCACCCGGTCGCCCGGCGGGGTGGCGCCGACCCGGAAGGACGTACCGATGTCCCGCTTCACGAAGGACGGCAAGGTCAGGTCCGAGACGCTCCCGAGCACGCTGCAACGATCCGACGAGAAGGCGCAGGACACCTTCGCCGCCACGCTTGATGCCGCCGAGGAGCAGTACGGAGACGGGGAGCGGGCACGCCGGACGGCCTTCGCCTCGCTCAAGCACGGCTTCGAGAAAGTGGGGGACCACTGGGAGCCCAAGGAGAAGAAGGGTCCGTCCGACGAGCAGGCGGCGGGCGGCGGTGCGCAGGCACGGCCGACGGCGGGCGGAGTCGATGCCAACGCCTCGAAGAAGCACCTCTACGACCTCGCGAGGAAACTCGACGTGCCGGGCCGTTCCCGCATGTCCAAGGACCAACTCGTCGAGGCGCTGCAGAAGGCGAACGACCGGGAGACACGGAGGGCGCGCGAGCTGTAGCCATTACGCAACGAAAGCATTTCCTAATTGCGATCTTATTAGGCTAGCCTTACTTCTGTCCGATCCCCCGGCCTCAGCGAGGCCACAGAAGCCAAGGAGCCTCATGGCCCCCTCCCGCCTGCGCGGCCTGGTCGCCGTCGCCGCCGTCACCGTCCTCTCCCTGTCCGCCTGCTCCACCGGTCCGGCCGAGAGCGGCTCAGCCGCCGGCGACAGCAGCGCCTCGGTCGACGCCGAGGCGTTCCCGGTCACGATCGAGCACGCCTTCGGCGAGACCACCCTGGCCGAGAAGCCGGAGCGTGTCGCAACGGTGTCCTGGGTGAATGCCGATGTCTCCCTCGCCCTCGGCGTCGTGCCGGTGGGTATGCCCACCGACACCTATGGCGGCAACGAGAACCAGTCCACGCCGTGGAAGGACGCGAAGCTCGAGGAACTCGACGCCGCCATCGGGACGGACAACGCCCCCGCCCAGTACTCCGAGGCCGACGGCATCGCGTTCGACGACATCGCTGCCACGAACCCGGACGTCATCCTCGCGGCGTACTCCGGGCTGTCGCAGGAGGACTACGACACCCTCAGCAAGATCGCCCCGGTCGTCGCCTATCCCGAGGTCGCCTATGGCACCGCCTGGCAGGACTCCACGCGCATCATCGGCGAGGCCCTGGGCCTGTCCGACGACGCCGAGGAGCTGGTGTCGGAGACGGAGCAGGCCATCGCCGACGCCGCCGCCGAGTACCCGCAGCTCGAGGGCAAGACCTTCATCTACGGCAATCTCGAACCGGCCAGCGCGGAGGGTGTCAGCATCTACACCGCCAACGACAACCGTCCCAGGTTCCTGACCGAGCTCGGCATGGTCCAGGCCGACGTCGTCACCGAGAACACGAAGGACTCCGAGGAGTTCTTCATCCCCTGGTCCGCGGAGCGCGCCAACGAGCTCGACTCCGACATCTTCGTCACCTGGGTGCCGGACGAGGGCACCAAGGAGGCCATTGCCGGTGATCCGCTGCTCGGCCAGATCCCGGCCGTGAAGAGCGGTGCGCTCGTCGCCGACAGCGACAACACGCTGACCCTGTCCGTCTCCGCAGCCAATCCCCTGAGCCTGGTCTGGGCGCTCGACCGGTTCCTGCCGATGCTCGGCGAGGCCGCGGACAAGGCCTGACGGGGATCGCCGATTGTCCTTCGGCCGCATCTCGGCTGGAATGGGAGACGAACCGATTCGTGCGACGAAAGGGAAACCCCGATGGCCCAGGCGGAAATCAACAAACTCCAGGCAGCAACGGCCTGGGACAGCAAGGGCAAGAAACTCGGAGACGTGAACGACGTCCACCTCGAGAAGGAATCCGGTATTCCCGCCTGGATCACGGTGTCGCTCGGCCTGCTGAACTCGCGCAAGCACTATGTCCCCCTCGCCAACTCGCGCTTCGAGGGTGACGCGCTCCACCTGGCATGGACGAAGGACGAGATCGCCGACGCGCCGCATGCTGCCAGTGGCCTGGAGCTCTCGGCGGAGGAGGAGTCGGCGCTCATCGACTACTACCGGCTGCGCGACGAGGCCGTGTCCTCCTAGACGGTGTCATGGCAGGAGCCCCGTCCGCTGATGCGGGCGGGGCTCCTGCCATGGGTACTCAGAACAGGTCGATGATGCCGACGATGTAGCCGACGAAGTACAGCAGCGCCAGCAGGACCACGATGCCGATGATGGTGATCCAGAGCGCCTGGCGTCCCTTGGACGGCTTTTCCTCGTCGGCGTGGCCCTGCTGCTGCCAGGCTGTGCTCGACTCCGCAGGCGGTGTCTCCCCCGGGGGCACGCCACCGCCTGGCTCCAGGCCGGTGATGTGGTTCTCCACCGGGTCGGGATTCCCTGCATTCGAGGGGTCCGGGCGTTCACTCATGCTGTCCTCCGCGTCGTTGGTCGGGCGATCCTGATCCACCCTACTCCGCGAACACTAAGCATGCTTACCGACGGGTGAGCTGTACAGCGGCGGCGCCCCGGGGTTACTGACCGAGGCCGGCGGTGCTCCCGCCGGTCGGGTCGAACCTCTGGCCGGCCGCGCTGTGCCCGGCGCCGCCGGCATCGGCTGCGCCCGGCTCATCCGCCCCGGCGCTGCCCGCCGGTGCCCGAGCGCCCTGCTCGCGGGGGGTCCAGGACATCGTGATGGCGACGCCCTCCTCGGTCTCCTCCACGAAGAGGTGCAGGTCCTCGCCGATCAGCGCCTCGTGGTGCACCGGGTCACCCGCCTCCCTCGCCATGTCCGTGAGGCGACAGATGGTCACCGCCATGGCGCGTCCCCAGTCGTGTGGATGCTTGCTGGTGGACTCCTCGGTAGCGGTGAATTTCCTGTCGGTGGTCGTCATCGTCTTCCCCTGCCGTCAGTGAGGAGATCAGTACCCTTGCTTTCGGGTGAGAGCAACTTTAGCAGTGGGTCACACGGGGTGACACGTGGTATTCCGTTAATGATGAGCAAAGAGACGTTCGAACCCCAGGCCGCGGAAGAACGCAGTGCGAGGGTCGCGGTGACACTGTTCCCGCTCCTGATCCTGGCCGGCGGGCTGGTCGCGGTCCTCACGCCGGGCACCTTCACCGGGCTGGCCCCACTGATCAATCCGCTGCTCGGGGTCATCATGTTCGGGATGGGCCTGACGCTCAGGCCGGCGGACTTCGCCCTGATCGGGAAGAGGCCTATTCCGGTGGTGATCGGGGTGGTGGCGCAGTTCGCCGTCATGCCGCTGCTGGGCTGGGGCGTCTCGATGGCACTCGGGCTTCCCCCGGCGCTCGCGGCCGGGGTCATCCTGGTCGGGTGCTGCCCCGGAGGGACCGCGTCGAACGTCGTGTCCTACCTCGCCCGGGGGGACGTCGCCCTGTCCGTGGCGATGACCTCGGTGTCCACGATCCTGGCTCCGATCCTGACGCCGGTGCTCACACTGTGGCTCGCGGGGCAGTACATGCCCGTCGACGCGACCGCCATCGGCCTGTCGATACTCCAGATCGTGCTGATCCCGGTCATCATCGGACTGGCCGTGCGGTACTTCCTTCCCCGCGTGGTCGAGCGGCTCCTCCCGGCACTGCCGTGGATCTCGGTTGGGGCCATCACCGTCGTCGTGATCGCGGTGGTCTCGGGCAGTGCCGGCATCATCTTCTCCGCCGGGCTGCTGGTCTTCGCCGCCGTGATCCTGCACAACGGCCTGGGCTACGCACTGGGCTACGGCGCTGCGCGCCTGTTCGGCCTGCCCACCGCCGCGAGGAGGACGACGGCGGTCGAGGTGGGCATGCAGAACTCCGGCCTCGCTGCCGGCCTCGCACGGACCTACCTGACGCCGGAGGCCGCGCTGCCTGGCGCGATCTTCTCGGTGTGGCACAACGTGTCCGGGGCGGCGTTGGCTGCGTACTGGCGCCGTCGCGACGCACGCACAGGTGCCCCTGCAGGCATTGCCGGCCGCTGACGCGGGTCCGCCGGCTGCCACGAGCCTCAGCCGGGGGCGCCGCCCACGCTGAGCAGCCGCCATTCGTCCCGCCGCGCGTCGAAGGCGATCCCAAACTCCAGGACGGGGGAAGCGGGCCCGGTCTGCGCCGTGAAGCGCCAGGCGGACGACGTCGTACCCCGCGCCTGCGCTCCGGTCCCATCCGGGAGCCGACCTGTCGCCGTGGACCACCGGTGGGGATCCCCGACGGCCTGCCAGATGGTGCCCCGCCACCGAAGGGCGAGTGGCGCGCCGGTCGGTGTGAAGCGGACCGCGGCGGGCTCGTCGAGAGCCCGCTCTTCTCCGCTGCCTGCGTGGATGGCCTGTGCTGTCATGCCCGCTCGTCCTTCGGTCTGCCTGCTGATCACTCCCTCCCACGATAGAACACATGTTCGATTTCCGGGAAGGGTCCGGTCCGTGCCACCAGGACCGTGAGGTGCCTCCGGGTCCTGGTGGGCGCGCTGGATGCCCTTCGGATTTTTTGGGGGTGGCACCGGCTAGTGTTCCTCGAACCACGGTCTAGTAGCAGGCTTCGGTTCCTGACCATCATCGGACTCCCCATGACAGAACTCCTGACCGATCCCGCCGGCCCGATCGGAGGCCATCCCGCATCACCTCCCGCGGACCGGCTCGTCGCCGGTGCCGAAACGGACCACGACACGCCCACCGACGCGCCTCCCACCAAGCGGGAGCGCGACGCACAGTGGATGGCGTCCGCCATCGACGCCGCCGACACGGCCTCCGTCTCGCTGGCCGATCTCCGGGTCATGGCGAACAGGATGTTCCGCCTCCTGGACTCCGACCACCCACCGATGCACGCCTTGGATCGCTACAGCGCCGCCGTCGCCGAGATCGAGCACCGTGCACGCCGGTCAGCCGCCCGTGGGGGTGCCGGCGTCCGGGACGTCTTCAAGGACTCGTCCTACAACTCACGCTTCGAGCTGTACCTCGACGGTGCCCTGGCGGCGTACATCAAGTACTCCATGCTGGCCGGTCACCTCACCCTGCGAGCGCTTGTCGAGCTGCCCGGATTCGAGGGGCGTGGCCTCGAGCCGGTACTGATGCGCAGGGCGATGCTGAACGCCCACAAGCGGCGACTCACCGTGGTGCCGGCATGTGCGGCGGCCCACACGTTCCTGGACCGGAATCCGCAGTACCGCACCCTGGCGCGCATGCCGGGCCGGCTTCCTTCCGCTGCGGCACCGGTACCCCGAGGCTAGACCGGCAGCCGGAATGGCGATGGGGGGTTCGTTGTTGTCGCCCACGAGGCTCGATGGTGCGCCGACAGACGGATCAAGCCCAGGAGTACTCCATGCCGCTCAGCCCTGCCACGACGACTCTCCGCACCGCCGAGACCAGCGTCCCCATCATCAGCGAACTGGCCAGGCGCTGGAGCCCGCGGTCCTTCGATCCCGAGGCGACCATCGCGGATGCCCAGCTCGATGCACTGCTCGAGGCAGCACGCTGGGCGCCGTCGGCGAGCAACAACCAGCCCCGCCGGTTCATCGTCGCCCGGCGGGGAACGCACCCGTTCGACACGATCGTCTCGGCCCTCGTGGGATTCAACGCCGCATGGGCCCACACGGCCTCGGCCCTGATCGTCGCGATCGCCGAGACCTCCACCGTCGAGGGGGACCTGCGTCCCTATGCGGAGTACGACCTCGGGCAGGCCGTGGCCCACCTGACGGTCCAGGCGGAAGCCGAAGGCCTGGCCACCCACCAGATGGCAGGTGTCGAGTGGGAGAAGATCGTCGCGGCGTTCGACCTCCCGGAGAACATGGTGCCCATGACGGTCACGGCGGTGGGCACCGTCGCCGAGGCGGACAGGCTGCCCGAGGCCCTGGCGGAGCGGGAGACCGCGCCGCGCACACGCCTCCCGCTGGAGGAACTGGTGCTGCTCCGCAGCTAGGCGTCGGCACTACCGCCGGGAGGGGTATGCCGTCCCGGCGCTGCGCCCTATGAGCGCAGGGCAGCCCGGGCCGCGTGCCCGATGACCGCGCTGTAGGTGGGATAGGCGAACTTGACGCGGGCGAGGGTCGCGAGGTCCGTGCCCCCTGCCATGGCCGAGGCGACGGCGGTGATGACCTCGACCGCGTTCTCGCCGACCGCGTGCGCGCCGAGGATCAGTTCGCGCCTCCGGTCGACCACGAGCTTGAGGAAGCCCTGTTCGCGGTCGTCGATGATCGGCCGCTCGACGACGGCGTAGGGCACCGTCACCGCGTGGCACTCGACGTCGCGCTCCCGCGCCGTCGCCTCGGTGAGCCCGACGCCCGCGTAGTCCGGGTCGGTGAAGCCGCCTTCGGGCAGGAGGTGGTGCGGAGTGGTGCGGGTGGCGCCGAGCACGGCGTTCTCGGCCGCGGTCTCGCCCTCGAAGACGGCCGCCTGGACCAGCATGCTGCTGCCGTTGGCGTCGCCCGCCACGTAGACGTGCGGGACGTTGGAGCGCAGGTACTCGTCCACGGGGATGAAGGAGCGGGCGGTCCTGATGCCGGCCGCCTCGAGGCCCAGTCCGGCGAGGTTCGCGGGCCAGCCCGCCGCCATGACGACGGCGTCGACGGACCTGGACGCGGGCTCGCCGTCCCGCTGCCAGGTGAGGGTGAGGCCTTCGCCCTCCGCCCGGATCCTGTCGATACCGCCGATGCCGGTCTCCACCTGGATGCCCTTGCCGGTGAAACTCGCGGTGACCGCCGCGGCGACGTCCTCGTCCTCGGTCATCAGGATGCGCGGAGCGACGTCGAGCAGGAGGACCTCCGATCCCAGCGCGTCGAAGATGGTGGTCATCTGGGCGCCCGTGTGACCGCCTCCGATGATCGCCACCGTGCCCGGCAGGCTCGCGAGGCTCAGCACTTCATGGGGCAGCACGGCGTGCTCGGCCCCCTCGATCGGCAGGCGCCGGCCGCTTCCCCCGATGCACAGGATGATCGAGCCTGCAGTGACCTCGCGCCCGTCGACCAGGACGCCGTGCTCGCCCGTGAGTTCGGCGTCGCCCTCGATCAGTTCGATGCCCAGTCGCTCCATCGTGGGGCCGTAGCCCTTGGCGTCGAGGACCCGCGCTACGGTGGCGTGCACCCTCTGCACGGTCTTGTCCCAGTCGACGGACGGCTCGTCCACCACGATCCCGTAGTCGTACGCGGTCCGGACCTCCCGGAACAGGCGGGCGGTCTTCGCGAGGACGCGGGTGGGGACGCAGCCCGAGTTCACGCAGGTGCCCCCGAGTGCCGAGCGCTCCACGACGGCGGTGCGTGCCCCAAGTTCGGCGGCGCGCGTGGCGGCCGCCATTCCGGCGGGTCCACCTCCGATGACGAGGACATCGAACGTGTAGTCCATGCGTAGCTCCTTGGATCCGGCAGGGGTGGTCGGTCCCATCCTCCACCGGATGCCGCCGGAGCGACAATGAGGCGGCCCGGCGGAGCTGCCGGAATCATCGAAGCTGTCGCCGGGACGGTCCTGCGCC
The DNA here is from genome assembly GCF_056680255.1 of Arthrobacter sp. BC5. Classification (NCBI taxonomy): domain Bacteria; kingdom Bacillati; phylum Actinomycetota; class Actinomycetes; order Micrococcales; family Micrococcaceae; genus Arthrobacter; species Arthrobacter sp. BC5. The sequence continues at coordinate 1,504,725 of NZ_CM155273.1, forward strand.
TAGGATCGGACTTCAGCTTCGACACGAATGGATGCGCATGGCCGGGGACGTCGGGGAGCAGCCTCGCTACACACTGACCGACGACGGCGCCTTCCTGCGCCTGCGATGGACAGCGGGAGTCACGATCGGCGGGTCCGATGTGCGCTCGACGACGGCGGCGGTGATGGCTGCGTCGACGGCGGGCAGGCGGCCGCTGCTGGTGAACATCGGCCTGGTCGACGCCATCACCCCGGACGCCCGGCAGCTGCTCATCGAGGACACGTGCTCACTGCGGACCGCAGTGGTGGGCGTCGACGAGGTCGGGAAGGTGCTGACGGCCTTCAACTACCGCTCCGTGACGCCGAGCCGCTACTTCACCGACGAGGCCGATGCGATCGCGTGGCTGACGGGCCGGTCCGATGCGGGCGAGACCACCAGCAGGAAGCCGGAGGAGCCGCTGCCCTTCAGGGCCTGGATGGAGGACGGCATCTTGACGGTGGAGTGGGATCCAGGTGCCAGCGTGACCACCGCGGTGGCCACGTCGCTCGTCGAGACTGCCGCCGTCCTGAACCCTTCGACGTGTCCGCCCATGCTCGCGCTCAACAACAACATGGTCTCGCTGGCGTCCGAAGCGCTGGACGTCTTCGCGCGGCGGCTGAGCGTGGCGGCGCTCGCGATCGTCGGAGCGGAGGGGGACCGCCTGGTCGCCACCTACTACAAGCAGCTCCACAAGCCGCCCTACCCCACGAGGTTCTTCGGATCGGTGCCCGAGGCCCGGAACTGGCTGGAGCTCGGGCGGAAGCGCTGAGCCGCACGGGGACCGTCACGTGCATCGGACCGCCCATGACCTGCACCCGCGGACCACCGGGTCGAAGACCCCGCAGGGAAGCACTGCCCCCACCAAGACCACGGCGTGCGATCCCGCCCGCCGGCCCCCGATCCTCCAGGAGGAACCCCATGAAGACCGTCAAGGCCTATGCAGCCCCGTCCGCCACGGACGCGCTCGTCCCCACGACCATCGAGCGGCGTGACGTCGGATCGAAGGACGTGCTGATCAAGATCGCGTACGCCGGCATCTGCCACTCCGACATCCATACCGTCCGCGGGGAGTGGGGGCCGCAGCAGTACCCGCTGACGGTAGGCCACGAGATCGTCGGCGTCGTCGAGGAGACCGGGAGCGAGGTCACGCTCCACAAGGTCGGCGACCGCGTCGGTGTCGGCTGCATGGTCGACTCGTGCCGCGAGTGCGCCAACTGCAGGCAGGGCGAGGAACAGTACTGTCTGAACGGCAACACCGGTACCTACGCGGGGGTGGACCGCGACGGATCGATCACCCAGGGCGGGTACTCGACCCACATCGTCGTCGTCGAGGACTTCGTGCTGTCCGTCCCCGAGAGCATCCCCTACGAGGCCGCGGCCCCACTGCTCTGCGCGGGCATCACCACCTACTCGCCCCTCGCGCACTGGAACGCGGGACCGGGGAAGAAGGTCGCGGTCGTCGGACTCGGCGGCCTCGGCCACATGGCGGTGAAGATCGCCCACGCCATGGGCGCCGAGGTCACCGTCCTGTCCCAGACGCTCAGCAAGCAGGACGACGGCACGCGCTTCGGGGCCGAGCACTACCACGCCACGAGCGACCCCGACACGTTCAAGCAGCTCGCCAACACCTTCGACCTCATCATCAACACGGTGAGTGCGAAGATCGACCTGGACGCGTACCTCTCCCTCCTGGGACTCGACGGGACCATGGTCAACGTGGGTGCTCCTGCCGATCCCCTGCCGCTGCACGTCTTCACGCTGTTCAACCAGCGGCGTTCCTTCGCCGGATCCGGTATCGGCAGCATCCGCGAGACGCAGGAGATGCTGGACTTCTGCGCCGAGCACGGGATCGCACCCGAGATCGAGGTCATCTCCGCCGATGCCGTCAACGAGGCCTATGAGCGCGTGCTGTCCTCCGACGTGCGCTACCGCTTCGTGATCGACACGGCCACCCTCGGCTAGGACCGACGCCGGGACACGGGCGGGGTCACCCCCGGGAGCTCCGCCCGTTCCGTCCCCGGAGCAGGACCGGGGACCGGCCGCGCCGTCCGGCGCACGGCACGGACCGCTCGCGCGGGCGATCCCGCCGGCGGAACACGCGAAGGTGCGGTAGCAAGTAAGCTGTGTGCCACGGTGGCCATTTCCGGCTACGCCCCGCCGGTCCTGGTCCGGCCGCGGTAGGACATGAATTCTCTGAACAGGTAGTGGCATGGGCGAGGGGCGGATGCAGGCAGTCATGGGGAGGCTGGCATCGCTGTCCCCTGCGTCGATGCACGTCCTCTTCGCCGTGCTGCTGGCCCTGGCCGCCATCTTCGGACGCAATACGAACCTCGAAGCCTCAGGCCTGGCACTGGTGTGGCCCGCTGCCGGCATCCATTTCCTGTGGGGACTGTGGGCCTCGCGGTCCAGGCGGGATGTCGCCGTCGCCCTCGCAGCCGCGCTGCCCATCCTGGCCGTGGTCAACGTCGTCACCGGCCTCAGCCTGACGCTCGGCCTGGCGGTGGCCGTGGGCAGCGTCGTCCAGACATCCGTCGCCGTGTACTTCTTCCGGCGGCTCGTCCCGGCCCTGACCGTGCGGACCGTGGGGGACTACCTCCTGCTCGGTGGGGTGGCCCTCGGAGCGTGTTCGGTGGGGGCGCTGTTCATCGTCACGGGCAGCGCGATCGACGGCTCCGCCGAGCCGTTCTCGGCCTTCATCCCCTGGCTGGTCCGCCACGCGGTGTCCCTGGCGGCACTCGGATCGCTCGGCATCGTCATTGCTTCGGGCATCGTGGCCCGCGCGAAAGGCGAGTTCCGGCCGCCCCTGAGCGTGGCACGGCGCGCCGAGTATGCGCTCCTGACCCTGGTCTCCGTCATCCTCTACGTCGGCACGTTCGGTGCCGCCGCGGCACTGCCGGTCGCCTACACGACGATTCCCGCCCATATGTGGGCGGGCCTCCGGCTCCGGGCGGGCTGGGCCATGCTGCACGGGCTGGTGAGCGGCGCGTTCCTCCTCTTCTTCACCCTCGCCGGCCTGGGGCCGTTCCAGGATCTCGGTGAGAACGTCGCGGCGTACGTGGCGCAGTCCTTCATGTTCATCGCGTTCTCGCTCTCGGCGGTTCTCGCCCTCAGCATGGACGAGCGGCGCCGCCTGATCGACAGCCTCTACCGCGCCAACGAGGAGGCGAAGGCAGCAGCGGACCTCCGGGACCTCGTGATCGGCAAGATGAACGACGGCGTCCTGGTCGCCGGTCCGGACCGGCGCCTGATCTTCCAGAACGAGACGAGCGAGCGGTGGCTGGGTCAGGGCACGGCCCGCCCCGGCGAGGTGTGGCGACGGGACTACGAGGTCACGACGCCGACCGGCGAACCCTTGGCCGAGGCGGACAACCCGCTGACGCTCGCCCTGCAGGGGGAGGTCACCGAGAGGATGGACGTCGACCTCAGGCACCTGTCGGGCGAGGTCATCCATCTGTCCGTCGACGCCATCCCCCTGCCCGGTGAGCGTGGTGCGGTGGTGGTCATGCGGAACGTGACCGACGAGCGCCTGTACCAGCGCGACCTCGGCCGCTTCGCAGCCGTCGTCGCGCACGACCTCCTGACGCCGCTCACGGTGTTCGACGGCTGGCTCGAACTCCTCGAGGACCCGGATCTCCCGGTCGCCGAGCGGCAGGCGAGCATCGAGCGGCTCCAGCAGGCGAGCCTGCGCATGCGGACCCTGATCCGCAACCTCCTGGCCTACAGCCTGGCCAAGGAGGAGCGGCTGACGGCCTCGAGGGTCGACGTCGGCCGGATCGTGGAGGGCATCATCGACCTGCGGACGGCGCTGCCCGGGATGCAGCTTCCCGCAGTCCACTTCGAGGTCTGCGCGCCCCACCCGGTCTACGCCGACGAACGCCTGTTCCTGCAGCTCATGGAGAACCTCGTGGGCAACGCCATGAAGTACGGGAAGACCGACGGTACGGGGGAGGTGGCCGTGACGACGTCGGTGGAGGAGTCCACGGGCAGGACCCTGGTCCGGGTGCGTGACAACGGCATCGGTATCCCGGCGAAGGACCTCGAGCGTGTCTTCGAGGAATTCCACCGCTCCGAGAACGGTCTGGGCCAGGCCACGGGTACCGGGCTGGGGCTCGCCATCTGCCGCCGTATCGTCGAGGGCCACGGCGGGTCCATCACCGTGCGGAACGTCGCGGAGGGCGGGGCGGAGTTCACCGTCAGCCTGCCGGGAGCTCCGAACCAGCTGCCTCCGGGCATTGCGCTGGTCGATGCGGAGGAAGCCTCCCGGGTCCCGGCTCCCTGACCCGACGCGGACCTACCCTCCCGAGCGCGGGAACAGCTTGGGTGAGCCGCCGTGGCCTGTGCCCTTGCGCAGACCGGCCAGCACCTCCGCCATGGCCTCGCGTGACGAGTGCCTCGCCTCCCACCCCAGCTCGTTCCACGCCTTGGAGGTGTCCATGACCGGGCTCTGCGCGGCCATGTCGATCCAGCCGGGATCGGTCCGCTGCAGGCCCAGTGCCCAGCTCGCGCCGACGAGCCACCGCAGCAGGCGCACGGGGAACCCCAGCACGCGGCGCGCGCCCAGCAGGTCGGCGACGCGCTCCGGGGTGAGTTCGGGCTCGGCAGCGATGTTGAAGGCGCCGGAGGCGCGGCGGGCCACGACACGCCAGTAGGCGTCCGCGACGTCCTCCGCGTGCACGGCCTGGAAGACGAAGGCCTTCGGGATCGGGATCAGGGGCAGCGGCAGCCCGCCCACCAGGATCTTCGGCACGAGGGGCCCCAGGAAGTAGCGGCCCACTTCACTGCCGGCGCGCTCCTGGAAGATCAGTCCGGGTCGAAGCCGCGCTACCGGGATCTCGGGGTGGTCCCGCTCGAACGCGTCCAGCAGCCGCTCCTGCTCGGCCTTGTGCCGGCTGTAGTGGGAGGACTGGACGCCGCCGGTGGGCCAGGACTCGTCCCTGCGGGTGTCCTTGTCCGACGGTGAATAGGCGCCGACGGAGGATGCGCAGACGAACTGGCGGACTCCGGTCGCCCCCGCCGCCTGCAGGGCGTTGGCCGTGCCGGTCACGTTGGTCCGGTGCATGGCTGCCTCGTCGCGGTTCGGCTGGATCGCCCACGCGAGGTGCACGACGGCGTCGGTCCCGGCCAGGGCGAGCGTGAGGGCGTCCCGGCCCTCGTCGGTGCCGATGTCGATGGCGTGCCAGTCGACGCCGTCATAGGGGGCCCGAGAGGTGTCCGGCACCGTGCGGGCGACCGCGGTGATGGAGATGCCTTCCGTGTCACCCGACGTGTCGTAGCCCGAGTGCTGTATCGCCTCCCGGTCACGGGCGGCCCGCTGCAACCGGGAGAGGACCGCCGTGCCGACGTTTCCCGTGGCACCGATGACTGCTATGCGCATGGTTCTACTCCTGGGTCTGCTGGTTGTGCCGGACACGCGTGCGTCCTGATCGAGACTGGACTACTAAGTAAGCTTATGGTGCAGTTGAAGAAGACGTACAGGCGGCAGCGGGCACGACGCCTGTTCCATGGCAACAGCGGGAGGTATCCGTGAGCAACAACAGCAGGGTAAGCAGCGAGCCGCGAAGTGACACGGCGAAGAAGGCGCAGACGGCGCCCGATCCGAACGATCCGCGGAAGCCGGATGACCCGAAGGACGTCAAGAAGCCGGCCTGGAAGTACGTGTTCAAACGCGCGCTCAACGAGTTCGGCAAGGATCAGTGCACCGACCTGGCCGCCGCACTGACGTATTACGCGGTCCTCGCGATCTTCCCGGGCATCCTGGCCTTGCTGTCCCTCCTCGGACTGTTCGGGCAGGCGCAGGCCACCACGAACCAGGTCATGGAGATCATCGGACAGTTCGCGCCGAAGGATGCGGTCGACACGATCAGGCCGACCATCGAGAACCTCGCATCGAACCAGGCCGCCGGACTCACGTTCGTGATCGGCCTCCTCGGCGCCATCTGGTCGGCATCGGGGTTCGTCAATGCCTTCTCCCGGGCGATGAACCGGGTCTACGAGGTCGAGGAGGGCCGCGGGTTCTTCAAGCTCCGCCCGCAGATGCTCCTCATCACCGTCGTCGTGCTCGTCCTGATCGTCATCATGGGCCTCATGCTCGTCCTCTCAGGGCCCGTGGCAGAGGCGGTCGGGAACACGATCGGCCTGGGCGGGACGGCCCTCACCATCTGGAACATCGCCAAGTGGCCCGTCATCGTGTTCTTCGCGGTGCTCATGATCGCCGTGCTCTACTACGGCGCTCCCAACATCAAGCAGCCCAAGTTCCGCTGGATGAGCCTGGGCGGCCTCATCGCCCTGGTCGTCCTCGCGATCACCACCGCTGCGTTCTCGCTCTACGTCGCCAACTTCGGCAGCTACGACAAGACCTACGGAGCCATCGCCGGCGTGATCGTCCTGCTCCTGTGGATCTGGCTCGCGAACCTCTCCCTCCTGTTCGGTGTGGAGTTCGACGCCGAGATGGAGCGTGGACGCGAGCTCCAGGGCGGTATCGAGGCGGAGGAGACCATCCAGCTGCCACCGCGCGACACCAAGGCCGCCGAGAAGAAGCACGAGAAGCACCTCAAGCTCGTCAACGAGGGGCGCGAACTCCGCGAGAAGTACGGGCGGCAGGCCGACCGGAGCTGAGCCGGACGAACCCTGTACCAGGAGGCCCGGTCGTGTCAACGGCCGGGCCTCCTGCATGTCCGGCGTCCTAGACTGGCAGCATGACCGATCCACAGCAGTCCGACACGTCAGGGCACAGCACCAAGGGGGCCTACGTGACTTCCGGTGAGGAATTCACGCGGGACACGCAGTACATCGAGACGAGGATCACGCGCGACGGCACCGACGGCTATCCGGTCGAGGCGGGCCGCTACCGCCTGATCGCCGCGCGGGCCTGTCCCTGGGCCAACCGCACCATCATCGTGCGACGCCTCCTCGGGCTGGAGGACGCGATCTCGCTCGGCACCCCCGGCCCCACGCACGACAGCCGGTCCTGGACCTTCGATCTCGATCCGGACGGCAGGGATCCCGTGCTCGGCATCGAGCGGCTTCAGGAGGCCTTCTTCAAGCGGGACCCCCACTACTCCCGGGGCATCACCGTACCGGCGATCGTGGACACCACCACCGGCGCCGTGGTGACGAACAACTTCCCCCAGATCACGCTCGACTTCTCCAGCGAGTGGAAGGACTTCCATCGCGCGGGCGCCCCCGACCTGTACCCCGAGGCGCTCCGGGAGGAGATCGACACCGTCAACAAGCGCGTCTTCACCGAGGTGAACAACGGCGTGTACCGGTGCGGTTTCGCAGGCTCGCAGGAAGCGTACGAGGCCGCCTACGACCGCCTCTTCGCGGCGTTGGACTGGCTCGAGGAACGCCTGACCTCACAGCGGTTCCTCGTGGGGGACACCATCACCGAGGCGGATGTCCGGCTGTTCACCACGCTCGTCCGGTTCGACCCCGTCTACCACGGCCACTTCAAGTGCAACCGGAACAAACTGACGGAGATGCCCGCCCTGTGGGGCTATGCCCGCGATCTGTTCCAGACGCCGGGGTTCGGCGACACGATCGACTTCGAGCAGATCAAGCAGCACTACTACATCGTGCACGAGGACATCAATCCCACCGGGATCGTCCCCAAGGGGCCGGACCTCGCGGGCTGGACGACCCCGCACGGGCGGGAATCCCTCGGTGGACGCCCTTTCGGGAACGGGACGCCGCCGGCCGCGGAGTAGCCGGGAGGGCTGCAGCTGCCGACCTGCGCCAGGCCACTCACGCACAGGCATTAGGGAACAAAGACGTTTCTTAATTGTGAGTAGCACAGGCTACCCTTACCTCAGACCGATCGACCGTCCGAGGGAGGCACCATGGCAGTCCAGGCCTCCGTGATGCGACCTGCTCAGGGCAGGATGTCGGGCCCGGTCGTACGCCGCCGGGTACCGGTATCCCGCACCCTCGCCAAGCTCGTCCTGGCCGCCCTCGTCCTCCTGGTGTTCTGCTTCGCGTCGCTCGCCATCGGTGCCCGCTCGGTCGGCCTCGCCACCGTGATCGACGCCGTGACGGCCTTCGATCCCTCGGACGGCGACCACGCCGTCGTCCTCTCACGCGTACCGCGGACGGTGATCGGGCTGCTGGTCGGGGCGGCGCTGGCAACGGCGGGGGCCGCCCTGCAGGGGATCGCGCGGAACCCGCTGGCAGATCCGGGGATCCTGGGCATCAACGCCGGAGCCTCCCTCGCCGTGGTCCTCGGCATCTACGTCTTCGGACTCTCCACCGCGGCCGGCTACATCTGGTTCGCCTTCGCGGGTGCGGGTGCGGCAGCGCTCGCGGTCTACGCCGTCGCGAGCCTCGGACGGGAGGGCGCGACACCGGTCAAGCTCGCGCTGGCCGGTGCGGCCCTTGCCGCGGGCCTCGGGAGCCTCACCAACGCCGTCCTCGTGTCCAGCCAGGAAACCCTCGACGCCTTCCGTTTCTGGCAGGTCGGAACGCTCTCCGGCCGGGGCTGGGAGGTCATCGGCACCGTAGCCCCCTTCCTCCTGGCAGGCCTCGTGCTCACCCTCCCCACGGGCAAGGTCCTCAACAGCCTCGCCCTGGGCGACGACGTCGCCCGCGGCCTCGGCCAGAATGTGAACCTGGCCCGAGGCATCACCGCCCTGGGCGTGGTCGTCCTGTGCGGTGCAGCCGTCGCAGCAGCCGGGCCGATCGCCTTCGTGGGGCTCGTCATCCCGCACATGGTGCGCCTCCTCGTCGGTGCCGACTACCGCTGGATCCTGCCGTTCTCGGCCCTCCTCGGGCCGGTTCTGCTGCTCGGGGCGGACATCATCGGCCGGGTGGTCCTGCCGCCGGGCGAGGTGCAGGTCGGCATCATGACGGCGGTCGTGGGCGCTCCCTTCTTCGTCTGGCTCGTGCGCCGGCGCAGGATGGCGCACCTGTGAGCACATCGCTCGATCCCGCTCCCGTCGCGCTTCCGCGGGATGCGGCACGTCCCGCAGCAGGCCTCGCCGCCGCACGCGCCCAGCGCCGCCGGAGCACCGGCGCGCGCATGGCAGCGGCAGGCGGCGCCGTCGTCGTGCTGTTCGCCGTGAACATCCTGCTCGGCACCTACACCGTGACCATCCCGGACTTCTTCCGCATCCTCGGAGGCGCCGACATCCCGGGCGCCAGCTTCATCGTGATGGAGAACAAGCTGCCGCGGGCCGTGATCGGGCTCCTGGTCGGCATCGCCTTCGGCATCGCCGGGTCCGTCTTCCAGACCATGCTGCGGAACCCCCTCGCGAGCCCTGACATCATCGGCATCAGCTACGGGGCGAGCGCCTCGGCGGTGACGGCGATCGTCCTCTTCGGCGCCGCCGGCGCCGCCGTGTCCTTCTCCGCGCTGATCGGGGCCATGGTGGTCGCTGCGGCGATCTACCTCATCTCGCGCCGCGGGGGAGTCTCGGGATACCGGCTGATCCTCGTCGGCATCGGCTTCGCGGCGGTGATGCACGCACTCGTGAGCTTCCTCATCACCCGCGCGGACCTCCGCACGGCGAGCGAAGCGCTGCTGTGGCTCAACGGGTCGCTGAACTCGAGCACCTGGGATCGCGTCACGGTGCTGGTCGCCTCCCTCGTCGTCCTGCTGCCCGCCGCCGCGATCCTCTCCCGCAGCCTGCAGGGACTCGAACTCGGAGACGACGCCGCCGCCGGCCTCGGCGTCCGCGTCGAGGCGGCGCGGCTGGGCCTCATGTCCAGTGCCGTGGCCCTCGCCGCCGTCGCCACCGCGGCGGCCGGGCCCATCGCAGCGATCGCCTTCCTGTCCGGGCCGATAGCGCGGCGCCTGCTCGGCAACCGTCCATCGCTGGTGATGGCCGCCCTCGTGGGTGCCGGAATCGTCCTCGGGGCGGATTTCGTCGCCGCGAACCTCATCCCCGGGACGTCGCTGCCCGTCGGAGTGGTGACCGGCGCGCTCGGCGCGCCGTTCCTGCTGTGGCTGCTCGCCACGGCGAACCGATCAGGCCAGGGAGGCTGAGAATGGCTGGACGCCAGGACCCCACGGTGCCGGACAGCCTGTCCGCTGCGGGGCTCACACTCGCGTACGACGAGCGCACCGTGGTCGACGGCCTGACCGTCGACCTTCCGGCGGGCAAGGTCACGGTGATCGTCGGCGCCAACGCGTGCGGCAAGTCGACCCTGCTGCGGGGCCTCGCCCGACTCCTCAAACCGGTCGCCGGCACGGTGGTCCTCAACGGATCGGACATCCATGCGCAGTCCACGAAGGCCGTGGCCCGCGTGCTCGGGCTCCTGCCGCAGACTCCGCTCGCCCCGGACGGCATCAGCGTCGCTGATCTCGTAGGGCGAGGGCGCTACCCCCACCAGGGTTGGTTCCGGCAGTGGACGCCGGAGGACGAAGCCGCCGTCGCGGACGCGCTCGAAGCCACGGACACGCTCGCTCTGGCCGACCGCAGCGTCGACGAGCTGAGCGGCGGCCAGCGCCAGCGCGTGTGGATCGCGATGGCCCTTGCGCAGCAGACGGGGATCCTGCTTCTCGACGAGCCCACCACGTTCCTCGACGTCACCCACCAGATCGAGGTGCTCGACCTCATCACCGACCTCAACCGGCGCTCCGGGACGACCGTCGTCATGGTGCTGCACGACCTGAACCTCGCGGCGCGCTACGCGGACCACCTGATCGCGATGCGGCACGGCCGGATCGTCGCCGAGGGGGTGCCGTCCGCCGTCGTCACCGAGGACATGGTCTCGAACGTCTTCGACCTGGCGTGCCGCGTGATCGAGGACCCGGTGTCCGGCACGCCCATGGTGGTTCCCATGAGTCGGCACCACGGTGCCGCAGCCCCCGTCCGTCCCCCGACACCCCCGGCCGGCCACGAGCCGCTCCGGGGCTACCGACCCAACCCGCAGGACACCGTTCCCGCCCACGTGGAGGCAGCATCATGACCGAAGTCAGCCAGCGGAATTCGCGGCGCACCACGGCGGACACCGAGCCCATGGTGCTGGCGTTCGACGTCGTCGTCACGGCGGTGCAGGACCTCAGCCCCACGTTCCGCCGCATCACCTTCGGCGGGACCTGCCTGGCGGCGTTCGGCGTGGCAGGGGAGACCCTCGATCTCCGGATCAAGATCGTCATTCCCGCGGCGGGGCGCGAGTGCCCCGACATCGCAGGGATGATGAAGCGCGGTGATTCGGCGAACTGGTACCAGCTGTGGCTCGGCCTCGAGGCGGAGGAGCGAGGCTGCATGCGCACCTACACCGTCCGCGAGTCCCGCTGCGGGGGCGCGCAGCCGGAGATCGACGTCGACTTCGTCATGCACCTCGACGCCGACGGGCGCGGTGGGCCCGCGTCGGAATGGGCGGCAGCGGCCCGGCCCGGTGACCGTGTCTGCGTGATCGGCCCCAACTCCTCGGCGGCCCAGTGCGCGACGGCGGGCGCCTACGGCGGGATCGAATGGAGCCCGGGACTCGCGCAGCACGTGCTCCTCGCGGGCGACGAGACGGCGGTGCCGGCCATCAGCGCGATTCTCGAGGCGCTGCCAGGGGACATCAGCGGTCATGCGTTCCTCGAGGTGCCGGACGGGCAGGACATCCAGGACATCCGGACGCGGTCGTCCGTCGCCATCACCTGGCTCGTGCGCGGGCGGCGGGGCCACGGCGAACTCCTCGAGTCGGCGGTCCGCGACGCCGTCCGGGTTCCGGGCTGGGTGTCGCTCTCGGGTCCGGAGCCGGTTGCGGGGGGACGCGAGCCCGAGGACGTGGACATCGACAGGACCATCCTCTGGGAGACACCGCAGCGGCTCGAGGCGGCGATCGTGAGATCGACGGTCAATCCCGGGCGCCTCCCGGGCAGCCAGCCCTTCTATGCGTGGATCGCGGGCGAGGCAGCCGTGGTGCGTGGACTGCGTCGCTACCTCGTACGGGACGTAGGGGTGGACAGGAAACAGGTTGCCTTCATGGGCTATTGGCGCAAGGGGCGCGCAGAGCTTTCCTGAAGCACCGACGGCGGCCGAAACTCAGGTTCTCCCGCGTCTTTCCGCAGGATTCCGATGCCGGAACGCAGTATCGCACGGATCATCCACAGGCTGGATAACGGAATTGTAACTACGCGTGTCCTCGCCTAATGTTTGACCAGTCAAAGCTGGTCCATGTGATCCAGGTCCGCACGCCTAACCCTGCCAGCGGACCGCCTGAACAACCTGTGGCAGGGGTGGAGGATCCACATTCCGGCGGCTCGTGCCGTCTTGGGGTGAAGCCCTCAGCACGGCGCGCCTCGGGTGCGGTCCTGCCGCCGTCCGAGCCCGCGCCGAGGGGGCCGAGTCAACTCTTGCTCAAATCCGACAGCTAACTCCGTGGGCGTCCTGAGAGAGGTATGCAGTTGACCCAGACGGTCCTGTCCGGGCGCCGTCGCGCGTCCGACGAGCGCGCGCACCACCAGCCGACCCCCCGCCGCTCTGCCCACGCCCCGCTTCCGAGCCGTCGCTCGCTCCGCGCCCAGGCGCATTCCTCCGGCCCGGCGGGTCCTGCCGTTCCTGCGACTGCAGCTACGGCATCCGCGGCCGCTCCCGGTGCACCTGCGGAGCACGGGTCCGCCTTCCGGGTACCTGCGCCGATCGCCGTCCTGCCGGCGCCCGTTCTGCCCGCCCCTCCCTCCGTGGTTCCTGCTCCCGGCGTGCCCGTTCCTGCAGTACCGGGCGGGCTCGGCACCGCGCCGGACCCGACCCGCCGTGAACTGCGCGAGAGGGAGAGGGTCGAGCGCCAGGCGGCCGCCGGTGCACCGATGCCCGAGGTCGCCGCGCCCACGCCGGCCGCCCCGGTACCCGACCTCCCCACCCGGCGGAGCGCTCGCGCGTCGGATCTGCGCGGGCGCCCACAGGCCCGGTCCGCACGGCGCGCAGCGGTCCGCTCCTCGACGCTCCTCCTGGCAGCAGCCGGGCCGACGCCGCTGGCCCGGCTGCGTGACAACGCAGCCACCGCCGGTATCGTGCTCGCCTCGGCGGGCCTCCTCATGGGGGCCGTCGCGCCGTCGGCCGCCACCACGCCCGCCGACGGCGTCGCCCTCGCCTCCGGGATCGCTCCGGCCGTCACCGCGCCGGCGGAGGCCACGGTCATCTTCGCCCTCGAGAGCGCAGGTCCGGCCGCTGAGGGGATCGCGCCGAGCATCGCCGATGCGCGGGCGCTCTCGGCCTCGCTGACACCCGCTGCGAAGGAGCGCAAGGCCTTCGGTGCTCCTGTGGACAACCCGGTGGTCGCCTCGACCTTCGGGTACCGCGTCAACCCCCTGGGCGGCTCCGCGTCCGAACTCCACACGGGTCAGGATTACGCCAGCGCGTGCGGCACGCCGGTCAGGGCGGCCGACGCGGGGACCGTCGTGGACTCCGGCTGGCACGCGTACGGCGGAGGCCAGCGCATCGTGATCGACCACGGCGACGGCCTGAAGACCACCTACAACCACATGAGCGCTCTCGGGGTCGTGGTCGGGGCCACGGTGCAGCGCGGCGACGTCATCGGCGCGGTCGGCAGCACGGGCAACTCCACCGGCTGCCACCTGCACTTCGAGGTCCTGGTCGATGACGAGAAGGTGGATCCGCAGCCCTGGCTGTGAGTACCCGGCGGGGAGCACGTCCCGGGCCGGGAGGTGCCGCCTCCTTCCGCTAGGGCAGGGGCTCGCTGACGACGGCGGGGTCCTTGTAGCCCAGCGGCATCCGGAGGCGGAGCGAGTCGGGCTTCATCTCGAAGGCCATGTGCGTCGCCTTGCCGAGCGGGTCGCCGTCGAGCTGCACCTCGAGCGGCTCGCGCAGGGTGACCTCTGCCGTGCGGCACTGGAAGTACTCGAGGGAGGGGTCCTTGCCCCTGCCGCGCGCGAACAGCTTGCCGGCAACGGCGAGCCAGCCGAGCTTGCCCTTCGGGGCGACGGTCATGAGGTCCATCAGGCCGTCGTCGATCTTCGCGCCGGGGAAGATCTCGAGGCCGCCCATGATCTTCCCGCAGTTTCCGCCCATCACGCTGCGGAGACGGCGCTCGAAGGGCCTGCCGCCGTCGATGGAGATGGTGGTGCGCGCCGGCCTGCCGGGGAGGTTCCTGATCCCGGCGTCCACATAGGCGAGCCAGCCCACCTTGTCCTTCAGCTCGTCACGCGTGTCGGACATGATGGCGGCGTCGTAGCCGATGCCGGCCATGACGAGGAAGACGTGGGCGTCCTGCGCCCGGTCCACGGTCACATGCACGACGTCGATGGTGCGTTCGGTCCCGCGGAAGGCGGCTTCGACGGCGGCATCCGGGTCGTCGACGGCGATATCGAGGTTGCGGGCCAGGAGGTTCCCCGTGCCGAGCGGCACGAGCGCCATCATGGTGCCGGTCCCGGCGAGCTCCTCGGCGACGCAGCGGACCGTGCCGTCCCCGCCGGCAGCGATGACGAGGTCCACCCCGGCGTCGAGCGCCTGGCGCGCCTGGCCGTGACCCGGATCGTCCGCCGTGGTCTCGATGACGAGGGGATCCTCCCAGCCGTCCTCGGCGGAGATGCGACGGACGGCGCCCTCCACATCGGAGGTGGTGGCCTTGATGGGATTGATGATGAGCGCGGCGCGACGGCCGCCCGATCCGGCGTCCGCGACCGCGCCGGCGGTCGCCTCGGATGTAGCGTCGGTGGGCATGGTGTCCTTCGTGCGGGTGTCAACGGGTGGGTGCGTCGAGCTTATCCCGGCGCCCTCCGGAGCCGAGGGTAATCTTTTGGACGTGACTTACACCTCTCGATACGTGGCCCTCGGCGATTCCTTCACGGAAGGGGTGGGCGACTGGGACCCGGAGTCCCCCAACGGCGTCCGCGGCTGGGCCGACCGCGTCGCCGAGCAGCTCGTCCTCGCCGACCCGTCCTGGGGCTACGCCAACCTCGCGATCCGCGGTAAGAAGATGCGCCAGATCCTCGACGAGCAGATCGACGCCGCCCTCGCCCTGGAGCCGACGCTCGTCACGATCTACGCGGGCGCGAACGACATCCTGCGCCCGCGCATCGACATCGACCTCCTCATGTCCCACTACGACGCCGGCATCGCCCGGCTCCGCGCGGCAGGCGCCGACGTCGTGCTCTTCACCGGATTCGACGCCTCGGGCTCCGCGGTCTTCGGGAAGACCCGCGGCCGCACCGCCGTCTACAACGAGTGGGTGCGCGAGATCGCCGACAAGCGCGCCGCCACGGTGGTGGACTACTGGCGCCTCCGTGAGTTCCAGGACTGGAGCTACTGGGACACGGACCGCATGCACATGTCCACGGCGGGCCACACCCTCATGGCCGCGCGGGTCCTCGAGGCCATGAAGGCCTCGCACCAGGTGGACCTGCCGGAACTCGAGGCCCGCCCGGCCCTGAAGCGGGTCGAGCAGTTGCGGGCCGACGCGCAGTGGGCGCGGGAGTACCTCACGCCGTGGGTGGGCAGGCGCCTGCGCGGTGTCTCCTCGGGTGACGAACTGGTGCCGAAGTACCCGGCCCTGGGCCACCCGCACTGGTCGTCCGTCAACGCCTGAGGGCCTCCGGAGGAACACGGCCCCGGGGCCGCCCGCAACCGTCGACGGGCAGGGGTGGGCCCTGCGGCGCCTGCCGAGCGGTATGCCAGAATGAGGCAATGGCGGCGCAATGGCTCACACCCGACGAGCGGCGGGCATGGCTGGCTCTCTACGCCTTGACGTCACTGCTCCCCGCGTCACTCGACGCCCACCTGTTCCGTGAGGCCCGCATCACCCTGTTCGACTACCACGTGCTGGCGATGCTGTCGGAGTCGGAGGGCACGTGCCTGCCGATGAGCGAGCTCGCAGCCCGTTCGACGGCCTCGCTCTCGCGTCTCAGCCACGTGGTGAAGAAGCTCGAGGGGCGGGGCTGGGTCACCCGGTCGCCCTCCGACGCGGACGGCCGCGTGACCACCGCGTCCCTCACCCCCGCCGGCCTCGGGATGCTGGCCGAGCTCGCGGTGTCCCACGTCTCCCAGGTGCGCTCCCTGGTCTTCGACGCCCTCGACGGACAGGACGTAGCGGACCTCGAACGGGTGGGTCGCAAGATCCTGCGCGGCATGGACAGTGCCCACTGGATCCTGTCCGACGGCGAGGCAGCCGCCGAGGACGCCCTGCCAGGCGGGGCCGCCGCACCCTCATCGGGCAGCGGGGAGCCGCTGCCTGCACTCCACCAGGCACACGACGCCGGGCAGTGATCCTGGCAGGACAGGACGGCAGATGAACCAGCACGCGCAGTTCCGGCACCAGCCACGGATCCTGGCGATCGTCCTGGCGGGCGGTGCGGGAGGCCGCCTCGGAGCGCTGACCGACCACCGAGCGAAGCCCGCCATGCCGCTGGCCGGCAGCTTCCGACTCATCGACGTCGCATTGTCCAACCTGCACCACAGCGGCATCTCCGACGTCTGGATCATGGAGCAGTACCAGCCGAAGACCATCAACGACCACCTCCGCAACGGACGGCCCTGGGACCTCGACCGCACGCGCGGAGGCCTGCTGGTGCTTCCTCCTTTCAGCGGACGCGAGGGCGAGGGGTTCGCCGAGGGCAATGCGGACGGCCTGCTCCGGCAGGCCTCCTTCATCCGGGACTTCGCGCCGGACCTCGTCCTCGTCCTCAGCTCGGACCACCTGTACCGCCTCGACTACCGCGACGTCGTGGACACGCACCGCGCCGCCGGCGCCGCCCTGACGATGGTCACGGTCGACTTCGACGGCGACGCCTCCAACCACGGCGTGGTCGACGTGGACGACACCGGCAGGGTCACCGGCTTCGCCTACAAGCCGGAGGAGCCGCGGACGAGCGTCGTCTCGGCGGAGGTCTTCCTGTATTCCGCAGCGGCTCTCCTCGATGCGCTCGAGCAGCTGCAGGACGACCAGGAGGGACTGGGGGACTACGGCCACCACCTCGTGCCGCACCTCGTGGAGCAGGGCTCCGTCGTCGAACACCGGCTCGAGGGATACTGGCGCGACCTCGGGACACCGGCCAACTATCTCCGGGCGCACCTCGACCTCGTGGACGGCAAGGGACTGGATCTCGCGGATCCGCAGTGGCCCATCCTCACCGAACCCCCGCAGCTGGTCCCTGCCTTCATCGGTGAGGGCGCCGTGATCGCGAACTCGATGATCGCACCGGGCGCGGTGGTGCGCGGGACGGTCCGCAGGAGCGTCGTCGGGTCGGGGGCCACGGTGGAGGCCGGCGCCGTCGTCGAGGATTCCGTCCTGCTGAACCGCGTCCGGCTGACCGACGGCGCCACGGTGCGGCACGCGATCGTCGATTCCGGCGCCGTCGTCTCCGGTGAGCGCGTGGGTGCCGGCCCGGACGACCCCGCTGTGGTGGACCGGCACGGGCGGATGGACGACTGACCCGTTTTGGTCAGGCCCGATCCTGCCGGTAGTATGGTAAGGCGTTTGGCTGTGGCTGATGCCGACCCGTCTGCGGACGGAGCGGAGTCCGCCCGGCTACCCGCGACTACCTGGAATGTAGGGCTGCGCCGGCCGGAAGGCCGCGCCGCCCGATCTTCACCGTCTTCCCCGCGGCGAGGCGCTTCGGCAGGTTCTCACCCTGCCAGGCCAACCTCCGGAAAGCTGCAGTAATAACGGTGTCATTACTGGTGGCGGGACGCCCAACAAGTGATTCCGTCACGTTCATCTAATCTGGAGGAGAGTTATGGCAGCCCACTGCCAAGTGACCGGAGCCGAGCCCGGCTTTGGACACAGCATTTCGCACTCGCACCGCCGCAACAAGCGCCGGTTCGACCCCAACATTCAGAAGAAGCGCTACTACGTGCCTTCGCTGCGCCGCAACGTGACGCTGCAGGTCTCGGCCCGCGGCATCAAGACGATCGACGTCCGCGGCATCGATGCTGTCGTCGCGTCCATCCTCGCGAGGGGAGTGAAGCTCTAATGGCAAAGGACAAGGACGTACGTCCGATCATCAAGCTGAAGTCCACCGCAGGGACGGGCTACACCTACGTGACGCGCAAGAACCGTCGTAACGATCCGGATCGCATGGTCCTCATGAAGTACGACCCCAAGATCCGCAAGCACGTCGAATTCCGAGAGGAGCGCTAAACATGGCCAAGAAGTCAAAGATTGCTCGCAACGAGCAGCGCAAGGTCATCGTCGAGCGCTACGCGGCCAAGCGCCTCGAGCTCAAGAAGACCCTCGTCGACGAGAACGCCACCGACGAAGCACGCGAAGCGGCACGCCTCGGCCTGCAGAAGCTTCCCCGCAACGCCTCGCCGGTGCGCCTGCGCAACCGCGACCAGATCGACGGGCGCCCCCGCGGCACGCTCCAGAAGTTCGGTATCTCGCGTGTCCGCTTCCGCGACATGGCTCACAAGGGTGAACTGCCCGGCGTGACCAAGTCGAGCTGGTAGCAGCCTCCGGGACCCCGTGTCCCAGCAGCAGCACCCGCCGTTTCGCGCGGTGACCGGAGAAGCCGGCAACCCTCGGGTTGCCGGCTTCTCCGTTTCCCGGTGCGGCTGCAGGTGCGGCAGCCACCGGCGTCAAACGGCCCGGAAACGCCCGGCATTATGCCGAAAAGCCGCGTGAACACGCGGAAGAGGGCGGCCGAACTGATAGGTTTTCGCACAGAGGCTTTTCGACTACCGTGAAAAGCTCGTTCAGAAGAGTGACGTCCAGGAGGACCAAAAGTGGCTAAAAACCGTAGTGATCTTGTTGCCGAGGTAGCAGCGAAGGCTGACACCAGCCAGGCTGCAGTCAACAGCGTCCTTGACGCTCTGTTCGACGTCTTCGCCGAGTCCATCGCCCAGGACGAGAAGATCACCATCCCCGGATGGCTCGCCGTCGAGCGCACCAGCCGCGCTGCGCGCACCGGTCGCAACCCCCAGACCGGTGAGACCATCCAGATCGCCGCCGGCCACAGCGTCAAGCTGACCGCCGGCTCGAAGCTGAAGGCTTCCGCCAAGTAGTTCGCGGATCGCTGGAGGACCGCTGCCGTCACGGCAGCGGTCCTCCGTCGTTTAAGCGTTCGCGGCCGTGCCGGGCCGCGCGCGGGAGCGGCCGCGGAATTGGCCCTATTTCTACTCCGGGTAGAGAATGGTGTATGTGTCGACTACTGCGAAGCAACCGCGTGAGGCGCTCACGCGTGCCGCGCCGGAGCGTGCCATCGGGGTCGGCTGGCTGATCGCCGCCGGCGTCGTCGTCTTCGCCGCCCTCGTCATCGCCCTGTTCTACTCGGGTGCCGCAGCAGCGAGGCAGCTCGGCGATCCGGGCGCCCTGACGCGGTGGGGCCTGCCCGTCGCGAAGGTGCTCAACAACACGGCAGCTGCCGCGACGATCGGGGCCCTCGTCTTCGCGGTCGTCATGCTGCCCCGGAAGGTCGGCGGCAACGGCAGGAAGCCGAAGGAGTCGGCCGCGGAGCACCCTGCCTTCACGCGTGTGCTCCTCCTCGCCTCGGTCTCGGCGGTCGCGTGGACGCTCGGGGCACTGGGCGTCATGGTGTTCACGTATTCGGACGCGGCGGGGCTGCCGCTGAGCACCGATCCCACCTACACGCAGGGGCTCGCCGCCTTCCTGACGGACTTCTCCACGGGGCGCGCCTGGCTGGTGACCTCGATCGTCTCCGCCGTGCTGGCCACGATCCTCTTCGGCGTCCGGTCCCAGACCGGCCTGGCGCTGTCCATGGTGCTCGCACTCCTGAACCTGCTGCCCATGGCGCTGATCGGGCACTCGGCCAGTGGGGACGACCACAACGCAGCGGTCAACTCCATCGCGCTGCACCTCGTCGGCGTCTGCCTCTGGGTGGGCGGCATCATCTCCCTCGCCGTCGTCGGCGGCGCACTGGGCCGGGACGCCCTCCCGGTCCTCAAGCGCTTCTCCGCGCTCGCGGGTTTCGCCTTCCTCCTCGTGGTGGGCTCGGGCGTCGTGAACGCCAGCCTCCGGATCACCGATCTCGCGCAGCTGAGCTCCCAGTGGGGGCTCCTCGTCACATTCAAGACCATCGCCACGCTGCTGCTGGGCGGCATCGGGTGGATGCACCGGCAGTGGATCATCCCGCAGCTCGAGGCGCCCGCCGGTACCGCGGCCTCCAAGCTGTCCGCCCGCCGGGTGCTGTGGCAGCTCATCACCGTCGAGCTCGTTCTCATGGGCGCCGTGTCCGGAGTGGCCGGAGCCCTCGGCCGGACAGCACCACCGCGCGCCGAGGAGCTGCCCACGGAGGCCGGCCCGGCGCGGATCCTGACGGGGTACGATCTCCCGCCCGAGCCCACCGCGGCCCGCTGGCTGACCGAGTGGCGGCCCGACTGGCTGTGGATCACCGTCGCCCTGACCTTCGGCGTCGCCTACGTCCTCGGCATGGCCAAGCTGCACCGCCGCGGAGATTCGTGGTCGCCGGTGAGGCTCATCAGCTGGCTCGTGGGTCTGGCGCTCCTGACCTACTTCACCTCCGGCGCGCCGGCCATCTACGGCATGGTCCTCTTCAGCGCCCACATGGTGGACCACATGGCGCTGACCATGGTGGTACCGCTCTTCCTCGTCCTCGGCGCGCCCGTCACCCTGGCGCTGAAGGCTCTCGGCGCACGGCGCGACGGCACCCGCGGCCTGCGGGAGTGGATCCTCGTGATCGTGCACTCGTGGCCGTCGCGGATCATCACCCATCCGCTGTTCGCCGCTGGCAACTTCGTGGCCTCGATCATCGTCTTCTACTACTCGCCGCTCTTCGGCTTCGCCCTCCGCGAGCACGTGGGCCATGAGCTGATGATCACCCACTTCCTCATCACCGGCTACATCTTCGTGCTCTCGATGATCGGTTCCGATCCCGTTCCGCTGCGAGCCCCGTACCCGATGCGGATCCTGCTCCTCTTCGCGACCATGGCCTTCCACGCCTTCTTCGGCGTCACGCTCATGGGATCGACGTCGCTGCTCGAGGCCTCCTGGTTCGGCAACATGGGCCGGAACTGGGGTGCCTCCGCCCTGGCCGACCAGCAGGTGGGCGGTGCGGTCACGTGGGGGGTCGGTGAACTGCCGACGCTCCTGCTCGCGATCGGCGTGGCCGTCATGTGGTCCCGTTCGGATGCGCGCGAGACGAAGCGCAAGGACCGCGCGGCGGACAGGAATAACGACGCCGACCTCGCCGCTTACAACAACATGTTCGCCGACCTCGCCGCGCGCGATGCCGGCCCCCGCGGTCCTGGGCAGCAGGGCACGGCGCGGGTGACCACCACAGCAGGAGACGATGAATGACCGAGACCACCGTGCGCACCGGCTACCGCGTGCGCGGCTCAGCCCTGACCGGCCGTAACTGGCTCAACACCGGCGGTAGGCAGCTGCAGCTCGAGGACCTCCGCGGGAAGATCGTGATCCTCGACTTCTGGACGTTCTGCTGCATCAACTGCCTGCATGTGCTCGATGAGCTCCGGCCCCTCGAGGAGCAGTACTCGGACGTCCTGGTCACCGTGGGCGTGCACTCGCCGAAGTTCGAGCACGAGGCCGACCCGGTGGCCCTCGCCGCCGCCGTCGAGCGGTACGACATCCACCACCCCGTCCTCGACGACCCCGAGCTGACCACCTGGCAGGCCTACACGGCGCGTGCGTGGCCCACGCTCGTGGTGATCGACCCCGAGGGGTACATCGTGGCGCACCTCTCCGGTGAGGGCCACGCCGCCGGTCTCACCTCGCTCGTCGAGGAGCTCGTGGCCGAGCACGAGGCCAAGGGAACGCTGCACCGTGGGGATGGCCCCTACGTCCCGGCGACAAGCACCGCGGGGGACCTGAAGTTCCCCGGCAAGCTCCTCGCGCTGCCCGCCACCGGCACCTTCCTCGCCGGTGACACCGGGCACCACAGGCTCGTGGAACTCGAAGCGGACCTCGTCACCGTGCGGCGGACCATCGGCTCCGGTCGGAAGGGCTTCCGTGACGGAAGCGCCGGCGAGGCCGAATTCAACGAGCCCCAGGGCGTCGCGCTGCTGCCGGCCGGGCTGGCCGCGGAGGTCGGGTACGACGTCGTCGTCGCCGACTCCGTGAACCACCGCCTGCGTGGAGTGGACCTGGCCACAGGGGACGTGCGCACACTCGCGGGCAACGGCACCCAGCGACTGCTCGACGCCGGCAACCACACCAAGACCGGGCGGCAGGAGAACTCCCACGAGGTCGACGCCCCCAGCGAGACGCCGCGCCTCACCGAGACGCAGCTCGGCACCGATGCCCTGAACATCTCGCTGTCCTCGCCGTGGGACGTGCTGTATTCGTCGGTGCTGGAGCGTGTGGTCATCGCCATGGCCGGCACGCACCAGATCTTCAGCTACGACCCCCGCACGCACGCCGTCGAGGTCCTCGCCGGGACGGGGCTCGAGGGGCTGCTCGACGGCGACGCCTCTGCGGCCTGGTTCGCCCAGTCCTCCGGCCTCGCCGAGGACTCCAACGGCACCATCTGGATCGCCGACTCCGAGACGTCCTCGGTGCGCCTCCTGTCCTTCGTCGAGGTGAACGGACGCAGCGCGGTCCAGGTCCGCACGGCGGTGGGGACCGGACTGTTCGACTTCGGCTTCCGCGACGGCGATGCCGAGCAGGCACGCCTGCAGCATCCGCTGGGCGTCACGGCACTGCCCGACGGTTCGATCGCCATCGCGGACACCTACAACGGCGCTGTCCGCCGGTACGATCCCGCGACCCGCCAGGTGTCGACCCTGCTCCGTGGTCTCTCCGAGCCGTCGGACGTCCTCGTGGACATGACGCCCGTGGCGGACGGCGGTGATCCGCTGCTCATCGTGGTCGAGACGAACCGGCACCAGCTGGTCCGGGTGCCGCTGCCCAAGGAGGCGCTCGCCGTGGACGAGGGAGCATCACAGACCCAGCGCCCGAAGACGCCGATGTCGGCCGGGCCCGTGGCTCTCACGGTGCGCTTCACCGCCCCGAAGGGCCAGAAGCTCGACGACCGCTGGGGCGATCCCACGCAGCTCAAGATCAGTGCCTCGCCGGAGTCCCTCCTCGTCTCGGGCGGCGGCACGTCCACGGGACTGACGCGTGAGCTCGTCCTCTCACCCGATGCGGGCGACGGGGTCCTGCACATCACGGCGCGTGCGGCGTCCTGCGACGGCGAGCCGGGTGGGGAGATCCCCGACCACGCGGCATGCCACCTCTACCAGCAGGACTGGGGCATCCCGGTCTCGATCTCGGCCGGCGGGGACACCACCCTGACCCTGGATCTGCGCGGACTCGACTGACGTCGTCCAGACGGCAGGAAGGGCATCGGCTTCGGCCGGTGCCCTTCCTGCGTCGCAGGGGGACTGGACGGCACCGCAGGAATATCCGCCCGCCGGGCGGACTTGTCGCCGGTATGACGACCGAGCAACGGACACCAGGCAATGGCGCGCGCACCGCACTCGTGGTGGGAGCCACGGGCATCGCGGGATCAGCACTCGTCGACGAACTCACCGCCGAGGGATGGCCGGTGCTGGCCCTGTCCCGCCGGGCCGGCGCAGAGCGGGCCGGCGTACGCTGGCTGTCGGCGGACCTGACCTCGGCCGAGTCGCTGGCAGCGGTTCTCGCACCGGAACAGCCGACGCACGTCTTCTTCACCGCCTGGTCCCGGCGCGAGACGGAGGAGGAGAACATCGAGGTCAACGCGGGGATGCTCCGTGACCTCCTGGCCGCCCTCCGCGGGAAGCCGGTGGCCCACGCAGCCCTCATGACGGGGCTCAAGCACTACCTCGGCCCGTTCGAGGCCTATGCCGCCGGCGAGATGCCCGACACCCCCTTCCACGAGGAGGAGCCGCGCCTACCCGCGCGCAACTTCTACTACGCGCAGGAGGACGAGCTGTTCGCCGCGGCGGCGGAGCAGGGCTTCACCTGGTCGGTGCACCGCGCGCACACGGTGATCGGCCATGCCGTGGGCAACGCCATGAACATGGGCCTCACGCTCGCCACCCAGGCGGTACTGTGCAGGGAAGCGGGCGAGCCCTTCGTCTTCCCCGGCTCCGAGACACAGTGGAACGGGCTGACCGACATGACCGACGCCGGGCTCCTCGCCCAGCACATGCTGTGGGCCGCCACGACACCCGCTGCCGCGAACGAAGCCTTCAACATCGTCAACGGGGACGTCTTCCGGTGGCGCTGGATGTGGCCGCAGCTCGCCGCATACTTCGGCGTCGAGTGGGAAGGCTACAGCGGGGCCCCCCGTCCGCTCGAGCAGGCCATGGCCGGGCGGCAGGAGCAGTGGCGGGAGCTCGCCCGGCGGCACGGGCTCGCTGAACCGGACCTGGACCGGATGGCGTCCTGGTGGCATACGGACGGTGATCTCGGACGCGGTATCGAGGTGGTGACCGACATGGGCAAGAGCCGGGTCGCGGGTTTCACCGGATACCGGCGGACCGTCGACGCGTTCACCTCGCTCTTCGAGCGGTACCGCGCCGACAACCTCATTCCCTAGTAGCGCACCACGGGCGTGACAGTGACGGCGTCCTCGCCCACCTGCAGGTCGGCCCCGAACTCGAAGGGCACGGTCTCCGAGACCTCCCGGACCGCGCCGGAGAACAGGTCCCGCAACCGGGTCTCGATGCGCGCGGATCCCCGGAGCGGTGCCAGGAGCCACTGGCCGTCGCCGGGCGTGATGGACACCGACGGGTATTCCTCGACGGACCAGGTGATGTCGCCGGCGAGCCGCTCGTTCGTCGGGTAGGTGAAGGGGCAGTCTGCGGGCTGGAAGACGGTCTGCTCCGCACACGCATCCAGGAAGGCATGCAACTGGTCCGTCACCGCCTGCGTGAGTTCCGGCGTCGCCTCCGTGGCGAGGGCCAGCGGAGGCGGGGTAGCCTCCCGGTTCGTGACCGCCGCGCGCCGTTCGGGAGCGGAGAAGTACGTCCCCTCGTGCTGCGCGGTGATCGCGGTCGGGTAGAAGGTGGCCAGGGCTGCCGAGCCGCCGGGCAGCCCCACCGGGACGCCGTTCACCGTGGCCTCGAGGCCGTTGAGCACCGATACCTCGACGAGCGGCAGCACGGTCCGCTCGAACCGCCAGACATTGAAGAAGCCCCACTCCGTACCCGTGCGCTCGAGGGGGAAGACCGTCGTCGTCTCGGCCCCGTCGAGCGTGTAGGTCACCGGTACCTCCACGCGGTCCGCTCCTGCCTCCCGGGCATCCCCGACGTCGACGTCCTCGAGGGACGCGCTCGCCCGGCGTAGGGCGTCGCCATCGAGCAGGGCGGGATTCGCGCCCTCCGGCACGGACGCGTTGAGGAGGCCGAGGGCCTTGCCCCCGTCGCCGTCGTGCAGGGCGTCGAGGTACAGACCCACCTGGTGCTCGGGGCCGTAGAGCCGTGCGTTCAGGACGGACACGGTCACGATGAAGCCCGCGCCGACCAGCATGAGGCCGAGCAGCCAGGCTGCCAGAACCTTCACTACCGGGGTGGTGTGCACCCATCAACGGTACCGAATGTGTCCCGTCAGGCGGGAAGGAAGCCCAGCAGGGCCCCGACGACGGCGCACGCGAGCCCGACGAGGGCGACGACCCGGGTGCCCCGATACGGTTCCTCGAGGGACCATTGGGTGGGGTTGCGGGCGTGGAAGTAGATCGGGACGTCCGTGCCCGGCGGCGGAGGAACCACGGGGCCGCGCTGCCGCCGTCGGATGCCGCTGGACCACAGCGCCTCGATGATGCGGTACCGGTGATCGTGCCAGCGGAGGTACGGGTGGCCCTTGTGCTCGAAGGCGACGGCCTGCGTCCCGGTCCACGAGCCGTACACCAGCCGGATGAGGAGCGCAGCAAGGAGCAGTCCCACGCCCAACGCCATGAGGGTGGAACTCAGGATCTCGATCACGACCATCGGCCGGCGCCCACCAGGATCACTCCGCGCCGGACGGCCGGCCGCTCGGGGACGCACCCGAGCGGCCGACCGTCCGGGGAGCGCCGTCATGTTCGACCATAGGGCCAGAGTACACAGCAGGGCCGGCGCCCCCTCCGGGGTGCCGGCCCTGCCGGTCGGACGCTGTCGGAGCGGCCGACGGAATGCGGTGGGTCAGCCGGCGTGCTTCCCGCCCGCCGCCGTCGCGCCGCCCGAACGGCCGGCCCCGGCATCGACCGTGGCAGCGGAGGCGTGCCCGGACGTCCCGTTGCTGGGACCGTTGCCGTGACCGTGGCCGTCCGCCTGCTGGGCGGTGGCGATCTCCTCGGCACGCTCCTCCGCGGCCTCACGCGTCAGTTGGGCGCCCGCCTCGGCGTCCCGCGTCAGGTTCTCGCCGCTCTCGGCGTCGAACAGGTGGAGCTTGCGGGTGTCGAGCCAGATCTCCGCCTCGCGTCCACCGCGGATGCGGCTCGCGGCATCCAGGGTGACGACCACCTGCGGGCGCAGTTCGTCGGCGTCCATGTCGCGCGCAAGGCTGTCGAGCAGTTCCCTCATCTCGGGAGCAGGATCGAAGTTGATGTACCCGTACTGCTCGTTGCCCAGCCACTCGGTATGGGTCAGCGTGGCGGTGAAGGTGGATCCGTTGGCCTTCTTGTGTTCCTCCACGAGTTTGGCGTCCTCGAAGAACTCGGGGCGCACACCCACCAGGACGACCTTCTTTCCCGCAGCCTTCTGCGCCTTGTCCTGCGGGATCTCGAGGTCCCCGATCGCGGTCTTCAGGGTGGTGCCCTCGAGGGTGGCCGGCAGGAAGTTCATCGATGGCGAGCCGATGAAGCCCGCGACGAACAGATTCACGGGCTGCTCGTACAACTCGCGCGGCGAGGCGATCTGCTGGAGCTCGCCCTTCTTCAGCACCGCCACCCGGTCGCCGAGGGTCATGGCTTCGGTCTGGTCGTGGGTCACGTAGACCGAGGTGACGCCGAGGCGGCGCTGCATCTGGGAGATCTCGGAGCGCATCTGCCCCCGCAGCTTGGCGTCGAGGTTGGAGAGCGGCTCGTCGAAGAGGAACGCGTCGGCCTGGCGCACGATCGCGCGGCCCATCGCGACTCGCTGGCGCTGGCCACCGGAGAGGTTGGCCGGCTTGCGCTGCAGATGGTCCGTGAGCTCCAGGGTGGCGGCGGCCTCGGTGACGAGCTTGTCCACCTGCGCCTCCGAGTGCTTGCCCTTGGCCAGGCGCAGGGGGAAGGCGATGTTCTCGTACACCGTGAGGTGCGGGTACAGCGCGTAGTTCTGGAACACCATCGCCAGGTTGCGGTCGCGGGGCGCCTTGTCGTTCACGCGCTGGCCGTTGATGAGGAGGTCGCCGTCGGTGATGTCCTCGAGGCCCACGATCATGCGCAGCAGGGTGGACTTCCCGCAGCCCGAGGGGCCGACCAGGATGATGAACTCGCCGTCGGCGATGTCGATGCTGACGTCGTTGACGGCGGGGAAACCGTCGCCGTACTTCTTGACCAGGTGATTGAGGGTGATGGAAGCCATGGTGCGAAATCCTTTACTTGAACCGGGGGCGTTAGCCCTTGACGGCGCCGGAGGTCAGGCCCGAGACGATCTGGCGTTGGAAGAGCAGGACCAGGAGGACGATCGGGATGGTGACGATGATCGCCGCCGCCGAGATGGCTCCTGTCGGTGCCTCGAACTGCGAGGCACCCGTGAAGAACGCGAGCGCGGCGGGCACGGGCCGCGCCGCTTCCGTCGACGTCAGCGAGATGCCGTACACGAAGTCGTTCCATGCGATGAAGAAGGCGATGATCGCCGTCGTGAAGACGCCGGGTGCGGCCAGGGGGACGATCGCCTTGCGGAAGGCCTGCCACGTGGTGGCGCCATCGACCTGCGCCGCCTGCTCCAGTTCCCACGGGATCTGCCGGAAGAACGCGGCGAGGGTCCAGATGGAGATGGGGAGGGTGAGCGACAGGTACGGGATGATCAGGCCGAGCCACGTGTCGTACAGGCCGATGGTGCGCCACAGGTTGAACAGGGGGGTCACGATCGAGATGACCGGGAAGATCGAGACCGCCAGTGCCGTGGTGAGCACCAGCTTCTTGCCCGGGAAGTCCAGCCTCGCGATCGCGTAGGCGCACAGCGTGGCCAGCACGACGGCGATGAACGTCGCGATCAGGGAGATCCCGATCGAGTTGCGCAGCGCCGAGAGGAAGAGTCCCTGCGCGTCACCCACCAGGATCTGCTCGTAGTTGCTGGTGGTGGCCTTGCCCGACGACGGGAGGAACTTGCCGCTCGTCAGGTCACTGGGTGTCTTGAAGGACGTGGCGAGGATCGAGAGGACGGGGAACAGTGCGTAGATCAGGACGAGGACCGTCACGATGGCCCAGAGGACCTTGCCCCTGGTGCTGGTGTTCGTCATTACTTGCCTCCCTGGGTTCCGGCGAGATCGACCTTGAACAGCTTGATGGCCACGAAGCAGATCAGCAGGACGCACAGGAACAGGAGGACGGAGACGGCGGAACCGAGTCCGATCTCGAGCCTGCTGATCGATTGCCGGTAGGCGAGCAGTGACAGCACCTCGGTGCCGTAGGCCCCGTTGGTCATGATGAACACGTTGTCGAAGATGCGGAAGGCATCCAGCGCCCGGAACAGCACGGCCACCATGATGGCCGCCTTCATGTTCGGGATGATGACCTTGCGCATCTGCTCCCACCAGGTGGCGCCGTCGACCTTCGCCGCCTCGCTGAGTTCGTCGGGGACCTGCGCGAGCCCGGCGAGCAGGAGCAGCGAGATGAACGGCGTGGTCTTCCAGATCTCCGAGGCCATGATCACGAACAGGGCCGTGCCACCCTGCGCGAACCAGTTGAGGTTCTCGTCGATACCGGGGAGCCAGGCGAACCAGCTGTTGATGTAGCCGGAGTTGATGTCGAACGCGTAGAACCAGGCGAACGCGGACACGACGGTGATGATGCCGTACGGGACGAGGATCGCCGTGCGCAGCAGGCCCCGGACGGACTTCAGGGCCTTGTGCATCACCAGGGCGAGGGCGAACCCGAGGACGAGTTCGACGACGACCGTGACGACGGTGATCAGCACGGTGGTCCACAGACCCGACCACCAGACGGGATCCGAGAGGATCACGGCGTAGTTCCCGAGGCCGATGAACTCGCGCTCGTCCGGCGCCGTGAGACGGAACCGGAACAGTGACTCGAAGATGGCCTGCAGGATCGGGTACAGCGTGACGAGCAGCATGATCACGAACGCCGGGCCGGCGAGCATCCAGCCCAGCCGCCGCTCCGCTCGTACGCGGTCGCTGTACTGAGCCTGCGGTTTTCTGGTCTTGCCGTTGCCCTTGGCGGTGTCGCGCTCGAGGCGCGGACCGGGCTCGGTGGGCGACGCCGTCGTCGCCTTGGCGGGAATGGCGGAGGTCACAGGAGTTGCTCCCCTCGAAGGACCGATGTGATGAAGTCGCTCGAGGACCCCGGCGTGCTGTCCGGGTCGACGGCGGCGGGAGGCGCCCAGCGTTGCTGGATGCCGGTGGAGACCTCGTTGTAGAACGGGGTCTGCGGACGGGGTGCCGCGACCTGGAGCGAATCCCGGATGGTCTCGGCCATCGGGAAGGACTCCTCGATGCGTGGATCTTCATAGGCCTCGGTATTGGCGGGCGGGTTGCCGTTCGTGACGAAGTACTCCGACTGGTTCTCGACGGAGACGATGCACTCGATGGCCTCGTACGCCAGCTCAGGGTTGTCGCTCTCGGCACCGACGCCGAGGTTGATGCCCCCGAGCGGTGGTGCCGACTCCTGGTCGGCCGACATCCGCGGGTAGATGCCCCAGCCGATGTCGTCGAGGACGGCCTGGTCCAGCGTGCCGTCCTCGACGGCGGCGACGGTGGCGGGGTAGACGAACGGCCAGTTCACCATGAAGGAGCCCGAGTCGCCCTGGAAGCCGATGAGGGACGCGTTCTCGTCCTGCGTGGGGAGCCCCGGACCGCCCAGCCCGTCCTTGCCGATCGTGGAGATCACCTCGGCGGCGGCGAGCCCGGCGTCGGAGTCCAGGCCGAGTTCGATCTCCTCCGCCGTGGCTTCGGGGTCGACGATGATCGAGCCACCCGCCGACTCGATCAGCGCGTTGAGCCAGACCGTCATGGACTCGGCCTGGGCGCCCTGCACCCCGAGCGTCTTGTCCTGGCTCTGCGCCACCTCCATCACCTGGTCCCAGGTGATGGGCTGCGTCGCGTCGATACCGGCGGCTTCCACCACCGATTTCCGGTACCAGAGGATCTGCGTGTTGGCCCAGAACGGCACGGTGACGAGCTCGTCCTTCCAGGTCGCGCCGGCGATGGCGCCCTCGACGACGTTCTCCGTCGTGGCCTGGGCGACGTCGTCCGGCACCGGGGCGAGGAAGCCGGGCTCCGCGAGCTCGGGGATGAAGGGCGGATCGAGGCTCATGATGTCGAGCGACGAATCACCCGCTGCCAGGCGGCGTGCGAGTTGCTCGCGCTGCGATGCGGCATCACTCGGCAGGAGCGAGGTCTCGATGCGGTAGCGGCCGCCCGACTCGTCACTGCACTTCTTGGCGATGTCCGCCTGGCCGCCGGCGTCCGGGTTGATGTACCAGGTCAGCGCGTTGTCCGCCTGCGCGGGACCGCATCCGCTCATGACCAGCGTGCCCATCACCAGGCCGGCCAGGACGGTGGCCTTCGGGCGGCTCTTTCCTGCACTGCGTGTTCTTCGACTAGTCGGCATTCGTACCGAGCCTCCACATCCTTGTAGACAGCCCGGCTGACGGTTCGCTGGAATCGACAGCCTAAGCAAGCTTGCTTTTCGACCCTATGCCTTGGGGGCCCAAATCGCTAGGCAGGGTGCTTGCTATTCGGCAGCGGGTGCAGGATATGCGGAAAGGGTACGGACAGGTACCCGTGACCCGGGAAGTGCTCAGGCCGGAACGGCGGAGTTGTCGAGGGCGAAGGGCGGACGCTCGACGTCGCCGGTCACCGCTTCGGCGGGGTCGGAACCGAGTTCGACGATCCGGTTGGCGGCGTCCACGTGGACCACGGTGGGAACGAAGGCCCGCGCCTCCTCCGTGGTCATCTGCGCGTAGGTGATCAGGATGACCAGATCGCCACGCTGGACGAGGTGGGCGGCGGCACCGTTGATGCCGATCACGCCCGAGCCGCGCTCGCCGGCGATGGTATAGGTCTCGAGCCGCGCGCCGTTGGTGATGTCGACGATCGAGACCAGTTCTCCGGGGAGGATGTCCGCGGCGTCGAGCAGGTCGAGGTCAACGGTCACGGAACCCACGTAGTGCAGGTTGGCATGGGTGACCGTGGCACGGTGGATCTTCGACTTGAACATTGTGCGATTCATCGCCTCAAGGATACTGCCGAAGGCGCACCGGGAGACCGGTGGGAGAGGTGTCCTTGGGCACACCCCGGGGTGCCGGGGGCCTTCGCCGGAGGACGAGAAGAGCGGGCGACGGGAATCGAACCCGCGTATCGAGCTTGGGAAGCTAGCGCTCTACCATTGAGCTACGCCCGCACGGTGGTGGAACCGCTCCATCACCTTACAACAGTTCTTGCGGCTTCCCCGGATCGGTGTCGGGGTGGCCCGCGTCCGTGGCTCCGGGTCCTCCCGGAGCGGGCGCCGACTGGGAGTCCCCGGCACCGGGAGCCGGGGGAGTCCCGGGTACCGGAGGCGCTGCGCGCGCCCGCTCGATCAGTTCCCGCCACGGGTCCTCGAGGCGGCTCTCGGGGACGTGCACCTCCGTGTAGCCGATGGCGATCCGGTAGGTGAAGCGATCGCGCTGCGCCGCGGTGGCCGATGCGTCCGCCGCCCCGTCCGAGGAAACCCCGCCCGGGGACGTGACGCCAGGTGGTGCCCCGGACCCGGTGCTCCCCGCTTCGGCTTCCGCGAGCGGAAGCCACCGCTGCTCGGCTTCCGTCCGGCTGACCTCGAGGGTCCAGGTCCGGGTGAGTCCGGCGAAGCCACCGGAGCGGGTGATCTCGATCTTCACGGCAGCACGCCGACCTGCGCCCATGCCTCCGCGACGGCGCCCGGCTCCCGGCTGCCGTCACCGAACCGTTTGCGCGCCGCGCTGATCGTGGCGTTCGCGAAGGTCGGGAAATCGCAGTCGGGCGGGATGCTGCCGCTGAGGACGGCGTCGTACCAGATGCGTCCCACGCCCTTCCAGGCGGGGCCGCCGAGTGCGGTGGCCGCGCGGTAGAACGCGTGGTTCGGGATGCCGGAGTTGATGTGGACGCCGCCGTTGTCCGATTCCGTCTCGACGTAGTCCGTCATGGTGGCAGGCTGTGGATCCTTGCCGAGGACGTCGTCGTCGTAGGCCGTGCCCGGCGCCCTGAGTGAGCGCAGCGCCGCTCCCTCCACCTGGTCCGTGAAGATGCCGGCGCCCACGAGCCACGATGCCGACCCCGCGTCCTGGCCGAGTTCCCGCTGCTCCACGAGCACGCCGAGCACGTCCGAGAGTGATTCGTTGAGCGCGCCCGACTGTCCCTGGTACTCGAGGTTGGTGGAGTACTGCGTGAAGCCGTGGGTGAGCTCATGGCTGATCACCGTGAGGGATGCGGTGAAGCGCCCGAAGATCTCGCCGTCGCCGTCCCCGAAGACCATGCGGGCGCCGTCCCAGAAGGCGTTGTCGTAGTTGGCGCCGTAGTGGACCGTGGCCTCGAGGGGCTTGCCGGCGCCGTCGATGGACGAGCGGCCGTATTCCTCGCTGAACAGCCGGTAGGTGGAGCCGAGTCCGTCGTAAGCCTCGTCCGCCGCCGTGTCCCCGGTCGCGGGGGCGCCTTCCGCCCGCACGAGGTCCCCGGGGAGCTCCTCCCGGCTGCCGGCGTCGTAGATGCGCCGTGTCAGCGTCCCGACGACGGCTGAACCCCGCTGGACGGGCGCCCTGAGTGCCCGGGAGCGGACCTGGTGGACCGGGCCGAGTTCCAGCAGCGCGTGGCGAGCGGCTTCGGCCGCGGCGGAGAGCTGCGGATCGCGAAGGGCGGCCAGGCGGGCGAGAAGGTGCGGTGGGACGATGCTGCAGTGGATGCGCTGCATGGGAGCCTCCTTGGATTGGTCCCAACCTAGACCCGGGGCCCGACATTCCGGCGGACGTAGGCTTGCCGCATGAGTGGAGAGCGGAACACCCGCAGGCTGGAGCAGGGGATCGAGCGCGATTTCTCCGACAGGATGAGCTACGGCGCCTACCTCGAGCTGGACAGGCTCCTCGACGCCCAGCACCCCGCCAGCTCCCCGGAACACCACGACGAGATGCTGTTCATCATCCAGCACCAGACCTCCGAGCTGTGGCTGAAGCTCGTGCTGCACGAGCTGCGCGCCGTGCGGGTGCACCTGCGGGCCGACGACCTGCGGGCCGCGATGAAGGGTATTGCCCGGATCAAGCACATCCAGCGCTCGCTGACCGAGCAGTGGTCGGTGCTGGCGACGCTCACGCCGTCCGAGTATGCGGAGTTCCGGGGCGACCTCGGCTCCGCGAGCGGGTTCCAGTCCTACCAGTACCGCGCCGTCGAGTTCCTGCTGGGCAACAAGAACGCCGCCATGATCGAGGTCTTCGAGTCCGACCCGGCAGCCCGCGCCCTGCTCTCGGACCTCCTGGCGCAGAGCAGCGTGTACGACGAGTTCATCGCCCTGCTCGCGCGGCGTGGCTACGCGGTCCCGGAGGACCTGCTCCGCCGCGATGTGAGCGTCGCCCACGAGTTCGACCCCGCACTGGTCGCCGTCTACAAGCAGGTCTACGAGGACGCGGCAGGCCACTGGGACGTCTACGAGGCGTGCGAGGAGCTCGTGGACCTCGAGGACAACTTCCAGCTCTGGCGGTTCCGGCACCTGAAGACCGTGGCGCGGACCATCGGATTCAAGGCGGGGACGGGCGGCTCGTCCGGCGTCGGCTTCCTCCAGCGGGCGCTGGAGCTCACGTTCTTCCCCGAACTGTTCGCGGTGCGTACCGAGATCGGGCGCTGAGGAGGCTACGCGGGGGCTGGTAGTTTTGGACGGTGCTGATCTCAGACCGTGATATCCGAGCAGAACTCGCCGCCCAGCGGATCGTCCTCGAACCGCACGATCCGGCGATGGTGCAGCCCTCCAGCGTCGACGTCCGGATCGACCGCTACTTCCGGCTCTTCGACAACCACAAGTACGCGCACATCGACCCCGCGGAGGACCAGCCGGACCTCACGCGCCTCGTCGAGGTGGCGCCGGATGAGCCGTTCATCCTGCACCCGGGCGAGTTCGTCCTCGGGTCGACCTACGAGACGGTCACGCTGCCCGACGACATCGCCGCGCGCCTCGAGGGCAAGTCCTCGCTGGGCCGCCTCGGACTGCTGACCCACTCCACCGCGGGGTTCATCGATCCCGGGTTCTCCGGCCACGTGACCCTCGAGCTGTCCAACATGGCGACGCTGCCGATCAAGCTGTGGCCCGGCTCGAAGATCGGGCAGCTGTGCTTCTTCAAGCTGACGTCCCCCGCCGAACACCCCTACGGCTCGGGTGAGTACGGCAACCGCTACCAGGGACAGCGGGGCCCGACGGCGTCGCGCAGCCATCTGAACTTCCACCGTACGGACATCTGACCGCCTGCCCGGACTGGCCGGGGACGGCGCTCAGGCCTCGGGTACCACGGCGCGCCCGACCCGTGCGGGCGACTTGACCGGCAGCAGCACGAGAAGACCGGCCAGCAGGACGACGAGGATCCCGATGACGCCGTAGAGCTGGGAGCCGAAGATCCCGATGCACAGGGCGAAGAGGGTGGGAGCGAGGAAGCTCACCGCGCGGCCCGTGGTCGCATACAGCCCGAACAGTTCGGCCTCGTCGCCCACCGGCGCGATGCGCGCGAGGTAGGCTCGCGACGACGCCTGGGCCGGTCCGACGAACAGTGTCAGCAGCAGGCCGAAGACCCAGAACGTGGTGTCCGAGGTCCATTGCATGCCGAAGAAGGAATGTGTCTCCGTGCCGAGCAGGAGAATCGTGGTCCCGGCCACCAGCAGTCCCACCAGGGCACCGATGATCACGCGCTTCGGGCCGATGCGGTCGTCGAGGAACCCGCCGATGACGGCGCCGATCGCGGCGATCACATTGGCGGCGATCGCGAAGACGATCACCAGGCTCGCGGAGAAGCCGAAGGCGCCGGCGGCGAGGATGCCGCCGAAGGTGAACACCGCGGCGAGGCCGTCCCGGAAGATGGCGCTCGCCAGCAGGAAGTAGATCGTGTGCGGGCTCGCGCGGTAGATGGCCTTCACCCGGCGTACCAGCAGACCGTAGGAGGCCACGAGGCCCAGGTGCGCGGCCGCGGCCCTGCGCGGGACCTCGGGCACCGTGATCATCACGGGCAGCGCGAACGCCGCGAACCACAGGGCGGAGAAGACGGCCACGAGACGGATGTTCAGTCCTTCGTCGCTCGAGGCGCCCGCCCAGTCGACGACCGGCTGGATGAACACCACGAGCACCACCACGAGTGCGACGATGCCGCCCACGTATCCCATCGCCCAGCCGAAGCCGCTGACGCGGCCGATGGTCGACGGCGTCGAGATCTGGGTCAGCATCGCGTTGTAGTTCACGCCGGCGAACTCGAAGAAGATATTGGCGGCCGCGATCAGTGCGACACCGAGGATCAGCATCTCCGGGCTGGGGAGGACGAAGAAGCACAGGGCCGTCAGCACGGTGACGATCAGGGTGTTGACGCCGAGCCAGAGCTTGCGGCGTCCCCCGCGGTCGGATCGCTGGCCCGTGACGGGAGCGAGGAGGGCGATCAGCAGACCGGCGACGGCGAGGCCCCAGCCGAGCACCTGCGAGGCCCGTTCCTCACCGCCGAAGGACTCCGAGGTGAGGTACACCGTGAACACGAAGGTGGTCATGACCGCATTGAAGGCGGCCGAGCCCCAGTCCCACGAGGCCCATGCCAGGACGGGCTTGCTGAAGATGCGGCCGGAGCCCGCGGCAGGAAGGGGTGCAGGGGCATCCGTCGGCGGCGGAAGCTGCTGGTGCGTACTCATAGGGTGAATGCTAGCTCCGTATGATCCCCGTCACGCCGCGAGCGCCCGCGGCGCGCTGTGCAGGTGATCGGCCCGCTCCGGGCAGGGCCGGCCGTCTTTCCTTCGGTAGACTGGACGGAGCCCGACCGACCCCCAGCGGAAGATCGAGACTCCCATGCCCACCGTGCTGATCGCGATGTTCGCGCTCGCACTCGGAGCGCCCATTCTCTTTTCCCGGCTCGGCAGATCGGCATTCTTCGTCCTCGCGGCGGCGCCTGCTGCCGGCTTCGTCTGGCTCATGGTCCGACTGCCGCAGGTCCTCGCCGCCGAGCAGGGCGCTCCGAACGGCCGGGCCGACGCACCGCCGTCGGTCACGGTTCCGTGGATCCCCAGCCTTCAGCTCGAGTTCGCCTTCCGGCTCGACGCCCTCGCCGCCGTCCTGTGCATCCTGATCCTCGGCGTCGGCGCCCTGGTGCTCTTCTACTGTGCGCGCTACTTCAAGAGCGACGATCCCGACGTCGGCGCCTTCGGCGCGCAGCTGCTCGCCTTCGCCGCGGCGATGTTCGGGCTGGTGACGGCCAATGACCTGATCCTCATGTTCATCTTCTGGGAACTGACCACGATCCTGTCCTACCTGCTCATCGGCTACTCGCGCCACCGGCTCTCGGCGCGACGCTCCGCCCTGCAGGCGCTCATCATCACGACCTTCGGCGGGCTGGCGATGCTCGTGGGCCTGGTGATGCTCGGACAGGAAGCGGGGACCTACCGCATCTCCGAGATCCTCGCCGGAGCGGACGCGCTGGCGGCACGCGGCACGCTGGTCGACGTCGCGATCGGGCTGGTGCTGGTCGGGGCCATCACCAAGTCGGCGCTCGTCCCCTTCCATTTCTGGCTGCCCGGCGCCATGGCGGCACCCACCCCCGTCAGCGCCTACCTGCACGCCGCGGCCATGGTGAAGGCCGGGGTGTTCCTCGTGGCGCGCTTCGCCCCCGGGTTCGGAGAGACGGCGTTCTGGCACCCGGTGATCTTCGTCCTCGGCATGGCGACCATGCTGCTCGGCGGGTGGCGCGCCCTGCGGCAGTTCGACCTGAAGCTCGTCCTGGCCTACGGGACGGTGAGCCAGCTCGGTTTCCTGACCATGGTGGTGGGACTCGGCGGGCCGGACGGCGCGGTGGCAGGCCTGGGACTGCTGCTCGCCCACGGCTTCTTCAAGGCGACGCTGTTCCTGGTGGTAGGTATCATCGACCACCAGTCGGGCACCCGCGACCTGCGGGTCCTGTCCGGAGTCGGAGCCACCTCGCCCGCCCTGTTCGCCGTCGCCCTCGTGGCGGCCGGATCCATGGCAGGGGTTCCGCCCCTGCTCGGGTTCGTCGCCAAGGAGTCGGTCTTCGAGGCCTTCGTGCACCGCGCCGAGGACGGCACGGCCGGCACGCTCCTCCTCGGCGGGATCGTGATCGGCTCCATCCTCACCTTCGCCTACAGCGCCCGGTTCGTCTGGGGCGCCTTCGCGCTGAAGCACGGCAGGCCGCAGACGCCGTTCAGGCGTGTCCGGACGTCCTTCCTGCTGGCACCCGCGCTGCTCGCCGTCGCATCCCTGGCCCTCGGCGTCTGGCCCGCACCGCTCGACGCCGCCGTCGCGCCCTACGCGACACTCTTCCCGTCCGCCGACCCCGCACCGCACCTCGCCCTGTGGCACGGCTTCGGCCTCCCGCTCCTGCTGTCGGCGCTCACCATCGCGGCGGGCGTCGCCCTGTACCTGCTGCGTGCGCGCATCGAACGGCTGCAGGGGCGCCTTCCCGCCGTCAGGGAAGCGGAGGCGGTGTACCGCTCCGCCATCGGTGTGCTCGACGACGTCGCGGTGTGGGTCACGGGCCGCACCCAGCGCGGTTCGCTGGCCTTCTACCTGTTCGTCATCCTGTCCACCGCGATCATCACGCCCCTGACGGCGCTCATCATCTTCGATGCGCCGCTTCCCTCCCGGTTCACGATCGCGGAATCGCCGGCGCAGGTCGTGGCGGCGATCGTCATCCTGGGGGGCATCCTCGCCGCACTGCGCTCCAACAAGCGGTTCATGGCCGTCCTCATGGTGGGCATCACCGGCTACGGCATGGCGGTCGTCTACGCGCTGCACGGAGCACCGGACCTCGCGCTGACGCAGATGCTCGTCGAGACGATCGTGCTCGTGGCCTTCGTCCTCGCGCTGCGCTCCCTGCCCGCGCGGCTGTGGAACCGCGCCGAGAGCCGGCACCGGCTGCTGCGTGCCACCCTCGGTGTCGCGTTCGGCGGCGTCATGGCCGTCATCGCGATGTCGGCCATGGCGTCGAGGACCGCCGCTCCCATCTCCCTGGCGTATCCGCAGCTGGCCTACGAGGACGGCGGCGGCGCCAACACGGTCAACGTCCTGCTCGTGGACATCCGCGCCTGGGACACCTTCGGTGAGATCACCGTGCTCGCGATCGCGGCCACGGGCATCGCCAGCCTCATCTTCATCCGCGGACGCGGCGACAAGCGGCACCGGGCCGACGGCGTCGCGGACGGGTCCGTGGACCGCGGGCAGGAACCCCTGGACGCCGGCGGCAGGTCACGCGCCGCGCGACTCCTCGCCGCACGCTTCGCCGACGTTCCGCGGGATCCCTGGCTCGTGGCCGGGCGGACCCTGGCGCCCGAGCGTCGTTCGATCATCTTCGAGGTGATCACCCGCCTGCTCTTCCACACCGTCATCGTGCTCTCCATCTACCTCCTGGTCGCCGGCCACAACCTCCCCGGCGGCGGTTTCGCGGGAGGCCTGACGGCGGGCCTCGCGCTCGCCGTCCGCTACCTCGCGGGCGGGCGCTTCGAACTCGCCGAGGCCAGTCCGGTCAGTGCCGGAACGCTCCTGGGGATCGGCCTCGCGATCGTCTCCCTGACCGCCGCGGCCCCACTCCTCGTCGGCGGGGCCGTCCTCGAGAGCTACGTCCTCGAGTTCTGGCTGCCGGTCTTCGGCGACGTGAAGTTCGTGACGTCCACCATCTTCGACATCGGTGTGTACATCATCGTCGTCGGCCTCGTCCTCGACGTGCTCCGGAGCCTCGGGTCGGAGATCGACGAGCGCAGCGAGGCGGACGGGCCGGTCGTCGAGGACGCCGGACCCGACGCGCTCGTCCCGCCCGCCACCGAAGGAGTCCGGCCGTGACGGTCAACATCACGCTCATCGTGCTCATGGCGGCACTGTTCGCAGCAGGGATATACCTGCTGCTCGAACGCAGCCTGACACGCGTGCTGCTCGGACTGATCCTCATGGGCAACGGGGCGAACATCCTGATGCTCGCCATGAGCGGGGGTGGAGGGAAGTCTCCCCTCTACGCCTCGGGGACACCGCCGGAGGACTACAGCGACAGCCTCCCGCAGGCCCTGATCCTGACCGCGATCGTCATCACGTTCGCCGTCACCGCCTTCATGCTCGGCATCATCTACAGGTCCTGGGTGCTGGGCCGGGAGGACGACGTCCAGGACGACCCGGAGGACCGGCGCGTGGCGGACCAGGACAGCTACGACTACGAGGACGACGCCGATATCGCCGCGGACACCACCGAGTTCTCCGACGCCGACACGGAAGGCCGTGTAGGCCCCCACGACGACGACGACGACGACGACGACGGCCGCCGTGCCGGTGCCGGCAGGGTGGGGGAGGCGCGATGATCGCCGCCGACCTCGCGCCGCTCGCCGTCGTCCTGCCGTTCCTGGGCGCTGCCGCCACCTTCATCCTGATCCGGCACGCGCGGGCGCAGCGCGCCGTGAGCATCACGACGCTCGGCGTGACCCTGCTCATCGAAGTGGTGATGCTCCTCGCCGCACCGTCGACCGGGACGTACGCCGTGAGGCTCGGCGGCTGGGAGCCGCCGTTCGGCATCGTGCTCGTGGTGGACCAGTTCTCAGCGCTCATGCTCGTGGTCTCCTCCGCCGTGAGTCTCGCGGTGCTGGTCTACGCCGCGGGCCAGGGCATGGCGGACGGCGACGAGGACGGCCCCGTGTCGATCTTCCACCCGACCTACCTGATCCTCGTGGCCGGGGTGTCCAACGCGTTCCTCACGGGGGACCTCTTCAACCTGTACGTGGGCTTCGAGATCCTCCTGACGGCGAGCTACGTCCTCATGACCCTCGGCGGCACGGCGCCGCGCATCCGGGCGGGCGTGACGTACGTCGTCGTGAGCGTGGTCTCCTCGATGCTGTTCCTCATCGCCATCGCGATGATCTACGGGGCGACCGGCACCATCACCATGGCGGACCTCGCGGTGAAGCTCGAGACGGTCGACCCGGCCACGCAGATGGTGCTGCACCTGATGCTGCTCGTGGCGTTCGGCATCAAGGCCGCCGTCTTCCCGCTGTCCTTCTGGCTGCCCGACTCCTACCCGACCGCGCCCGCGCCGGTCACCGCGGTGTTCGCGGGCCTGCTGACCAAGGTGGGCGTCTACGCCATGGTGCGCGTCGAGACGCTGCTCTTCCCGGGCGACCGGATCAACTCCCTCCTCATGGTGGTCGCGCTGCTCACGATGATCGTCGGGATCCTCGGCGCCCTGGCGCAGGCTGACATCAAGAGACTCCTGTCCTTCACGCTGGTGAGCCATATCGGGTACATGGTCTTCGGGCTGGCCGTCTCCACGCGGATAGGCCTCGGCGCCGCGGTCTACTACGTGGCCCACCACATCACCGTCCAGACCAGCCTCTTCCTCGTCACGGGACTGATCGAGCGCCGCGGCGGGACGGCGAACGTGGACCGGCTCGGGGGGCTGGCGAAACTGTCCCCGCTCCTCGGCATCCTCTTCTTCCTCCCGGCCATGAACCTCGCGGGCATCCCGCCGTTCTCGGGATTCCTCGGGAAGCTCGGACTCATCCAGGCGGGTGTCGCGCTCGGGACCCCGCTGGCGTACGTCCTGGTGGCCGGGGGAGTCCTCACCAGCCTGTTGACGCTCCTGGTGATGGCCCGCGTCTGGAACCGCGCTTTCTGGCGCAGCCCTGCCGACGCCGAGAATCCCGATCCCATCCTGCTCGCCAGCAAGGCCGACGGCTCCAGCGTGGGGACATCACGCCACGTGACCGGCGAGGACTCGGGGCGGTTCGCAGGCAAGGACCCGGTGACGCTGATGCCCGGCACCATGACAGGCCCGACCATCGGCCTCGTGGCGCTCGGGCTCGCCCTCACGGTCCTCGCCGGGCCGCTCTTCGCACTCAGCGACGGTGCGGCGCAGGAGATGCTGGACCGCACTCCGTACATCGAGGCCGTCCTCGGAGCGGGGGCGGACGAATGAGCCGGCAGCGCATCCCCCTCATCACCGAACTCCCGCTCGTCATCTGGCTCGTCCTCGTCTGGGGCGCCCTGTGGCAGGACTTCGGTGGGGGCAACCTCGTGTTCGGAGCGATCATCTCGTACGCCGTCGTGAACTTCTTCTACCTGCCTCCCGTCGAACTGACGGGCCGCTTCAACGTGCTCTGGCTCGTCCCGTTCATCGGCCGGTTCCTCCTCCAGCTGGTGACGGCCAGCCTGCAGGTGTTCTGGCTCGCCGTGAGCAAGGGTCCGGCCCTCCGGAACGCGGTCGTCGCGGTGGAGCTGCGCAGCTCCTCGGACTTCCTGGTCACGGCGACGGGCCATGCGATCTCCCTCATCCCCGGTTCGCTCGTCCTCGAGGTGGACCGCTCCTCGTCGACGCTCTACCTCCACTGCCTCAACGTGGCGTCCGCGGCGGATGCCGATGCGGTCCGCCGTGACGTCCGCGCAACCGAGGCCTGGCTGATCCGGGTGATGGGGAGCAGGGCCGACCTCGCGGCCCTCCGGGTCGAGGAGGGGTCGCGATGACGGCCGTTACATATGTAGTCGGGGGAATACTCTCCGTCGCAGTACTCCTGGCGCTGTACCGCGCGGTGCGGGGACCGTCCATCCTCGACCGCGTCCTGGCCCTCGACGTCGTCCTCGCCATCATCGGCGCCGCGCTCGTGCTGAACATGATCGTGAACCGGCACCTCGACAACCTGATCCTCCTCGTCGCGGTGTCGCTCATCGGCTTCATCGGCTCGGTCACCGTTGCCCGCTTCGTCACGGACAGGAAGTAACGCCATGATCGACGACGTCATCGTGTCTGTCCTCCTGGTCGGCGGGGCGCTCATGTCACTCGCCGCCGGGATCGGCCTCGTGAGGTTCCCCGACCTGCTCTCGCGCATGCACGCGGCAACCAAACCGCAGGTCCTCGGGCTCCTGCTCTTCCTCCTGGCGCTCGCGGTGGAGACCGGGAGCTGGCCGCTCGTGCCCCTGCTGGTCCTGTGCTGGGTCTTCCAGCTGCTCACGAGCCCCGTGTCCGCGCACATGGTGGGCCGTGCGGGCTACCGGACGCGCCATCTGCGGCGTGACCTGCTCACGCTCGACGAACTGGACGACGTCGTGGAGCGGGCCGTGGACGGCGGGGTGGCGGGCCCCCGGGAGCAGCCGCCGCCGCGCGCGGCCACGGGAAGCGCGGGCGGTACCGGCAGCACCGGTATCGCCGGCTCGGGGACCTCCGCCCCCGGTCGCTGACGCCGATGCTTCCCTGTCCGACGCGGGGCCGTGGACGGAACCGAGAGCGCCGCGGTGGTCGGCGCCGGCAGCGAACGGTAAGGTTACTGCTGATCAGGGGACGGACACTTTGGGACTCAAGGCACACATGGATGGGCTGCGGCGCGACGCGGTGGTGATCGAGGACGACGCCGACATCCGCCAGTTGCTCAGCATCGTCCTGTCCTCGCGCGGCTTCACCGTGCACGAGGCCATCACGGGCAGCGAGGGACGTCGGCTCGTGGGCACGGTGGACCCCCGGCTCGTCACGCTGGACCTCAACCTCCCGGACATGGACGGCATCGATCTCTGTGCACAGCTCAGGGCGGGCTCCGACGCGCACATCCTCACCATTTCGGCCCGACCTCCGCAGCTCACCGCGGAGCAGTGCCTGGTGGCCGGGTCGGACCACTTCATCCCCAAGCCCTTCAGTCCGAGGATGCTGGGTTCCTACCTCGACGACGTCTTCCCGCGCGTGGGAGTGGCCTAGCCCGCCGGCGTGTCCATCCGCGCACCCAAGACCGGGGCCGGCCGGAACGCGTCCGTTCCGGGGTCAGCCCTCGTGCAGACGGGGTATCTGGTCCCCGCAGGTCGAGCGGAAACGGGCGGCGGCCTGTGCGGGAGGTGAAGCGGCTGCCACGAATCCGTCGGGCCGC
The DNA here is from genome assembly GCF_056680255.1 of Arthrobacter sp. BC5. NCBI lineage: Bacteria > Bacillati > Actinomycetota > Actinomycetes > Micrococcales > Micrococcaceae > Arthrobacter > Arthrobacter sp. BC5. The sequence continues at coordinate 1,547,703 of NZ_CM155273.1, forward strand.
ACGAGGTACAGGACGCCGGGTCGCAACGGGCTGGTGCCGGTGGTGGCGAAGGTGTGGAGGGGAAGTCCGAGGCCGCGTGCGGCGGAGGCCGCCTGGAGTGCTGCCTCCTGCTCGGCCGCGTAGAGGTGAACCTGCCACGCCGCAGATCGCAGCACGTCGAAGTTCTCCCCGGTCCACGGCAGCCGGCGGCCTACGACGGCGTCGCGGCGGCGCCCCGACGGAGCGCCCTCCATCCGGTAGTGGATGCGGAGCTGGCCGAGGTAGCCGGCGAGGTGGCGGCCGATGGGCAGGTGGGGGAGCAGGGCGACGACGGCGGGCAGCACCACCCGCGGCACGTACCTGCGCACCAGCATCGCTGCCGCCGAACGCGACGTGATGCCGCGGAACAGGGCGTCCGTGGTCTTCAGGAGTCGCAGTGCGACGGGCCGTCGCTCCGACTCGTAGCGGTCCAGGACCGTCTCCGGGACACGCCCCGAGGCCACGTCCGCGAGCTTGAAGGCGAGGTTGTGGGCGTCCTGCAGCCCGGTATTCATGCCCTGCGCACCCACGGGGGAGTGCACATGGGCGGCGTCGCCGGCGAGGAACACCGGACCGGTGCGGAAGTGCGTGGCGATGCGGTGGTGGACGCGATACGTGGAGAACCAGCGGGAGTCCTCGTAGGTGACGCCGAACGATTCGGCGAAGCGGTGCCGGGCGTAGTCCTCCGTGACCGCGGGGGCGTCGTCGTCGCCGGCGATCCCGATCAGCCGCTGTCCGTTCCTGCCGGAGGCGTCGGTCCGCATGGGAAAGGCGAGGAGGAACCCGGTGGCACCCTGGCGGATGTTGACCGAGGCAGGAGTGAGTCCGTGGACGCCCACCGCGTCCACCAGGTAGAAGGTCTGCCTGCTGGTGGTGCCCTCGAACGGGGTTCCGCACCGGGACCGGACGGTGGAGGACGCCCCGTCGCAGCCCACCGCGAAGCGGGCGCGCACCGTGGAGGATCCGATGGGGCCGTCGACGACGGCGAGCACGCCGCCGTCCTGCTCGGTGAGCGTTGACAGCCGATGCCGCCACCGGACCGACCCGCCGACCTCCTGCAGGTGGTCGGCGAGGATCCGCTCGTTGGCGCTCTGCTCGAGGATGTACATGCCGGGGTACGGGGTGAGGCCCCGGCCCAGGCCGGTCAGGGGGATGGGCGCGAAGGCGGTGCGCCCGAAGCCCTGCCGCATCGATTCCGCACGGACGGCCTGGGCGAGTACCCGGTCGACGACGCCGAGCTGGTCGTAGATCTCCATGGATCGCGAGTGCACGCCCAGGGCCCGGGACTCGCGGGTGGGGCCCGCCTTCCCGTCGATCACGGTGACGCTCGCACCGAGCTTCACCAGCCAGTTGGCGAGCATGAGTCCGGTGGGACCCGCGCCCACCACGAGGACGTCCACGCGCCCGCCGTCCTGCGGTCCTGCCTGCTGCATCGTCGGATCGCCCGCCGGAGTCCTCAGCGCCCGAGGACGGTGCAGACGCAGGCATTGTTGCCCTCGGGATCGGCCAGGACCGTGAAGGAGGGCGCCTGTGCCTCGTCCACCACGGTGCCCCCGGCCGCGACGGCGGCGGCGATGCGGGCCTCCGCCGCGTCGTGCGGCACCCAGAGATCGATGTGGAAGCGCTGGCGTGGTGTCGCGTGCGCGTCGGTGTGCTGGAACCACAGGAGCGGTACCCGCCCGCCCGGGTCCGCGACGTCGTCGCCGTCCACGGCACCCGGATCGCCGGTGAGCAGCGCCGCCCAGAACGGTCCGATGGCGGCCACGTCCGCCGTGTCGAGCGCGAGTTCGACGACGGCGGGTGCCGCAGGATCGGCGATGATGCCGCGTTCTTCTGCCAGGTCGCTGATGCGACGTGCCAGGTCCAGATCGCGCGCGGTCACACCGGCTGCATCGTGGCTGATGAGCGACACGTCGACGTGCGGGTAGCTCAGCGTGATGTCCGGATGGTGACCGGCCTCCTCCGCCAGACCGCCGATGGCGGTCACGAGGGCGAGGCCCGTGGCGAAGTCCCGTGTCAGGAAGCGGGCGTGAAGGGCCTGCGCCAGCTTCCGCCAGTCATCGAGGCCGGCGTCGAGGATCTGCTGCGTGCTGAGGATGCTCATGCCGCCAGTATGGCCCGCCCGTGACGGTTGGAGAAGGTGCCACGGCCTCGTGCGGCCTGGCGCCCGGGCACCGACGGAATCAGCAGATGACGCAGCAAACAGGGCGCGTAACTGCCGACAATCGCGCCCGAAGGCGCCAGGAGGTGCTAGAAGTATCTGATGGAGTTAAATACCACGGCGTCGGTGCGGTTTCCACCAGGACTGTTCCGCGTGCCCCTCACGGTGGCGGCATCCTTCACCGCCCTCACCGTCCTGACGGCCGTGGCATTCGGATTGCCCCTGCGTGACCCGGACGGTTTCCTCGGTCCCAGCTACGTGCGGCTGCCCGCGCTCCTCGTCGCGATGATCCTGGCGGACATCGCTCCGCGCACCCTGCTCGGGCGGCCCGGCCTGCGGAACGTCCTCCGCGTCGCACTGGCCGAATTCCGCTGCAGCTGGCCCGTGCCACGAATCCTGGCCACCTCCCTGGGGCTGGCGACCTTCTATCTCGCGTACGTCTCGTACCGCAACATGAAGAGCTTCCTGCCGTTCGTCCGCGAACGGGTCACGGATCCGCTCCTTCAGGCGAGTGATCGCTGGCTGACCGGCGGACACCATCCCGGGGATGCGCTGCAGCACCTGCTCGGTACGGGCATCAGTGCGCACGTCCTGTCCGCCGTGTACCTGTCCTACCTCATGTTCGTCCCCGTATCGGTTGCCGCGGCCCTCGTCTGGTCCCGGCAGATCTCCCACGGTGCCTGGTACGTCAGCGCGTTGTCCTTCAACTGGATCCTCGGGGCTGCGAGCTACTACGTGCTGCCCTCCCTGGGCCCGGTCTTCGTCGAGCGGAAGCATTTCACCGACCTTCCCGATACCGCCGTCACCGAACTCGCGGACTCCCTGTACCGGAACCGGGTGCGCGTCCTCGACGATCCGCACGCCACGCAGTCCGTGCACGGCATCGCCGCCTTCGCCTCCCTCCACGTCTCCGTGGTCGTGACCGCCGCCCTCGTCGCGCACCTGATCCGCATGCCGCTCGTTCTCAGGGTGCTCCTCTGGGCCTACGTGCTGCTCACCGCCCTCGCCACCGTCTACTTCGGGTGGCACTACCTCGTCGACGTCATCGCCGGTGCGGCGCTGGGCGCGCTCGCGACCTGGCTGGCACTGAGGGCGACCGGACCGGGACTCACGAGCGGTATCTCCTCCCCCCGGGAGATGACGGTCGCGGCGGGAAGCCCCCTCTAGCTGCCGGCCCGGAGGCCTGTCCCCGGGCTTCCCTCCATGGGTGTCCGGCTGCGGCGGCGTCCCATCCGGTGCGGGCGTGCAGGACCTGCTCAGGGGCAGATGCCATACTGCGGAGATGGCCAAGAACAGAACCTTTCCCGGCCGTGGCGTGCTCGCGGCGCGCCTGAGCAGCCATCTGGACGATCGCCTCCGCGCAGCCGTGGTCAATCCGCAGCTCCTCCTCGCGGGCAAGGCCGCGCTCGCCGCAGCGCTCGCCTGGATCATCGCTCTGGGCATACCCGGTGAGGCTTCCCGCTATCCGTACTACGCGCCCCTGGGTGCGCTGCTCGCGATGTACCCGACCGTCGCCAGCACGCTCAGGTCCGGGCTGCAGACCGTCATCGGCCTCACCATCGGGATCGTGCTGGCCCACGTCGCGAACTGGGCTGGGGAGCCCGACGGGCTGACGATCGCCTTCGTGGTCGGCATGGGCGTGCTCCTGGCGGGTGCCCTGAAGAGGACGGCGGGTGGCGGATCCGGTATCGCCTCCGCCGGACTGTTCGTTCTGGTCATCGGCAATGACAACCTCGGATACTCGCTGGGGTACTTCGTCCAGACGGTAGTCGGTGTCGGCGTCGGGCTGGCGGTCAGCGTGCTCATCCTGCCACCACTGAACCTCGACGACGCGGTGGGCCAGATGAGCCGGCTCCGCAGGGCGGCCGCGAGGCAGCTCCAGGAGATGGGCGAGGCGCTGGACGAGGACTGGGCCGCGGATGACCCGCGCTGGGCGCAGCGGCGGGACGAGCTCACGGAGTCGTCCCGCAACGCGAGGGCGGCCCTGCAGTACGCGGACGAGAGCCGGAAGGGAAACGTCCGGCGGCGCTTCCACCCGCGGGACGTCCGCCGCGACTACCGGCATGTCGAAGTCCTGGAGGTCGTCGCATTCCACACCCTCAACATCACGAACATGCTGCAGGATGCGCTGCACGGGACGTCCCGTGAGCACCCCCTGCCGAACGCGGTCCGGCCGCCCCTGCGGGAGGCCTTCACTGCTGTCGGGGACGTGCTCGACCTGTGGACGGTGCAGGAGAACGACGCCGAGACGTTCCAGGCCGCCGAGCGCAGCCTCGCAGCGCTCGAAGCCGCAGCGTACGAGGCGTCGTCCCGCGATATCCCCTTCGGGGCGGCGGCCGCTATCGCGATGAGCCTGCACCGCATCCTGCAGGCTGTGACGCCCGGCCGCAGCAACGGGGACGAGGACTAGTCCGTGATGCGCCGCGCCGCGCGGCCGGTCCGCGCTCCTGGCGCGGGTCTGTCCGCCCGCCGGCCCGACCCGTGTCCGATCAGTGGTCGGGGGCGCCGGAGCGTCCGTGGGCCGTGCCGGTGGGGAATCCGATGCTGACGAGCTGCGGTTCCGAGCAGCATCCGCCCAGGTCGGTGCTGCAGACGCCCGTCTCAGGCAGCTCGAGCTGCAGGCGCGAAGCAGCCTCGGGGTCACCCGCGATCGCGGCGGTGACGGAACGGACCTGCTCATACCCGGTGGCCAGCAAAAAGGTGGGGGCTCGCCCGTAGGACTTCATCCCGACGAGATAGAAGTCCTTCTCGGGGTGCGCCAGGACGTCCGCCCCGTGGGCCGGGACTGTTCCGCAGGAATGGAACTCCGGGTCGATCAGGGGCCCGAGGGCACGGGGCGCCTCGACGGCCGGGTCCAGTTCGAGGCGGAGTTCGCGCAGCATGTCGAGGTCGGGGCGGAACCCGGTGGCGGGCACGAGGACGTCGACGTCGACGGCGCGGGAACCGTCCGGCGTCGACGCTGCAACGGTGAGGCCCGATCCGGTTCCGGTGAGCGAGGTGATGGTGAAGTCGGTGATGAGTTCGACGACGCCGTCCCTGACGAGGGTCTTCAGGCGGCTGCCGAGTGCACCGCGGGCGGGCAGGCCGTCGAGGTCCCCGCCGCCGTAGAGGCGTCGGGCCGACGCGCTGCCGCGGACGGCCCAGAGGATGCGGGTGCCGGGCTCGTTCCTGGCGACCTGACCGAGGTTGATCAGGGTGTTGGCGGCAGAGTGGCCGGCGCCGACGACCATGACCGTCCGGCCTGAGAAGCGTGCCCGGTCAGCGCCGACGACGTCGGGCAACGGCCTGGTGATGAACTGGGACGCCGCGCCTTCCCCGGGTGCCGTCAGTCCGGCCTGTCCGAGCGGGTTGGGCCGGTTCCAGGTGCCGGAGGCGTCGATGACGGCTCGCACGAGGTGGTCCGTGGTGCCGTCGGGTGCGGTGACCCGGACGAGGAACGGGGTGGTGTCGCGGTCCTTGGTGCGGGTCTTGTCCATGCCGAGGCGGGTGACCGCGATGACCCGGCTGTCGAAGTGGAGGGTGTCGGCGATGGCTGGGACGGCGGCGAGGGGCTCGAGGTAGGACTCCACCAGTTCGCGGCCGTACGGCAGTGCGGTACGGCGTGGTTCGGCCCAACCGGTGGGTTCGAGCAGCCGTCGGGCTGCGGGGTCGATGCCGTACTCCCAGGGTGAGAACAGGCGGATGTGCGCCCACTGCCGGATCGCCGCGCCGACGCCGGGCCCCTGCTCGAACACGATCGGGGTCAGGCCCTGCTCGAGGAGGTTCGCGGCCGCCGAGAGGCCGATGGGTCCGGCGCCGATGACGGCGACAGGAAGATCGGTCATGCCGGACCCGGCGGCGGGACTTGTTCCGGGGGTGGTCTCAGGCATGAGCTGCGGTCCCGTCGGCGGGCAGGAGCTCGCTGATGAGCTGCTGGATGCGGCCCTTGATCTCGTCGCGGATGGGGCGGACGGACTCGACACCCTTGCCCGCGGGATCCTCGAGGACCCAGTCCTCGTACCGCTTGCCCGGGAAGTAGGGGCACTCGTCCCCGCACCCCATGGTGACGACGACGTCGGAAGCCTTCACGGCCTCGGCGGTGAGGACCTTCGGTGTCTCGGCGGTGATGTCGATGCCCTCCTCCTTCATGGCCTCGACCGCGGCGGGGTTCACCTGGTCGGCGGGCTGGGACCCGGCGGACAGAACCTCGATGCGCCCCTCGGAGAGGTGGTTGAGGTACGCCGCTGCCATCTGCGACCGCCCCGCGTTGTGGACGCAGACGAACAGGACCGACGGTTTCCTGACCTCGGTGGTCGTCTCGATGCTCATGGTGATCCTTCGTTCAGCGCCCGGTCCCGGAGATCGACCGGTGTCGGTCTCGAGTATGGAAAGCATATTGATGGTTGTCAATATCAGGGTACGGTAGGTGAATGACGACGATCACCGAGTCCAGGACTGCGGACCCCGCAACGACCGGAGCCGCCACGGCGACCCCTGATGCGGCGGGTGCAGAGGGTCCCTGCTGCGTGCCGTCGGGGGCACCGGCGATGAGCGCGGATCGGGCCGAGGAACTGGCGAGGCAGTTCAAGGCGATCGCCGACCCGAACCGTCTGCGCCTGATCTCGCTGATCTCCTCGAGCGCCGGGCACGAGGCGTGCGTCTGTGACCTCACCGAGCCGCTGGATCTCGGGCAGCCGACCGTGTCGCACCACCTGAAGATCCTCGTCGACGCGGGCATCCTGCACCGTGAGAAGCGCGGGGTGTGGGCGTACTTCTCCCTCGTGCCCGGAGCCCTGACCTCCCTCGCCGGCGTCCTCGCCGAACCCGCGTGACCCCCGACCTCTCCGGGCTCCTGCCCGCTCAGAAGAATCGAGAACCCCTGTGAGCTTCAAGGCGGACAAGCCCGCTGTCCTGTTCGTGTGCGTGAAGAACGGAGGCAAGTCCCAGATGGCCGCGGGCCTCATGCACAAGGTCGCCGGTGATTCCATCACCACGGCGTCGGCCGGATCGAGGCCGGGATCCTCGGTCAACGGCCTCTCGGCCGAGGTGTTGGCGGAGATCGGGGTCGACATCAGCCAGAACGTCCCCCGTCCGATCACCCGCGAGGACCAGGAGCAGGCGGACCTCGTCGTCATCCTGGGCCCTGAAGCGCACGTCGACGAGGTCGAGGGCGCCCGTTACGAGCGCTGGGAGACCGACGAGCCCAGCGAGCGCGGCATCGACGGCATCGAGCGCATGCGCCTGGTCCGCGACGACATCCTCGAACGCGTCACCGCCCTGCACGCCACCGTGATGGCCCCGTAGCCGACCGGCGCGGATCGCGGCCGTCGACAGCCGGTCCCGTCTGCTCCCTCGCCGGGCTCCTCCCTGCCCTCTTCCATGCGTTCCCCCTGCGTGTCCCTCCCCTAAGGAGTCCTGCCATGACCGTGGTCGCCATCCTGATCTTCCTCGCCACCCTGACCCTGGTCATCTGGCAGCCCCGGGGCCTCGGCATCGGCTGGTCCGCCCTCGGTGGTGCGGCGGTAGCCCTGATCACCACGGTGGTGAGCCTGTCCGACATCCCGATCGTGTGGGACATCGTGTGGAATGCGACCTTCGCGTTCGTGGCGATCGTGATCATCTCCCTGATCCTCGACGAGTCCGGGTTCTTCACCTGGGCAGCCCTGCACGTCGCCCGCTGGGGCAGGGGTGACGGACGGCTGCTGTTCACGCTCATCGTCCTGCTCGGGGCAGCGATCGCAGCAGTCTTCGCCAATGACGGGGCGGCCTTGATCCTCACCCCGATCGTCATCCAGATGCTCCTGGCCCTGAAGTTCCCGGCCAAGGCGTCCCTCGGCTTCGTCATCGCCTGCGGATTCATCGCCGACGCCGGCAGTCTGCCGCTGGTCGTGTCGAACCTCGTCAACATCGTCACCGCGGACTTCTTCGACATCAGCTTCGCCCGCTACGCCGTCGTGATGGTCCCGGTCGGCATCGTGTCCGTCGCGGCCAGCCTCGGCGTCCTGCTGCTGTTCTTCCGCAAGGTCATCCCGCGCCGCTACGACGTCACCGTCCTCGCCAGTCCGAAGTCCGCCATCGCGGACCCGCTGACGTTCAGGGCCGGCTGGGTGATCCTCGGGGTCCTGCTCGTGGGCTACTTCGCCGCCGAACCACTGCAGATCCCGCTCTCCGCCGTCGCGGGAGTCGGAGCCGTCGTCCTGATGATCGTCGCCTCCCGCCAGCCGGCCTTCCTCTTCCCCCGTACGCGCGCCCTCACCGGCACGTCCGCAGCGCCGGGGCCGGCGCCAGGATCACCTGAAGGCGCCGGACGGGCGGCGGACCTCGATTACGAGACGGTCGGCGCGTCCCGCCGGTCGACGGCCCGGCCTCACGTCACGCCCGTCATCGGTGCCACCGCCGGTCCGGACCAGGAGGACGAAGCATCTGCCGCTGGGGTCGCGCTCCCGAGCGGGAGGATCTCCGTTCCACGGATCCTGAAGGAAGCGCCGTGGCAGATCGTCCTGTTCTCCATCGGCATGTACCTGGTCGTGTACGGGCTGCGGAACCGGGGCCTGACCGACGAGCTCGCCGGCGTCTTCTCGAGCATCGGCTCCAACGGGGTGCTGGTCACCGCTCTCGGTGTCGGCGTCATCGTCGCCGTCCTCGCGTCCCTGATGAACAACCTGCCCACCGTCCTCATCGCCTCGCTGGCCATCGGCTCGGCCGGCGCTGCCGGTCTGACGCAGGAGGCCATGATCTACGCCAACGTGATCGGCTCGGACCTCGGCCCGAAGATCACCCCCATCGGCAGCCTCGCGACCCTGCTCTGGCTGCACGTCCTGGACCGCAAGGGCATCCACATCGGCTGGGGCCAGTACTTCCGTGTCGGCATCGTGCTGACCCTCCCGGTGCTCGCCATCACCCTCCTCGCCCTGGCCGGATGGCTCACCGTCATCGGCGTCTGAGCGCCAGGAGGGGGGGCCGCCATGAACCCTGCGCACGAAACGGCGGGCAGCCCTCCTCCAGCCCTCCTCCAGCCCTGCCGCGAAGGACTCAGGTCAGGTCGCGTGTCTTCGAGAAGCGGTCGATCGCCTTCTGCGTGGAGCGGTTGGTGAGCACCTGGATGGTGGTGCTGACCGCACCCGAGATGACGGCGAACACGAGGGCCGAGCGCAGGGTGTTCTCCAGCCCGTCCTTGCTCTTCGGCGGGGCCTCGCCGGTGATCTTCTCCCACAGGAAGTCGACGAGCTTGGTCCCGACGAAGCCCGCACCCACGCTCATGCCGGCGCCGAGCAGTTTGAACACCACGTTCATGGTTTCTCCTTCTAGTCCGATAGTCCTGGGCCTAGCCTAGTCGCGGCCCACGGCCCTTCGCAGGTGTAGGATCGGTAGCGCTCAACCAACAAACGACAGGGGAGCGCCGATTCGCAGCAGGCTGCGGAGCGGGCGCTGAGAGTGCGGACCGCCGCAGACCCTCGAACCTGATCCGGCTAGTACCGGCGAAGGGAGTCGAGTTCTCAGAGTGCGCGGATGCTGCTTCCACGGCAGTCCGGCACTCTCCCCTCCTGTACCTCAGGAGGAAATCACCATGGCATCACCAGCGTCCCTCACGGGCACCTCTCCGCGCACCACCCAGTGGCGTGTCGTCGACATCGTGGTGGCCTCGGTCATCGCGGTCGCCGTCGGCGTCCTGTTCTTCGCCTGGTCGGCGGGCTACTCGGGCATCAGCGTGCTCACCGCCGGTTTCCCGCCGTTGGCAGGCCTCTACTCGGGCGGCTGGCTGATCGCCGGAGTGCTCGGCGGGCTGATCATCCGGAAGCCCGGCGCCGCCGTCTACTGCGAGGTGCTCGCGGCCGCGGTCTCGGCGCTCATCGGCACCCAGTTCGGCATCCTCGTCCTCGTCTCCGGGCTCATCCAGGGACTCGGGGCCGAGCTGGTCTTCCTGCTGTTCCTCTACCGGAAGTGGAACCTGCCCGTGGCACTGCTGGCGGGCCTCGCAGCGGGGCTCGCCCTCGCGATCAGCGAGAACATCATGTACAACGCGCTGTGGACCATCGAGTTCAAGGTCCTCTACACCGTGTTCGCTGCCATCTCCGGCGTCGTCATCGCCGGACTGCTGTCCTGGCTCGCCATGCGTGGTCTCGCGAAGACGGGCGTGCTGTCCTCCTTCGCCGCGGGCCGCACGGCGGACGTGTGACACCAGCCGACGCGCCATCTTCCGGAGCGGTGCACGTCCGCGCCCGGGGATGGGGCTGGCGCCATGCCGGCAGGAAGGCGTTCGCCGCGCGCGGGCTGGACCTCGACATCCGGCCCGGGGAGCGGGTCCTGCTCCTCGGGGCGTCCGGCGCGGGCAAATCGACCGTGCTGCACGGACTGGCCGGTGTGCTCGGCACCAACGACGAGGGCGAGCAGGAGGGTGAACTCCTGCTCGACGGCGCCCCGCCCGCCGCGGCGCGGGGGCGTGCGGGGCTCGTCCTGCAGGATCCGGAGACGCAGGTCGTGCTGGCGCGCGTGGGTGACGAGGTGGCCTTCGCCGCCGAGAACCTCGCCGTGCCGCGGGAGGAGATCTGGCGGCGCGTGGGACGGGCGCTCGACGACGTCGGCCTGGACCTCCCGCTCGACCACCCGACCACCGCGTTGTCCGGAGGGCAGAAACAGCGCCTCGCGCTCGCCTCCGTGCTCGCCATGGAACCCGGCTTGCTCCTGCTCGACGAACCCACCGCGAACCTCGACCCCGACGGCGTGCTGGAGGTGCGCGACGCCGTCGCCCGGGTCCTCGAGCGTACGGGGTCGACGCTCGTGGTCGTGGAGCACCGTGTGGCGGTGTGGGCCGATGTCGTCGATCGCGTGATCGTGCTCGATGCCGAGGGCGGCGTCCTCGCGGACGGTGCCCCGGCAACCGTGCTCGGCCGGGAGGAGACGCGAAGCCGGCTCGCTGCGGCGGGCGTATGGGTCCCGGGGCTGCGGCCCCCCGTGGGCGGGCGAATGCCCGGCGGCGGTGCGGAGGTGCTCCTCTCGGCGCACGGCCTGGCCGTGGCAAGGACGAAGCACGGGCCGGCCGCCGTGGAGGGCCTCGGGCTCGAGGTGCGCGCTGCGGAGGCCCTGAGCATCACCGGGCCGAACGGTGCGGGGAAGTCGACGGCGGCGCTCACGCTCGGCGGCCTCCTCCGCCCGCGCGCAGGGACCCTCGAGGCGTCCGCCCGGCTCGCCGGGGACGCCGGAAGGAACCCGTTCCGCTGGCGTTCCTCCCAGCTCGTGCAGCGCGTCGGAACGGTCTTCCAGGAGCCCGAGCACCAGTTCCTCACGGCGAGCGTCGCGGAGGAACTCGAGTTCGGTCCGAGGAGGGTCAGCGGGAGCGTGGACCCGCGCCGCATCGCCGAGCTGGCCGAGCGGCTCCGGCTCACCCATCTGCTCAAGGCCAATCCGTTCACGCTGTCCGGCGGGGAGAAGCGCCGCCTGTCGGTCGCGACGATGCTCGCCACGGCCCCGCGCATCCTCATCCTGGACGAGCCCACCTTCGGCCAGGACGCCGGGACCTGGGCCGAACTGGTCACCCTGCTGCGCGAACTGATCGACGACGGCGTGGCCGTCCTCTCCGTGACGCACGACGCGGACTTCATCGCCGCGCTCGGCGGAGCATCGCTTCACATCATCGGTGGAGCGGGACGGCTGGTGTCCCGATGAGCAGCGACCACCTGACCCCGGTCCTGACCGGGAGGACGCTCGTGCGGGCCAATCCGGTGTCCAAGCTGTTCGCCGCCACCGTCATCACGTTCGCCCTGATGGCGAGCATCGACTGGGTCAGTGCCGCGGTGGTGCTCACCTCGGAGCTGGCCCTCATGCCGCTGCTGGGCATCAGTGTGGTGGGCCTCGCGCGGCGTATCTGGCCCCTGCTGATCGCCGCCGTGGTCGGCGCCTACGGGACCGCCCTGCTGGCGGAGAAGAGCGGCGGGGTCCTGCTCGACGTCGGGCCGTTCCTCTTCACCGAGGGATCGGTGGCCGCGGGGATCGCCGTCGGGCTGAGGGGCCTGGCGCTCGCGCTGCCGGGCATCTTCATCCTCCTCACCACCGACCCCACGGACCTGGCCGATGCCCTCGCGCAGAAACTGCACCTGCCGCACCGCTTCGTGCTCGGCGGCCTGGCATCGCTGAGGCTCGTCGGCCTGCTGGTGGAGCAGTGGGAGACGCTCGGGCTCGCGCGCCACGCCCGGGGCATCGGATCGGACGGGTCCGTCGTCGCCCGCACCCGGAACCTGCTGGGGCAGTCCTTCGGGCTCATCGTGCAGGCCATCCGGCGCGCCACACGGCTCGCGACCGCGATGGAGGCGCGCGGGTTCGGCGGGGGAACGCGCACGTGGGCGCGGACGAGCACCTTCTCCCCGCTCGACGCCGGCGTCGCCGTCGTCGGGCTCCTGATCGCTGCAAGCGCAGTGACGGCGGCCGTCCTGGCCGGGACCTGGAATTTCATCCTGTCCTGACCGGGGCGACCGCCGTGACAGCGCTGGTGCAGCGGGTTGCTACAGCACGTCCGCGAGGAAGGACCTCAGGCGCGGCGTCTGCGCGTCGTCGAAGATCGCGGCCGGAGGACCGGATTCCACGACCACGCCGCCGTCCATGAACGTCACGGTGTCGGAGACGTTGCGGGAGAAGCCCATCTCGTGGGTGACGACGACCATCGTCATGCCCGCCGAGGCCAGATCGGCCATGAGGGCGAGGACGCCCTTGACGAGTTCCGGGTCCAGGGCGGACGTGGCCTCGTCGAAGAACATGACCTCGGGGTCCATCGCCAGCGCCCGGGCGATCGCGACGCGCTGCTGCTGGCCGCCCGAGAGGTTGCCGGGCCGCACGTCGGCCTTGTGCTTCAGCCCCACCAGGTCCAGCTGCGCCAGCGCCTTCTCCCGGGCCTCGTCCGCGGACATCTTCCGGAGCTTCCGCAGCGCCAGGGAGACGTTGTCCACCACGGTCTTGTGGGGGAAGAGGTTGAACTGCTGGAACACCATGCCGATGCGGCGGCGCAGCTCGTCCGGGTTGTCCTTCAGCACGGACCGGCCGTCGAGCAGGATGTCCCCCCTGTCCGGTTCGATCAGCCGGTTGAGGACACGCAGGAGCGTGGACTTGCCGGACCCGGACGGGCCGATGACCGACGCCGTCGTGCCCTGCTCCACGTGCAGGTCGATGCCGCGCAGCACGTGATTGGTCCCGAAGGACAGGTGGAGGTCCCTGCCGGTCAGGGTTCCCGAATCGATGGTCTTCACGCCTTGGCTCCTTCGCCGATCTTCGCGGCCAGTTCGTCCGGTTCCGGCTTCTCCCGCTTGCCCGTCCGCAACCTGTTGTCGATGTAGTTGACCAGGTGGGTCAGCGGGATCGTGAGGCACAGGTACAGCACGGCGGAGGCGATGAGCGGCGAGAGGTTGCCCGTGTTGCTGGCCGCATCGTTCCCGATCCGGAACAGTTCACGTTCGCTGGTGAGCAGCCCGAGGAAGTAGATGAGCGAGGATTCCTTGATCAGCGCGATGAACTGGTTCACCAGGGCGGGCAGCACGCGCCGCACGCCCTGGGGGACCACCACGAGCTGCATCGACGAGCGGTAGCTGAAGCCCAGGGCGCGCGAGGCCTCCAGCTGTCCCTTCTCCACGCTCTGGATGCCGGAGCGGAAGATCTCGCCGATGTAGGCCGCCGCCATGAGCGACAGCGCGAGGATCCCCATGGGGAACGGGCTCGTGCTGCCGGTGGCCTCGCGGTAGATCGGGCTGAGTCCGATGCCGATGAGCAGGATGATCACGACGGCGGGCACCCCACGGAAGATGTCCGTGTAGATGCGCGCCGCCCAGCGGAGCAGCCGGTTGCGGGAGATCCCCATGATCGCGAGGACCATGCCGAGGACCGTCCCGATGATTCCGGACGCGATCGCGAGGATCAGGGTGTTCCGCAGGCCGACCGCGAGGAGCTCCGGCAGGACGGCGGCCATCGCCTCCCAGTCGAAGAAGGTCTGCGCGAGCTGTTCAAGGGCATTCATGGAGGGTCGGCTACTTTACTTCCACGGCTTTGCTGCCGGGCTTCCAGTCGGTGGGCATCTCGCGGTCCGGGTACCACTCCTTGGTGAGCTCGGACCACGTGCCGTCCTCGACCACGGCGTCGAGGCCCGCGTTCAGGGCGTCGATCAGGGGCTGGTTCTCGCTGTTCACGGCGTAGGCGGTGAAGTTCTCCGTGTTGATGATGGTCTCGGCGATCGCGGTGTCGTCGCCCTCCTTAACCTGGCCGGTGGCCTGCTGGGACGGCGCCACCCACGCGTCCACCTGGCCGTTCTTCACGTTGGCGTACACCGTGTTGTAGTCGGCGAAGCGCACGGGCTCGAGGCCCAGGGTGTTGGTGACGTAGTCGTCCTGCACGGTGCCCTGCACCACGCCGATGCGGGTGCTCTCGGACAGCGAGTCGAAGCCCGTGACCGTGGAGCCGTTCTTGGCGACGACGGCCATGTAGCCGAAGTCGTAGCCGTTGGTGAAGCCGACGTTCCCGCGGCGGGCCTCGGTGGTGGAGATCGAGGAGGACCCGACGTCGAACTGCTTGTTCTGCACCTGCGCCAGCAGCGCCGAGAAGTCGGTGGAGGCGAACTCGACCTCGAGGCCGAGCTCGTCGCCGATGGCGCGCAGCAACTCGTTGTCGTAGCCCGTGAAGACGCCGTTCTCGATGAAGATGTTCGGAGGGGCGTCCGAGAGGGTGCCGACACGCAGCGTGCCCTCCGTGATGAGACCGAGCTTCGAGGTGTCGATCTCGTCGATCGGCGTGCTGTCCTCGGTGGTGTACTGGTCCAGCGACTGCTGGTCGCTGCCGGCCAGGGCGTCGGTGGTCTCGGTGGGCTCGCTGCTGGAGCTGCCGCAGGAGACGGTCAGGGCGAGGAGGGGTACGGCGAATGCCGCGAGGACCTTACGGGAGATGGTCATGATGTCCTTCGATACCGGCCCGGATTCCGGGCGCACAGGTGAGGGGTTTTCGGAGGTGCCGGTCGACGGCACGGAAGGAGGCTGCTGGCTGCTGGGTGACACGCTCGCTGTTCTGGGCTGCGCGTTGTGATGTGGCTACCCAGCAATCCCGGGACACCGCACGACGCCGTACTTGCCAACCGGGGGACTGGTCCCGGCGGCCGAATCTTCACCTGGAGCACCCCACTACGGGAGAGGGTTGCTGTCCAGCCGGCCAGGGCCGAGGGCTGGAACTCTTGATTTCAGGAAAAACGCTAGGGCAGGGTGAAGCACCCGGTCAAAACGGCAACGGGTGAAAATCGGCGTTTGACGCCGTAGAGGGCCTTTATGCGGCCATTTTGTGGCGGAGATTACACGAATCGGTCCACGAGCTCGGTGAGTTCGGCGGTGAGCGCGGCCGACGTGCGCAGGTCCTGGCCGTCGAGCGAGAGGACGGGTGCGAGGAGCCGGATGCTCGAGATCAGCCAGACGGCGTCGGCGTCGAGCAGGTGGTGCGGTTCGAGCGGACCGTAGCCGAGCTCCCACCCCTGCTCCTTCGCCGCTGCGAAGAGAGCGCTCTGGGACGTGCCCGCCAGGATGCCGCTCTCCAGTTGCGGTGTGAGGAGCGTCTTCTGCCCGTCGCGATCGTAGGCGAGGAGCACGGTGGACGTCGGTCCTTCCAGGACCTTGCCGTCGGAGGATGTGAAGATGACGTCGTCCGCGCCGTGCGCCTTCGCATGGCGGATGGCCGCCATGTTGACGGCGTAGGAGAGGGTCTTGGCGCCCATCAGCAGCCAGGGCGCGCGTTGTCCAACGGTGCTGTCGTACCCACGCTCGAGGAACAGGACCTTCAGGCCGGCGTCGCGCTGTGCGAGGGTCGACGCCGGAACGGGCGCCACCTGGACCCAGGCCGTCGCATGTCCCGCGCCCTCCACTCCACGCGTGGCGATCAGCTTCACGACGGCGTTGCCGTGGTCCGGCTCGGCCGCCGCGAACTCCCGCAGCCCGGTGCGGATGGCGCGGCTCCAGGCCTCCGCCCCGGGCACCACCAGATCGAGGGCAGCGGCCGACGACGCGAGCCGTGCGAGGTGCGCCTGCTCCTTCCGGGGAGCTCCGCCGACGGCCAGCAGCGATTCGAAGATGCCGTCCCCGCGCGTGGCACCGAGGTCGGTGGCCATCAGTTGCGGCTGCGAGGCGTCGACGACCTTGCCGTCGTCGTGGGCCGGGTCGAGGAACACGAGAACAGTCATGGCACCAGCGTATCCGTTGCCATTCTTCTCGGGCCGGGCGGTCGGAGGCTGCAGGTCCGGCCCGACGGGTGGAGGACCTGCGGCGCGTGATCATCGGCGTGCTGCCGGGGTATCGCGCCCCCGACAGCACGCCGGGCCTATGGGATCCCGGCGGCGGTTGCCCCGCCGGCCCCGTGCTGATGAAGGGCCGGCCGCTCCGCCTGAGCCGTCAGGTGAGCCTGGCCTTCCGGGAGAAGAGCTTCTGCAGCAGGATGAAGGCGAGGAGCAGGGCGCCGATCACGATCCGCGTCCACCAGGAGCTCAAGGTGCCCTCGTAGGAGATGAACGTCTGGACGATGCCGAGGATGAGCACCCCGGCAAGGGAGCCGAGGACGTAGCCGTATCCGCCGGTGAGCAGCGTACCGCCCACCACCACCGCGGCGATGGCGTCCAGTTCCAGGCCGGTCGCCGCCAGGCTGTAGCCGGAGAGGCTGTAGAACGAGAAGAGGATACCCGCGATCGCCGAGCACAGGCCGCTGATCCCGTAGACGAGGACCTTCGTCCTCGGGACGGCCAGTCCCATCAGCAGGGCTGAGGACTCCCCACCGCCGATGGCGTACACGGTCCGGCCGAACCGGGTCTGGTGCAGGACGTAGAAGGCGAGCGCGATGACGACCAGCGCAATCACGACGCCGGGTGAGATGAAGAGCGTGTCGGCCAGCGGAATCCTCGCCTGGGCCATCGCCGTGAAGAAGGGATCGGTCACGGTGATCGAATCGACGCTGATGACGTAGCAGAGCCCGCGCGCGAGGAACAGCCCGGCGAGGGTGACGATGAACGGTTGGATCTCGAAGACCTGGATGACCAGCCCCATGAGCAGGCCGAAGGTCGCGCCGGTGAGGAGCACGAGGGCGATGACGGCCATCGGGTTCCAGCCGGCCTGGAGGAGGGCCGCCGCAATCATCATCGAGAGGGCGACGACCGAGCCGACGGAGAGGTCGATCCCGCCGGTGAGGATCACGAACGTCATCCCGACGGCGAGGACGATCAGGAAGGTGTTGTCGATCAGGAGGTTGAGGAACACCTGTCCCGAGAGGAAACCCGGATACATGACCGCGCCCGCGGCGAACATCGCGAGGAACAGGCCGGTCGTGGCCAGTGCCGGCGCATAGCGCGCCTTGCCCTGGAGGCGGCTGATCCGAGGGCGGTTCAGGGGCGCCGGGGTGCGGGTGAGGACCGACATCAGATGGCCACCTTCACGTCGGACTGCTCGGTCACGGGGCGTTTGCGTTGCCCGAGGAGGGCTCGGGCCTTGCTGGACTGGAGGAGGCAGACGATGATGACGACGAGCGCCTTGAACACGAGGGTCACTTCGGGGGGAATGCCCAGGGTGTAGACGGTGGTCGTGAGGGTCTGGATGATCAGCGCCCCGATGAGGGTTCCCACGAGGCTGTACCGCCCGCCGGCCAGCGAGGTGCCGCCGATGACGACGGCGAGGATGGCGTCCATCTCGATGTAGAGGCCGGCGTTGTTGGCATCCGCAGCCGTGACATTCGAACTGATCATCAGTCCGGCGACGGCTGCGCACAGCCCGCTGAAGACGTAGACGATCCAGGTGACGTTGCGCGCGTTGATTCCGGCAAGGCGGCTGGCCACCGGGTTGATGCCCACCGCTTCGATGAGCGTGCCAAGGGCTGTGCGCCGCGTCAGCAGCCCGGCCACGCCGAACGCCGCCGCCGCTATGAGGATGGAGATCGGCAGTCCGAGGAAGAAGCCGGCTCCGATCGCCTGGTAGGAATCATTGGAGACCGAGATGATCTGGCCGTCCGTGACCAGTTGCGCCAGCCCCCTGCCTGCCGTCATGAGGACCAGGGTGGCGATGATGGGCTGGATGCCGATCACGGAGACGAGGAACCCGTTCCACAGCCCGAGCGCCAGTCCCACGACCACGGCGATGGTCACGGCCACCGCCGCCGTCGTGGGTGACGAGGGGTCCGGCGAGTTGTAGATGTAGGTGCAGGACACCGCTCCGGAGATGGCCGCCACCGCTCCCACGGACAGGTCGATGCCCCGCGAGGCGATGACGAGCGTCATGCCCAGGGCGATGAGGACCGTCGGAGCGCCGTTCCGCAGTATGTCGATCAGGCTGCCGTACAGGTGTCCGTCCTGGACGCGGACGGACAGGAAATCCGCACGGAAGAGTTGATTGAGCAGGAGGAGGAGGACCAGCGCGAGCACGGGCCAGGTGAGTCGGTGCTTCAGCAGGGCGTTCATGCGTTGGTTCCCGCGATGATCGTCATGACGTCCTCCATGGTGACTCCGTCGTTCGCCAGGTCGGCGACCATCTGCCGGTCCTTGAGGACGGCGATCCGATCACTCAGGCGCAGTACTTCCTCGAGTTCGGCCGAGATGAAGATGATGGACATGCCGTCCGACGCGAGACTGCTGATGAGTCTCTGGATCTGCGTCTTCGCGCCGATGTCGATTCCCCTGGTGGGCTCGTCCAGGATGAGCAGACGGGGGTTGGTGATGAGCCAGCGGGCCAGCAGCACCTTCTGCTGGTTGCCTCCGCTCAGGTTCCGGATCAGTGCGTCCTTGCTGGCGGGGCGGATGTCCAGTGCCGCGATGAACTTGTCGGCCAGTTGATCCTGGGTGGTCCGGGGGACACGCCGCAACCAGCCCTTGCTGGCCTGCATGGCCAGGACCAGGTTGTCGCGGACCGACAGGTCCCCGATCAGTCCTTCTTCCTTCCTGTTCTCCGAGGAGAAGGCGATGCCCTGGTCGATGGCCGAGCGGGGGGTCCGGAGCGTGCGCGCGGTGCCGCCGATGTGCAGGCTGCCCTGGTCGGAACGGTCCGCTCCGAAGAGCAGCCGCGCCGTCTCGGTGCGTCCCGAGCCCAACAGCCCGGCCAGGCCAAGGATCTCTCCGGCATGGATGGCGACGGTCACGTGGTGGACCGAGCCCTTTCTCCCGAGGTTCTCGGCCTCCAGCAGGGGCGATCCCTCCGCCCGATCCGACTGGCGGCGGTTCTCGGCCTTCTCGAGTTCGGCGAGGGCATCCATCTCCTTGCCGATCATCTTGGAGATGAGCGCCATGCGCGGCAGCTCCCGGGTCATGTATTCACCCACGAGCCGGCCGTTGCGCAGGACGGTCATGCGATCGGAGATCTCGTACACCTGCTCGAGGAAGTGCGACACGAACAGGATGGCCACCCCGCTGTCACGCAGGGTCCGGATGACCGCGAACAGCTGCTGGACCTCGTCGGCGTCGAGGCTGGAGGTGGGTTCGTCGAGGATGAGGACCTTGGCGTCGACCTGCACGGCGCGAGCGATCGCGATGAGCTGCTGGAGCGCGATCGAATGGGAGGACAGGAGGGACCCGGGGTCGATGTGCCCCAGGTGGAGCTGATGGAGCACCTCCTTCGATCTCCGCCGGACGTCCTTCCACGCGATGCTTCCGCGCCTGCGGGGTTCGCGTCCCAGCAGGATGTTCTCCTCGACGGACAGGTTCGGGCAGAGGTTGACCTCCTGGTAGACCGTGCTGATGCGTGCGGCCTGTGCTTCCGCCGGCGAGGAGAAACGGTGCTTCGAGCCCAGCACGGTGATCGTTCCGCCGTCGATGGCATAGACGCCGGTCAGCGCCTTGATGAGGGTCGACTTCCCGGCGCCGTTCTCGCCCATGAGGGCATGCACTTCCCCCTGGAACAAACGGAGATCCACTCCGTCGAGGGCCTTCACGCCCGGGAATTCGATGGAGATGCCGCTCATCTCGACCACGGGAACGATCTCGTTCATCACTCTGTCCTCCTGTCGGGATGCGGCGGGACGAGCCCGCCGCATCCCCTGTCGTCCGCCCGGGCGCCCGCTGGTGGACGCCCGGATCCTGCTGTCGGCCCTCCTAGTACTCGCGGCTGGCCAGGACTTCCTTGGCCTGCTCCGGAGTGAAGGCCGACTCCTCGGTGACGACGCGTGCCGGGACCTCCTCGCCGGCGACCACCTTCTCGGCCAGATCCATCAGCTGGTCCCCGAGGAGCGGGTTGCACTCGACGATGTAGTTGATCTTGCCTTCCGCGAGGGCGGTCATGCCGTCCTTCACGGCGTCGACGGTGATGATCTTGATGTCCTTGCCGGGCACCTTCCCGGCGGCCTCGATGGCCTCGATCGCGCCCAGACCCATGTCGTCGTTGTGGGCGTAGACGACGTCGATGTCGGGTGTGTTCTTGAGGAATGCCTCCATGACCTGCTTCCCGCCGCTGCGGGTGAAATCACCGGTCTGGGACTGGACGATCTTCAGGTCGGGGTCCGCCGCGATGGCGGCTTCGAATCCTTCCTTCCGGTCGATCGCGGGAGCGGCGCCGGTGGTTCCCTGCAGTTCGACGATGTTCACGGGGCCGTCCGTCGATGCCGAGTCCTGCACGAGCCAGTCGCCGGCCTTCTTGCCCTCCTCGATGAAGTCCGAGCCGAGGAAGGTCTTGTACAGGGAGGTGTCGGCGGAATCGACGGCACGGTCCGTCAGGATCACGGGGATGTCGGCGTCCTTGGCTTCCTTCAGCACGGTGTCCCAGCCCGACTCGACAACCGGTGAGAAGGCGATGACGTCCACCTGCTGCTGGATGTAGGACCGGATCGCCTTGATCTGGTTCTCCTGCTTCTGCTGGGCGTCCGAGAACTTGAGGTCGATACCCGCTTCCTTGGCGGAGTCCTGCACCGATTTCGTGTTCGCCGTGCGCCAGCCGCTTTCTGCGCCGACCTGCGCGAAGCCCATGGTGATCCCGTCATCGGACCCTCCACCGGAGCCGGAGCCGGATCCGCCACCGCATGCCGTCAGGGCGAGCGTTGTGGCGGCGATAACCGTTACGAAGGATTTCTTGAACACTGCTGCCTCCTGGAATTCGGATCCACAGCAAGGAGCATCTGCACCGTCATTGCTGCGCGGGCGTCGTGCCCTGGCTGCAATTGTGAACGCTAACAAATGGGCGGTCAAGTGATTCTGGCCACATTCTTCGGATCGGGCTTGACAGGAGCCATCGCCGACCTGACAGAAGATGCCGCGAGGAGGAATCGTGCATACTTGGACCACGTCGGGGAGATGGGCGATCAACGGACATGGCCGAAGTGACAACACCGCGAGGCCCGAGCCTCACGGACGTCGCGACCCTTGCGGGGGTTTCGCACCAGACGGTGTCCCGCGTCGTGAACCGGCACCCCAACGTCAGCGAGGCGACCCGCCGAAAGGTGCGCGCCGCGATCGCGGAGCTGGATTACCGTCCCAATGCCGCCGCCCGGTGGCTCGCAACCGGGAGGACCCACTCCATCGGCGTCCTGGCGGGCGAACTGGCGCAGTACGGTCCCTCGAGTGTCCTCATGGGCATCCAGGATGCTGCCCGGACCGCCGGCTACTTCCTGACCGTCGTGACCCTCAAGGACTATTCCGAGAGCGCGGTGAATGAGGCGCTCAGCGGACTGCTGAACCAGGGGGTCGAGGGTGTCGTCGCCGTGACGCCGCACGTCTCCGCCCTCGAGGTGCTTGCGAAGGTCCAGACCAGCATCCCGATGGTCACGGTCGGGGGCGGGCTCGGGCCGGGTGACGTCTCGCTCGATCAGGAAGGCGGAGCGGCACGGGCGGTCGAGCACCTCATCGAACTCGGACACCGAAGGATCGCGCACCTCGCCGGTCCCCTCGACTGGGTCGACGCACGGCGCCGGAGGGACGGCTGGCGTGCTGCGCTTCGTGCGCATCACCTCGGTGAAGGCGTGCTGCACCAGGGGGACTGGAGCGCTCATTCAGGGTACGACGTCGGGAGGCGGCTCGATCTCGCGGACGGAACCACCGCCGTCTTCGTGGGCAACGACCAGATGGCGCTCGGTGTCATGAAGGCTCTCCGAGAGCGGGGCTGCAGCGTTCCACGGGACATGAGCGTCATCGGCTTCGATGATGTTCCTGAAGCCGAGTTCTACGAGCCGTCCCTGACAACGGTGCGGCAGGAGTTCCAGGAGCTGGGCAGGTCATGCATCGACGCCCTGATAGACGACGCAGGCCGTCCGGGGCACGCCGGCATCGCGCTTCCGCGCCTGATGATCCGGGAGAGCACGGCACCGTTCCTGCCCCGCGGCGGCCGGTCCTAGGCGGCCGGTCGTCGGCGGGCAGGATGGCGTCGTCGCTGCTGGCCGTGCTGCGGGATGATCCACGCCAGGACGGGATGGGAGAGGTCAGGGGACGAGCTCGACGTCCTCGCCGCGCAGGGCGGCCCGGAAGCCGTCGCCCCGGACGGCGACGTCCTGCAGCACGAGGCCTTCGGGCAGGCCCTCGATGTCGTGCTCGATGGTGACGAGCCGGCGCACGACGGCCGCGGTGGTCTCCGAGAGGAGGTCCGGTCCGCCGATGTCGATCGAGCGCGGTTCGACGACCAGCCTGCCGGCCTCGACCTCGACCGTGCCGGTGGCGGTGACGCGCAGCTCCCGGCCCAGGACCTCGACGGTGCGGACCACCACGGCCTGACCGCCGTCGGCCCGGACGTCGGTACCCGCGCCGAGCTCGTCGGCGACGGCCTCGAACGGCACGGTCGCATCCACGGTGAGCCGGGCCGCGACCAACCCATCGGGACCGGTGGTCACGTTCTCTCCGACGGCCCGGACGTCGCGGAGCACAGAGCCGCGGGTCACGACCGTCCCGGCGTCGAGCACGACGTCGGCCAGCCACACCTCGTCCTCGCCCAGGTCCGATGGAGGCTGCGCCCCGGCCGACCGGTCGGGATCCGGTCCCGACGACGGCGTGGATCCTGGCTCCTCCCCACCGGCCGGATCGCTCACCGCCCACCACAGCATCGCTACCGCGATCACCAGGACCAGGATCATCCCGGCAGCACCGATCAACCAGTCCTTCGCGCGCGTCCACTCCATGAGGACAGTCTGGGGTATTCGCTGTCCCTTCGTGTGCGACTGCCCGGCGCTCCCGGCTTTCCACGGGGCGCATCGGCTGGAAATCCGCTCCGTGCGGCGTCGGAGAGGGAGGACGGTCGTGCACGGAGGAGGCCGGACCACCCCGTGGGTGGTCCGGCCTCCGGTCGCGGTCAGCTACTTCTGGTCGCCGTCCTTGCCGTCGAGGGTGTCCTTGGCCTTGTCCTTGGCCTGGTCGACCTTCTCGGGATTGTCCTGCGCGTAGTCCTTGGCCTTGTCCGCCATTCCACCGATGTCCGCCATGGGTTGATCCTTTCGTGAAGAGGCCTGCGGTTGTGGCCCGAGGCCGTCGCCGCAGGATGACGTGACCATGGTGCGCCGGGGGCAGACGGCGATGCCAGGGCGGGACGCCGGTTGACAGGACCGCCGGCACCTGACGATTCAGGGGTGGCGCGACATCCGGTACAGGAGGTTGTCGCGCACCATCGGCCACTCGTGGGCGAGGATCGAGAACACCACGGTGTCGCGCAGCTCGCCGTTCCTGGCTCGGGTGTGGCTTCGAAGCACGCCGTCCTGCTTCGCGCCGAGCCGCATGATCGCCTCACGCGACTGGTGGTTGAGCCAGTGCGTGCGGAACTCCACGGCGGGGCACCCGAACACCTCGAAGGCGTGACGCAGCAGGAGGTACTTGGACTCGGTGTTGGTGCCGGTCCGGTGTGCCGAGGCCGCGTTCCAGGTCGAGCCGATCTCGACGCGCGGGGTGTCCCGGTCGATGTTCATGTAGGTGGTCATCCCGATGATCCTCGCGGCGTCCCCGGTGTCCGGGTCCACGAGGCGTGCGGTGAAGGGCAGCATCGAGCCGCCGTCCTGCAGGGCGAGGCGCCTGCTGATCTCCTGCCGCATGCCGTCCGGGTCCGGCACGGAGGTGTACCAGAGCCTCCACAGCTCACCATCGCGGGCTGCCTCCACCAGGCCGTCGTGGTGGTCCGGCGACAGGGGTTCGAGGACGGTTCGGGTGCCGCGCAGGGTGGTCGGCTGGCAGAAGGCGGTCATGCACCGAGAGTAGTTCGGGTCCGTGCGGGACGGCGGGCGGCATCGCCGCCCGCCGTCAGGATGCAGGGAACGTGGCCCCGAGTGCCGACAGGACGCCGTGTGCCTTCGTGCGCACCTCGTCCCACTCCTCTGCCGGATCGGAGTCGGCGGTGATCGCCCCGCCCACCCCGAGGGTGAGGCGGGTGCCGCCGCCGTCCTCCTCCTCGAGCACGAGGGTACGGATGACGACGGCGAGATCCGTGGCTCCGGTCAGGCTGAAATACCCCGCCACGCCCGAGTACGGGCCGCGCGGGGCCTGCTCCAGGCGGTCGAGGATGGCCATGGTGCTGATCTTCGGCGCGCCCGTCATCGAGCCGGCGGGGAACGCCGACGCGACGACGCCGGCCCGCGCACTGCCCGGCCGCAACCGGGCGTCGATGGTGCTCACCATCTGGTGCACCGTGGCGTAGGTCTCGATGTCGCACAGCCTGCTGACGGTCACCGAACCGGGCACCGCATGGTGCGAGAGGTCGTTGCGGAGGAGGTCCACGATCATGATGTTCTCCGCGCGGTCCTTCGCGGAGGTCCTCAGCTCCTCCCGGAGCAGGGCATCTGTCGCGGGATCCGCCGAGCGGCCGCGTGTTCCCTTGATGGGCTCCGCCCGCATGAGGCCGTCGGCGTCGACCTGCAGGAAGCGCTCGGGCGATGTGCTCGCGACGGCGAAGCCCGGGAAGCGCAGGAAGTGCGCGAACGGTGCGGGGCTCGCGGCGCGCAGGCGCAGGTACGCGGCGAGCGGTTCGAGGCGCTCGGTGCGGGCCGAGAGCGATGTCGTCAGGCACACCTCGTAGGTGTTGCCGTCGTCGATCTCGGCCTGGGCGCGCCGGATCTTCGCGACGTATTCCTCCCGCGCATCACGCGCGCGGAAGTACGGGACGGGCAGCCGGGGCGACGGCGGCACGGGGGCGGGCGCGGCGACGGCGCTCCGTGCCCGATCCAGCCAGGCGTCGCGGTCCGGATCGGCCCGCCCGTCGGTCAGGGTCAGCAGGAAGACCGCTTTCTCGGCGTGGTCGATGACCACGGCACGGCCGGCGAAGAGAAGGGCGGCATCGGGAAGGCCGGTGGCAGCCGGGCCGCCCGCCCCGCCGGTCTCCCGCTTGAGTTCGTACCCCAGGTAGCCCAGCCACCCCAGTCCGAACCCGCCCCCGAGGGCGTCGGGCATGCGCACGGCCCGGCGACCCCAGACGTCGTCGAGCCAGCGGAAGAAGGGCTCACGGACGCGCGCCGTGACGGGGCCGGCCGCGATCTCCGTGACACCGTTGCGGTGCAGCGCCTGCTGCCCGAAAGCGCCGGCGGCGTCGGCCATGATGCTGAAGCGGCTGCGTGGGCCGGCCGAGTCGGCATCGGAGCTGTCGAGCCACACCGCTGCGGGGGCGGCTCCGTACAGTGTCGAGAAGAGCGCAGCGGGGTCAGGCGCCGCGTCGACCCGTTCGGAATCCACCGTGAGCCCGCGCCGCCCGGCGCGTTCGGGAGCGAGCAGCATGGCGCACGAGGGCAGCCCGGTGAGGGCGAGGCGGACCGCCTGGGGCGAGGGTGGTCCCTGATGGCCCTGCACGACGACGTCGGCCACGGCACCCGGATCGTCATCGGCCAGCCAGCGCGACTCCTGGTCCGCCCACCGGTGCCAGAACGGGGCATAGGTGTCGCCGTCGCGCTCGATCGCCGTGCGGCGCCTGACCTCGTGGTCGGCCTCGATCCAGATGACGGCGTCGAGGAGGGACCTCGCGGCAGCGGCCGCCGCGCCCACCCCTTCCAGGAGGACGATCTCCGCTGCCGTCGTCGTGCGCTCCGCGCCGTCCTGCCCGCGGCCCCAGTCCCAGGCGTTCCAGCGCGCCGGCCGCCCGGCCCGGAGCGGACGGAGGACGCGCTCCACGTAGCGGGCCATGCCGTCCTCGAGCCCGTCCCACCCCGGATAGATGTCCTCGAGGTGGAAGAGGCTCACGCTGTGGTGCTCGCGCAGGAGGGCTGCGAGTTCCACGGCGAGGGTCGTCTTGCCGGCGCCGGACCGGCCGTCGATCGCGATGAGCAGCGGTGTCGCGGGAGGCACGGGTCAGGCCAGGGCGAGCAGGGCGCCGACACCCACGAAGAGCGAGCCGAAGGTGCGGTTGAGGACCACCTGGCCGCGATCGTGCCGGGTGAAACGCCGGAACGAGCGCGCCGTGCCGGCGTAGAAGAACCACATCACGAGGACGTCGATGGCGACGACGGTCGCCGCCAGGACGCCGTACTGGCCGAGCAGCGGCTGGTCCGGTCGGATGAACTGGGGGATCAGCGCGAGGAAGAACACGATGGCCTTGGGATTGAGCAGGTTCACCCACACGCCGCGACGGAACATCGAGAGGGGTCCCTCGCTGCCCTGGAGGGCGCTGACGTCGCCGTGTTCCGGCCTCGCGAGGAATTTCCGCACCCCGAGGTACACCAGGTAGGCGGCGCCGGTGTAGCGGATCAGGTCGAAGGCGACGGGGGAGTTGGCGACGAGGAGTCCCACCCCCGCACCGGCGATGCCGATGTGCACCAGCAGGGCTGCCTGCTGCCCGAGGATGCCCCAGATGGAGCGGCGGAACCCGACGGCCAGGGCGTTGCTCATCGTGTTCACCGCTCCCGCGCCGGGCATGAAGCTGATGAGCGTCTGGGCGCCGAGCAGCGCCAGCCAGAGGGAGGGATTCACCCGTTCATGGTATGCGCCGCGCGTCAGGCGCCCGAACCGCCGGCGTCGAGCTCGTGGCGCACGTAGTCGACCACGCCGTCCACCGCGCCGTCGACCATCCTCCAGGTGGCCTCGAAATCGCTCGCATCGCCGTACCAGGGGTCGTAGATGCCCAGGTCCTCGAGGTCCGTAGCCGTGGTCGATGGGTCGAATTCGCGCAGGAGGTGGATGCGGTCGCGCGCGTCGTCGTCCGGGGCGTCCCCACGCAGCTCCCGGTAGTGGTCCAGGTCGAGGGCGAGGATGAGGTCCCGCTCCCGGTACCAGCCCGGCTCGAAGCGACGCGCGCGGTGCAGGTGGCTCTCGATGCCCAGCTCGGTCAGCTTCGCCGCTGCCCGCTCGTCGATGGGCCGGCCGGACTCCCAGTCGGTGGTGCCCGCGGAGTCGACGGCGACGTCCTCCGCCATCCCGGCCCGCGCGAAGGCGTGGGCCAGCATGAGCTCGGCCATGGGGGAGCGGCAGATGTTCCCGGTACAGACGGTGACAATGCGGTACATCCCGCCAGCCTAGCTGTGGCAAGCCCGTTGCCCCCGGAGCAACGGCACAGCAGCACGCTTCAACCGCACCATCGGGACCTCACCCGTCCTCCGAGTGTCACCGACCTGATGGCCGGTACAGCTAGTCCCGGGCCAGGATCTCCACACTCGGCATCAGGAACACGCCGCCGTCCGCGCGCGCCCATCGGCGCCACCCTTCGGCCAGGCGGTCGAGGGTCTGCTGATCGGCGAGGCCGCGCTCGAGCGTCTGATCGGCGAAGGCCGAGTGCAGCACACGCTCCGCCCATGATTCGGCATGGGAACGCCGGTCCTCGGCGGTCGCGTAGATCCAGTTCGACGACGAGACCTCGACGTCGGAGAACCCGGCCTCTGCAGCCCAGCCGGGCAGCCTCCGGCCGGCGTCGGGCTCGCCGCGATTGCCGCGGGCCAGCGTCCCGTAGAGTTCCCGCCACTCATCGAGCTCACGGTTGGCGGGATACCAGGTCATCGCGCCGAAGTCCGCTTCGCGGACGGCCACGATCCCCCCGGGCCGCACCACCCGGCGCATCTCGCGAAGCGCGGCCACGGGATCGGCGAGGTGCTGCAGGAGCTGGTGGGCGTGGACGACGTCGAAGGACTCGTCGGCCGCGTCGAGGTCGTACACGTTGCCCTCGCGGAACTCGACGTTGGCCACGTCGGCGTGGGCTCCGGAGGCCTGCGCCACGACGTCCGCCGAGCTGTCGATGCCGAGGACCGATCCGGGTGCGACGATGTCGGCGAATCCGGCCGTGATGCTGCCCGGGCCGCAGCCGAGGTCCAGCAGGTCCAGGCCGGCCTCGAGGAGCGGTTCGAGATAGGCGGCCGACGATGCGACGGTGCGGGACGCATGCGCCGCCGTCACGCTCGGGTGGTGTCCGTGGGAGTAGACCTCGTCGTTCATGTCTCGAAGGCTAGCCTGTAGCAGGCCCGTCAGTCAGCGGCGGCGTCGTCCCGCGCCTCATTCTTGGCGGCGATCGTGGCGTCGGTCACCTTCCGCACCATGTCCCGCAGGAGTGCCAGCTGTTCCTCCGGATACTCGTCCAGGACAGCACTGATGTGGCGCGCGAGCGGCGCGAACAGCATGGCCCCCGTGGTGCGTGCCTTCTCCGTCATCTCGAGGTGGACCTGCCGCCGGTCCACCTCGCTGCGCCGACGGGTGACGTGACCTGCGGAATCGAGGCGGTCGACGAGGGCGGTCGTCGCGGGTGAGCTCAGGTTCAGCTCCTCACGCAGGAGCCCGGGGGTCACGGTGAGGCCGGCGCGTGCAGCGCCGATCATGATGCTCAGCGCGTGGAGGTCCGTCCGGTGGAGGCTGTCGCGCTCGCTGGCGACGTCGACATAGCGGTCCGTCTCGACCGTGAACTGCTGCATGAGCGCCATGAGCTCGTCCCTCGCGGCCATGATCCCTCACCTTCTTCGCCTTCAGTGTAGGTCTGTTCCCATTATCTCTATGATAGATATACTTTCCCGTAGAGATATTTGAGGAGAGGCGCGGAGGACATGAAGAACACCTGGCTGAGGGTCCTGCTGCCCGTCGTCGTCGTGCTGATCTGGCTGGTCGGCGCAGCGGTGGGCGGGCCCACGTTCGGCCGGCTCGAGGAGGTCTCGAGCAATGATCAGGCATCATTCCTCCCCGCGAGCGCGGAATCGACGGAAGCCGGTGAACTCCAGCAGCGGTTCAGCGATTCCGACGCGATTCCCGCGGTCATCGTGGCCGAGTCCGGCTCTCCGATCGATCCACGTGACCTCGGTTCGTACGAGGAGCTCGGCGCCGCACTCGGCGGAGTCGAGGGCCTCGAGCCGCCGGCCCAGGGAGCCCCCGCCGTCGCGGGGCCCATCCCGTCCGAGGACGGCTTCGCGGTCCAGTACATCGCGTTCGTCTCCTCGGACGCCGAGCTCGCCGAGGTCGTCACGGAGCTGCGCGCGGTCCTGGCTGACGAACTGCCCGACGGCGTGACCGGCTACGTCACCGGTCCGGCGGGCTTCACGAACGACCTGGTGGAGGCCTTCGGCGGGATCGACGGGATCCTCCTCGGTGTGGCGCTCGGCGCGGTGTTCATCATCCTCCTCGCCGTCTACCGCTCCATCGTGTTGCCGTTCCTCGTGCTCCTGACCTCGGTGTTCGCGCTGGCCACGTCGATCCTGCTGGTCTTCGGCTTCGCGAAGCTGGACTGGATCCAGCTCAGCGGCCAGAGCCAGGGCATCCTGTCCATCCTCGTGATCGGAGCGGCAACGGACTACGCGCTGCTGCTCGTCGCCCGGTTCCGCGAAGCGCTGGGGGAGAACGAGACGAGGTGGGAGGCCATGCGCGTGGCGTTCCGCGGGTCGGTGGAGCCGATCCTGGCCTCCGGTGCAACAGTGATCCTCGGCCTGCTCTGCCTGCTGTTCTCGGACCTCAACTCGAACAAGAGCCTCGGCCCGATTGCCGCCATCGGCATCGTGTTCTCACTCGCAGCAGCGCTGACCCTCCTCCCGGCGCTCCTGCTGCTCTTCGGCCGCGCCGCCTTCTGGCCGTTGCGGCCGCGCTTCAGTCCGGAGGCCGCGGCCGGCATCACGCCCCACCACGGAAAGCACGCGGCGCCGACCGGAGCCGGCGCCGAGACGGGGCTGGAGCGGCTCAAGGGGGTCTGGAAGCGAGTCGCCCTCCTGGTGGCCCTGCGTCCGCGCGTCGTGTGGATCGCATCGCTCCTCATCCTCGTCGCCGGTGCACTCGGTCTCACCCAGCTGCAGGCCAGCGGCGTCCCGCAGTCCGCCCTGATCCTGACGCCGTCGAACGCCGTGGACGGCCAGGAGGCCCTCGGGCGCCACTTCGACGCCGGATCGGGCAGCCCGGTCTACGTCGTCGCACCCGAGGCCGACCAGGAGACGGCCCTGAGCGTCGTCACGGCCCAGGAGGGCATCTCCGAGGCGACCGTGACCACCGATCCGACCGGCGCGACCGTCGTCGAGGACGGCCGGGTGCTGATCAGCGGGACGCTCGAATTCCAGGCGGACTCCGAGCAGGCGGAGGACGTGGTGCGGGACCTGCGCGTCGCACTCGACGACGCCGGCTCCGACGCGCTGGTGGGCGGCGTCACGGCGGTGGCGATCGACACGAACGACACGGCCCTCGCCGACCTCGTCAGGATCATCCCGATCGTGCTGCTCGTCATCCTCCTGGTGCTGATCATCCTGCTGCGCTCCGTGCTCGCGCCGGTGCTCCTCGTGGCCAGTGTGGCGCTCTCGAACGCGACGGCGCTGGGGGTCTCCGCACTGGTGTTCAACGGGGTCTTCGGGTTCGAGGGCGCGGACGCCTCGGTGCCGCTGTTCGCCTTCGTGTTCCTCGTGGCTCTCGGCGTGGACTACAACATCTTCCTCATGACCCGCGTGCGTGAGGAAGCACTGCGGATCGGCACGAGGCCCGGCATCCTCCGCGGGCTCGGGGTCACCGGTGGGGTCATCACCTCGGCCGGCATCGTGCTGGCGGCGACCTTCGCGGCACTGGGAGTCATCCCCATCCTGTTCCTCGCGCAGATCGCGTTCATCGTCGCGTTCGGTGTACTGCTCGACACCGTGCTGGTCCGCTCGCTGCTGATCCCGGCCCTCGCGTACGACATCGGGCCGAAGATCTGGTGGCCCTCGAAGCTCGGCAGGGTGCCGTCCCCGCGGTGACTCGCCGCCGGCTGGGAGTTCCCCGCACAGGGGCCGCACAGCTTCTGGAAAGGCGGGGTCTACGTCCGTGCTGGATACTGGAGCGCAAGCGCCGGGCCCCCGATCGGTCCGGCACCGCCGGCACCACCGGTATCGATGCACGACATGACGGAAGACACCCGGGTAGACACGATGACCGATGCCTCGCACCATTCCATGACGGACAACCTGCCCCGCCTCGCGCACCCGGACGGCAGCCCCATCCGCGCGCTCGTCGTCGACGACGAGACGAGCCTCGCGGAACTCGTGAGCATGGGCCTGCGGATGGCCGGCTGGAGCGTCACGACGGCGAACGACGGCCTCACTGCGGTGGCTGCGGCACGGGACTTCCGCCCCGACGTCCTGGTCCTCGACGTGATGATGCCCGGTGTCGACGGCATCGAGGCGCTGAAGAAGATCCGCACCTTCGCCCCCGACGTCCCCGCGCTGTTCCTCACGGCCAAGGACGCCGTGCAGGACCGCATCTCCGGCCTGTCCGCGGGCGGTGATGACTACGTCACCAAGCCCTTCAGCATGGAGGAACTCATGCTGCGCCTCCACCGCCTCGTCCAGCGCTCCGGCGTCGCGGCATCGGACTCCGCCGAACTGGTGGTCGGCGACCTCGTCCTGAACGTCGATACCCGGGAGGTGACCCGCAATGGAGAGGACATCGTGCTGACCGCCACGCAGTGGGAGCTACTGCGCTACCTCATGGAGAACCCGCGCCGCGTGGTCAGCAAGTCCCAGATCCTCGACAACGTCTGGAACTACGATTTCGGCGGCCAGGCCAACATCGTCGAGCTCTACATCTCCTACCTGCGCAAGAAGATCGACGCCGGACGCACACCCATGATCCACACCGTCCGCGGTGCCGGCTACGTCCTCAAGCCGGCGGCTCCGTGACCGCTTCCCCTGATGCCGGTGCCCTGCCGGGCCGCCGGCCGCTGCATCTGCGCACGAAGCTGGTCCTGGCGACGCTCGCACTGCTCACGGCGATCTGCGTGGCCATCGGCGTCTTCAGCCACCTGGCCATGAGCGACTACCTCACGCGGCAACTCGACACGGCCCTCGAGCCTGCTGCAGGGCGGGCGGGATTTCCCGGCGGGCGTCCACCGGGCGGCGGACAGCGACCATCCGGGGACGTCGACCCCGAGAATGCGGCCGGGCAGCGGCCGGGCACGCTCAACGCGGTGTTCGACGACGGAGCGGTGCTGAACTCGGCGCTCGTGCAGGACGACGGCAGCACCGAACCGCTCACCGACGCCGACCTCGACCTCCTGGAGGAGATCGATCCTGCCGCCGGCCCCGAGGAACTGACCCTGAGCACCGGCCGCTACCGGGTGGACGCAGCCGAACTGCCGGCGTACCTCGACGGCGCCGTCCTGGTCACCGGCCTGTCCACCACCGAGCGTGACAGCACCCTTGTCCGCCTCGACCTGACCGTCGCCGGGCTGTCCCTCGCGGGCCTGGCGCTCACCGGCCTCGCCGGAACGGTGATCATCCGCCGGTCGCTGCGTCCGCTCGAGGAACTCTCCGCCGTCGCGACGTCCGTCTCGCAGCTTCCGCTGTCCTCCGGCGAGGTGGCCATCCCCGTGCGGGTACCCCCTGCCGCCGCCCAGCCCGGCACGGAGGTCGGCACCGTGGGACTGGCCCTGAACGAGATGATCGACCACGTCACCAGCGCCCTGCGGGAACGGCACGCGAGCGAGACGAAGGTCCGGCAGTTCGTGGCCGACGCCAGCCACGAGCTCCGCACGCCCCTGACATCCATCCGCGGGTACACCGAGCTGATCCTCATGAGCGAGAACGTCAGCCCGTCCGGGCGGTCCGCGCTCGAGCGCGTGGACAGCGAGTCCAAGCGCATGTCCTCCCTCGTCGAGGACCTCCTGCTGCTCGCCCGGCTCGACGAGGGCCAGCGTGGCGAGGTGTCCGACGTCGACCTGACGGAACTGGTCATCGAGACCACCAGCGACGCCCAGGTGTCTGCGCCCGGGTACTCCTGGAGCCTCGACCTACCCGACGAGCCCGTCGAGGTACGCGCGGTGGAGGCCGAGATCCGCCAGGTGCTCATCAACCTCCTCTCCAACGCGCACAGGCACACCCCGCCGGGTACCGCGGTCTCCACGGCACTCGCAGTGGGGGAGGAAAGGGTGAGCATCACCGTCACGGACACGGGCACGGGCATCGACCCGGCCTTCCTCGACACCATCTTCACGCGCTTCAGCAGGGGCGACGCCGCACGGTCCGCCGGCACAGGCACTGCCACCAGCACGGGTCTGGGACTTGCGATCGTCCAGGCCCTCGTCGAAGCCAACGGCGGAACCATCAGCGTGGCCAGCGAGCCCGGGCACACCCGGTTCCGGGTGGAACTGCCGCTCCCACAGCAGGCTGCACAGGCCGTCCGCATCCAGGACCGGGAACTCCCTTAGCACGCACCCGGAGGACCGGACTGCCCGCTCGTACGGCCGGGCGCCCACGCCTGCCGGAGCCTCGGGTGGCGCAGGCTCGGGGTGGCGCAGACTGTCGCTACGCTCGAGGGTATGAATGAACTCGCCGCTTTTCTGGACGCCCGCATCTCCGAGGACGAGAAAGCCGCCCGCGTGGGTCATCTCCCCGAGGAAGTGTGGGGGGCCCGCGGCTGGTACGACCCGGAGCGGGTCCTCGAGGAGTGCCGGTCCAAGCGGCGGATCATCGACTACGCGAGTGCCGGACTCGATGAGGCCGAGGGTCTGGCCGTCCTGCGGCTGGTGGCACTTCCGTGGGCGGGTCACAGCGAGTTCAGGGCCGCGTGGAAGGCCTAGGACCACAGGGCGCCGGTTCCGTGTAAGCCCTCCCGCCGTCCTTCCACAAGCTTTGCGCAAGAAGCGGTCGATCCTGTGGCGTGACCTTCCGCCGTCGTTACCCTTGGGATGTGCCCATCCATTCGACTCCGGTAGATCCTGCCCAGCACCCGGGCGGCAGGGCGGCACACCCTGACAGCGAGGCTGGTGCGAGCGCGCCCGGGAAAGCGGCACCGCTCCTCGATGCCGCGGTGCTCCGGGACATGGAGGGTGACTTCGCGGACCCGTCGGTGGTCGGGAGGTTCGCGCGCGACGTCGCCTCGACGCTCGAGCAGAAGATCGACCGGCTCGACCAGCGGATGCGCGCGGGAGACGCGAGCGGGGCAGAGGACGCCGTCCTCAGCGTGACGGCGTCGGCGGCCATGGCGGGGGCAGTCCGCCTGGGCCACGCAGCACTCGCGACGCAGCGGCTCATCGCCACCGACGGCCTCGACGGCGCCCGGCGATCGATGCCACTGCTCCGCGCGTGCGCTGCCGATACGATCCATGCGCTGC
The DNA here is from genome assembly GCF_056680255.1 of Arthrobacter sp. BC5. NCBI lineage: Bacteria > Bacillati > Actinomycetota > Actinomycetes > Micrococcales > Micrococcaceae > Arthrobacter > Arthrobacter sp. BC5. The sequence goes on from NZ_CM155273.1 coordinate 1,582,236, forward strand.
AGGAGACATACCCCGAACGCCCCTCGACGTAGGCCGCCTAGCGTGGCGCGGTGCGTCGGGGCATGATGCGGAAGCCGACCCCGCGCACCGTGGTGATCAGGTCGGGGTCTCCCTCGCTGCGGGCGAGTTTCTGGCGGAGGTTGGCGATGTGCACCTCGATGGCACGCTCGTCCGTCCGGCTGACGAAGTTGTACCCGCGGTAGTCGCCGCCACGCGAGACGCGCACCAGTTCCTCCTTGGTCCGTACGGCGCCGTTGCTCTTCATGAGCTCGTGCAGCAGGTTGAACTCCGTCTTCGTGAGCGGCAGTTCCGCGCCGGAACAGGTGGCCGTGCGGGCCTCGCTGTCCACCACGAGGTTCCCGTTGCGCAGGAGGGTGTCGGATCCTTCCCGGGGGTCGTCGCCGGCGCCGCGGCTCTGTGCGGCCACGGCCGGCGTTGCTGACTGGGCGTGCGGATGGGCTGGGAGAAGGCGGGGGCGGCGGAGCATCGCGTCGATGCGGGCCCTCAGCTCGCGCGGTCGGAACGGCTTCACCACGTAGTCGTCCGCGCCGGCCTGCAGGGCGGTGAGGATGTCCGTCTCGTCGGCGCGCCCGCTCAGGACGATCACGTAGCAGTCGGTGGTGGAGCGAAGCCGCCTCAGCACCTCGTACCCGTCGATGTCGGGCAGCCCGATGTCCAGGGTGACCACCGCGGGATGCTGCTGCCGGACGACATCGACGCCCTCCCGGCCCGTGGCGGCGACAGTGACCTGGAAGCCCCCCTGCTCGAGGACGGCGCAGACGAGGTTGCGGATGTCGAGATCGTCCTCGATGACGACGGCGGCCCGGCGCTCACCGGCCGGGAGGCTACTCATGGCCTGACGACCCGTGGTGGCGCCGCAGCGCGCTCCAGGCGGCGCCTGGCGACGAGTGCCCCAGTACTGGCGGGATGCCCTGGGCGGAGACTGTATGGAATTGACCTGTCCTGGGCATACTCCGTGGACCTGTTCCCTTCGGCGGCCCGGCTGACCGCGTGGGTCCCGTGGCTTTGCGTCCCCGGCTTGCACCGGGTTTGCCATTGTCGGCGAGCGGCTGCTCGCCCGACGATACTAGCAATCTTGCCTGACACTTCAAGGACAGGACGTTTGGCGGTGGCGAGGGACTCTGCTGCGGCCCGGTCCACACCGTCACCTCGTCCCGGCGGCAGGCGGTCGCAGGAGGGCCGATGCGCGGCGCACCGCGTCGTCGACGGCCGCGAGCGCCGCCGAACCGTGGCGCCATTGCTGCCAGTACAACGGCACATCGACGTAGCCGTCCGGCTCCAGCGCGGTGAGGCCCCGTCCAGCGGGCTCGTTCCCGAGCTCCAGCTCGGACATGAGCCCCCATCCCATGCCGAGTCGGATCGCGTCGGCGAACTCCTGCGCCGCCGGGACGTAGTGGCGGGGCGGGTCGAGGGCGCGGAGCGTCCTCGAACGGAGGTACTGGTCCTGGAGATCGTCCTTGCGGTCGAAGACGATCACGGGGGCCGCGCCGAGATGCTCGGGTGTCGCGCCTCCACGGAACCACGTCCGGTGGAACTCGCGGGTGCAGACCGGGACGTAGCGCATGATGCCGAGGGAATGGGAGGAACACCCCGGCACGGGCTCGGCCACGGAGGTGATCGCAGCCGCAGCGGCCCCGCTGCGGAGCAGTTCGAGGGAGTACTCCTGGTCCTCCCGCAGCACTTCGATCTGCAGGGTCGCGGCGACCGGGGCCAGTGCGGGCAGCACCCAGGTGTGCAACGAATCCCCGTTGACCACGATGGTGATGCGCGGGCGCTGCCCCTCGCCGCCCGCGTCGAGCTCCGCCGCGAGATCCGCCGAGAGAAGCTCGAGCTGTCGCGCGAAGCGGACGATCGCCTGACCGGCCTCCGTGGGGCGAAGCGGCCTGGTCCTGGTGATGACAGGGCGGCCGACGGCGATCTCGAGCGAGCGGATGCGCTGACTGACGGCCGACGGGGTGACCGAGAGGGCGGCGGCTGCGGCCTCGAAGCTGCCCTCGCCCACGATGGCGGCGAGCGCCTTCGCCTGGGCCGGTTCGACGTGCTTCATAAGCAGTTCTTATCATACTGAAGAAGCTTTAGCTGGCCTGAATCATTGCCGGACCCTAGGTTGATGAGGTGATCACCACCGCTGCCACAGGCCTCGCTGCAGGCCTGACCCTGATCGTCGCCATCGGTTCGCAGAACGCCTTCGTCCTGCGGCAGGGGCTTCTCCGGTCCCATGTCCTCCTGGTCGTGGTGGTGTGCGCCGTCTCCGACCTCGTGCTGATCGCGCTCGGCGTCGGCGGACTGGGCGTGGCCATCGAGCAGGCGCCCGTGCTCCTCGAGGTGGTCCGGTGGGCGGGTGCGGCGTTCCTCGGCGGATATGCCGTTCTCGCGGCGCGGCGTGCGCTCCGGGGTGGGCGCCTTGAAGCCGCCGGCGGGCGCGCCACGTCGTGGAAGGCGGCCCTCGGGACATGCCTGGCCCTGACGTGGCTCAACCCCCACGTGTACCTCGACACGGTGCTGCTGCTGGGCTCCCTCGCGAGCACGCACGGGGCCGAGGGGAAATGGTGGTTCGCCGCCGGGGCCGGCCTCGGCAGCATCGTCTGGTTCACGGCTCTCGGCGCCGGGGCCCGTTTCCTGGCCCCGCTCTTCACCCGGCCGTGGGCCTGGCGGGTCCTGGACGCGCTGATCGCCGTCGTCATGCTCCTCCTCGCGGTGATGCTCGTCGCCCGGTAGCCGGAGGCCGGCCTCACAGCCACGGTCACCCCGGGCAGGCAACGGTGCCCGCCCGGTGCGTCGGCGTGCTCCCGGCAGCGGCTGCTACTGCTCGCCGTCGGCGCGCTCCTGGATCCAGTGCCTCGCCGCGTCGGACAGGAAGACGCCGTCGGGCCCGCGCTCGCCCATCCACCAGGAATCCGTCGCGATGAGGCCACCTGCGCGGCTGATGTCGGCGACGACCTCCGGCGTCAGTGCGTCCCCGTTGTCGGCGACGAGCCAGTCCCGCGTTTCCGGCATCACATCGTTCCACCACTGGTCAAGATCCATGCCCGAAGTATGGCATCCAGCAGTGGCGACCGGTTCCGACAGGTTCGCAGTGTGCTGAGGTCCTGAAGCTCGGTTGTCCTGGATGCCCGTGTCGACACGCCTCTGCCCGGACTTCTTCGGCACGCCTGATGCATGCCGGACCCGATATCGTTGGGCGCGGACGGAACCAGTGAGGGGGCACTTTGCATGGCATGCAGTGGCTGCGCGACATCGTCGGGACTCGACTTCGATTTCAGCATGGCTTTCCAGCCCATCTATGACGCGGTCGCCGGCCGCGTGTGGGGCTACGAGGCGCTGGTCCGGGGCCTGTCGGGTGAGAGTGCCTTCGAGATCCTGTCGAAGGTCGGTCCGGAGCAGAAGTACCGCTTCGACCAGGACTGTCGGATCAAGGCGATCGAGCTGGCGTCCCGCCTCTTTCCTGCGGGCGAGGATCTGAAGCTGTCGATCAATTTCATGCCGAACGCGGTCTACGAACCGGCTGCATGCCTTCGGGCGACGCTGCGTGCAGCCGAGCGGTGCAGCTTCCCGACGACGTCCATCATGTTCGAGTTCACGGAGGACGAGGAGGTGGCGGACACCGCCCACCTCCGGAACATCATCGCCGAGTATCGCAAGCACGGCTTCACCACCGCCATCGACGACTTCGGCGCCGGCCATGCAGGGCTGGGGCTCCTGGTCGAGTTCCAGCCGGATCTGCTCAAGATCGACATGAAGCTCATCCGAGGAGTCGACGGCAGTCCGGCCCGCCAGGCCGTCGTCACCGGCGTCGTGGGTATCGCCGACGAGCTGGGTATCACGGTGCTCGCGGAAGGCGTCGAGACCGAGTCCGAGTTCCTGTTCCTCGAGGCAGTCGGTGTCCGTCTGTTCCAGGGGTACTGGTTCGCGAAGCCGGCCTTCGAGGAGCTCCCGGACGTGAACCGATGGTGTGCGCCTGGCGTCACCGCTGTCGCTTAGCGTTCGGGAAGACGCAGGACCCGAGCCGGCCACGGCCCGGTCCGGGTGGCGGGAATGGCACAGGCGTACCGTGGGCGGATGGCAGCCACCGAATCCCGTCAGCAGCACATCGTGAGCACCCTCGTCGAGGCCCATCAGGACCTGATGGGCGTCGACCCCCTCGCCTTCCGCGCGCGGTTCCGGAAGATGGCCGCGGATCCCTACGCCTTCTATCGCGGGAGTGCGTCCCTGTTCTACACCGACATGGCGGACCTCGAGGACAGCTGGGCGGATGAGCGCACGGGCCGGGTGTGGATCCACGGGGACCTGCATGCCGAGAACTTCGGCACCTACATGAGCAACGAGGGCCGGCTGACCTTCGACGTCAACGATTTCGACGAGGCGTACGTCGGTCACTTCTCCTGGGACCTGCGCCGCTTCGTGGCGTCGCTGACGCTGCTGTGCTGGCAGAAGGCCCTGCCGTCAGAGGCTGTACGGAACCTCGCGCGCACCTACCTCGAGGCGTACCTCGGCCGGGTCGCCGACTACGTGGAGGACGAACAGTCTGCTTTCGCCTTCGGACTCGAGAACACGGAGGGCCCCATCCACCACGTGCTGCAGCAGGCCCGCGCCGCGCGGCGCACGCGACTGCTCGACTCGCTCACGCTCATCGAGGACTACGAGCGCCAGTTCCGCGACGACGGCTCGATCAGGGTGCTCGACGAGGACGAGCATGCCGAGGTGGCGGCGGCCTTCGAGCGCTACCTCGAAACCATCCCCGACAGCGAACGCTCGCGCCGCCGCGTCTTCTACCGGGTGAAGGGCATCGTGGGCAAGAAGGGCTTCGGGATCGGCAGCGCCGGCCTGCCGACCTACAACGTGCTGATCGAAGGATTCGACGAAGCGCAGGAGAACGACATCATCCTGACGATGAAGCAGTCGAACATCGCCGCTCCGAGCAGGATCGTGGCCGACGAGCGCGTCCGCGGTTACTTCGCGGACGACGGGCACCGGGCCGTCATCAGCCAGCGCTCCCTGCAGTCCCACACCGATCCCTTCCTGGGCTACACCACCATCCGTGGCGTCTCGTTCGTGGTGTCCGAACTCTCCCCCTACAAGCGGGACCTCTCCTGGGACGACCTCACGGAGCCGGAGCAGATGGAACCCGTCCTCGAGGCACTGGGCCAGGCCACCGCGAAGATTCACTGCTCCACGGACGAGGACACCGACCAGGACCTGGTGCCGTTCCGCACCGAGACCGCCATCCTCGGCGCCGTCGAGCGCTCGCGTACCGAGTTCATCGAGGACATCGTCGAGTTCGGCGAGACCTACGCGGACACGGTCCGGAACGATCACGCACTCTTCGTCGACGCCTTCCGGGAAGGCCTCATCACCGCCGTCCCCGCTACCTGAGGAGCAGGAGTTGAGTCAGGAGGACTCAACTTCGTTTTGATCCTCGGCGCCGGCGCGCCTATACTTGAGTGCAGAACGCTCAATCTACGCGCCCGGCGGATGAGCGCCTCGCAAATCCCGGGCAGTCGAAAGGAAATTGCATGTCACGTGCAGTAGGTATTGACCTCGGAACCACCAACTCGGTCGTCTCGGTCCTCGAAGGTGGCGAGCCCACCGTCATCGCGAACGCCGAGGGCGCGCGCACCACGCCGTCGATCGTCGCTTTCTCCAAGTCCGGCGAGGTGCTGGTAGGCGAGATCGCCAAGCGCCAGGCCGTCAACAACATCGACCGCACCATCTCGTCGGTCAAGCGCCACATGGGCACCGACTGGACCGTCGCCATCGACGACAAGAAGTACACGCCGCAGGAGATCTCCGCGCGTATCCTCCAGAAGCTCAAGACGGACGCCGAGAGCTACCTCGGCGAGAAGGTCACCGACGCGGTCATCACCGTCCCCGCGTACTTCAACGACGCCGAGCGCCAGGCCACCAAGGAGGCCGGTGAGGTCGCAGGCCTGAAGGTCCTGCGCATCGTCAACGAGCCCACCGCGGCAGCCCTGGCCTACGGCCTCGACAAGGGCAAGGAAGACGAGCTGATCCTCGTGTTCGACCTCGGCGGCGGAACGTTCGACGTCTCGCTCCTCGAAGTCGGCAAGGACGAGGACGCCTTCTCCACCATCCAGGTCCGCTCCACCGCCGGTGACAACCGCCTCGGTGGCGACGACTGGGACCAGCGCGTCGTCGACTACCTGCTCTCGCAGGCCAAGGCGAAGGGTGCCGATCTGTCGAAGGACAAGATCGCCCTGCAGCGCCTCAAGGAGGCTGCGGAGCAGGCCAAGAAGGAACTGTCCTCGGCGACGTCCACCAACATCTCGCTGCAGTACCTCTCCGTCACGGCGGACGGACCCGTCCACCTCGACGAGCACCTGTCGCGCGCCAAGTTCCAGGACCTCACCAAGGACCTGCTGGACCGCACCAAGAAGCCGTTCCACGACGTCATCTCCGAGGCCGGCATCAAGGTGGCCGACATCGACCACATCGTCCTGGTCGGCGGTTCGACCCGCATGCCCGCTGTCGTCGAGCTCGTCAGGGAGCTCGCAGGCGGCAAGGAGCCCAACAAGGGCGTCAACCCCGATGAGGTCGTCGCCGTCGGCGCCGCACTGCAGGCCGGTGTCCTGAAGGGCGAGCGCAAGGACGTCCTCCTGATCGACGTCACCCCGCTGTCCCTCGGCATCGAGACCAAGGGCGGCATGATGACCAAGCTCATCGAGCGCAACACGGCCATCCCCACCAAGCGCAGCGAGACCTTCACCACGGCGGACGACAACCAGCCGTCCGTCGCCATCCAGGTGTTCCAGGGCGAGCGCGAGTTCACCCGGGACAACAAGCCGCTGGGCACGTTCGAACTGACCGGCATCGCCCCGGCTCCGCGCGGCGTCCCGCAGGTCGAGGTCACCTTCGACATCGACGCCAACGGCATCGTGCACGTGTCCGCCAAGGACAAGGGCACGGGTACCGAGCAGTCGATGACCATCACCGGCGGTTCCTCGCTCTCCAAGGAGGACATCGACCGCATGGTGCGCGAGGCCGAGGAACACGCAGCCGAGGACAAGAAGCGCCGCGAGGCCGCTGACACCCGCAACGGCGCCGAGCAGCTCGCCTACTCGGTGGACAAGCTCATCGCCGACAACTCGGACAAGCTGCCCGAGGACGTCCGGACCGACGTCCAGGCCGATGTCGACGCCCTCAAGAAGGCGCTCGAGTCGCAGGACAACGACGACGAGGTGAAGTCGGCCTTCGAGAAGCTGCAGGCTTCGCAGTCGAAGCTCGGGGAGGCGATCTACGCGTCCGCCCAGCAGGACGCGGGCTCCGCCGGCGCCCCGGCCGATGACCAGTCAGCCTCCGGAGGCACCGACGAGGACATCGTCGACGCCGAGGTCGTCGACGAAGACACCAGCGAGAAGAAGTAGCCATGCCGCACCACGGAAATGAAGAAGAGCACCAGTCAGAGCCGGTGAGTTTTCGCGACAACCGGAAGATCGACCCCGAGACGGGCGAAGTCCGTGGGCAGCAGGACGACGCCGGCGCTCCGGCCGCGGAGGAATCCGCGGCCGGAGGGCAGGCCGTACCCGATGGCGATGCCTCCGAGGGGGATGCCCTGGCACAGGCCGAGGCCATCCTGAACGAGGCCGGCGCCGAAGGCGAGACGAACCCCGCGGTCGACGTCGTCGCCGAGCTCCGCAACGACCTGCTCCGCCTGCAGGCGGAGTACGTCAACTACCGGCGCCGCGTCGAGCGTGACCGCGACGTCGCGCGGGACCAGGCGATCATCGGCGTCATCAACTCGCTGATGCCGGTGCTGGACGACATCGACGCCGCGCGCCAGCACGGCGACCTGGCCGAGGGCCCGTTCGCGGCGATCGCAGGCAAGCTCGAGAACGTCCTCAGGACGTACGAGCTCACCCGGATCGACGACGTCGGCGTGGCGTTCGACCCGAACATCCACGAAGCGCTCATGCAGCAGCCGAGCGCGGACGTCGAGGCTGATAGCGTCAGCCAGATCCTCCGCGCCGGCTACCGCAAGGGCGAGCGCGTCCTCCGGGCCGCGCAGGTCATCGTGGCGGTGCCGGAGTAGGTCGTCCGCCCCTGGGCGGATGCCGGACGGCGGCAACGGGATCTCTCAGCTCGCAGAGCTTGCTGGGAGATAGCGAAGCCGCCTCGGCACTCCGCCCGGTTCCCCGGGTTGCGTGGTCCTCAGGGACCACGCAACCCGGACCACATTCTTCAGCTGTTCCTAGGAAAGGAGACGCCAATTGGCTAGTCAGGATTGGGTCGACAAGGATTTCTACAAGATCCTGGGTGTCTCCAAAGATGCGTCCGACGCAGACATCAAGAAGTCGTACCGGAAGCTCGCCCGCAAGTACCACCCGGACCAGAATCAGGGCGACGCCGCGTCCGAGCGGACGTTCAAGGACGTATCGGAGGCCTATTCCGTGCTGTCCGACGCCGAGCAGCGCCAGCAGTACGACGCCATCCGCGCCATGGGCGGCGGAGCCCGGTTCTCCGCCGGCGGTGCGGGTGGGGGAGCCGGCGGCAGTGCCGGGTTCGAGGACATCTTCGGGAACCTGTTCGGCCAGGGCGCGGCGACCGGTACGCGTCAGCGCACCGGCTTCTCGAACAGCAACCTGCCCCCGGAATTCGCGGACCTGTTCGGCGGCGGGGGAGCGGGCGGCAACGGGTTCCCCGGTGGCTTCCAGTCCACGCGCCCGCAGAAGGGCGCGGACCGCACCGCCAGCACGTCGATCTCCTTCGCGGGGTCCATCAACGGAACCACGATCGGCCTGCGCGAGCCCTCGGGCGAGCAGATCGACGTGCGCATCCCGGCCGGCATCCGCGACGGCCAGAAGGTCCGGGTCAAGGGCAAGGGACAGCCCGGCCAGGCCGGACCGGGCGACCTCATGGTCACCGTCAACGTCAAGGAGCACCCGTTCTTCAAGCGCGACGGCGACAACATCCGCGTGCAGGTTCCCGTCAGCTTCCCGGAGGCCGCGCTCGGCGCGCAGATCGAGGTGCCGACCGTCACCGGCGAACTCGTGAAGATGAGGGTCCCTGCCGGGACGCCGTCGGGCAGGACCCTGCGGCTCAAGGGCAGGGGGGTGAAGACCTCCAAGGCCACCGGTGACCTCCTGGTGTCCGTCGAGGTCGTCGTTCCGCAGAACCTGTCCAAGGAGGCGGAGGCCGCCGTCGAGGCGTTCCGCGCCGCGACGAAGGACGCCGATCCCCGGGCGGGGCTCGCCGCGAAGGCGCGCCTGTAGGAGTACGTTCGAGCAACTGCCGGGAGCACCGGCAACGGAAGGAGGCAAGGCAGTGGACTACACAGTGCCCATCTACGTCATCTCCGTGGCCGCCGAGCTCGCCGACATGCACCCGCAGACGCTCAGGCAGTACGACCGGCTGGGTCTCGTGACGCCCAGCCGGGCGCCGGGACGGGCACGGCGGTACTCGCAGAAGGATGTCGGCACTCTGCGAGAGATCCAGAAGTTGTCGCAGGAAGGGGTGTCCCTCGAGGGCATCCGGCGCATCCTCGAACTCGAGAACCAGGTCTCGGCGCTGCAGTCGCGCATCACCGAGCTGTCCTCCGAACTGGCATCCCGCCGCATCCAGTCCGAGACCAGCCGCATCTTCGCTGCGGGTCTTGCCGGCGACGTCGTCACGCTGGCCCGCGGCCAGCGACCCCGCCCGCGCAGCCAGGCGCTCGTGGTGTGGCGGCCGGACACGTCCAGGACAGCGAACTAGGCGCCGCCGCGCACCGCCGGTCCCGCGCCGGTGGAACCGCGGACCACCAGGTCCGCCTGGAACAGGATGTCCGTCCGTGTGGTCCGGTCCCCGTCCAGTTCGGTGACCAGGGCGTGCACGGCCGCTTCCGCCATCGCCGCCACGTTCTGCCGCAGGGTGGTCAGCGGCGGATCCGTGAAAGCCATGAGCGGGGAGTCGTCGAAGCCGATCACCGAGATGTCCTCCGGGACGCGCAGGCCACGCGTGTGCGCCGCGCGGACGGCGCCGAGGGCCATGACGTCCGAGGCACAGACGATCGCGGTATGGCCGCTGTCGATGAGTTCGTTCGCGGCGCTCTGCCCGCCCTCGATGGTGAACATGCTCGTCGCGATGTGCGGGTCGGCGTCGTCGTCGCCGAGGAACTGGACGAGCCCGGACCGGAATCCCTCCAGCTTCCGGCGGCTCGGGATGAAGCGGTCGGGGCCGGTCGCGAAGCCGACCCGCTGGTGGCCCTGCGCCACGAGGTGCCGGACGGCCGTGCGGATGGCGGTCGCGTCGTCGTTCGAGATGGAGGGCGCGTCGATCTCCGGCCTGGCCCCGTTGACCAGGACGAACGGCACGCGACCGCGCAGGCGCCGGTAGCGTTCCATGCTGGCCCGGCCGTCGGAGTGCGCGGCGCAGACGAAGATGATCCCGCTGACGCCCTGGTCCAGCAGGAGGGCGACGTACTCGTCCTCGGTGATGCCGCCGCCGGGCAGGGTGCACAGGGCGGGGATGTAGTCGTTGGGCGCCAGCAGGGCCGCGATGGCGCCCGCGAACGCCGGGAAGATGGGGTTGACGAGGTCGGGGACGACGACGCCGATCTGTCCCTTCGATCGCCCGGCCGTGCGCGCGGGCCGCTCGTAGCCCAGATTGTCCATCGCCGCGAGGACGGCCTGCCGTGTCTCCTGGGAGGCGCCGCCCTTGCCGTTCAGGACGCGCGACACCGTGGGGACGCTCACACCGGCAGTGCGGGCGACGTCGTCCAGGCGTGGCCGCTCGCTGCGGTTGACGGGAGTCATGGGGCTCAATCTAGCGCAGCACCGCAACCTCACGCGAAAGATTGCGTGAAAGTTTCATCAATTGCTTGACGCTCGGCTTCCTCCCTCCCTAGGGTCGTGATATCCACACCTCCTCAGTCCGGCCTGCAGCGACGCATGGCCCGGGAAGGACCACCATGACCCTGAACACCACGGATGCGGGCCGCACCGCCGAGAGGCCGGCCCGTCGGCGCAGGTCCCGGCTGGCCGCCGTCGTCCTGACCGCGCCGCTCCTCGCGGCCCTGATGCCCGCGCCCGCGCTGGCCGACCACACGGGTGCGCCCGGCACGGTCGCGCTCGTCGGCTCCCTGCAGGCAGAGCTCGGCTGCCCCGACGACTGGCAGCCGGCGTGTGCGGCCACGAGACTCCTACCCGTGGACGGTTCGCCGGACACCTGGTCGGCGACCTTCGACGTCCCCGCCGGATCCTACGAGTACAAGGTGGCGCTGAATGAGTCGTGGGGAGAGAACTACGGCGCCGGGGGCGCCGCCGGTGGCGCGAACCTGGTGCTGCAGGCCCCGGGGGGCCCGGTGACCTTCACCTACAACCACCGCACGCACGCCGTCTCGAGCGACCTGGCGGAGGCGCCCACGGGTTCGATGGCGGCGCACTGGCTGACCGCCGGCACCTTCGCCTGGGGAGCGGACGTGCCCGCGGATGCGCGCTTCCGGCTGTACTCCGCCCCGGAGGGCGGACTGGTGGCAGGGGACGACACCGTCACGGGTGGCACCTACCTCGACCTCGCGCGGCAGAGCGATGCCCTGCCCGCCGATCTCGCCGCCCGGTACCCGCACCTGGCCGACCTCCCGACCATGACGCTGGGCAAGAAGGACGCCCGGAAGGCCGCGGACCTGCTGAAGGGGCAGCTGCTCCTCGCCGCCGTCTCGCCGGAGGGAGAGCTCCTGGCGACCACGGGCGTCCAGGTGCCCGGCGTCCTCGACGACCTCTACGCGGGCGCCGCACGCCAGCAGCTCGGCCTCAGCTGGAAGGGCAGGAAACCCCACCTGGACCTCTGGGCCCCGACGGCGCGCAGCGTGTCCGTACAGGTCTTCCGTGACGGCTCCGGGGGAGACCCGATCGCCACGCGTCCCCTCCGCGCGGGCAAGGACGGCGTGTGGAGCGCCGACGGCGAGAAGGACTGGAACGGGGCGTACTACCTGTACGACGTCGAGGTCTTCGTGCCCGAGACCGGCGCCGTGGAACACAACCTCGTGACCGACCCCTACAGCGTCGGCCTGTCCACCAACTCGGAGCGTTCCCTGTTCGTGGATCTCTCGGACCCGGCCCTGCTGCCGGCGTCGTGGTCCAGCCTGGCCAAGCCGGCCCTGCAGCGCCCCGAGGAACTGTCCGTCTACGAACTCCACGTGCGCGACTTCTCGATCACGGACACCACGGTGCCCACGGCCGAACGCGGGACCTACGCGGCCTTCAGCCGGCCGGGGAGCGACGGGATGCAGCGGCTCTCGGGCCTCGCCGACAGCGGCCTGAACGCCGTCCACCTCCTGCCCGTGAACGACATCGGCACCATCGAGGAGGACAGGGCCCGGCAGACCGAACCCGCCTGCGACCTCGCCTCGTTCGCCCCCGACAGCACGGAGCAGCAGGAGTGCGTCACCGACGTCGCCGCCCGCGACGGCTTCAACTGGGGCTACGACCCGCTGCACTACACGACGCCTGAGGGCTCCTACTCGACGAACCCCGCGGACGCCACCCGCATCCGCGAGTTCCGCGGCATGGTCGCGTCACTCAACGAGACGGGCCTGCGCGTCATCCAGGACGTCGTGTACAACCACACGGCGGGCGCCGGCCAGTCCTCGACGAACAACCTGGACCGGATCGTGCCCGGCTACTACCACCGCCTCGACCCCGGGTCGGGCGCCGTCGAGACCTCGACCTGCTGCCCGAACACGGCGACGGAGCACACCATGATGGGCAAGCTGATGGTCGACTCGATCGTCACGCTCGCCCGCACCTACAGGCTCGACGGCTTCCGGTTCGACCTCATGGGGCATCACTCGAAGCAGAACATCCTCGAGGTCCGCGCGGCCCTCGACGCGCTGACGCTGGAGCGCGACGGCGTGGACGGCAGGTCCATCTACCTCTACGGCGAGGGCTGGAACTTCGGCGAGGTGGCGGACAACGCCCGCTTCGTGCAGGCCACCCAGGCGACCATGGCCGGCACCGGCATCGGCACGTTCAACGACCGGCTCCGGGACGCCGTGCGCGGCGGCGGACCCTTCGACGACGACCCGAGGATCCAGGGCTTCGCCTCGGGGCTCCTGACGGACCCGAACGGCGTCGCGGGCAACGGGACCGAGGCCGAACAGCGCGCCCGGCTGCTGCTGTCCCAGGACCAGATCCGGGTGGGGCTCACCGGCAACCTGAAGGACTACGCGTTCACGGACCGCTTCGGCAATCAGGTCACGGGCGCCGACGTCGACTACAACGGTGCCCCCGCCGGGTACGCCGCCGACCCGCAGGAGAGCATCACCTACGTCGAGGCGCACGACAACGAGACCCTCTTCGACGCACTCGCGTTCAAGCTCCCGGCCGATACCCCGATGGCGGACCGCCTTCGGATGCAGACCCTGGCGCTCTCCACCACCGCGCTGGGCCAGGGTATCTCCTTCTGGCATGCGGGCGGCGAGGCGCTGCGCAGCAAGTCGCTGGACCGCAACAGCTACGACTCCGGCGACTGGTTCAACATCCTCGACCACACCGGCACGGACAACGGCTTCGGCCGGGGCCTGCCGCCGCGGGCGGACAACGAGTCCAAGTACGCGTTCATGCAGCCGCTGCTCGCCGATCCGGCCCTCAAGCCGTCCCCGGCGGACATCGGGGCGGCGAGCGCCCAGGCGCAGGACCTGCTGAGGATCCGGCAGGGCAGCCCCCTGTTCAGCCTCGGCACCGCCGAACTCGTGCAGCAGAAGCTGTCCTTCCCGGGCAGCGGTCCCGACCAGGTGCCCGGCGTGATCGTGATGCACCTGGACGACACCGTCGGCCCGGACGTCGATCCGGAGCGGAAGGGCATCGTCGTGGTCTTCAACGCCTCCGACGAGGCCACGACGCAGCGCGTGCCGGCCGCTGCCGGCACGGGCTTCGCGCTGCACGCCGTCCAGGCGGACGGGAGCGACGACGTCGTGCGTCAGGCAGCAGCCGGCGCGGACGGATCGTTCACGGTCCCGGCCCGCACGGTCGCGGTGTTCGAGGCGCGGTAGTCCGGCCTCCCCGGGGTCCGGTATCCCCTGCGGGGTGCCGGGCCCTGCGCGTGGCAGGGGCCTCAGGACGCCGGCGCGGCGGTGCTCGACCTGATGATCAGCGCCGTGCGGGCCGAGTGGTTCATCGGACGGTAGGCGTCGGGGTCCTGCAGGATCTGCAGCAGGCGCTCGACGGCCCGCTTCCCCTGCTGCTGGGGGAACTGGGCCACGGTGGTCAGGCCGAGCGCCTCGCCGAGCTCGTGGCCGTCGATGCCGATCACCGAGACGTCCTCGGGAACCCGCAGGCCGAGCTCACGGGCGGCCAGGATCGCGCCGATGGCCATCTCGTCCGAGGCGCAGAAGACGGCGGTCGGGGTGTCACGCGGGTAGCCGAGGAGCTGTTTCGCCTGGCTGTAGCCGCCCTGGATGGTGAAGTCCGCGTCCACGCGCCAGGTCGGGAGGATCTCCAGTCCGGCCGCGGCCATCGCCGATTCGTAGCCGTGGCGTCGGGTCCCGGCGATCCGGAAGTCGTTCTCGAAGGCGTCGGACCCGCCGATGTGGGCGATACGCCGGTGGCCGAGGCCGATGAGGTGCTCGGTGGCGAGCTCGGCGATCTCGCGGTCGTTGACGCTGTAGGTCTCGGCCCCCGGGAGCGGCCCGCCGATCCCGACGACGGGCTTGCCGACCGCGAGGAGCTGGCCGAGTTCCTCCCGGCTCAGCTCGAGCGAGACCGGGATGACGCCGTCGCACCGCTGGCGCAGCAGGAATTCCGACAGGACGCGGTCGCGGATCCCGGCGTCCTCGTTCAGGTTGTAGAGCGTCAGATCGTAGCCGGCGGTGAGGAGCGACGCCGCGAGGCTGTCCACGATCTGCGAGTAGTACCAGCGGGCCACCGACGGCACGACGACCCCGATGTTGCGGTGCCGCCCGGACGCCAGGGAGGACGCCGTCGAGCTGACGACGAATCCGAGTTCCCGCGCGGCCTGCAGAACGCGTGCGCGCGCCCGCTCCGAGACCCGCCCGTTGCCGCTGAGGGCGCGGGAGACGGTGGCGGTGGAGACGCCGGCCAGCTCGGCCACGTCCTTGATGCCCGCCATGGGCCCCCTTCCGCGCTCGCAGCAGTGATGGGGACACCCCGGCCAGGGTGTCCCCATCCGATCATTCCGGATCGGTGGCGGATCTCCTACCCGGCGGCGGCCATCAGCCAGACACACGCATCCGGGGCGAGCAGGCCGTCCGTCACGGAGTCCGGCGAGCTGGCGGCGATGACCGTTCCGTCCGGCAGCGGAGCGGCGAACTCGCCCATGTTCAGGACCACGAGCACCTCCCCGTTGCGGAAGGCGACGACATCGGACGCCTCGAAGTCGCGGGACCAGCTGAGGGAACCGGCACCGAGGCGCAGGTCACGGCGGAGCTGCAGGGCGCTGCGGTACAGCGACAGGGTGGACTCGGCGTCCGCCGACTGCACATCGCGGGCGTACTCGGCCCAGCCCTCGGGCTGGGGCAGCCACGGTGTGACGGTCCCCTCGGCGCCACCGAACCCGAACGACGGCTCCTCGGCCTGCCAGGGAAGGGGGACGCGGCATCCGTCGCGGCCGATCCGTTCGCCGGCCGTGCGGACGAACGTCGGGTCCTGCCGGGCGTCGTCGGGCATCGCCGTGTGGTCGGGCAGGCCGAGCTCCTCGCCCTGGTAGAGATAGATGCCACCGGGCAGCGCGAACATCGCGAGCGACGCCGCGCGGGCCCGGGCGAGGCCCGTCACGGTGTCGGGCTGGGCGTCGGCGTGGCCGATGCCGTCGCCTCCGCGCGGCGGGCCGTCCGTCAGTCCGAACCGGCTGGCGTGCCGGACGACGTCGTGATTGCTGAGCACCCACGTGGTGGGGGCGTCGACGGCGTCGAACGCGGTCAGCGAGGAGGAGATGACGTGCCGGAGGCCATGGGCGTTCCACGGGTGGTGCAGGTAGGCGAAGTTGAACGCCTGGTGCATCTCGTCCGGGCGGACCCAGTTCGTGAGCCGCGGCAGGGGGTCGATCGAGGCCTCGGCGCACAGGATGCGCTCGCCGTCGTACTCGTCGAGGATGGCCCGCCACTGCCGGTAGATGGCGTGGATCTCGTCCTGGCCGAACATGGGCGCTTCCCAACCCGGGAAGCCCTCGGAGGAACCGCCGTCGGCGCGTCCGCCCCAGTCGGGCAGCCCCTCCGCCTTGATGAGCGCGTGCGCCACGTCGACGCGGAAGCCGCCGACGCCGCGATCGAGCCAGAAGCGCAGGACGCGCTCGAACTCGGCCCGCACCGCGGGGTTGTCCCAGTTGAAGTCGGGTTGCGAGGAGTCGAACAGGTGCAGGTACCACTGCCCGGGCGTGCCGTCGGGATCGATGACGCGCGTCCAGGCCGGCCCGCCGAAGTGCGACTGCCAGTTGTTGGGCGGATCGCCGCCGTCTTCGCCGCGGCCGTCCCGGAAGATGAACATCGCGCGTTCCGCGGAACCCGCGGGAGCCGCGAGGGCGGCCTGGAAGAGGACGTGCTCGTTGGAGCAGTGGTTCGGCACGAGGTCGACGATGACGCGGATGCCGAGGCCGTCCGCGCGGGCCACGAGTGCGTCGAAGTCGGCCAGTGTGCCGAACAGGGGGTCCACGTCGCAGTAGTCGGCGACGTCGTACCCGCCGTCGCGCTGGGGGGAGGTGAAGAACGGCGAGAGCCAGACCGCATCGATGCTGAGCTCGGCGAGGTGCCCGAGCTCCGCCGTGATGCCCGGGAGGTCGCCCATCCCGTCCCCGTTCGAATCACGGAACGAGCGCGGGTACACCTGGTAGATGACGGACGAGCGCCACCACTGGTCGCCCTCGGACGGAGCGTGGAGTGGTGCATGGAAGGCGTCGGGTGAGGACAGGGCCTCGCCGAGCAGGAGGGGGGCGATCTCAGACATGCGGATCATCCTAGACCCCGAGCAGCCGGATTGTGGAAGCGTTTTCATTGATCAGCCTCCTGTCCTTGCGTCTTTCCTGAGGTTCCTGCCAGCCACTCGCCCTTCTTTGGTCAAATCGGATGCAAGCGTTTACAGTGTGAGTCGGGTCACCGTCGCCTCCGAGTAGGGAGCGGCTGCGACACGCACATCTCCCGGTCCGCGAAGCCCCGCGCTTCCTGCCGGGAGATCGACAGAAGCCGCTCATGAAAGGTTCACCAATGAAGGTGCGATCCCCCCAGCCGACGCGTCGGCACGCCCTGCTCACCGGCGTCGTGTCGGTGGCCGTCCTGGCCCTCACGGCCTGCGGCGGAGGAGCCTCCGACCCCTCCTCGGCCGGTTCCAGTTCAGCCGCCCCGAATCTCGCCGAGGGAGGCGCCACCACCCTCACCATGTGGGTCGACGCCGAACGCGCCCCGGCCCTCGAGGAGATCACCAAGTCCTTCAAGGAGGACACCGGCATCGAGGTGAAGCTCGCGGTCAAGGACTTCGCCGCGGTCCGTGACGACTTCATCACCCAGGTGCCCACCGGCAAGGGACCCGACCTCATCGTGGGCCCGCACGACTGGCTGGGCACCTTCGTGCAGAACGGCGTCGTGGCGCCCGTGGAGCTCGGCGACAAGGCGTCGGAGTTCCAGGAGTCCACCATCCAGGCCATGACCTATGACGGCAGCGTCTACGGTGTCCCGTACTCCCTGGAGAACATCGGCCTGCTGCGCAACACGGATCTCGTCGCCGAGGCAGCGGGCACCTTCGACGAGGTCATCGCCAACGGCCAGGCCGCCGTCGCAGCAGGCGACGCGACCTATCCCTTCCTGGTGGGCCTGGACCCCAAGCAGGGCGACCCCTACCACATGTACCCGCTGCAGACCTCGATGGGCGTCCCGGTCTTCGGGCAGAACGAGGACGGCAGCTACAACGCCGACGAACTGCTGCTCGGCGAGCCGAACGGCGTCGAATTCGCCAAGAAGCTCGTGGAGTGGGGCGACACCGGGTCCAAGATCTTCAACTCGAACATCACCGGTGACATCGCCAAGGAGAAGTTCAATGCCGGCGAGTCGCCCTACTTCCTGACCGGCCCGTGGAACGTCCCCGACGCGCAGGCCGCCGGCCTGAACCTCGCCGTCGACGAACTCCCCACGGTCGGCGACCAGGACGCCCAGCCCTTCATCGGCGTCAACGGCTTCTTCATCTCCGCGCAGAGCGCCAACGCGCTCGCCGCCAACGAGTTCGCCGTGAACTACCTGAGCACCGAAGCGGCGCAGGATGCCATGTACGACGTCGGAGGACGCCCGCCGGCGCTCAAGGCCAGCTTCGACAAGGCAGCGTCCGATCCCATCGTCGCCGCCTTCGGTGAGATCGGCGCGAATGGCGTCCCGATGCCCGCACTGCCCGAGATGCAGGCCGTCTGGGCCGACTGGGGAGGCACCGAGCTCGCCCTGATCAAGGGTGAGGGTGACCCCGCCGCGGCGTGGACCACCATGGTGGGCAACATCGAGGCGAAGATCGCCGCCCAGTAGTACCCGCAGTACACAGGCGCCCGTCGCTCAGGCGGCGGGCGCCGCCCTTCTCATCGCCACCCCTTCGCGGTGGCGGCACCACAGCAGCGGCCTTCCGCGCCGAACACCGAAAGCCTCCGCCATGCTCACATCGGCCCCTCCCGGCCCGGCCGCAACGCGTCCTCCCAAGAAGACCGCCGTCCGCTCCGATTCGACCCTCGGCCTGCTCGCGAAGATCGTGCTGCTCGGCCTCGTGGACGCCTTCGCGGTCTACGTCCTCATCACGCTCTTCCTGCAGGAGAAGTGGGTGATCCTCCTCGTCGGCGCGGCCGTCACGGTCCTCGTCAACTGGATCTACCTGCGCCGGGGCGGGCTGCCGGCGAAGTACCTGGCGCCCGGGATCTTCTTCCTCGTGGTGTTCCAGGTGTTCGTCATGATCTACAGCGGCTACGTCGCCTTCACCAACTACGGCGACGGACACAACAGCACCAAGGCCGACGCCGTGAACGCGATCCAGCTCTCCGCACAGCAGCGCGTGCCGGACTCGCCCGCCTACCGGGTCTCGGTCCTCGAGGCCGATGGCGTGTTCCACCTCCTCGCCACCGACCCCGACGGCGGGGTGTCCGTCGGCACCACCGGGGAGCCGCTCGAGGAGGCCGACGACGCCGTCACCGACGGCACCGGCAAGGCCGTGGAGCTCGAGGGCTACCGCACGCTCCAGTTCGGGGAGGTCCTCGCGAACCAGGAGGACATCCTGGCGATCACCGTCCCGTTCTCCGACGACCCCGAGGACGGCAGCCTCAGGACCAGTGACGGCTCGAGCGCCTACGTCTACCGCCCGTCGCTGAGCTACGACGAGGCCACGAGCACCTTCACCGACCTCGGGACCGGGACCACCTACTCCGACACCGGCGAGGGCTCCTTCCGGTCCGCGGACGGCGAGCAGCTCAGCACCGGCTGGAAGATCAACGTCGGCTTCGACAACTTCGTGAAGGCGTTCGCGGACCAGGACATCCGCGGCCCGCTGCTCCAGGTGGCCCTGTGGACCTTCACCTTCGCGATCGTCTCCGTGCTGTCCACCTTCGCGCTCGGACTGTTCCTCGCGAACGCCTTCAACCTGCCGGACCTCCGCGGCAAGCGCATCTACCGCATCCTCATGATCCTGCCGTACGCGTTCCCGGCCTTCCTCGCCGGCCTCGTCTGGTCAGGCCTCCTGAACCCCGAGTTCGGTTTCGTCAACAACACCTTCTTCGGGGGCGCGGACATCCCGTGGCTGACGGATCCTCTGCTCGCCAAGGTCAGCGTCCTGGTCGTGAACCTCTGGCTCGGGTTCCCCTACATGTTCCTGGTGTGCACCGGGGCCCTGCAGTCCCTGCCGGAGGAGGTCAACGAGGCCGCCCGCATGGACGGCGCCACCGCGTGGCGCACGTTCACCGCCATCAAGCTGCCCCTCCTGCTGGTCTCGGTCGCGCCCCTGCTCATCGCGAGCTTCGCGTTCAACTTCAACAACTTCAACGTCATCTACATGCTGACCGACGGCGGCCCCCGCTTCTCGGGCACGACCGCCAATATCGGCCATACCGACATCCTGATCACGATGGTCTACGAGATCGCGTTCGGCACCGGTGTGGGCCGCGACTACGGCCTGGCCAGCGCCCTGTCCATCATCATCTTTCTCATCGTCGCCGCGATCTCCGCCATCAGCTTCCGGCAGACCAAGGCTCTGGAGGACATCAACTGATGACCACGTTCACCGATCCCCAGGCGGCCCCCGCCGCAACGACCACGGGCAGGCCCGGGAACATCCCGGAGCAGCGCAGGCGCACGTTCGGCCAGTGGTTCAGGCACAAGGGGTGGCGCCACGTCGTCGGCATCGCGACCACCGCCTTCGCCGTGTTCCCGCTGCTCTACGTGCTCTCCGCAGCCCTGAACTCCAACGGCACCATGGCCGGCTCCAACGTCCTGTTCAGCAGGTTCGACACCGGCAACTTCGAGGCGCTCTTCAGCAACCCGAGCAGGCCCTTCGGCCGGTGGTTCGTGAACACGTTGATCATCGGGGTGGTGACCTCGGCGGCCACCGTCTTCCTCGGGGCCCTCGCCGCCTACGCGTTCAGCCGCATGCGCTTCACGGGTCGCCGGGTGAGCCTGCTCTCGCTGCTGATCCTGCAGATGTTCCCCCAGCTGCTCGCCGTCGTGGCGATCTTCCTGCTCCTGAACGCCATCACGGACGTCGTGCCGTGGCTCGGCCTCGGCAGCCAGCTCGGCCTGATCATGGTCTACCTCGGCGGCGCGCTCGGCGTGAACACCTACCTCATGTACGGGTTCTTCAACACGGTCCCGAAGTCCCTCGACGAGGCCGCGCGGATCGACGGCGCGAGCCACGTGCAGGTGTTCTTCACGATCATCCTGCCGCTCGTCACGCCCATCCTCGCCGTCGTCGGGCTCCTCGCGTTCATCGGCTTGAGCAGCGAGTTCGTGATCGCCAGCGTGGTGCTGACGGACCCCGACTCGCAGACCCTCGCCGTCGGACTGTACTCCTACGTGGCGCAGCAGCGGTCCGAGAACTGGGGCGTCTTCGCCGCGGGCGCGGTCCTCGCGGCCGTACCCGTCATGGCCCTGTTCCTCTTCCTGCAGAAGTACATCACCACCGGGCTCGTCTCCGGCTCCGTCAAGGGCTGACCCGTGCAGGACCCGTTCCTCGCACCGCACCACGACGGCTCGCCCCTGTACGTGCCCGAGCAGTCGCCGGCCGTCGGGGACACCCTGGCGGTGCGCGTGCGGATCCCCGCCCGCTGGGGAATGCCGGGGCGGGTGTTCGTCCGCTCGATCCGCGACGGCGAGGGGCACTACGACGAGGCCCGGCCGCTCCCCGGGGCGTTCGGGGATGACGACGGATGGTCATGCTGGGAAGCGCAGGTCACCGCGGTCAACCCGACGCTGCGCTACCGGTTCCTGTTCGAGTTCCCGGGCGGCGACGGGCCCGTGCTGCGCTGGCTCACCGCCACGGGCACGGCCCCGCGGGACACCCCCGACCGGGACGACTTCCGGATCGACTGCCGCCCCGCGCCGGCGTCGTGGGCTCGCGACGCCGTGATCTACCAGGTGTTCCCCGACCGGTACGCCAGGTCCTCCGCCGCGGTGCCCCTCGACGCCCTGCCCGACTGGGCCGTCGCGTGCTCCTGGGACGAACCGGTTCGGCCGCACGGGGAGCTCACGCCCCGGCAGGTGTACGGGGGAGACCTCGACGGCATCACCGAGCGCCTCGACCACATCCGGGACCTCGGCGCCACCGTGCTGTACCTCACGCCCTTCTTCCCGGCACGGTCCAACCACCGGTACGACGCCTCGACGTTCGACGAGGTGGACCCGCTCCTCGGCGGCGACGCAGCCCTCGTCCGGCTCGTCGAGGCCGCCCACGCGCGCGGCATCGCCGTCCTCGGGGACCTCACCGTCAATCACACCGGAGACGCCCACGACTGGTTCCGGAAGGCCTCCGCCGATCCGACCTGCGAGGAGGCCGGCTTCTACTACTTCAGCGAGGACGGCACGGAGTACGCCTGCTGGTTCGGCGTCCCCAGCCTGCCGAAACTCGACTGGTCCTCACCTGAACTGCGCCGGCGCTTCGTCGAGGGGCCGGAGTCCGTGGTCGCCCGGTGGCTGCTTCCCCCCTTCAACCTCGACGGCTGGCGGATCGACGTCGCCAACATGACCGGGCGGCACGGGGAGGTGGACCTCAACCGGGAGGTCGCTGCGCTCATCCGCGCCACCATGGACGCCGTCGGGCCAGGGCTGATGCTGCTCGCCGAATCCACGGGCGACGCCACCGAGGACCTGTCCGGGCGGACCTGGGACGGCGGCATGACCTACTCGAACCTCACGCGCCCGCTGTGGCAGTGGCTGTCGCGCGGGTACCAGGAGACGGCGGCCATCAACTTCTTCGGCACGCCGTCGGCGGGCGTACCCCGGATGGGTGGTGACGGCCTCGTCGCCACCCACACGGCGCTCGCGTCGGGCTTCTCCTGGCGGGTCCGCTCACAGAACATGACGGCGCTGAACACCCACGACACCGCGCGCGCCGCCACCGTGATGGTCGACGGCGGTGCCGCCGTCGGGCTCGCCCTCACCTTCCTGCTGCCGGGCCTGCCCACCATGTTCGCCGGCGACGAGTTCGGGCTCGGGGGCGCCACCGGCGAGGACGCCCGCACGCCCATGCCGTGGGACAGCCCGGGTCGGCGACCGGCGGACAGGCGGGGGTTCCTCGCGGACCTGGCGGCGTTCCGGCGGGCCTCGCCCGCGGTGCGGGACGGAGCGGTGCGCTGGCTGGTCGCCGCACCCGACGTCGTCGTGTTCGTGCGCGAGCACGAGGAGGAATGCCTCGTGGTCGCGGCGGCCCGGGCGGACTTCGGCGGTGTGCGGGTGGCATCGGACCTCTTGCCCGGTCCGTGGGACGCAGCCCGGCCGGTCGACCTGGGCCCGGGCGGAGCAACAGTGGAGGAAGCGGGCGGCGCCCTCGAGATCTCGGGGCACGGCCCCGGCGTCCAGGTGTGGCGCCTTCCCGGGGTGCGGACCGGCGGCAGGCCGTAGCCGCGATGTCCCGCCGCCGGTGGGATGGGGCGGGTGGCATTTGTCCGGGGAGGCGGTCAGACTGGATGGATGGAACACATCCTGGAGGATCGCCATGCTTGAGGAGCTCGTCGAAGCCTTCGCCATCGGCGTGGGGGTCCTGTTGGCGCTCGGTGCCGGCACCGGGGTCGCCGGCTGGGTCGTGGTTCGGAAGGTCAGGAGTTCGCGGATCATCGAGCGCACGAAGGACCGCGGCATGCTGGCCGCCCGCGCCTACTCCCCGGACGCGCTGACGCGGGAACCCGCGCGGCTCATCGGCAATCTGTCCCGGTCCTCGCGGGCCACGCACCTCGCCCTCGCGGAGGCGACCGCGCAGAACCGACCCGTCGGCGACCTGCCGCGTGCCGCCGCCGAGATCGACCGGGCCGCGGCCTCCCTCGAGAACCTGCTGAGGGCGGCGGACCGGGAGCCCAACCGCGCGCTCAAGGAGGAATGGACGAGGGACCTCGCCACCCAGGCACGCGCCCTCGACGAACTCTCGGCCGATCTGCGCCGCTGTCTGCTGCAGACCTCGCGGTCCATCGACACACTCCAGCTCGAGCGCGCCACCACGCGCCTGCGCACCGAGATCTCGGCCATGGGCACCTGGCGGGACACCTACGGGAACCGGCAGGCGTGGTAAGAGGTTGAGCAGGTAGCCACACCACAACCAGCCGGGGGTCCGAGCAATGTCGATCAAACGCCGCATCACGCGCATCGTGCAGGCCAACCGCAATGCGGTGGTCGAATCGAAGCAGGATCCCCGCGTCCAGGCGCAGAATGCGCAGGTGGCGCAGCGTAACCTGCTGGACCAGGCGCGTCGCGGGGCCGCCGACGTCGCCGCACACCACCACCGCGTGGGGCTGGCCGCGAACGACGCCGCCGCCTACCTGAACCGGGTCGAGGCCGCTGCCGCCGCCGCTGTGCAGCGGGGCGACGACGACGCCGCCCGTGCAGCCATCCGCGAGTCGATGACGGCGCGGCGACGACTCGAGACACTGACCCGGCAACTGCAGGAAGCGGAGCAGCAGGCGCGCCGGCTCCACGAGGACGTCCAGCGGCTCGAACAGCGCGTGCGGCAGAACGCCATGGAGTACGACGCCATGCTCGCGCGGCGCGCGGCGGCGCAGGCCGCCATCGGCGTCCATGACGCCCTGGCCTCGTCATCGCGGGAAGCGGCGGCGATCGACGCCGCGCGCCGCAGCACCGAACTCGAGGTGCGGCGCTTCGAAGCCCAGGTTCAGGCACGCGAGGAGCTCTCGTGGACCGATCCGTCATCGCCTCGCCTGCAGCAGGCCTTCGAGGAGCTCGAGGCGGAGGCGGCCGCGCAGCAGGAGCTCGAGGAGCTCAAGCGGAGGGGTTCCCGAGGCTATCCTCCAGCGCAGTCCTGAGGGCGTGCAGGACGGCGTCGTCCACGTCCTCCTCCCGGCGGAGCCGGAGGCGCCACGCGAACGCGTCGCCGGTGGCCCGCACCGGCTCGAGCCCTGGCAGTCCCGGGACCGCCAGCCGGAGGAACAGGTCCACCGCGGTCCTGGTGGTCGGCGTGAGCTGCGCGAACTTCCGCCGCGAGGTCTGGAGCGATACGTAGGTCTTGCGCATCTGGATGACCGCTTCGGGGGTCTCCGCGGCCCACAGGAGGATGCGATCCGCGACGGCTCGGAGGGCGGGCCGGTCCGCGTACTGGGCGTCGTACAGCTCATCGGCGGAGCGCAGGAAGGACTCCGGGAGCCCGAACACCTCCCAGTCGACGCTCATCAGGTTGTACCCGGTGACTCCCCGGTCCCTCAGCCAGCGCGACAGGTCCTCGCGGGTGGCGATTCCCGCGCTGCGGGCGCCGCCCGTCGGACACCGCCGGAAGCTACACTCGGCCCATGACTGAGCTGAGCGGTTCCCACGTCCTCGTCGTCGGCGCCACCGGAGTCCTCGGGGCGGAGCTGTCGCGTCAGCTCGCCACGCAGGGAGCCCACCTCACGGTGTCCGGGCGGTCCGAGGAGAAGCTCTCGAAGCTGGCCGACGAGCTCGGCGCCGCCGTCGTCGGGCGCGTGGCAGCGGACCTGGGCAGGGCCGCCGGCCCCGCCGACATCGCGGCGGCGATCTACGGGCGGGAACTCGACGGCGTCGTGTTCGCCTCGGGCGTCGTCGCGTTCGGTCCTGCGGTCGAGGTCGACGACGACACCCTCGACGAACTCGTCCTCGTGAACCTCCTCGGATACATGCGCCTCATGCGCGATGTCGCGCCCAGGCTCACGAAGGGTTCGTTCATCGCGCAGATCAGCGCCGTCGTCGCCGAGAGCCCGACGGCGGGCATGGCCGCGTACTCGGCCACCAAGGCGGGCCTCAGTGCCTACGGCAAGGCCCTGACACTGGAGCTGCGCAGGCAGGGCGTGCGCGTGCTGGATGCCCGTCCCCCGCACACCGAGACCGGACTCGCCTCGAGGCCCATCGCCGGCGAGGCCCCGAAGCTGCCCCGGGGCAAGGATCCGGTCGCTGTCGCCGAGCGCATCGTCACGGCCATCCGGAACGGCGAGCGGGACCTGCCGTCGTCGTCGTTCTGACGCCCCGCTCTTGCTCAGCGGTGGAGCGGTGGGCGCACCCGTCGGCGTGAACCGGCGACGGCGAGGGCACCGGCTGCGCAGGTGAGAGCCGCCGCGGAGAAGGCGGACGCAGGGCCGGATGCTTCGATCATGGCCCCCGTGAGCGGGGCCCCGGCCGCCTGGCCGAGGACCAGGGCGGTGAACAGGAGCGAGGTGGCGGCCGCGCTGTCCGCCGTGGCCTCGGACGCCCAGAGGATGAGCACCGAGGTCGCCGCGGTGTAGGCAAGGCCGAAGAGGGCCGCCGCCGCATACACCGGGACGAGGCTGCCCTGGACGGATCCGATCACCGCAGTGGCTCCGGCGGTGCCGAGGGTCGTCACGGACCACGTCAGCGCGATGGCATGGTCCGCGAGCCAGCGCGCGCCCAGCGTGGCGGCGGCGCCTCCGACTCCGAGCGCCATCCACGCGACGGCGGACATCCCGGTGCTCATGCCGCCGGCCTGTTCGAGCGTGGCCCTGCCGTAGACCCACACGGCGGCGCATCCGCATCCGAAGACGAAGGCGCCCGAGAGTGGCCGGGCGAGCCCGTGGAAGCTCGACCTGGTGAGGAGCGAGGGTGCAGGGCGGTCCTGATCCGGGGCATTCCCCGCACTGCCGTCCAGTCGCAGGACGGCCAGCATCGACACCGCGGCGATCGCCGCCGCCAGAACCCAGGCGATCCGCCAGGCTTCCCCCAGGGACAGGGACAGGATGCCCGCAGCGACCACCCCGAAGCCCGTGCCCGAATTGACGACGGACTGGAGGCGCCCCTGCCGGGTCGGTTCGGTGTTGCGCTGCACGAGCTCCACGAGGGCGGGGGAGGCGAGACCCGCCCCCATGCCGGCGAGGAGTACCGCGCCGGCGAAGGCCACGGTGTGCTGTGCGCAGGCGATCCCGACGCTGCCCAGCGCGGCTGTCGATCCGGCGAGGAGCGTCACGGCGCGGGGATGGCGGCCTGCGTAGCGGAAGCCGATCACCGCCGAGACGCAGTACAGCACGGAGGCGCCGGAGGACAGGATCCCGCTCATCGTGGGGGACAGGGAGAACGACGCCGCGAAGGCCGGAAGGAACAACCCGTAGCCCAGCCGGGCCAGGCCGTAGGTGGCAGCGATGAGCGCTACCGCCGATACGCCGAAGAGCAGACCCCGGAGGTCGGTCGAAGACTGTAACGTGCGTTTCATTGAAACGAACGTTATATCCTTGTGGAGTGCGACCACAAGCAGCGGCGCGGGACCGGCTTCTCGATGCGGCGGAGGACCTCGCCGCGACGCAGGGCGTCACGGCGACACCCGTCGACGCGATCCTGGAGCGCGCCCAGGTGTCCCCGGCAACGCTCTATGCACACTTCGGCAACAAGGAAGGTCTGATCACGCAGGCCCTGCGGCGCAGGCTCTCGCGGTGGGACACCACGTGGCAGGAGTGCGTGGACGAGGCGGACGGCCCGGAGGAGAAGGTGCTCGCGATCTTCACCGCACTGACCCGGCACCGGCGGAACCTCAGCCCGTCCCGCTGGTGCGTGTTCCTGGGCATCGCGGCCGAGACAGCCCGTCCGGGTCCCGCACTCGAGGAGACACTGCTGGCCGACACCCGGCTGCTGACGCAGCGGCTCGGCGAACTGGCCGCCGCCCTGCCGGATCCGGGCCGGGCGGCCGTCGTGGCTCAGCATCTCGTCCTGATCTACACGGGCGTGCTCGGAATGATCCTGCGCGGCACGGACGCCGACGCCGCCATCGCCGACGGGCGCCGCATCGCCGCCCTCATGCTGCGTACTGTCGGCACGCAGGACCTCTCCTAGCGCGACCGGCCGCGGCCGGTCCCCTCAGCACCGCAGTCCGCCGTCGCACCTCCACGAGGGGACCGCCGAAGGTCAGGCGAAGTCCTGCACTCTCTTCCAGCCAGGATCGGGGGTGTGTCTGACCGAGACCGGCCGGTGTTCGCGAGCCGCGGCGTCGAGGACGTCCCGGCCGTTCTGGTCCTCGGAGTCCGAGTAGAAGTGGAACGTCCGCACCCCCTTCGAGGTCTCGGCCGCGACGAGCATCCCGCGGATGCCGATGGCGCCCACGAGCGAGTCCTCGAGGTCCGAGAGGGCGTCGGAGGACTCGGGGGTCGGAAGGCCCTGCTCGTCGGCATCGTAGGGGACCCGCAGTGCCGTGTGGAGGTCGAAGCGCGGGTGGTCTATCCACCGCAGCGGGCGCAGGACCCGGACCAGGATCGGCTCACCGGCCCCGAGGGTCCCCCGCATGAGCAGCCAGCCCGGTGCAGGGAGTGTGTGGGCGAGTTCGGCGACCCTCGCGGGCAGGTCGGCGGCCGGGATGCTGTCGACGACGTCGTACGCGATGCAGTCCACGCGACGGATCCAGCGTTCGACGTCGTCCTCGCCGAGCAGCCATTCGAGCAGGAGGACGCACAGCCCGTACTCGTCGTCCCACTGCCCGGTGAAGCCGGGATTGTGCACCGACACGATGAGGCCGTCACCCGACCTGGTCACCGCCGCGTGGACCCTGGTGCGCCGGAGGTCGAAGGTCCTGCCGCGGTAGGTGATGCTCGAGTCCAGCATGTCCGGTTTCGCACTGCGGGCGGGGACGAACTCCCAGCGCCGGCCGGCCGGCGGGGATGCGCGGTACCACCGTTCGGCCACGGGGCGCAGCGCGGCGTCGCCGCCGCTCGAGACGCAGAGCGTGTGCTCGGCGTCGCTGCCCGTGCGCGTCTCCCATTCGAGCCCCCGGGCGATCGCCTTCACGTGCCGGGTCAGCACGTCGACGTACGCCTCGAAGTCGCCGGCCCGCGTGGCGGTGGTCAGCAGATCCTCGCCGTCCTCGGCCCACCATCGCCAGAAGGCCACGATGGGATCCTCGCCGGTGCCCCGGCCGGAGGCCCGACGCCTGAAAATACCCATCATCCCCGCATCTCCCTGGTGCCGGCGTCCGGGGTCTCCCGGCCGCCCCGACTCCAGCGAATCTACCCGGCCAGGGGCGCTCCTGGGCAGACGGCGGAGTTTTCACCGCCGTCGTGCAGGGGCGGGGATCCGCATAGGCTAGGAGGATGGATCCCGAGGCATTCCGTGCCGTCTCCCGCCGGCTGGGAATGGGCTTCCAGCGGCGCACCTAGCCGGAAGTGCCCCGCCCACCCACCGTGCCGCCCGTTCAGCGGCGGCGATAGGTGAGGTCGAAGACCATCCGTCCGGCCTTGATCGCCTTGTTCTCGAAACTCGTGAGGGTCCGGCCGTCGAAGCGGGGCGCCCACCCGCCGAGTTCGTCGGTGCCCTCGTTGACACCCGTGTTCCCCGTGCTCACCGGATCCCGGCCCTCACGCACCGGCGCCCCGCCGACCACGGACTCCACGCCGCTCTCCCACACCTGTGTGAGAGGGCTCTCGGCGCCGGAGCGCTCGCCGCCGTGCAGGTTCTCGAAATGGTCGCTCGCGTCCAGCACGGCGCGCATCTGCACGGCATAGCTGGACCAGTCCGTGGCGAGGCGGAAGATCCCCCCGGGCTGGAGGACCCGGGCGGCGAGGTCCACGTAGTCCTCCTTGACGAGCCTGCGCTTGTGGTGGCGTGCCTTGTGCCAGGGGTCGGGGAAGAACGTCCACAGCTCGGCGACGGACGACGCCGGGACCATGCCTGCAAAGGCCTCCGCAGCATTCACCTGCGCGGTCCGCACGTTGGCGAGGTCCTTCTGGCTGATGCGCAGCATGGTCTGGGCGAGCCCCGGACGGTAGACCTCGAGGGCCAGGTAGTCGCGGTCCGGATCGAGTTCGGCGGCATGCGTGATGGCTTCGCCGAGCCCCGACCCCACCTCGACGACCAGCGGCGCCGACCGTCCGAAGGCGCCCTCGACGTCGAGCACGAAACCCGGTGCCACCGAGGTATCGGCGTTCTCGACGCGCGGGACGTCGATCAGGAAGGCCTCCGCGAGCTCGTCCCACGCCTCACGACGCCGGCCCTGCAGGCGCGAGCCGCGCCGGACGAACGAGACGGGCTGGGTGCGGTGCGGCTGGTCGGGGGTCTGTGCGTGCGGATCCATTCCTCCAAGGCTACCGGCAGCCCGTGCGTGTTCCCGTGGCACTGATGGTCTCAGTCCGCCACGATCTGCTTGTCGCTCCTGCCCGCAGGGGACACCGCCGCGAGAACCCTCCCCGTGAACCTCGTCCGTGGGTCCAGCTTCACCATGGGCGCCCGCTCACCCACGAGGGACCGGGAGGTGACGATCTCCGCGGCCGCCTCCAGGATCCCTTCCCGGATCATGACGCGCGAGCATCGCGGTGTGCAGGTCGTGGCCGCACGCATGCACCACGCCGCCGATCGCCGAGCCGTACGGTACGCCCGTCGAGGGCGGGCGGGGTCCGGTCACCGGCAGCTCGATACGCTCCCGGATGCGGGCTTATGGCGGTCCTGCTGGTAAACTGGAACTACTTGCCTGCGCACGGCAGATCACTTCCGCCAGTTGAACGCGCAGCCTGCGTCGATAGAACGCATTCTTTTGTCCCGCATTGAGCTCCCAGGATCGTGAGCGCGGTGGACACTGTCTGACTTTTCTTCGGCGAACCCCTGCGCCAACCGGTGCCGGGGAAGATGAGAAGAAAGTTCGTGTACTTTACATGACTACTTTTGCCGCCCTTGGTGTGCCCGAAGCGCTGGTCGAGAACCTCGCCGCGCAGGGGATCACCGAACCATTCCCCATCCAGGTGAAGTCCCTTCCGGACTCCCTCGCCGGACGCGACGTCCTCGGCCGCGGCCGGACCGGCTCGGGCAAGACCCTCGCCTTCGCGCTGCCCATGGTCGCCCGCCTCGCGGAGCAGGAAGCCGCCTACCGTCGCAAGCCGGGGCGCCCCCTGGCGCTCGTGCTGGCTCCGACCCGCGAGCTCGCCACCCAGATCAACGCCACCGTGGAGCCGCTCGCGCAGCAGCTCGGACTCAACACCACCGTGATCTACGGCGGCGTGTCCCAGCAGCGCCAGGAGAAGGCCCTCCGTGCCGGCGTCGACATCGTCATCGCCTGTCCCGGACGTCTCGAGGACCTGATGCGCCAGAAGCTCATCACCCTCGAGTCGGTGGAGATCACCATCCTCGACGAGGCGGACCACATGGCCGACCTCGGCTTCCTGCCGGTCGTGAAGAAGCTCCTCGACACCACGCCCGCCGACGGCCAGCGCCTGCTGTTCTCGGCGACGCTCGACAACGGCGTGGACAAGGTGGTCAACCGCTACATGACCAACCCCGTCACCCACTCCGTGGACGACCCGCAGGCCGCGGTCACCACCATGGAGCACCACGTGCTGATGATCGGCGACCAGACGCAGAAGAAGCAGCTGATCGTCCAGCTGGCCTCCGGGACCGGACGCCGCCTGCTCTTCATGCGCACCAAGCACCACGCGCGGAAGCTCGCCAAGACCCTGACCGACGCCGGGATCCCGGCCGTCGACCTCCACGGCAACCTGTCGCAGAACGCCCGCGACCGGAACCTCGCGGAATTCTCCACCGGCGATGTCCGCGTCCTGGTGGCCACCGACGTCGCCGCCCGCGGCGTGCACGTGGACGACGTCGAACTCGTGGTCCACGTGGATCCGCCCACGGAGCACAAGGCGTACCTGCACCGCTCGGGCCGTACGGCCCGCGCAGGCTCCTCGGGGACCGTGGTCACGATCACGCTGCCCGAGCAGAAGTCCGAGGTGCAGAAGCTGATGAAGGCCGCCGGGGTCGACGTCGCGTTCGAGAACGTCAAGGCAACGTCCCCGCTCGTCCTGTCCCTGATCGGTGACGTCGCGGAGAAGATCGATCCCCGCACCCGTGCGGCCCTGCTGGCCTCCCGCGAGGCCGCTCGGGGCGAGGGGACCTCCACGGGCGCCAACGCCGAGCGCAAGCGCGCCCGCCGCGGTGCCGCAGCTCCGGCTGCAGGTGGCCGTGGCGGCCGGGGTGGGCGTGGACGCGTCTCCGCCGACCCGCAGGCCGCCCAGGGCAACCGCGCCGATCGCCGCAAGGACCAGCCGCAGGCGCCGCGCTTCGGCTCGGACTCCGGCGCCGCCGCCAAGAGCGGTGGATCACGCCGCCGTTCGGATGAGCCGCGGACCGCTTCGGAGACGACGACGCGCAGCCGTCGTCCGGCCTCGGGCCAGCGTGTGGGCGACGCCGTGCGTCGTCCCGCCGCTGCAGCTCCTGCCGCCGGTGGCCAGCGCAGCCACGCGCCGTCGTCGGCCCCGCGGACCGAGGGTGCGCGCCGCGCCGCCGGTTCCCGCAGGGCCAGCGCTCCGGCGTCGAACGACCGCCGTTCCCGCTAGAGCGGTCGCCTGAACGCACGAAGGGCCCCCTACCCGCACGGGTAGGGGGCCCTTCGTGCGTTCAGGGTGGTGCAGTGCCCGGCCGTGTGCGGAACAATGGGCGCATGAACGCACTCCTGAACGTCATCTGGCTCCTGTTCGGCGGCATCTGGCTCGCCCTCGGCTACTTCGCGGCCGGCATCATCTGCTGCCTGCTGATCGTGACCATCCCGTTCGGGATCGCCTCGTTCAGGATCGGCGCCTACGCGCTGTGGCCGTTCGGGCACACGGTGGTCAGCCGGGGCGGAGGCACCTATGCCTTCGCGGCGGTCGGCAATGTGATCTGGCTGCTCGTCGCGGGTATCTGGATCGCCATCGGCCATGTGCTGACGGCCATCCCGATGTTCCTCAGCATCATCGGGATCCCGCTGGGTATCGCGAACCTCAAGCTCATCCCGGTGTCGCTGGCACCGCTGGGCAAGGTGATCGTCCCGTCCTCGGGGGCGTACCTGCAGACCTACCGCTGAGGGGCCGCCGCCGGTTCCTGCGGCAGCGACCCCTCGGCCGGGCCCGCGGCAGCGACCCGCGGTAGCGCCCTAGTCGGATCCGCTGACGGTGACTGAACCGCCGGCGGACCCGTTCATGCCCGGCCTGTCCGCGTTCTTCAGCAGATCGCCCAGCAGCGCGATGATGTCCAGTCCGGTGGTGTCCTTCACCATCTGCGTGGTCTGGTGGACTCCGCTGGAGACGTTCTTGCTGAGTTGGCTCGCGCCGTCGTTCGAGACGACGGTCATGGTGTCGATCGCCGACATCGGTGCGGCGATCTCGCGTGCCATGGCAGGGAGCACCTCGAGGACCTTCGACAGGATGGCTGCCTGGTTGAACTTCTCGTACGCCTCGGCCTGCGCGGCGATACCCGCCGCCTCCGCCTTCCCGCGCGCCTCCGTCGACCCGGCCTCGGCGTCACCGCGTGAGGCGATGACCGCGGCGTCGGCGCGGCCCTTCGCCTCGTCGATGGCCGCCTCGGCGGTACCGCGTGCGGTGTTCGCGGCGGCGTCCGCCTCGGCTGCCACGCGGTCACCCTCGGCGACGAGCTTGCGGCGTGCGAGGTCGACGCGGGCCTCGATCTCCGTGGCCTCGGAGGCACGACGGCGCTCCTCGAGCTTCGCGTCGGCCTGCTGGATGAGGCGGTACTTCTCGGCGTCCGCGGGCTTGCGCACCTCGGTGTCGAGCTCCCGCTCGCGGAGCTCGGCGCGCCGCTGCGCCACCTGCTGCTCGCGCATGATGACCTGCTCCTGCTGCTCCGCCTGGGCCAGGGGGCCCGAGGCGTCCGCACGCGCCTGTCGGGCGTCGGCCTCCTCCTTCAGCTCGGCACGGCGGATGATCAGCTGCTGCTGGGCGAGGGCGACCTGCTCGTCGGAGAGGGCGCGTGCCTGCTCGGATTCCTGCATGGACCGGGCCTCGGCGATCTTGGCGTTGCGCTCGGCGAGGGCGGCCTCGGGCCGGCCGAGGTTCTTCAGGTAGCCGGAGTCGTCGTCCACGGACTGGATCTGGAAGGTGTCGATCTCCAGGCCCTGGTTGTGCATCGAGTGTTCCGCCTCCTCCTTCACGCTCTTCGCGAAGGTGGCGCGGTCGCGGATGATCGACTCGACCGTGAGGGTTCCCACGATGGAGCGCAGGGAACCCGAGAGCGTCTCCTGCGTGTAGTGGTCGATGGCATCCTGCTGGTTGAGGAAGCGCTGGGCGGCCTTCCGGACGGCGTCGGCGTCGCCGCCCACCTTGACCTGGGCCACGCCCGTCAGATGGAGCTTGATGCCGTTCTTGGAGATGCCCTCGATGCGCAGGGACACCTGGCGTGACGCGAGGGACAGCGGATAGGCCCGCTGCGAGAACGGGTTGATGAAGATGCGGCCGAAGACGACGCGCTGGCTGTCCGGATCCGGCTGCCCCTTGCTGTCCTTCGAGGAGATGATGAGCGCCTGGTCCGGGCTGGCGATGTGCAGAGCCATACGGGCGAGCACGATGGCGACGACGATGGCGACGAGCAATACCACCGCGCCGATGATGAGCGGGATGAACGTGAGATCCACTGCGACCCTTTCAACGGTCTTCGAATTGCCTCCGGCGCAGCAGGCGCGCGCCGGAGGATGATCAAGCTACTGCGTGCACGGTACTGATCTGACCCCCAAGTCATCGAAGCGGATACCCCGCACCTCGTCGGCGCGAGATGGTGGCTGTTAAGAGGCCGCTCCCGTCAGGAACGCCTGCATCAGGGGCCCCCCGGAGGTGGAGCCGAGTTCGCCCTCCTCGACGAAGACGGCGACGGCCAGGTCTCCCTGCAGGGCGACGACCCACGCGTGCGTCCGCGGAGGGGTCTCGCTGCCGAACTCGGCGGTGCCGGTCTTGGCCAGGACGGGCCCGCCGGGGACATCCCGCAAGAGCTGGGCGCCGCCCTGGGCGACGACGGCGGCCATGAGGGTCTTCAGGGTCGCCGACTCCGCCGCGGTGAAGGCACTCGGCTCCGCCGCTTCCGGTGCTGCGGGGTCGGTGGTGGCCGACGCGTCGTCGGTGGGCGCCTGGGATGCCGCCGCACCCTCCGATCCGGGGTCGAGTTCCGCCGACCCACCCGGCGCGAGGAGCGTCGGCGTGACACGCGCACCGTTGCCGACGGACGCGGCCATGGTGGCGAGGGACAGCGGGGAGACCAGGACCTCGCCCTGGCCGATCATCGCGGCGGCATGGGCCGTACCCTCCGCCTCGGTCGGTACGGCTCCGAAGAACGCGGGCGTCCCGATGCTCGCCTCGACGCCGATCCCGAGATCGGTGGCGGCCTTCTCGAGATCGGACTGGCTGATCCGGTCCCGCGCGGAGATGAATCCGGTGTTGCAGGACTGTGCGAAGGTCTCGAGGAGGGGGATGGTCCCGAGGAACTGGGCCGGGTACGTGCTGGCGTTGTTGAACGTCCGACCGTCCACGGTGACCTCCTCGGTGCACTCGGTCGGCGACTCCGGTGTGAAGCCCTTCCTCAGGAGCGCGAGGCTCGTGGCGATCTTGAACGTGGAGCCGGGCGGGTACTGGCCGAGGAGGGCCGTCTGCAGGCCTTCGCTGCCCGGGCCGTTCGCTGCGGCGAGGATCTCGCCCGTGCTGGGGCGGAGGGCCACGATGGACGACGCCGAGGGCTCCTCGGCGAGCACCTGCTCGCCGAGGCTCTGCAGGCGGGGGTCGAGCGTGGTGGCGAGGTCCTCTCCGTCGACGGCGGGTTTCGCGAACAGCCGCTGGGTGGGCGTTCCGGGAGCGTCCGCCCGGGCGGCGTTGACCTCGAGGCCCGGGACGCCGGCGAGCTGGGCATTGTGCTGCAGCTGCAATCCGCCGAGCCCGGTGATGTCACCGGCCCGCACGGCCCCGTCCGACTGCTCCACGAGTTCCTCGGTCGCCTCGCCGACACCGCCGAGCAGCTCCCGTGCGAAAGTCCGGGTCGGAGCGAGTTCGAGTGTGTCCGCCTGCCGCAGGGCACCAGGGACGGCATCGATCTGCGCGTCGGTGACGGTCCGCGTGGCGTCGTCGCGGAGTACGACGGCCACCACGAAGGCGTCCGCGCCGGCACCTGCGACCTGCTGCTCATAGCCGGCGGGATCGAGCTCGAGCAGCGTCGCGAGAGCACGCGCCGAGGCGCCCTGCTGCTCCTCGGGCACGCGGGTCTTGTCGATGCCCACCCGGATCACGGGCCGCTGCGTGACGATGACTTCGCCGCCGGCTCCGGTGATGTCGCCGCGGTCACCGGGAACGCTCGTCAGGGTCAGCTTCTCGTCGGGCAGGAGATTCGGGACGAACACGTCCGGTTCCCAGGCGGTCTGCCACGCGTCCTCGACGCGCGTGAGGGCCGCCGTCGTGCTGTAGGTCCAGTCCTGGTCGGTGTCGTCGAGGTCCCAGACGTAGTCGAGGGTGGCCGTCGCGCTGTCCTCGCCGGTCTCCTCGACGCCGGCGACGGTGACCTCGGGCGCTTCCGGTGCGAAGCCCTCCGTGATCGCGGCGAGCTGGTCCGTCACCTCGGTGGACTCCATGGACGTGAAGGCGGACTGCCCGACGTCGAGCCGGGCCAGCCCCTCGGCCAGCGTGCGCGCCGCATCCTCGGCGGTGGGGCGGTCGTCCGTGCAGGCCGCGAGGGTGAGCGCGAGGACGGCGGTGGTCAGGACGGACGTGGCGCGATGAAGTTTCCCCATACGGCCCATTATGTCCGAGAACCCACGGCGCGCCGCCGTCCCGATGTCCGTGCCGGACGCGGTCTTCCTGCTTCTCACCCTCGAGCAGCAGGCGGAATTTATCTGCCCCAACCAAAGTTGAGTCGAGTACACTCAACATAGAGGTCGGGTATCTCGCCCCTACGTCAGAACAGGAAGGATCCTCGCGTGGACACCAACTTCACCACCAAGAGCCGTGAGGTGCTTTCAGCCGCAGCCATGAACGCCTCGACGGCGGGCAACGCCCAGATCGAGGCGCCGCACTTCCTCAAGGCGCTCCTGGACCAGCGCGACGGTATCGCCGTCGCGCTCCTCAAGGCGGCCGGCGCTGATCCGGACAGCGTCAGCGTGCAGGCGAGTGCCGCGATCAAGGCCCTGCCGTCGTCGTCGGGGTCCTCCGTGGCGCAGCCGCAGTTCTCGCGCGGGGCGCTGCAGGTCATCAATGCCGCGAAGCAGGAGGCGGAGACGCTGGGCGACCAGTTCGTGTCCACGGAGCACCTCCTGCTGGCGCTCGCCGCCGACACCGGGGCGGCCGGCAGCATCCTCCGCACGCTCGGTCTCACGCGGGAGGCCCTCGCCTCCGCGCTGCCGGGGGTCCGGGGCGACCGGCGCGTGACCACGCCCGACCCGGAGAACACCTTCCAGGCCCTCGAGAAGTTCGGGGTGGACCTCACTGAGGTGGCCCGCAGCGGGAAGCTCGATCCCGTCATCGGACGCGACGCCGAGATCCGGCGCGTGGTGCAGGTGCTCAGCCGCCGCACCAAGAACAACCCGGTGCTGATCGGCGAGCCCGGCGTCGGCAAGACCGCCGTCGTCGAGGGGCTCGCCCAGCGCATGGTCGCCGGCGACGTACCCGAATCGCTCCGCGGGAAGACCCTCATCAGCCTCGACCTCGGCTCGATGATCGCCGGAGCCAAGTACCGCGGCGAGTTCGAGGAACGGCTGAAGGCGGTGCTGGACGAGATCCGCTCGTCCAACGGTCAGGTGGTCACCTTCATCGACGAGCTCCACACCGTGGTGGGAGCGGGTGCTTCCGAGGGCTCGATGGACGCGGGCAACATGCTCAAGCCGATGCTGGCGCGCGGCGAGCTGCGGCTCATCGGCGCGACGACGCTGGACGAGTACCGCGAGAACGTGGAGAAGGACCCGGCCCTGGAGCGCAGGTTCCAGCAGGTCTACGTCGGCGAACCCTCCGTGCCGGACACGATCGGCATCCTGCGCGGACTGAAGCAGCGCTACGAGGCGCACCACAAGGTTTCGATCGCCGACTCGGCGCTCGTGGCCGCGGCCACGCTGTCCCACCGGTACATCCCGGGCCGCCAGCTTCCCGACAAGGCGATCGACCTCGTGGACGAGGCCGCCTCGCGGCTGCGCATGGAGATCGATTCCGCGCCGGTGGAGATCGACGAGCTGCGACGGTCCCTCGAGCGCATGCGCATGGAGGAGATGGCGCTCGCCCGCGAGAAGGACGAGGCCTCCCTCGAGCGACTGGACACCCTGCGCGCCGAGATGGCGGACCGCCAGGAGGAGCTCGACGGGCTGAATGCACGGTGGGAGGCCGAGAAGGCGGGCCTGAACCGTGTGGGTGATTTGAAGGCGTCCCTGGACGACCTGCGCTCGCAGGCCGACCGAGCCCAGCGCGAAGGGGACCTCGAGACGGCGTCGCGCATCCTGTACGGGGAGATCCCGCAGGTGGAGCGCGAGCTCCGCGCGGCGCAGGCCGCCGAGGAGCAGAGCGCCAACGCCCCCGAGCTGATGGTCGCCGAGGAGGTCAGCGCGAACGACATCGCGGAGGTCATCTCCGCCTGGACGGGCATCCCGGCCGGGCGCATGCTCCAGGGCGAGAGCGAGAAGCTCCTCCATATGGAGGAGGTCATCGGCGCGCGCCTGATCGGGCAGAAGCGTGCGGTGTCCGCGGTGTCCGACGCCGTCCGGCGAGCCCGGGCCGGTGTGTCCGATCCGAACCGCCCGACGGGTTCCTTCCTGTTCCTCGGCCCCACCGGCGTGGGCAAGACGGAGCTCGCCAAGGCGCTCGCGGACTTCTTGTTCGACGACGAGCGCGCCATGGTCCGGATCGACATGTCCGAGTACTCGGAGAAGCACTCGGTGGCGCGCCTCGTCGGTGCTCCTCCGGGATACGTGGGCTACGAGGAGGGCGGCCAGCTCACCGAGGCCGTGCGGCGCCGCCCCTACAGCGTGGTGCTGCTCGACGAGGTGGAGAAGGCACACCCGGAGGTCTTCGACCTGCTCCTGCAGGTACTCGACGACGGGCGCCTCACGGACGGCCAGGGCCGCACGGTGGACTTCCGCAACGTGATCCTCGTGCTGACCTCGAACCTCGGGTCGCAGTTCCTCGTGGACCCCTCGCTCAGTGACGCCGCCAAGCGCTCCGCCGTGATGTCCGCCGTCAACGCGAACTTCCGGCCGGAGTTCCTGAACCGGCTCGACGACGTCGTGATCTTCGATCCGCTCGGCCTCGACGAGCTCTCGCGGATCGTCGACCTGCAGGTCAGATCCCTGGGCGACCGGCTGCATGACCGTCGTCTCGAGCTCGAGGTGAGCGCCGCCGCGAGCGAGTGGCTCGCGCTCACCGGCTTCGACCCGGCGTACGGTGCCCGGCCGCTGCGCAGGCTCGTCCAGCGTGAGATCGGCGATCGCCTGGCGAGGGGCATCCTCGCGGGCGAGATCGTCGACGGCGACACCGTCGTCGTCGACCGGCAGGAGCCGGACGCGGACGCCCTCGGGGAGGCGGGCCCTGACTCGGGTGGCCTGCTGGTGCACGCCGCCCGGTAGCGGCAGGGCACGCAGGAAAGGGAGGGACCCTGCGGTTCCTCCCTTTTCTGTTCGTCCGTCCTGACCGTAGCCCTCAGGGGGTGAGGAGGCTCTGGCTCACGGTGCCACCGTTCCCGACGACGGCGAAGCAGTCCACGCGGCGGTCACCGTCCGCCCAGGTCTCCGCCGTCGGCGTCGCCCGGAGGAGGGTGACCTGCAGATCCTCGGTGACCACATCCGGATCGATGTCGGCCGAGGCCGTAGCGCAGGCTGCCTCGGCGCGACGACCGAGCTGGTCGCGGCCGGGGAACTCTGCGTCCTCCGGATAGTCCTCGCTCGCCACGAGCTGGGCGTTGTGCGGCTCGGCGCAGTCCACGAGCGCGGCGTCCTCGGTGATGTCCGTGAAGTCGGCGAGGCATTCGCCCTGGGCCAGCGACGACGGGTCCACGCGCGCCTCCTCGTCCGAGCCGCCGAACAGGGAGACGAGCAGCCAGACCAGGAGTCCGAGGAGCACGACGGCGCCGGCGATGACCAGGAGCAGCGGAAGGGTGCTGCTCCTGGCCCGGGTGCGGTCCCGTGTGGGATGGGCATCGGCGCCGGTGCCCGCGTCGGTGCCGGGGAGGGCTCCCTGCGCCGAGGGGACCCAGGCGGGCCGGGCCGCTGTTGCGCCGTCGCCCGAGCCCGGAACCGGCTCCGCCGAAGGGTCGGCCCCTGCCGGACCGATCGATGCGGGATCGGTGCCGGGGTAGAGCCCGGGGTGGCCGAGCCCGGTCTCCCCGCCGGCGGGGGGAAAGGCATAGGGGCCGCCGACCGGGCTGCCGCCGTCCGGGCTGCCGCCGTCCGGGCTGCCGCCGTCCGAGGGACCGTCGCTGCTTCCGGGGGCCTCCTGGCCGGTGCGGTCGTCCGCCGCCGGTCCACCGCCGGCGGTCGCCGTCGGCTCCAGGTCCCCCGCAACCCCACCGGCCGGCGCCGTACCCTCCGGCGTTGCCCTGGCCGTCGGGGCATCGGCGGGTATCGGCCCACCCACGAGCGTCCCGGTCTCCTCCGCT
This sequence comes from Arthrobacter sp. BC5, assembly GCF_056680255.1. Lineage (NCBI taxonomy): Bacteria > Bacillati > Actinomycetota > Actinomycetes > Micrococcales > Micrococcaceae > Arthrobacter > Arthrobacter sp. BC5. The sequence continues at coordinate 1,622,167 of NZ_CM155273.1, forward strand.
TCGGCTGCCACGGCGCGGGCCTCGGCCGCCGCCTCCTCGAGGGACGCGGCGTCGGCGGTCTCCCTGCTGATCCGGGCGGGTTCGAGGGAGGGCTCCGCCAGGTCGAGGGTGTCGGGCGATACCGACAGCTCCGGTTCCAGGGCCTCGGTGCGGATGTCGCCGTCGTCGAGCACGACGTCGTCGGGATCCAGGACGTCCGGCTCCTGCCGGCCGTCCGTCTCGGGTTCGTGCCCCGAACCCTTCGGTGCCTGCTCCTCGTTGCTCATGGTGGGCCGCTGTCTCCTTGTATTCCTGGTCGCTCGTGGCCGGCGCGCTCCGACGTGGCTCCGACTCTATCCAAGATCACCCCGGTGGCGAGTGTCTCCGCTTCGGCGGCACGTCATGACCGCGACCTCGGGCTCCGACCGCAGGCCCGCCGCGACCGCCGATCCGAGCCGGCGGTCGGGTGCCCCGGAAAGCATGTAACCTATACTTACGACAAATTGACCAAATACTCCGGGGCCTCGCTGCAGCCTTGGGCCTCGTGCCCCAGTGACCACCTCCGGATCGACGCACAAAGGGGGTCACGCCATGGGGCGCGGCCGTCAAAAGGCAAAAGCTACCAAGCAGGCCCGGGATATGAAGTACTTCAGCCCGGCCACAGATTATTCGGCACTGCAGCGAGAGCTCACAGGCCCGGGTAGTCGCGCATCCAATCGACGTACCGAACCGATCGAGCCGGTCGAACCGGACTATTCGGAGTATGCGGACAAGTACGCCGACGAGCTCGACGACGACGGCGAGGAGAGCGGCTCACGCCGCACCGGCTGACTCCCGTCAGCCGCCCTCCTGTGAACCACACACGGCGCATCAGGCCCCACGGGGCGGATGCGCCGTTTTGTGTACCCTCGGACCGGACGCCGCGCCGCCGGTCCGCGGCTCAGGACGGGGAGGCGAGGAGGGGCTGGAAGGCCAGTTCCGCAGCTCCGACGAGCAGGAGCTCGGGGCCCAGTGCTGCGCGACGGACCTGCACGCGACCGGCGAGCGATCGCGCGTTCACGGCGTCGGCGAGCCGGTCCCCGTGGAAGGCCACGAGGGACCCGAGGAAACCGCCGAGCACGATCAGCTCCGGATCGAAGATGTTCACGAAGTCCACGAGCGCCACGGCGAGCAGCTCCAGCTGCCGTTCCGCCTCCGTCCGCACGGCCGGAGCCGGGTCGTCCGAGAGCACCCGCTCGAGTGCCTCGATACCACCACCGTCCAGGCCCGCGGCCTCGAGGAGCCGCTCGAGCCGGACCTCGGCGTCCAGGCAGCCCGACCGGCCGCAGTGGCACGGGAAGCCGCCCGGACTGACGAGCGTATGCCCCAGCTCGCCGCCGTACCCACGGCTGCCGACCAGCTGCGCTCCTCCGGTCACGATCCCGCCGCCGATGCCGCTCGCGCTGCCGTTGAGGTAGACGGCGTCGTCCACGCCGAATGCCGCACCGAAGATGCTCTCCGCGAGGGATCCGAGGGAGGCGTCGTTCGCGGCGACGGCCGGGAGTCCGAGCGCGCCGCCGAAGGGACCCGTGAGGTCGGCGTCCCGCCAGCCGAGGTGCGGCGCGACGAGCACGCGGCCCGTGCCGGCGTTGACGAGTCCGGGGAGTGCGATACCGACGCCGAGCACGCGGTCGAGGCCGGCGAGGACGGGCTGGAGGTCGGACACGATGTCCAGGGTGAGCCGGACGGCGTCCTCGAGGGATGGGACGCGGGCCGTCTCCCGCCGCACGCGTCGGTGGACGTGGCCGCCGAGGCCGATGACCCCGACGGTCAGGGCGTCGATGTCCGGGTTCACGGCGAGGACGGCGATGCCCGGATTGGCCTGCACGATGGGACTCGGACGGCCCACGCGGCCGCCGCCGCCCGCGGGGTCCGTCTCACGGACCAGCTGCTTCTCCGTCAGTGCGGAGACGAGTGCGCCGACTGTCGAGCGGTTGAATCCGCTGCGACGGGTCAGCTCCGATCGTGACAGCGGTCCGTGCCGGTGGACCATCGTGAGGATCTGCGACAGGTTCTGTGCGCGAAGGCCTTCCGTGCCGTTCGCCGCGCCGGGTAATGACCGCACAGCCCTGGTTCTCCTTCGTCCTGCAGGAGCCTTCCGCGCACCTGGCATGGCCCCTATCGTATCCAGCCCGCGGGGGCGGTCGGTCAGGCCCGCTGCTGGGCGGTGCCCGCTGCCCGTGCATTCGCCGGCACGGAGGCGGGAGCGGGCGCGGAGGGCGCTGCGGTGCTCTGGCGGACCACGAGGCTGGTTGCGAGGTCCAGCCGGAGGTTGTTCGGTCGCTCGCCGTCCCGCAGGCGCAACACCATGCGCGTGGCTTCCTCCGCCATCTGGATCAGCGGCTGGTGCACCGTGGTCAGGGCGGGGCTGGACCACTGCGCCAGCTGCAGGTCGTCGTAGCCGACGATCGACAGCTCGTCCGGTACCCGGAGCCCGATCTGGCGGGCGGCGTCGAGCACGCCCAGCGCCTGCAGGTCGCTGCCTGCGAAGATCGCCGTCGGGGGGTGGGGGCTGCGCAGCAGCGAGAAGGCGTGGTCCCGTCCGCCGTCCACGTGGAAGTTCCCGTAGCGGATGAACTCCGGATCGATCGGAAGGGATGCCATGCCCATGGCGGACCGGTAGCCGTCGATGCGGGCGAGGGAACACATCATGTCCTCGGGTCCGCTGATCGCGGCGATCCGCGTGTGGCCGAGGTCGATCAGGTGCCGGGTGGCCATCATGCCACCCGACCAGTTGGCCGAGCCGACGGACGGGACGTCGGGGGAGGGGTCCCCTGCCGGATCGATGATGACGAAGGGGATGGAGCGGGCATCCAGCTTGCTGCGGAAGTCCTGCGGGAGGTCGGAGAACACGAGGACGACGCCGGCCGGGCGCCTCGCCATCACACCCTCGATCCATTCGTTGCCGGGAGCGTGCCGCGTCCCCGTCTCGGTCAGGACCACGCTCATGCCGTGCTCGCGCGCGACGTTCTCGACACCGCGGATCAGTTCGAGCGCCCAGGCACTCTCCAGCTCGTGGAAGACCAGCTCGACGAGCGCTGCCCTGGCTGCGGACACCTTGCGGCGCCGGTAGCCGTGCTCCTCGAGGAGTTCCTCAACTTTCGCCCGCGTTTTCGGCGACACGTCGGCTCGCCCGTTGAGCACCTTGGAGATCGTTGACAGCGACACGCCCGCCACCGTCGCGAGCTGAGCGAGGGTGACGCGCGGTTCTTCCGCCGGAATCGACATGCGGACAGCTTACATGTGCGGTTCGCCACGGTATCTCTGCCGCTCACCGCCCTTCGTGACGGCTCGCACATCTCGTGTTGCACTTCCGGACGGGCTCTACATACACTCGTGCCATCACATAACTTTCGGTATTATTACCGAAACTTTCGAGAGGCGTTCGACGATGAACAACCGAACCTGGATGTCCCGCAGCCTTGCGGGCACCGCGGTCATGATGCTGGGCTTCACCCTTGCAGGGTGCGGCGGAGGCGGCGACGCGTCGAGCCGGCCCGAGAACGAGCTGCACCTCGCCGTCTACGGTGATGCCAGCAACAAGGTCGAGCAGGCCATGGTGGACAAGTTCAACGAGACCTCCGACGTCAAGATCGTGCTCGACACGATCCCCGGCGCGGACTACCAGACCAAGCTGCAGACCATCATCGATACCGATTCCGCTCCGGACATCTTCTTCAACTGGGGCGGTGGCAGCATCGCGAACTTCGTGAAGGCGGATCTGCTGATGCCGCTCGACGACTTCATCGAGGAGGACCCGCAGCTCAAGGAAGCGTTCCTGCCGTCGGTCTTCGAGACGGCCGTCATCGACGACAAGAGCTACGGCATCCCGATGCGCGGCACCCAGCCCGTCATGCTCTTCCACAACTCCGAGGTGCTCAAGCAGGCCGGCATCGATGCACCCCCCGCCACCTGGGACGAACTGCTGGAGGACGTCGAGAAGCTGAAGGCGGCCGGCGTGACGCCGATCGCGCTCGGCGGCGCCGACCAGTGGCCCACCCAGATGTGGTTCCAGTACGTCTTCGACCGCGTCGCCGGCGAGGACCTGTTCCAGTCGGCGCTCGACGGCGACACGGACGCCTGGGACTCCGAGAAGAGCCGTGAGGCGCTCGGCAAGCTGCGCGAACTGATCGACGCAGGTGCCTTCGGCACCAACTTCGACTCCGTGAAGTTCACCGACGGTGGATCGCCCACCCTGCTCTCGAGCGGCCGGGCCGGCTTCGAGCTCATGGGGTCGTGGGCCTACGCGACGCACCTTGACGCCAACCCCGAGTTCGCCGAGAACGTCCTCGGCTACAGCGAATTCCCCGCGATCGAAGGCGGCGAGGGCGATCCCGACAACCTCGCCGGCAACACGAACAACTTCTACTCGGTCCACAAGGACACCCGCTACCCCGAAGAGGCCGGCGAGTTCCTGAAGCTCATGTACTCGGACGAGTTCGTGCAGGAGCAGATCGCCATCGGCAATCTGCCCACCACCACCAACACGGAGGAGTTCCTCGATGAGGCTTCCAACCCGGAGTACGCGAAGTACCAGTTCGACCTCGTGAAGGAAGCGCCGCACTTCCAGCTCTCCTGGGACCAGGCCTACCCTCCCGAGGCGACGGTGACCATCCACACCGCCGTGGCCCAGTTCTTCAGCGGCCAGATCGATGAAGACGGCTTCATCAAGGCCATGCAGAGTCTCTAGGACATTCCCATGACAACGCTTGCAACGCGCAGGCAGGCATCGCCGGGCGGCTCCACTCCGAGCCGCCCGGCCCGCCCGGCCCGCTCGGGCGCCTCATCCGTGGGGCGCCCCGGCTTCGCCTGGGCCCTGCCTGCCACCATCTTCTTCGCCCTCTTCGCCCTCGTGCCGCTGGCTGCGGTCGCCGTCCTGTCCTTCACCTCGTGGAGCGGCCTCGGCGATCCGGAGTTCGTGGGGCTCGAGAACTGGGAGACGCTGATCGCCGATCCGGTGATGCTGAAGAGCCTCTGGCTCAGCCTGCTCTTCATCGTCCTGGGCGTGGTCACGCAGACACCCCTGAGCATCCTGCTGGGGGTGTGGGCTGCGGGCAACCAGCGCAACCGTGCTGTCCTCAGCGCCATCTACTTCATCCCGCTCCTGCTGTCCTCGGCCGCCATCTCCGTGCTGTGGCGTGCGCTGCTGGATCCGAACTTCGGCATTCCGGGGCAGATGTCCTGGCTCTTCGGGGACGGCAACCTGCTCGGCACCCAGTCCGGCGCGATCGGCGTCCTGATCTTCGTCGGCATGTGGCAGTTCACTCCCTTCCACACCCTGATCTACCAGGGTGCGGCCAAGGGCATCCCGACCGTGCTCTACCAGGCCGCGTCGATCGACGGCGCGGGCATGGTGCGCCAGTTCTTCTCCATCACGCTGCCCCAGCTGCGGAACACGGCGATCACCTCGATCATCCTGATGGTGGTCGGCGGCCTGACGACCTTCGAGACGGTGCTCATCCTGACCAACGGCGGACCCGGCACCGACACCACCATCACCGCCTTCTACATGTACCAGGAGGCGTTCCAGAGCTTCGACTTCGGCGTCGGCAGTGCGATCGCCCTGGTGCTCGTCGTCGTCGCCACCCTGATCTCCCTCGTGGTGGTCAAGGTGTCCGGCTACGACAAGATGAACAGCTCGCTGGAAGGACTCTGATGAAGACCCGCCCCAACTACTTCGCCGGCATCGGCTCCTTCGTCTGGCTGCTGATCGTCGCGATCCCCCTGTACGTGATGATCTCGGGCACCTTCCAGACGCGTGAGGACTTCGGGGACAACGGCCCGCTGTCCTTCCCCACGAGCTTCACGCTCCAGAACTACGTGGATGCGATCACGAGCGGTTTCGGCCGGTACTTCCTCAACACCGTCGTCGTGACGGTCGGCGTCGTCGCGATCGTCCTCCTGCTCGTCCCGCCGCTGAGCTACGCGATCGTGCGCAGCCAGAGCCGCGCTGCGTCGTTCGTGTTCCGCTTCTTCCTGCTGGGGCTCGCGATCCCCGCGCAGGCCGTGATCGTCCCGGTGTTCTACCTGATCAACACGGTGGGGCTCTACGACAACCTGATCGGCGTCATCCTCCCGACGGCGGCGTTCGCCCTGCCCATCTGCACGCTGATCCTCAGCGGCACCATGCGCGACATCACGGGCGAGCTGTACGAGGCGATGGCCATGGACGGCGCGAGCCCGGCCCGGGCCTTCTTCCGCCTGGTCCTGCCGCTGTCCAAGGGTGGGATCTCCACGATCGCGGTCTTCTCCGCGCTGCAGGCGTGGAACGGCTTCCTGTTCCCCCTGATCCTGACCCAGTCCGAGAGCACCCGCGTGGTGACCCTCGGCCTCTTCAACTTCCAGACCCAGTACGGCATCAACATCCCGGGGCTGCTCGCCGCGGTCACGCTCTCGATGGTGCCCGTGCTGCTCGTCTACCTGTTTGCGCGCCGCGCGCTTGTCCAGGGCCTCATGGGCGCTGGCGGAAAGTGATCATGACCGAAACGACACTCAACGACGCCCCGTGGCGGGACACCTCCGCCGCGCCCGAGGACCGCGTCGAGGCGCTGATCCAGGCGATGACTCCCCGCGAGAAGGTCGCCCAGCTCGTCGGCGTCTGGGTCGGCGCCAACACCGAGGGCGGCGAGGTCGCTCCGCACCAGCACGAGATGAACGAGGCCCCGGACCTCGACGAGCTCCTGCCGAACGGACTCGGGCAGCTGACCCGTCCCTTCGGCACCGCTCCCGTGGAGCCGGCACTGGGCGCCCTGTCGCTGCAGCGCACGCAGGAGCGGGTCGCGGCGGCGAACCGCTTCGGGATCCCCGCGCTCGTGCACGAGGAATGCCTCGCCGGCTTCGCCGCCTGGAAGGCGACGGCGTACCCCGTGCCCCTCGCCTGGGGCGCCACGTTCAACCCCGACCTCGTACGGACGATGTCCTCGGCCATCGGAGCGGACCTCCGCTCGGTGGGCGTGCACCAGGGGCTCGCCCCGGTGCTCGACGTCGTCCGAGACGCCCGCTGGGGCCGGGTCGAGGAGACCATCGGGGAGGATCCCTACCTCATCGGGACCATCGCGACGGCCTACGTCCAGGGGCTCGAACGCGCGGGGATCGTCGCGACGCTCAAGCACTTCGTGGGCTACTCGGCGTCGAAGGCCGGCCGCAACCTCGCGCCCGTCTCGATCGGTGAACGGGAGCGGGCCGACGTGCTGCTCCCTCCGTTCGAGATGGCCATCCGTGAGTCCGGGGTGCGCTCGGTCATGCACGCCTACACGGACATCGACGGCGTGCCCACGGCGGCCGACGCCTCGCTCCTGACCGGGCTGCTCCGCGACACCTGGGGCTTCGACGGCACGGTGGTCGCCGACTACTTCGGCATCGCCTTCCTGAAGGAACTGCACCGCGTGGCCGCGACGCTCGGCGAAGCCGCCGGGGCGGCGCTGACCGCTGGGGTCGACGTCGAACTGCCCACGGTGCACACCTTCGGTGAGCACCTTCTCGCCGAGATCGACGGCGGCCGGGTGGACGAGGGGCTCGTGGACCGCGCGCTCCGCCGGGTCCTGCGGCAGAAGCTGGACCTCGGCCTGCTCGATCCGGACTGGTCGCCCGTGCCCTCGGCCCTGGAGACGGCCGAGGCGGGCATGCCCGCCGTCGACCTCGATTCTCCCGGCAACCGTGCCATCGCCACGGAGCTCGCGGAGCAGTCGATCGTGCTCGTGGGCAACAGCGGCATCCTGCCCCTCGCCGGTACTCCGCGCATCGCCCTGATCGGCCCCAACGCCGACACCCACCGCGCCTTCCTGGGGTGCTACTCCTTCCCCGCCCACGTGGGGGAGCAGCACCCCGAGATCGAGATGGGCCTGTCCATTCCGACGGTAGCCGACGCGCTCCAGCGGGAATTCGGGGACAGCGACATCACCATCGCCGGAGGATGCACCATCGACGGCACCGCGACCACCGGCTTCGACGAGGCCCTCGCCGTCGCCGGCGCGTCCGACGTCGTCGTCGCCGTCCTCGGTGACCGTGCCGGACTCTTCGGCCGCGGCACCAGCGGTGAAGGGTGCGACGCCGAGTCCCTCGCGCTTCCCGGCGTGCAGCAGCAGCTGCTCGACGAGCTGCTCGCGACCGGGAAGCCCGTCGTCGTCGTCCTGCTGACCGGGCGCCCCTACGCCCTCGGGTCCGCCGCGACGAAGGCCGCCGCCGTCGTCCAGGGATTCTTCCCCGGCGAGGAGGGCGCAGCAGCCGTCGCGGGCGTGCTGAGCGGGCGGATCAACCCGAGCGGACGGCTTCCGGTCAGCATCCCCGGTTCGCCCGGCGCCCAGCCCTCCACCTACCTGGCGGCTCCTCTGGCGCAGGCGAGCGGAGTGTCCAACATCGACCCGACCGCGGCCTTCGCCTTCGGCCACGGCCTGGGGTACACGGACTTCACCTGGGCGGATGCGGGATCGACGGCCGATTCGGCGTCCACCGACGGCGAGGCCACCGTCCACGTGACGGTGACCAATGCGGGGGAGCGGGACGGCGTCGAGGTGGTACAGCTCTACCTGCACGATCCCGTGGCGTCCGTGGTGCGGCCCGTGCAGCGCCTCGTCGCCTATGCGCGCGTGCCGTTGGCGGCAGGAGCCTCGGCGCGCGTCGTGTTCACCGTGCCGGCAGATGTCACGTCCTTCACGGGACGGGACGGACTGCGGATCGTCGAGCCCGGCGCGCTCGAGCTGCGACTGGGGGCCTCGAGCAGCGATATCCGCGCTGCCCTGCCCCTCACCCTGGCCGGCGGCGTTCGGCCCGTGGACCACACGCGCCGGCTGCACTGCGACGTGCGGGTGGACGCTGCCTGAGCTCCGCCCTCACCGCACCACCGGCATCACCGGCAACCCGCTCCCGTCCATGGGGGCGGGTTGCCGCGTTGGAGGCACCGTGCACCCGCACCCGGACATCACGTTCCGGCAAGCGGCAATTCGATCACGAGCCGGTGCAGTACTCCTTCTTCCGGGGATGGCCCGATCCGGGGCGATGGGGCCACAGCGAACTTCCGCGGCAGAACAGGGGGGCTGGTACCGCGCGGCCTCAGGTCGCCCGGTTTCCTGCACGGAGGGCAAGACAAGGAGGTTGCGTCAGCCATCGGATTCGTCCACGGTAGTAAGTAGGCTGATCGTTCTGGTGGTGGTACTCCGGTGCCGCGGCCCGGAGGGTCACTTCCACCTACCGAGGAGTATCAACACCATGGCAACAGAGAACACATCGGGCGCGAGCACCCCGAGGAGCCGGCGCAACGACGTCGTCGCAGCGGAGAAGGAGCAGTTCGGCGGCATCAAGTTCGGGTCGGCGTTCTTCGGCTGGCTGACGGCGATCGGCCTCACCGTGATCCTCAGCGCACTCGCCACGGCGGTCGGCGTGGGCATCGGTGCCGCGAACACGAGCAACGCGAACGACGCCGCCAACCAGGCGACCGAGAACGCCCAGACCATCGGCATCGTCAGCGGGATCGTGCTGGCGATCATCCTCTTCGTCGCCTACTACTGCGGCGGATACGTCGCGGGCCGCATGGCACGCTTCGACGGCGTGAAGCAGGGCGTCGCCGTCTGGCTCTGGGGCATCATCATCGCGATCATCCTGGCGATCCTCGCCGCCGTGGCCGGCAACGAGTTCAACGTGCTCGAGCAGGTGCAGGGTCAGCCCAACATCCCGGTCGACGGCAGTGCGCTGACGGCCGGCGGGCTGATCGGGCTCGCCATCGCGATCCTCGTCCCCCTCATCGGTGCGATCATCGGCGGCAAGGCCGGGATGCGCTTCCACCGGAAGGTCGACCAGGTGGGGATCGACCACCGGACCGGGCTGTAGCAGGTCCCCCGCCCGCGACTGCCGGCGCGGGCACGACGAAAGAGGCACCATCCCGAACGGGATGGTGCCTCTTTCGTCGTGGGCCGGAGCGCCTAGAACGTCAGGGAGCCCACTGCAGTGCTGTACTGCCGGCGGATGACCGGCTGATGATCGGCGGCGCGGTCCTGGACGGTCTCGACCGTCCACCGCGGACGTGATCCCGTCAGGGTCCAGGCAGCCTGGACGGCAGCACCCCGGGCCACGTACTCGCCCGGCGCGGGGATCCGGACGGGCAGGTCGAACACCTGTGCGGCGACCTCCTGCACGGCCGCGTTCTGCGCGGCGCCACCGATGAGCAGGAGGTGCCGCGGCACCACGCCGGCCGCGCGCACGGCGTCCAGGGCGTCCGCCAGCCCGCACAGCATCCCCTCGATGGCTGCGCGGGCCATGTTGGCCCGGGTGGCAGAGGCGATGCTCAGGTTGTGGAAGCTCGCCTTCGCCGTCGGGAGGTTGGGCGTACGCTCGCCCTCGAAGTACGGGACCAGGACGACGCCGGCGGAACCCGGCGCGGCCTCCAGGGCCAGTTCTGCGAAGCCGTCATGGTCCACCCCGAGGATCCCCGCGACCGAGGACAGCACACGCGCGGCGTTCAGGGTCGCCACGAGCGGGAGGAACAGGCCGCTGGCATCGGCGAAGCCCGCCACCGTCCCGGACCGGTCGGCCACGGCATCGGCGGCGACGGCGAAGACTGTGCCACTGGTCCCGAGGGACACGACGACGTCGCCCTCCTCCGCACCCAGCCCCAGGGCGGCGCCGGCGTTGTCGCCGGCACCCGGCCCCAGCACGATGCGGCGGTCGGCCGACGCGAGGAACGAGGAATGCACGGTGCCGGCTCCGGCGTCCGCCTGCAGGACGCGGGGGAGCACCACTGCAGCCTGATCGCCCTCACCCTGCGCCTCGCGGGCAGGACGGCCGAGCATCTGCTCGAAGAGCGCGAGATCGTAGGCGTTGGTCGCCGGGTTCCAGTAGGCGGTGCCGCTCGCATCCGAGCGGTCGGTCACCAGTTCCTCGAGCACCGGGCCCAGGGGTGATTCCCCCTCGGGACCGAACCCGCGCAGTCGCCACGTCAGCCAGTCGTGCGGCAGCGCCACGGCCGCGATGGCCGGTACGACGTCGGGCTCGGCGTCGCGCACCCAGCGCACCTTGGTGCCGGTGAAGGACGCCACGGGCGCGGACCCGGTGCGGGCCACGAGCTCGTCGAGGCCCAGTTCGGCGATCAGGTCCCTGGCCGCGCCCGCGGATCGTGTGTCGTTCCACAGGAGCGCGTCGCGCAGGACACGTCCATCACGGCCCAGCAGCACCATGCCGTGCTGCTGCCCCGCGATCGACAGGGCGTCGACGTCGTCCCCGAGGCCGTCGGCGTCGGACAGCGCGGAGAGCAGTGCCTGCCACCACGCCTTCGGGTCCACCTCCGTGCCCTCCGGGTGGAGGGCACGACCACTGCGGACCTCGGCACCGGTGAGGGTGTCGACGACGACGACCTTGCAGCTCTGTGTCGACGAGTCGACTCCGGCAACGAGGGCCATGGGTCAGCGGGCTCCGAGCAGGTGCTCGATGAAGAGCTGCTGGAGCTTCACGAAGCCGAAGCCCTTGCCGTTGAAGTAGGCGTCGGTGTCGAACTCCTCGTAGGAGGCGCGGTCGGCACGCAGGGCCTCGTAGCCTTCACCGGCGTTGAGGGTGGGCTCGTTGATCTCGGACACGCGCGATGCGGTGAGCGCGGCCTGGACCTCGGGGTCGGCGCGGAACGCTGCAGCGCGCTCCTTGAGCAGCAGGTAGGTCTGCATGTTGGCCGCAGCCGAGTCCCAGACGCCGTCCATGTCCTCGGTGCGGCTCGGCTTGTAGTCGAAGTGGCGCGGTCCGTCGTAGGAAGGGCCGCCGGCGGGGCCGCCGTTCTCGAGCAGGTCCACGAGCGAGAACGCGTTCTGCAGGTCGCCGTGTCCGAAGACGAGGTCCTGGTCGAACTTGATGCTGCGCTGGCCGTTGAGGTCGATGTGGAACAGCTTGCCCTGGTAGAGGGCCTGGGCGATGCCGTGCGTGAAGTTCAGGCCCGCCATCTGCTCGTGGCCCGTCTCGGGGTTGATGCCCACGAGCTCGGGGCGTTCGAGGGTCTCGATGAAGGCCATCGCGTGCCCGAGCGTGGGCAGGAGGATGTCGCCGCGCGGTTCGTTGGGCTTGGGCTCGATCGCGAAGCGGATGTCGTAGCCCTTGTCGGTGACGTAGTCGCCGAGCAGGTTGACGGCCTCGCGGTAGCGCTCGAGGGCGCCGCGGATGTCCTTGGCGGCGTCGTACTCGCTGCCTTCGCGGCCGCCCCACATGACGAACGTCTTGGCGCCGAGTTCCGCGGCGAGGTCGATGTTGTCGAGGACCTTGCGGAGCGCGAAACGGCGGACGCCGCGGTCGTTGCTCGTGAAGCCGCCGTCCTTGAAGACCGGGTGGCTGAACAGGTTCGTCGTGACCATCGGCACGATCAGGCCGGTCGACTTCAGCACGCCGGTCAGGCGGTCGATCTCGCGCTGGCGATCGGCGGGGCTGGAGCCGAAGGGGAAGAGGTCGTCGTCGTGGAAGGTGATGCCGTAGGCACCGAGGTCGCTCAGGCGGTTGACGGCCTCGACGACGTCGAGCGGTGCCCGGGTCGCCGAACCGAACTGATCCTGGGCCTCCCAGCCCACCGTCCAGAGTCCGAAGGAGAATTTGTCATCGCGTGTGGGCTCGATCGCCATTGAGTGCTCCAGGAAGTGTGTGTGTGACCAATATGTTGCCGTTACAAACATATTAGGTTTACGCCCAGAGTCAAGCGGGAACCTCGCACTCCTTCAGCTGCCCAGCGCATGGACGCTCGCCCGCTGCACCAGTCGGGTGGAGAGCTCGATGCGCGGACTCTCGACCGTCTCACCCCGGATGAGCCGCACCAGGGTGCGCGCGGCGAGGCTCCCCATCTCGGAGAGGGGCTGGCGGACGGTCGTGAGCGGCGGCGATGCCCATCCGGCCTCGGGCAGATCGTCGAACCCGACCACGCTGAGATCGTCCGGGATGCGCAGGCCCTGCTGCCGCGCCGCCTCATACACCCCGAGCGCCATCTGGTCGCTGGCCGCGAAGATCGCGGTCGGCCGGTCGGTCAGCGCGAGGAGCTCGGCTCCTGCGACGAAGCCGGACGCGTAGTCGAAGTCGCCGCTGATGACGAGTGCCGGGTCGAAGGCGATACCTGCGGCGTCGAGCCCTGCCCGGTATCCGTCGAGGCGCGCGCGGCTGCACCAGAGCCCGGGGCGGCCCGCCACGAACCCTATGCGGCGGTGGTTCTGCTGGGTGAGGTGCTCGGTCGCGGTGACCGCGCCCGTCCAGTTGGTCGCGCCGATGGTCGGCACCTCGAGGTCGGGGACGCCGGCGGGATCGACGACCACCACGGGCAGGTTGAGGCGCTGCAGTTCCGCGTGGAGGAACGAGTCGAGGTCGGTGGTCACGAGGATGGCGCCGTCGCTCGTCCTGGCACCGAGGGTGTCGAGCCACTTGCGGGTGGAGTCGGCACCTCCCCTGCGATGGATCGCGGAGACCACCACGGACATGCCCTCGGCGTTGAGCGACTCCTCGACGCCGCGGATGATCTCGACGGCCCACGGGCTGTCCAGGTCGTTGAAGACGAGGTCCACGAGACCCGATGGGGCGGCCTGCGCCGCTCCCCGCCTGCGGTAGCCGTACTCGCGGAGCAGGAGTTCCACGCGTTGGCGGGTGGCCGGGGCGACGTCGGACCGGCCGTTGAGCACCCGCGAGACCGTGGGGACGGAGACGCCGGCGGCGGAGGCTATCGCGGAGATGGTCACCGCGGGCTGGGCGTTGTCCTGCACGAATCCTCCTCCGGGCGTCCGGGACCGCTACGGCACCCCCGAACCATTTCGATATTCGCCCTTGACCTCCCGGGCGCGATGTTCCTAACCTACAGCAACGGTATTTCCGGAAAGTTCCGGAAAAGTTCCGATCGAATGATCGGACGGCCGTACCTCAGGTACCTCAAAGGAGAGCTCATGAAGGTCCATCACTCACTCGCTGCCGCGGTCCTCGCCTCGGCACTGATCCTTCCCACCGCAGCCCCCGCCTTCGCGGCACCGGACCACAGGTCCGAGGCACCCGGCATCCAGAAGCAGGACACCCTCCGCTGGGTCGCCCCGCAGGACCTCAAGATCGGCACGGCCGTCGCGGGCGGCGGACACCACGAGACCCAGCCCTATCCGGCCCCGTTCCCCAACGACAAGGAATACCTGCAGCACCTCGCCGCGGAGTTCAGCTCGGTCTCACCCGAGAACCAGCTCAAGTGGGAGTTCGTGCACCCGGAACGCGACACCTACCGCTTCGCCGAGATGGACGCCATCGTCCGGTTCGCCCAGGAGAACAAGCAGGTGGTCCGCGGACACACCCTGTTCTGGCACAGCCAGAACCCGGCGTGGCTGGAGGAGGGCGACTTCTCGAAGGACGAACTGCGGGCCATCCTCAAGGAGCACATCCAGACCGTCGTAGGCCGCTATGCGGGCCAGATCCAGCAGTGGGACGTGGCCAATGAGATCTTCAACGGTGACGGCACCCTGCGCACCACGGACAACATCTGGATCCGCGAACTCGGCCCGGAGATCATCGCCGACGCGTTCCGCTGGGCCCATGAGGCGGATCCCAAGGCGAAGCTCTTCTTCAACGACTACGGCGTGGAGGGCGTCAACGCGAAGAGCAACGCCTACCTCGAACTCATCCCACGGCTGCAGGCCCAGGGTGTCCCGGTCGACGGCTTCGCCATCCAGGGGCACCTGAGCACCCGCTACGGCTTCCCGGGCGACCTCCAGGCCAACCTCCAGCGCTTCGACGACCTCGGGCTGGAGACGGCGATCACCGAGATCGACGTGCGGATGGACGTGGCAGCGGGAACTGAGCCGACGGACGCGCAGCTGGCGAAGCAGGCGAGCTACTACCAGCGGGCACTCGACGCCTGCATCTCGGTGGACGAGTGCAACTCCTTCACCATCTGGGGCTTCACCGACAAGTACTCGTGGGTCCCGGTGTTCTTCTCCGGTGAGGGCGAAGCGACCGTCATGTGGAACGACTTCACCCGCAAGCCCGCCTACTACGCGCTCCAGGACAGCCTCGAGCAGGCGTCCCCGGGGCGCGGCAACCGCTAGGCATCACCAGCACGACACCCGGCACGACACCCAGAGCAGGCCGTGGCCCGCCCCGAAGCGGGCGGGCCACACCACCAAGGAGAACCATGAGACAACGACGTCTGATCGCGGGCGCGACGGCGTTCGGCCTCATCACGGGAGCCGGCGTGCTGACGCTGCCGGCCGCCCAGGCCGACGAACCGTCCGTGCTGCTGAGCGAGGATTTCGAGGACGGCAGCTTCAGCCCGCTGACGCAGAACGGCGGATCGGCACTGTCGGTGGTCGACGCCGACGGCGACAAGGCCCTGCTGGTGCAGGGCAGGACCAACGACTACGACGGCATCAAGACACCGGCCAGCCTCCTGCAGGCGGGAGGCACCTACACCTTCTCGGCGCAGGTCAAGCTCTCGGCCGCAGCAGGCACGACGACGTCGGCCCGCTTCGTCGTCGAGCCCGCCTACAGCTGGGTGGGCAACACCACGGTCTCGGCGGACACCTGGACCACGGTCAAGGGGACGTTCAACGCTCCCGCCGGTGCGGACCCGGCGACCCTCCGGGCCTACCTCGGAACAGGAGACCTCGGTGCACCGTACGACTACCTCATCGACGACGTCGTGATCACCGGCACGGCCGTGCCCGGCGACGGCGGGGCCTGGCAGCCCACCCCTGATCCCGCGTTCGTGCCGGGAGGAGCCGCCAACCCGACGGCAACACCCCTGGCCACCGCCCGCGGCGCCGGCAACGCCGTCGCGCTGACGTTCGACGACGGTCCGAACCCCGGAGAGACCGCTGCCGTGCTCGATCTCCTGCGGGACAAGGGCATCACGGCCACCTTCTGCATCATCGGCCAGAACGTACAGGCAGCCGGCGGCGCCGACCTGCTGCAGCGGATCGTCGCCGAAGGGCACACACTCTGCAACCACGGCACGTCCTACGCGGACATGGGCTCGTGGACGCAGTCGCAGGTCGAGGCGGACCTCAAGGAGAACCTGCGCATCATCCGGGCAGCCGCCGGGGATCCCACGCTCGAGGTGCCCTACTTCAGGGCACCGAACGGCAGCTGGGGCGCCACCGGCGAGGTCGCGGCGGCGCTCGGCATGCAGCCGCTCGGCCTCGGCAACGTCATCTTCGACTGGGACGGCAACGACCTCAGCGAGGCGACGCTGACCGAGAACCTGCGCAAGGCCTTCACCCCGGGCGCGGTGGTCCTCGCCCACGACGGCGGCGGTGACCGTTCGAACACCGTCCGGGCCGTCGCGACGGTCGTGGGCGAGAAGCTCGCCGAGGGCTGGACGTTCACCCTTCCGAGCGGCGGCGCAGCTGCCGCTCCGGTCGCTGTGACCTCCGGCTTCGAGACCGGCACCGACGGCTGGACGGCGCGCGGCGACGGCGTCCAGGTCGCGACCAGCGGCACCGCCCGCACCGGTAGCGGCAGCCTGCTCGTCACGAACCGCACGCAGCCGTGGCACGGCGCCGCCCTCGATGTGACGGCGGGACTCCCGGTGGGAGTCGCGGTGGAGGTCTCCGTCTGGGCGCGCCTGGCACCGGGACAGGCACCGGCGTCGCTGAAGATCTCCGTGCAGCGCGACAACGGCGGCGGGAGTGCCTACGACGGTGTGGCCGGCGCCGGTGCTTCCGTCACCGCCGATGGCTGGACCCAGCTCAAGGGCACCTACACGCTCGGCGCCGCTGCCGACAAGGCGCAGGTGTACGTCGAGGGACCGGTGGGCGTGGACTTCCTGCTGGACGACTTCAGCCTCGCTCCGTTCGCGGAGAAGCCGATCCAGACGGACGTGCCGGGGCTGAAGGACGTGCTCGGCGCCGACGGGATCGAGCACGTCGGCGTGGCCATCGATGCGCGGGAGACCGTAGGAACGGCCGCCGACCTCGTGCGCAAGCACTTCAACGCCTTCACCCCGGAGAACGCAGGCAAGCCCGAGAGCGTCCAGCCGGTCGAGGGGCAGTTCGCCTTCACCCAGCTGGACCAGCTCCTGGACTTCGCGGATGCCAACGACGTGCAGGTCTACGGGCACGTGCTCGCGTGGCACTCGCAGACCCCGGCGTGGTTCTTCAAGGACGGAGCCCGGGACCTCACCGACAGCCCCGCCGACCAGGCGCTCCTCAAGGCACGCATGGAAGCGCACATCAAGGGCATCGCCGATCACATCGACGCCCGCTACCCGGACGGGAACAGCCCCATCTGGGCCTGGGACGTGGTGAACGAGGTCATCGCGGACGGCGACACGGCGAACCCGCACGACATGCGTGACAGCCGCTGGTTCCAGGTCCTGGGTGAGGGTTTCGTGGACGAGGCGTTCCGCCTGGCGGACCGCTACTTCCCCGAGGCAGCGCTCTTCATCAACGACTACAACACCGAGATGCCCGAGAAGCGCGCGGACTATCTCGACCTGATCCGCTCGCTCACGGCGCGGGGCGTGCCGATCGACGGCGTGGGCCACCAGGCCCACGTGGATGTCGCCCGGCCCGTGCAGTGGCTCGAGGACTCGATCAAGGCCGTCGAGGCACTGGATCCGAAGCTCCTGCAGGCCATCACGGAACTGGACGTCAATGCGTCCACCGAGAACCAGGGCGCCGACGTCAGCGGCGGACCGGTGGATCCGTACAGCCCCGCGTTCGAGGACGATGCCGATGCCGCGGCGGAGGTGGGCTACTACTACCGCGACCTCTTCGCCATGCTGCGCGAGCACAACGCATCCGTGGACTCGGTGACGTTCTGGGGCATCAGCAACGCCCGTACCTGGCTGCGGACCTGGCCGATGGCCCGGCCGTGGGAGCAGCCCCTGCCGTTCGACGACGAGTTGCAGGTGACCCCGGCCTACTGGGGCATCGTCGACCCGTCCCGGCTTCCCGCCCGGCCCGCCGATGTGCTGCCGCCGCGGATCGCCGACCAGTCGGACATCGCCGCCGTCTCCAACGGGGCCAGTGGCGCCAAGGTCAGCTACCCGCTGCCGTCGGCCATCGACACGCTCGACGGCGTGGTGCCGCTCGACTGCGCGCCGGCGTCGGGAGCCCGCTTCCCCGTCGGCATCACCACGGTCACGTGCACGGCGACGGATGAGGCCGGCAACACCCGGACCAGCTCGTTCGACATCGTGGTGACCCGCAAGCAGGCAGGCAGGCCCTGACCGGACTGCACCGGACATGACGAAGCCCCTGTCCTCTCCGGAGGGCAGGGGCTTCGTCGTGGAAGCCGGTCAGGCGTAGGCGCCGAGGAGCCGCACCGATCCGCCGTCGACGCCCTTGGCGCCCTGGACGTAATCCGGCCCGTCGGTGCTCCCGTTCCCGGCCGCCCGCACGCTGCCCATGACCCAGGAGGGAACACCTGCGGCGTTCAGCTGTGCCAGGGCGGCGTCGGCGCCTGCGGCACCGACGATGGCGACCATGCCCACGCCGAGGTTGAGGGTGCGCTCGAGGTCCGGCAGCGGCACGGAACCGAGCTGCGAGACGAGGGTGAAGATCGGCGGGAGCTCCCAGGTGGAGCGCTCCACCGTGGCCTCGAGGCCGCGGGGGAGCACGCGTGCGAGGTTCGCGGCGAGCCCGCCGCCCGTGACATGGCTGAAGCCGTGTACCTGCGCGGCGTCGTTGCGGGCCAGCGCGAGGCAGTCGGAGGCGTAGACGCGCGTGGGCTCGAGGAGCTCCTCACCGAGCGTCCGCCCGAGTTCGGAGACCTGCCGGTCGAGGGCCCACCCGGCCTGGTTGATCACCCGGCGGACGAGGGAGTATCCGTTGGAGTGGAGGCCCGAGGACGCCATCCCGATGACCACGTCCCCTGAGCGGACGCGCTCCGGGCCGAGGACGCGGTCGGCCTCGACGACACCGGTAGCGGCGCCCGCGACGTCGTACTCGTGCTCACCGAGCAGGCCCGGGTGCTCGGCGGTCTCCCCGCCCACCAGGGCGGTGCCGGCGGCCGAGCAGGCCGCCGCGATGCCCCGGACGATGTCCGCGATGCGCTCGGGCACCACCTTGCCGCACGCGATGTAGTCGGTCATGAAGAGCGGCTCGGCGCCGACCACCACGATGTCGTCGACCACCATGCCCACCAGATCGAACCCGATGGTGTCGTGGATGTCCATGGCCTGCGCGATGGCGACCTTGGTGCCCACGCCGTCGGTCGACGTCGCGAGCAGGGGCCGCGTGTAGGTGAGGAGGCGGGACACGTCGTAGAGTCCGGCGAAACCGCCCACCCCGCCGAGGACCTGCTCGCCGTGCGTCGCCCGCACGGCGTCCTTCATGAGCTCGACGGCGCAATCACCCGCTTCGACGTCCACTCCTGCGCTGGCATACGTGATGGGGTTGGACGCGCTCATACCCGCTCTTTCCTGTCTTCGTCGGTCAGTACGGCTTCGAGTTCGGCGTCCGGTCCGGGATCGCAGCCCGTGGCGCCGGACTTGTCGGCGGGATTGGAGCGCTCGAGCAGGTTCTTGCCGAGGCGGTCGTCGTCGGGCAGTTCGATGGGGTAGGTGCCGGTGAAGCACGCCGTGCAGAGGCGCTCGCGGGGCTGCTGCGTGGCGTCGATCATGCCGTCCTCGGAGATGTACGCGAGGCTGTCCGCGCCGATGGACTTGCTGATCTCGTCGATGGCCGCGCCGTTGGCGATCAGCTCGGCGCGCGAGGCGAAGTCGATGCCGTAGAAGCAGGGCCAGCGCACGGGCGGGGAGGAGATCTTGACGTGGACCTCGGCGGCGCCGGCCTCGCGCAGCATCCGGACCACGGCGCGCTGGGTGTTGCCGCGCACGATCGAATCGTCGACGACGATGATGCGCTTGCCGCGGATGACCGATTCGAGGGCGTTGAGCTTGAGCCGGATGCCGAGCTGGCGCAGGGTCTGGCTGGGCTGGATGAATGTGCGGCCCACGTAGGCGTTCTTCACGAAACCGTGGGCGAAGGGGATGCCCGATTGCTCCGCGAAGCCGACGGCGGCGGGCGTACCGGATTCGGGGACCGGGATCACGATGTCCGCCTGCGCAGAGTTCTCGCGGGCGAGCTGGCGGCCCATCTCCACCCGGGACTCGTAGACCGAGCGGCCGGCGATCGCGGCGTCGGGCCGGGCCAGGTAGACGTACTCGAAGACGCAGCCGGCGGCGGTGGGGGAGGCGAAGCGGCTGCTGCGCACGCCGTCCTCGTCGATCGCGATGAACTCGCCGGGCTCGATCTCCCGGATGTAGCTGGCGCCCACGGTGGCGAGCGCGGCCTGCTCGGAGGCGACGACCCAGCCCCGCTCGAGGCGTCCGAGGACGAGGGGGCGGACGCCGTAGGCGTCGCGTGCGGCGTAGAGGGTGCCCTCGTCCATGAAGACGAAGCAGAAGGCGCCGCGGATGCCCGGCAGCAGCTCCATGGCGGTCTGCTCGAGCGAGCGGCCGTCGTTGCCCGCGAGGAGGGCGGTCACGAGCGCGGTGTCGGTGGTGTTGCCCTGCGCGAGTTCGCCGGCGCGGGGCTTCCCGTGGCGGGCGAGGACCATCTCGTAGAGCTCGGCGGAGTTGGTCAGGTTGCCGTTGTGAGCGAGGGCCACGGTGCCGGCGGCGGTGGCACCGAGGGTCGGCTGGGCGTTGGCCCAGTGCGAGGACCCGGTGGTGGAATAGCGGCAGTGCCCGACGGCGATATGGCCGGTCAGCGTGTTGAGCGTCGCTTCGTCGAAGACCTGGGACACGAGGCCCATGTCCTTGTACACATTGATCCTCTGGCCGTCGCTGGTAGCGATGCCCGCGGATTCCTGGCCGCGGTGCTGCAGCGCGTACAGGCCGTAGTAGGTGAGCTTGGCGACCTCCTCGCCGGGCGCCCAGACGCCGAAGACGCCACAGGCATCCTGGGGTCCTTTTTCGCCGGGAAGAAGATCATGGGAGAGTTGTCCGTCGCCGCGCACCATGCGCCCATTCTCTCACGAAGGGCAATGCCGCCTCGCGCGGTCGGAAGGCGGCGCAGGGCCGGCACCCGACAGCTCAGGCGGCGTCGTCGTCGTACGTGCGCTCGGCGCGGGCGCGCTCGGCCCGCCTGATGCTGCGCCGGTCCACCATGAGCACCAGCAGGGCTGCGAGGAGCAGTCCGGGCAGGGCGAAGGCCACGGTGAAGAATCCGAGGATGGACTCGCGCGTGAGCGTGGGATCCTCTGGCCCGGTGTAGGCGACCACGAGCGCCGCGAGGAAGCCGAGGATCGCGCCGACGGCCATGAAGGGGATGAACTTCGGAGCCCTCCGGACGGCCACCTCGCGATGCCCGGGGGCATCCGTGGAACCGGTTCCCTCCGGAGCCCCGACCGGCGTCGCATCCCGGTCCGTGGGAGCGGGCAGACCGTCCGCCGGCACCGCGCCGCGTGCGTCGGGCTGCTCGGGCGTGCTGTTCGGAAGAGGCTGCTCGGAGGTCATGCTTTAAGGCTACCGGGACTCAGCGTTCGAGCCGGACGAGCTGGTAGCCCGCCTCGCCGAACACCAGGGTGTAGTCGGTGCCCGGGTAGCGCTGTTCGGCGTGGGCCTCTGCGTCGCTCGGGCGTGAGGCACCCCAGCTCCAGTCGTCCGCATCGACGATCAGGTACTCCGGCGCCGGGTTCGTGTTGCCGAGCCAGTACACCCGGGACCCGGGGACGAGGTAGGCCATGAGCACCACGCCGCTCTCCACCGTCGCATCCTCGGGGATGAGGTCCATCATGCGGTGCGCGGCCTCCCACCGCTCCGACTGCCGGTACGTCTCCGGTTCGGCGAGGGCGGCGAACTTCTGGGCGGGCAGCAGCGCCAGGCAGGCGACGACGGCCACGGGGACACCGGTCAGCGCACTCCGGCGGACCCACTCCTGCGGGCTCCGCCGCAGCGTGGCCACGCCGTCGAGGAGGGCCAGGAACAGTACGGGCATGAGGACCGCGCTGTAGTGCCACTCGGGTCCCCAGTACCCGCCCTGGCCGGAGGCGAACCGCCACAGGAGGGTCGGCAGCAGGACCAGGCTCAGCGAGGAGCGGAGGAAGAGGACCCCGCCGGCGAGCAGGAGCAGCAGGAGCGTCTCGTGCTTGGCGGTGCCGGAGACGAGATCGACGACGGCGCCTGCAGGGTCCGCGATCATGGCGCCGACGTCGATCCGGTCGGAGTAGTCGTACTGGCCGGCCGAGTTCAGCGCGGGCAGGATCAGCCGCACCGAGAGGATCAGCCACAGGGCCCCCCACACGGACAGCCACAGGCCCGCAGCGTTCCGGAGCCGCCAGGCAACGACCAGTCCGAGTGCCATGACGGTGAGCCCGAGGTCCTCCTTGACGAAGACGAGCAGCCCTCCCCACACCACCGCGGGCAGGACGCGCCGCCGCAGGACGGCCTCGAGGCTCAGTGCCAGGAGCGGGACGGCGAACGCTATCTCGTGGAACTGCGCGGCGACCGCCGACTGCAGGCCCCAGGACAGGGCGTAGGCGATGCCGACGGCGATCCCGGCGAGCGGGCCGACCAGCCGCATCCCCGCGCGTGCCACCACCGCCACCGACAGGCCGAACAGGAGGTTCTGCACGATCAGGAGGGTGAGGCCCGACGGCGCGATTGCGTAGGCCGGTCCCAGCAGCACGAGCAGGGGGTGGAAGTGATCACCCAGCAGGTTGAAGCCCTCGCCCTTGATGGGAACGATCGGGGCGCCGAAACCGGAGTAGGCCTTCGCGAGCTGCGTGAAGATCCCGAGGTCCCAGGACGGGGCACTCAACCGGTACCACTGTGTGACGGAGAAGAGGGTGTAGACGAGTGCGGCCGCGAGACCCGTCAGCCAGGCTCCGAGGGGCTGCCTCCTGACCGCCGCGACGGTCCGCGCCCGGAGGGTGCCGAAGCGGTCGAAGGCGCTGGCCGATGCGGGATCCTCCTGGCGGGCGGTCGCCGCCGTCGGGTGGGCGCCCGACCGTCCGGTCCTGCTCACGTGCGGCGGCCGAACAGGGGGAGCCAGGCGCTGAGGTCGGCGCGCTGCCCCGAGGCCGCGACCCTGCCGGCGGTCACGGCTTCGGGCCAGGTCATGCTGCCCGTGACGAGGGCGAGCCACGTGGTGGCGTCCGTCTCGACGACGTTCGGCGGGGTGCCGCGGGTGTGGCGCGGTCCTTCGACGCACTGGGTGACGCCGAAGGGAGGCACCCGTACCTCCACGCTGTTGCCCGGGGCCAGCTCTGCGAGCTCCTCGAGCGTGAAGCGCACGGCGGCCGCCAGATCCGCGCGGACGGCCGAGCCGTCGGCTACCTGCGCCAGCGCCCGGTGGCCGTCCTCGGCTGCGATGCGTCGTCGTGCCATGGTGCTGCCGCGCTCAGTCGAGCAGGGCCAGGACCGGAGCGGCGAGCCGCAGGCTGCCGACCGGGTGGCCGCCGCCGAGGACCGGGGGGACGACCTTCTCGAGGACGGCCCCGACCTTCTCGGCGTCGATCGCGCCGGACGCGGCGAAGAGGGTCAGGCCGACGAGGGTCGCCGCACGGGAGTTGCCGTCCAGGACCTTCAGGGCGAGGGAGGCGCCGGTGCGCGCACCGAGGACGAGCACTCCCTCCGCGCCGCTCTTGGCGACCACCCCGAGATCGTCCATGACCACGGAGTTCTCCAGGCCGTTGCCGTGCACCGCCCAGGGGTAGTCGAGCATCGCGGTGGCGATCGTCGCCGCGCGGGCATCGGCATGCTTGTCCGAGGGCGCCCTGGACACCTTGCCGATTCCGCGGGCGAGGCCTGTCAGCGACACCGCGGCGACAGGGGCGCCGCAGCCGTCCACGCCCCACGCCGCTACGGACTCCTCCGTGTACTCCTCGATGACCGAGGCCACCGAGCGCTGGAGCGGGTGCGTGGGCTCGAGGTAGGTCGCGGTGTCCCAGCCGTTCTCGGTGCAGGCCCACAGGAAGGCCGCGTGCTTGCCGGAGCAGTTGAACGCAATGCGCTGCTTGCCCTTGCCGCTGCGCACGAGGTCGTTGCGGGCTTCCTCGTCCTGCGGCCAGTCCTCGGGGCACTGGAGGTCGTCCTCGGTGACGCCGGCAGCCGCGAGCATGGTGCGCACCACGTCCATGTGCTCGTTGCTGGCGACGTGGCTCGCCGCCGCGAGGGCGACCTGCGGGCCGCGGAGGGGCACCCCCGCCTTCATGCTGGCGAGCGCCTGGAACGGCTTGAGCGTGGAGCGGGGGAAGATCGGGCTGGTGATGTCCCCGAGTTCCGTCACCACGGAGCCGTCCGCTGCCAGGACGACGGCGGCACCCACGTGGCGGGACTCGATGAAGCCGTTGCGTTCGAGGACGGCGAGGTCGACGGCGTCGGACGTCGTGAAGGTGGAGGGCATGCGTCCAGTATTCCTCATCGGGTGGGCGCGCTTGCCGTCTGTTCGTCCTGTGCACGACTCCTCGGGCTGCGTCCTGCTCCTTCACAGGCGGTACACAGGGCGAAGCTAAGGCTGGAACAGGGTGGGGCCCTTGACTGTTCCTATGACTACTTCATCTCCCTTCTCGACCCGAAGGTTCCGGGTCCGCTTCGCGTCCTCGATCGCCGCCCTCACCCTGGCCGGAGCCATGGCTGCCTGCAGCACCCCGGCTGACCCGTCCTCGACCGGCACCGGTACCGCCTCTCCCGTTGCCACGGCCCGATCCACCGCGTCATCGAGCACTACGGCATCCGCCGCCGCCACTGCGGCGACGGACAGCGCCACGACGGACAGCGTAGCGACGACCGCTGGAACGATCACGGGGACCACGGAAGCAGCGCAGGCCTTCCTTGCGACACTCACGACTGAACAGCAGGAGCAGATCCTCTACTCCTATGATGATTCGACGAAGACGACGTCCTGGTCGAACTTCCCGGTGACGTTCGTCGAGCGGGCCGGCATCAACCTGACCGACCTGACCGGGGAGCAGCAGACCGCGGCCCTCGCAGTCCTCGAATCCCTCCTCAGCGACGACGCCTACGCAGAGGTCACCGGCATCATGAACGGCGACCGATACCTCCTGGAGAACAGCACGAGCACGGAGGCCTCCCTCGGCCAGTACTACATCGCCTTCTTCGGTGATCCCTCGGACACCGGCACATGGGAGGTCCAGTTCGGTGGCCACCACCTCGGCATCAACGCCACCCTGGACGGCACCGCCGACGCCATCACCTTCGCACCCACGCACCTCGGATCCCAGCCCGCCGTCTACACCGCAGCGGACGGCACGGAGGTCCAACCCCTGTCGGGGATGTACGAGACGGCGTTCGCGTTCTACGACAGCCTGAGCGCCGAGCAGCAGGCCGTCGTATACCAGGGCACCGAAGTCTCCGACCTGACGTGTGCACCAGGCGGCACCTGTGATTACCCGACCGGTACCGGTATCGCCGGCTCGGACCTCACCGACGAGCAGAAGCAGCTGTTGCTCGACGTGATCGCGAACTGGGTGGGCCTGGCCGACGAGCAGACCACTGCCGACGCCCTCGCCGGGATCGAAGCGACCCTCGACGAGACCTACATCAACTGGTCCGGCGCCACCGTCTACGACATGACCCAGGGCGACGGCATCTACTTCCAGATCTCCGGACCTGACGTCTTCATCGAGTTCTCCAACCAGCAGGGATCGGCCGGCGCCGACGTCACCGGCGTCGTGACCGGTGGCTGGGGACACATCCACACGATCTACCGCGACCCCACCAACGACTACGCCGGCAGCGTCACACAGGAAGAAGCTACCGGCGTGGGCGGCATGGGAGCTCCCGGCGGGCCACCCAACGGATAGGAATGGGAGAGATTACAAGCGAGAGCAGGGGTACCCGCACGGCGGATGCACCTGCCGGCTGAAGGTCTACCGGGGGTTCGGGATCGAGGGTGAAGCCGGTGGAACGGGGAGCTGCAGCGTTGGCTGTCGATGGCATAGCCTTCAGCTCGCAACGACACCTGCCAGATCGAAGGGGGTTAGGGCCCTCGACAGACACGCAACGCCTTCAGCATGCCGCATGGCCAGGCACGTCAGGGCCGGAGCGAATGCACGGGCGCCATCGAGATGGGCCGGATGCGTCTTCAATCGCACAGCGTGTGGCCGGTCTCGGCGCCGGGATCCAGGGTGCGGTGAGCGCCCCATTTCGGAGTGGCTGCTGTCTTCGCTGCGAATCCGCTCGGTTACGCGAACGGGCGTCAGGGGCTGATCTGGTGTGAGCTGTGGTCACAATGGGTGCGTGAAGACACTCGTCGTGACCGCTCATCCTGATCCTGATTCGCTGACACATCACATCGCCAGCCAACTCGAGAAGGCGCTGCGGTCCGGGACGGTCGAGCTCGTCGACCTGGCAGCAGAAGGCTTCGACCCACGGTTCACTCTCGCCGATCGACACACATACCGCGTCGGAGGCGATTTTGCCCCTGACGTCGCCGCTGAGCAACGAAGGCTCGACGGCGTCGCACACCTCGTCCTGATCTTCCCCGTCTTCTGGTGGTCGATGCCTGCCCTGCTCAAGGGGTGGATAGACCGCGTCTTCGTCAACGGCTGGGCATTCGATGTCGGCACGGAGGGCGGCATGAAACGTAACCTCGTGAACCTCACGACGCACCTGATACCCGTTGCCGGCGACGATGCCGGCGTGTACGACCGGCACGGCTACGAACAGGCGCTCCGGACCCAGATAGAACACGGCATCATCGATTACTGCGGCAGTCGACGCGGCGTCACAAGGTTCGTGTACGAGTCCGAGAGCGACGATACCCAGGCCCGAGAGCGCGCGGCCCTCGAGGCCATCACAGCAATCAGGCAGTTCATCGCCGAGTAGGGACTCGTAGTCCGGAACGGATGGAGAACGGTGCTGGAACGCAACGGCAAGGACCGCAGCGCAGGTATCTGGAAGCCCTCCGCGCGCTGATCGCAGATCTCTGACATCAAGGAGCCTGCGGCACGGCAGTTCGTCCTCGTGGGGCCTGCGCCTGACCGTCGAGGAAGCGACGACAGTATGACGGAGTAGCTCGAGCCCACGATGAGCACGGCGGCAGGGATGACCACGCACATGAAGGTCGGGTCGTCGGCTGAGGCGATGACCCGTCTCGTCCTCGCCGACGTTGGGAGAGATTGAGATGGGCGGGTCGGCATCCCGTCAGCCCCGCCCTGTTCTCCTGATGGTGGATTGCGGAGGGGCTCGGTTGATCCGGCGCAGGAACCGTGCGCACGGAGACCAGTGCGCCGGACCGTTGAGCAGTCGCCGCGTAGATCCGCGGTCGAGGGTGTCGACCAGGTCCTGCAGGAGCGCCTCGTGTGCCCGGCGGACCATCAGCTGCCAGAGCAGTCGCATCCGCCCGCTCAGCGGCCCTTGGAGGGTGTGGGTGGCGCATCCGGTGTCTCCACGGATGGCTGGAATAGCGCACGGTGGATGAGCGTGTCGAGGATCGCGGATCCGGTCGCCGCCCCTTGGGTCGCCCGGCGACGGGACCTGTCGTAGGCGGCCAGCGCGACGTCGACCTCGCGGCCCGCCTCAAGACTGCGCGTCAGGGACAGGGCGTCAAGGATCGCTTCGTTGGCGCCCCGTCCGAGGTCCGGTGTCATGGCATGGGCTGCATCACCGACGAGGGCTACGTTTCCGCGGTGATATCGCGGCAACCTTCGGGCCAGGTGATGGATCTCGTGCCGCAGGACAGTGTCTTCGTCGATCTTCGCAAGTATTGCTGCTACCGCAGCGTTCCAGCGCCCGAACAGCCGTCGAAGCTCGTCGGGGTCCGGTTGCACCGATGCGGCCCGGGTTGGCGGCAGTCGTGCCGTCGCGTACCAGTTCGTTCCTCCGCCCGGGCGGTCACTGATACCGAAGCGTCGTCGTTGGCCCCAGTATTCAGTCAGGCCGGTCGTCGCCATGTCCGCTGTTCCGCGCCACACGGTGGTGCCGGTGGCTGTTGAGCGGTACGCACGCCCGAACAGTTCCTGGCGCAGGGAGCTGTGTACGCCGTCGGCTGCTACGACGAGATCGGCCTGCGCGCGTGCATCTGAAAGGTCGTGCACCCCCAGGGGTCGGCCCAGGGCGACCACCGGTTCCGGCAGCGAGGCCCGCAGAAGATTGACGAGCGCCGACCGCTCGATCAATACGGAGCCCGATCCGGGTCGGGACGGTGTGATCGGAACACCCGTGTGCGTGCGGAGCTGAAGCCCGGTCAGTGGAATCGCCAGAGTGGCGATACCGGGTCCCAGTCCGAGGGATTCGAGTCCCTTCACTGCGCTCCGGTGCAATACGACCGCTGTCCCGGAGGTGCGTAGTTCCGATCGCTGCTCCAGGACCTGCACGGACAACCCCGCACGGCGCAGCCCCACTGCGGCGGCGAGTCCCGCGATCCCGGCGCCCACCACCATTGCTGTCGTCATGCCGAGACCGTACTGCACATGTAGTCAAAGCATAAAGCTGGTCTCGGCAGTGAGGCCGGCCTGCTGGTCGTCCTCATCGTCGCCCTCGTCGGCGTCCCGGGAGCCCTGTATGGGCTGAACACCTCGGGCACCAGCTCGCACCCCGGCCCGAAGGAATCCCGACCGGGTTCTAACCCCGGTCCCTGGGGAACTTCACCGGCATCATGCCGTGGCGGTCCACGGAGATAACGCTGGCGATCATCGCCGGCGTGGTGCTCCTGGCACTGTTCGTGCTGTACATCGTCCTGAGCATCCGCAAGGGCCGAAAACACGTCAAGCACGACCGGGCCGCGATAAAGATGGCGTCCCTCAAAGACGTCGCACCCTTCACCGAGAAGCAGGTCAAAGCCAAAGCCGCCCGGTTCGGTATGGAAGCCTCCGATGCGTCCCCGGGCGTGATGCTCGGGCGCATGGTGCGCGGCGGGAACACCCTGTACGCGTCGTGGGAGGACACGCTCCTGCACATCTGGGGCACCCGCACCGGTAAGACCACGACGCAGGCCGCGCCCTCGATCATCGAGGCACCCGGCCCGGTGATCGCGACGTCGAACAAGCGGGACCTGTCGGATCTGACCCGTGACATCCGTGCCGAGAACGGCGACGTGTGGATTTTCGACCCGCAGGGCGTCGCGAACGAAAAGCCCACCTGGTGGTGGAACCCGCTCAGCTACGTGATCGACGCCGAACGCGTCGCAGAGATGGCGAACAACTTCGCCCTCGGCTCGCGCTCCGTCGGGGCGAAGGGCGGCGACGCGTACTTCGACACCGCAGGCAAGGACTTGCTGGCCGGGTACCTGCTCGCTGCCGCGGTCAGCGGCCGGCCGATTAGTCAGGTCCACTCGTGGCTCTCCCACTCCGAGAATCAGGAAGTCGCCGGTCTTCTCTTCGACGCCGGATGGCGGAAGGAAGCCGACTCGATGGGCAGCACCATGGCGCTGCCGGACAAGCAGCGCGAAGGCGTCTACGGCACCGCACGGCAGATGGCCACGTGCCTGAAGAACGAGAAGATCGCCGCCTGGGTGAATCCGAGCGGTCCGAATGATCCGCGGCCGCAGTTCACGCCCGAGGACTTCATCAAAGGCAAGAACACCCTCTACGCGCTGTCCAAGGAAGGCGCCGGCACCGCAGGCCCGCTGGTGACGTCGTTGACCGTGGCCACGGCCACCGCGGCGGAGGAGTACGCAGCTACCCAGCCCGGTGGTCGCCTCGCGGTCCCGATGGTCTGTGTCCTGGATGAGGCTGCGAACGTGTGCCGATGGGAGAACCTACCCGACCTCTACAGCCACTACGGGTCCCGAGGAATCGTGGTTTCTACATTCCTACAATCCTGGTCTCAGGGCGTCGACGTCTGGGGAGAGTCCGGAATGAAAAAGCTGTTCTCCACGGCCAACGTCTTCACCTACGGCGGCAACGTCAAAGAAGAAGGCTTCCTGAAGATGCTCTCCGACCTCGTAGGCCAATACCGATACACCTCGGTATCGACCTCAAGGCAGAAGGACAGCCGCTCCACAAGCCGCCAGGACTCCACCGACGACATCCTCTCCGTCGCGGACCTCGCCGCGATGCCCAAAGGCCGAGCCATCATGCTCGGCTCCGGCTCCCGCGCCGTCCTGCTGCGCACAGTCCCAGTCAGCGACCGTCCCTACGCCGACAAGGTTGCGGCGTCGGAAGCCGCTCACAACGGCACACGAGTTGCCTCTGCCTCCGCTGCCGCGACACCTCCGGTGGCGGAAGGCATTGCCGAGGTTCCTGCCAGCCCTGCTGTCGCGGCCGGCGGTAATCGCTGGTCGGCCATGGTGAAGGAGTAGGGGAGTGGACCTGCAGGCACACTTCGGCACTGATGACACTGATGATGACGTATTCCCGGGTGAGGAGCACGAGACCGATAGCGTTTCCCGAGCTCAGGGGACCGCGCAGCCTGCTCCCGAACTGGTCTTCAACAACCTCGAGGAGTTCGTGACCGAGTTCCTGGTGCACCAGTATCAGCGGCCCGTGGAGTCGTACGGTCGTGCGGAGTTCACCTGGTGCGCCAGCTGGTGGCGGCACAAGGAAGCCGTCAATCGGCTCAACGCGCTCTGGCGCGCATGGGAAGCACTGCGCACGGACCCGACAACAGGACTCGCGAACTGGTGGAACAGCTACGCCGACCCCACAATGACCGTCCTCTTCTCCGGCACCGGTCCCTTTCAAGGGTGCACAGCGACGGAGCATAAACCAGCAAACAAGCCTCTACCCGTGGTGCCGGCACCGGAGGGCCTCTACTCCAATCAGTGAGCGAAGCAGTTCCGTTCGGCAACACACGCGCGATCGTAGTGAAGGTCCGAGATGGGCAGGTGCGGAACACCCCGTTCTACGTCGGCACGGCCGCCAGAACGCACGGGAATGGGAGATCTTCGGGATATGGGTAGGCACTATTTCAAAGCGAGTAGCTCGCGAGCCAGGGCGGCGTCCGTGACGACGGAGTTCACGAGACCGGCTGCTATGGCGGCACGCATGGCGCGTGCTTTTGACGCTCCGCCTCCCACGCAAATGACTTCGGGGATTTTTTTGAGAGACTCTGCGCGGATGGCGATGGTGCGATCATCGATGGTGCTGATGATTCTCCCGTCCTCGGCGAAGAGCGTGGCAGCAACTTCTCCCACAACACCCTCGGCGAGCAGGCTGCTGGCATACCCGAGTTCATGTGCCGCGTCGTAGAGCTGGGAATTGGGGGGATCCCAACTCCCGACCGCGACAACACCTTTGGTCACTTGCGCAAAACGTGAAGATGCCTCATGGATGAGTGGATCGTGCAGAAGTGCTTGTGCGGTCGATGGGTCCCGAACGACCAGGGGCGCGAATATGGGCCACATTTTCCCTCCGGCGATGCGCTGTATGCGTCGGAGAATTTCCACTCCGTGTTCAGTAGCCTGTCCCGCGACGCCACACAGCGCAACAACATCACAGGATGCCAGTGACTCTAAGAAGCTCGCAACGGCATAAACGGTGCGTCCTGAGGTGAAGCCCACGACATCGCCTTGTTCAACAACTTCGGAGAGAAGGTGAGCAGCAGCTTTCCCAACGTACTCCCGCATAATGTCCTGGCTGTCGCCCGGTGCCGTCACGACGATTGCTCGTCGCAGACTGAAGCGTTTTTGAAGGTCTAGGGAGAGGTCGGTGTCGACTAGCTCGCCTGCACTGATCTCAAATTTTACGATTCCCAGTTCCTTTGCGCGGTCGAGCATCCGTGCAACTTTGAACCGGGAGACGGCAATTTCGTCGGCTATCTCGGACTGTGTTGCGTCGTCCCGGTAGAAGCGCCGCGCGACGTAGGCCATCCGCAGCCGTTCCTCCGGCCCGGTCACTGTCCTAATCGTTTCCTCATGTGGAGAGTCTACCACTTCTTACGCTCATATGAGCGGAGGTGTTGCACGTTTGATGTGTTCCTGGTTACATTCTGCACACCAGCAAGTGGAGGGCGATGGCGTCCTCAGCGGAAGGACAGATATGACCAGCGCATCTGCCGGGGCCCAGTTAGCGACGTTGCTTGACGGAGACCCGAATGCTCCAGCAACTCTTGAGTGCCGCGACATCGAGAAAGCGTTCGGTGGGGTACCGGTTCTCAAGAGGGTTTCCTTGGCCTTGCAGCCAGGCACCATCACAGCTCTTGCCGGCGAGAATGGCGCTGGTAAGTCGACTCTCATGAAGATTGCCTCGGGGCAGTACAGGCCCGACGTAGGGAATGTGTTTGTACGAGGCGAGAACTTGCCTTCGGGAAACGCCCAGTTGGCTCACCGCCTTGGCGTCAGCATCGTTCCTCAGGAGCTCGCGTCCGTGATGGACTTGAGCGTCTACGAAAACATCTTCATCGGACGTGAGTTACGGGGCCCCTTCGGCCTGCAGCGCAAAACAATGATCGTCCAAGCGCGAGAAAGCCTTGAAGTATTTGGCTTGGACATTGACCCGACGATCAGGATGGGCAGCTTGCCTGTCGGGATGCGCCAGATCATCGAAATCATTAAGGCAACCAACACCGGCGCTCGGGCCATTCTGCTCGACGAGCCTTCTAGCGCTATCGCCGAACGTGAAGTAGAGCGTCTGCTGTCTGTCATGCGTCGTCTGCGGGACCGCGGTGTGGCGTTGCTTTTCACTACGCACAAGATGGAAGAAATTCGTGCCGTCGCGGATCGGGTAGTGGTTCTGCGTGATGGAGGCCTTGTTCTGGACAAGGCACTGGCTGACCTGCACGACGACGACATCGTCACCGCCATGATTGGCCGCGAGCTGGAAGACCTGTTTCCTGACCGCAACACTCCCGATGAGCACGTCATCCTCGAAGTTAACGACGTGCTGGTGGAGGGTGCGGGTGGCCCCGTATCCCTGTCTGTGCGACGGGGGGAGATTGTCGGACTTGCAGGCCTCGTCGGTGCAGGGAGGACAGAACTGTTAGAGACCGTTTTCGGAATGCGTCGAACTATGGACGGAGAGGTCCGAGTATCAGGCAACACCTTGAAGAAAGATTCTCCTTCGGCTGCTATCAAGGCGAAAATCGCGATTGTCCCTGAGGATCGCAAGGGCTCAGGGGCCGTCCTGTCGATGGATGTCCTCGACAACGGCAGCTTGCCCAGACTCTCCGACTTCGCCGTCGCTGGCTTTTTGAAACAGGGCGCACGGCGGGCAGCAGTGCAGAAAGCAACGGAATCAGTTCACCTCCGCAGTCGTGGACTGACGCAGCCGATGGAAACCCTCTCCGGCGGCAACCAGCAAAAGGTCGTTCTCGCCCGCTGGCTCACAGGACCCGTGGACGTCCTGCTCCTGGACGAGCCGACGCGAGGCGTCGACGTCGGTGCCCGCAGCGAGATCTACCGCATCATCGTGGAACTGGCGTCGCAGGGGATGGCTGTTCTTATGGCATCCAGCGACATGCCTGAAGTGCTCAGCTTGTCCCATCGCGCCCTTGTGATGCGGGGCGGAGAAGTTGCGGGCGAACTAAACCGCGAAGAACTCGACCGACCTGACGTGCAGGAGAAAATTTTCCGCCTCGCCAGCGGCCTGTCCCAGTAAATTTTGAAGGAAACGAACCATGACGACAATTACAGCTAGCCCAACCACACAGCGATTCAGTGGTGAATGGTTTAAGAATCTGGCCATTCGCTACGCAATGGTCCTGGTCATGATCCTTGTGATCGCTTTCTTCCTCTACCGCAGCGCTCGTTTCGGAACCGTCGATAACGTTACAACCATCCTCATCGCGGCGGCCCCGTTCGCCCTCATAGCTCTTGGGCAGACCCTCGTCATCCTCACCGGCGGCATCGACCTGTCCGTAGGTAGCGTCATCGCGCTCAGCGCCATGTCCGGAGCACTTTTCGCGAAGTCTTTCCCTGATCAGGTATGGCTAGCGGTACCCATCGCTGTGCTCGTCGGTCTCATCGCCGGCAGCATCAACGGAGCCGTCATCGCACTGATCAACGTGCCACCGTTCATCGCGACCCTGGGCATGCTCACACTGGCTTCCGGACTTGCCTTCGTCGTCGGCGGCGGTGCACCCATCAACGGCCTGCCCGCGGCCTTCGGTCAAATCGCAAACACCCAGATCTTGGGCCTGACCATTCCCGTCATTCTCATGATCCTGGGAATCGTCGGATTCGGGCTGGTGATGCGCCGGACGACCTACGGGCTGAGGATCTACGCCGTTGGCGGCAACAGGCTCGCGTCGGAGATTGCGGGCGTCAAGACCGGACGGGTCCTGTTCAGTGTCTACGCAATTAGCGGCGCCCTCGCCGGCCTGTCCGGCATCATGCTTTCCTCCCGAGTTATCAGCGGCTCGCCCACTCTCGGCCAAGGCTACGAACTGGACGCAATCGCAGCCGTTGTTATCGGCGGAGCCAGTCTCATGGGTGGCCGCGGCACCATCTGGGGCACCGCCCTCGGCCTGCTACTCATTCAGACCCTCAACAACGGCTTGGACATCCTCACCGTCCCCGCATTTTGGCAGGACGTCATCAAGGGCGTGCTGATCATCGCCGCGGTCGCCGTTGATGTCTGGGCTAGCAAGCGCCGGATCTAATACCCACTTTTCCGCCCACCCCCGAAAATATCAGGAGATCAAATCAATGAAGATTACCCCGCTCTTCCGCCGCGCGACTGCCGTGGTTGCGACAGGAACCCTGGCGCTCACGCTTGGTGCCTGCGGCGCCGGTGACCCAAGCGCACAAAACGCATCTGAAGGCGGCGAGCAACCCGTCAGGATCGGCGTCACCGTCTATAACATGTCCTCCTTCATCACCGAAGGCAAGGAAGGCATCGACAAGTACGCCGAGGAAAACAACATTGAAGTTCTCTGGAACTCCGCCAACAATGACGTGAGTACGCAGGCAAGTCAGGTCGACCAGTACGTCAGTGCAGGCGTGGACGCCATCATCGTCGTACCAGTCCAGGCCGACACTTTGCAGCCACAGATCGCAGCCGCCAAGACGGCAGGGATTCCTATCCTCGACGTCAATGCGACCCTGAACAACCCGGACATCACAGCCAGCGTGCAGCCCGACGATGTGGCGGCAGGCGCTCAGGAAGCGGAAATGATGATGGAGGAGCTCGGCAACAAGGGCAACGTCGTCATCTTGCAGGGGCCACTGGGTGGATCCGGTGAGATCAACCGCGGCAAGGGCATCGATCAGGTCCTCGCCGAAAACCCTGACGTCAAGGTACTCGCTAAAGACACAGCGAACTGGAGCCGCGAAGAAGCCGTCAACAAGATGAAGAACTGGATTTCTGCATTCGGTGGCGAGATTGACGGCGTCATCTCGCAGAACGACGACATGGGCTTGGGAGCCGTTCAGGCACTGCGTGAAGCAGGGCTTCAGGACGTTCCCGTGGTCGGCATCGATGGTATCGAGGATGGCCTGGCCGCCGTGAAGGCCGGCGACTTCATCGGCACGTCCCTCCAGAACGGCACCGTTCAACTGTCGGCCGGCGTTGCCGTGGCCGCCAAGATTGCCCGTGGCGAGGAGACGGAAAAGGAATACGTCTACGATATGCCGCCGATTACGCAGGAGAACGTTGAGGATGCTATCAAGCACGTCGTCACCGAACGTGAGGAGTTCCTCTCCGGCCTGACCGACCTCACCAACGAGAACCTTGAAAGCGGCAACGTCGCTTACGAGGGACTCCCGGGCCAGACCAAGTAGCAGAGCCCTTCTTGCCGGTTCGGGCAGCAGGCCCTCTGCTGCCCGAACTGCCCCGACTACCTCAGATTGGTGACCCCTAGCTATGTCGAGCACCAGCACCGGTACCATCGTCGATGCCGCCCGCGCGGCGATACTCCGTGAAGCCCAGGCGGTCGAAGGGCTTGCAGCGCAGATAGACCAAACTTTCGCCGAGATCGTTCAGCAGATTCTGGACCTTCCGGGCAAGATCATCACGACTGGTACCGGCACATCCGGCATCATGGCCGAGCGTCTCGCCCACCTCTTGGCCGTCTCTGGAACACCAGCGTTCTATCTCTCCTGCCTGGATGCGCTCCATGGAGGGATGGGGTCCATCACCGAAGGTGACCTCGTGATCGCTTTCTCGAAGGGTGGACAGTCGAGCGAACTCATCGAGCTGGTTACCCGCCTAGGAGAACGGCGCATCCCGGTAATCGCCCTAACCGAAGACACCGACTCACCGTTCGCTCAGGCCGCACGAACGGTTGCTGCCGTGAAAACCAGCCCCGTGAACGCCGATCCGGGAGGGCTGATTGCTATGGGCTCTACCCTCGTCGCTGGAGCGTGGGGTGATGCTCTTGCAACTGTCCTTATGGCATTGCGCGGCCACACCTGGGAAGAGGTTGTTCACATCCATCCCGGAGGGATCGTGGGTCAGCAGATCGATCTACCTCCCGCCGTTGACTTGTAGGACTGTCTCGTGAGCAAAACTTTGCTGGTCGCCGGCGTCGACTCATCAACCCAGTCGTGCAAGGTGCAGTTGCGCCATGCCGACGACGGATCTCTCGTCGCAACCGGAACTGCCCCACATACGCCTACTTTCCCACCATTGAGTGAGCAGGATCCCAACCAGTGGTGGGCGGCCTTTACACAGGCCTTCCGTTCAGCCGTCGCCGAAGCTGGCGCGTCCTCCGACCAAATTGTCGGCGTCTCGGTCGCCGGTCAATGCCACGGCTTTGTCGCCCTCGATGACTCAGATCAGGTCATACGACCGGCAAAACTGTGGAACGACACCACGACCGCCCCACAGCTCGTGAAGCTCATGCGCCAAATTGGGGACCAGGCTTTCATTCGGGCCATCGGGTCCCTGCCGACAGCGGCATTTACGATTTCTAAAGTGGCATGGCTCGCCGAATCGGAGCCTGCCAATTTTCAGAGGTTGCGCCGTATCCTCCTTCCACACGACTACCTGACGTTCCGACTCACGGGACGGTACGTGACCGACCGATCCGAGGCATCCGGGACCGGATATTTCGACTCAGCAACGAACAGTTACCTTCCACACTTCCTAAAGCACATCGCTGACCGGGACTGGGAAGCGATGCTCCCGGAGGTGCTCGACCCGGACGAAGTCGCCGGTGAGGTGCGTGGAGAGATTCTTGAAGAACTTGGACTCACCGGAACGGTGACAGTTGGTGCTGGGGGAGGGGATCAGCACGCAGCGGCACTGGGTCTGGGTATGCAGCGCAGCGATGTTGTCTATTCCTTCGGCACCTCAGGAGTCGTCTCCGGCGTCCATCCGGACGCGGTCTACGACGCCGAAGGCCTGGTCAACGGTGTAGCCGACATGACCAACGAGTACATGCCGCTGGTATGCACCCTAAATGCCGCCAAGGTAACTGATACTTTCGCTCGCATCCTGGGAGCAAGCCAGGATGAGATGGCCAATCTTGCCCTGAGCGCCCCCAACAGCTCCGGACCTTCACTGGCAGCCTTCCTCGACGGAGAACGAACCCCCAACCGGCCCTCTGCCTCTGGCATGCTCGCCGGTATCACCACAGCCACCACCCGTGAGGAAGTGGCCCGTGCCGCTTTCGAAGGAGTCGTGTTCGGACTGTATCGGGGGCAGAAGAACCTTGAACGCGTCGGTGTTGATACCTCCGGGCGGATCATCGCGGTGGGTGGAGGTGCCCGCTCGAGGGGCTACCAGCAGATTCTTTCGGATATCACCAGCAGGCCGATTCTGGTCCCCAATGAGGGGGAAGCCACCGCTAGGGGAGCAGCAGTGCAGGCAGCGGCCGTGGCAACGCAGCGCACAGTGAAGGAAATCCGCGACGCATGGACGCCGACCATGACTCAAGTCGCCGAGCCGCGCACCGCATCACGGGATCAGGCCTTTGCTGACTATTTGCGAGTTGCTGACGTGACAGAGCTGGATGACAAGCCATGATCGACGCGACGCATGCTCCTGTAATCGTCCTTAACGTTTGGGCCGCACAATTCGAGCCGGGAACAATCAGTGGCAGCTTGTACCCCGTTCCGCCGGCACAACGGGTTAAAGCTGCGCACCTCCTCACCGCACAGGGCCACCGAGTACACGCCGACGTCATCATCAGCGAGGACGGGGAGCAGGTCGGTATCACACCGCAGGAGCTGCTGGCCATCCGTGCAGCAGCCCCGGCAGCGCTTCTTGATGTTCATCTCATTCTTCCTCCTGGTGCTGTCACCGAGCCCGTAGGCGAAGCAGCAGCGGCAGCACTTCAAGCCTCAAGACGGGCCCAAGCCACAACACTGGCGCTCTCACCGGAGGCCGCCGAAACTTTCGCTGCGCTGGTGTCCGGTCTACGCGAAGCTCACGTATCGATCTGGGCAGAAATCAGCGTCGATGCTGACCCGGTCCTCGAAGAGGGATTTGACGGTGCACTGGTGATGCTCATCAAGTCCGGCACACGCCACGAAGCGGACCCCGCGCAATTACGGAAGGTAGCTGCTCTCTCACCGACGACGACCGTAGGCATCGACGGCGGTGTCACCCAAGTCGTCGCAACCGACGGCCTGGCCCACGGAGCTAGCATCCTCGTTTCCGGTAGGGCCCTGTTCACATCGACCACCACGATCGGAAAGGCATTTCATGTCGACTAATACCCTCCCCAAGACCATGCGCACCAGCGTGCTGATGGGCACAAAGAACCTCATCATTGAAGACCGAAGTCTTCCTGCCTACGGCGCCGACGAGGTCCTCGTCAAGATCGCAGCCGTCGGGGTGTGCGGATCGGACGTGCACTACTACAGGCACGGCCGGATCGGTGATTTCGTCGTTGACTCACCGCTCGTGCTGGGCCACGAAGTATCCGGCACCGTGGTCGCTGCAGGGGCGAACGTCGACCCGTCCCGTGTCGGCCTGAGAGTGGCCATCGAGCCCCAGCGGCCGTGCGGTAAGTGCCGGGAATGCCGTGGCGGGCTCTACAACCTCTGCCGCCACATGGAGTTCTACGCCACCCCGCCGGTCGATGGTGCCTTCGCTGAATACGCGGTCATCCAAGGCACTTTCGCTCACGCCATTCCAGACAATCTCACCGACGAGGCAGCAGCACTTCTGGAACCCCTGTCCGTCGCAATCACCACCATGCGTAAGGCACATGTCGTACCCGGCAGCAGTGTCCTCATTGCCGGAGCTGGACCCATTGGGATCATCTGCGCACAGACTGCCAAGGCCTTCGGAGCATCCGAAATCATCGTCACCGATCTTGTCCCGGAACGACGCGAACGCGCCCTCACCTACGGCGCGACCCGCGTCATCGACCCGGCCGCCGTCGACGTCGCCACCGCTGGCTTGGACGTCAACGCGTTCATCGATGCCAGTGGAGCCCCGCGCGCAGTAACCGCCGGCATCAAGGCTGTACGTCCGGCCGGGCACGTGGTGCTTGTCGGGCTCGGAAACTCCGAAATGACCCTGCCGGTAGAACACATCCAGAACTACGAAATCAATGTCACGGGAATCTTCCGTTATACCGACACCTGGCCAGCAGCAATCCACCTGGTCTCCAGCGGCCTGATTGACCTCGACTCCCTCGTTACCGGCCGATTCGGACTCGACGAAGTCGAACAAGCTCTCGAGAGCGATCAGGACCCTGCCTCCCTCAAATCCGTCGTATACCCCTCCAAGTGAAAGGAAATCCCGTGTCATCGTTCTCACTGACAGGAAAAACGGCCCTCGTTACCGGTGGAAACCAAGGACTGGGCAAAGCGTTCGCATTCGGCTTGGCAGAAGCAGGAGCCAAGGTTGCCATCGCTGGCCGTAGCGCCGAGCGCAACGCCCAGGTCGCTACCGAGGCGAAGGAGGCAGGATACGAATTCGTGACGATCACCGCCGATATCACCGATGACGAGCAAGTCACGCGCATGAAGGACGAGGCCATCACCGGTCTGGGAGTCATCGACATCCTCGTCAACAACGCGGGCACCTGCTACCACAACCCCTCATTTGACGTCACCGACCAGGAGTGGGACGACGTCTTCGGGCTGAACGTTCGGGCGCTGTGGAAGACGAGCGTCTCGGTGGGCGGGCACATGCGCGACAAAGGCTCCGGCTCCATCGTGAACATCGGGAGCATGTCAGGACTCATTGTGAATAGGCCGCAGTGGCAGCCCGCCTACAACGCTTCCAAGGCCGCCGTTCACCACCTGACGAAGTCCCTCGCCGTCGAGTGGGCACCCCACAACATCCGCGTCAATGCTGTCGCCCCCGGCTACGTCAAGACCGAAATGGCCCCGGTTGATCGCCCTGACTTCCAGCGTTACTGGGTCGAGGACGCACCCCAGCAACGGTTCGCACTGCCTGAAGAAATTGCCCCCGCGGTAGTCTTCCTCGCCAGCGACGCCGCTTCCTTCATCACAGGCTCGGTACTCGTTGCCGACGGCGGATATACGGCGGTATGACCATGAGCGAGCAAGCAATCCGGCGGATCGTCGTCAACAACTTCGACGACATCGCCATCGAGAGCGTTCCGACACCACACCCAAACAAGAACGAGGTGCTCGTCCGCAGCACAATCGTCGGTATCTGTGGGTCTGACATGCACGCCGCACACGGTCGTCACCCCTTCATGTCGCTGCCCTTTTGGCCAGGCCACGAAGTGGTGGGCACTGTGATCGGCGTCGGCAGCGACGTCGACGACATCCTGAACGGCAAGCGGGTCGTTATCGAACCGAACCTCGCGTGCGGAGAATGTGACCAGTGCCGCGAGGGCCGGTACAACATCTGCTCCAAGCTCGAAGTGTTCGGCTGTCAGACACCGGGCGGTATGACTGACATGTTTACCATCGCCAGCGACCGCGTGATCCCGTTGCCGGATGACTTGGAGGACAAGTGGGCCGCGTTGATCGAGCCCATGTCCACCCCGATGCATGCTGTGCGGCGCGCAGGCGACCTCACCGGTAAGAGGGTAGTCGTACTGGGTGCCGGGCCGATCGGTCTGTTCACAGCGATTGCGGCTCTTCATGCTGGCGCCGAGCGGGTCGTCGTTGCCGACATCCTCCAGTCGAAAATGGATCGGGCCATTCGCCTCGGTGCCCATGGCAGCTTCAACTCCAGCTCCTCGAATGCCGCAGAAGAGGCCCTAGCGGCTCTGCAGGGCAAAGCGCACGTAGCCTTCGACTGCGTCTCTCGTGAGTCCACGGTTCACCTGGCCATCGAGGTACTCGACAAGGGCGGATCACTGATGACGGTCGGTGTTCCAGCAGGCCCAACAGTTATCGATCTCGACCTGGTACAGGACCGTGAGTTGACCATCATGGGCAATTTGATGTTCGTGCGCAAGGACGTCCTTGCGGCGATCGAACTGCTTCGCGAGAAGCCTTTCCCGCATGAAGAGGTCGTGACCGCAATGTTCGACATAGAACAGGCAGCAGAGGCTTTCCGTACCTCTGATGATCCCGAGCAGGTCAAGGTCCTGATTACGGTGGGTTCCTGACAAGTCCCGCAGGTGTTGGGGGCCAGCCCGTTACAGGGCTGGCCTTCACAGAAAGGAACACTACTCATGTTCAGCCATCAGGAATCCCATATCCACCACGCACAAGGCAACGACGAACTCCGCACTCTTGCTGCTGAGATCGCTGCGAACGCGGGAGCAAATGCGCTGCGTCGTAGGCGGGCCGGGGTCGCTCTGTTGGAGTCTAAGTCGTCGCCAGAAGATGTCGTCACTGAGGCCGATCACGAAACCGAGAAGTACATTCGGCACTCACTCTCCGACGCTCGCCCCAATGACGCCTTCCTCGGTGAAGAAAGCGGATCATCTGGAGGAAGTAGTGGCCTGACGTGGATTGTGGACCCGATCGATGGCACCGTCAATTACCTCTATGACCTGCCCTTTTGGGCTGTCAGCGTCGCCGTGGTCGAAGGCGAACCGGACCCTAGGTCCTGGAAACTATTGGCTGGCGCTGTAGTAATTCCGCCCCTACGGGAAACGTACACGGCCGCCCTCGGCCAAGGTGCAACGCTTAATGGCAAACCGATTAGGGCCGTCGAAGCCTCAAATTTGGCAATGAGTCTGGTCGCCACCGGATTTACGTACTCAGCCGAGAGTCGGGTCCGGCAGGCCGAGATTCTTAGTGGTCTTATGGGCAGCGTTCGCGACATGCGTCGGTCAGGCTCTGCAGCCGTAGACCTCTGCGCAGTGGCAAGCGGACGAGCTAACGCATACTACGAGTCCTTCGTAAATCCTTGGGACCACGCCGCGGGTTCGATCATTGCCCGGGAAGCAGGAGCTACAGTCGGTGGCTTCGATGGCCAACCAGAGAGTAGTGAAATACTCATAGCTGCGCCCCCGGCCACCTTTACACAACTCGAAACGGTGCTGAAAGAGTTGTACGTCTATTACCCCCATCCGGGTCGAGCACGAAGCCGGTAAAGCCAACCAATAGGCGCTATAAGTTTGGTGCCAAGAGATCCCCGCGCGAAAAGGTTCGAGAAAATTCCGCCTACGAAGGGTAAGAGCAATGGAACAAGGTTTTGAAGGTCGCATCGCAGTCGTGACCGGTGCGGCAAGTGGGATCGGATACGATGTAGCGCACCATTTCGCTTCGCGCGGAGCCCGCGTAATCGGTGTCGACCTTTCCGATCGCGTTAGCGCTCTTATGGCGGAGTTGCCCGGGACCGGTCATCACGCCATCTGCCGGAACCTCACTGCCCCGGACGCAGCCGTAGAGGTCATTGCGGAAGCCATACGGGTAACTGGCACACCTCATATTCTAGTGAACTCGGCTGGCATCGCTCTGCTGGATCCTGCAGTGGATGTCCCAGCAGAGCGTTGGCAAGCCACAATGGATGTCAACCTCAGCGCCAGCTTCTACATGGCCCAAGCCGCTGGCCGCGCCATGATCGAGGCCGGTTACGGCCGCATTATCAATCTAGCCTCTCAAGCAGCTGTCATCGGCCTCGACCAACATGCCGCCTACTGTGCTTCCAAAGCCGCCCTTGTGGGACTCACTCACGTCCTGTCCTTGGAATGGGCACCCAGAGGGGTCACCGTCAACGCTGTTTCTCCAACTGTTGTTGAAACCCCCCTCGGGCTGAAGGCCTGGGCAGGAGAAAAAGGAGAGAAGGCGAGACAAGCGATCCCAGTCGGGAGGTTCGCTCGACCCGATGAGATAGCTTCCCTCATCGCTTATCTCGCGAGCGATTCCGCCGCAATGATCACCGGCACCAACGTCCTAATAGACGGCGGCTTCACTACTGTCTAAGCGGCACCTACAACAGTGAAACTACTCGGTCATCGTTAAGCCTTGTTCCTGCTCTCCGATGGTTAAAGCTTCGTTGGTGTCGCTGGCCCGAAAAAATGCCACCCAATGTCGCGAAGTTAGACTTGAGTGGGCTGGTTTCCAGGGCACTCCTTTGAGCGGCAATCACCATCCGAACGGTCGACACCCGATGTTGGGCCCTAATCGCCGATAACCTATCTTATGTCAATTTTACCCTGGCATGTTCGCAGCTGGTGCGAATTAACCGGCCGCCTCGGCCTCCGCGCCATGACGGACGCGCTGGCTCGTAATGCTTGCAATGCCGTTGGTGAGTAAAGAGCCTATTGATGGAGATGTCGGTGCCCACAGCTAATCTCAATGTAGGCCTAGTGTCGCGTTCGACGACCGGCGGCTAGAGAGGCAATCGCGTGGTCCAGTCTGAGGGGCTCCCTGCCCGTGGTGTGGTGTTCTGGCCGGTCGGCACCGGCGACAGCACGACGGTCGTCGTTGACGACCTCGTTGTGCTGCAGGTCGATTTGCATGACATGGCGAAGGCCGATGATGAGGCTATGCCTGAGGTCGCGGTGGTCGACCGTCTGATCGAGGCGTTGCCGGAGATAGACGGTATGCCGTACTTGGCGACCTTCGCGCTGACACATGCTGATAAGGACCATTGTTTAGGCTTCGCGGACCTAGTTGACCGGGTCAGAATCGGTGAACTGTGGTCCACGCCCCGGTTGTGGCGCGAGTACAACGACCCAGACGCTCCGGCTCTGTGCAGCGACGCGATCGCTTTCCGGGAAGAGTCCGAGCGACGCATCGCGGCAACGATGGAAGCCGTGAACGCCGGAGCGGCCCCGACCAGTGGCGATCGCATCCGGGTTATTGGGTACGACGACGAGCACACTTCCCATGCCTATGACGAGTTGCCGGATGAGTACCTCGCGTGGCCTGGAAAATCGTTGACTGTGCTGGACGGGCACGAGCGAGCTGGCGTATTTGAGGCGTTCATCCACGCGCCATTCAAGGACGACGCCGCATCGGCGCGGAACGAGACGTCGCTGTCCATGCAGGTCACCCTGACCGACGAGACCGGCGTCGACGGCAAGGTGCTGCTGTTCGGAGACCTGGCCCACGACACGATCATGAAGATCTTCGACTACAGCGAGTACTACAACCGCGAACAGTACCTGGCGTGGGATCTGCTTCTGGCCCCCCATCACTGCTCCAAGCGCGTGATGTACGAGAGAGACAGCGACGGCAACGAACAGCTCCAGCTGGATGTCCTCAACGCGTTCGAGCGCAACGCCCGCCCGAATGGGACCGTCGTATGCAGCAGCGGAGTGTTCCCCGACGTGGATGTCGATGGGCATAACCCACCCCATCGGATGGCAGCGGATCGGTATTCGGAGATCGCGGACGAGGTCATCTGCACCATGTCCTGGGTCGACGAAGCGGCACCGTCCCC
The DNA here is from genome assembly GCF_056680255.1 of Arthrobacter sp. BC5. Classification (NCBI taxonomy): domain Bacteria; kingdom Bacillati; phylum Actinomycetota; class Actinomycetes; order Micrococcales; family Micrococcaceae; genus Arthrobacter; species Arthrobacter sp. BC5. Next base: position 1,666,612 of record NZ_CM155273.1, read on the forward strand.
AGTCGTGTTCGGCGTTGACGCGGCCGGCGCACGCGTCATTCGTGGCGACCTCGTCCACAGCGCTGCGACCGAGGCCAAAAGTGAGCTGGCCGCCTCGGCGACTGGTCGTCGTTTCGCTGCCATCACGGCAGCCGCCGTTGCCGCTGGTAACGCGATTTCCATCGCCGAAGCCGCTGCGCCGTCGGGTGCGGGCCCGGAGCGTGTCGACGCGGCGGTCGCTGCCGACCGGGGCGGCAGCAGTGCCCCGGAGACGCCGGTCGGGTTTGGCCGTTGAGCGAGCTGGCTCACCGGCAGCTGTCCGATCTCGCTGACGTTAGCAGCGGCGCGATCCAGCTGTTGGGAGTCGAGCACGATGACAAGGGCCTGACCACTTTCACCGTCTCCCTCGACACCTCCGGGGTCATCACGCGCGGGCCGGGTATCCGCGTGCGCGCGCGGGAACGATTCGAGATCCTTGTCGGGCATTCCTTCCCATTGGCGCATCCAAACGTCTACGTCACGCACCGGCGATGGGCAGGGACGCCCCATGTGCAGTGGGGACGCGTCTTGTGCCTGTACGCGGCTCCTTCGGTGGAGTGGAACCCTGCAGACGGGATGCGCGGCCTGATCGGCCGGCTCAACCTTTGGTTGCAGCGTGCTGCGGCTGGGGAGCTCGACCCGGCCGGTCAGCCGCTGCACCCGCCGGTCGCCTACAGCTCGTACAAGAACGGCTGGGTCGTAGTCCGACCAGATCTGGGCGACCTCGCCCCCTGGACGAACACCGAACCTCATGCCGCGCGGGTGCGCCTGCTATTCGCCTGGTGCGCCCAGCGTGGCGAACGGATCGATGTGCTGGAGTGGCTGACTGGGCCGCAGGTCTACCAGCGTCTGATGGCTGACGAACTGCGGGCCCGCGACGAGGACGGCACGGCTCACTTCGCTGCCCCGCTGGTACTGATCAGCGACACCCTCGACATGGAATACCCCAGCACGGCCGACGCCCTTGCGGCCTCGCTTGAGACCTACGGGTACAGCCGCGACGAGTTGCTGCGGGCTTTCGTGACCGCCCGCACCATCAACAAAGCAGTCGGTGTCGCGCTCGACGGAGACGGTGCCGTCCCCGCCATGATGCTGCTCGGCACCCCCGCACGCCGGCTCAACCCCGGGCAGGCGCTAGCTCACGTCACGGCCTGGCTTCTGGATGACCTGGGGGCGCAGATCACTGATCTACTCCAAGACGTCAGCCCCGAACATGTCGAGCTCACCCAACAAGTGCACGACCTGGCGAAGAGCTGGCTGGGCTTCGCAAAGATTCAGTGGATGGTCATTCATGAAGCCCGCTCAGAGGTGACCCGACGCCGCGACTCCGGATCGCCCTCCCAATGGCTCACGGGCCGCAAGGTGCTGATCCTGGGATGCGGCGCCCTCGGCGCACCCATCGCGGAACACTGCATTCGCGCCGGCGTGGCGCAGCTGCACGTGGTCGACAAGGGCGTCGTCACGCCCGGAATCCTGGTCCGGCAGCCCTACGACGACGCGGACATTGGCTATAACAAGGCCGAACGACTCGCGCAGCGGCTGTCTCGTATCCGCCGAGACCTCACCGTCACCAGCTCCAGGTTCGATATCGTGACCGGCACCCTCGCCGATCCCGCAACACTGCTCGAGTACGACCTCATCATCGACGCGACCGCCGACATCGGGGTGCGGGTCGGGATCGAACGCGCACGCGCAGTCACGCGCGAACACTGGCCCCCGATGATCAGCGCGCTCTTCGGGCACACCGCGCAGCGAGGCATCGCCACGGTCTCGATGCCCGGAGCTACCGGCAGCGGCCACGACATCCTGCGTCGCCTTGCCATCGACACCGTCACCATCTCACCCCCCGGGTGGAAAGCGATCACAGAAGACCTGTTCCCGAACCCGCCGCGCGCCGATCGATTCTTCCCCGAGCCAGGCTGCTCAGCTCCCACCTTCACCGGCGCAGCAGCCGAGGTCACGGCACTGGCATCCACCCTGTTCTCCGCCGCCCTGGTCATCGTCGCCGACACGAACGCAGCACCGATGTCCGCGGTCGGCTGCGACCTGGCACCCACAGCATCAGGTGCTCGACCCGTGCCGTTAACCTGGCCAAACGATCTCACTCTCACCGACCACACCGGTGAGTACAACGTGTGCATCAGCGAACGGGCGCTGACCGAGATGCGCACCGAGGCGCGGCGAGGACGACGGGTACGCGGGGAACGCATTGAGACCGGGGGAATGATCCTGGGCAGCCTCGATGAAGCCACCCAGACCGTCTACATCGATAGCGCGACCGGCCCGTCGCCCGACAGTCACCTGTCCGCGACGTACTTCGACCACGGTATCGAGGGCACCCAGGACATCGTCACGAACATCCGCACCGCGACCGTCGACCGGGTCGGATTCGTCGGCATGTGGCACACCCATCCGAACGGCATCGCCTCACCGAGCCGCACCGACGAGGCCGGCATGGCTGACATCGTCTCGCCCGACGGTACGGGGCGCCGAGCCGTCATGCTCATCCTCGGTGGACGCAGCACCACCTGGCAGGCATGGCTGGAGACAGGCACACCACCCGACCTATACGTGCGCGTGGTGAACCGTACGACCCAGTCCCGGCCCGAAGGGCCGATCGCATCCCACCTCATCTCGACCAGCGCATGGTTCCCGGGCGGATACGCCTACCCGAGCCACAGAGCCTCAGACGACGAGCATGAGCGCTCGGGTGACCACCGATGACCGCAAAAATCGGCCTCGCCCTGTCCGGCGGCGGGTTTCGCGCCGCAGCCTTCGGTCTCGGCGCACTACGAGCCCTCCACGACCGCGACGTCCTGGACAAGATCAGCGTCGTCTCCGGCATCAGCGGTGGCAGCCTCCTGACGGCACTGTGGGCCTACGGGCCCCGACGGTTCGACGAGTTCGACGACACGGTCACCGCTCTGCTCCGAGGCGGCCTACAGAATGAACTCGTCAGCCGCGCCTTCACCCCACGCGCCGCCTTGCGCTCAACGTTCAGCACGATGCGTACCCTCGGCACACGGCATGGACGCTCCTACTCCCGCACCGACGCCCTCGTCGAGGCACTGGCCGCACGCCCATTCGGCGCCTTACAGATGACCGACGTCACGCACACCGGCCTAGACACGATCATCTCCGCCACCGACATGAGCACCGGGAACGCCGTTAGGTTCGGCAGCGCCCTGAGTGCGTCCTCGCCATACGGACGCATCCTCGATGAGGTGAGGGTCGCCGAAGCCGTCGCTGCCTCGGCCGCGTTCCCCGTTTTGCTCCCCGCCCTCCATCGGCATTATGCGTTCGAACGGACCGACGGCACCCGCCACAACGAGACGCTCGTGATGACCGATGGCGGCGTCTACGACAACCTAGGCGTTGCCCCACTGCTACCCGGTAGGTCCACCCGGTACAGCCCTCACGTCTATGACCTGGACTACATAATGGCCGTTGACGCTGGTCGAGGACGCGGCGCACGAACGGCATCGCGCTTCCTCACCGGACGACTCGCACAAAGCTTCGACATCACCCACACCAAGTCCCAAGACGCCGCCCGCAGCCGCATCCACCTCGCCGGTGAGCGAGCCGAGATCAAGGGCTTCATCCACGTCTACCTCGGAATGCAGGACCACCGGCTCCCAACCCCTGTGGCTGATCTCGTTCCGCGCCGCGCCGTGCACGCCTACCCCACGAACTTCGCAGCGATGACCAAAACGGACCTCGAGGCACTCGCCCTGAGAGGCGAACAACTCACGCGCACACTCATCACCGCCTACACGCCCGACCTCGGCGTGTCACCAACGTAATGACCCACAACAACTAGCGGCTTCGCCCTGGTTCACCCTTACTTAGCGATGCCGTCCCCGGCGGGGTCGCCGGTCCTCCTCGAGGATGTACTTCACCCGACTTAGGAAGGTGATCGCCGCGTGGTCATGCTGTCTCCGGAGAGCCGGGATCGATCTGACGTGCACACCTGGGACCGTGAAGGCGTGTTCGTACTCGAGGGTTGTTCCTGAAGCGTTCGCCGTGAGTTGATAGCTCGTTCTAGCTGTCGGGTCGTTGGTCGCTAGGTATCGCACTACAGCGTGGCTCTCGGGGACTTCCTCAACGACTTCGATGAGTTGAACGTGTTCAGCACCATCGCGGGAGGCTATAAATCCCTGCATCTCCCCTACCCCATCTGGGGTGCCTGGCACATGGAAAGCCCGGACGATCGATGGGTCTAGGAACAGCGCGGCCTCTGCTGGCCGGATGAGCGCCCATACTTCAGCTGGTGAGGCTGAAATATGGGTGGAGTGTGAGACCCGAACTACCTCGTCCTTCGTGCGCTGGATGAGCAAGCTACCTTCCCCCTTCTGTCTAAAACGCCACTCGAAGACGGAGTAGCTAGCCGTCAGTAAAGCAACCCATCGCTATTTCGATGAGCAATGATGCCTCCTCATGTCGCGGGAGCAGCCGCATCACAACCCTTCGGCCGCGTTACTCGAGGCCGAAGCTCTTCTCACGGGCTGGCGTATGGGGCGTCTTTGGCCGTCCCTGGAAGGGTCGCTTGGTGGTCGTGACCGATGCAGATGGTGGGGTGCCGTTGCTGAGGTCTGCGGCGAGGAAGGCTTCGACTCCTTCGCGTGCGGCGGCGTCGTCCCCGAACTGGGTCATCAGTGTGTCGGCCAGGGCTGCGCGGCGGTCTCCTGAGTCCCACAACTCCTCCGAGTTCGCGGCTGCGTTCTGGGTATCTACATCGTTTTGGAGGTTCCCGCGGATGACCTCGCTTGATTGCTGCTCAGCGGCCGCATGGTCGCGTTGAGCGTCCTTGTTTTCCGATGCCTGCTCCAGCTCGACGTCGTTCTCCTGGCCGCCCTTATGTGCCTCGAGGTACTCCTCGGGGGTCAGTTTGTACCTGGTGCGGATCTCATCGTGCATGTGCTCGCGGGAGGCCAGTGCCATGGTGTCGAGCTTCTCCCACTGCTGGGCCATTGCGTAGTGCGAGGCGATGTCCTCGGGGCGAGCTGATTCCCAGAACTGCGGCTGGTGAACTGCCGCAAGTTGGGTGCGCATGACTGCTCGCTCGGCTTCGAATCGTTCCTCGAGCTGCCGGCGCTGCGCTTCCTCGGCGCGCTGCATCTGTTCGTTCCGTTCGGCACGTTGGCGTGCCAGCATCTCTCCAAGTCGGCCGGCTACAGCTAGTGCAGACTGCAGCTGAGGCCGGAACAGTCCTTCGGCTCCATCTGGTGCGTCGTGATTCATTCTTCTATCTCCCCATCTCCTGGTCATTACCCCTACCGTGCCCTTGGTGCTGCTTGGCTCGAGGCGGCACCATGATCGTCGGTTGCGCTTCGGTCAGTGGACGGACGGCCTTCGGCGTCATCCCTTCGGGTGTCGGCAGCTGGGGCTCTGGCACCTCGGGCAGCGGTGCTGCGACGATGGCGAGCTGCTGACGCACGCTGTCGGTCAGCACCCGGGCTTCACGCAGGTCATTGTTGCTGTGCTGCATGTCCCGCAGGAGGCGGATGGTGCGCACGACCTGCTGCATGATGAGCGCCTGCGCGACCGGTGACGGTGCGGCCGCTGCGGCCATGAGGAACGCAGCTGTACCGGTCATTCTCAGCGGGGCCTGTACGGGTTCTGAGATTGTGACACCGGAGCGGTGCGCCGACCGGGCCAGGGCCCGCGACGCCTGTGCAAGGGGTCCGGGTTCGGCTTCCGTGGCCTTCGACCAAGCATCGAGGACGCCGGAGGTTTCCCGGGCCACGTGCACCCACGTCTGGTGATCATCAGGGGCCACTGAGGACATGACGTTGCGAGCCTTGGCCATGTCGAGCGCAAGCTTCCGCGCTGCTTCCTCGTCGATCGCACGACCGAACACAGTCGTCGCACGAGGACCACGAAGCATGTCCGGGGCCTGCGCGTGAACGATGCGCTGGTGACGCTTGGCAGCCCACCGTTCCTCTGCTGCTTCCTGAGACGCCTCCGGAGTATCCGACCACTCGGTGCGCAGCGCTGGAAGAGTGAGATCCTTTGCCAGCCTCCCGCCACCGAACCACGCCGGGTCCATGCCCTTCGATGATCGTTCCGCAACGGAGTATCCGGTGACGACAGAGCGGCCACCGTCAGCGAAGCGGGCACTGACGAGCAGCTCCTGGCGGCGTAGCCGGCGCACGAACTCGGCTTCACTCTCAGAGGCGACAGCACTAGCCCTGACGACGCGCTCCATGCGGTGACGGGCCGGTTCGATAGGGTTCCCGGTACGGCGGTCCGTCAGCTGCTCGGCGGGCTTCAGACCGCGCTCGGAGTGCTGTCCCAGCTCCATGAGTCCGAACTGCTTTTCGAGGTTCCGGGCGGCGGTCTGTGCCTTCGGGAAGTCGGGCCAGTCGCTCCACTTCGTGCCGTCTTCACGGACGCGGGAGGCGACGATGTGGATGTGGTCGTTACCGGCGGTGCTCGTGCCGTGGTGCACGGCGACCCACTGGCAGGGTGCCTTGCCGTCGCTTCCGGTGAAACCCATGTCGTCCATGAACTTCTCCGCCATGTCCGCCCACTCGCGGTCACTGACGGGACGCTCGTCAGCGCGCAGTGACAGGGAGCAGTGCCAGTCGTGGTTGTCCATCTCGACGTCGTTGATGTGCTTGTTGAGGTCTACTTCATCCGCGACCAGGACCGCGGATTGGTCGTTGAGCTGGGCGTCATCGAACCACGACATGATGACCGGACTGCCCGTCACGAGGTGCGGGTCGGTGTGCTCATTGCGCTTGCCTGGACCGACCAGGTACTTCATCAGCCCGACAGTGCGGGAACCCTTGGTGATGTTCGGGATCATGGCTTCAACTCGTACATCTTCGCTTCGATCTGGCGCATGAGTCGGCGTGCTTCCTGCACGGCTGCCAGGGCGCTGTCCTTGACCTCGCCGGTGGCGTTCGCGTGGCGTGCCAGCTGGTTCACGTTGTTCGCCGCCGTTCCCACCAGCCGGCGAATCTCCAGCAGCGTCACGACTTCCTGCTTCTTGACCGTCAGGACCGCGGGGTCACCGGAACCGAGCGCGGCGTCGACGAGGATCGCGGACGGCGACAGACCCGTCTGAGCCTCCAACTGCAGCAGCTGAGCACGCTCCAGCTCCGACATCGACACCCGCACGTACAACCACAACAGGTGTAGTTTTGTCGTGTGGAACGTCGAGAATCTCTATGTGCCGCTGCCGTGTCCCTGCTCGCCGCGGGCGGCCCGCGAGCGCTGACCCATCGCGCGGTGGACCGCGAGGCAGGCCTACCGCTCGGTTCGACGTCGAATCTGTTCCGAACGCAGGAGGCTCTGGTGAGCGCCGTCGTCGACTTTCTGGTACGAGCGGACTACCGGGGATTGGAGCGGCTCCAGAGCTCGACTCCTGAGACCGCGGAGGACCTAGCCGGTAACTTGGCCGGCTTCGTGTCAGCGGCCGGAACCAGCGGCCGGCAGTACGCGCGTGCCCGCCAGGCACTTCTGGTCCATGCCTCGGACGCTCCGTCCTCCGCAGCAGCGCTGGCGGACGGACGGCGACGACTCATCGCGTGGGGTGCGGACGCTCTGAGTTCCATCGGTGCCAGCCGACCGGAGGAGAAGTCTGCTCTGATCGTCGGACTGGTCGACGGACTGATCAGCGCCACGGTGTTCCTGGGCATCCCGGTCCAGGAACCGGCGTTGCGCAGTGCCATCAGCGCCATCGTCGCCGATCCGTGAGGCCATGGTGGGGTCGGGCGTGCTCCAGCCGGCCACCTGAGCCTCCCGAGCTCACACCCCTGGACGTTGCGGCTGCGCCCACCGGAGAGGACGGTCATCCGGTGGGCGCAGGCTCTGCAGCCTTCCGTGCAAGGGCGGCTACTTGACCGTGAACTGCACCGACTGCCAGCCCGAGGCCCCGTTCGGCACGGTATCCGCGCGCTCGTCGGTCTGCACGCCGTCGGCCGCGTCCGTCGCCCTCGCCCTGACGGTGTGCAGGCCGGGCTCGAGGTCCAGTTCGTGGGACCACTGCCGCCAGGTGTCCACGGATGCCTCGGCCGCGAGGGTCACGGCCTCCCAGTCGCCGTTGTCCACGGAGACCTCGACCTTCGTGATGCCGCGCTGCTGCGACCACGCCACGCCACCGATCATGACCTTGCCGGCGTCGACGGACGCGAAGGACTGCGGGACTTCCACGCGGGCCATCGTCTTGATGGGGCCCTGCTCGGACCAGCCGCGATCCGTCCAGTACGCCGTCCTGTCCGCGAAGCGGGTGACCTCCAGGTCCACGACCCACTTCGTCGCCGAGACGTACCCGTACAGCCCGGGCACCACCATGCGGACGGGGAACCCGTGCTCCACCGGCAGCGGCTCGCCGTTCATCGCGACGGCGAGGATGGCATCGCGGTCATCCTGCAGCACGGGCAGGGGAGTGGACGCACTGAAGCCGTCCGAGCTCGTGGAGAGGACCATGTCCGCGCCGTCCAGGGGCTTTGCCCGCGCCAGCACCTCGCGCAGCGGGTAACCCAGCCACTTCGCGGTGCCGGCCAGGTAGCCGCCCACCGGGTTGGACACGCAGGTCAGCGTGATGTGGCGTTCGATCAGGTCGGCGTCGAGGAGGTCCTGGAAGGACAGCTCGAACTCCTCCTCGACCATGCCGTGCACCCGGAGCACCCAATCGTCGGTGGTCAGCTGGGGGACGCTGAGCGCGGTGTCGATGCGGTAGAAGTCCCCGTTCGGGGTGACGAAGGGTGTCACGCCCGGAACGGGGGACTGCACGCCCGCGGGGAGCGCCGGCGCGGGGCTGGCGGGAGCGGGGAACCGGAGGCCGTCACGCAGCGCGGCGATGTTGTTGCGGGCGCCGGCCAGCAGTCGCCCGCCGCCGGCGGCAGCTGCAGCGACGACGGCGGTGACCCCGGCGGCGGCGAAGAAACCGCGGCGGGACGTGGTCCCGGCTGGCCCCGCGGCCGGTGCCGCCGATCGCCTGCCGGACGGGGGGACGACGTCGTCCGATGCGGTGCCGGGTTCGATCACGGTGACACCGGCAGGAGCAGGTGTCGCGGAACGGACGGCGCCTGCGGTGACGGCAGGGACGGCGGCGTGGCGAAGGCGGGCGACGAGCCAGCGCAGGGCGAGCAGGCCCGCGGCCGTGCCGACGACCGTCGGGACGGCGTCCGGCAATGAGGCCCCCGCGCGAGTCAGCACGCACGCCAGGATGACCGCTCCCATGAAGAGCACCCCGGCAACACCGAGCGCCCACCGGCGATAGGCCACGACGCCGAGGGCGGCCGCAAGGATCGCGATGGTGACGCCCATGCCGACCAGGAGCGCCGCTTTGTCATTGGTGCCGAAGGTGTCGATCGCGAAGTCCTTCATCCACGGCGGCGTGAAGTCGATGAAGGTGGAGCCCATGGCGATCACGGGAGTGGCGCTCGCGCGGAAGAAGGCGCCGACGAGTTCTGCGACACCGAGCACCACGCCGGCAGCGACGATCCCGGCAAGGGCGGCGAGGAGGACCGTGCCGCGGCGGTGCTTGGTGGAGTTGCTCATGCGAGGTATTCGGAGAAGGACGCAGCGGGTATGGGTAGGGGGAGCGGCGAGGCGCCGTAACAGGGACTCCATGCTGTGTGGGCTCGTGTACCTCCAGTACGCTGTCCTACTGTGAAGGTTCTTGTGCTGGGCCCCGGAGGCCGCGAACACGCCATCGTCCGGGCTTTGCTGGCCGACCCGTTCGTCCGCGAGGTGCACGCCGCCCCCGGCAACGCCGGTATCGCCGAGGATGTGACCACCCACGACGTCGATGCGAACGATCCCGCCGTCGTGACGGACCTCGCCCGCCGGCTCGGCGCGGACCTCGTGGTCATCGGCCCCGAGGCACCCCTCGCCGCGGGCGTCGCCGATGCCCTGCTGGAGGCGGAGATCCCCGTCTTCGGGCCCACGCGGGCGGCGGCGCAGCTCGAGGCGTCCAAGGCGTTCGCCAAGCAGGTCATGGCCGCAGCCGGCGTCCCCACGGCCATGGCGCGCGTCGCCGCGACGGACGAGGAGGCCACGGAGGCGCTCTGCACCTTCGGCGCCCCCTATGTGGTGAAGGACGACGGCCTCGCTGCCGGCAAGGGCGTCGTGGTCACCGAGGACCTCGCCGAGGCCCGCGCCCACGCCTCGGCGTGCTTCCGGGCCGGCGGCACGGTGGTCATCGAGGAGTACCTCGACGGACCCGAGGTGTCCCTGTTCGTCCTCTCCGACGGTCGCACGGTGGTGCCGCTCGCACCCGCCCAGGACTTCAAGCGCATCCACGACGGCGACCAGGGGCCGAACACCGGCGGCATGGGCGCCTACTCACCGCTGGAGTGGGTCCCCGCAGGCCTCGTGGACGAGGTCATCGCCCGCGTGGCGCAGCCCGTCATCGACGAGATGGCCCTCCGCGGCACGCCGTTCGCCGGCGTCCTCTACGTGGGGCTCGCCCTCACCTCGCGCGGCGTGCGGGTCATCGAGTTCAACGCGCGCTTCGGCGATCCGGAGACCCAGGCCGTGCTGGCCCGCCTGACGACGCCGCTGGGAGGCGTGCTGCTCGCGGCGGCCAAGGGCGCCCTCGACCAGGTGGACCAGCTCAACTGGTCGCCGAAGACGGCCGTCGCCGTGGTGCTCGCCTCCGAGAACTACCCTGACACCCCCGCTACGGGACGCCGTATCCGGGGCCTCAGAAAGGCCGCGAAGGTCGACGGCGCGCACGTCCTGCACGCCGGCACAGCGCTTCGCGACGGCAAGGTGGTCAGCGCCGGCGGCCGCGTGCTCGCCGTCGTCGGGCTCGGGGATTCCCTCGAGGCCGCCCGCTCCACGGCCTACGAGAGCCTCTCGCTGATCGAGCTCGAGGGCGGGCAGTTCCGGACGGACATCGCGCTGAAGGCCTCGCGCGCCGAGGTCACGGTCACGGGACCCGCGGCGGCTCCGGCATGAGCGCCTTCGCCCCTCCGCACCTGGACCTGCCGGGCTGGCGCCACGTCTACTCGGGCAAGGTCCGCGACCTGTACGAGCCGGCGGACGGGCGCGAGGACGTCGTCCTCGTGGTCGCGAGCGACCGCATCAGCGCGTACGACCACGTCCTGGCGACCGAGATCCCCGACAAGGGCCGTGTGCTGACGCAGCTGAGCCTCTGGTGGTTCGAACGGCTGACCGGCATCCCCAACCATGTGATCGCCTCCGATGTGGCGGGCGGGGTGCCCTCCGCCGTCGAGGGCCGGGCCATGATCTGCCGCCGTCTCATCATGTACCCGATCGAGTGCATCGCCCGTGGCTACCTGACGGGCAGCGGGCTGCTCGAGTACCGGGAGTCGGGGACGGTGTGCTCCCTGCCGCTGCCCGAGGGCCTGGTGAACGGCTCACGCCTGGAACCGGCGCTCTTCACGCCGTCGGCCAAGGCCGAGGTGGGGGAGCACGACGAGAACATCACGTACGACGCCGTCGTCATGGCCGTGGGTGACGACGCAGCTGCGCAACTCCGCTCGCTGACCCTCGACATCTATACGAGGGCCGAGGCGATCGCCCGGGAGCGCGGGATCATCCTCGCGGACACGAAGGTGGAGTTCGGGCTCGACCCCGTCACGGGCCGCATCACGCTCGGCGACGAGGTGCTGACGCCCGACTCCTCGCGCTTCTGGGACGCCGCCCTCTACGAGCCCGGGCAGGCGCAGCCGTCGTTCGACAAGCAGTTCGTGCGCGACTGGCTCACCTCCGACGCCTCCGGCTGGGACCGTCGGTCCGAGCCGCCGGCACTGCCCGACGACGTCGTCGAGCGCACGCGCGCCCGCTACGTCGAGGCGTACGAGCGGCTGACGGGGCGCACGTTCGCCTGAGGCTCCGCGCCCGCCGGGGCGAGCGGTCGGATCAGCCTCCGTGCCTCGCCTCCGGATCCTCCGGTGCGGCAGCGCGGCTCTTGTCGATGAGCTCCTTCGTGCGGACCAGTCGCAGGAGCGTCACGAGGACGATCCCGCCGAGGACGTTGAAGAGCAAGGTGTAGCCGAACCAGCCCAGCCACTGCACGTACGTGATGTCGGAGCCCGAATGGATCGCCGCGAAGATCAGCAGCGAGTCCAGGATGGAGTGGAACAGCTGGAGGCCTGCGAGGAGGAAGCCGCCGATCACCGTCGCGACCACCCGGGCGACGTCGTTGTCCGTGCCCTGCTGCATCCTGCTCATCAGGGTGATGGTGCTGCCTCCCAGCACCGCCAGCGCCACGACCTGCAGTGAGAAGGGTGCGTCGACATAGTGGTGGGCGCTCTCACTCACCGTGCCGGTCCACTGCGGAAAGGCCTGCATGACGATCCAGACGAAGACCCACCCGCCGGCGAGGTTCGCCACGAGGGTGCCGCCCCACAACTTGCCCAACTGCCCGACGCTGCCCTCCTTGGCCACGACAGCCGCGACCGGCATGAGGAAGTTCTCGGTGAACAGTTCGCTGTGCGCGAGGAGGAGGGCTACGAGGCCCACGCTGAACGCCAGCCCGGCTAGCAGGTGGTTCCCCGTCTCGTGCATGACGGCCAGGTAGGCCATGATTCCCAGGCCTATCTCGAAGCCCCCGAAGACGCCCGTCACGAGGATGTTCCTCATGGTCCGATGCAGTCTCTCGGCACCCTCGCCGACCGTCCTGTCGAAGGACTCCTTCAGTTCGTCCTCGACGGGTGCATCCGACTCGCCCAGTTCCCGCCTGCGTTCCTCGCCCACTGCGCCTCCCTCGTGCCTTCGCGGCTGGTCCCACGCTACCTCCTGGGAACGACGCGAAAGGCCCGCCGGCTTCCGCCGACGGGCCCTTCCCGTGATCCACTCTGGTCGGGGTGACAGGATTTGAACCTGCGACCTCGTCGTCCCGAACGACGCGCGCTACCAAGCTGCGCCACACCCCGGTGTCGCACCCGGCAGGCCTTGGCCCGCCGAACAGCAACTGTCCAAGAATAGCCGAGGATCAGCGGCGAGGAAAACCGGGCCGCTGAGCGGGGCGGATCAGACGAGCGAGTCCTTCCACGCCGCGTGCAGCGCGGCGAACCGACCGGTGCCGCCGATCAGCTCCGCAGGCGTCCCGTCCTCCACCACCCGACCGTCGTGCACCACGAGCACGCGGTCGGCGATCGCCACGGTGGAGAGCCGGTGCGCGATGATGAGTGCCGTCCGGTTGCCCAGCAGCTTCTGCAGGCCCTCCTGCACGAGGCGTTCACTGGGGATGTCGAGCGACGAGGTCGCCTCATCGAGGATGAGGACCGCCGGATCGGCGAGGAACGCACGCGCGAAACTGATCAGCTGGCGTTGTCCGGCGGAGACGCGCCCGCCGCGCTTGTTGACGTCCGTGTCGAAGCCCTCGGGCAGGTCGAGGATGAACCCCTCCGCGCCCACGGCCCGCGCAGCGGCGATGATCTCCTCCCGGCCGGCCTCGGGCCTGCCCAGGGCGATGTTGTCCGCGACCGACCCGCTGAAGAGGAAGGCCTCCTGGGTGACCATGACGACGGCGCGCCGCAGGTCATTCGGCGCAAGGTCGCGGAGGTCCACGCCGTCGAGCGTCAGCTTGCCCTCGGATACGTCGTAGAAGCGTGCAATGAGCTTGGCCAGGGTGGACTTGCCCGCGCCGGTCTGGCCCACGAGGGCCACCGTCTGCCCTGCGCGGATGGACAGGTCCATGGTGGGCAGCACCACGGGCCCGTTCCCGTAGCGGAATTCCACGCCCTGGAAGGCGATCTCTCCCCGCGGATTCGGCAGGGCCACCGGATGCTTCGGGGGCCGGACGGTCGGCACCTCCTCGAGGAGGCCGGAGACCTTCTCGAGCGCGGCAGCGGCGGACTGGAAGGAGTTGTAGAACATGGCCATCTGGTCCACGGGCTGGAAGAAGCGCTTGCTGTAGAGGATCAGGGCGAGGAGGGCGCCCACCTCCAGGCTGCCGCCGAGCACCCGGAATCCGCCGACCACGAGCACGACGGCGACGGTCACGTTGCCGATCAGCACGAGCCCGGGCTGGAAGACGCCGTTGAGGTTGATGGAGCGGACCGTGACCTTGCGGTAGTCCTCCGCCAGTTCGTCGTAGCGCCGGGCGTTGGCCGCTTCGCGGCGGAACGCCTTCACTGCGCGGATGCCGGTCATCGTCTCGATGAAGTGGACGATCAGCCTCGCGGACACCACCCGCGACTCGCGGTACGCGATCTGGGAGTGCTTCTGGTACCAGCGTGCCAGGAAGAACATCGGGACAGCGGCTGCCAGGATCAGCAGGCCCGTACGCCAGTCGAGGGCGAAGATCGTGGCCGCCGTGAAGAGCATGAAGATCGCACCCGAGGCGAGCGAACTCACGCCCGAGTCCAGGAGTTCACGGAGCGCCTCCAGGTCCGAGGTCTGCCGGGAGATGATCCGGCCGGACGTGTACTTCTCGTGGAATTCGAGGCTCAGGCGCTGGGTATGGCGGAAGACCCGCAGGCGGAGGTCCAGCAGCATGGCCTGGCTCAAGTGGGCGGTTGCGCGGACGTAACCCGCGGTCAGCACGGAGGCGAGCACCGCGGCCAGGAGGTAGGTGCCGCCGGCCACCCACAGCTGGAGCGAATCGCCCGCGATGAGGGAGGGCAGTGCGCGGTCGATCCCGAAGGCGATGATGGCTGGTCCTGCGACGCGCGCCGCCTGGGAGATGACCACCAGCAGGACGGTCCAGACGAACTGCCCGCGGTTCGGCCGGATCAGCGACCCCAGGAGCCGGAAGGACCTGGAGCGCACCGACCTGCTCTGGGCCCGGTCGAGGAGGACGTCGTCCTCGTTGAGGACACCGGAGGAGGTGGCGCCGTCGTCCCGTGCGTCCCTGTCCTTCGGTGACCCTCCGGGCGCTGTGGTGGTGCGGCTCATGCCAGGGCCTCCTCGTCGTCGTGCGCGGGTCGGGGTACGCGTCCGAGCTGCGCGATCTCCTCGTCGTCGAGGCTGGCGATGACGTAGCGGTAGTGGTCGTTGCGTGCGAGCAGTTCGGAGTGCGTGCCGACATCGGCGATGCGTCCGTCCTGCATGAGGGCCACGCGGTCCGCGAGGGCCACGGTGGAGGGCCGGTGCGCCACGATGAGCGTGGTGGTCGAGCTCAGCACCGCACGGAGGCCTTCCTCCACGCGTTCCTCGGTGGCCACGTCGAGGGCCGAGAGCGGATCGTCCAGCACCAGCACCGCGGGGCGGGCTGCGATCGCACGCGCGAGGGCGATGCGCTGCCGCTGGCCGCCGGACAGGCTGAGTCCCTCCTCGCCGATGAGCGTGTCGAGCCCCTCGGGCAGGGAGTAGGCGAACTGCGCCTGTGCCACCTCGAGAGCTTCGGCGAGGACCCGCTCGGCCTCGTCACCGGCGGCGTCGGAGCCCATCAGCACGTTGTCCCGGACCGAGTTGGAGAAGAGCGTGGTGTCCTCGAAGGCGACGGACACGAGGGTCCGCAGCTCACCGAGGGTGAAGTCCCGCAGGTCCACGCCGTCGATGCTGATGCCGCCACCGGTGACGTCGTACAGGCGGGGCACGAGCTGGAGGAGGGTGCTCTTCCCGCAGCCGGTGACCCCGACCAGTGCCATCGTCTCGCCTGCCCGCAACTGCAGGTCGATCCCGTCGAGGACATCGTCCGCCTCGTCCTGCGCATCGGGATAGCGGAAGTGGACTCCGTGGAACACGACGCCACCCCGGGGCGCTTCGAGGTGGGCGGGCTCCGCGGCATCGGTGATGGTGATCTCCGACTCCATGACTTCGTAGTGCCGGTCGATCGCCGTCTTCGCCGTGAAGGTCATGGCGAGGAGCGGACCGATGAACTCGACGGGACCGGCGACGGCGGCCGCCGTCGCGAAGAAGGCCACGAGCGCGCCGATGCTCACGTCTCCGTCAGCCGCCAGGGCCACGCCGACCACGAGTGAGGCGCCGAGCGCGAGTTCGGGCAGGAGGGTCACGATCATGGAGAAGTTCGCGAGGGACTTCGCCTTGACGATCTCGGTCCGGCGGAGTTCCTCCGCCTGCTCCTCGAAGTCCTCCAGCGCCTCGCGGCTCCGCCCGAAGGCCTTGAGGACGCGGATGCCGTGCACCGATTCCTCGACGGTCGTGGCGAGGTCGCCTGCCTGGTCCTGGCTCTTGCGGGAGACGCGGCTGTACGACGTGCGGAAGCGGTACCCGTAGACCATGAGGGGTACGGCGGCCGCGACGAAGATCAGGGCCAGCGCCCAGCTCGTGAGGAACATGACGATCACTCCCATCACCACGGTCAGCGAGGTGACCACCAGCATGATGAGGCCGAAGGCCATCCACCGGCGCATGAGGTTGAGGTCGCTCATGGCACGGGAGAGCAGCTGTCCGCTGCCCCAGCGGTCGTGGAACTCGACCGTCAGGTCCTGGAGATGGCGGTAGAAGGACGTACGCATGTTCGTCTCGACCGTCGTTGCCGGCGCGATGACGAACTGGCGCCGGAGCGCAACGAAGGTGGCCTCGAGGACCCCGAGCAACAGCACGACCCCGGAGGCGATCCATACCGTGCGGGCCGACCCGCCTTCGGCCAAGGCGTCGTTGATGAGCACGCGCAGGACCTGGGGGATGGCGAGCGCCATGACGCTCGCGCCCAGGGCACACAACAGTCCGAGCAGCAGCCGGGGGATGATGGGCCGGACGTGCGGATAGAGCCGACCGAGCGATTCCCACAGGGTGTTCTGGTTCTTCATGCCATCTCTTCGGTGAACGATGGTTGTTGGTGTCCCTCAGCAACCATCCTAGGACAGCGGTGCTGTAACGCCCGTCACGTTCTCCAGGCCCGAAGAAACACGAAGTGCGGCTAGGGCGAGTTCCGGGGAGTAAGCGTCAGGAGCACCGCTTCGGGCCGGCAGGCGAAGCGGATGGGCGCGAAGCGTGACGTCCCGATGCCCGCGGACACGTTGAGCGGAACGCTGCGACCGTTGAAGTCCCACTGCGTAAGGCCGCGCGCCCGCCAGGTCGGGAGGTCGCAGTTGCTGACGAGGGCTCCGTAACCCGGGATGCAGACCTGTCCGCCGTGCGTGTGGCCGGCGAGGATCAGGTCCGCCCCGCCGTCGGTGAAGTAGTCCAGCACGCGCTGGTAGGGAGCATGCGCGACCGCGACACGGATGTGGGGCGCTTCGGCCGAGGTGCTGCTGCCCGGAGGGTAGGGCGCGTACCGGTCCCGGCCGAGGTGGGGATCATCCACACCCGTGAAGTCGATGCGGAAGTTCCTGAAGCCGACGGACTGCGAGCGGTTGGTCAGGTCGACCCAGCCGGCGGCGCCGAAGGCGCTGAACATGTCCGCCCACGGCAGGTCCTGTGCCTGGGCCTCCTTCAGCGCGATCGACGGACCCGCGAAGTACCGCAGGGGATTCTTGAACACGGGTGCGTAGTAGTCGTTGGAGCCTGGGACGAACACGCCCGGGAACCTCAGGAGGGGCTCGAGTGCCTCGAGCAGCGGTCCTACGGCCTTCTTGTGGCTGAGGTTGTCGCCCGTGTTCACCACGAGGTCGGGGTTCAGGCTCGCCAGGCTGTGCAGCCAGTCGACCTTCGATTTCTGCCCCGGCACCATGTGGATGTCCGAGAGGTGGAGGACCCGCAGGGGAGCGGCGCCTTCCGGGAGGATGGGAAGCGTCTCCTCGCGCAGCTGGTACAGCGTGCGCTCGACAGCCGAGGCGTAGGCGAGGGTTGCGGCCGCGGTGGTCAGGGTGAGCCCTGCCGCCCAGCCGAGCGGTGCCCCGCTCCGGGATGTCTGAGTAGATTTCACGCTAGCCGTTTCCTCCGTTGCCGTTGGTGCCGCTATCGGCGGTTCCCCCTCCAGTGGTACCACCGGTGGAGCCGCCCGTGCCACTTGCGCCGGTTCCGGTGTTCGTGCGTGTGCCGGGGGCTGCCGGAGTGGTCGGGCGGGCTGGGCTGTTGTTCGTGCCGCGCTGCGTCCCGTTGAGCGTGCGGGCGGGAGGGTTGGTGAAGGGCGTCCCGACGTACTGGCCCGGGATCTGCTGCATGAACCGTGCCCAGGACGGGCCGGCGATCAGGGAGCCGTCGATCTCGGGGTAGACGCGTCCGCCGATCTGGAGGCCGCTGAGCGAGGTGTTCCCCTCCTTCCAGTTGCCGATCCAGCTCGCGGTGACCATGCCCGAGTTGTAGCCCATGAACCACGTCTGGGAGCGCTGGTCGTTGGTGCCCGTCTTGCCGGCCATCGGGATGCCGCCGTACTGGAGCAACTGGCCCGAGCCGGACTTCATGACCTCCTGGGTGGCGTAGTTCACGCCCTGGGCGGTCTCCTTCGAGATGGCCTGCTTGCAGCTCACGGCCGGGACCGGGTAGCTGGTCCCGTCGGCGGCCGTCACCTCGGTGAGGGCCCGGGGCTGGCAGACGTTTCCCTCGGCGGCGAAACCGGCGAAGGCCGTCGCCATGGAGAGGGGGGCGACGTCCTGGACACCTCCGATCAGTCCGGGGGCGAGCACGTCGAGCTTCTCCTGCTGGCCGCTGGCGCTCTTGCCGTTGTGCACGCCCATGTCGTAGGCGATGTCGAAGATCTTGCACATGTCGAGCTGGCGTGCGGTCTCCATGGTGATGGTGTTGTAGGACTGGGCGAGGCCACGGAGGACCGTGAAGGTGCCGTAGTTGGTGTCGCCGTAGTTCTGCGGCGTGTAACCCTTCGCGTCGTCGCTGAGGACGGTGTAGGAGCCGCCGGGGAGGCAGCTTGCCGGCCACTTGTCACCCTCGGGATAGGTGCGCTTGCGCCCGTCGATGGCGGCGTTGAGGGATCGGCCCGAGTCCACCCAGGCGGCGACGGTGAAGGGCTTGAAGGTCGAGCCGGGCTGGAATCCACCGACACCGCCGAGGCTCCTGGCGGGGTCTCCGTCCTGGTACTGGTCCACGTTGAAGTTCAGGACCGAGTCGCCCGAGGCCTCACCCGGGTTGTACCGGGTGTTCTGGGCCATGGAGAGGATGTTGCCGGTTCCGGGCTGGAGGCTCGTCATGGAGTGACCCACCGCGCCGTCCGTGGTGTCCGGGTTCGCGGTCTCGTTGACGGCGGTCTGCGCTGCGGCCTGGACGCGCGGATCGAGAGTGGTCTTGATGGTCAGACCGGAACGGTACAGCACCTTCTCGCGGTCCTCCGGGGACTCGCCGTAGGCGGGGTCGTTGAGGATCAGGTGCGTGATGTAGTCGCAGAAGTACGGCGCCTGGGCCGCGCCCACGCATCCGCTGAGGGTCGGAGTGATGTTCAGGCCGAGGTCCGTGGCGATCGCGGCGTCGTGCTGTTCCTGCGTGATCTTCCCGCGGGTCAGCATCGCACCGATGACCAGGTTGCGTCGCTGCAGCGCTCCCTCGGGGTTCAGCTCCGGGCTGTACACCGTGGGCCCGTTGACGACGCCCGCCAGCAGCGCGCTCTGCTGGATGTTGAGGTCCTTCGCATCCACGTCAAAGAAGTACTTCGAGGCCGCCTGCACGCCGTAGGTGGTGCCGTTGAACTGCACGATGTTGAGATAGCCCTCGAGGATCTCGTCCTTGGAGAGCTCCTTCTCCACGGCGATGGCGAGCTTCATCTCGCGGAGCTTGTCGCCCACCGACTTGTTGCCGTTGAAGACCGAGGTCCCGTTGTTCTGGCGTGCCGTGTCGTTGAGCACGTTCGTCACGAACTGCTGGGTCAGGGTGGAAGCGCCGCGCGTGGTGTCGCTCGTGAGGTTGCTGGCGATCGCGCCGAGGATGCCTTCCATGTCCACGCCGCCGTGGTCGTAGAAGCGGTAGTCCTCGATCGCGATGAGCGCGTCCTGCATGGTCGGGGACACCTGGTCGAGGGTGACCGGCTGGCGGTTCTCCTGGTACAGCGTCGCGATCAGGGAGCCGTCGGCCGCCAGGATGCTGGTCGGCTGGGCGAGCGCCTCGCGCTCCAGTTCCGCCGGCAGTTCCTCGAAGAACTGGATCGAAGCGGAGGCTCCCGTCCCTGCGGCAGCAGCCACGGGCACGAGCAGGCCTGCGGCGAGCACGCCGGCGAGTCCACTGATCCCGAGGAATGCGATGATCTTGCCGAGGGTGGTAGCCGTGTCGAAGAGGGGTGATTTGCGCGCAGCCATTATTCCAGTTTACAAGCACGCGCTAGGCTTTCCTCATGAAGAAATGGGAGTACTCCACGATTCCGCTCATCATTCATGCCACGAAGCAGATCCTCGATCAGTGGGGCGATGATGGATGGGAGCTCGTGCAGGTGGTTCCCGGACCGGACGGGAAGGGCCTCGTGGCGTATCTCAAGAGGGAGAAGAGCTAGCGGTGTCTGCTGGAAACACGGCCGTTTCCGCCGTCGAGGCGCGCCTCGCGGACCTCGGCATCCCGCTCCCCGAGGTGGTTCCGCCGGTGGCGTCCTACATCCCCGCGGTGATCAGCGGCAGCCACGTGTACACCTCCGGCCAGCTCCCGTTTATTGACGGCAAACTCCCAGCTTCGGGCAAGGTCGGCGCGTCGGCGGGCGGAGTCGACGCCGAGACGGCCACGTCCCTCGCGGCGACCTGCGCGGTGAACGCCCTCGCAGCGATCAAGAGCCAGATCGGCGACCTCGACCGCATCACGCGGATCGTGAAGGTCGTGGGCTTCGTGGCCTCGGATCCGTCCTTCACCGGCCAGCCCGGCGTCATCAACGGAGCCTCGGAGCTTCTCGGCGCCGTCCTCGGCGATGCCGGAGTCCACGCCCGCTCAGCCGTCGGAGTGGCTGTGCTTCCCCTCGACTCGCCCGTCGAGGTCGAGATCATCGCGGAGTTCGTCTAGATCGTGGACCGCCTCAGCACCAGGTTCTTCCCCGTGGCTCCGGACCAGCGCACCGCCGCCCAGAGCTGGATGGAGCACGGGGAGCGGACGCCCCTGAAAGCCCGGCCGGCGTCATCGGTGGTCCTCCTGCGCGACAGCGCGATCGGCACCGAGACCTACCTGTCCTACCGGCGCGGGCAGTCGCCGCTGGGAGTCATCGGATTCCCCGGTGGAAGCATCGAGGAGTCGGACGACGACGACGTCCCGTGGTTCGGGCCCACGCCGTCGATGTGGGCGAAGACCCTAGGCGTCGACGACCACCGGATGGCGCGGCGGCACGTGCTGTGCGCCATCCGTGAGCTGTTCGAGGAGACCGGGGTGTTGCTCGCCGGCCCCGACGCCTCCTCGCTGGTGGAGGGTACGCAGGCCAAGGAGTGGATGAAGGCCCGCGAGGCCATCAACGAGGGTGAATGCCGCTTCGCGGACATCCTGAGCCGCCGCGGCCTCGGCGTCCGCACCGACCTCATCAAGCCGCTCTCGCACTGGCTCACGCCAGACTTCGCGCACCGTCGCTTCGACACGCACTATTTCGCGGCCGCGCAGCCCGTGAACCAGGAGCCGAGCATCCTCGGGAGCAAGGGCGTCTGGGGCCAGTGGCGCTGGGCTGCGCAGGAGATCGCGGACCGGGACACCACGAGGCTCGGGGACGAAGTGGGCCAGCCGAACACGGTGGGCCGCACCCTCAGCGAGCTTGCGGTACCGGCCGTGGAGATCATCCTCGAGAAGATCGGGTCCTCGCGGGGCTGCATCGCCTATCTCTCGCACAAGCGCCCGGTGAAGGTCTACCACCCCCAGCTCCTCGAGCAGGACGGCGACCTCATGCTGCAGGTCGAATGCCCGAAGCTCAGCGAGGGCGGGTCCGTCCAGCGGGGCCGGTAGCGCCGGCTCCCTCGCGCAGGACCGAAGAAGGCACCTCCCCTCGGGCAGGTGCCTTCTGTCGTTCCGGGTGGATCAGCGGCTGCGCTGGCGCAGCCGCTGGATGTCGAGGATGACGACGGCACGGGCCTCGAGGCGGAGCCAGCCGCGCTGGACGAACTCGGCGAGTGCCTTGTTGACGGTCTCGCGGGACGCTCCGACGAGCTGCGCCAGTTCCTCCTGGGTGAGTTCGTGCGCCACGAGGATGCCGTCCGTCGCAGGGCGGCCGAAGCGGTCCGCGAGGTCGAGCAGGGCCTTCGCCACGCGTCCCGGCACATCCGAGAAGACGAGGTCCGCGAGGGATTCGTTGGTGCGGCGGAGGCGGCGGGCGAGGGCCTGCAGCAGCTGCGCCGAGACCTCGGGGCGGGTCTCCAGGAGCGTCCGGAGGTTCTCGTTCTTGAGTCCGGCGAGGCGCGTCTCCGAGACTGCTGTGGCAGTCGCGGTGCGCGGGCTCGGATCGAACAGTGCCATCTCACCGAACAGCTCACCCGGGCCGAGGATGGCGAGGAGGTTCTCGCGGCCGTCCTGTGCGGTGCGGCCGAGTTTGATCTTGCCCGAGACGATGAAGTACAGCTGGTCGCCCTGGTCGCCCTCGCGGAAGACCGAGGAGCCGCGGGGCAGGTCGACCTCGATCAGCTCGTCCGTCAGGGCGGCGAACACATCGTCTCCCAGTGATGCGAAGAGGGGCGCCCGGCGCAGTACCTCGATGTCCATGAATTCTCCTGATGCGTCTCTAGTGCGTCGTTCTGCGGCGGTCCCCGCTGTCTTCTCCTGTCCATCTTGCCGTACCTGAGCGGCTGTGACGACTGATACACACCTGCCAGGCCCGTATTCCCGGTCCATACCGAGCACAGCAACCATCTCTCCCACGCTCCTCCCATGCTTCACGGCTAGAATCGCTCGCAGTGCCGGGAGGTGTGCCGTCTCCCGCCGTCCATAGCCAGGGGAGAATGTACGTGCCGGAATTCAGTCTCGCGGAGTTCACCCTCCTCGACCTCGTCCTGGTGGTCGTCCTCCTCGGCTACCTCGTGGCCGGGCTCCGCAACGGCTTCCTCGTGACGCTCGGCGGTATCGCAGGCTTCGTCGCGGGCGCCGTCGCGGCGTTCTTCGCGATCCCCCTCGTCAGCGGGTGGGTGCCGGACAACCCCTGGCGGCTGATCGCCGTCATCGGCACCCTGATCGTCCTTGTCATCGTGGGTCAGGCGGTCGGCTCAGCACTCGGAGCGTCCATCCGCCGGTGGTCGGATTTCCCGCCCCTGCGCATCATCGACCGGCTCCTCGGCGGCGTGGTGAATGTCGTCGTCGCCGCGCTCGTCCTCTCGATGCTCGCGTTCAGCGTCGGGACCCTGGGCGTCCCGTTCCTGTCGCAGCAACTGGCGTCCTCCCAGGTCATCCGCGGCATCGACACGGCGACGCCGGGGCCCGTGCGTACCTGGATGGCGCAGCTCCGCACCATCGCCGTCGACGACGGCATCCCCACCATCCTCGAGAGTGTGGCGCCCGCGACGGCGGCCGATGTGCCGGACGCCTCGGTGGACACCCCCGAGCTGGCGGCTGCGGCCGCCTCGGTGGTCCGCATCACCGGCACCGCCTTCCAGTGCGGTCAGAATCAGACCGGCTCGGGCTTCGTCGTCGCGCCTGGCCGCGTGATCACGAACGCGCACGTGGTCGCCGGGGTCGACGAGCCAGTCGTCGAGGTGCCCGGCGGGGGAGCCCTGCCCGGCCGCGTCGTCCAGCTCGACACCGCGCGCGACATCGCCGTGATCGCGGTCGACGACCTCCGGGCCGCCCCACTGCCCCTCGGCGACGAACTCGACAACGGCGCGACGGCGGCCTTCGCGGGCTACCCGGCAGGTGGCCCCTACCGGATCCAGCCCGCGAGCGTCCAGGGCCTCTCGCCCGTGCTGGTCAACAACATCTACGGCGCCGAGCCCCAGCCGCTCCAGGTCTACAGCCTCGCGGCCAACGTGCAGCAGGGGAATTCGGGCGGGCCGCTGCTCGACCTGCAGGGACGCGTGGCCGGCGTGGTGTTCGCGAAGTCCACCGCCGACGCGCCCGTGGGCTATGCGCTCTCGCTCGAGGAACTGCGTCCCATCGCCGAGAGCGCCCCGGCACTGGACGAAGCCGTCTCTGCCGGGCAGTGCACGCGCGGCTAGGCGCCACAGGGCAGCAGTCCGCCTACAGCCACTCGATGGATTGCCCGTGCGGGCCGGTGCGCGCGAGCGTCCGTCCGTTGTGCTGCAGCACGAACCGTCCGTCCTGTTCTCCGTCGGCCTTCTCCAGGGCCCCGGCGACACCGTCGAGCGTGCGGTGGCCCTCGTGCGACAGCCAGTGCACCGGACGGTCCCTGTCCGCGGCGAGCCGCAGCATCGTGGCGCGGAAGCGGCGCCGTCCCTCCGGATCGAGGTAGGCGAGCACGGCGCTGTGGAACACCACGACGACGGCGTCCGACGGCGCGCGGTCCACCAGTGGGAGGATCTGCTCGTTCAGGTCACCGCGCACGAGCAGCGGTGGGTCCGCCCGGACGACCCCGAGGGCGGCGCGGAGGCGCTCCGCGCGGAAGGCGTGCTCGGGCCACACGAGCGCCTCGAGCCAGCGGGCGTCGTCGTCGTCCCCCGCGTCCAGCGGATTGAGGTCCACCCCGGCACGCCAGCTCACGCGCGGGAGCGCGGACGGCAGCGGGACCTCGCCCTGGACGGAGCACTCCAGGGCAGGGACGGACGACCCGCCCGCCGGTTCCAGGAGCGGCCCGGGCGAGTAGGCATACGCGTACCGGTCCGGATAGAGGCAGGCGCCGGCCGACGCCCCGACCTCGATCAGCGCCAGCGGCCTGCCCTCCTCGGCGCTGATGGCCGCGAGGCTCGGCAGCAGGACGGCGCAGCGTCCGGCCTCGTTCGTCTGGGTGGCGCGGGTCAGCATGACATACCGGATGCCGTCCCAGTGCTCGAGCGCGAAGGACCGGAAGGCGGCGTAGTCGCCGAGCGGAACGTCGAGGAAGCGCGCTGCCCCGAGGAACAGGACGGGCTGGCGGCGCGCGGCCGGGAGCGTGTCGAGCCGGGCGAGGAGCTCGCGGTCGCCGCTGATGCCCAGGCACCATTCCTCGTACAGGGGCGAGTAGCCGCGGGCCTCGATCTCGGCGAAGCTCCTGTACCGCACGGATGTTGCTGCGTCTGTTTCCATCATCGATCCTCCGGTTTCGGGGATATTTCATGCCGGTGACATCGGTGGGGAGTCCCGGCCGCGATGCCAAATCGTAACCACTGATGCCCGGCAAATGCCGCTCACGGCCCTCACGGAAGTTAGGCTCGTCACACGGATCAGCACGCTATCGCCGCTGTGGTCCCCATGGATACCGGTCCATCCGGTACGAATCACTCGTTCACCAGGGAGCAACACATGTCTAACCGAGGCACATCCGTGCGGGGGGCAGTCGCGAGGAAACGCGCTGCACTGACCGCAGGACTCTCCATCGCCGCACTCCTCCTCACCGGCTGCGTCCAGAGCCAGCGCGAGGAGAACACCGGCGCCGAGGGCGACTCCGCCGTCGACTCCACGTTCGTCTTCGCAGCCTCCTCGGACCCGAAGTCGCTCGACCCCGCCTTCGCCAGCGACGGCGAGTCCTTCCGCGTCAGCCGCCAGATCTTCGAGGGCCTCGTGGGCGTCGAAGCCGGCACCGCCGATCCCGCCCCGCTGCTGGCGGAGTCCTGGGAGACCGCCGAGGACGGCCTGTCCACGGTCTTTCAGCTCAAGGAAGGCGTGACCTTCCACGACGGAACGCCCTTCAACGCGGAAGCCGTCTGCTTCAACTTCGACCGCTGGTACAACTGGACCGGCATCCAGCAGGCCGAGACGACGTCGTACTACTACGGCTCACTGTTCCGCGGTTTCGCGGACAGCCCCGAGAACGCCGTGTACGAGTCCTGCGAGGCCAACGGCGACAACGAAGTCACCGTCAACCTCGCCAAGCCGTTCGCCGGGTTCATCGCCGCACTGTCGCTGCCGGCCTTCGCCATGCAGAGCCCGACGGCGCTCGAGGAGTTCTCGGCCGACGAGATCGGCGGCACCGCGGAAGCCCCGTCGCTGAGCGAGTACGCGCTGGGCCACCCCGTGGGCACCGGGCCGTTCAAGTTCGATTCCTGGGATGTCGGGCAGCAGCTCGAGATCTCGATCTACGACGACTACTGGGGCGACAAGGGACAGATCACCAACACGATCTTCCGCATCATCGACGACCCGCAGGCACGCCGCCAGGCACTCGAGGCCGGGGACATCGACGGCTACGACCTCGTGGCCCCCGCGGACACGGAGTCGCTCAAGGACGCCGGCTACAACATCACCCCGCGCGATCCGTTCACCATCCTCTACCTGGGCATGAACCAGGCCATCCCCGAGCTCAAGGACCCGAAGGTCCGCCAGGCGATCTCCCACGCCATCGACAAGGATGCGCTCGTCGCGCAGACCCTGCCCGAGGGGACGAAGGTCGCCACGCAGTTCATCCCCGAGGTCGTCGACGGCTACAACGAGGACGTCACGACGTACGACTACGATCCCGAGCGCGCCAAGGAACTCCTTGCCGAGGCGGGCTACCCGGACGGCTTCGACGTCACGTTCAACTACCCGACGAACGTCTCCCGCCCGTACATGCCCACCCCCGAGCAGGTCTTCACGAACCTGCAGGCACAGCTGAGCGAGGTCGGCATCACGGTCAACCCCGCTCCCGCGGCCTGGTCGCCCGATTACCTGAACCAGGTCCAGGGCACGCCCGACCACGGTCTGCACCTCCTGGGCTGGACCGGCGACTACAACGACACCGACAACTTCATCGGCGTCTTCTTCGGCCAGGAGAAGCTCGAGTTCGGCTTCAACAACCCCGAACTGTTCGCGGCCCTCGACGAGGCCCGCGGACTCAGCGACCGCGAGCAGCAGACGGAGATGTACAAGGACATCAACGAGCAGATCGCCGAGTTCAACCCGGCCGTCCCGCTCGCCCACCCGGCTCCGTCGCTGGCCTTCGCCCCGCGCGTCACCTCCTACCCGGCGAGCCCCGTCAATGACGAGGTCTTCACCGACATCGAGCTGAGCGAGTAGCAGCAGTACCCGTGTGGAGCCGGTCCCGATCCCGGGACCGGCTCCATCCTGCTGTACTACCCCTGTCCGGCTGAAGCCGGTCAACCCGGAAGGATCCTGAGTGTTACGCGTCATCGGTAAGCGGCTAGCGCTGCTCATCCCCACCCTGTTCGGCCTGTCCGTCCTGCTGTTCCTCTGGGTGCGCAGCCTCCCCGGCGGCCCGGCGACCGCCCTGCTGGGAGAGAAGGCCACGCCCGAGGCGATCGCCCGGGTCAACGAGCTGTACGGCTTCGACCGCCCCCTCATCACCCAGTACCTGACCTACATGGGCAGGCTGCTGCAGGGCGATTTCGGTGTCTCGATCAACACCGGCCGGCCGGTGCTCGAGGAGTTCGCCACCCGTTTCCCCGCGACGCTCGAGCTCACCGTCGTCGCCCTCATCTTCGCCATCGGCGTCGGGGTTCCGCTCGGCTACCTCGCCGCGCGCCACTACGGGCGTTTCCTCGACCACAGTTCCGTGGTGCTGAGCCTCGTCGGCATCACGGTGCCGGTCTTCTTCCTGGCCTTCATCCTCAAGTACCTTTTCGCCATCCAGTGGTCCCTCCTGCCGCCCGACGGCCGGCAGAGCCCCCGCATGGATGCCACCCACTACACGCAGTTCTACGTGCTCGACGGGCTGCTGACGGGCGAGTACGACGCCGCCTGGGACGCGTTCCTGCACCTCATCCTCCCGGGCCTGGCCCTCGGCACCATCCCGCTCGCGATCATCGTCCGCATCACGCGCGCCTCGGTCCTCGAGGTGCAGAACGCCGACTATGTCCGCACGGCCCGCGCAAAGGGCCTCATGGAGCGCACCATCCGCGGCAGCTTCATCCTGCGGAACGCCATGCTGCCCGTCGTCACGACGATCGGCCTCCAGCTGGGCCTGCTGATCTCGGGGGCGGTGCTGACCGAGACGGTGTTCGCCTTCAACGGCATCGGCCGGTTCCTGCGCGACGCGATCTTCGGGCTCGACTACCCCGTGCTCCAGGGGTTCATCATCTTCATCGCGATCCTGTACGCCCTGATCAACCTGATCGTGGACCTGTCCTACTCCGTCATCGACCCGAGGGTGCGTGTGCAATGAGTACCATCCTGCCTCCCGCCGCCGACGGCTCAGCGGCACCCACCGATCCCGCGATCGACACCGGGCGCGGCACCGGCCTCTGGAAGGATGCCTTCCTCCGCCTGAGGAAGAACCCGCAGGCCATCGTGGGCGCCGTCATCATCGGTCTCTTCCTGCTCGTGGCGATCCTCGCCCCGATCCTCGCCCCGCACGGTGGTGACGACCTCCCCGGCCGGACCTTCATCACCCCCACCACCATCCCCGGACCCGGCGAGATCGAGGGCTTCCCGCTGGGTCTCGACCGCTTCGGCGGCGACGTCCTGAGCAAGCTGATCTGGGGCGCGCAGGCGTCACTCCTGATCGGTGTGGTCTCGACGGCGCTCGGGCTCGCGGGCGGCATGCTGCTCGGGGTCCTCGCCGGCGGACTGGGCGGCTGGGTGGACAACGTGATCATGCGCTTCGTGGACATCCTGCTCTCCGTCCCGAACCTGCTGCTCGCCGTGAGCATCGCCGCGGTGCTGGGCCAGAGCTCCTACGCGATCATGATCGCCATCGGTGTCTCCCAGATCCCGATCTTCGCGCGTCTCCTGCGCTCGTCGATGCTCTCGCAGCGCGGTGCGGACTACATCCTGGCGGCGCAGACCCTCGGGCTCAGCCGCCGGACGATCACCATGAGCCACCTGCTGCCGAACAGCATGGGGCCCGTGATCGTGCAGGCGACGCTGACGCTGGCCACCGCCGTCATCGATGCCGCCGCGCTGTCCTTCCTCGGCCTCGGCGGCGGACTGCCGCAGGCCGCCGAATGGGGGCGCATGCTGACCTATGCGCAGGCCGAGCTCTCGGTCGCGCCGCAGCTCGCCTTCCTCCCGGGTGCCTGCATCGCGATCACCGCGCTCGGATTCACCCTGCTGGGCGAGTCCCTGCGCGAGGCCCTCGACCCGAAGACCCGCAGGAAATAGTCCTACCGCCGACATGTAAGCGGCCACCGACCTGACGTCGGTCGCCGCAGCGGACATTGTTAGGGTGGCATGGACGGATCCCGGCCGAGGCGGAACACGTACGCAGTACGCGTTCCTCTCCGGGGCTACCCCGGGGTACGCAGACCGACCAGCACATGGCGCCTCAGGCACCTGACTGCGCTTCGCGCAGCTCAGCGCCCGAACAGAAGGACAGGTCGGCCGGGATCCGTCGAACCGCTGCACGACAGTGCGGCGACGCCCGGGCCGAGGGGGAGCCATGGACGATCCGGAACGGACAGCGGGCGACCGCGCGGGCGACCGCGCGGACGGACCACCACGTGCCCGCGGCGTGCAGCTCCATAGGCCGACGGCGGGGGCCAGGACGCTCGCCCGGAGGCCCACGCCGGGCCGCCGGGGGCTCGCGTTCCTCCTCGCCGGTGCCTTCTTGGATGCTCCCGGATGGCAGCGCGAGGACCTGGTGCACGCCGGCGCGCTCGTCCTCGGTGCCCGACGGCGGTGGCTGGGTCCGCTCGTCCGTGCCGTCCTCTCCGGCTATCCGAGGCGGCCCGGTGGTGCACCGCGCGAGCTCGCCCGCTGGATCATGGCGCAACCCGTCTTCTCGGAGGCCGTGTCGAAGGCGGCAGCCAGGGGGACCGCGATCGTCCCGGCCGCCTGTCTGGTCCGGGATGAGATCACGCCCGACGGGCCCATCGAGGCGGCCGTCCCGGCGGGACCGGCCGGGATCGTCGAGCCTGCGCCTCCGCGGGACCTCGGCTGGCTTGCACGGGAGCTGAGGCTGACGCCCGGCGAGCTCGACTGGTTCGCCGACACCCGGCATTGGAACGGGAGGGCGCACAACCCGGACCTCCAGCACTACCGCTACGAGTGGCGGCCGCGCCCGGGGCGGGTTCCGCGGCTGCTGGAGGTGCCGGGGATCCGTCTCCGCACGGTGCAGCGCAGGGCTCTCGATCGCCTCCTGGCGCCGATTCCCCTGCACGCGGCGGCGCACGGCTTCGTGCCCGGGCGGAGCGCGGTCACCGGCGCCTCCACCCACACCGGCTCCGAGGTCGTGATCTCGCTCGACCTCACCGCGTTCTTCGCCCACGTCACCCCGGGCCGGATCTTCGGCGTCCTCCGGCAGGCAGGCTACCCGGAGGCGACCGCGCACGTCCTCACCGGTCTCTGCACGCATGCCGTGCCGGAACCGGTCCTGCGATCCATGCCCGACGGCGGCAGCGAGGAGGAGCGTTTCGGTCTCGCCCACGCACTGAGGACAGCACACCTGCCGCAGGGTGCGCCGTCGTCGCCCGTGCTGGCCAACCTCGCGGTGCGCAGGCTCGACTCGCGGTTGACGGGCTGGGCACAGGCGGCGGGAGGGACCTACACGCGCTACGCCGACGATCTCGCGTTCAGTGGGCCGGCGACGCTCGCGAGGCGTGCCGATGCGTTCATCAGCGGGGTGGAGCGCATCGTCGAGGCGGAGGGGCACGCCGTGAACCGGCGCAAGACGCGCGTCCGGGTGGCATCGGTGCGCCAGTCCGTCACCGGCGTCGTCGTGAACGCGCATCCGAACGTGGCCCGGACGGAGTACGACGCCCTCAAGGCGCTGCTGCACAACTGCGTGGTGCACGGGCCCGCGTCGCAGCGGCGCGGCCGGCGCGATCTCCGGGCACACCTCGCCGGTCGCATCGCATGGGTCTCAGCGCTCAACCCGCAGCGCGGTCGAAAGCTCCGGGAAGCCTTCGACCGCATCACCTGGTGACGGTCAGGACGCCAGTTCCTCGCCGATGTTGAGCTCGTTGCCGGGGATCGAGGCGAGCAGCTTCCGGGTGTACGGGTGGCGCGGGTTCTGGAAGACCTCCTCCGAGCTGGCGGCCTCGACCAGCTCGCCGTCCTTCATCACGCAGACGTAGTCCGAGATGAGGCGCACCACGGCGAGGTCGTGCGAGATGAACAGGTAGCTCAGGCCGAGTTCGGACTGGAGGTCGCCGAGGAGTTTCAGGATCTGCGCCTGCACCAGGACGTCGAGGGCGGAGACCGGCTCGTCGCACACGATCAGTTCGGGCTGCAGCGCGAGGGCCCGCGCGATCGCGACGCGCTGCCGCTGGCCGCCGGAGAGTTCCGCCGGGTACCGCCGGAGCGCGTTCTGCGGGAGGGAGACCTGGTCCATCAGTTCGCGGACCCGCGCCGAGCGTTCCTTCTTGGATCCGCGCTTGTAGGCGTTGAGGGGCTCCTCCACGATGCGCTCGATCGTGAACATCGGGTTCAGCGAGGAGTAGGGGTCCTGGAAGATCGGCTGCACGCGCTGGCGGAAGTCGTTGAGCTGCGCCTTGTCGAGCGTGGCCACGTCCATGCCGTCGAACGTCATGGTGCCCGACGTCGGTTCGATCAGCTTCAGCAGCATTCGCGCCGTGGTGGTCTTGCCGGACCCCGATTCTCCGACGATCGCCACCGTCTGCCCGCGGGGGACGTCGAGCGTGACGTTCTTCGCCGCATAGAAGTCCTCCTTGCTGCCACGGCGCTTGTAGATCTTCGTGAGGTCCCGGATCTCCACGATGTTCCGCGGAGCGGCAGGGACCGCAGGAGCCGCGGCACCGGCGGGAGCCACCGGGCGGTCGGACGACGACGTCGCCGCGTGGGCTCCCGCGGTTCCGCCGGGTGCGCCGGCCGACACGCCGTCGTCGATCGGTACGGGGCCCTCGTGCCCGGCTTCGTGCTCCGCGAAGACCGCTTCGGCGAGCTTCAGCCGCGTCGCGGCGTCCGCGGTGAAGGCGCCGGGACGCAGGCGCACCGCCGCGACGCTGGGAGCCGCGCGGACGAGCGACTGGGTGTAGGGGTGCTGCGGATCGTTGAGCAGCTGCTCGGCCGGTCCGGTCTCGACGACGCGTCCGCGGTGCATGACGACGAGCTGCGAGGCACGTTCGGCGGCGAGGCCGAGGTCGTGCGTGATGAGGAGCACGGACGTGCCGAGCTGGTCGGTCATCGTCTCGATCTGGTCGAGGATGGTGCGCTGCACCGTGACGTCGAGGGCGGAGGTGGGCTCGTCGGCGATGAGGAGCCGCGGCTGGCAGGCGAGGCCGATCGCGATCAGGGCGCGCTGGCGCATGCCGCCCGAGAACTCGTGCGGGTACTGCTTGGCGCGCTCGCCGGCGTCGGGCAGACCGGCCGCCGTCAGCACGTCGATGACGCGCTGCTTGACGTTCTTCTTGGTGGCCATGCCGTGCACGAGGAGGGTCTCTGCGACCTGCGTCCCGATCTTCGTCACGGGGTTCAGGTTGGACATCGGGTCCTGCGGGACGAGGCCGATCGCCCTGCCGCGGATGGAGCGCATCTTCGATTCCGGCAGGCTCACGAGGTCCTGGCCCTCGAACAGGATGCTGCCGGAGGTCACGCGGCCGTTGCCGGGCAGCAGCCCGATGCAGGCCATCGCCGTCGTCGACTTGCCGGAGCCCGATTCGCCCACGATCGCGAGGGCACTGCCGCGCTTGAGCGTGAAGCTCGCGTCCTCGACCGCACGGACCTCCCCGTGGGTCGTGCGGAAACTCACCGCGAGGTTCCTCACCTCGAGCAGGGGTGCGTCGAGGTTCTCTAACTGGGCGGTCGCGCTTCCGGCGGGAGTGATGTCCGTCATAGCACCATCGTGCCCTATCAGGAAGGACTTCACCGCCCAACCGGCGGCGGTCGGCCTAACTTTTCGGGAACGATGCGGGGCCGGCTCCCGCTGCCGCCAGGCGGGCGGCGAGGTGGTCCACGGCGAGCCGGTAGCCGTCGATGCCCGCACCGACGATCACGGCATCGGCCACCCCCGAGATGTAGGAGTGGTGCCGGAAGGACTCACGCCGGTGCACATTGCTGATGTGCACCTCGACGACAGGCAGCCCGACTCCGGCGAGGGCGTCGCGGATGGCGATGGAGGTGTGCGTGAAGGCCCCGGCGTTGATGACGATCCCGTCCGACGTCCCCCGTGCCGCATGGATGGCGTCGATGATCTCGCCCTCGTGGTTGGACTGCATCGCCGTCGTGGTGCAGCCCCGTTCCTGCGCGGCGTCGGCGGCGAGGCGCACGGCGTCGTCGAGCGTCGCCGTGCCGTACACGGCCGGTTCCCTGCTCCCGAGCAGGTTCAGGTTCGGTCCGTTGATCACGAGGATGCTGGATGTGCGCGCCGGGTCCATGCCCTAACTATGCCGCACGCGTGCCCGTGGGGACCGCACGTGCGGCCTGCGCGCGCAACCTGACGGCGCCCACCGCGCCCGCCACGGTCACGAGGCTCATGACGGCGAGCACGACGCCGGGATGCCACCAGGCGCCACCGGTCGCGATGCCGAACCGCTGGGTGATCGAGGGTGCGAAGCCGGCCACGATCGCGGCGATGCTGTAGGCGAAGGACAGTGCGGTGAACGCCGTCGCTGGCTTGAAGATGTCGGCCATCAGCCCGCCGAGGGCCGCCCAGCTGGCCGTCGGGAGGATGCCGCCGAGGATGATGGCCGCGATGTACATCGGTTCGGTGGCGATGCTGATGACCCAGTACAGGGGAAAGGCGATGAGTGCGGTCCCGAGGGCGCCGCCTGCGACCACCTTCGCCGAACCGATGCGCATCGCCAGGTAGCCGAAGGCGGGGATGGTGCCGAGTTGCAGGATGGACCCCACGAGGGCCGCGTTCAGTACGGTCGCCTGGGAGAGCCCCAGGGTCTCGGTGCCGTAGGCCTGCGTGTAGGTGACCATCAGGAAGTAGGATCCGATGCCCAGCACCGCCGCGGCGATCGCGACCACGATCGCGACCGGCTGCGACTTCAGGACCTCGAGGAAGGGGACGCGGGGGAGTGCGTGCGTCCGGTTCGTCTCCTTGAAGACCGGCGTCTCGTCGATGGCGAGGCGCAGGTAGATCGCGACGGCGAGGAACGGGAAGGCGAGGAGGAACGGGATGCGCCAGCCCCAGGTCGTCATGACGTCGGGGGCGACGACGGCGAGGAGCAGGAAGATGGCCGAGATCAGCATGGTGCCCACAGGCGAGCCGAGCTGCGGGATCGAGGCGTACAGCGCTCGCTTGCGCGGCTCGGCGTGCTCGGTGGCGATGAGGATGGACCCACCCCACTCGCCGCCCAGCGAGAGGCCCTGGAGCAGGCGCAGCACGGTCAGGATGATCGGCGCCCAGACCCCGATGGTGCTGTAGTCGGGCAGCAGGCCCACGGTGCCCGTCGCGAGGCCCATGAGCGTGATGGTCCAGATCAGGGTGCGCTTGCGGCCGATCCTGTCGCCGAGGTGCCCGAACAGGATGGCGCCGAGGGGGCGGGCGACGAAGCCCATCGCGAAGACCAGGAAGGCCGAGAGCGTCCCCGCGAGCGGATCCTGCTCGGTGAAGAACACGGTGTTGAAGACGAGTGCGGCGGCAGTGCCGAACACGTAGAAGTCATAGGATTCGAGGGCTGTTCCGACGAAGGAGGCTCCGGCGACGCGACGGGCCATGCGCGGATTCGATACGGGGGGCTGCTGCACGGTTGTGGACACGCTGAAATCATCCTCTGCCCCAGGGGTGCGGGCCATCTTTCAGGACGAACGTCACACCGCATCCGGTGGCTCTTCACCCGCCGGCGGGCCGGCGGGCTTCCCAGGGGAGGCGAGCCGGTGCGTGCCTTCAGGCCGGAAGCGGAGCGCCGAGGTGGGCGGAGATGATCGCGCGCCCTGCAGTGACGAGGGAATCCGTCACGGAGGCGGGATCACCCATGAAGCCGTGCACCATGGCGCCGTCCCGCAGCATGATCAGCTGGTCCGCGACGACGTCGGGCCGGTCCGCGCCGAGATCGGCCAGCAGATCTTCGACGACGGCGTGCAACCACACCCGGTAACGGTCCACGGCGTCCCGCACGAGGCTGCCGTCCGCGGGGTACTCGGCAGCGGCGTTGATGAAGGTGCACCCGCGGAAGCCCGGCTGGCAGGCCGCGTTCCCGTTGGCGGTGGCCAGGTGGAGCAGGACGGCGCAGGCGTCCCGGCCGGCGGCCTGCTCCCGCTCGACGGCGGCCTGCAGTCGCCCGAGCTGGTCATCGAGGTAGGCGACCACCAGGTGGTCCTTGGACTGGAAGTGGCGGTAGAACGTGACCTTGGTGGTCCCGGCGTCGGAGATGACCTTGTCCGCACTGACGGAGCGGATGCTGTTGGCGTCGAACAGCCGAGTGGCGGACGCGAGAATGCGGTCGCGGACGGGTAGCTGGGCGTTCATCATGCTCCATTGTGCGGGAGGAAGGGATTTGGGCCTGGGTGGAGTTACTAGTTAGTCTACCGGAGGAGCGGATGTCACCCAGGCTCCCACGACGGAAGGATCGACACATGAGTGCTCTCTACACGGCAGTGGCCACCGCGACCGGGGACGGCCGAAACGGCAAGGCCCACACCGATGACGGGCAGCTCGTCGTCGATCTCGCCGTGCCCAGGGAGATGGGCGGTGCCGGGGGTGCGACCAACCCCGAGCAGCTCTTCGCCCTCGGCTACGCGGCCTGCTTCCACAGTGCGCTCAAGCTCGTCGCGAGCCGCAGCAGGGCCAGGATCAGCGATACCGCCGTCACGGCGGAGGTCAGCATCAACCCCGCCGACGGCGGAGCATTCCAGCTCGCCGTCGCCCTGCACGCCGAGATCGGCGGAGTGGACCAGGAGACGGCCGACGCGCTCGTCGAGCAGGCGCACCAGGTGTGCCCCTACTCGAACGCCACACGCGGCAACATCGAGGTCACCGTCGACGCCACCATCGGCTGATCAGGCCTGACAACGACAGGACAGGCCCCCGCGGTGCGGGGGCCTGTCCTGTCGTTGTCCTGTCTCGCTCCGTATCGGCTACTTCCGCAGCGAGACCGCGATCTGCTGCATGATCGTCGGATCGGACAGCGTGGTGGCGTCGCCGACCTCACGGCCTTCCGCGACGTCCTTGAGCAGGCGGCGCATGATCTTCCCGCTGCGGGTCTTCGGTAGCTCGGGTACCACCAGGATGTTGCGCGGCTTGGCGATCGGGCCGATCTCCTTGCCCACGTGGTTGCGCAGAGTGGTGACGATATCGTCGTCGTCCTTCGCAGAGCCGCGCAGGATGACGAACGCGACCACCGCCTCACCGGTCGTCTCGTCGCTCGCTCCGACCACGGCCGCCTCCGCCACCGAGGGGTGGCTCACCAGGGCGGACTCGATCTCGGTGGTCGACAGGCGGTGGCCGGAGATGTTCATGACGTCGTCGACCCTCCCGAGGAGCCAGATGTCGCCGTCGCTGTCCTTCTTGGCACCGTCCCCGGCGAAGTACATGGCGTCGAAGCGGGACCAGTAGGTGTCCTTGAACCGCTGGGCGTCACCCCAGATGCCGCGCAGCATCGCGGGCCACGGCTCTCGGATGACCAGGTAGCCCCCCGAGCCGTTCGGAACGGACTCGCCCATCTCGTCGACGACGTCGACGGCGATCCCGGGCACCGCCACCTGGGCCGAACCGGGCTTGGTCGCCGTGACCCCGGGCATCGGCGCGATCATGTGAGCACCGGTCTCCGTCTGCCACCAGGTGTCCACGATCGGTGCCCTGCCGCCGCCGATGACCTCCCGGTACCACATCCAGGCCTCGGGGTTGATGGGTTCGCCGACCGAGCCGAGCACGCGGATGGACGAGAGGTCGTACTTCTTGGGGATGTCCCGGCCCCACTTCATGAAGGTGCGGATGGCCGTCGGGGCGGTGTAGAGGATGGAGACCTTGTACTTCTCGATCAGTTCCCACCACCGGCCCTGGTGCGGGGTGTCCGGCGTCCCTTCGTACATGAGTTGGGTGGCTCCGTTCACGAGTGGCGCGTAGGTGACGTAGCTGTGGCCGGTGACCCACCCGATGTCCGCCGTGCACCAGAAGACGTCGGTCTCGGGTCGCAGGTCGAAGGTGTTCCTGTGGGTGAACGCGGTCTGCGTGAGGTAGCCGCCGGTGGTGTGCAGGATGCCTTTGGGCTTCCCTGTGGTCCCGGAGGTGTAGAGGATGAACAGCGGGTGCTCGGAATCATGGGCTACGGCCGTGTGCTCGGCCGGAGCTCCGTCGACGACGTCGTGCCACCACACGTCGCGTCCCTCGGTCCATTCGACCGGCTCGTTGTTGCGACGGACCACGACGACGTTCGTGACGGTGTGGCCTTCCCGCTGGAGTGCGCCGTCGACGGCCGGCTTCAGGGGACTCGGTTTGCCCCGGCGGTACGTGCCGTCGGAGGTGACTACGAGCTTGGCCTCGGCGTCGTCGATCCGGCTGCGCAGGGCGTCCGCCGAGAAGCCGCCGAAGACCACGGAGTGGACGGCGCCGATCCGGGCGCAGGCGAGCATGGTGATGACCGCCTCGGGGATCATCGGGAGGTAGACCGCGACGCGGTCGCCCTTCCGCACGCCGAGCGCCTCGAACGCGTTCGCCGCCTTCTTGACCTCCTGGGTCAGGTCCGCATAGGTGATGGTACGGGTGTCTCCGGGCTCGCCCTCGAAGTGGATCGCCACGCGGTCGCCGAGTCCGGCCTCGACATGGCGGTCCAGTGCGTTGTACGCGGCGTTCACGGTCCCGCCGACGAACCACTTCGCCACGGGTGCGTCGGACCAGTCGAGCGTCTCGGTGAAGTCCCGGTCCCAGGTCAGGAGTTCCCGGGCCTGCTTCGCCCAGAACTCGGTGCCCAGCTCGCGCGCCTCGTCGTAGAGGGATGGCTGCGCAACGGCCTTCGCGGCGAAGTCCTCACTCGGTGGGAAGCGGCGTTCCTCGTGCAGCAGGTTCTCGAAAGCATCGCCTTGCCGTTCGGCGCTCATGTTCTACCCCTTTGTGACGTGTTCGGTGACGGACGGGACGCTTGAGTGGTGCAACGGTTCGCCGCACCACCACGTGCTCTAGGGGAACACTATCGAGTTCTCCCGCCCGACGTGTGCCCGGCGTCACAGGACCTAGCCGAGATGCCGGGATTGTGCGATGAGCGGCTCTCGCGCCTCGCCTCATCGGTGGAGATGGGGCGGACCGGTGGCTAGGGTGGAAGGAGGTAACCGACGCCGGTGATCGATATCCGCCGGCGACCAGCGCTACGAACGGGAGTACGAGATGACCGAAGCATCCGAGGGGCAGCGCAGCGCCGTCGTCGAACAGGGGGCGGCCCGGCCGGACTCCTCCGGGGAGGCAGGCGCATCAGCTGTCGGCACGCAGGACCGTCCCGGGAAGGCCACGCAGTCCGGTCCTGAGACGCAGACCTCGGTGTCCGGGTCCTCGGGCCCGAGCGAGGCCGTGCTTGGACCGTTCACCCTGCGGGAGCTCGTCTTCGGCAGCGGTGTGGCGCTCGTGTTCATCGGCACGCTGCTTCCCTTCATCGACGGCGTGGTGCGCTATGCCACCTTCTGGAACACGGCCCCCCTCTTCTTCATCGGGATCGGGATCCTGCTGCCCGTGATCGCGCTGGCTCTCCTTGCGGGGCGCCGCCTCGGTAGCTCCGGCCTCCGCGTCGGTTCCCTGTCCGTGGACCAGTTCGCGTCGGTGTCCGCGGTTCTGGCTGCGACCTTCTTCTTCCTGCAGACCGTCACCGCGTTCCACGCCGGTCCGCTGGTGGCCTTGATCGGGTCCCTGGGCATGCTGGCAGCAACCGTTGCCGGTCCGTTCCTCCCCGTCCTCAAGAACGATTTCTCGGACCGGCCGGAGGTGCCGGCGCGGGTCGCCGCACGCCCGATCACCGCTGCACGACCGCGACCGGCCAAGGAGGCCAAGGAGGCCAAGGAGGCCAAGGAGGCCAAGGAGGCCAAGGAGGCCAAGCCCGCCAAGTTTGCGGCGCGGGTGACGTCCCGGGTGACGCAGTCGTCGAGGCCGGCGACGAGCGGCCCGGTAGGCGCTTCCGACGCAGGCCGGCCCGATTCGGGTGGAGTGAACCCTGCCGCGGCGGCGGTCCTCCAGAACGGCGCGGGCCTGTATGGTGCAGGCGGCGCGGGAGCGGTGGGAGCGGGCGCGGCAGCATCAGGACAGTCCGGCATGGAGCGCGGAGCATCCCAGGAGACCGCGGCGCACGACGA
This sequence comes from Arthrobacter sp. BC5, assembly GCF_056680255.1. Taxonomy (NCBI): domain Bacteria; kingdom Bacillati; phylum Actinomycetota; class Actinomycetes; order Micrococcales; family Micrococcaceae; genus Arthrobacter; species Arthrobacter sp. BC5. The sequence goes on from NZ_CM155273.1 coordinate 1,705,435, forward strand.
GGCTTCGGCGAGCCCGGCTGCCCATGGCTCCGAGGCGGGTGCCCATGCTGTCGACGAGACGCGGGTGAACGAGGTGGTCCGGGACGATTCCACGCGGACCTATGCTGCAACGGACACCTCTCCGGAGGAGCGTGGCCGTCAGGAACCCATTACCGCCACGCGGTCCGCGGAGGAGGAGCCTGTCCTCGAGGCGTTCTGGTTCGCGGTCGGATCGCCGCGACGGGTCTTCGACGAGCAGACCGGGCGGGAGGCCTTCACGCTGCAGCCCGGTGATTGGGAAGTCGGCATCGAGGACCGCGGCAACGAGTTCCTGGTGCAGGACAAGCGCACGGGAGCGGTCGGCGTCCTGCGGGACCTGCGCAACATCGAGCGCGCCCCGCGCGACTGATTCCTGGCCCCTGCCGACGCCGACCAGTGGTTCACCGAGTACCGTCCGACAGGAGAGATGCCAGTGGCAGGCAGGAAAGCGAAGATCGAGGAGGAGTCGCCGGTCGCCCTGAAGCGACGGGCACGCAGGATCAACAGGATCCTCGGGGACACCTACCCGTACGCGGTGGCCGAACTGGACTTCCGGAACGCGTTCGAGCTCCTGGTGGCGACCGTACTCTCCGCCCAGACCACCGATGTGAGGGTCAACCTCACCACTCCGGCCCTGTTCGAGCGCTACCCCGACGCACGGGCGCTGTCCGAGGCCCAGGAACTCGAGGTGCAGGAACTGATCCGGCCTACCGGCTTCTACCGTGCGAAGGCAAACAGCATCCTCGCGCTCTCCCGGCGGCTGGTCGACGAGTTCGACGGCGAGGTGCCGGCCCGGCTCGAGGATCTCGTGACGCTTCCGGGCGTGGGGCGCAAGACGGCCAACGTCGTCCTGGGCAATGCCTTCGGCGTTCCGGGTATCACCGTGGACACCCACTTCGGTCGGCTGTCCCGCCGGTTCCGGTGGACAGCCTCCGAGGATCCGGTGAAGGTCGAGCTCGACGTCGCCGCCCTTTTCGAGCGCAGGGACTGGACGATGCTCTCGCACCGCGTCATCTTCCATGGACGCCGCATCTGCCATGCCAAGAAGCCGGCGTGCGGCGTGTGCCCGATCGCTGCACTGTGTCCGTCCTACGGGGAGGGCGAGACGGATCCGATGAAGGCCGCGAAGCTGCTCAAGTATGAGCTCGCGCCCGGCCGGGAGGAACTTCTCGAGCGGATGAGAGCCGGCCGTACCCGAGCGGAGCTGCGCGAGGCCGGGTACGGTCTGGGTGCCTAGCTGCGCGAGGCCGGGCACGGTCCGGGTACCGTGGGTGCCGCCCGTGGAGGCGCTGGTAGAGCCGTCGGTAGAGCCGATCCCACCGGCTCGAGGCGTCCGGCAGGAACTCGGATGACGGCACGCGACGAAGTGGCGGGCTGGGTGCGGAAGATGCAGGAGCAGCACGCGGTGCTGCTCCGGCCCGAGGGCTGGCAGTTCGCCACGCTGGATCCCGAGACGAGCCGCAGGGCGGCTGTCCTCATCCTCTTCGGTGCCCGGGATGGGCATCACGCCTGTCCTGCCCCGGAAAGCCTCGAGCCGGACGACCTGGACATCCTGTTCGTCATGCGGGCCAGCACCCTCGCGAACCATCCCGGCCAAGTGGCTTTCCCCGGCGGTGCCATCGACGACGGAGACATGGACGAAGCCGCGGCCGCGCTCCGCGAGGCCCGGGAGGAGACCGGGCTGGACCCCGAGGGGATCAGGATCCTCGGAACGCTGCCGGACGTCGGGCTCCCCGTGAGCAGCTTCATCGTCACACCCGTCGTCGGATGGTGGGTCGAGCAGTCCCCGGTCCACGCCGTGGACACGGCGGAGTCCGAACGCGTCTTCCGGTGCCCGGTCAGTACGCTGCTCGACTCGTCACGCCGGAGGACCGCCGTCGTGCGCCGTGACGGGTTCATCAGCCGCACTCCCGCGTTCCTGACGCCGGACGCCGTGATCTGGGGGTTCACGGCGATGCTGCTGGATGCGGCGTTCGACGGGCTCGGCTGGACGAAGCCGTGGGACCGCTCGCGCGAGATACCTGCACCGCTGTGAGACGACCCGGTCCTGCAGATCGCGGCGACGGACCCTCGATCCTGCCGGGAGCGTACCGGTCCCTGAGCGCTACAGGGAGTGCCACGAGCCCGGTGGCCGTCTCGACCCGATCCTTGTTCCTGAGCACGGACTCCGCGGCCGGGATGATCGGCGAGGCACGGGTATGGCGCAGCAGGGCGAGGACCTGCTCGGGTCCTCCGCCCGGGACTGCCTTCGGGAACATGCCGCGGCGTACCTGGATCGACAGGTGTTCTCGGACCAGGGCAGCCGGGCTGGACAGTGCGACGGAGACCGCCTTGGAATCGATGATGCGAAGGCCCGACGCGCCGACGGGCCGGATGAGGCGTACCGCCGGCGCGAGCCTGGACAGCCTGCCCGAGGAGATCATCGCCCCCGATGCCGTGTCGAAGGCGTGCCGGACTCCGGGTACCGCTGATCGGAGGACGGCCGGTCTCCTTGCCAGTGCCTGCAGCCCAGCCCTCAGCCGTGCCGCCCCCGGCATCCTCAGGGACACGACCGAGACGGACCGTGCGAGCAAACCGAGGCGTGCGAGTACCTGGTGGACGCGCGCCACCATCTGCGCCGTGCGTGCTGCACCGATCAGTGCCGTGATGGCTGCCGACCCTCCGAGCGTGACGAAGCTCAGCGCGGTTCCGGCGGCGGCCAGGGCAGCGCATTCGAGGGCGAAGGACCGCGTCTCGTCGATCAGCTCCTGGTGCGCCGACTCGACGGCGTCGGCGAGTGATGTGCACCCCATGGCGATGTCCCTCGACGCCTGCGCGAGTAGGCGGGCGGAATCTTCGATCGCGGCGCTCCGCTCACGGAAGAGGGTGAGGTCTTCGGCCAGCAGGCCGTCGAGAGCGCTGCGCGCCTGGCCGGAAGGCCCGGCGACGCTCGCCTCGATGTCATGCGTGAGCGCGGTCCAGGCCGCCCCCGCCGCTCGGAGTAGCTCGGGGTCGCCGGCGGGCCAGACCACTCCCGCGATGCCGGCGACGATGTCCCAGCAGGGTGGGGGCCAGCCGGGATTCCCGTCGCTGGCACAGGGAACACACGGAGGGGTGACCTCGGGAAGACCCGCCCGGATCAGAGGCGCTATCAGTGCGGCTGCGCCCATCGATGCGACGTGCTCGGCGGTGATGTAGTTGCCGGCGGCCACGGTCAGGGCGCGTGAGGTATCGGAGGATGCGAGCGCGAGGTCCTGGCACGCGGCGAGGACCTCCCGGGCTGCAGGGTCGTAGCCGGCCGCCCACTCGACGCCCAGTGCATCCCACCCCGCCATCCCTGCCGTGCGCGAGAGTGCGGATCCTGCCGCTGCGACTGCATCGGCGATCATGCGCCCGGAAGCGGCGGCCATCCCCGCTGCTTCCCCGTACCGGCCGGTATCGATCTTCAGGACGCCCACGCATTCCGCCTTCCCCATTCGTGGTGCAACCGTACGGGGGATCACCTGCTGCGGATCGTGGGACAGGCCTATGTGGACAAGTACGGCAGCAGCACCGTCTGCATCACTTCGCGTCCGCGTAGGACGAGACGGTGACCGTGGTGATGGAGAACTCGATGGGGATGTCTCCGAAGATCAGGCGCGTTGCCGCTCTCGCCGCGTCATCGAGGATGGCAGCAGCCTCGCCGGCCTGCCCTTCCGGCACATGCAGGACCACTTCGTCGTGCAGGAAGAAGGTGATGCGGCTTCGCGGCTGCGGGATGGTGCTCGCGGACAGTCGCCGCCGGATCTCCGCGAGCCAGCACAGCGCCCACTCCGCCGCGGATGCCTGGACGACGAAATTCCGCGTGAAGCGCCCTCGCGCCCGTGCCGCACCATCGGCCCGGCGCTGTTCCTCTGCCGTCGTCGTCCGCTGCCGTGCACGCCACTCATCCGAAGCGGGCGGGCACCCGCGACCGAGGTAGCTCGAGACGCCCTCACCCGACTCCCCGGCCCTGGCCGCCGACTCCACGACGCCGATCGCGTGCGGATAGGCGCGGGTCAGTTGCGGCATCAGCCTGCCGGACTCGCCGCTGGTCGCTCCGTACATGGCACCGAGCATGGCGAGCTTGGCCTTCGACCGGTCGCCGCCGAATCCCTGGTCGGCGATGCCCTGATAGAGGTCCCTGCCCCGGGCGGCGGCTGCGAGCGCCGAATCCTGCCCGAGGGCCGCCAGGACCCTGGGTTCGAGCTGCGCGGCATCGGCGACGATGAACACATGGCCCTCGTCCGGCCTCACGGCGTCGCGCACCTGCCGTGGGATCTGCAGGGCGCCGCCGCCTCGGGACGCCCAGCGGCCGGAGACGACACCGCCCACCACGTATTCGGGCCGGAAGCGGCCGTCATGAACCCATGCGTCGAGCCAGTTCCATCCGTTGGCCGTCAGGAGGCGCGACAGTTTCTTGTAGGCCAGGAGAGGCCCGATCGCAGGGTGCTGCTGCCGTTCCAGTTCCCACGAGCGCGTCGTCCTGACCTCGACCCCGGCCCGGTGGAGTGCACGCAGGACCTCCTGCGGCGAGTCGGGATTCAGGGTGGGATTCGCCAGCGCGGCGCGCAGCTCGCCGGCAAGCCTCTCCAGCTCCGCCGGCCGGGCTCCCTCCGGCGGTCGTGGTCCGAGGCTTCGTTCGAGCAGGTCCTCGTGGATGTCCCTGCGCCAGGGCAGCCCCCCGTGCTCCATCTCGGAGGCGATGAGCGAGCCCGCGGATTCGGCGGCGACGAGGAGGTTGAGCCGGGCGGGTTCCGCAGCGTGCGCGATGGCGTTCAGCTGGTGGCCGAACTGTTCGACGACCTCGTCCAGGAAGGGTCCCGCGGGGTCCTGCGGTTCGTCGAAGAGAGAGTGCTGGTTCGGCGCCGGCGGGGGTGGCAGCAGGAGCCGGGGCGGATCGGTCCCGTCGTCGGTCGGGGCCGCGGCCCTCAGCGAATCGATGTAGGGAGAAGGCCGGCAGGACCTCGAATAGGCGAGGATGGCGCGGGTCAGCGTCAGGTCCCAGCAGCGGTCGACGTCGACACCCGCGGACAGCAGGTCGGGATACCAGAGCCTGGTGCTGTTCCACACCCAGCGCGGACGCCGAGCTTCCGAGCCGGCGACAGCCTCCGCGAACGCTCCCCGGTCGAGTCGCGTCGCTGCACCGATCCGACCACCATCGGCGTCGAGGTGCTGGAGCGCTACGTCCGCGCTGTTCCCGCGGTCCGACGGCAGGGGCGCCACGGCGATGTACATGGTCATATTCTCCGCGGCGGCGGTGTCATTCCTGCAATCGGTCGCTTTGTCCACATAGTGCTGATGCAGAACCCGGAGCGGGTGCGGCCCCGCAATGCTCGCACCATGACGCAGCAGACGTGGACCCCGAACGCTCGAGGGCGACCGGTCGTCGTCGTGGGTGGCTCCCAGTTCGTCAAGGATCAGGTGGCGAGGTCCTGCGCAGCCGCCGGGATCAGCCCGGTCTTCGTCCGGGACCTCGCCGAAGCACCGTCACTGGAGCCGGCGGTCCTGATCGTGGCGCACGAACAGGTGGAAGTCGGCATGCCGGGCCGGAAGGACGTCATCGTCGTCGGAACGGCCGACGACGAATCGAGGGTCTGGGGAGCCGCAGCCGCGCTTCCGTCGTCGCGTGTCGTCATCCTGCCCCAGGGCGCAGGATGGCTCGCCGAACACCTCGGCCGGCGCCTCAACCCGGCTGCCTCCGGCTCGGTGGTCGGCTTCCTGGGAGCGGCAGGGGGATGTGGCGTCAGCACGCTCGCCTTCTGGTGTGCGCGGCATGCAGCACAGCAGGGGAGCCCTGCACTCCTGGTGGACGGCCATCCGATGGCGGGTGGCCTCGATCTCGCCCTCGGCCTCGAGGAACGTCCTGGTGTGAGGTGGCACGACCTCCGGGAGACCAGGGGAACACTGAGCGCCGAGCGGCTGGCGTCCGCGCTACCCGCCGAGGGCCGGCTCTCGGTCCTGTCCCATACCGCGCGACCCGACAGTGCCCGTGCCGTGCTCGGTGAGGGCATGGCATCGGCCGACGTCGTGCTGGACGCCGCGCGAGGGGCCTTCGACACGACCTTCGTCGATCTCGGCAGCGGTGCTGCCGTTCCGTCGCTGGCGGGGGCATGCGACCGCCTCGTCCTCCTCGTCCCTTCGCGGCCACGTAGTGCCGCGGCGGTCCCGGCGGTCCTCTCGGCGTACGGGCCCCTGCCCGTGACGGTCGTCCTGCGTGGCCCCGTTCTCGACGGACTGGACCCATGGTTCGTCGCGGACCTGCTGGGTCAGGCGGGCCCCCTGCCCTACCTTCCCTTCGTCCGAGGAGCGTCAACCGCAGAAGCCGGTGGCGGGATGCTGGGATTCTCCCTGTCCCGACGGGTACGCAAGGTCGTTGCATCCCTCGTGGCGGATGCAGTGCGACCGCGATGAGCGAGCGGGAGACCTCCGGCCTGCCGGCCCGGCGGCAGCTGCGCACCTCCGCGAGGAGTGGTCCTGACCCCTCGGCGCAGGGTGACTGGATGCCGGCCGGCGCGGCACCACCCGGCGACACGGACGCTTCATCCATGGTCGGTGTCGTGCGCAGGGCCGTCCTCACCGGCGGCGTCCTGCCAACCGGTGCCGCCTTCGCGGATGCCGTCGGATCGAGCGGCAGGCTGCTCGGATCCGAGGGCACCCTGTCAGCCCTCGACCGCGTGCGTGCCGAGCTCAGGGGACTGGGGCCGCTGGAGCACCTCCTCGCGGATGAATCGATCACGGACATCCTCGTCAACGGGCCCGAGGAGGTCTGGGTCGACGGGACCGCCGGGCTCCAGCGCGTCGGTCGGGCATTCCCCGGTGAGGAGGAGGTGCGTTCGCTCGCCGTCCGCCTCGTCGCCGCCGGGGGCCGACGCCTCGACGATGGGTGCCCGGCCGTCGACGTCCGCCTCGAAGGGCTTCGGGTCCACGCGGTGCTTCCTCCCATCTCGACGGCGGGAACGCTCCTCTCCATCAGGATCAGGCGCGCGCGCGTCTTCTCGCTCGCGGAACTCATCGTCAGCGGGACAGTCGCGCCACTCATGGCCGAGGCCCTGACGCTGATGATGCAGCAGCGCCTGAACTTCCTCATCAGCGGTGCCACGGGCACGGGCAAGACCACGCTGCTCTCCACGCTGCTCGGGCTGGCCGGACCGCACGAGCGGGTCGTGCTGGTCGAGGACGCCGCGGAACTGAACCCCGCCCACCCCCACACGGTCGGGCTCCAGTCGCGACACGGCAACCTCGAAGGTGCCGGGGTGCTGGACCTCACCGAACTGGTGCGGCAGGCCCTGAGGATGAGGCCGGACCGACTCGTCGTGGGCGAATGCCGGGGCGCTGAGGTACGCGAACTGCTGACGGCGATGAATACGGGGCACGACGGCGGCGGAGGAACGGTCCACGCGAACTCCGCAGAGGCGGTACCGGCGCGCTTAGCCGCGCTCGCGGCCCTCACGGGCCTGACACCCGGTGCGCTTGCCCTGCAGGCGGCGAGCGCCCTCGATGTCGTGGTGCACGCCGTACGAGACGCGAAAGGGCGGCGCGTGGAGAGTGTCGGGCTTCTGGAACTGGACCCGGGTCGGGGTCTTATCGTCCGTCCCGTCCTCGTCGATACCGGAACAGAATGCCGTCGTGCCGCCGGGTGGAGCGACTTCGCGCGCCGGGTCGGATCTGCCGGTTCCGAGTGGGAGCCGGCGCGCACGTCGGGGCCCTCCTCATGATCGGGATCGTCGTGGCTCTTCTGCTCGCGAACGCCTGTGCGATCCTCATGCTGCCCCGGCCGGCACGGAGAGGTACGGTGTCAGCCCTGGAGCACCCCGGCGCGCCCGGCGCGGTTGCGGTTTCTACTGCCCCGACGGGCCCCCTTTGCCCCCGCAGCACCGGCCCACGCCGGCAGGGACTCGCCGAGCTCTCCCGGAGGACCGGGCTCGGTGGGCGCCCCGGAATCGATCTCCACGAGCTGCCGCTCTTCGTCCATCAGATGGCCGGGCTCCTCAGGGCGGGACGGCCGCCGCAGACGCTGTGGACGGACATGGAACTCGTGTATGCCGATGGCCGGGGTGGATTCGCCGCCGTTGCTTCTCCTGCCATCGCGACGGCCCGGCGGGCTGCTGAACTCGGTCTGAGCGTTCCCGATGCCCTTCTTCACACGCCGGGAGGTTATGCGGGGGATCGTGCCGAAGCACGGGGCAGTAGACACGTCGAACGGTTGTGGATCGATCTCGCCGGATGCCTGATGGTGGCGGAGCGCAGCGGTGCCCCCCTGGCGGAGATCCTAGAGCACTATGCCGCTCAGCTCGACGCCCAGCTCGATGGCCTCTCGGCCAGGGAGACAGCCCTGGCCGGACCGCGTGCCACGGTGGTGCTCCTCGCCTGGCTGCCGGCCGTCGGTCTTGTCCTCGGCTTCGCCCTCGGCATCAACCCGTTGGAGGTGCTGCTCGGGTCGCCGCTGGGCTGGGCAGCGCTAGGCACCGGAGCGCTCCTCATGGCGGTGGCACGCGTATGGTCCCGCCGGCTGGTGCGGCTTGCCGAGGGCGGGGAGCCGTGAGCGCAGGCGTGCTCGTGTCCCTTCTTCTGGCAACGGGGTCGGTGGTCCTTGCTGCGCGGTCGGGGCGCATCCGGCGGACGGCCGGTACGGCCGAGGATGAGGTGCCGCGATCGGGCATTCGGGACGCACCACTCGTACTCGACCTGATGGCGGCGATGCTGTCGGCCGGTTCGCCGGTCGAGGCCGCCCTGTCCGTCGTCGCCCGATCCTGTGAACCCCGCATCGGTGCCGTTCTGACCCGGGTCCACGCCGCCCGACTTCTCGGGGCCTCATGGACTGCGGCGTGGGAAGCGGGGTCTGCCGGCGTCGGTACGGTCGAGGCGAGCAGAAGGCGGGTCCGCACGTCACCGGCCGCACGGCGTGCCGGGCAGGTTCTCACGGACATCCGGCAGGGGCTCCGGTTCGCCACCGCGACCGGCGCGCCGTCGGCGGCACTCCTGCATGCCCACGCTGCCCAGCTGCGGCGACGCCACAACCGCGAGGCCGAGCGGAAGGCCGCTGCACTCGGGGTGCGCCTCGTCCTGCCGCTCGGTCTGTGCTCGCTGCCGGCGTTCATCTGCCTGGGAGTGGTCCCCGTGGTCCTGGGTCTCCTGCCGGCTTTCTGATCCGATGGGCGACCGCCGGCCGCTCACCGCCGGAGGAGGAGACAGGCGGCGCACGACCGCGGATCATGGAGCGGTTATCCACTTACCCCCACTCCTCGACCGGCACATCGCCATCCATCGCCAAAGTTGGTCCTGCGGCGATCGCCGCTCACAGCATGTGGGGCCACGCCCCGCGTCGATGGAAGGAGATGTCATGTCGGACAGATTGCACCTGGCGGAGGTCGAAGGGTCGGTGTTCCGGGCGTCCGCAGCACCCGCAGGCGAGGCGCGGTGCCTCGGCGGTGGGTACCTGGGACAGTTCGATCCGGAGTGCGTCCGGCTCCGCGACGAGGGAGGACAGCCGGGAACGGGCCGGTTGGGGTCAGCGCCACTGGGACCTGCTCTTCAGGGGGACGCCGCCGTTCCTGCCCTGCGAGCGGAACGGGAGCGGCGCGTGACGGGGCCGAGGGACAGCGGAGGCGACCGTGACAGCGGAGATGACCGTGACAGCGACAGTGCCGGCTCGGGCCGTGCCAGGAACCGGTCGGCGCGTCGTGCTGAAGCTCGCCGTCAGCGATCCAATGAGCGGGCGATCCGCCATCGGCGGCAGTCGATTCCGGACCGCGAAGCAGGCATGGCGACCGCGGAATACGCGATCGCCACCCTCGCGGCGGTTGGGTTCGCCGCATTGCTCGTCGCCGTCCTGTCGAGTGGCGAGATCAAGGGTCTCCTCATGTCCCTCATCACCTCTGCGCTGAACTTCGGCTGATGAGCGCCGGCCAGGGCGGAACGAAGCACGAAGCCGAGCGGTCCTCGTCGGGTAGGTCGGCATACCGGCATCGCACCGAGGGCACGGACGCCCTGTCCCTCGTGCGCCGGACGGTGATGCGGCACGCCGCTCATGCGGAGCTGGGTTCGGTCACCGCTGAAGTCGCCGTCGTGCTTCCCGCCCTGGTCGTCCTGCTCGCCCTCCTGCTCGGGACGGCGCACATCGGTGCGGTGCAGTTGCGGCTCGAGGAGGCTGCCCGGGCGGGTGCCCGCGAGGTGATGCGGGGCGAATCCATGGCGTCCGTGGAGCAGACGGTACAGCGGCTGGCAGGAAGCACCGCCACGGCGGACGTGGCCTCCGGTGAGGGGTGGACGACGGTCGAGGTACGTGCGCGGGTGGACGGGCCCGTGGTCGAGCTGATGGGTATCGAGCTCAGTGCGACGGCGTCGGGGCGGGAGGAACACGATGGGTGACCGCAGGTCGAGGGGGAGCGGACCGGTTCGCCTCGGCTCCGAGTGCGGCGCCGGGACGCTACTGATGGCCGGTCTTGCCCTGTTGGCGCTGCTGCTCGTCGCTTCGGCGGCCCTCCTGCTGCAGGCAGCGGCCGCAGCATCGAAAGCAGCAACCGCTGCTGATCTGTCGGCGTTGGCCGCTGCAGATACTGCCCGAGGGCTTTCCCCGGGGGACCCCTGCTCGGCAGCGGGGACGGTAGCAGAGCGCCACGGTGCAGCGGTGCAGGCGTGCAGGATCGGGCAGACCGGCCCGGGGACGGCACTCGTGACGGTGTCGGTCGGCGTCCCCGGCCTGCTGCCGGACGCGCTGGGCACTGCACGAGCAGGTCCGCCGCCCTGACAGGCGCGCAGGGCGGAACCGACAGGGCGGGCGCGCAGGGCGGAACCGACAGGGCGGGCGCATGGCGGGGATAGCGGGGCGTGGTCCGCGGGCGACGTGACGGCCGGGTCGAGCTGGTGCAGCGCGGGATCTGCGGGGACCCGCACGCACCCGCCTGCCGGGGGAGGAGCCGGTGATCCGTCCGGGTCCGGGACGGGAGGTCTACCGGAGTGCGGCCCGCTGGTCGTCCCCGGTATCGGCGGGCGTGGTGACCCGTGCGGGCGCGGAACCGGCGGATGCGGAATCGTCGGCTGCACCGGTCCGGGGGAGGAGTCCGTCGCCGGTTCCCCGGCGGGGCCGGTCATCCGTTGTCGAGGCACCCGCGGTAGCGCCCGCGGCCTCCCGGAGGATGAGGGACAGCACAGCGACGGCCCCGCCCTTGCTCAGCGGGTTGTTCCGGTTGCCGCACTTGGGCGACTGGACGCAGGAGGGGCACCCCGACTCGCACTCGCAGGCCTCGATGGCATCCCGTGTCGCGGACAGCCACGTGCGGGCAGCCTCGAACCCGCGTTCGGCGAAGCCCGCGCCGCCGGGATGCCCGTCGTACACGAAGATGGTCGGCAGACCGGTGTCGGCGTGCAGAGCGGTGGACACCCCTCCGATATCCCAGCGGTCGCTCGAGGCGACGAGCGGCAGCAGCCCGATCGCCGCGTGTTCTGCGGCATGGAGGGCTCCGGGAAGCTCCTCCGCGAGGATCCCCTCGGCCTCGAGCAGCTCCGGGCTGATCTCGAACCACACGCTCTTCGTGAACAGGTCCCGGGCTTCGAGTTCCAGGGGTTCCTCGCCGAGGATCTCGTTCGAGGAGAAGGCCTTGCGCTGGAAGGAGACCACCTGGGTGGTGACCTTCACGTCGCCGAAGTTCGCGAGGACGCCGCCCCACAACCGGCTCACATCGCGGCCGATCACCTCGATCTGCGTCACGTCCCGTGCCTGCGTGTAGTAGTCCGGGTGTGCGCGGGAAACCACCGCACAGTGATCCTGCTCATTGAGTTCCTGGACGACGTAGGTCCGGCCCTGGTGCACGTACACGGCGCCGGGATGAGCCTGGTAGTGGCTCTGCGGCGAGTCCATCGTGCCGAGCAGGGCGCCCGACTCCGCCTCCACGATGTTGATCGGCCCGCCGCCGTCGGCCCGCAGGTTCACCATCGCTGCGGCACTCTGCGGGTGGGTCCAGAACCACCCTGCGGGCCGACGCCGGAGGAAACCCTGGTCGCACAGGGTGCCGAGCAGATCCCGGGACGTGGCACCGAACAACTCGAGGTCGTCGTCGCTGAGGGGCAACTCGGCGGCGGCAGCACACAGGTGCGGGCCGAGGACGTAGGGATTGGAGGGGTCGAAGACGGTGGCCTCGACGGCGAGATCGAAGACGGCCTCCGGGTGGTGCACGAGATAGGTGTCGAGGGGGTCGTCGCTGGCGACGAAGGCGGCCAGCGCGTTCTGGCCCGAGCGGCCCGCCCGGCCGATCTGCTGCATGAGGGATGCGCGGGTGCCCGGCCAACCGGCCACCAGCACGGCGTCGAGGCCGGAGATGTCGATCCCGAGTTCCAACGCGGAGGTGCTGGCCACACCCAGCAGCTCACCGCTGCGCAGCGACGACTCGAGGGCTCGCCGTTCCTCGGGCAGGTAACCGGAGCGGTAGGCCGCGATGCGGTGCGGGAGGCTCGGGTGCACGTCCTCGAGCATGCGCCTCGACGTCTGGGCGATACTCTCCGCGCCGCGCCTGGACTTGATGAACGCGATGGTCCTCACGTGCGAGGACACGAGGTTGGCGAGCAGGTCGGACGTCTCGGCGATGACGGTCCGGCGGCTCGCCGCCCCGTTCTCGCCCTTCATGCCCGTCAGCTGCGGCTCCCAGAAGGCGACCGTGGTGGAGCCGTGGGGCGAGCTGTCCCGGTCGACGGCGTGCACGGGTGCGCCGATCAGCCTGCCGAAGGAAGCGGAGGGCTCGGCCGACGTCGCCGATGCCCCGATGAACACGGGGTCCGCGCCGTAGCTCGCGCAGATCCGCCGCAGTCGTCGGAGGAGGTTCGCGACGTGGGAACCGAACACTCCGCGGTAGCTGTGCGCCTCGTCGATGATGACGTACTTGAGCCGCCGGAAGAACCGTGCCCACCAGGTGTGGTTGGGCAGGATGCCGTAGTGGAGCATGTCAGGATTCGCGAGGACGAGGTTGGCGTGGTCGCGGATCCAGCGGCGGGAGCCCGACTCCGTGTCGCCGTCGTACGTCTCGGCGCGGACGGTCGGCAGCTTCAGCGCGTCGATGGCCGACAGCTGGTCGGCGGCGAGTGCCTTCGTGGGCGCCAGGTAGAGGGCCACCGACCCGTTCGGGGCGAGCGTGGCCCGGTTGGCCAGCTCGCTGCGGTGGATCTCGTCGAGGACGGGCAGCTGATAGCAGAGGGATTTCCCGGAGGCCGTGCCCGTCGCGATGATGGTGTGCACGCCGTCGTGGGCGGAGCTGGCGCCCTCCACCTGATGGCGCCACGGCTCGCGCACCCCACGTGCGGCGAAGGCGCCGACCACGTCGGGGTGGGCCCAGTCGGGCCACGGCGCGTGCTCCGCTTCACGGGCGGGGATCTCGCGGACATGCAGCAGTTGCTCGGGATCGGGTCCACCCCCGAGCAGGGGAATCAGGGAGTTCTGCGCGGCCACGCCGTAATTGTCCCACCGGGGCGGCGCTGAGGGCGGCGGGAAAGGCGCTTATCCTCTGATGACGAACACGTCGGCGAGGTGCTGCCACCCGAGGAATTCATAGAGTGCCCGGCCATCGGCGGAGGCCATGAGCAGGCCGGTCGTCACGTCGTCCTCGAGGACCCCGGCGGTCAGGGCGCGCATCACATAGCTGCCCAGCCCGCGGCGGCGGAAGCCGTCCTCGGTGACGATGCGATCGTAGACGGCGTGTTCGTCGACCACCGACACCGAGCCCCGGGCTGCCAGGTGGCCGTTGGAGCGCACCGTCACATGCCGGCAGGCCCCGCTTCGTTCACGCTCCAGCGTGAAATCGTCACCCGGCGGTCGAGGGTCCTCGACGTCCTGGCCGCTCATGTCGACGCTCATCAGGGACTGCTGGCGGTCCGTCACCCGCATGCCGAGGGGGGCGGCGGCGTCGATCAGGTCCTGCATCCGGTTGGTGACGACCGTCAGTATCCGCATCGGGTCCTGTTTGGTCGCGGTCGCCAGTTCGAGGAACTGCTCCTCTGTGGGCTCGAAGAGGAAGTGCTCCGTCTGGTCCTGCTGGTCCGTCAGCCGGACGAAGGTGCTGCGGCCGTCGTCGTGCGGCTCGTACCCGCGACAAGCGGACCATCCGGTGATCCAGGTCCGGAGGAGTTCATCGTCTGCATGTACGCCCATGTGCTGAACGATAGTTCTCGAAGGGGGCCAAGAGAATAGACGGCCGTGAGGGTTGCCGTTTTGAGACGCAAAGTAGGCTTTAAGGCGTGTCGATGAACCGTATTGCCCTTTATTACGCCTTTGCACCACTGCCCGATCCCGAAGCCATCAGGCTCTGGCAGCGTGCTCTCTGCGAGAAGTGGGGGCTGCGTGGAAGGATCCTCATCTCCAAGGACGGGATCAACGGCACGGTCGGCGGCGAGATCGGCGCGGTGAAGCAGTACGTCAAGACCACGCGCGAGTACCCGGCGTTCAAGGGCATGGAGATCAAATGGTCCGACGGCGGCGCCGACGACTTCCCCCGGCTGAGCGTCAAGGTGCGCGAGGAGATCGTCTCCTTCGGGGCTCCCGGTGAGCTGAAGGTCGACGGGAACGGTGTGGTGGATGGCGGCAGGCACCTCGCGCCCGAGGAACTGCACGAACTGGTCGATGCCAAGCGCGCAGCGGGGGAGGACGTCGTCTTCTTCGACGGACGGAACGCATTCGAGGCTCAGATCGGCCGCTTCAAGGGAGCCGTGGTGCCCGACGTACGGACAACCCAGGATTTCGTCCGGGAGCTGGACTCGGGCAGGTACGACGACCTGAAGGACAAGCCCGTCGTCACGTACTGCACGGGCGGTATCCGCTGCGAGGTGCTGTCCAGCCTCATGGTCAATCGCGGTTTCCAGGAGGTCTACCAGCTCGACGGCGGCATCGTCCGCTACGGCGAGAAGTACCGCGACGGCGGGCTGTGGGAGGGCTCGCTCTACGTCTTCGACAAGCGCATGCACCTCGAGTTCAGCGACTCCGCCGTCACGCTCGGCACGTGCATGCGCTGCCAGGCCCCCACGAACAGGTTCGAGAACTGCTCCAACACGTCCTGCCGCAACCTCACCCTGTACTGCGCCGGCTGCGCGGCGGACCCCGCGACGCTGCGATGCCCGCAGGGGTGCGAGTCGGACGAGGCCGAAGCAACGGCAGCGGGCGCTGCCTGATGCCGCCCCTAGCCACCGTGGACCGGCAGGAATTCGACGACGACGTCGTGTCCGCACCGTCGAGCCGCGATCTTCCCGCACTGGCGGCGCTGGCCGCGGACCTGACGGCCCTCGACTACACGGTCGACGGCGTCGAGACCCTCCTCGGCGCCCCGGCATACTCGGCTCTCGGCAGGGGGCAGCTGGTCCCCGCGCTCCTGGAATGCCGACGCCTCCTGCGCGCTCAGGAGAGTGCACCGGCTGTCCCCGTGCTGCTGTGGCTCCTCGGTGAGACCGTTCCGGAGGAGCAGCTCGCGGTCGCCTTCCCCGGCATCGGCGTGACGGGCCTCGAACAGCTGCGGCTCATCGAGCGGACCGGGGACGCCGGAGCCCGGGGCCCGTCGGAGCAGGACGTGAAGCCCTCGACGGCGGAGCCGGCGGAGGACCCGGCGGACCCGGAGGAGCCGGCGGACCCGGCAGAGGATCTGCGGAAGGATCCGTCGGCGGACCCGCGGAGACAGCGCGGGAGGACCGCTCCCACGGAACGCTCCTGGCGTGCCGCCGTCGAACTGCGCCCCTATGCCTCGGACGTCGGCGGCAACCTGTGGGTGGCGAGCGACCTCGGGTCGGAGCAGCGGCCGGGGCCCCTGCGCCACGACCACGTGCTGGGTATCGGCGGCGCCTCCCTGACGCTCGCGCAGACCGTCATGAGGACGCCCGTGGACCGTGCCCTTGATCTCGGGACGGGCTGCGGCATCCAGGTCTTCCACCTGCTCCCGCATGCCCGCCACGTCACGGCGACGGACATCTCGGCGCGTGCGCTGGCGTTCGCCCGCTTCAACCTGCTGCTGAACGCGCCCGCCCTCGGTCTCGATCCGGAGCGTCCCGACGAGCGGGTCAGCCTGCGCCTGGGCAGCCTGCTCGAGCCCGTGGGGGGCGAGCGGTTCGACCTCGTGGTGTCCAATCCTCCCTTCGTGATCACGCCCCGCACCGGCCCACCGGAGGAGGCCTATACCTACCGTGACGGCGGCCTGGCGGGCGACGCCCTCGTCGAGACCCTGGTCCGGGACCTCCCCGCAGTCCTCGCGCCGGGCGGAGCCGCGCAACTGCTCGGCAACTGGGAGATCCCCGAGGGTGCGGCGTGGGACCGGCGCGTCCGCGGCTTCGTGCCCCCCGGCGTCGACGCCTGGATCATCCAGCGTGAGCAGCTGACACCGGTGCAGTACGCCGAGACATGGCTGCGGGACGCCGCCGAGAACCGCGACCGCGACGCCTACCTGGACAGCTTCGCCGACTATCTCGCGGACTTCGCCTCGCGCGACGTCGAGGGGATCGGCTTCGGGTCGATGTGGCTGCGCAGGCCGGCCACTTCCAGCGATCTCGTCCGGGTCACGCTCGAGGAGGTCACGCACGAGATCGAACAACCCGTGGGCCCGCACCTGGCCGCGGCGGTCCGGCGCAACGACTGGCTGGCGGCCCACACCGAGCAGTCGGCCTCGGGGATCGGCATCGCCGACGAATACCTGCTCGTCGCCGACGACGTCACCGAGGAACGGCACCAGCGGCCCGGCGCGGAACACCCCGGGGTCATCCTGCTGCGACAGGGGGCGGGCCTCCGGCGCACCACCCTGCTGAGCACGGAACTGGCCGGATTCGTCTCCGCGTGCGACGGCGACCTCACGGCCGGGCAGATCGCGGGTGCGCTCGCGATGCTGCTGGAGAGGCCCGACGCGGCGTTCACGGCGGGCCTGCTGGTCGACGTCGAGCAGCTCATCCGCGAGGGCTTCCTGATTCCGGCCCCCTGAAACCAGCGGTTACCCTTGTGCAGGTACTCATGACGCATACTGTGACGTGAGGCCCGGCAGCGGGATCCGGACCGGACGCCCACGTCGCTGCCGCGGCATCGCACCCGTATATATAGGAGAGAAGTGCCGACCAAGGCCACGGACAAGAAGCACGGCAAGAAGCTCGTCATCGTCGAGTCCCCGAGCAAGATCAAGAGCATCTCGGGGTACCTCGGTGAGGGTTTCCAGGTCGCGGCGTCCATGGGGCACATCCGTGACCTCCCCCAGCCGTCGGATCTCCCGGCGGAGCTGAAGAAGTCCTCGGTGGGCAAGTTCGCGGTGGATCTCGACAAGGATTTCGAGCCCTACTACGTGGTGTCGCCCGAGAAGCGGAAGACCGTGGCGGAGCTCAAGGCCGCCCTGAAGGACGCCGACGAGCTCTACCTCGCAACCGACGCCGACCGCGAGGGCGAGGCCATCGCGTGGCACCTGCTGCAGGTCCTGAAGCCGAAGGTCCCCGTCTACCGCCTGACCTTCGGCGAGATCACCAAGGAAGCCGTCACGCGTGCCCTCGGCGAACTGCGCGACGTCGACATCCCCATGGTCGACGCCCAGGAGACCCGGCGCATCCTCGACCGCCTGTACGGCTACGAGATCTCCCCCGTGCTGTGGCGCAAGGTGGCGCGCGGCCTGTCCGCCGGCCGCGTGCAGTCGGTGGCGACGCGCCTCGTCGTCGAGCGGGAACGCGAGCGCATGGCGTTCCGCGCGGCGTCGTACTGGGACCTCACGGGCACGTTCACCCCCGGGGACTCCTCGAAGGGCAGCGCGTTCCCGGCGAAGCTGGTCGCCGTCGACGGCAGCCGTATCGCCTCCGGCAAGGACTTCTCCGACCGCGGGGAGCTGAAGGCCGCGAACGCGGTGAGGCTCGACGAGGAGTCCGCCCGTTCGCTCGCCGCCGGCCTGGAGAGTGCCGCGTTCACGGTGCGCTCGGTCGAGACCAAGCCCTACACGCGCCGTCCTGCCGCCCCGTTCACGACGTCGACCCTGCAGCAGGAAGCGGCCCGCAAGCTGCGCTTCAGCTCGAAGGTGACCATGCAGGTGGCCCAGCGACTGTACGAGAACGGGTACATCACCTACATGCGTACCGATTCGTCGGCGCTCTCGGACCAGGCGATCAACGCCGCGCGCCGCCAGGCGTCGGAGCTGTACGGCCCCGAGTACGTCCCCGAGTCCCGCCGCGTGTACAAGGGCAAGGCGAAGAACGCCCAGGAGGCGCACGAGGCCATCCGGCCCGCCGGCGACTCCTTCCGCACGCCGGCCCAGGTGGCGCAGTCCCTGCGCGGTGACGAGTTCCGCCTGTACGAGCTGATCTGGAAGCGCACGGTCGCATCGCAGATGGCGGACGCCAAGGGCTCCACGGCGTCCCTGCGCCTGGGCGCGAAGAGCGCGGACGGACGCGATGCCGAGTTCGGCGCCTCCGGCACCGTCATCACCTTCCGCGGCTTCATGGCCGCCTATGAGGAGGGGCGCGACGCCGACCGCACCGAGGACGGGACGGACGACGACGCGCAGGGTACCCGCCTGCCGAACGTCACCAAGGGTGATTCCCTCGGGGCAACGGCGATCGAGGCCGTCGGCCACGAGACCTCGCCGCCCCCGCGCTACACGGAAGCGTCCCTCGTGAAGGTGCTCGACGAGCGCGGCATCGGCCGTCCGTCGACTTATGCCGCGACGATGTCCACCATCATGGACCGCGGCTATGTGACCTCCCGGGGACAGGCCCTCGTGCCGAGCTGGATCGCTTTCTCCGTGGTGCGCCTGCTCGAGGAGCACTTCAACGACTATGTGGACTACGACTTCACGGCGGAGCTCGAGGAGGACCTCGACCGGATCTCGCGCGGCGAGACCGGCCGGGTGGAGTGGCTCAACCATTTCTACTACGGTGACCGCAAGGACACGGGCCTGCACACGATCGTCGAGGAGCTCGGCGAGATCGACGCACGCCGCATCAACTCCGTGGAGATCGCGGACGGTATCACGCTGCGCGTCGGCAAGTTCGGGCCCTACCTGGAGAAGCCCCTGCCGGCGGATGCCCCGGAAGGCACCGAGCCGCAGCGCGCCAACGTCCCCGAGGACCTGGCGCCGGACGAACTGACGGCCGAGAAGGCACTCGAGCTGATGGAAGCGCCGGTGTCCCAGGAGCGGGTGCTCGGCACCGATCCGGAGACGGGACGTACCATCGTGGCCCGCGACGGCCGGTACGGACCGTACGTGATCGAGCTGATTCCGGAGGTCACCGCGGAGGAGCTCGCGAGCCAGCCGGTCGAGTACTACAAGAACGGCAAGCCGAAACCGCCGAAGAAGCCCGCGAAGGTCAAGCCGCGCACCGGGTCGCTCTTCAAGTCCATGTCGGTGGACACCGTGACGCTCGAGGATGCCCTCAAGCTCATGAACCTGCCGCGCGTCCTCGGTACGGACGAGGACGGCAAGGAGATCACCGTACAGAACGGCCGTTTCGGGCCGTACCTGAAGAAGGGCAGCGACTCCCGGTCGCTCGGCTCGGAGGAGGAGATCTTCTCGATCACCCTCGAGCAGGCGCAGGAGATCTACAAGCAGCCCAAGCAGCGCGGTGGCCGGACGGTGACTCCTCCGTTGGCGGAGTTCGGCGACGATCCGGTGAGCGAGAAGCCCATCGTGGTGAAGGACGGCCGCTTCGGCCCGTACATCACGGACGGCGTCACGAACATCACGGTGCCCGGCTCCATGGCCATCGAGGAACTGACGCGCGAACAGGCGATCGACATGCTCGCCGAGAAGCGCGCCAAGGGCCCGGCCCCGAAGAAGACGACGCGCAGGGCACCGGCCAAGCGCAAGGTCGCGGCGGGCAAGTAGCCTGCACCGCGGTACGGGGAAACACGGAACAACGGGTCGAGAGCTGGAAGCGCGGGGAACATGCGGCTAGGAGTACTGGACATAGGGTCCAACACGGTCCATCTGCTGCTCGTGGATGCCCATCCCGGCGGTCGGCCGGTGCCCTTCGCGTCCCATAAGAAGCCCCTGCAGCTCGTCGCCTACCTCGACGAGCGCGGCAGGATCTCCCGCAAGGGCCAGAACGAACTCGTCGGCTTCGTCCGGGAGGCACGGGAGTTCGCGGCGGGACACGACGCCGAGGACTTCCTCGCGTTCTGCACCTCGGCCATCCGCGAGGCGGGCAACGGGAGCGAGGTCCTCGCCCGCGTGCGGGAGGAGACCGGCGTCGACCTCCAGGAGCTCTCCGGCGACCAGGAAGCGGCGGTGACCTTCCAGGCCGTCCGCCGCTGGTACGGCTGGGGGGCGGAATCGATCCTGAACCTCGACATCGGCGGCGGTTCCTTCGAGATGGCGATGGGCACCGACGAGCTCCCCGAAGTGGCGCTCTCCGTTCCTCTCGGAGCGGGCCGGCTCACGCGGGACTGGCTGCGCGGGGATCCGCCCTCGGCCAAGAGCGTGAAGGAACTGCGCCGCTACATCAGGGCCACCCTGCGTGACGCCGTTCCGCAGTTCGCCCAGCTGGGCCAACCGCACCTGGTCGCAGGCACCTCGAAGACCTTCCGCTCGCTGGCCCGCCTCGCCGGCGCCGCTCCGTCCGCCGCCGGCCCGTTCGTCCGCCGGGAGCTGCGCCTCGAGGACCTCAAGCTGTGGTCCAAGCGTCTGGCCGCGATGACGATCGAGGACCGCAGCAACCTCGACGGCGTCTCCGAGCTCCGCGCACCGCAGGTCCTGGCGGGAGCACTCGTCGCAGAATGCGCCCTCGAGCTGTTCGACGTGCCCTCCATGGACATCTGCCCCTGGGCGCTGCGCGAGGGGCTGCTCCTGCGGCGCTTCGACGCGAAGATGTTCCAGGCGGACGAGCCCCTGCCGGGAGCCGGAGTAGGGCATGCGCAGCTCGACTCGATCCGGCGTACCCCCCTGAAGACGGGAGCCTGACATGGTCCAGCCGACCGGCGGGCCGTCGATCCCGGTCGCACTCTCCAGCGCATCGGTCTACCCGCTCGCCGTCCACGACGCCTTCGCCCTGGCGCAGGACCTCGGGTACGACGGCGTGGAGGTCATGGTCACCAACAACTCGGTGAGCCAGGACCCCGACCAGCTCAACGTGCTGAGCGAGCGCTACGAGCTGCCGATCCTGGCCATCCACGCCCCGACCCTGCTCCTGACCCAGCAGGTCTGGGGCAAGGCCTGGACGAAGATCCAGATGTCCGCCGCGATGGCCGCCGAGGTGGGTGCCCGGACCGTGGTGACCCACCCGCCGTTCCGCTGGCAGACCGGCTACGCCGAGGAGTTCCCCGAGGGGATCTCGCGCGTCGCAGCGGAGTACGGCGTCGAGATCGCCGTCGAGAACATGTACCCGTGGAAGGTCCGGGGGCGTGAGGCGAAAGCGTACCTGCCGCACTGGAACCCGGTACCGGAACCGTACGAGCGCATCACGTGGGACTTCTCCCACGCAGCGATCGCCGGCATGGATTCGTACGAGGAGATCCGGACGCTCGGCAGCAGGCTGGCGCATGTGCACCTGACCGACGGTACGCCCAACGGCAAGGACGAGCATCTGCTCCCGGGCCAGGGCCAGCAGCGGTGCGCCGAGGCCCTCGGCCACCTCGCGGAGTCGGAGTGGGACGGCGTGGTGGCCGTCGAGGTGAGCACGCGCAGGGCGAGGGGAGCCGGGGAGCGCGAGGAGTGGCTGGCGGAGACCCTCCGCTTCGCGAGGGCTCACCTGCGGCACTGACGGGTCGCCGGACGGGCGTGGGGTACCGGGAGGCGCCTTCGGGGCGCCGGGACACGTGCGTTAACGCGGAATGGCGCCGGTGGACCGCCAGATGTTGGGGGATCATCTGTTGCCACCGACGCCGGACCGGCTCAGGAATTCCGGTCCTCATCACTCGCACCCTTATGAGGTGTTCCCAACACTAGGGCTCCTCCTTGTGCCGGAGCACCAAGGGCGCTGGGAGTAGGCTGGGAGCCCCTCGTGGCAGGATGGGGCCATGACGACGCAACCCTCGCAGCGCATCGCCTTCCTCGGCTGCGGATCGATGAACGAGTCCATCCTCGCGGGCCTGCTGGCCGCAGGCCTCGACCCCGCCCTGGTCACGGCGACGGTGCGACGGGCCGAGCGGGCCGGGGAGCTCAGGGAGCGGCACGGCGTGGACGCCCGCGCCACCGGTGCTGACAGTGGCGCGAACGTGGCCGCGGTAGTCGATGCCGACGTCGTCATCCTGGGCGTGAAGCCCGTGGGTATCGTCCCGCTGGCCCGGGAGATCGCCTCGGCGCTCAAGCCGTCCGCCGTCGTGCTCAGCGTCGCCGCGGCGGTGTCCATCGCGATGATCGAGGGCGCCCTGCGGGAGGGCCAGGCCGTCATCCGCTCGATGCCCAACACCCCGTCGCGGCTCGGCAGGGGAGTGCTGTCCATCTCGGCCGGAACCACGGCGGGCCCTGAGCTCATGCAGCGGGCCCGGGACCTCCTGCGGCCGGCCGGCACCGTCGTCGAGATCCCCGAGCACCAGGTGGATGCCCTCTCGGCCGTCAGCGGCTCCGGGCCCGCCTACGCGTTCTACCTCACCGAGGCCATGGCGGCGGCCGGCGTCGGACTCGGCCTCGACGCCGGTCTGTCCGAGCTGATCGCCCGGGAGACGGTCGCCGGAGCCGGCTTCATGCTCGCCGAGGAGGGCGCCGATGCCGCGGCCCTCCGCCGTGCCGTCACGAGCCCCAACGGGACCACGCAGAGCGCTATCGAGACGTTCGAGGAGCTGGGCCTGCCGCGCACCATCGCCGAGGGAGCCCGGGCCGCGACGGTCCGCGCGGCGGAGATCACGCGCGAGCTGGCAGGTCCGGCGCCGTCCTGAGGGGCCGGAGGGCCCACAGGGCCAGCAGTGCGACCGGGAGGACCACACCCAGACCGGTGAAGAGCCGAAGGGGTAGCGGCCCCTCGCCCGAGACGGTGCCGGTGAGCGTGAGGGTCACGGTGATGGAGGAGAACATCATGACGGGTACCAGCGCGGCCAGCAGCACCCGGCCCGCCGTCCGGAGCGCGCCGGCCTGACGGCGGGCGAACACATGACCGACCGGGAAGACCAGGGCGATCCACACCCAGTGGTGGAACCACGAGATCGGTGAGACCGCGAGCATGACGACGGCATTGGCCGAGATGGCCCGCAGGTCGTCGCCGTCGTCGTCGGCCCGCCGGATCGCGACGTAGCCGACGGCGATCACGGCCAGGCATGCCAGCACCCAGGCGGGTCGCTGCAGCTCCTCGACCAGTCCCGACTGCGCGACGATCGAGTTGAGCGAGACGTTGTAGAGATCTGCCGTGGCTCCCACGCGGGAGGAGTCGAAGAGGGCGTCGAGCCAGAAGGCCGCCGACTCCCGGGGCGCGAGACTCCAGCCGACCGCGACCGTCGAGGCGAAGGACGCCGCCATCCAGGCGAGGGAGCGCCAGTCCCGCCGGGCGAGGAAGACCAGCCCGAAGGCGAGCGGCGTGAGCTTGATCCCTGCGGCGAGGCCGACCAGGACCCCGGAGGGGAGCCGGGTGGACCGCAGGAGGTCCGCGAGGATCAGTACCATCAGGAGGGCGTTGACCTGGCCGAACCCCAGGCCTTCCCGCCAGGGCCCGCTGATCCCGATCAGCAGCATCGCGGCCACCACGGCGGCGGGGGTCCTGGCCGCATGGCGGTGCTGCGTCCCGCCCGGGCGCAGGTACCGCACGACGACGACGGATACCGCGACGAGGCAGGCGCAGGAGAGGGCCGTGACGATCCCGAGAGCGAGACCCTCCGGGACCAGCGCGAGGGGCACGAAGAGGATGGCGGCGAACGGCGGGTAGGTGAACGGCAGTCCGCGCGTATCGGTCTGCACGAGGGCGTCGTCGTACAGGCCCTTGTCGCCGGCGCGACCGAGCAGCGCCAGCGCACCCTGGCGGTACACGGAGAGATCGAGCCCGTGTATCTGCGCGGCGAGGACGACGAGGGCGAGCACCACCGCGCCGGCAGCAGCGGTGAGCGCCGCCGTCCGCGCTGGGCGGTCGGCGCGGCGCATCAGACCGGGGGAGCGGTGACCCACCCTAGGGTCGGCCGGCAAAGCGCTCGAGCAGGTCCACGTGCCCGGAGACGATCAGCATGTCCCGGCCGGACACCTTCGTGTCGGGCCGCGCATAGGTGAAGTCCTCCCCCGGGGACTTCACGCCGACGACGGTGACTCCGTACTTCGAGCGCACCCCGGACTCGGCGAGCGTGAACCCCTGCGTCTCCTTCGGCGGGTACATCTTCACGATCGCGAAGCCGTCGTCGAACTCGATGAAGTCGAGCATGCGGCCGCCGACGAGGTGCGCCGCCCGCTGGCCGGCATCGGCCTCGGGGTAGATCACGTGGTTCGCGCCGATGCGCTTGAGGATCTTCCCGTGCGAGGGCGTGATCGCCTTGACCCACAGGTGGTCGATGCCGAGGTCCACGAGGTTGGCCGTGATGAGCACGCTGGATTCGATCGAGGTTCCCACCCCGACGACGGCGGCCGAGAACTCCTGCGCGCCGAGCTGCCGGAGGGCATCGATGTTCGTCGCATCCGCCTCGACCACGTGGGTGAGGATGCCCGAGAACTTCTGGACCAGTTGCGGGTCCCGCTCGATGGCCAGGACCTCGCGGCCCTGCCGGACCAGCTGCTCGGCCGTGGCGGCACCGAAGCGGCCGAGGCCGATCACGAGGACGGGTGCGTTGTGGGCGGGTCTTTCAGCCAATGATCGGCCTCTCGTCGGGGTAGCGGTACAGCGTGCTGCGTTGCCTCAGCGCCAGGGCCGAGGCGAGGGTGATGGTGCCCATGCGCCCGGCGAACATCAGGGCGGACAGGATGTACTTGCCCGCAGGGGGCAGTTCTGCGCTGAGGTTGGTGCTGAGCCCGCACGTCGCGAAGGCCGAGATGACCTCGAAGACCACCTTGTCGAGGGGTTCGTCGGTGAGCGCGAGGATCAGTCCACTTCCGACCAGCACCAGCGTGGCGCCCATGAAGATCACCGAGATGGCCACACGCATCGCACCCTGCGGGATGGTGCGGCCCCAGGCCCGGACGTCGGCGTCGCCCCGAGCCTCGGCGACGATCGCGAGGAACATGACGGCGATCGTGGTGACCTTGATGCCCCCCGCGGTCGACGCCGAGCCGCCGCCGGCGAACATGAGCGCGTCGGTGAGGAGCATCGTCGTCGAGTTCATGTCGTTCTGGTCCACCAGGTTGAATCCGCCGGAGCGCATCATGACCGATGCGAAGAGGGCATGGATGGACTTGTCGGCCACGCTGAGGTTCGAGATGGTCCGATCGTTCTCCCACTCGAGGAAACCCCAGGCGAAGGTCCCGGCCACGAGGAGGATGAGCGACACGTACACCGTGAGCTTCGCGTGCAGCGTCCACTTGCTGAAGCGGTGCCGCACCTGCACCAGGACCATGATCACCGGGAAGCCGAGACTGCCGAGGAAGACACCGACCATGAGCGGCGTCAGGATCCACAGATCCGTCTCGTAGGGCACGAGGCCGTCGCTGTGCGGGGTGAATCCGGCGTTGTTGAAGGCCGAGATGGAGTAGAAGACGCCGTGCCAGAGCGCCTGCCACCAGGGTTCGCCGAGGATCATGAAGCGGGGGATCAGTACGACGGCGAGCACGATCTCGATCACCACCGACGTGGTGATGACGATCCGCAGGAGCGTGCCGATCTCACCCAGCCGGCTCGCGTTGTTGAGGGCCTCCTGGGCCAGCAGCTTGCCGCGCACCCCGAGCCGCTTGCTCACGATCAGGGCGAGGAGGGAGGCGAGCGTCAGGGTCCCCAGCCCGCCGATGAAGATGCCGAGCAGGATCACCAGCTGACCGAAGAACGACCAGTGCGTGGCCGTGGACACCACGGTGAGGCCGGTGACGCAGACGGCGGACACCGCGGTGAAGAAGGCGTCGTGCAGGGGAGTGGCCTGGCCGCTGCTGGCCGCGACGGGCAGGCTCAGCAGGGCGGTGAAGACGAGGATGACGCCGGTGAAGATGAAGAGGGCGAGGCGCGCCGGGGAGCTGTTCGCGAAGGAGTCGACGAAGTCGCGGATCGAGGCCAGCAGCCTGACGTATCCGTGTCGATCGTCCGTCAGCCACCGTGGCTGTTGACTTACCATTGACGCCCGCTCTGCCCCGTTTGCTGGTCCTTCCGCCGAAGCGGCACCGTGATCATCCTTATTGTCCCCTGCAGTAGTAAAGCATCCTGCCGGGGTGCGTCGTCGAAATATCACGCATCGCGTAGCCTTGCAGGGATGTCTACGCACTCAAGGCCGGCGGTGCCCCTCCAGGTCGTCTGGGACGACTCGATGCTGGCCTACGATTTCGGCGGGCAGCACCCCATGAACCCGGAGCGGCTGCACCTGACCGCCCGGCTCACGCGGAACTGCGGGCTGCTCGACCTCGACGGCGTGACGGTCACCGCACCGTTCGTCGCATCGGACGAGGAGCTCGCCACGGTCCACAGCGCCGACTACATTCGGGCGGTCCGCCGGGTCAGCGCCGATCCGGCGGCGTCGGACGCGGGCATGGGGCTGGGCACGGAGGACAACCCCGCGTTCGCCGGCATGCACGAGGCGAGTGCGCGGCTCGCAGGTGGCTCCCTCGGTGCCGCGGAGGCGATCATGCAGGGCTCGGCCGTGCGGGCGGTGAATTTCGGCGGCGGCATGCACCATGCCGCACGCTCGCGCGCGAGCGGCTTCTGCATCTACAACGACGCCGCTGCCTCCGTCCAGCGGCTGCTCGACCGCGGCGCGGAGCGCGTCCTCTACATCGACGTCGATGCGCACCACGGCGACGGCACGCAGAGCATCTTCTGGGATGACCGCCGCGTCATGACGATCTCCCTGCACGAGACGGGTATGAGCCTGTTCCCCGGCACCGGATTCGCCAATGAAACCGGAGGGCCGGGGGCGGAGGGCTATGCGGTGAACGTCGCACTGCCCACGGTCGCCGGTGATGCCGCGATGCTGCGGGCCTTCCACGCCGTGGTGCCGCAGCTGGCCGAGGCCTTCGCCCCCGACGTGATCGTCAGCCAGCACGGCTGCGACTCGCACCGCGAGGATCCCCTCACGAACCTGCGCGTGAGCGTCGATGCCCAGCACGCCATGATGCTCGGCGTGCGCGACCTCGCGGACCGCCTGTGCGGCGGGCGGTGGATCGCCACGGGCGGGGGCGGATACGCCCTCGCGAGCGTGGTGCCGCGGTCGTGGACGCTGCTCGTCGCCGTGGCGGCCGGCGCGGCCATCGGCCCGAAGACCCCCGTGCCTGCCGCCTGGCGGGACTACGTCCTCGAGAGGCACGGCCTCGACGCCCCGATCCTGATGGGTGACGGCGCTGATTCGTGGTGGCGCTCCTGGGAGGTCGGGTACGACCCCAATGACGATCTCGACCGCACCGTGATGGCCACGCGGAAGGCCGTGTTCCCGCTGCACGGCCTCGATCCATGGTTCGATTGAAGCGCCGACCGGCAGGATGCCGTTCGGCGTATATATCGCTAGGGTGGTCGAATGGGAATCGATGATGTATTCGCTGTCATCGCCGAAGGAACGCGCAGGCAGATCCTCAAGCAGCTGCGCGACGGCGACAAGGCGGTGGGGGAGCTCGTCGTCGAGCTGCAGGTGAGCCAGCCGACGGTGTCGAAGCACCTGAAGGTGCTGCGTGAAGCGGGGCTGGTCAGCATGCGGGCCCAGGGCCAGAAGCGCTACTACTCCCTGGACACGGCACCGCTGGCCCGCGTTCGCGAGTGGCTGGCGGAGTTCGAGGCGCAGGCGCCCGCGGACGACGCCGTGAGCGAGGTGCGCGACGACCTCGGGGACCTGGTGCTCGAGCCGGCGACGGACATCGTTCCCGCCGAGGCGCCGGACACGGCGGAGGCGGGGGTGCTGGCTGCTGCCGTCCTCGCGGGCCAGGAATCGCCGGTCGGCGCGGATGTTCCCCGCCAGCAGATCGGCAGGACCATGGGCCGGGCCGCGGAGCGGGCCGCCGACCTCCTGTCGCAGTTGCGGCGCCGTCGCGACCCGTCCTCGTAGGGCAGTCCACAGGACGGCGGCAGCCTTTCACTTTGGCCACACCAGCCACTAGAGTGAACCCTTAGGCGGATAATCCTTAGGCACAAGGCGACACGCCGTTCAGTCGCTCCCGGGTATCCTTCTCGATGCCGGTCTCAGGGTGAAATTTCAGGCCTCCATGCAAAGGAATAGTGGTGAGATGGCAGACGGGAATAACTTCTCGGATGTGCAGTTCTTGACGGTCGCCGAGGTGGCCGAACTCATGCGTGTCTCGAAGATGACCGTGTACAGGCTCGTCCATGCAGGAGACCTGCCGGCGGTGCAGTTCGGCCGGTCCTACCGCGTCCCGGAGTCGGCGGTCGAGGAGTTCCTCCACCACGCGCAGGTCGACGGCCAGTCCGAGAGCGCCTGAGCGGGGCAGCGGTCCAGTCCGTTCGCCAAACGGATGTACCCTGTTAAGGAGCGTTTTGGGCGGGTCTGGGCCCGCTCCGTTTTTGCATCATTTGGGCGACTGCCACCAGGTACGCGCCTTTCGTCACCCCAGCGCTGGCCTCCCGGCTTCTGCCCGGAGTCCGTGCTGCCGAACAACAGTTTGTGAGGACTCTATGGGTTCAGTAATCAAGAAGCGCCGCAAGCGTATGGCAAAGAAGAAGCACCGCAAGCTGCTTCGCAAGACCCGTCACCAGCGCCGCAACAAGAAGTAGCCGGCGCCCGGCCAGAAGCCGGAGTGTGCCGAACGGCCCGGATTCCCGCCCCTCAGGGCGTGGAAGCCGGGCCGTCGTCGTTCGCGGCTCCGGCGTCCGGGAGCGTCGTGGCCCCGTGCTCCAGGCCCCGGCGTCAGCGGCTCCTGAAGCGGGAGAAACCTCGCCACAGCCCGTAGACGGTCCCGGCCACGGTGGCCGCGCGCAGCCCCAACGTCGCGGCTCGCCTGCCACTGCGGAAGTCGTACACCGGCCAGTTGTTCGCGCGGGCGTGGCGGCGCAGCCTGCTGTCCGGATTGATGGCGACCGGATGTCCGACCACGGTCAGCAGGGGTATGTCGTTGTAGGAGTCGCTGTAGCCCCAGCAGCGTGCGAGGTCGAGGCTCTCCCGCTCGGCGAGCTCGAGGACGGCGGCGGCCTTGGCCGGGCCGTGCAGGAAGTCGCCGACCAGCTTCCCGGTGTAGAGGCCGTCGGCCACTTCTCCCACCGTGCCGAGGGCGCCGGTCAGCCCGAGCCTGCTGGAGATGACCGCCGCAACCTCCACGGGCGTACCCGTCACGAGCCATACCTGCCGGTTCGAGCGCAGGTGCTGCTCCGCCAGGGCCCGGGCGCCCGGCCAGATCTTGGAAGCGATCATCTCGTCGTAGACCTCCTCGCCGAGGGCCAGGATGTCCTCGTGGGCGATGCCGATGGCGAAGGCGAGGGCCGCGTCACGCACCGAGTTCACATCGGTCATGGTCTCGCCGCGCATGATGAACCGCAGCTGCTTCCAGGCCAGCCCCGCGGCGAACCTCAGGGTGAAGGCCTTGCGCTGGTACATCTTCCTGGCCACGTGGAACAGGCT
The DNA here is from genome assembly GCF_056680255.1 of Arthrobacter sp. BC5. Taxonomy (NCBI): domain Bacteria; kingdom Bacillati; phylum Actinomycetota; class Actinomycetes; order Micrococcales; family Micrococcaceae; genus Arthrobacter; species Arthrobacter sp. BC5. The sequence goes on from NZ_CM155273.1 coordinate 1,734,965, forward strand.
CGCGCCGCGCATCAGCGTGTTGTCGACGTCGAAGAAGGCCGCCTCACCCGTGGCCGGTGGCTCTTGTGGGGGCTGCAGGCCCCGGGCGACGTACGGCATGTTCCGAGTCTAGTTCTTCGCCCCTGCGGCCCGGCCGCGGCGCGGCAGTACGGTGGAAGCATGGAAACGCCAGTCGAGTCGCCGGGTGCCGGCGTTGTGCTCCTCACCCGTCCGGAGTGCCACCTGTGCGAGGACGCGCGGACCGTGGTGGGGCGCGTGGCCGGCGAGTTCGGCCTCGGCTGGCGGGAACTGTCCGTGGCCGAGGCGCCCGCACTCGGTGCCCGGTTCGCCGAGGAACTGCCCGTCCTGTTCATCGACGGCGTACAGCGGGACTTCTGGTCCATCGACGAGTCGAGGCTGCGCCGGCTGCTCGCCGGGCGCCGGACGGCCTAGTCCCACCCGGCCCGGGCTTGGTGGCCCCGCGTCGTCGGCATAAAGTGGTCATACTTCCGCCCCCGACGTCGAGGGACCCGGGATCCGGCACGCGCCGACCGGGTGCGGCGGAGCGATCAACGGAGCCGATGACAGTGACAACGCCGGACACGCCAGGCCTCCACCCTGTGGGTGATGCCGCGCGCCACATCCCGCCTGCGTCGGTAGCCCGCCTCACCATCTACCTCCGAGCGCTCAACTCGTTGCTCGCCGAGGGGATCGAACGCGTGTCCTCGGAGGAGCTCGCCGATGCCGCCGGCGTGAACTCCCCGATGCTGCGCAAGGATCTCTCCTATCTCGGGTCCTACGGCACACGGGGCGTCGGCTACGAGGTCCAGTACCTCAACCGGCAGATCTCGATCGCCCTGGGGCTGACGCTCGACTGGCGCGTGGCCATCATCGGAGTGGGCAACCTCGGCCGCGCACTCGCGGGCTACTCCGGGTTCGGATCACGGGGCTTCGAGATCGTCGCGCTCTTCGACGCGGACCAGCTCGTGGTCGGTTCCGAGGTCGGCTATCTGAGGGTCAGCGCCGTCGATGACCTCGAGGCGGTGCTCGAACGTACCCGCACCAACATGGCGGTCCTCTCCGTGCCCGCGTCCGTGGCGCAGGAGCTGTGCGACCGTCTCGTCGCAGCGGGTATCTCGAGCATCCTCAGTTTCGCTCCCGTGGTGCTCCAGGTGCCACCGCACGTGCAGCTGCGCAAGGTCGACATGTCCACGGAACTGCAGATCCTGGCCTATCACGCGCAACGGGCGCAGGAGCCGGACCTCGGTCCGATCTCCCGCGCCCAGTAGGCGGCAGTCCGCGGTTCCCCGGCTCAGTACCCGAGCCTGCGCGGTGCGAAGTACGGCCTCGCGGGCGACAGGTACGTCAGGACGACGCCCGCGACGCCCAGGAGCGTGACGATCACGCTCAGCGCGAGTGACAGGCCGGACGGCGCGGCCACGGGCTGTCCGCTCGCCTCGGCCGCCTGGCTGGCCAGGGGGAGGAACAGGACGCTGGCGAGGAGGCCCAGTACGTTGAGGGCCGCGAGCACGGTCGCCGTGATGCGGGCCCAGTTGTGGCCCTTCCGGATGAAGACCGCCAGGACCACGTAGACCGCGGCGAACACCACCGAGAAGACGAGGCCGATCCCCACGCCCAGCGAGGCGCCCGCCATGTCCGGGACCTCGGAGGTGAGCGCCGAGATGATGGCGGAGGCGAGGTACAGGACTCCCGCGGCGAGGATCAGGACATAGGCCCGCTGGACCTCCCTGGGGGCGGGGCCCTTCTCCGCCTGCTGGGGCAGCGTTCCGCCTCCCGGATAGGCGTAGCCGGACTGCTGGGCCGCCTGGTAGCCGTACTGGCCGCCGTCGTCCTGCCTGCCGTCCGGCCCTGACCGGCCCTGCTGGCCGAACGGGGACTGCCCGTTCCCCTGGCTGTTCCCCTGCCCGTAACGCGGGTCCTGTGGCGTGCTCATCTCGGCGTCCTCCGTTGTGATCTCGTCGCGTCATCCATCCGACGGTGCCCCCATGGACGTCCCGTCGTGGATGTGGTCCTGTCAGCCTAGTTCGTCCGTTCACGGCGGGAACAGGGACTGAACGCCGACGGCCGACGTCGTCGAAGGACGACGTCGGCCGGGGCGGCGGGACGCGAGTGGCCCGGAGGCCGGACGGACTAGACCGTGGCGACGGCGGGAGCCACGAATGCGGCTTCGATGGTGATGGTCACCTTGTCCCCGACCAGGACGCCGCCGGCTTCGAGGGCTGCGTTCCAGGTGAGGCCGAAGTCCTTGCGGGAGATGCTGGTGGAGGCGGAGACGCCGGCGCGGGTGGCACCGAAGGGATCCACGGCCACGCCGTTGAACTCGGCGTCGAGGACCACTGCCTTGGTGATGCCGCGGATGGTCAGGTCACCGTGGATCTCGTAGGTCTCACCGGAGCCGGTGTGCGAGGTGGAGACGAAGGTCATCTCCGGGAACTCCTCGACGTCGAAGAAGTCGGCGCCCTTGACATGGCCGTCGCGGTTCTCGTCTCCGGAGGTGAAGGACGCGGTCTTGATGGTCGCCGTGATGCTGGAGTCCTCCAGGGAGGAGCCGACGGTGAGTGAGGCGTCGACGTCCTTGAAGGAGCCGCGGACCTTGCTGATGCCGGCGTGGCGGACACTGAAGCCGACCTCGCTGTGGGCGGGATCGAAGGACCAGGTGCCGGAGGTGAGGCCTGAGGGGACAGTCATGGGGAACTCCTGAAGGGTGGTGGCTGGTGAATGCTGACGATCTGTAGAAGCATGCGTTTGCATGTTTTATTCCACTCTACACTCAAAGGTTCAACTAATTCTGCAGGCGTTCCGCCGGGGGCGGAAGGTCCGATTGGCCGTGGGGTGGGGGCATGCGGGAAACTGGAGGGATGCAGCGAGCAACCGTCCACCTGGTGCGCCACGGTGAGGTCCACAACCCGGAGGGGGTCCTCTACGGGAGGCTCCCCGAGTTCCACCTGTCCGAGCTGGGCCGGCAGATGGCCGATCGGATGGCGGGCTATTTCGCGCAGCGACGGGACGAGGGCGCCCGCATCGTGCACCTCGTGGCGTCCCCGCTGACCCGCGCCCAGGAGACGGCGCAGCCGGTCGCCGAGGCGCTCGGCCTCACGATCACCACCGACGGCCGCATCATCGAGGCGGAGAACCGCTTCGAGGGGATGTCGAAGATCAAGAGCAGGCTCCGCCAGCCGCGGTACTGGCCGCTCCTCGTCAATCCGTTCCGGCCCTCGTGGGGGGAGCCCTACAACCAGCAGGCCGAACGTGTCCTCGCGGGCGTCCAGGACGCCCGCCGTCGTGCCCTCGAACTCGCCGGGGAAGCGACGGACCGGCCCGTCGAGGCCATCCTCGTGAGCCACCAGCTTCCGATCTGGGTCACGAGGCTCGCCGCCGAGCACCGCCGGCTCTGGCACGATCCGCGCCAGCGCGAGTGCACCCTCACCTCCATCACGTCGCTCGATTTCGACGGCGACACCATCCGGCGCGTGCGCTACGCGGAGCCGTGCGCCGACCTGCTGCCCGGTGCGGCGAATGTCCCCGGGGCGTAATAGAATTACTACACGTCGTAGAAATCAACGGAAGTAGCCGTGACCACAACCGTCCGTCCCACGAAGCGCCGCCTCCTGCTGAAGCTGGGCATGGCCCTGGCCTTCACCGTGCCGGTTTCGCTCGTGGCGACGTCCTGCTCGGCCGAGGATCCCCTCGCGCAGCAGGCCGCTGCGGGTGACGGCAAGAACTACATCGCCGGCGACGGCTCGGTCACGGAGTACGCGGAAGCGGATCGGGGCGAGCCCGTCGAGGTGTCCGGCACCCTGTTCGGCGGCACCCCCGTGTCCAGTGCGGAGTGGAACGGCCAGGTCACCGTCCTCAACTTCTGGTACGCCTCCTGCGCCCCCTGCCGCGAAGAGGCACCGGACCTCGTCTCGCTCCATGACGAGTACGGGCCGCAGGGCGCCGCGTTCTACGGCGTCAACATCCGCGACGAGCAGGCCACGGCGGAGGCCTTCGAGCGCAGCTTCGCCATCCCCTACGAGAGCTTCGACGACAAGGACGGCGGGGTGCTGCTCGACATGACGCAGTACGTCCCACCGCAGGCCGTCCCCACCACGATCGTCCTCGACCGCGAGGGGCGCGTGTCCGCGCGCATCCTCGGCCTGGCCGATCGCAGCACCCTCAAGGCCCTGATCAGCGATGCGCTCGCCGAGTAGCGCGGCTGCCGGGTCCTGCCGGTGACCGGGCTCGTGACGCCGTCGACCGCAGGCGTCCCCCTCGCTGCGGGGAACGCCTTCGCCGACGCCGTCCTCAACGGCTCCATGCTCCTCGCCCTGCCGGTCGCACTGCTGGCGGGCCTCGTCTCCTTCGCCTCACCGTGCGTACTGCCCCTGGTCCCCGGGTACCTCGGGTACGTCACGGGACTGACCGGGGTGGATCTCGAGAAGCAGAAGAAGGGCCGGATGGTGGCGGGGATCGGGCTGTTCGTGCTCGGTTTCTCGGTGGTGTTCATGGCCTACGGCACCCTGTTCGGGCAGCTCGGGGCCTTCCTGCGCGTGTCGCAGGGCTGGCTCATCCAGGTGTTCGGCGTCGTCGTGATCCTCCTGGGCATCGTCTTCATGGGTGGCTTCTCCTGGTTCCAGCGCGAGAGCCGACTTCATGCGCGTGTTCCCACGGGACTCCTCGGAGCACCGATGCTCGGGCTGACCTTCGGACTCGGCTGGGCGCCGTGCATCGGCCCCACCCTCGGTGCGGTACAGCTCCTCGCCATCTCGGGCAATGACGCGACGGCGCTGAAGGGCGCTGTCCTGACCTTCGTCTACTGCCTCGGCCTTGGCCTGCCGTTCCTGCTGATCGCGCTCGGGGTGCGGCGCGGGATGGGCGCCCTCGCCTTCTTCAGGAAGCACCGGCTGCTGTTGCAGCGCGCCGGCGGGGGGCTCCTGGTGCTCGTCGGAGTGCTCATGGTGACCGGTGTCTGGAACTTCTGGATCACGCGGCTGCAGGACCTCCTGATCGGCACCGTGGTCTTGCCGATCTGAGCACGGCGATGAACGGAAGCCACGCACGCGAACCGATTCTGATGGGAAGGGCACAGTGAAGCAGGACGTCACGCAGGACACGAGGGACACGGCGGGTGCCCGGGATTCCAGGGCCGACGTCGTCCTGCCCTCACTCGGGTTCCTCGGCACCCTGCGGTGGGCCTGGACGCAGCTGACGAGCATGCGCACGGCGCTGTTCCTCCTGCTCCTGCTCGCCGTCGCTGCGGTCCCCGGATCGCTGTTCCCGCAGCGGCCCGCGAATCCCGCGGTCGTCACGCAGTACATCCAGGACAACCCGGACTCCGGGCCCGTCCTCGACTGGTTCCAGCTCTTCGACGTCTACTCGTCCGTCTGGTTCTCCGCGATCTACCTCCTGCTCTTCATCTCCCTGATCGGGTGCGTGGTGCCCCGCGCGATCGCCCACTTCAGGGCGGTCCGGTCCAAGCCGCCGCGCACGCCCAAGCGCCTCTCACGCCTGCCCGTCTACGGGACGCTCGAGGTGCCGGCGGACCAGGCGCGCGACGCCGGCCTCACGCCGTCGTCCGCGGCCGAGCAGGCGGCCGCGGTGCTCCGCAAGCGGGGCTACCGGGTGGATGTGCGCGACGCCGGGACCGACCGTCCGTCCGTGGGTGCCGAGCGCGGCCTCGCCAAGGAGTTCGGCAACCTCGTCTTCCACACCTCGCTCATCGGGGTCCTGGTGTCGGTCGCCGTCGGCGGGCTCTTCGGCTACAACGGCCAGAAGGTGATCGTCGAGGGTGACAGCTTCGTCAACACCCTGATCGGGTACGACAGCTTCAACCCGGGCTCCAACTTCTCGGACGACCAGCTGGAGCCCTACTCCCTCCGGCTGGACTCCTTCGACGTCCGCTTCGACCGGGAGCAGGAGAGCCACTACGGCCAGCCGCTCGACTTCACGGCCAACGTCACCACGCAGGACGGCCCCGGACAGGACGAGGAGCAGCAGGTCCTCAAGGTCAACGCGCCGATCACGATCGGCGGGACGAACGTATACCTCGTCGGCAACGGGTACGCACCGGTGGTGACCGTGCGCGACGGCGAGGGCAACATCGCGTCGCAGGGGCCGGTCGTCTCGGTCCCGTCCGACGGCCTGTACACCTCGCTGATCGTCCTCAAGGCTCCGGATGCGAAGCCGGACCAGCTCGGGTTCGTGGGATTCTTCCTCCCCACCGCGTTCGTGGACGAGGAGGGCGTGTCCTTCTCGCGGGATCCGGACCCCTTCAACCCGCAACTCAACCTCAACTCCTATTACGGGGACCTGGGGCTCGACGACGGCACCCCTGAGAACGTCTACGTACTGGACACCGAGAACCTCACCGAGCTCAACAGCCGGAACAACGACGACGGCGGGATCGTCCTCGGCGTCGGCGACACCTACGACCTGCCCGAAGGCAAGGGGTCGGTCACGTTCGACGGCCTCAAGCGCTACGTGGCCCTCGACATCCACCACGATCCGGGTGAGGTGGGAGCCCTCGTGTTCTCGACCCTCGCGCTGCTCGGCCTGTCCGCGTCCCTGTTCATCGGACGGCGCAGGCTGTGGGTGCGCACCGGCGAGCACCCCGACGGACGCATCATGGTCGAGTACGGGCTGCTGGCGCGCGGTGAGGACCACCGGCTCCCGATGGAGGGCAAGGCTGTCGAGAAGCTGCTGGCGGACCGCTGGTTGGTGCCGTCCGGCGCCACGGGTGAAAATAGGGAGCCGGGGGCCGCGACGCCGGCACCCGGCACGGGGCAGTCGCACCACAACGCAAAGGACAACTCATGACACCACCAGTCAACGCTGAGCTCGGGCAGGTCAGTGAGCTCTTCATGCTGCTGGCCTCCATCGCCTATGTGGTGGCCCTCGTCTTCTTCGTGCTCGACCTCGTGAAGTCCAGCTCGACCATCGGCAGCCTGGAGACGCGGCTGGCGAGCGAGCAGGCCGTGCCCGCCCGTGCACTCGCGGGTGCCGGGGTGGGCAGCACCGGTTCGACGACGGCCACCGCGCCTGCCCACCCCACCACGGCCGACGACTCGATGGACTACGGCGCCGGGCCGCGGCGCGGGACGGCCCGCATCGCCGTCTCGCTGACCGTACTGGCAGCCGTCATCCACGGGGCAGCGGTCATCACCCGCGGCGTCGCAGCTCACCGGGTGCCGTGGGGCAACATGTACGAGTTCTGCACCACGGGCGCCTTCCTCGTCGCGGCCATCTTCCTCATCACGCTCACCCGCAAGGACCTGCGCTTCGTCGGTTCCTTCGTGGTGGGACTCGTGGTCATCATGCTGTGTGCTGCGACCGTCGGGTTCCCTACCCCCGTCGCGCGCCTCATCCCGGCCCTGCAGAGCTACTGGCTGATCGTGCACGTCTCCATCGCCGTCGCCTCCTCGGCGCTGTTCACCATCACGTTCGCCATGTCCGTGCTGCAGCTCCTGCAGACCTCACGCGAGGCGAAGCTCCTCGCCGGCAAGGCGGACACTGCGAAGTTCCTCCGCCTCGTGCCCTCCGCACTGAGCCTCGAGAACCTCTCCTACCGGCTCAACGCCGTCGCGTTCGTAGGCTGGACCTTCACCCTCATGGCGGGCGCCATCTGGGCCGAGCAGGCGTGGGGCCGCTACTGGGGCTGGGACACCAAGGAGGTCTGGACGTTCGTGATCTGGACCGTCTACGCCGGCTACCTGCACGCCCGCGCCACGCGCGGCTGGACGGGCACACGCGCCGCCTGGCTGTCGATCGTCGGGTACCTCTGCATCGTCTTCAACTTCACGATCGTCAACATCTACTTCTCGGGGCTGCACAGCTACGCGGGAGTCTAGGAAGAGCGCGTCCCCAGCAGGGCGCAGGCAGGGATCGGGAGCCCCGTGGCATCAGCTGCGGGGCTTCCGCGTTTCCGCGGGTGCCCGGTCCTGGCGAGCGTGCTGCGGACGGGGGCCTGCGTCACTGGCGGTCTCCCGGCGGGGAAGCAGCTCAGCGGGCAGTTCCCGCGCAGGGGAAGCGCGGGTCAGGGGCGATGCGCTCCCGTGGAGCCCGATCCGGCGTCGTCGTTGCCCTCGCCGTCCTGCTTGTCGTCCTTCGGCGGAGTGTCCTTGCCGGCCTCGCGGGCCTTGGCCTCGCGCTCCCGCTGCTCCTCCTCGCGGCGGCGGCGCTCCTGCTCGCGGGCCCGCTGGCGGCGCTGTGCCTCGAGGTTCTGCAGGAACGCGGGATCGTCGTCGGGAGCCGTGGGGTTGCGGGGGGCCGGGCGCTGCGGACCGGAAGGCCCATCACTGCGCGGACGGCCGAACAGGAACCACATTCCGGCGCCGATCAGGGGAAGGATGAGGATCGTGACGAACCACGCGGTCTTCGAGATGCTCCGCACTTCGTGTTTTCGGCTCATGACGCAGTCGATCAGTGCGTAGATCACGACGGCGACCCCCAGGATCGCGGCGAAGAGCAGGAGGCGAGGCATGCGCCAATTGTAGGCGAGTAAACTTGGAGCGTGGCCTTCCTCAAATTCACCGCCCTGCGTCTGTTGCTGATCGTCGTGTTCTACGTGGCATGCGTGCTGCTGGGCCTGGGGCTCTTCCTGTCCGCGGTGGTGGCCGCCATCCTCGCCTGGTGCGTGACCTACCTCTTCTTCCGCGAGCTCCGCGATGCCGCCGCGGCAGCCCTGCAGCGCCGGTTCACGCCCGGGGCCCCACCGATCCGGACGGCCGTGGAGGTCGACGACGCCGCTGCCGAGGACTCCCTCGACCCCAACACCCGGGTGAACTCGGACCGTAGGCCGCGCGGCAACGCCGCCTGAGCCCCGAGCCGTACGGCGGCGTGCGGCCTAGGCGAGAACCGTGATCGCGATCCCCGCAGCGAACAGCACGCTGAAGGCGAGGTTGATCAGTCCGGTCTGCTTCAGTACCGGGATCAGGCTCTTGCGCTTCTTGCCCGTGAGCATCAGCCAGCTCGGCATCAGGCACGCCGGGATGAGCAGCAGGACCAGGAGCACCCACGGGTACTCGTTGCTCAGGAAGAGCGGCAGCAGGACGGCCGCGGCGAGCATCATGACGTAGCTGATCCGGGCCGCGGTGTCGCCGAGCCGGACTGCGAGGGTCTTCTTGCCCACCACGCTGTCCGTCGGGATGTCACGGACATTGTTGGCCATCAGGAGGGCCATGGCGATCAGGCCGGTGGAGACTGCGCCGATCCAGGCCGCTCCACTCAGCCTGTCCGCCTGCGTGAAGGTGGTCCCCAGGGTGGCGACGAGCCCGAAGAACACGAACACGAAGACGTCGCCGAGACCGAGGTAGCCGTAGGGGTTCTTCCCGCCCGTATAACCCCACGCCGCGGCGATGCAGCCCACGCCGACGAGCAGCAGCACCCAGGCCTGCGACAGGATGATCAGCGCCAGGCCCGCGAGGACCGCGAGGCCGAAGCACGCGAAGGCGGCGAGCTTGACCTGCTGCGGAGGGGCGGCGCCCGAACCTGTCAGGCGGAGCGGCCCCACGCGCTCGTCGTCCGTTCCGCGGATGCCGTCGGAATAGTCGTTGGCGTAGTTCACGCCGACCTGCAGCAGCGCCGAGACGATTGCTGCGAGGACCGCGTTGAGGGGCTTGAAGGATCCGAGGCCGTACGCGGCGGCGCTTCCGATGATCACCGGAGCGAAAGCCATGGGGAGGGTGCGGGGGCGGGCTCCTTCAAGCCATTGAGCGGCAGTCGCCACAGGTTCTTCCTTCTGGTGGGTCGGTGGTGGTGCGGGTGCCCGGGGAACGGCCTAGGCGCGTTCGAGGAGAGTCCGGATGGTCCGGCGGTCGGGCTTTCCGCCCGGCAGCAGGGGGAAGGCGTCGAGCGTCACGATGGCCTTGGGGACGGCGTGCGCCCCCAGCTCCACGTGGATCGCCTGCCGGATGACGTCGGCCTCGACATCGCCCACGATCGCCGCTGCGACGGCAGTACCCCACTCGGTGCTGCTGATGCCGAGCACCATGGCCTGTTCGACACCGGGCAGCGCCTCGATGACGTCGGAGACCCTGGCGGCGGAGACCTTCAGGGCGCCCGTGACGATGACGTCGTCGAGCCGGCCGTGCACCGTGACGGACCCGTCGAGGGCCACGTCACCGGCGTCGTCCGTCACGAACCAGCGCTGGCCGGAGTTGAAGACGAACCGCTCCTCGGTGAGTTCCGGAGCGTTCAGGTAGCCGTCCGCCAGGACCGGGCCGCCGATGCGCAGGCGGCCGTCCACGGAACGGAGTTCGACGCCGTCGAGCGGGGTTCCGTCGTAGACGCATCCGCCGCAGGTCTCGCTCATGCCGTAGGTCTCGACGATCCTCAGGTCGTGGCTGCGGGCGAGGGCGCGCAGCGGCGCCCCCGCCGGTGCGCCCCCGAGGAGGATGGCATCGAAGCGTCGCAGCAGCCGGAGTGTCTCGGGGGAGGGATCGGCCAGCAGCCGGTGGAGCTGGGTGGGAACCAGTGACGTGAAGCGGACGCGATCCGTCAGTTCCGCGGCGGCGTCCGTGAAGGACTCCGGTGTGAAGCCCGCAGCGGTGTCCATGACCCACGGCTGCGTCCCGGCGTAGAGGGACCGCACGAGGACCTGGAGACCGGCGACGTAGTGCACGGGCAGCGTGAGCAGCCACTGGCCCTCGGCCTTGAGGGCGAATGCCGTGCCCATGGCCGAGGCGGCGAGGGCGTCGACGCTGAGCATCGTCTGTTTGGGGGTGCCGGTCGACCCCGAGGTGCTGATGACTGCAGCGATCTCGTCGTTGGGCAGGAGGCCGTCGAAAGCCTGGTCCGGTCGCGCGTGGGGCGCGACGGCGGGTCCCTCGCCGGCCAGCGCCGCTGCGAGGGGCTTCAGCAGCCCGAGCGGATCGAATCCCTCGGGTGTGTGGATGGGCAGGAGTTCCACGCCGCTCCTAGAAGTAGTAGGGGAACGAGGACCAGTCCGGGCTGCGCTTCTCGAGGAATGCTTCCTTGCCCTCCACTGCCTCGTCGGTCATGTAGGCCAGGCGGGTCGCCTCGCCGGCGAAGACCTGCTGGCCCGCGAGGCCGTCATCGGCGAGGTTGAAGGCGAACTTGAGCATGCGGATGGCCTGCGGGCTCTGGCGGGCGATGTCGGCGGCGTACGCGAGCGCCGTCGTCTCCAGTTCCTCGTGGTCCACCGCCTCGTTGACCGCGCCCATCTCCACCATGTCCTGCGCGGAATATGTGCGCGCAAGGAAGAAGATCTCCCGTGCCTTCTTCTGCCCGATCTGCCGGGCCAGGAGCGCCGAGCCGTAGCCGGCGTCGAAGCTGCCCACGGTGGCGTCGGTCTGCTTGAACCTCGCGTGCTGCGCGGAGGCGATGGTCAGGTCGGCGACGACGTGCAGGCTGTGTCCGCCACCTGCCGCCCAGCCGTTGACGACGGCGATGACCACCTTGGGCATGGTGCGGATGAGCCGCTGCACCTCGAGGATGTGGAGGCGCCCGGCGCGTGCGGGATCGATCGTCTCCGTCGTCTCGCCCTCCGCGTACCGGTAGCCGTCGCGGCCTCGGATGCGCTGGTCGCCACCGGAGCAGAAGGAGTGGCCGCCGTCGCGGGGGCTCGGGCCGTTACCGGTCAGCAGCACGGTGGCGACGTCGGGCGTCATCCGGGCGTGGTCGAGGGCGCGGTACAGCTCGTCCACGGTGCCGGGGCGGAAGGCGTTGCGGACCTCGGGGCGATCGAAGGCGATCCGGACGGTGGGGAGGTCGCGCACCACGGTGCCCTCGGCGTCGCGCTCCACCTGGCGGTGGTACGTCATGTCCGTGAAGTCCTCGAACCCGGTGACGATGCGCCATCGGGTGGGGTCGAAGATGTCGGATGCCTTGGCGGGGAGCTCTGAAGTCACCCGTCGAGTCTAGCCGCGCGTCGGTGGGCGGGAACTCCCGCCGGTCCGCTCGGGGATGCAGGACCGGCGGCCTCCGGGTCCGGTCGACCCGGCGGACGTGGGGGCAGGCGAGGTCCGGCGTGATCCGGAGGGTGGTAGGTGTTGCCACGAGCCGGCGTGGCAGCGGGGTCTCCGGCCGTGTCCGAGCGCCACGACTCCCGCAGCGCATCGATCCCGTCGAGGAGCAGGTCCAGTCCTACGGCGAACTCCTCGTCGTAGTCGTAGCCCGACCGCGCCAGTTCGACGACGACCTCCATCAGGTAGGGGTACAGCTCCGCGGCGTCGGCCGGCTGCCCCTCCCGCGTCGCAGCCGCGACCTCGGCGGACTCCTCCGGCGTCTCGAACGAGAGCGTCTTCTGCTGCAGGGCGAAGCCGTAGACGTAGGCGTCCAGGGCGGAGGTCACGTGGACGGTGGTCCGGAAGGAGAAGCCGCTCTCGCGCAGGCAGCCCATCATGGCGTTGTGCTGCCGCAGGCTCTCCGGTCCCGGTCTGCCGTGGGCCTCCATCAGTCCGATCGCCCAGCGGTGCCGGGTGAGCGCGGCGCGGAGCGAGACGGCGCGCTCGCGCATGGCGCGCTTCCATCCCTGCTCGGCGCCCGGCTCGGTCACCTCGCCCCAGACGATGTCCACCATCCCGTCGAGCAGGTCCTCCTTGTTCGCGACATGTTTGTACAGGGCCATCGGAACCACTCCGAGCCCCTGCGCGAGCGTGCGCATCGTGAAGCCGTCGATCCCCACGCCATCGGCGAGCACTATGCCGGCACGCAGTACCGCCTGCCTGTTGAGGCGGCGGCGCCCTGACTCTTCCTGCTGGGCCACGGATGCTCCTCCCGGGGTGCGTACTGGTCCATTGACAAAGTGTACGCAATACACCTACCGTCGAGGCACAAGTGTACGCCGTACACATCAGGCCGACAGGAGCATCATGACATCCGACGACAGGGTTGCCCGGGTAGCCGGGATCTTCTTCCTCGTCACGTTCGTCTCGGCGATCACGGGCGCCGTGCTCTACGCGCCGGTGCTCGGCGACCCGGACTACGTCAGCGGACCGGGAGCGGACGTCCGCATCCTCCTCGGCGCCGTGTGCGAGATAGTGCTGGTGATCACGAACGTCGGCACGGCGATCGTCCTCTTCCCCGTGCTCCGGCGTCACCACGAGGCTGCGGCACTCGGCTACGTCGCTGCGCGGATCATCGAGTGCGCGCTCATCGTCGTCGGGATGCTCGGCGTGCTGGCCGTCGTGACCCTTCGCCAGGCCGCAGCCCAGGAGGGCGGCGGGGACGGCGAGTCCTACGTGCCCGTGGCCCGCGCCCTCGTGGCACTCCATGACTGGACGTTCCTGCTCGGGCCCGGGTTCACCGTCGGGATCGGGAACGGCCTGCTGCTCGGGTTCCTCATGTACCGGTCGGGCCTCGTGCCTCGCCGCATGGCGCTGCTGGGGCTCATCGGCGGGCCTCTCATGTCGGTGTCCGGAATCGCGGTGCTCTTCGGGGCGTACGAGCAGACGTCGGTCTGGTCCGGGCTGGCCACGCTCCCGGAGATCGCGTGGGAGGCATCACTGGGCATCTATCTCACGTTCATGGGGTTCCGCCGGACGGGCTCCCGCGCTGCAGCCCTGCCGGGCAGGGTGGGGGAGGCGGGCCGGGCCCCTCGTGCCTAGCGCTGCAGCTGGGCGACGTTCACCGCACTGCGCACGGCGGGGAAGTAGCCGGACTTGTAGCCTTCGGCCGTGGGGTGCAGGTTGTCCCCGGCGCCGGCGCGGAAGGTGATCCAGGGCGACGGCGAGCCGAGGCCGTGGCCGTCGAACTTCGGGACCAGATCGACGAACGTGAAACCGTTCGCCGTGGCCTGCTGGCGCAGAACGGTGTTGAGTGCGTCCGTGCCGGCGTTGAAGGCGGCCTGCGATGCCACGGGGATGACGGGGTTGCCGAACTCCGGCGAGAACAGATGCGGATATCCCGTGACCACCACGGTGGCATTCGGTGCGGCGGTCCGGATGGACCGGTACAGGGCATCGAGGTCCAAGGCCAGGACCGGCAGCGACGCCTCGTTCCGGCCTGCGACGGCCTGCGCGCACACGGGGGCCGGCTGGGTGGCGCAGACGCCGGCCACCTCCCCGAATCCCGCGTCGTTGCCGCCGGCGGAGATGGTGACCAGGTCCGTGGAGGGGGACAGTGCTCCGGCGGCACGTGTCCGCGCCACCTGCTCCGGAAGGTCGAGGGCGCCACCGGGTTCCGTCGCGACCTTCGCGCCGGCGCAGGTCGCGTCCGCCACGAGTTCCACCTGCTTCCTGCCGTCCAGGATCCCGGGCAGGCCGAGCGGAGACTGTCCGCAGGCATTGACGTAGGAGCCCGCACCGTAGCCGGAGGCGTAGGAATCCCCCAGGGCCACGTAGGCGAGGGGCTCCTTCGGCGCTGCGACGACCGGGCCTGCTCCGCCGGCAAGGACGGCGCAGGTGGCGGCCGCGAGGGTGACGGTCCTGAGGATGTGGTTCCGGAGGGGGCGCATGGGGGAGGTCATGGCCCAACCGTACTCGCGGACGTGGGCCTGTCGAGGAGCAGATTCGTGATACGGAGGGTGCAGAGGCGCCGACCTGCCTGATCGGTGATCAGTACCTCGTGGGTGGTCAGGGTCCGGCCCAGGTGGATCGGCGTGGCGGTGATGGTGACCGTACCCTCCCGCGCGCCCCTGTGGTGGGTGGCTGAGACGTCCACCCCGACCGCCGTCTTCCCGAGGATCGAGGCGTGGATCACTGCGGCCCAGGACCCGACGGCCTCGCCGACGGCGAGGGAGGCCCCGCCATGGAGGAGCCCGAAGGACTGGCGGTTGCCCTCCACCGGCATGGTCGCCACGACACGGTCGACGGATTGCTCGACGATGGCGACGCCCATCTTCTCGTCGAGCTCACCGAGCGTGATGGTCCACGGGGAATGTGGCTCATGCGTCATTGCGGGGGTGCTCCTGGCGGTGTGATCCGGCGGGGTTCGTCCGCCACTCTAGCCTCCGTGAACACAGCGCCGGGAAGCAGCGGGTCATAACAATACGATCACAGAGAATTCGTCGACCCCTCTCTGACCTGCGTTTATGCAGGGTTTCGGCCCATGGCGGACCGCGTGGAAGCGCTCCCACTTGACAGTGTGCTACGTCACAGTCAGGATGGATCCACAGCGTGAGAGCGCTCCCACCGGGGTTGATCTCCCGGCCCGGATCGCGACTCGCGCTGATGCCACCACTCGCCCGGTGGCGGGTCGCGGGTGCTCCCGTGCCCGCCGCCGCACCATCGTCCTGGACCCGATCCGCACCGATCGGCCCGACGGCCGCGTCCCGTCCGGACACCACGCCCACCAGGAAAGTCCTACCCAGAGCCCGCTGCACCCCGCAGCGGGATCAGAGCTGACAAAGGAGTCACCCGTGCACAGCAGAGCACGCATCACCGCACTGTCCGCCGCCGCCGCATGCCTCGCCCTGGCACTCACCGCCTGTGGATCCGGCGGTACGGAGAATGCCGGAGTCGAAGGAGAGACCGGCGCGGAGGACGTCACCCTCGCCGTGGGCACGTTCAACGAGTTCGGCTACGAGGAACTCTTCAAGGAATACGAAGAGCTCAACCCGAACGTCACCATCGAGCACAAGAAGGCCGCCACCTCGAACGAGGCCCGCGACAACCTCACCACCCGACTCGCCGCGGGTTCGGGCCTCTCCGACATCGAGGCCATCGAGGTCGACTGGCTGCCCGAACTGCTGGAGTTCCCCGACCAGTTCGCCGACCTCTCCGACCCTGCCGTGGAGGGCCGGTGGCTCGACTGGAAGACCGAAGCCGCCACCACCGAGGACGGGCAGCTCATCGGTTACGGGACCGACGTCGGCCCCCAGGCCGTGTGCTACCGGGCAGACCTGTTCGAGAAGGCCGGGCTGCCCAGCGACCGCGAGGCCGTCGCGGAGATGCTCGAGGGTGACTGGCAGAACTACTTCGACGCCGGCAAGAAGTTCGTCGCCGCGAGCGGCGGCGTGGCCTGGTTCGACTCGGCCGGAGCCACCTACCAGGGCATGATCAACCAGGTCCAGAACGCCTACGAGGAAGATGACGGAACGGTCATGGCCACGGAGAACCCCGAGGTCAAGGACATCTACGAGCAGGTCCTGCAGGCCTCGGTCGAGGACGGGCTCTCCGCACACCTCACGCAGTGGGAGGACGACTGGGTAGCGAGCTTCCAGTCCGATGCGTTCGCCACGAAGCTCTGCCCCGGCTGGATGCTCGGCGTCATCGAGGGCAACGCCGAAGGTGTCGAGGGCTGGGACATCGCCGATGTCTTCCCCGGCGGCGGCGGCAACTGGGGCGGTTCGTACCTGACCGTCCCCACCCAGGGTGAGAACCAGGCCGAAGCCAAGAAGCTCGCCGACTGGCTCACGGCGCCCGAGCAGCAGGTCAAGGCCTTCGAGTCGAAGGGCACGTTCCCCAGCCAGGTCGAGGCGCTCGAGAGCGAGGAACTGCAGGGACAGGTCGATCCGTTCTTCAACGACGCGCCGACCGGCCAGATCCTGGCCAACCGCGCGACCGCCGTCGAGGTCACGCCGTTCAAGGGCCCCAAGTACTTCGCGATCAATGATGCGATGCAGCAGGCCCTGACCCGTGTCGACGTCGACAAGACCGACGACCCCGCCTCCTCCTGGGAGAAGTTCGTCACCGCTGTAGGCGCTCTGTAGCAGATGGCCGTCACGGACCGGGTCCAATCCCCACCTCCCGACACGAACCGGCAGGCTCCGCGCGACAAGAGCGTGAAGCGGCTGGCCTTCTCCCAGAAGGTCTCGAAGTGGGACGTCAAGCTGTCCCCGTATATCTACATCTCGCCGTTCTTCGTGCTCTTCGCCATCACGGGCCTGTTCCCCCTGCTCTACACCGCATGGGTCTCGCTCCACAACTGGAACCTCATCGGTGGCCAGGGCGCGTTCACGGGGCTCGAGAATTTCCAGTTCGTGCTCTCGCAGCCGTTCTTCTGGAATGCCGTAGGCAATACGTTCAGCATCTTCCTCCTCTCGTCCGTCCCGCAGGTAGTCCTCGCCATCGCCATCGCGGCGGTGCTCGACGCCAACCTGAGGGCCAAGACGTTCTGGCGGATGGGCGTCCTCGTACCTTTCGTGGTGGCCCCCGTGGCCGTCGGGTTGATCTTCAACAACCTCTTCGCTGACCAGGCAGGCCTGTTCAACGAGCTGTTGACGGGGATCGGGCTGGACCCGGTCCGCTGGCACGCCGACTCGCTCGCGAGTCACACGGCCATCGCGACGATGGTCAACTTCCGCTGGACGGGCTACAACGCCCTCATCTTCCTCGCCGCCATGCAGGCCATCCCCCGTGACGTCTACGAGGCGGCGACCATCGACGGTGCCGGGCGGCTCCGGCAATTCTTCTCCGTCACCGTCCCCATGCTGCGCCCGACCATCATCTTCGTGGTCATCACCGCCACCATCGGCGGACTCCAGATCTTCGACGAGGCCAGGGTCTTCGACCAGGCGGGCCTCGGCGGGGCTGACCGGCAATGGCAGACGCTCACCATGTACATCTGGGAGCTCGGCTGGGGCCAGCGCAACTTCGGCAGGGCCTCGGCTGTCGCCTGGCTCCTGTTCCTGATCATCGTCATCATCGCGATGGCCAACTTCCTCATCACCCGCCGCATCGCAAGCCAGGGAGGCCGACGATGAGCTCCATCCCCATGATCGAGCAGACCGCAGGCAAGGGCGCTGCCCGCGCGGCCCAGCGCGGGCTCGGCGCCAAGCGCCGCGGCGCTGCGGGCGGTACCATGCGGCGCCCGGGCTTCCTGACCTATGGATTCCTCGGGGCGGTCATCCTCGGCTCGCTGTTCCCGCTCTGGTGGTCCTTCCTCGTGGGGAGCCATGACAGCTCGGTGATCAGCAAGGGTGTCCCCTTGCTGCCGGGTGGCAATTTCTTCGCCAACGCGGCCACCGTGCTGGACAGCATCCCGTTCTGGAAAGCACTCGGCAACAGCATCATCGTCTCCACCGTGACGGCGGCGTCCGTGGTGCTGTTCTCCACCCTCGCCGGCTTCGCCTTCGCCAAACTCCGCTTCCGGGGCAGTAAGGGCCTGCTCGTCTTCGTGATCGCGACGATGGCCGTTCCCACCCAGCTGGGCGTGGTGCCGCTGTTCATCGTCATGGCGAAGCTCGGTTGGACGGGCTCGCTCTGGGCGGTCATCGTCCCTGGCGTGGTCACGGCCTTCGGCGTCTTCTGGATGACGCAGTACCTGCGGGACGCCCTGCCGGACGAGCTCATCGAGGCAGTCCGGATCGACGGCGCGTCCATGATCCAGGCCTTCTGGTACGTTGGGCTCCCGGCCGCACGGCCGGCAGCGGCGATGCTGGCTCTCTTCACGTTCGTGGCGACTTGGACCAACTTCTTCTGGCCGTTCATCGTGCTGGATCCGTCCAATCCCACCCTCCCGGTGGCACTGCAACTGCTTCAGGCAGCGCACTTCGTCGACTACTCGATCGTGCTCGCCGGAGCAGTGCTGTCCACCATCCCCCTGCTGCTTCTCTTCGCCGTAGCGGGACGCCAACTCGTTTCAGGAATCATGCAAGGAGCAGTCAAAGGATGAGCAGCACCGACATCACCTTCCCCGAGGGTTTCCTCTGGGGAGCGGCCACCGCCGCCTACCAGATCGAGGGCGGGGCCCAGGAGGGCGGCAGGGGGCCGTCCATCTGGGACACGTTCGCCAGGGTCCCGGGAGCCGTGGCGGATGCACACAACGGCGACGTGGCGTGCGACCACTACCACCGCTCGGCGGACGACGTCGCGCTCATGAAGAGCCTCAACCTGCAGGCGTACCGCTTCTCGACGTCGTGGTCCCGCTGCATGGCCGACGGCGTCACCCCCAATGTGGAGGGCATCCGCTTCTACTCCACGCTCGTGGACCAGCTTCTCGAGGCCGGCATCAAGCCGTGGCTCACCCTCTACCACTGGGACCTCCCGCAGGCCCTCGAGGACAAGGGCGGCTGGACCAACCGCGACACCGCCTACCGCTTCGCCGAGTACGCAGCGGTGATGCACGAGGCCCTCGGCGATCGCGTCCGCATCTGGACCACCCTCAACGAGCCCTGGTGCGCGGCCTTCCTCGGGTACGCGGCCGGCGTGCACGCACCGGGACGGCAGGAGCCGACGGCGGCCCTCGCGGCTGCGCACCACCTCCTGCTCGGACACGGGCTCGCGACGCAGGAACTGCGCCGCCGTGATGCGGACGCGACGCTCGGCATCACCCTGAACCTGACGGTGCCGGACCCCCTCGACCCCTCGAGCGAGGCGGATCGCGATGCCGCCCGCCGCATCGACGGACAGTTCAACCGCATCTTCCTCGACCCCGTGCTGCGGGGCGCCTACCCCGAGGACGTCCTCCAGGACGTCGAGCATCTGGGGCTGACCGATCACATCCGTGCGGGCGATCTGGAGATCATCGCGACCCCGATCGACGTGCTCGGCGTGAACTACTACCACGGCGAGGCCGTGACCAAGGAGCCGTCCGGCGAGGCCGCCCCGCAGGAGGGCCACGCACCGCTCGAACGCCCGGTCTCCTCGCCCTACGTCGCTGCGCACGGCGTGCGTTCGGTACCGCGCGGGCTGCCCGTGACTGCGATGGACTGGGAGGTGCAGCCCGATGGGCTCCGCCGCCTCCTGAACCGGCTGCAGGACGACTACACCGGGCCGGCCGGCATCCCGATCTACATCACGGAGAACGGCGCCGCCTACAACGACGTCCCGGACGCCGACGGCTTCGTCGACGACCAGGACCGCCTCGGCTTCTTCGAGGTCCACGTGCGGGCCATGAAGGACGCGATCGACGACGGTGTGGACCTCCGCGGCTACCTTGCGTGGTCGCTCATGGACAACTTCGAGTGGGCCTGGGGATACCACCAGCGCTTCGGCCTCGTGCGCGTGGACTACGAGACGCAGGAGCGCATCCCGAAGGCGAGTGCCCTGTGGTACGCGCGTCTCGCTGCCTCCAACGTGCTGCCTGACAAGAACGCGGCCACGGGCTCCCAGAAGGAGGGTGTCGTATTGTCGAGGTGATGAACGCCTCCCCGCCCCGATCGCTGCGCCAGGCCGCGCACCGCCCGAGCCCCACGCTCGAGGATCTTGCACGGGCTGCCGGCGTCTCGCGATCCACCGCATCGCGAGCGATCAACGGAGGGGACCGCGTCAGCCCTGAGGCCCAGGCGGCGGTGGACCGTGCCGTCGTCGACCTCGGGTACATCCCGAACAGGGCGGCGCGGAGCCTGGTGACGCGCCGCACGTCCTCGATAGCCCTGGTCATCCCGGAGCCGGACGTCCGCGTCATGATGGATCCCTTCTTCGCCGTCGTCATCACCGGCATCACGGAGGCGCTCCGGGAGACCGACGTGCAGCTGGTGCTGCTGATGTCGAGGACCCACGACGACTCGTCCCGCACCCTCCGCTACCTGCGGGGCGGGCACGTCGACGGCGCCATCGTGGTCTCGCACCACAAGTCCGACTCCTGGGCGAGGTCGCTGGCGCAGACGGGCCTCCCGACCATCTTCATCGGTCGGCCGTGGGACACGACCTACGACGTGACATATGTGGACACCGACAACGTCGGGGGCGGACGCCTTGCCGCGCAGCATCTGGCGAGCATCGGCCGGCGGCGCCTTGCGACGGTCGCCGGTCCTGCGGACATGACCGCCGCCGTCGACCGCCTGCGCGGGTGGAGGACCGGCCTCGCCGAAGCGGGCCTGCCCGAGGGCCCCGTGGTCCACGCGGACTTCACCACGGACGGCGCCGCCGTGGCAGCACGCAGGCTGCTGGCCGAGCATCCGGATATCGACGGGATCTTCGCGGCGTCGGACCTCATGGCGCTCGGCGTCATGGAGGTCATCCACGCCGCGGGCAAGACGGTCCCCGGGGATATCGCACTGATGGGCTATGACAACCACGCGGTGGCCGAGACGGCGCCGACGCCGCTCACCACCATCACGCAGCCCATGGTCGAGATGGCCGTGAAGGCGGGGTCGATGCTCCTCGAGGAGATCGAGGCTCCGGGCTCGCACCCGGAGCCGGTCGTCTACTCGACGGAGCTCGTGGAACGCGCCAGCACCTCGGTGGCTCCCACGGCATCCGCGGCGAACGCGTAGTCCCACGCGACGTCGCGCCAGCGCGAGTACCGTCCGCTCGCCCCGCCGTGCCCGCCGTCCATCTCCGTCTTCAGGACGATCGGCTCGGTGCCGGTGGTCGTCTCGCGGAGCTGCGCGACCCACTTCGCGGGTTCCACGTACAGCACCCGCGTGTCGTTGTAGCTCGTCACGGCGGCGATCCGCGGATACGCCACGGGCCGCACGTTCTCGTACGGGGTGTACTCCTTCATGTAGCGGTACACCTCGGGGTCCGTGATGGGATTGCCCCACTCCTCCCACTCGAGGGCCGAGAGCGGCAGTTCCGGGTCGAGGATCGTCGTCAGGGCGTCCACGAAGGGTACCTGCGCCACGATCGCCCGGTACTTCTCCGGTGCGAGGTTGGCGACGGCGCCCATGAGCAGGCCACCCGCGGACCCGCCCATCGCGGCGATCCGCCCGGCATCGACCCAGCCCGAGGTGACCAGATGGGTCGTGGCGTCGACGAAGTCCGTGAAGGTGTTCTTCTTGGCCAGCTTCTTGCCCTGCTCGTACCAGCTGCGGCCCATCTCGCCGCCTCCGCGGATGTGCGCGGTGACGAAGATGATGCCCCGGTCCAGCAGGGAAAGCCGGGCGATCGAGAACGCCGGGTCCATGCTGGCCTCGTAGCTCCCGTAGGCGTAGATCACGGCGGGATGGGTGCCGTCCTGTGCGAGGTCCGCACGGCGGACGACGGAGAGCGGGATCAGCGTCCCGTCGGCGGCGGGCGCCCACTGCCGTTCGGCGACGTAGTCGGCGGGGTCGTAGCCGCCGCGCACCTCCGTCTCCTTGCGCAGCTCCAATGAGCCGCCCTCGAGGACGTAGTCGTAGACGCGCGGGGGAGTGAGGTAGGAGGCGTAGGACAGCCGGATGATCGGGGAGTCGAACTCGGCATTGGCGAGGTTGCTCGTGAAGAGCTCCTCGTCGAAGTCCGGTTCCGTCGGCAGCCCCTGGTCCGGCGTCCCGAGGCCGGCGATCGGGAGGACCTGAACGCGCTCGATGGTGTCCTTCCGCACGGACAGCACCAGGTGGGTGCGGGTGACCGCCACGCCGTTCACGCGCACGTCGTCGTCGTGCGGGACGACCGTCGTCCACGCCTGCTCGGCGAGCGGCCGCGAGAACTCCGCGGCAGCGACCAGGCTCACCATGGAGTTCTTCGCGCCGCGGTCATGGGTCAGCAGGTAGTGCGGGACGCCGCCGATGCTGACGGGTTCGGCGTCGTAGAGGATGCGCTCGTCGCGCGGGATCAGCGTGGTGAGCCCGCCCTCCGGCCGGGAGAGATCGAGGACGCGGTACTCGCTGTACTCCGAGCAGCCGATGCTGATGAGCAGTTGCGTCCGGTCCGCCGATACCTCGAAGCCCGTCCACAGGGCGACGTCGTCCTCCTGGTACACGACGACGTCGTCCGCCACGGGCGTGCCCAGCGTGTGCGCCCGCACCTGGTACGGGCGCCAGGAGTCGTCGACGACCGTGTAGTAGACGCGCGAGCCGTCGGGCGAGAAGGACAGACCGTAGAAGATGTTCGGCACCTCGTCGGGAAGGAGCGCCCCGGTTCCGAGATCCTTGATGCGCAGCGTGAAGCGCTCGTCGCCGGCGTTGTCCTCGCAATAGGCGAGCAGGGTGCCGTCCTCGGTGACGGACATCCCTCCCAGGGAGAAGAACGGCTTGCCCTCGGCGAGTTCGTTGCCGTCGAGCAGGACCTGCTCGCCGGGGACGGGCCGCCCGGCGACCACCTCGGGCGGCGTCCAGTCACGGCCGAGATCCCCCGTGTCCTCGGCGGCCACGCGGCACTGGATGCCGTACTGCTTCCCCTCCTCCGTGCGCGAGTAGTACCACCAGCCCTTCTTGCGGGCGGGGACGGACAGGTCGGTCTCCTGCGTGCGGTCCTTGATCTCGTTGAAGATCGCCTCGCGCAACGGCTCCTGGTCACGCGTGACGGCGTCCGTGTACTCGTTCTCGCGCTTGAGGTAGTCGATCAGCTCGGGGCTCTCCTTCTCGCGCATCCACTCGTAGGCGTCCACGAACGTATCGCCGTGGTGCGTGCGCAGGTGGGGCACCTTCCTGGCCGGGGGCGGGACGGGGACGACGGGTGCGGTGGCATCAACGGTCATGGTTCCCATCTTGCCACTGCCGGTCCGGCGGGCGATGCCCGGCCGATACCCCTGCCGATACCCCTGCCGATGCTCCTGCCGATCCCTGCAGGAGCACCCGGTTGACCGTCCCGGGTGGGCATGCAATTCTGGAGCTGGCTTTTTACAGAACGAACGTTCGGTAATTCGCCGACGGACCGGAGACGACGAGGGAGACGAAGATGGCCGAGGCTTTCCTGGTGGGCGGCGTCCGCACGCCGGTGGGCCGCTACGGCGGAGCGCTCTCCGGCGTCCGCCCCGACGATCTCGCCGCCCTGGTGCTGTCCGCCGTCATCCAGCGTGCCGGCGCCGATCCGGCCACCGTCGACGAGGTGATCCTCGGCAACGCCAACGGAGCGGGCGAGGAGAACCGCAATGTGGCCCGGCTCGCGGCGCTGCTCGCGGGCTTCCCCGACAGCGTCCCCGGCATCACCGTCAACCGGCTCTGCGCCTCCGGCCTCTCGGCCATCATCATGGCCTCCCACATGGTCAAGGCGGGAGCCGCGGATGTCGTGGTGGCCGGCGGGGTCGAGTCCATGAGCCGCGCGCCGTGGGTCATGGAGAAGCCCGACAGGGCGTTCGCCACGCCGGGCGCCGTGTTCGACACCTCGATCGGCTGGCGCTTCACCAACCCGTTGCTCGCCGCCAGGGACAAGGCCACCTCTTCCATGCCGGAGACGGCGGAGGAGCTCGCGGCGCTGGATCGCATCACGCGCGACGACGCCGACGCCTTCGCGCTGCGATCCCACCAGCGCGCACTCGCGGCGATGGAGGCGGGACGGTTCGGCGACGAGATCGTGCCCGTGCAGGTCAACCGCGGGAGGACGTCCTTCTCAGTGGACACGGACGAGGGACCCCGGGCGGACACCACCCTCGAGGTCCTCGCCCGGCTCCGCCCCGTGGTCCGCCCCGACGGCATCGTCACGGCCGGGAATTCGAGCTCGCTGAACGACGGCGCCTCGGCCGTCGTCGTCGCCTCCGAGGCCGCCATCGGGCGGTACGGGCTGACCCCCCGCGCCCGGATCCTCGACGGGGCGTCAGCGGGTGTCCCGCCGGAGATCATGGGCATCGGTCCCGTGCCGGCGACGCACAGGGTCCTCGAGCGCACGGGGCTCACCGTCGCCGACCTCGGCGCCGTCGAACTCAACGAGGCCTTCGCCGCACAGTCGCTCGCGTGCATCCGGCGCCTCGGACTCGACGAGGAGATCGTGAACCGCGACGGCGGCGCCATTGCCCTCGGGCACCCGCTCGGTTCCTCGGGCGCCCGGATCGCCGTCACCCTGCTAGGCAGGATGGAACGCGAGCTCTCCGGACCGTCCCGGCGCCTCGGCCTCGCGACCCTGTGCGTCGGCGTCGGACAGGGTACCGCCATGCTCATCGAGGCCGTGTGATGCACGCGTCGCTGGAACTGACCGAGGGCCCGGACCGCCTCGTCGTCGCACTGCACCGGCCGGAGGTGCGCAACGCGATCGACCGTCGGATGGTGGACGACCTGCATGCGGTGTGCGAAGGCCTGGAGCGCGAACCACGGATGCTCATCCTCACCGGGGCGGAGGGCGTCTTCGCGTCCGGCGCCGATATCGCGGAGCTGCGGGAACGCAGGCGTGACGATGCGCTGGCGGGCATCAACTCGACACTCTTCGCGCGGATCGCGAAGCTCCCCATGCCCGTCATCGCGGCCCTCGACGGCTTTGCCCTCGGCGGTGGGGCGGAACTGGCCCTCGCCGCGGACTTCCGCCTTGCGACGCCCCGCCTGAGGATCGGCAACCCGGAGACCGGCCTCGGCATCCTGCCCGCCGCCGGTGCCACCTGGCGGCTCAAGGAACTCGTGGGGGAGCCGCTCGCCCTGGAGATCCTCCTCGCCGGGCGGATCCTCTCGGCCGAGGAAGCCCTCGCCGCGCGACTCGTCACCGCGATCCATGCCCCCGAGGACCTCCTCCAGGCCGCGCACGAGCTCGCGGACCGGATCGGCCGGCTGGACCCGCTCGCCGTCAGGATCACCAAGAGCGTGTTCCACGCGCCACGCGACGCGCATCCCGTGATCGATCAGCTCGCGCAGGCGGTGCTCTTCGAGTCCGCGGCGAAGTTCGAGCGCATGCAGCGTTTCCTCGACCGGAAGAAGGACTCATGAGCGGCTTCCCCCACCGCGTCGGCGTGCTGGGGGGCGGACGCATGGGAGCGGGCATCGCCCACGCCTTCTGCCTCGCCGGATCCGACGTCGTCGTCGTCGAACGGGACGACGCCTCGGTGGCGGCCGGCCTCGACCGCGTCCGGGAGGCCTTCGCACGCAGCGTGGAACGAGGGGCGACGACGGCCACGCTCGCGGATCTCGAGGCCCGCGTCTCGGTGTCGACGGACTACGCGGCCTTCAGCCCCTGCGCCCTCGTCGTCGAGGCCGTCCCGGAGGACCTCCCCCTGAAGCGCGCCGCGCTCCGCGCCGTCGAGGATGTGCTCGACGACGGCGCGTGGCTCGCGACGAACACGTCGTCCCTCTCGGTCGACGCGCTCGCGGACGCGCTGCGCCGCCCGGAGCGCTTCTGCGGCCTCCACTTCTTCAACCCCGTGCCCGCATCGGCCCTGATCGAGGTGGTCCTGGGGGCCCGCACGTCGGCCGAGCTCGAGGCGGAGACGCGGTCCTGGGTGACGAAGCTCGGCAAGACGCCCGTCGTCGTGCGGAACACCCCCGGGTTCGCGAGCTCGCGCCTCGGGGTGGCCATCGCGCTCGAGGCCATGCGGATGCTGGAGGAGGGCGTGGCGTCGGCCGAGGACATCGACGCCGCCATGGTCCTCGGCTACAGGCACCCGGTCGGCCCGCTGCGCACCACGGACATCGTGGGGCTCGATGTCCGCCTCGGCATCGCCGAGTACCTCGAATCCACCCTCGGGCCGCGCTTCGCCCCACCGGCGATCCTGCGCGAGAAGGTGGCGCGGGGCGAGGTCGGGCGCAAGAGCGGCCGCGGCTTCTTCGCCTGGGACGTCGCCCCGCCGTCGCCTGCCTCCCCGTCGCCTGCTGTTCCATCGACCGACCACCTCCCGTCCGGTACGCGCCCGGACCCATCCCCGCAGCACCAGTGAAAGGCGAGCGGACCATGACAACCGCCCCGGAACGAGTACAGATCGATGTCGTCCCCAGTTTCCTCGAGGACTCCTGGTGGGCGCCGGAGCGCTCGGCGGCCGATGGCGACGGCACGGTGGTGCGCGATGCCAGCACGGGCGAGGAGCTCGCCGTCGTCAGCACCGCCGGCATCGACACGGCAGCCGCCGTCCGCCACGCGAGGACCACGGGCCAGGCCGCCCTCGGCCGGTTCACGTTCCACGAGCGTGCCCTGAAGCTCAAGGAACTGGCGCAGCACCTGAACGCGCACCGTGAGCCGCTGTACGAGCTGTCTGCGCGGACGGGGGCGACGAGGGTCGACTCGATGGTGGACATCGACGGCGGCATCGGCGTGCTGTTCACCTTCGGATCGAAGGGCCGCCGCGAGCTGCCGAACTCGCACGTGATCGTCGACGGCCCTCCCGAGGTGCTGTCCAGGGACGGCTCCTTCCTCGGGACGCACATCCACACGCGCATCCCCGGCGTCGCGGTGCAGATCAACGCCTTCAACTTCCCGGTGTGGGGCATGCTCGAGAAGCTCGCGCCCGCGTTCCTCGCCGGCGTGCCCACCATCGTCAAGCCCGCGACACCCACCGGGTTCCTCACCGCCGCCGTCGTGAAACTGATCATCGGCTCGGCGATCCTCCCCGACGGCGCGCTGCAGCTCATCTCCGGACCGGCCCGCGACATCCTCGACCACCTCGACTACCGCGACCTCGTATCCTTCACCGGCTCCGCCTCGACCGCGAACCACCTCAAGGCACATCCGTCGGTGGAGCGGGGAGGCGTCCGCTTCACCTGCGAGACCGACTCCCTCAACGCCGCCATCCTCGGCCCCGACGCCGTCCCCGGGACGCCGGAGTTCGACGCCTTCGTGAAATCCCTCGTCACCGAGATGACGGTGAAGGCGGGCCAGAAGTGCACCGGCATCCGGCGGTCCATCGTGCCCGAGGCCCTGGTCGACGACGTCGTGCGGGCTGCCGGCGAGCGCATCCGGTCGCGGGTGACACTCGGTGATCCCCGCGCCGAGGGCGTCACCATGGGTGCGCTCGCGTCACTCGCCCAGCTCGAAGGGGTGCAGGACGCCGTCCGCGAGCTGATCGACGGAGGGGCGTCGGTGGCCTTCGGTTCGCTCGACGCGCCCGACGTCGTGCTCGCCGACAACACCTCCGGGAAGGCCCCTGATGGTGCGTTCATGGAGCCGGTGCTGCTCACCTGGCAGGACGTGGAGGCGGGCGCCCTGCACTCGGTGGAGGCCTTCGGCCCGGTCGCATCGGTCATCGGCTACAGCGACCTCGCCCACGCCGTCCACCTCGCCACCCTCGGCTCGGGGTCCCTCGTCGCGACGGTCTGCACCGATGATGCGCGCGTGGCGCAGGAACTGGTCCTCGGCATCGCCGCGCACCACGGGCGGGTGCTCATCCTCAACCGCGAGGACGCCCGCACCTCCACCGGACACGGCTCGCCCGTCCCGCACCTGGTGCATGGCGGGCCGGGCCGGGCAGGCGGCGGCGAGGAGCTGGGCGGCATGCGCTCGGTCCTCCACCACATGCAGCGCACCGCCGTGCAGGGGTCGCCGAACATGCTCACCGCCGTCACGGGGGAGTGGCACGCCGGGGCGGACCGCAGGTTCGACGTCGTGCATCCGTTCCGGAAGGACCTCTCGACGCTGCGGATCGGCGATGCCGTCCGGTCCGAGCTGCGGCAGGTGACGCTGGAGGACATCACCGCGTTCGCCGAGACCACCGGCGACACGTTCTACGCCCACACGGACGAGGAGGCTGCTGCCGCCAATCCGTTCTTCCCGGGCATCGTGGCGCACGGCTACCTGCTGGTCTCCTGGGGCGCCGGCCTCTTCGTGGACCCCGCTCCCGGGCCCGTCCTCGCCAACTACGGCCTCGAGAACCTGCGTTTTCTCACGCCGGTCGCCGCGGGGGACTCGATCCGCGTCACCCTGACGGCCAAACGCATCACGCCGCGCGAGACGGACGAGTACGGCGAGGTCGCCTGGGATGCCGTGCTACAGAACCAGGAGGACGAGATCGTGGCGACCTACGACGTCCTGACCCTCGTGCGGAAGTAGCCGGCGCCCGCGGGAGGGCGCCCGCTCCTGCCTCGGCCCACACCGGCAACGTGCACCTGGGACGCGACGTGGAAGCCGGCCCTGGCCCGTCCGTGACCGACGCCCACGTGGAGGAGTCACGGTCGGCGCAGCACCCACAGTCCGCGCTGCCGCGCCGCGCTGGTGCAGGCCACGTCCGTGCCCGCCGCCAGCGCCGCCACCCTGTCGCCGTCGTAGCCCTCCAGCGCGGAGATCCAGCGAGCGATCCGGACCGCCCTTCCCTGCTCATGGGCCCCGGTGGGAGCCGGGCTACTGGTGCCGCGCGTACGGGCGACTCCGCCACGGTTCGTCGGCACTTCCACGACGTCCGTGCGAGCAGCGTGACGCGTCGGTGAGGGGTTCGGCGTGCCCTGGGCGCGTAGGTGGACGGCTTCGATCCCCTGAGGGCGCCGGTCCGACGACTACGCGCGGTCAGCGCCGGTGGAGCCCGTCGAACACCATGCCGATGACGTCGTCGGCCAGTTTCTCCGCCGTCAGGGGGCCGCCGGGCCGGTACCACTCGACGATGGAGTTGATCGTCCCGAAGATCAGGCGCGTCGTGGTCCGGGGGTCGATGTCCTTGCGGATGGAGCCCTCGTGCCGGGCCGCGTCGACGAGCGCCGACACCTCGCGGTCGAAAGTCCGCCGCCTGTCCAGTGCCTCGCGCTCCACCTCCGTATTGCCCCGCAGCCGCAGCAGGAGGGTGACGAACGGGAGCCGCTCGGTCAGGACGGCGATCGTTCCGCGAAGCACGAACTCGAGACGGGCATCGGCAGGACCGGAACCCGCCCGGCCGTCCTCGAGCACCGCCTCCAGCCCCCCGAGCGCATGGTCGAGCGCGAGCCGCAGCAGGTCGCCCTTGGACGGTACGTGGTGGTAGATGGCGGACTTGCTGATGCCGAGGTCCTCGGCCAGCATGCCCATCGACGTCGCCTCGTATCCGTGGCGGTTGAAGGCGGCGACCGCGACGGCGAGGACCGACTGCTGGTCGTAGCCCGGCCGGCCCCGCCGGGCGGTCGACGTCGGCGTGGACCCTGTGGCAGTCATACGGCCATTTTCGCATGACCGTTCGGGCGGCCCGGCGCGTCAAGGATAGTTAGCCTGTCTAGATGGTAGTAGCCTTACTAGTACCATCCTGCTTGACCTCTGAGAGGGCGCTGACGTGCCGACCACATCCTGGGAGCTCCGACTCCGGGCACTCGCGATCTTCATCTCCGGGGAGGGCCGGGAGCCGTCCCCCCGGGCCTCGACCCCTGGGGAGCACCGGTTGGCTCTGTGGCTGGACGAACAGCGCAAGGCCGTCCGCGCCGGCCGGCTCGACGGCACCCGCGTCGAGCAGCTCCGCTCAGCAGGTCTGCTCGCTGCGGGGGAGGGGAATGCCGACCCGCGCACCGGTGCGGCCTGGCTGAAGGTCGCCAGCATCGCGGAGTTCCTCGAGGAGGAGTCGCGGCTCCCGTCCCTGACCTCTCCTGCGTCCGCGGGTGAGAAGCGGCTCGCGGCCTGGATGCATGCGCAACTGGCGGGCCGTACCTCTGCAACGGCGCCGGCCGAGGCCCTGCGCGGCATCCTCGAGGCCGCCGGGAGCCGGGGCGCGCGCGAGTTCGCGCACATGGCCTGAGGCCGGAACGGTTCAAGCGCCCGGTCCGGCCGGGTGGGCCCTGTCGTGCCGCCCGTACCCGTGATAGTTTCTGCGCACATGCAGCGCAAGACCCCCTGCCGCACTGCTCATCCGAGGGGAAGACATGGGAACCCTGGTGGCGGCGGGCGGCAAGGCGACGCTCACGCTGGTGGCACCCGAGATCCAGCGGCTCCGGTGGAGCGCGCGGGTAGGCATCACGCCCGACGACGCCCGTGCCGTCCTCGCCGCGAGCAGGCTGATGTCCGCAGGCGCCCCCTACGCGATCCTCGTCCACATGACGAGCATCATCGACCTTCCTCCAGGTGCCCGGGCCGTGTTCAATTCCGAGGTGCTCGTGGTGGCGGCGGCACTCGTGGGAGAGGGGCCCATGGACGAGGTCCTGGCCGCCGGAGCCTGCAAGGCCGTGCACGCCACCCGGTTCTTCACCTCGGAGTCGAGCGCCCGGGAGTGGCTGCAGGCCTCCCTTGCGGCGCGCACGGCGCGCGAGGACGAGTAAGCCGCGCGGGACGGCGCCGCGCGCCGTTGACCGGCGCTCCACCGCCTCCTTATACTGAACGAACGGTCGGTAATTAGTCCGGGCGTCCCGACGAGCGAGGCAGGCACCATGACGTCTACGGCAATCGACGCAGGACACCGCGCGGACTCCGACGCCGCCGGCGAGCGGCTCTTCGACGAGCTCATCGCCCGGGACTCCCGCGTGGAACCCCGTGACTGGATGCCCGCCGACTACCGCAGGTCCCTGACCCGCCAGATCTCCCAGCACGCGCACTCCGAGATCATCGGCATGCAGCCGGAGGCGAACTGGATCACCCGGGCGCCGTCGCTCAAACGCAAGGCCGTCCTCATGGCCAAGGTCCAGGACGAGGCCGGGCACGGACTCTATCTCTACTCGGCGGCAGAGACCCTCGGGACCTCCCGCGACCAGATGACCGAGGACCTCATCGCAGGCAGGGCGCGCTATTCGAGCATCTTCAACTACCCCGTCCTGACGTGGGCCGACATCGGTGCGATCGGCTGGCTCGTCGACGGCGCCGCCATCTGCAACCAGGTGCCCCTGTGCCGCGCGTCCTACGGACCCTACGGGCGCGCGATGGTCCGCATCTGCAAGGAGGAGTCCTTCCACCAGCGGCAGGGGTTCGAGATCCTCCTCGAGCTCGCGAGCGGGACTCCCGAGCAGCGGTCGATGGCGCAGGACGCCGTCGACCGCTGGTACGCCCCGTCGCTCATGATGTTCGGGCCCCCGGACGAGGAGTCGCCGAACTCGCGGAAATCCATGGAGTGGAACATCAAGCGGTTCTCCAACGACGAGCTGCGCTCCCGCTTCGTGGGGATGGTGGTGGAGCAGATCAAGGTCCTCGGCCTCGACCTGCCCGACGCGGACGTCCGCTACAACGGGGAGGCCGGCCGCTGGGAGCACGGGCCACTGGACTGGAACGAGTTCAAGGAGGTCCTCGCCGGTCGCGGTCCCTGCAACGCGCAGCGTATGGAGCGGCGCCGTGAGGCCCACGAAGAGGGCGCCTGGGTGCGCGACGCCGCGGCGGCCTACGCGGCGAAGCGGGCCCTCACGACGGCGGAGGTGGCCTAGGTGACCGGGGGATCGACGACGGGCGACGACGGGGCGACGGCGACGGCGCCGTCGTCGGAGCCGCACCGGACGCGCGCAGCCTGGCCGCTCTGGGAGGTCTTCGTGCGGTCGTCGCGCGGCCTCTCGCACGTCCATGCGGGGTCGCTGCACGCCCCCGACGCCGAGATGGCGGTGCGCAACGCCCGCGACCTGTACACGCGGCGCAACGAGGGCGTGAGCCTCTGGGTGGTCCCTGCGGCCGCGATCATCACAAGCGATCCCGATGCGAAGGACACCTTCTTCGAGTCGCCGCAGGGCAAGGACTACCGCCACGCCACGTACTACACCAAGAGCGAGGGGGTGAAGCACCTGTGAGCGAGGCCGACGCCAGCGCCACGCGCATCACGCCGGGCAACGCGCTGCGCCCGGAGGACATCGCGCTGCTGGAGACGAAGCCCGGCGAGGCCGTCGGGCAGTACGCGCTGTGGCTCGGCGACGACGCCCTGATCCTGGCGCAGCGCCTCGGCTGGTGGATCTCACGCGCTCCCGAACTCGAGGAGGACGTGGCCCTCGCGAACATCGCGCTGGACCAGATCGGCCATGCGCGGTCCTTCCTGACCTACGCCGGCCGTGCATGGGACAGGACCGAGGATGATCTCGCCTACTTCCGACGCGAGCCCGAGTTCCGTTCGGTGCACCTCGTCGAGCAGCCCAACGGCGATTTCGCCCGCACGATAGCGCGGCAGTTCGCCGTCGCGCTCTACCAGTGGGAGCTGTATTCACGCCTTGTCCACTCGAGCGATGCGACGCTCGCCGCGATCGCCGCGAAGGCCGTCAAGGAGGTGGACTACCACCGCGACCACAGCATCCAGTGGCTCCTCCGCCTCGCCCTCGGCACCGACGAATCCCGCCGCCGCATGATCGCCGGACTCGAGCTGACGTGGCCCTACGTGGACGAGCTGTTCACCGACTACCCGCTCGTCGACGCGGTGGGCGACGCCGGGGTCCGTCCCAGCACCCTCCGGGCGTCCTTCGACGCCGCCGTGCAGCGCGTCCTCGACGAGGCCGAGCTCGCGCTTCCCGCGGTACCCGGGGCCGTGGGCGGTGGGCGGCTCGGACGTCACAGCGAGCACCTCGGGTACATCCTCGCCGAGCTCCAGGTCCTCGCCCGCGAGCATCCGGGAGCGTCGTGGTGACCGTCACGGGGCCGCGCCCCTCCGCCACGCCCGACGCCGAGGTCTGGAACATCGCCGCCACCGTCTGCGACCCGGAGATCCCCGTCCTCACGATCGAGGACCTCGGCGTGCTGCGGGACGCGCGTGTCACGGAGTCGGGCCAGGTGCTCGTCACCATCACCCCGACGTACTCGGGCTGCCCGGCCATGGACGCCATCCGGGATGACGTGGCGGCTGCGCTCCACGGAGGCGGATACGACGACGTCGTCGTCCGCCTGGTGCTCGCACCGGCCTGGACCACGGACTGGCTCAGCGACGGCGGCAAGGCCAAGCTCTCGGCGTACGGCATCGCGCCTCCCTCGGGGACGGCGGCGACCGGCCCGGTGCGGATCGGGCTGAGCGTCAAGTGCCCCCAGTGCTCGTCCCTGAATACGCGCGAGATGACCCGCTTCGGATCCACGTCCTGCAAGGCGCTCTACGTGTGCACCGACTGCCGGGAACCCTTCGACTACTTCAAGGTGCACTGATGGCCGTTGTCCTCGCCCCCTCGACCAGGCGGCGCAGCGCCTTTCACCGACTGACCGTGAGCGGCGTGCGCCGGCTGACGGAGGACGCCGTCGAGGTCACGCTCGAGGTGCCCCCTGAGCTGCAGGAGAAGTACGACTACCTGCCCGGGCAGTACGTCGCACTGCGCGCCCTGCTCGAGGTCGACGGTGAACCGAAGGAGATCCGGCGCAACTACTCGATCTGCGCCGACCCGCGCCCCGGGGAGCTGCGCGTCGCGGTGAAGCGGGACCTCGGCGGGGTCTTCTCGACGTGGGTGAACGAGACCCTGAAGGCAGGGGACGCCCTCGACGTGATGAGCCCTCTCGGGCAGTTCACACCGCAGACCACTCCGGGGCAGCAGGCGCTCTCACTCGTCGCCGTCGCGGCCGGGTCCGGCATCACGCCGGTGATCGCCATCGCCCGGTCCATGCTCGCGAGCGGCCCGAACGTCCGCTTCGACCTCATCTACGCGAACCGTGCGGCAATGGATGTCATGTTCCTCGAGGAACTGGCCGATCTGAAGGATCGCTACCCGGCCCGCTTCGCACTGCATCACGTGTTGTCCCGGGAGCAGCGGATCTCACCCCTGCTGTCCGGGCGGATCGACGCCGAGAAGCTGGAGAAACTGCTCGGCACGGTGGTCGCCGCCGAGCACGTGGACGAATGGTTCCTGTGCGGCCCCTTCGACCTCGTGCAGCTGTGCAGGGACGTCCTGGCCGCGCGGGGCGTACCTGCCGACAGGGTGCGGTTCGAGCTCTTCACCACCGGGGAGCCTGCCCGTCCGGAGGGCAGCATCGGCCGGCCGGTAGCCCCGGCCGGGAACGGCGAGAACTACACCATCTCCTTCAACCTCGACGGGCTGCGCGGATCGGTGCAGAGCCCCACCCACGCGCGCGAGTCCATCCTCAACGCCGCGCTCCGGGTTCGGCCGGATGTGCCCTTCGCCTGCGCGGGCGGAGTCTGCGGAACGTGCCGGGCGAAGGTGGTCGAGGGAACGGTGGAGATGCAGGAGAACTATGCGCTCGAGCCCGACGAGGTCGCCGAAGGTTTCGTCCTCACCTGCCAGGCCCACCCGACCAGCGACGCCGTGTCCGTCGACTACGACGCCTAGGAGCAATCATGGCCGCCCCCACGACGCCGTCGCCCCCGGATGCGGACAACGGCATGATCCGCCTCACGATCGCGAACGGTATCGCCGAGGTGGTGCTCGATGCGCCCTCCCGGCTCAACGCGGTGGACGAGCAGGCGCTCGCCGACCTCTCGTCGGCCTACGACGACGCCGCAGCCGGCGTCCGCGAGGGCACGGTCCGGGCTCTCGTGCTGCGGGGGGAGGGGCGCGCGTTCTGTGCGGGCCGGAACCTCGGATCGATCGAACCGGGGGCCGACGACGCCTACGGATTCCTCGATACCACCGTGAGTCCCCTGCTGCGGACGATGGCGGACTTCCCGGCACCGACGTTCGCCGCGGCGCAGGGTGCGTGCCTCGGCGTCGGGCTGGGCCTGCTGATCGCCACCGACGTCGTGTACGTCGCGGAGGACGCGAAGATCGGTTCGCCGTTCGCCAGCCTCGGACTGGTGCTCGATTCGGGCGGTCATTGGCTCTTCACGGAGCGGCTCGGGCCGCACCGCGCCCTCGACCTCATGTACACGGGCGACCTCATGAGCGGGGCCGAGGCCGTTGACGGCGGACTCTTCAGCCGCGCCGTGCCCGCGAACGGTCTGCTCGAGTTCACGCGGGCCAAGGCCGCGCACGCCGCCGGCGGGCCGGTGCCGGCCCTCGTCGCCTCCAAGCAACTCGTCGGCAGGATCCGCGACGAGCGGCTCGGCCTGTGGCAGGCGATCAGCGCGGAGAACGATGTGCAGGGCGCACTCAGCGGGTCGGACGACTACCGGGAGGGCCTCGAGGCGTTCCGGGAGAAGCGGGCGCCGCGCTTCGGTTCCTGATACCCGACGTTCCCCCGGGGTGCGACCGACCCGCCTGGCCGGAGGACGATCAGCGCGCGCAGCGAGGCCGATACTCCTGTCATGCCGTTTTGTACACATCTTCTGCAGCAGCGGCGAGGCCCCTTGCTGCTGGCGGTAGCGTGACCATGCTCCTACCTTGAGAACACGGGTGTCGTCCACACCCGGCAGGCGGTACGCGATGCTGGTCTTCAAGGTAGATGTCGAGGAAGTCGGAGACGGGTTCGTCATGACCTGTCCGGATCTCCCCGTGTCGCACCACACCATCGACTCCCTCTGGGACGCCTGCAGCGTCCGTCCCATCCTGGCCGAGCAGTCCGGAGTGCCGGATGATCTGGTGTGGCTGCAGATTCGGGCCCGGACTGGTGCCCTCACCGTCATCTCCGATGTCCATCCCCTTCACCGGGTGTCGTTCCACACGGTGATCCGTCCCGCCCACCCTGCCTTCGACCGCTCGAAGCTCCTCTTCGACCACGCCCTGACCGCCCTGCGGCACGAGGCAGACCAGGAATCGTCGCAGCAGAGGGCTCCGGCGCATGTGAAGTTCGTCCTGTCCTTCCTCAACGGGACCAAGGTACCGCTGCCGCGAAGCGGAGGCTGGTTGCTTCGACAGGTCATCGACGACACCCGGCAGACGGGCGACCTCAGTGCCTGGATCAGGACGCGGCTGACAGGACTGCCGGCATCGGAGGCCCAGTGGTACACGCCCGTCATCAGTCTCCAGGCAGTCACCTTCAGCCCCGAAGCCAAGGCGGTCCGGCGCCGCAGCTAGCGGGAAGGCACATCCGGAGCGGTCATGGCCCACGGGCCGGCGCGGGACAGGACCGCCGCCGCGGTCCGGACTGCTAACCTGAGGCAATAAGCTTGCTGATGAATGGGCGCGGCGACCACATGGCTAGGTGATACGACGGCAGCCCGACGCCTTGGGCGGGGCCGCCGACGCGGAGGTTTTGAACGATGAGCGCACAGCTTCAGATCCAGCAGCTGAGAAGGGCCCTGTCCGAGACGGCACTCACCCTCGACAACGTGTGGGTCGGTTACTACGGCCTGGGCGGGGCGGTCTCTCTCTTCGAGCTCGAGGCGTACCTGGGAGGCTTGCTGGTGCTGCAGGACCAGGAGTGCGACATCCTGGCCGATGCGACCAACGAGCTGTTGTCCGGGTTCGGTGCCAGGAACAGGATCAACCGTTGCTCCGATGATGCACCGTCGGGCTCATCGGCGGACTCCCGGCGAGCGCTGGGTGCCGCGGGAGCTTTCCTGTTCACCACTGAGGAGCAGGAGCAGGAACGCCTGCACGCGGTGACCCGGACCGGGTTGCTGGACACCGTGCAGGAGGAGCGATTCGACCGGATCACCAGGGAAGCGAAGGACTATTTCCGCGTCAGCTCCGTCATCGTCGCGCTGATCGATGACCGCCGCCAGTTCCTCAAGTCCGTGATCGGGCCGGTCCGGCAGGACATGCCGCGGGAGATCTCCTTCTGCAACGCGACGATCCGCACTGCGGGTCCGCTGATCGTCAGGGACGCTCGTGAGGATGATCGGTTCAAGCACAACCCGCTGGTTCTGGGGGAGCCCTACATCCGGTTCTACGCCGGTTATCCGCTGCGGGGTCCCGGAGGCTGGACGATCGGTACGTTGTGCGTGATCGACCAGGA
Organism: Arthrobacter sp. BC5; assembly: GCF_056680255.1. Classification (NCBI taxonomy): domain Bacteria; kingdom Bacillati; phylum Actinomycetota; class Actinomycetes; order Micrococcales; family Micrococcaceae; genus Arthrobacter; species Arthrobacter sp. BC5. The sequence continues at coordinate 1,771,885 of NZ_CM155273.1, forward strand.
ACCACGGGAATACTCCATGCGTGATGGCAAGAAGCTGCGCACGCTCGCCCGGCAGGTCGAGGACGAGGTCAATGGGCCACGAATCCTGCCCGACGAGCCAGGGGAAACATGCTCGGAGCCGCTCTCCGAGCCCTAGCGGTGCCCTCGTGCACCAGTCGTGGCAGTGCGTGCGGACCGGCGCATCAGTTCCCCGTCGCGGAACTCCACCGTCCCGAGTGGTGAGCCTGTGCATCAGGGGCGTAACCGGCGTGGTGGAAGTCGGCAAGAGCATCCCTGAACGCGTCGGCCTGTTTCCGGAGTCTCAGCACGAGCGGCCCGGTGGGCGTCGAGCCAACCGGCTGCTGGGCCAGTGCGCGGGTTGCTGATGCCTCTAGCTGGGCTGCCCCCGACATCGCAGCACTTGCCTGCAGGCTCAGTAACGCCGTGATGAGCTCCGCTTCGTCCTGCTCTCCGGCGGATCGTTCTATCCGCTGGATGCGATCGGTCAGCAGCGAAGCGAAGGAGGCCAGAAAATCGGACACGACGGCGTAGGAGCCGAGGTCTTCGGCGAGTTGCTCGAAGACGGCCGTGTCGAGGACTGGAATCATGCTGTGCCTCCCCATGCCGGCTGCAGGTGGCGCAGACCAGTCGGGATCGGACCGTCCTGCGCCATGGCATACCTGCTGCTTCCTGTTCCCCGTGCCACGCCGGCAACTCTGGCAACAGTGACCGGTCCTCGCGGTCCGCACACGAGTAGGCGCTACCTGTCTTCGTCGCAAACGGCGCGCACGCCCGGCGTCGAGGGCCAGGGATCGAGCCACGCCTCCAGGGGACTCGCCCGACCCGGGTGCCGATGGTCTTTCTCATTTGCCGTCGATACTGCAAGACTCGTCGGAGTCGGTCCGACGGACGGAAGGGGAACCTCGTGGTCGAACGGAAGGTCATCGTCCGCACCGAGGGCGGGCTCCATGCGATCGTGGCTACCCGCATTGCAGCCATTGTCGAAGACTGCGGCGCGAAGGTCCTCCTGGCCCTGACCGGGGATCCGCTGTACCAGGTCGACGCGTCCAAGCTGATGGCTGTTCTGAGTCTCGGGGTCGCAGCCGGAGAATCATTGACCGTCACCTGCGACGGGGTGGGGGCCGATCACACGTTGAACGCCATCGTCGCCGTGCTGTCCGGCGACTGAGCGTTCCGTTGCACGCCACCGGCCACACGCACTCCGTGAAGCGACCGGGGTGTTGTCGATCGCCCACCCAGCGCCGGGAACTGATCCATCCGGCTCGCCTCTGCTCGCGCAGATCACAGACCCGCGAGAAGCTCTTTCATCTCGGCGATTTCGGACTCCTGGGTCGTCTCGATGGTCCTGGCCAGCTCGATCACCTCCAGGTTCCGGCCGTTGTCGATCTCGTCCCGCGCCATCTCGATCGCGCCTTCATGGTGGGCGATCATGGATTCCAGGAACAGGCGCGACGCCTCGGTTCCCCCGGCGGCCGCGAGCTCGGACATCTGGTCCTCGCTCATCATGCCGTCCATGCGTCCCGACCCTGATCCCATGGTGTGCCCGTCGGTGTCTCCACCCCCATGGTCCATGTCTCCCATCTCCGCGCTTTCCATGCTGTCCGGCCCCATGACGTCGTCCCAGGCCTCCAGCCAGCCCTTCATGGTCTCGATCTCGGGCCCCTGGGCGTCCTTGATGCGTGTCGCGAGGTCCTCGATCTCCGGGCTGATGTCGTCCTTGGAGAGCATCAGGTCACTCATCTCCACGGCCTGCTCGTGGTGGGGAATCATCATCCGGGTGAACATCAGGTCCGCCTGGTTGTGCTCGGCCGTGGCCTCGGATGCGCCTGACGTCGCATCGGCGGTGGACCCGGTGCCGGCTTCGGCGGTGGTGCTGGGGGCGGTCGCCACGGAACTCTCCCCACCCGTGCCGCCCACGCCCTCGGCGTCTCCGCCCGAGGATGAGCCGCAGGCGGACAGGGTGATGAGGGCGGCCACGGACAGGGACGCAAGAGACAGGGAATGCTTCATGGTGGTCAGATCCTTCGATGCTCGGATGTGGGGTATCAACGGGTGGTGTGGTGCAGGAAGACGACGGACACCGCGAGGGCCGGGCCGCGCGTACGAGCGCGGTCCTGCCCGGACAGGGGTCCTGCCGCCCACGGTAAAGGGCGGGTGCGGGCCGCGGATCCTAGGTGCGGCTGATGCAGAGCCGAGTCAGTGAAGGAGGAGGCGCTGGTCGGTTCGTCCCCGACGGCGCAGGGAGCCCCCGTCGGCGCATGGCGGACAGGAGGGCGCGGCCGGCAGGAACCGGCAGAACCGCGATGCCGACGACGACCATCGCCAGCACACATTCCCAGCATCATCTCGTCCACGCAGCCGCCACCGCAGAGGCTGCTCGGGGCGGTGGAACCGTGGCCGCCCATCCGGACGTGCATGGCAAGGATTCCGGCCATGATGGCCGTCAGGCCTGCCAGGGTCAGGAGGGACGGGAGGACGGAACGCGGCAGGGACATCAGCGCGCGTACACCCGGGTTCCGGGTCATTGTCCTTGCTCCTTTCCTCAGCGTCGTGCCTGTCCCGTGGGGACACCGTGGTGAGTCCTGAGGTCCAGTCGTCGCAGTAGTTGCGCGTTCAGGGCGACGACGATCGTGGACACGGACATGAGGACCGCGCCGAGAGCCATGGGCAGGACGAATCCGACGGGTGCGAGGACCCCCGCCGCCAGCGGCACGGAGATCAGGTTGTAGCCCGCTGCCCACCACAGGTTCTGCTTCATCTTGCGGTAGCTCGCCCGGGACAACTCGATGACCGACAGCACCGAACGCGGATCATCGCTGGCGAGAATCACGCCGGCGGAGGCGATGGCGACGTCCGTGCCGGCGCCGATGGCGATGCCGACGTCGGCCTGTGCGAGGGCAGGAGCGTCGTTGACGCCGTCGCCGACCATCGCGACCTTCCGGCCTTCCTGCTGCAGTGCGGCAACCTTCTCCGCTTTGTTCTCGGGAAGGACGCCGGCGAAGACGCGGTCGATCCCCAGCTCGGCTCCCACCGAGGAGGCCACGGCTTCGGCGTCGCCGGTGATCATGACCACCTCGATGCCGAGGGCGTGCAGCGCGTCGACGGCCTGCTGTGATTCCGGGCGGACCTCGTCGGCCAGGCCGACCGCGCCGATGACTGCACCGTCGCTGATGACATGCAGGATGATGGCCCCGTGGTCCTTCCATGCTTCGGTCTCGGGCAGCGGTGTGCCGGCGTGCTGTCGGAGCATCCCGGGACCGCCCACGCTGATGGTGCGCCCGTCGATGGTTGCGCTGACTCCCACTGCGGTCGATGACCGGAAATCCGTCGCCCGCGGCACGGGGAGGTCTCCCTGCCGGGCAGCGTCGACGATCGCTCGAGCGAGGGGGTGCTCGCTGTCCGTCTCGGCTGCGGCAGCCAGGCTGAGGACATCGTGTCCGGTGTGCCCGGCCACGGATGCGACGTGACTGACGACCGGCCGGCCCTTGGTGAGGGTGCCGGTCTTGTCGAACAGCACGGCATCGACGGTGCGCATGGTCTCCAGTGCCAGCCGGTCCTTGACGAGGACGCCGCCGCGCGCAGCCCGCTCCGTGGCGATCGAGACCACCAGCGGAATGGCCAATCCCAGGGCATGGGGGCAGGCAATGACCAGAACGGTGACGGTGCGGATCACGGCGTCATCCGGGAACCCCAGCAGGGTCCATGCCACGGCGGTGATGGCCGCGGCGATGAGGGCGAACCAGAAGAGCCAGCCTGCTGCCGTGTCGGCTATGCGCTGCGCACGCGAGGAGGAGCCTTGTGCTTCGGCGACCAGCCGCTGGATGCCGGCCAGCGCCGTGTCCTCTCCCACCGCGGTGATCTCGATCCGCAGGGCGGTGTCGGTGGCCACGGTTCCTGCGACGACGGGATCGCCGGGCCCGCGGCGTACCGGCCGGGATTCACCGGTGATCATCGATTCGTCGACGTCGGCGGTCCCGGCAAGGACCCGCCCGTCGGCCGGGATTCTGCCGCCGGGCCGGATCATGACGAGGTCCCCGACCATCAGCTCGGACGGGGTGACCGTGGTGATCCGGTCGCCCTCGATTCTCTCGGCTTCATCGGGAAGCAGGGCAGCCAGCGATTCGAGGGCCGACGACGTCTGCGCGAGGGAACGCATCTCGATCCAGTGCCCGAGCAGCATGATGACAATCAGCAGGGCCAGTTCCCACCAGAAGTCCAACGCATGATGCAGAAGCCCGAGGTTCGCACCCCAGGAGGCGGCGAATGCCACCGTGATGGCCAGGGCGATCAGGAGCATCATGCCGGGCTTGCGACTCCTGAGCTCACCCACGGCTCCCGTGAGGAACGGCGCGCCGCCCCAGACATACATGACGGTGCCCAGTACAGGGGAGACCCAGGCGACGAAGGGGATGTCCGGCAGGCTGTAGCCCAGGATCATCGCGAACATGCTGCTGAGGAGAACCACAGGTACGGCCAGGACGAGCATGATCCAGAACAGGCGCCGGAACCGGCCCACATGATCGCCGTGGCCCTCATGGCCGCCGTGACCGCCATGGCTCTCGGGTCCGGCCGGATGGGACGTCAGGGCTCCGTGATCCTCCATGCGGTGGTGTCCGGCCTCGAGGCCGGGCCCGAGGCCGTGGCGGTGGGAGTGCTGCTGTGCCGGTTCCATGGGTTCATGGTATACCCCCCACGGGTATGCTGCCAAGGTCCTGGGCCTGCGCGATCGGCCCACCGGCTCCGCGCCGCACCCTGCCATGCCGTCCGCCCGGGTTCACCGTGTGTCGAGGTCCTCGAAGACGAGGAAGGTCTGCGTGTCCAGCACTCCGGGCATCGACTGCAACTGGTCGAAGATGACGCGCCTCAGCCCGACGTTGTCCTCGGCCCGCACCAGGAGGATGACGTCGAAGTCCCCGCCGACGAGCGCGATGTGATGGATCTCCGGGACGTGCCGGAGGCGGTCCCGAAGCTCGCGCCAGGAATGCTGCCGCACCTTCAGCGTGACGTAGGCGGAGGATCGGAGGCCCGCCTTGGCCGGGTCGATGATCGCCGTGAACCGCGTCAGGACGCCGTCCTCGGTGAGCCTGGCGATCCGGGAGTAGGCATGGGCGCGGGAGATGTGGACGCGTTCCGCCACGGAGGTGACGGACTGCCGCCCGTCCCGCGTGAGCTCGGCGAGGATCTTCCGGTCGACGTCGTCGAGAACTCCATCCACCACGTGTCCACGCTCCTTCGCGTAATGCAGCTCACACTGCCGATTCGTCCACAGAATACCCCTCAGAAATCGTGATCATCCACACTTTCCCGCCTTCGTGGATACAAAGAGAGCCAGCTGACCATACTGGATCCCACAGCATCCAGCGCCGGAGCTACCGCCCGGCGCCTCGAAGGGGCGCCGCGTGGGCGGCCGGTAGTGGAGGCGGACATGAGTACGGCAACCAACGGCGGCCGCGGAAGCATGATGGGGGGAGCGCCCGACGGCGGTGCGCAGCCCACGGCGGGCAGTGCCCTGCTCCCCTCGGCGGAGCCTGTTCGACTGGTGGACCCGGATGGGCAGCACACCCACGACGACCGGTATCCCCTTCCCGACGGCACGCAACTGCTCAGGGCCTACGGGCACCTCGTGGCGGGTCGGCGCATCAACGACCAGGCAAACGCGCTCGTCCGGCAGGGACGCATGGCGGTCTACCCCTCGTCCCACGGCCAGGAGGCCTGCCAGGTGGCCGCCGCCGTCGTGCTCGGCGACGAGGACTGGCTCTTCCCCACCTACCGGGACACCGTGGCGGTCATCACGCGCGGCGTCGATCCGCTCCAGGTACTCACCCTGCTGCGCGGCGACTGGCACGGCGGCTACGACCCGCACCAGCACCGCGTCGCCACCCAGGCGACGCCGCTCGCCACCCAACTCCTCCACGCCGTCGGTGTCGCCCATGCCGCGAAGCTCCGCGGGGAATCCACGGTGGTCCTGGCCATGTGCGGGGACGGGGCGACCAGCGAGGGCGACTTCCATGAGGCTCTGAACTTCGCCGCCGTCTTCCACGTACCCGTGGTCTTCTTCATCCAGAACAACGAGTTCGCCATCTCCGTGCCGCTCAGGAACCAGTCGGTGGCTCCGTCGCTCGCCCACAAGGCGATCGGCTACGGGATGCCCGGGGAGCGCGTGGACGGCAACGACCTCGCAGCCCTCCTCGCGGTTCTCGGAGCCGCCGTGGACAGGGCCCGCGACGGCGGGGGCCCCTCGCTCATCGAGGCCCACACCTACCGCATGCAGGCGCACACCAACGCCGACGACGCCACGCGCTACCGCTCCGCCGACGAGGTGGAGCGCTGGGTGCCGAAGGACCCGATCGTCCGGATGCGCACGTACCTGCGGGCGCTGAACCTGCTGGACGAGGAGGGCGAGCGGGCGCTTGCCGATGCGGCGGATGCGATCGCCGCAACCATCCGCAGAGGACTCAGCACGGAGGCCGAGGTGAACCCGGCAGAGCTTTTCGAGTACGTGTACACGGAGAAGACGTCCCAGCTGCGCGAACAGGCGGAGCAACTGCGCGAGGAACTGGCGCGGGACGCGGACGCAGGCACCGGAGCGGACGCCGGAGCCGATGCAGAGGACGACGGCACCCAGGACCGGTCGGACGGGGAGGAGCGATGACGCAGGCCACGGAAGCGCGGGCTCCGGAGGCCGCACGCCGGCCCGAGGCCATCCCCGCACCGGCGCCCAGGGCGACGACGACCTTCGCGAAGGCGCTCAATGCCGCGCTCGCGGATGCGATGGAGGCCGATGCCGCCGTCCTGATGTTCGGCGAGGACGTCGGCGTGCTCGGCGGGGTCTTCCGCATCACCGACGGCCTGACCGCACGCTTCGGCGAGGGGCGCTGCTTCGACACGCCGCTCGCGGAGGCCGGCATCATGGGCATGGCCGTGGGCATGGCGATGAACGGTATGAAGCCGGTGGTCGAGATGCAGTTCGACGCCTTCGCCTACCCTGCCTTCGAGCAGGTGGTCAGCCACGTGGCGAAGATGCCGAACCGCACGCGGGGCAAGGTGCGCCTGCCGATCGTCATCCGCATCCCGTACGCCGGCGGTATCGGTGGCGTCGAGCACCACTGCGACTCGTCCGAGGCCTACTACGCCCACACGCCCGGCCTCACGGTGCTGGCCCCCGCAACCGTCCGCGACGCCTACTTCATGCTCCGCGAGGCCATCGCGTCACCGGATCCCGTGGTGTTCCTCGAGCCGAAGAAGCTGTACTGGTCCAAGGAGGAGGTCGATCTCGCGGAGCTCCGCAGGACCTTCGACGATGGGCACGCACCCCGGCGGATCGGGCGCGCGGTCGTCGCCCGGCCGGGCGCCGATGCGACCCTCATCAGCTACGGCCCGTCCGTCCCGACGGCGCTCGCCGCAGCTGCTGCGGCCGCCGAGGAGGGCCGATCGATCGAGGTCATCGACCTCCGCTCCATCGTCCCGTTCGACGACGAGACCGTGTGCGAGAGCGTCCGCCGGACGGGCCGCGCCGTCGTCGTGGCCGAGGCTCCGGGCTTCGCCTCGGTGGCCTCCGAGATCGTGGCACGCGTGCAGGAGCGCTGCTTCCACTCGCTCGCCGCGCCGGTGCTCCGCGTCACCGGCTTCGACATCCCGTATCCGTCGCCCAAGCTGGAGCACCTCTACCTGCCGAGCGTGGACCGCATCCTCGACGCGGTGGACAACCTGCAGTGGGAGGACTGACATGAGCGCACCGACCGTCACGCCGAAGCTCCTGGTCTTCTCCCTCCCTGATCTCGGGGAGGGCCTGACCGAGGCCGAGCTGGTGTCCTGGCTCGTGGCCGAGGGAGACACCGTCGTCGTCGATCAGCCCGTCGCCGAGGTGGAGACCGCCAAGTCCGTGGTCGAGGTGCCGTCCCCCTTCGCCGGCACCGTCGCCGTCCTGCACGGACGGCCAGGGGAGGTGCTCGACGTCGGGGCGCCGTTCCTGTCGGTCCGGCCGGCGGGCTTCGGGATACCGACAACCGCAGCGCCCACCGGGCCGACGGCGGCCCCGTCGACCCCCCGCGGCGATTCCGGGACGCGGGCCGCGGCCGCCGAGCTGCGCGAGGATGCAGGCGTGCCGACGTCGGCGACAGGCGGGAACGACAGCACTCCCGTGGCCGGCGAGGGATCGGGCAACGTGCTGATCGGGTACGGCACCCCCGGCGGCCTGTCCGGCGGACGGTCGCGACCGCGGAAGGGGATCGCGCCGAGAAGCGCTGCGGCCGCGACGCCGCCGGCTCCCCCGGAGCCGGCGGCGGACCGGATGGCGCCTCTCTGCGTCTCCCCGCTGGTCCGCAGGCTCGCGCGGGAGCACGGCCTGCGCCTCGACGCCCTCAGCGGCTCGGGGGAGAAGGGGCTCATCCTGCGCCGCGATGTCGAGCAGGCCATCGCGGCCCGTTCGCAGGCGGCTGCGGAGGTCACGCCGTCCGGGGCCCCGGACGCCCGCTCCGGACTCACGGTGCTCGAGCGGACGCCGCTGCGCGGGGTCCGCCGGACGATCGCGGATGCGATGTCCCGCAGCCGGCGCGAGATCCCGGAGGCGACGGTCTGGGTGGACGTCGACGTCACGGCCCTGGTCGAGCTGCGGGACGGCATCAAGCGCCGCACACCGGACGACGCGCCCGGGATCCTGGCGTTCGTGGCACGCTTCGTCGTCGCCGGCCTCGCCCGCTACCCGGAACTGAACAGCAGGATCGAGACGGGCGACGACGGCAGCCAGGAGCTCGTGCGGGTCGAGGGCGTCAACCTCGGCATCGCCGCGCAGACCGACAGGGGCCTCGTGGTGCCGAGCGTGCGGCGTGCCGACACCATGTCGGCGCGTGAGCTCGACGCCGAGATCCGCCGCCTCGCGGCACTGGCGCGGAAGGGGAGGGCCACGCCGTCGGACCTCTCCTCCGGCACCTTCACGCTCAACAACTATGGAGTCTTCGGCATCGACGGCAGTGCGGCGATCATCAACCATCCGGAGTCCGCGATCCTCGGCATGGGACGCATCATGGACCGCCCGTGGGTCCTGGACGGTCATCTCGCGGTGCGCAAGGTGACCGAGCTGACGCTCGCGTTCGACCACCGCGTCTGTGACGGCGGCACCGCCGGAGGGTTCCTGCGGTTCGTCGCGGACGCAATGGAGAACCCGGGCGGCATGCTCGCCGACCTGTAGCGCGAGCTGGAATCGTCAGCTGTCGTCGGGGCCGTGCAGCAGTCCGCGCTGGGCCAGGTCGGCTTCGGCGGACGACTGCTCGGGAAGCGGGTCCGTGGCAGGGGGGACGTCCTCCGGGACGTAGTCCTTGAGCCCGAGCGCAACCTCTTCGCGCTCGGTGGCGAGGGCGAGGGCGTCGTCGTCCACGTGGTCGTCGGCCTTGCCGTGCGTCTGGCGGGAGGGCCGCGGCAGGGCGTCGTTGTCGGGGTTGAGGTCGTCCAGCGTCGGGAACTCTTCATTGATGTCAGCCATCCCTCCACCCTAGGAAGGTGCGCTGCCCGGGTCGACCACGCGATCGGTCCGGTGCGTGCCTTCCACTCGCATGAGTCGCGGCCTATGATCAGCGGCGCCGGGGGCCGTGCCTCGGAGTGCCCCGCACGACCGTAGGGTGGGGTTGGTGACCGAGCTGATGAACGACGCCCCTGCCGATGCGACGAGTACCCGGGAAGGATTCGTCCGCGTGCGAGGCGCCGGCGAGAACAACCTGCGCGGCGTCGACGTCGACTGCCCGCGGGACGCGGTCGTCGCCTTCACCGGTGTCTCGGGGTCCGGGAAGTCCTCGCTCGCCTTCGGGACCATCTACGCGGAAGCCCAGCGCCGCTACCTCGAATCCGTGGCACCGTATGCGCGCCGGCTCATCCAGCAGGGACATAATCCGCAGGTCCGGTCGATCACCGGGCTGCCTCCCGCCGTCGCCCTGCAGCAGCGACGGGGCACGCCGAGCGTGCGCTCCACGGTGGGAACGCTCACCACGCTCTCCAACTCCCTCCGCATGCTCTACTCCCGAGCCGGAACCTATCCGGAGGATGCCGCGGGCAGGCTCGAATCGGACGCCTTCTCGCCCAATACCGCCACGGGTGCCTGCCCCCGCTGCCACGGCCTCGGGATTGCGCGGGACGTCACGGAGCAGACGCTCGTCCCGGACCCGTCCCTGACCATCCGTGAGGGCGCCATCGCAGCGTGGCCCGGCGCCTGGCAGGGCAAGAACCTCCGGGACGTCGTCGGCGAGCTCGGTCACGACATCGACGTCCCCTGGCGGGAGCTGCCGGAGGAGACACGGGCCTGGCTCCTGTTCACCGAGGAACAGCCCGTCGTCGAAGTCGTGCCGCAGCGCGATCGCGTGGCCAAGCCGTACAAGGGGCGTTTCTGGAGCGCCAAGAGTTACGTGCTGCACACGCTGCACGATTCCAAGAGCCAGCAGATGCGCGATCGCGTGCTGCCCTTCATGGAGTCCGGTCCCTGCGGGGCCTGCGGTGGCAGCGGGCTGCGGCCGGAGGCGCTCGCGGTGACGTTCGGCGGACTCTCCATCGCGGAGGCCAATCTCCTGCCCCTGGCCGACCTCGTGGCCCACCTCGAGCCCGCAGCCGCCATCGAACGGCCCGCTGCAGCGCTCCGATCGGCCTCCTCGGGCGAGGGGGCGGACGTCTCGGCGACCATCAGCAGGGACCTGGTCCAGCGGGTCCGGACCCTCGTGGACCTCGGCCTGGGGTACCTGAGCCTCAGCCGCGGGACGCCCACGCTCTCGCCGGGCGAGATGCAGCGGCTGCGGATCGCCACGCAGCTCCGGTCGGGTCTCTTCGGCGTCGTCTACGTCCTGGACGAGCCGTCCGCAGGGCTGCATCCCGCCGACGTCGAGCCGCTCCTGGCCGTGCTCGAAGCACTGAAGGACGCCGGGAACAGCGTCTTCGTCGTCGAGCACAACATGGACGTCGTCCGGCGGTCGGACTGGATCGTCGACGTCGGTCCGCGCGCGGGGGAGGGCGGCGGCACGATCATCTACAGCGGTCCCGTCGACGGCCTCGCGCAGGTCCGTGGATCCGTCACGGCTCCGTTCCTGTCGCTGGGGGCCGCACCAGCCCCGGAGGATGGGGCAGTGATCGAGCCGGCAGGCTGGCTGCGGCTCCGGGGCATCCGGCGGCACAACCTGGACGGACTGGACGCCGACGTGCCGGTGGGTGTGCTCACCGCGGTGACGGGGGTGTCGGGATCCGGCAAATCGACGCTGGTGAGCACCGTCCTCGCCGAGGCCGTCGGGCAGCACGTGCGCAACGACACCCCGGTGGACGCGGAGCCGGGGGAGGATGACGCCGAGGCGGGCAGCACCGTCGTCGCGGACATCACCGGCCTGGAATGCATCGACCGCCTCGTGCGGGTCGACCAGAAACCCATCGGCCGCACCCCGCGCTCCAACCTCGCCACCTATACCGGGCTCTTCGACGCCGTCCGGAAGGCCTTCGCCGCGACGGACGCCGCCGGATCGAAGGGCTTCGGCGCCGGACGGTTCTCCTTCAACGTGCAGGGCGGCCGGTGCGAGACCTGCCAGGGCGAGGGATTCGTCTCGGTCGAGCTCCTGTTCCTGCCCGGAAGCTACGGACCCTGCCCCGTGTGCCACGGAGCGCGCTACAACGAGGACACCCTCTCGGTGACGCTCAGGGGGCGCACCATCGCCGATGTCCTCGCGATGACGGTCGACGACGCCGCCGTGTTCCTCGCCGACATCCCGTCCGCGTCCCGCTCCCTCGCCACGCTCCGCGAGGTCGGCCTGGGCTATCTGCGGCTGGGCCAGCCGGCCACCGAGCTGTCCGGAGGGGAGGCGCAGCGCATCAAGCTCGCCACCGAGCTGCAGCGTGCCCGGCGCGGACACACCCTCTACCTGCTGGACGAGCCGACCACCGGGCTGCACCCGGCCGACGTCGTCCTGCTCCTGGCGCAGCTGCGCAGGCTCGTGGGCGCGGGCAACACGGTGGTCGTCGTCGAGCACACAATGGCGGTCGTGGCGGCGGCGGACTGGGTGATCGACCTCGGGCCCGGAGGTGGCTCGGACGGCGGGCGGATCGTGGCCGCAGGTACTCCTCGCCGGATCGCCGCGCTCGCGCCGGAGGTGAGCGTCACGGCCCCGTACCTCGCAGCGCATCTCGATCGCCGGCATCCGACCCCGAGCAGCTGAGGCGCCGGCGCTCCTACACGAGCGCCGGCACGAAGTCGTCCCGCAGGGGTGCCGCGGCGTCCAGCGACCGCCAGGCGGCCGCGAGGATGCCCACGGCCCGCCGCGTGTCCTCGGGGGCGTAGCTGAAGGGGACCCGCAGGAAGCTCTCGAACACCCCGTCGATACCGAAGCGGGGGCCGGCGCCGAGCAGCAGCCCGCGGTCGCGGGCGGCGAGGGCCAGTTGCGAGCTCACCGGCGCACCCAGGTCGGCCCAGGTGCAGAGCCCGCCGGACACGCGAGGTACCTCCCACTCCGGCAGCACCTCCCCGAGGAGGGTTTCGAGCGTGTGGCGGCCTTCGGCCAGCTGCTTCGCCCGGAACCGCAGCAGCTCGTCGTAGTTCCCGAGCATCTCCAGCGCTATGAGTTGTTCGAGGACCGGTGTTCCCAGGTCCTGCGCATACCGGGACTGGACGAGGCGGTGGACCAGGGCCTCGTCCGCGCGGATCCAGCCGATGCGCAGCCCGCCCCAGACGGTCTTGCCCATGGAGCCGATGAGCACGGCCGGCCCGTACGCGGCGAGGGGGAGCTCGGCGACGCCGTCGATGCGCAGTTCGGCCATGGTCTCGTCGGCGATGACCACGGTGCCCTGGCGTCCGGCCGCGGCCATGAGGCGGTCGCGCTGCCCGGCGGGCATCACCGCGCCGGTGGGGTTGTGGAAGTCCGGCATGACGTAGGCCAGCGCCGGGCGCGCCCGGCGGAACGCCTGCTCGAGGCCGTCGTCGTCCCAGCCGCGGTGCGCATCCACGGACACGGGGACGAGGCTGCGCCCGGCCGAGCGGAGGGCCTCGTAGGCGTGCGGGTAGCTGGGTGCCTCGACGAGTGCGGTGTCCTGGCGGCCGAGGAGGGTCCGTGCGAGCAGCGAGATGGCGTGCTGGGCGCCGAGCGTGACCATGATCTGCCCGGGCGCCGTGGGCACGCCCCGCGCCGAGTACCGGTCCGCGAGGGCCTGCCGCAGCCGCGGGAGGCCGAGCGGATCGTAGCCGTTGCCGTTGAGGTAGGCCGGCAGCTGGCTCGACGCCCGGGCCGCTGCCTCGCCCACCTGCGGGGCTGCGGGGAGCGCGGCCGTGCTGAGATCCAGGACGACACCGTCACCGCCGCCGTCGTGCCCCGGCGCACCGCGTCCCGGCATGACGACGACGCTGCCCGAGCCGCGTGTGCTCTCGAGATAGCCGGCCGACCGCAGGCGGGCATAGGCCGCGGCCACCGTGGTCCGGCTGACGGCGAGCTGTGCCGCGAGCTCCCTCTCGGCCGGCAGGCGGGCCCCCAGGGGAATCCGTCCGTCGAGGGCGAGCAGCCGGATGCGGTCGGCGAGGGCGCCGTAGGCGGGCCCCGCGGCGCGCCAGGCTCCGAGATCGGTTGCGAGACGGCGGGCGGTGAGGACCATCATGGAGGCCACCATGCCATAATTGGCATCTTGATGTAAGGCCAATCAGCGGCTCTACTGGGAGCATGACGATTCTTGGTGCCCGCCGCGGCCTGCAGCTCATCATCGGTATCTTCCTCTATGGACTGTCGCTCGCGATGATGATCAGGGCGACCCTCGGGGTCTCGCCGTGGGACGTGCTCAGCCAGGGCGGCTCCCTGCAGACAGGCATCCCGTTCGGGTTCATGACCAACATCATCGGCGGGATCGTCCTGCTCCTCTGGATCCCGCTCCGCCAGCGCCCCGGCGTCGGCACGGTCCTCAACGTCCTGTTCGTGGGACCGAGCGCCGAGGTGGGGCTCGCGATCCTGGGCGAGCCGACCCAGCTCTGGGCGCGCGTGCTCCTGTTCACGGGGGGACTCGTCCTCCTGGCCGTGGCGAGCGGACTGTACATCGGCGCACGCTTCGGGCCGGGCCCCCGCGACGGCCTGATGACCGGCCTCCACAGCCGCTTCGGGCTGCCGATCTGGCTCGTGCGCACGGCCATCGAGGGAACGGTACTGCTGCTCGGCTGGCTGCTCGGGGGATCGGTCGGTCTCGGGACCGTGGCGTTCGCGCTCCTCATCGGGCCGATGATCAACGTGTCGCTGCCCGTGTTCCTCGTTCCCGAGCGTCCCCGCGCGGCGCCGGACGCCGTCGCCGCGGGTACCTGACCACGCCGTCGCGGGCACCACGGCGTCCCGCGGCTGCGCACCTAGACTGGAAGTCCCGCCATCGAGAGGACACCATGACGACCGACGCCCCCAGTGCCGAGACCCACGGGCCGTGGCGTGAGCTCGGACAGGGCATCTACGTGCTGCGGACCGCCGGCTTCCGGACGAACGTCGGGCTGATCGTCGGGACCGAGCGCGCCCTCGTCGTCGATACCGGACCGGGGCCCCTGGGTGCCGCAGAGGTGTACTCCCAGGTCCGGGACGTCACCGCCCTTCCGCTGATCGTCGTGAACACGCATGCCCATGCAGACCACTTCTTCGGTAACGCCTACTTCGCCGGGCAGGGTGTGGAGGAGTTCTGGGCGACGGCGCGGTGCAGGGAGGTGCAGGCGGAGACCGGCGAGGCGCAGCGTGCGCTGGTCGCCGCCGTGGAGCCGGCCATGGGCGCGGGCGACGGGACTTCCACGAGCATCCTCCCGGCCACCCGGCTCGTCGAGGGCAAGCCTGTGGACCTCGACCTCGGGGAGCAGTCGGTCACGCTCTTCCACCTCGGCCAGGCCCACACCGACCACGACCTCCTGGTCGGCGTGGGCAACGTCCTGTTCACCGGAGACGTGGTGGAGGAGGGGGCCGATCCCGCATTCGAGGACTCGTTCCCCGCCGACTGGGTGCGGACGCTCGGCAAGATGGTGGCGCTCGAGGACCTCTACGAGGTGTTCGTGCCGGGCCACGGGGAGCCGGTGGCAGTGGCCGAGGTCATCACGCAGATGAACAAGATGCGCAGCGCCATCCGCGTGACGCGGCTGGCCATGGACGAGGCATCGCTCGACATGACGAAGGCCATCCCCATCCTGCCGTACGGCCCCGAGCAGTCGAGGGTCCTCCTGATCCGGCTGCGCACCCTCGCGCACTGGAAGTGGCTCACGCGCAAGCACTAGCGGGGCTCGCCCGCTCGGCGTGTTCCCGGCTAGGCCGACGCGCCGAAGACCGTGCGCTCGAGGAAGGCGTTGCGGAACTTGCCCTCGGGATCCATGCGCCCGGCCAGTGCCCGGAAGTCCTCGAAGCGGGGGTAGAGCGGTGCGAGCTGCGCGGCGTCCGCCATGAACACCTTTCCCCAGTGCGGCCGGGCGCCCAGGGGCAGGAGTGCCGCCTCGAGTTCGGGCAGGAGCGCCTCGACCTCCTGCTGCAGCGGCTTCCAGGTGAAGTGCAGGCCGATGCCGGGGCGCTGGTAGTTGCTGCTGAGCCAGAGCTCGTCGGCAGCCATCGAACGCACCTCGGAGACCTGCAGCAGGGGGGTGATCCGCGGCGCGAGGGCGCGCATCGCCTCGATGGCCTCGACGGCGTGCTCGCGGCCCACGAGGTACTCGGTCTGCAGTTCCTCCCCATTGCTGGGGGTGAAGGCGAGACGGAAGTGCGCGAGGCGATCCGACCACGGCCCCGGCACGCCGAGCTGCTGCGTGCAGTGATCCGCGGCTACACCCGGCACCGGGTGGTAGGCGCGGTCAGCGGGTGTTCCCCCGTAGAACTCGCCCGGTGCGGCGGTGGGGCTGTCGATGCGGCTCTTGAGCCAGGCCTGTCCGATGCTGTCGCCGGACCAGTCGGTGAAGAGGCTGACGCTGTAGGCGGAGGAGGTCGCGGCGTCGTAGTCAGCGAGCACCCCGTCCCACGGCACATCGGTGAACACGTCCTGGCGCACGTCGAAGGAGGGCTCGATGCGCAGGGTCACGCGGTGTACGACGCCGAGTGCACCCAGGCCCACCACCATGCCGTCGAAGCCTTCGTCGCCCGTGGCCACGGTCAGGACGTCGCCCGATGCCGTGACGAGTTCCATGCCGACGACGGCGGTGGCGAGGTTGCCGTTCGCGTTCCCCGAGCCGTGGGTGGCGGTGGCGATGGCCCCGCCGATCGAGATGTGCGGGAGGGACGCCAGGTTGTGGAGCGCGAAGCCGCGGCGCTGGAGGTGCTGGGCGAGGATGCCGTACCGAACGCCGGCGCCGACCGTCACCGTGAGCGCGGCCTCATCGATCTCGACGCCGGGATCGAGCACGTCCAGGGACACCAGGGTCCCGGGGCTGTCGGCGATGTCGTTGAAGGAGTGGCGCGAGCCGAGCGGACTGACGCGCGTGGCTCCGGCCACTGCGCGCTGCAGGTCCGCGAGAGACGTGGGGTGCTCGATCGTCCGGGCGCGATACTCGTAATTGCCCGCCCAGTTGAGCCTGTCCCGTACCTGTTCCTCGATCATGGTGGTCCTTGTCTAACCGGTATCGCGACGATGGGACAGGTGCTGCAGCACCACGCCCGCACAGGGTGCCCGCCCATCCTACAACGTTGTAGACTCTCCTCACGCGTGAGGTATCGGGCATCACGGCTGGATCGAGGGAGCGGAATGGCAGCGACACTGAAGGATGTTGCGCTGGCGGCCGGCGTCTCGATCAAGACCGTCTCCAACGTCATCAACGACTACCAGCACATCCGCGCGGACACCAAGCAGCGCGTCATGGAGGCCATCTCCGAACTCGGCTACAGCCCCAACCTCTCGGCGCGCAGCCTGCGCTCGGGCAGGACGGGCGTGATCGGGCTCGCGGTCCCCGAGCTCTCGCTCAGCTACTTCGCCGAGCTGGCGGACTCGATCATCAAGGCCGCCGAGCGGCGCGGCCTCAAGGTCCTCATCGAGCAGACCGGAGGGGATCGCGCCCACGAGCTCGAGATCCTCTCCAGCCCGCGGCTCCAGATGACCGACGGTCTGCTGTTCAGCCCCCTCGGCATGTCGAACGAGGACGCACACCACCTGAACGTGAACTTCCCGCTCGTCCTCCTCGGCGAACGGATCTTCGGGGGCCCCACCGACCACGTGACCATGAGCAATGTCGAGTCGGCGCAGGCCGCCACGGCACACCTGCTGTCGAAAGGGCGGCGACGCATCGCCGTCGTCGGTGCGCACGAGGGCGAGGTGATCGGCTCTGCCGGACTCCGCCTGCGGGGGTACCGGCAGGCCCTCGCGGAGGCCGGCGTGCCGTTCGACCCGAAGCTGCTGGGCTATACGACCCTGTGGCATCGCTCGAACGGTGCCACCTCGATGCGGCAACTGCTCGAGTCCGGGGTCGAATTCGACGCGGTGTTCGGTCTGAACGACACGCTGGCCCTCGGGGCCATGCGCGTGCTGCAGGAGGCGGGGCTCCGGATACCCGACGACGTCGCCGTCATCGGCTTCGACGATCTCGACGAGGGCAGGTACTCCCTGCCCACGCTCTCGACCATCGATCCTGGTCGGGACGAGATCGCCGACACCGCCGTGCGTGTCCTGCAGGAGCGCATCTCGGCGCGGGAGGGCGTCGTCCCGCCACGCGAGATCGAGGCGCGTTTCCACGTGATCGAACGCGAATCCTCCGCTCTCCCGGACTAGTGCTCCGACCGCGACCGAAATTTTCGCTCAGCTGCTTGACAGTGACCCGGTTCACTCTGCATGCTTCTTTCTACATCGTTTACCTACAACGATGTAAACGACGGAACCGGCTCTTGCGGAACCCCTCTCCCAGCGAGGTGGACTGCAGGAGGGCGGACCCGGATCAAGGAAGATTCGAGCGGGCGCAGCACCTGTGCCCCGGCGATCCTCCTCCCTGCAGCACCTGGACCGGCCGCCCTCCGGGGCGGACCACGGTGGAGTACCACCGCGAGAGGAAGCAAGAGATATGAAAGCCAAGTTTCTGGCATCGGCAGGCATCGTCGCCGCCACTGCCGTAGCACTGACCGGCTGCTCCGGGGGAAGCGGAAGCGACGGGGGAGGCGGCTCGGAAGCGGCCTCCTGCACCAACACCATCGTCAACGCCGAAGCGCCCCAGGTGACGGTCTGGGCCTGGTACCCGGCGTTCAACGAGGTCGTCGACCAGTTCAACAACGCCAATGACGACGTCCAGATCTGCTGGACCAACGCGGGCCAGGGCAATGACGAGTACACGAAGTTCTCGACGTCGATCGAGTCCGGTTCCGGCGCTCCCGACGTCATCCAGCTCGAATCGGAGGTCCTCTCCAGCTTCACGATCCGCGACTCGCTCGTGGACCTCACGGAGTTCGGCGCCAACGACGTCAAGGCGGACTACGCCGAGGGCGCCTGGGAGGACGCGAGCAGCGGTGACGCCGTCTACGCCATCCCGGTCGACGGCGGGCCCATGGGCATGCTCTACCGCCAGGACCTCTTCGATGCCGCAGGCATCCAGGTTCCGACCACCTGGGAGGAGTTCGAGGCAGCGGCCCGTCAGCTGAAGGAGTCCGGCAGCGGCGCGGTCATCGGCGACTTCCCGACCAACGGCCGTGCCTTCAACCAGGCGCTCTTCGCCCAGGCCGGCTCCGTACCGTTCGAGTACGACTCGGCGAACCCGCAGGAGATCGGCATCAAGGTCAACGACGAGGGCGCGAAGAAGGTCCTCGAGTACTGGGACGGCCTCGTGAAGGACGGCCTGGTCGCGACCGACGACGCCTTCACGGCCGACTACAACACCAAGCTCGTCGACGGTTCCTACGCCGTCTACCTCGCCGCGGCCTGGGGCCCCGGCTACCTGCAGGGACTGTCCGACGCCGATCCGACCGCCGTCTGGCGTGCGGCGCCGCTGCCGCAGTGGGACGCAACCAATCCCGTCCAGGTGAACTGGGGCGGCTCCACCTTCGCCGTGACGGAACAGGCGAAGGACAAGGAGCTCGCAGCGAAGGTCGCCATGGGCATCTTCGGCAACGAGGAGGGCATGAACCTCGGTGTCGACAAGGGAGCACTCTTCCCGTCCTACGCCCCGGTCCTCGACTCCCCGGAGTTCGCCGACAAGGCATACGAGTTCTTCGGCGGACAGCAGATCAACAAGGACGTGTTCCTCGACGCCGCCGCAGGCTACGAGGGTGCGACCTTCAGCCCGTTCCAGAACTACGCCTACGACCAGCTCACCGAGCAGCTCTACGCGATGGTGCAGGGCGAGAAGGATGCCGGCCAGGCGCTCGACGACCTCCAGGTATCGCTCGAGAAGTACGCGACCGAGCAGGGCTTCACCCTGAAGTAGGCCGCCGTCGGAAGGTGCCCGCCTGCGTGGCGGGCACCTTCCCTCCGCCCCCGGTGGCGTCCGTCCACCGCACATCCGTCCCACAGCTCGAGGAAAGACCACCATGGCCACGACCACCGCGCCGACGTCGTCACACCCCGCCGAGGCAGCCCACCAGGTCAAGCACCGCCCGGACAGGAACTACCGGCGCAAGCAGCGCTGGGGATGGCTCTTCGTGGCGCCCTTCGCCCTCATCTTCCTGACGTTCCTCATCCTTCCGCTGGTCTACGCCTTCCGGATGAGCCTGTTCACCAGCACCCTCGCGACCGGCAACAAGTTCGTCGGGGCGGACAACTACCTCAAGGCGTTCTCCGACCCGATCTTCCTCCAGGGCCTCGGCACCGTGGCGAAGTTCGCCCTGATCATGATCCCGGCGCAGATGCTCGTGGCCCTCGTCGCGGCCCTCGTCCTCGACAACCTGGCCACCTGGGCCTCCAAGTTCTCACGCCTGATGATCTTCATCCCCTACGCGGTACCCGTGGTCATCGGCGCCCTGATGTGGGGCTTCCTCTACAGCCCGCGGTTCGGTCCGGCCAGTACCATCTTCGGCATCTTCGGACTGGCGGCACCGGAATTCCTCGCACAGGACAACATCTTCGGCAGCCTCGTGAACATCGTCACCTGGCAGTGGGCCGGCTACTACATGATCATCATCTACGCCGCCCTGAGGGGCATCGACCCCGGGATCTACGAAGCGGCCGTGCTCGATGGCGCCTCCGACCGGCAGATCGCCCTGCGCATCAAGGTCCCGATGATCTCCTCCTCCCTGGTCATGGTGGTCATCTTCGCCCTGATCGGCACCCTCCAGTTCTTCACCGAACCGCAGGTCCTGAGAGGGGTGGCGCAGGGAGCCATCCCGGTCTCGTACACGCCGAACATGTATGCGTTCACGCTGGCGTTCTCCTACAGCCAGTTCAACTACGCCTCTGCCATCTCGTTCGCCCTCGGCATCGTCGTGTTCGTCTTCTCCTTCATCTTCCTCTTCCTGACCCGCAAGCAGAGCGGACTGAAATAAGCCATGGCACTCGTCACAGACACCCCACAGCGGCAGGACGGCCGGAAGGGCCGCGGCTCCGCATCACGGAACCGGGCCCGCAACGGCGGCCCCCGCATCGGCTCCCACATCTTCCTGCTGATCCTCGTGATCTACTTCATCACCCCCCTCTGGTGGCTGACGGTCGCGAGCACCAAGGACACCGCGGGACTGTTCGGTGGATCAGGCGGACCGCTCTGGTTCGACGACGAATTCCACTTCTTCAGCAACCTGCAGGGCCTGTTCGAGCGCCAGGACGGCATCTACTGGCGCTGGCTCGGCAACTCGTTCCTCTATGCCATCTCCGGCGGCGTCGGCGCCACCATCCTGGCGGTCCTCGCCGGCTACGGCTTCGCCAAGTACAACTTCCGCGGACGGGCCGCCTTCTTCGGCATCCTGCTCGGAGCGGTCATGGTGCCGCTGACGGCGCTCGTCATCCCGACCTTCGTCCTCCTGAGCTCGGTCGGGCTCGTCAACACCATCTGGGCCGTCATCCTGCCCTCGCTGCTGAGCCCGTTCGGCGTGTACCTCATGAGGGTCTTCGCCCAGGAGGCCGTGCCGGACGAACTCCTCGACGCAGCACGGATCGACGGCGCCGGGGAGATCCGGACGTTCTTCCAGATCGCCCTGCCGCTCCTGCGCCCGGCCATCGTGACGGTGCTCCTGCTGTCCGTCGTCGGGACCTGGAACAACTTCTTCCTCCCGCTCGCCGTCCTCAGCGACCCGCTGCTGCTCCCCGTCACGGTGGGCCTCAACGGCTGGCAGGCCCTCTCCAACGCCGGCAGCGGCGGCGAGGCGCTGTGGAACCTCATCACCACGGGCGCCTTCATCTCGATCATCCCGCTGATCATCGCGTTCCTCTCCCTCCAGAAGTACTGGCAGGGCGGGCTGTCGCTGGGCTCGCTCAAGTAGCCCGCATCCCGTCCCGACCGCACGCCACCCCGAACAGAAAGCAGTTCGATGCAGAACGCACGCCTCACACTCGACCCCTCCTTCACGGTCGGGCGGATCAACCGCAACATCTTCGGCGGTTTCGTCGAACACCTCGGCCGCCATGTCTACGACGGCATCCACGAGCCCGGCCACGCGACCGCGGACGACGAGGGCTTCCGCCAGGACGTCATCGAGCTCGTCAAGGAGATGGGCGTCTCGACCATCCGCTACCCCGGGGGGAACTTCGTCTCCGGCTTCCGGTGGGAGGACAGCATAGGGCCGCGTGAGGAGCGCCCCACGCGACTCGACCTCGCCTGGCACTCCACGGAGACCAACCAGGTGGGCATGCACGAGTTCGCGTCCTGGCTGCAGAAGGTGGACAGCGACCTGATGCTGGCCGTGAACCTCGGCACACGGGGGACGTCCGAGGCACTCGACCTCCTCGAGTACTCGAACCTGCCCAAGGGCACCGCACTCGCCGACCAGCGCATGGCCAACGGTCGTCCCGACCCGTTCGACGTCAAGATCTGGTGCCTGGGCAACGAGATGGACGGCCCGTGGCAGCTCGGCCACCGCTCCGCCGAGGACTACGGCAAGCTCGCGGCCATCACGGCCCGCGCCATGCGCCAGCTGGATCCCTCCATCGAGCTCGTGGCCTGCGGCTCCTCCAGCGCCCACATGCCGACCTTCGGCGAGTGGGAGCGCGTGGTGCTCTCGCACACGTACGACGTCGTCGACTACATCTCCTGCCACGCGTACTACGAGGAGAAGAACGGGGACCTCGGCTCCTTCCTCGCATCGGCGGTCGACATGGACCACTTCATCGAATCCGTCGTCGCCACTGCCGACCACGTGAAGGCCGTCCGCGGCAGCTCGAAGACCATCAACATCTCCTTCGACGAGTGGAACGTCTGGTACATCAGCCGCTTCGAGAACGTGGACAAGATCGAGGGCCTCGACAACTGGCCCGTGGCCCCGCGCCTGCTCGAGGACTGCTACTCGGTGGCCGACGCCGTCGTGTTCGGCAACCTGATGATCTCGCTGCTCAAGCACGCCGACCGCGTCACCTCGGCGTCGCTGGCGCAGCTCGTCAACGTGATCGCCCCGATCATGACGGAGCCGGGTGGACCTGCCTGGCGCCAGACCACGTTCTTCCCGTTCTCCATCACGTCGAAGCTGGCGCAGGGTTCGGTGCTCGAGCTCAAGCTCGACGCCGGCACGTACGAGACCGGCGAGTACGGCGTCGTGCCGCTCGTGGACGCCGTGGCCACGCACGACGACGAGACGGGCGCCACCGCGGTGTTCCTCGTCAACCGCTCGCAGACCGAGGAGACGACCGTGACCATCGACATCGCCGCGCTCGACGGGTTCAGCACCGTGACCGCCGAGTCGCTGTACGATACGGACGTGTATGCCAAGAACACCCTCGAGGAGCCCGAGCGCGTGACCATGAAGACCAACACCTCAGCGAAGCTCGACGGCGGCGCCGTCACCATCACGCTTCCCCCCGTGTCCTGGACGGCCGTATCCCTCGCATGAACCAGCCCGAATACAGGATCGAGGGCGGCGGCTACACGGCCGTCGTCCTCGGTCTCGGAGCCGCCGTCCGCGAACTCACCCACGAAGGGCGGCCCCTCGTGGTCGGCTTCGGAGCCGACGAGGAGATGCCGAACTTCCGGGGAGCCTTCGTCGCTCCGTGGCCCAATCGCATCGCGGACGGACGCTACTCGTTCGACGGCTCCTCGTACGAACTGCCGATCAACGAGCCCGAGCGCGGCACGGCCCTCCACGGGCTCGTGTTCGACCTCCCCTGGACACTCGTGGAGCACACGGTGTCCGCAGTGGTGCTGGGTTGCACCATCGAGCCGACGGAGGCGTACCCCTTCACGGTGGCGCTGCATGCACGCTTCAGTGTCGGTGCGGAGGGCTTCCGGACGGACGTCACCGCCCTGAACACGGGATCGCGGCGGGCGCCCTACGGCGTCTGCCCCCACCCGTACCTCGTCGCCGGTCCGTCGCCGCTCGACGAGTGGGTGCTCGAGCTCCCCGCCTCGACCGTCCTGACCGTCACCCCCGACCGCCTGCTGCCGGTCACCAAGGAACCCGTGGTGGGTACGGCCTTCGACTTCCGGGCCGCCCGTGCGCTGGGCGACGTCCGGATCGACCATGCCTTCACGGGCCTCGCCCGCGACGATTCCGGGCGGGCCGCGGTGCGGGTCACGGATCCGGCCTCCGGCACCGGTGCCGCCATGGTGTGGGACGAGACCTGCCCCTGGGTGCAGATCCACACGGCCGACCTGCCGAAGAAACCCGAGAGCACCAGGCTCGGCCTCGCCGTCGAACCCATGACCTGCCCGCCCGACGCCTTCAACACCGGTGAGGACCTCGTGGTCCTCGAGCCGGGGGAGACGCACCGGACCGGCTGGACGATCTCGGCCCTGTAGCTCCGCCACGCGTCGCGTCGGCGGCAGGGGGTCTCCCGGCGTCGAGCGGACAGACATGGCCACCCGATCGCTCTACCGGGGGTCTTTGCCGTCCGCCCGAGTGGTCGACGAATTCACGGCGCGGCCGTTTGGCCGCACGCGACGGCGAGCAGGTCCTCCACGATCGCGTCGGCGGAGCGGTCGGCGTCGATGAGCGTGAAGGACGCGTACTCAGGGAGCTTCCGGTAGCCGGACGCCAGTGCCGCGAGACCCGACCCGGTCTCGGCGTCGGTGCCGCGTGCAGCGACGCGTCGGAGGGCGACGTCGACGGGTAGTTCGAAGTGCAGGACGACGTCGGGAGCGGGAAGGACCCCCTGCAGCCAGGGCAGGAGGATCCCGCGCGGCAGGCCGCGCGCCTCACGCAGCGCGAGTTGGCAGACGAGTCCTCGATCCAGGACGACGATGCCGTCGAACCGGCGCAGCCGCAGTTCGTTGAGGAGCGCGTTGAACACCCGCGCGCCTGTCTCGAGGGCGTCCTGCAGCCTCGGGCCGGGCGTCCATCCGAGAGCCGCCCACCAGCCGGCCATGGTCCTGCGCCCCGCGGGGGTCCTGAGCATGACCGCGCGGCCTCCGCGCTCCGTGATGGCGCGGGTGAGGCCGAGGGCGGCCGTGCTCTTGCCGGAGCCGTCGATACCTGTCAGGAGGATGCGCAGGGGTGTGCCTTTCGAGAACGTGGTCCTGGTGTTCAACGGGAGCCGTGCCGGGGCCGTTCCCGGTGTGTCCGGTACCCCGCGCGGAGCCCGGAGTCCTCGAGCGCCGGTGATCGACGCCGAACCGTGGTGCCGGCGGTAGGGGCGCACCGGCCGCCGATGAGGAGGGGACAGGCATGGCGGACACGATCGTCGGCGCCCTCGCTGCCGGCGGGCTTGCTCGTCCGAGGTGCCACCGAGTGGTCACCGCTCGCCCACGTCAGGGACGGCGCTGATGGTTCACTGATCGGTCCGCTGATCGGTCCGCGAGCGTCGCGAGGAGTTCGCGTTCCTCCGCCCGGGTCAACCCGGACCGTCGCTCCCGGTCGAGGCCGCGTGCGCGTTCGTCGTCCAGCGTGTCGGTGAGGGTGTCACGCAGGCTCCGGAGCACGCCGCCCGCAGCGTGGAACGCGGCGTTGCTGCGACGGCTGAAACCGCTGAAGTCCTCCGGAAGCCAGAGCGGCAGGGAGCGCGGGCCCGCCCAACAGGCGACGCCCTGGTCCACCAGCCATCCCGGTGCGGCCTCGACGACGGCCCCGGTGTGGCCGGCGGCCGAGCGCGCCCGGGCGAGCAGGTCCTCGAAGGTGTGCACGTCCCCGACGGCGTTGATCGCCCCCGTGACACCGGCCCGGCCGGCCCTGATGGTCCATGCCGCGAGATCACGCACGTCGATCACCTGCACGTACCGGTCCGCGAGGGTGGGCGCGAGAACGTCCTCGTCCTGCGCGAGCGCGCAGCGCGCCACCCAGTAGCCGAAGCGGTCGCTGCCGTCGCCCGGCCCGCCGATCAGGCCGGCACGGACGATGAGCAGGCGATCACCGAGCACCGCCGCCGATGCCCGCTCACACGACACCTTGGCCGCTGCGTAGTCCCCGTCGGCGTCGTCGCGCGGGTCCACCAGCGCGGCCGACTCGTCCGCCCCGCATCCGGCGTTCGAGGCGTAGACGGAGCAGGAGGAGATCAGCGTCCAGTGCTCGGCCCGTGCGCCGAGGGCATCGAGTGCCCCGGTGACGTGCCCGAGGTCCCACGAGACCTCGATGACCTCGTCCCAGTCCGTGTCCCGGACGGCATCGTAGGCTCCCGGACGGGCACGGTCCGCGGCGACGAACGAGACGCCGGGTGGAGGCGGGCCTGCGGTGCCGCGGGCGAGGCACGTGACGGCGTCACCACCCTCCAGGAGCTGGGTGGCGAGTTCACGGCCGAGCCACGCGGTGCCGCCGAGGATCAGGATGCGTCTCATACCGCCCACTCAACAGGACGTGCGCGGGTGGCGGAAGAGAGCAAGCCGACGCGTCGGGCAGCGGTCACGTCACGGCCGGTCCCGCCGGGCGGCGTTCGACGACTCCACGACGCGCGCAGCGAGGTCGCGCGCCTCGCGCAACCTCTCGGGAGGGCAGGTGCCCACCGGAGGCATCGAGAAACCGGCCTGTCCGCTGTCGGTGGCGGGCTGCGACGCCCGCGGGCATCGGCCCGGGTGGAAGCAGGATCGCGCGAGGACGATGCCGCCGGCGGCTATCAGGAGGAGGGGGTAGTCCCGGGCCCCGGCGAAGAGTGCGAGGATCCCGAGGGAGGTACTGAGCATGCCGAGTGGAACAAGGAACCTGGTGTTCATCACACGTCCGTCGTCGTTGACTGAGGGTGGTGGCACCGATAGTACTCCCCGTACCGCGATCAGTGGAGGAGGCGCTGGTAGAGCAGGTGGTCCCGCCAGGACCCGGCGATGCGAAGATACGACGGCGCGGTGCCGATGAGGGCGAAGCCCGCCCTGTGGAGGACCGCCGTCGACGCCGCATTGCCGGGCATGACGGACGCCTGAACCCGGTGCAGTCCGAGCTCGTCCCGGGCGTACGCCAGCACCACCTGGAGCGCCGCCGAGCAGACGCCCCGGCCCTGCAGGCGTGAATCCACCCAGTACCCGACATGGGCGCTGAGGAAGGGCCCTCGGACGATCCCGCTCAGCGTGATCGTGCCGACGATCCGGTCCTCATACTCCAGCACCCAGGGCACGTCGGTGCCCGATGCCATGCCTTCCAGCCTTCGGGACACCTGCTCCGCCTGGCCCTCCGCAGTGAAGAAGGCGTCGTCGCGCAGGGGTTCCCAGGGAGCGAGGTGCCCGCGGTTCTCCCGATACGCCCGGGCGAGGTCGGCGGAATCCCCCGGTGCGAGCAGACGCAGCCGGGCTCCGGATGGCAGGGTGGGTGCGGACACCCGGCAACTGTAGTCGAGGCGGCAGAAGCAGGCAGCGGCATCTTCCGGACGATCATCGCGGACGACCGGGCAGGCGGTTGGCGCAGCATCGCGAAGCGTGCAAGCCTAGGCGCATGAGCTCATTGCAGGACCTCCCGACCGACGTCGGCCCGCTCCCCGCCTACGTGGCGCGGTCCGACGGGCCGGTCAGGGGCGGGCTCGTCCTCATCCACGAGGTCTGGGGGCTCGTCGGCCACACACGCGACGTCGCGGACCGTTTCGCCCGCGAAGGCTACGTCGTCGTCGCGCCCGACCTCCTCGGTGACCAGGGCATCACGGAGGAGAACACGGCCGGCATCGGGGAGGCCCTCGCGGGACCGGACGCCGAAGCGCGCAACGAGGCCCAGCCGAAGCTCAGGGCGCTCCTGGCGCCGCTGCGGGACCCGGGGTTCGCAGCCCTGACCACGGAGCGGGTCAGGGCCTGCTTCGGGTTCCTGCACGACGACGCGGAGGTCGCAGGACGGGTGGGCGTCACCGGGTTCTGCTTCGGAGGGTCCTACAGCTTCTCCCTCGCCGTGCACGAGCCGCGCCTTCGGGCCTGCATCCCGTTCTACGGCCATGCCGACTTCGGCCACGAGGAACTCGCCCGCATCACCGCGCCCGTCCTCGCCTTCTACGGACAGGACGACGAGGGCCTGATCACGGGCCTTCCAGCGCTCGAAGCGGCGATGGCGGATGCCGGCGCGGATTTCACCGCCACGGTGTACCCGGACGCAGGGCATGCCTTCTTCAACGATTCGAACCGCTTCGCCTACCGGCCGGGCCCGGCCGAGGACGCGTGGAAGCTGACCCTGGACTTCCTCGCGCTGCACGTTGGCTGATCCGAGCACCCCACGGCGTCGCCCGAACGGGCTCGCTGCGCGCGATGGGGGGCCGCCTCACCTCCGCCCCGCGTACCTCGGCCTCGTCTTCCTGGGCGGAATGGCGGGAACCCTGGCCCGCTTCGGCCTGGCGGAGGCGCTCCCGACTCCCGCGGGCCTTCCGCTCGGAATCCTTTCCATCAACCTCGCGGGCGCCTTCGCCCTCGGCCTCCTCCTCGACGCACTCGCGCGGCGGGGCCCGGACGAGGGCCGACGTCGGGCCCTGCGCCTCTTCCTGGGCACGGGGTTCCTCGGCGGCTTCACCACCTACAGCGCGCTCGCCGTCGACTCCGCGCTCCTCCTCGGTGCTGGACGCACGGCCGAAGGCGTGGCCTACCTCGCGGGCTCCGTGCTGATGGGGCTGGCTGCCACCGCCGCGGGCATCGTGGTCGGAGGCCGCATCCGGCGCCCGCCGCCGGCTGCGCCGGGAGCCGTTCCGTGAGCGTGGGCGCCGTGCTGGTGCTCGGGATCGCCGGTGGGCTCGGGTCGGTGGCGCGCTTCCTGCTCGACGGGATCATCCGCTCACGCGCCCGCGGGCAGGTCCCGGTGGGCACGATGGCCATCAACGTCAGCGGATCCCTGCTGCTCGGGCTCCTGACCGGGCTCGTCCTCGCCGCAGCACTCCCGCCCACGTGGACACTGCTCGGCGGAACGGGCTTCCTCGGTGGCTACACCACGTTCAGCACGGCGAGCAGCGAGACCGTGCGCCTGCTCCAGGCGGGCCGCATGCGGGCAGCGCTGCTGTCGGGCGCCGGAACCGCCGTGGCGGCACTGGCCGCGGCGGGACTCGGCCTCGCGGCCGGACTGCTGCTGGCCTAGACCTTCCCTGTGCCGGAGCCTCTTCCACGGCGCAGGGCGGCGCCGGTCACCGAGCCCGTCCGGCAGCGTACCCCGCCTCTTGACAGCAGCCGGGGAAGGGGGACGATCAGTCCAGGGACGGCGCACAGGCGCCGCGAGTGGTCGAGGAGGATCCCATGGCGATGGATGAG
Organism: Arthrobacter sp. BC5; assembly: GCF_056680255.1. Lineage (NCBI taxonomy): Bacteria > Bacillati > Actinomycetota > Actinomycetes > Micrococcales > Micrococcaceae > Arthrobacter > Arthrobacter sp. BC5. The sequence goes on from NZ_CM155273.1 coordinate 1,800,488, forward strand.
GACGTCGAGGTGCCGCTGCGGCTGCTCCTGGTGGACGACGCAGCAGGCGCGGACCGGATAGCCCACGTGCCCGGTGGATCGTCTCCCGGAGTGCCCCTGGACCCGGCCGACGGTGCGGCCCGGGAACACGACGGCGGTGCGCCGGACTACACGACGATCGCCTCGCTGCGCGCGGGTGATTCGGGACAGACATTCGCGGGAGTCGCGGACGGCGGGCAGCAGGCCGATCCGTTAGGGTACGTCGACTGCGGCAGTGGCGGAGGAGACGGCGGCGGGGAGTAGCTCCTCGCACCGGGCGACGTTCGGGCCGTCCTGCTGCACCGATCCGCTCGGGATCGAGGGCGAGGCTTGTTCACCCGCCGTGGAGGTCTCCACCGCAGCACTCCGCCGGGGCGCATCCCCTCGGACTAGGGTGGACGAGTGCCCAGGGAAACTTTCGACCTCCGTGCGATCGCCGTCGGAGCCTACGGTCCGTCGCTGCTCTACGGGGTCGCAACCGGTGCCATCCTGCCCGTCATCGCCCTCACCGCCCGGGACCTCGGCGCAGACGTGGCGACCGCGGCCCTGGTCATCACGCTCTCCGGGATCGGCTCGCTCGTCACCAACGTGCCGGCCACCCTGATCGCCACGCGTCTCGGCGAGCGGAAGGCCCTCGTGGGGGCGGCGATCTGGTGCGCTGCGGCGATGTTCCTGGCACTCGCGGCCCCGACCCTCCCGGTCTTCGCCGCCGCGGTCTTCATGGTCGGCATGGCGGGGGCCGTATTCGGGCTGGCACGGCAGAGCTACCTCACCGAGGCGGTACCGCCGTACTTCCGGGCCCGGGCGCTGTCCACGCTCGGCGGCGTCACGAGGATCGGTGTCTTCGCGGGCCCCTTCGCAGCCGCCCTCGCCATGAGCCGGCTGGGCCTCGACGGCGCATACTGGGTCGGCGGCGTCGCGAGCCTCGCCGCGGCAGCCCTCAGCTGGCGCGTTCCCGAGCTGGAGGCCTCCGGCCGGGGCAGGTCCGCAGCGACGTCGCCCCTCGGTGCCGCACTGGCTCCACCACCGGCGCCGACGCTGCGCTCGGTCCTGCGCAGCCATACCCGCATCTTCATCACCGTCGGCATCGGCGTGCTGCTGATCGCCGCGGTGCGCGCCACGCGCCAGGCCGTGCTGCCCCTGTGGGCCGAGAGCATCGGGCTGGATGCCTCGGCTACCGCCCTGATCTACGGCCTGTCCGGGGCCATCGACATGCTGATCTTCTACCCGGCCGGGAAGGTCATGGATACCAGGGGCCGCCGCTGGATCGCCGTGCCGTGCATGCTGATCATGGGCACGGCCCTCGCCCTGCTGCCGCTCGCGGGGGACGCGACGGGCCTGCTCCTGGTCGCCCTGCTCATCGGCTTCGGCAACGGCATCGGGTCGGGAATCGTGATGACGCTCGGGGCCGACCTGTCGCCGTCCCCCGGGAGGCCGCAGTTCCTGGGGATCTGGCGCCTGCTCACCGATGCCGGGAACATGGGCGGGCCGGCGCTGCTCGCACTCGTGACGGCCCTGGCCACGCTGTCCGCCGGAATCTGGGCGACGGCCGTCCTCGGGTTCCTCGGCGCGGCCGTCCTCTGGTACTGGATCCCGCGCGCCGCACCGGGGTCCGCACAGCCGGCTGCGGTGCGCGGTTGACGCGTGGCACCCCGCATGAGGCCGGCGTCGTCCCCACAGCGCCCGCCGAGCAGCCTCCCGGCGCCGCGGCGCGACGACGTCGGACCGGGTCTCAGCGCCGCCGCCGGCGGGCGATGGCCCGGGCCGCCAGCGCCGCCCCCGCGGTCGCCGCCACCCACGGTCCGCCGACGACGATCGGGTCCAGCCACTGGTGGTTCACGTCGACGCGCCTCCTGCCCAGCCTGGACGCGATGCCGTGCCTGCGCCCTTCGGACAGCACGCCGGTCTCGGTGATGGGATTGTCCGGCCGGAGGGACGCGAACGACCTCAGGTGCCCACCCCAGGCGTCCACGCGGTCGGCGACGATCAGGATGAGCCAGTGCGCCGCGCGGCCCTCCCCGTAGCGGTAGGCATACCTGCGGATGCTCCCGGAAACTCCGTGCAGCGGCGCACTGGTGCCGAAGACCGGGGTCAGCTGCCCGTGCTCGATGGACCGCTCCAGGCCCTCCCTGCCCTGCTGCTCCTCGGGGTAGTCCCAGTGCGCCCCCGTGCTCCCGGGGTCGAAGACCTCCCGTGGGACGGAAGGGCGGTCCTTCGGGTCGAGGTCCACCCCCCACCCCGGAATCCGGGCACGGAGGGCCTCCGCGGTCGGGATGTCCCGGGGCTTGTCCGCGACATATGGCGTTGGCGGCATAGATGACGGCATGCAGGTCTCCTAGCTGGGGTTCGCGATGATCAGCGTCTTGATGCAGTTGTCGAGCTTCGCCGAGAACATGTGGTACCCCTCGGCGATGTCCTCGAGCGGTATCCGGTGGGTCACGATGTCGTTGGGCTTGAGGTAGCCGTTGCGGATGTGCTCGAACAATCGGGGCCACTGCCGTTTGACCGGGGTCTGGTTCATGCGCAGCGTCAGTCCCTTGTTGAGCGCATCCCCGAACTTCACGGCATTGAAGATGGGCCCGTAGGCCCCGACCACGGAGATCGTGCCGCCCTTGCGCGCGGAATCGATGGCCCAGTTGAGGGCGATGGGGGACCCCCCCTGCAGCTTCAGCTTGGTTCCCGTCACGTGCTGGAGGAAATTGCCGTCCGCCTCCGCCCCGACCGCGTCGATCACGACGTCGGCTCCGAGGTAGTCCGTGGTCCGCTTCATCTCCACCACGATGTCGTCGTACTCCGCGAAGTTGAAGGTCTCGGCGTGCGCGAACACCCGTGCCTTCTCGAGCCGGTACTCGAGGTGGTCGATGACGATCACCCTCCCGGCGCCCATGAGCCAGGCCGACTTCGCGGCGTAGAGCCCTACCGGCCCCGCCCCGAACACCACCACGGTGTCGCCCTCACCGATGTCGCCGAGCTGCGCTCCGAAGTAGCCCGTGGCCAGGGCGTCGGTGAGCAGTACCGCATCCTCGCTGTCCATCCATTCGGGGATGATCGTGGGCCCGACGTCGGCGAAGGGCACGCGCACGAACTCTGCCTGGCCGCCGTCGTACCCGCCGGTGGTGTGGGAGTAGCCGTAGATACCGCCGACCGCCGTCGCGTTCGGGTTGACGTTGTGGCAGTTGGAGTACAGGCCGCGGGCGCAGTAGTAGCAGGAGCCGCAGTAGACGTTGAAGGGCACCATGACGCGGTCGCCCCGCTGGAGGTTCCGGACGGAGGGACCCACCTCCTCGACGACGCCGATGAACTCGTGGCCGAACGTGTGGCCCACCCGGGTGTCCGGCATCAGCCCGTGGTAGAGGTGCAGGTCGGAGCCGCAGATCGCGGCGGTCGTCACCCGGATGATGGCGTCGTTCGGGTGTTCGATCTTCGGCATCGGCTTTTCCTCGACCCGGATCTTGTAGGGACCGCGGTACACCATGGCTCTCATCGGCTGCCTCTTTCGTCGCTGGTCCGGCCAGCGTCGCACCGCCGCACCGGCACATCAACGGCCGGGCGGTGCGCGGAAAGGGCGTGCAGAGGAGCCCCCGGGGTGTTACGGCCGGTGCGCGTGGTCCGCCGTCCGGCGGGCCTGCGCCGCGAAGAGCCAGCCTGCCGCTGCCGCGAGCGTGAACCCGACCCCGACGACCCAGGCCAGGCCCCACCAGAAGAACAGGGGCACGTTCGCGGACCCCGGTTCCGGAGCCGGGCCGATGGCCTGCACGGAGGCGTAGAGCACACCGGACAGGGCCAGGCAGCCGAGTCCCAGCACCCAGCACAGCACCAGCCACCCGCGTGAGGAGGCCCAGTGCGCACCGAAGCCCCGCCAGTTGTTCCACTGGTCGCCGGTCCGCATGATGATGAGCCCGCCGAGGAGGGTCCAGGTCCCCACGACCAGGAGGGCCGCGACGACGTCCGCCGGTCGGTGCCACAGGTTGATGAACGTCGCGGCCCCTGCGAGGACGGAGTACGCACCGCCCGCCGCTGCGGCGAAGGGGCGCCACCGCGGCGCCATGATCACGAAGACGGCGGCGGCTGCGGATGCCGCGAGCGTTGTATGCCCGGACGGTAATGAATTGAAGTCGAGCGTCGCGACACCGCGATCCGGCCGGTCGAACACGACGTTCTTGAGGAGCTGCGTGGTGAGGTTGGAGGCGACGATCACGGCCACCGCGATGAGTGCCGCGGCATACCGTCGGCGCCGGACGGCGACGAAGAGGATGGCCGCTGCCGCCACGATCACCGAGATGGTGGGCAGCGTGTCGAGGAAGCGCAGGAACGGCAGCTGCGTGTCCGGTGCTGCCACGCCGGCCTCGCGCCAGGCCGATTCGTCGGCGAACTGGCCCGTGGTGGTCCTCACGAACGCCCAGTAGGTCCAGCCGAGAGCCGTCGCGCAGGCCACCGCTGCCAGCACGAACAGCAGCGGCGAGCGTGCTGCCCGCGCCGGTCCGGTGGAGGTTCGCTGCGACGTCACGCCCCAATCGTTCCACACCATTCGCGGAGTCCCGTAGCCGGCCGCGGCATCCGGGCAGCCCTGCTGCTCCCGTAGCCTGAGGTTGTGCACACTCGACCTCCGACCCCGCCGGATCCGCTGCCACTGCCCTCCCTCGTGGAGTTGACCGCATCGGCGCGCGTGGTCTCGGTGCCCATGCGCGTGATGTTCCGCGGCGTCCTCGAGCGGGAGGCCCTGCTGGTCCGTGGCCCGGCCGGCTGGGGCGAGTTCTGCCCGTTCCTGGAGTACGACGACGCCGAGTCGGCACCCTGGCTCGCATCCGCCGTCGAGGCGGCCTGGTACGGGTTCCCCGACCCGGTACGCGCCTGCGTCCCCGTGAACGCGACGGTGCCCGCCGTCGGGCCCGGGGCGGTGGAGGGCGTGCTGGCGCGCTTCGGAGCCGTGGGAGCGGTCAAGGTGAAGGTCGCCGAGAAGGGGCAGGAACTGGCCGACGACGTCGCGCGGGTCGCCGAGGTACGGCGCCTCCTGCCCGACGCGGGGATCAAGGTCGACGCCAACGGCGGATGGGGCGTCGGCCAGGCCCTCGACGCCCTCGACGCTCTGGAGCGCTTCGGCCTGCAGTACGTGGAGCAGCCGGTGGCGGACATCCCCGGGCTGCGCACCGTGCGGCTCGAACTGCGCCGACGCGGGTCGCACGTCCTCGTGGCCGCGGACGAGAGCGTGCGGCGCCAGGAGGATCCGCTCAAGGTCGCGCGGGAGGATGCCGCGGACGTCCTCGTCATCAAGGCTCCTCCGCTCGGGGGCGTGCGGCGGGCGCTGGAGATCATCGGCAGCGCCGGCCTCCCCGCCGTCGTCAGCTCCGCCCTGGACACCTCCGTCGGCATCCGTGCCGGGGTGGCTCTCGCCGCCGCCCTGCCGGAGCTGCCCTACGCGTGCGGGCTCGCAACGGTCTCCCTCATGGCCGGTGACGTCACCGATGCCCCGCTCATGCCGCGTGACGGTGCGGTCGCGGTGCGGGACGTGGAGGTCTCCGAGGAGAAGCTGCACCGTTTCGCCGCCCCGCCCGAGCGGAGGCAGTGGTGGCTGGAACGCCTGGGCCGGGCGCACGCCGTCCTGTCCGGGGCGCAGCGGGACGCCCTCGGCTAGGAGCGTCGGGCCGGAGGCTCGAGAGCCGCTCGGGGAAGAACGACACGGGAACATCACACCCCTGAAATACGGGCTCAACACTCGCGGGCTAGATTTAATTGTCAATGGTCTTTGTGAGAGGAACAGAACCTTGACATCTTCGGATTCCCTGCCGCGCCCCGTCGTCGGGCTGACGTCCTACCTCGATCCTGCCGGAACGGCGGGATGCGGCACCGTCGAGGCGGCCTTCCTGCCCCAGAACTACCTCGCGCCCGTCCTCGCCGCCGGTGCCATCCCGGTGCTGCTCCCGCCGCAGGGGACCGACGGCGGAGTCGTCGAGGAGTTGCTGCCGAGGCTCGACGGCGTGATCGTGGTCGGCGGGTGGGACGTCGACCCGTCGCGGTACGGCGCAGAGCCCCACGGGGAGACGGACCATCCGCACCGGCTGAGGGACGCGTGGGACCACGCCGTGGTCCGTGAGGCCGTCCGGACGGACCTGCCACTGCTCGGTATCTGCCGTGGTGAGCAGATGCTGAACGTGGCGCTCGGCGGATCGCTGCACCAGCACCTGCCCGATCTCGGCGGCACGACGGTGTACCAGCTCGGCGAGCACCGGTTCAACCCGATCCCGGTGGATCTCCGGCCGGGCTCCCAGGTGGCGCAGCTGATGGGGGCGACTCACCTCGACGCCGTCCCGGTCTCCCACCACCAGGCCGTGGACAGGCTGGGGCTCGGGCTGCAGGCTTCGGCCTGGAGCAGTGACGGCATCGTCGAGGCCATCGAACTGCCGCAGAACCGCTTCTGCATCGGCGTCCAGTGGCACCCCGAGCAGAGCCCCACCGAGACTGCGCTGTTCGACGCCTTCGTGCAGGCCGCCCGGGAACGGCAGCTGGGCCGGACCCGCCCACTGCACCTGGAAGGAAACCTCCGGGCGATGAGCCTGCCGGCCGGCTGAGGAGCCCGATCCGGCGGGGAGGGCCTGTTCGGGCGCCGTTCACCCGGAGTTCACCGTCTCGCACCATGGATGTTCAGGTGCCCTCGACAGGGTGGGGGCGGACACCGTTCATCCCTGGAAGAGGTATCACCCCCATGACTGAAACCACGCGCCGCCTGCTGCCCATGCTCGGCCACACCAAGGGGAAGCGCAGTGCCGTCACCTGCGCACTCAAGTGTGACAATGCGTGTTCCGACGCCGTCTGCAACACATCCGCCAACAACTACTTCCGGGACATCGTCTCGAGTGAGTTCTCGCGCCGCAGCGCTCTCGGCGCCGGTGCTGCGGGTGCGCTGACGCTCCTCGTCGGCATGCAGACCGGAGCCGGCTCGGCCCAGGCCGCACCGCCGCCCGGCAAGGGCTACCTGAAGAGCAACCTGCCGTTCGACCCCATCGCGCCCGTCGATGCTCTGGTCGACGACATGACGGTGCCGCAGGGCTACGGCTGGAAGCCCGTCATCCGCTGGGGCGATCCGCTGTTCAGCACCTCTCCCGCGTTCGACGCCGAGCACCAGACCGCCGCCGCGCAGTCGCTGCAGTTCGGGTACAACTGCGACTACACCGACGTCCTCGAGGTCGAGGGCAGCAAGGGCCGCCGCGCGGTGCTCTTCGCCAACCACGAGTACACGAACGAGACCATCATGGTCCCGCCGACCACGCCCGCCGCCGAGGTGCGCGGCATCGGCAAGGCAGCCCACGGACTGTCCGTCGTCGAACTCGAGCGCAAGAACAAGAACAAGCCGTGGTCCTACGTGCAGGGCGCCCCGCTGAACCGCCGCTACCTGACCACCACTCCGTACGAGGTGACAGGCCCCGCCGCGGGCTCCGACCTGCTCAAGACCAAGGACGACCCCGCGGGTCGCAGCATCCTCGGCACCCTCGGCAACTGCGCCGGCGGCACCACGCCCTGGGGCACCATCCTCTCCGGCGAGGAGAACTTCAACGGCTACTTCGTGGCCACCGGCACCAGCGACGGCGACCGCCGCTACGGCATCACGAACCGCCCGACCGCACGTGGCTGGGAGATCGACGAGCCGCGCTTCGACACACGGAACGCCGGCTACGAGAACGAGAAGCACCGCTTCGGCTACATCGTCGAGGTCGATCCCTTCGATCCGACCTCCACTCCGAAGAAGCACTCCGCGCTCGGACGCTTCAAGCACGAGGGAGCCAACGTCACCGTGGCCTCCGACGGCCGCGTCGTGGCGTACATGGGCGACGACGAGCGCTTCGACTACCTGTACAAGTTCGTCTCGAAGAACACCGTGCAGCCCGGCACGAGCGCCGCTGCGCGCAAGGCCAACATGACGCTGCTGAGTGAGGGTTCGCTCTACGTCGCGCGCTTCCAGGGCAACTCCGTGGCCGAGATCAACGGCACCGGCACGCTGCCCTCCGACGGCGCGTTCGACGGCGTCGGCGAGTGGCTCCCGCTGCTCATCGACAACCAGTCCGTCGTGGCCGGCATGACGGCCGCCGAGGTCGCCGTCTTCACGCGCCTCGCCGCCGACAAGATGGGCGCCACGAAGATGGACCGCTGCGAGGACGTGGAGCCCAACCCGGCCACGGGCAAGGTCTATGTCGCCTGCACCAACAACACCAACCGCGGCGTCGGCTCGAATGCCCCCGCGGACGAGGCGAATCCGCGCACGCAGAACCGCGACGGCCACATCGTGGAGCTGACCGAGGCGGGCGGCAACGCGTCCGGGACCCGGTTCACCTGGAACCTGCTCCTGGTCTGCGGCGATCCGGCCCGCAACCAGGCCACCTACTTCGGCGGCTACCCGAAGGACAAGGTCTCGCCGATCTCCTGCCCCGACAACGTGGCCTTCGACTCCCAGGGCAACCTGTGGATCTCCACCGACGGCCAGCCCAGCACGGTGGGCTTCAACGACGGCCTGTTCAAGGTGGGCCTGGAGGGCACCGAGCGCGGCCGCGTGCAGCAGTTCCTCGCGGTGCCGCGGGACGCCGAGACGTGCGGTCCGGTCATCCACGACCAGGACGGCACCGTGTTCGTCGCCGTGCAGCACCCCGGCGAGGACGGGAGCTGGGCGGCCCAGACCTCCTACTTCCCCGACTACGTGCCGGCCGGCACCGTGCCCGCGAACGGTGCGGCCGCCCTTCCGCGCCCATCGGTGGTCCAGGTCTACCGCGCCTAGATTCCGGGGAGCACCCCACGGGGCGAGGACGGCAGCGCTGTCCACCCCTCGACGCACCCCCTCCCTGCGGGAGGGGGTGCGTTCGCGTCCGGGATGTGAGGATGGATCCGTGACCGATTCCGCTGCAGCCCGCCCAGCTCCCCTCGACTCCGCCGCTTCGGCCGCACGAGTGGTCCACGCGCTCGTCGCCGGCGGCGTCACCGACGTCGTCGTCGCTCCCGGATCACGCAGCGCGCCCCTCGCCTACGCCCTCTCGGAGGCCGAGGCGGCCGGCCGGGTGCGCCTGCACGTGCGCATCGACGAGCGCTCGGGCGCCTTCACTGCCCTGGGCCTGGCGCTCGGAGGGCAGCGGCCGGCGGCCGTGGTGACGACGTCGGGTACTGCGGTGGGGGAGCTCCTTCCCGCGGTCATGGAGGCGAACCATGCCGCCGTGCCCCTGGTGGTCCTCTCCGCCGACCGGCCCGGCGAGCTCCGGGGGACCGGCGCCAACCAGACCACCGTGCAGCCCGGACTGTTCGGCGTGCACGTACGTGCGGCACTCGACGTCGGCGCCGGCGAGGATCCCACGGCCCCCGTCGCGGAGGCCCTCCGCGCGGCCCTCGGCCGTCCGGCGGTCGGTGCGGCTGCGCCGCCCGGGCCGGTGCACCTCAACCTCGCCTTCCGTGACCCGCTGGTGCCCGGCGGCGCTCCCGTCCGTGGCCTCGACGGGTCGCATGCCGGCACCGCGGGCGTGGACCCCGGCAGCGCCGTCGAGGACGGAACCGCCGTGTCCGACGGCGTCTACGGCCCGGAAGACGACGCGCCGGCCCCGACCCCCGACGCGGTCCTGGCGGACCGGGGGGAGGCCGGCGCCCGCCCGAGCGCCGGCAGTACCACCGTCGTCGTCGCGGGCCACGACGCGGGCGAGCTCGCGGCCGTCTTCGCGGCCCACCTGGACCTCCCGCTGCTCGCCGAGCCGTCGTCGAACGCGCGTTTCGGCAGCAGCGCCATCGCCCCGTACCGGCTGCTGCTCGAGCACATCGGCCCCGCCGTCACGCGCGTGGTGACCTTCGGGCGCCCCACGCTCTCCCGTCCGGTGACCGCCCTGCTGGCGCGTCCCGACGTCGAGCACGCACTGTACCTGCCGGGGCCCGTGGCCTGGTTCGAGGAGGGCCGGCGCGCGGAGCGCATCATCGACAACCTGCCGGAGCTGCTCGCCTTCGCGGGCCGCGGCGAGGACGGCTGGCTCCGTTCCTGGCGGGAGGCGGGGGCGACGGCGGACGCCGCGATCCAGTCCCTCCTCGCCGACGAGGAGCGCATCACCGGACTCCACCTGGCCGATGCCGTCTGGGAGCACACGGACGGCAACCTGGTGCTGGGTTCCTCCAATCCCATCCGCGACGTGGACCTCGTGGCGGCCACGGACTGGCATCCCCTGGAGGTCTTCGCCAACCGTGGGCTGGCCGGGATCGACGGCACCATCTCCACGGCTACGGGCGTTGCCCTGGCGGCCGGCATCCCGACGCGCGCCCTTCTGGGCGACCTCACGTTCCTGCACGACGTCGGCGGACTGCTCCTCGGCAGCGGTGAGCCGCAGCCGGACCTGCACATCGTGGTCCTCAACGACGGCGGCGGAGGGATCTTCGGACTGCTGGAGCACGGCGCGGAGACCACGACGGCGCGCTACGGCGCCGCCGTCGAGCGTCTCTTCGGAACGCCGCACACCGTCGACGTGGCCGCCCTCGCCGCGGCCTACGGGCTGCGGTACGAGCGGGTGACGACGCTGGACGAGCTGGATACGGCGATGGAGCGGCCCATCACGGGCCGCTCCATCCTCGAGGTCCGGGCCGACCGCAGTACGCTCCGGGACCTCCACGCACGCGTCCGCCGTGCCGTGGCGGACGCGACGGTCTTCTAGCTACAGCACCTTCGAGAGGAAGAGCTTCGTCCGCTCGTGCTGGGGGTTCCCGAGGACGTCCGCGGGTTCACCCTGCTCCACCACGACGCCGCCGTCCATGAAGACCACGCGGTCGCCGACCTCGCGCGCGAAGCCCATCTCGTGCGTGACGACCATCATGGTCATGCCCTCCCTGGCCAGCTGCTTCATGACCTCGAGCACGTCGCCGACGAGTTCGGGGTCGAGCGCGCTGGTGGGCTCGTCGAAGAGCATCATGTCCGGATCCATCGAGAGCGCGCGGGCGATCGCCACGCGCTGCTGCTGGCCGCCCGAGAGCTGCGCGGGGAACGCGTCGGCCTTCTCGGCCAGGCCCACCTTGGCGAGGTTGCGGCGTGCGACCTCCGTGGCCTCGGCCTTGCCGCGCTTCTTCGCCCGCTGCTGCGCGAGGGTCAGGTTCTTCAGGACCGTGAGGTGCGGGAACAGGTTGAACTGCTGGAACACCATGCCGATGCGCGTGCGCACGTCATCGAGGTCCGTCTCGCTGTCCGTGATGTCGACACCCTCCACCATGACGGTGCCGGAGGTCGGCTCCTCGAGCCGGTTGACGCAGCGCAGCAGCGTGGACTTGCCGGATCCCGAGGGCCCGATCACACAGACCACCTCGCCGTGGTCCACGTGGAAGTCGATGCCCTTGAGCACCTCGTTGCTGCCGAAGCTCTTGCACAGTGCGCGGACCTCGATGGCGGGCACAGCCGCGGTACCCGATGCTGGCTGGGACATCCGGATCACCGGCCTCTCTTGTTGTGTCGTTCGAGCTTCGCGACCAGTTGGGTCAGCGGCAGCGTGATCACCAGGTACATCAGCGCGGCCACCACGAGGGGCGTCGCGTTCGCCTGGCTGGTCAGCGCATCACGGGCGAACGTGGTCAGCTCCCGGTCCGCGATGGCCATACCCGCGATGAAGAGCAGCGAGGTGTCCTTGATGAGGATCACGAGTTCGTTGGTCAGGGGAGGCGTGATGATCCGGAAGGCCTGGGGGAGGACGACGGTCACCATGGTCCAGGCGGGGTTCATCCCGAGGGAGCGGGCGGCCTCGACCTGCCCCTTGGGGACCGCCTCGATACCGGCGCGGATGGTCTCGGCGATGTACGCGGCGGAGACGACGATCAGGCCGATCAGGCCTGCACCCGCATTGCCGCCCGGCGGCCGCCACCCGATGGCGATCGGCAGTGCGTAGGCGAAGCCGAAGATGACGAGCAGGGCGGGAAGCCCCCGGAACAGTTCGATGTACACGGTGGCGAGCCAGCGGTACGGCAGCACCGGGGAGAGTTTCATGAGCGCGAGCAGGAGTCCGAGCAGCATCCCACCGACGAAGGCGATCGCCGTGTACACGACGGTGTTCCTCGCGGCGATCGTGACGACCTCGGGGAAGGTCGATGCGGCGACGTCGAGGTTGAGGAAATACGGCTGGATCCGGCCCCAGTCGACGGCGAGGATGACGAACAGGACGAGGGCGGCGAACACCGCATAGAGGACGCCCTGGATGAGGCGTCTGCGTGTCGAGCGTTTCACGCGGGGTACTACCTTCCTTCGGGAGGTGGCACCCGGACGGCGCCGGGGCGGGGACCCTCGGCGCCGTCCGGGTAGGGCGGGTCTACTCCGCGAAGTAGGTGTCGTAGATCTCCTGGTACCTGCCGTTGTCGCGCAGGGCGGTCAGCTGCTCGTTCACCGCGGAGACCAGGGCCTCGCTGCCGTCCTTGGCCATGATGAAGCCGTACTGCTCGTCGGTCTTGAACTCCTCGGCGATGGTGAACTCGCCGTCCTCGGTGTGGCCGATGTTGACGGGGAGGTCCTGCAGGAGGGCGTCGACGTTGCCGGCCTGGATGGCGGCGTACATCTCGGCGTCCGACGGGAACTGGATCAGTTCGGCCTCGGGTGCGTTCTCCGAGGCGTAGGTCTCGCCGGTGGTGCCCTGCTGGACGCCGACCTTCTTGCCCGCGAGGTCGTCGATCGAGGCGATGTCCGAACCCACGGGCACCAGGAGGGACTGGAGCGAGTCGTAGTACGGGTCCGAGAAGGCGAGGTTCGCCTTGCGTTCCTCGGTGATGGTGACCGCACTGGCGCCGATGTCGCACTGGCGGGCCGCGAGGACGGCGCCGCTCTGGAGGCCGTTGAACTCGACGTCCTGCACCGCGAGCTCGAGGTCCATGCCCGAGGCGATCTCCTTCATGAGGTCCATGTCGAAGCCGGTGTACTCGCCGTTCTCCTCGAACTCGAAGGGCGGGTAGGGAATGTCGGAGCAGACGGTCAGCGAGCCCTCGGACACGAGGTTCAGGCCGCCGGCCTCGCCGGAGCCTTCCTCGGACGAGCCGCCGCACGCGCTCAGCGCGAGGGCGCCGGCTGCCATGGCGGCCAGCATTGCGGATTTCTTCGAGAACATGGGTACCTCACTTGGGCGGACGGGTCGGATCGGAAAAAGATCCTGCTGATTCTAGCTAGGAAAGAGAGATGTGCGTCACAGGCTACAGGTATTGCCTATTGGTAACCAAGGTCCTCGGTCAGCGGGACAGGCCGAGAGCTTCGATCATGGGGCGGAACTTGCTCCAGGTCTCCGCCAGTTCTGCCTCCGGCTGGGAGCCCTCCACGATCCCGCAGCCCGCGTAGAGCCGGACCCGCGTGGGCGTCTCGACCACGGCGCCGCGCAGGGCTATGCCCCACTCGCCGTTACCGCCGGCGTCGATCCAGCCCACCGGTCCCGCGTACGGCCCGCGCTGGAGATGTTCGAGGCGGCGGATGAGCGCCCCGGCGACCGTCGTCGGCGTTCCGCAGACGGCAGCCGTGGGGTGGAGGGCCTGGACCAGGGCCAACGACGTCGGCACCTGGCCGTCGCCGTCGGCCGCCAGTTGCGCGGTGACGTCCGACGCGAGGTGCCAGACGTTCGGCAGCTGGAGGACGAAGGGCTCGCTGTGCGAGGTCATCGAGCTCGTGAAGGGCTGGAGCGTCTCGGTGAGGGAGTCGATGGCGATCTGGTGCTCGTGCAGCTGCTTCTCGGACCCGGCGAGGACGCGGGTGGGATAGCCCGGATCACCCGCAGGGGCGTTGGCCCGGTCGAGGGTACCGGCCAGCACGCGCGCCTGCGCGGTGTTGTTCTCCACCTTGATCAGCATCTCCGGCGTCGAGCCGATCAGGCCGTCGACCGCGTACGTCCAGCAGTCCTCGTAGCGGACGGCGAGTTCGCGCAGCACCTGAGCAGTGGCTACGGGCGTCTCCAGCTCCGCTACGACATCCCGCGCCAGCACGAGCTTGCTCAGCTCGCCTGCCTGGACATGCTTCACGCCCTCGGCGACGGCGTGCTTGTACTGCTCCTCGCTCAGCACTCCAGCACCGAGGCGGTCGCCGGGCCCGGGGGAGCGGCCGGCGTCGGGCTCGAGGAGATAGGCCGCGAGGGCGGCTTCCGCCGTCTCCGCGCTGAGCTCCGCCTCGGCGTCGTCCGTGATGTAGGTCAGCCACGCCCTGCCCTCACTGCAGCCGATGACCACTTCGGGAACGATCAGGCGGGACTCGTGCGGGGAGGTCTTGGAGAAGGCGAAGGACCCGAAGGCGATCAGGCCGGACCCGGGAACGCCGAGGTCGTCCAGGACCTCCGCGCCGGCGAGCTCGCGGCGCCACCATTCCTGCGCCAGCGTGAACCGGTCCGGACCGGTGACGGTGAAACGGGCGGTCTCGCCGTACGCGACCAGACCGCCGCCACGGCGGATCCACGTATGGGCGTCGTTTCGGACCACGTACTCGAGGAGGCCGGTCCGGGGATCCATGTCGCCACGTGCCACCGTGATGCTGCGGAGCCCGCGGGACTGTCCGGGCGCAGGCGTCAGCGCAGTGAGGGACGGAGTGCTCATGATGCTTCAAGCCTACTCCGCGGCACCCCGCCGCATCCCTGCTGTGCCGTGAGGTTGGGCACGTCGCCCAGCGACGGGCGCGGTGTGACGGGAAGCGGGAGCCACGCGGTCCCGCCTGCCGGTCGGGCACGCCGCGTTTGTTTGAGACAATGGCCGAGTGAATCGTGCATCGCTGGAGAAGCGCCCTGACGAAGTAGCAGCCATGTTCGACGACGTGGCGCCCAAGTACGACGTCGTCAACGACGTCCTGTCGATGGGACAGACGCGCCGCTGGCGCCGAGTCGTCGTCGACGCCGTCGGCGCCGAGCCGGGACAGCGTGTCCTGGACCTCGCCGCGGGCACCGGCACCTCCAGCGAGCCCTACGCGGACGCCGGGATCGACGTCGTCGCCTGCGACTTCTCGCTCGGCATGCTGAAGGTCGGCAAGCGCAGGAGGCCGGACATCGACTTCGTCGCCGGTGACGCCACCAACCTGCCGTTCGCCGACAACTCCTTCGACGCGTCCACCATCTCCTTCGGGCTCCGCAACGTGAACGAGCCGCAGAAGGCGCTCGCGGAGATGCTGCGCGTCACGAAGCCGGGCGGTCGGCTGGTCATCGCCGAGTTCTCCTCGCCCACCGTGGCGCTGTGGCGGACCACCTACACCGAGTACCTGATGCGCGCACTCCCGGCGATCGCGCGGAAGGTGAGTTCGAACCCCGACGCCTACGTCTACCTCGCGGAGTCCATCCGTGCCTGGCCGAACCAGGACGAGCTCGCGGCATGGATCGGCGACAGCGGCTGGAAGGACGTCGAGTACCGGAACCTGAACGGCGGGATCGTCGCCGTCCACCGCGCCACCAAGGCTCCCGCGGCGCCCGGCGAGGAGCCGCTCCTGCCCGGTCAGGTCCGCCTGCGCCGGACGTCGGCGGCCGTCTAGGTGTCCGTCCTCATCGTCGGTGCCGGCCCGGCCGGTTCCACCGCGGCCTACTACCTCGCGAGCGCCGGGATCGAGGTCACGGTCCTCGAGAAGACGTTCTTCCCCCGCGAAAAGGTGTGCGGCGACGGGCTGACGCCCCGCGCCACGCGGGAACTGCAGCTCCTCGGCCTGCCGCATGACGAGAGCGAGGGCTGGCGTCGCACCAGGGGCCTGCGGCTCATCGCCGGCAAGCGGACCGTCGAGGTGCCCTGGCCCGAACTCAGCGACTTCCCCGACTACGGCCTGGTCCGCACGCGCCTCGGCTTCGACGACGCCCTGGCGCAGCATGCCCGGTCCGCCGGCGCCACGATCCTCGAAGGCCACTCGGTGACCTCCGCGCTGCGCGACGACGCCGGCCGCGTCACCGGCGTGACCGCCAACCTGATCGACGCCGACGGTCGCAAGACGGGGGAGACGCGCACCTTCACCGCCGACGTCGTGCTCGCCGCGGACGGCAACTCGACGCGTACCGCTGTGAGCCTCGGCCTGCAGAAGCGTGACGACCGACCCCTCGGCGTCGCCGTCCGCACGTACTTCACGAGCCCCCGTACCGATGACGACTGGATGGAGGGCTGGCTCGAGCTGCCCGACGCCGCCGGGAAGCCGCTGCCCGGCTACGGCTGGGTGTTCGGCGTGGGGGACGGGACCTCCAACGTGGGCCTCGGCATCCTCAACTCCTCCGCGGAGTTCGGCAAGCTGGACTACAAGCAGGTCCTGCGGGACTGGACGGCCGGCATGCCGTCCGAGTGGGGCTTCACCCCCGAGAACCAGGTCGGGGAGATCCGCGGGGCCGCACTGCCCATGGGCTTCAACCGCACGCCGCACTACAGTCCCGGGCTGCTGCTCCTCGGCGACGCCGGCGGCATGGTGTCGCCGTTCAACGGCGAGGGGATCTCCTACGCCATGGAGTCGGCGCGCTACGCTGCCGAGTTCATCGAGCGGGCCCAGGGGGTGGCGTCGCCGCTCGGGCGCGACCAGGTCATGTCGGGGTATGCACCGTACGTGCGGGAGCAGTGGGGCAGCCACTTCACGCTCGGCCGCATCTTCGCGCAGCTCATCGGCAAGCCCGCGATCCTCTCCCTGGCCCTGCGCACCGGCATGCCGGTGCCCGTCCTCATGCGCTTCGTGGTGCGGATGCTCGCCAACCTCACCGACGCCGGGGGCCGCGGCTTCGAGGACCGCGTGATCCACCTGCTCGAGTCGCTCGTACCGCCCACCTCCAACCAGCCGTCCCTGACGGACCACCTGCGTGCGCAAAGCGCCGCCCCACTTCGTTAGTCTTAGACAGTGACACAATCCTTCAACTCCGGGTGGACCAGCGTGGGTCCGAACAGCGCGATGGACACGGCGGACACCCCGGACGACGCCGACGCTCTGCGTCTCCCTCCCGGCTTCGCCCTCATCGCCGAGGACCCGGAGCTGGGGCCGTCCGTCTCGTCCTGCCTTGCCGAGGTGGAGAAGCAGCTCCGCGGAGCCATCGCGAACTCCGATCCCCTGGCCGACGCCACGAGCCGCCACCTCGTCGAGGCCGGCGGCAAGCGCATCCGCCCCCTCCTGACGATCCTCGCCTCCCACCTCGGCAACCCGGCCCACGCCAAGGTGGTCCAGGCGGCCGTCGTCGTGGAGCTGACGCACCTGGCCACGCTGTACCACGACGACGTCATGGACTCCGCCCCCTACCGGCGGGGAGCCCCCACCGCTCACGAGGTGTGGGGCAATTCCGTCGCCATCCTCACCGGCGACCTCATCTTCGCCCGGGCCTCCATCCTCGTCTCCGAACTGGGCGGCGAGGCCCTCGGCATCCAGGCACGGACCTTCGAGCGGCTGTGCCTCGGCCAGCTGCACGAGACCGTGGGTCCGCGCGACGGCCAGGACGACCTGGAGCACTACCTCTCCGTCATCGCGGACAAGACCGGCTCCCTCGTGGCGGCCTCCGGGCAGCTCGGTGCACTCTTCGCGGACACCTCGCCGGAGGTCGTCGAGGTGATGGTCTCCTACGGCGAGAAGGTCGGCGTCGCGTTCCAGCTCGCGGACGACGTCATCGACGTCACCGGCCTGAAGGTGACGTCGGGCAAGGCGCCCGGCACGGACCTGCGCGAGGGCGTACCCACCCTGCCTGTCATCCTGCTGCGCCGCGCCGCCGCCGCCGGAGACTCCTCCGCGGCCGACGTCGTCGCGCTCGTCGACGGCGACCTGTCCTCGGACGAGGCACTGGCCGAGGCTGTCGCCGCCGTCCGCTCGCACCCGCAGACGCAGGAGGCCTGGGCAGTGGCTCAGCAGTGGGCGGACGACGCCGTGGCGGCCCTCGATCCGCTGCCCGACGGCGTCGTGAAGCAGGCGCTGGCGAGCTTCGCACAGGCCGTCGTCAGCAGGGACGTCTAGCCCGTCTCGCCGGCCCTGCCGCCGTCGTCCCTGCGTCTTCAGCCGACCGCCCCCTGGTAGCGGCGTGTCCTGCAGCAACACGCACGACCTTTCAGGCTCGATGTCCTTGATAACCGGCGTGTCGCGCTACGACACGCGCTTCACGTACTGAAGCCCGTGCACGGTGCCGCATCGGCGGCTGGCCGCGACGG
The DNA here is from genome assembly GCF_056680255.1 of Arthrobacter sp. BC5. Classification (NCBI taxonomy): domain Bacteria; kingdom Bacillati; phylum Actinomycetota; class Actinomycetes; order Micrococcales; family Micrococcaceae; genus Arthrobacter; species Arthrobacter sp. BC5. The sequence continues at coordinate 1,818,572 of NZ_CM155273.1, forward strand.
CATGGCGTGCTCGGCATTCGCCCGCCCGGGCTTGCACCTTGTCCACATAGCCGCAGCGCTGTGACGACGACGGGTTGCAGCACCTTGGGTTGTTCCATGACACTCGAGCAGATTCTCAGGTCCTGTGGAGGAGTGGCCCGCACGGGCGCCCTGCTGGAGCGCGGGGTGGGGGAGCGCGTGATCGAGCGCCATGTCGACGACGGCAGGGTCCTCCGGGTACGACGGGGAGTCCTGGCCCTTCCCGATGCGCCGTCCGACTTCGTCCGCGCGCTGTCGGCCGGAGCACGCCTGACCTGCCTGTCCGCGGCCGCCCACTACGGGCTCTGGTGCATCCGGCCCGCGTCGGAGCTGCATGTCAGCCGATCGGGGCGATCGGCGGAGGGATGCACCAATCATCGGGGAAGGGCCGTTCCTCCGCACCCACGTCTGCCCCTTGTCGGACTCGCCGATGTCCTCGTGCACGTCCTGCAGTGCCGGCCGGCCGAGGAGTCCGTGCCCATGGTGGAGTGCGCGCTCCGCCGCGGGGACACGGTGGCGGCGTTCCTCGAATGCCGGCTGACGGGTCCGTTCAACGGCCCGGCCCGCGCCGCCCTGGCGTCGGTGGACCTCACCGGCGAGTCCGCCATCGAGGTCGCAGCGCGGCTCCTGCTGCGCGGGGCCGGACTCCGCGTTCGCTCGCAGGTCCCGATCAAGGGCGTGGGACGGGTCGACTTCCTCGTGGAGGACTGCCTCGTCGTCGAGATCGACGGCGCAGCGTTCCACTCCGACCGCCAGGCGCTCCGGCACGACCGCAGAAGGAACAACATGACGGTGATCGCCGGCTACACCGTGCTGCGCTTCTGCTACGAGGACGTATTGTTCCAGCCGGGTGACGTCATCGCTCTGGTCCTCGAGGCGCTCGGACGCCGTCCTGTCCCCTGATGGGCTGCGGCGTCGTGCACGCCCTTGGGAGCCGACTGTCCCTGATAACCGGCGTGCCCTCGCACGACACGCATTTCCGCCAGAAAGCCCGCGCACGAAGCCGCACTTGGCGGCGGCAGGCTGATGGGTGGTGGTGGCGGCGGGGTGACAGCAGGGCAAGCGGGCGCGGCTACGACGGGAGGAACGTCCTCAGCTCGTCGGCCTTGCGCGCCCGGACGGCGGGATCCACGACGGGCCTCTTCGGCGTGAAGTAGAAGCCGTCGTCGTGCCAGCGGGGCAGGACGTGCTGGTGGTAGTGCCACACGTGCTGGCTGCCGGCGGGCTCGTTGTGCTGCCGGGTGGAGACGCCGTCGGGGGTCCAGGCCAGCTTGATGGCGATGGCGATGTCGCGGGTCAGCGTCATGATGCGAGCGGCGACGTCGTCGGGCAGTTCGTACAGCAGCTCGATGTGCTGCCGCGGCGTGATCAGCACGTGGCCGGGGTTCGGGTCGAAGCCGTGGGAGGCGATGAACGCGAGCACCAGGTCGTCCGAGTAGACGACGTCGCCCGGGCGGCAGAGGTTCTTCGGGTTGCTGAAATCCCCGCGCGCCAGGTCGCAGAAAGGGCACTGGTAGCCCTCGGGCGCGTGGTGGACGAACTCCATCAGTCCTCCTCGTCCTCCTCGAAGACCCATTCGAACAGGTCGAGCACGTACTCGCTGAAGGTGCCTTCCTCGCTCTGCCACTCACCGCGGGCATTGTTGCGGCGCCAGACGATGGGGTCCGGCACGTTCAGCTGGTCAGCCTTCATGCCCCACGTGTACTGCTCGTCCTCGTCCTCGAGGAACAGGAGGAAGCCGTCCTCGATCTCGAGTTCGTCGGGGTCCCAGAAGAAGTGGAACGCCTCCATGATGTCCTCGGTGGCACCGACGGCGCGGTAGAACTCGCGCAGGGCCAGGGGCAGCTCGAAGTCCTTGCCCTCGAGCATCCCGGCGAGCTCGTCCTCGGACAGGCCGTCCTCCTCGACCCACTCGTCCTCGAAGTACGAGGGCACCAGGGCGCGGAATTTGTCGGAAAACAGCTCAGTCACAAGTACTCCAGGAGTGGTGGTGGGGGTGGTCCCATCCTAGCGGCCGCGGCCGTCGCGCAGGTCACCGTCGTGCGCCGGCCGTCCGGGCCGCGAGCGGCGCGTGCCACCCGTAGCGCCAGGCGAGGACGCGCAGGGAGAACACGAGCGACGCCGCCAGCGTGCCGGTGACCAGGGTGAAGGTGTCCGTCAGGTACAGGGCGGTGACGACGACGGCGCCCAGCATCGCGGGAAGGGCATAGATGTCCCGCGGGTCGAAGAGCTGCGGGATCTCGTTGGCGACGACGTCCCGCAGCAGGCCGCCGCCGACGGCGGTCGTGACACCCAGCAGGACGGCGGACACGGGATTGAGCCCGACGTCGAGCGCCTTGATGGTGCCGGTGATGCAGAACAGGGCGAGGCCGGCGGCGTCGAAGATCACCAGGACCCGCTTGACCCGCTCCACGCCGGAGACGACGAAGTAGACGAGGATCGTGGCGAGGAGCGGGGGCAGCAGGTAGGCGGGATTGGTGAAGGCGGCCGGTGGGACGTCGATGATGAGGTCGCGGGCCACGCCGCCGCCCAGTGAGGCGAGGGATGCGAGGAGGAGCGACCCGACGATGTCGAATCCCTTGCGCGCCGCCAGGAGGGAACCGGAGACGGCGAAGAAGAAGACACCGAGGAGGTCGGCGGCGAGGGCAATATGCGAAGCGGTATCCATCTCTTCCTTCGGCGGACCGGAACGGCTGCGGACAGGGCGGCAGCCGTTCGTCAACCGGCGCGCCACGGCCCTGACCAGCATGACAGAGCCCGCGCGCCCGATCCGCCCGGCGCTAGGCTGGCCTCATGACGAGCGGACGCCCGGTGGGCACGGAGACGGCCCGACCGAGCACCGCCGACGGCTCGCGGGCCATGCGCATCGCCTCGCGGCTGATCGGCTTCCTGCCGACCAAGCGGAACCTGACCGGGACCGACTGGGTGAACTCGAAGTACCCCGGCCGGACGTACCCCGCGATGGCCGCCATCCCCTGGACGTTCAAGCAGACCCACACCATCCAGGAGAAGCGGATCGACGGCGTCCGTACCATCACCGTCCGTCCGATCCTCGGGGCCACCCGTTCCCACATCATCTACACGCACGGGGGCATCTACATCAATGAGCTCGGGCGCCCGCACTGGTGGATCATCGCCGAGCTGACCAAGCGGACGGGCGCGGCCGTCACCGTGCCGCTCTACCGCCTCGCACCGGAGAGCACCTACCGGGAGGCCTTCCCGTATCTGGTGTCCGTCTACAGGGAGGTCCTCCGCACCGCCGAGCCGTCCGACGTCACACTGATGGGTGACTCTGCCGGTGGCGGGCTCGCCATCGCCCAGCCCTGGGCCTTCCGGGACGCCGGACTGCCCGCCCCGGGCCGTATCGTCGCCTTCTCGCCCTGGCTCGACGTCACCGCCACCAATCCCGGGATCCCGATGTACGACGCCGTGGACCCCATGCTCTCCGTGGCCGGCGGCGTGCAGGCAGGGCTGTGGTGGGCCGGTGGGGACGATCCCCGGACTCCGCTCGTCAGCCCCGCCTGCGCGCCGGACGACCTGCTGGCCGCGGTGCCGGCCACACGCATCTACCAGGGCACGCGTGATGTCTGCATGGCGGACGCCCTGGTGTTCCGGGACCGGGCGGTCGCTGCCGGCGCCGACGTCACCCTGAAGGTGTATCCCGGCGGGTTCCACGTGTTCCCGGCGTTCCCGCGCCTGCCGGAGTCCCGGGAGGTCTACGCCGACGTCGCAGCCTTCCTCGGCCGGCCGTCACTCCCCTAGGGGACCGGCGCGGTCAGGCCCCGGCGGAATCGCGGGACAGCACCCACACGTTGGTGTCGCCCTGGCGCTCCACGGTGACGGTGGTGACGAGCGCGCGGATCATCGAGAGGCCGCGGCCGGACTCGTCGTAGTCCTCCAGCAGCGCGTCCTCCTCGAGGGGTGCGTCGGGCGGCCCGTCGAGGTCCGGCACGGGGTCCAGTGGCGCCGCGCCGATCTCGCTGATGACGGCCCGCAGGCGTCCGGCGGCGACCGTGAGCTCGACGCCCAGGAGGAGATCGGCGCCCGCCGCGGGGACACCGTGCTGGACGACGTTGCTCGCAGCCTCGATCACGGCCGTGGTGAAGGCCATCTGGTCCATGGCCGGCACGAAGGCGGCGTCCACCCACAGCTGGTCGAGGACACCGTGCAGATCCTCGATCGCCTGCTCTGCGGCAGGCTGCTCGAGGGTGCGCCGGGCGAGGATGTCAGTCATTGAGGAAGGCTTCCTCGGGCGTCGCGTGGGGGGTCAGGACGCGGTGCATGCTCGTGAGCTCGAGGACCATGGTGACCTGCGGCTGCACGGCGGCGATCCGCAGGTCCCCGCCGGACTGGCGTGCGAGCTTGAGGCACCCGATGAGCGCTCCGAGTCCCGAGGAATCCATGAAGGTGGTCTCCGAGAGGTTGACCACGATCCGCTTTCCTCCCGCGCCGACGACGTCGTTGATGACCTCGCGCAACTTCGGTGCGGCGACCATGTTCAGGCGGCCATTGGCCAGTACCTCGGTGTAGCGTCCCTTGTCCTGCGTGGTGAATTCCATGTGTGCTTCCTTTTCCGATACCTGTCCGTGGTCCTGGGGTCTTCCCCAGCAGTTTCCCTGCGTCAGCGCTGCGGGCGGCGGAGGATGACGGCGGTGACGTCGTCGGCCACCTCGGGTACGTCCGCCATGTCCAGCAGGACCGCGCAGGCGTCCTCGGCGCCTGCGGCGGCCGTGACGACGCCGGCCACGGCTTCCGTGAACTCGTCCACCGTCTCGTAGATGTCCAGCAGGCCGTCGCTGACGATCGCGAGGGAGTCGCCCGGCCCGAGCTGCACCGTGCCCGCCGACCACGTCTGGTCGGGCCAGGCGCCGACGGGAGGGCCGGCGGAGGGCAGCCGCGTGACGCCGCCGTCCGCCGCGACGTGCAGCGCCAGCCCGTGGCCGGCGTCGACATAGCCCACGACGCCGGTGGCGGCATCGAGGCGGCCGTGGAAGAGCGTCACGAACGAGTTGGTGTGTTCGAGGTCGGCTTCGGTGGCTCGTGCCGCCGTCGCGAAGGCGGTCTCGATGCTCGGCTGGGACGCGACCGATCGCATGATGGCCCGGACGGTCGCCGCGATCAGGGCCGCACCCATGCCCTTGCCCATCGCGTCGGCGACGGTCAGGTGCAGTCCGTCCGGTGTGCCGTACCAGTCGTAGAAGTCGCCTCCGACGCTGCGGGAGGGCCTGAAGCGCCCCGCCAGCTCGTAGTCCCGGAGCCGGAGCTGGTCGCGGGGCAGGAGGTTCTGCTGGACCTCCGCGGCGCGCTGGCGCTCGTCGGCGTTGGCGACGTCGGCTGCGGCCTGGCGGCTCTGGCGCCGGAAGAGGGAATTGATGCGCGCCACGAGCTCCCGGGGGCTGAAGGGCTTGCTGATGTAGTCGTCGGCGCCGGTCTCGAGCCCGGTCAGGCGTTCGATCTCATCGGTGCGGGCCGTGATCATCAGGATGTAGGCGTCGGAGAAGGTTCGGATCTGGCGGCAGACGTCCACGCCGTCGCCGTCGGGCAGGTTGAGGTCGAGCGTGATGAGGTCGGCACCGGCGCGGGCCTTCTCAAGTCCCTCGCGGGCGGTGGCGGCCTCGGTCACCTCGAAGCCCTCGCGTTTGAGGATCTGGACGAGCAGACCCCGGATGTCGACGTCGTCCTCGACGACCAGTGCACGGCGGAGCTCCGGGGAGGCAGTCATGATCCTCATTAAACGCTACGGCGCTGGATCCGCTGCACGCACGCAGTAGCTTCGCCGTGATCATGGCTATGTTGCGCTGAACTTGATGGGATCTTGAGGTCGGTACCACTCCGCGGCGGCCGGATTCGAGGGACTGCCACGCTATTCTTTGGGGGCCGGTGCGCCTCTGCGTGCCTGCTCCGCCACGAAAGTGGTGGAAGAGCTCGACGACGGACAGGGGGGACGGCCGGCAGATGGACAGGGTGCTTTCCTACCTGACGCTCAATACGAGGCAGTTCCACGAACTGACCCTGCGGGCCCGCGTCGTCCTCAGTCAGCTCCCGCTGTCCCTGACGGTCGTGCTGATCGTCGTGGGGGGCTTCTTCTTCCACCGGGACCTCTTCGCGAGCCAGGCCTTCATGGTCGGCATCGGGCTGCAGGCCGTCCTGCTGGCGCTGTGCGTCCTCGTGCCGTGGGACCGGCTCCCGCACGCGAGTTTCCTCGTCATCCCGCTGCTCGACTTCATCCCCATCGGACTCATGCGCCACGGGGCGGGCACCGTGATCACCGGCGTCGGCCTTCTCACCGTGTTCCCCATCATCTGGCTGGCCGCTTCGGGGCTGTTCCCGCGGGCCGTCCTCGCCGCGGGCTTCCTCGCCTCCCTCGCGATCGTCTGGGTGCCCGTGTTCGTCACCGATGTGGCGGTCACCTCGCAGTCATTGACGCAGTCCTTCCTCCTGCCGTTCATCATGCTGGCCATCGGTGTGACCATCCGGGTGATGACGGCGAGCATGATGGCCCAGCAGGCGGTCGTCGAGGAGAAGGACCGCGCCCTGCAGGTGCTCCTGGAGGAGAGTGCCCGCCGTGAACGGCTCCTGGAGACCGTCGTGAACAGTGTGGACATCGGGCTGATCGCCGTCGACGAGACCGGGCGGCAGGTCCTCGCGAACCGCAAGCTCGAGCAGTTCAAGGTTCTCGCCGGAGGCAGCAGCGACACCGCCGAGGCGGACCTGCGGATCTTCCAGCAGGACGGCGGGACGGTCATGCCGGAGGCACGGCGGCCCACCCGGCGGGCGGCCGAGGGCCAGGTGTTCTCCGACTACCTCCTGTGGTGGGGCGAGCGGCCCGACCAGCGGGTGCTCTCGACGTCGTCCCGCCTGATGACCGACCAGTCGGGCCACCGGGAGGGGTCCGTGGTGACGTACAACGACGTCACCGAACTCGTGAGGGCCCTCAACGCGAAGGACGAGTTCGTGGCCACCGTGTCCCACGAACTCCGGACGCCGCTCACCGCGATCAGGGGGTACCTCGAACTGCTGACCGGCATGCCCGATCTCGAGCCCGAGGTCGCCTCGGGCCTCGAAGTGGTGTCCCGGAACTCCGAGCGCCTGCACAAGCTCGTGGTGGACCTGCTCTCGACGGCGGAGGGATCACCGGAGATCGTGCCCCGGCCCACCGACTTCTCCGGGCTCGTGCGTCAGCGGGTCACGACGGCGGAGCAGCGCAATGCCAATCCGCTGGTGCACTTCGAGGACCACACCGCTCCGGGACTCGTCGCGCTGTGCGACGCTCCGCGGATCAGCCAGGTGCTGGACAACCTGCTCTCGAATGCCATCAAGTACTCACCCGGTGGAGGGCGCGTGACGGTCCGGGCCGCGGAGGTCGACGGCGCCGTCGAGTGCAGCGTGGCGGACCAGGGCAGCGGGATGTCCCCCGAGGAACTCAAGGGTCTGTTCTCGAAGTTCTTCCGGACGTCGGCGGCACGCAATGCGGCGATCCCCGGCGTCGGCCTCGGTCTCGCCATCTCGAAGGCCATCGTGGAGCGCCACGGCGGAACGATCAGTTGCCGCAGCGCCGAGGGCGAAGGATCCACGTTCACGTTCCGCCTGCCGCTCGCGCACGCCGGCCGGGACCAGCAGCTGCAGTCCCAGGAGCTCTAGGCAGTCCCAGCCCGTTCTCGGGCAGCCGGCCCGAGGTCCACGGTCACCGTGGTCCCGCCGCCCGGAGTCTCGGCGAGGCTGATGGAGCCCTCGTGCGCGGACGCGATCCGGGCGCAGGTGGCGAGGCCGATTCCGCTGCCCGAGGGATCGCCGTCGCGGTGCAGCCGGACGAGCGGCTCCAGCACCCGCAGCCGGTCCGCGGGGTCGATCCCCTTGCCGTGGTCGATGACGCGCAGTACCTGGGTGTCGCCGATGCTCGCGAGGACCTCGACGCGAGGGGGGACGCCCGGCGTCGAATACTTGATGGCGTTGGACACGAGATTCTGGAGCAGCGCGGTGACCTGCGCCTGGTCCACCGTGAGCTGGGCGTCCCGCACCGTGACGACGGCGTCGTAGGCGTCGCTGAGCGGGAGCACGTCCTGCAGCACGGCGTTCATCATGGTGCTGAGGCGGATCTTCCGGCGGCTGATCGCTCCGCCGATCCGTGAGAACTCCAGGACCTCCTCCACCGTGGACAGCATGCGTCGGGCACTGCCGCGGATGATGCTGAAATAGCGTGCAGCGGGTCCGGAGGATGCGACCTCCGTGTCCTGTTCGCTGAGTTCCGTGTAGCCGAGGATCGCCGTCAGAGGATTCTTCAGGTCGTGGCTCACCCGGGCGGCGAAACCCGCCAGGTCCTCGTTGCTGCGGCGCACGACGTCGAGGGCTTCGACGAGCTGGCGGGTCCTGAACTGCAGTTCGAGGACCTCCACCACCTGGCGGGCGAGGATCTCGAGTCCGTCCCTCTGCTCGGTGCCGAAACCGAGGGCTCGAAGGGAGAAGACGCACAGGGTGCCGAGGGCGAAACCGTCCGCGGTGACGAGCGGGACGGAGGCGTAGGCCCGCACGTCGGCGATTCCACCGTTGACGAAGGGGTTGTCGGCGAAACGTGGGTCGAGCGATGCGTCCGTGAGAGCTGTCATGGCGCCCGAGGTGAAGACCTTGGAGCACATCGAGTCGTCCCGTGAGCAGACGGAGGCGTCCACCCCGACGGCGGCGATCTGGTGCTGCTGGTCCGCGGTGATGATGTTGATGACGCCGGCGTCCATCCCGCTGACGCGCACGGCGAGCTTCACCAGGTTGAGCAGTTCAGGGGGAGTCTCGTAGTCGAGCTTCTCCACGGGCCTGCCACCGGTCTCGCCGTAGGGCAGCCGGTAGTCCTGCAGGACCGCCTGGCGGGCGAGCTCCTGCACCTCCATCTCATCGGCGTGAAGCAGTGACATGCATACCCCCGTGGATCTGTGAGACCTGTCAATGTGGCTCCAACTATTCCATGCGGACGGGCCGGTGGCGTGGTGGTGGGACCGTCGGCCGGTGCGGGAGGGCCCGGATGGGTGGCCTGGAGCCGTGGCCGGTGGCGTCACCCGAGCGCGCGGACCCGCAGGGCGAGGTACAGATGCACGCGGTCGGCGGTGACGGCGGGGTCGTAGCCGGTCAGGGCGACGACCTGCTGCAGGCGGTACCGGACCGTGTTGCGGTGCAGGTCGAGATCCGCGGCGACCGCGGACACCGAACCGTCGAGGTCCAGGTAGCGCTGGAGCGTGGACAGGAGGCCGGAGCCGTGCGCTTCGTCGAAGGCCTCCAGCGGCTGGAGCGTCTCGGCGGCGAGATCGGCGAGGGGGGCGTCGGCACTGGACATGAGCAGGGAGGTCAGGCTCAGCCGGTCGGCGAGGTTGAGGGCCTGCCCGCGCTGCAGGGCCTCGCGGGCCTCGAAATAGCTCCAGCGCACCCCGTTGGGGTGGGCGTAGGTGCCGCCGACGCCGATCCGCGACGTCAATCCGGCCCCGTGCAGGTAGCGGCTGAGCTCGGCGGGATCCGGGGCGGCAGGGGCGGGGAGGACGAGCACGAGGCGTTCGTCGACGAGCCCCGCCGAGGCACCCTCCCACCCGTCGGGCAGCGGGAGGGTCCGCAGGGAACGGCGCTGCCCCGAGGCGACGTCGACGATCAGCACGCGGTGTCGCTGGGCCGTGTCCATGCCCGAGCCGGCAAGCCTCACGGCGGCCTCCGCTCCGGTGAGCGTGCCCCGCACGACGTCCTCGAGCAGCTGGCCCACCGCGGTCCGGGCGCCCGTCCGGTTACGGGCCTGGTTGGTCAGCTCGACCGAGATCAGGTTCTGCGCGTAGTCGACGACGGCGGCGTGCCCGTAGGGTTCCGCGATCGCGAGGGTGCAGCGGTCCTTGAGACCCGTGGCGATCGGGAGCCGGTGCCATGCCGTCGACCCCGTGGTGTCCACCGGACGGGCGGGGCAGGTGGCGCCGGCGATGCGCGCCCCGTACTGGAAGAGCGCGACGTCGGTGCCGAGCATGCGGGCGAGTTCGCCCAGGAGGGCTCCCAGGCCACCGGCCCCGAGCAGTGCTGAGGCCAGGACGGCATGGCCCTCGAGGAGTTCCTCGAGGCCCGCGTAGTGGTCGGCGGACAGGGCGTCGGCGACCCTCCTGCCGATCGCGATGAACGGGACCTCGTACGGCACGCGGAAGGCCGGCAGGCCGACCTCGTCCGCCTCCGCGAGCAGGGCCGCGGGAATCCGGCGGTGCGTGAGGCCGACGCCGAACCCGAGGGCCAGCGCCCCCGCCTCGTGTGCCCGCCGCACGAAGGCACGCTGCGCGGCGCCGGTCTTCAGCCGGAGCCCGGTGGTCAGGACCACCTCCGCTCCGCCGAGGAAGGGCCGCGGATCCTCCAGCTCCGTGACCGCGACCCATTGGATGGGGTGCGGGGGAGCCTCCGTACGGCCCTCGATCACGAGCCCGAGGGCCGCGTCGGCGAGGAGATCGGTCAACGAGATGGCCATGGGACAAGCCTACGCTGACGCTGTGCCGATGCACCGCGACCTCCCCTCGATACTGTGCATGTACACGTGGCACGGGTCATCGTCGGCCGGTACCGTTCTGTCGATACCCGCGGCCCGGAACCACCCGGACTTCCTGCGGACACCACCTCGTGAAAGGCACTGCAGCGTGGCCGAGACCCTTCAGAACTACATCGACGGCGCGTTCGTGACGCCCGCAGGGACCGATCTCCTGGACATCGTCAACCCGACCAACGGTGAGGTGGTGGCGCAGTCACCCGTCTCGTCGACCGCCGACGTCGACGACGCGATGCAGGCCGCGGCGCGTGCCTTCGCCACCTGGAAGCGGACCACACCGAGCCAGCGCCAGCTGCTGCTGCTCAGGCTCGCCGACGCCATCGAGGGTGCCAGCGAGGAACTCGTCGAGGCGCAGCACCGCAACACGGGCCAGGTGCGCGAGATGATCGCAGCCGAGGAAGTAGCCGCGGGCGCCGACCAGTTGCGGTTCTTCGCCGGTGCTGCCCGCATCATCGAAGGCAAGTCCGCGGGCGAGTACCTCGAGGGCCACACCTCCTACGTCCGCCGCGAGCCCATCGGCGTCGTCGCCCAGGTCGCCCCCTGGAACTACCCCTTCCTGATGGCCATCTGGAAGATCGGCCCCGCGCTCGCCGCCGGCAACACCGTCGTCCTGAAGCCGAGCGACACCACGCCGGAATCCACCCTCGTGCTGGCGCGCCTGTCGCAGGGGATCCTGCCCGACGGCGTCCTCAACGTGGTGCTCGGCACGGGCGAGACCGGTGCCGCCATGATCGAGCACCCCGTCCCGGGGCTCGTGTCCATCACCGGCTCCGTGCGTGCAGGCATCGCCGTCGCCACGAGCGCGGCCAGGGACCTCAAGCGGGCACATCTCGAGCTCGGCGGGAAGGCGCCCGCCGTCGTCTTCGCCGACGCGGACCTGCGGAGGACCGCCGAGGCGATCACCGAGTTCGCCTTCTTCAACGCGGGCCAGGACTGCACCGCCATCACCCGCGTGCTCGTGCAGGAGGAGGCACACGACGAGCTCGTCGCTGCCATGGTGGAGCACACGGCCACCCTGAAGACCGGCAGCGAGGACGATTCGGAGAACTACTTCGGGCCCCTCAACAACATCAACCACTTCAACGCCGTGAATGCCGTCGTGGATGCTCTGCCGGCCCACTGCAGCATCGCGACCGGCGGGAAGCGTGCCGGAGACAAGGGCTACTTCTTTGAGCCCACCATCATCACCGGAGCCCGTCAGGAGGACCCGGTTGTGCAGCAGGAGACGTTCGGGCCGATCCTCACGGTGCAGACCTTCACCACGGAGGAGGAGGCGGTCGAGCTCGCCAACGGGGTGGACTACGCCCTCGCGTCCAGCGTCTGGACCTCGAACCACGGAACAGCGATGCGCGTCTCGCGCGACCTCGACTTCGGTGCCGTCTGGATCAACACCCACATCATGCTCACCGCCGAGATGCCGCACGGCGGTTTCAAGCACTCCGGCTACGGCAAGGACCTCTCCATGTACGGCGTGGAGGACTACACCCGCATCAAGCACGTCATGAGCGTGCTGGACGTCTGACCGTCCCGTTCAGGATAGGAACCCCCATGACAACGTACGCAACTCCTCCCGGTACCGCCGCGCCGAGCTTCCGGCTCGAGCAGAGACGCCGCATCATCGGGGACTTCCCCGGCCCCAGGTCCACCGAACTGGCCGCGCGGCGCGCCGCCGTCGTCGCGAAGGGGGTCGCCTCGACCGTCCCCGTCTACGTCGCCGACGCCGACGGCGGCGTGATCCACGACGTCGACGGCAACTCCTTCATCGACTTCGGCTCGGGCATCGCCGTGACGAGCGTCGGAGCCTCCGATCCCGCAGTCGTCGGGGCCGTGAAGGAGCAGGTGGAGCACTTCACGCACACCTGCTTCATGGTCACTCCCTACGAGGGGTACATCGCCGTCGCCGAGCAGCTCGCGGAGCTGACCCCCGGGGACTTCGAGAAGCGCACCGTCCTGTTCAACTCGGGTGCCGAAGCGGTGGAGAACGCCGTCAAGGTGGCACGCCTGGCCACCGGCAGGAACGCCGTCGTCGCGTTCGACCACGCCTACCACGGCCGCACCAACCTGACGATGGCGCTCACCGCCAAGTCCATGCCCTACAAGACGAACTTCGGTCCGTTCGCCCCCGAGATCTACCGTGTGCCGATGAGCTACCCGTTCCGGGAGGAGAACCCCGCCATCACGGGTGCCGAGGCCGCGCAGCGGGCCATCACGATGATCGAGAAGCAGATCGGCGCCGAGTCGGTCGCCGCGATCATCATCGAACCCGTGCAGGGCGAGGGCGGCTTCATCGTCCCGGCGGCAGGTTTCCTCCCGGCCCTGGCCGAGTGGGCCAGGGCCAACGGTGTCGTCTTCATCGCCGACGAGGTCCAGTCCGGCTTCTGCCGCACGGGCGAGTGGTTCGCGGTGAACCACGAGGGCGTGGTGCCGGACATCATCACGATGGCGAAGGGCATTGCGGGCGGTCTGCCGCTCTCGGCCATCACGGGCCGGGCTGACCTGCTCGACGCCGTGCACCCCGGTGGCCTCGGCGGCACGTACGGCGGCAATCCGGTGGCGTGCGCGGGAGCGCTGGGGGCGATCTCCACGATGAGGGAGCAGGACCTCGCCGGCCGCGCCCGGAGCATCGAGGCCCAGGTCACCGAGCGCTTCGACACCCTGCAGGCCGAACTGGGCGAGCACAGCATCATCGGTGAGCTCCGCGGCCGCGGAGCCATGCTGGCGATCGAGTTCGTGGAGCCCGGTGGCAAGGCGCCCAACGCGGATGCCACCAAGGCCATCGCCGCCCAGTGCCTGCGCGAAGGTGTCATCATTTTGACCTGCGGCACCTACGGCAACGTGGTCCGGTTGCTGCCGCCGCTCGTGATCACCGACGAATTGCTCGCCGACGGCCTCGACGTGCTGGCACGCGCGATCAGAGCGGCCAACGCGGGCTGACCCCGGAAAGCGCAGAAGGCCCGCAGCGCTGCTGCGGGCCTTCTGCGCGTTCGGACGGGGTGTCAGCCGATCGGGATCAACGCCCGGAACCCCGGGTTGTCGGCCAGAAAGGCCTGCACGTGCCTGCAGTAGGGCACGGGGGCCAGGCGGCGGCGATGGGCGTTCAGCAGCGCTTCGCGGACGAGGACGGGTTCCAGGCCGGCCCGGCGGTGGTCGTTTCCCACGACGGTCTCCAGCAGGTGGATGCGGCCCGCCCGCATGTCGTACTTCACGTATCCGACCATGGTGCCGTCATGGAACAGCTCGAAGCGCGAGTTCAGCGGGTTGTCGCGGAACTTCTCGCGAAGCTTCACGCTCTCGGTGCGCTCGGCCGCGTGTGCCTCGCGCTCGGCGAGCACCTCGGCGACCGCCTCGTAGTCCTCCTGCACTCCGAACGGCGGATAGTCGGTATCGAGCGCGCGGTAGAGCTCGTTGCACAGGATGCGCAACTCGCGGGTGGTGACGGCGGACAGGTCATGGGGGAGATCAGGGGCCGCCGGGCCGAGGCCACCGGGGGAATCCGGTGTGGCGGCGAAATCCACAGTGTCCAGATCCGGCCACGTGCTCAGCGAGTCACGATCGGCCTGCTGGGGAGCGCTGGCCAGGGAGGGAGGGGCAACCGACATGACGAACCTCGAGGAATCAGAGAGTGATGGGCCGCTGCTTGACCGTCCTCCGACCGTAACAGTCAGCTCAGGATCCGTAAAGCTAGCCGCTCTAGCAATCAGCAGGCTCACGAGTGCGGCGCTACCTGTCCCTCCGGGATCGGGTGCCAGGTGATGTCACGGCGTGTCATTGCTGTGACATCAGGTGATGACATTTCGTGTCGTCGACTACGGTTGAGCCATGAGTCGATGGGCCCCTGATGCGGCGTTGCGCCTTGAACGTGCGGCTCTCGAACTCTTCAGCGAGGAGGGTTATACGGGTACGTCCGTGCCGGAGATCGCCGCCCGGGCGGGCCTCACCACCCGGACGTTCTTCCGCCACTTCCCGGACAAGCGCGAGGTGCTCTTCCTGCGCGAGCGGGAACTTCCCGCCGTCGTCGCAGCCCTCGTGGCCGGGGCTCCTGCATTCCTGTCGCCGCTCGGGCTCGTGATGCACGGTTTCGAGGCGATGGCAGCCGGGCCGCTCGAGGGCTGGCGGGAGGACATGCGGACGCGGCGCGCCATCATCGGCTCCGACCCGGGCCTGCGCGAGCGCGCACTGCTGAAGAATGTGCTCCTGGCAGACGTCATCACCGAGGCGCTTCTACGGCACGGTGTGGAGCGGGGTGAGGCCCGCCTGGTGGCACGCTATGCGGTCATGGTGTTCGAGCTGGCACTCACGGACTGGCTCGACACCGACGGCGCCGCCCTCGTCGATGTGCTGCACTCCACCGCATACCGGATGGGCAGGCTCGTCCGCCCTCCGCGTCAGGACGAATAGGCCGCGAGCTGCTGCCGGAGCCCTGTGATCATGCCGTCCAGGCCGGCGCGGAAGGCGGCATCCGCAGCGCGGGCGGATCCCGCGGAGTCGGTGGCGCTACGCACGGCGGAGGTGAAGAGGGGGAACTGGTCCGCCAGCGTGCCCGAGTCGAAGATGTCTCCCGGCGCGGCGACATCGAGCGCCGATCCGTAGATGAAGGACTCGAGGGCGACGATCGCCGGCACGATCCGGTCCTCGGGCCACCCCGCCTCCAGGAAGCCCCGTGCCACCTCCTCGTACATGCGCAGGGTCTCCGCGGCGTCCGTGACGGGCATGACGGCGATGACGGGCACGAGGGGTGCGTGCCGGGCGAAGACCTCCCGGTAGGACCAGGCCCACTGCCGGACCGCCTCGTCCCATGGTTCGCGGCCGAAGGCGCTGAAGTCCACCATGGTCATGACGTGGTCCTGGACCCATCCGAGGACCTCCTGCTTCGACTCGGCGTGGTTGTACAGCGCGGATGGCGCTACCCGGAGCCGCCGTGCGAGGGCTGACATGGTCAGTCCCGCATACCCTTCCGCGGCGATGAGGTCGAGTGCGGCTGCGGTGATCCGGCCCTTCGAGAGGACGCTGCGTGGAGGCCTCCCGGCGCGCCGGGGCGCAGGTGTTGCTGCGGTCATCGATCCTGCTCCCTGTTGCCGTGGCGTTAACTCTACGGGCGATCCCTTCCCTCGCCGGGCGCCCATGGCTATAGTAGGGCGAAATAATGAATGACATTCATTTTGTGGTCCGCGTCATGCGGACACGGGAGGATCACGTGGACATCTTGGAGCGCGACGTCGTCGTCATCGGAGCCGGGCCCTCGGGCCTGACCGCGGCACGGGAACTGGTGAGGGCCGGGCACACCGTGGCCGTCCTCGAGGCGCGGGACCGCGTAGGCGGGCGGACGCATACGGACATCATCGACGGCGCCGTCTTCGAGGTCGGGGGCCAGTGGGTCTCGCCGGACCAGACCGCCCTCATCGACCTCCTCGACGAGCTGGGCCTCCGAACCTTCTCCCGCTACCGTGAGGGCGACTCCGTCTATATCGGCCCCGACGGCAGACCCGTCCGCTACTCGGGAGAGATGTTCCCCGTCAGCGACTACACGCGCGAGGAGATGGAGCGGCTGATCGCCCTGCTCGACCGGCTCGTCGCCGAAGCGGGACCGGAGGCCCCCTGGAACCACCCCGATGCCCGCGCCCTCGACACCATCTCCTTCCACCACTGGCTGAGGCGGCAGTCGGACGACGAGGAGGCATGCGACAACATCGGCCTCTTCATCGCCGGCGGAATGCTGACCAAGCCCGCGCACTCCTTCTCCGCGCTGCAGGCGATCCTCATGGCCGCCACCGCCGGTTCCTTCTCGAACCTCGTGGACGAGGACTTCATCCTCGACAAGCGCGTGATCGGTGGAATGCAGTCGGTGTCGGAACGCATGGCAGCCGACCTCGGGGATTCGGTGATCCTGAACAGCCCGGTACGCACCCTGCGCTGGAGCGGGATGGACGGGCGCGGCGGCCCGGAGGGCGTCACGGTGGTCTCGGACACGACGACGGTGCACGCGCGCTACGCCGTCGTCGCCGTGCCGCCGAACCTGTACTCGCGCATCAGCTACGAGCCGCCGCTGCCACGCCGACAGCACCAGATGCACCAGCACCAGTCGCTGGGCCTGGTGATCAAGGTGCACGCCGTCTACACGACCCCGTTCTGGCGCGAGGAAGGGCTCTCGGGGACAGGCTTCAGCGCCGGGTCGGTCGTCCAGGAGGTGTACGACAACAGCAACCACGAGGATCCGCGCGGAACCCTGGTGGGCTTCGTCTCCGACGAGAAGGCGGACGCGATGTTCGAGCTCCCGCCGCACGAGCGTCGCGAACGCATCCTCGCGTCCATCGCAGGCTTCCTGGGCCCGCAGGCACTCGAGCCGGAGGTGTACTACGAATCCGACTGGGCGTCCGAGGAATGGACACGCGGCGCCTACGCCTCGAGCTACGACCTCGGTGGCCTGCACCGGTACGGACGTGACCAGCGCACCCCGGTGGGCCCCATCTACTGGTCATGCTCCGACATCGCCGCGGAGGGCTACCAGCACGTCGACGGGGCCATCCGCATGGGGCAGCGCACCGCCGCCGCTATCCACGAGGTCCTGACCCCGGGCCTGCAGTCCGCCGGCACCACCAAGGAGGCATGAGCATGCGCTACATCGTCGGCTACACCGCGGACGAGCGCGGGCACGACGCCGTCTGCCTGGCCGTCGCGCTCGCACGGCGCCAGGACGCCACGCTGGACCTCGTGCTCGTCACCCCCGAGCACTCGCTCTACGCGGGCACCTACCCGCCGGACAAGAGCTTCGACACCCTCCTGACCGCCCAGATGCAGGAGTGGCTGGACCAGGGCCTCGCGCTCGTACCCGACGACGTGACGGCCCGCGGCGTGGTGGTCCGCGCCGAATCGAATGCCGAGGGCCTCATTCAGGCGGCGGAGGACACCGAAGCCTCGCTCATCGTGATCGGGGCCAGTTCCCGCGGCCTGGCCGGCCGCTTCAACATCGGCAACGTCGCCCGCAGCCTGCTCCACGCGTCCCCCGTCCCGGTCGCCCTCGCACCCAGGGCGTACCGGCGGACGGAGCCCGTCACGCGCCTCACCTGCGCGGTCGGGCGCCGGGCAGGGGCCGACGACGTCGTCGCCGTGGCGGTGTCCTCGGCGCAGCGCCGCGGTCTGCCCCTGCGGCTCGTGTCCCTCGTCGCGCTCGACTCCGGTCAGCCCGACCCGGACGGCGCCGAGGACGAGGCGAACCGCCGGCTGGCGGAGGCCGCATCGTCGCTGGCCGCAGGCGGACGCGTGAGTGTCGAGACGGCGCGCGGTGATTCCGTCGAGGAGGCCGTCGAGGCCCTGTCCTGGGACGAGGGGGAGGTGCTGCTGGTCGGCTCGAGCCGCCTCGCGCAGCACATGCGCATCTTCCTCGGCTCCACGGCCAACAAGATCCTGCGTACGCTGACCATCCCCATGGTCGTCGTCCCGCGTACGTACGCAACGCCCGGCACCACTTCCGGCCCGGGCGCCTTACCCACAGAGGCGGACGCATGAGTATCGACGAGACAACACAAAGGGGAACAGGGCTCAGCAGGAAGGGCCTGGACTCAGGGACGGTGGGCCTGCTGGGCGCCGTCGTCATCGGGGTGTCCTGCGTGGCACCCGCCTACACCCTCACCGCGGCCCTCGGGCCCACGGTGGCGGAGGTCGGGGTGAACCTGCCGGCCATCTTCCTGGTGGGATTCATCCCCATGCTGCTCGTGGCCCTCGGCTACCGTGAGCTGAACAGCGCCATGCCCGACTCCGGGACGTCCTTCACCTGGGCCACGCGCGCCTTCGGGCCGTGGGTGGGCTGGATGGGCGGGTGGGGCCTCATCGCCGCCACCGTGATCGTGCTGTCCAACCTCGCCGCCGTGGCGGTGGACTTCTTCTACCTGATGCTCTCGCAGCTGATGAACGACCCCGCGATCGCGGACCTCACGCTCAACCTCCCGCTGAACATCGCCACCACTCTCGTGTTCATCGCCCTCGCGTGCTATGTGTCCTACCGCGGCATGGAGGCCACCAAGACCGTCCAGTACGTGCTGGTCTCCTTCCAGCTCGTTGTCCTCGCATGGTTCGCGATCGCGGCCTTCGTCCATGTGGCCAACGGCACCGCCTTCGACGCGACGAGTATCAGCGCCGACTGGTTCAACCCGTTCGCGGTCGGCTCCTTCTCCGCCTTCGCCGCGGGCGTCTCGCTCTCGATCTTCATCTACTGGGGCTGGGACGTGACCCTCACGATGAACGAGGAGACCACCAATTCGAAGAAGACGCCGGGCCGGGCAGGTGCGCTGACCGTCGTCGTCATCGTGGTCATCTACCTCACGGTCGCGCTCGCGACCCTCGCCTTCGCAGGCGTGGGCGACGGCGAACTCGGCGCCGGGAACCCGGACAACCAGGAGAGCATCTTCGCGACGCTCGCCGGGCCGGTGATGGGCCCGTTCGCCATCCTGATGTCCATGGCCGTCCTGAGCTCCTCCGCCGCGTCCCTGCAGTCCACGTTCGTCTCCCCGGCCCGCACGCTGCTCGCCATGGGCCACTACAAGGCCCTGCCCAAGGGCTACGGGCGCATCAGCCCGCAGTACAAGTCGCCGAGCTACGCCACCGTCGCGGCGGCAGCGGCCGCCGCCGGGTTCTACGTGTTCACACGGGTGGTGTCGGAGAACGCGCTCTGGGACACCATCACGGCGCTCGGCCTGATGATCTGCTTCTACTACGGCATCACCGCGCTGGCCTGTGTCTGGTACTTCCGCGCACAGGCCTTCTCGTCCGCGCGGAACATGGTCTTCCGCTTCCTGGCGCCCCTGCTCGGCGGGGTCATCCTGATGGTCATGTTCTTCAAGACCGCCGTCGATTCGATGGACCCCGCGTACGGCTCCGGTTCGGAACTGTTCGGGATCGGCATGGTGTTCATCCTCGGGATCGGCGTGATCCTCCTGGGAGCCGTACTGATGCTGGTCTGGTCGCGCATCAACCCGGCCTTCTTCCGGCAGGAAGTGCTCACGCAGGGGTCCGCCCCGCAGGAGTAGCGGTCCGGCCGGCAGGCGCTGCGCTAGAGTGGACCGACTCTGCGGCGCCTGTCGGCCAGGCTGCTGCGCATCCCAACGAGGCAGAGGAGATCCGTGCGCTACGTCGTCGGCTACACCGAGAACGACCGCGGGCAGGACGCCCTGGAACTGGCCACCTCGCTGGCCCTCACGCAGTCCGCTGCGATCGACCTCGTGACGGTCCTCGACTGGCCGCAGGACGGCAGCATGGCGCCGGGCGGGCGGAGGGCCCAGGAGGCGCTCGACCGGGCGGCGCAGGGCGTGCCCGACGGCGTCGAGGTCACCACGCACGTCCGCCTCGCCGATTCGTTCGCCCAGGGGCTGCTCGAGGTGGCGGACGAGATCGACGCAGGCCTGATCGTGATCGGTGCCTCCAGCAACGGCCTTCTCCGCCGCTTCACCGTGGGCAGCGTCGCCAATGCAGTACTCCACAGTTCCCGCGTTCCCGTGGCGCTCGCGCCGCGCGGCTACCGCCACCGGGCCACCTTCAGCCGGATGACCTGTGCCGTCGGAGCGCGGGCCGGTGCGGAGGCCGTGCTCGATGTCGCCGTCGAGTCCGCGGCCCGCCGCGGACTGCCCCTGCGTCTGATCTCGCTCGTCGCACTCGACGTCCACGAGGCCGCGGATTCCGGCGAGGCGATCAACAAGGCGCACCAGCATGCACATTCGGTGCTCGCCCGCGCCGTGGAGCAGCTGCCCACGGGGCACGAGGCCTCCATCATCGTGGCGCACGGGCGCACGATCGAAGAGGCCATCGACGACATCGAGTGGGATGCCGGCGAGCTCGTCATCGTCGGATCGAGCCGCCTCGCCCAGCACCGCCAGATCTTCCTGGGAGCGACGGCGAACAAGATGCTGCGGGCCCTGCCCGTGCCGATGGTCGTGGTGCCCCGCGACTGGGTGCGCACCGCCGGCTGACGTCCGGAGCGCGGGGCGGCTGCGAGGCGTCCGGCCCGGACCTGCGTCACGGTAGGTAATGCGGGCGATTTCGGGTCCGGACGCCCCTCTACGTGCCTACTATTCGGCCATGGGAGGACACGAAGGCAGCGCAGACCCATCCCGTCGCGCCGTGCTCGACGTCGTCGAGGAGAAGGCCGCAGCGATGTGCCGCAACGAGCAGCTCGTCTGCTGGACGCTCGCCCGCGGGATCGATGGGGCGATGGAGCCCGGCGCCTACAGCGTGCTCTCCGCCGTTCGCATGCTGGGTTCCTCCAGGGTGACGGACCTGGCCGCGACACTCGGCATGGGCAAGCCGGCCGTCAGCGGACATGTTGCTGCGCTGCAGCGTCTCGGCCTCGTGGAGCGCGGGAACACGGGCGACGACGAGCGTTCGCACCCCGTCACGCTGACGGAGGAGGGGACCCGGCGCGTCGACCGCGCACGTGAGCGCAGGCGCACGCACTTCCGCAGGCAGCTCGAGGGCTGGGACCGGGCCGACGTCGTCGAGCTCGTAGGCCTCCTCTCGCGTTTCAACGCGGCCTATCTGAGCGCCGAGGTCCCCGACGGCCCGGTCACCTCGCCGGTCGCGCTGCCCCCAGCGGGGCGATGATCCGCGGCTGATCCGTGTCGGCAGGGCCGGCGGTCGTCAGGCAGCCGTGACTGCCGGCTCCGGTGCCTCGGCGAGCCGGGGCTGGCGGCGCACGGTCCGCAGCATGTCGATGGTCAGCAGGATCAGGCCCACCCACACGAGGCCGAAACCGATCCACCGCTCGAACGGCATCTCCTCCTTCAGGACCAGCAGGGCCAGCAGGAACTGGAGGACGGGGGCGAGGTACTGCAGGAGTCCGATCGTGGTCAGCGGGAGCCTGCGCGCGGCAGCCCCGAAGAAGATCAGGGGCACCGCGGTGATGACGCCGGAGGCGACCATGATCCAGAAGTGGCCCGGCCCCTCGCTCAGCAGGGTCGCGCCGCCGGTCGAGCTGAGCCAGAGCATCACCCCGACGGCGATCGGCGTCAGCACCACCGTCTCGATGCTGAGGCTCGAGACGGCGTCAACGCGCGAACCCACCTTCTTCTTCACGAAGCCGTACAGCCCGAAGGAGAAGGCGAGCGTCAGTGCGATCCAGGGCACGGCCCCGTACCCGACGGCCAGGACGACCACCGCGAGGACCCCCATGCCGATCGCGGTCCACTGCAGCGGACGCAGTTTCTCACGCAGCACGATCACGCCCAGCAGGACGGAGACGATCGGGTTGATGAAGTAGCCCAGGGAGGCCTCGATGGCTTGACCGGAGGTCACTCCATAGGTGTAGACCAGCCAGTTGACGGCGATCAGCAGCGCCGCGACCGTCAGCGTCCCCACGATCCGCGGGGTGCGCAAGGCTGTCAGCACCGGTCGCCAGGAGCGCATGGCGGTCAGCAGGAGTGTGCAGAAGATGAGGGACCAGACCACCCGGTTCGCCACGATCTCGACGGGCCCGGCCGGCGCAAGGATCAGGAAGTAGAGCGGCAGCAGGCCCCACAGCCCGTAGGCGCTGATCCCGAAGAGGATGCCGACGGAGTTCTCGCTCCGTGCCGGACGACTGCCTTCCGCACCTGTTCCACTCACGAGGTCCGGAACGGGCCGGGTGGAGCCTTTATTCCCCGCCTCCACGGAGTGGGACGAGGAGATCCCTGCCACTGTTTTCGACTGTGCTGCCCGACGGCATTTAGAATAGGGAAGTGTGCGCTTATTCTGCGCCGCTGTTTCCACCAGGAGCATTCCACCGGGAAGAAGGCTAATCAGTGTCTACCTCAGCTGCGGCACGACCGCTGCGGGTCGCGATCATCGGCGCCGGTCCGGCAGGCGTCTATGCCGCCGACATCCTGACGAAGTCCAACGAGGTCCAGGGCGGCGATTTCGCCGTCAGTATCGACCTGTTCGACCAGTACCCGGCACCGTACGGCCTGATCCGCTACGGGGTTGCTCCTGACCACCCCCGCATCAAGGGGATCGTCAACGCGCTCCACAAGGTGCTGGACCGCGGGGACATCCGTTTCCTCGGCAACGTGAACTACGGGCAGGACCTCACCCTGTCCGACTTCCGCCGCTTCTACGACGCCGTGATCTTCGCGACCGGCGCTATCAAGGACGCGGACCTGAACATCCCGGGCATCGGCCTGGAGGGCTCCTTCGGCGGCGCCGACTTCGTCTCCTGGTACGACGGGCACCCGGACGTGAGCCGTGAGTGGCCGCTCGAGGCCAGGGAGATCGCCGTGATCGGCAACGGCAACGTGGCCCTGGACGTCGCGCGCATCCTTTCGAAGCACGCCGACGACCTGCTGTCCACGGAGATCCCGGACAACGTCTACCAGGGACTCAAGGCCTCTCCCGTCACGGACGTCCACGTCTTCGGTCGCCGTGGGCCCGCACAGGTGAAGTTCACGCCGCTCGAACTGCGGGAACTCTCGCACTCGCGCGACGTCGATATCGTGCTCTATCCCGAGGACTTCGACTTCGACGCGGGCTCCGAGGAGCAGATCGCAACGAACAACCAGACCAAGACGATGGTCAAGACGCTCACCAACTGGCTCGTCGAGGACGAGCCGAGCGGGGCATCGCGCCGACTGCACCTCCACTTCCTGCACTCGCCCGTCGAGATCTACGACGCGCCCGAGACGCCGGGCAGGGTCGCGGGCATGAAGTTCGAGCGCACGGAGCTGACCGGCGACGGGAATGTCCGTGGAACGGGAGAGACCATCGACTACCCCGTGCAGGCCGTCTACCGCGCCATCGGCTACTTCGGGTCAGAGCTTCCGGAGGTGGGCTTCGATGAGAAGCGCGGCGTCATCCCCAATGAGGGAGGCCGCGTGATCGACGAGGAGGGGAAGCCCGTACCGGGCATCTATGCCACGGGCTGGATCAAGCGCGGCCCCGTCGGGCTCATCGGGCACACGAAGGGCGATGCGCTCGAGACCATCGGGTTCCTCCTCGAGGACCGGCTGAACCTCCCTCCCGCCGAGGACCCGTCCGAGGACGCCATCATCAACCTCCTCGAAGAGCGCGGCGTGCGCTACACAACCTGGGACGGTTGGCTGAAGCTGGACGCCCACGAGTTGAAGCTCGGCTCCAACTTCGTCAACACCTCGGGCAACGCCGAACTCGTCCGCGAGCGCGTGAAGCTCGTTCCCCGCGACGACATGGTGACCATTTCTCGCGGTGAATAGTCCCGCTACACTGTGACCTGTCCCACGCCCCACGCGGGACAGGTCACGAAGCGGAGTGCCGATGTCGCCGTCCCGTTCGATCCCTGTAGCGGAGCTCTCCTCCGAGGTGCTGCAGCGGAAGGCCCTCGCCGCGCACGAAGCCCTGGGCCAGGGTACGAGCGTCGGCAGCAACCTCCGTGGCATGGTCCACGAATCCTGGCTCAGGTCGCTGGCCTCGCTCCCTAGCCCCGCCACGGCGCGGGCGAGGCTGTTCTGCTCGGAAGAGGAGCTCGAGGCCTACCGCCAGGGCCACCCGCTCGCCGCGATCATGCCCGTGATCGACCGCCTCCTGGTGCGGCCCAGCCTCGAGTCCGGGATGCTCGTGGCGGTCGGCGACGAGAACGGCCGGCTCCTGTGGGTGGAGGGTGACCGCGACCTGCGCCGCCGGGCCGAGGGCATGATGTTCATGGCCGGAGCCGACTGGTCGGAGGCGACCGTCGGCACGAGTGCGCCGGGTACCGCGCTGGCGCTCCAGCGCAGCGTCCAGATCGCGGGTGCCGAGCACTTCAGCCCGCAGGCCCATCCCTGGAGCTGCACCGCGGTTCCGCTCCACGACCCGGACTCCGGTACGGTACTCGGCGTCATCGACATCACCGGGTCGTCGGAGGCCGTCGCCACCCACACGCTGTCCCTCGTGGAGGCCGCGGTCGCAGCGGCGGAGGCCCACCTCAGCATCCATCGCCTCCAGAGCCGCCTCCCGAGGAGGAAGCGGCCGGCGCGCACGCCGGCCATCCTCTACCGGAACAGCCTGCAGATCCTGGGCACGGACCATGGGATCGTCCATGCCGGGAGCAGCTCGCTGGAACTCAGCCTCCGCCATGCCGAACTGCTCACCCTGCTGGCACTGCACCCCGAAGGGCTCACGGCGGACCAGCTGGCCATCATGGCGTACCCGGAGGACGCCTCCGATATCACCGTCCGGGCCGAGATGCTGCGGTTGCGCAGGGTGCTGGCGGGTCACGGCGAGGGGGTCGTGCCGCAGTCCCGGCCGTACCGGCTGCCGTCCGAGCTGGTCGTCGATGCCGTGCAGGTCCTGAACTACCTCCACCGCGGTGCCCATCGCATGGCGCTCGGCATCTACCGCGGCGCGGTCCTTCCCCGGTCGCAGGCTCCCGCCATCGTGCGGCTCCGCGGTGACGTGTCGGCCCTCCTGCGGGAGGCGGTCCTCAATGACGGGGCGCCCGAGACAGTCCTGCAGTACCTGACGCTCGCCGAGGCGGAGTACGACACCGAGGCATGGCAATGGGCGCTGCGGGTGCTGCCCCAACGCTCGCCCCGGCGCGCCGCCGTCGTCGCGCACTGCGAATGGCTCGAGGCGGAACTCGCCCCTTCAGCCGCTGTCCGCCCGAGCAATCCGAAATTTTGTTAGCGAACCGCGATAATCCCTCGCGACCCTGCTGTGATCGGGCTAACGTTGTGAGCGGTGACCGGAGGCCTTCCGTGGCAGCGACCTCCGTCGCTCCGGCGTACCAGGGGCACCGCATCGACAAGGGGATTTTTTCGTGACGCAGGCTGGACAGCACTCGGGCACCGCACGGGTGCACGGGCGTATCGACCGTTCATCCCGCGCGAAGATGAATGCAAGCCTGGCGATGATCGTCTGTTTCGTCGGGTTCCAGGGAATCGTTCCGCAGTCCTGGGAGCCGGCGTCCGCGCTGTCACCCTCGGGCCAGCGCGAGTCGAGCGGTCTGCTCCAGGGAGAGGACTCCCGTCCTACAGGGATCGTCGGTCCGTCCCTCCTGGCGCCGCCGGACAGCCTCGACGCCACGACACCGCGGGCCGGTACCGTTCCGAAGGCCGACGCGACTGCTGGCGGCCCAGGGGCTGCAGCCGGCGCGAGCCCGAATCGACCTGCGGAGGGCGATCTCCTAGCGCCGCTGGACGGGCTCGCCCCGACCTCCTCCTTCGGTCTACGTACCAGCCCCATCACGGGCGAGGCAGGGGAGTTCCACACGGGCCAGGACTACGCCGCCCCCTGCGGCACCCCCGTCTTCGTCGCGGACTCCGGCACCGTGCGGGCTGTCGGCTGGCACCAGTGGGGCGGCGGCAACCGCGTGGAGGTGGATCATGGGAACGGCCTCATCACGAGCTACAACCACCTGCAGGGCATCTCGGTCGTCGCGGGAGAGACCGTCAGGGGCGGAGACCCGATCGCGGAAGTCGGCACAACCGGCTCCTCCACCGGCTGCCACCTGCATTTCGAGACCATCCTCCACGGCGAGCACGTCGACCCGCTGCGCTGGAAGCTGGTCCCCACCGAGCACGGAGTCCGCAAGGGCGAGCTGAAGGATTACACGCCCGGCGGCAGCGGCGCCGCCGATGTACCGGCGTGGGCCCGGTCCTCCACGCGCTCCGACCAGCACGTCCCGGTTCCTGCCACCGACACGTTCGCCGAGGCTTTTTCCGGATCGGACGGCGGTTCCGCCGCCGGCTCGGACGCCGGCCGACAGCCTTCCGATCCGACGCCTCCGGTTCCTCCGACGCCTCCGACGCCTCCGCGAGGTTCGTCCTCCGGTCCCGGTCCGCTCACTCCTCCGGCGCCTGAGGGTGGCACGCCTCCTGATAGGACGCCGGGCGTGGTGTCTCCGGGTGGGGCTGAGGGTGGCACGCCTCCTGATAGGACGCCGGGCGTGGTGTCTCCGGGTGGGGCTGAGGGTGGCACGCCTCCTGATAGGACGCCGGGCGTGGTGTCTCCGGGTGGGGCTGAGGGTGGCACGCCTCCTGATAGGACGCCGGGCGTGGTGTCTCCTCCGGCGCCTGAGGGTGGCACGCCGGGCGCAACTTCCCCGGTCACGGTCGACCCGGATCCGACGGATCCCCCTGCGGATCCCATCGATCCGGACCCTGGTACGTCGTGCGACACGGATCCGTCTATGCCGGATTCGCCGACTCTGGATTCAGTGACGCCGGATTCGGTGACTCCCTCCTCTGGAGGGGCACTCGTGCCGCAGCCGAACACTCCCGCGCCGGAGGTGGAACCTGCGCCGGGCACCGAGCCTGCGCCGGGTACCCAGCCGCAGCCGCACACTCCCGCGCCGGAGGTGGAACCTGCGCCGGGCACCGAGCCGGCGCCGGGTACCCAGCCGCAGCCGCACACTCCCGCGCCGGAGGTGGAGCCTGCGCCGGGCACGGAGCCTGCGCCGGGTACGGAGCCGGCCGTAGGCGAGGACGTGGATCCGACCTGCGGCGAGTCCGGCGTGCCGTCCGAGCCCGCGCCGGGCAACGACCCCGCAGCGACTCCTGTGCCGGCTGCCGGTGAGGAACCGGGGCTGCCCGCACCGTCCCAGCCGACGGAGGGTGCAGTAGCGCCCGCGCGCGAACAGGGGTAGGGCGGCTGCAGCTAGGGCGGTGGACGGGGACCGCCAGGGCCTCGGCTCCCATGCAACGTCGATGCAACCATGTGGCTCCTAGTGTGGGCACCAGGGACGACGACGTCCCGCATCCACGGAGTTCAAGGAGTTCGACGATGACTGTTTACGCCCAGCCTGGCCAGGATGGATCGAAGGTCAGCTTCAAGCCGAGGTACGAGAACTGGATCGGCGGTGAGTGGGCTCCACCCATCAAGGGCCAGTACTTCGAGAACATCTCCCCGGTGACCGGCAAGCCCTTCTGCGAGGTGGCCCGCGGTACCGCCGAGGACATCGAACTGGCGCTGGACGCCGCGCACAAGGCCGCACCCTCCTGGGGCAAAACCTCCGCCGCAGAGCGGGCCATGGTGCTCAACCGGATCGCGGACCGTATGGAGGAGAACCTCGAGATGCTCGCGGTGGCGGACACCTGGGACAACGGGAAGCCCGTCCGGGAGACCCTCGCCGCGGACATCCCCCTCGCCATCGACCACTTCCGGTACTTCGCCGCGGCCATCCGCGCCCAGGAGGGCCAGCTGTCCCAGCTGGACGAGGACATGACGGCCTACCACTACCGTGAGCCGCTCGGCGTCGTCGGGCAGATCATCCCGTGGAACTTCCCGATCCTCATGGCGACGTGGAAGCTCGCCCCCGCGATCGCCGCCGGAAACGCCGTCGTGCTCAAGCCGGCGGAGCAGACGCCGTCGTCGATCCTCGTCCTCATGGAGCTCATCAGCGACATCCTGCCGGCGGGTGTGGTGAACGTCGTCAACGGGTTCGGCGTCGAGGCCGGGAAGCCGCTCGCGTCGAGCAAGCGCATCCGCAAGATCGCATTCACCGGTGAGACGACCACCGGCCGCCTCATCAGCCAGTACGCGAGCCAGAACCTCATCCCCGTCACGCTGGAGCTCGGCGGCAAGAGCCCGAACATCTTCTTCTCCGACGTCGCGGACGATGACGACGCGTTCTACGACAAGGCACTGGAGGGCTTCGCGCTCTTCGCGCTGAACCAGGGCGAGGTCTGCACGTGTCCCTCCCGCGCGCTCGTGCAGGAATCGATCTACGACTCGTTCATGGCCGATGCCATCGCCCGGGTGGAGAAGATGGTGCAGGGCAACCCGCTGGACACGGACACGCAGGTGGGCGCCCAGGCCTCGAACGACCAGCTCGAGAAGATCCTCTCCTACATGGACATCGGCCGCCAGGAGGGCGCCAGGGTCCTCACCGGCGGCGAGCGGAACATGCTCGGCGGCGATCTCGCCGAGGGCTACTACGTGAAGCCCACCGTCTTCGAGGGCACCAACAGCATGCGGGTGTTCCAGGAGGAGATCTTCGGCCCGGTGGTCTCGGTGACCCGGTTCACCGACTACGCAGAGGCCCTGGAGATCGCCAACGACACCCTGTACGGCCTCGGGGCCGGTGTGTGGTCGCGGAACGGCAACGTCGCCTATCGCGCCGGTCGCGAGATCCAGGCCGGCAGGGTCTGGGTGAACAACTATCACGCCTACCCGGCGGGAGCTGCGTTCGGCGGGTACAAGTCCTCGGGCATCGGCCGCGAGAACCATGCCATGATGCTCGATCACTACCAGCAGACCAAGAACCTGCTGGTCAGCTACTCCGAGTCCAAGCTCGGGTTCTTCTAGGTGATGCCATGACCGTCGAAGCCTCGGTGACCATCCCGGGCGAGACCGTCTCACGGGTGGCGCTGACGGACAGCGCCGTCGAGCTGCTGGACAAACTGTGGCTCCTCCACGGGCCGCTGATGTTCCATCAGTCCGGCGGGTGCTGCGACGGCTCGTCGCCGATGTGTTACCCGGCGGGGGAGTTCATCACGGCGGAGGCGGATGTGCTGCTCGGGATCCTGGACGTCACGACCCGCCCCCACGGGGCTGAGGACGATCCACCCGCGGGCGAGCGGCTCATCGAGTTCTGGATGTCGCGGGAGCAGTTCGAGTACTGGCGCCATACGCATCTGACGGTCGACGTGGTGCCGGGGCGGGGGAGCGGGTTCTCCGTCGAGGCGCCCGAGGGCAAGCGGTTCCTCATCCGCTCGAGGCTGATGGGCTAGTTGGAGGAGGGGGCCGGTTCGAACTGGTCCCCTCTGCCTTGCCCCTCAGCAGGTGGGCCCGTGGTCCCGGTGCTCCGGGTCCACGGCGAGGACGATCCCGAGAAGATCGGTGAGGGCGTGGCCGAGCTTCGGGCCCACGAGCTCGTAGCGCGAGCGCCTGCCCTCCGGGACGGACACCACCAGGCCGCACCCCCGGAGGCACGCGAGGTGGTTGGAGAGGCTCTGGCGGCTGACCCCGAGCGCATCGGCCAGCTCACTGGGGTAGGCCGGCTCGTCGCGGAGCGCCACCAGGATGCGCACGCGCGTGGGATCGGACAGGGCGGTCCCGACGCGCTCCAGTACCGAGGTCGAGGTCAGGGTCCCCAGCATCAGTGCGCCAGCTCCGTCTCGTGCGGCACATGGCCCAGCGGCTCGATCTGGAAGGTGCAGTGGTCGATACTGACGTCGAAATGCTGCCCGACGCATTCCTGGAGCTGATCGAGCACGGCGTGGGCGGATCCGTCGCGGTAGCAGGCATCCTCGACGACGATGTGCGCCGTGAGGACGGGCAGGCCGGTGGCTATCTGGGTGATGTGGAGATCATGGACGTCCCGGACCTGGGGCAGCCGGGCGATGTGGGCACGCACCTCCTCGAGGTCGATGCCGGCCGGTGTGGATTCCAGCAGCACGTCGATGGTCTCCCGCAGCAGCTTCAGGGTCCGCGGGATGATCAGGGCGCCGATGAGCAGGGCCACGATGGCGTCCGCCCGCATCCAGCCGGTCAGCGTGATGACGACGGCAGCGGCGATGACGGCCACCGAGCCCAGCGCGTCGTTGAGCACCTCGAGGAACGCGGCCCGCAGGTTGAAGGTAGCGCTGCGGTGCCGGGCGAGGAGTGCCAGGGCGGCGAGGTTGCCGGCGAGGCCCACGGCGCCGAACACGATCATCTCCGGCGCGGCGACGTCCTCGGGTGTGATCAGGCGTCGGACGCCCTCGACCAGCACGTAGGCGCCGACCGCGAGCAGGAACGCCGCCTGCAGCAGTGCGGCGATGACCTCGGCCCGCCGGAACCCCCATGACCGCTGCGGAGTCGCCGGCCGGACCGAGAGCGTGGCAGCCCCGAGGGCCATCGCCAGCCCCGCTGCGTCCGTCAGCACGTGCACGGAGTCGAAGAGCAGTGCGAGGCTGCCGGTCCACAGTGCCCCGACGATCTGGAGCGCGAAGACGCCCAGCGTGATCATGAGCGCACCGGCGAGCGGCCCGCGAGCGGCCGCTGTCGTCGGTGTGTGGTGGTGGTGCGAACCCATGCTTCGATAGTACAGCGCTCCGTGAATCGCGGGGGCCGGGACAGGGATCGCTGGTACCGTTGTGGTCTGCGGCCACCGACCGCGCCGCTCGTCCGCTCCGAGCAGGGTGCCGAGCGTGGCAGGAGGGCTCACATGGCTACGGATGACACGCAGGACATGGGTGGCGAAGGCTGGAGTGCCCCGCGGGACGACGTCGCCGGCAAGCTGAGCGACCTCGCGCGTACCCTCCAGCGGGAGAACTCCGAGGATGCGGTGCTCGAGCAGCTCGTACGCGCTGCGGTCACCCTCGTGCCCGGTGCGGACGAAGGATCCATCACGCTGGTGCGCGGGCGTCGCCGCGTCGAGTCCCGTGCACCGTCGGGGGATCTCGCACGGACCCTCGACCAGTTGCAGGAGCGGACCGGCGAAGGACCGTGCATGAGCGCCGCCTACGAGGAGCAGACGGTCAATGTGCCGGACCTGCGCACCGAGGAACGCTGGCCCGCGTTCTCGGCGGAAGCGGCAGGGGCCGGAGCCGGCAGCATGCTCTCCTTCCAGCTGTTCGTGCAGGGTGACAATCTCGGCGCGCTGAACCTTGTGGGGCGCACCCCGCACGCCTTCACCGAGGAGTCCGACTACGTGGGCAGGCTCGTCGCGTCACACGCCGCCGTGGCCTTCGCGGACGCCCAGAAGCTGCACCAGTTCAAGGACGCCATTGCTACGCGGGACATGATCGGGCAGGCCAAGGGCATCCTGATGGAGAGGTACGGCATCACTGCCGGCCAGGCGTTCATCATGCTGGTCCAGGTGTCCTCCCAGACCAACGTCAAGCTCCTCGCCGTCGCCGACGAGCTGACGAGAACGGGAAGCCTCCCCACGCGTCCCACGCGACGGGTTTGAGGCTCCGCCGCCGTCATCCCGTAATGCCGTGCCGCTGCAGCCAGAGTTCGAGGACGCCCAGCTGCCACAGCATGTTGTTGCCGCCCGGGCTGTAGTGGCTGTTCGGTTCGTCGAGCAGGCGGTCGACATAGTCCGCGTGGAAGAGCCCGCGGTCCTTCGCCTCGGGAGCCCTGAGGGCCTCCCGCACCGTCGTGAGGAGCGGCTCCACGAGGTACTTGACCGGCGGCACCGGGAAGTACCCCTTGGGCCGGTCGATCACCTCGGCGGGGATGACCTTCCGCGCCACGTCCTTGAGGATTCCCTTCCCGCCCTGCGTCGCCTTCAGCTCCGGCGGGCACTGCGCGGCCAGGCTCACGAGGTCCTGGTCGAGGAAGGGCACCCGCGCTTCCAGGCCCCACGCCATGGTCATGCTGTCCACGCGCTTCACGGGATCGTCCACCAGCAGCAGGTGCGTGTCCAGCCGGAGGACGGCGTCGAGCGCCGTGTCCGCGCCGGGAGTGTCGAGGTGGGCCGCCAGCAGTTCGCGGCTCACATCCGCGGGAACGAACCACTCCGGCTGCACGACGTCGGAGATCTCCTCGTGCGTGCGGTCGAGGAACGCTCCCCGGAACGCGTCCAGGGCGGCACCACGTACGGCTGAGCCGGCGGGCTGATGGTAGGCGTAGCCGGCGAAGACCTCGTCGGCGCCCTGGCCGGACTGCACCACCTTGATGTGCTCCGAGACGGTCTTGGACAGGAGATAGAAGCCCGTCACGTCCTGGGTGCCCATGGGCTCGGTCATCGCTCCGATGGTGTCCTCGATGGCGGGCACCAGCTCACTGCTGTCGATGTGGATCCTGTGGTGCGTGGTCCCGTACTTCTGCGCGATGAGGTCCGAGTAGCGGAACTCGTCACCTTCCTCGCCGCCCGCGCCGTCGAACCCGATGCTGAAGGTGCTGAGTCCCTCCTGCCCCAGTTCGGCGAGCAGGGCGACGATCAGGCTCGAGTCGACACCGCCCGAGAGCAGCACGCCGACCGGTACGTCCGAGACGAGGCGCCGGCGGACGGCCGTGGTCAGGGAGGCGTGCAGCGCGTCCTGCCAGTCACCCGCGCTCCATCCGGCCTTGGCCGGATCGCGGACGTAGTCGGGTCTCCAGTAGACGCGGTCGCGCTGGCTGCCGTCGGCCTCGATGACCCGGACGGTGGCCGGCGGGAGCTTGCGCACCCCGCGCAGGATGGTGCGCGGGGCGGGGATGATCGAGTGCCAGCTGAGGTAGTGGTGGAGGCCCACCTCGTCGATCGAGGTGTCGATGCCGCCACCGGCCACCAGGGCGGGAAGGGTGGAGGCGAAGCGCAGGCGCCCGGGCAGTTCGGCGATGTAGAGGGGCTTGATGCCGAGCCGGTCCCGGGCCATGACGACGCGCTGCCGGCGCTCGTCCACGATGGCGACGGCGAACATGCCCACCAGATGGTCCACGAAGTCCTCGCCCCAGCGCTCGTACGCACGGAGGATGACCTCGGTGTCGCTGGTCGAGGTGAAGACCCGGTCGCCGCCGAGCTCGGCCCTGAGCTCCGGATAGTTGTAGATGCACCCGTTGAACACGATGGAGAGGCCGGACGCGGCGTCGTGCATCGGCTGGGCACCCGCGTCCGAGAGGTCGATGACGGTGAGGCGCCGGTGCCCCAGTGCCACCCAGCCGTTGGTCCAGCTGCCGTGCCCGTCGGGTCCGCGTGCCTCCATTGCGGCGGTCATGCGTGCCACGGGTTCCTGTTCGGCACGGGCACCCCGAAAGGCTACCTCCCCGGCGATTCCACACATATCGTCTCCTCCTTCTGGTTCTGGGCTCCGCCTCGCTGCCGAGCCCCTGATGCGTCCGCCCGTCGCCTACCTTCCGGGGTGAGCGGCCTCGGGTTCGTCCGACGGCTTCGGCATCATCTGCACCGTCGCCCGTGTCATGAGGTTCCGGACGAGCCGGACGCGTTCGGTGTCGTGTCCGTGCCGGTGCATGACCTTCTCGAGTTCGGCGAGGGCGTCCCGGAGCGGCGGGATCTCCGCCTGCTGGATCACCGCGGGCAGCGCTGAATCCAGGGCGTCGTCGAAGGCTGCCCGGTCGCTGTCCTGCAGCCTGGGCAGCAGGCGGGCGAAGGAGTGCAGGATCTTCGCCGTCGTCTGGGCCTGGCGGGACTCGGAGGACCCCACCAGGAGGGTGGACAGTGCGAGGAGGCCCCGCTCGACGGCGCCGTCGGTGTAGACGACCGGGAGCTCGTCCCGCTCGGTGCTCCTGACCGAGCGGTCGCGTTCGCCGGCCATGAGCCACCGGCCCAGGAGGTCGCTGAGCGTGCGTATCGCGGTCGCCGCCGTGTGGGGGCTCTGGGAGGCGCTGGTGCCCGTCTCCCAGGCGATGTTCTCCAACTGGTCCAGGGCGTATCCGGACTCCACGTTCACGTCGCGGATGTCGTCGATACCGAAGGCGCCGATGACGTCCTCGTCATAACCGGAGTCCTCCGGATCGACGCCCACGAGCCGCACGAGGAGGTCATCGAACACCATGTACTCGCCGAGCCTGCCCTCGACGAGCACCTCGGCGTCCCTGCCCGCAGCTCTGGCGATCTTCCCGAGCTTCTCGATGTCGACGGTGACGACGAACCCGGTGTCCACGACGTGGACCTTGCGCTCGGGCCGGTCCGGGTCCGAGTGCCTGGCCATCCTGGTGCGGCCCAGCATCTTCAGTTCCACCTCGCGGGCCCGCAACGCGAGCTCATGGATGGAACGGAGCACGGATTCGGGGCGCATCTGGTCGATCGTCGAGTGGATCAGCATGAGCAGGACCACGAGGGACGCAACCACCAGGACGAGTGTGAGGGCGGCGCTGTAGAGCGGGGCGGGCTGCCGGTGTGCGAGGCCGAGGACGAGGAAGGAGAAGGCTGTCGCTCCGATGAAGAACCCGAAGTACACCTGGTTCGCGGTCCTGCGCAGGAACTGGTCGAAGACCACCGGGGTGAGTGAGCTCGCCGTCTGCTGCACCGCGAGGAGCAGCACGGAGAAGGTGATCGACGTGACCGTCAGAAGGCTCGTGGCCACGGCGGAGAGGAAGTCCATGGCGCCGCCCTCGGACACGATCGACCGGACGAAGGTGCGGAAACCGGCGTCGTCGGGAGTGAGGCGGTCCAGGAGGGATGTGCCCACGGCCAAAAGGCAGAAGGCGATGGTCACCAGCAGCGGGAGGCGCAGGAACTCCGCGACCCCGCGCTGGAACCGGTTGGCTTCGTGGAGCCGGCCGGAACTGCGGAGCGGGTCAGGGCGGACCCCTGGCGAATCAGCAAGCATGCTTACGGTCTATCACGGGGCCACCAGCGCCCAGGCAGGAAGTTTGCGGTTGCGAACCGTCCGGTGGCGCTGGCTCCTGCTGGCTGTCCTGCTAGCGGTTCACGCCGGACATGTCCCCGTAGCGGTCCCCCACGGGGGCGGCGACGGCGTCGAGCTGCGCAAGATGGTCCTCCGAGAGGGTCAGGTCGTCCGCTGCGACATTCTCCTCCAGGTAGCGCACCTGCTTGGTGCCCGGGATGGGCGCGATGTCGCTTCCCTGCGCCAGGAGCCAGGCGAGGGCGACCTGGCCCGGGGTCGCGCCGAGCTGCTGGGCGACGGCGTCGACCTGTTCGACGATCCGGATGTTGGCCTGCAGGTTATCCCCGGCGAATCGGGGATTGTTGCGGCGGAAGTCGGACTCGTCGAGATGATCGACGGAGCGGATGGTTCCCGTCAGGAAGCCGCGGCCGAGCGGCGAGTAGGGGACGAAGCCGATCCCGAGCTCCCTCAGGAGCGGAAGGATCTCGTGTTCCGGATCCCTGCTCCACAGTGAGTACTCGGTCTGCAGGGCCGTCACGGGGTGGACGGCGTGTGCCCGGCGGATCGTCCCGGGTGCGGCTTCCGACAGCCCGATGTGCCGGATCTTCCCCTCCTGCACCAGCTCGGCCAGGGCCCCCATGGTGTCCTCGACGGGTACGGACGGGTCCATGCGGTGCTGGTAGTACAGGTCGATGTAGTCCGTCCCGAGGCGCTTCAGTGAACCCTCGACCGAGAGGCGTACGTTCTCCGGGCTGCCGTCCACACCCATCGTGTCCCCCGCCGTGTGGCGGATGGTGCCGAACTTCGTGGCGAGCACGACGTCCTCGCGCCTGTCCCTGAGCGCGCGGCCCACGAGTTCCTCGTTGGTGTAGGGGCCGTACATCTCCGCGGTGTCGAAGAACGTGACGCCGAGGTCGAGGGCGCGCTGGATCGTCTTCGTGGAACCGGTGTCGTTCTTTCCGCTGCCGGTGTAGAACGCCGACATGCCCATGCAGCCGAGCCCGAGCCGGGAGACGTCGAGGCCGGAGCCGAGGGTGATGGTCTTCATTGAGGGGCCGCCTTGTGGGGAGGGAATGGTGCCGGGGCCAGAGTACGCCGGGAGGGGCGACGGGGGAGTGGATATTTCCCGCCGGGTGCCTGATTGCACAGAGTGCAATTTCTCGCCTACGCTGGGACCGTGCCGAGTACAACCGACAGCGCGGAGCCCCTGGGCCGCCGTGAGCAGAACAAGATCGACACGCGCCGTGCGATCGCCGACGCCGCTTTCGAGCTCGCCCTGTCCGAGGGGCCGGGCTCCTTCACGGTCGACCAGATCGCCGCGCGGGCGGGTGTGTCCCGCCGCACCTTCTTCAACTACTTCCACAGCGCCGACGACGCCCTGACCGTCCGTACGGACGGATTCCTCGAGGTGGCTCTCGAGGTCTTCGGACGGCTGCCGCAGGACGAGCCTCTGTTCGACTCCATCGTCCAGGCCTTCATCGAGACCACGCGGATGGAAGGACTCTCGCAGCACGGCGAGCTCTTCCGCATGGCGGACAGGGACCCGGACCTCCTGCGCGCCCAGCTGCACGCCTGGGAGCGGGCCGAGGCCCGCATCGTCGAGGGCATGCGCCGTCGCCTCGGGTCCGCCGCATCGGACCTCTACCTCACCTCCCTCGTGGGATCGGTGCTCTCCTGCACCAAGGCCGCCATGCGTGATTGGGCAGCCCACACCCCCGACACCGCCGACGACTCGGGCCAGCAGCTCGAGGCGCGCATCCTCGCGTCGCTGACCATGCTGCGCGACGGATTCACCGATCCCACGGTGGATCCTGCCACTGCCGCCGCAGCCGTCCCGCTGCACGGCTCCTGACTCCTGCCTTCTCCGCTCCTCCCGTTCCGCTGTCCGCTCCTTCTCCGCTAGGACCACTCCATGGCATTTCTGCTCTATCGTCTCGGCTCGTTCGCGTTCCGGAGGCGGTGGTGGGTCATCTCGGCCTGGCTCGCGATCATGCTCGCGGTCGGTGGCGCTGCGGTCGCGTTCTCCGGCACGCTGACGAACAACTTCACCATCCCCGGCACCGAGTCGCAGCGCATCTCGGACCGCCTGAGGGAGGAACTGCCCGAGGCGGTGGGCGGCACCGGCACCGTGGTCTTCAGCACGGCCGACGGCGCGCCCTTCTCCGCCGAGCAGCGTGAGGACGTGCAGGAAGCCCTCGCCGCGGTCGCAGGGCTCGACGGCGTGCGTGGCGTCGTCGACCCGTTCGACGTCGCGGACCAGGTGGCCTCCGGTGCCCGGGAGATCGAGTCCGGGCGCGCGCAGCTGGATGCCAGCGAGCAGCAACTGAGCGCCGGGGAGCAGCAGCTCGAGCAGGGGCAGGCCCAGCTCGACCAGCAGCGTGCCCAGTTCGACCAGGCCCGCGCGCAGCTGCCACCGGCGCAGGCTGCCGCGACGGCCCAGCAGCTCGCGCAGGGCCAGGCCCAGCTCGACGCCAGCAGGGCCCAGCTCGAGTCGGGCCGTGAGGAATTCGAATCCGGCAGGACCGAGCTCGACCTCGCGCAGCGCCAGCTCGAGGCGAATTCGGGGGTCCGGCTCCTGTCCGAGGACGGCACCACCGCCGTTGCGAGCGTGCAGTTCGAGCAGCAGATCAACGGTGTCTCACCGGAGCTGCGCGAGGCCGTGCAGGAGCAGGCCGCCGAGGCCGAATCGGCAGGGGTGACAGTGGAGTACAGCAAGGAGATCGTCGAGGACGTCTCCGGCATCGTCGGCGCCACCGAGGCCATCGGCCTGGCCGTAGCCGCCGTCGTGCTCATCCTCATGCTCGGCACGCTGATCGCCGCCGGGCTGCCGCTCCTCATGGCCATCGTGGGCGTCGGGGTGGGCGTGGGCATCACCTTCGCGCTCTCCGGCCTGGTCGAGATGAACAGCATCTCCCCGGTCCTCGCCCTGATGCTGGGCCTCGCGGTCGGCATCGACTACTCGCTGTTCATCGTCAACCGGCACCGGACGCAGCTGCTGCACGGCATGGAGATGCAGGAGTCCATCGCGCGCGCCACGGGCACCGCCGGCAACGCCGTCCTCTTCGCGGGTATCACGGTGGTCGTGGCCCTCGCCGCACTGGCAGTCCCGGGGCTGCCGTTCCTCACCGTCATGGGCCTCTCCGCGGCCGGCACGGTCGCGGTGTCGGTCCTGGTGGCACTCACGCTCACACCGGCTCTGCTCGCCCTGATCGGGCGGCGCGTCGTCTCCCGGCGGCGCTGGGCGAAGGCCCACGGCCACAAGCACTCCGCCGCCGCCTCCATCGACACCGGCGACGGCGCGTCGCGTGCCGACGAGCGCGCCGCGCAGGGGGCGGGCTGGGGCGGCCTCGCCACCCGCAAGCCCGTCCTGACGGTCATCGCAGGCGTCGTCCTGCTCGGCGTGATCGCGATTCCCGCGGCGCAGCTGCGCGTCGGGCTGCCCGACGGCGGTACCGAGCCCGCCGATTCGACCGCGTTCAAGGCCTACACCACCATCGGGGACAGGTTCGGTGCAGGCACCAACGGTCCGCTGATCGTGGTCGGTTCCATGCCCGAGACGGCCGACGAGGCGGAACTCACCGCCCTGCGGCTGGACGTCAACGACCTCCTGAGCGAGGTTCCCGACGTCGCAGCCTCAGTACCCGCGGCGGTGAGCGAGGACGGCCGAACGGCCATCTTCCAGGTGATCCCCGAGGAGGGACCTGCCAGCGAGACCACGGAGAACCTCGTCCGCGACCTGCGCGCCGCGACCGACGAGTTCGAGGAGCAGACCGGCGTCCCGATCGCGGTGACCGGCCAGACCGCGGCGAACATCGACGTGTCCGCCAAGCTCATGGAGGCGCTGCCCCTGTACCTCGGCATCGTGGTGGGGCTGTCGCTGATCCTGCTGCTGCTGGTCTTCCGCTCGATCCTCGTGCCCATCATCGCGACGGCGGGCTTCCTGCTCTCGCTGCTGGCCAGTTTCGGTGCGACCGTGGCCATCTACCAGTGGGGCTGGCTGGCTGACTTCTTCGGCGTCACGAATCCCGGGCCCATCCTGAGTTTCCTCCCGATCATCCTGATCGGCGTGCTGTTCGGCCTCGCGATGGATTACCAGATGTTCCTCGTCTCCGGCATGCGCGAGGCCTATGTGCACGGGGACGATCCGAAGGCGGCCGTCCGCATCGGCTTCAGCCATGGGGCGCGCGTGGTCACGGCGGCCGCGATCATCATGGTCTCCGTGTTCGCGGGCTTCGTGTTCTCGCACCTGGCCATGGTGCGGCCCATCGGGTTCGGGCTCGCCTTCGGGGTACTGCTGGATGCCTTCGTGGTCCGCATGACGCTGGTCCCGGCGGCCATGTACCTGCTCGGCAAGCGCGCCTGGTGGATCCCGGCCTGGCTGGAGCGGATCCTGCCGGACGTCGACGTCGAGGGGGCCAAGCTCCTCCGCGAGGAGAAGGAGAAGGAGCCTGTTCCGGTGTAGCCCCCTTCGCCGCGTCCGGTTCAGGGCCGGAGGAGGTTCGCGCGGCGGAAGTGGTGGCTGTCGCAGGGTGGCACGGTGTCGGCCGGAGCGCGGCCGTCGGCGCCCTGTGCATCGTTCATCTCCCCACGCTACGCCCGACCTGCGGCGCGGACGCCGACCGACCGAGCGGGACTGCCGCTCCTCAGTTCCGCGGAGCGGCCGGGCCGAGAGTGGGCTGGAGCCCGAGCCAGGCCCGCGCCGAGGCCCCGTTCTGGAAGTAGCCCACGGGGTACGGGGGCCGGTAGACCTCCAGGTACAGCTCGATCAGGGCCTGATCGAGGACGGACGGTGCCACGAGCGCGACGGCGGACAACGGCGCGCGCCTGGCGAAGAAGGCCAGCGAATCCTGGCTGAGCGACTCCATGCCGTTGAGGAACATGAGGAGATGGACACGGAGCCCTGGCTGTGCGCTGCGGAGTTGCGCGGTCAGCTGTTCGCCGTCGGAATCACGGAGGACGATCCGCGGCTCCCAGCGCACGGCGACCAGCCCGTTCTCCACCTGCACTGAAAATCTGTCCTGCGGTGCCCCCATGGCCGCCCCCATCCCTGTCCGCAGTCTAATGGCCGCACCGTCCCGCCCCTAGCCGTTCCAACCGAGTGGGCCGTGGTCGTGGAACCTGGCAGGAGCGTGATCGACGACCCATACTGCCCCTCGGTGGCGCGTCACGTGCCGAGGTAGCGACCGGGTCGGTGGTTGAGGGCCAGGACCAGGTTGAGCAGCACGGCGCCGATGGCCGACAGCAGCACACTCGCGGGGCCGACGACCGTGAAGGCGGCGAGCACGACGGTCGTGTCGAGTGCCATCTGCACGTACCCTGCCCGCCAGCCGAGGCGTTCCTGCAGGATGAGTGCGAGGATGTTGAAGCCGCCGAGGCTCGCCTTGTGCCGGAAGAGGATCAGGAGCCCGACGCCTGCCAGCAGGTTCCCGCCGAGGGCAGCGTAGAGCGGGTCGAGGGTCAGGCCGCCGAGGGCCAGCGGGTGGAGGTAGGACAGGCCCGAGACCAGCGCGACGGCGAGCATGGTGCGCAGCGTGAAATCCCAGCCCTTCTTCCAGACCGCCAGTGCGAAGAACGGGATGTTCACGGTGAAGAACAGGACGCTGAACGGTATCCCGCCCGCATAGCTCAGGAGCAGCGCGAGACCGGCGGTACCGCCGGTGACAGCGCCGCTCGCCTTGAGCAGGAACAGGCCGAGGGACACGGTGAACGTACCCGTGACGATGCCGAGGACGTCCTCCAGTGCCGAGTGCCGGACCACGGGGTCCGCTGTGTCGGAGTCCGGTCTCGCCGTTGTCGTATCCATGGCGGCAAGCTATCACCGGCTGGATGCACGGGCACCACGGAAAGGCGCGGTTGTGAAGGAAAGCACATCCGGAAGCGCGGTGGGCCGGCTCGGGCGGGTCAGGTCAGGTCAGGTGAGGGACGGCGACGGCACGGGTTCCGGAGCCGGCTCCTCCTGCCGGATGGAGGAGAGCCATGTCCGGGCCTCGGCGGTCCGCGGGAAGTACCGGGTGCGGCTGCGGGACTGGGTGATGAAGGCCGCGAGGACCCGATCCACGGGATCGTTGCCGGTCAGGGCGATGGGAGCGAGGTGCCGGTACGCGACGAGCATCTGGCGCGCGGAGGGGGTGATGTGCCGCACGAGGTCGAGGCGTACGAGTATCGGCGTGCGGTGCCAGTGGGGAAAGTGGGTGATCGTGTTCGCGAGGACGTCGAGGTGGGCAGGGCCGATCACGATGCCGGGGCGCCAGGTCACCTCGAGGACGCCCGTGTCATGGTCGATCGTGAAGTCATCCACGCTGATGCCTCTCCCGTCCCGTCCCGCACCTGTACCCGATCGCTCAGGAGTCCCGACAGCAGTCTCCCACTGCCGGGGCCCTTACCGGGTACCGGGCGCGTGCAGCGCGGTCCGCCACGCCTCCACCTCGCCCAGTAGGACGGCGCGGCGCCCCTCGTCGAGGAATGCCGAGCGGAAGGAGTTGGCGGCGAGTGTCGCGAGGTCGTCCGTTCCCAGCCCGAACGCCTCCTGGAGAGCGGCCACGTTGTCGTCCACGTAGCCGCCGAAGTACGCGGGATCATCCGAGTTGACGGAGACGTTCAGCCCGCGGGCGAGCATCTCCGGCAGTGGGTGGTCCCCGATGGTGTCCACGGCGCGGAGCCTGACGTTCGAAAGCGGGCAGACGGTCAGCGGGACGCGATCCGCGACGAGGCGCTCGACGAGTGCCTCGTCCTCGAGGCACCGGATACCGTGGTCCAGTCGGTCCACGCGCAGGATGTCGAGTGCCTCCCAGACGTACGCGGGAGGACCTTCCTCTCCCGCGTGCGCGATGCACTTCAGCCCGGCAGCCCGCGCGGCGTCGTACACCTCGGCGAAGAGCGACGGCGGGTAGCCCACCTCCGCCGAATCCAGCCCGATGCCGACGATCGGAGCCTTCATCGCGATGAGGTCCCGCAGGACCCCGAGTGCCTCCGAGGCGGGACGGTCGCGCAGGAAAGCGGCGACGAGGGCGGTGCTGATGCCGACGTCGGTCTCGCTCGTCGCGAGCGCTGCGGCCACACCGCCGACACACGTCTCCAGGGCCACACCGCGGGCGAGGTGCGCCTGCGGATCCATCATGATCTCCGCGTGGCGCACGCCCGCTGCCGCGGCGCGCCGCAGGTAGGCCCGGGTCATGTCGGCGAAATCGTCCGCGGTGCGCAGCACGTCCATGTTCGCGTAGTACAGGTCCAGGAAGGACTGCAGGTCCGTGAAGTCGTACCGCGCGGCTAGGTCCGCCGCATCGGCGTATGGTAGCCGGAGGCCGTTGCGGGCGGCGAGGGCGAAGATGAGGTCCGGCTCGAGGGTGCCCTCGATGTGCAGGTGCAGTTCGGCGCAGGGCAGTGGGAGCATCGCCCCAGCCTAGGAGGGAACGCCCCATGCCTGCCACACCGGCGCCCGGGGCGGACCGGCGTCAGGCCGGCACTGCGGGGTGTCCCACGTCGATGCCGCCGAGAGGCGAGAGATCCTTCTGAAGCCACTTGGTGTCGTGCCAGCGGCCGTCCTTGAACCCGACGTTGCGGTACACGCCGACCGGCTCGAAGCCGAAGGCCCGGTGCAGCCCTTCGCTCGCCTCGTTCGGCAGGGTCATCCCGGCGAGCGCCGTGCGGAACCCTCGGGCGGCCAGGGCTGGAAGCAGCACATCGTAGAGGGCCCTGCCGCCGCCGGACCGTCGTCGGCCCTCCTGCAGGTAGACGCTCACCTCACAGGTCCACTGATAGCCCGCCCGGGCGCGGTGGTCACCTGCATACGCGTAGCCGACGACGGCGCCCTCGTCCACGAGGACGAGCCAGGCGTGGGTGGCCAGGGCGTCCGAGATGCGGTCCGCCATTTCGGCCGCCCCCGGTGGCTTCGTCTCGAAGGACGCGACGGTGTGCAGGACATGGTACGCGTAGATGGCAGCGCAGGCGGCGGCATCGTGGACGGTCGCCTGGCGGACGGTAGGGGAGCGCATGAGTGCATTGTGCCAACATCCGGGGGCCGGCGGCAGGGCACAGTGGGCAGAGAGACGGCAGTGCGGACCCGCCCGGGTCCGCACTGCCGTCTCATCGAGTGCCGGAGCCGGCCCTAGTAGAGCGCCGCTTCCGACTCCGTGGCCGGCGTGACGCCGTGCCCGAGGTTGGCGGCGAGCTTAGCGCCGAGTTCGGCGTCCACGTTGGCCCAGTACTGGACGGCCCGTGCGCGGATCTCGTCGCTCTTCACGCCACCGACGGCACCGGTGATCGTCTCGAGGAAGCGCGCACGCTGCGCGTCGTCGAACACGTCGCGGTAGAGCGTGCCGGCCTGGCCGAAATCGTCGTCCTCCGCGTGCAGCGAGTGCGCCGCGTAGACGAGGTCGCCGTCGTTCTCCCAGCCGCCGTGCGCACCGTACTGCGCGGGATCGGCAGCCGGTCCGCCCACCGAGTTCGGTGCGTACACCGGCGTCGAGGCCGAGTTGAAGTAGTAGCGCGCAGCGCCGTCCTTCGAGTAGTTGCGCACCTCGTTCTTCGGCATGTTGACCGGCAGCTGGGCATGATTGGTGCCCACCCGGTAGCGGTGTGCGTCCGCGTAGGAGAAGATGCGGGCCTGGAGCATCCGGTCCGGGCTGGCGGCGATGCCCGGTACGAAGTTCGACGGCGCGAACGTGGCCTGCTCGATCTGCGCGAAGTAGTTCTCCGGGTTGCGGTTCAGCGTGAGCTTGCCCACCGGGATCAGGGGGTAGTCGCCCTGGGGCCACACCTTGGTGAGGTCGAACGGGTTGAAGCGGTACGTCTTCGCGTCGTCGTACGGCATGATCTGGACCTTGAGGTCCCAGCTCGGGTGGTTGCCCCTGGCGATGTTCTCCGAGAGGTCGCGCAGGTGGTGGTCGGCGTCAGAGCCGGCCAGCGCCTCGGCCTCGTCGACCGTGAGCACCTCGTGGCCCTGGTTGGACTTGAAGTGGTACTTGACCCAGAACTTCTCGTTGGACTCGTTGATCCACATGTAGGTGTGCGAGCCGTAGCCGTTCATCGTGCGCCACGAGTTCGGCAGGCCACGGTCGCCCATCAGCCAGGTCACCTGGTGCGCGGACTCGGGGCTGAGGGTCCAGAAGTCCCACTGCATGTCGGCGTCGCGCAGGTTGGTGCCCGGAAGGCGCTTCTGCGAGTGGATGAAGTCGGGGAACTTGATGCCGTCGCGGATGAAGAACACGGGGGTGTTGTTGCCCACGAGGTCGTAGTTGCCCTCTGAGGTGTAGAACTTCAGGGCGAAGCCGCGCGGGTCGCGCCAGGTGTCGGGCGAACCCTGCTCGCCGGCCACGGAGGAGAAGCGGAGGAGGGTCTCCGTCGTCGCGCCCTTCTGGAACAGCGCTGCCCGGGTGTACATGCTGACGTCCTCGGTGGTCTCGAAGACACCGAAGGCTCCGCCGCCCTTGGCGTGGACCACGCGCTCGGGGACGCGCTCGCGGTTGAACTGGGCCAGCTTCTCGACGAGGTAGTGGTCGGTCAGCGGGATGGCGCCGTCGCGGCCGAGGACGGACGAGTTGCTGTCGTCGATGACGGGGGCGCCGGACTGCGTGGTGCTGAAGTTCGCGGACATAGTGCTCCTATTCCTAGGGGTTGGGGATCAGTGGTGGCTCGGGACTGCCGGGCGGCAGTCGTCGCAGAGGCCCTGGTAGAG
Organism: Arthrobacter sp. BC5; assembly: GCF_056680255.1. NCBI lineage: Bacteria > Bacillati > Actinomycetota > Actinomycetes > Micrococcales > Micrococcaceae > Arthrobacter > Arthrobacter sp. BC5. The sequence goes on from NZ_CM155273.1 coordinate 1,862,934, forward strand.
GACCTCGGCGATCTGGATGGTCATGCGCGAGGCGCCGGGGGACCACTCGGGGGTCAGGCAGGGCGCGTGCCCCACCGCGCAGTCGACGTCCTCGATCCGGCCGCAGCCGGTGCAGACGGCGTGGTGGTGGTTGTCGCCCACGCGGGTCTCGAAGCGGGCGGGGGAGTGCGGCGTCTCGATGCGCCGCAGCAGGCCGATGTCGGTGAGGTCGGCAAGGATCACGTAGACGGACTGCACCGTGATGTGGGGCAGTTCCGCGCGTACTGCGCTCGCGGCGTCGTCGGCCGTGGCGTGCGGCACCCGCTCGACGGCGGCGAGGACGGCGAGGCGCTGGCGCGTCACGCGGCGGTGGTGGGAGTGCAGGGCAGCGGACCACTGGACCTCGCGGGCCTCCGGTGTCTTGGCTGTCTGCATCATGGCCTCAGTCAACCAGTAAATCTGAATTAGTCATAATAAGGCCGCGCTAACTTGCGCCCCACGTGGTCCGCGCGGTGGGTACCGTGGAAAGGGTGAACCTTCTCGAGCGCGGCTGGGCCTGGCTGTTGGACTATGCGTACGTCGGCTTCTGGCAGGTGCAGGGCTTCCTCTTCCGAGAGGATCCGGGACAGTACCTGACTCCTGCGCCCGGAGCACCCGGCGGCAAGGCGCCCGTGCTGCTCATTCCCGGCATCTACGAGACGTGGCAGTTCATGCGGCCGATCGCCGCCGACCTGCACCGGGCGGGGCATCCGGTCCACGTGGTGCAGAAGCTCGGGTACAACCGGGGCACGGTGGCTGCCATGGCCCAGCTCGCCGCCGGGTACCTGGAAGAGCACGACCTCACCGACGTCGTCATCGTCGCGCACAGCAAGGGCGGCCTGATCGGCAAGTTCCTCATGACGATGTCCAGTGTCGCCCCACGCATCAGCCGCCTGGTGGCGATCAACACCCCCTTCTCGGGATCCGTCTACGCCAACTTCTTCCTCCTGCCGAGCATCCGCGCCTTCTCCCCCCACGACAGGACGCTGCAGGCCCTCCTTGCGAACCTCGAACTCAATTCCCGCATCACGTCCATCTACGGCCGGTTCGATCCGCATATCCCGGGCGGCAGCTTTGTAAAGGGCGCGCGCAACGTCCGGCTGGACACGATGGGCCATTTCCGTCCCATCGCGGATGCGCGCGTCCTGCGGGAGATCGGCCGGGCCATCGGGGCGGGCGAGCGTGACGCCGCCTGAGGGCGCCGCGCTCTGCCGCCGGCTGTGGACAGGCCTACACGGGTGCGGGCCCGCTGCGGTCCTGGAACGTGCCGGTCGGCCCGTCCGGTCCGAGGGTCGCCATCCTGACGATCGCGATGACGCCCTCCCCGATCGACTGCGTACCCTGGTTGCCGTTGAGGTCGGTGGCCGTGTAGCCCGGGTCGACGGCGTTCACGCGCATGCCGGCCAGCGCCCGGGAATACTGGAAGCTGAGCATTGTCACGGCGGCCTTCGTGGCCGAGTAGAGCAGCGGCGGCGTCGTCGATTCAACGCGGGCGGGGTCCAGGGCGATCGGGATGGAGCCGAGGCCGCTGGAGACGTTGACGATCACGGGATTCCCCGAGGCCTGCATGAGCGGCAGCATCGCGTTGGTGACCCGCACGAGGCTCGCAACGTTGGTGTCCAGGAGTTCGAGCGCGTCGGCGCCGGTGAAATCGGTCAATGGCTTGCGGGCGCCGCTGATCCCCGCATTGTTGATCAGGACATCGAGGGTGCCGGCCTGCTGCCGTACCGCTTCGGCCGCGCGCTGCACCGAGGCGTCGTCGGTCACGTCGATCAGCACGAAGGGTGTGCCCAGGGCCGCGGCGGCGGCCCGTCCGCGCTCCTCGTCGCGCGCTCCGAGATACACGGTGTGGCCGAGGCCGATGAGCTGGCGGGCGGTTTCGTAGCCGAGGCCCTTGTTGGCCCCGGTGATGAGTGTGTTTGTCATGTCCCCAGCTTGTCGCTTTCCCGTGCGTCCGTGCAGGGCGGGCTGATCCACGGACCGCCGGTCCTCCCCGGCCGGAGTCGTTGCTGGAGCGAATCAATGCGCGGCTAGACTTTCCCCGTGCCCAGACTCCTCGCCGACATCACCTCGTTGAAGGAGAGCCCGGCATTCCGCAGGCTCTACATCGGCACGGCGCTCTCGGCCGTCGGCACGCAGCTCACCATCGTGGCGGTGAGCCTCCAGATCTACTCCCTGACGCAGTCCACGTTCAGCGTCGGCCTGCTCAGCCTGTTCGCCCTCGTACCCCTGGTCGTCGCGGGCCTCTACGGCGGGGCGATCGCCGACGCCCAGGACCGTCGCACCGTCGCCCTCTACTCCGGCTTCGCGCTGTGGGGCACCACGACGGCCATCGCAGCACAGGCGTGGATGGGCGTCGACAGCGTCTGGCTGCTGTACATCCTGATCGCCATCCAGTCCGGGGCCGCGGGCATCAACCAGCCCACGAGGAGCTCGATCATCCCGCGCCTCGTCCGCCCGGAACTGCTGCCCGCCGCGAATGCGCTGAGCATGATCACCTTCGGTCTCGCGTTCACCGTCGGGCCCCTGCTGGCCGGGCTCCTGGTGGCGCAGGTCGGCTACGCCTGGACGTACACGGTCGACGTCGTCACCTTCACCTTCGCGCTGTGGGCGGTCTTCCGGCTTCCGCCCCTGCCTCCCGAGGGCCCTACCCGGCGGGCAGGCCTGGCCACGGTTCTCGAGGGGTTCCGATTCCTCGGTACACGGCCGAACATCCGCATGACCTTCGTCCTCGACCTCATCGCCATGATCACGTCCCAGCCGCGGGCGCTGCTGCCTGCGGTGGGCGCGGTACTCATCGGCGGGGGCGAGCTGACCGTCGGTCTCCTGCTCGCCTCGGCCGCATTCGGTTCTGTGCTGGCGGGACTGTTCTCCGGACCCCTCGGCCGGGTCCACAAGCACGGCCAGGCCGTGATCTGGTCGATCGTCGGGTGGGGTGCGTCCGTGGCGGGCTTCGGTCTCGTGGTCGTCATGGCGAGTTCGTCGTCCCTGCCGGCCCCCGGCGAGGGAGAACTGTCGGCGTGGGTGGTGCCCGCCGCGGCCTGCCTCGTCCTCGCGGGCATCGCGGACTCCGTCAGCAGCGTGTTCCGCAACACCATCCTCCAGTCCGCCACGCCCGACGCCATGCGCGGGCGGTTGCAGGGCGTGTTCATCGTGGTCGTGGCCGGTGGTCCGCGTCTCGGTGACATGGTGGCCGGCGGGCAGGCGGCCTGGCTGGGGGAGGGGTGGACCGCCGTCGTCGGAGGTGTCGCCTGCATCGTGCTGGTCCTCGCCGTCGCCCGTTGGCAGCCGCGCTTCGCCCAGTACGACTCCCGCCGTCCCGAGCCCTGACCTCGGTCCCTCCCAGCAATCGCGCAGCGCCTCGCCGTACGATGATCGGAACAGGCCGCTCCGCCCCTCCGTTGTATCGATGGGCTGCGAGGCCTCCGGATCGCAAGGAGTCAGACGTGCACAACCATTTCAACGGTGCCAAGACGGCGTTGTTGTTCGGTGCCCTCATGGGGATCTTCCTCGTGTTCGGCGCGGTGATCGCCGCGGCGACCGGCAGTTCGATGTTCATCTGGCTGTTCGCACTGCTCGGCGTCGGGTCCATCGCCTACAGCTACTGGAACAGCGACAAGATCGCGATCCGCAGCATGGGTGCCGTCGAGGTCACGGAGCAGCAGGCGCCGGCCATGTACCGGATCGTCCGGGAGCTCAGCTCGAGGGCCAACAAGCCGATGCCGAGGCTCTACGTCTCGCCGACCATGGCTCCGAACGCCTTCGCGACCGGCCGCAATCCCGAGAATTCCGCGGTGTGCTGCACCCAGGGAATCCTGCAGCTGCTCGACGAGCGCGAACTGCGCGGCGTCCTCGGGCATGAGCTCATGCACGTCTACAACCGCGACATCCTCACCGGTTCCATCGCGGCCGCCGTCGCAGGCGTCATCACCTCGGTGGCACAGATGTTCGCCTTCACCGGCATGATGGGCGGCAACCGGAACCAGGGCGGCAACGCCATCGGCGCGCTGCTGCTCGCCCTCCTCGCCCCGCTGGCCGCGGGCCTCGTCCAGACGGCCATCGGCCGCACCCGTGAGTACGACGCCGACGAGGACGGCGCCGTCCTGACGGCCGATCCGCTGGCACTCGCGTCCGCCCTCCGCAAGCTCGAGCGGGGGACGCAGCGCGCGCCGCTTCCCCAGGACCAGCGGCTCGTGAACACCTCGCACCTCATGATCGCCAATCCGTTCAAGGGCGGTGGCGTGGGCCGGCTCTTCGCCACCCACCCGCCGATGGACCAGCGCATCGCGCGCCTCGAGGGCATGGCGGGGCGCCCGCTCAACTGAACTGCCTCACGACGACGGCGGCCCCACCTTCCGCAGGTGGGGCCGCCGTCGTCTGTGCCTCGTGCTCGGGTCAGCGCATGTTCACGAACTGCAGGTCTGCCTCGTCGAAGTTCTTGAGCAGGGCCATGGTGGCCTGCAGGTCGTCGCGCGACTTGGAGCTGACACGCAGCTCGTCGCCCTGGATCTGCGACTTGACGCCCTTGGGCCCTTCGTCGCGGATCAGCTTGTTGATCTTCTTCGCGATGTCCTGGGCGATGCCCTCCTTGATGGAGGTCTCCAGGCGGAACTCCTTGCCGGAGGGGAACGGCTCGCCCGTGTCGAGGGACTTCAGGGAGATGCCGCGCTTGATCATCTTGGACTGCAGGACGTCGAGCACAGCCAGGACGCGCTCCTCCGAATTCGCCTTCATGAGGATCTTCTCGCCACTGAAGTCCACCTCGGCGCCGACTCCCTTGAAGTCGTAGCGCTGGGCGATCTCCTTCTGCGCCTGGTTCAGCGCGTTGGCGACCTCCTGCTTGTCCACTTTGCTTACGACGTCGAACGTGGATTCGCTCGCCACGATGCCTCCTAGGGGTGGTTGGGTTCTTGCCTTAAAGACTATCCGCAACGCCCGTGCGGCAGTGCGGAGTCCTTCGCAGCCGACGGTCAGGCAGCACCGGGGGCGCGCTCACGGTTCGATGGAACGGTGGGATGACCAGCAGATCCCGAGGAGAGAGACCCGACATGCCCGACCCACGACGTCGCTACCAGGTACGCCTCCGCACGGCTGTGGCGGGGTCCTTTCTCGCCGCCGCCACTGCGGCGTCGCTGACGGGGTTGACAGCGGCACCGGCACCGGCCGTACCGCTGCGGGTGATCACCACGAGCCCGGACAGCACGGACCACGAGGCCGGCGATTTCACGCTCGGGCTCGATTCGCCGTCGTCGGCCACCGTTGCTGCCCCCGTCGCCGCCACGACCGGGCCGGAGTCGTCGGAGGAACGCCTCGCGGGAGTGCGCGCCGACCTGGACCGCGCCGTGCTGCTGCACCTGGTCACGCCCGAGCAGGCGGACGGTTTCTACGCGCAGATCGAGCGTCGGGTGGCCGCAGGTCTGTAGGGCCCGGCCTCGATTCGTCACAGGGGCGGTTTGTCTGTAAAGTTGTCTTGCCCGCGCTTGCTGCGGGCGGTCTTCCTGTGAAGACGTTCGGCAGATTACCCGAGCGGCCAAAGGGGGCTGACTGTAAATCAGCTGGCAACGCCTACGGGGGTTCGAATCCCTCATCTGCCACAGCAAGGAGAGGCCGGTACTACCGTTGGGAACAGCGGAAGTACCGGCCTCTTGTGTTCGAGCCGGCCGAGCTGGTCATCGCGCGGGGACCAGGGCCTCGAGCGGTTCGGCAAGACGGCCCGCGAGTGATGTCACGTACGTCGCGGTCAGGTGGTCGCTGTCGCGGTACACGAGCACGTCTCCGATGACCGGAGGGCACTGCTCCGCGGGGCAGATGAAGTCGTTGAGGTCGATCGCGGTGGTCCCGGGGAGGGATTCCGCCGCCAGCAGCTGGGCCAGGCCCTTGTCGTCGGCCGCGACCCGGCGCGGCACCGAGCATTCGGCCAGGGCCTCGAGGTTCATCGCGACGCACTCCGGGATATTGATCCCCGGGGCGGGGGTGTCCCTGATGACGACGACGGGAATCCCGCGCTGCGTGAAGGTGCTCCAGGATCGCCGGAAGGCTTCCGCCATGGCGACGACGTCATCGTCCGCCCCGGAGACCCCGGCGGCCATCGTGTAGCTGCTGGTGATGACCATGCCGAGCTGCCTGTCGTCTCCCAGCAGCTCCTGCATCCGGGCGTTCCAGTCCATGCAGGTCGTGTACAGCCTGCCTTTCCGCTCCAGCTCCCCGGTCGCGAAGGGGCAGGCGTCGTGGATGTATGCCGTGAGTCTCCAGCCACGATCCCGGGCTATGCGGTCGAGGGCCGGGATCCACTGCTTCGCGTGCGAGTCGCCCACCAGGGCCACGTGACGGTCCGAATCCGCGTCTCCGTACTCGCAGGACGTGATCCGGATCTCGCTGATCCTCGCCGAGTCGCAGGTCGGGAAGTCCTTCGCTGCGACGACGGGCATCGGCGTCACCACGTCCGCGGTTCCCTGCGGTTCGTGCCTCGACGTCCGAGGCGCCGCCGGCAGGGTCATCGCCCCGTGGAGGCCCGACCCCGCCCGATGGCGGGCGGACTCCGCCTCCTCGACCTCCACGCGGACCGCGTGGACGAGCAGGCTGCCCGCGATGCCTCCGACCACCATGAGGACCACGCCGGCATGGATGCCGCGACGGGCGGCACCACCGACGGCCCGCCATCCGGTGAACGGCTGCTCGACGAACCGGTGGGTGAGGTATGCGAGGCCGAGGGAGAGCCCGATGATGGCGATGCTCACCTCGTGGCCCGGTTCGCCGAGACGCGCCGTCGCGAGGATGATCAGCGGCCAGTGCCAGAGGTACAGGGAATAGGAGATGTCTCCGAGAAAGGCCATGGGCCGGGTGCCGAGCACGAGCTCGGGTCCGAGCGCCGCCCGTCGCACGCCCGACGCGATGACGAGGGCGGAAGAGACGGAGGGGATCAGGGCAGCCGCTCCGGGGTAGGGGACCGAGCCGTCGATGAAGACCACCGAGCCGAGGATGCCGGCCAGCCCGGCCCAGCCCGTAATCGTCGCGACCCCGTTGGGTACTTTCTCGAGCTGCGCGACGGTCACGGCGACAAGCGCGCCGAGCGCGAGCTGCCAGAACCGCGTGGTCGAGGCGAAGTAGGCGGGCCCGGGCTCTGCCGCCGTGTAGTGGATGGACCAGGCCAGCGAAGGCAGGAGCACCAGGGCGAGCGCGAAGACCAGCAGTCGGCACAGCCCGGCGCCGGCGATGGGCCCAGGATGGTGCTTCTTCCTCGTCAGGAGCCCGCCGGCGGCGATGAGCAGCAGGGGCCACGCCAGATAGAACTGCTCCTCCACACCGAGCGACCAGTAGTGCTGGAGAGGGCTGGGAGCGGCATCGCTCGTGAGGTAGTCCACCGAGTCCTCGGCCAGCCGCCAGTTCTGCACGTAGAAAGCCGATGCGATGGTGTCCCGACCGATGGAAGCCCAGCGCGTGACGGGCAGGAACGCGGCAGTCAGCGCCGCGGTGGCGACGAGGACGAGAGTCGCGGCGGGCAGCAGACGCCTGGCCCTGCGGGCATAGAAACCGGTCAGCGAAATACGTCCGGTATCGATGAGCTGCCTGAGCAGGAGCCCGGTGATCAGGAACCCGGAGATGACGAAGAAGACATCGACGCCTACGAACCCTCCCGGCACGAAGGGCACCTCGAGGTGGTACAGCAGCACCGCGATCACCGCCACCGCCCTCAGACCCTGGATGTCCGGGCGGAAGGACGACGTCCTCGCGACGTCCTTCGTGCGCGTGGCCGGGCTGAGCAGATCACCGGCCAAGGGGACCTCCTGAAGGGACTGTGCGAGTTCCGGACGTTGGTCCCAGCGTAAGTGCCGCGACGTGGCCGTACCGGTCTTGTATCCGGCAGCCTGATCTGATCGGGAAGGCGACCGGGTGCATCCCGGCAGGTTCTACCACCTCAGGCGCGGATCGCCCCAGGAGGGCCATCCTCCTGGGGTCCTCCAACGAACCTCCCACACGCATGCATACGGTTGAGATCGACGACGGGGGAGGCCACGATCAGCACGACCACGGGTACACGCATCGGCTGGCTGGACAGCCTGCGCGGCGTCGCCATCCTCCTCGTCGTGGTGCTGCACGCAGGGGAGTCCCTCCGGCTCGCGGGTGCAGCCATTGCCGGTGTCGACGGGTTCAACCACTTCCTCGAGCCCTTCCGGATGCCCGTCCTGATGTTCCTCTCGGGCATCCTCCTCCCGCGATCGGTGGCCAAGACCGGGCGGGAGTATTTTGCCGGCAAGGTCTCCATGGTGGCGTGGCCCTACGTTGTATGGTCGCTGATCATCCTGGCGGCGAGCGGCGACCTCCGCCCGGGCGGTGTCCTGCAGGTCTTCTACCTCGCCCCGACCTACCTCTGGTACCTCTGGTTCATCCTCGTCTTCTACGCGCTCGCCTACCCGCTGCGGCGCATCCCGCCACTGATCGCCTCGGCCACGGGGCTCGTGGCCTCGCTTGTGCTGCCCGACGGCAGCCGCCCCGGGATGATGGCCTTCCTCGCCGCCTTCTTCTTCCTCGGAGCCTGGTGTGCCCGGCACCCCCGCTCCGTGGAACACGCTCTCGCACGGCGGTGGGTGCCGGCCGCGGGGGCCGTGTCGGCCGTGGCCGTGGGCGTTCTCAACGTCCTCGACCACGTCGTCCTGTACCGCGCGGAGTATGCCTGGGGGGTCCTCGGCGGTCTCGTCGTCGTGTGCTGGGCATTCCCGAGGCTCGGCAGCAATCGGGTGACGGCTGCCCTCGAGTTCGTGGGGCGCTACTCGATCGTCTTCTACGTGGCCCATCTCGGACCGATCATGATCACCCTTGCCCTGGCCGACGCCGCGGGCCTCGTGGGGGAGTGGTTCCTGTTCCCGCTGCTGCTCGTGGTCGCCGTCGGAGCCCCGCTCGGACTCGCCTGGATGTACTCCACGAGGGAGCATCTCTCGGTCAACCTGCTGTTCGAACTGCCGGCGCTGAAGCAGCGACCACGCGAGCGCGCGTCACACCTCCGCCGGGCGGGGGCCTGACCCGCCCCTTCGGTCCTCCCGCAAGAGCGTCGTCGTGAGCAGGAGGTCCTTCGCCGGTCCCGTGACGTCCCAGGAGTACTCGACGGTGCCGGGAGACGTGATCCGGAAGTCCACGAGGTAGGTGTCCGGCGTGCACGCGTGCTCATCCCGCGCCGCCCCGGAGCGGAGGTCGAGGCGGCAGAGCAGCCGGCCGTCGGGGAAACGGACCTCGAGGGCCGCATGCCCGGCCGCGACCCTGTAGGAGCGGGAGGCCGGCCCCTGGAAGGTGGGCCAGGACACCGTGCCCTCCTCGTCCCAGCGGAGACCGCCGTCGTCGGGCGTGAAGGTCGTGGTCCCGGAGAAGGTTCCCCGTAGGCCGGTGGAGCGGTCGAGCAATCCTCGCTGCGTGGACCACCTCCCGGTGAGGAACGCGAGCGGATCCTCGACGGAGATGGTGGCCCGTGGCGCGGCGTCCTGCATTCTTTCCCCCTGACGTGTCCTCCGGATCACGCTAGCGCCGTCAGGGGGGCTGCGCATCTTGCCGGAGAGCGCAAGAAATGTTAGGCTACCTAACTATGAGTCCCACTTCGGATCCGCGCCTGCTGGAACTCGCGCAGTCCTTCCGCACGACCCTGCGCCACGCCGTCTACCTGAGCCGGTCCATGGACGGTGACGGGGAACTGACCACCATGCAGATGAGCACCCTGAGCATGGCTGCCGAGGAACCACTCCGGGTGAGCAGGGTGGCCGCGAACCTCGGTATCCGGGTGCCCTCCGCCACCGAGCAGATCATCAAGCTGGAGCAGGCGGGCCTCGTCAGCCGCGGGCCGGATCCGACCGACTCCCGTGCGGTCCTCGTCCAGCTGACGGACAAGGGCCGTGCGGCGTGGGAGGATGCCGGCCGGCGCCGCAACCAGCGCGTCGCCGCGCTGCTCGAGCATCTCGACGAGGACGACCGCACCACCCTTGCCGCAGCCCTGCCGATCATCGGAAGACTGAACCACACCGCGTAGGGACGGCCGCCCGACCATTGGGGAGGAACCAGGGCACGACGGCGTCATCCCGCGATGATCGACATCGTCGCCTCGTCCTCCGCTCCCGTGTAGTACCGATCCAGCACAGCCTTGAACCACGGCTCCTGGGGGCCGGCCCGGTTGAACAGCGTCATGGAGGACTGCAGCTTGCGGGCATCGATCCCGCCGAGTACCTCGACCGGATCGTCGCCCTGCAGGTTGAGGAGGGCATGGACACTCTCCAGCAGGCGGGGTCCCAGCACCGGATGCGCAAGGTATGCCTGCGCCTCGTCGAGTGACGTCAGGGCGTAGCGCACCGAGGTCGGGCTGCTGCCGAGTCCTGCGATCTGCGGAAAGACGAACCAGATCCAGTGCCCGGTCTTGCGCCCACGCCGCAGTTCGTCGAGGGCCTGCGTGTACGTGCCATGGGCGTCCTGGGCCTCGACGAACCTCGCCAGGTCATAGGGGTCGTTCACGCGTACCTCCGTACGTCGACGTGCTCAAGGATTCTTCATCGGTAGCGAACAGGCCTGACAGGCCCGAGGGTGGTCGCTAGCGTTAAGGGATGTCGACAATCAATATCACTGAGGCAAGCTTCCCGGAAACCATCGAGGGCAACGACATCGTGTTCGTTGACTTCTGGGCCGACTGGTGCGGGCCGTGCAAGCAGTTCGCGCCGGTGTACGAGGCCGTCTCGCAGCAGCACGAGGACGTCACCTTCGCGAAGGTCGACACCGAGGCGGAGCAGTCGCTGGCCGCTGCAGCAGGAATCACCTCCATCCCGACGCTCATGGCGTTCCGGGACAAGGTTCTCGTCTTCTCCCAGCCCGGTGCGCTCAACGCGACGCAGTTCGGCGAGCTGGTCGAGGCTGTCAAGGGCCTGGACATGAAGGCGGTGCACGAGCAGATCGCGCAGCAGCAGGCCCAGGGCGCCCCCGGCGCCGAGTAGGACCGCAGGCGCCAAGGAGCCCCGCACTCACCGAGTGCGGGGCTCCTTCGCGTCCTGCTAGGCCGCCTGGTCCGAGCGGACGACCTCCGCCGGCCTGGCGAGCAGTGCGCTCAGCGATTCGCCGAGGTCCTGTACGGCCGGCCCGCGCAGGTGGGTGTCGAGCAACTCGGTGGACTCCCACTGCTCGGTGAGGACGATCCTGTCCTCCTGGGCGTCGGTGATCTCGTACCGGATGCACCCGGGCTCCTGCACGACCTGTTCGATGGCGATGTCCAGGGCGAGTTTCACGCGGAAGAACTCTCCGTCGAGCGGGGTGAATACTGCGGTGACGTCTACGGTTTGGCTCATCCTCCAACCCTAGCGGCGGCCCGCCCGTCCTCCGCATTCCTGCGTCCCCTAGCGCCGGCGGTGGTCCTCGGGGGAGAGCCGGGGCCCGAAGGTCGGCTTGCGGAATCCGCTGGAGTAGAGGGACCGGACCACCCGCTGCCGCTGGCCCTTCCACGGTTCGAGGAGCTCGATCATCCCGGCGTCGTCCGTGCGCCGTCCCGTCAACGCCGCGCCGACGTAGGCCGCGAGGTGGTAGTCGCCCACCGAGATGGAGTCGGGGCAGCCATGCGTCCGCTGCACCACTTCCGCCGCCGTCCATACGCCGATGCCGGGTACGGACCGCAAACCCGCATGGACGGCTGCGCCCCGGAGGGATGCGAGGCGTTCCAGGCCGGTCGCCACGAGTGCCGCTTTGAGGACGGTCGCCGAGCGCTTCGAATCGACGCCGGCCCTGTGCCAGTCCCAGGAGGGGATGCGGCGCCACTGCTCGGCGGTCGGGGGGAGGCGGAGCCCGGCGGGAGCGACGTTCCCGGCACCGGGAGCGGGATCCCCGTAGCGGGTCAGCAGGTAGCGCCAGGCGCGCTTGGCCTCGATGCCGGTGACCTTCTGTTCGAGGATCGCCCGGGCCACGGTGTCGAGCATGCGGCCGCAGGCGGGCAGGCGCAGCCCCGGATCGAGGTACCTGCCCTTGCGGGCGAGCTCGGGAAGCGTTGCACGGAATTCCGCGTGGTCGAAGGCGCTCCAGTCGTCGTCCGTGCCGAGGAGGCGGGGAACGGACTCGAGGGCCCGGGCCGCGCCGGGCCCCCAGGCGGTTGCCTGGATGCGGCTGTCATTGAGCGAGCCGTGCTGCCGCAGGGCCAGGGTGGCCGGTCCGTCCGCGGTCCGGAACGCGAGCCAGGAGTCCGGTCCCTGCACGATGAAGGCGGGGTCGTGCGCCCCGCACTGGAGGGTGCCGACCGTCCCGGCCAGGTTGTACGGGCCGCCGGGTATCCACTCCGTGGCCTCCGCACCCGGAGGCACGACGGCTGGGACGATGGTCATGCATCCATGGTGTCACGGCCGGCCGACCGGGCCCGCTCAACCCGCGACGGCGTCCGCGATCGTCGTGCCGAGCGACGCCGTCGTCCCCGTTCCGCCCAGATCCCGCGTCAGGGAATCGCCTCCGGAGGCGAGCACCGCTTCGATGGCGGAGAGGATCCCGGCGGCGGCCTCCGGTTCGCCGAGGTGCTCGAGCATCATCGAGGCACTCCAGATCTGTCCCACCGGGTTCGCGATCCCCTTGCCGGCGATGTCGGGGGCGGACCCGTGGACGGGCTCGAAGAGGCTGGGGAAGGTGCGGTCCGGGTTGATGTTGCCGCTGGGCGCCACGCCGATGGTCCCGGTGCAGGCCGGACCGAGGTCGGAGAGGATGTCGCCGAAGAGGTTGCTGGCCACGACGACGTCGAACCAGTCCGGGTGGAGCACGAAGTTCGCGCAGAGGATGTCGATATGGAACTTGTCCACGCGGACGTCGCCGTAGTGCGCCGCCATCGCCTCCACGCGCTCGTCCCAGTAAGGCATGGTGATCGAGATGCCGTTGCTCTTCGTCGCCGAGGTGAGGTGCTTCGCGCCCCGCTTCCGTGCGAGCTCGAAGGCGTAGCGGAGGATGCGGTCCACCCCGGTGCGCGTCATCACCGTGTCCTGGATGACGGTCTCCCGGTCGGTGCCCTCGAACATCCTGCCGCCCACGCTGGAGTACTCGCCCTCCGTGTTCTCCCGGACCACGTAGAAGTCGACGTCGCCGGGCTCGCGCCCCGCCAGGGGGCTCGTGATGCCCGGCAGCAACCGCACCGGGCGCAGGTTCACGTACTGGTCGAAGTGGCGCCGGAACTGCAGCAGGCTGCCCCAGAGGGACACGTGGTCCGGGACGACGTCGGGCCAGCCGACGGCCCCGAAGAAGATCGCATCGAAGGTGCGCAGTTCCTCGAACCAGCCGTCGGGGAGCATCTGCCCGTGCTCCTGGTAGTACTCGGCGCTGGCGTAGCCGAACTCGACGGCGTCCACCGTGAACCCGTACCTGTCCGCTGCCGCCCGGAGCGAGCGCAGCCCCTCCGGCATGACCTCCTTGCCGATGCCATCCCCCGCGATGACCGCGATCCTGTAGGTGTTCGTCATGGCTGCTGCTCCCTCTCGACAGGTGGCTCTCCTGTCCAGCCTAGGCTCGGCTGCCGGTCAGCCACAGCACGACGACGGCGCCCGACGCCCGTCGCGCGCAGGGCCACGACGATGCACCACAACCGCCGGGCACGTCCCCGGACGTAACGGCGGCGCGGAGGTAGGGCGGCCAGCCGGTAGCTTTGTAGTCATGAAGTACGCAGACTCCATCGTCGACCTGATCGGCAACACCCCGCTGGTCAAGCTCAACTCCGTCACCGACGGCATCAAGGCCACCGTCCTCGCGAAGGTCGAGTACCTCAACCCGGGCGGGTCGGTGAAGGACCGCATCGCTGCGAAGATCCTCGACGCAGCCGAGGCCGAGGGCAAGATCAAGCCCGGTGGCACCATCGTCGAACCGACCTCCGGCAACACCGGCGTCGGCCTCGCCCTCGTCGCCCAGCAGCGCGGCTACAAGTGCGTCTTCGTGGTGCCGGACAAGGTGGGTGAGGACAAGCGCAACGTGCTCAAGGCGTACGGTGCGGAGGTCGTCGTCACGCCCACCGCCGTCGCCCCGGACAGCCCGCAGTCCTACTACGGCGTGTCCGACCGCCTCGTCCGCGAGATCCCCGGCGCCTACAAGCCCGACCAGTTCTCCAACCAGAACGGACCGCTCAGCCACTACGAGACCACCGGTCCCGAGATCTGGAACGACACCGACGGCAGGCTGACGCACTTCGTCACCGGCGTCGGCACGGGCGGCACCATCACGGGTACGGGTCGCTACCTGAAGGAGGTCTCGGCGGACCGCGAGGGCGGACCCGTGCGGATCATCGGTGCCGATCCCGACGGTTCCATCTACTCCGGGGGCACCGGCCGCCCCTACTTCGTCGAAGGTGTCGGCGAGGACATGTGGCCCGAGTCCTACGATCCCTCCATCCCGGACGAGATCCACGCCGTCACCGACGCCGAGAGCTTCGAGATGACCCGGCGCCTCGCCCGCGAGGAGGGCCTGCTGGTCGGCGGCTCCTGCGGCATGGCCGTCGTCGCGGCCCTGCGCGTGGCCAGGGACCTGACCGAGGACGACGTCGTCGTCGTCCTCCTCCCCGACGGCGGCCGGGGCTACCTCGGGAAGATCTTCAACGACGACTGGATGAAGTCCTACGGCTTCATGGACAGCGGTGACGACGCCAGCGTCGGCGAGGTGCTGCGCGCCAAGAGCGGCTCCATCCCGGATCTCGTGCACACCCATCCCACCGAGACGGTGCGCGACGTCATCTCGATCCTGGACGAGTACGGCGTCTCCAGCATCCCGGTGCTGTCGCAGGAGCCACCCGTGAAGATGGGCGAGGTGCTGGGGTCGGTCGACGAGCGCTCCCTGACCGCCAAGATCTTCCACGGCGAGGCGAAGCTGACGGACCGGATCTCCCAGCACATGGACGCGAGGCTTCCCCTCATCGGCTCGCTCGAGTCCATCGGGACGGCGCGGGAGCGGCTCCAGGACAGCGACACGCTGATGGTGACGTTCGTCGGGTCGCCCGTGGGAATTCTCACGCGCCACGACTTGCTGACATACATGAGCAAGTAACAACCCCACCCGCATCTCAGGAGCATCGTGACGCACTCGAACGCCCAGGGTTTCAATACCCGAGCCGTCCACGCAGGCCAGACCCCCGATCCCACGACCGGAGCGGTGATCCCGCCGCTGTACCAGACCACCACCTTCGCGCAGGACGGCATCGGCAAGCTGCGCAACGGCTACGAATACGGGCGCGGCACCAACCCCACCCGCGATTCCCTGCAGGTCCAGATCGCGGCGCTCGAAGGCGGGAAGCACGCCTTCAGCTTCTCGTCCGGTCTCGCCGCCGAGGACGCGCTCATCCGGGCAGCCCTCCGTCCGGGCGACCACATCGTGCTCGGCAACGACGCCTACGGCGGTACCTACCGCCTGATCGACCGCGTGCTGTCCCAGTGGGGCATCACGAACACCGCCGTCGACATGGCCGATGCCGACGCCGTGCGGGCCGCCATCGCCGCGAACAACACGAAGATGGTCTGGGTCGAGACGCCGTCGAACCCGATGATGAAGATCACCGACATCGCTGCGACTGCCCAGCTCGCGCACGAGGCCGGCGCCCTGCTCGTCGTCGACAACACGTTCGCGTCGCCGTACCTGCAGCAGCCGCTCACCTTCGGTGCCGACGTCGTCGTGCACTCGACCACCAAGTACATCGGCGGACACTCCGACGCCAGCGGCGGCGCGGTCGTGGTGGACGACGACGAGCTCGCCGAGAAGGTCGGCTTCGTGCAGTTCGCCGTGGGCGCCGTGTCCGCGCCGATGGAAGCCTGGCTCACGACGCGCGGGCTCAAGACCCTCGGCGTCCGGATGGACCGGCATTCCTCGAACGCGATGACGATCGCGCAGTGGCTGCAGGAGCAGGACGAGGTGGAGCGCGTGTACTACCCGGGCCTCCCGGAGCACCCGGGCCACGACCTCGCGGCAGCCCAGATGAAGGACTTCGGCGGCATGATCTCCGTGACCTTCAAGGGCGGGGCGGAGGCTGCGAGGAAGGTGGCCGAGTCCACGCACGTCTTCCTGCTCGCCGAGTCCCTCGGCGGCATCGAGTCCCTCATGAACTACCCGTCCGACATGACGCACGCCTCCGTCAAGGGCACCGAGCTCGCCGTCCCCGAGAACCTGATCCGGCTGTCCGTCGGCATCGAGGACATCGAGGACCTGATCGGCGACCTCGAGCAGGCCATCGCCGCGCTGCGCTAGCCCTGCTCCACCGGAGGGCCCTCCGCAGGGAGGGGCCTTCCGCGTGTCCGGAGGCGCCGGCAGGCCCCGCTAGCGGGAACCCGGCAGCCGGAAGCGCTTCTTCGCCTTCGGCTGGGTCAGCTGGAAGTAGTCGCTGCTCTGCGGAAGCCACATCAGCAGCACCGCGACCAGCATGGCCCCGGCGATCAGGGACAGGCCCGGCGTCCCGCGCACGAGGATGGGCACCCCGACGATGATGCCGATGGTGCTCAGCAGTTCCCGCGCACCCCTCCTGCCCCGGCGCAGCGGAAGCAGGAGGACCACTTGCAGGATGGCGAGTGCCCCGAAGAGCGCCCCGAGCCCGATGAAGCCTGCCCGGTCCAGGTCCTGCATCGCGGCCGACGTGATGAAGGTGCCCGCCGCGATCAGCAGCAGCACCGCGATCACGAGCCACAGGACGATCGCCGCGCGCAGCGTGAAGGGCCGCGGCGGCAGTGCGTTCGTACGGGGACCCAAGGCCGCCTATCCTCGCGGGGCGACGGTACCGGTGGAGGTTTCGGTGTCGTAGGAGTAGACCTCCGTGCCGCCGATCCACACCTGCAGGGCCCGCTGCATGACGTCGAGCGGGTCGCCGCTCCACAGCACCAGGTCCGCATCCTTGTCGACAGCGAGCGAGCCGAGGCGGTCCGCCAGGCCGAGGACCCTCGCCGGGTTGATCGTGATGGAGCGCAGCGCGGTCTCCCGGTCGAGCCCCTCCTTGATCGCCAGCGTCGCCTGGTGCACCAGGAAGTTGATCGGGATCACGGGGTGGTCGGTGATGATCGAGATCTCGACGCCGGCCTTCGCGAGCTTGCCCGGGTTGGCGATCGAGCGGCCGCGCAGTTCCACCTTCGACTTCGTGGTGAACAACGGTCCGATCAGCACCGGCGTGCCGCGTTCGGCCAGCACGTCGCCGAGCAGGTGCGCCTCGGTGCCGTGGTCCAGCACGAGGTCGTACCCGAACTCGTCGGCGATGCGGATGGCGGTCGCGATGTCGTCCGCCCGGTGCGCGTGCTGGCGCCACGGGATCTCGCGGCGCAGCACCATGGCAAGAGCCTCGAGGTGCGGGTCACGCGCGTTCTCGTCGGCCTTGCCCATGTAGTTCTGCGCCTTCATGAACGCCTCGCGGATGACGAGGGCGGTGCCCAGGCGGGTGGACGGCGTCTTGTCCTTGCCGCCGTACACGCGCTTGGGGTTCTCGCCGAGCGCCGACTTCAGTCCGCTGGGGGAGCGCAGCACCATCTCCTCGAGGTAGCGGCCGTGCGTGTGGATCGCGACGGCGAGCCCGCCGATCGGGTTCCCGGAGCCGGGGTTGACGTTCACGGTGGTCACGCCGCCCGCGAGGGCATCGTCGAACCCGGGGTCGTAGGGGTTGACGGCGTCGATCGCCCGGACGCCTGCGGTGTTCGGATTGGTCATCTCGTTCGTGTCGTCACCGGCAGCACCCTCGCCCTCCTCGTGCGTGCCGAGGTGCACATGGGCGTCGACGAAGCCGGGCAGCAGCCACTTGCCGTCGGCGTCGATCACCGTGGCACCCTCGGGCACCGCCACGGAGGCGCCGAGGGCCGTGATGCGGCCGTCCTCGATGACCAGGGTGCCGTGGAAGGGCTCGCCGTCGATCGGGACGACATGGGCGTTGGTGATGGCGGTGGCGGGAGGGGTGTTTCCGCTGGGGGAGGGCATCGGTGCATCGGCCTTTCGCAAGGGGACGGGGTGATTTCCAACATACCCGTCCGCGAGCGCCTCTCCGGGCCGTGCCTACACTGGATGAGCCGTTCCGCGGGGAGAACCCGGGCCGGCACCGGTACCCGGTCCTTCGGAAGGAAAGCATGAGCGAGCGCAGTACCCCGGCAACGGTCAGGGCGCTGGGCGTCGTCGCCGCAGTGGTCGTGGCTGCGGCACTGGCGGTCTGGGCGTTCGCCTGGGCCGATTTCATCGGCCTCGATTTCCGCGTCTACCGCATGGGCGGACAGTCGGTGGTGGACGGCGACGGATCGCTCTACACGCGGTCCTTCGGCGAGGGGGAGGGCTCGCTGCTGTTCACGTATCCGCCGTTCGCCGCGCTGGCCTTCACCGTACTGACGCTGGTGAGCGCGGAGACCGGCGCGATCCTCTTCGTGGGGCTGTCGGTCCTCGTCGCCGCCGCGACGTCACTGCTCATCACGCGTTATCTCGGCGGGTTCGCAGGCGTACGGGAGGTCCTGGCCCATCCGTCCGCGCTGCCCCTGGCGATCGCGGGCACCGGCGTCGTCTGCCTGCTCGGTCCGTGGCGCGAGACCATGGCCTTCTCGCAGGTGAACATCCTGCTCTTCGCAATGATCGCCGCGGACCTGCTCTCCGGTCCGCACCGCCGGCTGCCCACGGGGCTGCTCACGGGCATCGCTGCGGGCATCAAGCTCACGCCCCTGGTCTTCGGCCTCTACTTCCTGGTGCGCGGCGAGTGGAAGCAGCTGTTCACGATGGCGGGCGGGTTCTTCGGGACCATCGCGCTCGGGTTCCTCCTCCTGCCCGGCGAGTCGGCGACCTACTGGCTGCAGATGCTCCGTGACACGGGCCGCATCGGTGGTGAAGGCTATGTGGACAACCTCTCGGTCCGCGGGGCCATCCTCCATTTCCTGGGGCCCGACTTCCCCTCCACCGCGCCGTGGCTGCTCGTCTCGCTGCTGCTCGTCGCCGCGACGGCGTACATCGTCCGGGCGGCTCAGCGGCGTGGTGACCGGTTCCTGCCGATCGCGATGACCTCGCTGCTCATGCTCCTCATCTCGCCGATCTCGTGGTCCCACCACTGGGTCTGGATCGTCGTGGTCCTTGCGGTCCTCGCCGGCCAGGCCGCCGGGCTTCCCGCACCACTGCGGGCGTACCGGAGGGCGGCTGCGGTCCTGTTCGCGATCACCCTCCTCGTCTTCGTCTACTCCCCGAAGACGATCGGCGTACTGCTCGGCGCCGAGGACCTCGACTCGCAGCTGACCACCGGCTGGCTCATGGCCTCCAGTGCCGGAGTCTTCTGCGCCCTCGCCATCACCACCTTCTGGATCCTCCTGTCCCGGACCCTCCCCGCCACCGGACCGGAGGACGAACGATCACCCGGCGACGACGAGGCCGGCATCCGCGCCCTGGACGACGGCGCCGCCACCGGATCGCGGAACCGCTGATGGTCTCGGCGGCCCGGCGCACCCTTGCGGCACCGCTGGGCCGCCTGCGCTTCGCTGCCGGATGCGCCGTCGCCCTGGTCCTGCCCCCGCTGCTCGAGGCCGCCCTGTTCTCGGTCGGCACGTCCCTGCTGGCCGTCGACGTGCTCTTCCAGCTGGCGGGCGTCATCGCCGTCGCCCTGATCGGCGGACTCTGGCCCGCCCTGCTCGCGGCCCTGTGGAGCAGCATCATCCTCAACTACACGTCGACCGAGCCGTTCGGTTCGCTCGAGATCGCGGACGCCGAGAACGTTGTCACGGTGCTCATCTTCATCGCCGTCGCGGTCACGGTGTCGCTCGTGGTCGGGCTGTCGGCCCGCCGCTCGAGGGAGGCGGTCCTGGCGCAGCAGGAAGCGGCGTTGCTCGGCGAACTCGCGCGCGGGGTCCTTGCGGAGGAGGACACCCTGCAGGGGTTCCTGCGCCACGTCCAGGCCCAGTTCGACGACGACGGCGTGGCCCTGTTCGGACGTGTCGGCGGCACGGGTGACGGGCAGGACGGCGCGGAGGGCGTGGAGCGCAAGGTGCTCGCAGTGCGAGAGACGGCTGGGGCCGACGCCGGGCCCGGGCAGCAGCGTCCAGGGAAGCAGCCCTCGGCCCGGCAGGAGCCGGACCGGTGGACCCTCGAGAACGCGACGGCGGTGGAGCCGGTCGACGGTGAGTTCTCGCTCGCCCTGTACGGACACCCGCTCTCGGCGCGCGATCGCGGCCTGCTGACGGCCTTCGCCGGCCAGCTGCGATCGCTGCTGCAGCGGCAGGAGCTCCTCGCGAGCACGCGGACCAACCGGAGGCTCGTCGAGGGCAACGTCATGCGTACGGCGATCCTGCGCTCGGTGTCCCACGACCTCCGCACGCCGCTGGCCGGCATCAAGCTCGCGGTCTGCAGCCTGCGGCAGTCCGACGTGACCTTCTCCCAGGAGGACGAGGACGAGCTGCTCGAGACCATCGAGGACTACTCCGACCGGCTGGATGCGCTCGTGAACAACCTCCTCGACATGTCGCGCATCACCGGTGACGCGGTCAACGCGCATGTGCGGCCGCTCACATGGACCGACGTCGTCGGGCCCGCCCTCGCGAACGTCGCCGAGGACCGCGTCCGCGTGCACATCCCACCGAACCTGCCGGCCATCGAGGCGGACCCCGGGCTGCTGGAGCGCGTGCTCGCGAACATCGTCGAGAACGCCGTCAAGTACGCGCCCGACGCGCCGATCGAGGTCACGGCGTCGGTGGGCGGGACGGGCAGGGCACTCGTCAACGGTTTCCCTGCCAGCGAACTGCGCGTCATCGACCACGGGCACGGTGTGTCACGGGAGGACGTCGCGGCCATGTTCCGTCCGTTCCAGCGGCTCGACGACGCGCCGTCCGGCGCCGGCGTGGGGCTCGGACTGGCGGTTGCCAAGGGCTTCACCGAGGTGATGGGCGGCATGCTCGACGCCGAACAGACGCCTGGCGGCGGCCTGACGCTCGTGATCCGCCTGCCCATCTCGACCGGCGTCGTCGAGCCATGACGCGCGTGCTGCTGGTCGACGACGAACCGCAGCTCCTCCGTGCCCTCGAGATCAACCTCCGCGCCCATGGCTACGTGTGCGTGACGGCGGTCGACGGCGAGACGGCGCTGGCCGCCGCGTCGGAGCACCACCCGGACATCATCGTGCTGGACCTGGGCCTGCCGGACATCGACGGCGTGGACGTCATCCGCCGGATCCGCGGCTGGTCGCAGGTGCACATCATCGTGCTGTCCGCCCGCCACGGCTCGCAGGACAAGGTCGATGCGCTCGATGCCGGGGCCGACGACTACGTGACGAAGCCGTTCGGCCTCGAGGAGCTGCTGGCGCGGCTGCGGGCAGCGACGCGGCGTGCGGCGGTCGCGGTCGAGGCGCCGGTCATCGAGACACCCGATTTCACGCTCGACGCCGGTGCCCGCCGCGTGGTGAAGGACGGCGGGGACGTGCGCCTGACGCCGACCGAGTGGAAGATCGTGGATCGGCTGATCGCCCACCCGGGCCGGCTCGTCTCCCAGCAGCAGCTCCTGCTCGATGTGTGGGGGCCGGCCTATGCGAAGGACGTGCAGTACCTGCGCGTGTACATGGCGCAGCTGCGCAAGAAGCTCGAACCGGACCCGGGCACACCCCGGTACTTCGTCACCGAGAGCGGGATGGGCTACCGCTTCGAGCCGTGAGCCCGCCCGCCGCAGCCCCCGCATAGGATGGTCGCCATGACCACCGGTACCCTCCTCGCCGTCTGCCGTGTGCATGAACTCCTGCCCACGAGGGACTCCACCGGCGTCACCGCGATCGACAAGCGAGCGGCGGACGGGCCCGTGAACGTGCACCCCCTCGGCCTCACGGGTGACATCCAGGCCAGCCGCAAACATCACGGTGGACCCATGAAGGCCCTCTACGCCTATGCGCAGGACGACGCCGATTTCTGGTCGCAGGAACTGGGCCGCGAGGTGACGCCGGGTCTTTTCGGCGAGAATCTCCGGGTGGCGGGGATCGACGCCTCCCGAGCCGTCATCGGTGAGCGCTGGAGCGTGGGGGACCAGGTGCTGCTCGAGGTCACCATGCCGCGCACGCCCTGCGTGAACTTCGCCCGCTACCTCGGGGAGAAGTCCTGGGTGAAGCGCTTCGCCGAGGCGAATCGTGTGGGAACCTACCTGAGCGTCGTCGCGAAGGGCAGCATCGTCGCGGGCGACACCATCCGCGTGGTGAGCGTCCCCGAGCACGGTGTCACCGCGGCGCAGGTCCACGCGGGCCTCGACGAGCCGCAGGCCGACAGGCTGCTCGGTTCCGCAGCCGCGGGGCACCTGACACTCACCCCCCAGGTCCGCAAGGCGGCGCTCCGGGCGCTGAGGGTTGCCCTGCCGGCCTGACGTGCCGAACGTCACCTCCCTCAGGGCCCCGGATGGAGCGCGCGGCTCCCGCCGTGCGGTAGACTGGAAGCATCCCCCACACCGGTATTCCCTTTATTTCCGCCCCTTTCGGGCCGGATAGGTTGTGTTGGGGCTCGGAGCACAGACTCGCGAGCAGATTCATCAGGGAGCGCCGGCTAGAAGAAAAGTCACACATCACTGCTGAGAGAGCAGAGAACACGGTGTGACGAGGAAGTTCGGCCCCGGGATTGAAACAGTGCCGGATTTCCATGTTCATTCGGCACTGCAGGCTCCTTCCTGTCAGGCCGTCCGGCACCTACCTGAAGGAATTCTTCCGTGCCTGAAAACCTGTCCGAGCAGATCACCACCCCCGTCACCGAGGCCACCGCAGCGGTTCCCGCAGCAGGATCCGACGACGACGGCGTGACCATCCGCTTCACCGAGCTCAACCTCGACGGCCGCATCCTCGCGGCCCTGACCGACCTCGGCTACGAGAAGCCCTCACCCATCCAGGCAGCGACCATCCCCGTGCTGCTCGAAGGCCGCGACGTCGTCGGGCTGGCGCAGACCGGCACCGGCAAGACCGCCGCGTTCGCCGTTCCCGCGCTGTCGAAGATGGCGGAACTGGCTGACGTCAACGGTGGCCCCAGCAAGAACACGCAGGTGCTGGTGCTCGCACCGACCCGCGAGCTCGCGCTGCAGGTGGCCGATGCCTTCACCTCCTACGCCAAGCACATGGAGGGCTTCACCGTCCTCCCCGTATACGGCGGATCGCCCTACGGTCCCCAGCTGAACGGCCTGCGCCGCGGTGCCCAGGTCGTCGTCGGCACCCCCGGCCGCGTGATCGACCACATCGAGAAGGGGTCGCTGGATCTCTCCAACCTCGAGTACGTCGTGCTCGACGAGGCCGACGAGATGCTGCGCATGGGCTTCGCCGAGGACGTCGAGAAGATCCTCGCCTCCACCCCGGCCGAGAAGCAGGTTGCACTGTTCTCCGCGACCATGCCCCCGGCCATCCGCCGGATCGCCAAGAAGTACCTGAACGATCCGGCCGAGATCTCGGTCAAGGGCAAGACGACGACGGGCACCAACACGCGCCAGCGCTACCTGCAGGTCATGGGCCCGCACAAGCTCGACGCGATGACCCGCATCCTCGAGGTGGAGGACTACGACGGCATCATCGCCTTCGTCCGCACCAAGGCGGCCACCGAAGACCTGGCGGACAAGTTGCGTTCACGGGGCTTCTCGGCCGCAGCCATCAACGGCGACATCCCGCAGCAGCAGCGCGAGCGCACCGTCGAGGCGCTGCGTGACGGCAAGATCGACATCCTCGTCGCCACGGACGTCGCCGCCCGTGGGCTGGACGTGGAGCGCATCTCGCTCGTCGTCAACTACGACATCCCGAACGACACGGAGTCCTACGTCCACCGCATCGGCCGCACCGGCCGCGCAGGGCGTTCAGGTGACGCGATCCTGTTCATCACCCCCCGTGAGAAGTACCTGCTCCGCTCCATCGAGAAGGCCACGCGCCAGCCGGTCGAGCAGATGCAGCTGCCCTCCACGGAGAAGATCAACGAACTGCGCCTCAGCAAGTTCGCGGACAAGATCACGCAGACACTGGCAGGCAAGGATGTCGCGCTGTTCCGCGACCTCATCGCCACCTACGAGCGCGAGCACGACGTGCCCGCCAACGAGATCGCTGCAGCCCTCGCCGTCATGGCGCAGGGTAGCCAGCCGATCCTCGTGCAGGACATCCCCGTCGCTCCCGCCGGGCAGCGCGAGCGTGCCGAAGGACGCAAGGATGCCTTCGGGTCGCGTGGCCCGACGCGCACGCTCACCGAGGGCAACGCCACCTACCGCATCGCGGTGGGCCGTCGCCAGCGCGTGATGCCCGGCTCGATCGTGGGTGCGATCGCCAACGAGGGCGGCCTGTCCTCCTCGCAGATCGGTGGCATCGACATCCGTGCTGACCACAGCCTGGTGGAGCTGCCCGCTGACCTGTCCACGGACCAGCTGCGTGCGCTCTCCAAGACGCGCATCGGCGGCGAGCTCATCCACCTCGAGCTCGACAAGGGCCGCAAGCCTGCGGGCAACCGCGGTGCGGGCGAGTTCAAGAAGCCCTTCAAGAAGGACTTCCCGAAGCGTGACGGCGACACCCGGTTCTCGGGAGACGCCAACCGCAAGCCCCGCTCCGCAAAGGGTGCCGGCGCCGGTGCAGGACGCTCCTCGGCGCAGTCCGAGCAGTGGTAGGAACTAGCTAGCCGAACCTCGTCGGACCCGTGCCTGCACGGGTCCGATGCGGAATCCGGGGTCCGTCCACCAGGGCGGCTGTCGATTTCGCACCAGCGGCCGGGAACTGGTAAAGTTTCTTGCTGTTGCCCCCCTAGCTCAGTGGTAGAGCGCGTTCTTGGTAAGAACGAGGTCACCGGATCGATTCCGGTGGGGGGCTCGTGAATGAGGGGGCCCGTGACGATCATTTGATCGGTGCGGGCAGCCTCATTTAGGGCGGTGTAGCTCAGCTGGTTAGAGCGCACGACTCATAATCGTGAGGTCGTGGGATCGAGTCCCACCACCGCTACAGGCAAGGCCCCGGAGCTTCGGCTCCGGGGCCTTTTCCATTCTCGGGATTCCGGAACGACGAAGCCCGGCAGGCGTTCCTGCCGGGCTTCGATCCAGGCATCGAAGCGGCTGCGACATGGCGCCAGTCCAACGGTTGCCACTCCGTCGACGCGTCCGGCCCGTCAGTCGCCCTTCACGTTGACGATCTGGCGGAGGGTGTGCCGGACGTCCACGAGGTCCCGGGCGTCCTGCATCACGGCGTCGATGTCCTTGTACGCCGCCGGGATCTCGTCGAGGAACGCCGGGGTGTCCCGGAACTCGATGTCCCGCATCGCGGCGCGGAGCTGGTCCTGCGTGAACGTCTTCCGCGCCGCGTTGCGCGAGTACTCCCGCCCCGCCCCGTGGGGGGCCGAGTTCATCGCCTCCCTGTTGCCCTTCCCCGTCACCACGTAGGAGCGTGTGCCCATCGAGCCGGGAATGAGGCCCGGACGCCCCGGGTCCGCCGCGATGGCACCCTTGCGGGAGAGCCACACGTCCTTGCCGAAGTGCGTCTCCCGGTGCGTGTAGTTGTGATGGCAATTGATGCGCTCGCGCTCCTGCACGGGCTTGCCGATCCAGTGCGTGAACTGGCCGACCACGCGGTCCATCATTTCCTCGCGGTTGAGCAGGGCGAACTTCTGCGCCCACAGCAACTCGCCGATATAGCGGTCGAACTCGTGCGTGCCCTCCTCCAGGTACGCCAGGTCCCGGTGCGGCAGGGAAACGGACCGGCCCGCACAGTAGTCCTGCGCCGCACGGATGTGACGCTGCGCGATCCGGTTCCCGATACCCCTCGAGCCCGAATGCAGGAAGAGCCAGACGTTGTCCTCCTCGTCGAGGGACACCTCGATGAAGTGGTTGCCGGAGCCGAGGGTGCCGAGTTGCAGGCGCCAGTCCTTCACGTAGCTCGACGGGTCGAATCCCGCCGACCGGGCGTCCTGTTCGAGGGTGGCGATGCGGGGCTGGGCCGTGGTGCTCACCCGCTTGTTGTTGTTGCCGGCCGAGAGGGGGACGGCACGTTCGATCGATCGGCGCAGGATGCGGCGATCCAGGCGTCCGATGCTGCCCGCGGTGTGATCGGTCCGCACGGCCACCATGCCGCAGCCGATATCCACGCCGACCGCCGCCGGGATGATCGCTCCGAGGGTCGGCAGGACGGAGCCGACGGCGCAGCCCAGACCGAGGTGGGCGTCGGGCATGGAGGCGAAGTGCGGGTACACGAACGGCATGGAACTCGTCATCCTGTTCTGCGCCAGCGTCGCGTCATCGATGATGCTGGCGAAATTGACGTAGTTCTCGGTGATCCATTGCATTGCTCGAGGCTACCGAGGAGCCCGGTGGGACAGCACGCCGGATGCCGTCCCGCCGGGCCCTTGCGCAGGCCTCAGCGGGTCCGTATCGCCATGAGCACGGCATCGCTGATGTCGACGTCGCGGCCGTCCGATGTCCGCTCCACCCGCGGACGCGATTCGCACACCCTGATGTCCCAGGCGTCGTCGAGCAGCACCGCGATGTCCTGCGGCCGGTAGAAGATGTCAGCGTGCGGCGGCCGGCCGATCCCGGTGTGCAGGTCCGAGGGGTCGTGGGCGACGATCAGGAGGGTTCCCCCGACGCCGACGAGCTCCGCCAGTGCCCGGAAGATGCGTGAGCGCTCCGGTTCCGGGAGGTGCAGAAACTGGACGGACACGAGGTCGAGACCGCCGGGCAGCCCGGGCGAGGCCAGCAGGTCCACCTGCCGCCACTCGATGCGGTCCGCGACCTGCTCGCCGAGTTCCTCCGCATGGGCCCGGGCGCGGGAGAGTGCCACCTCGGAGACGTCGACGCCGAGTACGTCCCACCCGCGCGTGGCGAGCCACACGGCATCGGCGCCCTCGCCGCAGCCGACGTCGAGCGCCCGGCCCGGCGCCAGGTCCCCGGCCACCGCGACGAGCTGCCGGTTCGGGTTGCCGCTCCAGATCCTCGTGCGCTGCCGGTAGCGGTCGTCCCAGAACTCCTGCGTGTACTCAACCCGCACGGCGCACCCCTTCTTCCGTTCCTGCCCCATCATCGAGCCCATGGCGGCGCGTGCCAAGGACGCGCACCGAGACCTCGGCCTCCGACGACGCCGAGAAGGGGCCGCTGTAGCCCTCGACGGCCCAGGCCGTCTCCTCCTCGACGAGGTCCGCGTTGATCGCCGCGCCCGCCATCGTGCCCTCAGCTGCCGCGACGATGACCTGGGCGGCCAGGTTCGAGGCATTGCCGGCGACATAGACGCCCGGCACCGCCGTCGAGCCCCTCGGGCCGGCCTCGACGAAGCGGCCCAAGCCGGACGGATGGTCCTGGGCAGTGATCCCGAGCGGTTCCAGCAGTCCGCCCCGGGACTCCATGCGGGTTCCGACGGCCAGGGCCTGCAGGTCGAAGCTCCTGCCTGCCACAGTCACCCCCGTGAGGACGCCGTCGGTCGCGGCCACGCCGGACACGGCGCCGTCGACCACCCGGATGGAGCGCGCGGCGAGGCGGTCCCACTCCTCGTCGGTGGGCTTCACGGTGTCATTGAGGAACAGTGTGATGTCCTCCGACCACTGGCGGAAGAGAAGGGCCTGATGGATGGACAGGGGACCCGTCCCGAGGACGCCGATGCGTCGGCCGCGGATCTCGTAGCCGTGGCAGTACGGGCAGTGGACCACACCGGCACCCCACTGGTCCCGGAGCCCCGGGATGTCGGGGAGCCGATCGGCGAGCCCGGTGGCGAGGAGCAGTCGACGGCCCAGGACCGTGCGCCCGTCGGACAGCTCCACCGCGAATCCGTCGGTGTCGCCCCGCACCCGCAAGACCTCGGCGGCCAGGACGGTGGACCCGTAGGACTCCGCCTCCGCACGGCCCGCGGCGAGCAGGGCGAGCGGCTGCATGCCCTCGCGCGTCAGGAAACCGTGGACGCCCTGTGCGGGAGCGTTACGGGGCTCGCCGGCGTCGACCACGAGGACGGAGCGGAGCGCACGGCCGAGGGTGACGGCGGCGCTGAGTCCCGCGGCTCCGCCTCCGACGACGACGACGTCGTACCTGTCCTGCAGGGGCTGGGTGATGGCTGGCATGGTTGTTCTCCTTCTGGTCCGCTGATGGTTCCAGCATCAGCGGACCAGCGCGAATTGTGCAAAGTTCTTTGCCATGGTGGCAAGATAGGACGCATGGAAGCAGACCTCACGTCCGTACTCGACGCCGTCGGGCCCCGGCTCCGCGCCTTGCGCACCGAACGTCACCTGACCCTCGGCGAGGTGTCCGCAGCGTCCGGTGTGTCCGTCAGCACCCTCTCCAGGCTCGAGTCCGGCCAGCGGCGCCCGAACCTGGAACTCCTGCTGCCCATCGCGCAGCTCTACGGCGTCCCGCTCGACGACCTGGTCGGCGCGCCTCCCACCGGCGATCCCCGGATCCACCTGCGCCCGATCGAGTACCACGGCACCACGGCCATCCCCCTGACGAGGCGGCCGGGCGGCGTGCAGGCGTACAAGATGGTGCTCGCGGGCGACGCGCGCGGCACCGAACCCGCGCTGCAGGTGCACGAGGGCTACGAATGGCTCTACATCCTCAACGGCTCCCTGCGGCTCGTGCTCGGTGACAACGACTTCGTGCTCGGACCCGGCGAGGCGGCCGAATTCGACACCCACACGCCCCACTGGTTCGCCAGCGCCGACGGGGAGGCGGTCGAGTTCATCAGCCTCTTCGGCCGGCAGGGCGAGCGGATGCACGTGCGCGCCCGTCCACGCCGGTCGTGACCGCGTGCCCGCGGGCGAATGCTCAGCCGTGATGCCTCACGGTCAAGTCCCCGGGAAGTGATCCCCCGTGCCTCATGTAAAAGTCCCCGCGAAACAGGTCCGGGTCAGCCGTAGAGTTTGATCCAATCGGCCTCGGGCATTGCCCGAGCGGCTTGGTCCTCGAGCTCCCGCTCCAGGCGCCGAGTCGGGATCGCGGCCAAGGCGATCAGCCGTTGCTGGATCGTGTCGATCTCAGCGGCGATCTCAACGACGTTCAGCGAGGCCTTGTAGGTGGCCAGCTCCTGCTGTTGGGCTGGGTTGAGGACTCCGGCATCGAATAGCCGCTGGTAGGGGGTGCGGGGTTTGTCGTAGACCCGGCGACGACGCCCGATGGCATCGGCGGTGTAGCCGGTGGGCTTGGTGGTGGGGGTGAAGTAGTTCAGCCGGTCACAGACCAGGTCCCAGAGTCTGTTAAGTAGTTCGCGTTGGATCGCGGTGTCGTAGCGGTAGTAGAACCCGTAGCGGCGGACCAGGTGGTTGTTCTTCGACTCGATGGTGGCCTGATCGTTCTTCTGATACGGCCGGGACCGGGTGTAGAAGATCTTCCGCTCAGCAGACCAACCCAACACCTGGTGGTTGATGAACTCGCTGCCGTTGTCGGAGTCGATGCCGGTGACCATAAACGGCACCGTGGTGATGAACTCCTCAAAGGCGGCGACGATGTTGACCATCGCGTTATTGCGGATCGCGCGGGTGAAGACCCACCCGGTATGCATATCGGTGAAGTTCACCGTCCGGGCGAACTCACCCTTCAAAGTCGGCCCGCAGTGGGCCACGGTGTCGACTTCGAAGAACCCTGGTTCGGCTTCGATTTCATCGCCTGCTTTGCGCACACTGATGGAGTTGCGCAGCAGTTTGCCCGGTTTGGTGGCGGA
This sequence comes from Arthrobacter sp. BC5, assembly GCF_056680255.1. Lineage (NCBI taxonomy): Bacteria > Bacillati > Actinomycetota > Actinomycetes > Micrococcales > Micrococcaceae > Arthrobacter > Arthrobacter sp. BC5. Next base: position 1,892,485 of record NZ_CM155273.1, read on the forward strand.
CTTCCCTCGGATAGGGTCCCTGGCCTTCGCTGGTGCCAGGTACCGATCGATGGTGGCTGCGCTCATGGCCAGCAGTTCAGTCCGGACCTGCTGGCTATAGCGGTCTTGGCCAGGAACCAGGGCCCTGGCGGCTTCCATCGCCTGGATCCAGTCAGCCATTGAGGCGGCGAGGTATTTGCCGCAGATACCCCCGGCGGTGGCCCACACGTGCTGTAAGACTTTGATCGCGTCGTAGGAGTACTTCCGGCCCCGGCTCTTGCGCCGATCGATCACTGCCACAGTGGCGGTAGCGCGTCCTCTGGGCTGGGTCAGCCGGCGTCGTAGCTGCTGGCGGGCATGATCCCGGTTCCAGCCGGTGACCTCGACCAGTTGGTCCAGAATCTTCGACTTGTCCTTCTTCGAAGCGGCCTCGTAGGCGGCAGCGTATTTCTTGGTGATCTCGACCCTGGTGGCCAACGAGACATCCTTATCCGGCATACCCCATCGTCGCCGAACCCCACCCCGTCCTTTGCCGGGGACTTTTCTATGAGGCACGACCCCTGGCTACGCGGGGACTTTCTCTGAGTCTCGTCGTCAGCTTGCTTATCATCGCGGCGCTTCCTAGGCTTGAAACCGTACGACAGCCACGCTCTACGCAAGGGAGAACAGCATGTCCGAACACAACATCTCAGGCAAGAAGGTCGCGTTCCTGCTCACGGACGGGGTGGAGCAGATCGAGCTCACGAGCCCCTGGAAGGCGGTCGAGGAGGCGGGCGGCGTCCCCACGCTGGTCTCACCCAAGACCGGGACGCTGCAGGGTTTCGACGGCATGGACAAGGGCGACACGTTCCAGGTGGACCTGGCGGTGTCCGAGGCGAAGGCCGATGACTACGACGCCCTGGTCCTGCCGGGCGGCGTGGTCAATGCCGACTTCCTGCGCGTCGACAGGGACGCCCAGGCCTTCACCCGGGCATTCTTCGAGCAGCACAAGCCCGTGGCGTCGATCTGCCACGGCCCATGGCTGCTGATCGAGGCAGGAGTGGTCAGCGGACGCGACCTGACGTCCTACCACACGCTCGCCACCGACCTGAGGAACGCCGGCGCCAACTGGAGTGACGAGGAAGTGGTGGTGGACCAGGGGCTGGTGACGAGCCGCAACCCCGATGATCTCGACGCCTTCAACGACAAGCTCCTCGAGGAGATCGAGGAAGGCCCGCACGAGGGGCAGACTGCGTAATCACGGCGACGCGTAGCCAAGCGCCGGTCCCGTGCGACAGGATCGGGACATGACCGACCTGCCGTTCCCCGTCCAGCCGATGCTGGCGAAGGCCGTTGACTCCGTGCCCGAACCCGACAGCGTTCCCGGTGGGCTCGTGTACGAGCCCAAGTGGGACGGCTTCCGGGCGATCGTGAGGATCGAGGACGGCTCCTGCGAGATCGGGAGCCGGGGTTCGAAGATGCTCACGCGGTACTTCCCGGAGCTCGTGCACGCCCTGCTCGAGAATCTCCCGGAGCGCTGCGTCCTCGACGGGGAGATCGTGGCACGGCAGGGCGAGCCAGGCGCGGAGAGGCTGGACTGGGAGGCGCTGTCGCAGCGCATCCACCCGGCCGAGAGCAGGATACGGCTCCTGGCCGGGCAGACGCCGTCGTCGTACGTGGCCTTCGATCTCCTCGCGATCGACGACAACGACCTCACCGGCATGCCTTTCAGCGAGCGCAGGATGGCGCTCGAGGGCATCGGGGAGGCCTTCTCCGCGCCGGTCCACCTGTCGCAGGTCACGGACGACGTCGAGCTCGCCCGGCGCTGGCTCGTGGAGTTCGAGGGGGCCGGGCTCGACGGCGTCGTCGCGAAGCCCCTCGCGGCGGGCTACGAGCCCAACAAGCGGCGCATGCTCAAGGTCAAGCACCATCGCAGCGCCGATACCGTGCTGCTCGGCTACAGGGTGCACAAGTCCGGCCAGGGCGTGGGCTCCCTGCTGCTCGGCCTGTACGACGACGACGGCGAGCTGCGGAACGTCGGGGGCGTCTCGGCGTTCTCCGACAAGCGCAGGCTCGAACTCGTGGACGAACTGGATGCCGATGTGATGCGCAACGACGACGGCGATGCCGAACTCGGTGCGACCGACCGCAACCGCTTCGCCTCGGCCAGGGACGTGTCCTACATCCGGCTGCACCCACGCCGCGTGGTCGAGGTGCGGTACGACCAGATGGAGGGCGACCGCTTCCGCCACACCGTCCAGTTCGAACGGTGGAGGCCGGACCGCGAGCCGCAGTCCTGCACCTTCGACCAGCTCGACATCCCGGCGGCGTACGACCTCAGCCGCGTGCTGGCGGGCGGCGCAGGCCCTCCCACCTGACCACCGTCAGTAGCGTTCCGGCTCTTCGCCCAACTCGAAGTGGCGGCCGTGGATGTGTGTTGGCGTGATCTGGACGTACGTGTATTTCCGCGTCGGGATCCAGGGGGTGAGCGGTAGCTTGTCCGCCTCGTCCACCTCGGACTGCGACACGATCACCCTCGCCGTGCCCTTGAGCACCACGCTCCAGGCCTCGTCATCGGTCACCTCGTCCACCTCGAAGGCGACCCGCTCGTTCACCGTCAGTTCGGCCAGCTTCGTGCCCGGATTCGTCCGCATGAACAGCGACCCGTCGTGCGCCACGAAGTTGATCGGATAGATGTCCGGCTCGCCCAGCACGCTCATGGCGAGGCGCCCGTACCGACAGCGTTTCAGCACGTCCCACGACTCGTCGTCGGACAGGACTGTCCCGGGTCGTTCGTCACTTTCCATGGCGGTGTCCTCCTGGTCGTCAGGCGTCCGGCCTCTCGGTGGAACGCGGAGTGGTGCGAACCAGTGTGCCGGACGTCCACGGCCGGCAACAGGGTCCGGCGACCCTGAATGCGCGGAGGGGCCGACGCGGGCGGACCCCCTTCGGTGCCGTCCCAGCCCGCCGTCGTCGTCGGTGCCCCTACGCTGGACGGGTGGGACCCACCTATCTCTGCAGCGGCGTGACCTGGCACGCCTCGGGACCTGCCCTGTCCTTGCGGGCGGTTCCGGCGCCGCACGGACCCGAAGGCCCCGGCCGGGAGGGCGAGGGGCGGCACGACGTCCTGCTCGCGCCCGGTACGAGGCTCGCCTTCGAGGTCACGGCGGAGGGGAAGTACTGCCTCGGCTTTCATCGGGTCCACGGACGCGAGGACCGCACGTGGGCGCCGTGCGCCGATCAGTCGCCGGCGGAACGCGGCTACCAGTGCGCGCGGTGCTTCGCCCAGGACGACGTGCGCTTCATGCATGACATCCACCGATCCGGCATAGCCCCCGCAGGGCTGAAGCGCTACCTCGACCAGCCCCACTGGCTGTACGTCGCGACCTTCGCAGACGGCTCGACCAAGGTGGGCACGGCCTCGCACCCCAGGAAGCGGGCACGGCTCGTGGAGCAGGGCGCGGTGGCGGCCCAGTTCGTCGCGCTCGCCGAGGACGGGCGGGTGGTCCGGATCCTGGAGGACGAGGTGACCCGCACCGTCGGCCTGCAGCAGGCCGTGAGATCCGCGACGAAGGCGGCGTCCCTGTGCACGCCGCTGCCCCCGGCGCAGCTCGAGCACATCAACGACGGCTTCGCGCTGGCGGTCCGGGGACTGCTCGGGGGCGGGCTCGGGATCGACGGCTTCGAGGTGGTGCACGAGGAGTTCGAGCCGCCGCCGTCGACCTCCGCCGTCCTCGGGCACAGCGGTCTGCAGCCCTACCCGGAGTTCCTCGGGGTCGGCCGGCACGGATTCAGTCTCCGCGCCGTCCTCGGCCCGTCGGCCCTGGTCACGATCGACGGCACGGACCTCGTCTTCGTCGCCGATCTCGCGCAGCTCAAGGGTCGGCGGCTGCGGTTCGGCGACTTCAGCACTCCCGTCCCGACCGTCCAGGAAGCACTCTTCTGATTCACCGCCCCGCGGCCGGCAGTAGAATCGAACCATGCTGAATACGCCCTGGGAGACCGGCTCGGATCTCTACCGCAAGCTGGTGGTCTCCGCACTCGTGACCACGGCGATCGGCATCCTCGTCGCGGTGGTCGGTGCCGCCACCGACCAGCGTTCCCTCGTCCTCACCGGCATCCCGATCATCGTGGTCGGCATGGTGTGCCACCTCGCGGGCCTGGTCGTCCGCTCGCGCGACGTCCGACGCCGCGTGAAGGACAGGCGCTGAGCCTCGCGCAGTTCCTCGCCGCTCGACACCGCACGCGATCCATCGCCTACTCCCACGCCGCTTCCACCGGAGGATCCATGACCATCGACCCAGACCTGCAGGGGCGCAGCTACCTCGCAGGAGAGACCTATTCCGTGGGCCGGGAGGCCATCCGCGACTTCGCCCGCGCCGTGAAGGCCACGCACCCGGCGCACTTCGACGTCGATGCCGCCGTTTCCCTCGGCCATGCCGACCTCGTGGCCCCGCCGACCTTCGCCATCATCGTCGCCCAGCGTGCCGACGCCCGGTTGATCAGCGACCCGAGTGCCGGTATCGACTTCACCCGGGTGGTCCACGCCGACCAGCGCTTCATCCACCACCGCCCCATCATCGCCGGGGACCAGCTCGTCGCCGAACTGCACGTGGACTCCGTGCGGGCCATGGGCGGGGGAGCGATGATCACCACGCGCGCCGAGATCTCGACCGTCGACGGCGTGCCGACGGCCACGTCGACGTCGTCCATCCTCGTACGCGGAGAGGACCAGTAGCCATGGCAGTATCGCTTTCCACCCTCGAGGTGGGCCGGCAGATCGGCTCCACCACCATCGGCATCACACGCCAGGACCTCGTGCGCTATGCCGGTGCCTCGGGTGACCTCAACCCCATCCACTGGAACCAGTCGTTCGCGGAGGGCGTCGGTCTCCCCGGCGTCATCGCCCACGGGATGTTCACCATGGGGGCCGCCGTCCAGCTCGTGACCGACTGGGCCGGCGACCCGGCCGCCGTCGTCGACTACCAGACGCGCTTCACCAAGCCCGTGGTCGTCCAGGACACGACGGCGCAGCCGGGCGAGCCCGGAGCGGTCGTGGAGGTCACCGGGGTGGTCGGTGCGATCGACACCGGGCGATCGACGGCGCGTATCGACCTCACGGTCACGTTCGCAGGGCAGAAGGTCCTCGTGAAGGCGCAGGCCGTGGTGAAGCTGCCATGACGGCCCCCCTGACCGGTACGCGTCTCGCGGACCTCACCACGGCGCGCGTGGGAGGACCCGCACGCACGCTCGTGGAGGCCTCGACCGAACAGGAGATCGTCGAGGCGGTCCGCGCCGCCGATGCCGCTGGTGAGCCGCTGCTGATCCTCAGCGGGGGATCCAACCTGCTGATCGGGGACGACGGCTTCGAGGGGACCGTCGTCCACATCACCTCGACGGGTTTCACGGTCGACGACGACGACGCCACGTGCGGTGGCGTCATGGTCAAGGTGCAGGCCGGCCAGGACTGGGACGAGCTCGTCAGGTACACGGTGATGCATGCGTTCTCGGGCCTCGAGGCACTCTCGGGCATCCCCGGTTCCACGGGCGCCACACCCGTCCAGAACGTAGGTGCGTACGGCTCGGACGTGTCCCGGACCATCGCCACGGTGCGGACGTACGACCGAGAGACGGACAGCATCAGGAGCTTCACCAATTTCGAACTGAAGTTCGGCTACCGGGACTCCCTCCTCAAGCGCACCACCGTCGACGGATCCCCGCGCTATGTGGTGCTCTCGGTCGAGTTCCAGCTGGGGCTGGGGCGCATGAGCACGCCGATACAGTACGTGGAGCTCGCGCGGGCACTCGGGATCGACGTGGGGGCGCGGGCATATGTGAACGACGTGCGCCGCGAGGTGCTGAAGCTGCGGGCCGGCAAGGGCATGGTGCTCGACGCCCCCGATCCGGACACCTGGAGCACAGGATCCTTCTTCACCAACCCCATCGTCGCCCAGGAGGTGGCGGAGGGCCTGCCGGAGGACGCTCCCCGGTACCCGTCCGGGACGGAGGGTCGGGTGAAGCTCAGCGCGGCCTGGCTGATCGAACACGCCGGTTTCTCCAAGGGCTTCGGCCTCGGAGACGACGACGGCCGGGCTGCGGCGGGCGGGCGTGCGTCCCTCTCGACCAAGCACACCCTCGCGGTCACCAACAGGGGAGGCGCTTCGGCGTCGGACCTGCTGGCGGTTGCCCGGCTGGTGCGCGACGGCGTGGAACGGTCCTTCGGCATCCGCCTGGAACCCGAGCCGCTGCTCATCAACTGCAAGCTCTGAGCTTTTTCCCCGGGTCCCACCAATCGGCGCTTCCGAGCCTGCAGGACCTGTTGACCTGATTCCCTGCCGAGGGGCCTGTCCTGCAGGGGGCCCGTCCTTCAGGGGGCTGCCCTAGCCGAGGCTGTCGGGCGGGGACAGGGGCGCCATGAGGCCGTGCCTGGCGGGTTCGGCCGGGCTGCGGTTTCGAGGGAGTCCCCGTGGGCGTGGGTATGTGGATAGGGGTGTTGTCCTGTCCTCCACAATGCCCTGTCTCCCTCGTGGTTAGTACACATGTTCGATAAAATCGGGGTATGGTCATCGCCCCGCTCGAGCGCTTCACGCAGACCTCCAGTGCCCTGGACGCGGTGGGCGCGGCGTGCGCTGCCCTCACCGAGTGCGTCCGGGACGTGGGCGGGCACCACCGGATGCTGTCCGGACAGGAAGCGCTGCAGGTCATCGTCGATGTCGAACAGGCCTCGAGGATCGTGGACCATCTGCAGGTCCTTGCCGCCCGCCTGGCCCAGGAACACCACTCCGGAGCAGGGCCCGCACCCCGCGTCACCGCCTCCTCGGACACCGCCTCCTCGGACACTGCCTCCTCGGACACGGCCTCCTCAAACACCAGCGCTATGTCCTTGGGTGCCGGGTCTTCGGGGTTGGCGGGGCGGGCTGGGGATGGAGTCGGGGATTGTGCGGAATTCCTGCGGGCGACCCTGGGCATCAGTCGGAGCGAGGCGAAACGGCGGCTGGGTCTTGCTGAGGCGCTGCTCCCCGGGCCGTCCCCGACCGGTGCGGCGATCCCGGCCCGGCTGGAGACCCTGGGTGCGGCCATGGAGGGGTGCCTGATCAGCGGTCGGGCCGCGACGATCATCGCCCAGGCCCTGGCGCGGGTGCACTCCTTCGCGACCCCGGAGCAGACCGAATCGATGGAGGACCACCTCACCCGGCAGGCCGTGGAGTCCGACGAGGACATCCTCCGGGTCCTGACCCGACGCTGGGAGGGAGTGCTGGACCAGGACGGACAGGAACCCACGGACAAAGTGCTCCACGCACGGCAGGGAGTCTTCCTCAAGGGCCGCCGCCACGGACTGCACGTCCTGGAGATCGGCGCGACCGACGAACAGTTCGAACACCTCACCACCGTCATGAACGCCACCGCCAACCCCCGCACCCTCCCACCCCACCCCAACACCACCAGTGCCACCAGTGCCACCAGGTCGGAACCAGCGACAGTCGACGCATCGGACCCGGCATCGGGTGCAGCATCGGACCCAGGCTCAGGATCGGACCCGGCATCGGGTGCAGTCGCGGGTGCTGGTTCGGGTCGGCTTCTTGGTGCGGGCGGGGCCACGAGGGCTCAGGCGTTGCTCGAGGGACTCGTCGCGGCCTGCAGGATCGCCCTCAGCACGCAGGGTCTTCCCGCCACCGGCGGCCACCGGCCCCAGGTGATGGTGACCATCGACTACAAGGACCTCACCGAGGACCTCACCGGTCGGACCCTCCGGCCGGGCCAGCGCCCGGGAGACGCGGTCTTCGCCGGGCAGGTCAGCGCCAGGACCATCCGGAAACTGGCCTGCGACGCGGACATCATCCCCGTCGTCCTCGGCGGCGCCGGACAGGTCCTGGACGTCGGACGGACCCGACGCCTCTTCCCCCCGCACCTGCGCCGGGCACTGGTCGCCAGGGACAAGGGCTGCGCCTTCCCGGACTGCACCATCCCGGCGCCCTGGTGCGAAGCCCACCACATGACCCCCTGGTCCCGGGGCGGCACCACCAGCATCGGCAACGGTGTCCTCTTGTGCTCACGACACCACCACCTCATCCACCAGGGCACCTGGACCGTCGAACCCCGCCACGGCATCCCCCGGTTCCACGCACCCGGACACCCAGGCCGGGCCGGCCAACCACGCATCAACACCTACCGGCAGACCGGACGAACCGTCCACCCCCCAACACCCCGCCAGCACCAGTACCAGTACCAACCACAAGTACCCCACGACCAGCTACACCAGCAGCTACCCCACGACCACCCCAGACCGCCAACCACCCACCCCGCCGGAACACAGCAGTCCCGGGTATGACACGCCAGAACACGCCAGAACAGGCCAGAACGGGACAGGACACACCAGCCCCTCCCGGAACCACCGCGTGAAAAGCTCCGGCCCGCCTTCATCGCCCCGGCCAGAACAGGTCGACCCCTTTGAGCACCGCCCAGCCCGCACCACGACAGGTCTCGCACCATGACACGTCTCGCACCACGACAGGTCGCGCAGGACGACGGGCCCCACCTTGCACGGCCACGCGCGGTCCACCCGGCCCCGGACACCGTCTACCGGACAGCCCCGTCTTCACTCACCTACCTGTGCCAACGTCCCGGCGCAGTCCTCCTAGAGTGCGACGGAGCGCCGTGCCTGCTCAGCGGCGGCGCGCGTGAGGACGACGTCGCCCCAGCTGTCCTCGCGCTGCACGAGCCGCCGCGAGCACAGCCACTGCGCCAGGCGGGAGGCCACGCTGATCTGGGCAAGACGGTCGTGGAAGTCGGGAAGGAGATGGGGGGCTGCAAGGAAGTCCGGCAGGGCATGCAGCAGCTCCCGGGCACCCATCACCTGAACGAAGGGCTCTGCCGTGCCGAACTGTCGCTCCAGCTCGAGCAACGCGCGGTCAGCGGTCGCGAGACGGGTGACGGCGACATGCTCAAGGTAGTCCCGGAGGTGGCACTGCACCCGCTCGTAGCGCAGGAGGCTCTCCGGGTGCCGCACGTGGCCGCTGCACGCAAAGAAGCGCTTGAGGATGGTGTCTGCGTTCACGGGGTCCATGCGCACATCCTTCCGCCGGGCACCGACCTTTTGTCCGCCGTGCGGCGAGTCAGGACGTGCCGACGGAAGGCCCGGAATACTGGCCGCGTCGGATGGTCGTCCGACTGCACGTGGCCGGCCCGGCTCGCTGGTGGGATGGTCGTGGGCGAGGAGGACGGGAATGGCGGAACAGGGGAGTGGAAGGGCGGAGCACGGACGTCGTCATCCTGGACGTCAACACGGCAGTGGCAGGGGCGACCGGTACGGCATGCATGACGTCGTCGGCACCGGGCGTTCGAGTCCTACCCCGAGAACCCGCTGCAGTCCGAGGACGCTCTGCGCGCGGACCATGCGCCAGTCCCTGGAGCGCGTGCTCTCGACCAGCCGGCGCGACAGCTTGCACATCCACCGCTACGACATCCCGACCCCGAGCAACCCGGGTCGGTACCGGTGCGGAAGAGCGGTGAGGCGTTCCTGCGCCTCGATCAGATGTCCAACGGCAGCAGCGTGCGGCCCCGCGATGTCGTCATCGCCTTGATCTACCAGGTGGCCGCGCAGAGTGCCGCGCCCGCTGGCAGCGGTGGAGGCCTAGAGGTTCCCCGTTGCGATCATCAGCATCCGGCGCAGCGGCTCGGCCGCACCCCACAGCAGCTGGTCGCCCACCGTGAAGGCGCTGATGTAGTCGGGGCCCATCTCGAGCTTGCGGATACGTCCCACCGGGATGTCCAGTGAGCCCGTGGCAGCGACCGGCGTCAGGCCCGCCAGGGTGTCGGTCTTCGTGTTCGGGATGACCCGGACCCACTCGTTGTCCGCCGCGATGATCGACTCGATCTCACTCACGGGGAGGTCCTGCGTGAGCTTCAGGGTCAGCGCCTGCGAGTGCGAACGCATGGCACCCACACGGACGCACAAACCGTCGAAGGGGATGCGGCTGCCGGTGCCGAGGATCTTGTTCGTCTCCGCTCCGGCCTTCCACTCCTCCTTGGACTGGCCGTTCCCGAGGTCACTGTCGATCCAGGGAATCACCGAGCCGGCGAGAGGTACCCCGAACTGGCTCGCCTCGAGGCTCGGGTGCCGCTGCTTCGCGAGGATGGCCCGGTCGATGTCGAGGATCGCCGAGGCCGGGTCCTCGAGGTTCATGGCGACCGTGCCGTGAAGCGCACCGAACTGGTTGAGGAGTTCCCGCATGTGCCGGGCGCCGCCACCGGAGGCCGCCTGGTAGGTCATCGACGTGCCCCACTCCACCAGCCCGTTGCGGAAGAGCCCGCCGAGGCCCATGAGCATGCAGGAGACGGTGCAGTTGCCGCCGATGAAGTCGCGGACGCCGTTCGCGAGCCCGGCGTCGATCGCGGACCGGTTGACGGGGTCGAGCACGATGATGCTGTCCTGCTCCATGCGCAGCGTGGACGCAGCGTCGAGCCAGAGGCCGGCCCAGCCGGCGTCGCGCAGCTTGGGGTAGACCTCGGCGGTGTAGTCCCCGCCCTGCGCCGTCACGATGATCGGCAACTTGGCGAGCGTCTCGACGTCGTACGCGTCCTGGAGCGTGCCGGCGCCTTCGGCGAACGACGGCGCGGCACCGCCGGCGGCCGACGTCGAGAAGAAGACGGGGTTGATGCGCGCGAAATCGCCCTCGTCCTGGAGCCGCTGCATGAGGACCGAGCCGACCATCCCGCGCCAACCGACGATTCCGACGGACGGCAGGGCTGAGCTATCAGGTGCTGAAGTCATGCCGTCCAGTCTAGGCGGCGGCGCTCCAGCCGCTCATCTTTATGACCCGGCCCGGCCTAATAGGGCGATCGCGACGGTGTCGGCAACCCGCGTTCCCTGCGCAGTCGGTCGGCGCGGATCTCGATCAGCATGTACCGCGTGAACAGCGCGGTCACGCCGAGGAACAGAAGGGGGATGACCCAGACGAAAGCCGGCGGATCCGGTATGTCCCTGAAGTAGAGGGACGCGATCAGGCCGACGGTGCCGAGAGTCACGAGAGACGCGAGACACACGAAGACCACGTAACCGCGGGCCGTCGTGAGCTTCGGTCCGATGCCCACCCGCCCGTTGCCGTACTCCTCCGGCAGGTAACTGACCAGTTCGCCGTCCTGGGCGCGGGACAGCCGTCGGATCTGCCCGGTCTCACGCACGAGACGTTCGTGTTCGGCCGTCGTCGCGTCGTCCCGTCGCCGGCGAGCAGCGTCGTACACCACGTCAGTCTCCTCGGACGGACGACAGCTCGGCCAGCAGGGCGTCGTCGTCGAGCCCGGCGCGCTGCTCGATCTCGTCGATCCCCCCGTACGTGTAGCCGATGGTCCAGCCCGTCGCGTCCTTCCTCACCAGCAACCGGCCCTTCTCGGGTGTCTCCCGGCGGTAGACGCTGGCACCGCCTCCCGCCGTGGATCCGAGATGGGCGGAAACCATCGCGAGGAGAGCCTGCGCTCCTGTCAGCGCGGGATCCTGCGCCATGGCGAACCAGCAGAAGTAGGCGCGGGGCTGCAGCAGGATCGAGATGTCCGACGATTCGACCTGCAGGACGCTGTCGCCGGATTCACCCGGCGTGAGCAATGCGACGTCGACACGTCGCTCGGCCTCCGAGAGAGCGGTGAGCACGGCGGCGACAGCGCCGCCGACGATCAGCTCACGCTCCTCACCCACCGTCGCCAGACCGTGCGCGACGAGCGATGACGCGCCCGCCCGGAGCACCTCGCCGTCTGCTGCCTCCGAGGTCATGCGGAGCGCTGCGGCGCTCGCCGTCGATATCGGTCCTGGTCGCATCGCCAGGAGTGCGGCCAGCTCGGCGTAGCCGAAGCCGATGGCGTCGGGTGCCGCGGGGGATGGGCCGGCGCCCGCGCGGTCAGGGATCGTGTCCGTCATGTTCCTGTCCTTGCTCTCAGAATCCGAAGAAGTCACCGACGGCCTCTGCGCCGTCGGACAGTGTGTCACCGACTGCGTCGGCAGCATCTGCGACGACACCGGCCGCTGCTGTGGCGCCGTCGGCGATGGCACCACCGACGGCGTTCACGGTGTGATGGACGATGGGTACGTTGTCGTACAGGGCGAGCGCCCCGCTGGCCACCATGGCTGCCGTGCCTACGGGCGGAGGCGCGAACGACAGGCCGCCGAGGACCGCCTTGGCGCCGGAATAGAAGGCACCACCGTAATCGCCGTCGGAGAGGTCCATACCCATGTCGACGACGTCGACGGCTATGCCGATGCCGCCCAGGGTATTGCCCAGGATCTGGAAGTTCCGGAAGGCAGCTGTACCCTCGGCGAGCCCCGCTGCCACGTGGAAGTTGCCGTCGAAGAGGTCCGAGGATGCGTTGAACACGCCGCTGAAGGCGTCGGAACTCCTCAGGGATGCGAAGGCTGCATCCGTCCATGGTCCTCCCAGTGCCCGGATCCTCACGAAGTCGTAGAGTCCAGCACGCATGTTCGGGATCGCCTTGACGGTGTTGTAGGCGTTCCACCCCTCGGTGAAGCCCTCCCATCCCGCCGCGAGGGGATTCCGCCGATCCTCGGGGCCAGAGCTTCCAGACCCGCCACCCGGACCGCCCAGCGGTCCGGGTGGGAGGGCGGCACCGCCGTCCTCCCCGCTCGCCGTATCCTGCTCGTCGGCGTGCCCGAGCAGTTCGGCGGACACCTTTTCCAGCGCATCGGTCGCGGCGAAGACCTGCAACCGCATGGAGCCGTTCCACTGGCCGCGGACTCGATCGGCGTCGCCCCCCTTCCACAGGAAGGGGTTGTTGAGGGAGGAGGTGATGGCGGCGCTCGCCGCCGTGATCGTGGCGGAACCCTGCGCGCACAGCCGTGCCAGTTCGCGCAGCTGTGCAGGGTTGGATCCCCAGACGTCCGACATGACCATCCCCAGTTGTTCAGCCGCCCCCGTGGTCGGGGCCGCGCGTGATCGAGCCTAGGCGGCTCTGGCTCTTCCAGCGATGGGGAGACCTGCCCATCGCCGCCATCCTAGTCCTGCTTCGCCCAGAGGCTGATGCGGTAGCGCGTACCGCTCGTCGATTCGAGCCAGCCGCTCTCGGGCGTGAGTGCGGCCAGCGCCCAGTCGGGTCCGAGGGTAGGGGCCAGCGTGTCGCCCTCCGCGGTGGACTCGACGACGGTGACCAGGGCGGCGTTCGCCCGGGCCATGGCGTCGGCGTAGACACGACCGCCCCCGATGACCCAGATCTCCTCCGCACCCGGGCTCGCGCGGGCGGCCTCGAGGGCGGCGTCGAGCGAAGCGACGACGACGGCGCCCGGCAGGTCCTCGGCCGAGCGCGAGATGACGATGTTCGTCCTGTCCGGCAGCGGACGGAACTTCGTGGGAAAGGATTCCCACGTGCGCCGGCCCATGATGACCGGATGTCCCGTGGTCGTGGCTTTGAAGTGCGCCATGTCCTCCGGCACGTGCCAGGGGATGCCGCCGTCCCTGCCGATCACGCCGTCCTCGGTCTGCGCCCAGATCATGCCGATCACGGGGCCGGACCCGACGGCGTCGGGCACGCTGAGGATGGGGTGCGACGGTGCTTCGTTCATACCGCCACCGGGGCCTTGATGGTGGGGTGGTGCCGGTAGCCGACCACGTCGAAGTCCTCCAGGGTGTAGTCGAAGATGCTGGCGGGCTTCCGCTTCAGCTCGATCCGCGGGTACGGGTATGGCTCCCGGGACAACTGCTCGGTGACCTGCTCCACATGGTTGTCGTACACGTGGACGTCACCGCCGGTCCAGATGAACTCACCGGGTTCGAGGCCGGTCTGCTGGGCGACCATCAGCGTCAGCAGGGCGTAGGACGCGATGTTGAAGGGGACGCCGAGGAAGGTGTCGGCGGACCGCTGGTAGAGCTGGCAGGAGAGCTTTCCCGGGCCGCCGTCGGCCCCCGGGCTCACATAGAACTGGAAGAACACGTGGCATGGCGGCAGAGCCATGTCGGCGATCTCCGAGACGTTCCACGCGGAGACGAGGTGGCGGCGGGAATCCGGATCGCTCTTCAGGGCCTCGACCACCTGGGCTATCTGGTCGATGTGCCCACCATCGGGGGTCGGCCACGAGCGCCACTGGACCCCGTAGACCGGGCCCAGCTCGCCGTCGTCGTCCGCCCACTCGTTCCAGATGGACACGCCCCGCTCCTGCAGCCAGCGGACGTTCGAATCACCGCGCAGGAACCAGAGCAGCTCGAGCGCCACGGACTTGAAGTGCACGCGCTTCGTGGTGATGAGCGGGAAGGACTCACTGAGGTCGAAGCGCAGTTGCCGGCCGAAGACACTGCGTGTCCCGGTGCCCGTCCTGTCGCTCTTCGCTGCGCCGTTCGCCATCACGTCGCGCAGCAGATCCTCGTACGGGGTGGGGATGGGGGTGCTCACCCCGTCAAGTCTAGGACCCCGGTAGAGTTCGCCGGAACAGTGGACGGGCGCTACCTGCGACACCTTCCGTTCACTTTCCACCGGAAGACTCCCCCCGTGACCATCCCCTCGCCCGAGACCACCACCGCGCCCTACGCCGCGCAGTTCGGGGCGTCCGGGCTAGCGCCGACGCCCCGCACGCTCCTCGACATCCTGCACGCCACCGCGAGGACGCATCCGAGCGCCTCCGCGCTCGACGACGGCGCCTCCGCGCTCAGCTACGCGGAGCTGGTCACCGCCGCGGAGGCGTTCGCAGGGACACTGCGGGAAGCAGGAGTGGGACGCGGCGATACCGTCGGGGTCCGCCTGCCCTCGGGCACCAACGAGCTCTACATCGCGATCCTCGGTGTGCTCACCGCGGGCGCGGCCTACGTGCCGGTCGACGCCGACGACCCCGACGAGCGCGCGCACGTCGTCTTCGCCGAGTCCCGGGCCGCCGTCGTCGTCGGTGAAGGCCTGGTGCTCACCCCCGCCGGGCCCGCCCGGGGGATCGGAGGGGAACCCACTCCCGACGACGACGCCTGGATCATCTTCACCTCCGGGTCCACCGGGACTCCGAAAGGCGTGGCCGTCACGCACCGCTCCGCGGCGGCGTTCGTCGACGCCGAGGCCCGTCTGTTCCTGCAGCGGGAGCGGATCGGCCCCGCGGACCGCGTACTGGCAGGCCTGTCCGTGGCGTTCGACGCCTCGTGCGAGGAGATGTGGCTGGCCTGGCGCTACGGCGCGTGCCTCGTCCCGGCGCCCCGCGCGCTCGTGCGGACCGGCGTCGACCTCGGCCCCTGGCTGATAGCCCGGGGCATCACCGTCGTCTCCACGGTGCCGACACTCGCCGCCCTGTGGCCCGCCGACGCGCTCGAGAACGTGCGGCTCCTGATCTTCGGCGGAGAGGCCTGCCCGCCGGAACTCGCGCAGCGCCTCGCCGTGCACGACCGCGAGGTGTGGAACACCTACGGTCCCACCGAGGCGACCGTCGTCGCCTGCGCCGCACGTCTCGGGGGTGACGGGCCTGTTCGGATCGGCCTCCCGCTCGACGGCTGGGACCTCGCCGTCGTGGACGAATCCGGCGTCCCTGTGGTGGAAGGAGCCGTGGGCGAACTGATCATCGGGGGAGTGGGCCTCGCCCGCTACCTCGACCCCGCGAAGGATGCCGAGAAGTACGCGCCCATGCCGACGCTCGGCTGGAACCGCGCCTACCGCTCGGGCGACCTCGTGAAGCTCGAGGCTGCCGGCCTCGTCTTCATCGGCCGGGCGGACGACCAGGTCAAACTCGGCGGACGGCGCATCGAACTCGGTGAGGTCGACGCCGCTCTGCAGGGCCTTCCCGGGATCGCCGGCGCGGCCGCCGCCGTCCGGACCACGCCTTCGGGCAACCAGCTGCTCGTCGGATACCTCGTCGCGGCCGCCGGCACACCCGACCTACCGGTCCTCCGTGCCCTGCTGGCCGAGCAGCTCCCCGCGGCCCTCGTCCCACTCCTGACCGTCACCGACGCACTGCCCACCAAGACCAGCGGCAAGGTGGACCGGAACGCGCTGCCCTGGCCCCTGGCCGGCATGGGGGAAGTCGGTGACGCGACGGCGCTCGAGGACCTCGACCCACGCGTGCAGTGGATCGCCGACCAGTGGTCGGCCGTCCTGGGCACCGTCCCGGCCGACGAGGACGCCGACTTCTTCCTGCACGGGGGCGGATCCCTCGCAGCCGCGCGGCTCGTGTCCCTGATCCGCGCGCGCTACCCCGTGATCACCGTCGCGGACATCTACGCGCATCCGCGGCTCGGCGCGCTCGCGGCCTTCGCGGCGAGCACGGGCGACGGCGGCGAGCAACCCGCCGCCCCTGTCCGCTCTGTGCGCCGTACCGCCCGGAAGTCACAGGTCTTCCAGACCGCCATTGGCATCCCGCTCCAGTTCCTCGCGGGCATGCGCTGGCTCACCTACGCCATGATCGCCACGAACCTCCTGGCCGGCCTGGACGTCCTGACGGCGGCTCCGGCGCTGCCGTGGGCCTGGGTCGCCGCGTCCTGGCTCGTCTTCGTCAGCCCGTTCGGCCGCATGGCACTGTCCGTCGCCGCCGCCAGGATCCTCCTCCGCGACGTCCAGCCGGGCGTCTACCCGCGCTCGGGGAAGGTGCACCTGCGCCTCTGGCTCGCGGAGCAGATCTCGGACAGCGTCGGCGCCGTCGGCCTCGCGAGCGCCCCCTGGGTGCCCGTGTACGCGCGGGCCCTCGGTGCGCGGATCGGTCCCGACGTCGCCCTCCACTCCGTGCCGCCCGTGACGGGCTTCCTCACCCTCGGGGCAGGAGCCTCCGTGGAGCCGGAGGTCGACCTCTCCGGCTGGTGGATCGACGGTGACCACGTGCACATCGGAGCCATCGACGTCGGAGCAGGCGCGGTGGTCGGCGCCCGCAGCACCCTCATGCCGGGGTCGAGGATCGGCGCCGGGGCCGAGGTGGCGCCCGGCTCCGCGGTGCAGGGCGCGGTCGAGGCCGGCCAGCTGTTCTCCGGTTCGCCCGCCGTCCGGGCGGGTCGGGCCAAGCAGGACTGGCCCGACGCTCCACCATCGCGATCGCCGCTGCACGCACGGATGGCCTTCCTGGCCTTCGCGGGAGCCTCGGGTGCCCTGGCCCTGATTCCCTTCATCTCGGCCGTCGTCGCGTCCCTGCCCGTGGCGGCCGCCCTCCGCGGTGCTCCGTCGCTCTCCGCCGCGTGGCCGACGCTCGCCGGTCCCGTCGTTCTCGCCGCGGTCCTCTGGCTCCTGGTCAACGCGCTCCTCGTTCTCGCGACCGTGCGGTTGCTCGGCGTGGGCCTGCGCGAGGGGTACTACCCCGCCCGCAGCCGCATGGGATGGCAGATCTGGGCCACCGAACGCACCCTCGACGTGGCGCGGGATCTCCTCTTCCCGCTCTATGCGAGCCTCGTCACCCCGGTGTGGCTCCGGCTGCTCGGGGCGCGCGTCGGCCGGAACGTCGAGGCATCCACCGTGCTGCTGATCCCGAAGATGACAACCATCGCCGAGGGCGCCTTCCTCGCCGACGACACCATGGTGGCCTCCTACGAACTCGGCGGCGGTTACCTCAGGATCGCCCCCGCGAAGATCGGCCGGCGCGCGTTCCTGGGCAACTCGGGCATGACGTCCGCCGGACGTCGCGTACCCAAGAACTCGCTCGTCGCCGTACTCTCGGCCACGCCGGCGAAGGCCAAGGCCGGCAGCTCCTGGCTGGGCAGCCCGCCGTCGCGCCTGCGCCGCCTCGCGGTGACGGGCGACCAGAGCCGCACCTTCCAGCCCCCGCGGAGGCTGAAGGCCGCCCGTGCCTTCTGGGAACTGTGCCGGGTGGTACCGGTCATCCTCACCGTGATGATCGCGGCGGGCGCGCTGGTGATCTTCGACGCCCTGGCCCTGGAGGCCGGCCATGCGGTCGCAGCGCTCCTCAGCGGTGTGGTGTTCATGGCCCTCGGGGCCGTCGCGGCGGGCAGCGCCGTGATCGCGAAGTGGCTGCTGGTGGGGCGGATCCCTGCGGGCGAGCATCCGCTGTGGAGTTCCTTCATCTGGCGCAACGAGGTCGTGGACACCTTCATCGAGAGCGTGAGCGCGCCGTGGTTCGCCCGGGCGGCCAGCGGCACGCCGGCACTGGTCTGGTGGCTGAGGGCGCTCGGCTCGCGGATCGGACGAGGCGTCTGGTGCGAGAGCTACTGGCTGCCGGAGGCGGACCTCGTGACGCTCGGCGATGGTTCCACCGTCAATCGTGGCTGCGTGGTGCAGACCCATCTCTTCCATGACAGGATCATGAGCATGGACACCGTGGAGCTCGCCGCAGGCGCAACCCTGGGTCCGCACAGCGTGATCCTTCCCGCTGCGGAGATCGCTGCAGGCGCCACCGTGGGCCCGGCATCCCTCGTGATGCGCGGCGAGACCGTCCCCGCAGGAAGCTACTGGATGGGCAACCCGGTCAGCTCGTGGGCCGGACCGGGGACGATGCGTGAGCAGTAGCCCCACCGGTTCGGCGCCCGATTCCTACACCCCGGCCAATGGCAGCACCGCGTACAGCGTCCAGCACTACGACCTCACGCTCGACTACAAGCTCGCCAGCAACCGTCTGTCCGGCCGCGCCGTGCTCACGATGACCGCCCATCGCGAACTGCACGAGCTCCAGCTCGACCTCCGCGGGCTGGGGACCACGAAGGTCACGTCCGACACCGTGCGCGTGCGGTCCTTCAGGGATCGCGGCGGCAAGCTCGTGATCGGCTTCCGCGACCCTGTGCCCGACGACGCCGAGTTCAGGTTGGACGTCCGCTACGAGGGCAACCCGGCGCCCATCTCCGGCACCTGGGGGGAGGTCGGGTGGGAGGAACTGACCGACGGCGTCATCGTGGCGGGCCAACCCACCGGAGCGCCGTCCTGGTTCCCGTGCAACGACCACCCGTCCCGGAAGGGCCGCTACCGGTTCACTGTGACCACCGACGCCGGCTACCGCGCCGTCTGCAACGGTGTGCTGGTCTCGCGCATCGCCAAGTCCAGCCGCACCACGTGGGTCTACGAGCAGGCGGAGCCGATGGCCACCTACCTCGCGACCGTGCAGATCGGCCGCTACGACCTCGTGGCGCTGAACGACCCCGCACAGCCGGCCGTCAGCCTGCCCGGGCATGTCGCCGCGCGCCGGCCCGGACGCCCCGTACCGCAGTACGCGGCCGTGCCCGCGGCCCTTGCACCCGCGGCGAGGATCGCCCTCGCTCGCCATCACGAGATGATGGCCGCCTTCGAGGAGCGCTTCGGCCCCTACCCGTTCCCGCAGTACCTCGTGGTGGTCACGGACGACGAGCTGGAGATCCCGCTCGAGGCGCAGACGTTGTCCATCATCGGCCGCAACCACCTCGACCAGGGCTGGGATGCGCAGCGGCTGATCGCCCACGAACTGGCACACCAGTGGTTCGGCAACGCGGTCACGGCCGCCCGCTGGCAGGACATCTGGCTGCACGAGGGCTTCGCCTGTTACGCCGAGTGGCTCTGGTCCGAGGCGAGCGGTGCGACGACGGCCGATGCGCACGCGCGGTCCACGCACCAGCGTCTCGCCCGGGAACCTCAGGACCTCGTCATCGGGGATCCGGGGCCGCAGGACATGTTCGACGACCGCGTCTACAAGCGCGGCGCGCTGGCACTGCATGCGCTGAGGAAGGCCGCCGGCGACGACGGCTTCTTCGGTCTCCTGCGCTCGTGGTCGGAGGAGTGCCGGTTCGGCTCCGTGACCACGCCGGACTTCATCGCGCTCGCCGCCCGGATGCTCGACGGTATCGGCGCCGAAGCGCTGCTGTCCCCCTGGCTGTTCGCGGAGGAACTCCCCGCCCTCTGACGGGCCCACGGCGCTCCATGGCGGGCTCCCGGTCCTCGCTGCCGGCACTCTCCGGTAGGGCCGGCGTTCTCCGGCAGGGCCGGCACTCTCCGGCGGGGCTGCAGTCAGCCGGCAGGCGCGGGGACGACGGCGACGGCGGCCGCGAGCCCCAGGGTCCGGAGCAGCACACCCTCGACCCCCATGACGTCGGTGATCCTCCCGTCCGCCAGAACCTCCATCCCGCTCGGGCCCCGATCGGTGAAACCCGTGCCCAGGGCCTTGACCAGGGCCTCCTTCCGCGTCCAGAGGCGTGCCCGCGCAGCAGCCCGGTGTGCCGCCGGCAACCGCTGGAGGGAGGACCGCTCCCCGGGCGTGAGCGCGACGTCGTCGAACCCGTCGAACCCCACGTCCGCCACCCTCTCGAGGTCGACTCCGATCCCGATCCCGGCGCCGACGCCCGGGCCGTCACCGCGCAGGTCCACGGCACCGAGCAGGACGGCCTGGCCGGCGCGGGACAGGCTGAGCGCCACGGGCAGCACCCCGCCGTCGAGGGTGTACCCGGGCCGTCCATGGTCCGACCTGCCGGCCCGGGCACATCGCGGGCAGGTGAAGCCGGACGTGAGGCGGCCGGGCCGGACGCCGAGCAGTTCGGCTGTCAGCGCGCGCAGCAGGTACCGTCCGGCGATGAAGGATTCGGAGAGGGCGGGGTCGGTCAGGCGCGCGGCGCGAGCCAGTTCGACGTCGTCGAGGACGAGCGACATGGCGGCGACCGGAGGCAGCACCGATCCCGTGCCGGTGCCCTGGGGTCCGGTGCCATGCAGCCGGAGCAGGACGTCCGCTCCTGGTCCGGCCGGTACCGTTACCGCGCCTGCTGCCCGCTGGAAGGGATCCATCCCGCTATCCTCCCCGAGGAGGGCGTGCCCGGGCAGGATCAACGGGGGACCGCGCCGCAGATGGTGCCTAGGTGCGGAGGCCGAACAGCTCGGCGCACACGTCCTCGCGCAGCACGAAGGGACGGGGCCGGTCGGCATCGGCGGGCGTGCCGTACACGTAGTAGCCGCGGCCCTCGCCGGGTCCGCCGGCTGCACGGTCGATGGCGTGCAGGAGCTTCGGTGTCAGTGGCCCTGCGGGCCCGATGCCGTGTATCTCCTCGATCTCGTGCGGTGCAAGCCCCCGTACGAGGCCCCTGACATCGGCCATTGCTGTGTTCCCGTCCCTGGTGCTGGTCCCTGCGTCTCGTCCAGAGAGTACGCAGCGGGCGTGAACGCGGCATGAACGGCGGCAGCACCGGCGGTGAAACTACGCCGACCGATCATCCCCGTCGGCCCTCGCGATCAGTCGTCGTAGGCGCGGAACTGCTCCACCGAGACGATCCGCCCCTGGTTCGTGCTGCTCACCTGGCAGATCACGGCCTCGCCCGGCGCGAGGTAGGGATCCTCGGTGGGAAGCAGTCGGCGCAGGGTGCTCGTCATGTGGTCGCCCAGGACGGAGAACACGAGCGGCAGCACCGGACGGTGCGTGCAGACGGCGACGGACCGGCGCTTGTCGAAGGTCCTCTCCACGGCGGTCCTGGCGCGCCCCGGCTTGCGGGCGGCATCGTGCTCGGTCAGGGCGTCGACGAGCTTGAGCTTCGCGCTGCGCTGGTTGACGTAGGGGGAGATGGTCTGGACGCAGCGCACCCAGGGGCTGCTGACCACCCGCTCGGGGTTCCACGCCTGCAGGAGGCGGCTCACCGCGATGGCCTGCCGCCGTCCGGTGGCCGCGAGGGGCCTCTCGCCCTCGGCCTGGCTCCACGAGGACCGCGGCTTGGCCTTGGCGTGCCGCACCACGATCAGGGGCCACGTCTGCAGGTCCTTCGAGCGGTGCGCCTCGACGAGGGCGTCGAGGGGTTCGACGTCGGACGGGTTCGTCAGCAGGTCACGCGCCCTCTCCGGCGACACCCACTGCACCCGGTCCACCTCCTTGCCGTCAGGGGTGGGGATCAGGCGTTCGGTCCTGGCCGCCCAGTAGTGCACCACCTTCTCGCCGGAGGACACCGGATAGGCGATGGTGGCGAGCGGGATCCCGAGCTTGACGCTCAACCCCACCTCCTCGAAGGTCTCGCGGACGGCACACTCCGGCGTCGTCTCCCCCGGATCGAGCTTGCCCTTGGGCCAGGACCAGTCCTTGTAGCGGGGACGATGGATGACCAGGACCTCGAGCAGGCCCTTCTCGATCCGCCAGCAGAGCGTTCCGGCAGCGGCGACGGTGGCGTCGCCGCTCCGCGTGGTGCCGGCGGTGGCGTCCTTCGTGGGGGCGGCCATCAGCGGCGCGATACCGCTCGCTGGCGGGCCCGTGAGGCCAGGAGCCAGGACTGGATGTCCTCGAGGGGAGCGCCGTCGTCGTCCTTGTGGTGCCGCGTCCAGCAGCCCGTCTCGTCGAGGTGCCAGCTGGACACGGACGGGTTCATGTAACGGTCCATGAGGGTCATCAGGTAGGAGATGTCGTCGGGCGCGCTGAGCTGGACGAGTGCCTCGACGCGGCGGTCCAGGTTGCGGTGCATCATGTCCGCGGAACCGATGAAGACGGCGGGATCGCCGCCGTTCGCGAAGGCGAAGACCCGCGAGTGCTCCAGGAACCGTCCCAGGACGGAACGGACCGTCACGTTCTCGCTCAGCCCCGGGACCCCCGGGCGCACCGAGCAGATGCCGCGGACGATCACGTCCACCTTCACGCCCGCCTGCGAGGCACGGTAGAGCGAGTCGATGATCGCCTCGTCCACCATCGAGTTGACCTTGATGACCACGCGCGCGGCGAGGCCCGCCTGCTTGTTCGCGATCTCCCGTTCGATGCGGTCGATCAGGCCGGAGCGGACGGAGCGCGGCGCGACGAGGAGGCGCTTGAAGGTCGACTTGGGGGCGTAGCCGGAGAGCTGGTTGAAGAGGCGGGAGAGGTCCTGGCCCACCTGCTCGTTGGCTGTGAGCAGGCCGAGGTCCTCGTAGTACCGGGCCGTGCGGGGGTGGTAGTTGCCCGTGCCGATGTGGCAGTAGCGGCGCAGGCCGTCGATCTCCTGCCGCACCACGAGCGAGAGCTTGCAGTGCGTCTTGAGACCCACGATCCCGTAGACCACGTGGACGCCGGCCTGCTCGAGCTTGCGGGCCCAGGAGATGTTGGCCTGCTCGTCGAAGCGGGCCTTGATCTCCACGAGCGCCAGCACCTGCTTGCCCGCCTCGGCGGCGTCGATCAGGGCGTCGACGATGGGGGAGTCGCCCGACGTGCGGTACAGCGTCTGCTTGATCGCCTGCACCTTGGGATCGGCGGCGGCCTGCTCGAGGAACGCCTGGACCGATGTCGAGAACGAGTCGTACGGGTGGTGCAGCAGGATGTCCCTGCGGCGCATCGCCGCGAAGACGTTCGCGGCCTTCGACGTCTCGCTCTCGTTGAGGTGGCGGCTCGTGTGCGGGACGTGCTTCGGGTAGTGGAGGTCGCCGCGATCGATCCCCGCGATCACGCTGAGCCCGCGCAGGTCCAGGGGGGCCGGGAGGTTGTAGACCTCGTCCTCCTCGACACCGAGTTCCCGGGACAGGAGGGCCCGGATGCTCGGGTTGATGTCCGTGGTCACCTCGAGGCGTACGGGCGGGCCGAAGCGGCGGCGCAGCAGTTCCTTCTCGAGGGCCTGGAGGAGGTTCTCGGCATCGTCCTCCTCCACCTCGAGGTCCTCGTTGCGCGTGACGCGGAACAGGTGGTGCTCGAGGACCTCCATGCCCGGGAACAGCTGGTCCAGGTGGACGGCGATGACTTCCTCGAGGGGGATGAAGCGCGCTATCCGGCCCGCGACGTTGCCGGCACGGGGTCCGTCCACGGACATGAGGCGCGGCAGCTGGTCCGGCACCTTGACGCGGGCGAACAGCTCCTTCTCGCTGATGGGGTTGCGGACGACGACGGCGAGGTTCAGGGACAGGCCCGAGATGTACGGGAAGGGGTGCGCAGGATCGACGGCGAGCGGCGTGAGGATCGGGAAGACCTTCTCGGCGAAGATCTTGTGGAGTTCCGCGCGTGCGGTCTGGTCGAGCTCGTCCCACGAGGTGAGGTGGATCTGCTCCTCGGCGAGAGCCGGGCGGATGTGCTCTGCAAAGACTGCGGCATGCCGCTGCTGGAGCCGGTACCCGTCCTGCATGATCTTCTCGAGCTGCTCGATGGGACTCAGCCCTGCCGCGGAGGGGACGGCGAGGCCCGTGGCGATGCGCCGCTTGAGCCCTGCGACGCGCACCATGAAGAACTCGTCGAGGTTGGACGCGAAGATGGAGAGGAAGTTGACCCGCTCCAGGAGGAAGAGCTCGGGATCCTCCGCCAGCTCGAGGACACGCGCGTTGAAGTCGAGCCAGCTGATCTCACGGTCCAGGAAGCGGTCCGGACGGATATCCCCCGAGGGCAGGAGGCTGGGAGCGAATTCGGGGATGTCGATGCGGTCCTGGGTGGCCCGGGCCGGAGCCGTCTCGGACGACCCGTACAAGGACGCACCCCGGCGTGTGGTTCCTGAATCCATTGCGTCTCCTGCAGAGTGGGCGGACATGGTGGCGGCCACCCCGCTGGGACAGCCGGGCGCGCCTCGAAAATAACCTTACAAGGTGGGTCGGGCCGTCCTGCCCGCGTACATGACGTCGACGTCCCAGCGCGTGAACCCGAGTTTCCGGTAGAGCGCCACCGCAGCCGTGTTGTCGGCGTCGACGTACAGCATGATGGCCTGCAGGCCCTTGCCGTGCAGGTGCTCGATCCCGGCGATCGTGAGCGCCTTCCCGAGCCCCATGCCCTGCGCCTCGGGAGTCACCCCCACCACGTACACCTCGCCCATGGCAGGGTGGCTGCCTGATCCGGCATGGATCTTCGTCCAGTGGAAGCCGAGGAGGCTGCCATCCTGCTGCCGCACGGCGAGCAGGAAGCCGTCGGCGTCGAACCAGTCCTCGTCCATGCGCGCCTCGAGGTCCGCGCGCGTGGTGGCGCCCTGCTCCGGATGGTGCGCGAAGGCCGCGGCGTTGGCTGCCAGCCAGGCGTCCTCGTCCTGGCCGCGCACGAACGTCCTCAGCACGACGCCGGCGGGCAGGCGCAGTTCGGGGACGGATTCCTCGACGGCCGCGCGCGTCAGGCGCATCCGCCACAGCTCCCGCACGGGTTCGAAGCCGAAGCGCGCGGCGAGGTCCGCAGCGGCGGAGTGGTTGCCGTGCGACCAGCCGCGGAGGTCGCTGATGCGCTCGGCGAGGACCGCCTCGATGAGCGCGGTGCCCGCGCCCTCGCCACGGCAGTCCGGCCCGACGACGAGTTCTAGGACGGCCCCGTCCTCCGCGCCCTGGGTGACGACGGCGACGCCGGCCAGGTCGCTCTCCTGCGGTCCCGGGGTGCGCGCGGTGAAGACGAGCAGGCGGTCCCCGGCGTCCTGTGCGCGAAGGGTCACGAGGGTCTGCTCGGACAGGGGCGGGTTGCCGTCGGCTTCGGCTGCCGAGCCGGCGAGGCGCCGTATCTCCCCGAGGATCTCGGGTGCCGGGGTGCCGGCGATCCTGTCGATGGACCAGATGGGGGAGTGCTCTGCGGCGGTCATGCGCCCAGCCTAGTCCCCGTCCGGCAGGCGGGTTTGGCCGCCGGTCCGGCGTGGGGTAATGTCGTGAACTGCTCGAGGGGGATGCACCAGTGGGGTGCCCGCGATACGTTCGACCCGTATGTCCTCCACTTCCGGTTCCGGTTCCGTCCGGACCACGAAGAAGCCCCTTTCACCCGCGGGTGGAAGGGGCTTCTTCGTTCTCTGCCGGCGCTCAGGCGTCCTGGTTGACGGTACTGCGGTCCTCCGGAAGGCGCGTCAGCGTGAAGCGGTATCCGACGTTCCGCACCGTCCCGATCAGCTGCTCATGGTCGGCGCCGAGCTTGGCGCGCAGGCGCCGCACGTGGACGTCGACGGTGCGCGTGCCTCCGTAGTAGTCGTAGCCCCACACCTCGTGCAGGAGCTGGTCGCGGGTGAACACGCGGCCGGGATGCTGGGCGAGGTACTTGAGGAGTTCGAACTCCTTGTACGTAAGGTTCAGCGGCTCTCCTCCGACCCGGGCGGTGTAGCTGGCCTCGTCGATCACGACGCCGGAAGCATGGATCTCGGTGCTCGCCTCCTCGCTGGTCGCCGTCGACCGCGCGATCACCAGTCTCAGGCGGGCCTCGACCTCGGCGGGTCCGGCCGAATCCAGCACGACGTCGTCCGCCAGCCAGTTGGCGGCGACCGCCGCCATGCCGCCTTCGGTGAGGACGAGGACGAGGGGGGCGCTCAGGCCGGTCGCCTTGAGCAGCTGCGTGAGGGAGCGGGCGCCGACGAGGTCCTTGCGCGCGTCCACCAGGACGACGTCGCACGGTTCGGTCTCGAGGAGTGCTGTGGGCTCTGCCGCGAGGATGTGCACCTTGTGGTTGAGCAATTCGAGGGCCGGCAGTATGTCGACCGACGAGCCGGTGGTGTTCGTGAGCATCAGGATGTGCGGCATGTGTCCTCCACGGGTCGGGAATGCGCATCATCGGGCAGCGGCGCCGTCAGGGCCCGAGGGGCCACGGCGGTAGAGATTTCGACAAGTATAGCCGCAGCCCCTGTGATGCGGCGCACGCCGGCGCCCCACCACCGAGCCCGCGTTTTCCCACCCCACGTGCCGGTAGGGCAGTATTGCAGGGTGAAGAGGACGAGTGTTGCCCCAGCGGCCGGAGCCGCGGCTCTGGCGACCGGGGCGATCGTCGGTTCCTCCTATGTCTCCCTCCCCGCCGTGGCGATCGCTGCGGCTCTCGCCTGTATGGTCGCCGCTGTCGGCTGGCCCCACATCCTGCGCGTACCGGCCAAGAAGAGCCAGTCCGCCGCCATCGGGCTGGCAGCACTCCTCGCCGTCGTCCTGACGGCCACCAGCCCGGGACCGTCGTTCCTGACCTGGTTCCCGGCGTCGGTGGCCCTCGGGGTCGGTGCCGTCTTCATGATCCAGCTCGTGCGTGGAACGGGCCAGAGCCACCGGCTGGAATCGACCCTCGGGGCCAGTTCCGGGGTCGTCGCGGTCGGCATGGGCGCGGGCTGGGTGGCCGCGGACCGCCTCGCCGTCAATGCTGCCGATTCCGGGATGACGCTCTTGACCGGCGTCAGTATCCTCGTGGCGATCGCGGTCTGCCTCCTGCCCCTCCCGGACCGCCTCGTCGCGCCGGCCGCTGTCCTCCTCGCGGCACTCGCGGGTCCGCTCGGAGCGCTGCTGTTCACCGACGTCCCAGCCCTCGCGGCCGCTGTCGTGGGACTGGCCTGCGGCGCCATCATGGCGGGCACCCGGCGCCTGCTCCTCGCGCGCGAAGCGCCCCTGACGGCCGTCGCCGCCAGTGCGGCGGGCGTCACCCCCGTGCTCGCGATCGGCGCGGTCGTCTACTTCCTCGACAAGCTCTTCCTCTCCTGATCGCCGTCCCTCGCCCGGACAGGCCCACCGGCCGTGCGAAGGCCGGTGCCGTGCCGTCCGAGGCGGGCGTTAGGATGGGGGCATGTCCATTCTTGCTCTTGAAATCTTCTTCATCTCGCTGCTGGTCGTCGCCGGTCTCGGCATGGCAGGTTTCGCAGCCCTCGTCATCACGCGCCTGTACAAGGGCCAGAAGTAGCCGACTGACCCGGAGTCCCCATGTCGATTGACCTGCCCACCGACCTGACGCCCGAGCTCGTCCCGCTGTCGTGGCTCCTCGGAACCTGGGAGGGTACGGGGATGCTCGGCGAGGGAACCGCCGAGTCGGAGCGCTTCGCCCAGCGCGTCGTGTTCTCCCACAACGGGTTGCCCTACCTGCAGTACAGCGCTGAATCGTGGCTCATCGACGAGCACGGTTCGCAGCTGCGGCCGCTCTCGGTCGAGACCGGCTTCTGGGCACTCGACCGCAAGCTGAACGACGCCGACGTCGGACCGGGCCTGAGTCCCGCGGACATCGTCCCGGCCCTCAAGACGGCCGACGAGGTGGAGCACTTCCGCAACGAGGCCGGCGGCTTCGACATCACGGCGACCATCGTGCATCCGGGAGGAATCGCGGAGCTCTACTACGGCAGCATCAAGGGCCCCCAGATCCAGCTCAGCACCGACCTCGTGATGCGCGGCCAGCATTCCAAGGAGTACACCGCGGCCACCCGCCTGTTCGGCCTGGTCGAAGGCGACCTGTACTGGCGCTGGGACGTGGCCGCGGACGGCAACGCCCTCGAGGCCCATGCCTCCGCCATCCTGAAGAAGACCTCCTGACCGTACCCGTCCCGGCATGTCCGCCGGCACGTGCACCCGGTGGAGGAATAGTCCCGTAGAGAAGGCGTTATACCGTCATGACCACCACCAGTCCCCTCCTCAGCCGACCCGGAGCCGTCGACGGCGGCGGAGCGGATGCCGGAGTCGCCTCGCACTACGGCGATCCCTTCCGCGAACAGCGTGCGCTGGCCGAAGGACAGGCCCTCGTCGACCTCTCGCACCGCGGCGTCGTGACGGTCTCCGGGCCTGATCGCCTCAGCTGGCTCAATACGCTGTCCTCGCAACTGCTCCTCGGCCTCGCTCCCGGCCAGAGCTCGGAGACGCTGCTCCTCACCGTGCAGGGGCGGATCGAATACTCCGCACACGTCCTCGATGACGGAGCCACCACCTGGCTCGTCACCGAGGGCGGGGAAGCCGGGCCGCTCGCTGCCTGGCTCGAGCGCATGAAGTTCATGCTCCGGGTCGACGTCACGGACGCCACACCGCAGTGGGCCGTGCTCGGTGCCACGCGGGCACTGCCGGAACTGGGGGAGGAGGTCCTCGTGTGGGAGGACCCGTGGCCCTCCGTCGGCGCGGGCGGCTATGCGTACTCCACCGTCGACGACGGCCGGCACCCGGGCCGGGAAAGGACCTGGTTCGAGTACCTGGTGCCGCGCGCGGACCTCGACGCCGTCGTCTCCGCTTCCGGGCTCGCCCTCGCCGGGTCGCTTGCCGCCGAGGCCCTGCGCATCGCCGCCTGGCGTCCGCGTGCCGGCTTCGAGACGGACGAGAAGACGATCCCGCACGAGCTCGACCTCATGCGCACGGCCGTGCACCTCGCCAAGGGGTGCTACAAGGGGCAGGAGACCATCGCGCGTGTCCACAACCTCGGACACCCGCCACGTCGGCTCACCTTCCTGCACCTCGACGGCAGCCAGCACACGCTCCCGGCGCCCGGGAGCGCGGTGCTGAGCGAGGGCCGCACCGTGGGCAGGGTGACCTCGGTGGGCCACCACTACGAGATGGGGCCGATCGCCCTCGCCGTCCTCAAGCGCTCCGTCGACGCCTCGGCCGACCTGCTGGTGCAGGACGGCGAGGAGGCGTACTCGGCCGGCCAGGAGGTCATCGTGGCGCCGGACGCCGGGCAGGTCGTCGGGCGGGCCACGGGCTTCCTGAGGTCGCCGCGATGAGCGGAGGGCTCGGCGGTGGAGCAACCGGCGGATCCGGCACGGACGACGGGGCAGCCGCTGCGATCGCCCTGGCGCATACGCTGTTCGACGCCGCCCGGCAGGGGGACGACACCACGCTGATGCGGTACCTCGACGCCGGTGTTCCCTTCACCCTGACGAATACGGCCGGTGACAGCCTGCTGATGCTCGCCGCCTACAACGGGCACCCGGCCATCGTCCGCGACCTCCTCGCGCGCGGTGCCGAGCCCGACCAGGCCAACGATCGCGGCCAGACGCCCCTCGCAGGCGCGGTCTTCAAGGGCCACACCGACGTGGTGCGGCTCCTCGTCGGGGCCGGCGCGGATCCCGACGCGGGAACGCCGTCGGCCCGCGCAGCCGCCGACATGTTCGGGCGTACCGAGATCATCGCGCTCTTCTCCTAGCCCGGTCGTCGCCCGGCCCGGTCGTCGCCCAGCCCGGTCGTCGGAGCACGAGAGGACCCCGCCACCGGATCGCCTACTGCAGCCGTCCCGGCGACTCAGGCGGAATTGCGGGGACGCGGGTGGTCGAACGTCTCGGCGTTCTTGTTCAGCCAGCCGAGGAAGCGCCACCCCAGGCACAGGACGGCGGCGGAGACGACGATCGCCGCCGTGACGCTGACGAAGACGCTGTTCAGTGCAACGCCGGCGATGAACAGGGCCAGGCCGCTGATCCCGAGGCCGATCCCGAAACCGATCCCGTTCCGCCACGGACCACCCCGCAGCCCGGATCGAGGGGCGGGTCCGAGCGCCCTGAACGCTCGATTCTCGAGGGCGGTGAACTGGTTCTCCAGGAGGGCCAGCTCGTGACGTTCGTGCCTGGTCAGCGACATGGTTCCTGCCTCCCACGGAGCGGACGACGTTCGTATGGAGGCACTGTACTTCGCTGCTTGCGCCCGCGCAAGCACTCCGCGAAGACGGGGAAGCCCGGACCACCGCCGGTCCGCCGGCTTTGCCGGTGGCGGCGCCGCAGCGCAATACTGGGTGGGATGGAGGACGAATGGATCCCCGATGCCGAGGTGGACGCGGTCATGGTGGCTTCCCGCGCCCTGATCGCGGTGGCGGCGAGATCGATGGTCGAGATCGACGACGCCATGACGCCGCTGCAGTGGAGGGTCCTGGTCCTGATCTCGACGAAGGGGCCACGGACTCCCGGTCTGATCGCGGCGGACCTGGGCATTCATGCGTCGAACGCGACCCGCATCTGCGACCGGCTCGTCAGGGCGGACTTCATCGGGAAGACGACGCACCCCGATGACCGGCGCTTCCAGCAAGTGGCGCTCACCGGCAAGGGGGAGAGCCTCGTCGCCCGGATCATGGCACGCCGCCGTTCGATCATCCTCGACATCATGCGCCTCATGCCCGCCTCGGAACGTTCGACACTGAGCACTGCGCTCGAAGCCTTCGCGGAAGCGGCCGGCGAGCTACCACTCCACCCCGTGCCGGGCGTCTTCGGGCTCGGCAGGTAGTGCTGGCCGCCCAGGCGACACACCGGTGATCTCAGGTATCCAGGAGTACCGACGTCTGCGTTCCCGCGAACACGAATCCGGCTCGGCGGGCCGTGCGCTGGGATGCCGTGCTGTCCGTGCGCGCCCGCCACTGCGGCACGAGTCCGGCGGCCATGGCTTCCTCCACGGCGACGGCGACGATGCGCCCGGCATAGCCCTTCCGCCGCTCATCGGGCGGCGTGATCACGGCTATGTGCGCCAGGATCCCCTCCCAGATGTCGTAGCCGGCGCCGGCCAGGGGCGTCGGCTGCGCCGCCTCCGGGGCGTCCGTCTCGTCCACCAGGACGAAGGGGTGTTCCACGCCGCCGAGGTCAGCCTCCGCGACGTCGTCGGGCGGGCACCGGCGCTCGAGGGCGCGGACGAGCCCGGGCTCGCTGGAGACGACGGCGGCAGGTCCCTCGAACTGTGGCAGGGCGTCGCAGAAATACAGCTGTGCCTCCCCGAGCCCCCGGCCTCCGTGGTCACGGCTGATGGAGAGCAGCGTCGAGTGGCTGCGCAGGTCCAGGCCCGGGAGGCCGCGCCCGGCCTGGATGGCCCAGCCCGGTCCACTGAGCACCTCCCGCCCGAAGAGCGTCACGAAGGTCAGCGCCCGGGCGTCGTCGTCGATGCTGTACAGGCGGTCGCTGCCGCCGTCACCGAGCGCGTCGTCGCGGAGGCCGAGGAGCCGCGACCAGGCGAGCTGGATGATCGAGACCGTTCCCGGGTCGAGGTCCATGGGCTCAGCCGAAGAGGATGGCGGCTTCGTCGTAGCGGTGCTGCGGAACCCGCTTGAGGTTGCCGAGCGCCGCCTCGAAGCCCACGTGGGCGATCTCCGTGCCGTTGAGGGAGACCATGGTGCCCCACAGCTCGTCCTTCACGGAGTCCACCGCCGCCATGCCGAGGCGGGTGGCGAGGACGCGGTCGAAGGACGTCGGGACGCCGCCGCGCTGGATGTGGCCGAGGATCGTGGCGCGTGTCTCGATGCCTGTCCGCGCCTCGAGTTCAGGTGCGAGCTGGTCCGCGATGCCGCCGAGGCGGGGGCGGCCGAAGGTGTCGAGGCCGCGCTCGGAGTGCGCCTGGTCCATGTGGGAGGGGACGAAGCCCTCCGCGACGACGACGAGGGGCGCCCGCCCGCGGGCGTTTGCCGTGGAGACCCACTCGGCGATCTGCTCGATGCTCGTCTGCTGCTCGGGGATCAGGATGGCGTGGGCGCCGGACGCCATCCCGGCGTGCAGGGCGATCCAGCCCACATGGCGGCCCATGACCTCCGCGATCATGCACCGGCTGTGGGACTCGCCCGTGGTGCGTAACCGGTCGATGGCCTCGGTGGCGATCTGCACGGCGGTGTCGAAGCCGAAGGTGTAGTCGGTAGCATCGAGGTCGTTGTCCACCGTCTTGGGCACGCCCACGATCTTGAGGCCCAGGTCCGTGAGGCGCTTCGCGGCGGCCAGCGTCCCCTCGCCGCCGATCGCGATGATCGCGTCGATGCCGAGGCGCTGCATGTTCGCCTTGATGGCTTCGGCTCCGCCGTTGCCCTCGAAGGGATTGGTGCGCGAGGTCCCGAGGATGGTGCCGCCCTGCTTCGAGATCCCGCGCACCGCGTGGCGGGGGAGGTCGATGATGTCGCCCTCGACGACGCCGCGCCAGCCGTCACGGAATCCGACGAACTCCTGCTCGTGCACCTTGATGCCCTTGAGCACCGCGCCGCGGATGACGGCATTCAGCCCGGGGCAGTCGCCGCCGCTGGTGAGGATTCCGATCTTCATGTGGGGTGGGCTTCCTTTGACGATGGGTGGGAGGTGCATCAGGAGCACGTCGTCGGGCCCGCCTATGATTCTAGACACACACCGGTGGCGGCACCGGCCTGCCTTCCACCACGCCGCCACGCAGGGAACCCGAGGCCCCTGCGCACGCCGTAGGCTGGGACCATCCGGCGCAGAGCGGGCCCGAATCCCGTTGATCGCGCGCCACGCCGTCCGAGGAGGACCCCAGCAGTGCCCCAGGCAGGTTTTGCGCCAGCGGCGCTGCGCATGGTCTCCATCTCCCGACCGGTCCTCTGGATCAACACCCTCGGCACCGGTGTCGTCGGGATGTGGCTCACCGGCACGTTCTGGCAGGCGGAGGCGCTCGCCCTCCTGCTGTGGCTGACGCTGCCGTTCAACCTGCTCATCTACGGCGTCAACGACATCTTCGACCAGGACACCGACGCCCTCAATCCCCGCAAGGGATCACTCGAGGGTGCCCGGATCAGGTCCTCCGAGGTCCGTGCCATCTGGATCTCCGTCCTCGTCACCAACGTGCCGTTCCTCGCCTGGTTCGCGGCCACTCTTCCCCCTGCCGCCCTCGCCTGGATCGCGCTCTACGCGCTCGTCTTCGTCTTCTACTCGGCCCCGCCGCTGCGGTTCAAGGCGCGCCCGTACCTCGATTCGATCAGCAACGCGGCCTACGCCTTCCCGCTCGTCTTCGTGCCCTACGCGCTCGGAGGCGAGCCGGTGTGGGCCGCTGCGATCGGCCTCATGGCCTGGAGTGCGGCCAAGCACACCTACGACGCCGTCCAGGACATCGACGAGGACAGGGCGGTGGGCATCACGACGACAGCGGTCCGCCTCGGCGCCCGCGGTGTCGTCGCGTGGAGCGGTGCGTGGTGGGTGGTGGCGACGGTGTGCTTCGCCCTCGTGAACCTCCCCGTCGCCGCGGTGAACGCCCTGATCGCGGGCTGGCTCCTGCTGGGGCTGTACCGGGATCCGCGCCCCGAGACGGGCCACCGGCTGTACCGGTACTCCATCGCGTTCCCCTACGTGGCGGGCACGGTCGCGGGGGTGCAGCTCGTCGTCGCCCTGACCCTGGGCCTCTACCGATGAGCCGCGTCGTCGTCGTCGGCGGCGGGATCGGCGGCCTCACGGCAGCTGCCGTGCTCGCGCGCGCCGGGCACGGCGTCACGCTGCTGGAGGCCTCGTCGAGCGTCGGGGGCAAGAGCCGCCGCATCGAGCTCGCGGGGCAGCGCGTGGACACCGGACCGTCGCTCTTCACCTTCCCGTCGGTGTGGCAGGAACTCCTGCATCTGCTCGACGCCGTCGGACGCCCCGGGTCCGCCCCTGCCGCGGAGACGGCCGACCTGCGGCTCGAGCGGCTGCCGGAGGTCGGCACCTACTACTACCGGGGCGGGGAGTGCGCGCTGCCCGTGCCGGAGGGCCACCCCTGGCACGAGGCCTGGGAACGCTTCGCGGCCGAGCACGGCGTCCTCGGCGCGGACGTCTCACGCCTGCTCACCACGGGTCCGCTGGAGAGGGCGGCCTACCCTGCGCTGGCCAGGCTCGGCGGCCTGTACGGGCGACGGCTCACCACCCGCAGCTACCTCGACAGCCTGCACTGGCTCCCGGACGGGCTGCGCGAGGTCATCGCGATCCACACGCTGAACGCGGGCGTCAGCCCCACCCGCACACCGGCGCTGTACGCGAGCATGCCCGCGATCATGGCCCACGACGGCGTCTGGATCCCGGAAGGCGGCGTCTACGAGCTGGTGCTGGCCCTGGAACGGCTGGCGCTGGAGGCCGGCGTCGAGATCCGCACGGGCGAGCCCGCGCAGCGCATCGGACGACGGCGCGTGGTCACCTCCGCCGGCACCTACCCGGCCGACGCCGTCGTGAGCGGCCTCGATGCCCACCGCCTCGCCGGCCTCCTCACCGGACGGGCTCCCCGCACCCCGCGCAAGCTCACCTGCTCCGCGGTCGGGATCTACGCCGTCCTGGCCCGCCCGCTCCCGGATGGCACGGCACGGCACGGCGTGATCCTGCCGGACGATCCCGCCGCCCTGTACGCGAGTCTCGAGGCGGGTGACGAGCCCGGGCAGACCATGGCGTTCGCCAACTACTACCCTGCGCACGGCGTCTACCCGAATGCGTCCGCGAGCCTCGCGCTGCTCCTCACCGCGCCCGCCAACGGGAAGAGCTACTCGCTCGATGATCCGTTCGTGCGGCGTGAACTGGATCGGACGACGCGCGTGCTGGGGCTGCCGGAGCCCATCGAGCACTACTTCGAGAGGCACGAGATCCTCGACCCCGGCTACTTCGGCGAGCGCGGCTCGGCCGGCGGTGCCCTCTACGGGGCAGTGCATCCAGCCTGGCTGAGCGGCCCGTTCCACGTCCCGCCCTACTCCGACCCGCTGCGGCCGTGGCTGTGGCGCGTGGGCGCCTCGGTGCATCCCGGCGGCGGCCTGCCCGCCGTCCTCGGGGGAGCGATGATGTCCTCGCAGAAGCTGCTGGCCCGCCTGGGCCCCGTCGCCTGATCAGTGCCGCGACGCGGCATCCCTCGTCCCGCTGGTCTCCGGGAACGCGTTCGCGGCCCGGGTGAGCTGCAGGCGACGACGGACCAGCAGGACGATCAGCGCGGCGGCGAGCACCGCGGGGAACACGAGGCCCGAGAAGACGCAGACGCCCAGCCACAGGAACATCGAGACCAGCAGGCTGTCGAGCAGGCCGGGGCGCAGCGGCTCGTCGGTGAGCCGCCGTCCGCCGATCCACGTCACGAGTGCCGAGGCGATCAGCCCGGAGATCAGCCACCCGCCGTAGTTGGAGAGCGGCACCCCGTAGTAGGGGCCGCCACCCGGCCAGATCCAGAAACCGAGGGCCACGGCGCCGGGGTCCAGGACGCCGTCGATCACGACGAGCAGCAGGCCGCCGAGGACGATCCTGCGCAGCGCCGTCCCTGTTCCCGACACCACCGCCACCGCCCCGATGACCAGCGGCACGTAGGAGAGCGGCAGCAGGTAGGGCACGAGGCCGAGGATCGTGGGACCGAGGGGGTCCCCGTAGTAGAACTCCCCGTAGGGCACCCCGGTGGCTACGCCGAAGCCCTCGATCAGGTAGCCGAAGACGGAGACGGCCACGAGGGCCGCGGCTCCCCGGGCGGCGCCGAACTGGCGCACCAGTGCGATGAACGCCGGCAGCGCGATCAGCAGGTTGAAGCCGTAGGACGCATAGCTCGCACCCTCGACGTCGGGGAACCGCACCACGAAGTAGCCGGAGATGAAGAGGAACACGCAGGACGCGATGAGCAGGCGGGGGAAGCTGCGGACAGCGGAGGTCTTCGGCACGGATCCATCCTTGCAGGTCGCCCAGCAGGAAGGGGCACCCGCCGGCCCTGCGCGGATGCCCCTCCGGAACGGGCTGATGGTTGCCTAGCGGCTGGTGAGGAGCTTCTCCAGCGCGATGCTGCCATCGGTGGTGGGCAGCAGGAGCCACAGCACCGCATAGAGCGGCAGGCCGATGAACGGGAGGAGGAAAGTGAGGAGCATCGCGATGCGGACGTAGCTGACGCGCCAGCCGTACTGTGCGGCGATGCCCGCGGCGATACCCCCGAGGATTCCCCCGGGAGCACGCTTGATGGGGGATGAGCGAAGGATCCGGTAGAAGGACTGCATGGTGTGCCTTTCGGTTGGGGAGAGGTGGTGGAGCTCAGTATGCCGTCGTGTCGCGGTCGTCGTCCTGGTCCTCCGACGACGGCCGGCTGCGGAGCGAGAGGATGCCTCCTGCGATCAGGGACAGCCCGACGCCGACGAGCAGTCCGAGGGCGACCACCACCGGATCGATGGACAGGGCGAAGAACTGGCCGAGGAGGATCAGGACGGCGACCGCGAGGATTCCGGCTCCCCAGACGACGGTGACGACGCGCGTCCTGCGCCTCCGTGCGGGTATCGAGGTACTCATGGGATGTCTCCTGTCGGGGTGGAGGTACTGGTACGGGGAGCGAAGGAGCTGTCGGTGCCGGCTTCCGTGATGATCGAGACGTCGCTCAGCGCTCCCCGCACCTCCAGGACGAGAGCCGCCCCGGTGGCTTCGGGATTCAGGTCGCCGTTGCGAACCTGCAGGAGCCCGTCGTCGTTCTGGAAGACGGGAGGCGGGCTGTCGGTGCCGGTGGAGGCGCCACGGGCGTCCGCGTCGCCCAGCGCCATGCGGGTCCGCACCTCGACGGGCACGTCCGCCGGCACGATCACGGTGACGTCGCTGGCCAGGGAGTTCACCGGCACCACCACGTCCCGTCCGGGTGCGGGCAGATCGGTGAGGTCAATGGTGGTCTGTGCTGCCAGGACGCTGTACCCGTCCGATGCCGCCCGGAGCGAGGCCGGTGTCGTCCTCGTGTCCTGTGCCACGATCCATGCTCCGCCGACGACCGTGAAGGACGCGCCGAGGGCCCCGAGGGTCGCCAGGGCCGCGGTGAAGCCGACGACGCCGGACGTGCGGCCCCGGGCCCCCAGCGCCACGATGCCGAGGGCGAGGACGATCGCGGCCGATGCCAGCGCGACGACGGCAGGGTTGGCGAGGTCGAGGACGGCCGCGTAGTCGAGGACGAGGAGGACCGCCGCCACGACGACCGCCCCGCCGATGAGGAGCGCCGTCACGGGCCCGGAAGGTCGGGCGGGGCGCTCCGCTCGCGCCTTGGTCGCGCTCGCCGTCCGGCCGGGAAACGCCGATCCCGCCGATGACGGCTCGGAATAGGCGGACGGATAACCGGACCAGGCGTCCTGTCCCGGCCGGTAGGGCAGCGGGTAGGGCTCGGTCAGGGCAGCGCCCTGGTACGGCAGGGGAACCGTCCGGTGCACGGACTCCTCCTGCAGGCCCGCGCCCCGTCCGTCATCGTCGTCGTACCCGTCCGTGCCGGACGCCGTGCCGGGAGCGGGGTCCGATGCACGCCCCGCCGCGGGGGCGTCGGATCCGTCGGATCCGTCGGCTGGCCGGTCGGTGGGGCCGTTTGTAGGGCCGTCGCTTGACCGGTCGGTGGGGCCGCTTGCAGGGCCGTCGGACGGCCCGTCGGTGGGGCCGCGTGTGGGGCCCTGACCGCCCGGTGCGGCAGGTGCGGGTGGCGTGGCGGGGCCGGTCGGTGCCGGTCCGAACGGGGGCGTGGACCCGCCGGTTCCGCCGGAGCCCTGAGGGCCGCCGGCAGGACTGCCGGGGCGCGCCTGGCCACCGGAACGGTTCACGATCCAGTAGACGAAGAGGACGACGGCACCGATCCAGAACAGTGCCCAGAGGAGGCCGGCACCGCCCCCGCCGTCGCCCAGGAGGGGGAGGTTCGGGCGCCACAGGCCGATCGCCACGAGGGCTGCCGCCCCGGTCAGACCGGAGGTCCACGAACCGCGACCGGCCTGCTCGACGTGGATCCGTCCGTCGGGCTCGGGAAGCAGTGCCCAGGCGAGCCCGTAGAGCAGCACGCCGATGCCCCCGAAGACCGCGAGGACCACGATCAGTCCGCGCACGAGGGCCAGGTCGAGGCCCGTGCGGTGGGCCACGCCGCCGGCGACTCCCCCCACCCAGCGATCGGGTGCCCTGGTGATGTCGAGGCCGCGGACCCAGCGGAAGAACGACGACGAGGCGGGACCTCCCGCCTGATGGGGTGCGGCCGGTTCATGCTGCCAGGACGGCCCGCCTGGTGTCGGTGCTGATGTCATGCCTCCATCCTTCCGCCGGCCCGCCGGGCAGGGTATCGGGAGCTACCCTGATTGGACCCTGAGAGCCCCCTGATTCTGTTCGGGGAGCGCCCCCGAGCCCCCGGTCGCGTGCTTTGATGAGGTCATGAGACCCCCGCTGCTGCGCAGATCCGACGGCGTGATCGCCGGAGTCTGTGCGGGACTCGCCGTGCACCTGGGCATCAGCCCCGCCTGGGTGCGCATCGGCATGGCCGTGCTGACCCTGGCCTCCGGCGCGGGCGTCCTGCTCTACGCGTGGCTCTGGATCTTCGTCCCCACGGCGGCCGACCGGGCGGCGCAGACAGGCCGGCAGACGGGCCCCGCGGTCTTCATGCAGGACGTCGGCACGGGGCCGCCGCGCGACGACGCCCCGCGCGACGGCGGTACGGTACGGACCACGCGGGTCCTCAACGATCCCTTCGGCCCGCGGACGGCAGGTCCGGTCGATCCGGACGCATGGCGCGAGCGCGCCATGCGGGCCGGGCGGCGGGAGGTCCTGTTCGGTTCGGTGCTTCTGCTCGCGGCGGCCGTGCTCGTGGTGCAGCTGCTCGGGGTGCGCATCAACTGGGGTTTCCTCATCCCGATCGCCGTCGTGCTGACGGGTGCGGCGCTCGCATGGTCCCAGCTCGACGACGTGCGGCGGGCGAGGGTCATGGACAGCGCCGGTGCCTCGCGGGCAGGCGGGACGCTCCGGCTCCTCGCGGGCATCGTGCTCGTCGTCGCAGGCGTCCTGGTGGCACTCTCCAGCAGCGGCTCCTGGACGCTGACCATGGCGACCCTCGTCGCAGTCCTCGCCGTCCTGGCCGGCATCGTCCTGGTGCTCGCGCCCTGGGGGCTGAAGTTCTGGCGCGACCTCGAGGCCGAGCGGGCGGCCCGCGTGCGGGAGACGGAGCGCGCGGAGATCGCTGCGCATCTGCATGATTCGGTCCTGCAGACGCTCGCCCTCATCCAGAACCGCGCGGACTCCGAGACGGACGTGCTGCGCCTGGCCCGGGCGCAGGAGCGCGAACTGCGCCAATGGCTGTTCGCCGACCCCGCGCGCGATCCCGGCAGCCTGGCCGAGCGCCTGCGCCTGATGGCGGGGGAGATCGAGGACCTGTACGGGCACCCGGTCTCCGTCGTCGCCGTCGGGGACGCCGTGATGGGGCCCGCGGAGGAGGCCCTGGCGCAGGCGGCGAGAGAGGCCATGCTGAACGCGGCGAAGCACGCGGGAGTGGCCGTCTCCGTGTACCTCGAGGCCGGGCCCGACACCGTGGAGGTGTTCGTCCGGGACAGGGGCAGCGGATTCGATCCGGCCGCCGTCCCGTCCGATCGGGCCGGCATCCGCGAATCCATCCACAGCAGGATGCTGCGCCACGGCGGGTCCTCGGAGCTGCGCAGCGACGCGGACGGGACCGAGGTGCGGCTGCGGCTGCCCCTGCCCGCCGCACGGGACGCCTAGGCTGGCCGGGGCGCACAGCCGCAGAATGACAGGATCGGATCAAGCACAGGCCGGCCGGCGAAAGGAAGACGCGTGGACAGCGGAAACGGACCTACGGAGCGATCGGAGCGAACGGAGTCCGCAACCGTGTCCGTGGTCATCGTCGACGACCACGGGATCTTCCGCTCGGGGCTCCGGGCAGCGCTGGGGCCGGTGATCCGCGTCCTCGGCGAAGCGGCGACGGTCGAGGAGGCGGAGGCCGTCATCAGCGCTACCGGGCCCGACGTCGTCCTGCTCGACGTGCACCTGCCCGGTGGCCGCGGCGGCGGCGGGGCGGAGGTCATCCACCGCTGCGCGAAGCGCGGGACGTCGTCCCGGTTCCTGGCACTGAGCGTCTCGGACTCCGCCGAGGACGTCGTCGCCGTGATCCGGGCAGGTGCGCGAGGCTATGTCACGAAGACCATCTCCGGCCCCGAGATCACCGACGCGGTGCAGCGCATCGCCTCTGGCGACGCCGTGTTCTCCCCGCGGCTCGCCGGATTCGTCCTGGACGCGTTCGGAACAGCCTCCGTCGCGGTCGACGACGAACTGGACCGCCTGTCGGCACGCGAACTGGAGGTCATGAGGCTGATCGCGCGGGGCTACAGCTACAAGGAGACGGCGAAGGAACTGTTCATCTCGGTGAAGACCATCGAGACGCACGTGTCTGCCGTGCTCCGGAAACTCCAGCTCTCCTCGCGCCACGAGCTCACGCGCTGGGCCACGGAGCGCAAGCTGCTCTGAGCCGTCCTGCCCGTCCCGCCCGTCCTGCGGGTACCGCAGCCGGCGAGCCGGGTCCCGCCCGACCCGCCGGCACGCAGCTAGCGTGCGGAGCCGAGGAACTCCTGCAGGCGGGCCACGCCGGTGGCCAGGTCCTCGTCGCCGAGCGCGTAGGACAGGCGCAGGTAGCCGCTCGGGCCGAACGCCTCGCCGGGGACGACGGCCACCTCCACCTTCTCGAGGATCAGCGCGGCGAGTTCGGCCGACGTCGCCGGGGTCACGCCGTCGAAGCTGCGGCCGAGCAGGGCGCGGACGTCCGCGTAGGCGTAGAACGCCCCGTGGGGCGTGGGGCACTCGACGCCCTCGATCCCGTTGAGCGCGGAGACCATGGCACGACGGCGGCGGTCGAAGGCCACCTTCATCTCGTCCACGGCCGTCAGCGGGCCCGAGACGGCCGCCAGCGCCGCCATCTGCGGAACGTTCGAGACGTTCGACGTCGCGTGCGACTGGAGGTTCGTGGCGGCCTTGACGAGGTCCTCCGGTCCGACCATCCAGCCCACGCGCCAGCCGGTCATGGCGTAGGTCTTCGCGACGCCGTTGAGGATGACCACCTTGTCACCGAGAGACGGGGCTGCCGTCGCGATCGAGGTGAAGGGGACGCCGTCGTACGTCAGGTGCTCGTAGATCTCGTCGGTGATGACCCAGAGGCCACGGGCAGCGGCCCACTCGCCGATGTCACGCACGGCATCGGCACCGTACACCGCCCCGGTGGGGTTGGACGGCGAGACGAAGAGCAGCACCTTCGTGCGCGGCGTCAGGGCCGCCTCGAGCTGGTCCACGGTCACGAGGTAGCCCTGGTCCGGGCCGGCGAACACCTCGACGGGCACGCCGCCCGCGAGCCTGATGGCCTCGGGATAGGTGGTCCAGAACGGTGTCGGCACCAGCACCTCGTCCCCCGGATCGAGGAGGGACGCGAAGGATTCGTAGACGGCCTGCTTGCCGCCGTTCGTCACGAGGACCTGTGCCGGGTCCACCGCGTAACCGGAATCGCGCAGGGTCTTCTCGGCGATCGCCTGCTTCAGTTCCGGCAGGCCTCCGGCGGGGGAGTAGCGGTGGAACCGGGGCTGCCGTGCCGCGGCGATCGCCGCCTCGACGATGTAGTCCGGCGTCGGGAAGTCCGGCTCGCCCGCGCCGAAGCCGATGACCGGCCGGCCGGCCGCCTTGAGGGCCTTGGCCTTGGCATCGACGGCCAGGGTCGCGGACTCCGCGATCGAGCTGATCCGCCGGGAGATCCGGGGAAGGGCTGCGCGGATGGAGTCGTCGGTCGTCGCGTTCATCGGGTCCCGTTCCGTGAGGGTCATATGTCGGTTTCCAGCTTAGGTGGTGGCTCCCGCCCGGAGCCGATTCGGAGGGTCCCGGCGCTGTCTCGCAGCGCCAGGCGGGGGCCACGAGCCGGGCCCGGTCCGTCCGGTTCGACGTTCCGGCGGGTAATGCGTAGACTTGTTGCTCGGTGTTGAAACACCATGATGGTTCGTGCCCGCGCAGGGCCGGCCGGAGTGGGAGCTGTACCGGTTCAAAACCAAAGGGTAGTGGCGCAATTGGTAGCGCAGCGGTCTCCAAAACCGCAGGTTGCAGGTTCGAGTCCTGTCTGCCCTGCGCGTGGCCTTCGCCGGACAACGGCGAAGGCCCGGCAGAAACAGATCACGAAGCCCCGGCGCAGGCACAGGCCCCGCGCGGCGGTAAACATGATCAGCTGGGGGCGCCACTGGTGGTCCGGCTGGGAACACCACACAGATTGATGAGGTTGACGGTGACCGATACGGCTGCGAGCAGCTCCAAGGGAAGCCCCTCCGAGAAGAAGGCTCCCGAGCGCGGGTTCTTCGGACGCATCATGCTGTTCATCCGCCAGGTCTTCGCGGAACTGGGGAAGGTCGTCACACCCACCCGCCGCGAACTGGTCAGGTTCACCATCACCGTCCTCGCCTTCGTGATCATCATGATGCTCCTCGTGACCGCCCTGGACCTCCTGTTCGGGGCCGGCGCGGTGTGGGTCTTCGGCGACAGCTGACGCTGTCCCGCGGAATGCACGTTCCGGCACGCTCGTTGTGGTGTCGGTGAGTACAGGCAAGCAAGAGAACTTTCGAAGAATGTCAGAAAGCAGGCGGCTAGGTGTCCGAGCAAGAACTCGAACGGCAGATCACTCCCGAAGATGGTCTGGAGAACGAGGAGTACGGAACGGAGGCGGACGTGGAAGCCTCCGACCTCGACGTGCCTGCTGACGACTCCGACTACCCCGTGGACGCCGATGCAGCCGCCGAGGACGGACTCCTCGCCGAAGACACCGACTCCGCAGGAACCGACGACGCCGATGCGGACGAGGACGCCGACATCGAGGCCACGGCCACGGATGCCGTCGACGAGGCCGCGGCGTCGGAGGCCGGCATCGAGGAGGCTCCCGCGGAGGAGGCTCCCGCCGAGGACCCGGTCGCTGCGTTCAAGGCCAAGCTCCGCCGGCAGGAGGGTGACTGGTACGTCATCCACTCCTACGCCGGTTACGAGAACCGCGTGAAGGCGAACCTCGAGACCCGCATCCAGACGCTGGACATGGAAGATTACATCTTCGAGATCCAGGTGCCGATGGAAGAGGTCGTCGAGATCAAGAACACCACGCGGAAGATCGTCAACCGCGTGCGCATCCCCGGCTACGTGCTGGTCCGCATGGAGCTCACCGACGAGTCCTGGGGCGCCGTACGCCACACCCCGGGGGTCACCGGCTTCGTGGGCAACGCCCACAACCCGGTGCCGTTGAGCCTCGGCGAGGTGTTCTCGATGCTCGAGCACACCATCGTCCACACGGACGCGGAGTCGGGCAAGCCCGTCCAGCCGCAGTTCACCCCCGCCACGGTCAACTTCGAGGTCGGCGAGTCCGTCACGGTCAACGAAGGCCCCTTCGAGACCCTCCCGGCGACGATCTCCGAGATCAAGCACGAGTCCCAGCAGCTCGTGGTGCTCGTCTCGATCTTCGAGCGCGAGACCCCTGTCACGCTGTCGTACAGCCAGGTCACCAAGATCCAGTAAAGCTTCGACGCTTCCCG
The DNA here is from genome assembly GCF_056680255.1 of Arthrobacter sp. BC5. Classification (NCBI taxonomy): domain Bacteria; kingdom Bacillati; phylum Actinomycetota; class Actinomycetes; order Micrococcales; family Micrococcaceae; genus Arthrobacter; species Arthrobacter sp. BC5. The sequence goes on from NZ_CM155273.1 coordinate 1,935,833, forward strand.
GCGTGCTTGGCCGGGAGGTGCCGTTCGGCCATCACGCCATGATGGCCACCACCCCGCAGGACGCTCCTGTCCCGCGGGAACGCAATGCAAGAGAAGGACCCTTTCATGGCCCCCAAGAAAAAGGTCACCGGCCTCATCAAGCTGCAGATCAATGCAGGTGCCGCCAACCCGGCTCCTCCCATCGGTCCCGCGCTCGGCCAGCACGGTGTCAACATCATGGAATTCTGCAAGGCATACAACGCCGCAACCGAATCCCAGCGCGGAAACGTCATCCCTGTGGAGATCACGGTGTACGAGGACCGCTCGTTCACCTTCGTCACCAAAACCCCTCCGGCAGCCGAGCTGATCAAGAAGGCAGCCGGCGTCGCCAAGGGATCGGGCACGCCCCACACGGTGAAGGTCGCCAAGCTGACCAACGCCCAGGTCGAGGAGATCGCTACCATGAAGATGGAAGACCTCAACGCCAACGACGTCCAGGCAGCCGCGAAGATCATCGCCGGCACCGCCCGCTCCATGGGCATCACGGTCGAGGGCTGATACCCCTCCCCGTCGCTCCGCCCGGCACCGCCGGGCAGGGCACACCACCATTTCACAGCACGACGACGCCGCAGCCCGCGGACGACGGCGTGAGTGGCAGGGCCCAGCGCGGTCCGCAGACCACGACTGCATAAGGAGAACAAGCAGATGGCACAGCGCAGCAAAGCATACAAGGGAGCTGCCGCGAAGATCGAGGCGGACAAGCAGTACGCCCCCCTCGAAGCGGTAGTCCTGGCGAAGGAGACCAACCCTTCCAAGTTCGACGCCACGGTCGAGGTGTCCTTCCGTCTCGGAGTGGACCCCCGCAAGGCGGACCAGATGGTCCGTGGCACCGTGAATCTTCCCCACGGCACAGGCAAGACGGCCCGTGTCCTGGTCTTCGCGACCGGCGAGAAGGCAGAGGCGGCCATCGCGGCCGGCGCTGACTTCGTCGGCTCCGACGACATGATCGAGAAGGTCTCCGGCGGCTGGACCGACTTCGACGCCGCCGTCGCCACCCCTGACCTCATGGGCAAGGTGGGACGCCTCGGGAAGATCCTCGGCCCCCGCAACCTGATGCCGAACCCGAAGACCGGCACGGTCACGGCGGACGTCGCCAAGGCTGTCACCGACATCAAGGGCGGCAAGATCGACTTCCGCGTCGACAAGCACTCGAACCTCCACTTCATCATCGGCAAGGTGTCCTTCGACGAGCAGAAGCTGGGCGAGAACTACGCCGCTGCTCTCGAGGAGATCATCCGACTGAAGCCTTCGGCTTCGAAGGGCCGCTACATCCAGAAGGCAACGGTCTCGACCACCTTCGGTCCCGGCATCTCCGTCGATCCGAACGTCACGAAGGTCTTCACCGTCTAGGTGGACCTCCGGACAAGCCCCGCGGCCTGCGCCGCGGGGCTTTTTCGTGTCCGAGGGCAACAGTGGTTGAGGTATCCCAATCACTGACCCTATGCTGGACCGATGTCGACGATCGCCATCCGGCAACTCCCGATCCCCGCGACGCTCGACGCGGACGGGGGCGAGGACTTCGCGCAGAGTGCCGCGGTGAGCAACGCCGTGGAGCGCGCCATCTGGGGGCACGACGACCACAGCGTGGACGCGGAGGAGAGGCTCGTGATGCTTCAGGCGACACCCGACCGCGAGTACGTGCTCGGCGTCGCGCGGGACGGCTCGGAAATCGTCGCGAACGCGCGGCTCAGCATCCCCCTGCGGGACAACCCGCAGACCGCCTTCGTACAGATCGAGGTGGCGCCCTCCCACCGCCGCCGCGGCATCGCCACCTCCCTCCTGTCCTTCGTGGAACAGGAGATGGCACACCGCGGCCGCACCATCATGATGTCCTGGAGCGACGCCCGCGCGGGGGACGAGCCGGCGGCGGATGCGCGGCTCGTCCCGCCCACCGGCGCCGGCTTCTTCCCCGCGTCCGACGCCTCCGCAATCTTTGCGCGGCGGTCCGGCTTCGACCTGGTGCAGGTGGACCGCCAGAGCGTCCTCGCCCTCGACGACGTCGAGGACGCCCTGCGGCTCGAGCACGCGGCCCGGATCATCGGCTCAGGGGAATACGACCTCGTGGAGTGGGTGGACCGGTGCCCCGACGATCTCGTCGAGGACTACGCCCTCCTGCGCCAGAAGATGAGCACGGATCCGCCCCTCGGTGGGTTCGCGCAGGAGGAGGAGGCCTGGGACGCCGACCGCATCCGACGGGAGGAGCAGCGGACGCTGGCCGGCGGTACCTCGAGCCTCGTGTGCGCCGTGCGGCACGCTGCGAGCGGGCAGCTGGTGGGCCACACCATCCTCGAGCGTTCGGAGGCCCGTCCGACCGTCGTCTACCAGGAGGACACCCTGGTGCTCGACGAGCACCGGGGGCACCGCCTGGGGACATGGCTCAAGGCGGCCAATCTCCGGCGCGCGCGCGACGCCTGGCTCACCGCGGAGCGCATCTACACCTGGAACGCCGAGGAGAACACGTTCATGCTCGACGTCAATGTGGCCCTCGGATTCAGGGCCTCGGGCCGGACCGCGGGCTGGCAGAAGGTGCTCGCCTGACGCCGATTTGGTCGCGCCGGGTGCGTCACGTAGGCTTGGCGTACCAAAGACCGTCGGCCGGTCCACCTCCACTTCCTCCTGGCGCATCCTTGTGCGGGGCAGGAAGAAGGACAAGGATCCGAAAGTTCCCGTGAGGGACGGCCTACGCAGGTGAACGAAGCTCCTCTCCACCGGCTCACGCCCGTGTCGAGCAAAGCCCCGTGCATCTGCGCGGGGCGTTTTTTATTGGGGCCGGAAAGCCGACGCACATTCCCCGGAAGGAGGGTTATGGCAACGCCAACAAAGGTTTCTGCAGTGGATGAGATCACCACCGATTTCAAGGATTCCACCGCCGCTGTCCTGACCGAATACCGCGGGCTCACCGTTGCTCAGCTCAAGGAACTGCGCCGTGCCCTGGGCACGGACAACAAGTTCTCGGTCGTCAAGAACACCCTGACCGGCATCGCGGCGAAGGAAGCGGGCATCGATGCATTCGATGGCCAGCTCTCCGGACCCACCGCGATCGCCTTCATCAAGGGTGACGCCGTCGCTGCTGCCAAGAGCCTCACGGATTTCGCGAAAGCCAACCCGAAGCTCGTCATCAAGACTGGAATCTTCGAGGGCAAGGCCCTCGATGCCTCCGAGGTCGTTGCCCTGGCAGCCCTCGAGTCGCGCGAACTCCAGCTCGCCCGGGTGGCAGGTGTCCTCAAGGCACCGATGTCCGCCCTGGCACGCACCGTCGATGCGCTGCGCATCAAGCTCGAGGAAGAAAGCGGCGCTGCTCCTGCGGCCGACGCTGATGCTCCTGCTGCCGAGGAAGCCGCTGCTCCCGCAGAAGCTGCCGCGGAGGCTCCCGCCGAGGAAGCCGCAGCAACCGAAGCGAACTAGTTTCACTTCGATCCACACACTCCGGTGCCCTGCACCACTAAAGGAAGGACGCCTCCCATGGCGAAGCTCACCAACGAAGAGCTCATTGAAGCTTTCAAGGAACTGTCCATCATTGAACTCTCGGACTTCGTAAAGCTGTTCGAGGAGACCTTCGATGTCACCGCTGCCGCTGTTGCAGTAGCAGGCCCCGCCGGTGGCGGAGCCGGCGACGCCGCCGAAGAGGAGCAGACCGCGTTCGACGTCGTCCTCGAGGCTGCCGGCGACAAGAAGATCGCAGTGATCAAGGAAGTTCGCGCCCTCACCTCGCTGGGCCTGAAGGAAGCCAAGGACGTCGTCGACAGCGCCCCCAAGGCCGTCCTCGAGGGCGTCACCAAGGAAGCTGCAGACAAGGCCAAGGAGGCCCTCGAGGCCGCCGGCGCCACCGTCACCCTCAAGTAGCACCTGCTGCTCCGCGGCCGGCTCAGGCCGGGACCGCCGCAGGACGAAAGAGCCCCGCTTCATGCGAAGCGGGGCTCTTTCCTGTTGTGGGCCGCAGGCGGGTCGAGCTCAGCGCCAGAGCAGCAGGGCCTCGCCCTGGCCTCCGCCGCCGCAGAGGCTGACGGCGGACCTGCCCGCTCCGCGCCGGGCGAGTTCCATCGCGGCGTGGAGGGCCAGGCGGGCGCCCGATGCGCCGATCGGGTGGCCCAGGGCGATGGCCCCTCCGTGGATGTTGCACTGCTCCAGCGGATAGTCGAGGTCCTTGAGGGACTGGCAGGCGACGGATCCGAACGCCTCGTTGATCTCGATGAAGTCGAGGTCGGTGGCGTCCCACCCGGCACGGTCGAGTGCCTGACGGATGGCGGCGGACGGCTGGGAGTGGAGGGTGTTGTCCGGTCCGGCGACCTGGCCGGGGCTGCCCACGACGGCGAGCACGGGGAGGCCGGCGTCGTCGGCGTACGCGCGCGTGGTGAGCACCAGTGCCGCGGCGCCGTCGGACAGCGGCGAGGAGTTGCCCGCCGTGATCGCGCCGTCCGGGTTGAACGCCGGCCGCAGCCGGGCGAGCGACTCCACGGTCGTCGTCGGACGGATGCCCTCGTCGGTGGTGAGGACGACGTCGTCGCCCTTCCGCTGCCGGACGGCAACCGGGACGATCTCCTGACGGAGGACTCCGCTGTCGGTGGCCGCCGCCGCGCGCTGGTGCGACGCAGCGGCCACCGAGTCCTGGGCCGTCCGGTCGATCTCGAGGCGGATGTTGCCGCGCTCGGTCGAGGCCCCCATCGACTCGCCGTCGAAGGCGTCGGTGAGGCCGTCGTGCGCCACCGAGTCGAGGGCGGAGATGGAACCGTAGTTCCAGCCCTGGCGTGCACCCGGGAGCAGGTGGGGGCCCCGCGTCATGGACTCCTGGCCGCCGGCCACCACGACCCGGGCCTCACCGCTGCGGATCAGGCGGGCGGCGTCGATGACGGCCGTCAGCCCGGAGAGGCAGACCTTGTTCAGGGTGACGGCGGGGACGGTCCACGGGATGCCTGCCTTCACGGCCGACTGCCGCGCCGGGTTCTGGCCACAGCCCGCCTGGACCACGTGGCCCATGATGACGGCATCGACCGTCGCGGCGTCGACGCCGGCGCGCTCGAGGGCTCCCGTGATGGCGAGTGCGCCGAGTTCCACGGCGGTGAAGGAGGCGAGTTGTCCGTTGAGGCGTCCGAGGGGTGTGCGGGCGCCGCCGACGATCACGACGTCGTCGGGGGTTGGCGTGGGTGTCGCCATGGCGAGACTCTCTTTCATCGTTGAAATGGTGCCGCTACCAGATTAGGGCGTCCGCGCCCACCCTTGCCGGGACCCGGAACCTCAGGAACCGCCCCGGGGGCCCGGACCGTCCGCACCCTCCGGGTACAGCAGGGGCAACTGGAGCGTGAGCCACGGGCTGAAGGCCCACGGCGTCGCAGTGACGGCGCGTACGAGTTCGGCCGCGTCCACCCACCGGAAGTCCATGACCTCCTCGGGCAGGGGATCCACGGCACTGTCCGCGAGGGCGGTGTAGACGGGACAGATCTCGTTCTCGACGATCCCGGAGGCGTCCACCGCACGGTAGCGGAAGTCGGGAAGCGCGGGCGCGATGTCCCGGACCGTGAAGCCGAGCTCCTGGCGGGCACGGCGCCGTACGGCATCCTCGAACGGCTCGCCCGGAGCCGGGTGGCCGCAGAACGAGTTGGTCCAGACTCCCGGCCACGCCTTCTTGCCGAGCGCGCGGCGCGTGACCAGGATGCGGCCCTCGCCGTCGAACACGTGCGTGGAGAAGGCCAGGTGGAGGGGAGTGTCGAACGTGTGGACGGTGGCCTTCTCCCGGGTACCCAGCGGCGTGCCGTCCTCCGCGAGCAGCACCACCACCTCCGCCTGCGGCGCCGCGCCACGGGTGTCGGCGCTGACGTGCCGGATGGTTCCTGCTTCGCTCGCCATGGTGGCTCTCTTTTCGCTGATCGTCCGCTCGGTGCACGGGCCTCTCCGCGGCCGTGCGGCTGGCCCGGCTGCAGCCGCCCGCCTGTTTCGTCAAGGGCGGCCCATCCGTTGTTTACTTTACCTATGGACATGGACACTCTGCTGGTCGAGCCCGAAGGGCTCGAGGAGGTGGAGGGCGCCCTCGGCCGGTTCTTCGAGGAGTCCAAGATCCGCGCGGCGAAGATCGGGCCCGGGTACCACGCGCTGTGGGAGACCCTCGAACGGTGCACCGCCGGCGGGAAACGCTTCCGGCCCCGCCTGGTGATGTCCGCGTACCAGGTGCTCGGTGGGCGGGACGTCGAGAACGCGGCCGGGCTCGGTGCGGCCTTCGAACTGCTGCACACGGCCCTGATCGTGCATGACGACGTGATCGACCGCGATTTCGTCCGGCGCGGCATCCCGAACGTCTCCGGCCGGTACCGGACCATCGCCGAAGCCGCGGGTGCCTCACCCGAAGGCGCGCAGCACATCGGCTTCTCCGCAGGAGTGGTCGCCGGGGACCTCGCACTGTCCAACGCATACCGGCTCCTCGAGCGCGTCGAAGCGCCGGATGCCGTCCGGCGCCGGCTGAGCGAGATCCTCGACGAGGCCGTCTTCGCCTCCGCAGCAGGGGAGTTCCTCGACATCGAGACCTCGCTCAGCCCCGCCATGCCCTCACTCGAGGACATCGTGCACATGGCACGGCTGAAGACCTCCGTCTACTCCTTCGAAGGGCCCCTGCAGGCGGGCGCCGTCCTCGCGGGCGCGGAGGAGGAGGTGGTCGCCCGGCTCGGGGACTTCGGACGCGATGCCGGGATCGCCTACCAGATCGCCGATGACCTGCTGGGCGTCTTCGGCAACGAGACGCGGACGGGCAAGACGAACTGGGGAGACCTCCGCGAGGGCAAACGCACCGCCCTGATGTCCTACGTCGCCGCGCGCCCGGAGTGGGACAGGATCTCGTCGCTCGTCGGCAGCCCGGGCATGTCCGCCGCGGACGCTGACTACGTCCGGCGCATCCTGGTCGACAGCGGAGCGAAGGACTACTCGGCCGACCTGGCGGCGGAGTACGCGTCGCGGGCCCGCACCCACCTCGAGTCCGGCGGCATGCCGACGGCCCTGCGGTCCGCCCTCGAACCCGTGGTGTCCGCCGTCGTGCACCGGGTGCGCTGAATGGGCGTGGACGATTCGCTCGCGCGGTACAACGCGGCGGCCCTGAAGACATCGGCAGAGGTGATCCGCTGCTACTCGACGTCCTTCGGGATGGCCTCGCGCATCCTCGACCGCACCACGCGCAGCTCCATCGAGGCGGTGTACGCGCTCGTGCGCGTGGCGGACGAGGTGGTCGACGGGGCCGCCGCCGGGGCCGGCCTCACGGTTCCCGGGGTGGAGCGGATGCTGGACGATCTCGAGCGCGAGACCGAAGCGGCGATGGCCACGGGCTACAGCACCAATCTCGTGGTGCACGCCTTCGCGGTCACGGCGCGGACCACCGGCATAGGCACCGACCTCACGCGGCCGTTCTTCGCCTCCATGCGCGCGGACATCACGCAGAGCGAGCACACGCAGGAGTCCTTCGACCGGTACGTCTACGGATCCGCTGAGGTCGTCGGCCTCATGTGCCTGCGGGCCTTTTTGGTGGGCAGGGCGGTGACGGCGGAGGAGGACGCCGTCCTCGTGGACGGTGCACGCCACCTCGGCGCCGCCTTCCAGAAGATCAATTTCCTGCGCGACCTCGCCGAGGACTTCTCCACCCTGGGCCGCAGCTACTTCCCGGGCGTCCGGCCGGGCAGCTTCACGGAGGCCGACAAGATCCGGCTGCTGGACGACATCGACGAGGACCTGCGGATCTCGGCCGCCTCGCTCCCGGGCCTGCCGCCGACGCCGCGCCGCGCCGTCGCCCTTGCGCAGGGCCTCTTCACCGAACTCGCCGTGCGGCTCCGGAGGACGCCGGCCGAGGAGCTCCTCCGGGCGCGGATCCGGGTTCCGAACCCGGTCAAGCTCCGCATCCTGGCGAAAGCCTTCACCGGTCGCGCGGTACCGGAACTCGCCGCGCAGGAGAGGACGGCATGACCGCACGCCAGAGCGAGCGCCCACGGGTGGGCGCCAGGAACGTCGTCGTGATCGGAGGCGGGATCGGCGGGCTCGCGACCGCGGCCCTGCTCGCGAAGGAAGGCCACCGCGTCACCCTGCTGGAGAAGCGCGACCAGGTCGGCGGACGTGCCGGCTCCTGGGAGCAGGACGGTTTCCGCTTCGACACGGGCCCCTCCTGGTACCTCATGCCCGAGGTGATCGACCATTTCTTCAGACTGATGGGGACGAGCGCCGCCGAGCAGCTCGATCTCGTGAAGCTCGATCCCGGCTACCGCGTGGTCTTCGAGGAGGGCCTCGACTCCGTCGACGTGCCCGCGGACCGTGAGGCCGTGACCAAACTCTTCGAATCCCTCGAGGCCGGCGCCGGGGACCAGCTCTCGAAGTACCTCGACTCCGCCGAGGACGCCTACGAGATCGCGAAGAAGCGATTCCTCTACTCGACCTTCCAGTCCTTCCTGCCCTTCTTCCGCCCGGACGTCCTCCGGCGCCTCCCGAGGATCGGCTCGCTCCTCCTGGAGCCGCTGCAGTCCTTCGTGGAGAAGCGCTTCAAGGACCCGCGCATCCAGCAGATCCTCGGGTACCCGGCCGTGTTCCTCGGCAGTTCTCCCTTCGATGCCCCGAGCATGTACCACCTGATGAGCCACCTCGACCTCGACGACGGCGTGCTCTACCCGATGGGCGGCTTCACGACCCTCATCGAGGCCATGGAGCGCGTCGCGACCGCTGCCGGCGTCGAGATCCGCACCGGGGCCGACGTCGTCTCCATCGACACGGATGCACGAACGCCCGGACGCTCGCCCCTCGACCGCCGGGCGGCGACCGTGCGTGCCGTCAGCTACCGCTCGGATGGGACGACGACGTCCGTGGACGCCGACATCGTCGTCTCCGCCGCGGACCTGCACCACACCGAGACCACCCTGCTGCCGGGTGAGCTGCAGACCTACCCCGAGAAGTACTGGCAGAAGCGCGTGCCCGGGCCGAGCGCCCTGCTGCTGTACCTGGGGGTGAAGGGCGCACTGCCGCAGCTCGAGCACCACACCCTGCTGTTCACCACCGACTGGCGGGACAACTTCGGGCGTATCTTCGGCAGGGAGACCTCCGTGCCCTCACCGGCGTCGCTCTACGTCTGCCGTCCCAGCGCGACCGACGGCTCGGTGGCACCCGAGGGCCACGAGAACGTCTTCGTCCTCGTACCCATCCCGGCCGACGTGAGCATCGGCAAGGGCGGCATCGAGCGCGGGGGAGACGCGCGCGTCGAGGAACTCGCCGACACGGTGATCGGCCAGATCTCCGAGTGGGCGGGCATCCCGGACCTCGCCGAACGCATCGTGGTGCGCCGCAGCTACGGCCCCCAGGACTTCGCGGACGACCTCAACGCCTGGCGGGGCACCTCGCTGGGGCCGGCGCACATCCTCAAGCAGAGCGCGTTCCTCCGGGGGTCCAACCGGAGCGCCAGGGTGGGGAACCTGTTCTACGCGGGCAGCTCGACCGTCCCGGGGATCGGGATCCCGATGTGCCTGATCAGCGCCGAACTCATCGTCAAGCGGCTGCGCGGCGATACCAGCACGGGGCCGCTCCCGGAGCCCGCCGCCGGCTAGCGCGGACCCGGGCGCCGCGGCCGGAACCACGCTTCCTCGCTGCCCGGCGGGCGCGGCGCGCTTGACGCACGAGGGGGAGAGGGGCTATTGGACTTTCCATGACCCATGCCGTAGTGTAGGTCTTTGCGTCTTCCCTCTAAACCCTGCTTGATACACAAAGCGGTAGCCTTCATATAGCGGTGGGCTTTTTTCTGCTCTCGTCGTTTAACCTGGCCCCACGGTTGGGATGCGCGCGAGCAGATCCGGTGAGCACTGAGATCCCCGCAGCATACTGCGGTGGCGGTGCTGAGGCGAATGCGCTGACAAGCCTGACGGTCTGTGGAAGGATCCCTCTTGGTCGCCCCGAGCACCTCTAATAATGCAACCGCTACCAGCCAGGTCGACGCCGACGGCGCCGCACCCCGGCTCTCATTCGCAAAGATTCACGAACCGCTTGACGTTCCCAATCTTCTCGCCCTCCAGACGGACAGCTTCGACTGGCTCGTCGGCAACGAGCGCTGGAAGGCCCGCGTTGAGGAAGCGCTGGAGAAGGGACTGCAGGGTGTAGCCACGACCTCCGGTCTGGCGGACATCTTCGAGGAGATCTCCCCGATCGAGGACTTCCAGGGCACCATGTCCCTGAGCTTCTCCGAGCCCGAGTTCGCAGACCCCAAGTACACGATGGCCGAGTGCAAGGATCGCGACGCGACCTACTCCGCCCCGCTGTACGTCAAGGCCGAGTTCATGAACAACAACACGGGCGAGATCAAGCAGCAGACCGTGTTCATGGGTGACTTCCCCCTCATGACCGACAAGGGCACCTTCGTCATCAACGGCACCGAGCGTGTCGTCGTGTCGCAGCTGGTCCGCTCGCCGGGCGCCTACTTCGAGCGCACCGCCGACAAGACCAGCGACAAGGACATCTTCAGCGCCAAGATCATCCCGTCCCGCGGCGCCTGGTTCGAGCTCGAGATCGACAAGCGCGACCAGGTCGGCGTCCGCCTCGACCGCAAGCGCAAGCAGTCGGTCACGGTGCTCCTCAAGGCCCTCGGCTGGACAGAAGGCCAGATCCTGGAGGAGTTCGGCCAGTACGACTCCATCCGCGCCACCATGGAGAAGGACGCGACGGAGACCCGCGAGGACGCCCTCCTCGACATCTACCGCAAGCTGCGCCCGGGCGAGCCCCCCACGGTCGAGGCTGCCCAGACACTCCTGGACAACCTGTACTTCAACCCGAAGCGCTACGACCTCGCCAAGGTCGGCCGCTACAAGATCAACCGCAAGCTCGGCATCGACAAGGACCTCACGGACTCCGATGCCTCGGTGCTGAACATCGACGACATCGTCGCGATGATCAAGTTCCTGGTCGCGCTGCATGCCGGCGACAAGACCCTCGGCGGCAAGCGTGACGGCGGCGACGTCGAGCTCCGCGTCGAGGTCGACGACATCGACCACTTCGGCAACCGTCGCATCCGCGCCGTGGGCGAGCTCATCGAGAACCAGGTCCGTACCGGCCTGTCCCGCATGGAGCGTGTCGTCCGCGAACGGATGACCACCCAGGACGTCGAGGCGATCACGCCGCAGACCCTGATCAACATCCGCCCCGTCGTCGCCGCGATCAAGGAGTTCTTCGGAACCTCCCAGCTCTCGCAGTTCATGGACCAGAACAACCCGCTCGCCGGACTGACGCACAAGCGTCGCCTCTCCGCGCTGGGTCCGGGTGGTCTGTCCCGTGACCGTGCAGGCATGGAGGTCCGTGACGTCCACCCGTCGCACTACGGACGCATGTGCCCCATCGAGACCCCTGAAGGCCCGAACATCGGCCTCATCGGTTCGCTCGCCTCGTACGGCCGCATCAACGCATTCGGCTTCATCGAGACCCCGTACCGCAAGGTCGTCGACGGCCTCGTGACCGACCAGATCGACTACCTCACCGCGGACGACGAGGTGGAGCGCCTCATCGCCCAGGCGAACGCGCCCCTCAGCGAGCAGAACACGTTCACCGAGGATATGGTCCTCGTCCGTACCCGTGGTGGTTCCGGCGAGCCCGTGCTCGTCGAGCCCTCCGAGGTCGAGTACATGGACGTCTCCCCGCGCCAGATGGTGTCGGTCGCCACCGCGATGATCCCGTTCCTGGAGCACGACGACGCCAACCGCGCCCTCATGGGTGCGAACATGCAGCGCCAGGCCGTGCCCCTGCTCCGTTCCGAGCGTCCCCTCGTGGGCACCGGCATGGAGAAGAACGCGGCCGTCGACGCCGGTGACGCCGTCACCGCGAACAAGGCGGGCGTGGTCAACGAGGTGTCGGCCGACCTGGTCAGCATCCTCAACGACGACGGCACCGAGACGAACTACCCGATCATGAAGTTCGCCCGCTCGAACCAGGGCAACGCGTACAACCAGCGCGTCCTGGTCTCCGAGGGTGACCGCGTCGAGTACAACACGATCATCGCCGACGGTCCGTCCACGGACCAGGGTGAGCTCGCCCTGGGCAAGAACATGCTCGTCGCGTTCATGTCCTGGGAAGGCCACAACTTCGAGGACGCGATCATCCTGTCGCAGCGCATCGTCTCCGACGATGTCCTGACGTCGATCCACATCGAGGAGCACGAAGTCGATGCCCGCGACACCAAGCTCGGTGCCGAGGAGATCACGCGTGACATCCCGAACGTCTCCGAAGAGGTCCTCGGCGCGCTCGACGAGCGCGGCATCATCCACATCGGTGCCGAGGTCGAAGCCGGCGACATCCTCGTCGGCCGTGTCACCCCCAAGGGTGAGACCGAGCTGACCCCGGAGGAGCGCCTGCTGCGCGCCATCTTCGGCGAGAAGAGCCGCGAAGTCCGCGACACCTCGCTGAAGGTCCCCCACGGTGAGTCGGGAACGGTCATCGGTGTCCGCATCTTCGATCGCGACAACGACGACGAGCTGCCCCCGGGCGTCAACCAGCTCGTCCGCGTGTACGTGGCGCAGAAGCGCAAGATCACGGACGGCGACAAGCTCGCCGGCCGTCACGGCAACAAGGGCGTCATCTCCAAGATCCTCCCGATCGAGGACATGCCCTTCATGGAGGACGGCACGCCCGTCGACATCGTCCTGAACCCGCTCGGTGTCCCCGGGCGCATGAACGTCGGCCAGGTCCTCGAGATCCACCTCGGCTGGGCAGCCAAGCAGGGCTGGAAGATCGAGGGCGAGCCCGAGTGGATGAAGAACCTCCCGAACCTTCCCCGGGAGATCGCCTCGACCACCGTCGCGACCCCCGTGTTCGACGGCGCCACCGAGGACGAGATCGTCGGCCTGCTCGGCTCCACGAACGTCACGCGTGACGGACAGCGCCTCATCGGCGAGTCCGGCAAGGCGCGCCTGTTCGACGGCCGTTCCGGCGAGCCGTTCCCGGACCCGATCTCGGTCGGCTACATGTACATCCTGAAGCTCCACCACCTGGTGGACGACAAGATCCACGCGCGCTCCACCGGCCCGTACTCGATGATCACGCAGCAGCCGCTGGGTGGTAAGGCACAGTTCGGTGGCCAGCGCTTCGGTGAGATGGAAGTGTGGGCCCTCGAGGCCTACGGTGCGGCCTACACGCTGCAGGAACTCCTGACCATCAAGTCGGACGACATCCACGGACGCGTCAAGGTGTACGAGGCCATCGTCAAGGGCGAGAACATCCCCGAGCCGGGCGTTCCCGAGTCCTTCAAGGTCCTCATCAAGGAAATGCAGTCGCTCTGCCTGAACGTGGAAGTCCTTTCCACCGACGGCACCACGATTGAAATGCGTGACTCGGATGAAGAAGTCTTCCGGGCCGCGGAGGAACTGGGCATCGACCTCTCACGGGCCGAGCCGAGTTCTGTCGAAGAGGTCTAGGTTTCACCCGACCGGTCCAGTCCGGCACCCGGAACGGCGGCAACGAAATTTCTGGCGGCCGCTGGGCGGCCTTGAAATATTGAAGCCGCCTTCCTCCGGGCACCTCCCTGGACCGGTGGGGGACTCCACTCTTCGCCGCACCCCATAAGACTTCAAGAATTTAGAGAACAAAGAGAGAACAGGGACCCTATGTCCAGCGAATCCTCCTTCGGCCTCATGCGAATCGGCCTTGCCACCGCGGACGAAATCCGCGGCTGGTCTTACGGCGAGGTCAAGAAGCCGGAAACCATCAACTACCGCACGCTCAAGCCCGAGAAGGACGGACTCTTCTGCGAGAAGATCTTCGGCCCTTCCCGTGACTGGGAGTGCTACTGCGGCAAGTACAAGCGCGTGCGCTTCAAGGGCATCATCTGCGAGCGCTGCGGCGTCGAGGTGACCCGCGCCAAGGTGCGCCGCGAGCGCATGGGCCACATCGAGCTTGCTGCCCCCGTCACGCACATCTGGTACTTCAAGGGCGTCCCCTCACGCCTGGGCTACCTGCTCGACCTGGCGCCGAAGGACCTCGAGAAGGTCATCTACTTCGCCGCCTACATGATCACCGCGGTCGACGAGGAGAACCGCCACGCCGAACTGCCGAACCTCCAGGCCGAGCACGACCTCGAGAAGAAGCAGATGACGGACCAGCGTGACTCCGACATCGCCACGATCGCCAAGGACCTCGAGGACGAGCTCGCCCGCCTCGAGGGAGAGGGCGCCAAGGCTGCCGACAAGAAGAAGGCACGCGACTCCGCCGACCGCCAGATGGCGAACGTCCGCAAGCGCGCGGACGCCGACATCGAGCGCCTGGTCCAGGTGTGGGAGCGCTTCAAGACCCTGAAGGTCGCCGACCTCGAGGGTGACGAAGGCCTGTACCGCGAACTGCGCGACCGCTACGGCCTGTACTTCGAGGGCTCCATGGGTGCCGAGGCGATCAAGAAGCGCCTCGAGAACTTCGACATGCCCGCCGAGGCAGAGATGCTGCGCGATATCATCCAGAACGGCAAGGGCCAGCGGAAGACGCGTGCCCTGAAGCGACTCAAGGTCGTCAACGCGTTCCTGACGACCACGAACAGCCCCCTGGGCATGGTCCTCGACGCCGTGCCGGTGATCCCGCCGGAACTGCGCCCGATGGTCCAGCTCGACGGTGGCCGCTTCGCGACGTCCGACCTCAACGACCTGTACCGCCGCGTCATCAACCGCAACAACCGCCTGAAGCGTCTGCTCGACCTCGGAGCTCCCGAGATCATCGTCAACAACGAGAAGCGCATGCTCCAGGAAGCCGTCGACTCCCTGTTCGACAACGGTCGTCGCGGCCGTCCGGTCACCGGACCGGGCAACCGCCCGCTGAAGTCCCTCTCGGACATGCTCAAGGGCAAGCAGGGTCGTTTCCGTCAGAACCTCCTCGGCAAGCGCGTCGACTACTCGGGCCGTTCGGTCATCGTGGTCGGCCCGCAGCTGAAGCTGCACCAGTGTGGTCTGCCCAAGCAGATGGCACTGGAGCTCTTCAAGCCGTTCGTGATGAAGCGCCTGGTGGACCTCAACCACGCGCAGAACATCAAGAGCGCCAAGCGCATGGTCGAGCGGTACCGCCCCCAGGTGTGGGACGTCCTCGAAGAGATCATCACCGAGCACCCCGTGCTGCTGAACCGTGCACCCACCCTGCACCGTCTCGGCATCCAGGCGTTCGAGCCGCAGCTCGTCGAAGGCAAGGCACTCCAGCTGCACCCGCTGGTCTGCGGTGCGTTCAACGCGGACTTCGACGGCGACCAGATGGCAGTCCACCTGCCCCTGAGCCCCGAGGCCCAGGCTGAGGCGCGCATCCTGATGCTGTCCTCGAACAACATCCTGAAGCCGTCGGACGGCCGTCCGGTCACCCTGCCCTCGCAGGACATGATCATCGGTCTGCACCACCTCACCACCAAGCGTGAGGGAAGTGCCGGCGAAGGCCGCGTCTTCACCAGTGTCGCCGAGGCGATCATGGCGTTCGACATGGGTTCCCTCCACCTCAACTCGGTGGCGCGGATCCGCGTCGACAACTTCGTTCCCAGCGCCGACATCGCCGCTCCCGAAGGCTGGGAGCCGGGGACGCCCGCGCTGATCGAGACCTCGCTCGGACAGGTGCTCTTCAACGAGACCCTTCCCCTGGACTACCCCTGGGTGGAGAAGGTCGCCGACAAGGGCCAGCTCTCGACGATCGTCAACGACCTGGCGGAGCGCTACCCGAAGGTGGTGACGGCGGCGACGCTGGACAACCTGAAGGACGCCGGTTTCTACTGGGCCACCCGCTCGGGCGTCACCGTCGCCATCTCCGACATCTCCGCGCCGATCAACAAGGCCGGGATCATGGAGGGCTACGAGACGCAGGCCGCCAAGGTCCAGTCGCAGTTCGACAAGGGCCTGATCGCCGATGAGGAGCGCCGCCAGGAGCTCATCGACATCTGGAACAAGGCCACCAACGAGGTCGCCGCGTCCATGCGTGCCGCGATGCCGAAGGACAACACCATCAACCGCATGGTGTCCTCCGGCGCCCGTGGTAACTGGCTGCAGGTCCGCCAGATCGCCGGTATCCGTGGTCTCGTGGCCAACCCGAAGGGTGAGATCATCCCTCGTCCGATCAAGTCCTCGTACCGCGAGGGCCTGTCGGTCCTGGAGTACTTCATCGCGACGCACGGTGCCCGTAAGGGCCTCGCCGACACCGCCCTGCGTACGGCCAACTCGGGTTACCTGACCCGTCGCCTGGTCGACGTCTCGCAGGACGTCATCGTCCGCGAGGACGACTGCGGCACCGAGCGCGGCCTGAAGGTCACCATCGCCGTGCCGAACGCCGACGGCGAGCTCGTGCTGCACGAAGAGGTCGAGAACTCGGCGTACGCCCGTACGCTGGCCACCGACGTCGTCGACTCCAAGGGCCAGGTGCTCGCTCCCGCGGGCTCCGACGTCGGAGACGTACTCATCGGTGAACTGTTCGAGGCCGGCATCGCCGAGATCAAGGTCCGCTCCGTGCTCACCTGTGAGTCCAGTGTCGGAACCTGTGCCCTCTGCTACGGCCGTTCGCTCGCAACCGGCAAGACCGTGGACATCGGAGAGGCCGTCGGCATCATCGCCGCACAGTCGATCGGTGAGCCGGGTACCCAGCTGACCATGCGTACCTTCCACACCGGTGGTGTCGCATCGGCGGAGGACATCACCCAGGGTCTGCCCCGTATCCAGGAGCTGTTCGAGGCGCGCACCCCCAAGGGTGTCGCCCCGATCTCCGAGGTCGCAGGGCGGGTCACCATCGAAGATGCCGAGAAGCAGCTCCGCCTGGTGGTCACCCCCGACGACGGCTCAGAGGAGATCGCGTACCCGGTCCTGCGCCGCGCACGCCTCCTGGTCTCCGACGGCGACCACGTCGAGGTCGGGCAGCAGCTCGTCTTCGGTGCGGTGGACCCGAAGCAGATCCTGCGTATCCTCGGCCCCCGCAAGGCCCAGGAGTTCCTCGTGGACGAGGTGCAGCGCGTGTACCGCAGCCAGGGTGTGGGCATCCACGACAAGCACGTGGAGGTCATCGTCCGCCAGATGCTGCGTCGCGTCACCGTGATCGAGTCCGGCGAGTCGGACCTGCTCCCCGGTGAGCTGGCAGAGCGTCGCCGCTTCGAGGACGAGAACCGTCGCGTGGTATCCGAGGGCAAGAAGCCGGCGTCCGGCCGTCCCGAGCTCATGGGTATCACCAAGGCGTCGCTCGCCACCGAGTCGTGGCTGTCGGCCGCTTCCTTCCAGGAGACCACGCGTGTCCTCACGCAGGCCGCCATGGAAGGCAAGAGCGATCCGCTGCTCGGCCTCAAGGAGAACGTCATCATCGGTAAGCTCATCCCGGCCGGTACCGGCCTGGACCGCTACACGAAGGTCACGGTCGAGCCCACCGAGGAAGCCAAGGCGAACCTCTTCACCGGTCCGAGCGCGTTCAGCGACTTCGACTACGCCGGTGTCGAGGGCGGCCTGAGCCCCGAGTTCCACGCGATCCCGCTGGACGACTACGACATGGGTAACAGCGACTTCCGCTGAACCTGACTGTCGGAAGGAGAGGCCCCGGACCAGATGGTCCGGGGCCTCTCCCGTCCCGTCCACGCGGCCCTACCACATGGGGGAGGAGGCGGGGCGAAAGGCGGCCGCTGATCTCTGGTAGACTGGACCTCAATTGTTTGTGTGGCAGAGGATCGGCGTTGCGAAACGTATCTCCGCGTTGTACGTAAGTTGTACAACGAATGCCACATTTTCGCACGCCTACAGTCGTTCTGCGGCAGGTTGTCAGTGGGTGTTGCGCCAAACGACTGATCATCCCGACTTCTGGATGGTGCGGCCCTGCTGAGCCGCCCTCGCCGCGGAGTAGGGCGACAGAGATCACTTCAGACATTACGGAGAACACGAAAGTGCCTACGATTAACCAGCTGGTCCGCAAGGGCCGGACACCTAAGGTCTCCAAGACCAAGGCGCCCGCACTGAAGGGCAGCCCCATGAAGCGCGGCGTTTGCACCCGCGTCTACACCACCACCCCCAAGAAGCCGAACTCGGCCCTGCGCAAGGTCGCCCGCGTGCGCCTCAACGGCGGCATCGAAGTGACCGCCTACATCCCCGGTGTCGGTCACAACCTTCAGGAACACTCCATCGTGCTCGTGCGCGGCGGTCGTGTGAAGGACCTTCCCGGTGTCCGTTACAAGATCATCCGTGGCGCGCTCGACACCCAGGGCGTGAAGAACCGCAAGCAGGCTCGCAGCCGCTACGGCGCAAAGATGGAGAAGAAGTAATATGCCTCGTAAGGGCCCGGCCCCGAAGCGGCCGCTCGTACTCGATCCCGTCTACGGCTCACCCCTGGTCACGCAGCTGATCAACAAGGTGCTCGTCGACGGCAAGAAGTCCACCGCAGAGCGCATCGTCTACGGCGCGCTCGAAGGCGCACGCGCCAAGTCCGGCGGCGACCCCGTCGCAGCCCTCAAGAAGGCCATGGACAACGTGAAGCCGACCCTCGAGGTCCGTTCACGTCGTGTCGGTGGCGCGACCTACCAGGTTCCCGTCGAGGTCAAGCCCGGTCGTTCGACCGCACTGGCCCTCCGCTGGCTCGTGGGCTACTCCAAGGCCCGCCGCGAGAAGACGATGACCGAGCGCCTCCAGAACGAGATCCTGGACGCGTCGAACGGTCTCGGTGCCGCAGTCAAGCGCCGCGAGGACACGCACAAGATGGCCGAGTCGAACAAGGCCTTCGCACACTACCGCTGGTAGCAGATCTGCCGGCCGGACCGCGTCCCCACCAGGACCGGTCCGGCCGGCAGTCCAGCAGAACTCCATTTTCGTATTAAGGGAGACACCGTGGCACAGGACGTGCTTACCGACCTCAACAAGGTCCGCAACATCGGCATCATGGCCCACATCGATGCCGGCAAGACCACTACTACCGAGCGCATCCTGTTCTACACGGGTGTCAACCACAAGATCGGCGAGACGCACGACGGCGCCTCCACCACCGACTGGATGGAACAGGAGAAGGAGCGCGGCATCACCATCACGTCTGCCGCCGTGACCTGCTTCTGGGAGAACAACCAGATCAACATCATCGACACGCCCGGCCACGTCGACTTCACGGTCGAGGTCGAGCGTTCGCTGCGCGTCCTCGACGGCGCTGTCGCAGTGTTCGACGGCAAGGAGGGCGTCGAGCCCCAGTCGGAGACCGTCTGGCGCCAGGCCGACAAGTACGAGGTCCCCCGCATCTGCTTCGTCAACAAGATGGACAAGCTGGGCGCCGACTTCTACTTCACCGTCGACACCATCATCAGCCGCCTGGGCGCCAAACCCCTCGTGCTGCAGCTCCCCATCGGTGCCGAGAACGACTTCATCGGCGTCGTCGACCTGCTCTACATGCGCGCCCTCGTGTGGCCCGGCGATGCCAAGGGTGACGTGACCATGGGTGCCAAGTACGAGATCCAGGAGATCCCGGCCGACCTCAAGGAGAAGGCCGAGGAGTACCGCGCGGCCCTCGTCGAGACCGTCGCCGAGTCCTCGGACGAGCTCATGAACAAGTACCTCGAAGGCGAAGAGATCTCCGTCGACGAGCTCAAGGCCGGCATCCGGAAGATGACGATCAACTCCGAGCTCTACCCGATCCTCTGCGGCTCCGCGTTCAAGAACCGCGGTGTGCAGCCGATGCTCGACGCCGTCATCGACTACCTGCCCTCGCCCCTCGACGTCCCCCCGATGATCGGACACGATCCCCGGAACGAAGAGATCGAGCTCACGCGCAAGCCCAGCACGGAGGAGCCCTTCTCGGCCCTCGCGTTCAAGGTCGCGACGCACCCGTTCTTCGGCCAGCTGACGTTCATCCGCGTGTACTCGGGGCATGTCACGGCCGGTACCCAGCTCGTGAACTCCACGAAGAGCAAGAAGGAGCGCATCGGGAAGCTCTTCCAGATGCACGCCAACAAGGAAATCCCCGTCGAGGAGGCTTCGGCCGGGCACATCTACGCGGCGATCGGCCTGAAGGACACCACCACCGGTGACACCCTCTCCGACTCGGCGAACCAGATCGTGCTCGAGTCCATGAGCTTCCCCGCGCCCGTGATCTCGGTGGCCATCGAGCCGAAGACCAAGGGCGACCAGGAGAAGCTGTCCACGGCCATCCAGAAGCTCTCGGCCGAGGACCCCACGTTCCAGGTCTCCCTGAACGAGGACACCGGACAGACGATCATCGCCGGCATGGGCGAGCTCCACCTGGACATCCTGGTGGACCGCATGCGCCGCGAGTTCCGCGTCGAGGCGAACGTGGGCAAGCCCCAGGTCGCCTACCGCGAGACGATCCGGAGCAAGGTCGCGAAGCACGACTACACCCACAAGAAGCAGACGGGTGGCTCCGGCCAGTTCGCGAAGATCCAGATCGCGATCGAGCCGATGGAGGTCGAGGAAGGTGTCATGTACGCCTTCGACAACAAGGTCACCGGTGGCCGCGTGCCCCGCGAGTACATCCCGAGCGTCGACGCCGGCATCCAGGATGCCCTCAACGACGGCGTCCTCGCCGGATACCCCGTGGTCGGCATCAAGGCGACGCTGCTCGACGGTGCCTACCACGACGTCGACTCCTCGGAGATGGCGTTCAAGATCGCCGGCCGGATGGCTTTCAAGGAAGCCGCACGCATGGCGAAGCCCGTGCTGCTCGAACCGCTGATGGAGGTGGAGGTCCGCACGCCCGAGGAATACATGGGTGAAGTGATCGGTGACCTCAATTCCCGTCGTGGGCAGATGCAGTCCATGGAGGACGCCAGCGGCGTCAAGGTCATCACGGCCCACGTGCCTCTCTCGGGCATGTTCGGCTACATCGGTGACCTGCGGTCGAAGACCCAGGGCCGCGCCGTGTACTCCATGAAGTTCGACAGCTACTCCGAGGTCCCGAAGGCAGTCGCCGACGAGATCATCCAGAAGACTCGCGGCGAGTAGTACCCCTCCCGGAAACGGGAATCCCGGGAAGCGCGGCCGGTCTGTCCAAGGGCAGGCCGGCCCGTCTCCCAGCTGACGGGCCAAGCCGGACCGGCAGTGCAGAGCAATTTCATCAAAACAAAAGCCCCCAGTAGACTTGCATGAGTTTCAGCTGCGAAAAGCGCGGCTGGGAAGCAGATCTTCTCAAACGTTCTAGGAGGAACCCGTGGCGAAGGCAAAGTTCGAGCGGACTAAGCCGCACGTTAACATCGGCACCATCGGTCACGTTGACCATGGAAAGACCACGTTGACGGCTGCCATTTCCAAGGTGCTGTACGACAAGTACCCCACCCTCAACGAGCAGCGTGACTTCGCGTCGATCGACTCGGCTCCCGAGGAGAAGCAGCGCGGCATCACGATCAACATCTCGCACGTTGAGTACCAGACCGAGAAGCGCCACTACGCACACGTAGACGCCCCCGGTCACGCTGACTACATCAAGAACATGATCACCGGTGCGGCCCAGATGGATGGTGCCATCCTCGTGGTCGCCGCCACCGACGGTCCGATGGCGCAGACCCGTGAGCACGTGCTGCTCGCCCGCCAGGTCGGCGTTCCCTACCTGCTGGTCGCGCTGAACAAGTCCGACATGGTCGACGACGAGGAGCTCCTGGACCTCGTCGAGATGGAGGTCCGCGAACTGCTCAGCTCGCAGGGCTTCGACGGTGACGACGCCCCCGTCGTCCGCGTCTCCGGCCTCAAGGCCCTCGAAGGCGACCCCGAGTGGGTCAAGTCCGTCGAGGAACTGATGGAAGCTGTCGACAACAACGTGCCGGACCCCGTGCGCGACAAGGACAAGCCCTTCCTGATGCCCGTCGAGGACGTCTTCACGATCACCGGTCGTGGAACGGTCGTCACCGGCCGCGCCGAGCGTGGAACCCTTGCTATCAACTCCGAGGTCGAGATCGTCGGCATCCGCCCGGTCCAGAAGACCACGGTCACCGGTATCGAGATGTTCCACAAGCAGCTCGACGAGGCCTGGGCAGGCGAGAACTGTGGTCTTCTCCTCCGCGGCATCAAGCGCGAGGACGTAGAGCGCGGCCAGGTCATCGTGAAGCCGGGTTCCATCACCCCGCACACCGACTTCGAGGCCAACGTCTACATCCTGGCCAAGGACGAGGGCGGGCGTCACAACCCGTTCTACTCCAACTACCGCCCGCAGTTCTACTTCCGCACCACGGACGTGACCGGCGTCATCACCCTCCCCGAGGGCACCGAGATGGTCATGCCCGGCGACAACACTGAGATGACCGTAGAGCTCATCCAGCCCATCGCCATGGAAGAGGGCCTCGGCTTCGCGATCCGCGAAGGCGGCCGCACCGTTGGCTCGGGACGTGTCACCAAGATCCTGAAGTAATTCAGCATCATGACGCCGCCGGGTGACCGGCCAGCACATGGAAGAACCCCCGTCGTGTTCACGACGGGGGTTCTTCCATGTGAGCCGGCGGTTCCCCACCGGGGGAGGGGCGGCCCAGGTGCGGGAGGTCACTCCCGCTGCGACGTCGCTCAATTCGCAATCACCCCGGCGATCTGCGACACTAGATAAGTTGTTCAAGCGCTCGCGCGTGCGGTTCGAGGCCTCATCCCGGTCAGGATAATGCCTGATGCAGGGATCCGGTCCACCGGAATGCGCGGCCCAAATATAATCCACCCCGTTCGGCTCGTCCGGATTCAGCGGACTGAGTGTGTCCAGAATATGCGACACGCCCGAGCGCGGGGGTCGGAGACCTGGCAGGGTGAGGAACCCGGATCCATCCGGATTCAGCCTGATCAGGACGCGTCGCACAACGGGCGCAGGAAATGTACGTACGTACCGGAACTGCCCAGGCAGTTATGTAGAGAGAGAGTCGAGACGCCATGGCGGGACAGAAAATCCGCATCCGGCTGAAGTCATATGACCACGAGGTCATTGATGTTTCAGCGCGGAAGATCGTTGAGACGGTGACGCGCGCAGGCGCAACGGTAGTGGGCCCCGTGCCGCTGCCCACGGAGAAGAACGTTTTCGTTGTCATCCGGTCCCCGCACAAGTACAAGGACAGCCGTGAGCACTTTGAAATGCGTACTCACAAGCGTCTGATCGACATCATTGACCCCACGCCCAAGGCCGTCGATTCGCTGATGCGTCTCGATCTGCCTGCGGACGTGAACATCGAAATCAAGCTGTAAGGGAGAGCGGATACCTATGTCTACTTCACTTACGCGCCAGGTCAAGGGCCTGCTGGGCATCAAGCTCGGCATGACCCAGGTCTGGGATGAGAACAACATCCTCATCCCCGTCACCGTGGTCCAGGCGGACTCGAACGTCATCACCCAGCTCCTGAGCGAGGACAAGGACGGCTACACGGCCGTGCAGATCGGCTTCGGCCAGATCGATCCCCGCAAGGTCACCAAGCCGCTCGCCGGCCACTTCGACAAGGCAGGCGTCACGCCCCGCCGTCACGTGGTCGAGCTGCGCACGTCCGACGCCGACACCTACTCGCTCGGCCAGGAACTCTCCGTGGAGATGTTCGAGGCCGGCCAGACCGTCGACGTCATCGGCACCACCAAGGGCAAGGGTTTCGCCGGTGTCATGAAGCGCCACGGGTTCCACGGTGTTGGAGCCTCGCACGGTGCCCACAAGAACCACCGCAAGCCCGGTTCCATCGGTGGAGCATCCACCCCCAGCCGCGTCTTCCGTGGAATGAAAATGGCAGGCCGCATGGGTGCCGTTCGTCAGACCACGCTGAACCTCAAGGTTCACGCTGTCGACGCCGAGAAGTCGCTGCTGCTGATCAAGGGTGCCGTACCCGGCGCCCGCGGCCAGGTCGTCCTCGTACGCACCGCCGTGAAGGGAGCATAGCCAGATGGCTGCCAACACTGTAAATGTCGATTTCCCCGCGGAGATCTTCGACGCACAGACCAACATCCCCCTGCTGCACCAGGTCGTCGTGGCACAGCTTGCGGCTGCCCGCCAGGGTACCCACAAGACGAAGACCCGCGCCGAGGTGAGCGGCGCAGGCCGCAAGCCGTTCAAGCAGAAGGGAACCGGTCGTGCCCGTCAGGGTTCGATCCGCGCCCCCCACATGACCGGTGGCGGAATCGTCCACGGGCCCACGCCCCGCGACTACAGCCAGCGCACCCCCAAGAAGATGATCGCCGCCGCCCTGCGCGGAGCGCTCTCTGACCGGGCACGCAACGGCCGTATCCACGTTCTCGAGTCCCTGGTCACCGGCGACAAGCCGTCCACCAAGGGTGCCATCGAGACCCTGCGTTCGATCTCCGAGCGGCCCCGCCTGCTCGTGGTCATCGAGCGCGCCAACGACGTCGCCGCACTGTCGGTGCGCAACGTCCCCGCAGTGCACGTCCTCTACGTAGACCAGCTCAACACGTACGACGTGCTGGTCTCCGATGACGTGATCTTCACCAAGGCCGCCTACGACCAGTTCGTCGGCGTGTCTGCTGTCATCTCCGAGGAGGATGCCAAGTGAGCGGCACCATCGCAAAGGATCCGCGCGACGTCGTCATTGCACCCGTCGTCTCGGAGAAGAGCTACGGCCTGATCGACGAAGGCAAGTACACCTTCCTGGTCGACCCGCGTTCGAACAAGGAAGAAATCAAGCTGGCGGTCGAGAAGATCTTCTCCGTGAAGGTCGACTCCATCAACACCATCAACCGGGTTGGCAAGCGCAAGCGCACCAAGTTCGGCTGGGGCCAGCGCAAGGGCACCAAGCGTGCCATCGTGTCCCTCAAAGAGGGCTCGATCGACATCTTCGGCGGTCCGCTCTCCTAGAGCGGAGACCACTTTAACGAGGAATTGAGTTATGGGAATCCGTAAATACAAGCCGACAACCCCGGGCCGTCGTGGCTCGAGCGTTGCCGACTTCGCTGAAATCACACGGTCGACGCCGGAAAAGTCGTTGGTCCGTCCCCTTCCCAAGAAGGGTGGACGCAACAACACCGGTAAGATCACGACCCGCCACAAGGGTGGTGGACACAAGCGTCAGTACCGCCTGATCGACTTCCGCCGCCACGACAAGGACGGCGTAGACGCCCGCGTTGCCGAGATCGAATACGATCCCAACCGCACCGCGCGCATCGCACTCCTGCACTACGTCGACGGCACCAAGCGCTACATCGTTGCGCCGAACAAGCTCAAGCAGGGCGACTTCGTCGAGGCCGGTGCCGGGGCCGACATCAAGCCCGGCAACAACCTGCCGCTGCGCAACATCCCCGTGGGTACCGTCATCCACGCCGTCGAGCTCCGCCCAGGTGGCGGCGCGAAGATGGCACGCTCCGCCGGTGCGTCGGTCCAGCTCGTCGCCAAGGAAGGCCGTTTCGCCCAGCTGCGTCTGCCCTCCGGTGAGATCCGCAACGTCGACGTCCGCTGCCGCGCGACGATCGGCGAGGTCGGCAACGCCGAGCAGTCGAACATCAACTGGGGCAAGGCCGGCCGTAACCGCTGGAAGGGCATCCGCCCGACCGTCCGCGGTGTCGCCATGAACCCGGTCGACCACCCGCACGGTGGTGGCGAGGGCAAGACCTCCGGTGGACGCCACCCGGTCAACCCGAACGGTAAGGCCGAAGGCCGTACCCGTCGCCCCAACAAAGAGAGCGATTCACTCATCGTGCGTCGCCGTCGTTCCGGCAAGAACAAGCGATAGGAGCCTGGAGACATGCCACGCAGCCTGAAGAAAGGCCCCTTCGTCGACCAGCACCTTTTCGTAAAGGTCGCTCGCGAGAACGAAACGGGTACGAAGAACGTCATCAAGACGTGGTCCCGCCGCTCCATGATCATCCCCGACATGCTCGGGCACACGATCGCGGTGCACGACGGGCGCAAGCACATCCCGGTGTTTGTCACCGAGTCGATGGTCGGGCACAAGCTCGGCGAATTCGCTCCCACGCGGACTTTCCGCGGCCATGTTAAGGACGACCGCAAGGGCAAGCGCCGCTAGGCGCTGCTCTTACGGCTAAGACGAGAGAAGGAAAGCAATGGAAGCCAAGGCTATTGCGCGTCATATCCGCGTAACGCCTATGAAGGCCCGGCGCGTCGTCAACCTTGTTCGTGGTAAGCAGGCGAATGAGGCTCTGGCTATTCTGAAGTTTGCCCCACAGGTTGCTTCGGAGCCGGTTTTCAAGGTGGTCCAGTCGGCAATGGCCAACGCACGAGTCCTCGCGGACCGTGACGGCGTTGCCTTCGACGAGGACAACCTCATCATCAGCGAAGCATTCGTCGATGAAGGCCCCACGATGAAGCGGTTCCGTCCGCGTGCCCAGGGCCGCGCGTTCCGCATCAACAAGCGGACCAGCCACATCACGGTTGTCGTCGCTACCCCTGAGAAAGTGGAGGTCCGCTAAGTGGGACAGAAAGTAAACCCGCACGGGTTCCGACTCGGCATCACCACCGACCACAGGTCACACTGGTTCGCCGACAGCAACAAGCCGGGCCAGCGCTACCGTGACTTCGTCCGCGAAGACATCAAGATCCGCCAGCTCATGTCGACCGGCATGGACCGGGCCGGTATCGCGAAGGTCGAGATCGAGCGCACCAGGGACCGCGTCCGCGTGGACATCCACACGGCACGTCCCGGCATCGTCATCGGCCGTCGGGGAGCAGAGGCGGACCGCATCCGCGGCGAGCTCGAGAAGCTCACCGGCAAGCAGGTCCAGCTGAACATCCTCGAGGTCAAGAACCCCGAGATCGAAGCCCAGCTCGTGGCCCAGGGTATCGCCGAGCAGCTTTCCTCCCGCGTGGCCTTCCGCCGCGCGATGAAGAAGGCCATGCAGTCCGCACAGCGTGCCGGCGCGAAGGGCATCCGTGTCCAGTGCTCCGGTCGCCTGGGTGGTGCCGAAATGAGCCGCTCGGAGTTCTACCGCGAGGGACGCGTTCCCCTGCACACGCTCCGTGCCAACATCGACTACGGCTTCTTCGAAGCGAAGACCACCTTCGGCCGAATCGGCGTGAAGGTCTGGATCTACAAGGGTGACGTCACGGCGAAGGAACTCGCAGCCCAGGCTGCGGCAGCTCCCTCGCGTGGCCGTGGTGGAGACCGTCCGGGCCGTGGCCCTGCCGGCGCCGACCGCGGTGGCGACCGTGGAGGCGACCGTCGTCGTCGTGCACCCGAGCGCTCCGAGGGCCAGGGTGCCTCGGCACCCGCCGAGACCGCCGCAGCCCCCGCTGCGACTGAAGGAGGACAGGCTTAAATGCTTATCCCACGTCGAGTCAAGTTCCGTAAGCAGCACCACCCGGGTCGTTCCGGCGCTGCGACCGGCGGTACCGAGGTCAGCTTTGGCGAATGGGGTATCCAGGCTCTGAGCCCGGCATACGTCACCAACCGCCAGATCGAGTCCGCTCGTATCGCCATGACCCGCCACATCAAGCGTGGCGGAAAGGTCTGGATCAACATCTATCCGGACCGCCCGTTGACCAAGAAGCCTGCCGAGACCCGCATGGGTTCCGGTAAGGGTTCGCCCGAGTGGTGGGTGGCCAACGTCAAGCCGGGCCGTGTTCTCTTTGAACTGTCCGGAGTAACCGAAGAGGTAGCCCGCGAAGCCCTGCGCCTCGCGATCCACAAGCTGCCGTTGAAGGCACGCATCGTGCGTCGTGAGGGTGGTGAATAGTTATGGCTCTGGGTTCAAAGGAACTGGCAACAGACCAGCTGGACGGCTTCGATAAGGACCGCCTGGTGGAAGAACTGCGCAAGGCCAAGGAGGAGCTGTTCAACCTCCGCTTCCAGTCGGCCACCGGCCAGCTCGAAAGCCACGGCCGCCTTCGCTCGGTCAAGCGCGATATTGCACGCATCTACACGGTGCTGCGCGAGCGTGAACTGGGTCTCCGTCCCGAGGTCGTAGCTCCCGTCGAGGAAGCTAAGCCCGCGAAGGCGGACAAGCCCAAGAAAGCCAAGAAGGCCTCCACGAAGGACGAACCTTCCGTGGACACCGAGGCTTCTGAGGAGGACGCCAAATGAGTGAGCAGCAGAGCGAGACCGTAGGAACCGAGAAGGCCGTCCACAACGCCGACTCGCGTGGCTACCGCAAGGTACGCCGCGGCTACGTCGTCTCCGACAAGATGGAGAAGACCATCGTGGTCGAGGTCGAGGACCGCGTGAAGCACGGCCTGTACGGCAAGGTGCTTCGCCGCAGCTCCAAGGTCAAGGCGCACGACGAGCAGAACGTCGCCGGCATCGGCGACATGGTCCTGATCAGCGAGACCCGCCCGCTGTCCGCCACCAAGCGGTGGCGACTGGTCGAGGTCATCGAGAAGGCCAAGTAGCACATCCCGGAGCCGGCCCTGCCGGCACCACCGACGATGCCCCGGACGCGATTTCGTGTCCGGGGCATCTTCGCGATACTATAAGAATCTTGTCTGTCTGGTGGGCTGGCGCATGCCCTCACGAGGTTTCCTCGCAGGGTGTCCCTCAGGGGTTTCCTTCACACCGGGCACATAGGCAAAAGCCCGATAATCTTGTTCATCACAA
Organism: Arthrobacter sp. BC5; assembly: GCF_056680255.1. Taxonomy (NCBI): domain Bacteria; kingdom Bacillati; phylum Actinomycetota; class Actinomycetes; order Micrococcales; family Micrococcaceae; genus Arthrobacter; species Arthrobacter sp. BC5. The sequence goes on from NZ_CM155273.1 coordinate 1,964,259, forward strand.
TCCCTGCGCGCCGACTTCCGGCGCGCGGACGCGTGCCCAGGCGCGCAGGTGGTGAGTACCAGTATTACGGGGCCCACCCATATCCGTTCCGCAAGGCTCGACAAGAGAACCGGCGCGACGACAGGAGTAATAAGTGATTCAGCAGGAGTCGCGGCTAAAGGTCGCCGACAACACGGGGGCCAAGGAAATCTTGACCATCCGCGTTCTCGGAGGATCCGGGCGCCGCTACGCAGGCATCGGCGATGTCATCGTCGCCACCGTGAAGGACGCGATCCCCGGCGGCAACGTCAAGAAGGGTGATGTCGTCAAGGCGGTCATCGTCCGCACCAAGAAGGAACGCCGCCGCGCGGACGGTTCCTACATCAAGTTCGACGAGAACGCAGCAGTGATCCTGAAGAACGACGGCGACCCCCGCGGTACCCGTATCTTCGGCCCTGTCGGTCGCGAGCTCCGCGACAAGCGTTTCATGAAGATCATCTCGCTGGCGCCGGAGGTGCTGTAGTCCATGGCACAGAAGACAAAGCTCAAGATCAAGAAGGGTGACCTCGTCCAGGTCATCACCGGAGCCAAGCAGGAGCGCGGCGGAGACCGCGGCAAGCAGGGCAAGGTCCTGAAGGTGTTCCCCGAGACCAACCGCGTCCTCGTGGAAGGCATCAACCGGATCACCAAGCACACCAAGGTCGGGCAGTCGCAGCGCGGCACCAAGACCGGTGGCATCGAGGTCGTTGAGGCACCCGTGCACATCAGCAACGTCGCCGTCGTCGATCCCGAGACCAAGAAGCCGACCCGCGTCGGATTCCGCACCGAGACCGTCGAGCGTGACGGCCGCGAGCGCGTTGTCCGCATCCGCGTGGCCAAGTCATCAGGGAAGGATCTGTAATGACTGTCGAAACCGCAGAAACCCGGGTTCTTCCCCGCCTCAAGGCGCGCTACGCGTCCGAGATCAAGGCGACGCTGCAGGAAGAGTTCAACTACGCGAACGTCAACCAGGTTCCCCGCCTGGTCAAGGTCGTCGTGAACATGGGTGTCGGTGACGCCGCCAAGGACTCCAAGCTGATCGACGGCGCCGTCAAGGACCTCACAGCGATCACGGGCCAGAAGCCGCAGGTCACCAAGGCCCGCAAGTCCATCGCGCAGTTCAAGCTCCGCGAAGGAATGCCCATCGGTGCGCACGCCACCCTGCGTGGTGACCGCATGTGGGAGTTCACGGACCGCCTGATCTCCCTCGCCCTGCCCCGTATCCGCGACTTCCGCGGTCTCAACGGCAAGCAGTTCGACGGCAACGGCAACTACACCTTCGGCCTCACGGAGCAGTCGATGTTCCACGAGATCGACCAGGACCGTATCGACCGCGTACGTGGCATGGACATCACCGTCGTCACCACCGCCAAGACCGACGCCGAGGGCCGAGCGCTCCTCAAGGCGCTTGGCTTCCCCTTCAAATCCGAAGATTAATCTAACTACGTTGCAGGTCCGCTCCAGCCGTCACCGCGTGTGCCGGCCGGAATCCGGAAACCGTTTCGAGGAAGGGCAAGAGCCCACATGACAATGACAGATCCTGTCGCAGACATGCTCACGCGTCTGCGCAACGCAAACTCGGCTTACCACGACTCCGTGTCCATGCCGTACAGCAAGTTGAAGGCCCGCGTAGCGGACATCCTGAAGGCCGAGGGCTACATCGCCGGCTGGAAGGAAGAGGAAGCGGAGGTCGGCAAGAAGCTGACCATCGACCTCAAGTTCGGACCGGACCGCCAGCGTTCCATCGCCGGCATCCGCCGTATCTCCAAGCCCGGCCTGCGCGTGTACGCCAAGTCCACGAACCTGCCCCACGTGCTCGGCGGCCTCGGCATCGCCATCCTGTCCACGTCCTCCGGTCTGCTCACGGACCGCCAGGCATCCAAGAAGGGTGTAGGTGGGGAAGTCCTCGCCTACGTCTGGTAACGGGAAAGGGAAAGAAAAATGTCACGTATTGGACGTCTCCCCATCACCGTTCCCGCTGGTGTCGAGATCGCGGTCAACGGCAACGAGGTCTCGGTCAAGGGCTCGAAGGGCGAGCTGAGCCACACGGTTCCCAGCCCCATCGAGGTCTCCCTGAACGAGGGCACCCTCACGGTCACCCGCCCGAACGACGAGCGCGAGTCGCGTTCGCTGCACGGCCTCACCCGCACGCTGATCTCCAACATGATCGTCGGAGTCACCGAGGGCTACAAGAAGAACCTTGAGATCGTGGGCACGGGTTACCGTGTGCAGGCCAAGGGCAGCGACCTGGAATTCGCTCTGGGTTACAGCCACCCGGTCGCCGTCAAGGCACCCGAGGGCATCACCCTGACCGTCGACAGCCCCACCAAGCTCTCGGTCGCAGGCATCAACAAGCAGCAGGTCGGCGAGGTCGCTGCAACCATCCGCAAGCTGCGCAGGCCTGACCCCTACAAGGGCAAGGGCATCCGCTACGCAGGCGAGATCATCCGCCGCAAGGTCGGAAAGGCTGGTAAGTAACCATGGGTCTGAGCATCAACAAGAAGCGCAGCTCGAAGAGCAAGTCCGCCTCGCGCGGACGCCGGCACCTCCGTGTACGCAAGCGCGTATCCGGCACCGCCGTCCGTCCCCGCCTGGTCGTCAACCGTTCGGCCCGCCACGTATTCGTGCAGGTCGTCGACGACACCAAGGGCGTGACCGTAGCATCAGCCTCCACCCTCGAAGCGGACCTCCGTGCATTCGACGGTGACAAGACCGCCAAGGCCAAGCGCGTTGGTGAACTCGTTGCAGAGCGTGCCAAGGCTGCCGGTGTCGAAGCTGTCGTCTTCGACCGCGGTGGCAACAAGTACCACGGTCGCGTTGCAGCAATCGCAGACGGCGCACGTGAAGGTGGGCTGGCACTGTGACCGAGGAGAACAAGGCAAAGGAAGCCCCATTGAATACGGCTACAGAGCAGCCAGCAGCCGAAGCTCCGGCTGCAGGCGCAACTGAGACCGCGTCGGCTGACGCGAACCGTGGCCGCGGCACTTCCCGCGGCGGCGAGCGCGGCGGCAACTCCCGCGGTGGCGAGCGTGGCGGCCGTGGTGGCCGTGACGGTCGTGACGGCGGGCGCAATGATGACAAGGACAAGTTCATCGAGCGCGTCGTCACCATCAACCGCGTCGCCAAGGTCGTCAAGGGCGGCCGCCGCTTCAGCTTCACCGCCCTCGTGGTGGTCGGCGACGGCAACGGCATGGTCGGTGTCGGCTACGGCAAGGCGAAGGAAGTTCCCTCCGCCATCCAGAAGGCCGTCGAGGAAGCCAAGAAGACGATGTTCCGCGTTCCGCGCATCGGTGGCACCGTCCCGCACCTGGTGCAGGGCGAGGCAGCAGCCGGCGTCGTCCTCCTCCGTCCCGCTTCCCCGGGTACCGGCGTCATCGCCGGTGGTCCGGTGCGTGCGGTACTGGAGTGCGTCGGCATCCACGACGTCCTCTCCAAGTCGCTCGGTTCCGCGAACGCCATCAACATCGTTCACGCAACCGTTGACGCGCTGAAGCGACTCGAAGAGCCCCAGGCAGTCGCGGCCCGCCGCGGCCTGCCCCTCGACGAGGTCGCATCCCACCAGATGCTGCGCGCGATCGCAGCTCAGAAGGCAGGTGCGTAATGACCGCGATCACCCCGAAGCGCGTCCGCGTGAGCTCGGCGAAGCTGGAGATCACCCAGATCAAGTCCGCTATTGGCGGCAAGCAGAACCAGCGCGACACGCTGCGGTCCCTCGGCCTCAAGCGGATCGGCCACACCGTGGTCCGTGAAGCGGACGCCGTCACCGTCGGCATGGTCAACACGGTTCCGCACCTCTTGAAGGTTGAGGAGGCCAACTAATGGCAGAGAAGAACATCGCGGCTGCGGCCGCACCCGAGGCGAAGGCCGAGCGCGTCCACGCACTCAAGGTCCACCACCTGCGTCCCGCCCCCGGAGCCAAGACGGCGAAGACCCGTGTAGGCCGTGGTGAGGGTTCGAAGGGTAAGACTGCAGGCCGTGGTACCAAGGGAACTGCAGCCCGCTACCAGGTGAAGGCAGGATTTGCCGGCGGCCAGCTGCCGCTGCACATGCGCCTTCCCAAGCTGCGCGGCTTCAAGAACCCGTTCCGCGTCGAGTTCCAGGTCGTGAACCTCGACAAGCTCTCCGAGCTGTACCCCGCTGGCGGCGACGTCACCGTGGACAGCCTGGTGGCGAACGGTGCCGTGCGCAAGAACCAGCCCGTCAAGGTGCTGGGGACCGGCGAGATCACCGTGGCCGTCAACGTCTCGGCGGACGCCTTCTCAGCATCTGCTGCAGAGAAGATCGTCGCAGCCGGCGGGACCGTCACCGAGCTGTAGATCGCTCGGCCGCCCCTCTCCCGCCGAGCGCGGGGGAGGGGGCGGCTGTGATCCATGGCACTTTGGAACTAGACTCTTGGTGGGCAGGGCTGTATCAGCCCACCAGGAGTCTTTTTTCGGCTTCGGCCACTTTTCACCCCGCGGTTCTCTCGCACGGGTGACCAACCGTTAGACTCGGTTGTTGTGTACGGTCCGCCTCAGGACCAACAGACCTTCAGGAGGACGCTTGCTTAGCGCTATTGGCCGGGCATTCCGGACGCCAGACTTGCGGCGCAAGCTGTTGTTCACGCTGGGAATCATCACCATCTTCCGCCTCGGGGCCTTCATCCCCGCTCCGGGTGTCGACTACGGGAACGTCCAGCAGTGTCTCGCCCTGGGCAACACCGAAGGCGGCCTCTACCAGTTCGTCAACCTGTTCAGCGGCGGAGCGCTGCTGCAGGTCTCGATCTTCGCGCTGGGCATCATGCCGTACATCACGGCGAGCATCATCACGCAGCTCCTCCGGGTGGTCATTCCCCGCTTCCAGGAGCTGCACCAGGAAGGCGCCCAGGGCCAGTCCAAGCTGACCCAGTACACGCGCTACCTGACGATCGCCCTGGGCCTGCTGAACGCGACCACACTCGTCTCGCTGGCCCGATCGGGCGCGCTGCTCGGCAACTGCCCAGTGCCCCTGATCCCGGACGACTCCCTGATCACCATCATCCTGCTCATCATCACGCTGACGGCCGGTACCGGCCTCATCATGTGGATGGGTGAGCTCATCACCGAGCGCGGTGTGGGCAACGGCATGTCGCTGCTCATCTTCACGGCCATCGCCGCCGGCTTCCCCACCTCGCTGGGCGAGATCCTCCGTACCCAGGGCGCCACGGTGTTCGCCTTCGTCCTCGCGATGGGCGTCGTCGTCGTCGCCCTCGTGATCTTCGTCGAGCAGTCCCAGCGCCGCATCCCGGTGCAGTACGCCAAGCGCATGGTCGGCCGCCGCACCCTCGGTGGCAGCAGCACGTACATCCCGATCAAGGTCAACATGGCCGGCGTCATCCCCGTGATCTTCGCGTCCTCGATGCTGTACCTGCCGAGCCTGATCGCGCAGTTCAACACTCCCCAGGACGGCACGGCGCCGCCCGCATGGGTCAACTGGATCACCACCTACCTGACCAGCGGGGACCACCCGCTGTACATGGCGATGTACTTCCTGCTGATCGTCTTCTTCACCTACTTCTACGTGGCGATCACGTTCAACCCGGACGAGGTGTCCGAGAACATGAAGAAGTACGGGGGCTTCATCCCCGGCATCCGCGCCGGACGCCCGACGGCGGAGTACCTGCAGTACGTGCTGTCCCGGATCACGCTGCCCGGTGCCATCTACCTGGGGCTCGTGGCGCTGATCCCGCTGATCGCCCTCGTGGCCATCGGCGCGAACCAGAACTTCCCGTTCGGCGGCACCTCGATCCTCATCATGGTCGGCGTGGGCCTCGAGACGGTAAAGCAGATCGACGCACAGCTCCAGCAGCGTCACTACGAAGGGTTGTTGCGTTGACGAGAATGCTGATCATCGGTCCTCCCGGTTCGGGCAAGGGCACGCAGGCCGCGCGGATCTCCGAGCGCCTGGGCGTCGTGGCCATCTCCACGGGGGACATCTTCCGCGACAACGTCAAGCGCGAGACGCCCCTCGGCGTCGAGGCCAAGAAGTTCATGGATGCCGGCGACTTCGTTCCCGACAGCGTCACCAACAGCATGGTGCGCGATCGCCTCGCGGCGGACGACGTCCAGGACGGCTTCCTGCTGGACGGCTACCCGCGGACCGCGGCGCAGGTCGACGAGCTCGACGACATCCTCCGCGAGAACGAGCTCGAGCTCGACGTCGTGCTGCAGCTGACCGCGGACGACGCGGAGCTCGTCAAGCGCCTCCTCGGGCGGGCCGAGCTCGACGGCCGGTCGGACGACAACGAGCAGGTGATCCGCCACCGCCTGGGCCTCTACCACGACCAGACCGAAGCAGTCGTGTCGCGGTACGCCGAGCGTGGGATCGTCACGAAGGTCGACGGTATCGGTAGCATCGACGGCGTCACCGAACGCGTGATGGCGGCCCTCAAGGTAGCAAGCTAGGACCACCGCATGTTCCGCCAGCCCAAGGTCGAATACAAGACCACCAGCCAGATGCTCGTGATGCGTGAGGCCGGTCTGGTGCTGTCCAGGGCGCTGGACCGCGCTGTCTCTGCAGCCGCCGTCGGCGTCACCACGGCCGAACTGAACGAGGTGTTCGAGGAGGTCCTCCGCGAGGAGGGCGCCACGTCCAACTTCCTCGGCTACCACGGGTTCCCCGCCAGCATCTGCACGTCGGTGAACCACGAGGTCGTCCACGGCATCCCGGGAAGCCGCATCCTGCAGGACGGCGACATCATCTCGATCGACGGTGGCGCCGTCGTCCGTGGGTGGCACTCCGACTCCGCGCGCACGGTGATCGTCGGAACACCGCGTCCCGAGGACGTCCGTCTCTCCGAGGTCACGGAGGAGGCGATGTGGCGTGGGATCGCCGCCCTGGCCACCGCCCGGTTCGTCGGAGACATCGGCGCCGCGATCGACGACTACGTCTCCTCGGCGCCGGGACCCGCGCTCGGGATCCTCGAGGACTATGTGGGCCACGGGATCGGCACCCAGATGCACCAGGCGCCCGACGTGCTGAACTACCGCAGTTCGAACCGCGGCCCGAAGGTGCGCCCGGGCCTGTGCCTCGCGATCGAGCCCATGCTCGTGCAGGGAGGACTGGAGACAGCAGTGCTCGACGACGACTGGACCGTCGTCACGACGGACGGCAAGCGCGCCTCGCAGTGGGAGCACAGCGTCGCGGTGCACGATGGCGGCATCTGGGTCCTCTCCGCCCCGGATGGCGGAGCCTCGCGGCTCGAGCCGCTGGGGGTCACGCCGGCTCCGCTCGGCGGCTGAGCACCGGCACCGTACCGCACGAGCCCCGTACTGCACGAACCCGGTACGACGAAGGTCCCGCACGCACGTGCGGGACCTTCGTCGTACCGGCCGGCGCCCATCGCTATCAGCGTGTCCAGGACGCCGGGCCGGCGGGATTTAACTATCGGGGAAGAGTAGCGTAGAGTCGTCTGTTGGTTGTCTCTGCTTTTCGTGCCCAATGGGGCCCCTGAGACCTCCCTGCGAGCGGAGCTCCGGCTCCCCGCGGGTGTGACAATCAAAACCCCAAACCCGTCCGCTACGCAAGTGGCGGGCATAGACGTTAGCGGAGGATATGGCCAAGAAAGACGGTGTCATTGAGATTGAAGGCACTGTGAACGAGGCGCTGCCCAACGCGATGTTCCGCGTTGAGTTGGCCAACGGTCACATTGTTCTCGCCCACATCTCGGGAAAGATGCGCCAGCACTACATTCGAATCCTTCCTGAGGACCGGGTCGTAGTGGAACTCAGCCCGTACGACCTCACCCGGGGCCGTATTGTCTACCGCTACAAATAAGAATCAACTCGAAGGAAAACCATGAAGGTCAACCCGAGCGTGAAGCGGATCTGCGAGAAGTGCCAGGTGGTCCGCCGCAAAGGCAACGTTCTCGTCATCTGCGAGAACCCGCGCCACAAGCAGCGCCAGGGCTAAGAACCTCTTCCCGAGGCTCTTCCCGCGCGTAGAAGTACATTCAACGGCAGAACAGCATCCCTGACGGGATGTACACCCCCGGCTCGGAGGCCGGGGACCGGAACACCTGTTCCGGGGACGTTCTGCTCCAGACCTCCGGTATCACCAAAGGAGCACCGCCACTATGGCACGTCTCGCTGGCGTAGACATCCCCCGCGAAAAGCGGGTAGTCATCGCGCTTACCTATATCTACGGCGTGGGCAAGACCCGTGCAGAGAAGACGATCGTCGACACGGGGATCTCCCCGCACACGCGCGTCAAGGACCTCACCGACGTCGAGCTGGTCCAGCTCCGCGACTACATCGAAGGCAACTTCAAGGTCGAGGGTGACCTCCGTCGTGAGGTCGCAGCCGACATCCGCCGCAAGGTCGAGATCGGCAGCTACGAAGGCATTCGGCACCGCCGCGGCCTTCCCGTACGTGGACAGCGTACGAAGACGAATGCGCGTACCCGCAAGGGTCCGAAGCGTACGGTCGCAGGCAAGAAGAAGGTCGGACGCTAACCCCACTGGCTCCCTGAGGTGACGCGCCAGCGCTCGTCACGCCAGGGGACCTCGCCAGCGGAGGACCCTGTTCGTAGGACCTCCGGCGGGATTCGATCCGACTCAATGCTCTACCCAATACCTTCGTAGGAGAAGTAATGCCCCCCAAGACTCGTGGAGCGGTGCGTAAGCCGCGTCGCAAGGATAAGAAGAACATCGCGCTCGGCCAGGCGCACATCAAGAGCACGTTCAACAACACGATCGTCTCGATCACGGACCCCAGCGGAGCAGTCATCTCCTGGGCCTCCGCCGGTGAGGTCGGCTTCAAGGGCTCACGGAAGTCCACCCCGTTCGCTGCGCAGATGGCTGCCGAAGCCGCTGCCAAGCGCGCACAGGAGCACGGCGTCAAGAAGGTCGACGTCTTCGTGAAGGGTCCGGGATCGGGCCGCGAGACCGCGATCCGCTCGCTGCAGGCCACCGGCCTCGAGGTCGGATCCATCTCCGACGTCACCCCCAGCGCTCACAACGGCTGCCGCCCGCCCAAGCGCCGCCGCGTCTAATCGGCTTTCCGGTCACCGTGCCGCCCTGCAGGACCCGCTGGGTCCGGCAGGGCGGTTCGGTGCCGTTGCAGCAGATCCCGAGCCGGCCGACCAGCAGTCCCGCCCATTTAGAAGCGTCATATAGCGGATGCTTCCTGAAAGGAAATGTACGTGCTCATTGCACAGCGCCCCACCCTGACTGAAGAAGTAGTCGCCGACAACCGCTCACGGTTCGTGATCGAACCCCTCGAGCCCGGCTTCGGCTACACCCTCGGCAACTCGCTCCGCCGCACGCTCCTGTCCTCGATCCCCGGTGCCGCGGTTACCAGCATCCGCATCGACGGAGTGCTGCACGAATTCACCACCGTCCCCGGGGTGAAGGAGGATGTCACCGAGATCATCCTGAACATCAAGAACCTCGCCGTCTCCTCGGAGCACGACGAGCCCGTGGTCGCCTACCTGCGCAAGCAGGGACCCGGCGTCGTCACGGCTGCGGACATCGCGCCTCCCGCAGGCGTCGAGTTCCACAACCCGGACCTGCACATCGCGACCCTCAACTCGAAGGGCAAGTTCGAGCTCGAACTGACCATCGAGCGTGGACGCGGCTACGTGTCCGCCTCGCAGAACAAGTCCGGCGACTCCGAGATCGGCCGCATCCCGGTCGACTCGATCTACTCGCCGGTCCTGAAGGTCACCTTCCGCGTCGAGGCGACCCGTGTGGAGCAGCGCACCGACTTCGACAAGCTCATCGTCGACGTCGAGACGAAGGATGCCATCGCCCCGCGCGACGCCGTCGCTTCCGCAGGCACCACCCTGGTGGAGCTGTTCGGCCTCGCCCGCGAGCTGAACACCGCTGCCGAGGGCATCGAGATCGGGCCTTCGCCCACGGACGCAGCGCTTGCTGCCGACATGGCGCTGCCGATCGAGGACCTCGAACTGACGGTCCGCTCGTACAACTGCCTCAAGCGCGAGGGCATCCACTCCGTGGGTGAACTCGTCGCACGCTCCGAGGCCGATCTCATGGACATCCGCAACTTCGGTGCGAAGTCCATCGACGAGGTCAAGGCGAAGCTCGTCGAGCTCGGTCTGTCCCTGAAGGATTCCCCTCCAGGCTTCGACCTTGCCGCCCGCGCTGCAGCCATCGAAGAGGACGACGCCGCCTACGGCGACGAAGAGCTCTAAAACGCTATCTGTCCGCCCGCCGCTGTCGAAGCGGCGGGACGGACACCTAATGAGGAGAAATCACCATGCCCACACCCACTAAGGGCCCACGCCTCGGAGGCGGTCCGGCGCACGAACGCCTGATGCTCGCCAACCTGGCCGCCTCACTGTTCGAGCACAAGCGCATCACCACCACGGTGACCAAGGCAAAGCGCCTTCGCCCCTACGCTGAGCGTCTCATCACGTTCGCGAAGAAGGGCGACCTGGCGTCGCGTCGTCGCGTCCTCGGTGTCATCAGCAGCAAGAGCATCGTCCACGAGCTGTTCACGGACATCGCACCTGCCGTCGCCAACCGCGAGGGTGGCTACACCCGCATCACCAAGATCGGCAACCGCAAGGGCGACAACGCTCCCATGGCCGTCATCGAACTGGTGCTGGAGCCGATGTCCGCCAAGCAGTCCGTCGTGGCCGAGGCCGAGCAGGCCAAGGCTCCCGCCGCTGCAGCAGCGCCCGTCGCTGAGTCCGTCGATTCGCCCGAGTCGGCAGATTCCGTAGAGTCGGCGGAGTCCGCCGACTCGGCATCGTCCGCCGAAGAGGTCGCCGCCGAGGACACCACGGTCGACGCCGAAGCAGGCACCGACGAGGTCGTCGTCGTCGAAGGCACCGTCGAGGACGAGAAGAAGTAATTCTTCCGCCCCGATCCACGCCATGACCACGCTCGAGCCCGCTGTCCCTTCAGGGGACGGCGGGCTTTTGCGTGTCCGGCTCGACATCGCGTACGACGGCGCGCCCTTTTCCGGGTGGGCGCTGCAGCCTGGGCTCCCGAGCGTCCAGGGCGTCCTCGAGGACGCGCTCTTCATGCTCCTGCGCCGGCCGGTGCGGCTCACCGTGGGCGGCCGGACCGACGCCGGCGTGCATGCTCGGGGCCAGGTGGCGCATGCCGACCTCACCACCGCCGAATGGGACGGTATGGCGCGGGGCCGGGAGCTGGACCCGGCGCATGCGTTCCTCCGCCGGCTGACCGGCACCATCAACCGTGAGCTCACCGACGGCATGACCGGCCGGGGGCGGTCCGTCAGGAACTCGGTGCCCGCCGTCGTCGTGCGCTCCGCCACGCCTGCCCCCCAAGGGTTCGACGCACGCTTCTCGGCCCTCTGGCGACGGTACAGCTATGCCATAGCCGACCTGACGTCCGGCCAGGACCCGCTCCGCCGCCACACCACGCTCTGGTACCCGGCCCCGCTGGATGTCGCGCTGCTGAACGAGGGCGCCGCGCATCTGCTCGGCATCCAGGACTTCGCCGCCTTCTGCAAGCCCCGCGCGGGCTCCACCACCATCCGCGAGCTGCAGCGGTACGAGTTCGTCCGCGGGCACGACGGCGCCATCACCGCGACCGTGCAGGCAGACGCGTTCTGCCACAACATGGTGCGGGCGCTCGTCGGATCGACGCTTCGCGTGGGGTCCGGGGAGATGCCGCCGGAATGGCTGGCCGAGAGGCTCGCCGCCCGCCTCAAGGACGCCCGGTCCATCCTGGCCGCTCCGCACCCGCTCGTCCTCGAGGAGATCGCCTACCCCGGGGACGGTGAACTCGCCGCACGCGCGGACCTCACGCGCGCCCGCCGCAACGCGGGCCACCTCTCGTCGTCCTCCGGCAGTTCCACGGCGGGCGACGCCGGACAGGCGTCGCTCCCGGACGGGATGGATCCGTCCGGGACCGGCCGATCCGGCCGGGACGGGTTGGATCCGTCCGGGACGGGACGGAACTAGCCCAGCAGGACGAGGCTCGCGAACGCGGCGAGCAGCATGCCGGGACCGAACGGCAAGGTGGACCCGCGCGATCCGCGGCGTGCCACAAGGACAGCCACGCCGGCCAGGCCGCCCAGGAGGAAGCCGCCGAGGAGCGTGCCCATCCAGGCCGCGGCCCCTGCCCAGCCGCCGATGAGCCCGAGGACGGCGGCGAGTTTGACGTCACCCATGCCCATTCCCGCCGGCGAGATGAGCGCGAGCACGAAGTACACGGCGAAGAGGCCGGCGGCTCCCGTCGCGGCGCCCAGCAGGCCGGCCCAGTGGCCGCTGGCAGCCGCCGCGAGGAGCAGCACGGGGAGTGTCACCGCGGTGAAGCGGAGGAGGACGGCGTTCGGCAGCAGCTTGGTCCGCGCGTCGATGGCACCGAGCAGGACGCCGAAGACGGCAAGGACGGCCACCACCGGCCAGTTCCACCACTCACCGGTGGCCGCGCATCCTGCGCCGGCCAGGAGGCCGGCCAGCAGTGCGAGGGGCAGCCGCCAGGACGGCGGCAGGACCGTGCGCGGGTCCCTGTCGGCGAGGCCGGACACCGCGTAGGTGATCAGGGCGGTCGCGATGCCGCCGGCGAGGGCGAGAACCACCTAGACGGACTCTTCCAGGGAGTCCTGGGCCGTGCGGCTGACCTCGCCGTTCACGGGGAGGGTCACGGTGAAGCGGCTGCCCTTCCCGGGCGCGCTGACGCAATGGATGACGCCTCCGTGGCTCTCCACGATGGATTTGGTGATCGCGAGTCCCAGCCCGGCGCCGTCGATATCGGCGCGGCGTGCTCCGGGAGTCCGGTAGAAGCGGGAGAACACCTGTCGGGCCTCCTGCTCGGTCATGCCCATGCCCCTGTCATCGACGTGGAGGTTGATCGCGGACTCCGTCTCCTCCGCCCGGATGCTGACCACGCCGCCCCCCGGGGAGTACTTGATCGCGTTCGAGAGCAGGTTGTCGAGCACCTGGGAGATGCGCAGGGGGTCGATGAGTGTCCACAGCGGGCTCTGCGTGGTGGTCTTCAGCTTGACGCCGTTCTTCTGGGCCCGGAGCCGGTTCGACCGGACGCTCATCTCGATGAGGGCCGCGAGGTCGACCGGCCGCGGGTGGACCCGCACGCGGTCGCCGGCGGTCGAGAGGAGGTCCGCGACGAGATGGAGGACGCGCTCGGCATTGCGTCCCGCCACGTCGACGTATCCCAGCAGGTGAGCCGGCAGTGGGTGCTCATCCTCCAGAACGAGTTCGAGGTACCCGAGCACCGAGGTGAGCGGTGCATGGAACTCGTGCGAGATGTTGGAGATGAACGCGTCCTTGGCGTGGACCGCATCCACGAGTTCGGTGACGTCGCTGCAGGCGATCAAGGCGCCGGTGATTCCGCCGTCGGCGTCCTTGATGGGCCGTGCCGCCGTCGAGAGCGCTCGCTGCGCCTCGCCGTCACCCACCCAGATGAGCTGGTCGGCGAAGGTCTCACCCGTGAGCGCACGGTAGACGGGACGCCGGTTCGGGGGTAGCGGCGTGACCTTGTCGGGCCCGAACATGAGCGTCCCGGTCTCACCGTCACCGTCGTCGCTTCCGACGATCAGCCTGTTGAACAGTTCCTGCTGGCGGTTGGTGAGCGTGGTGGTGCCGTGGGCGTCGACGGCGGTCAGCCCGACGTCGACCGTGTTGAGGATCGCCGTGAGGACCCGCTCGCGGTCGATCGCCGCGCGGAGGAGTTCGTTGAGGTCTCGCTCCTTGCGTTCCAGCTCCTGTTCGCGGGCCTGGGTCCTGGAGTTCATGACGCGCATGCCGACGGCGATGCTGAGCATCACGACCGGCAGGAGCAGGACGCCGAGGTAGGAGTGCAGAAGAGCAGGGTCGAACGCGCCGACCAGCGGCCATGCTGTCACGAGGAGGGACCCGGCGAAGGTGAGGGCCAGGCCCGCCCAGGTGGGGAGCGAGGAGCGCATCAGCCACAACACGGGGAAGACGACGAGGACGCCGAGGCCCGGCTGCGTCTGCATCGCGCCGTCCCGTACGAGTGCGATGGCGAAGAAGTCGAGGATGGGGACGATCAGCAGGCTGCGCCGCGGGAACTCCCGCCAAGGCACCATGACGCAGAGTCCCAGCAGGACGAGGATGATCGAGAACCCGAGTTCGAACGTGCGGTTCGACAGCAGTCCCGGGCGGAGGATCGGAGCCGTGAGGGCCACGACGACGACGATCAGGGACAGGGGAAACTGGCAGAGGACGACCGACCGGCTGATGGTGAGACGCTCCGTCGCGGCGCGTATCCACTCCGCAGCGGCGTCCCTACGCATGCACGATCCAGGGACCAGTGAGACACCGCATATTGAACAACTCCCGAGGCTGAGACCTACCTGCTCGGTCCATTATGTCGCCTCACCAGCGTTTTGCACCGGATGGCGACGCGAAACCGGCACGCGGACAGGCACAATGGGAATTATGAGCAGTCAAACACGCTTCAGCGCAGGTCGAACGGTGGGGGCGGAGTGAGCGATCCCGGGGTCGCGGTCGTCATCGAGGACGACGCCGACGTGCGGAATCTCGTCGCTGCCGTCCTGCAGCAGTCGGGCTTCGAGGTGCACGTCGCGCCCAGTGGCAGGGCCGGCGTCGATCTGGTGCGGACGCATGACGCGATCGTCGTCACCGTCGACGTGGGCCTACCGGACATCGACGGCTACGAGGTGCTGCGGCGCATCCGCTCGACCAGCAACTGCTACGTGGTCATGCTGACCTCGCGCGGGGACGAACTGGATACGCTCACGGCCCTGCAGTTGGGCGCCGACGACTATCTGACCAAGCCCTTCCGCCCCCGCGAGCTCCGGGCCCGCATCGCGGCGATGCTGCGCCGTCCGCGTGCCGTTCCGGAGCCCGGGGTGCCGTCCCGCGCCGTGGCCGTCCCGGCATCGCCGCCTGTGGCTGCTCCGGCTCCTGAGCCCGCTGCCGGCGCTGCACCGGCGATGCTGGAGCACAACGGCCTGGCCCTGAATGCCGCTGCGCGCACCGTGGTGGTCGACGGGGGGGACCTCGGTCTGACACGCAGCGAGTTCGACCTGCTGCACGAGATGCTCAAGAGCAACGGGGCGGTGAGGACGAAGGCTGATCTGGTGCGCGTGGTCCGCGGCGACTACTACGGCGAGGACACCTACATCAGTGATTCCGACGAGCGCGCCATCGAGGTGCACATCGGGAACCTGCGCCGAAAGCTGGACGAGGATCCCAAGAACCCGCGCTGGCTGCAGACCGTGCGAGGTGTCGGCTACCGGTTGACG
This sequence comes from Arthrobacter sp. BC5, assembly GCF_056680255.1. NCBI lineage: Bacteria > Bacillati > Actinomycetota > Actinomycetes > Micrococcales > Micrococcaceae > Arthrobacter > Arthrobacter sp. BC5. The sequence goes on from NZ_CM155273.1 coordinate 1,979,483, forward strand.
CCTGCCCGGTCCTGAGGCCACGACCAGCCTCCGACGTCGTGACCCGTCAGGCGGCCGTGAGGTAGCCGGTTTCCAGTTCGCTGATGGTGTCCAGCCCGCAGCGTTCGATCACGGGTAGCGAGCGGCGGGCCGTGTCCAGGTCGTCGGTGGCGACGGCCGTCTCGAAGTCCGCCGCCAGCGCGGAGAGCCGGGCGGCACCGACCATGGCGGACGAATTGCGGAGGCTGAGGGCGGCGTCCAGCGCTGCGGGGACGTCCCGGTTGCCGAGCGAGCTCGTCAGGCGGAGGTAGCGGTCCTCGAACCCGGTGATGTAGTCGCGGGCAAAAGCCCTGGCCGGCTCGGGATCGTTGAGCTGCCCCTCGAGGAGCGTGAGGACGGCGAGGTCCACGAGTGGCAGGACCTTCGGGGCAGGGTTTACGGGCACCACGTCAGGCTACGGTGGTCAGCTGGCGTTTTGTCGGGAATCTGCTGATGGTGAAGAAGAACTGAGCAGACGCTGCATGTTCACCTCCCCGGCGTGCGCCTCACTGCCCCGCGAAGGTGTCGATGACGTTCAGCACCGCGGGCCCCAGGATGACGATGAACAGCACCGGGAAGATGAACAGCAGGAGCGGGAAGAGCACCGCGACGGGCAGCTTCATGGCCTTTTCCTCGGCGCGCTGCCGGCGCTTCACCCGCATGACCTTGGCCTGCGTGCGCAGCACCCCGGACAGGGCGATGCCGTATGCGTCCGCCTGGACGATCGCCTTCACGAAGCTGCGGAGCTCGGGGATGGTGCTGCGGTCCGCCATGGCGAGGTACGCCTCGCGCCGGCTGCGCCCCACCTGCATGTCCTGCAGCGTCCGCACGAGCTCGTCCGCGAGGGGGCCCTTCCCGGTCTCGCCCGCTCGCTGCATCGCACTTTCGAAGCCGAGGCCCGCCTCGACGGAGATCAGCATCTGGTCCAGCGTGTTCGCGAGTTCCAGGGCCATGGCCTTCTGCCGCTCCTGGCCCTTGCTGTAGAGGAGGAGGTCCGGGACGAAGTACCCCAGCACGGTGATGAAGATGCCCAGCATCACGAAGAGCTTCTCGGGGGAGGACTGCACCAGGAGCAAGCCTGCGATACCGCCGGCCAGGCCGAGGAGGGGCTTGGCCGTCAGGACTTTCTCGAGGGGCATCGACGCCGGACGTCCGGCGAGGGCGAGCAGGTGGTCGAGCTTCAGGACGTAGGCCTGTGGCGTGACGCGCCTGCCCAGGCGTCGCAGCGGGTGTCGGCGCTCCGTTGCCGCACCGACACCACGGCCCTGCTCGAGGTTCACCTTGATGGTCCGGCGCAGCTTCGCGTCCGACGTCAGCAGGGACCAGCTGAAGTAGCCGATGGGGGCCGAGGTGAGCAGGAGCGAGGTGAGCAGGATCAGGTCCATGGAAGGGGTTCCTCAGAATTTCAGGTCGATGATCTTGCGCAGCCAGAGCCCGCCGATGGTCATCATGACGGCGGCACCGGCCAGCATCACCCACCCGAGCGGCTTGGTGAACAGCGGGTCGACGTAGCCGGGACTGACCACGGTCAGCATGAGCGCGATGCCGAAGGGCAGCGCGGCCAGGATGTAGGCGGAGAACTTCCCCTCTGCCGCGAGTGCCTTGATGTGGCCCTTGATCTCGCTGCGCTCGCGGATGGTGTGTCCCACCTGGTCGAGCACGTCGGCGAGGTCACCACCGACCTCCCGGTTGATCTGGATGGCCTGGGCGATCCACGCGAAGTCCTCGTTCTGCATGCGGTGCGAGGTGTCGAGGAGCGAGGCGAGGAGGTCCTTGCCGAGGCTTGTCTCGGCCACGATGCGCCGCATCTCCTCCGACGTCGGGCTGTCGGCCTCCGTGGCGGCCGCGTCGATCGCGCGGAGAATGCTGTGCCCCGCGCGAAGACCACCGGTGAGCAGTTGCAGGGTGTCGCCGAGCTGGGCATCGAAGCGGCGCCGTCGTCGTCCCGTCAGGAAGCCCACCACCAGGTGGGCCGCCGCGGGTGCGAGCAGGAGCAGGAGGACCCCGATCACCGGGGCGAGCACAACCCAGCCGAGCAGGAGGCCGGTGATTCCGCCCAGGATCACGAGCAGGTAGACCTCGGCCTGGCTGATGCGCACTCCGGCGGTCTCCAGCACCGCCTGATTGAGGAAACGCTTGGGGTGGCGCTGAAGGTACCCGTCCATGGCGCGGCCGACGGCCCCCGCGAACCGGGACAGCTGCGAGTGCTGCTCGTCGACCGGCGGCCGGCGCCGGTCGAGCGGTACCGGCGACTGCGACGGCCGGAGTGCCACGAGCGCCAGGACGATGGCCCCGATCACCAGCACCACGCCGGCCAGGAAGACTGCCATCCGCCTACCGCCCGCGCAGGGGTGCGGACCCGAAGACCGCGGGGGAGACCGTGATGCCCATGTCCTCGAAGCGCTCCATGAAGCGGGGACGGATGCCCGTGGGCACGGGCTTCCCGAGGAAGCGGCCCTTCGCATCGACACCGGCGGAGTAGTCGAAGACGAAGGCGTCCTGCAGTGTGACGACGTCGCCCTCCATGCCCTGCACCTCCGTGACGTGGGTGATGCGCCTGCTGCCGTCGCGGAGGCGCGAGATCTGGACCACGAGGTTGACGGCGGATGCCAGCTGCTCGCGGATGGCCCGGAGTGGCAGGTCCATGCCGGCCATCAGGACAAGGGTCTCGAGGCGCGCGACGGCGTCCCTCGGCGAGTTCGCGTGCACCGTCGACAGCGAGCCGTCGTGGCCGGTGTTCATGGCCTGCAGCATGTCGAGTGATTCGCCGCCGCGTACCTCGCCGATCACGATGCGGTCGGGTCGCATACGCAGGGAGTTGCGCACGAGGTCCCGGATGGAGACGGCGCCCTTGCCCTCGGTGTTCGGGGGGCGGCTCTCCAGGCGGACCACGTGCTGCTGCTGGATCTGGAGCTCGACGGCGTCCTCGATGGTGACGATGCGCTCGTCCCCCGGCAGGAAGGAGGACAGCACGTTGAGGAGGGTCGTCTTCCCCGTTCCGGTGCCGCCCGAGACGATGATGTTGAGCTTCGCCTTCACGCACGCATCGAGCAGCTCCGCCATCTCGGGTGTCAGCGTCCCGAAATCGATGAGGTTCTGCACCGTCAGGGGAACCTTGCTGAACTTGCGGATGGTCAGGGACGAGCCGTTGACCGCGAGCGGCGGGATGACGGCGTTGACGCGTGAGCCGTCCTCGAGGCGCGCGTCGACGAAGGGCGAGGACTCGTCGATGCGGCGGCCGACCTTCGAGACGATGCGCTCGATGACCCTGCGCAGGTGTTCCTCCGAGCTGAATCGCGAATCGCTCAGCGTCAGCCGGCCCTTCTGCTCCACGTAGATCTGGTCCATCCGGTTGACCATGATCTCGGTGACCGTCGGATCATCGAGGAGCCGCTGCAGGGGGCCGAACCCGAGCACGTCGTCGGCCACATCCTGGATGAGGCGGCGGCGTTCGTCGGGACTGAGCGGCACCTGCTCGGCGTCGATGATCTGGCTGAGTTCCTCGCGGGCAACGACCTTCAGGTCCTCCTCGCTGATGGAGGTGTCACTGGCACGCGCGCCCATGCGCTCGAAGAGGGCCGACGCGGCGCGCTGCTTGAGGCCCGCGAAGACATCCACCTTCGCGGATCCCGGCTTCTCGGGCACCTCACGCACGACGGCGGGCGCCAGGGCCGCCGGGCGCGGCTCCTCGGGAGCAGCGGCGGAAGGTCCGGCGGTGGGGACGGGGGAGAGGCCGGCGGCCTGGATGCGCGCGGAGAGGCTCATCGCACCACCACGCGGCGGTGCAGCTTCCGCTGCGACTTCGCGCGCCACTCGTGGTCGAACCGCTGGACGAGGTCGGTGAGGCTCTTGGTCGCCGGATCGCGGACCTTGTCCTGGAGGAGGGGAACGCCCCGGTTCGTCGCGAGGGTGATGGCACGCGAGCGGGGGATGGAGATGTCCACGGGCGCGGCGAGTGTCGCCTCGATGTCCTCCACCGAGAGCCCCGTCTTGGTGTCCGCGAAGTTGAGGACCACGTGGCGGGTCTCCGGTATGAGGTTGAGCTGATGCAGTACGTCGAGGCCCGTCCGCAGGCCGCGGACACTCGGCACGTCCATGCCGGTGACCCAGACGGCGTCGGTGCACTGCTCCAGTGCGGCGAGGCTCGGCTCCGTGAGCCCGGGGCCGGTGTCCACGACGACGTAGCGGAACTCGAGCGCGAGCTGCTGGATCAGGCGGGCCACCTGTGCGGAGGAGATGCGGTCGGCGTCGGCGGGGTTGCGGGGGCCGCAGAGCGCGTAGATACCTGAGGGATGCGGCGTCAGGAAGGCCTTGAGGACCATCGAGTCCTGGGTGGCGGCGCCGGAGACGGCGTCGAGCACCGAGTACTGGGGGTTCAGGTACAGCCCGGTGCCGACATCGCCGAACTGGAGGTCGAGGTCCACGATCACCACGCCCATCGGGGCCATCTTCCCGAGGCCGACGGCCAGGTTCGTGGCGATCGTGGTCTTGCCGACGCCACCCTTGGGAGAGAACACCCCGATGACGAGTCCGCTCTGCTGTTCACGCGGGGCCTGCGCGTCAGGTCGCTGGCGGGACGCGAAGGCCTGGCACGCGCGTTCGAGCTGGGCGCGGATGCTGGGGACGTCCGCCAGGGGGGAGAGGATGTCACGAACGCCCGAGCGCATGGCCTGCAGGGCGACCTCGGGGTGATCGTCGTGTACCAGCACCACGCTGATCTCAGGGAAGGTCACGTCCACGATGATGGCGAGGCGCAGCGCGTCTTCCAGGGCGATGCCGGGCCCGAAGACGAGGACTTCCGGCCGCTCCTGCCACAGCTGGTCGAGGACGCCGGCCGGGTCTCCGGAGAGGACGCTCGCCGGCAGGCTCTTCACATGACCGGGCAGGCCGCCGGAGACCGCGAGGCGAAGCTTCTGCTCGAACTCCGAACTGGGGGTGATCAGGACGAATCTGCTCATCGGTACAAGTCCTTGTTCTGGAGGATGGGGGAGTCTCCCTCGACCGTCGCGGCGGTTTCCTTGCTCAGCCACAGGGTCGCGTTCTGGTTCGCGTGGACGATGCGCGTCGCCTGGGCGGTGTCCACGGCGACGGTGAGCATGAGGGAGCCGCTCGGCAGCGCTTCGGCTTCGGCGCGGGCCTGCGCCTCCGGGTCGGCGGCGGGGTCGACGGCAACCGCGGTGGGGGCCCGCTGCACCGAGGTGACGAGGATCTTGTGGAGGGCCAGTTTGGTTGTGGGGACGGCGGGCTCTTCCTCGAGCCCGCCTGAGTCCACCAGGATGAAGACCCCTATAAGGTCCCCCGGTACTATCTTGCCGCCGACAGCGCGGTCGGGCTCGATGGTGAAGGACACCTCCTGGAGGCCTTCGGGAGCCTCGACACTGCCGGTGACCGAGGCGTCGTCGGGGTCGACGAGGCGTTCGGCGAGTAGTTGCTCGCCGGGCATCAGTTCCACCGCTGTTACCTTGCCCGTCGATGCGTTCAGGTCCTTGAGAGCTGAGGTTCCTACGGCCGCGGCCGGCAGGGCTTTTGTTGTCAGGAATGGCGAAAGCTCTTCGGATGGCGTACCCGCAGGAACAGCAGTAGCCACCACCAGGACATCGACCGGGTCGAGGCCCTCGACTGCGCGGGCTTCCGCGCCCTGCGCGTAGCCCCAGAGCATGAGGGCGCCGACGAGCGCCAGAACTGCGGCGGTGACGCCGGCCAGGAGACGGGATTTCATAGTGTGGGTTTCCTAGCGATGCTTCAGAGGACGGGGCGTACGACGGTGACTCCGCCGCTCGTGACAGGGCCGAGGGTGTAACCATCGGCTAGCGAGACGTACTTGACGAATTTTCCGATGATTCCGCGGCAGTTTCCGGTGCAGCTCTTGGTGACGCCACCGTCGGTCACGCTGCTGTGGAAGGTCATCGGCAGTGAGTTGTTGCCCGAGAAGGACCAGCCCTTCACCTCGTACGCAGCGAAGTAGACGAGGTGATACTGCGCGCCGTTGCCGGTGCCGGTGACACTGTCGAAGACCGGAAGCAGCGCGGTTACTGCCTTGCCGGCGGCGATGTCTGTCGCCCAGTCGTTGAGGATGGAGTCGCAGTTGCTGGGCCCGTTGTTGCCCGTGTCACCGCCACCGAGTTGTACGGCGATATCGACGAATGCTCCGCACTGGCCGGGGGACTGGACCAGCCATCCGAAACCACCGGGAACAGCAGCACCGGAAGGACCGTAATTGCAGTCAGGGTTCGCATTGTCACCATGAGCTTGAAGTAACTGAAGCGACCCTCCGACCTGTCCCTGCACCTGACAAATCGAGAAGGTGAGTGGGAATGGAGCGGTTCCTTTCGTGGGACTACCCCAGACGGCGCTCGATCTTGCTGTTACTTCGCGTGAACTGATACCGAGTGCATTGGCGAAGATGAGCGACATCTGGTTCGGGGCTCCGCCCTGCTGCATAGCGCCCGTGGTCACGGTCACCTTGCGCGCCGGCTTGTCGAGAATGACGCTCTTGATATTTGTCCGCTTGTCGAGGGCATTGTCGTTCGCCAGGCTCTGCGCCAGAAGCGACGTGTCCGCGCATCCTGTGGTGTCGCTTTCGTTGGCTGCACACTTCTGGGCGATGGCCAGCGCGCCGGCGTCCGCGCCGTTCTGGAGTTGGGCCTTCTCGGAGACAATCATGCCGATGTCTATGGCCAGGGCAGCGAAGCCAAGCAAGACGACCATGAGGATGGCCACGAGCACGCTAATCGCGCCTTGTTCATTCCCGCCTGCGGTTGACATCAGCCTCCGCACAGCATCGCTCCTCTGCCCTTCATCGCGAATGGCCCGGCGATCTTGGTGAGGGTGCTCAGCTGATAGGAAATCGTCACTTCGACCTGTCGACCTGCGGCGCACGTCGCGTAGGAGACGTTGTCCTTCGTAAAGCGATAAGTCACCGTCGGATTGGTCGGAGTCGAGCGGAGGGTATTCATCGCGCGTAGCGCCGCCGTCGTTGCGTCCGACTCGATGTTCGTGATTGCTGCGACACGAACGCCCTCCCTGGCTGCATTACTGAGGGTGGCTTGTGCGTTGAACGCTCGGCCGAATTCCATGATGCCGAACAGGAGCAGGATGAGGACGGGCAGGACGAGGGCCATTTCTACCGCGGCTGCGCCTCGCTCGCCCGTTCTTCTCATCGCATGCCTTCCGCGGGTATAGCGAAGATCCGTGGTGGCCCGACGCACAGGTCGGGCCACCAGTCGGCGGACAGGGGAGAGAGTTACGGCGTCGCGGTGCAGGTGGCGGGAACGGCGGGTGCAGCAGAAGGACCGGTTGTAGCTGCTACGGGCGCGGAGTAGCTGCCACTCGTGATAGCACAGGAGGCTTTGACGAATGAGGTCTGCAGCCCGCCACCAAGAAGCGTGACTGCTGCGATGATGGCGACGGCGATGAGAGCGACCATGATGCCGTACTCGACGGCGGTGGCGCCGTCTTCCTTGCGGACCAGGCGGGGGAGGATGTGCATGCGGGTATTCGATACGAGGAACATGGGGGACTCCTGAGGGGGTTCCGAGCGGCTGACCCAGCGCCAGCACTGCCAGAAAGCTAGCAACGGGATTCCGTAGGAAACCTGGTTTGCCCTGATCCTGAGTGAACATTCACTAACCTGCACCGGCCCTGTACGCGCACTGCGCAGAATCTGCGCTCGCGCTGCTATGCCCCGGCTACGTCTCGCGCGAACCCGCCCCGACGCGTGCTGGCGATGGGCTCCGGTCGGTTTTGACCTAGGGCGCGCCAACAGGCTAACCTTGGTAGTCGTTGTGCGTATCCCAACTCGATACGTCTGCGCCCTACGGAGCGGTTCAGTTGCAGAACCACCTGGCCCGGGGGCGGAGCCGAGGTTCACGGGATAACTGGTCGTATTTCAGCCCTCACCTGAAGTTCCGGTAACGCATGAATAAGCTGAGCCCGCGGGCACGGAGCACTCCGTGGATGTGGGCGACACCGAAATAGAAACGAAGGCCATAACCGTGCGTACGTACACCCCGAAGCCAGGCGATATCTCCCGCCAGTGGCACGTAATCGATGCAACCGACGTTGTGCTCGGCCGCCTCGCCAGCCAGACAGCTATCCTGCTGCGCGGAAAGCACAAGGCGACGTTCGCCCCCCACATGGACATGGGCGACTTCGTCATCATCATCAACGCCGAGAAGGTGGCCCTCACCGGCTCCAAGCTCGAGCAGAAGCGCGCCTACCGCCACTCCGGTTACCCGGGCGGCCTGAAGTCGACCAGCTACGTCGAACTCCTGGACAAGAACCCGGAGCGCGCAGTCGAGAAGGCTATCCGCGGCATGCTGCCCAAGAACTCGCTCGCCGCCCAGCAGATCGGCAAGCTGAAGGTCTACCGCGGCGCGGAGCACCCCCACGCCGCACAGCAGCCCACCACGTACGAAATCACCCAGGTCGCCCAGTAGTCCTGGCCACCAACACTAAGAAAATCACTTCAAGGAGAACCGTGGCTCAGAACACTGAAGAGCTGAATGAACCCACTGAGGAGCTCACGAGCTACACCTCAGAGTCCACCGAAGGCAGCGAGACCGCCGTCAAGGAGCGCCCCGCGCTGACCGTCGGCGGCGGAGCCGTCGGCCGCCGCAAGGAAGCAGTCGCCCGCGTGCGCCTCGTTCCCGGCACCGGCAAGTGGATCGTCAACGGGCGCGAGCTCGCCGACTACTTCCCGAACAAGCTGCACCAGCAGGAAGTCAACGATCCGTTCAAGCTCCTCGAGCTCGACGGCGCGTACGACGTGATCGCCCGTATCCACGGTGGCGGACCGTCCGGCCAGGCCGGCGCCCTGCGCCTCGGTGTTGCCCGTACGCTCAACGAGATCGACCGCGAGAACAACCGCCCCGCCCTCAAGAAGGCAGGCTTCCTGACCCGTGACGCCCGCGTCATCGAGCGCAAGAAGGCCGGCCTCAAGAAGGCACGCAAGGCACCTCAGTACTCCAAGCGCTAAAGCTCGGAAGACACGCGAAGAAGCCCGTCCGGGGTTCCGGACGGGCTTCTTGCTTTAACCTGCAGGAGGCGCACCCGAGCCGCCTTTGCTTTCCCCTTAGGATGGTCAACCATGAGCAAGTTATTCGGCACCGATGGTGTGCGCGGCCTGGCCAACGGCCTGATCACTGCGGAACTCTCCCTGCAGCTCGCCCAGGCGGCCGCCGTCGTCCTCGGCCACAACGCCGTCGACGGGAACCGCCGCCCCACCGCGGTGATTGCCCGCGATCCCCGCATCAGTGGAGAATTCATCGCCGCCGCGGTCGAGGCCGGCCTCGCCAGCTCGGGCGTGGACGTCTACGACGCCGGCGTGCTGCCCACACCTGCAGCGGCCTTCCTGGTCGCTGACCTCGACGCCGACTTCGGGGTCATGATCTCCGCCTCGCACAACCCCGCACCGGACAACGGCATCAAGTTCCTGGCCCGCGGCGGCAACAAGCTCAGCGACGCCCTCGAGGACGCGATCGAGGACGAGATGGCGAGCGCCCGCCTCCGCCCCGTGGCCGGCGACGTCGGCCGGATCCAGCGGTTCGCGGACGCCGAGGACCGCTACGTGGTCCATCTGCTCCGGACCCTGCCGCACCGCCTCGAGGGCCTCAAGGTGGTCCTCGACTGCGCGCACGGCGCGGCCAGCGGCTGCTCGCCCGAGGTCTTCAAGAATGCCGGCGCGGACATCGTGGTCATCGGCGCCGACCCCGACGGTGTGAACATCAACGACGGCTACGGCTCCACCCACCTCGGGAAGCTGCAGGCCGCGGTGCTCGAGCACGGAGCCGACCTCGGCATAGCGCACGACGGCGACGCCGACCGCTGCCTCGCCGTCGACCACGAGGGAACGATCGTGGACGGCGACCAGATCATGGCCGTCATGGCCCTCGCCATGAAGGACGCCGGGAAGCTCAGGGAGGACACGCTCGTAGCCACCGTTATGAGCAACCTCGGCCTGAAGATCGCCCTGCGCGAGGCCGGCATCACCATCAAGGAGACCGGCGTCGGGGACCGCTACGTCCTCGAGGGCATGCGGGATGGCGACTTCAGCCTCGGTGGCGAGCAGTCCGGCCACGTGATCTTCGCCGAGTACGCGACGACGGGCGACGGCGTGCTCACCGGCCTCCAGCTCGCGGCGCGCATGGCAGCCACGGGCAAGAGCCTCAAGGAACTCGCTGCCGTCATGACGAAGCTCCCGCAGGTGCTCATCAACGTCACGGGAGTCGACCGCACGGCGGCCAGCTCGGACGAGGGCGTGCGGGAGGCCGTCCGGGAGGCCGAGGCCGTCCTGGGCGAGACCGGGCGCGTCCTGCTCCGTCCGTCCGGCACCGAACCCGTGGTGCGCGTGATGGTCGAGGCCGCCGACACCGCCACGGCCCAGCGCATCGCCGAGGAACTCGCCGCGATTGTCCAGGATCGTCTCTCCCTGGAGCCTGTCGCCTGATTCCGGTCCTCTGGCCGGAAGACCGCGCGACCGGAAGATCCGATGACCGGTGTCAGACCGGCTGGACCGAGCCGCTCCGGACGCACGTCGACACCAAGGCGCACGCCCTCGCGCAGGGCGCTTCCTGCCCGGCCGGCACACCGCTGGCGCGCGCCACGGCGTCGTCGTACCGGGACAGGGCGATCTCGGCGATGACGGGACTCGGCAGCAGGGGTGCGCTGACGACGTCGGCCCCGGCCTTCGCCAGCTGGTCGTGGAAGTACCCGGGCGCGAGCAGGTAGGACGCGAGCGCCACCGGCGTCGTTCCCGGATCCGCCCGGTACGCAGCGACGGCGGCGGGGACGGAAGGGGAGGCCTTCGAGCCGAAGCCCGGCAGGACCGGGCCCGTGCGGAGTTCCGCGAGCACCGCCTGCACCTCGGCGACGTCCTCGGCCGCGCAGGCGTCCGAGGATCCAGCGGCGGCCAGCACCACGGCGTCGCCGCTGTGCACCCCGGCTTCGGCAAGGCGCTCCTGCAGGACGAGCGCGAGCCGCGGGTCCGGTCCCAGCGGTAGTGCGGACACCGTCCCTTCCCTGCTGGCGGCAGCCCGGGCGATGTCCACCTTCACGTGGTAGCCGACCGACAGCAGCAGCGGCACGATGACGGCTTCACGGCCCGGCGGAAGCGACGCCACGACGTCGACGAGGTCCGGTTCCTGCACGTCGACGTAGGCCTCGCGCACGTCCAGGTCCGCACGCAGCGCGGCGATCCCAGCACGGACGGCGTCGATCTCGCGACGCCCCTGGGCGTTGTCCGTCCCGTGCGCGCAGGCGATGAGGATGGGGGCGGCTGTGGGGGTCTTCGTGGGGGAGGAGTGCGCGGTCATGCCAGCCATTGAAGCATCCTGCGAGGCATTCCCAGGACGTTCAGGCGGCGACGTCGACTTCGACGACGCCGTCGATGCACCGCACCGGGTAGGCCCTGAGGCCTTCCCCGCCGGACAGGCAGGCGCCGCTCGTGAGGTCGTAGACCTCCTTGTGCAGGGGGGACGCGATGGTGGACAGCGTGCCGCGGGACCCGACGATCCCCCGGGCCATCACCGCGGCGCGGGTCCGCGGATCGATGTTGCCGACCGCGTGCAGCCGGTCACCCGGCAGCCTGAACAGGGCGATCTGGTCGCGGCCGACGAGCGCGGCCTCGCCCCAGCACTCCTCGAGGTCCTCGAGGTGGCAGACGGCGACCCAGGTGGCACGAGCGGTGGCGGGACGCTGCAGGATGAGCTCGGTCATGGCGTTCTCCTCGATGGCTGATGCGTTCGGCTCAACGCTAGGCAGCGCACGTGACGCGCACGTCCCGGGGCTGTTGCGCCCGGGTAACTTGCGCCTCACGGCCCTCCCGCCTGCCCGTGAGCCCGAAGTTAACTTTGCGATACATCCGCGACACACAAGAGAAATTGCCGCTTCGTACTGTGGGACCAGAGGCAGGGCCATCCCGGTCCCGACGGAAGGCACCCATGAGCGAGACGCGATCATCCCGGCCCGCCGAGGGCGCCCCCACCCCGACCCAGCGCCGCATCGTCGTCGTCGGCGGTGGACCCGCGGCCCACCGGCTGGTCGAAGCCCTGTGGCGGCGGGGCACCGACGGACTCGCCATCACCGTGCTGACGGAGGAGGCGCACGCTCCCTACGATCGCGTGGCGCTGAGCAGTGCGCTGACCGGCGACGTTGACCTGAGCCTCGGTGAACAGCTGATGTGGCGGGAGCCGGCCATCCGGCTCGTGACGGGGGAGCGGGCGGTCCGGCTCGACCTCGCCGCACGATGCGTCGTGGGCGAGTCCGGCGAGAAGTACGCCTACGACGACGTCGTCCTCGCCACCGGGTCCGACGCCGTGCGGCTGCCGCTACCCGGAGGCGAGCACGCGGCCGTCTACCGCACGCTCGACGACGTCCAGTGGCTCCGGACGGAGACCGCCCGCCTCGCCGCGGGGCTGGGCCGGGCGCCGCGCGCCGTCGTCATCGGCGGGGGACTCCTCGGCCTCGAGGCGGCCGGCGGACTGCAGCAGCTCGGCGCCGAATCGACGGTCGTCAACCGGGCCGGCTGGCTCATGAACGCGCAACTCGACCAGGGCGGCGGCCAGGCTCTCGGGCGCCTCATCGCCGCGAAGGGCCTGGGCATCCACTGCGGCGGCGCGCCGACCTCCATCGAGACGGATGCCGGCGGGCAGGTCACCGGCGTGGCGCTGAGCGACGGTGCCGTCCTCCCCGCGGACCTCGTGGTGTTCGCCGTCGGCATCCGGCCGCGGGACGAGCTGGCGCGGGACGCCGGGCTCGAGGTCGCACCCCGCGGCGGCGTGGTCATCACCGCCGCATGCGAGACGGCGATGCCCGGAATCTGGGCGATCGGCGAGGTGGCTAGCTACGACGGCGTCAGCATGGGGCTGGTCGCCCCGGCCAATGCGATGGCCGAGGTGTGCGCCGACGGGATCCTCGGCGGCGTGTCCACCTTCCCGGGCTTCGACACGGCCACCAAGCTCAAGCTCTCCGGTGTCGAGGTCGCGAGTTTCGGCGATGCGCTCGCGGAGACCGACGGCAGCCTCGAGATCGTCTACGCGGACCCTGCCCGCGGCCTGTACCAGAAACTCGTGGTCACGGACGATGCCCGGACCCTGCTCGGCGGCATCTTCGTCGGCGACGCCGCACCCTACTCCTCGCTCAGGCCCCTGCTGGGCCGCGAGCTCCCCGCCGAGCCCGGCGCCTACCTCTCCTCCGCCGGCGGCGGCGAGGCTCCGCAGTCCGAACTGCCCGACGACGTCATCCTCTGCTCCTGCAACAACGTCACCGCCGGTGCCTGCCGGTCCGCGGTGCACGGGACGGGGGAGGACGGAGCGGCTGGAGAGCCGGCCCTCGACATGCCCTCGCTCAAGGCGTGCTCGCGCGCGGGGACCCAGTGCGGCTCGTGCGTCCCGATGCTCAAGAAGCTGCTCGACAGCGAACTCACGAAGGCCGGTCGCACCGTCTCGAAGGGCATCTGCGAGCACTTCGCGATGTCGCGGCCCGAGCTGTTCGAAGCCATCCAGGCCCTCGACCTCGCCTCCTTCCAGGACATCATCCGCCGCTTCGGTGCCTCCGAGGAGGCGAAAACCGGGCACGGCTGCGACATCTGCAAACCGGCCATCGGTTCCATCCTGGCCACGCAGCGCGGCGAGTACGTGCTCGACGGCGGCCGGGGCGCGCTCCAGGACACCAACGACCGCGCGCTCGCCAACATGCAGCGCAACGGCACCTATTCCGTGGTGCCGCGCATCCCGGGCGGGGAGATCACGCCGCAGAAGCTGGCCGTCATCGCGCAGGTCGCCGAGCAGTTCGGCCTGTACGTCAAGCTGACCGGGGCCCTGCGGATCGACCTCTTCGGGGCCCGGCTCGAGCAGCTGCCCGAGATCTGGAAGATCCTCGTCGAGGCCGGCTTCGAATCCGGTCAGGCGTACGGCAAAGCCCTCCGGAACGTGAAGTCCTGCGTCGGGTCCACCTGGTGCCGGTTCGGCGTGCAGGACTCCGTAGCCATGGCGATCGACCTGGAACTGCGCTACCGCGGGCTGCGCGCCCCGCACAAGTTCAAGATGGGGGTCTCCGGATGTGCCCGTGAGTGCGCCGAGGCGCGGGGCAAGGACGTGGGCGTCATCGCCACCGACCAGGGCTGGAACCTCTACGTCGGCGGCAACGGCGGCTTCCAGCCCGCACACGCGCAGCTCCTCGCGCAGGACCTCGACGGCGCGACGCTGATCCGCTACATCGACCGGTACCTCATGTACTACATCCGCACGGCGGACCGCATGCAGCGGACCGCGCGCTGGATGGACGATCTCGACGGCGGCCTCGACCACGTGCGCGACGTCGTCATCCACGACTCCCTCGGTATCGCGGAGGACCTCGAGGAGGCGATGGCCCGGCACGTGGAGCACTACGAGGACGAATGGGCCGCGACGCTCAAGGACCCGGACAGGCTCCGCCGTTTCCGGTCCTTCGTCAACGCCCCCGACGCCGCCGACCAGTCGATCGTCCTCGTCGAGGAGCGCGGCCAGCGGCGCCCGGCCACCCCCGCCGAGATCGAGGAACAGGCCCGCCGCACGAACCTCGGAGCCGCGATCCCCGTCCGCTCCGCAACAGGAACCCTGGAGGGCTGAGCCATGCACCTGGACATCGACCTGGTCGACCGCCGCGTGATCGTCGTCGGTAGCGAAGGGGCCTCACGGCGGGTCGTCGTGCGGTATCGGGCCGCCGGCGCCGTCGTCGACCGGCAGGACGATGCGGCCCGCTGCACTGACGCCGTACTCGACGGCGCCGCGCTCGCCGTCCTCGTGGGTGAGCCCGGGAGCGGCGCGGAGATGCTGCGCGAGACGTGCCGCCGTACCGGGGTGCTGCTCGTCCGCGAGGCCGCTGCGCTCGAGGCAGGCACGGTGACGCTCATCGGGGGCGGGCCGGGTGCACTCGGGCTCCTGACCCTCGACGCCTCCGCAGCACTCCGGGAGGCCGACGTCGTGCTCTACGACCGCCTGGCTCCCACCGACGCGCTCGCGGAGCTCGCCCCGGCGGCGGAACTCGTCGACGTCGGGAAGCTGCCGGGCCACCACCGCGTCCCGCAGTCCGGCATCAACGACCTCCTGGTTTGCCACGCACTCGCCGGCCACCACGTGGTCCGGCTCAAGGGCGGCGACCCGTTCGTCTTCGGCCGGGGCAGCGAGGAGCTCGCTGCGTGCCTCGAGGCCAAAGTGCCGTGCCGCGTGATACCCGGGGTCAGCTCGGCGATCTCCGTTCCTGCTGCCGCGGGCATCCCGGTCACCCACCGGGGCGTCAGCCACCTGTTCACGGTCGTCTCCGGGCACGCCCCGCTCAGCGATGCGGAGCACGAGCACCTGGCGGGCCTCGGCGGGACGATCGTGGTCCTCATGGGTGTCTCGACCCTCCCGCAGCTCGTCGCCGGGCTCGGCGGGGCCGGCATGCGGGCGGACATGCCGGTCGCCGTCGTCGAGCGCGGGTACAGCGCGTCGCAGCGGACGACGGCGGGCACGCTGTCCACCATCGTCACGGCAGCCGGCGCCGCCCGCTGCCAGTCGCCGGCCGTGCTCGTGATCGGCGAGGTGGTGCGCGTGGGCCTCGACCTGCAGGGCGGGGCCGCGCATCTGGCCCGGCTGACCGAATCGCTGGCGTCATGACCGAGACCCTCCGCACGGACGGAGCCGGAGGACAGCTCTCCGGGTTCCGCATCGGCGTGACGTCGGACCGCCGCTCGGGGGACCTCATCGACGCCCTGGAGCGGCGGGGCGCATCGGTGTTCCACGCGCCGGCCCTGAAGATCGCGCCCATCGCCGAGGACGTGGAGCTGCTCTCGGACACCGCGGCCATGGTGGCCGCCCGCCCCGACCTCTTCCTCATCACGACGGCCTACGGCATGCGCCGCTGGTTCGAGGCGGCCGACGCGGCCGGGCTGGGCGACGACCTCCTCGACGTCCTCGGGGGCGGCCGCATCTACGTCCGCGGTCCGAAGGCCAGGGGAGCGGTGCGTGCTGCGGGGCTCGACGACGTCGGCATCAGTTCCGACGAGACGACGGCGACCCTCGTGGACGAACTGCTGCAGCAGGACCTCTCAGGACTGACCATAGGCGTTCAGCTGCACGCCTATGCGGACGCCCACCAGCTCGAGCGCCTGCACGCCGCGGGTGCCACGCTGCTCACCGTCACGCCGTACCGCTGGATCAAGCCCGAGGGGTCGGAGCGGCTGCCGCGCCTGATCGACGCCGTGTGTGCAGGGCAGCTGGACTGCGTCACCTTCACGAGCGCGCCTGCCGTGGATGCCCTCTTCAGCACGGCCGCCGAGCAGGGCCTCCAGGCGGAACTCGTCCAGCGGTTCCGCCGGAGCGTCCTCGCGGCCGCCGTCGGGCCCGTCACCGCGCAGCCCCTGATCGACGCCGGGATCGAGCCGATCGTGCCGGAGCGCTTCCGCATGGGGGCGCTGATCCGCCTCGTCTGCGACCACCTCGCCGAGCACCACGTGGAGCAGCTCCGCACGCGCTCCGGCTATGTCGAGGTGCGGGGCCGCTCGGTCCGTGTGGACGAGGTGCAGGTCGACCTCGCGCCGGCGCAGCTCGTGCTCTTCAAGGCCCTGCTCTCGGCACGCGGGGCGGTCCTGAGCCGCGACTCGCTGACGGGCCTCCTCGCGCACACCGGAGCCGGGCACGCGCTCGACATGAACGTGAACAGGCTGCGGAAGTCGCTGCCCGATCCCGGGCTGGTCGAGACGGTGGTCAAGCGCGGATACCGCCTGCACGTGTAGCACCCACCCGGGGTGGCCGGTGGGTCGTCCGCCACCCGTCGCCGGGCCGCCGTCCGATCCGGCGAGGGCCCTGACCGTCATCACGCCGCCGCCACGGCGAAGTGCTGCTCGATGACGGCCCGGATGTCCTCGTGGCAGCCGCCGCACCCCGTGCCCGCCCGCGTGGCGGCGGACACGTCCTGCACGGACGAGCAACCGTCGGCCACCGACCCCTGCACGGTTCCCCGTGTGACCCCGGCGCACCGGCAGAGCGTCGCATCGGGCCCGGGAGGCAACGCAGCCACCACACCCTCGGCGCTGTCGAGCCGCAGCAGGCTGGACCGATCGGCCGGGAGTTCACTGGCGCGCTCGAACAGCAGGACCAGTTCCGCGCCCGTCCGCGGAATGCCCACGCAGACCAGTCCCGTCAGGACGCCGTCGCGTGTCACCATCTTCACGTAGCGTCCGTGACTCGGGTCCGCCCAGACGGCGACGGCGAGGCCCGCCTCCACGGTCCACGGGTCGGCATCCGTCTCCCCTGCGGTCACGGCGTCGACGCCGCGCGCCTTGAGGACCAGGACCGGCTCCCGCCGCTCCGGTCGGCCGGCGACGGCGGACGGGGCACCGGAGATCTCCGCCGCCAGGGCCGCACCGAGCTGGTCCGCCTGCTGCCAGCCCGGCCCGATGAGCCCCTGCGGGGTGGTCGAACCGGCGCAGGCCGTGCAGGAGCTGTCCCGGCAGCGCACTTCCGCGCAGTCGCCGATCGCCCAGATGTCCTCCGTGCCGAGCGCGCGGAGCGAGTGGTCCACCAGGATGCCGTCCGCGATGCCGAGATCGCAGCCGTCCGCGAGTTCGGTGCGTGGCCGCACCCCGCAGGCCAGCACGAGGGCGCCCCCGTCCACCCGTCCGCCGCCCTCGAGGGCGAGGCCCGTGAAGCGCCCGTCGGCGAGCAGGATCCCGCTGGTCGTTCCGGCCGTCACGGTGATGCCGGCCCTCCGCAGTGCCTCTGCCAGCACCCGCGCGCCGTCGCCGAGGAGCCGCTCCATGGGGGAGCGGCCGTGGTGCACGAGGGTCACCCTGCCGCCCTCCTCGGCTGCTGCCAGGGCGGCCTCGATCCCGAGGATCCCGCCGCCGAGCACCACGACGCGCTGCTGCGCGGCCAGGGCGGCGGACAGCGCGCGGGCATCGCCGAGATCGCGGAGGAAGCTCACGCCGGCCGGGAGTGTGCGGGCGGCGTCGATCCCGTCGAGGCGCGGCAGGGCGGGCCGGGAACCGGTGGCGAGCACCAGGCGGTCGTAGCCGATCGCCTGTCCGTCCTCCAGCAGCACCCGCCGGAACGGCCGGTCGATCCGGGCCACCCGGGCGCCGAGTCGGACGTCCACGCCGGCCGCCGAGAGTGCTGCCGGGTCCGCGAGGGTGATCGCGGCTTCCCGTGTGCGGCCGACGGCGACGTCCGCGACGAGCACGCGGTTGTACGCGGCCTCCTGTTCCTGGCCGATCACCGTCAGGGCCAGGCGGCCGGCGCGGACCAGGGGCTCGAGGTGCTCGACGAGCCGTGCGGCCACGGGCCCGAACCCCACGACGACCACGCGCTCCCTGCCGTGTGCGGCTGTGCTGCTCATGCGATGGCCTCCAGTCGGTGGTCGAGGACATGGTGGGTGGCGGCGTGCAGCGGCCTGACGCGGACGGGCGTGGTCTTGAACTCGGGCATACCGGAGACCGGGTCCGTGGAGCTGCCTGTGAGGCGGTTGGCGTTCTCCGCCCCCGCGTAGTGGAACGCGAGGAAGACGGTGTCCGGGCGGATGTCCGCCGTCAGGTCGGCGAGCGCGTAGGCCTCACCGTGTGCACTCGTGAGGACGACGGCGTCGTCCTGCCGCACGCGGAGGTCCTCGGCCGTCGCGGGATGGATCTGCAGGCGTGCCGCCGGCTGGGCTGCGAGCAGCTCGGGGACGCGCCGCGTCTGCGCGCCGGACTGGTAGTGCTCGAGGAGCCGGCCCGTGGCCAGGAGCAGGGGGGCGGGGAAGCGGTCGGCGGCTGCGTCGGAGCGCGGGGCGACCGGCACCAGGACGGCGCGGCCGGTCGGGTGGCAGAAGGCGTCGAGGAAGAGGCGGGGCGTTCCGCCGGACCCGGGCGGATAGGGCCAGTACGCGGCTGCCCCGGCGTCGAGCATGCGGTAGTCCAGCCCCGAGTAGTCCGCGATGCCGCCGGCGCTGGCGCGGGCGAGTTCGTCGAACATCGTCGACGGATCGTCGCTGAACAGGGACGGGGCCTCCAGCAGGCGGGCGAGTTCCTGCATGATCCACAGCTCGCTGCGGGCGCCGGCGGGCGGGGTGGCGGCTGCACGTCGGCGCAGGACACGGCCCTCCAGGTTGGTCACCGTGCCCTCCTCCTCGGCCCACTGCAGGACGGGCAGGATGACGTCGGCCATCGCGGCCGTCTCGGACAGGAAGAAGTCGGAGACGACGAGTAGGTCGAGGGACTTCATGCCGCCGATGACCCGGGTGGCGTTCGGCGCCGACACCGCGATGTTCGCTCCGTGCACGAAGAGGCAGCGGACGCCGTCGGGCTCCCCGAGGGAGGCGAGGAGTTCGACGGCGGGCAGGCCGGGCCCCGGGAGGGATTCCTCGGGTACTCCCCACACCGCGGCGACGTGTGCACGGGCCGCCGGGTCCGTGATCTTCCGGTACCCCGGCAGCTGGTCCGCCTTCTGCCCGTGCTCCCGGCCGCCCTGCCCGTTGCCCTGGCCCGTCAGCGTTCCGTAGCCGCTGTGCGCCGTGCCGGGCAGGCCGAGCAGGAGGGCGAGGTTGATCGCGGCGGTGGTGGTGTCGGTGCCGTCGGCGTGCTGCTCGATCCCCCTGCCGGTGAGGATGTAGGTGCCCCCGCCGTCCGCTCCGCTGCGGGCCCCCTTCGCAAGGAGCCTCGCCGTGGCCCGGATCATCGCGGCGGGCACCCCGGTGATGCCCTGCACGCGCTCGGGCCACCACCGCGCGAGGCCCCGGGAGACGTCGTCGTACCCGTCCGTCCGGGACTCGAGGTAGCGGTGGTCCTCGAGGCCTTCGGCCACCACCACGTGGGCCAGGCCGAGGAGGAGCACGAGGTCCGTGCCCGGCGTGGGCTGCAGGTGGATTCCCCTGCCCTGTTCGGTCAGGCGGGCGGTCGCGGAGCGGCGCGGGTCGACCACGATCAGTCCGCCCGCTGCCTGCGCGCCGCGGAGGTGCTGGATGAACGGCGGCATGGTGTCCGCGGCGTTGGAGCCGAGGAGCAGGACCACCGAGGCGGCGTCGAGGTCCTCGAGGGGGAAGGGGAGGCCGCGGTCGACGCCGAAGGCGCGGTTGCCGGCGGCGGCAGCGGAGGACATGCAGAACCGGCCGTTGTAGTCGATGCGGGACGTGCGGAGGGCGAGGCGGGCGAACTTGCCGAGCGTGTAGGCCTTCTCGTTGGTCAGGCCGCCGCCTCCGAAGACCGCGACGGCGTCCCGGCCGTGCTGAGCCTGGATGCTGCGGACCCGGTCTGCGACGCGGTGCAGGACGTCATCCCAGGCCGCCTCCCGAAGGACTCCTCCGGCGTCGCGCAGCAGGGGTGCGCGAAGGCGGTCCGGATGGTCGAGCAGCTCGGCCGCGGACCAGCCTTTCCGGCACAGGCCGCCACGGTTGGTGGGGAAGTCACGGCCGGTGACGGTCGCGCCGTCGTGCCCGCCGTCGGGTGAGGCGGTCGGCGTGACGGTCATGGCGCACTGGAGGGCGCAGTAGGGGCAGTGGGTCTGCTGTCCGTTTCCGGCCTGCCGCATCGCTCAGACCTTGCCGAGCGTCGAGGAGGGGCGGAGGTAGCAGAACCAGGTGACGGCCAGCATCAGTGCGTACCCTCCGACGAAGCCGTAGAACGCGCCGTCGTAGCTTCCCGAGGCGCCCTTCGAGGCGTTCAGGACCTGGGGGATGAGGAACCCGCCGTAGGCGCCGACCGCCGAGATGAGCCCGAGGGCTGCCGCGGACTTGCGGGCCGTGCTGACGGATTCACGCAACTCCACCGATCCCGCCGACGCGCCCCGCCGGGCGAAGATGACGGGGATCATGCGGTACGTGGCGCCGTTGCCGGCTCCGGCTGCGGCGAAGAGGACGAGGAAGAGTGCGAGGAAGAGCCAGAAGTTGGCCAGGGGAAGGGTCCAGACGACGGTGAGGGCGATCGACGCCATGACGGCGAAGGCGCACACCGTGATGAGCGCGCCGCCGAACCGATCGGCCAGGCGTCCGCCGAAGGGGCGGGCGAGGGAACCGACGAGTGGACCGAGGAAGGCCAGGCCCAGCGTGACCGGGCCCATGGAGATCTGGGAGAAGGCGGGGAAGGTGTCGGCGATGAGCTTCGGGAAGACACCGGCGAAGCCGATGAACGAGCCGAAGGTGCCGATGTACAGCAGCGCCATGATCCACAGGTGCGGTTCCCGGACGGCTGCCAGGGACCCCGCGAAGTCGCTCCTGGCGCTGGACAGGTTGTCCATGTACTTCCAGGCACCGAAGGCGGCGGCCAGGATCAGCGGCACCCAGATCCAGCCGGCGAGCGGCAGGTTCAGGGTCGCGGCGGCACCGAGCACGACGGCGATGGGGACCACGAGTTGCGCGACGGCCGCTCCGAGGTTGCCGCCGGCGGCGTTCAGGCCGAGTGCCCAGCCCTTCTCGCGGGCAGGGTAGAAGAAGGTGATGTTGGCCATCGAGCTGGCGAAGTTGCCGCCACCGAAGCCGGCCAGTGCCGCGACCGCCAGCATCACGCCGAAGGGCGTCTCCGGGTCCGAGACGCACAGGGCGAGCCCGATGGTCGGGATCAGCAGGAGGAGGGCCGAGATGATCGTCCAGTTCCGCCCGCCGAATCTCGGCACCATGAAGGTGTAGGGGATGCGCAGGGTCGCTCCGACGAGGGACGGCATCGAGATCAGCCAGAAGATCTGCGACGTCGAGAAGGTGAAACCGGCGGCGGGCAGGTACACGACGACGATGGACCAGAGCTGCCAGACCACGAACCCGAGGAATTCGCAGGCGATGGACCACTGGAGGTTGCGCTTGGCGATGACCTTGCCGACGCTGTTCCACTGGGTGGTGTCCTCGGCGTCCCAGTTGTCGATCCATCGACCGGTCCGGTGGTCCAGGGCGGGGGCGCTCGCGGTCGCCGTCGGGCCGGGGGTGGGGGATGCTGCTTCGTCGATGCTCACGGAAGTCCTCCAGGGGTGGTGTTCCTGCTTTCCACCGACGCTAGTGAGCGTGCGTTTCCGGTCCTCGCGCGCCGCGTAAACGCTCCGTGACGTCCACCTATCCGGGGCCGGGCCTCATTGTGAGAACCCGGTCCGGCGAGGGCGCATCAGGGCACGACGACCAACGGGTTCTCCTGGCGGCCGCGCTCGCCGACTCGACGATCCGCGCACCTGTTTTGCCTACACGTGGGGAGCGCTCCGCGTGGAGCCCGGTGAAGGAGGGCGATTGCGCCGAAAGGAGGTCCTAGCGTCCGCCGTGGGCGGTGAGGGACCGGTACTGCGGGTTGTCCGCGAGGAACGAGAAGGCCATGGGACACTGCGGAACGAGGCTCAGGCGCCGTTTGTGGGCGTTGAGCACGATGTGGCGCATGAGGGTGCCGTCGACGCCCTGGTCACGGAACCCGGGCTGTTCCACGCCGTCACGGAGGACGATCTGCGCGCCGACCATCGTGTACTTCACGTACGCGGCCATCGTGCCGTCGATGAACAGCTCGAACCGGCCGTACAGGGGGTTGTCCCGGAACGTCTCCTTGGGCTGGTGCGCGGAGCCGCGTTCCATGGCCTGCTGCGCACGGTGTTCGAGCTCGTCGACGATCATGTCGTAGCGGTCGGTGGCGCCGGCAGGCGGGTAGGCAGTATCCATCAGCTTGTAGGCCTGGTTCACCATAACGCGGAGCTGCCTGGTCGACAGTGCTGCGAGGCCCTCGGGAGACAGATCCTCATCGAGCAGGGCGCTGTCACGCTCGTGTCGGGGGGTCTGCATGCCGGGAGGCTGGAGGCCGGCGGCCGCTTCGTCCATCACGGCGACGTCGCCCGGCACGGCGGATGCAGCCGTGGGAGTGGAGGCGGTTGGGACTGGGTGCAAGAGTTCGGTCATAGCCGTTCCTGTGTTCGTCAGAACCATGGCCTGTGGCTAGACCCCGGTGTCAGCACGAGACTATCGGTAAGACACCCGAAAACAAACTAAGTAGGCTTACAACCCCGCTGCGCCATCGGGACGGCGGTCCTCATCGGACCCACATCTCGATCTGTACCTGGGCGGCGAGGCGCCGCAGGGCCTGCACATCGTCGTCGGTGAATGGCCGCGGCCGGTCGTCGATCAGGCAGAGGGTGCCGATACGCCAGCCGTCTGCCGTGCAGATGGGGTGGCCTGCGTAGAAGCGGATCCTCGGACCGTCCGCGACAAGAGGATGGTCCCGCCATTCCGGGTGGATGCCGGCATCGGGAATGACCAGGGTGCGATCGTGTTCGATGGTCTTCGCGCACAGCGCGACCGAGCGCGGGAGGTTTTGCCCGATGGGTCCGACGACGGACTTGATGACCTGGAAGTCCTCCGTGATCAGCGCAATGGAGGCCGAGTTGACACCGAAGTGGTCCCGGGCCTGCCGGGTGATCCTGTCGAAGCGTTCCTCCGACCCGGTCTCGAGCAGTCCCGACTCGTACAGAGCCTGGAGGCGCCGGAACTCGGCTTCGTCCGGTTCGGCATCGTCTGGCCCTCCGGCTGTGGCATGAGTGGAATCAAGGGCTTGGGCGCTCGTGCTGACGGTGGTACTGGTGCTGTGGTCCCCGGCCGGTGGGGCGCTGAAGTCGTAGTCGTCGGGGGAGAGTGCCAGCATGCGGAGGTAGTCGCCGTATCCGGAGAAGGATGCTGCGTCCGCGTTGCTGTAGTGGGCGCCATCGGCCAGGGACCCGTTGCTGTCGAGCAGTTCGTTGATGGCCTGGGCGAGCAGGTCCCGCTGTGTCACCGGGAGCATGACCAGACCGGTCAGGTATCCCTGGATCTCGAGCTCGTCGGCACCGCCCGCGACGCCGAAGTAACTCGTGACGACATCATCGACAGTCAGGCCGGCCGCGCGCACGGTCTGGATCGCGCTCCACTGCTGCACATACTCGTCGAGCACGTTGATCTCCTCACCAAGTCGTCCGTGTGTCGCATGCCCGCGATCCGATCCGGATCTGCCCACCGATCAAGACTAGGCTCCTGGCGCGATCCGCCTCGCCGGTCTGTCCGCCACGAGCATCGGGGTCGACACGAGCCGCTGAACCTGCAAGGGGTGTCGGCTGACCTGCTGGAGTCAGGGATGAGGCGGGGTGCTGACCGGTGCAGTACCCCGCCTCGACCGGGAGCGGCAGTGGATCCGCTGCCCGAGAAGGCTCCCGTCGTTGCTAGCGCCTGGTCCCGTCGGTGTCGGTGTCGATGCGCTCTTCGCGGACGTTCTCGTTGACGGTGTGCTGCTCCGTGACGGTCTCCTTGTCCAGGCGGACCCTCTCGACGGGAACAGCTTCCTTCTCGACCACGGGGCGCTCGGCGGAGAGGACCACTTCGTGTTCCTCCTCGCTGATCTCAGGGCCGGCGAGGGCCTCGTCGCGGTTCGCGTCCGTGATCGGTTCCCGCTCCACGCGGACTTCTTCATGGCTGACCGGAACCGTGGTGCTGACGTTCTCCGTCACGACATGCTTGCGGAGCCGCGCGCGCCCGGTCTCCCGGGTCTCGGTGCCGACCCGCAGCTCTTCCTTCGAACGCGTCATCGCCTCGTCCGTGGTCGGACCCGAGGTGTCATGGCCGACGGCAGCGCGTGTACCGGCAGTCGTGTCCGTCGTGGTGCCGGTGGTCGTGCCGTTCCCGGTGCTGGTGCCGTGGAGGTTGTAGTGGCGGTAGAGCTCTTCTTCCTCGGCGGGGCTCAGGTGGCCGTCGCGTTCGACCGAGGGCGCCGCCTTGACCAGGCCCTTGTCATAGGGCACGCGCAGATCGTTGCCGTCGATCGATGCTTCCTGAAGGGGCACGAACGTCTCCTTCGTGCCGAAGAGTCCGGTGTTGACGGTAACCCAGCTCGGCTCTCCCGTGGTGTCGTCCACGTAGAGCTCGCCGATCGAGCCGAGCTTCTCGCCATCGGTGGTGTAGACCGTTCCCTTGCCCGTTGTGAGCTGGTCGAGGTTGTCGTTGCTGATCATCACTGCTCCTTGCCGTTGCTGGACATCTGCGAACCGAGCCGTTGAAGGCTTCTGGCCACTGTAGGCAAGACGAGAACAGATGACAAGCACCCTTACTATCGGGGCGGACAACGGTCCACGCCTTCGTCTCCGGCGCGGGAAGGCCCCCGCATCACGATCAGTACGACGGCGCTGCGGGCAGCCCGAAGTGCTCCTCGAGTGTCTGCGTCCCGGCCGCCCTCATCGCGAGCGAGACGTCCTTGCCCACGTACCGGAAGTGCCAGGACTCGGCCGAGAAGCCGGTGGTCTCATGGAAACCCAGGGGATAGCGGAGGATGAACCCGAACTCCGCGGCGTTCGCGGCAGCCCACTGAGCGGCGGGAGTGTCGCGGAAGCACAGCACCAGTGTGCAGGCGCCGTCGGACTGTCCGATGTCGAAGGCCAGTCCCGTCTGGTGCTCGGAGTAGCCAGGGCGCGCCGAGACCGTGTCCGCGCCTGCCGGATCGCCGTACTGGCCGACCCAGTAGGCGTAGGTCGACTCCTGGCTCGCATACGAGCGGTACCCGCTGACGAGCACGAGCCCGACGCCGTCGCCCTCCGCCGCTGCGAACATCTCCTCCACCGCTGCAGCCGTGTCGGGGCGCAGGAGCGCGTTCTCGGCGGCCGTCGCCACCGCGGGCAGGCGCAGCTCGGCGGGCGCGTAGTCCAGTGGTGCGAGCGGGCGGCGCTTGTTGACGACGACGCCCACGGACCCGGGATCGGCATGCTGATCGGCGGCTGCCGGCGGACCGGCCGCCGCACCCTCGCTCGTGACCGCGGGACCGGGTTCGCGCTGGGCCGGCGCCGGAAGACTGCCGGCGGGTGCGGTGAGGTCGCCGGCGGGCGCGACCGGCCCCGACGGCGGCGCTGATCCCGCGTCGGGCGACGGCACGACGGCGGTTCCCGTGTCCGCGCCGGCCGTCGGCCCGGGTGCCGAGCACGCCGGGAGCGACAGCGCCAGCAGGACGATCACCGCCGGCAGGATGCGCACGCTCAGGTCTTCCGGAGGAGCATGCGGCGGATGGAGTGGTCGGCGTCCTTCGTGAGGACCAGCTGCGCCCGGCCGCGCGTCGGCAGCACGTTCGCCACGAGGTTGGGTTCGTTGATGCGCTCCCAGATCCCCTTCGCCGTCTGGCGCGCCTCCTCGTCGGTCAGGTTCGCGTACCGGTGGAAGTAGGACTCGGGGTCGGCGAAGGCACCGGAGCGGAGGGACTGGAAGCGCTTGATGTACCACTGCTCGATGTGCGCGGTCTTCGCGTCCACGTAGATGGAGAAGTCGAAGAAGTCGCTCAGCGCCAGGCCCGTGATGCCGTCCGGCCGCGGCCGGGCGGGGGCGAGCACATTGAGTCCTTCGACGATCAGCACGTCGGGCCGCCGCACCACGACCTCGCGACCGGGCACGATGTCGTACGTGAGGTGCGAGTACGAGGGTGCGCGCACCTCCGCCGCTCCGCTCTTGACCTCGCTGACGAAGCGGAGCAGGCGACGGCGGTCGTAGGACTCCGGGAATCCCTTGCGCTGCATGAGGCCGCGCCGCTCGAGTTCGGCATTCGGATACAGGAAGCCGTCCGTGGTGATGAGTTCGACGTCCGGGGTGTCCGGCCAGCGCCGCAGGAGCTCCCGCAGCACCCTCGCAGTCGTCGACTTGCCCACCGCCACGGAACCGGCGACGCCGATCACGAACGGGGTCCTGGTGGTCGTCTCGCCGAGGAACGTATTGGTGGCCGCGTGCAGCTCGCCGGCAGCGGCCGTGTAGAGGTTCAGCAGGCGGGAGAGGGGGAGGTAGACCTCCCGCACCTCGTCGAGGTTCAGCGCGTCCCCGAGGCCGCGCAGGCGCTGCACGTCCTCGACGTTCAGGGGGCTCTCGATCTCGTTGGACAGGCGGGACCACATCTGGCGGTCCAGTTCGACGAAGGGTGTGAAATTCTCGGCACTCGTGGCCTGTTGCGTGCCCGTGCTTCTGTCACTCACCCGTCGATTCTGCCCGGTGCCCTGCGCATTAACCAATCCAGCCACCGGTACGCTATAGGACATGTGTGGAATTGTGGGATACGTAGGCCGGAACCACGGCCAGGCTTCATCGGCGCTCGACTCCGTCGCTCCGGCCTTCGATCATGAGCCGGCCGAAGCGCAGCACGGGGCGCTCGACGTCGTCATGGAGGGCCTCCGGCGCCTCGAGTACCGCGGGTACGACTCCGCGGGTGTCGCGGTGATCACACCGGCCGGCATCGAGTCGCGCAAGAAGGCCGGCAAGCTGACGAACCTCGTCGACGAACTGGCGGCGGATCCGCTGCCGCGTTCGCTCACCGGGATCGGGCACACGCGCTGGGCGACCCATGGCGGGCCCACCGACCAGAACGCGCACCCGCACCTCGCCGACGGCGGCAGGCTCGCCCTGATCCACAACGGCATCATCGAGAACTACGCCGAGCTCAAGGCCGAACTCACGGGTGAAGGGCTGACCTTCCTCTCGGACACCGATACCGAGGTGGCCGCCGGACTCGTCGGGTACATCTACCGTGGGCTCGTCGAGAGCGGAGCGCAGGGCGACCTCCTGACCCTCGCCCTGCAGCAGGCGTGCCAGCGGCTCGAGGGCGCCTTCACCCTCCTCGCCATCCACGAGGACCAGCCCGGCGTCGTCGCAGCGGGTCGTCGCAACTCGCCCCTCGTCGTCGGCCTCGGCGACGGCGAGAACTTCCTCGGCTCCGATGTCTCGGGCTTCATCGACTTCACGCGCCGCGCCGTCGAACTCGGCCAGGACCAGATCGTCACCATCACGCCCGACGACGTCACCATCACCGACTTCTTCGGCGCTCCCGCCGAAGGCAAGGAGTTCCACGTCAGCTGGGACGCCGCCGCCGCCGAGAAGGGTGGCTTCGATTCCTTCATGGAGAAGGAGATCCACGACCAGCCGCTCGCCGTCGGACAGACCCTGCTCGGGCGGTCGGACGTCTCGGGCAACCTCGTGCTCGACGAACTGCGGATCGACGAGTCGATCCTGCGCTCGGTCGACAAGATCGTGGTGCTTGCGTGCGGCACGTCCGCGTATGCCGGCCAGGTGGCCAAGTACGCGATCGAGCACTGGTGCCGCATCCCGACCGAGGTCGAGCTGTCCCACGAGTTCCGCTACCGCGACCCGATCGTGAACGAGAAGACCCTCGTGGTCGCCATCTCGCAGTCCGGCGAGACCATGGACACGCTCATGGCGGTCCGCTACGCCCGGGAGCAGGGTGCCAAGGTCGTCGCGATCTGCAACACCAACGGTTCGACGATCCCCCGCGAGTCCGACGCCGTGCTGTACACCCACGCCGGCCCCGAGATCGCCGTCGCCTCGACGAAGGCCTTCCTCGCGCAGATCACCGCCGCCTACCTGCTCGGCCTGTACCTCGCCCAGCTGCGGGGCAACAAGTACCGCGACGAGATCGCCGACGTGCTGGCGGACCTCGCGGAGATCCCCGCGAAGATCCAGGCCATCCTCGACGACGCCGACAAGATGAAGCAGCTCGGCGCGGACATGGTCAACGCCAAGTCCGTGCTCTTCCTCGGCCGCCACGTGGGGTTCCCCGTGGCCATGGAGGGCGCGCTCAAGCTCAAGGAGCTCGCCTACATCCACGCCGAGGGTTTCGCCGCAGGCGAGCTGAAGCACGGGCCGATCGCTCTGATCGAGGAGGGCCAGCCCGTGGTGGTGGTCATGCCGTCCCCGAAGTCACGGGACTCGCTGCACCCCAAGGTCGTGTCCAACGTCCAGGAGATCCGCGCTCGCGGCGCCGTGACGATCGTCATCGCCGAGGAGGGTGACACCTCTGTCGAGGCCTACTCGGAGCACGTGTTCTACGTGCCGGGGTCGCCCACGCTCCTTGCTCCGCTGCTGACGACCGTCCCGCTGCAGATCTTCGCCCTCGCCCTCGCCAGCGCGAAGGGCTACGACGTGGACCAGCCCCGCAACCTCGCGAAGTCGGTCACGGTTGAGTAGTTCCACCCCGGTGCCGCCACGGGTCTCCGTGGCGGCACCTCGAGGGGCGTCCGCATGATCGTGGGCATCGGGGTCGACGTCGTCGACATCGAGCGCTTCCGGCAGCAGCTCGAGCGGACCCCCGCCCTCGTCCAGCGGCTCTTCGTGCCGTCCGAACGTAAGCTCAACACCCGCTCCCTCGCTGCGCGCTTCGCCGCGAAGGAGGCCGTGGCCAAGGCCCTGGGCGCCCCGGTGGGCATGAACTGGCAGCACTGCACCATCGCGGTGGACGAGGCCGGCGCGCCGTCCGTCGTGGTGGACGGGACCGTCGCGGCTGCCGCCCGCGCCCGCGGCGTCGAGACGTGGCACCTGTCGATCAGCCATGACGGCGGCCTTGCCACGGCGATGGTCGTAGCGGAAGGACTTGCTCCGTCCCGGGGCAGATAGTAACCGTACTGATTATCGGCCGGCTTACCGCTAAGCTCGGACATATGCTCCAAGCATTTTCCGGAGGTGACGTCCGCGCTGCGGAGGCACCCCTCATCGACGCCGGCCAGGGGAACGCCCTGATGCAGAAGGCTGCCCACGGCCTGTTCGGCGTCGTCCTCGGTCTGCTGCGGGATGCCGGGCGGGGGACCTACGGGGCCACCGCCGTCGTCCTGGCCGGGAGCGGCAACAACGGCGCGGACGCCCTGTATGCGGGCGAGCGGCTCCTGCGCAGGGGGGTCGGCGCGACGGCGATCCTGACCTCCGAGCGCGTGCACGCCGCCTCGCTCGAGGCCTTCACCAGAGCCGGCGGCACGACGGTCCGGCTCGACGACGCCGACACCGCGGACCTCGCCGCGCACGCGGCGGCTGCCGACATCCTCATCGACGGCATTCTCGGTACCGGTGCGAGCGGGGGCCTCCGCGGCGCATCCGCAGATTTCGCCGAGGCGTTCGGCCGCGCAGCCGGGGCACGCGGCCGGCGCTCCACGATCGTCGTCGCCTGTGACCTGCCGAGCGGGATCGGCGTCGACTCGGGCCTCGTCGACGGACCGGTCCTCTCCGCGGACGCCACCGTCACCTTCGGGGCCGCCAAACCCGGCCTGCTCCTCGGCGATGGCGCCGTGGCCGCCGGTGAACTGAACGTCGTCGACATCGGCCTCGACCTCTCCTCCTTCGCCCCTGCCGCACGGAGCCTGCTCGACACCGACGCCGCGGCCCTCCTGCGCGTCCCCGGTCCTCGCGACCACAAGTACTCACGCGGGGTCCTCGGCGTCGCCGCCGGATCGGCCCGCTACCCGGGAGCGGCCGCACTCGCCGTCGGTGCTGCCCTGGCGACCGGCGTGGGCATGGTCCGCTACCTCGGCCCCGCCGCCGTCGCAGGCCTGGTCCACCAGCGGAACCCCGAAGCGGTGGCGTCCACCGGGTCGATCGCGGAGGAGCGGTCGCAGGCCTGGCTCGTCGGCCCGGGGGCCGTGGACGACGACGACCAGCGCCGGCGTGCCGAGGACGCGATGCGTTCCGGCCTGCCCGTCGTCGTCGACGCCGGCGCCCTGGCCCAGGTGCCGGAGCACGTGGGTCCGCAGGTCGTCCTGACGCCCCACGCCGGCGAGTTGCGCCGGCTCCTGGCTGAGCGCGGCGTGGATGCCGAGCGGTCCGCCATCGAGGCCGAGCCCGCGCATTTCGCACTGCGGGCAGCCGAGACCACCGGTGCCACGGTGCTCCTCAAGGGGTTCACGACCGTCGTCGCGGCACCCTCCGGCACCCTGTTCGTCCAGGCCGACGCGACGCCCTGGCTCGCCACCGCCGGTTCCGGGGACACGCTCTCCGGGATCGTGGGGGCCCTCGCTGCAACGCTCGCCGGGGACGACGGTGCGGCAGGCCGGATCGGCGTCGCGCAGGAGGACCTGTGGGCCGCGATCGCGGCGGCCGGGGCTCTGATCCACGGCAGGGCGGGGCAGCGTGCCGCGCTGCGCGGCCCGGTGGTGGTCTCGGACCTGCCCGCAGACATCGGAGCCGTCGTCGCGGACCTCCTCGAGGAGCGTCGCCTAGCGATGTGAGTGCCCCGATTTACCTGACCGACAGATGAATGCGCTATGTATGGAGCAAGCCCGGGGCACACGGCCCCCGACGCCTGCGAGTATCACCGCGGCCGCCCTGTGAGGCGGCAGCGGCAGAAAAACACCAAGGAGAACCTCATGGAACTATGGCCCGGCGATGCGTATCCCCTGGGAGCGACCTACGACGGCACGGGGACGAACTTCGCGCTCTACAGCGAGGTCGCGGATCTCGTCGTCCTCTGCCTCTTCGACGAGGACGGCACCGAGACCTGCGTCGAGCTCAAGGAGGTCGACGGCTATGTCTGGCACGGCTACCTGCCGCAGGTGAGCCCCGGACAGAAGTACGGCTACCGGGTCCACGGACCCAACAACCCGGCCGAGGGACACCGTTGCAACCCGAACAAGCTCCTCCTGGACCCCTACGCGAAAGCCATCTCGGGTGACCTCGACTGGGACCAGGCGCTGTTCGGCTACAACTTCGGCGACGAGAACTCCGTCAACAACGAGGACTCCGCGGCGCACATGATGCTCGGCGTCGTCGTGAATCCGTTCTTCAACTGGGACGGCGACCGCATGCCGCGTACGCCCTACCACCAGTCCGTGATCTACGAGGCCCACGTCAAGGGCCTCACCCAGCTGCACCCCGACATCCCCGAGGAGCAGCGCGGCACCTACGCCGGCATCGCGCACCCCTCCGTCATCGCACACCTGCAGAAGCTCGGCGTCACCGCCATCGAGCTGATGCCGGTCCACCAGTTCGTCAATGACAGCACGCTGCAGGAGAAGGGCCTCTCCAACTACTGGGGCTACAACACCATCGGCTTCTTCGCGCCGCACAACAAGTACAACTCCTCGGGGGACCAGGGCGAGCAGGTCCAGGAGTTCAAGGCCATGGTGCGCGAGCTCCACCTCGCGGGCATCGAGGTCATCCTCGACGTCGTCTACAACCACACGGCCGAGGGCAACCACATGGGCCCCACCATCTCGATGCGCGGCATCGACAACGCGTCCTACTACCGCCTGGTGGAGGACGACAAGCAGTACTACATGGACACCACGGGCACGGGCAACTCGCTCAATGTCGGTAACCCGCACTCCCTGCAGCTGCTCATGGACTCGCTGCGCTACTGGGTCACCGAGATGCACGTGGACGGCTTCCGCTTCGACCTCGCCTCCGCCCTCGCCCGCGAGTTCTACGAGGTGGACCGACTCTCGGCCTTCTTCGAACTCGTGCAGCAGGATCCGATCGTCTCGCAGGTCAAGCTCATCGCCGAGCCGTGGGACGTGGGCCCCGGCGGGTACCAGGTGGGCAACTTCCCGCCGCAGTGGACCGAGTGGAACGGCAAGTACCGCGACACGGTCCGCGACTTCTGGCGCGGAGAGCCTTCCAGCATCGGCGAGTTCGCCTCGCGCCTCACCGGCTCGGCGGACCTCTACGAGCACTCGATGCGCCGTCCCGTCGCGTCCATCAACTTCGTCACGGCCCATGACGGCTTCACGCTGCGCGACCTCGTGTCCTACAACGAGAAGCACAACGAGGCCAACGGCGAGGACAACAACGACGGCGAATCGCACAACCGTTCCTGGAACGGCGGCGTCGAGGGACCGACGGACGATCCCGAGGTGCTCGCCATCCGCGTGCGGCAGCAGCGCAACTTCATCGCGACCCTCCTGCTCTCGCAGGGCGTCCCGATGCTGCTCCACGGCGACGAACTGGGACGGACGCAGGAGGGCAACAACAACACCTACTGCCAGGACTCCGAGCTCAGCTGGGTGCACTGGGACAAGATGGACCAGCCGCTGCTCGAATTCACCGCGGCAGTCAACCGCCTGCGGTCCGAGCACCCGACGTTCCGCCGTCGCCGGTTCTTCGACGGTCGCCCCGTGCGCCGCGGCGAGGGCGAGGCGCTGCCGGACATCGTATGGCTCGACACGTCCGGTGAGCTCATGGCGCCCGAGGACTGGAACAGCGGCTTCGGCCGTTCGATCGGCGTCTTCCTCAACGGCCAGGGCATCCAGGGCCGGGACGCGCGCGGACAGCGGATCGTCGACGCCAACTTCCTGCTGTACTTCAACGCCCACGACGAGGCCGTGGACTTCACGATCCCTTCGGACGAGTACGGGACGTCCTGGGACGAGGTGATCGACACCGCCGGCAAGTACGCGGACAGTGATGCGATCCCGGCCGGCAAGACCATCTCCATCGAGGGCAAATCGATGGTGGTCCTGCGGGCCCACTCCGAGATCGAGGACCTCGATCACTCGGTCGCCGCTTCCCTCGCGATCCTGGCCAACGAAGTCACGGCCAAGACCGGCACGCCCTAGCACCACCCCTCGCCAGGCACACCCATCCCACCGTCCCAGGAGGACCCCCACGTGTTGACACCGAAATCGACCTACCGGCTGCAGATCCGGAGCGAGTTCGACCTGCATCAAGCCGCGGCCCTGGTGCCGTACCTGCACGACCTCGGGGTGGACTGGGTGTACCTGTCGCCGATCCTGACCGCGGAGAAGGGGTCCGGCCACGGCTATGACGTGACCGACCCGACCGCCGTCGATCCCGACCGCGGTGGTCCCGGCGGCCTCGCTGCCCTCAGTGAGGCCGCCCGGGCGGCCGGGATGGGCGTGCTCGTCGATATCGTCCCCAACCACATGGGCATCGAGACCCCCGCCGACAATGCGTGGTGGTGGCAGCTCCTGAAGGAGGGCCGCTCGTCGCGGATGGCCGAGGCGTTCGACGTCGACTGGGACGCCAACGACGGGCGCATCCGGGTGCCCGTCCTGGGCGACGGCGACGGCGAGCTCGACCAGCTGAAGATCGTCGACGGCGAGCTGTACTACTACGACAACCGGTACCCGATCGCCGAGGGCACGGCCCACCCCGGCGATACCGGCGCCGAGGTCCACGCGCGCCAGCACTACGAACTCGTGAACTGGCGCCGTGCGGACAGCGAACTGAACTACCGGCGATTCTTCGGCGTCAACACCCTCGCGGGCCTCCGCGTCGAGGTGCCGTGGGTGTTCCAGGAGAGCCACAGCGAGGTGAAGCGGTGGTTCGACGAGGGCCTCGTGGACGGCCTCCGGATCGACCACCCCGACGGACTCGCGGACCCCGAGGGCTACCTCGAGGACCTCCGAGCCCTGACCGGCGGGGCCTACGTGCTCGTGGAGAAGATCCTCGAACCGGGGGAGAAGCTCCCGCAGGACTGGGCCACCGAGGGGACCACCGGGTACGACGCGCTCGCCGACATCGACAGGCTCTTCACGGATCCCTCGGGCGAGCACGCACTGACGGAATCGGTGCCGGTGGATACCTTCCACGAGATGATCCACGGCACCAAGCGCGGTATCGCCGACGGCATCCTCCGTTCCGAGGTGCTGCGGCTCGCGAGGCTCGTCCCCTCCGACGCCGGGCTCGCCCCGGAGGCCGCCGCGGATGCGATCGCCGAACTGCTCACGTGCTTCCCCGTGTATCGCAGCTACCTCCCGGGCGGCGCAGAGTACCTGGGCGAAGCGGTGCGGGACGCGCAGATCCGGCGGCCCGACCTCGCAGAGACCATCACGGCGCTCCACCCGCTCCTGAACCCGTTCCTCGAAGGGTCCGGGGAACTCACCGAACTCGCGGTGCGCTTCCAGCAGACCTCCGGCATGGTCATGGCCAAGGGCGTCGAGGACACGGCGTTCTACCGGTACTCGCGCCTCGTCTCGCTCAACGAGGTGGGCGCCGATCCGGGCATCTTCTCGCTCGATCCGCTGGAACTCCACCGCCGACTGCTCGAGCGTGACACGGACAGCCCCCTGGCCATGACGACGCTCAGCACGCACGACACCAAGCGCAGCGAGGACACGCGCGCCCGCATCTCCGTGCTGTCCGAACTGCCCGAGGTCTGGACCGACGTGCTCTCGGGGCTCGAGGACCTCGCGCCCATCGGCGACCCGACGTTCGCCCCGCTGCTCTGGCAGTCCCTGATCGGGGCCTGGCCGCTGAGCCGCGAGCGCGCCCACGCCTACGCCGAGAAGGCCTCACGCGAGGCCGACCTCAGCACGCACTGGACCGCGCCGAACGAGGAGTTCGAGCGGGGCATGCACGCCGCCGTCGACGCCGCGTTCGACGACGCCTCGGTCAACGCCGTCATCGAGGGCCTGGTCGAGCGGATCCAGCAGGCGGGCTGGTCGAACTCCGTCGGGTTGAAGCTGCTGCAACTGACCATGCCCGGAGTGCCGGACGTCTACCAGGGGACGGAGTTCTGGGACACGTCCCTCGTGGACCCGGACAACCGCCGGGACGTCGACTACGAGGCCCGCCGGCAGGTGCTGACAGACCTCGCCTTCGGAGCGCTGCCCCGGCTCGGCGCCGACGCGCACGCGAAGCTGCTCGTCGTCTCGCGCGCCCTCAAGCTGCGGCGCGACCGCCCGGAGCTCTTCACCGGGTACGCCGCCGTCACGGCATCCGGCGAGGCCGCGGATCACGTCTTCGGGTTCGATCGCGGGGGAGCCGTCACCCTCATCACGCGGCTGCCCTACGGACTCGCGCAGCGCGGCGGCTGGGGGAACACCACCGTGGAACTCCCGGCCGGCAGCTACACCTGCGCCCTCACCGGTACCGCCGTCAGTGGCGGGACCGTCCGCGCAGCCGACATCTTCTCCACCTTCCCCGCAGCCCTACTGGTCCAGGAGGACGCCTCATGAGTTCCACCTTCGATGTCTGGGCGCCCCGCGCCGAGTCCCTCACCCTCGTGGCCAATGGCACCGAGTACCCCATGACGGAGGGCGAAGGCGGCTGGTGGCACCCCGCGGACGCCCCGCCCGCCACCGGCGACGTCTCCTACGGCTACCTGGTGAACGGCTCGGACACCCCCGTTCCGGACCCCCGTTCACGGCGCCAGCCCGAGGGCGTCCACGAGCTGTCGCACACCTTCGACCCCGCCGCCCATGTGTGGGGGGACGGGTCCTGGCAGTCGCCGGGCCTGAACGGCGGGGTCATCTACGAGATGCACCTCGGCACGTTCACTCCCGAGGGGACGCTCGACGCCGCGATCGGCAAGCTCGACCACCTCGTGGACCTCGGCGTGCAGTACGTGGAGCTCCTGCCGGTCAACGCCTTCAACGGCACCCACAACTGGGGTTACGACGGCGTCCTCTGGTACGCCGTCCAGGAGACCTACGGCGGTCCCGCCGCCTACCAGCGCTTCGTCGATGCCGCCCACCAGAAGGGACTCGGCGTCATCCAGGACGTCGTCCACAACCACCTGGGCCCGAGCGGGAACTACCTCGGGCTCTTCGGCCCGTACCTCACCGAGGGAATGTCCAACACCTGGGGCGACTCTCTGAACCTCGACGGTCCGCAGTCCGACGAGGTGCGGAACTACGTGATCGAGAACCTGCTCATGTGGTTCACGGACTACCACGTGGACGGGCTGCGCCTCGATGCCGTGCACGCGCTGCACGACGAACGCGCCGTGCACATCCTCGAGGAATTCGGCGCGCGCACCGACGAGTGCGCGGCAGAGCTCGGCAAGCCACTCTTCCTCATCGCGGAATCGGACCTCAACAATCCGCGCCTGATCCAGGGCCGCGACGTCGGAGGGTACGGGCTCGCAGGCCAGTGGAGCGACGACTTCCACCACGCGGTACACGTCAACCTGACGGGTGAGACCGAGGGGTACTACCTCGACTTCAATTCGGTCGGCGCCCTCGCGAAGGTCCTGGAGAAGGGCTTCTTCCACAACGGCACCTACTCGTCGTTCCGTGAGCGCCACCACGGCCGCGAGATCGACGCGTCGCGCGTCACGCCGCTGCAGCTCGTCGTCGCCACCCAGAACCACGACCAGATCGGCAACAGGGCCGCCGGTGACCGCATCAGCGCAACCCTGAACCCGGCGCAGCTCGCGCAGGCCGCCGTGCTGAACATCCTCGGCCCCTTCACCCCGATGCTCTTCATGGGGGAGGAGTACGGAGCGTCCACGCCCTGGCCGTTCTTCACGTCCCACCCGGAGCCCGAGCTCGGCAAGGCCACGGCCGAGGGACGGCTCAGGGAGTTCGAGCGCATGGGCTGGCGGCCGGAGGACGTCCCCAACCCGCAGGACCCCGCGACCTTCGCCTCGGCCAAGCTGGACTGGGCGGAGGCGGAGCAGGGGCACCACGCCGACCTCCTGTCGACCTACCGGGAGCTCATCCGGCTGCGCCGCTCCCGGCCCGAACTGCGCGACGCCGACTTCGGCAGCATCGCCGTGGACTTCGACGAGGAGGACCGCTGGATCGTCCTGCGCCGCGGCAGCACCGCCGTCGTCCTCAACCTCGGCGACGCGATGGTGACCGTGCCGCTGCGCGGCGCCGATGCGGAGGTCCTGCTGTCCACGGTCGACGGCGTCGGGCTGCTCACCGACACGGTGCAGCTGCCTCCCCACGCGTCGCTGGTCCTCAGCCTCGCCTGAGGTTGGGTCAGGACTCCCCAAGGGTTCCGGCAGGACGAGGGCTGCGAGGGCGGAACCGTCGGAGCGCTCCGTCATACTGGGCTGAAAATCCTTTCCCCGGGAAAGGTGCGTCCCGCCGTCTGGCGGGGCGCGGGGAGCTCGAGGCGGCAGGAACACCATGACCCTGGACATCACGACACTGCGGGTGGCCTTCGGCGCCCTCGCCGCCACCCTCTTCGTGCTGTTCTACACCGTGTCCTTCCGCCACACCCGCTCCGCCTACAGTGCCTGGTGGTGCGTGGCCATCGCCTGCTTCTTCATCGGGTCCTCCGGCTACCTGCTGGACGACACGGTGCACCAGGTCTGGGCCAATCCCCTCGCCAACACCCTGCTGGTCATGGGCGCGGCGAGCGTCTGGGCGAGTGCCCGGACCCTTCGTACGAGCAGGCCGGCGTGGCTGCAGCTGTCGGCTGCACCGCTGCTGACGCTGCTGGCGTCGGCGCTCGACAACCCTTCCACGAACACCTGGTCCGGGGGGCCCGTGTTCCTCGGCATGATGGCCCTGACCATCGGCCTCGCATCCTGGGAGCTGTGGCGCCTGCCGAGCAGCTACAGCAGGGTGCAGGCTCCCCTCGCCGTCGCCTCCGCCCTGCTCTCGGTCCTCTACCTGGTGCGGTGCCTCGTGTTCGTCGCGGTTGGGCAGGAGGGATACGTGTTCACCACGTTCTTCGGCTCCGGCATCACCACACTGATCACCATGCTCCTGCTCGTCGTCGTGTCCTTCAGCGCGGCCGCGCTGAGCGCCGAGCAGATCGCCACCGACCTCCGCGCCCGCGCTGACCGGGACGCACTGACCGGCCTGCTCAACCGCTCCGGCTTCCTCGACCTGGCCCATGTGCAGGCGGACCGCCTTGCCCGTGCCAACCGTCCCGGGACGGTCATCCTCGCGGACCTCGACTTCTTCAAGACCGTCAATGACACCCACGGCCACGCGGCGGGCGATACCGTCCTGAAGGCATTCGCCGACGCCTGTGCGGAGACCGTCCGGTCCACGGACCTGGTGGGCCGCTACGGGGGAGAGGAATTCATCTTCCTGCTCCCGGGCGCGTCGGTGTCGAGGAGCGAGGACATCACCCGGGACGTGAGCATGGCACTGCGTGGCAACTCCACCCCGGGCGGCTTCGAGATGCCGACGGTGAGCTACGGCATCGCCGCGATGGAGGCGTCGGACTACGATCTCCCGGCAGCGATCGCGGCAGCGGACCAGGCCCTCTATGCCGCGAAGGCCAGCGGCCGGGACACGTCGGTACGTGCCATCCGGCCGGCGGGCACCGGCGCGGGATCCTCGGCCAAACCGCCGCAGGGTCCCGTGCGCGTGCTGGAGGACTGAACGCGGCGCCCCGGCCGCTGAAGCCGGTGCCTGCTCCCCTAGGATGAAGGAATGACCTATCACCCTGCTGATGATCGTTATGATTCGATGCCGTACCGCCGTGTGGGGAGGAGCGGGCTGCAGCTGCCTGCCGTGTCCCTCGGGTTGTGGCACAACTTCGGGGACGACAGGTCCTTCGACATCCAGCGGGACATCCTCCGCCGGGCGTTCGACCTCGGGGTGACGCACTTCGACCTGGCGAACAACTACGGGCCGCCCTACGGCAGTGCGGAGACGAATTTCGGGCGGCATCTGAAGGACGATTTCCGGCCGTTCCGGGACGAGCTGGTGATCTCGACGAAGGCCGGGTACGACATGTGGCCGGGCCCGTACGGGAACTTCGGGTCGCGGAAGTACCTGTTGGCGAGCCTGGATCAGTCCCTGGAGCGGATGGGTCTGGACTATGTGGACATCTTCTACAGCCACCGCCCGGACCCGGGGACCCCGCTGGAGGAGACGATGGGGGCCCTGGATACGGCCGTCCGGTCGGGGCGGGCGTTGTATGCGGGGATCTCCTCGTACTCACCGGAGCGGACGGTGGAAGCCGCGGCGATCCTGGCGGACCTGGGCACGCCGCTGCTGATCCACCAGCCGTCGTATTCGATGCTGAACCGGTGGACGGAGAACGGTGCCCCCAACCTGTACGAGGCTCTCGAGACCGCGGGAGCGGGGTCCATCGCGTTCTCCCCGCTCGCGCAGGGTCTGCTGACCCGCAAGTATCTCCACGGCATCCCGGCGGATTCACGCGCGGCGGCGGACAAGTCCCTGGATGCGGGTCAGTTGAGTGAGGAGAACCTGCGGCGGATCCGGGGCCTGCACGCGATCGCGGAGGACCGCGGGCAGAGCCTGGCGCAGATGGCGATCGCGTGGGTGTTGCGGGATCAGGTGAAGGGCACGCCGGTGACGTCGGCGCTGATCGGTGCCTCCAGTGTGGGTCAGCTCGAGGACAGTCTGGCGGCCGTGCGGAACCTGTCCTTCACGTCCGCGGAGCTCCACGCCATCGACGAGTTCGCCGTGGAATCCGACATCAACCTCTGGGCCGCAGCCCTCGAGGCCTGATGCTGCAGTTCCGGCAGGCGGTTCCCGGGGACTGGCCCGCCATCTGGAGCATCATGGAACCCGTGGCCCGGGCAGGGGAGACCTACTGCTGGGACACCTCGATGGACGAGGAGGCCGGACGGCTCGAATGGCTCCCCGGAGACGCGGGCGCCGACCCGACCCTCGCCGTCTTCGTGGCCGTGGAGGAGGGGACCGGGCGCGTGGTCGGTACGGCGCAACTGCACGCCAACCGGGGCGGGAACGGCTCCCACGTCTCCAACGCTTCCTTCCTCGTGGCCGCAGATGCCGGCGGCCGGGGTGTCGGACGGGCCCTCGCAGGGCATGTGCTGGAGGAAGCCGGGTCAGCGGGCTATACGGCGATGCAGTTCAACGCGGTCGTCGAGGTGAACACGCGCGCCGTCGCACTCTGGACCTCCCTCGGCTTCACGATCGTGGGGACCGTGCCCGGGGCCTTCGTGCATCCGACCGAAGGACCCACGGGCCTCCACATCATGCACCGCTTCCTCCTGCCGCCCCGCTGACGACGTCCCGGCACGGCGGGATGGCCACCACCAGGCGCGGAACCGGACCACAATGGGGACATGACTGCCGGTGTTCCTGTCGATGAACCGCTGCTCGGGGCCTGGGCCACGCTCGGCGAACCCCGCCTGACGATCGAACTCGCCAGGTCCGGCCTCGGCTGGCTCGGCCTCGATGCCCAGCACGGCCACTTCGACGACCGCTCGCTGCGGGACGCCCTGGGCGGCAGGCCGACGGACGGCGCGCCGATGTTCGTGCGCGTGGCGGCCAACGACGCCGCACTGATCGGCAGGGCGCTCGATGCCGGGGCCGACGGCGTCGTCGTCCCGCTCGTGGACAGCGTGGCCGATGCCGAGGCAGCGGTGGCGGCAAGCCATTACCCGCCCGGAGGCTCGCGGAGCTGGGGGCCGCTGCACGGCAGCCGGCCGGCGTACGATCCGGGCGCGGACGGCGGCGCCCACGCCGTGCCGCTGTGCGCCGTGATGATCGAGACAGCCGCCGCCCTGGAAGCCGTCGAGGCCATCGCCGCCGTGCCGGGCGTGGACATGATCTTCGTCGGTCCGTTCGATCTGTCCCTCGCCCTGGGCCTGCACGTCGACGACCTGCTGTCATCCGACGACGACGGCGCGCCCCTCGCGAGGATCGTCCGTGCGTGCAGCGCCGCCGGCATCCAGGCCGGCGCCTATGCCGGCACTGCCGAGCGCGCCGTGCTCCTCGCCGCCGCCGGCTTCCGCTGGATCGCCGCCACCACGGACGCCGCCCTGCTGTCCCTCGGAACCGCGTCCGTCCTGCAGCACGTCCTCGCGGGCGGGCAGGGTCAGCCGGCCCAGGATGACCTCAGGGAAGGAAACGCCTCCTCGTAGCTCCTGAGGACCCGTGTGGCTGCATGGAACGAGTCGACCAGGGGATGCCCGGCCAGGGCGCGGAGCGCCGCCGCCCGGTCCCGATGCACGGCAGCCCGGACGGTGTCCTGCTCCACCGCCTTCACCGCCGACATGAGTCCGAGCTGGTGGGGTGTCAGCGGACCGGCCGAGGGCAGCGGGCGGGCTCCCGAGCCGTCCACGACCGACGGCACCTCGACGATGCCGTCCTCCGGCAGCCCGGGGAGCGTGGGGCCGTTGCGTACGTTGAGGATCAGTTCCGCGCGCTGCCCGGTGAGCAGTGCACGCATGACCTGCAGTGCCACGCGTTCGTACCCGCCGCCCGCGAGGTCCGCCTCGTCGCGCTCCTCGTCCTGGGAGCGCGCTTCGGCGAGGTAACCGGATTCCCGCTCCCGTCGGGCGTCCTCCCACACACCGAAGGGGTCCGCGGATGCGGCCAGGCGCGGATAGAGATCGCGTTGCTGGTCCCTGAGCACCTCCCCGCGCGTCCGGTCCGCGCCACCGATGGCACGCAGCGCCTCGCGGTGGAAGTAGTAGTAGAACAGGTACTCGTTGGGCAGGGCGCCGAGGACCCGGAGAAGGTCCGGACCGAACAGGCGGCCCTCCTCGAAACCGCCGAGGCGCACCGGATCCGAGAGCAGGTCGAGGAGGCGGTTGCTGCCCGGCTGTCCGCCCCCGGGCCCGTGCCCGTTCCCGCCGTCGTAGAGCCCACGGAGCCAGCCCAGATGGTTGAGGCCGACGTAGTCCACCCCGGCGAGGGAACCGCCGAGGTCCACGCGCGCGGCCCGAGCCGCCCGCGCGACGAGGCCCGACGCCGAGTCGCAGATGCCGATGACCCTGCTGCCGAGGACGGCCGAGAGCGCCTCGGTGACCATTCCCGCCGGGTTGGTGAAGTTGATGAGCCAGGCGTCCGGTGCGAGATCCTGCATCGCCGTTGCGACGCGCATCATGTCCGGGATGGAGCGGAGGGCGTAGGAGATGCCGCCCACTCCGACGGTCTCCTGCCCGAGCAGTCCGGCGGACAGGGCCACGCGCTCATCGAGGATGCGTCCCTCCGCTCCACCGCTGCGCACGGCGGCGAACACGATGTCGGCACCCGGCAGGGCGTCCTCGAGCCGGGTCTCCACGCGGACCGACGGCGCCGGCCGGCCCACGGCCGGCGGCAGCGCGGAGAGCACCCGCGCGATGGCGTGCGCCCGCTCCGGGAGCGCGTCCAGCAGGACGACGTCGGACACGAGTTCGGCGAACGGCCCCTCGGAGAGTGCCCGGTACACCAGCGGCACGCGGAACCCACCACCGCCCACGATCACCAGGGTGGCGCCTGTTCCGGTCGATGAGGTCAAGGAGGACCCGCTTCCGTGGTGGTGGGTGGATGTAGGTGGCCCGCATCCCGGGTTCTGCAAGTATTCTGCCGTACATGTCCCCACAGCACCGCTTCGATCCGCTGGCGGCGACGCGCGGCCCGGACGGACCCGAGTTCGACCTCCTGCTCGCCGGTCAGGTGTTCTTCGACATCATCTTCACGGGGCTCGAGCAGCTTCCCTCGCCGGGAACCGAGGTGTGGACCGACGGTATGGGATCAGGGCCGGGCGGGATAGCGAACCAGGCGATCGCCGCGAGCCGGCTGGGACTCCGGACCACCCTCG
This sequence comes from Arthrobacter sp. BC5, assembly GCF_056680255.1. Lineage (NCBI taxonomy): Bacteria > Bacillati > Actinomycetota > Actinomycetes > Micrococcales > Micrococcaceae > Arthrobacter > Arthrobacter sp. BC5. The sequence continues at coordinate 2,022,383 of NZ_CM155273.1, forward strand.
CGGCGGCTTTCGGCGACGACGGGTACGGACAGTCCAACTGGGACGTGCTGCAGGACCAGGAGCACGTGGACCTCTCCCGGTCGCGCGTCTTCGGTCAGTGGCACTCGCCCGTCACGGTATCCCTCTCGGTGCACCACGACCGCTCGATGGTGACGCACGGTCACCCGCCCCCGCTCCGCGCCTCCGAACTCATTGGCACGCCGCCGACGTGCCGTGCCGCCGTCGTCGGCGTGGAGCGGGAGGTGGAACCGTGGGCCCGTAACGTCGCGGCGCGCGGCACCAAGCTCTTCGGTGACGTCGGCTGGGATCCGGCGGGGGAGTGGGCGCCGGAGACCCTCGCCTCGCTCGAGCACTTCTACGCGTTCATGCCCAATGCCGCGGAGGCCATGGCCTACACGCGGACGGACGATCCCTGGGCAGCCCTGTACTCCCTCGCAGACCGCGTTCCCGTGGCCGTGGTGACGGTCGGCCAGCAGGGGGCCATGGCCATCGACTCGGTGACGGGGGAGGAGGAGTGGGTTCCGGCGCTCCCGGTGTCTGCCTACGACCCGACCGGCGCGGGTGACTGCTTCGGCGCGGCGTTCGTCATGGGCGACCTCGCGGGTTTCCGGCTCGCCGACCGCCTGAGCTTCGCGAACCTCTGTGCCTCGCTGTCCGTGCAGCACGTGGGCGGTTCGCTGGCGGCTCCCGGCTGGGGTGACATCGCCGACTGGTGGCGGCGGGTCAGCGCCGGGCGCGACGGCGTCCGGAAGCAGTGGCTGCGCCGCTACGCCTTCCTGGAGGACCTGGTCTCCGACGTGCCGGTCGAAGCGGTCCGGCGGGCGACGGCCACCATCGCGCGGCACTCCGACGCGTCGCCGTCGGTGCGCCCGGCGAGATGGCGCGGGGAGATGCCCGGCACCCTGTGAGGTGTGCGGGCACTGTCGAGGGTCCTGCCCGCACAGGCTGCCCGGGGCAGTACTATCCGCGCAGGGCAGCAGCCTCGCCGAGCCAGCGGGCGTACCGCGCCCACGGATCGTCGACACCCGCTGCGAGGCGGGCAATGTGGTCCTCGAGGTCCGGGGAGGGCCCGAACCACTCGGAGCGGCCCAGGCGCGAGCCGGCGAACCGGACATGCCGGCGGTGCTCGACGAGGCGGTCGCCGCGCTCGAACGCGAGGAGGTCGTCGTGCCAGATCCGGGCGAGCCGCCGGCGCGGGTCCGCCGTCGTCCCGATCTTGATGCGATCCCGGAAACGGATGTAGTAGACGACGTCGACGCGCGGAGGCGGCAGGCCGTCGTCGAGGACGTCGCCGGAGCGCCACTCGCACGCGGCGCACACCCAGCCGGACGGGTACCGCACACCAAGCCTCGAGCCGCACGCCGGACACGCCGAGGGCAGCACGTCGGTGACGCCCTCGGTCGCGCCGGACCATTCCGCAACCAGCGCCACGTGCGCCGGGCAGAGCGCGAAGGGCGCCGCGCCGGTCGCACGACCGCACGGCTGCCCGTCGTCGCCGGGCAGGACGCAGCCGGGGCCGGCGGGTGGAATGTCGAACACGCCTTCGATTGTTTCCGTCCGCACCTCCCGGCGCAACCCCACGGTGGACCCCCGCAGCTGGCAGAATGGGCCGAGTGACTTCCACCGAACGCGTCGCAGAGATCGACCTCGATGCCCTGCGGCACAACATCCGGCACCTCCGCGACGTGGCCCATCCGGCCCGTGTCATGGCGGTCGTGAAGGCCAATGCGTACGGCCATGGAGCCGTCCCCGTCGCGCGGGCAGCCCTGGAGGCAGGAGCCGCCTGGCTCGGCGTGGCCCACATCAGCGAGGGTGTGGAACTGCGGAAGGCCGGCATCGAAGCGCCGATCCTCGCCTGGCTGCACACCTCGCGCACCGACTTCACCGCCGGCGTGGAGCACGGACTGGACCTCGGGATCTCCGGGTGGGAACTCGAGCACGTGGTCGCCGCCGCGCGTGAACTGGAGCGCCCCGCCATCGTGCACCTGAAGATCGACACCGGCCTCGGCCGGAACGGCTGCCCGCCGGAGAAGTGGGACGCACTGCTCGGCCGGGCCGTGCAGTACCAGGAGGAGGGACTGATCCGCGTGGTCGGGATCTTCTCGCACCTGGCGGTCGCCGACGAGCCTGCACGGTCCGAGACGGACCTGCAGGTGCAGGCGTTCCGCGAGGCCGTCGCCGCCGCGGAGAACGCGGGGATCGACGTCGAGGTCCGGCACCTCGCGAACACGCCCGCCACCTTCTCGAGGCCCGACTGCCACTTCGACCTGGTGCGTGTGGGCCTCGGCATCTACGGCCTCTCGCCCTTCGCCGACCAGGGATCGGCCGATCTCGGCCTGCAGCCCGTCATGACCTTCAGCACCACCGTCTCCAACTGCAAGGAAGTACCCGCGGGGCAGGGCGTCTCCTACGGCTACGCCTACCGCACGCACAAAGCCACCACGCTCGGCCTGATCCCGGTCGGGTACGGAGACGGCGTCCCCCGCATCGCCACGGGCGCGCCGGTCCTCGTGGGCAACCGGATCTACCCCGTGGTCGGGCGGATCGCGATGGATCAGCTCGTCATCGACTTCGGCACCACGGGCCTGGCCGATGCGCCGGACTCCCCGCTGGGACAGCGGGCCGTGCTGTTCGGTGGGGCCGGCTCACCCCCCGTCGAGGACTGGGCCGCCGCCGCGCAGACCATCAACTACGAGGTGGTCACCCGCATCAGCGACCGGGTGGAACGGATCTACGTGGGATCACAGCAGGAGGAGCCAAGGCAATGACCGCCACGCCTGAGTGGAGCGTGGCCCACGACGTCGGGTCGGCCGCCCGGCTCCAGGCCCTCGCCGCGAGCCTCGCCCCGCACCTCCGCGCGGGGGACCTGCTGGTGCTGTCCGGAGAACTGGGCGCGGGCAAGACGACCTTCACGCAGGGACTCGGGCGCGGACTCGCCGTCGAGGACCGCATCATCTCGCCGACCTTCGTGCTCGTCCGGCAGCATCCGGCGGCAGGCGGCGGACCCGGCCTCGTCCACGTCGACGCATACCGCCTGGAGAGCGCCGCAGCCGTCGACGATCTCGACCTCGAGGCGACCATGGGGGCCAACGTCACGGTCGTCGAGTGGGGTGCGGGCCGTGTGGAGCACCTGAGCGGGAGCCGGCTCCGCGTGGACATCGCGCGTCCGCTCGGGGGCGGCGGGGACGGGGCAGCCGGCGCCGGCCCGATCACGGATTTCGACGACGACGGCGAGGACGAAGTGCGCACCATCACCCTCTCGGGCTTCGGCCCACGCTGGCGCGGACGCCCGCCGGCACTGTCGCTCGACTAGGCTTGCCGGGTGCTTCTCCTCGCCCTCGACACCTCCGCTGCCGCCACGGTCGCGCTGCTGCACGACGACGTCGTGCTCGGTCGGTTCGGCAGTGCCGATACGCGCTCGCACGCCGAGGTCCTCGCTCCCGCGGTGCAGCGCATCCTGGCCGATGCGGGTGTCACGGGATCGGAGCTCGACGCCGTCGTGGCCGGGGTGGGTCCCGGGCCCTTCACGGGACTCCGCGCGGGGCTCGTGACCGCACGGACGCTCGGCTTCGTCTGGGGTGTGCCCCTGCACGGCGTCATGAGCCTCGACGCGCTCGCCTTCGACGCCGTCGCGAGCGGCAGGATCGCGGCCGGGAGCGAGTTCCTCGTCGGAACGGATGCGCGGCGCGGCGAGGTCTACTGGGCCGCCTACCGGGCCCCGTCCGGCTCGGCCGGCCTGCCTGCGCTGCTGGACGGCCCCCACGTCGATGCTGCCTCCGCCCTGCCGGAGGGCCTCCCGCTCGTGGGCCGCGCTGCGTCGCTGTACCCGGACGACGTCGTCGGGGTCGCCGCCTTCGCCGGCTCCGATCCCGACGCCGCCTCCCTCGGCCTCGTCGCGCTGTCGCGCCTCGTCGCGGGAGAGCCGCTGCTGGACACCGCTCCCCTGTACCTGCGCGAGTCCGACGCCAGGGTCCCCGGTCCGCGGAAGCGGGCGACGCCGTGAGCTTCCTCCTGCGCGACCTCGTCTTCGAGGACATCGAGACGATCGGACGGCTCGAGAACGAGCTGTTCCCCACCGACGCGTGGCCGCTCGAGATGTTCTACTCCGAGTTCTTCCAGCCGGACACCCGGCGCTACATCCTCGCGGAGGTCGACGGCCAGGCCGTGGGGTACGCGGGACTCATGGTCATCGACACGACGGCGGACATCCAGACCATCGGCGTGCTGTCCCGCTTCGAAGGCCGGGGGATCGGACGAGCCATGCTCACCGAACTGCTCGCTGAAGCCCGCCGCCGGGGCGCCGACAACGTGATGCTGGAGGTGCGCGCCGACAACCCCCGCGCCCAGGACCTGTACGCACGGTTCGGTTTCGAGAAGATCCACATCCGGAAGAAGTACTACCGTGACGGCGTCGACGCCTGGGTCATGCGGCTCGTCCTGCCGGCGGAAGGGAGCGGGACGCCATGAAGAACCCTGAGCCGCTGGTCCTGGGCATCGAGTCCTCCTGTGACGAGACCGGTGTGGGCATCGTCCGGGGCACGCAGTTGCTGACCAACACGGTGTCCTCCTCCATGGACGAGCACGTACGATTCGGCGGCGTGATCCCCGAGATCGCCTCCCGCGCGCACCTCGAGGCCTTCGTGCCGACCCTGCAGGCAGCGCTCGACGACGCCGGGGTGACTCTCGCGGAGATCGACGCCATCGCCGTCACGGCCGGCCCCGGACTCTCGGGCGCCCTCATGGTCGGCGTCTCCGCCGCCAAGGCGCTCGCGGTCGCCACGGGCAAGCCGCTGTACGCGATCAACCACCTCGTGGCGCACGTCGGGGTCGGCGTGATCGGGGGGACCTTCGCCGGCGGCCTGCCGGCCGAGCTGGGAGCGCTGCTGGTATCCGGCGGCCACACGGAGATCCTCCGGGTCGGAAGCATCGCTCACGATGTCGAACTGCTCGGCTCCACGATCGACGACGCCGCGGGCGAGGCCTACGACAAGACGGCGCGCATCCTCGGCCTGGGCTATCCGGGTGGCCCCGCCATCGACAGGGTGGCGCGGGAGGGCAACCCGAAGGCCATCCGCTTCCCGCGGGGGCTGTCGCAGCCGAAGTACATGGGAACGGCGGAGGAGCCGGGACCGCACCGCTACGACTGGTCCTTCAGTGGACTGAAGACCGCCGTGGCCCGCTCCGTGGAGCAGTACGAGGCAGCAGGGCTCGAGGTACCCGTCGCCGACATCGCTGCGTCCTTCCAGGAGGCGGTGGTGGACATCATCACGTCCAAGGCCGTCCTCGCGTGCCGGGAACACGGCATCACCAACCTCCTCCTGGGCGGGGGAGTCGCGGCGAACCGACGGCTCCGCGAGCTGGCCGCCGAGCGCTGCGCCGCGGCCGGGATCACCCTGACCGTCCCCGCGCCGTCGCTCTGCACGGACAACGGCGCGATGGTCGCGGCCCTGGGCGTGCAGATCGTGCTGAGCGGCGGTACGCCGAGTGGCATCGCCTTCGGAACGGATCCGTCCCTCCCGGTCAGGCGCATCCTGCTTCCCGATCCCGGCGAAGACGGTGATCACCAGGCTGAAAGTTAGACGCTCTAGCTTTACAGTTGGTGAACTAAGAGCTAGGTTGGGAATGGGTCGAGACAACGGCCCACCCCTCCTGACCTGAAGGTCATGCCATGACGATCACCGCCCCCGCTTTCTCGCCCGCCCTCCCCTCCGTCGAGGACGACGGCCTCCCCGCACACGCCAATCGCAGCGATGACGCCGCCTACGACCCCTGGCCAGGTATGGCGACCACCGGTCAGCTCGGCGCCGTCGCATCCGAGGCGGAGCCCCCGGTCATTCCCCGGCTGCTCGACGACGCGACCACACGGCAGCTCCGACGCTGGGTCAATGCCCTGTACAAGCAGCTGGACTCGGATTTCCCGCCCTTCGGCATCCGGGAGGACTGCGACCGCGTGGTCGACGAGCTCGAGCGGCGCCGGCAGCAGGAACTCGCGGGCTCGACGCCGAGCCGGCGGCGGGACGCCTTCCGCGACAACCCACTCAACGGGCGCTTCGAGCTGTTCCAGAACGGGATGCTGGCCGGATACGTGAGCTACTCGATGCGGGCAGGGAAGCTCCGCCTGCATCGCACGGTCGTGGCCGAAGCCTTCGATGGGGCGGGGATCGAGGAGCTACTCATACGGAACGTCCTGCTCAACGCCCACAAGCGGCGCCTGTCCTCGCTGCCCTATTGCGCCCAGATCCAGGCCTTCCTGGCCGGTAACCCGCAGTACCGGACCCTGCTCGGAACGTAGGCGGCAGGGCGCATATCCGGACCACCGGCCAGGACGCGGCCGTGATCCTCGAGGACGCGGTGCAAGCCGTCCTGTGCCAGGAGCGGCCATGCGGCGCCGCACCCCATTGGGGCAGCATGTGCGCATGTCTGCACCTATAGTGGGGGGATCTGTCCTCGGCGGAACGGTTCGTGCTCATGGTGTCTGTCCTACGGCGTCCTGCCTACCGAAATCTCTTCACCGCGCAAATCGTGGCGCTCCTCGGCACGGGGCTCCTGACCGTAGCGCTCGGACTGCTGGCGTTCGACCTCGCGGGCGACAGGGCCGGAGCGGTCCTGGGTACGGCCCTCACCATCAAGATGGTCGCCTACGTGTTCGTGGCGCCCGTCATGGCCGCGCTGATCGAACGGCTGCCGCGTAAGGCGGTGCTCGTCGGTGCGGATCTGGTACGAGCCTCGATCGCACTCTCCCTGCCGTTCATCGACCAGGTGTGGCAGGTCTACGTGCTGGTCTTCATCCTGCAGTCCGCGTCGGCGACCTTCACACCGGCTTTCCAGGCGCTCATACCGGTCGTCCTGCCTGCGGAGAAGGACTACACGAGGGCGCTGTCACTGTCACGTCTCGCCTATGACGTCGAATCCCTCGTCAGCCCGCTGCTCGCGGCGGTCCTGCTGTCCGTGCTGTCGTACTCCACCCTGTTCCTGGGGACCATGTTCGGCTTCCTCGTCTCCGCGCTCATGGTGGTGGTCACCAGGCTTCCTGCCCTCCCCGCGAGTGCGGCCCCCGGGTCGCTGCTGCACCGCACGACGCTCGGTTCTCGGATCTTCCTGCGGGAACGGAGCCTTCGAGGACTCATGGCGCTGAATCTCGTGGTCGCCTCGGCCACCGCCCTCGTCCTGGTCAACACCGTGGTCTTCGCGCGGGATCTCTTCGGCGGGACCAACGAGGATGTCGCCTTCGCGCTGGCGGCCTACGGGGCCGGATCGATGCTCGTGGCGTTCATCGCGCCTGCTGCGCTCGAGAGGATGCGGGACCGGAGCTTCATGCTCATCGGAGGCGGGATCCTTCCGGTCGGCCTGCTCTGTGCGGCCCTGGTGGCACGTTTCGGGTCCCCGTGGTGGGCGCTGCTCGCGCTGTGGGCGGTCCTGGGGATCGGCACGTCGATGATCAGCACGCCGTCCTCGAGGCTGCTGCGACGCCTTGCCACGGATGCCACCCGGAGTTACCTCTTCACGGCGCAGTTCTCCCTCTCCCACGCATGCTTCATGCTCACCTATCCCCTCGCCGGCTGGGTGGGGGCCCAGGCAGGCCAGCCCGCAGCAGCCTTCTGCCTTGCCGTGATCGCCGCCGGTGGAACCATCGCCGCGCTGGCCCTGTGGCCGCGCACTGCGGCAGCATCTGCCGTACCTCGTGCCGCGGCGCGTCCGGGCCAGTAGCGTAGGAGGACACCCATACGGGTTTCGACGGGGGAGTAGCGGGGGAGGACGGCATCACTACCAGCGATGCAGCAGGGCGCGGCACTGCCGGGCAGGGGGACGACGACGGACGCGGCGACGGCCAGCGGCACCCTGACGGCGCCGCGGGACCGAGCCTCGTTCATGCTGTGGCGCCTGATCACGCCCGGCTCGCTGCCGGCGCTGCGACCTTCCGGATGCTTGCCGATCCGACGCGGCTCCACATCCTGTGGCTGCTCACGCACGGCCCCGCCGACGTCGGCACGCTCGTCGACGCGACGGGCTCGCCGCGCACCGCGGTGAGCCAGCACCTGGCCAAACTGAGGCTCTCGGGGCTCGTGTCCACCCGGAAGGAGTCGCGCAACGTCGTCTACAGCATCATCGACGGACACCTCACCAGGCTGGTCCGAGAAGGCATGAACCACGCGGACCACCGGGTCACGGGGGAACCGGTCCACGAGGAATGACGACGGCCTGCGCGAGGAGGGGCTGACATGGCGGTGGGCCGGACCCCGAAGGAATCCGGCCCACCGCCATGTCAGCGCTACTACTAGAGCGTGCCCCGGCGGTCCGTGGTCCTGCCGTCGGTCAGGGTGCCGTCCTGCAGGCCCTGGCCGTCGGCCGGGACGCCGGTGCCCGGTACCCCGTCCACCGCGGGCAGGGGATCGACGTCGACGACGTCCACCTCGTCCACCTCGGGTGTCGTCTGGGGTATCACCGGCGCGGAGTCGACGACTGTGACCGTCTCCACCTCGGTGTCCTCCTCGCTGCTGCCCTTGTTGGCGGCCGCTGCGGCCACGCCTGCCACTGCGGCTGCCGCCGCGACGCCCACTCCGGCGGCCACCTTGCCGGACACACCGGCCTTGCCGCTGTCGCCGCGCGACTGTTCGGCGTCCTCGACGGTCGGGGACCCGGGCTGTCCGGCTACCGTGCCGCGCCAGGCGCCGGTCGCGTAGCTCTCGGACTCGATGAATTCCTTGAACCTGTGGAGGTCGGCCTTGGCCTGGTTCTCCACGACGTTCAGCTTGTCGCCGATCTTCTCGACGAGGCCCTCGGGCTCGTACTCGAGGACGAGGCTGACGCGGGTGGTCCCGCCGAGGTCCTCGAAGGACACCGTGCCGGCGTTGGTGGCGCCTTCGGTGGCGGCCCAGGACACCTTGCGGTCGGGCACCTGCTCGAGGACCCTGGCCTCCCACTGGCGGCGGATGCCGCCGATCTCTGCGACCCACTCGAGGCGGTCGTCACTCAACTGGGTGATCTGCTTGATCCCGCCCATGAAGTGCGGGAATTCCTCGAACTGCGTCCACTGGTTGTACACGGTCGTCACTGGAAGATTCACTACTACGGTTTCTTCGACCTTCGTGCTCATCATGCCTCCCTGGGCTTGTGGATACGTTCACTGAATCACATCATCAGCATGCTTAGCTTATGGTGTGTTCGGGATTGCCGCCAGTGCCGGTCAGGCGATGCGCGCCGTGTCCTCATGAGGGCAGGTCCCCGACGACGGCGTATTTGCGCCGCCAGTCGAGGCCTTCCTCGCCGCCGTACAGCGTCCAGTACTCACGCCCGGAGGTGATGACGCCGTCGGCCACGGTCCAGATCGACACGACGCGGAAGATCCCCACGTCCTCCTGCGGTACCTGCACCTCCGACACCACGACCTCCCCGGCGTCGTAGACGTTCAGGACGTCGATGCTCCACCCGTTCGGGTGCTCGGAGTTGACCGCGACGACGTTCGACCTGCCGCGGATGATCTCGCGCGTGACGGGCCAGAACACCTCCACGTCCTCCGCGAGCACCTGGCCCACGCCCTTCCAGTCCCTGCTCCACACCGACGACCAGTAGCGCCGGACGACCTCGGTAGATTCCATACGCCGATGCTACCGGCGGGCCTCCGCGCCGTGGCCGAGGTGCGCAGCGACGGTGGCTTCGAAACCTTCGACGGTGCGCGCGACCGCCGTGGCCGGAGCCGTGTCCCAGATCTCCTGGTTGAAGATCTCCACCTCCACGTCGCCCATGTACCCGGCGGCCTCGACCTCCGCGGTGATGCGCGCGAAATCGATGACGCCGTCTCCGGGGTAGTGGCGCGAGAGCAGGACGTCGGCGGCCAGCGGCGTGGCCCAGTCGCACACCTGGTAGCTCGCGATCCGGCCCTCCGTGCCCGCTCGGGCGATCTGCCCGGACAACTCCGGATCCCACCACACGTGGAAGGTGTCGACGACCACGCCGACCGTCGCGGGGGAGAACGGGGCGGCGAGGTCGAGTGCCTGCTTGAGCGTCGAGATGACGGCACGGTCGGAGGCGTACATCGGGTGGAGCGGTTCGAGGGCCAGCGTCACGCCGGCGGTCTGCGCCTCGGGCACGAGTTCGGCGAGGGCGTCCTGCACCATGGCACGGGCGCCCTCGACGTTCTTCGACCCCCGCGGGAGCCCCCCGGCCACCATGACCAGCACAGCAGCGGAACCGGGAGCGCCTGATGCGGCGAGCTGCGCGGTCTCCTCGATGGCCCTCCGGTTGTCGTCCATGGCCGCGCGCCGTGCGTGGCCCTCGGGGACGGTGAAGAACCCTCCGCGGCAGAGGCTCGAGAAGCGCAGGCCCGAGTCGGCCAGGAGCCGGGCGGCGCCGGGCAGGGACGCGGCCTGCACCGAGTCCCGCCACAGGCCGATGCCGGTGATGCCGGCGTCCGCGGTGACCCGGAGTGCCTCGGCGAGCGGTGCGTACTTCATCGTGGCCTGGTTGATGGAGAGGCGGGGGTGCGGCGCCGTCATGCCGGGACTCCGCTGACCCGCAGCAGTGCGTGCCACCGCTCGCGGGCGAGTTCGGGCTGCTCGAGGCCCCCGCACTCGTTGGCGAGGCGGACGATCTCCGAGAGGTGCGGCAGGCTGCGTGCGGCATGCAGGCCACCGACCATCCCGAAGCCCTGCTGGTGCCCGTTCAGCCAGCTGAGGAAGGCGACGCCCGTCTTGTAGTAGAACGTGGGCGCGGAGAAGATCTGGCGTGAGAGGGCCTCGGTGGGGCCGAGGATCTGCGCATAGGCCTCCTGGTCGTCGGCGTCGAGCGCCTGTACCGCGGCCGAGGCGTGCGGGCCGAGCGCGGCGAAGGCGCCGAGGAGTGCATCGGAGTAGCCCGAGGAGTCCCCGCCCATCAGGGACACGTAGTTGAAGTCGTCACCGGTGAACATGCGGGCGGGGGCATTGAGCTGGGCCCGGACTGCCCGCTCCGAGTCGGCGTCCAGCAGGCTCATCTTGACGCCCGCCACCTTGTCGGGCGCGTTGGCGATGATCTTCAGCAGGGTCGAGGAGGCCCCGTCCGTGTCCGACGAGCCGAAGTACGTGCCCAGTTCGGGATCGAAGGCGCTCCCGAGCCAGTGCAGGATCACCGGTGCCCCGGCGGCCGCCAGGACCTCCGCATACACCCGCTCGTAGTCCTCCGGCGTGCGCGCGGCACGCGCGAGGTGGCGGCTGGCCATGAGCACCACGGAGGCGCCGGCGTCCTCGGTGAAGTGCAGTTGCTCCTTGTAGGCGTCGATGACCGCCTCGAGCGGTACGACGGCGTCGTCGACATGGTCCGTGTTCACGCCGACCACCAGCGCACCGCCCACGGACCGCGCCTCGGCCGCGCTGCGCGAGATCAGTTCGCGCGTGGCAGCAGCATCGAGGCCCATGTTGCGCTGGGCGGTGTCCATGGCATCAGCGACACCGAGTCCCCACGACCACAGGTGGTGGCGGAAGGCGAGGGTCGCGTCCCAGTCGAGGTCGGCCGGCGCGCCGGGGACGTTGTCCGCCGTGGTGCGGGGGACGACGTGCGCCGCGGCGTAGACGGTCCTGCTGGCCAGCGGAGCGCTGGGCTTCGAGAACGACGGCGCGGGGTTCAGTTCCACGGCGGAAGGAGTCCCCGCCGCATCGACGAGCGTGATCATGCCAGGGTGACCGCTTCCTCCAGGGGCAGCACCGCGGTGCGCACGTCCTGCAGGTCCAGGCGGCGGCCGGAGCGCGAGCTCTCGAGCCCCTGCTCCGCGAGGTACATGCCGCGGGCGCCGGCGAGGAAGTCGTACGGGTGCGGGGCGTCTTCGAGGACGTGGCGGAGGAAGTCCTCCCACTGGGTCTTGAAGCCGTTCTCGAACACCTCGTTCGTGGGGACGTCGATCCAGTCGGCGTCGTAGTCGTGCGTGTCCTCGAGGTCCGGGTTCCACACGGGCTTCGGCGTCGCGTTGCGGGGCTGGATCTTGCAGCCGAAGAGCCCGACGACGGCGGACCCGTGGGTGCCGTCCACCTGGAACTGCACGAGTTCGTCGCGGTCCACGCGGACGGTCCAGCTCGAGTTGAGCTGCGCGATGATTCCGCCCTCCAGTTCGAAGACGGCGTAGGCGGCGTCGTCGGCGGTGGCGCTGTAGGGGAGGCCCTGCTCGTCGACGCGCTCGTCGATGTGCGTGACGGCGCGTGCGTACACGGATTCGACCCTGCCGAAGAGGTTCTCCAGGACGTAGCTCCAGTGCGGGAACATGTCGACGACGATCCCCCCGCCGTCCTCGGCCCGGTAGTTCCAGCTGGGGCGCTGCGCATCCTGCCAGCCGCCCTCGAAGACCCAGTAGCCGAACTCCCCGCGCACCGAGAGGATGCGGCCGAAGAAGCCGGAGTCGATCAGGCGCTTGAGCTTCTGCATGCCGGGGAGGTACAGCTTGTCGTGCACCACGCCGTTTTTGATACCGGCCGCCTCCGCGAGGTTCGCGAGTTCGAGGGCATCGGCCGCCGTCTCCGCGGTGGGCTTCTCGGTGTAGATGGCCTTGCCTGCAGCGATGGCCTTGCGGATGGCCGCCGAGCGCGCCTTGGTCACCAGGAAGTCCGAGTAGATCTCCCAGGTCGGGTCTGCAAGAACGCTGTCGAGGTCCGTCGAGTAGTGCTCGATACCGTGCCTGGCGGCGAGTTCGGCGAGTTTCGTCTCGTTACGGCCCACGAGGATCGGCTCGACCTGGACGCGGGTTCCATCGGAGAGGAGGACTCCGCCCTGGTCCCGGATCGCGAGGATGGAGCGGACCAGGTGCTGCCGGTAGCCCATGCGTCCGGAGACGCCGTTCATGATGATCCCGATTGTCCTCGTTGACATTGATACTCCTTGATTCCGGCGACATCGCTCCGTTGGAAAACGCTTACCGCGAGTGTAGGGGAAGAAGGAGGGAGGGGCAATAAGGGGCGGATCGGGTTACGTCCCGGAGTCGGGTCGCCCGGGGATGTCGCGACGCGTGCACTGCTCAGGGAGCACCCATGCTTCACGCGCCATGGAGAATTCGACCCATTGTGCGAGGACGGCGGAGGAGGTCCAGGCCATGGCGAATCCGCGGACCGTCTGGCGGGATCCGTCCGGGTACGTGAGATCCACCCAGAGAGCCGGGGCAGGGGAGACCGACTCCGTGATGCCCTCGGTCGGGGCCTCGAGCTGGATCGGCGGGAGGAACCGGTGAGTCGTCGGTGGAAGCCCGTGCCATCCAACGGCCCTAGCCACGCGGGCCTGCCCGAGGAGCGGCGTACGGCGTCGGCTGGTCCATGCCACCACTCTACGAGGGAGCCGCCCGGGGCACCTCCGTCGTAGCCGAAGGGGCGCTGCCCGGGATGGCGCAGAGGAAACAGGTGCGGTCAGGCCGCGTGCGTGGGCCGTGGCGTGAGGTCCCGCCGCCGGCAGCGCGCGGCGTCCACCCACGCCTCACGGGCTCGGGAGTATTCGATCCACTGCGCCAGGACCGCCGTGCCCGTCCAGGCCATGGCGAAACCCTTCAGGGTGCGCCGGGAGCCGTCGGGGTATTCGAGGTCCACCCACAGTGCGGGCGACACGAGCGGCTCCGTGACGCGGCTCGTGGGCGCCTCGAGCTGGAGGGGAGGAAGAAACCTGTCAGCGCTGGGTGGGATGCCGTGCCACCCCGGTCGTTCTGCCATGGCACGAGGCTATGCCGCGTCTCCGACGTCCTCGCGGCCAGCACACGCGTCACGTGACGAAGGATGCTGCCGCCGGTCCGCAGTCTCAGTGCATTGCGGCACCTTCGGGCCCGGCATGGGCACGAGCCAGGTCGTCGCTGAAGGGGGCGCGCCTCCGCGGCGGGAGGTCGTCGATGAGTTCGTTCACGGCGAGGGCGAGCAGGTCGCATTCGAGGGCGGGCATCGGCATGAGGCCCAGGAGGTAGGCCTCGACCTCGTACTCGTCGACCTCGCCGCTCAGGGAGAAGTAGTGCAGCCATACCTCTCCCACCGAGAAACCCGACTCCGTGATGGCGGCGTTGGTCAGGGCCCGCTGTTCCTCCGCATGCGGGAAGGCGCTCACGGTGCCTCCCTTCTTCCGGGCGCACCATGACCGTTCACGATGTTCGCGGTGAGTTGCCGGAAGGGGATGCCCGTGCTGCGCGCCCGCGCAGTCAGAAACGCGAGGGCCTCGGCCTCGCTCAGCCCTTCACGCTGCATCAGGATGCCCTTGGCGATGCCGACGACGTCGCGCGAGCGCAGCGACTCCCGGAGTTCGCTGCTGATCCGGGTCGATGTCTCCGATGTCTGCACATGGCCGAGCAGTGCCGAGGCGGCGACCGAGAGGCTCGTGAGGCGGGTGCGGTCGGCGTCGTCGAAAGCCGCCGGCACCGTCGAGTAGACCTTCATGGCGCCGATCGAATCGCGGCCACGGAGGAGCGGGACGCTGAAGCACGAGCGGATTCCCGCTTCCGCCGCGGCAGCGCTCCACCGGGGGAACCGCTGGTCGGTGGCCGTGTCCTCGATGGCCACGGGTGTCCGCGAGGACCACGCCGTCAGGCACGGCCCTTCGCCCAGGGTGTACTGCAGGTCGTCGGCGGTCCGGACGAGGTCGTCCGTCGAGCCCACGCTGACGCGTTCGGAGTGTTGGATGAGCGAGACGCCGGCCCCGGAGGCATTGGCGATCGTCTCCTCGGAAACGCGGGCAAGGAGGTCCACGGCGTGCTGCGCGGTCTCCTGCGTGAGGACGAGTCCTCGGATACGACCGAGCGTCGCACCCAGCTCGGCAGAGGGGGGATAAGGGTCCATCGGTAGCCTCGAACGTCATGCCAGGCTTGATCCTGGCGCCGCGGGCCTTCTGCTAGACCACGATCGCGCGCTTCCGGCGATCCGCTTCCTTCATCCTAGCCGGGTGCCGGTCAATTGGGAGGGAAAGTGTACGAAGCTGCTGCGGGGTATGCCGGACGGCTGGATGTGGCCTGTCGGCGAGCGTATTCGACCCATGCAGGGGCCCGTCTGGTTAGGATGATCTCGACGATGTCACCGTCGCCGCCACGGACCTGTCCGCGGGTGGACCGGCCAGCGTCCCGCCGTTGATCCACGATGCGTGAGGTATCCACAGCACCATGACGAATGACGATTTGCAGAAGATCCGAGTCGCCGCCGCGGACAAGGAGGACGTCGAGTTCGAACTCGACCGCGCCGAGCTCGTCCTCAAGGAAGCCGTCGCCGAGGCGATCAGCCATGGCGAGGACATCAAGGTGGTCGCGGAGGTCGCCGAACTGCCCCTGGACGACGTCGTGCAGCTCGCTGCCCAGCAAGCCGACCCGAACCCGGTCCTGCCCTTCTGACACCCCGCTATCGCTGCGGCGTGCTTCCCCGGATGATCGTCTCGGTGGGAATCGGCGCAGGCCCGTCGCCGGCATCCTTCCGCACGCCGTCGTAGGCGGTCCCGGTCGCCAGCTGGAGGGCGCGCCGCCCCACGTCCTCGAGGGGGATCCGCACCGTGGTCAGCGCGGGCGTGATGTCGCGGACGGTCGGGATGTCGTCGAAGCCTGCCACGCCGATCCCTTCGCCCGGCACGATGCCGGCGTCGCGCAGGGCCGAGACGACGCCCACGGCCATGACATCGTTCACGGCGAACACCAGGTCCACCGGCGCCTTCGACGCGAGGAGTTCCTGCGTGCCGCGGTAGCCGCCGTCGCGCGTGAAGTCCGTGTGGATGATGAGCTCGGGCGGAAGGGGGATCCCGTGTTCGGCGAGCCCTTCCGTGAAGCCGTCGAGCCGCTCCTCCGCGGTCATGATCTCGGGTGGTCCGGCGATGACCGCGACGTTCCTGTACCCGAGCCCGGCCAGGGCCACCGCGAGGTCGCGGGCGCCTCCACGGTTGTCGAGGAGGACCGTCGCGAAGGGCGCCGCGTCCTGGCTGATGAACGCCACCTTGCCGCCGGTGTCCTCGAAGGCCGACAGTTCCCCACGCAACTGTTCCTCGAACGCGGAGCCGGTGGTCCGCGAGCCGGCGAGGATCATCACGCGGGGCCGCTGCCCGCGCAGCGCCCGCACGGTGTCCAGTTCCCGCTGGGCATTGCGGCCGGTCACGGCGATGGTCACGACGAGGCCCTCCTCGCTCGCTGCGTCGATCACGCCGGCGGCGATGCTGGAGAAGTAGGGATCCGCGATGTCGGCCACGAGGAGCGCCACCGTGGTGGTGCTGCCCTTGGCCACGGCCTGTGCGAAGAGATTCGTGGTGTAGCCCAGCCGCTGGGCCGCTTCGACGACGCGCTGCCGATACGCCTCGTTGACCTTGCGCGCGCTGCCGTTCAGGGACCTCGACGCCGTTGCGAGCGAGACGCCCGCTTCCCTTGCCACGTCATGCAGCGTCGCGGGACTCTTGCTTGCCGGTGCCGACATTGCTTCCACTCCTGGGGTGTGTGCGGCGGCCGCTCGGCCACGCCCTGCGAATTCCACGGAAAGGGCCATTCTTGCACGGCGCGGTGCGGCATTCAGCCCGCCCACGGCCGCCGGTAAACGCTTTCTCTGTTACTGTTTCCGGGACCGCATTCCTGTCCAGTGTTGGAGGAACCGTGCCCCTGTCCAGTCCGGCTGCCGAGCCTCCTGCGGAACGGCGCGTGCCGCTGCGGGCGGCCATCCTGGGGACGGGCGGCGTCGCGCACCTCCATGCCGCCGCGTTGCCGGACCTTCCCGGCGTCGAGCTCGTTGCGGCCGCGGATCCCTCGGAGCAGCATCTTGCCGCGTTCGCCGGTACCTACCGTGTCCCTTCCCGCTACTCCTCGCTCCCGGCGATGCTGGCGGCGGAGCCCATCGACGTCCTGCATGTCTGCACACCCCCGGGCGGCCACGCCGAGCAGACGGCGGCCGCCTTCGCCGCTGGTGCACACGTCGTCGTCGAGAAGCCCGCAGCCCTCAGCCTCGCCCAGCTCGACACCATGATCGACGCCGGCCACGCGGCCAGCCGCGGCCTCGCCGTCGTCTTCCAGCAGCGGTCCGGCTCTGCCGCCGCGCACGTCAAGGCGCTGCTCGATGCGGGAGTACTGGGACGTCCGCTCTCGGCGCTGTGCCAGACGAACTGGTACCGGACGGCCGAGTACTTCGGCGTTCCCTGGCGTGGCACCTGGGCGAGCGAGGGGGGAGGCACGACACTCAGCCATGGGAGCCACCAGATCGACCTGCTGGCCTACCTGCTCGGCGAGTGGTCCTCGGTCCACGCCACCATGTGGCGGCTGGAGCACGACGTCGAGACGGAGGACCTCTCCCATGCATCCCTCGTCTTCGCCTCGGGCGCCGTCGCGTCGGTGGTGACGACCGTCCTCGCGCCGCGGCAGTCGAGCCTCCTGCGCATCGACACGGAGAACGCCACCGTCGAGCTGGAGCACCTGTACGGTCATGGTCATGCGCACTGGAGGATCACGCCGGCGCCCCACGTCGATGCCGGGACGTCGGAGTCCTGGGCGCTGCCGGACCAGGAGATCCCGAGCGGCCATGACGCACTCTTCGCCGAGGTCTATGCCTCGCTCCTCGCGGATCGCGGCATGCCGGACCTGGTGGGGCACCCGGCCCGCGCACTGGAGATCGTGACGGGGATGTACGCCTCGGCGCGGGAAGGCCGCCGGATCGCCAGGGCGGACCTCGAGGGCCCCGCGCTGCGCGGGCCCCTCACAGCGCCGATCATCGACGCGCGGCACCGGTCCCGGTCCGGCGGATCCGCGGCGTGAGCGTGCCGGCGGCCCTGACGACCGTCGACGACCGGGTGGCGGGCGTCCTGCACGACGGCCGCGGCGAACCCTCCGGGCATTCGCCGCGGCCCTTCCTGCATCCCGTGTCGACGCCGGGCGGACGGTCGGTCAGCGACTACCGGCCCGAGGACCACCCCTGGCACTGGGGGCTCGGCATCGCGGTCTCCACCATCGACGTCGTCGGCCAGGCGTATCCCGCGAACCTCTGGGGCGGGCCCACCTACCGTGAGGGTGCGGGCTACGTGCAGGTGCCGAACAACGGTTCGCAGGAGGTACGCGCCGAGGAAGACCGGGACGACGGATGGGTCCAGCAGCTCGATTGGCGGACTGCCGACGGCACCGCCTTCCTCGCCGAGACGCGGAGCTGGCAGGCGGAATCCATCCGGGCGGGCGGCGTGGAATGGCTCGCCACGACCGTCCGGAGCAGATGGGTCAATGCCGGCGGCGGACCGCTGGCATTCGGAAGCCCGACGACGTCGGGGCGTCCCGACGCCGGCTACGGCGGGTTCTTCCTCCGCCTCGCACCCTTCTTCGACGGAGCCTGCATCGTCGCGCCATCCATCGGGCCTGCTTCATCGGGTGGGGCGGGCATGCGGGTGAGCGAGGCCGACGCGATGGGCAGCACGAGGGCCTGGCTGGGACTGAGGTCACCGGATGCCTCGGTGCTCATGGTGCCGGCGGCGGACAACCCGGGCGGGACTTCCCCCTGGTTCGTCCGGAGCACCGGCACGCCGATGCTGTGCGCCGCACCCTTCTTCCACCGCAAGCTCCACCTCGGCGTCGGCGGGGTCCTCGACTGGACGTGGTCCCTGCTCACCGCGGACGGGCCCGTGCAGGACGACGCGTTCCCGGCGGCGGCGGACACGGTGTGAGGACCCGTTCCGCCTAGGCTGGCGGCATGGCCCTCATCCACGACGTGACCCTCCGACCCTCCAAGCTGGAACTGCTCGCTGCGTGGCTGCCCCGACAGCCGTGGGCCCACGGACTGGACGGCCCCCTCGAGCGCGCCGGGTCCTTTCGGTTCGACGACCCGGAGGGCGAGGTCGGCGTGGAGACCCTCCTCGTCGGTGCAGGTGGAACACTCCTGCAGGTGCCGTTGACCTACCGCGGTGCCCCCGCGGACGGGATGGGGGAGCACCTCGTCGGCACGCTCGTCCACCCGGCCCTGGGGCGGCGGTGGGTGTACGACGCCGCCGCCGATCCCGTGTATCTGGCCACCATCCCGGCGGCCGTCCTCGACGGGACGCCACAGGCCGGGCAGTTCCAGGAGGTCGACGGCGCGCTCGTGCCCCTTCCGCCGACCGTGGCGCTCGAACAGGCGGTTGACGGTGATCGTGGGGATGCCGCCGCCGGTGCGGACGCCGTCGTCCTGGACACGCCCCGCGGCCCCATCCTGCTGTTCCGGCGCCTCCATCCCGGTGCCGCGGTCCAGGGGCGATCCGCGCTGCTCGCCACGGGCAGCGCGGGAACGGTGCAGCTCGCCGCAGGCGGATAGGCGGAGCGGGGACTGCGGGATCTGCCCTCGG
Organism: Arthrobacter sp. BC5; assembly: GCF_056680255.1. Classification (NCBI taxonomy): domain Bacteria; kingdom Bacillati; phylum Actinomycetota; class Actinomycetes; order Micrococcales; family Micrococcaceae; genus Arthrobacter; species Arthrobacter sp. BC5. Next base: position 2,041,613 of record NZ_CM155273.1, read on the forward strand.
AGTAGTCGGCGGTCAGTCTGCGGGCAGCGGAAGCTCCACGAGACGAGGGCGCATCAAGGGACCGCCGGCCGGCGATCGTCGCTCAGGCGGCATCCCCTTCTTCCCCGGGGAGAACGGCAGGCCCGCGTCGGGCCCGGCGAGTCCCGAGGGCCGGATGTCCTAGAGTCCGAGCGATTCCAGGACGGGCAGCTCGGCCCGCGCTCGGGTTTTCGCCTCGGCTGCCGTCGGAGCAGCGACGGCGATCCCGGCGATCCGCTGCGCTTCCGCGAGGGTCACGCTGTTGAGGACGGCCCCGACGCCCGCGAGGGCCCGGGGGGTCATCGAGAGCGTCGAGACGCCGAGCCCCACCAGCACGACGGCGAGGGCGGGATCCGCTGCCGCCTCACCGCACACTCCCACGGGCTTCGCGTGCCCCTCGGCTGCGGAACCCTCGACCGTCAGCTTCACCATGCGGAGGACGGCCGGCTGCCAGGAGTTGTTGAGGGCTGCGAGCGAGCCGAGCTGCCGGTCCGCCGCCATGGTGTACTGCGTGAGGTCGTTCGTGCCGAGGCTCGCGAAGGAGACCTCTCCGAGGATCGCCTCGGCCATGAGCGCGGCCGACGGCACCTCCACCATCACGCCGGGCGTCTGCAGGCCGGCGTTGCTGCACAGCTTGGCGAAATCAGCGGCTTCCTCGGCGGTGGAGATCATGGGGGCCATGACCCACACATCGGCCGTCGCCTGGGAGGCGGCGTCCGCGATGGCCTTGAGCTGACGCTCGAGGACTCCGGGCGAGGTGAGGTCGGTGCGGTAGCCGCGGACGCCGAGGGCCGGGTTGGGCTCGGTGGAGTCGGTGAGGAACGGCAACGGCTTGTCGGCACCGGCGTCGAGCGTGCGCACCACCACCTTCCTGCCCGGGAAGGCATCGAAGACTCCCTTGTACGCCTCGATCTGTTCCGCCGCGGTCGGTTCCGTGTCGCGCCCGAGGAAGCAGAATTCCGTGCGCAGCAGGCCCACGCCCTGGGCTTTCGCTTCCGCTGCCTTCACGGCGTCCTTCGCTCCGCCCACGTTCGCCAGGAGGGGCACCTCGTGCCCGTCCTGGGTGGCACCGACGCCGTCGAACACGGTGAGCGCCGCAGCGGCTGCCGCATAGGCCTCCGCGGCCGCTTCCTCCTCCGCGCCGGGGTCCAGGGCCACGGTTCCTGCAGCGCCGTCGACGAAGACGACTGCGCCGTCGTCGATGCCGTCCACTCCCGAGGCGGCGACGACGGCGGGAAGGCCGAGGGACCGGGCGATGATCGCTGTGTGCGACTGGGGCCCGCCCCCGGAGGTGACCAGGGCGAGGACGACCGCCGGATCGAGCGTGGCCGTGTCCGCGGGAGCGAGGTCCTCGGCCACCAGGATGAAGGGTGTATCGGAGGACGGGATGCCGGGTGCCGGGAGTCCGCGCAGTTCGGCCACGATCCTGGCCCGGACGTCGAGGACGTCGGCGGTGCGCTCCGCCATGTATCCGCCGAGGTTGTGCAGCATCTCGGCGACGGATGCTCCCGCTTCCCACACGGCACGGGCGGGAGAGGTGCCGTTGTTGATGAGCTTCGTCGCCGACTTGAGCAGCATGGGGTCCGCCGCCATGAGCGAGGTCGCCTGCAGGACGGCCTTGGCGTCGCCCTTGGCTATCCCGGCCCTGCGCTTGAGTTCCTCCTGGACGGCCTTCGAGGCGGCCTTGAGGGCCGCGACGGCGTTCTCGGGAGTGTCGGGAGAGTCGTGGCGTTCGCCAGCGGGAGGCTCAGCGACCGATTTCGGCATGTGACGGACCGGGCCGATCACACGGCCTGGGCTGACTCCGACCCCTGCGAAATTCTCCATCGAATGTCCTCGTTTCCTTGCTGGTGGTCTCGGTCTAACACCATTGTGCCGCCCGAGGCAAAAACTATGTGTGACCCAGTTCATATAACGGTGCTATAGGTGCTACGGTAGCAGGCATGAAAAAAGTAGGCGAACCAGCGCCTAAGATCAGGCTGCTGAGGGCCGCCGCGGCACTGCTCGCGGAGTCCAACGGCGAGCCCGTATCGACCCGGCAGATCACGGAGGCTGCCCGGGTCACCGCACCGACCCTGTATCACCACTTCGGCGACAAGGAGGGGCTGTTCGACGCCGTGGTCGCAGAGGGGTTCACGGAGTACCTCGATGCCGAGAGGAGTCTCCCGGCCTCGGGACAACCGATCGAGGACCTCCGGAACCACTGGGACAACCACGTGCAGTTCGGCCTCGACCACCCGCACCTCTACCTGGTGATGTTCGGCAACATCCGGCCCGAGCGACGGCCATCCATGGTGGCCAGTGCTGAGGCCTTCCTCGAGGAGGTGCTGGCGCGGGCAGCCGCGGCAGCCCGCCTCGTGGTGTCCCCGCACGAAGCCGCGCGCAGCATGCTCGCCGCCAACATCGGCGTCACGCTCATGCTGATCTCGGAACCTGCCGCGAAGCGGAACCTCGAACTCTCCGCCATGACCCGGGAAGCGGTGATCTCCGCCGTGGCCACGGATCTCGAGGGTGATCCGACCACGGACACGGAGGGGACACCCTCCGTGGTCGTGGCAGCGATCGCGCTGAACGCGGCACTGCAGTCCTCCCACCCCGACCAGCTCTCCAGCTCCGAACTGAAGCTCTTCCTCGAATGGCTCCAGCGCATCTCCACCAGAGCGGGAAGCTGACGCTTCCCGATCGTCACCCATCCCTCTCCGCAGAGTTGCGGGGACTACGGTAAGGAATCAATGTGGCAACACAACTAGAAGCGAGGTCCGGCACCAGTGTCCGGGTCCGCGTGCAGAGGTTCGGGACGTTCCTGTCCGGAATGATCATGCCCAACATCGGCGCGTTCATCGCGTGGGGCCTGGTCACGGCCCTCTTCATCGAGGCCGGCTGGCTCCCGGTTCCGCAGCTCGGCGGATTCGGTGAGACCGACGGCGTGGCGAATGTCGGGCTCGTGGGCCCGATGATCACCTACCTGCTGCCCCTCCTGATCGCCTACACCGGTGGGCGGATGGTCTACGACGTCCGCGGCGGCGTGGTGGGCTCCATCGCCACGATGGGTGTCATCGTCGGCGCCGGCATCCCGATGTTCATCGGCGCCATGATCATGGGCCCGCTCGGCGGCTGGAGCATGAAGAAGATCGACGCGATCTGGGACGGCAAGATCCGCCCCGGTTTCGAGATGCTCATCAACAACTTCGCAGCAGGTATCTGGGGGGCGGTCCTTGCCCTGATCGGCTTCTTCGGCGTCTCCCCGCTGGTCGAGGCGTTCAGCACGGGCGCGGGCAATGTGGTCCAGTTCCTGGTCAACAACGGCCTCCTGCCCCTCACCAGCATCTTCATCGAGCCTGCGAAGGTGCTGTTCCTCAACAACGCCATCAACCACGGCGTCCTGACTCCTCTGGGCGTCCAGCAGTCGCTGGAGCAGGGCAAGTCCATGCTCTTCCTGCTCGAAGCCAACCCGGGACCCGGCCTGGGCATCCTGCTCGCCTACATGTTCTTCGGTCGCGGCGCGGCCAAGGCTTCCGCTTCCGGTGCCGCCATCATCCACTTCGTCGGCGGCATCCACGAGATCTACTTCCCCTACGTCCTGATGCGCCCGCTGCTGATCCTGGCCGCGATCGCAGGCGGCATGACCGGTATCGCGACCCTCAGCATCACCAACGCCGGCCTCGTCGCCCCAGCCGCGCCGGGCTCCATCATCGCGGTGCTCGCCCAGACAGCCCGTGACAGCTACTTCGGTGTCGGCCTGTCCGTCGTGCTCGCCACGGCCGTGTCCTTCCTCGTCGCCTCGGTCATCCTCAAGACCGGCAAGAACCAGGACGGTGGCGACCTCGCTGCCGCTGCCTCCAAGATGGAGGGCCTGAAGGGCAAGAAGAGCTCCGTCGCCGGCAACTTCCGCTCCACGTCCGCGACCGACGGTCCCATCCGCACCATCGTGTTCGCCTGCGACGCCGGCATGGGCTCCTCCGCCATGGGCGCCTCGGTGCTCCGCAACAAGATCAAGGCGGCCGGCTTCCCGGACGTCAAGGTCACCAACCTCGCCATCGCCAACCTGAAGGACGACTTCGACGTCGTCGTGACGCACCAGGACCTCGCCGCCCGCGCCGAGCCCCTGACGCAGAGCGCCACGCACGTCACCGTCGACAACTTCATGAACAGCCCGCGCTATGACGAGATCGTCGAGTTGGTGCGTGCCAGCGCTGCAGCCGAAGGTGGAGTCGATCCGAAGAACCCGATGCCGGCCGCCGTCGCGTCCGAGGCCGACGACGAAGGCGCGGCCACCGGCGCCAATGACGTCCTCGCCGAGGAGAGCGTCGTGCTCGACGGCAGGGCCACCACGCAGGAGGATGCCATCAACGAGGCCGGCCGCCTGCTGGTCGAACGAGGAGCCGTCGACTCCACCTATGTGGCGGCGATGCACGAACGCGAGAAGTCCGTGCCCACCTACATGGGCAACTTCCTCGCGATCCCGCATGGCACCAACGCGGCGAAGGACCTGATCAAGCGCTCGGCCGTGTCGATCGTCCGCTACCCCGAAGGCATCGACTGGAACGGCAAGCAGGTGAAGTTCGTGGTCGGCGTCGCCGGCGTGAACAACGAGCACCTGTCCATCCTGTCCGCGATCGCCCGGGTGTTCTCGGACAAGGACCAGGTCGCCAGGCTCGACGAGGCGACCACGGTGGACGAGGTCCTCGCGCTCTTCGGAAAGGTCAACGCTTAGTGAAAGCAGTACATTTCGGTGCCGGCAACATCGGACGCGGCTTCGTGGGGCTCCTGCTCCACGAAGCCGGGTACGAGGTGGTCTTCGCCGACGTCGCGGACGCCCTGATCGAACAGCTGGCCTCGACGCCCAGCTACGACGTGCACGAGGTCGGCGAGGATCCGGCGGTGAAGACGGTGGACAACTATCGTGCGCTCAATTCGCGCTCGCAGGAGGAGGATGTCGTCGCGGAGATCGCGACTGCGGATATCGTCACCACGGCGGTGGGCCCGAACATCCTGAAGTTCCTGGCGCCGGTCGTCGCCCGAGCGATCGCCCGGCGCGGCGACGATCTGGCACCCCTGCACGTCATGGCCTGCGAGAACGCCATCAACGCGACGGACATCCTGCGCCGCGAGGTCGAGCAGACATACGACGGCGCCGCACTGGATCTCGCGTCGAAGGCGGTCTTCGCCAACACTGCGGTGGACCGGATCGTCCCGAACCAGGCGGCCGGGCAGGGACTGGACGTCACCGTGGAGACCTTCTTCGAATGGGTCATCGACCGCACCCCGTTCAAGGGCAGTGCGCCCGAGATCCCCGGTGCGACGTACGTCGACGACCTCGAGCCGTACATCGAGCGGAAGCTGTTCACGGTGAACACGGGCCACGCGTCGGCCGCCTACTTCGGATCTGCGGCCGGCGTCGAGAAGATCGCGGACGCGATGGCTGACGAGGCGATCGCCGCCAAGGTGCGCTCCGTGCTCGACGAGACGAAACAGTTGCTCGTCTCGAAGCACGGGTTCGACCCCGAGGAGCAGGAAGCCTATGTGCAGAAGATCCTGCGGCGCTTCACCAACCAGCACCTGCCGGACACCGTGGTGCGGGTCGGCCGCGCACCCCTGCGGAAGCTGAGCCGCAGGGAGAGGTTCGTCGGTCCGGCCGCGGAGCTGGCGGAGGCCGGTACGCATCCGGCAGCGCTGCTCGAGGCGATGCAGGCGGCGCTGTCCTTCTCGGCCCCGGATGATCCCGAGGTCGCGGCGCTCGCCGAGATCCTCGCCACCCAGGAACCGGGCGAGGCGACGACGTCCATCACGGGCCTGACGCCGGATCACCCGTTGTACGGACCGGTACGGGGCCTGATCGCGCAGCATGCGCCAGGGCACCACGCCTGATCGGTCGGCACGAGGAAGAGGGAGCAGCCACGCGCTGCTCCCTTTTTCGTAGCCCGGCCTTGACGAAAACACCCCCCGACTCCTAGCGTGGTGTGGAAAGCGTTTTCCAACTTAAGGATTCAATGATGAGTTCGGCACAGAAAACAGCACTCTCGGCCTGCGTGGCACTCGCCACGGGCGCCGTCCTCACCCTGGGCGGACTCTCCGTCCCGGCCATGGCGCAGGGGACGGGCACCACGGCTCCGATCGGCGGAGTGCAGCTCGAACACCTGGACCGCGGGCTCGTCAGCGCAGCGACCCCTCAGGGCGTGTTCCTCTCCTGGCGGCTCAGGGCCACCGAGGCCACGGGTGCGACCGCGGAAGGGCTCACGGGAACGGACTTCACGGTCTACCGTGACGGTGCTCCCATCGCCACCGTCACGGACAGCACCAACTATCTCGACACCACCGCGACCGGGACCGCTGCCGCGGGCGCCCGGTACAGCGTCGCGGCCGTCGTCGACGGCGTGGAGGTCGAGGTGAGCGCCGACGTCGCCCCGTGGACACAGGCGTCCACGGACCTGCCGCTGACCAAGCCGGCCGACGGCGTGACTCCGGCGGGGGAGGCGTACACCTACTCCGCGAACGACATGAGCGTCGGTGATGTCGACGGTGACGGCTCCTACGAATACTTCGTCAAGTGGGACCCCTCGAACTCGAAGGACGTCTCCCAGATCGGGTACACGGGCAACACCTACATCGACACCTACACGGCCGAAGGGCGCCTGCTGAGCCGGATCGACCTCGGCGTGAACATCCGCGCTGGCGCCCACTACACACAGTTCATGGTCTCTGATTTCGACGGCGACGGCCGCTCCGAGATGATGCTCAAGACGGCTCCCGGAACGAAGACGACCACGTACGGAGCAGACGGCCGGATCACCTCCGAGAGCTACGTGACGCTGCCGGAGGCGGACGCCGCGGCCGGCTACACCCACGGGGACGACTACCGGCTGGGCGCAGCCGGCTACTACGAGCACGTGGTCGGGATGTTCAGGGGCTGGCAGGACCACCCCGAGGTGGCGGCCGGCACCTGGCCGGCGACGCTCGAGGAGGCCTTCGGCATCCCGCAGCGCTACGACTATCCGCTGTCCGACGTCGATGCGCGCGCAATGGTGGACTACTTCATGGACGTCTACGCGCCGTCGCGCAGCGCCAGGAACAACCTGCGCGCGTTCGAGGGCTTCATCCTCGACGGCCCCGAATACCTCAGCGTCTTCGAGGGCGCGACGGGCACCGAACTGGAGACGGTTCCGTACGAGCCGGGCCGCGGTGACGACGGCCTGCTGTGGGGCGATTACGCGATGGCGCGGATCGAGCCGGGCAACCGCGTGGACCGCTTCCTGGCAGGCGTCGCGTACCTTGACGGTGAGAACCCGTCGGCCGTGTTCGCCCGCGGCTACTACACGCGTGCGAACGTCGTCGCCTACAGCTGGGACGGCGAGCAGTTGACGCAGGAGTGGCACGCCGACTCCGGCCACGTGCCCATGACCAACCCCTTCAACGACGGTCCGCACGGCGGACGGGGCAGCAGCGAGGAGTTCGGCCCGCTGGCCGGCCAGGGCTTCCACTCGCTGAGCGCGGCGGACGTCGACGGCGACGGCCGGCAGGAGATCGTGTACGGCAGTGCCACCATCGACGACGACGGCTCGCTGCTGTACAGCTCGTTCGACACGCTCCCCGCGGGGAGTGCTGCTCCGGGCGCCGAGGCGAAGCTGGGGCACGGCGACGCCATCCACGTCACGGATATCGACCCCGACCGTCCCGGCCAGGAGATCTTCTCCGTCCACGAGGGCGGAGCAGGGGCTCCCTATGGCTGGGCGATGCGGGACGCGTCGAACGGCGAGGTACTGTTCGGTGGTTACACGGGCAGGGACACCGGGCGCGGGATGATCGGCGACGTCGACCCGGACGTCCGAGGCATCGAGAACTGGGCGGTGGGGCTCCGCTCGGCGGCGGGCCGGCTCCTGCCGGGCAACGGCTACGGAACCAACATGAGCATCCGGTGGGCGGCGGACGGCACCACGCAGCTCGTCAACGGCACGGCCGACCAGTCCACCACCATCGACGACGCCCGGCGCGGACGGCTCCTCACCGCGACGGACACGCGCACCAACAACGGTACGAAGGGCAACCCCTCGCTCGTGGCCGATGTGTTCGGTGACTGGCGCGAGGAACTGCTCGTCCGCACGGCGGACAGCTCGGCCATCCGGATCTTCACGAGCACCGAGGTCACCGATCGGAAGTTGTACACCCCGATGCACGACCCGCAGTACCGTGCGGAGATCGCCCGCCAGAACACGGCCTACAACCAGCCCGCGTACACCAGCTTCTATCTGGCCTCGGACACGGACTTCACGAGCGTCCCCGTGCCTGACGCCTTCCTGCCGGGGGCGCTTCCCGCCCTGCAGCGGCAGCTCGAGCAGGCCATCGCCGCGGGTGACGTCTCCGGACCGGCCGCGCAGCAGGTGCGGGCATCCCTGGACCAGGCCCAGCGGGCAGTGGAACGGGACCAGGCCGGCAATGCGGCCAGGGCGCTCCAGAAATTCCTCGACCGGCTGGAGCAGAAGCAACCCGGCACGGTGTCCGAGGATGCGCGCACCCGGCTCGGCTACGCCGGAGCGGAGATCCTCTCGACGCTGCGGTGACGGCGTGGGCCAGAACTTCCGGCAGGATCGGGTGCGGACGGGCACGCGGCCCTGCCGGAGCTCTGCCTGCCCCGCGGTGGGGTGGACGTTGGGTAGATTGTCCTGTGTGAGCCGAAACCCCCATGACCTGCTGTCGATCGTCTACTCGAGCACCGCGGCCCAGCCGTTCCACGACGAGGCACTCGGTGCACTGCTGGTCCTGAGCAGGGAGAACAACGCACGTGACGACCTGACGGGGATGCTGCTGTACCGCAGCGGACGATTCCTCCAGGTCATCGAGGGACCCGGTGACGTCCTGCGCGAGCGCATGTCCATCATCGCCGCGGATCCCCGGCACCTCGACGTCCGCATCCTCCTCCAGGACACCATCGACGAACGGCAGTTCCCGGACTGGACCATGGCGTACGAACCGGCCTCCGACGTGGCTGCGGAGGACATCCCCGGGTACCGCAGCACCTTCTCGGATATCGAGGGCGAGGATGATCCGCAGGAGTCCATCGCGGCACTGCGCGAGCTGATCCGCTGGTTCCAGGACCGCGCCGTCCAGCTGCGCTGAGCCCGACCGCTGTCCCGTCGAGCGAGGGGGAGCGGGCCGCCCCGCCGTCGCGCCCTGCCGGCAGGCTTCAGGAACCGGTGAGCTCCCGGACGAAGGCCAGGTGCTCGACGTCCTGGAAGGCGCCGCCCTGCTCATGGCCGTTGTACGGGTACACCTTCATGCGCTTCGGCCCGGCGTAGTGGTTGTGCGCGGCGAACACGCACGACGGCGGGCAGACGTCGTCGAGCAGTCCCACCGAGAACATCGCGGGGATGGTGCTGCGGGTCGCGAAATTGACGCCGTCGAAGTAGCTGAGGGTCCGGAAGACGCCGTCGACGTCCTGGCGCCGCGTACCGAGGTACTTCACGATCTCCGAGTACGGGGCGGTGCCGACGATCTCGGTGGCGTGGCGCATGTGGGCGAGGAACGGGACGTCGACGATGGCGCCGATGGGCGGGTTCGGGTTGATCCGCTGCGTGAGCGCCGCAGCAGCGAGGGTGATGCCGCCACCCTGGCTTCCGCCCGAGATCACCACGCGGGCGGGGTCCACGGCGGGATGCGACTGCGCGGCCTCGACGGCGTGGACGGCATCGACGAAGAGCCGCCGGTAGTAGTAGGTCTCGGGGTCCCCGACGCCGAGCGTCATGAAGCCACCCAGGTGCGGCCCTGCGAGGGCTCCGTCCGAGGTGTCGCCGGGCCGATGGCCCGAGCCCTGCCCGCGGAGGTCCATGACGAACTGGGCGAAGCCCGCACTGGGCAGCCCCGTCCACTCGCCGATCAGGCCGCGCCCGCCTCCGTAGCCGATGAAGGTGACGACCGTCGGCAGGGGGCCGGTGAGGTGCCGAGGCCTCAGCAGCCAGGCCTTGACCGGCTGCCCGTCGTAGCCGGCGAACGTCACGTCCTCCGTGATCAGCTGGGTGTAGCCGGCGTCCACCTCCTCGAACGACGGGGACGTGGCGTGGACGCGCTGCTCGGCGAGGGTCTTGTCCCAGAAGGCGTCGTAGTCGGCGGGCTCGTCGCGCTCCGGCAGGTAGTTCCGCAGCTCGGACAGGGGAAGATCGAAATGGGGCATGTGCTGCATCCTTTCACGGCTCGGATGGGCGAGGATAGAGCGCGGACAACCTCGTGGAGCCGGGCTGTTGACCATTGATACGATTCAATCTACGCTGTGGGATAACGCTTTCCCAAGGGCGTCCCACGATGGCTGACGAAGAAGTTTTCCAGGAGGACAAAGATGTTCCGAACACTCTCACGGCGCACGCTCGCAGGCGTAGCAGCATTCGCCGCCACCGGGCTGGTCCTGACCGGTTGCGGGGGAGGCGGCGGTGAACCCGCAGCCCTCGACACCGAGGAGCAGATCACCCTCAACTACACGTTCTGGGGCAACGACGACCGTGCCGCCCGCTACGACAAGGCCATCACGGCGTTCGAGGAGAAGTTCCCGAACATCACGATCAACGACACCTTCACCGACTACCCCTCCTACTGGGAGAAGCGCCAGACCGAGGCCGCGGGTGGAGGGCTGCCGGACGTCATGCAGTTCGACTACACCTACCTCCGCCAGTACGGCGACAACGGCCTGCTCCTGAACCTCGAGGACTACTTCGACAACGGCATCACCACCGATGCGATCGACGAGAGCCTGCTGTCCACCGGGAAGCTCGACGACGGCACCTTCGCCATCCCCACCGGCTACAGCGCCTGGTCCGTGTTCCAGAACCCGGGCCTGCTGGCCCAGGCCGGCGTCGAACCCTACGAGGGAGGCACGAGCTGGGACGACTACAACGCGTACATGGCCTCGGTGACCGATGCCACCGGCGGAACCGTGTACGGAGGGACCGACACCACGCAGCGCATCCAGGATCTCGAGTTGAAGCTGCGCCAGCAGGGCCGCGAACTCTTCACCGAGGAGGGCGAACTGAACTTCACCCAGGAGGAGCTCGCCGACCACTGGAAGGAGGGCCAGGCGAACCGCGACAAGGTCACCGTCCCGCAGAGCAAGCTCGAGGAGATCAACCCCGTCTCCGGCTTCGGTGGCAACCTCACCACCAGCGAGATGAGCTGGAGCAACTTCCTCGGCGGTTACCTCGGCGACTCGGGTGCCGAGGAGATCACCATCGTGGCACCTCCCACGAGCAACCCCGACGAGAAGGACCTGTACCGCAAGGTCGGCCTCATGCAGGCCGCGTCCTCCTCCACCGAGCATCCCGAGGCAGCCGCGGCCTTCGTGGACTTCCTCATCAACAGCCCCGAGGTCGGCGAGATCTTCGGTGCGACGCTCGGCATCCCCGCCTCGGAGACGCAGCTCGAAGGCGCGAACCTCGAAGGCCCCGACAAGGCCGTGAAGGACTACCTCGACTCGATCGAGGACCGCATCGGTGACGCTCCGGCGGCACCCGTCAACGGCTTCGGTGCCGTCGAGGCGACCTTCTGGGACCTCGGCAAGTCGATCGGCCTGGGCGCCGTCACGCCGGAGGACGCCGCGAAGCAGTTCTTCGACGAAGCCGCCGTCACGCTCGGTAGCTAGTCAGACAAAGGAGTCAGCCCGTGACCACGGATTCGGCGCACGCGCCGGCAACACCCCGCACCGCCGCATCCGGTGCCCGTCCGGCGGACCATCGCCGGACGGGCACGCCCCGGCCCCGCCGCAGGAACCGGGACACCGTCGCCGGCTACGTGTTCCTCTCGCCCTGGCTGCTCGGGTTCGTCGGGCTCACCCTCGGTCCCATGCTGGCCTCGCTGTACCTGGCCTTCACGGACTACAACCTCTTCACCGCCCCGGAGTGGACGGGCCTCGAGAACCTGACCCGGATGGCCGGGGACGAGCGCTTCTGGGATTCGGTGAGGATCACACTGATCTACGTGCTCGTCGGGACGCCGATCAAGCTCGCGGCGGCGCTCGCCGTGGCCATGCTGCTGAACTACAAGGCCCGGGGCACCGGGTTCTTCAGGTCGGCCTTCTACGCGCCGAGCCTCATCGGCGCGAGCGTGAGCATCGCCCTCGTGTGGCGTGCCATGTTCTCCACCGAGGGACCGGTGGACAGCACACTGAACCTGTTCGGCATCAACATGGGCGGCTGGATCGGTAACCCGTCCCTGATCATGCCGATGATGATCCTGCTGGCCGTCTGGCAGTTCGGTGCACCCATGGTCATCTTCCTCGCCGGACTGAAGGGCGTTCCCGCGGAACTGTACGAGGCGGCGTCGGTCGACGGGGCGAAGTCCTGGCGCAAGTTCATCAGCGTCACGGTGCCGATGCTCTCGCCGGTGATCTTCTTCAACCTGCTGCTGGAGATGATCAACGCCTTCCAGATCTTCGCCTCGGCCTACATCATCGGCTCCGGGACCGGCGGACCCGGGGGAGCCACGAACTTCTACACCGTGTACCTCTACACGCGGGCCTTCGCGAACAACCAGATGGGCTACGCCTCGGCGATGGCCTGGGTCCTCCTGCTCGCCGTCGGGGTCCTGGCCTTCATCCTCTTCCGCACCTCCAAGAGCTGGGTCCACTACGCAGGAGACTCCAAGTGACCACCATCGAATCCAACCCGGCCGTCCCCGTGCCGGCTAATCCCGACGCTCCCGGGCAGCGGGGGCCCCGGCGCCGCCCGATGCGCCGCCACATCCCGACCGCCCTCTGGATCATCGGCATCGTGGCGCTGACGGCCATCGTGCTGTACCCGCTGCTGTGGATGGTCTCGGCGTCGTTCAAGCCGAACGCGGAGTTCGGCAGCAACCAGGGCTTCCTGCCCGAGAACCCGACGTTCGACAACTTCGTGAAGGTCATGCAGGGCATCGCCGGCATCCCCACGTGGAAGTTCTTCCTCAACTCGCTGCTCCTCGGCGTGGGCGCCGTGATCGGTACCGTGATCTCCTCCTCGATGGCCGCCTATGCGTTCTCGCGCATCACCTTCCGGGGCAGCAAGATCCTCTTCGCGGCCATGATCGGAACCCTGCTCCTGCCGTTCCACGTGCTGATCATCCCGCAGTACATCATCTTCCGGAACCTCGGCCTGATCGACACCTTCTGGCCGCTGCTGGCCGGCAAGTTCCTGGCCACCGAGGCGTTCTTCGTCTTCCTGATGGTGCAGTTCATCCGCAACCTGCCGCGGGAGCTCGACGAGGCCGCCCGCATCGACGGCTGCGGCCACGGGCGGATCTTCCTGTCCATCACGCTGCCGCTCATCAAGCCGGCCATCATCACGTCCTCGATCTTCGCCTTCATCTGGAGCTGGAACGACTTCCTTGGCCCACTCCTGTACCTGAACTCCCCGGACAAGTACCCCCTGCCGCTGGCACTGAACATCTTCAACGACCAGACGAGCACGTCGGACTACGGCGCCACGATCGCCATCTCGGTGCTGGCGCTGCTGCCGGTGATGCTGTTCTTCATCATCTTCCAGCGGTTCCTCGTGGACGGCGTCGCCACCCAGGGCCTCAAGGGATGAATCGGCGCCGGCGCGACGCCGTCCGCGGGCGTGATGCCGCCGTCCGCGATGGAAGCGGCGTGCGCTGGCCCGGAGCAACCGCGAAATTCGCCCTGTTCGGCGAAGTCCTGTGGGTCGGAGCGCTGTGCTGCGTCGCAGGCCTCGCGATCATCACGGTCCCCGCAGCCTTCGCCGCGGGGTCGGCGCACCTCCACCGTTTCCTGCGGGCCGAGGATTCGACGCTCCGGTTGTTCGGGGCGGACTTCGCGGCAGCACTCCGGACCGGATGGCTCGTGGGACTGGGCGTCGCGGTGGCCGTGGGGTTGCTGCTGCTGGACATCGTCGTCGCCGGCTCGCGGGTGCTGCCCGGCTGGCAGGTGGTCCTCGCCGCCGGCGTCGTCCTGCTGATCGTCCTGCTGGCGGGCCTCGCCGGCACCACGGTGCGCTGGCGGTCGTCGGGCTCGTGGCGTACAGCGGCGCTCGCGTGGCTCCGGGATGTCCGCGACGACCCGGCCGGCCTGCTGTGGCTCGTCGCGGCGGTCGTCCTCACCGGGACGGTGGCCTGGCAACTGCCGCCGCTCGTGATCCCGGGCGTCGGCTGCCTCGTCTTCGCCGCGCTGGCGACCTCGGTCCGCGAGCGCCGTCCGCGCTCCTGACACCCTGTCCTGCACCACCCGACTACCCCTGGAGTTCCCTTGCACTACGGCGGCGACTACAACCCTGAGCAGTGGCCCGAGGACGTCTGGCCGGAGGACGTGGAACGCATGCGGGAAGCCGGGGTCACCATGGTGAGCCTCGGGATCTTCGCCTGGGCGCGCATCCAGCCCTCCGAACACGAGTTCGACTTCGAATGGCTGGACCGGATCATCGGCCTCCTGCACGACGGCGGGATAGCGGTGGACCTCGCGACGGCGACGGCGTCGCCGCCGCCCTGGGCCACTGTCGCCTACCCGGAGATGCTGGCCGCGGACGAGCACGGCTCCGCCTACTGGCACGGGAGCCGCCAGCACTACGCGCCGTCGTCGCCCGCCTACCGCAGGCTGGCCGCGGAACTCGTCACGAGGATCGCCGAACGCTACGCCCGGCACCCCGCCGTCGTCCTCTGGCATGTGAACAACGAGTACGGCTGCCACCTGAACGTGGACTACTCGGACGCCGCGCGGGACGCCTTCCGGCTCTGGCTGGAGCGGCGCTACGGGACGGTCGATGCGCTGAACCAGGCGTGGGGGACCATGTTCTGGTCACAGCGCTACGGCACGTTCTCCGAGGTCTTTCCGCCACGCCATGCGCCCTACAGCCACAACCCGGGGCAGCTGCTGGACTACCGCAGGTTCACCTCCGACATGCTCCTGGAGTGCTACCGGATGGAGCGGGACATCATCCGGGCAGCGGGAGCCACGCAGCCCGTCACCACGAACTTCATGGGCGCCTTCAAACCGGCGCACTACGCGCAGTGGGCCGCCGAGCTCGACGTCATCTGCGACGACCTCTACCCGGACCCCAACGATCCGGAGGGCTTCCGCGAGGGCGCGTTCCACGGCGACCTCATGCGCTCGCTCAAGCCCGGAACGCCGTGGCTGCTGATGGAGCAGGCGTCCAGCGCGGTCAACTGGCGGCCCTCCAACGCGCCGAAGGCGCCGGGGCAGCTCGCTGCGCAGAGCATCCAGGCCGTAGCCCGCGGTGCGGACGGCATCCTCTTCTTCCAGTGGCGGCAGTCGCGGGCGGGGTCGGAGAAGTTCCACTCGGGGATGCTGCCGCACGCCGGGACGCAGACCCGTACCTGGCGCGAGGTGGTGGCACTCGGCGGCGAGCTCGGACGGCTCCCGGATCTTCCGGCCGATGACGGCTCCGCCAGGGTGGCGATCCTGCTCGACTGGGAGAACTGGTGGGCCATCGAGAACCCTGACCACCCCACATCGCTGGACTACCTGTCCCTCGTGCGGGGCTGGTACGACGCCGCACACCGCCTCCACACCCAGGTGGACATCCTCCCGCCGACGGCCGGGCTGGCACGGTACGACGTCGTCATCGCGCCACACCTCTACCTCCTGACCGAACAGGCGGCCGCGAACCTCGCAGGGTTCGTCGCGCAGGGAGGCCACCTGCTCGTCACGGCCTTCAGCGACGTGGTCGACGAGAGCGACCGCTTCCGAGCGGGCGGTTTCGGCACGCAGCTGCGGGACCTGCTGGGGGTCGTCATCGAGGACTTCGGCGCGCTGGTGCCTCCCGGGGCGGCCGGCCCCGGCCAGCAGGAGGCCCGGGTGGCCGGGAACGGGTTCGGGTTCGCCGGGTCCCTCCTCGCCGAGGAGGCCCACGCCGTCGACGCCGCGGTGCTGGCGGCATTCGACGGCGGCCGTCAGCACGGCTCGCCCGCGCTGACGGTCCGCACGGCAGGGTCGGGGAAGGCCTACTATCTCGCCACCGTGCCCGACGACGACGGCACACGGCAGGTGCTCGCGCACCTCTTCACGGCGGCGGGCGTGGACCCGGTGCTCCCGGGGCTCCCGCCGGAGGTCGAGGCGATCCGCCGGGGCCGGCTGCTCGCGGTCATCAATCACGGCCAGGACGCGGTTGCAGTCGGTGTGCAGGGCGAGGATGCGCTCGGCGGCGGTGCGGTGGACGGCGTGACGCTGGAGCCCCATGCCTACGCCCTGGTGCTGACCGGGGGCTGATCCCACCAGCTCCTGCATGCGCTGCCGGCCGGTACACCGCGCCCGCGGCACGTGCAAGGGCGGGTGGGCAGCGCATCGGGCGACTGCGGGGGGAGCGTCCGGCGGCCTACGCTCGTAGGCATGGACCAGCCGACCGAAGAACATCACCTGAAGGACCTGGGCAGCACCGAGGGGATCGACCCGACGGACGTCGGCCAGATCCAGGACGGGCCACTGACCGCGGCGGACGAGGTGGACCTCATCTCCAACCAGACGGTCCCGGACGCCGACCCCTCCGTGGAAACGCTCGCCGGTAACCTCGGACTCGAGGACTCACCCGCCGACAACCCGACCACGGACGACCGCTTCACGGGCGGCTCCCGCTAGGGAGGACCGACAGCGGGGCGCCGGCGGCACGCTAGCCGTCGGCTGACGCCTGCAGCGGGAGGGCTTTCGTCCGACCGCGGGTCAGGACCCGCTGACCGACCTCTCGGCCGTCTCGTCGGCCCGTTCCTCGGCTCGTTCCTCAGCGGTGTCCGGGGCGTCCCGGACGGCCTGGCGTCGATCCAGCTCCTCCCGCAGTTCGTGGTGCTGCCCCTCGGTCTCGGCATCGACCTCGTGGTGCTGGATGTACTGCCGGTCACGTGAGCGGTGGTTCCTGCTGTTCAGGATGTCCAGGTCATCCCTGTCCACGGAGCTCAGGTCGTCCGGGAAAGCCTTCTCCGGGTCCAGTCTGCTGCTGTCTGCCACTGTCCAACTCCTCACGAGCGCGTTGATGAATCTCCTCGAGTCTAAGGGGATGCGGTACCGGCTAGGCGCGCAGCTGCTGCACCATGTCGAGGACCACGGCTCGGAGGTCGCCGTCGTTCTCGTCCGCGATCCGCCGCTGGCGCTGGTACCCGGCGCCGCGCCGCAGGATACCCTCCACGTCCGCGAGCTCGCTGCTGCAGCCGAGCTTCGCCGCGATCGGCTCGAGGCGGTCGAGGACTTCGACGAGGTGCTCGGTGACGAGCTGCTCGTTGCCCTTCGCGTCGAGGATGATGATGGCGTCGAGACCGTAGCGGGCGGCCCTCCACTTGTTCTCCTGGATGTGCCACGGCTGCATGGTGGGGATGCTCCCGCCGGCATCGAGCGTCTGCGAGAACTCGTGGACGAGGCACTGCGTGAGGGCGGCGATCGCCCCGACGTCCTGCAGGGTCGAGAGCCCGTCGCACACCCGCATCTCCACGGTGCCGAGATTGCCGACCGGACGGATGTCCCACCGGATCTCGCTGACGGCGTCGATCACCCCTGTGGTGAACATGTCCTGTACATAGGACTCGTACGCCGCCCAGTCGTCGAAGTGGAACGGCAGCCCGGCGGTGGGTAGCTGCTGGAACATGAGGGCACGCTGCGAGGCGTATCCGGTGTCCTCGCCGCCCCAGAACGGTGACGACGCCGAGAGTGCCTGGAAGTGCGGGAAGTAGTTGGTCAGGCCGTCCACCACCGGCAGGGCCTTCTCCCGGGAGTCGAGGCCCACGTGGACGTGGACACCGTAGATGACCATCTGCCGGCCCCACCACTGCGTGCGGTCGATCAGCTTCGCGTAGCGCTCCTTGTCGGTGACCTGCTGGGCACGCGGGGCGCTGAAGGGGTGCGAACCGGCACAGAAGAGCTCCACGCCCATCGGATCGGTGACCTCGCGCACCGCGGCGAGGGAGCGGGACAGGTCCTCCTTCGCCTCCTCGACCGTGGTGCAGATGCCCGTGACGAGTTCGACGGTGTTGAGCAGGAGCTCCTGCTTGATGTGGGGGTGCTCGTCGTCGTCCTGCAGTTCGGGGTGGTTCCTGCTGACCCCGCGGAGCACCTCGCTGGCCACGGGGACGAGTTCCCCGTTGTAGCGGTCCACGAGCGCGAGCTCCCACTCGACGCCGAGCGTGGACTGGGCTGACTGCGCAAAGTCGATCTTCAAGGGCTTGCTCCTGGAACGGTGCGGGATGGTGGTGCCTCGGCAACGCGCCGTCGCGGAAGAGACTCGTCCCAATGTTAGTGCCTCAGCGTCGACCGGGGGCGGACGGTCAGGACGGGGGGAGCGCGCTGCTGGAAGAATGGTCGCGTGCCCATCCTGAACAAAGACATGACCCTCTGCATCTCCCTGGCCGCGCGCCCCAGCAACATCGGGACGCGCTTCCACAACTATCTCTACGAGGAGTTGGGCCTGAACTTCATCTACAAGGCCTTCACCACCACGGACCTGCCGTCGGCCGTCGCCGGCCTGCGGGGTCTCGGGATCCGGGGCTGCGCCGTCTCGATGCCGTTCAAGGAGGAGGTGATCGCGCTCGTGGACTCCCTGGATCCCTCGGCGAAGGCCATCGACTCCGTCAACACCATCGTCAACGACGACGGGGTGCTCACGGCCTACAACACGGACTACCTGGCAGTGGAGCGTCTCCTCCGGGAGCACGCCGTGCCCACGACGCATTCCGTGCTCGTGCAGGGTTCCGGCGGCATGGCCAAGGCCGTGCTCGCGGCGCTGCGCGATGCGGGCTTCACACGGGTGACCGTCGTGGCGCGCAACGAGCACACGGGCCGGGCGCTCGCCGGGCTCTACGGCTTCGGCTGGCAGCGGGACGTCGGGGAGCTGACGGCGGATCTGCTCCTCAATGTGACGCCTCTCGGCATGGCGGGGCCCGACGCCGATACCCTGGCGTTCCCGCAGGCCGCGATCGACGCCGCCGGGGTGGTGTTCGACGTCGTCGCCTCGCCGTCGGAGACCCCGCTGATCCTCGCCGCGCGGGCGGCAGGGAAGCCGGTGATCACGGGAGCCGAGGTCGTCGCGCTCCAGGCCGAGGAGCAGTTCGTGCTCTACACCGGCGTCCGGCCGACGCCGGAGCAGGTCCGGGCGGCCGGGGAGTTCTCGCGCCGGCAGGTGTAGGGACGTCCCCGCCTACACCCGGTACCAGCGCACGCCGTGGGGTTCGAGGGTGATGCCTGCTGCCAGGAGGCTGTGCTGCCCGCTGATCAGTTCGAGTGACGACGACGGCAGTCCGGAGAGTGTCCCGGCGCTGACGTGCTGCGGGGTGTCGGCGGCGTTGGCGAGGACGACGACCGTGGAGTCCTCGCCGTCGAGCAGGCCGGGGCGCTGGTAGCCCAGGACGTGCGGATTGTTCGTGTGGAAGGGGATCAGCCGGCCGCCGGCGAACTCGGGCGTCCGTTTCCGCACGTCGATGAGGCGGGTCAGCCCGGCGAAGACCTTTCCTGCGTCCGTCGCCGGATCCTGCCTGTCCGCGTAGCGGTCGGCGGGGTAGGCGGGCCTTCCCACCCACCGGCTGTCGCCGGCCTTGGCCGGGTCGGAGAGGTAGGAGTAGTCGTTGAGCTGGCCGACCTCGTCGCCGAGGTAGAGCAGCGGGATGCCGCCTGTGCTGAGGATGATCGAGTGGGCGAGGAGGATCCGGGCGACGGCGGCGCCGTCGCCGGCCTCCAACCCGGCCAGGGACGCGGTGGTCCCGGAGATGCGGCAGTCCCCGGTGCGGGGGTTGTCCTGGAAGGGGACGCCGCGGGCGAAGCTTCCCGGGAAGCGGTTGACGAAGAAGGCGTTGAGGAACCTGCGGTGGTCGGAACCGTCGATGCCGAGCTCGGCGGCGTCCTCGTCGGAGAAGGTCCAGCCGATGTCGTCGTGGCTGCGCACGTAGTTGACCCAGGCGGTGCCTTCGGGGATCTCGTGCCGGCGCTCCAGGGCCTGGGCGAGCAGGGAGACGTCCCGGGTGGCCAGCGAGTTCCAGATCAGCGCCATCTGCAGGGGGTTGTAGCTGAGCTGGCACTCGTTCCGGTCGATGTACTGCACCACCTCGTCCGGGTGGACGATCGCCTCGGACTTGAACAGCAGCGAAGGAGCCGCGAGCCGGCATACCGCGTTGAAGGCCTGCAGCAGCAGGTGCGCTTCGGGCAGGCTCTCGCAGGCGGTGCCGAGCTGCTTCCAGATGAAGGCGACGGCGTCCATGCGGACGATGTCCACGCCCTGGTTCGCGAGGTACAGCATCTCCCCGGCCATGGCCCGGAACACCCGAGGGTTCCGGTAGTTGAGGTCCCACTGGAACGAGTGGAACGTGGCCCAGATCCACCGGCCGTCCTCGAGCTGCACGAAGGAGCCCGGATGGTCGTCGGGGAAGATCTCGCGGACGGTCCGCTCGTAGGCGTCGGGCATGTCCCGATCCGGGTAGATCCAGTAGAAGCCCTCGTAGTCGGGATCCCCGGCGATCGCCCTGCGCGCCCAGTCGTGCTCGTTGGAGGTGTGGTTGAAGATGAAGTCGACCACGAGAGCTATGCCGTTCTCGCGCAGCTCACGGGCGAGGTCCGCGAGCTCGTCCATGGTGCCCAGTGCAGGGTCCACGTGGCGGTAGCTCGAGACGGCATACCCGCCGTCGGAGTTCTCCGCCGGCGCGAGGAACAACGGCATCAGGTGCAGGTAGGTCAGGCCGAGCTCCCGGAAGGACGGGATCCGCTCGCGCAGCCCGGCGAAGTTCCCCGCGTACAGGTCCACGTAGCAGACGCCGCCGAGCATCCGGTTCGAGGAATACCACTCGGGGGCCATCGCCCGGGAGGCGTCGAGCGCCTTCAGGTCCGCGGGCCGCTCCTGCCACGAGGCCGCGGCGTCCAGCACCACCCTGACGAGCTCGTCGTCGGCCTCCGGACCGTAGATGCGGTGGAACAGCGACTGCAGGCGCGGGAACTCGGCATCGAAGCGTGCCTCGAAGGATTCCCAGTCCGCGTCCGGTGTCGTGCCCAGGCGCGCGGACCGGAGCTCGATGCGGATGTTGTCTTCGGTCAGGGCGTGCACGGAATCCATGCGGCAAGCCTATTCCAGTCGGGTCGGCAAGGCCCGGCACACGAAGCGCCGCGGCCCGTGCGGCCGCGGCGCTTCATGAGGGGCGGCTGGACGCCGCGGATCGGGCTACTCGGACACGGGGATGGACTGGGACTTCAGGGAGTCGATGGTCTTCTGCTGGCCGTTCTCGAGGGCGTCCAGCAGGGTGCCGGTGCCGCTGATGGCCGCGCCGAACCCGTCCGAGACATCGGTGTAGGTCTGCGTCATCGTAGGGCCCCAGGTGAAGTCGGGGTTCACGTTCGAGGAGGCATCCGCGAAGACCTCGTAGATCTTCTGTCCGCCGTAGTAGTCGACGCCGCCCGCGAAGGCCTCGAGGTCGGTTGCGGACTTCGCGGCCGGGTACAGGCCGCCGAGTTCGTTGGCGAGGGCGAGGGCCTCCGGATCGGTGTTGAGCCACAGGGCGAACTCCGCCGCTTCGGCCGGGTGCTCGGAGCCCTTGAGGACCGCGGTGGAGGACCCGCCCCAGTTGCCGGCGGTCTCGCCGCCGTCCTCCCACTGCGGCATCGGAGCGACGGCCCACTTGCCGGCCGTGTCCGGTGCCCCGGAGGACAGAGTCGTTGCGCCCCACACGGCGGAGACCCAGGTCCACTGCTGGCCCTCGTTGAAGGATGCGTTCCACTCGTCCGAGAACGAGGGCAGCGTGGAGACGAGGTCCTTGGACAGCAGGTCCTGCCAGTAGGTGGCGACCTCCTCGGACTCGGGTCCGGTCAGGTTAACGTCCCAGCTCTCGCCGTCGTTCGCGAACCACTGGCCGCCGTTCTGCCAGACCATGCCTGCGAACCAGTTCACGTCGGACTTCGGGAAGTTGGTGATGTACGAGCCCTGGGCCTTGATCTGCTCCGCTGCCGCGGCATACTCCTCCCAGGTGGTGGGAACCTCGATGCCGGCCTGCTCGAAGAGGTCGGCACGGTAGTACATCGCCATGGGGCCGCTGTCCTGCGGGATCGCGTAGACCGAGTCCTCCTCGCCGAAGGTCACCTGTCCCCAGGTCCAGTCCACGAACTGGTCCTGTGCATCGGCCACGCCCTCGCACCCGGCGATGTTCTCGAGCCCGTCCTGGACCCGGAAGTTCGGCAGGGCGTCGTACTCGATCTGGCCGAGGTCGGGTGCATTGCCGGCCTGGATCTGGTTGAAGAAGTTCTGGTACGTGCCCGAGTTGCCGTTCGGCCCGGTCTGCACCGTGACCTGGATGTCCGGGTTCTTCTCGTTCCACAGCTCGACGACCTTGTCCATCCCCGGGACCCATGTCGTGAAGTTCAGCTCGACGGGCCCGTCGGATGGTTCACAGGCGGCTGCTCCTGCTCCCGCTTCAGAGCTGGCTCTCTCCGGCTGAACAGCCGGAGAGAGCCAGCGCAGAGATCATGGCAAAGGCCGCGGTGACTTTTCCGTAATGCGCGCGCATTGTCTTTCCTATCGGTGGTAGTGCGGTGCGGGGGCGGACGCTCCCACACCTGTGGTGCTGGTCGGAGGATTCGAGGGGGTCACTTGACGCCGCCGGCGCCGAGGCCACTGCTCCAGAAGCGCTGGAGCGCGAGGAAGGCGATGATCAGCGGGACGATCGAGACGAGCGCCCCGACGATGACGAGCGACCGCAGCTCGGGGATCTGGCTGATCTGGCTGTTCCAGGCGTACAGGCCGAGGGTCACGGGGAAGAGCGCCTGGTCGCGGAGCATGATCAGGGGCAGGAAGAAGTTGTTCCAGATCGCGACGAACTGGAAGAGGAAGATCGTCACGAGGGCCGGAGCCATGAGGCGCGTGGACACCGTGAAGAACGTCCGGATCTCGCCCGAGCCGTCGAGGCGCGCGGCCTCGAGCAGTTCACCGGGAACGCTGGCCGCGGCGTAGATCCGCGCCAGGTACACGCCGAAGGGGCTGACGAGGCTCGGCAGGAACACGGCCCACATGGTGTTGGTCAGCTCCACCTGGCTGAAGATCAGGAACAGGGGCAGGGCCAGGGCCGTGGCGGGGACCAGGACGCCGCTGAGCACGACGTTGAAGATCGCCTCGCGTCCCCGGAACTCGTACTTGGCGAGCGCGTAGCCGCATATGGCGGCGATGATCGTGCCGATCAGGGCACCCACGCCCGCATAGAGGGCCGAGTTCAGCAGCCACCGGCCGAAGAGGCCGTCCCCGTAGGAGAAGAGGCGCCCGAGGTTGCGGAAGAACGTCCCGAAGGAGTCCGCCGTGAACCACAGGGGGGCCGTCGAGGTGATCTCGCCACCCGTCTTCGTGGACGTGGTCAGCAGCCACCAGATGGGGGTCAGGAAGTAGAGGGTGAAGACGCCCATGATGAGCATCGCCGCGCTGCGGGACATGATGCTCTGCCGGGGTCCGCGGGCGCGGTCGCCGGCGTTGTTCGCCGTCGAACCCGCTCCGCGCTGTCGCTTGGAGGCGGTGGCTGGGGCTGCCGTCACTGGGAGACCTTCCGCTGGGTGGACTTCAGGAAGATGAAGGAGAGGATGAACGTGGCGAGCGCGAGGACCACGGAGAACGCCGCGGCGAGGTTGTAGTTCGGTACCGACGCGGTGGTGTAGACCGCGAGGTTCGGGGTGAACGTGCTGTTGATGGCCGAGCTGAAGCTGCGCAGAGTCTGCGGTTCGGCCAGGAGCTGGAGCGTACCGATGATCGAGAAGACCGCCGTGAGGATGATGGCGGGGATCACCAGGGGGATCTTGATGCGCCAGGCGATCTGCAGGTTGCTGGCGCCGTCGAGGCGGGCCGCCTCGTAGATCTCGGTGGGGATGGCGAGGAGCGACGCGTAGATGATCAGCATGTTGTAGCCGACGTACACCCAGGTCACGATGTTCGCGATGGCCCACAGGACGAGGTTGCCGCCGAGGAAGTCGACGTTCGAAGTCACGGCGCCGAAGGGCGAGAGGGACGGTGAGTACAGGAAGCCCCACATGATCGCGGCGATGACGCCGGGAACGGCGTAGGGGGCGAAGAATGCGAGCCGGAAGAACTTCTTGCCCTTGAGCAGCGGGGAATCCAGCAGGAGCGCGAACAGCAGGGCGAGGCCGAGCATGATCGGGACCTGCACCACGCCGAACAGCAGCACGCGTCCCACGGACTCCCAGAACGCCGTGTTCTGGAAGACCTGCTCGTACTGGACGAGGCCGCCGAAGACCTGGCGGGGCTTGCCGAAGGTGCCCTCCCGCTCGACGGTGAGGAGCGACTGCACGACGGCGTAGACGATCGGGATCGCGTAGAAGGCGAGGAACAGGAGAGCGAAGGGAGCGATGAACAGTGCCACGGCCCGGCGCTGCGTCCCCGACGATCGGTTCTTCCTCGTGGCAGGAGGCGCCTTCGGGGCCCCCGCCGGAGTGCTAATGACTGTCATTGCCTGCGTCCTTTCGGCTCCGGGCGGAGCCGTCGGTGTCGGGATTTCCTGGGGTGGTGCGAACGACGCGGACTGCGCCGGCGGGAACGACGACGACGTCGGCCACGGCCTCCGCGGTCAGCAGTTCCAGACCGCTGACCCGGTGCTTGCGGTCCTCCGTGGAGTGGTTGATGAGGAAGACGTAGTCGTGGCCGCTGCCGCGCCGCGTGACGGACTCGAGGCCGGGCTCCGTGTCGGGCACTGCGATCCCGGCGGCGACGGCGGCCCGCAGCAGCAGGTCCTTGAGCACGGAGCCGTCGAGCACCGTGCCCACGTACCATGCCTCGCCCGCGCCGAAGCCGTTGCGGGTGACGGCGGGACCGCCCGCACGGTGGCCCGTCGCGAAGCGGAGCACGGCATCGGCCGTGGTGAGGTGGAGTACTTCGGACCACAGCGAGGCGGGCGAGCCGTTGTCCAGGACCAGGGGGTGCGCGGGATCCAGCGGGAAGAACTCCTCGGAGCGGATTCCGAGGAGTTCCCGGAAGGCGCCGGGATAGCCTCCGGGCCGCACCCGTTCGTTCTCGTCGACGATCCCGCTGAAGAAGGTGATGAACGCGGATCCGCCGTTCTCGACGAAGGCCTCGATCACGGCGGCGTGCTCGTCACGGATCAGGTAGAGATTCGGGACCACCACGAGCTTGTAGGCGGAGAGGTCCGCGCCCGGTGCGACGACGTCGACGGTGATGCCGGCGTCCCACAGTGCCTTGTAGGCGGCGTGGACCTGCTCGATGTAGCGGACGTCCCCGGAGGGGTGGGACTCCTGGTCATGCGCCCACCAGGCCTCCCAGCTGAACACGAGTGCCACGTCGGCGTGCACCGTGGTGCCGGCGAGCTCGCGCAGCTTCCCGAGCGAGGCACCGAGTTCGACGACGTCGCGCCAGATCCGCGAATCCGTGCCGGCGTGCGGGATCATGGCGGAGTGGAATTTCTCGCTGCCCTGCAGCGAGGCCCGCCACTGGAAGAAGCAGAGGCCGTCCGCGCCCCGGGCGAGGTGCGTGAGGGAGTTCCGGAGCATTTCTCCCGGCCCCTTGGCGATATTGCGGGGCTGCCAGTTCACGGCGCCGGTGGAGTGCTCCATGAGCAGCCAGGGCTCGCCCTGCGCCAGTCCGCGCGTGGTGTCGGCGGCGAAGGCCAGCTCGGCGAGTGGGGCCGGGAGGCGGTGGTCGAGGTAGTGGTCGTTGGCGATCACATCCATCTCCGGTGCCCACGTCCAGTAGTCCTGGTTGCGGATGTGCGCGGCGACCATGAAGTTGGTGGTCACCGGAACCCCGCTGTTGCGCCGGAGGACGGCTTCCTCGGCCTTGTAGTGCGCGAGCAGCTCGTCCGAGCTGAAACGGCCGAAGTCGAGCGTCTGCGTGGGGTTGGTGGCCGAGAGGGTGAGCCTGGGCGGCAGCACCTGCTCCCACGCCGAGTAGCGCTGGCTCCAGAAGGCGGTACCCCAGGCGGCGTTGAGCGTGTCCAGCGTTCCGTAGCGGGAGCGGAGCCAGTGGCGGAAGGCCTCGGCGGAGACATCGCAGTAGCAGAGCGCGTTGTGGCAGCCGAGCTCGTTCGAGACGTGCCACAGGCGGAGGGCGGGGTGGCTGCCGTAACGCGCCGAGACCTGCTCGACCAGCGCCAGGGCATGCTGCCGGTAGACGGGGGAGCTGGGGCAGAAGGCCTGGCGTCCACCGGGCCAGCGGGCGGTGCCGTCAGCCGTGCGGGGGAGGATCTCCGGGTACGCCGTGGTCAGCCAGGCGGGGGTGGAGGACGTTCCGGTGCCGAGGTTGACGCCGATGCCGTTCTCGGCCAGGAGGTCCATCACGGCGTCCAGGTTCTCGAAGCGGAAGGATCCCTGTTCGGGTTCCAGTTCCGCCCAGCCGAAGATGTTCACGGCCACGAGGTTGACGCCGGCCTCCTTCATCAGCCGGACATCCTCGTGCCAGACGGCTGCGTCCCACTGCTCCGGGTTGTAGTCACACCCGTAGACGAGCTGCCCGTCGGACAGTCCTGCGACAGTGGTTGTGCGTGCCAAGCCTGCTCCTCCATGGTGCGGTACCGGGTTTCCGGCCGCTGCGGATGGAGAGATTGCCTGCGTTGTGTGAACGCTCCCAGAACTGGGCGGCTTCGCTCCCCATCGAGTATCTGTGAACGTTCCCAGAGTATTCCCGGTCACACCGGCTGTGAACGGGAGCGACCGCTTGTCCCGCACGCCCGTCCCGTACTGCTGCGCGGCGTCGCGCCCGCTTTCGAGCGGATCGGGCCTGGTGAGCGGCGTGTCCGGCCGCGACGCGCACGGTCACCGCCCCGGCGCGTGCACGACGCCGCAGCGAGGAGGTCAGGACGCCGGGGCGGCGGAGCAGGTGCGCCGAACCGGGCGGCCGAGACCGGCGGCGGCCACCAGGATCCAGTCAGCGTCCGGAGGAGAGGCGCTTCCGCAGCAGGGCCACTCCGGGCCCGTCGAGATCCTCGAGGTAGGCTGGTCGCCCGGCCAGGGACATGACGAGGGCGAGGAGGTCGCCGCGCACGCCGGGCCCCGCGCCGGCGGCGAAGGAAGCATCGGTCGCCTCCAGCCGCAGGCCCGCGGCATTGCGCCGACTCGGCACCGTGAAGTCCTTCGCCATGAAGAACTCGGCCACGGGCAGGAGCGCCTCGATGCTCGGCCGTGTCGGGATACCGAGCGGACGGCGGATGTCCTGGGCATGCACCACGACCTCCCCGAGGTAGGCGGGAACATCGGACGACGGCGCTGTCGACAGGTCGACGACGCTCCGGAAGAGGGCGAGCGTTTCGGCAGGGGACGCGCCCCTGCACTCCGCCAGCCGGCGCCGGTTGTGCAGATGGGGGCGGAAGCCGGCGAACATCATGCTCCGGATCCACCGCCACCGGTTCACGGATGCGGCGGCCGAGAGGTGTGCGGTGACCTCTTCGACGTTCCACTCACCGCACAGTGTGGGACCCCGCCACTCCTCGGGCGAGAGGGTGGCGAGGTCCCGGGCGAGGGCAGCGCGCTCCGTATGAGCCAACTCCCAGAGGATTCCGGTGCCCGTTGCAGCCATGCGCATTCCTTCGGTGGTGGTGGTCCCCGATCGGGGCCGCGGCGATCAGGCCGGCTGCTGCTCACCGTACTTGGCCTGGACGGCTTCCCAATCGCCGGTCCGGGCGATGGGGTCCATCCACATGATCTCCCAGGTGTGCCCGTCCGGATCGGAGAAAGAGCGTGAGCGCATGAAGCCCAGCTCCTGGGACGTGCCCTCGACGGCGCCGGCGGCGACGGCCCGTCCGACCAGCGCGTCCACGTCGTCCGATGCATCGACGCCGATCGCGTTGATGACGGCGGAGGTGGATGCGGTGTCGGCCACGGGCTTGTCGGTGAACCGGGACCAGTGCTGGTGGGTCAGGATCATCACGTGGATGGTGTCGCTGATGGTGATGGCGCCGGCGTCGTCGTTGGAGAAGTTCGGGTTCAGCGTCCAGCCGAAGCTGGTGTAGAACTCCTTGGACTTCGCGAGGTCGCGGACGGGGAGGTTGATGAAGACGTTCGTGGCCATGGCCGTTCTCCTGTTCGTGGATGCTGCTGCGGATCCGGAAGGTGCCCCGGATGGGCTCCTGTACCTCTTAGACGGTGGGCCGACCGGGAAATCATCGGTAGGCCGGAACCGAGGCGGCGAAGAGGTGTCCGGCTGCCGTGCCCGACGACGGGCGGAGTCCGCCGGCGCCACTGCTGGGATTGTGCCCCCTACCCCTTGCTAAGAAGGCTGAAGGAGACGACAGTGAGGTGGAAAACCTAGGGGAGGCCGATCATGAGTACTTCTGCGGAGCACGTATCCGACGCACCCGCGAGCACCGGCGAACCGGAGCTCAAGCGGGTCCTCGGACCGAAGCTGCTCCTCCTGTTCATCGTCGGCGACATCCTGGGTGCAGGCGTGTACGCCGTCACCGGGACCATGGCCGGGACGGTCGGCGGGCTGGTGTGGCTCCCGTTCCTGCTGGCCTTCATCGTGGCGACGATGACCGCGTTCTCGTACCTCGAACTCGTGACGCAGTATCCGCAGGCGGCCGGTGCCGCCCTCTACACCCACAAGGCGTTCGGCATCCACTTCGTCACCTTCCTGGTGGCGTTCGCCGTCGTCTGCTCCGGCATCACCAGCGCCGCCACGTCCGCCAACGTCCTGGCCCAGAACCTCTTCGGCGGGCTGGAGGTCAACGGCTGGATGGACATGCCGGGGCAGGGCGTGATCACCGCCGTCGCGCTCGGCTTCATGCTGCTGCTGGCCGTCATCAACCTGCGCGGTGTCGGCGAGAGCGTGAAGTTCAACGTGGTGCTGACGCTCGTCGAGGTGGCGGCACTGTGCATCGTGATCGGCGTCGGCTTCTTCGTGATGGCGCAGGGCGACGGCAACGTGGGCCAGGTCTTCGTGTTCACGGACTACCAGGACAAGGGCATGTTCCTCGCGGTGACCGCCGCGACCTCGATCGCGTTCTTCGCCATGGTGGGCTTCGAGGACTCCGTGAACATGGTCGAGGAGACCCGGAACCCCGAGCGCATCTTCCCGCGCACCATGCTCACCGGCCTCGGGATCGCCGTGATCTTCTACATGCTGGTCGCGATCTCGGTGGTCACGGTGCTGAGCCCTACGGAGCTGGAGGGCATCAGGGAGGCCGAGGGTGCAGCCCTGCTCGAAGTGGTGCACAAGGGGTCACCCGATTTCCCGATCGACAGGATCTTCCCGTTCCTGGCCGTCTTCGCCGTCGCGAACACCGCACTGATCAACATGCTGATGGCGAGCCGGTTGATCTACGGCATGGCCCGGCAGGGCGTCCTGCCCCGTCCGCTCGGCAAGGTCCTCCCGGTGCGCTGCACTCCCTGGGCCGGCATCGCCTTCTCGACGATCCTCGCCCTCGGCCTGATCCTCTATGTGACCAGCGATCCGGAGAGCAACATCGTGGCCAACCTCTCGGGCACCACGGCCTTCCTGCTCCTGTGCGTCTTCACCGTGGTGAACGTCGCCTGCGTGGTGCTGCGACGCAAGCGGGACGTCAACCGCAAGGTCTTCTTCACATCCCCCGGGCCGCTCCCCATCGTGGCCGCGGTGCTGTGCGCATTCCTCGCCGGGCCGTGGGTGGGGCGCGACGCCGTCCAGTACCAGATCGCAGGCGGCCTGATGGTGATCGGCGTGGTCCTGTGGTTCGTCACCTGGCTGATCAACCGGAGGACCAACACCCGCGCCGGGGACCTGACGGCGATGGACGGCTGACCGAGCCCTGCGCAGGGACGCTATAGCATCGCCCACATGGAGATTCTTCGCTACGCAGCGTTCACGGACCGCGCCGAGGGTGGAAACCCTGCCGGAGTGGTGCTCGACTCCGACGGCCTGACGCCGCACGAGATGCAGTCCATCGCAGCCCGGCTCGGGTACGCGGAGAGCGCCTTCCTCTCCCGCCGCTCCCCGGGTGGTGCGACTGTCCGCTACTTCGCGCCCGAGGCCGAGATCCCGTTCTGCGGCCATGCGACGATCGCCACCGGCGTCGCGCTCGCCGAGCGCGGGGGAGTCGGGACGCTGGCCCTGTCGACGCCGGTGGGTCCGCTCGAGCTCAGGACCGAGCGGGTGGGCGATCGCGTCGTCGCCTCCCTCGTCACGGTCGAGCCGTGGGTCGACGGCATCGGCGACGACGTCCGCGCGGAGCTCCTGCGGCACCTCCGCCTCGGCGAGGAGGAGGTGTCGGCGGACCTGCCCGTGATGCTGTCCTTCGCCGGCAACATCCATCCGATCGTGCCCGTGCGCGACGCCGCCGTCCTGCGGAGCCTCGACTACGACTACGAGGGGCTGAAGCACCTGATGTCCGAGCGGGGGTGGGGCGCGACGATCGCCGTCGTGCACCGGCTCGGTCGGGATGTCTTCGAAGCGCGCAACCCCTTCCCGCCCGGCGGGGTGCGCGAGGATCCCGCCACGGGCTCGGCCGCGGCGTCTCTCGGCGCCTACCTGCGTGCGCGGGGCGAGGTCACGCCGCCGGCCACCCTCACCGTGCACCAGGGGGCCGACGTCGGGCGCCCGTCGGTCATCACGGTGCTCATACCCGAGAGCGGTGGCATGACGGTCTCCGGCGGAGCGGTCCGGATCCCCGACTAGGTGGGCGCACAGGATCGCCGGCGGGCGCCTGCGTGCAGGACTACGAGCACGCGCCGTCCGGTTCCCGGCGGTCAGCCCCCGGTCGAGGCCCCCGGCGCCGCCGCCTTCGGCGCGGATCCGATGGACCAGACCCGCGGGGGCACCGCACCGTTGACCGAGTGGTCACCGATGATCCTCGCCTTGAAGACCCACGGATTGTGGTTTGCGGCGGTACGTGCGTTCCGCCAGTGACGGTCGAAGTTCTTCGCCGTACTGACCCCGGACGCCGCGAGCGCGTTGAAGACGTCCGACGTCGCCCGGGTGGCGAGCGCCGACAGGATCACCTGGGCCTTCGCGGTCTCGAGCTCGGCGACGTCGTTGCGCCGCTCGTCCTCGACCTCGTCGTCGAGGAAAGCGCCCTCGTACGCATGCTGCAGGGCCCTCGCAGCCCGCTCTACCGTCGCGTCGGCCGCGTACGCTGCCGCGGACACCTCGCCGATGACCTGCAGGATCTGCGGGTCGGCCGCGAACGACGACGCATTGCCGTGGCTGAAGATGCGCGTGCGGTTCCGTACCTCCTGAGCGACGTCCCGTTCCGCGGCCGTGATGGTGCCGGCGAGCACGGCGAGCAGCACCGCCTGGTAGAACGCCGTCTGGTACTTGAACCGCGTGTCGAAGTCGATCACGTTCTCGGCGTCCACCCCTGCCCCGTCGAAGGTCGACGTCCCTGAGCCGGTTGTCTGCTGGCCGAAGCCGTCCCAGTCGTCCGCGTGCGTGACGCCGGGCTGGTGGGTGCTGACCACGGCGATCACCTTCACCCCGTTGTCGGTGCGCTGGGCGAAGGTGTCGATCCAGTCCGCGAAGATGCTGCCGGTCGAGTAGTACTTGGTGCCGGTGATGCGGAAGCCGCCGTCGTTCCTGTCCGGGTCCGGGCTGACCTTCGTGATGACGTCGCCGATCGTCACACCGCCCACCTCCGTCCACGAGTTGCCGACCGTCTCGCCGTCCACGAAGCGCTTGAGCCACGTCTCGCGCTGCCGTCCGGTCGAGACGAGGCGGTCCTCCACGAAGGCGAAGTGTGCGCGCAGGGCCTGCGGGATGTTGGAGTCCGCAGCTGCGAGCTCGGTGAGCAGCCGGAACAGCTGGGGCAGGGATGCTCCGAAGCCGCCGTCGGCCACCGGCACCCTGAGGGCGCCGAAGCCGGCCTCGATGAGTGACCGGATCTCCGGTCGGGGCAGCTCGTGGTCGCGTTCCCGGCGGGAGGCGCCCTCGGCGATCCTCGCGAAGAGGGGACGGAAGCGGGCGGCCAGGAGTTCGTAGTCCGCGTCGGCGGTAGGAGGAGTGTGCGTCAGGGTGGTCATGATGGACCTTTCCGGGAGGGATGGCGACGGATGGGGACGGAGAGGACAGGTGGAGGGCGCAGGTGGGCGGAACGGTGGAGTATCAGGCGGAGACCGGGACGCGGGGTACGACGGCGGGTGCGGGACGCGTACTGATCGCTGCGGCCGCGACGAACAGGACCCCCAGCGCCGCGGCGGCCGCGATGACCGAGGACCCACCGCTCGGCCAGGCACCGTTCAGGCCGAGGACCGCCGGGATCACCGTGCTGGCCGTCCCCACGAGGATCGCGCTCCAGCCCGTGATCCGGGTGAGACGGGCTGCGCCGCGGGCGAGCAACAGGAAGAAGAGCGCCCAGAGCACCGCCCAGCTGAGCCACAGCACCGAACTGAGGGGATCGCTGCCGGCCGACGTGCCGGCGAAGACGAGGGCCAGCACGGCGACGAACCCGCAGAACCAGCCGACGCCGGCGGATCCGAGGCCGGCCACCGAGCTCAGGCCCACGTACAGGTAGGTGAGTCCGAAGAGGACGATCCCGCCGGCCGAACCGGCGGTGCCGGGCCCACCGGCCGACGCGATGAGCAGCGCGACGACCAGTTGCAGTGTGCCGATGGCGAGGTTGAAGAAACCGGAATCGCGTGGCGTCACCCGGCCCAGGAGAGTGAGGCCGTTGATCAGGAGGGCTGCACCGGAGAGCAGGAGGCAGATGTACGACATGGGTGTCCCATCGACGGGACGCGGACCCGCAGGTACGCGCCGTGCTTGCCCCGAAGCGGTCCGTACGGGGCCTGATCCTCACCTGGGGCACCCCACCACGGAGGGGGTTGCCGCCCGACGAGCCAGGGCTTCGCGTCGGGACTCTTGATCTGTGGTGCCCACACTAGGTGGTCCAGGGGGCCGGGGACAGGGATGCGACGGCGGATAACGCCCAGTGACGCCCGGTGACGCCCAACGACCTTCCGTTGTCGGACCCGGCAGCGGGCGACGCGGAGGTCAGGTCACGGCCGGTAGCCGAAGGCCGCCAGTCCGAGGTCGGGGTGGGCCTGGAAGCCCAGCGAACGATAGAACGGGTGCGACCGCGCCCCGTCCTCGGAACCGTCCGCGTCGGTACTGAGTGCCACGAACATGCAGTGGCCGTAGCGCGAACGGACCTCGTGCATCAGGGCACGGCCGACCCCACGGCGCTGCGCCCCGGGGTGCACGAGGATGTCCTGGACGTAGCAGATGGACTCTCCGTCCGAGACGGTGCGTGCGAGGCCGAGGAGGCTGCCGTCCTCGTCCCGCGCGACAAGAACGAGGTGTGATCCGGCAAGGCTGCGCCGTAGCCTGTCGGGATCGCGGGTGTAGGCGGTCCACCCGACCGATTCGTACAGGGCGAGCGCTTCCGCAAGGGGCGGGATCTGCCCGGCGATGATGTCCACCTCGCCCACCCTAGCCGCTGGCCCCGACTGCCCTACGGTGCGGCGATAGGAGCCGTCAGTGCCTTCGTGGCGGTGATCAGGTCACCGGGCGCCAGCTCGATGTCCAGCCCTCGCAGGCCTCCGGACACGAAGACCGTGGGGTGGTCGAGGGCGGTCGCGTCGAGAACCACGGGGGAGGGCCGGCGCTGCCCGATCGGGGAGATGCCGCCCAGGACGTACCCGGTCTTCCGCTGGGCGACGGCGGGATCGGCCATCGTCGCCTTCCTTCCGCCGAGCGCGGCCGCCAGGGCCTTCAGGTCCAGGGTTCCGCTGACCGGGACGACGGCGGCCACGAGCGAACCGTCGACGCTGGTCATGAGCGTCTTGAAGACCCGCGCGGGTGCCACTCCCAGCGCGGCGGCGGCCTCCAGCCCATAGCTCGAGACGCCGTCCTGGTGCTGGTAGGGCCGGGCGGTGAACGGGATTCCGGCTGCCGAGAGGGCGGCGAGCGCGGGGGTGCTGCGGGATCCTGTGGGTTTCCTGCCCACGGCACCTCCTCGGGGTATCACGACACCGAAGCGACGTCCCTGACCGCCACGGGATCCAACTCGGGGCGGCCCCAGGCTCCGGCGAAGTCGCAGGACAGGATGAACTCGGCCATGGTCGGGCCCGTCAGGACGAGCCCTTCGACGTAATCTACGCCGTCGTGCTGTACCGGTTCCACTCCGCGGGACTGGAGGGCCTCGAGCAGGACATCGGTGTCCAGGGCGTCTTCAGCCCGGAGGGAGCACCAGTACACGTACAGGCCTCCCACCTCGTCGAGGGTTGCATACGAGCCGTCGCCGGTGACGGTGGTGCAGTCGTGGAGGAAATTCTCGAGGTGCTGCGTCATGGTGTGTGTTCCTTTGCAGTGTCGGGAGCGGTGTCGGGAGCGGTGCCGTCGAAGGACCGGCCGGCAGGGGGATGTCCGGCTCGGCGCGATCGGCAGGCAGTGCACGCTGCGCTTGATCCGCGTCAGCCTGCGGGGATGGCAGGGGAGGGCGGAGGCGTCAGGACGCCGCGGGAGTGTGCTCGGGTAGGTCGTGCGGGCGGGACGGGAATCCGGCCGGCCGGGGCTGTGGAAGAAGGGCTTCCTGGTTGTTCATGGTGCACGCTCCCTCTCGGGGATGGTGCTCTGCTTTTGGGTACCCGGCGGACGAGCCAGGGTAACGAAGAGAAGAACCGAAGACAGCCGCCTTCTTCTAGACAACTACCCCCCACCCTACGCTTTTTCCGCCCGGCCGGCGCGGGGAGGCTCCGCTACAGTACAGATATGCCCTCGATCCGCACCCGGAACCGCCGGGCGACCATCAATGACGTGGCGACGGCCGCCGGCCTCTCGCGCGGCACGGTATCGCGGGTCGTCAACGGTGAGAGGTACGTGTCCGACGAGGCGAAGACCGCCGTCGAGGAAGCCATCGCCCGTGTCGGCTACGTGCGCAATTCGGCCGCCCGGAACCTGGTCACCCAGGAGTCCCGGGCCATCGCCCTGATCATCCACGAACCCCACTCGCTGCTGTTCGAGGACCCGAACATCGGGTCCATCCTCCTCGGCGCCAATGCGGTCCTCTCGAAGGCCGACTACCAGCTCGTCTCCCTCATCATCGACTCGGACCGCGACAGCCGACGGGTGGCCGACTACCTCCGCGGCGGGCTCGTGGACGGAGCGGTGATCGTCTCCGCACGGGCCTCCGACCCGATCGCTTCCGCCGTGCGGGACATCGGCGTCCCCGCAGCCTTCGTGGGACACCCGCCGGGGACGCCGGACCTGCCCTACGTCGCCATCGACAACGCCGCTGCCGCACGTGCCATCACCCAGCGTCTCGTGGAGACCGGACGACGGCGGATCGGCATGATCGCCAGCGCGATGGACCGCGATTCGGGGCACGACCGCTTCACCGGCTTCCGCGAAGCGCTGGGCGAGCGCTTCGACGCCTCATTGGTGGTCGAGTACCCGCTGTACACCTATGCTGCCGGGCTCGAGGGCATGCAGGAACTGCTGCACCGCTGCCCCGAGATCGACGGCGTCTTCGCCGCGTCGGACGCCGTCGCGGCCGGAGCCATGACCGCGCTGCAGGAATCCGGCCGCAAGGTGCCCGACGACGTCGGGATCGTCGGCTTCGACGACAGCAGCTGGGCCCTCCGGACACGGCCGCAGCTCTCCACGGTCAGGCAGCCCGCGGACCTCCTGGGTAGTACGGCGGCCGAGCTCGTCCTGGCGCAGATCAGGGGACTGCCGAGCCCGGTGCAGGTGCTCGAGACCGCCGTCGTCTGGCGGGATTCGGCCTAGCCCGGACGGAGTTCGACAAGACGGCGTTCGACAAGGAGGACTGCCATGTGGATCGGGTTCGTCGAGTTCGACATCCTGCTCGGAGACGTGCACTCGCTGAAGGGCAAGCGGTCCGTGGTGCGCCCGCTGGTATCGGACCTCCGCCGGACGTTCGAGTTGTCCGTCGCCGAAGTGGGGCACCAGGACCTGCACCGCCGGGCCGTCGTCGGCGCGGGGCTGGTCGGAGGCGATCGGCAGCACGTGGTGGATGTGCTGGACCGCGTGGAGCGATTCGTCGCGGCGAGGCCGGAGATCGAGCTGCTGAGCGCCCGACGGCGTCTCCTCAGCAGCGAGGACTAGCGCCGCGACGGCCCGGTCGGAGGGTGCGCAAGCGGGCAGGCGTGCACGCCCCACCGGGCGGTACGGCGACCCGGCTCAGGACCCGGCTCAGGACCCGGCTCAGGACCCGGAGGAGGACGTGGCGAGCCGGTGGAGAGCGCCGTCGTCGAACGCGTCGAGCAGTGCGCGGATGTCCTTGTAGACCTCGACGGCCCCGGCGTCGCGCAACTCCGCCTCGCTCGTGCCCCCCGAGGCCAGGCCGATGGTCGGGATCCTCAGTTCGGACGCGGCGAGAACATCCCAGACCGAGTCGCCGACGAACACGGCGTTCGCCGCCTCGAGGCCGCCGGCGTCGAGCGCCGCCCCGAGGATGTCGGGGGAGGGCTTGCTGTTCCCGGCGTCGGAGGAGCTGGTCGCCGCGCTGATCGCTTCGTCGGCGTCGATGATACCGCGGAGCACTGCGAGTTCCTGCTGGGAGGCGGAGGAGGCGAGGACCACCGTCAGGCCGTCGTCGGCGCAGCGGCGCACGAGCTCGCCGGCGCCCTCGAAGGAACGCAGGCCGGGCCAGTAGCCCGAGAAGATCGCGCCGTGCGTCGAATCGAGCTCGGCGTCCTGCTCGGCGTCACGGTCCTCGCCGAGGAGGTGTGCCACGAGCTTGTCCCCGCCCATCCCGATGGCCCGGTGGATCTCCGCCATGGGGACGTCGTGCCCGAACCGGCGAAAGGACTGCCACCACGCGATGGTGTGCTGGTAGTTGGAATCGACGAGCGTGCCGTCCACGTCGAACAGCACCCCGTGCCGCATGTCCGTCGATCCTGCCGATTCCGTGGTGCCGTCCGCCATGTGCTCTGCCCTTCGCTCGTCCTGATGCCTGCCTCTCCCGAGTCTAGGAACGCGGACACCGCCGCGGGGCGATGACGGTCGGGTTGCGGCCCGGCGGGAAGTGTGGCTCCCGCTACGGCAGCGTGACGGGTTCGACGACGATCGCCACGCGCTCGTCCCCGATGCGCGTCAGCACGAGTGTTGCCTTCCTCCGTCCCTTGCCCGAACCGGTCAGCAGCTGCTTCCTGACCTCTTCCGGCGTCACGGAGGTGCCGCGCTTCTTGATGTCGAGGACGCCGATTCCCTCGGAGCGGACCCAGGCCTTGAGCGCCTTGACGTTGTAGGGGCGCACCTCGAGCACCCGGTATGCCCGGGCGAACGGCGTGTCCGTGAACGACGGCGCGCAGATGTACGCGATCATCGGGTCCACCAGGTGCCCGCCGAGCTGCACGGCGAGGTCTGCCACGAGTTCGGCGCGGATGACGGCGCCGTCGGGCTCGTAGAGGTAGCCGCCCGGTTCACCGGCGGCGGCGGTGGGTCCCTCCCCGAATTCCGCGTCCGACACCATCTCCGCCGAACCCTGCGCGCCGATGACGAGGGCCGCCCGGCGCACGCCCTCCCGGCGGAGGGCGTTGAACCAGAGGGCCACCTCGGTGACGTCGCCGTCCACGGAGACCCACTGCGCCTCGCACGTCGACGGGATGGACCCGTGCGGCATCCCGGGGCCCATCTTCACGCCCACGGGCTTGCCGCTGTCCGCGAGTTCCTGGACGAAGGACAGGGGAGGGGAGAACGCCTCGGGATCGAAGAGGCGGGATGTGCCGGACGTCGTCGTCGTCCTGCGTGCCGGGTCGAGCCAGATGCCGTCGTACTCCGTGGTGTCCACGAAGGAGGCATCGGCGTTGACCACCCGGGCGTTGGGGAAGGGCAGCAGGTTCATGGTCGCGGCGGCGGCGGTCGCCTCGTCGAGCTCGACGGCGGTGACCTCGCGCTCGAGGGTGGCCAGGGCCATGCTGTCGGCGCCGAGGCCGCAGCCCAGATCCGCGATCCTCACGAGGCCTGCATCCACGAAGCGCTGCGCGTGGCGCGCCGCGACGGACAGGCGGGTGGCCTGCTCCAGTCCCGCCGCCGTGAACACCATGTGCTCGGCGAAGGGCCCGAACTTGGCGGATCCCCTGGCCCGGAGGCGAGATTGCGTGAGGGCGGCGGCGACGACCTCGGGAGGGTGGCCGGCCTTCCGCAGCTGCTCCGTGAGGCGCATGCTGTCGGCTTCGGTGTAGGGGCCGAGCGAGTTCAGCAGCTCCCAGCCCTCGGGGGTCAGGATGTCCGCGATGTTATCCGAAGCCATGCAGCCAGCCTAGGCGAAGTAGACACCGATCCTGTTGCCCCGGATCTGCTCCACCTGGATGTCGATGTCGTACACGTCGCGGAGCACAGCCGGCGTCATGATCTCCTCGGGCGTGCCCTGGTGGATGAGGGCGCCGTCGCGCATCGCCACGATCGTGTCGGAGTAGCAGGACGCGAAGTTGATGTCGTGGATGACCAGCACCACGGTCTTCCCGAGCTCGTCCACGAGCCGGCGGAGCAGGCGCATCATGTCCACCGAGTGCTTCATGTCGAGGTTGTTGAGCGGCTCGTCGAGCAGGATGTAGTCCGTGTCCTGCGCCAGCACCATGGCGATGAAGGCCCGCTGGCGCTGCCCGCCCGAGAGCTCGTCGACGAACCGGTCCGCCAGGTCGGTGAGGTCGAGATACTCGAGGGCGCGCTCGATGTGCTCGCGGTCCACCACGGTGGGGCGGCCGTTGTTGTGCGGGAAGCGGCCGAAGCCCACGAGGTCGCGAACGGAGAGCCTGACCGTGAGCTGGTTCTCCTGACGCAGGATGGACAGGGTGCGCGCGAGGGCGGGCCCCGCCGTGCTGACGTCCAGCCCGGCCACCTCCACGCTCCCGGCGTCGAGGGGGAGGAGCCTGCTCATCATGGACAGCAGCGTGGACTTGCCCGCGCCGTTGGGTCCGATGATCGAGGTGACACCGCCGCTCGGGATGGTGCACGTGACGTCGTCGACCACCGTGGCGGTGCCGTAGCGCTTGGTGGCATGGTCGATGGTGATCACCGGACGCGGCCTTTCAGGAGGAGTGCGAGGAAGACGATGCCGCCGGTGAATTCGATCACGATGCTCAGCGCGGTGTCGAACTCGAAGACCTGCTCGAGGACGAGCTGCCCGCCCACGAGGGCGATCACGCCGAGCAGGACGGCGATGGGCAGCACGACGGCGTGCCGGAAGGAGCTGCACAGCTGGTACGTCAGGGCCGAGACGAGCAGGCCGAAGAACGTGGCCGGGCCCACCAGGGCGGTGGAGACGGCGACGAGGACCGAGCAGATGACGAGGACGAGTGTCACCGTGCGCCGGTGGTCGACACCGAGACCCACGGCGGTGTCCCTGCCGAGGGCGAGGACATCGAGGCGGTGGCGAAGGCGCCACGCGGGCACGCACAGTCCTGCGACGGCGACCGCGGAGATCAGCAGGAGCATCGGGTCCACGCGGTTGAAGCTCGCGAAGAACAGGTCCTGCAGGATGATGTACTCGCTCGGATCCATCAGCCGCTGCAGCAGGGACGAGGCGCCCCGGAAGAAGACGCCGAACACGATGCCGACCAGCAGCAGGAGGTGCAGGCTGCGGCCCCCGCCCGTGAAGAGCCACCGGTAGAGCAGCCACGAGAAGGCGACCATCAGCGTCACCTCGACGGCGAAGCGGACGGGCGCTCCGAGCGTCAGGAGCGTCGAGGCCCCGAGGGCGAACGCCAGGACGGTCTGGATGAGGATGTAGAGGGCATCCAACCCCATGATCGACGGCGTCAGGATCCGATTGCCCGTGACGGTCTGGAAGAGCACCGTGGACACGCCGACGGCGACAGCGACCAGCACCATCGCCCCGACGCGGTTGAGCCGGCGGGGCAGGATGTAGGCGAGGTTGCCCTCGAGGCCGACGAGCAGGAACGCGGTGATCAGCGCTGCCGCGGTGATGCCGAGAACCACCAGCCAGACGGCCGGCGGAAGCGCCTTCACGGGCTTCCGACCGGACTGCACGACGGCGGTCGGCAGGGAAGTGGTCCTAGCGCGCACCGGCGTTCCTCCGAACGAGCAGCGTGATGAACAGGGCACTGCCGACGACCGAGACGATCACGCCGACCGGCACCTCGTAGGGGAAGCGGATGACGCGTCCGAGGATGTCGCACGCCAGGACGAAGCCCGCCCCGAAGACGGCGATCCAGGGCACCGCCCGGCGCACGTTGTCGCCGATGAGCAGGGACACGAGGTTGGGGACGATCAGCCCGAGGAACGGGATGGCACCGACCACCACCACGACGACGGCGCTGATGAGGCTCACGAGCACCAGCCCGAGGTTCATGGTGCGCCGGTAGTTCAGGCCGAGATTGGTGGTGAACTCCTCGCCCATGCCGGCCACCGTGAAGCGGTCCGCGCACACGTAGCCCAGGAGGGCGAGCACCGCGACGATCCACAGCAGCTCGTAGCGGCCGCGGATGAGGCCGGAGAAGTCCCCGATCATCCAGGTGTTGAGCGTCTGGAGCAGGTCGAACCGGTAGGCGAAGAACGTGGTCACAGCCGCGATGACCCCGCCGAGCATGATGCCGACCAGAGGGACGATCAGCGTGTTGCG
This sequence comes from Arthrobacter sp. BC5, assembly GCF_056680255.1. Taxonomy (NCBI): domain Bacteria; kingdom Bacillati; phylum Actinomycetota; class Actinomycetes; order Micrococcales; family Micrococcaceae; genus Arthrobacter; species Arthrobacter sp. BC5. Next base: position 2,082,014 of record NZ_CM155273.1, read on the forward strand.
CAGCGGTATCCGCCGCAGGACGGACAGGAAGAGCGCCGTGCCGGCCATGGCGAACAGGGCCGCGATCAGCATCTTCGCCACGATGGGGGCGCCGGGCAGGAGCAGGGTCGCCACGAGGATTCCCGCGGTGGCGGACTCCGCGGTGCCGACGGTGGAGGGCTCCACGAACCGGTTGCGGGCCATGAGCTGCAGGATGAAACCCGCGATCCCGAGCGCGACGCCCGCCAGGATGACAGCGAGGGTGCGCGGGACCCGGCTGACCAGGAAGGTCTGCCACGCGGCCGCGTCGCCGGCCAGCAGGTCGGCGGGAGACACCTCGGAGACGCCGACGAAGAGGCTGACGAGGGCAAGGAGCAGCACGGCTCCACCGGCCGGCCAGAGGGCGGGCGACCGGGTGGAACCGTGCTGCTGTACCGGCTTCTCGGGCCGGACGGAGAGTGCTGCCATGGGGCGCCTGCCGCAGGAACGGCGGGGCGGATCAGGCCGCGACGGCCTCGTTGACGGCCGACACCATGGCGTCGAGGTTGTTCAGGCCGTACCCGATGAGGTACCAGCTCGCGGAGTCGAGGTAGGTGATGGCGCCGTTCCTGGCGGCATCCGTGCCGTTGACGAGCTCGTTGTCCAGGACGGCGGATCCGGCTGCACCGGCTTCACCGACGGCGGCGTCGCGATCGATCACGAACAGGTGGGCCGGGTTGATCTCGGCGATGTACTCGAAGGAGACCGCCTCGCCGTGCGTGCCTTCGGTCTTCACCTCGGCAGCCGGCTCGACGCCGAGCACGTCGTGGATCAGGCCGAAACGCGATCCGGCGCCGTACGCCGTGACCTCGCCCGCGCTGGTCAGCAGGATCAGGCCGTTGCCCGCGGATGCCGCGGCTTCCTTCGTCTCCGCGATCCCGGTGTCGAGGGCGGCGAGGCGGTCGGCGACCTCGTCCTCCGCGCCGAAGATCCGGCCGAGGGATTCGGTGTGCTTCGTGAAGCTCGCGATCGGATCGGCGGCATCCACGCTGAGGTCGATCGTCGGTGCGATGTCGGAGAGCTCGTCGTAGGAGTCGGCGACGCGACCCGAGATGATGATCAGGTCGGGGGCCGCGGCGGCGATCGCCTCGAAGTCGGGTTCCTTCATGGACCCGATGTTCGTGATGTCCCCGCCCTCGTACGCAGAGAGCTGATCGGGCAGGGTGCCCTGCGGTACGCCGTCGACGTCGACGCCGAGGGCGTCCAGCGTGTCCAGGGCGCCGAGGTCGAAGGTGAAGACGGTCTCGGGGTCCACGGGGACGTCGGTGGTGCCCTGCACGTGCTCGACCGAGACGCTCGACGCCGCTGCCGGCTCATCGGCGGCCTCGGAGGAACCGCCGCAGGCCGACAGGGCGAGGGTGGCCGCAGCGGCTGCGGAAAGGACGGCGAGGCGCACGTGTGCCATGGGATGAACTCCGTGGAGGAAGGGCCGGGCTCGCCGACCGCCGAAGAAGTAAGGAGTGCCTTACCTCCTCGAATCTAGAGGGAAGCTCGGGAATTACGCAACCGAAGCATGATGTATTCGACGTGGTGTGCGTCACCCGGCGTCCCGGAAGTCGCCATGACTGGCACTCGCCTTGACCGAGTGCTAGCCGTTGCATACAGTCGGAGTTGGCACTCACTCCTCGTGGGTGCTAATCCCGAGGGAAGCGTTCGCCGGCACCGCGACGACGGTTCACGCCCAGCCCGACGGCCTACATTCCATTGGTATCGAACGCAAAGGAGAGCCCGAGTGTCGGTCTCTATTAAGCCTCTTGAAGATCGTATTGTTGTCCGCCCCCTCGAAGCCGAGCAGACCACTGCTTCCGGCCTCGTCATCCCGGACACGGCCAAGGAGAAGCCCCAGGAGGGCGAAGTCGTAGCAGTTGGACCGGGTCGCGTCGACGACAACGGCAACCGCGTTCCCGTCGACGTCGCCGAGGGCGACATCGTCATCTACTCGAAGTACGGCGGAACCGAGGTCAAGCACGGTGGCCAGGAGTACCTGGTCCTCTCCGCCCGCGACGTCCTCGCAGTCGTCGTCAAGTAGTACCCCGATTGGAAGAGCCCCGGCCCGCAGTGGCCGGGGTTTTTCTCGCTGCACAAGCCTGAAAGGAACCAACAAATGGCAAAGCAGTTGGAATTCAACGACGCCGCCCGCCGTGCCCTCGAGGCCGGCGTGGACAAGCTCGCGAACACCGTCAAGGTGACGCTGGGCCCCCGCGGACGCAACGTCGTGCTCGACAAGAAGTGGGGTGCGCCCACCATCACGAACGACGGCGTCACGATCGCCCGTGAGATCGAACTCGACGACCCGTACGAGAACCTCGGCGCCCAGCTGGCCAAGGAAGTCGCCACCAAGACCAACGACGTCGCCGGTGACGGAACCACCACCGCCACCGTCCTGGCGCAGGCCCTGGTCAAGGAAGGCCTCCGCAACGTGGCCGCCGGCGCCGCTCCCGGACAGCTCAAGCACGGCATCGAGGTGTCGGTCGAGGCCGTCGCCAAGCGCCTGCTCGAGAACGCCCGCGAGGTGGTCGGCCAGCAGACCGCCAACGTCGCCTCCATCTCCGCACAGAGCACCGAGGTCGGCGACCTCCTCGCCGAGGCGTTCGACAAGGTCGGCAAGGATGGTGTGATCACCATCGAGGAGTCCTCCTCCACGCAGACCGAACTCGTCCTCACCGAGGGCATGCAGTTCGACAAGGGCTACCTCTCGCCGTACTTCGTGACCGACGCCGAGCGCCAGGAAGCCGTCCTCGAGGACGCGCTCATCCTCATCAACTCCGGCAAGATCTCCTCGCTGCAGGAATTCCTGCCGCTGCTCGAGAAGGCCCTCCAGGCGGGCAAGCCGCTGTTCATCATCGCCGAGGACATCGAGGGCGAGGCGCTCTCCACGCTCGTGGTCAACAAGATCCGTGGGACCCTCAACGTCGTCGCCGTCAAGGCTCCCGGCTTCGGCGACCGCCGCAAGGCCATGATGCAGGACATCGCGACCCTCACGGGTGCGCAGGTCGTCTCCCCGGACCTCGGCCTGAAGCTGGACCAGGTGGGCCTCGAGGTGCTGGGATCCGCACGCCGGATCACCGTCACCAAGGACGCCACCACCATCGTCGACGGCACCGGCAGCGAGTCCGACGTCGCCGACCGTGTGGCGCAGATCCGCGCCGAGGTCGAGCGCACCGACTCCGACTGGGACCGCGAGAAGCTCCAGGAGCGCCTCGCGAAGCTCGCCGGCGGTATCGGCGTGATCAAGGTCGGCGCGGCCACCGAGGTCGAGCTCAAGGAGAAGAAGCACCGCATCGAGGACGCCGTGTCCTCGACGCGTGCCGCACTCGAAGAGGGCATCGTGGCCGGTGGCGGTTCCGCACTGGTCCACGCGGGCAAGGCCCTGGACACCGATCCCGAGGTCCTGGCACTCGAGGGCGACGCGGCCACCGCCGTCGGCCTCGTCCGTCGCGCCCTCGCCCAGCCGCTGCGCTGGATCGCCGAGAACGCGGGCCACGAGGGCTACGTCGTCGTCGCGAAGGTCACCGACCTCGAGGACGGCCACGGCTTCAACGCCGCGACCGGCGAGTACGAGAACCTCGTGGACGCCGGAATCATCGACCCCGTGAAGGTGACGCGCTCCGCCCTGCGCAACGCGGCCTCCATCGCGGCGCTGGTGCTCACCACGGAGACCCTCGTGGTCGAGAAGCCCGAGGAGTCCGACGACGAGGGCCACGGCCACTCGCACTAGGACGACAGGGCTCCGGCCCGCTCGGTTCCAGCACGCAGCAGCACCCCGGTTCCTCGGAGCCGGGGTGCTGCTGCGTTCCCGGCCGATGAGCTAGGCCACCGCGGGAACCATTCCGTTCAGGGGCCCGTTCCGGTGGGATCGTTCGTACGGCCCGCACTCCACTGCGCCACCGGACGACGGAGCCCCGACACTCTGGCGAGTACCGGGGCTCCGGGTGGTGCTGGGTGAGGGGCGGACCTACGCGTCGACGACGATGGCCGTGACGACCGGCTGGCGGTTGTAGTACCGGCGCATCCAGTTGGCCGTGGCCCGCTCGATGATGTCCTCCGGATCCTGGCGCCGGCCGCCCTGGCGGTTCGACGCGGAGTCGCGGAGTGCCTTCTCGACGGCGGCACCGGCCTTGTCGAGGTCCTCGTCCGAGCAGGAGAAGCCCTTCGTGAAGAACTCGGGGGCCTCGGCGATGTCACCGTTGTCGGGGTCGATGATCGCGAGGACCGTGACGACGCCCTCCTCCGCCAGGCGGCGGCGCTCCACGAGGTCCTCCTCCGTGATGCCGCCGACGCTGTCGCCGTCGACGAAGACGAGCCCTGCCTCCACCTTGCCCGAGAGCGTGGCGCGGCCGCGCACGAGGTCGACGGTGACGCCGTCCTGTGCGATGACGACGTTCCGGGGATCGACGCCGGTGGCGACGGCGATCTCCGAGTTGGCGCGCAGGTGGCGCCACTCGCCGTGCACCGGCATGACGTTGCGGGGCTTGACGATGTTGTAGCAGTACGCGAGCTCGCCGGCGCTGGCGTGGCCGGAGACGTGCACCTTCGCGTTGCCCTTGTGGACCACGTTGGCGCCGATCTCGGTGAGGGCGTTGATGATGCCGTAGATGGCGTTCTCGTTGCCCGGGATGAGCGAGCTGGCCAGCAGTACGGTGTCACCCTCCGTGATGCGGATGGCGTGGTCGTTGTTGGCCATGCGCGAGAGGGCGGCCATGGGCTCACCCTGCGAACCGGTGCAGATCAGGACCACCTTGTGGTCGTCGCTGCGCTCGAGCTTCTTGAAGTCCACGAGCAGTCCCTGCGGGATGTTCAGGTACTTGAGGTCCGCGGCGATGGTCATGTTCCGCACCATCGAGCGGCCCACGAACGCCACCTTGCGGTTGTGGCGGTGCGCCGTGTCGATGATCTGCTGGATGCGGTGGATGTGACTCGCGAAGCTCGAGACGATGATCCTGCGCGGCGCCGTGCGGAACACCGCGTCGATCGCCGGGCCGAGGTCCTTCTCGGATGTCGTGAAACCGGGGACGTCGGCGTTCGTGGAGTCCGTGAGGAACAGGTCCACGCCCTCGGCGCCGAGGCGCGCGAAGGCGCCGAGGTCCGTGATGCGGCGGTCCAGGGGGAACTGGTCCATCTTGAAGTCGCCCGTGTGCAGCACCATGCCGGCCGCGGTGCGGATGGCGACGGCAAGGGAGTCCGGGATGGAGTGGTTCACCGCGACGAACTCGAGGTCGAACCCGCCCATGGTGCGGCGGTCGCCTTCCTTGACCTGGACGGTCTTCGGCGTGATGCGGTGTTCCTTGAGCTTCGCCTCGATGAAGGCGAGCGTGAGCCGCGAGCCGACCAGGGGGATGTCGGCGCGCTCCTTCAGGAGGTACGGGACGGCGCCGATGTGGTCCTCGTGGCCGTGCGTCAGCACGACGGCGACGACGTCGTCGAGGCGGTCCCGGATGTAGGAGAAGTCGGGAAGGATGACGTTGACGCCCGGCTGGTGCTCCTCGGGGAACAGGACACCGCAATCGACGATCAGCAGCTTGCCGTCGAACTCGAAGACGGTCATGTTTCTGCCGATCTCACCGATGCCTCCGAGAGCGACGATGCGCATGGCTCCCTTGGCCAGTTCCCGTGGTGCTTTCAGTGCGGCAGGTCTTTTATTCACAGATTAGGTTTCTCTCAGTCGGTGCGGGGAGGCGGGGACGAGGCCGTCAGACGTACGTCGTCGAGGCCGGCGATCCCGGCGTTGCCGTTCAGGTGGTCCCCGGCGTTCCCGGGGAGATACTCCTTCTAGGATACGTGGTTCGGCGGCGTCCCGGCGGATCGGCCCGGGCCGCACGTCTCGCAGGGCCATGAGCCGGACGGTGGACGGCCGGTCTGCGCTCCCGCGCGGTCAGTGGGTCGCCACCGGAATAGGGGGCTACCGCGAATAGTTCTAGACTGACAGGGCCCGCCGGCGCACACCGCCGAAGGCCCCAACCCCCACCCGGTGACACCGAAAGAGGCGCAGCAGTGAGCGAGCAGTCCGGCCAGAACGAGACCCACGACCCCTTCGGATTCATCGGCCTGACGTACGACGACGTCCTCCTGCTGCCAGGGCACACCGACGTCATCCCCTCCGAGGCGGATACGTCCTCGCGCATCTCCAAGCGCATCACCGTGAAGACCCCGCTGCTCTCCTCCGCGATGGACACGGTGACGGAATCCCGCATGGCCGTCGCCATGGCACGCCAGGGCGGCCTCGGCGTGATCCACCGCAACCTGTCCATCTCGGACCAGGCGGACCAGGTGGACCGCGTGAAGCGCAGCGAGTCCGGCATGATCACCAACCCGCTGACCATCGGGCCCGGGGCGACCCTGCAGGAACTCGACGAGCTGTGTGGCCACTACCGCGTCTCGGGCCTGCCCGTCGTCGACGCGACCGGCCACCTGCTCGGGATCGTCACCAACCGCGACACGCGCTTCGTCCTCGAGCGTGACTTCCCGCGCATCCTCGTCAAGGACGTCATGACGAAGATGCCCCTCGTGACCGGGCGCGTGGGCATCAGCGGTGACGACGCCATCAACCTCCTCGCCACGAACAAGATCGAGAAGCTTCCCCTCGTCGACGACGAGGGCGTCCTGCGCGGCCTCATCACCGTCAAGGACTTCACGAAGGCCGAGCAGTACCCGCTCTCCACGAAGGACGACGACGGACGCCTCCGCGTCGGCGCGGCCATCGGCTTCTTCGGGGACGGCTGGGAGCGTGCCATGACGCTGGTCGAGGCCGGCGTCGATGCGCTCTTCGTCGACACCGCCAACGGACACAGTGCCGGCGTACTCGAGATGATCTCGCGCCTGAAGGCCGAGAAGTCGGCGGCGCACGTCGACATCATCGGCGGCCAGGCGGCGACCCGCGAGGGGGCGCAGGCCCTCATCGACGCCGGTGCCGACGGCATCAAGGTGGGCGTGGGCCCGGGCTCCATCTGCACCACGCGCGTCGTCGCGGGCGTCGGTGTCCCGCAGGTCACGGCCATCTACGAATCCGCCAAGGCGGCCATCCCCGCCGGCGTCCCCGTGATCGCCGACGGCGGACTGCAGTACTCCGGCGATATCGGCAAGGCCCTCGTGGCCGGCGCCGACACCGTGATGCTCGGGTCCCTCCTGGCCGGGTCCGCCGAGGCGCCGGGCGAGCTCATCTTCGTCAACGGCAAGCAGTTCAAGACCTACCGCGGCATGGGCTCGCTCGGAGCCATGCAGACGCGCGGAAAGAACACCTCCTACTCCAAGGACCGCTACTTCCAGGCCGACGTCTCCGGTGACGACAAGCTGATCCCCGAGGGCATCGAGGGCCGGGTCGCCTACCGGGGGCCCCTCGCCTCCGTGGCGTACCAGCTGGTCGGCGGGCTGCGCCAGACGATGTTCTACACCGGCGCGCGCACCATCCCCGAGCTGAAGGCCAAGGGCAAGTTCGTCCGCATCACGGCGGCCGGCCTGAAGGAATCGCACCCGCACGACATCCAGATGACGGTCGAGGCACCCAACTACGGCTCCAAGTAACCCGACCGCCGCCATCAGCCCCCTCCCCGAGGGGGCCGATGGCGTATGAGCGTCCTCCCGCCGCCCGAGGCCGCCGCCCGCCGCAAGCTCCGCCTCGGCCCCTACGCCCGCGCCGTCGGGCAGGTGCTGGTGGTCAGCGCGAAGGCGTCACCGGGCGCCGTCGCCATGAAGGTCGCCGGTTCGCTCGTCTCGGCGGTCCTTCCGCTGGTCACCACCTACTTCGCGTCGCTCACGACGACGGCGCTCGCCGCCGCCTACGCGGGGGACCCCGACGCCGGGCGGACCGCCGTCACCTACGTGATCGTCACGGCCGTCCTCGGGCTGCTCTGGGGTGCCTTCACGAGCGTGGACCGGTACATCCAGCAGGTCCTGAGCTTCCGCGTGGGAGCAATCGTGGGGGACCGCATGTACGGGCGGTTCCTGGCGCTCGAATTCTGGCGGTACGACGACAAGGAGACGGTGGACCTCTACGACCGTGCCCGCCGGTTCTCCGACTCCTATGCGAGGGTGCTCGACCGCATCGCCGCGATCTTCACGCAGCTGGCCTCCGTGGTCCTCGCCATCGGCGCGCTGCTGCTGGTCAGCTGGTGGGTCGCGCTGATCGTGCTCGTCGCGATCATCCCGAGCGTCTACCTGCAGTTCCGGCTCTCGCGGGAGCAGATGGCGCACTGGAACACCCAGGTCGATTCCCGGCGGCAACGGCGCATGATCGAGACCAACCTCATGAAGCCGCAGCACATCGCCGAGATGCGCCTCTACGGGATCGTGGGCTACCTGATGGACCTGCGCTCGACCCTGCGGGACGCCGACGAGAAGCGGCGGCTCGACTTCCAGAAGCGGTACATCCCCAAGCAGCTCCTCGCGGACGCCCTGCAGTACGGGGCCGAGCTGCTCGCACTCGTCTGGATCGTGGGGCAGATCATCGCGCGCGCCCAGCCCGTGGGCCAGTTCCTCTACGTCCAGCAGATCGTGAGCCGCGCGCTCAGCACCGCGAACAACCTCGTGTCCTCCCTCAGCTCCATCGACGAGGACCTCGCGAACCTCAAGGACTACGAGCAGTTCATGGACTTCCCGCTGTCCACCGGCGCGTCCGGCCGGCTCGCAGAGGTGCCGTCCGTCGTCGAACTGCGGGACATCCACTTCACCTACGCGGGGAGTGAGGCGGAGGTACTGAAGGGCATCTCGATGTCCTTCGAGCGCGGCACGCACGTGGCGATCGTCGGTGAGAACGGAGCGGGCAAGTCAACCCTGATCCGGGTGCTCGCCGGGCTGTACCAGCCCGGCAGGGGAGAGGTGCTCCTCGACGGGCAGGACCTGCGGGAGATCGGGATCGACGACTGGCACCAGCACCTGGCCGTCATGTCGCAGGACTTCCTGCGGTACGAGTTCGCCACGGCCGCCGACAACATCTACTTCGGGGACGTCCACCGGCCGCGCGACGACGCTCGAGTGCGCCGGGCGGCCGCTGACGCGGAGGCGGCGGAGTTCATCGGCAGGATGCCGAACGGCTTCGACAACTACGTCAGCAACTGGATGGAGGACCCGCGCGGGCGGAAGGGCAGCGGCCTCTCGGGAGGGCAGTGGCAGCGCCTGGCGATGGCGCGGAACTTCTACCGGGACGCCCCCTTCATCGTGATGGACGAGCCCACCTCGGCGATCGACGCCCTCGCCGAGCACCGGATCTTCACGCGCCTCTTCGCCGACCGGTCCCGGACGATCATCGCGATCAGCCACCGGCTCGCCACGATCGAGAAGGCGGACATGGTGTACATGCTCGAGGACGGGCGGGTGGTCGAATCCGGGACGCATCGCGAGCTGGTGGCCCTGCGCGGCCGGTACTACCGCATGTTCGAGAGCCAGCTCCCGGAGGACTGACACCCGGACCGCCCCTGCCGGCGACCGGCACCACAGGGACGGCCCGGGACCTTCGACTCTGTGGGTTGCCTGCGGCCGGTTCAGGATCTCGCCGCAGGGCGCGATCTACCCCTGCCACACCATCAACGCGACGCGGGCACTGTGTCACCTGGGGCACGCCGCGGATCCCCGGCTCGCTGCGGCTTTCGACCACCTGTGGCAGACCCCTTACGACGACGGCGGCTGGCGGTGCCGGAAGTTCAGCTACGGGCGGGGACCGGAGACGAATGCCTCCAACCCGGGCCCCACGCTCGCCGCCCTCGACGCTTTCCGGCTGGCAGGGGGCACCGCCCGCTCCGAAGGGCTCGACGCAGCGGTGGAATTCCTGCTCGCCCACTGGACCACCCGTGCGCCCCTCGGTCCATGCCACTTCGGGATCGGCTCCCTGTTCCTGCGGGTCTCCTATCCGTTCGCGAGCTACAACCTCTTCTTCTACGTCCATACGCTCTCGTTCTACGCGACCGCGAGGAAGGATCCACGATTCCTGGAAGCGCTGGCTGCCCTCGAAGCGACCATGGTGGACGGGCGGGTCGTCGTGCAGCGGTCGCGCCCGAAGCTCGCCGGGTTGAACTTCTGCCGGCAGGGTGAACCGAGCACCGCGGCAACGGCCCGGTACCTCGAGATACGACGCAACCTCGGCTCCTGACGCCGGCGCGGACAGCACGGGCAGGAAGGGAAGGGCAGGAGAAGCGGCGGACCGCGGCGCCGTCGTCCTCCGTCCGCCTAGCGCCCGTCGAGAGCCAGCGCCCGGGCGAACTCCTCGAGCTCGTGCCCGGTGGCGGGCTCCGTCAGCGCAGCTTCGGGGGCGTCGTCGAGGGCGAGCCTCACCGTCCCGTCGGTGTTCCGCAGCAGCGTCGCCACGCGCGCTTCCGTGCCGAAGCCGTGGTGCTTTGCGCGGACGGAGACCTTCGAGACCGGATCGGTGGACTCGAGGTAGTGCTTCGCGACGTCGAGCGCGAACAGGAGGATCGGCTTGTCCTGCGGCATCGGATTGAACGAGTGCACGCCATGCGTACCGGCGCTCATGATGAAACTGCCGCCCGCCGACTGGACCGCGAACAGCATGTAGCTTGTCTGCGGCGTGCTCACGGCGACTTCGAGCCAGCCGCCGGCCGTCGCCATGATTCCCGCGATCTGCTGGACGGCGCCCTGCAGCACGAGGTTCTCACCCTGCAGGACGGCCTGTTCCCGCACCAGCAGGGTGGCCAGTCCGGCGCGGACCAGGGTCTCCCGCTGCTCGGCCCCGGACAGGCGCAGCACCTCGCGGGTGTAGGCGGCAGGCTCGGTGTCGTTGAACGCGAGCAGGGCGAGGATCTCGTGTTCCGTGAGGGACACCGTGGTCTCGGACATCAGGACCTTTCGAGGGGGCAGTGGGGGCAGGCGCGGTGCCTCGGTCTCAGCCGGGGGCCCGGACCAGGCGCCCTCGCCGGCGTCCGTCGCCGATTCCCTGGCATCACCGAGCGTATCAACGGCAGTCCCTGCGGCATCGGTGCACTGTTCCGTCACGCGCCGGTGCCCCGTACCCCCTTTGCGCGGATCCGCACGGGTCTGGGAGGATGGGCGCGCACGAAGCGTCGACGAACAAGGATGAATGAGCATGCTGCGGACCTCCGGGGACGGTATGGCCATGGTGAGCGGGGTGGCCGTTCCGGCCTGCTGTGCGCCTCGGCCCCGGCCGGCTTCCCCATGGGCAGTGCACAGCTCCTGCAGCTGAATCTCCTGACCAGCGCTTCGAGGACATCTCCCGCCTGGGTCCGGAGCTTCCGCACGCCCTCTGCCGGCAGAACCGATCATTTCCGATCCTCTTCCACCGCAAAGGCGATTCCCCATGCAACCGATCTCCCTCCAGGCCATCCGCTCCTCCTTCATCAACGCCACCCGCTCCGAGACGACGAAGCTCACGCCGCCGAAGAACCTCGAGTCCCTGAACTGGGACGACCTCGACTTCCTGGGCTGGCGGGACGAGAAGATGCCGCTGCGCGGCTACCTCGTGATGCCGACCGCGCGGGGTCTCTCGGGCATCCTCCTCCGGGCACCGGAGGGCGGAGCGCGCAAGAACCGATCGGTGCTCTGTGAGCTCTGCCGGGACGTGTTCTCCAAGGAGGACGTCCTCCTGTGGGTCGCACGCCACGCGGGCCGGTCCGGCCGGGACGGCAATACCGTCGGCACGCTCATCTGCGCGGACTTCATCTGTTCCGCCAATGTGCGGCGGGAACCGGCCGCCAACGAGATCCATCCGGACCCGGCCGCCGTCGTGCAGCGCCAGGTAGGTGAACTGCGCGAGCGGACCGAGCGGTTCATGGCGCGCGTGCTGCAGCGGTAGTCGCTCCGCCCCATACCGGCGCGTGTCCGTCCGCGTGTCCGTCCGCGAACCCGCGGGCGGGCACGCGGTGCCGGGTCACGGAGCGGAACGCCCAGCGGGTCCGGGGGCCGCGCTGGGCTAATCTAGAGCAGTGACTTACGAGATCGAGATTGGCCGAGGCAAGCGCGGGCGCAGGGCATATTCGCTGGACGACGTGGCGGTGGTGCCCTCCCGGCGGACCCGCGACCCGCTCGACGTCTCCGTGAGCTGGCAGATCGACGCCTACCAGTTCGAGATGCCGGTGGTCGCAGCCCCCATGGACTCGGCCATGTCGCCCGCCACGGCCATCGCCATGGGCCGCCTCGGCGGTCTCGGCGTCCTCAACCTCGAAGGGCTCTGGACCCGCTACGAGGATCCGCTGCCGGTCCTCGAGGAGATCGCCGGCCTGGGCACCGAGAACTTCAGTCCTGCGGCCACCCGGCGCATGCAGGAGCTGTACGAAGCGCCCATCCAGGCCGAACTCATCACGAGCCGCCTCGCCGAGATCCGCGAGGCGGGAGTCACCGTCGCAGGGTCGCTCACGCCCCAGCGGACCCAGCAGTTCTACAAGACGGTCCTCGCGGCCGGCGTCGACATCTTCGTCATCCGCGGCACCACGGTCTCCGCCGAGCACGTGTCCAAGAACGAGCAGCCGCTCGACCTCAAGAAATTCATCTACGAACTCGACGTCCCCGTGATCGTGGGCGGCGCCGCCGGGTACACGCCCGCGCTGCACCTCATGCGCACCGGTGCCGCCGGGGTTCTCGTCGGATTCGGCGGAGGCGCGACGACGACGACCCGCCGCGCGCTCGGCATCCATTCGCCCCTCGCCTCCGCCATCGCCGACGTCGCGGGCGCGCGCCGCGACTACATGGACGAATCGGGCGGGCGCTACGTGCACGTCATCGCCGACGGCGGCATGGGCGCGAGCGGCGACATCGTCAAGGCCATCGCCATGGGGGCCGACGCCGTCATGCTCGGCTCCGCGCTCGCCCGCGCCGAGGAGGCACCCGGCAAGGGGTGGCACTGGGGCCAGGAAGCGCACCACCACGAACTCCCGCGCGGCGACAGGGTCAACATCGGCACCGTCGGACCGCTCCAGGAAGTGCTCTGGGGGCCCTCGCACCACACCGACGGAACGTCCAACCTGATCGGCGCCCTGCGCCGGGCGATGGCCACCACCGGCTACTCCGACCTCAAGGAGTTCCAGCGGGTCGAAGTGGTCCTCTCGCCGTACGTCTCCACCGACTGACCTCCGAAAGGCATACCGTGAGCGACCTGTCCCTCGAGTTGCACGACGCCGAACTCACCACGCCGGACCTCGTGATCCTCGAGATGGAGGCGTCCTCCAAGGAGGACGCCGCGGCCCAGCTCGCCGCGCGCCTGCATGCCGCCGGTCGCATCTCGGACCTCCAGGCGTTCCTCGACCAGGTCAATTCCCGTGAGCACCAGATGGCCACCGGGCTTCCCGGGGGCGTGGGGCTCCCGCATGCCCGCAGCGAGTACGTGAACCAGACGTCCATCGCCGTCGGTGTCACGCGGTTCGGGTACAGCCTGGACTTCGGTGCCGTCGACGGCCCGGCCACGCTCGTGCTCCTCATGGCCACCCCGGCGCAGTCCTTCTCGGAACACCTCGAAGTGCTCGCCACGATCGCCCGCAGCCTCTTCAAGGAGAACTTCCGGGAATCGCTGCGCCGGGCGCATGATGCCGAGGTGATCGCCGAGCTGATCAACTCGTCGCTGGTGTTCTTCGACCACTAGGCGCCGCTGCGCCTACTCGCTCCGCCAGGAATTCCACAGCGACGCGTAGGCGCCGTCCAGGGCGAGGAGTTCCTCATGCGAGCCCAGTTCGGCGATGCGGCCCTCCTCCACCACGGCCACGCGGTCGGCGTCGTGCGCGGTGTGCAGCCTGTGGGCGATCGCGATGACGGTGCGCCCCTCGAGGACGGCGTTGAGCGAGCGCTCGAGGTCCCGGGCCGCCTGCGGATCGATCAGGGACGTGGCCTCATCCAGCACGAGGGTATGGGGATCGGCGAGGATCAGCCGTGCCAGGGCGAGTTCCTGCGCCTGGGCCGGTGTCAGTTCGTGCGCACCCGAGCCGACCTCCGTGTCCATCCCCTCCGGAAGCTGCTTCACCCAGTCGAGGGCGCCCACGCTGCGCAGGGCGTCCTCGATCTCGCCGTCGGCCGCGTCCGCGCGCCCGAGGCGCACGTTGTCCGAGACAGAGCCCACGAAGACGTGGTGCTCCTGCGTCACGAGGGCTACCTCGCGCCGGAGGTCGTCGAGCGGCCGGTCCACGAGGGGCACGCCTCCCACGGTGACGGAGCCCGACGTCGGCGGGTGGATGCCGGCGATCAGTCGCCCGAGCGTCGACTTACCGGCGCCGGAGGGCCCGACGACGGCGAGCCGCTCGCCGCGCACCAGCGTGAGGTCGACACCGTGCAGCACGTTGTGGCCCGGCCGGTACGCGTAGGTCGCGCCGGACACGACGATGTCCTCGTTCGCCGGTTCCGCCGTCGTCGCCTCGCGGTCGGGCTCGACGTCCTTGATGCCGACGATCCGCGCCAGCGACGCGGCGCCGACCTGGATCTCGTCCGTCCACATGATGAGCAGGTCCACCGGGTCGATCAGGCGCACGGCGAACAGGGCCACGGCCGCGACGGCGCCCGGCGTGACCAGGCCCTGCCCCGCCAGCCACCCGCCCCACAGCAGCACGGCTGCGGCGGGCAGCCAGAAGGCGATGTCGGCCGCGGGGAACAGGACCGAGCGCAGCCAGAGCGTGTACCGCTCCGCCTGGTAGCTCCTGCCGAGTGCGGCGTCCAGGTCGTCGCGGCGCAGCTCGCCGAGGCTGAGTGCGTCCACCGTGCGCGCGCCCTCGATGGTCTCGGTGATCGTCCCGTTCACGACGGCGTACGTCTCCCGTTCACGCAGGTACCCGCCGGCGCTGCGCTTGAGGTACCACCGGGTCACGGGCCACAGCAGCGGCAGGCCCACGAGCAGCGCCAGGGACAGGACGGGCGAGGTGACGACGGCTGCACCGAGGGTCAGGATGATGGTCACCACGGACACGACGACCTGCGGCACACCGAAGCGCACGGTGTGGGACACCGCGTCGATGTCGTTCGTCGTGCGGGCCACGAGGTCGCCCGTGCCGGCCTTCTCCACGGTGGAGAGCGGCAGGGCCGTGACGTCCGCCAGGAAGTCCTCGCGCAGTTCGGCGAACACGCGCTCGCCGAACACCATGCCCGAGCGGACCGCGTAGCGCCGCAGCACCGACTGCACCGCGAGGAATCCGAGCATCCCGAGCGAGACGGACGCGACGAAGCCCGCCGTCGTGCCCGCGGACACGGCGTCGATCAGGATGCCGAGCAGCAGCGGCCCGGCGAGCCCGGCGACGGCCGACCCGATGTACAGGGCGATCACCGCGCCGAGGCCCCGCCGGTGGTGGCGGATCAGCCTCGAGGCCTCGTTCCGGACCGTCGCCGGCTCGGCGACGGGAAGACTGGCGGTGCTACTCACTGCGGATCACCACGTTCCGGTAGGCGGTACTGGCGGCCATGAGGTCCTTGTGGCTGCCCTGGGCGGTGACGCGGCCGTCCTCGAGGAACACCACACGGTCCATGGCCCGCAGCATGAGGGGGCTCGCGGTCACGACGACGGTCGTCAGTCCCTCGTGCCGGCGCGCGCCGGCCAGGCGGGCGGCGATGTGCTGTTCGGTGTGGGCGTCGACGGCGCTCGTCGGTTCCACCAGCACGAGGTTCTCCGCCTCCGTCAGGAAGGCGCGTGCGAGGACGAGGCGCTGCCGCTGCCCGCCGGAGAAGCCCCTGCCGCGCTCGGTGACCTCGTGGGCGAGGCCGCCCTCGAGCCCGTCGAGGATGTCCAGCCCACTGGCGGCCTCGAGCGCCGCGAGGATCGCGTCGTCGTCGTGCCTCCCGTGGGGGTCGAGCTGGCTGCGGAGCGGCCCGCTGAAGAGCTGAGGACTCGCCTCGCTGACCACGATGCGCTCGCGGATGTCCGCGAGGTCGACCTGCCGGAGGTCGGCGGCGCCCCACCGGACCGTGGCCTCTGCCAGGACGGCGTCCTCGAAGCGGCCGAGCCGCGTGACGGCCGCCGCCGACTCCGCAGGCTCCCGCGAGACGACGGCGGTGAGGAGTCCCGGTTCGACGACGACGCCGGACCTCTCGTCCACGAGGGCCGAACCGGGCGGCGGAGCCGGGACCGGTGCCGTGCTCGCGCTGACGTTCGCGTCCACCGACAGCACGGCGATGATCTTCCGGGCTCCCACGTGGGCGCGGATGAAGCGTGCCACGGAGTCCGCCGCCGCCCGGATCGGCGTCATCAGGAAGATCGAGAAGCCGTACAGCGCCACGAGCTCCCCGGGCGTGATCTCTCCCGAGAGGACCAGGGACGCGCCGACCCAGGTGAAGACGACACTGAAGGCGCCGGCGATGAAGACCTGGGAGGCCTCGAGGTCCGCGAGGGAGTGCGCCACGCGGATACCGGAGTCGCGGGTCGCCGCCGACTTCACCCGGTACCTGCGCACGAAGATGTGCTCGCCGCCGATGCCGCGCAGCACGCGCAGGCCGGCGACGGTGTCCGCGCCGACCGCGGTCATCCTGCCCGACGCCTCCCGCTGCTCACGCTGCCTCGCCTGCATGGGCCGCACCCGAAGAGGAGGAGCCCGCAGCACACCGGGACGCCGACGAGCACGACGACGCCGAGGACGGGGGAGGTCTGCCAGATGAGGGCGGTGACGACGAGCCAGGCGGCTGCCGCCCCGGCCAGGCGCGTCAGGACCTCGTACACCTCACCGAGGCGGAAGGCGTCCGAGGCGGCCGTCGAGACGACCTCGCCCGTCGAGAGGGCGGTGGGCAGGGCGTCGCCGGTCCTGCTGATGGTGTGGCCCACGAGCCGCACCGATCGGAAGGCCGCCTGCATCCAGTTGCTGACGCCCGCACGATGCGTCGCGGTGTCCGAGACCGCCTGCACGACCATGAGGCCGAGCAGCGCGCCCGCCCAACCGAGCAGCGCCCGTCCGTCACCGCCGATCACGCCGTCGTCGATGGCGCGTCCCAGCACGAACGGCATGACGGCCTGGGAGGCCATCCAGGCGGTGCCGAGGAGGATCCCCGCGGCGAGCGTCCCCCTCTGCTGCGCGCCGAGCCACAGCAGGTAGCGCGTGGGGGAGCGCAGGTCCGGCGGGCCGGTCAGGGCATAGGGAAAGGAGCGCACGAGGACCAATCGTAGACGGCATCCGGACCAAGTGATAGAGATGTGCCAATCAGTCTCGCGGGCGGCCCGCGCGCGGTGTCCGGCGTCGGCGGCATTCGCTCTTCTACAGCGGCACGAAGTACCGTTGAGGGGTGTTGAAGACCGCGCTCAAGCCCCGATGGATCCTCATGCTGATCCTCGCGATGGCGATCGCCTCGGTCTTCGTGCTCCTCAGCCAGTGGCAGTTCAGCTCGTCCAGGGAAACGCCGCCTCCCGCGCCGAGCACCACGGAGAACGTCCGCCCGCTGACCGACGTCCTGGCGCCCCTCACTCCGCTGTACGCCTCCAGCGCCGACCAGATGGTCCGGTTCGACGGCGAGTTCCTGCCCGGCACGCAGGTGCTGGTCGGGAACCGGCTGCTCGACGGCGAGGAGGGCTTCTGGGTCGTCCAGGGGTTCGCCGTCGACGGCTCGTCGGGAGAGCCGTCGGAGCCCGGCGCCGAGGACGCCGCCATCCCCGTCGTCCTGGGGTGGGTGCAGCATGCGGACCGGGCCGCGTCCGTCACCGAGCAGGAGGGGGCCGCGGCCGTCATCGGGCGCCTGCTGCCGCCGGAAGCGCCGGAGGTGGAGCGCCCCGTGGAGGGGCAGGTCCCCACGCTGTCCACCGCCGAGCTCTCGAACCGCTGGGACGTGACGTCCTACGCGGCCTTCGTGGTGGCCTCCGAGGTGACGGCCGGCGGCGCGGATGTGCCCTTCGCGGCCGACCTGGAGAAGGTGGTCGTCGGCCCGCAGCCGCAGGAGACGCCGGTCAACTGGCTGAACATCTTCTACGCCGTCGAGTGGGTCGTCTTCGCCGGCTTCGCCTTCTTCCTGTGGTGGCGCCTCGTCGCGGACGATCACCGCCGCACCCTCGAGGACGCGGCGGACGAGGCCGAGGCGGCAAAGGAAGCGCGGGCCGGAAGCCCCGACCCGCACTCCGTCGGGCCCGCCGCCGTCGTTCCGCCCACCCGTTCCGTACCCGATCATGAAAGCGGTGCCTACCGTGACTGAACCAGCCCTCGACCCTGCCTCAGGAACCGGACGCACGCCGGCGCGGGGGAAGCCGAAACGGCGGTTCGGCGGCACGCACGCGCAGATCCGCTCGGCACTGACGTTCTACAGGGTGCTCGCCTACGCGACGGGCGTGATGCTGCTGCTCGTCGTGGTCGAGATGGTCGCGAAGTACGGGTACGGTTCGGAGATCGTCGCAGGCGGCGGGGCGCCCATCCAGCTCCTGCCCGAGGTGGTCGCGGAGACGGCCGGAGGCTTCAACCTCTCGACCGCCGTGCTGATCGTGCACGGCTGGCTCTACGTGGTCTACCTCATCGCCGATTTCCGGCTCTGGCAGTTCCTGCGCTGGCCGTTCAGCCGGTTCATCCTGATCGCACTCGGCGGTGTGGTGCCCCTTCTGTCCTTCTTCGTCGAGAAGCGCATCCACCGGCAGGCGGAAGAGGACCTCGCTGCGCACCCCGAAGCGGCGCCGAGGTACTGAACGCAGCAGGCGGGCGGAGCTTCGCTCCCTGGAGGGCCGCGGTATCCAGGGCGCACTGATGTGCGGGGCCCGGTAGGCGCAGACTATTGTTGATGGGTGACTACCCCCGAGAACGGCTCTGAACACCGCCCTGTCCTCGTCGTGGACTACGGCGCACAATACGCCCAGCTGATCGCGCGCCGCGTCCGCGAGGCCGACGTCTACTCCGAGATCGTGCCCCACACCCTCAGCACACAGGAGATCCTCGCGAAGAACCCTGCCGCGATCATCCTCTCGGGCGGTCCCTCCAGCGTCTACGCGGAGGGCGCCCCCCGGGTCGAGGCGGACCTGTTCGACGCCGGCGTGCCCGTTCTCGGCATCTGCTACGGCTTCCAGGCGATGGCGAACGCCCTCGGCGGTACCGTCGCGAAGACCGGTCTGAGGGAGTACGGGGCCACGGACGTGCGCTCCGACGGCGCATCCCGCTCCATCCTCAGCGGCACCCCGGAACAGCAGAACGCGTGGATGAGCCACGGCGACAGCGTCCAGGCCGCACCCGAGGGCTTCGACGTGCTCGCCAGCACCGCGGGCGCGCCCGTCGCCGCCTTCGCGAACGAGCAGAAAGGCCTCTACGGCGTGCAGTGGCACCCGGAGGTCAAGCATTCCCAGCACGGCCAGGCCGTCATCGAGAACTTCCTCTTCCGGGGTGCCCGGATCGATCCGAACTGGACCACCCGCACCATCCTCGAGGAGCAGGTAGGGCGCATCCGCGAGCAGATCGGCGACTCGCGCGTCATCTGCGGGCTGTCCGGCGGCGTCGACTCCGCCGTCGCCGCGGCGCTCGTGCAGCGTGCGGTCGGCGACCAGCTCACGTGCGTCTTCGTGGACCACGGTCTGCTGCGCGAGGGCGAGGCCGAGCAGGTGGAGCGCGACTTCGTCGCCGCCACCGGCGTGAAGCTCTACGTCGCCAACGAGCAGAAGCGCTTCCTGGACGCGCTCGCCGGCGTCTCGGATCCCGAGACCAAGCGGAAGATCATCGGCCGTGAATTCATCCGGGCCTTCGAGGAGGCCGAACGCGCCATCATGCGCGAGGCGGAGGCCGAGGGAGAGCCCATCCGGTTCCTCGTGCAGGGGACGCTCTATCCCGACGTCGTCGAATCCGGCGGGGGAGAGGGCGCCGCCAACATCAAGAGCCACCACAACGTGGGGGGCCTGCCCGAGGACCTGCAGTTCGAGCTCGTCGAACCGCTCCGAACCCTCTTCAAGGACGAGGTGCGGGCCGTCGGTGCCCAGCTGGGACTGCCCGCCGAGATCGTGGGACGCCAGCCGTTCCCGGGCCCGGGGCTCGGTATCCGGATCGTCGGAGCGGTCACGGAGGAGCGGCTCGGGCTGCTGCGCAAGGCCGACGCCATCGCCCGCGCGGAACTCACGGCGGCCGGACTCGACAACGAGGTCTGGCAGATGCCCGTGGTGCTCCTCGCCGACGTCCGCAGCGTCGGCGTCCAGGGTGACGGGCGTACCTACGGACACCCGATCGTCCTGCGTCCGGTGTCCAGCGAGGACGCCATGACCGCCGACTGGTCGCGCCTGCCGTACGACCTGCTCGCGCGCATCTCGAACCGGATCACCAATGAGGTGGACGGCGTCAACCGTGTGGTGCTCGACGTGACGAGCAAGCCGCCGGGAACCATCGAATGGGAGTAGGCGGACAGGAGCGGGCCTGAACCCGCTCCTGTCCGCCCGGGCCGCGTTGCTATCCGCGGGGTCCGTTCGCTTTTCGGATAGCTTGGAAGACATGCCAATCTGGTCGAGATCAGCACGTGACAATGCAGGGAAGAAGGCGGCCGTGCCGGAGCAGGACCAGCAGGATGCGGCAGGGGCGCCGGTGGAGCCGTCGCCGGTGGACCGGCAGGGCGCCGGGCCGCAGCAGCAGCACCCGGGCCAGGCCGCCGAGGGGACGTCCGCCCAGGACTTCCTCGTGCCCTGGCTCGAGGGCCTCGGCCCGCAGGCGAGCGGGGACACGCTCCTCCACTTCCGGCCCTCCGCCGGTACGAGCATCGACCTGACCCATGCCCACCCCTCGGGCCTCGCGCAGCTCCTCGCCGGCCGCCGCACGCGCCTCTCGACCCTGCTGCGGGATCCCGTGCAGTACAGCGCCGCCAAGGCCGCCGCGCGCGCCCTGCGGGCGAAGATCTTCGAACTCGGCACCGAACGCGGCATCGACGTCGGCTACCTCGCCGCAGGTACGGCCTCATGGCGGTCCGTGGACGACACAGGACGCTCCGAGACCCTCAACGCCCCGGTGCTCCTCACCGCGGTGTCCCTGACGGTGCACGCCTCGCAGGACGACTACGAGCTGCAGATCACCGAACAGGCGCGGATGAATCCGGCGCTCGTCCGGCACCTGCGGAACCAGCAGGGGCTGACCGTGGACCCCGCCGGCATCGCCCGGCTGGCCTACGGCACCGCGCGCTTCGATCCCCACCCCGTGCTCGAGCGCATGAGGGCCCTCAGCGAGGGTGTGCGGGGCATGTCGGTCGAGCACCGGATCCTGGTGTCGACGTTCGCCGACCTCGCCGGCGTCAAGGGCGATCCGGCGCTTCATCCCGAGCATCCGGTGCTGGCTGCCCTCATGGCCTCGGCCCGGGGAGACTCCGAGGCCGCCTCGGCCCTCACCGGGACAGCCGACGGCCTCTCCTTCCCGGCAGCCGACGAGCGGGATCCGGCCGAGGACCTGCTCATCCTCGATGCGGACCGGGCGCAGCAGGAGGTGCTCGACCTCGTCTCCGCGGGTATCAGCGTCGCGGTCGCGACCCCTCCCGGCACCGGACAGACCCAGACCGCGCTGAACGTCGCCGTGAGGGCCGCGGCGGACGGCAGGCGCGTGCTCGTCGCTGCCGAGCGTCGGGGGAGCCTCAACGAGTTCGTGCAGGACCTCGACGGGCTCGACCTCGGTTCGCTCGTCCTCCAGCTCGGTAGCCAGACGGGCCCCGCTCAACTGCGCGAAGCGGTCATCCGTGCACTCGTCCGCAACGAGAAGGCCACCGAGCCCCAGCTCGGGACGCTCCACGACACCCTGACCGGGCACAGGCACCAGCTCATGGAGCACGTGCGCAGCCTGCACAACATCCGGAGCCGGTGGGGTTGCTCGCCCTACCAGGCCATGCAGTCCCTTGCGGGGCTCACCGCCCTGGACCCGGCGCCGTCCACCACGGTGCGCCTGAAGCGCAGCGTCCTCGACTCGGTCGCCGACCGCTCGGAACTCACCGAACGGCTCCGGCGGGCGGCGGAGCTGGGCAGCTTCAGCAAGACCTCGACCGAGAGCCCCTGGTACGGCGCACAGCTGCTCAACCGCAAGGAGACCGAGCACGCGCACGGCCTCGCGGAGGAGCTCGCCACCGGGATCCCCGAGCTGCGGGGCAAGGTGCAGCACGTCGCCGAGCACTCGCACATCACCCTCGGAGCGACCTTCCGGGAGTGGGGCGAGCAGCTCCAGCTCCTCGTCGCGGTGCGCGGAAGCCTCGACAAGTTCACTCCCGACATCTTCGACCGTCCCGTGACGGACCTCATCTCCGCCACGGCGCCGTCGTCCTGGCGCAAGGAACGTGACATCGAGATGAGTTCGATGACGCGGTCCAGGCTGCGGCGTGTGGCCAAGGAGTACATCCGCCCCGGAGTGCACATCTCGGATCTCCACACGTCCCTCCTCGAGGTCCAGCAGCAGCGCACTCTGTGGACGCGGTATGCGCTCACCGAACGCCACCCGTCCGTCGCGACGGGCCTGGCCGAGATCCACGCGTCCTACCGCGCGGTCGAGGCCCGACTGGCGGAACTGACCGCCATCCTCCGGCCCACCGCCGGCCACCCGGACCTCGCGTCCCTCGACCTGGACGGCCTCGAAGCACTCCTGCGGGACCTCGCGGCGGACAAGGCGACCCTGGAGACGCTGCCCGAGCGCACCCTGCTGCTCGATGAGATGCGCGAGCAGGGCCTCGGCGAGCTGCTCGCCGACCTGGCGCTGCGTGAGGTGCCGGCGGAGCGGGTCGGTCCGGAACTCGAGCTCGCCTGGTGGCAGTCGGCCCTCGAAGCCATGATCACCGGGGACGACTACCTCGCCATGTCCGACGGCGACAGCCTGCGGAAGCTCGAGGCGGAGTTCCGCCTCGCGGACAACGCGCATATCGCGTCCGGGCCGGCGCGGATCCGCTGGACCCTGGGTGAACGCTGGCGCAGTGCCGTCGCCACCCACGCGGAGGATGCGGCGCGCCTCCGGCAGGAGCTCAAGGACGACACGCTGACCCTCGAGGTCTTCGCCGGCCTCCACCGGGACCTCGTGGCCGCCCTCCTGCCCATCTGGGCCGTCAGCCCCCTGACCATCCGGGGTGCCGTCCCGGAGGGTTCCATGTTCGACACCGTCGTGGTGCTGGACGGCGAGTCGATGTCCCTGCAGAGCGCGGTGCCGTGCATCGCGCGCTCCGCGCAGGTGGTCGTCTTCGGCGACGATCGCCTGGCCGGACCGACCCGCTTCAGCATCGAGGTGCAGGCGGCGGACCGTGCCTCCACCCTCGAGCCGCTGCCCAGCGCGTTCGATTCCCTGCGCGACATCCTGCCCGTCCGCGGCCTCACCCAGATCTACCGCGGCGTCGACAGGAGCCTGGACACCTACCTCAGCGAGTCCTTCTACGACGGCAAGCTCTCCCGCCTGCCTCAGGCCTCCGAGGTCACGGGTGAGGGCCGCGGACTCGCGGTCGAATACCTCCCGAACGGCACCGGGATGCCGAGTTCGGAACACGACGGCGTCGAGAGCGTCGCCGTGGAGGTGAAGCGGGTGGTCGAGCTGGTCTTCGACCACATCCGGCACCGCCCGAGCTTCTCGCTGGCCGTCGTGACCGCCAGCGCCCGGCATGCCGCTCGCGTCGGCGAGGCCATCCGGCTGCAGATGGCCGAGTTCCCGTGGGCTGCGGACTTCTTCACGCCCGGCAGGGAGGCATTCCGCGTGGTTCCCGTCGAGCGGGCGGGCGGCCTGGTCCGCGACGACATCATCTTCTCGCTGGGATACGGGAGGACTCCGCACGGGCGCGCCCTGCACTCCTTCGGTCCGCTCTCCGGACCCGACGGACGCCGGAACTTCGTGATGGCGATGACGCGTGCACGTCGACTCCTGCACGTCCTGACCTGCTTCCAGCCGTCGGACCTGGACCCTGACCGCCTCACCGCGGGCGCCCTCGATTTCTTCGAGCTGCTGCAGCGCGAACTCGGCGCGGACACGGGGCATGCCCCGGCGGTGTCCGGCGGCAACGAGGATCCCCTGGTCGCGGACCTCGTGGACCGGCTGCGGTACCGCGGGGCGGAGGTATGGGACCACTACGCCGGTGTCCTCGACATCGTGGCCGTGCGGCCCGCCGATCTGCGCGCGGACGGGGGCGCCGCCGCCGTCAAGGACGAACGACCCGCTCCGCTGGCGATCGAGTCGGATGGCACCGGCCGCTACGGTGCCATGTCGGTGCGGGAACGGAGCAGGCTGCGCCCCCAGGTCCTCGAACGGATGGGGTGGCGCTACATGCCGCTGTGGACCATCGAGGTCTTCACCGATCCCGACGGGTGCGCCGAACGGGCATCCGCGCTGATCGGCCTGCCGCCGCGCGAGACCGCCGACCAGCCGAGGACACGAAAGGACGCCGCCAGGATGCGCAAGGACGAGCAGCACCCGGGCCGTGGGACCAATGTGGGGCGAGACTCCTCCGAGGAGGGCGAATCGACGCCCGTGGTCCCGAAGACCGCGGGAGAGGACGACCCCCGGTCCTGGGGCGACGCCGAGGGAGATCACGACGAGTGGCTCCGGGAGCAGCGGCCCCCGCACTGGGGCTGACGGCTGCAGCGCCGTGCTGGTCCGTGCAGGCATCGTGCTGACCGCTCAGGGAGCCGTGGTCAGGACGAGGTGTACGTCCCCCGAACTGGAGGATCCGGCGAGCGCTGCGGCGGTGTCGGCCCCCGCAGCCACCACCACGAGCCCGCCGTCGTCCCCCGCACCGGGCCAGGTGCCGACGGCGCCACCGGGAGCTGTCCAGAGGACGGCGACGGCGCGCGCCAGGACCGTCGATTCGGCTGCGACGTCGTACCCGTTGCCGGTGCTCAGGATGACGTCCACGAGCTGGCCGGGAGCGAGGAGCTGGACGGTGGCGGGGTCGGCCGGCCGGAGCGGGACCGCGACCGTGCCGGGTTCGGTCCCGGTGAGCAGTCCGTCCCCGACGAGCGCCGTCGCCTGGACGAGGGAACCCTGGGAGAGGGGACCCGCCAGCTGTTGGCCCACGACCTGCCGCGGCTGCTCGAAGACACTCCCGGTCACGGCCTGCTCGGGAAGCCGGATGATCGCGATGTCGGGTTCCGTCAGGACGGTGCCCGCCGCGAGGTCGTCTGCAGCGACGACCACCGGCGTCGTCGGGTAGTCGTTCCCCGCCGCCGCCTCGACGGCCACGCCCGCGGCGGCGCTGAGCAGCAGGCACGCGAGGAGCCGCTTGCGGCGGTGGACCAGCCGGCGGAAGCGGTATCGGAGTGGGATTCCCTGGGGGTGGCCGGTCGGGTTCATGGACCGAGCCTAGGCAGGGTTACCCGAGGGCCGTCCGGGAGGTCGCGCTATGTGGACATCAGGTGGGCATCAGCGCGAGCCGGCGGGCGGGCGGCAGCCTCAGGACGCCGCGGCGGACCCGCCGGTCGTCGCGGACGCCGTGCTCCCCGTCGATGACCCGGACGACGCGGCTGCTGCCGAGCCGGCCGTGGAAGAGCCCGAGGACGACGCCGACACGCTCGACGACGAGCCGGAGTCCGTGCTCGTCGTCGTCGCCCGGGAATCGTTGCGGTAGAAGCCGGAGCCCTTGAACACCACGCCGACGCTGTTGAACTTCTTGCGCAGCCCGCCGCCGCACTCGGGGCAGACGGTCAGCGAGTCGTCCGAGAACGACTGCTGGATGTCGAAGGCGTGGCCGCAGTCCTTGCAGGCATAGGCGTACATCGGCATGGATATCCTCCTGGACGGAACGTCATGGGCCCCGGATGGCTCTTCCGGGCGACTGCTCTTGGCACTCTCCGGGGTCGAGTGCCAGTCTACACGGGGCGGGCGTCCGCTCCGAAGTGCAGCAGACCGTCCGGCGTGAAGGCTCCGGCGAGCGGCTGGTCGTAGGATTCGGCCGGAACGGTGCCCTCGGGCAGGACCTCGGACCGGTATACGACCCCCAGCCGCGGGATCGCCCCGGGCACGCCCATCGGATGGTGGGCGAGGAAGCGGTCGTAGTACCCCCCGCCCTGGCCGATGCGATGCCCCGATCGATCGATGCCCAGGGCGGGCACGAGGATGAGTCCGATGTCCGGCACCTCGTCGAAGGGGCGGCGGGGCCCGGTCGGTTCCTCCACCGGGGCACGCACGGAGCGCTGCAGGGTGACGCCGGGGAGCCATGTGGCCCAGGACAGCTGATAGTCGGGCTCGCAGACCGGAACGACGACGCCGAACCCGAGCCGGTGCAGGTCCTCGAGCAGCGGGACGGTTGCGGGTTCCGGCGCGACGCCGAGGTACGCGGCGACCGTCGGACGGTGCCCTGCCGTGCCTGGGCGGGAGGCGGGGCCGGTGAGGTGCTCCACCACGGCGCGGCCCAGTGCCTCCGACTGGCGCTGCCGATCTGCTGGATCCAGTGCGGCCCGCGCGGTGCGCAGCGCCTCGCGCAGGCGGTGCTTGTCCGTATCACGAGGAGAACGCGTCATTCCACCATTGTGCGCACCACCCCGGGACTTCCGCGCCCGTTATGTAGTGTGGTGGTCATGACTCTGCAATCACGCGTGACGAAGGCCGTTATCCCTGCGGCCGGCCTGGGGACCCGCTTCCTTCCTGCAACCAAGGCGATGCCGAAGGAAATGCTTCCCGTGGTGGACAAGCCGGCCATCCAGTACGTCGTCCAGGAGGCCGTCGACGCCGGCCTGTCCGACGTCCTCATGATCACCGGGCGTAACAAGCGGGCCCTCGAGGACCACTTCGACCGCGTTCCCTTCATCGAGCAGACGCTCGAGGCCAAGGGTGACCACGAGAAGCTGGCTGCCGTCCGCCGCCCGTCGGAACTCGGAGACATCCACTACCTGCGCCAGGGCGACCCCAAGGGCCTGGGCCACGCCGTCCTCCGCGCGAAGCTGCACGTGGGCCAGGAGCCGTTCGCGGTGCTGCTCGGTGACGACCTGATCGACGACCGCGATTCGCTGCTCGAGACCATGATCGAGGTCCAGGCCAAGACCGGTGGCTCGGTGGTGGCCCTGATCGAGGTGGATCCGCAGCAGATCAGCGCCTACGGCTGCGCCGACATCACCGAGGTCGAGGGTGAGGAGCACGTCCGCGTTAACCACCTGGTGGAGAAGCCCGCCGTCGAGGACGCGCCCTCCAACCTCGCCGTGATCGGCCGCTATGTCCTGCATCCTCGCGTCTTCGAGGTCCTGGAGACCACCAAGCCCGGGCGGGGCGACGAGATCCAGCTGACCGACGCCCTGCAGACCCTCGCGGCAGCCGACGGCGAGGGCTCCGGTGTGTACGGAGTCGTCTTCCGTGGCCGCCGCTACGACACCGGCGACAAGCTGAGCTACCTGAAGGCCGTCGTGACGCTGGCGTCGGAGCGCGAGGACCTCGGTCCGGACCTCCGTGCCTGGATCAAGGACTTCAGCAAAGACATCTCGGACTAGCACGCCGTGCGGTCGGCAACCAGCTGGCCTGTGACGCTCAGGGCCGGATCCCTGGTCCTGCGGCCCATCCGGCACAGGGACAAGGCGGACTGGACGGCGTTGCGCCACCGCAACGCCTCATGGCTGGCGCCCTGGGAGGCCTCGAACCCCGATCCGGAGGGTTTCCTTCCCACCTACCACCAGATGGTGAGGTCCCTGACGGCGCAGGCACGGGCGGGTTCGGCGCTTCCGTTCCTCATCGCCGAGCAGCAGCCCGGCTCCCGCGACGCCCGACTCGTCGGGCAGTTGACGGTGTCCGGGATCACCTGGGGTTCGGCGATGACCGCGACGCTGGGGTACTGGGTGGATTCCGCGCGGGCCGGCCGGGGGATCGCCCCGACGGCAGTGGCCCTGGCCACCGACTACTGTTTCGGGGACCTCGGGTTGCATCGCATGGAGATCAACATCCGGCCCGAGAACCAGGCGAGCCTGCGCGTCGTCGAGAAGCTGCGCTTCCGCGACGAGGGGCTCCGTCCGCGGTACCTCCACATCGCAGGGCGCTGGGCGGATCACAGGAGTTTTGCGTTGACGGCGGAGGAAGTCCCGCGAGGCCTGCTGGCGCCCTGGCTCGAGAGGGCCCGGCCCTACCAGGACTGAGCCGGCCGTCCAATGCCGCGTCGAGCATATTACGCCCCGACACGCCCGCCTGAATGCCGGGACCCGGTGCCAACTGCTCCTACCGTTCTAGGTGTGGTCTTCTCCCTGGATAGTTCGTTGGTGCTCGTCGCGATCGTCGGCCTGTGGCTGGTGTGGGTGGCTCCCTCCGTCCTCCGGAAGACCACGCCTGCAACTGCCGGCGGTACCCGCCGATCACCGAAAGCCGGGACCCGCCGTCCTGGAGGGAGCATGATGACCATGACCGCGCAGGACGAGGCAGACCGTTCAGGAAATCCCGTGCAGAGGCAGGCCCCGGCCCCGCCGAAGGCCACCGTCCCCTCCGGTGGGGTGCCCTCCACGAGCCCGTCCTTCACCCCGCGGTGGGGGCGCATCAGCGCTGCCCTCGTGGGCCTCGTCGCCCTCGCCGCCGCACTGGTCACGCTCGTGCTCGGAGCCTTCGGGATCGTATCCCTCCTCGTTCCCCTGGCATGCGTCGCCGTCGCCACCGGCGCCGTCGCCCTCTTGCGGTTCCTCGCGATCCGCGAGCGGGCCGCACGCGTCAACCGCGCGTTCGCAGCCGCCATGGCCCCGGTCCGGGAGACCGCAGCGGTACCCGAGGTGCCGCCCCGGCACGCGGCACCGGCGGCGCCCCGGCGTCCCACCTCGCTGTTCGACGCCGAGGAGACCGGCGCCCGCCGGCTGAGCCCGATGGAACTGCGCACGGCCGCTCTCGCCGTGGCTCACGGCTCTTCCGTGGTGGATGTACGCGCGGA
This sequence comes from Arthrobacter sp. BC5, assembly GCF_056680255.1. Taxonomy (NCBI): domain Bacteria; kingdom Bacillati; phylum Actinomycetota; class Actinomycetes; order Micrococcales; family Micrococcaceae; genus Arthrobacter; species Arthrobacter sp. BC5. The sequence continues at coordinate 2,110,646 of NZ_CM155273.1, forward strand.
GTCACCGGAAGTCACCGGGACGGAGCCGACCGCGGCGACCGAGACGCCCGAGACCTCCGGAACCGCAGGGTCCACCGCCTGGGCTCCGGTCGAGGTGCCGCGCCCCACCTACGTGGACGCGGCGAAGGCCGAACGGCAGGCTCCGGCCCCGCTGGACCTCCCCGAGGCGCCGAAACCCACGACCCGGACTCCCATCAAGGCCTCCGAGGCTGCCGCCCGCGTCGCTGCGGAGGCGGACGACGCCGCAGCCGAGTCGGCGAACCCCGTCCCCTCTGCGGGGCGTATCAACCTCGACGACGTCCTGCAGCGTCGCCGCGCCTGACCGTACCCATGCCACGGGAAGCCGGATGCCGGTCGCGCCCGTGACCGACCCCTGAGGTTCGCATGAGGGCGAAGGACGCACGCATCATCCGCGAGCAGGAGACCATCGCGCTCCTCGAGTCGGACGCGCCGGCCGGGTTCCTGCAGCGGGCGCTGGCCACCGCCGGGTGGGAGCTCGAGTCCTGGCAGCTCGGGGCCGTCCACCACCGTCCCGGCGCCGGCGTCACGGGTGTGTACTCCATCGACGTCCGGCCTGGCGGGGGCGCCGCCGCGGGTCGCAGGTCCCCGGTCCCGGGTCCGACACCGCCGCCCGTCCCGACGCACGCCTGTATCACCTCCTGCGTCATCCAGCAGGGGTCGGACGCCGTCGCGGTCTTCCAGCGCCGCGGCGCAGTGGCGCTCTCGGTGTGGGTGCATCCCCTCGATCCGCTCCTGCCGGGACTCCCGCTGGCCCTCGACCCGGAGCGCAGCACCCCGTTCGCCTTCGGCCCCGGGTGTGAGCCGCGCGAGACCCTCCTCGAGCTCCGCAGCTACCGCCCCCTGCGCCGGGCCGTGGTCCTGGCGCGGAACGGGGACGAGCGCCGCTACCTGAAGGTACTGCGGCGCCAGGGCGCAGCAGCGCTCGCGGAACGGCACCGGATGCTCCGGGCCGCCGGCGTGCCCGCTCCGGTCCTCGCCGGCGAGCCGATGCAGGACGTGGTGGCCATGCACCCTGCTCCGGGCACGCCCCTCGCCGAGCTCCTCATGCGGGACGGCGCGGCCGACGTCGACCCCGGGGCCCTGGTGCACGTCCTCACCTCCCTGCCGCCCGCGGTTCTCGCCCTGCCCGTACGACCGCCCTGGGCGGCCCGGGTCAGGGACTACGGCGAAGGAGCGGTGGCGGCTCTGCCCTCCGAAGCCGCCCGGATCCGAGGTCTCGCCGCAGCCATCGACGAGGCCGTCCGCTCGAGTGACGCGGGACCGCTCGTGCCCGCCCACGGTGACTTCTACGAGGGAAACCTCCTCATCACGGACGGTGCCGTGTCCGGACTGCTGGATGTCGATGCACTCGGACCGGGGCATCTCGTCGATGACCTCGCCTGCTTCCTCGGCCACGTCGCCGTCCTCCCGGGACTCCACGTCGGGTACGCCCACGTGCCGCAGGCCCTCCCGCGCTTCCTGCGGACGTTCGACGAGCAGGTGGACCCGGCCGCGCTCCGGAGCCGGGCCGCGGCCGTGAGCCTCACGCTCATCGCGGGAGCACGGAGCCGTACAGGGGGCGACGGCGGGGAGGTGGAGGCGCTGTCGCGGCTGGCGGTCGCCGAGCAGTTCCTCGCCGAGGCACGCGCCCTCGCCGGGCGCCGACGCTCCTGACGCGTACGGCACCGTGACCGGGGCGTTGATGATGCCGGGCCCTGCCTGGTTATACTTCCAACAGCTTCAAGAACTGCGGCCGCCAAGCTCCGACTGGGCCGCATACCAACCCCGCGCTCACAGGGTGGTTCGGATGACGAAGCGGTCCGCATTCGCCCCTTCCTCGGGCATCTGGTGCGGGCAAGAGCTCGCGAAAGGACGCGGCCCTGCGCCGTCCGCCCATGACTCCCTTCCCCGCCGGCGCATCCGCCGCAGAGATTCCGATGGTGGCCCTCAGCATCGAGGACTACGAGGTGCTCACCGCTCCGCGAGAGGCGTTCGTCGCCTTCCTCCTCGCGCCGACGTCCAGGGGCGGCTCCACGGTGAGGACGGGCCCCCGACCGGCGGGTGGCTGAGGAATGGCACCACCGAGCGGCCTCCTCCTGGACACCGACGTCATCGCGGAGCTGCGTAGCCCGAGCCCTCATCCAGCCGTCACCGGCTTCCTCCACCGGCGCCGTCACTTCCGGATCTTCGTCTCCGCGCTGACCATCGGCGAGCTGTCCTCGCTGGGCCGCCGGAACGAGCACTTCCCGGACCTGGAAGCCTGGCTGCACGAACTCGCGGAACGGTTCGGGTCCCACATCCTGTCCGTCGACGCCGCCGTCGCCGTGGCCTGGGCGGCCCTTGCGGACCTTTCCGACGTGGCCCTCGCCGATTCCCTGATCGCGGCGACGGCCCGCCACAGGGGACTCTCGGTCGTGTCGGGGAACGTCGAACCGTACCGGAGGCTGGCGGTCCCGGCGATCAACCCCTGGACGGCCGGAGAGCAGCCCCTGGATCCCCCCGGGCCCGTTCCATGACGTCGCGATCGCGCTATGTGACGGAAGCCGTGTCGCACAAGGTCACACGCCGACATGTTGCGTCAGGTGTGCCGCCCCGCAGGTCGCCCTGCTTAGAGTGATCCCACCAACCATCAAGAGCGGCCGAGAGATCTGGCTTGTTGACGCCGCAGCAACCCATCAGTTGTTCCCTCGGGGGCAGCGGAACCGGTGCTAATGCCAGAACCGATGGAGACTGGAGTTCGAATGGCATGTCCCGGAGACGGAGCGGTACCGCCGTCGCTCTCCTACGAGCTGTACCCGCCGGCCACCCCGGAGGCCGGCGACGCCGTACTGCGGACCATCGACGAACTCGGAGCCACCCGACCCGACTACGTCTCGGTGACCTACAGCGGCGCACCGGCACGACGACGGGCGTCCGTCGAGCTCATCGGGCACCTGGTCACCAGCACCCGGCTCCGAGCGGTGGCCCACCTCTGCTGCGTGGGGGAGACGCGGGAGGGCCTGGACCTGCTGGTGCGGCAGTTCGTCGGGCTCGGGGTCAGGGGGATCCTGGCACTGCGCGGTGACCTGCCGGCGGATCGAGAGGCGTTCCGCGGCGAGCTGCCCTTCGCCCGGGATCTGGTGGAACTGATCCGTGGGGTCGAGGCCAGGCACGGCGCCGCACTCGCCGGCGGCCGGCTCGCGGTGGGGGTCGCGGCCTACCCGACCAGGCACCCCGAGTCGCCGTCGTTCCTGCACGATGTCGAGGTGCTGATCTCGAAGCAGCGCTCCGGCGCCGACTTCGCGATCACGCAGGTGTACTTCGACCCCGCCGAGTACGTGCGCCTGGTCCGTACAGCCCGGACGGCCGGCGTGACCATCCCGATCATCCCCGGCGTGATGCCCGCCGTCAGTGTCCGGCGGCTCGAGCGGCTGGCCCTCATGACCGGCGTACGTCCCGACGCCGGGCTGCTGCACCGCCTGGAAACGGCGTCGAGTGAGGCCGAACGACGGCGGATCGGCGTGCGGGCAGCGGCCGTGCTGGCCCGTGCGGCCTTCGAGGCAGGAGCCCCTGGCCTCCACCTGTACACCTTCAACGACTTCCGCGCGTCCGTCGACGTCGTCGAAGAGCTCGATCTCCCGGCGGCTCGCCGCGCCGGCGCCGTCCCGGCCTGAACGCCCGGGGCCTCCAGATCCGAACCCGACACCAATCTCCAAGGAGCACCGTATGAGCACCGCCGACACCTTCCCCGCCGCCACGATCCTCGGCTACCCGCGCATGGGGCCGGACCGGGAGCTGAAGAAGGCCCTGGAAGCCTACTGGGCAGGCCGCCTGGACGAGGCAGGGCTGGATCGTGCGGCCGAGCAGTTGCAGGACCGCACCGTTGCACGGCTCGCCGAGCTGGGCCTGAAGGAGGCAGATTCCTCCATCCCCGCGGATTTCGCCCTCTACGACCAGGTCCTCGACGCCACGGCCGCCCTGGGCGCGCTGCCGTCCCGCTTCGCGGATCTGGCGGGTGAGGACGGTTCCGTGGACACCGCCGCCTACTTCGCGCTGGCCCGGGGAGACGGCGACCGTGCGCCGCTGGAGCTGACCAAGTGGTTCGACACGAACTACCACTACCTGGTGCCCGAGATCGGCCCGGGGACCACGTTCGCCGCGGTGGCGCACCGCCTGACGTCCATCGTCCGCCGGCAGAAGGACCGCGGCGCCGTGCTGCGCCCGGTGCTGGTGGGTCCCGTGACCTACCTGCTGCTGGCCAAGGCCGAGGAGGAAGCGCCCGCCGGGTTCGACCCGCTGTCCCGGATCGACGACGCCGTGGCGGCCTACGCGGGGATCCTCGCGGCACTGGCGGAAGCGGGCGCCGCATGGGTGCAGCTGGACGAGCCGGGCCTCGTGGGCGACCGCGGCGGCGAGCTGGCAGCACCCGGCGGGCTCGTGGACCGGGTGTACCGGCAGCTGGCAGGTGCCGCGGACCGGCCGGCTCTCCTGGTGACCTCGGGTTACGGTACCGGCGGTGATCCGGCGGAACCGGGCCAGTCGCTGGCAGTGCTCGCCGCGGCGGGCGTCGAAGCGGTGCACGCGGACCTGGTCCGGGGGACCCGGCCCTCGGTCGGGGCCCTGCAGGCACTGGGCGACACGCGCCTCGTGGCCGGCGTCGTGGACGGGCGGAACGTATGGGGGAACGATCTGCGGTCTTCCCTGGCCGTGCTGGAGGAGCTGCAGTCGGAGACCGCGCGAGCGGTCAGCACGGCGACGTCCACCTCGCTGCTGCACGTGCCGCACGACGTCGCGGCCGAGTCCGCCCTGCCGGAACACCTGCCGTCCTGGCTCGCGTTCGCCGACCAGAAGATCGGCGAGGTGGTGGTCCTGGCGCGCGGACTCGCCGAGGGCCCCACGGCCGTCACCGATGAGCTCCGGGCTGCGGACGCGGTGCTGCGCGAGCGCGCGCTGTTCGACGGCGTCGTCGTGGAGCGGGTGCGCGCGCGCACGAACGGACTGACGGAGGAGGCGTTCACCCGCGGCCCCGCCGCACACCGGGCGGACCTGCAGCAGGAGAGGCTGGGACTGCCCCTGCTGCCGACCACCACCATCGGTTCCTTCCCGCAGACAGGCGAGGTCCGTGCTGCCCGTGCTGCGGCCCGCAGCGGCAGCATCTCGCAGGCGGAGTACGAACAGTTCCTGCGGGAGGAGATCACCCGTGTGGTGCGGTTGCAGGAGGGACTCGGGCTGGACGTACTGGTGCATGGCGAGCCGGAGCGCAACGACATGGTCCAGTACTTCGCGGAGAACCTCGACGGCTTCGCGGCGACGGAGCAGGGCTGGGTGCAGTCCTACGGCTCGCGCTGCACCCGCCCGTCCATCCTGTGGGGCGACGTCACGCGCCCGCACGCGTTCACGGTTCCGTGGATCGGCTTCGCCCAATCGCTGACCGAGCGGCCGCTCAAGGGCATGCTCACCGGCCCGGTCACCATCCTGGCCTGGTCCTTCGTGCGCGACGACCAGCCGCTGGGCGAGACGGCCAATCAGGTGGCGCTCGCCCTGCGGGACGAGATCGCGGACCTGGAGGCGGCCGGCATCGCGCTAGTGCAGGTGGACGAACCGGCCCTGCGCGAACTGCTGCCGCTGCGCTCTGCTGATCACCCGGCGTACCTGGACTGGTCCGTCCGCGCATTCCGGCTGGCGACGGCCGGTGCCGCCGACCACACCCAGATCCACACGCACCTGTGCTATTCCGAATTCGGGGAGGTCATCGCCGCGATCGATGGACTGGATGCCGACGTCACCAGCATCGAGGCAGCGCGCTCCCGCCTCGAGGTGGTCGCGGACCTGGCCGGCTTCGGGTACTCCCGCGGGATCGGCCCGGGGGTCTACGACATCCACTCGCCCCGCGTACCCTCCGAGCCGGAGATCTCCGGCCTCATCGAGACGGCGCTGGCCGCCCTTCCGGCGCAGCAGCTGTGGATCAACCCGGACTGCGGCCTGAAGACCCGAGGCTACGACGAGACCGTCCTCTCGCTGCGGAACCTCGTCACCGCAGCGAAGGCGGCCCGCGGGAGCACCGCCGTCCAGCGGGCTGAGCAGTCCCTGGCCGGCTCCTGACCGCCGCGCGGCACGCACTGCCCGGGTGCCGAGCCGTTCCCGGGCAGGACCACCGGCGTGGCCCTGCCCCCGGCTGTTCGAGCCGAAGGCCCAGGGGGCCCTCCCTGGTCGGGCCTTCGGCAGCACACCGTTTCGCTGCCCCTGCCGCTGGAAACTGGTGGAATGCGCAACCTTCGCTCAGTTTTGGGTCAACTCATCATGTGGCGACAGGGCGACTGCAGGACGGCTGTTAGCGTCACCTTGAAAGATGCCGCCGGACAGCGCCGCGTACTGCGCGAGCTGGTTCGCATTTCCTTCGAAGCCAGCTGGGGAGCTTGCTCATGCATTCACGTGACCGTGAAGAACTCATCGTCGACAACCTGCCATTGGTGGGCTATCTCGTCTCCGCCCTGTGCGCGCGTGCGACGCACCTGTCCAGGGAGGATCTCGCCTCGGTGGGCGCCATCGCGCTCATCACCTCGGCGGATTCGTTCGATCCCACGCTGGGCGTTCCCTTCGGCGCCTACGCGCGCCGCCGCATCACCGGCGCCTTCGCCGACGAGATGCGGGCCAACGACTGGGCGCCGCGATCGGTCCGCCGGCGCATCGGCGACACCCTTGCCGCCCAGGGTTCCCTCGCCGCCTCGCTCGGTCGCACACCCACCACGGAGGAGCTCGCCCTCACGCTCGGCCTGACCCGCCAGGAGGTCCAGGCGGCGCTCGACGACGCCGGCCGCTCCGTGCAGACCCTCGACGAGACCGTCCTCGACATCGTTCCCGCCGTCGATCCACTGCCCGAGGCCTCGCTCCTGGCCGACGAGCAGGTACGCCACCTCCGCGCCGCCGTCGCCCACCTGCCGGGCCGCATGCGTCACATCATCGAACAGGTCTTCTTCGAGGGCCGGTCGGTGACCGAGGTCGCGGGGGAGCTGGGCACCACGCACTCGGCGGTGTCCCAGCAGAAGTCCGAGGCTCTCCGCCTCCTGCAGGATGGCCTCGCCACGCATTACGCCGACGGGGCCGGTGCCGCACCCGGTCCTGTGTCCAGGATCTCGCCGAAACGCCGGGCCGAGTACCTCTCGACGCTGGGGGCGGCGCTCTCTCCGCGCACCCATGACTACACCACCAGCGCCCGGCCGCGGGCCCTCACCCTGGCGTCCTAGCGGGACTTCGGCCGTCTTTCAGCACTTCTGCTGTTGCAGATGTGACAGGCATGCTCGGATTCCTCCGGTCGCTCGGCACTCGGATGGGTGCACGGCTCCGTGTGGGCGGGCACGACCTGCAGGCGTTCGACGAGCTGCAGGAGTGCACTTCACGGCGGCCGTTGTCCACGCGTCGGACCCGTTCAGCACGGTGCCGAGGTGTCATTGCCGCCTGGCTGGGCAGGTGCAGCAAGGCCTTGAAGGGTGCTGACGACTTTCTGGACCGCTGTGCGGTGCAGCGTCTCGGGGCGGCAGAGGATGGCGACGTGTCTGCTGAGCTGTACGTCCCGGAGGGGTTTGAGGACTATGCGGCTGCCTCGTGGAGGTGCTGCGGTGTAGCGGGGCATGAGCGCGATGGCGGGGCTGTCCGCGATGATGGCGGCGGCGATGAAGAACTCGTTGATCCGGTGTGTGATGTTCAGCGGTTTCCCTGCATGTGCGGCAATGCTCTGCAGAGCGGATACCAGGGGGAACCCGTCCTGGACGGATACCCATTCCTCATCGGTCAGCTCCGAGACACCGATGCTGGGTCGACCGGCTAAAGGGTGTTGATCCGACATGGCCACATCCAGGGGTTCGCTCACCAGGGGTAGCGCTGTCAGGGACGATGGCCAGGGCGGGCTGTGCTCGAGGCGGTGAGCGACCACGAGGTCATAATCCGCTGCGAGGGCAGGAAAAGCGTCCTGCCCCACGTCCCGGTCGTGACAGATCAGGCGTGGATTCCCCTCACCCGCAAGGCAGCCCAGGAGCGGGCCGAAGTAGGTGAGGCCCGCACTGTTGAACGCGCAGATCGTCACTGTCGCGGTCGGGTCCTGAACGTACCGGCTCACGGCCTGCTCGGCGGAGCTCATCGCGACGCTGATCTCGACGGCGGCTTCGGCCAGTGCCTGCCCGGCAGCGGTCAGGACCAGGTTCCGGCCTCTGCGTTCTGTCAGGGGCACCTCGACCCGGCGCTGCAACGCGGTGAGCTGCTGGGACACAGCAGACGGTGAAACGTGGAACGCCCGCGCCACAGCAGCCAGGCTCCCACGTTCCCCCAGCTCCCTGAGCAGCCGTAACTGATGCATATCCATAAGTGAACGCTAAACCATCACTTCAACAGCTGCCCTCTCGTCTAACTGGCCGGGACGCGCGAGACTCGAGGAGTGCCATCATCCCTTTCGCCCCTGACCTCACCGGAATTCTTCGATCGGCCTGTGAAACAGGGCCGGCAGGGTTCCTTTCTTTCCTTTTTCATTGCACGACGCGTCGATGTCCTGCTCCTGCTGGTCGCCGTGGTGTGGGGTAGCAGTTACCTGGCAGCAAAAACCCTCACCGATACCGTCGGTGTCACCGTGATCCTTTCCCTGCGGTTCCTCATCACCACCGCCGCGCTGGTTGTGATCGCACTGATATGGAACCGGCGCAAGGTGGGAGTGCATGAGAGTGTTGTCGGCGTCGTACTCGGTCTGACCCAGGCGGCCGTGCTGATCCTGGAAACCCACGGGATAGCCGGTACCAGTGCTACGAACGCCGGTTTGATCATCAGCCTCGTCGTCGTCTTCACCCCGGTCACCGAGTGCATCGCCTTCCGGGTCAAGCTGCCTCGCATGGTACTCGGAGCCGGCGTCATCGCGGTCGTCGGGGTGTGTCTACTGGTCTCCGAGGACGGGCTCGCGACCCCGACCCCGGGCGACACCCTGATGCTCGCCGCCGCGATCGTCCGCGCCATCCACGTCGCCGCTGTCTCCGGACTCACCCGGGGCCGGGACTGCAGTCCGCTGACTTTGACACTGGTACAGAGCGCCGTGTGCGCCGTCGTCTACACCGCCGCGGACCACACCGGTGTCCTCGAAGCCATCAGAGTCTTCAACCCGACGCAATGGCTCGGCGTCCTCTATCTCGGCCTGGCCTGCAGCGTCTTCGCATTCCTCGTCCAGACCTGGGCGATCCAGCAGACCTCCGCCTCACGGGCCAGCCTCCTCATGGGCACAGAGCCCATCTGGGCCGTCCTCATCGGACTCACCATCGGGCAGGACACCCTCGCCCTCCTCGGACTCCTCGGCGCGGCCCTCATCATCACCGGGACATACCTCGGATTACGAGCCGAAACCCGCCACAGGAACCACCACGGGCCCGTCCTCCTGCACCCGGGCGGCCGCACCGAACCCTGACACGGAACCGACACGTCCAGCGGGCACTCGTGCTCGAGCGAGGCATAGGGTGCCGTCATGACTGAAGCGGCGCCTCCATCTCTCGACCCTGATCCCAGCGTGATCCTGGGTCTGATCGACGCAGTGGTCGGCTGCTGACGGCTGCTCGAGGCCGGAGGGAACACCACGTCCGTGCACGCTCGAGCGCATCACACCGCGTTTCTCGAACCAGCGGCTGACGGACAGGGCGGACGCGATGCTAGTTTTGACCGCAGTGACATTCTTACTTTCTCTGTGACCCAGAGTCGACGCAGCGGTTCCCGCGCGCTTCCCTTGGAAGCGATGATTCCGTACGCCCTCGAAGGGAACTCCTCCACGAGTTCCCCTGGCACCCGGTCCTTCACCGAACTCACCCGAGAAGATCACATGCCCTCTCCGTCGAACCACTCCGCCGCATCCTCCTCGCCGACTCTCGACCGGGAATCACTGCGCCCTGATTGCGGTAACTGCTTCGCGCTCTGCTGCACGGCCCTGGGTTTCTCCCGCACCACGGACTTCGCCATCGACAAACCAGCAGGAACTCCCTGCCAGAACCTCGACTCGGACTTCTCCTGCACCATCCACGACAGCCTGCGCCCGCGGGGCTTCCGTGGGTGCACCGTCTTCGACTGCTTCGGTGCCGGCCAGAACGTCTCGCAGAAGCTCTTTCGAGGCATCAGCTGGAGAACGGACCCCGGAACAGCGACAGACATGTTCCCGGCGTTCAAGGTCGTCCGGCAACTCCACGAGATGCTGTGGTACCTGAGCGAAGCCACGAACCGGACCTTCGACCCGGACACCTCGCACCACGTCGTCGAACTCAGAACGGCCATCGAGAAGGCCATGGTCGATACGCAGCAGGTCCTGGCCCTGGATCTCGGCGAGGTGCATGACCGCGTTCGAGCCGTACTGATGGACGTCAGCGAAGAAGTCAGGTCCTCGTACCTCGCCACCGGGGATGAACACCTCGATGCTGCCCTTGTCCCGGGAGCGGACCTCATGGGTAGGAGGATGAGGTCGCGATCACTGTGCGGGGCGGATCTTCGAGGCGCTTACCTCATTGCTGCCGACCTGCGAGGCTGCGACCTGTCCGGCGCTGATCTCCTCGGCGCTGACCTTCGGGACGCGCGTCTCGAAGGGGCCGATCTCTCCCGGGCCCTCTACCTGACACAGGCACAACTCAACGCCGCTCGAGGCGATGCACGAACACTCCTCCCCTCCGACGTCGACAGCCCTACGCATTGGCTCAGTGACACCTGAGGACACCACTCCGGCGCTCACCGGCAGGCAATTCCACACAGCAGCTGTTTGCCGGTCCGTGCCGCTCGGGTAGCCGGGGGCTGACCGAACGTGGTCGGGTCGACGGGCCGCTGATCTTTGGGTAGCTTCTCGACGACGAGGAGGTACGACTCGGTCACGAGGTCGTCGACGAGGGCGGCGTCCAGCATGAATACCGACTTCAGGCGGAGACGGGACCGCCGACCCGCGTGTCCATCCGCAGCACGGGAGTTCCGTCCGCGTCGGCCAGTTCGAGCCGCACGGTGACGTCGGTCCCGGCGAGGGAGCCCAAGTGGGTGCCACCACAGGGGATTCCGGCACGCTCACCGGGGAGCTCGCAGATCCACCGGCGACGGTCCGTCAGGCCGGGCCCGTCCGCCGCGATGCCGATCGATGCCTCCGTCGCCGTCCATTCCGCCAGCGTCGCGTTCACGGCGGCGGCCGTCGCCCCGGTGTCGAGGTCCTCCGTGCTGAATCCCTTCCGTCGCAGGGACTTGCCGAGGCGGTAGGTGTCGACGGATCCGAACTCGCCGATGACCGTCGTCTCGACCGCGAGCGCGTCGAAGTTCGGTGCCCCGAGCGCATCCGGCGCCACATCCTTCTTCCACCGACCCGCGAGCGCCCGGTTCAGGGCCAGCGAGGCGAGGTGGCAGCCCGTATGCCCGGCGGATACCGCTGCGCGGTACGCGGCATCGACGCGGACGACGACGTCGTCGCCCTCCGCCGGCCCGTCCCCGTCCTCGATCAGGTGCACGACGACGAACGCCCACCCGTCCGTGCCCTTCCGGACGGGCGACTCCGCGCCGAGGTACAGGGCCGTCCCGTCCGTGGCGCCGACGACGCAGTCGACGACGCTCCACCGACGGGCGCCGGCCACGAGCTCGCCGCGGTCGGGGCCCTGGTCGGGCCACGCGTGGTCCACCGGGTGGAAGGCCGTGGTGTCGAGCAGGACCGCGCGCCGGCCGTCGTCGCGGACCTCGACATGGAGCACGCGGGACGCCGACTCGACGGCGCCCTGCGGATAGGTGACGCGCGTGTCGGTGGTGGGCAGGGCCATGGTGCTCTCCTCGGAGGTGGTGCGTGGTCGGTTGTGCGATGCCCGTTCAGGCGTCGGAGGGCAGGTGCGCGAGTCGCTCGAGCAGCGGTTCGGTGCGGTAGGGGATGTGCTCGTGCAGGGCGAGCACCGTCTCGGTGCGGATGACGCCCTTGATCCTGAGGACGGACCGCAAGGCGGCCTGCAGGTTGTGGGTGTCGGTAGCTGCCACGCGGCACCAGACGTCGCCACGACCGGAGATCTCGTGCACCTCGAGGACCTGGTTCAGGGTACGCAGCCCGGCGATCACGGCGTCGAGCTCGCGGTGCGACACCTCGATGGTGATGAAGGCGACGACGTCGTACCCGAGGGCCTCGAGATCGAGTTCACGCCCGCTCCGGCGCAGAGTCCCAGCGCGGAGGAGCCTGCGGATCCGGCTCTGTGCCGTGTTGCGAGCGACGCCCAGGAGCTCGCTCAGCTCGCTCACCTGTGCGCGGGGGTCGCGCACCAGTTCGAGCAGCAGGCGGAGGTCGAGATTGTCCAGCTTGCTCACGAAGCTCACTTCCCGTCAGTCGGCTCCACCCGTGTTGCGCACGGCGCGCAAAATCGGCACCAGGATCACTGCAGGGCGGTCAGTCGGTCCCATCCTATAGACATCCGGGCAGAACGGCGCCCGGTGCAGCGCCTAGTCTGGGCGCGTGCGATCGAGGAGGAGTGGGATGAGCGTCATCAACGAGCTGCGCATGAGGCCGGCCGCCGCCGAGCGTCGCAGCTGGGACGCCTCCCTGGCCGTCCGACTCGCGCTCGCCGTGACCGTGATCTCCACCCTCCTGATCGGCGCCAACCTCGCCACGCCCATCTACCCGCTGCTCCAGGCGGACCTCGGCCTGACGCCCTTCGCCGTCACGATCGCCTTCGCGTCCTACGTCGTGGCGCTGATCGGCGGGCTCGTCCTCGCCGGCCACTGGTCGGACCACATCGGGCGGCGCGCGGCGCTGGTCCTCGCCGTGGTCCTGGGCCTGCTGGGAGCCGCACTGTTCGCCGTCGCCACCTCGCTGCCGATGCTCGCCGCCGGACGCGCGCTGCAGGGCGGCGCGGTGGCCCTGGCCACCGGTGCGAGCGCCGCCGCCCTCCGCGACCTGCTCCCGACCCGGCCCGACTGGGCGTCCCGCTTCACACTGATGGCCTCCGCCGGGGGAGTCGCGGCGGGGCCCGTGATCGGCGGCCTCCTCTCCCTCCTGCCCGCGCCCACGAGGACGCCCTTCGTCGTCTACCTCGTCCTGCTCGGGAGCCTCCTGGTTCCCCTCGTGCTGCTCCGGGCACGGCCCGCGATCAAGGCGGCTGCCGCTGACAATCCGCTGGCCGCGCTGCGCCCCCGCCGCCCGGCGGTGTCCCGGGATGCCCGCCGGTCCTTCTGGACGGCGTCCTCCGTCGGGTTCCTGAGCTTCGCCGTCTTCGGCTTCACGCTGAGCCTCGCGCCCACCTGGTTCGCCGGGATCGCCGGCACGTCGTCGCGACCGCTCATCGGCCTGCTCGCGGCCCTCGTCCTCGGGTCGTCCGCGGTCAGCCAGCTGGTGTCGCCGCGCGGGCGCTTCGTGGTGCCGGTGGGCCTCGTGGCCATGGCGCTGGGAGTCGGCCTGCTGCCCGTCGCGGAAGGTGCCGGCAGCCTGCCCCTGCTCGTCGGCGCATGCGTCGTCGCCGGGTTCGGTCAGGGGATGGCCTTCCGTGTGGTCTTCAACGAGGTGTCGGTGAAGGTCGATCCGGCGCTGCACGCCCAGACGATCAGCGCCGTGTACGTGATCACCTATCTCGGCAGCGCCGTCCCCGTCCTGGGGCTCGGCGCCGCCGCCGGGATCTGGGGCCTGAACGCCTCGGTGACCGTCTTCGCGCTCGCGGTGTCCGGCGTCTGCGCGGTGCTCGCGGCGGGATCGCTGGTCGCCCGCCTCCGCACTGCTCGCTAGGACAGGCCGCCCTCGGCTTTTTGTAGGCTGTAGACATGTCGAACACCCCTGAGGCCTCCGGTCCGCCCGCTTCCCCAGGCACACGCCGGCTCGACGAGGGCCGGCCTGCCGGCCAGGGTCAGCAGGTCCTGGTGGGCCTCGACATCGGCGGTTCCAAGACCCACGGAGCCCTCTGGCGCGGCGGGGTGCTCGTCGCCGAGGCCAGGGCGGGAAGCGCGAACGTCCAGAACGTGACGCCGGATGAAGCCGCTCGGAGCCTCGGTCGGCTCTTCGGTGAGCTCCTGTCCGACGAGCGCGGCGGTACTCCCGGTGTCGTCGGGCGCGTCGTCGCCGGGTTGGGTGGAGTGGACACGCCCGCGGACGCCGATCGCCTCCGCGCCCTCATCGGTCCGTACGTGCCGGGAGCCCGCATCGACGTCGTCCACGACACGCGGCTCATCCTCGCGTCCGGCGGGGCGAGCACGGGTATCGCCGTCATCGCAGGGACCGGCTCCGTGGCCTGGGGCGTCGGGGAGGACGGCAGGGAGGCGCGTTCGGGTGGCTGGGGCTACCTGCTGGGCGATGAGGGCAGCGGGTACTGGGTGGCCCGCGAAGCCGTGCGCCGGGCACTCCACCGGCATGACATCGGCGCGCAGCCGGATGACCTGGACTCGGTGGTCCTCGCACGGAACGGTATCGCCACTCCGCCCGAACTCATCGGGCTCTTCCACTCCGGAGCCGGCCGGACCTACTGGGCCGCGCAGTCCGGCGCGGTCTTCGACGCCGCGGCCAAGGGCCACAGGGACGCGGCAGGAATCATCGACCGTGCCGCCGCCGACCTCACGCGCCTCGTGCTCGACGTCGTGAGCGTGATCGGCGTACCCGGCCCGGTGGTGCTCGGTGGCGGCCTCGCCATGCACCAGCCGGACCTGCAGTCGAACCTCCGGACACGACTGGCGGCCGAGGACATCACCGACGTCGTGTTCCTGCAGGAGGACCCGGTGATGGGCGTCCGGTTCCTCGTGACCGGGCGGACGTAGCTGCGGCCCCGAGCGCGCAGTCGTCCCGGATCGCCGGTGCCCCAGCGGGACGCATTCCTGACCCATATGCACCCTTGTCTGCTCCGAACACAGGGTTAGACTCAGAACTCCGACAGCTTGAACTGACCGCTGCGCGCCGAGCCCAGCATCCGACCAGACGGCAAGCCGGAACCGCATCTCGTGCGGCCCGCGGGCGCAGCCCGGCCGAGAAGCTCCTGCCATGAAAGGCGTAGCTGCCATGACCATCTCCGAGCACTCCTCCGGTCGCTCCATGATCCAGTTCCGCAACATCACGAAGACCTACGACGGCGGCCGGCCGGCGGTGGACGACCTCAGCATGGACATCGACCGCGGGAAGATCACCGTGTTCGTCGGTCCGTCGGGCTGCGGCAAGACCACCTCTCTGCGCATGATCAACCGGATGGTCGAACCGACCTCGGGCCGGATCCTCCTCGACGGGCAGGACGTCTCCCGGCAGAAGGCGGCAGAACTGCGGCGTTCGATGGGCTACGTCATGCAGTCCTCCGGGCTGCTGCCGCACCGGTCGGTGCTCGACAACATCGCCACGGTCCCGCGCCTCAACGGCGTCGGGAAGGCGGAGGCGCGCAGGCGTGCGCAGGAACTCCTCGACGTCGTCGGCCTCGCCCAGGAGCTGGGCCGCCGGTACCCGGGGCAGCTCTCGGGCGGCCAGCAGCAGCGCGTCGGCGTGGCCCGGGCCCTCGCCGCGGACCCGCCCGTGCTCCTCATGGACGAGCCGTTCAGCGCTGTGGACCCCGTGGTGCGCGCGGAGCTGCAGGAGGAGCTGCTGCGCCTGCAGCGGGACCTCGCCAAGACCATCGTCTTCGTGACCCACGACATCGACGAGGCCACCATCCTCGGCGACAAGGTGGCCGTCTTCGCCGTCGGCGGGCGGCTCGCGCAGTTCGCGGCACCGGAGGAGATCCTCCGCGCGCCCGTCGACGACTTCGTGGCGGGCTTCGTGGGACGCGACCGGGGATTCCGTCACCTCTCCTTCCAGGAGGGTGACCGGGTGACCATCCATCCGATCGAGACCATCGAGGTGGACCGCCTCGCCGATCCGACCGTCTCGGTGCTCTCGCCCTGGACACTGCTGGTCGACGCCGCGGGCCGCCCGCACGGCTGGGTCCCGCGGGCCACACGCGGAAGCATCACGCGGCAGGCCGAGGCGGTTCCCGGCGGTTCCCTGTACACACGCGGCGACACCCTGCGACGCGCGCTGGACGCCGCCCTGTCCTCGCCCTCGGGCCTCGGCGTGACGGTCGACGACGACGGCCGGGCGGTCGGCGTCGTACGTGCCACCGAGATCCTCGAACTCATCGAAGCCGCACGGCTCGACCGGGGCCGGGCCGACCACAACACGGCGGTGTAGGCGTGGACTGGTTCGTCTCCAACCTCGACTTCATCTGGCTGCACACCCGCCTGCACCTCGTCCAGGCCATCGTCCCCCTGATCCTCGGCGTCCTCGCCGCGGTGCCGCTGGCCCAGCTCGCACGGCTCAACCCGGTTGTCGGTTCCGTCCTGCTGACGGGCTCGTCCATCCTGTACACCATCCCGTCGCTGGCGATGTTCGTGTTCCTCCCGGTGGTCCTGGGCACCAAGGTGATCGATCCCGTCAACGTCATCGTCGCGCTGGCCGTCTATGCGTTCTCGCTGCTCGTCCGGTCCACGCTGGACGCGCTCGAATCGATCGACGACGGCGTGCGGCAGGCCGCCGTCGCCATGGGCTATCGTCCCGTGCGGCGGTTCCTGACCGTGGACCTCCCGCTGTCGCTGCCCGTGCTGTTCGCCGGGCTGCGCGTGGTCTCGGTCACCAACATCTCACTCGTCAGCGTCGGGGCGCTCATCGGTGTGCCGAGCCTCGGGACGCTGTTCACGGACGGCCTGTTCCGGTCGTTCCCGACCGAGATCGCCGTCGGGATCGTGATCATCCTGCTCCTGGCCCTCGTGATGGACCTCGCCCTCGTGCTCGCGGAACGCCTGCTGACCCCCTGGGCGCGCAGGGCCCCGGCCAGCGGCGGGCCCGGCGAGAAGATCGTGGCGCTCGAGGCGAAGGTGGCGGGCGCCTGATGGACTACTCGAGCAACAACCTCTTCGTCCAGATGGGGGAGTGGCTGACTGCTCCCGCCAACTGGGAGGGCGACCGCGGCATCCCCACGCGCGTCGTCGAGCACCTGGGTTACACCGGGCTGACCATGCTGATCGCCCTCGTGATCGCGGTCCCGATCGGGCTCTACGTGGGTCACACCGGTCGCGGCCGCGTGGTGATCGTCTCCGGCGTGGGCATACTCCGGGCCCTGCCGACGCTCGGGATGGTGTTCCTGTTCGTGCTCCTCGCGGGCCTCGGCCTCATGCCTCCCATCTGGGCACTCGTGCTCCTCGCCGTCCCCCCGCTGCTGAGCGGGATCTACGCGGGGATCTCGTCCGTGAACCGCACCATGGTGGATGCCGCACGGAGCATGGGCATGAGCGAACTCCAGATCCTGTTCCGGGTCGAGGTGCCCAACGGCCTGCAGGTCATCCTCGGCGGGGTCCGTGCCGCGGTGCTGCAGGTCATCGCGACCGCCGCCGTCGTCGCCTTCATCAACCTCGGGGGCCTCGGGGTCTTCCTCGTCGAGGGAACACAGCTCGCGGACTACGGGCGCCTCTTCGGCGGCGCCGTCGTCATCACAGCCCTGGCGATCGCCGTCGATCTGCTTCTGGGACTGCTGCAGAAATTCGCCATACCCCCGGGACTGCGCGTCTCCGGTCAGGGAAGGGCCCAAGGATCTGGCCGGCAGAAGGCCGTCGCCAGTGCACAAGGAGGAACAACATGAAGAACCTGTCAGTACAACGCGCCAGGCGGCGCGCTTTGATGGGACTGGCTGGCGGCCTGACGGCCGCGCTGGCGTTGACTGCCTGCGGTGCCAACAGCGACCCCCAGGGTGAATCAGAGGATCCCGCATCCGCGTCCGCCGAGGCCGGCGGCTCCGTCGTCGTCGGCTCGGCTGATTTCCCCGAGAGCCAGATCATCGCGGAGATCTACGCCGGAGCGCTCAACGCAGCCGGCGTCGAGGCGACGACCAAGCTCAACATCGGTTCGCGGGAGATCTACTACACCGCCATCGAGGACGGGTCGATCGACATCATCCCGGACTACAGCGGCAACCTGCTGCTGTTCGCTGATCCTGCTGCGACGGCGGAATCCGCCGAGGACATCGTGGCGGCACTGCCCGATGCGCTCGCCGCGAAGTCGCCCGACGTGAAGCTCGGCGTGCTCGAGCCCTCGGAGGCCGAGGACAAGGATGCTCTCGTCGTGACGGCTGCCACGGCCGAGAAGTACAACCTGAAGTCGATCGCCGACCTGGCGAAGGTGTGCGGCGAGATCACCATCGGCGCGCCGAGCACCTTCCAGGAGCGCGCCTACGGCCTGCCCGGCCTCAAGGCGAAGTACAACTGCGAGCCCGGCGGCTTCGAGGCCATCAACGACGGCGGCGGTGACATCACGCTGCAGGCGCTGCTGAACGACGACGTGCAGGCGGCCGACATCTACACGACGACGCCGTCCATCGCCGACAACGACCTCGTGGTCCTCGACGACCCGGAGAACAACTTCATCGCCCAGCAGGTGCTGCCGCTCGTCAACACCGACACGGTCGCGGAGGAAGCGCGCACCGTCCTCAACGAGGTGTCGGCGCAGCTGACCACCGAGGACCTGCTGGCCCTGAACCGCGAAGTGAGCGGCGACGAGAAGCGGAATCCCGCGGACGCCGCGGCCGACTGGCTTGAGGAGAAGGGGCTCGCGGGTTAGTCCACGCTGTCCGATCCGTCAGCAGGGGCCCGGTGCCCGGCATTGCTATGCCGCGTGCCGGGCCCCTGCTGTGGCATCCTGATCCAATGGCCACCTACAAGCAGTCGGGAAAGCTCCGTAACGTCCTCTACGACATCAGGGGGCCGCTGCTCGAACACGCCATGATCATGGAGGCCCAGGGCCACCGGATCCTCAAGCTGAACATCGGCAACCCGGCGCCCTTCGGCTTCGAGGCTCCGGACGCCATCCTCGTGGACATGATCCGCAACCTGCCCAAGGCGCAGGGCTACAGCGACTCCCGCGGCATCTTCTCGGCGCGCACCGCCGTCGTGCAGTACTACCAGAGCCGCGGCATCAACTCGATCGACGTGGACGACGTCTACCTCGGCAACGGCGTGAGCGAGCTCATCACCCTCTCGATGCAGGCGCTGCTCAACGCCGGCGACGAGATCCTGATCCCCACCCCGGACTATCCGCTCTGGACCGCCTCCGTGGCGCTCGCCAGCGGTACCCCCGTGCACTACCTCTGCGACGAGGACAACCACTGGTGGCCGGACCTCGAGGACATGGCGTCGAAGATCACGCCGAACACCAAGGGCATCGTCCTCATCAACCCGAACAACCCCACCGGTTCCGTCTACCCCCGGCCCATCCTCGAGGGCATCGTCCGCCTCGCCCGCGAGCACGGGCTGATCCTGTTCGCGGACGAGATCTACGAGAAGATCCTCTACGACGACGCCGTACACATCAACGCGGCGTCGGTCGCCGGTGACGACGTCCTGTGCCTGACCTTCAGCGGACTCTCCAAGGCCTACCGGATCGCCGGGTTCCGCAGTGGCTGGATGGCCATCTCCGGGCCGAAGCGCGACGCCGCGAACTACATCGAGGGCATCAACCTCCTGGCCAACATGCGCCTGTGCGCGAACGTCCCCGCGCAGCATGCCATCCAGACGGCCCTCGGCGGGCACCAGAGCATCAACGACCTGATCCTGCCGGGTGGGCGCCTCAAGCAGCAGCGTGACAAGGCTGCCCAGATGCTCAATGCGATCGACGGCGTGAGCTGCGAGGTGGCGCAGGGAGCCCTGTACCTCTTCCCGAAGCTCGACCCCGAGATCCACCCGATCAAGGACGACGAGAAGTTCGCCCTCGACCTCCTCAAGCAGCAGAAGATCCTGATCTCGCATGGCAGCGCCTTCAACTGGATCAATACCGACCACTTCCGCATGGTCACACTGCCGAGCGTGGAAGTCATCGAGGATGCCATCGGACGGCTCGCCGACTTCCTGTCGACCTACAAGCCCTGACCCCCCGCCCGATCGCAGGAGGACCCGTGGACCCGACCGCTGAGAGCACTGCCGCCGAGATGCGGCGCCTCCTGATGGCAGGGCCGGACTTCTCACTGGCCGCGGTGGATCCGCACGCCACGCCGGGGTTCGACGGCGGCAAGGAGGATGGCGCAGCCGCGCTCGCCGCCGGCGCGGACGTGCTCTCGTCCCTCCAGGAGAAGCTGTTCGCCGAGAGCCGGGCAGGGAGCGAGATCGCCGTCCTGCTCGTCCTGCAGGGCATGGACACCTCGGGCAAGGGCGGGATCGTCCGCCACGTCGTCGGGCTGGTGGATCCCCAGGGCGTGCAGCACCAGGCCTTCAAGGCACCGACGGAGGAGGAGCAGCGCCACGACTTCCTGTGGCGCGTCCGCCGGCGGCTCCCGGAGCCCGGGGTGATCGGCGTCTTCGACCGGTCCCACTACGAGGACGTCCTGATCCACCGCGTGCGGGGCCTCTCGGCACCGGCGGAGGTGGAGAAGCGGTACCCCGCGATCCGGAGGTTCGAGGAGGAGATCGCCACCTCCGGTACCCGCGTGCTGAAGGTCATGCTGCACATCAGCAAGGACGAGCAGAAGGCGCGGCTCGCCGAACGCCTCGAACGCAAGGACAAGTACTGGAAGTACAGCCCGGGGGACGTGGACGAGCGCGCGTACTGGGAGCAGTACCAGGAGGCCTACGAAGCGGTCGTCGAACGGACGAGTACGCCGAACGCGCCCTGGTACGTCGTCCCCGCCGACCGCAAGTGGTACGCCCGGCTCGCCGTGCAGCAGCTACTCACCGCCACGCTGGAGGACATGCAGCTGAGCTGGCCGCGGGCGACGTTCGACGTAGAGGCGGAGAAGCGGCGTCTTGCGGCTTCCTGATGGCCCTCCCTGTCCGCGGACCCGGGTTGACCGCATGAGGTCCTAGCCTGAAGGCTCCAACGATACGGAGGCTCTCATGGACTGGAAGATCGAACTCATCGCCGTTCCCGTCAGCGACGTGGACCGCGCCATCGCCTTCTATCGCGATCAGGCCGGTTTCACCCTGGACCACGACCACCGCGTCAGCGAGAGCCTCCGTTTCGTGCAGCTCACCCCACCAGGCTCCGCCTGTTCCATCGCCCTCGGGGAGGGGATCAGCGACATGGCCCCGGGCTCGCTGGGCGGCATCCAGGCGGTCGTGGCAGATGCAGCGCGGGCACGGTCGGAACTCCTCGAGCGCGGCGTCGAAGCCAGCGACCTCGACGAGCAGCCGTGGGGGAGATTCGTGTACTTCGAGGACCCGGACGGTAATTCCTGGGCCTTGCAGGAGCTGGTGCAGCGCTCCTAGCTCCGGTGCAGGCGGAGTCAGGGTGATGAGCCGCGCGCGGGCAGCCGGGCCAGGACCATCGCCTGGTCGTGCCTTTCCCCGTCACGAGGGCTCCGGACGAGGGTCGCCTCGATCAGGAAGCCGAGTGACTCGAGGTGCCGCTCCAGGTCACCGGGCCGGTGCAGGTGCGCGGTGAGGTCGACGTCGTGGCCGTAGGCGTTCCGGATGACCCGGGGGCCACTCCCGGCCTGGAAACCGAGGAGCAGGACTCCTCCCGGCGTGAGGACGCGCCGGAATTCCGCGAGGACCTCCGGCAGTCCGTCCGGAGGGGTGTGGATGATCGAGTACCAGGAGAGGACGCCATCGGCGTGGCCATTCGGCAGCGGCAGGTCCGCCAAGCCGCCCACCACGAAATGCCGGTCAGGGTGCAGGCCGGCTGCCGTCCGGACCATCGCGGGGGAGAGGTCCACGCCGATGTAGTCCAGGCCGTGCCGGGCCAGCACGGGTGCCATGCGCCCGGCTCCGCTCCCCGCGTCGACCACCCGTCGGCCGCCCGCGTGGAAGCGGCCGGCGAACTCGGCGATCATCCCCCGATCCGCGGGAGCTTCGGACGAATCGTCCGGCAGGGCGGCGGCGTAGCTCGCGGCCACCCGGTCGTAGGCCGCTTCCGTGGCGCTGTCTGCTGGTCGTCCGGTCATCCGGCCAGCCTAGGTCCCTCGGGCGTCGTTCAGCGCCGGGGGCAGCTGGGACGGACTCGCTACTGGCCTTCGGCCTTGTCCCGTGCGGCCGCCAACCTGGCCTTCGCCCCTTCGAGCCATGCCTCGCACCGGTCGGCGAGCGCTTCGCCCCGCTCCCACAGCGCGAGTGATTCCTCGAGGCTCACTCCTCCGGCCTCGAGACGCGTTACGACCGCAACGAGCTCTTCCCGCGCCTGCTCATAGGACAGCGTCTGTACGTCCGCCGGTTGCGTCTGGTTGTTCTCCGTCATGGCAGGTTCCTCGTTCCGTGAGTTGCTTTCACCCGGGCAGGGTCGTCGACGCGCTGGTTGGCCGATGGAGCGGCTGGATTCCTGGATGCCATCGGACGGCCGCCGCGGCGGAGCTTCCCGGCCGAACGCCTCGCGGCCGGACGAACAGTCGTGACCGGAGTGCCGTCATGGCGATCCTGCCCGGGTCTGAGTGTCGGGTGCCTGTGCCTCCTGGGACACAGCACCGAACGGCCCGCCGGCAACGCGGATCCGCAGGCTTTCCCCGGGCCGGACGTCGGCCGGAGCCCGGACGATGTGGCCGTCGGCCTTCTGCACCACTGCATAACCGCGATCCAGGGTCTTCTGCGGGGACAGCGAACGGACGCGTTCGCGCAGGTGCTGGACCGAGTCCGCTTCCCGCTCCACCGCCGCGGACATGCATCGGAGGGCACGGGACCGCAGCCGCTCGACGTCGGCCTCCCTCACGTCGATCATGCCTTCCGGCTTGGCCAGCGACGGGCGGGAGCGCAGAGTGGCGAGGCTCTCACTCTCGCGGTGGACGAGCATGCGGATGGACCGCTCCAGCGCCGAGCGCGCCTGGCCGATCCGGCCGAGTTCCTCCGTGACGTCCGGAACGACGCGCTTCGCGGCGTCCGTGGGCGTCGAGGCGCGGAGGTCGGCCACTTCGTCGAGCAGGGGGCGGTCCGCTTCGTGCCCGATGGCGCTGACCACCGGCGTGACGGCCATGCCGACCGCCCGGACCAGCGACTCGTCGCTGAAGGGCAGGAGATCCTCGAGGGCGCCACCGCCGCGCGCGATGATGATGACGTCGACGTGCGGGTGCGCGTCGAGCTCGGCGAGTGCCGCGGTGACCTGGGCGACACTGCTGACGCCCTGCACCGCGACCTCGCGTACCTCGAATTCGACGGCCGGCCAGCGCAGCGCCGCATTGCGCATGACGTCCTTCATCGCGTCCGAATCACGGCCGGTGATGAGCCCGATCCGATGCGGGAGCAGCGGCAGTTGCTTCTTCCGGGCTGCGGCGAAGAGCCCCTCCGCGGCCAGTGCCTGCCGGAGACGCTCTATACGTGCGAGGAGGTCCCCGATACCTACGGGCCTGATGTCGATGGTCTGCATCGAGAGGCGCCCCGTCTTGACCCAGAAGTCCGGTTTGAGGCGGGCGACGACGCGGGACCCCCGCTCCAGGGGCGAGGACACCCTGTCCATCACCGAGCCGTAGACCGAGAGGGACAGGGAGACTTCCGTGTCGACGTCGCGCAGGGTGATGTAGCACATGCTGGAGCGCCGGTTGAGTTCGATGACCTGTCCTTCGACCCACGCGGCGGGCGCGCGGTCGATGTGGGCTTTCAGTTTCTCGGACAGCAGGTGAAGCGGCCAGGGGGAGTCGGGTGAGGTCTCGGCCGCCGTCCCGGGCAGGGTGGTCGCCTGCCGGGGGGTGCCGGCGATGCCGGCGGGTTGCGCCCGCGTTCCCTCGCTCGTCATGGCCGTCCTGTCCTCGGGAAGATCCCTGCTCCCGTTCTTGGAGATTGCACTGTCCATCTCTACCACTCCCGACCCCCAGGGGCTGTCCCGAGCTGTGGCATGTGTGTTGCGGCAGGGGTGGAACACACGGGAACCCGCCGTGCCGCCGGACGGGGGAACGGGCATAATCGGAAGTTCGCCCCCCAACACGAGGACTCCATGCGCACTGTCGTCTCTGCCTTCCTGGCCCTGCTCGCGCTCGTCGCCATGGCTGCCGGGCTGGCATCGGCCTGGCTGCACGAGAACCTCGTGGAGGAGTCCGGCTTCGTTGCGCTGGCTGCGCCGCTGGGCGACGACGCCGACTTCCAGGCGGCGCTCGCCGATTCCCTCGTTCAGGAGGTCGCAGCGAATACCGGCCTGCCCGAGCAGTTCGGCTCCTTCGTCGAACCACTCATCCGCGACGCCGCGGGCACGGTGACGGGTGCCTCAGGCTATCCGGCGGCCTGGACGGAGACGCTGCGGCTGTCGCACGCCGTCACCTTCGCGCACGCACCCGACCCGTCGGAACCCGCGCCTGCCATCCTCACCCTCGACCTCGCGCCGGTCGCGGCACTCCTGGCGGACAGCCTGAACGGAAGCCTGGGCCTGGAGGTCCCGGTCCCCGAGGACACCACGATCGACATCGGCTCCCTGAAAAGGGGAGGGCTGCTGAGCGGCGTCGCCGAGGCGGTGCAGTCATGGCCCCTGTTCCTCGCGGGCGCGGCGGTGCTGGCATTGCTGGCACTCGTGATTGCACGACGGCGCGGCACCACGCTCGCACTTCTCGGCCTCGGAGTGGTGGGGATCGGCGTGTTCGGATACCTCGCCGCGGGCTGGGTCCCCGCGACGGCGGCCAGGGCGCCCGGTACGAGTGCGGTTGCCGATGTGTTCATCCGGGGCCTCGCCGAACGGGCCGGAGCGGACATCGCCGCCTCCAGCACGCCCGTGATCATCGGCGGCCTGCTCGCGGTCGTGATCGGCGTCGTCGCGCACGTCGCCCTCGCCCGTAGGCGTAGGGCTTAGCTCACAGCTGAGCAACGCCGGATCCGACGGTGGCGAGTGGACGACCCGGTAGAATCGGCTCATGACCAGTACCACCGTTCAGGTCCCCATGCCCACCATTCCGCGCAGGCGCCGCTCCCCGGCGGACGTGCTCGCTGCTGCGCCGGTAGCGGGGGACAAGAAGGTGCTGCTCGCGGCGCCCCGCGGCTACTGCGCAGGCGTGGACCGCGCCGTCATCGCCGTCGAGAAGGCGCTGGAGCACTACGGACCGCCCGTGTACGTGCGCAAGCAGATCGTGCACAACCTGCATGTCGTCTCGACGCTCGAGTCCAAGGGCGCAATCTTCGTCGACGAGACCGATGAAGTCCCCGAAGGGGCGCTCCTGGTCTTCTCGGCGCATGGGGTCTCGCCTGCCGTGGTCCGGTCCGCGGAGGACCGCGGCCTGCGGACCATTGATGCCACCTGCCCCCTCGTGACGAAGGTGCACAAGGAAGCGCAGCGCTTCGCGCGCGACGACTTCGACATCCTCCTGATCGGCCACGAAGGCCACGAGGAAGTGGAGGGAACGGCCGGCGAGGCTCCCGACCACATCCAGATCGTCAACGGTCCGGAGGACGTCGACAAGGTGCAGGTGCGCGACCCCGAACGGCTGATCTGGCTCTCGCAGACCACCCTGAGCGTCGACGAGACCATGCTGACGGTGAACCTCCTGAAGGAGCGATTCCCGACGCTCCAGGACCCGCCGAGCGACGACATCTGCTACGCCACGTCGAACCGCCAGGCGGCCATAAAGAAGATCGCGCCGGAGACGGACCTCGTCATCGTCGTCGGCTCCGCCAACTCCTCGAACTCCGTGCGCCTCGTGGAGGTCGCCCTCGAGTACGGCGCGAAGGCGGCGCACCGGGTCGACTTCGCGAACGAGGTGGACGAGTCCTGGTTCGAGGGAGTGTCCACGGTCGGCATCTCCTCGGGTGCCTCGGTTCCGGAGAACCTCGTGCAGGACGTGCTGAGGCTGCTCGCGGAGTACGGCTACGGCCAGGTCGAGGAGGTCGTGACGGCCGAGGAGGACATCATCTTCTCGTTGCCGAAGGAGATCCGCGCCGCACTCAAGGCGATGGGCGATCCGTCGCAGGGCCGCGGTGGCCGGGGCCAGCGGCAGGACCGCACCTCCCTGAACTGATGATGCGGACGCGTTCACCGTCGGGGCCGGGGGACGAGGGCCGGCAGTTATCCTCACGAGGACCAGTAACAGCAGTACGCACTGATCGGGCACCTGGTCCCATGATGGGTCCGCGCGGTGATGCTGGCAGGCGCCACCTGGTATCTGCGGCCGTCACCCTCCTGATTCTCACCGGGTGCGCCATCGCCCCGACAGAAACCGGCACCGGGGCTCCAGATGGCGCATCGCCACCGGCATCCGGACCGACGTCGCCGGAGACCGACGGCGGCGCTCCGCCACCGCAGGTCGCGGCGTCGGACCTGCCCTCGGTGCTCACCGAGTCACCGCCCGTGTCCTTCACGATTCCCTCCACCGGCGCATCCTCGAAGGTGTTGAGTACCGGGCTGCGGGAGAACGGGACGCTCGAGGTACCACCTGATGGGCCGGGCGCCCCCGCAAGCTGGTACAACCAGTCGCCGACACCGGGCGAGCGAGGACCCGCAGTGTTGCTGGGACATGTCAACGCCACCGATGGCGGCCCCGGAGTCTTCGCGGACCTGCGGGCCCTGAAGGCGGGGGACACCATCGAAGTGCTTCGGGAAGACGGGACAACGGCCGTCTTCACCATGGACCACGCCGGACAGTACCCCAAGGACTCGTTCCCCACCGCTTCTGTGTATGGCAATACGGAGGGAGCCGAGCTACGTCTCATCACCTGTGACGGCTACGATCCGGACACCGGAGAGTTCGATGACAACTACGTCGTCTACGCGAAGCTCGTCACCTGAGAGGCCTCCTGCGGAGCTGACGGCACCGGCCTACCCGTCGGTGCCGTCGAGCAGTTCGTGGGCGGTCAGGGAGCGGGGCGTCGCGTCGATCGCCGCCGCCTGGCCGGCCGGCCCTGCCGTGCTGCCTGCACGTTGCGCGCGTGCAGCTCCGAGGACACTCACATCGGCGCCGTCCACTGCGGCGTCGACGACGTCCAGGGACGCCGAATCGAACGCACCGATCCGGCGGGCCGTGGGAAGGACCCTGGATTCGAGGGCGCCGACGAAGGAGTTGTAGCGCTCGACCGATGTCTTCAGGGACGCCCCGAGGCGCGTCACATGACCGCCCATTGTGCCGAGGCGCTCGTAGAGCTGCTTCGACAGGTCGAAGAGCTCGCGGGCGTTGTCCGTCAGCACGGCCTGCCGCCAGCTGAACGCAGCACCCTTGAGGATGCCGAGCAGCGACACCGGCGATGCCAGGGCGACGTTCTGGGAGAAGGCGTAGTCGAGCAGTTCCGGATCGGCCCGCAGTGCCTCCGAGAGCACGGACTCGACCGGGATGAAGCAGATGACGAGCTCGGGGGAGTTGGCGGCGCCTTCCCAGTACTTCTTCCGGGCGAGGGCGTCGATGTGCGCGCGGAGGGCCTTTCCGTGCTGCTTGAGCAGTTCGGCGCGTCGGGAGCCGAGGGCACCGACATCCTCGGCTCCTGCGGAACCGTCACCCGGGGCCGCGAGTTCCTGTGCGGAGAGGAAGGCGCTCAGGGGCACCTTGGCATCGATCACGATCTGCTTGTCGCCCGGTAGCTGCACCACCATGTCCGGCCGAGCCCGCTCGCCGTCGTCCCCTGCGGCGAAGGACACCTGCTCCAGGAAATCGACACGGGAGATCATGCCCGCCGCTTCGACCACGCGCCGCAGCTGCACCTCGCCCCACTGGCCGCGGGCGCTGTTACTGCGGAGGGCGCCCGCGAGCGAGTGGGTGGTGGAGAGGAGCAACGCATCTGCTGTGCGTGCCTCCTCGAGCTGCCGCGCGAGCTGGCCGTACTGCTCCACGCGGTCGCGTTCGAGCAGACCCACCTGCCGCTGCACCTGGGTCAGCTTCTCGGCCACGGGAGCCAGGGCACGCAGGACGTCGTTGTCGGTCGACGTCTTGCCCGTCAGCTCGCGATTGTGCTGCTGCAGCAGGTCACGTTGGGCGACGGCTGCCGCGAGGTTCGACGTCGTGCTTCCGAGACGTGCCGTGGCGTCGTCGAGCTCGGACCGGAGTTCCTCTGTGCGTGCACGGAGGGCGCGCGCCACCACCAAGGCGCCGACCGCGCATCCGAGGACGAAGGCGAGGAGGACGAGGAGGACAGCTGTGGTGCTCATGCCAACACTGTCGCAGGGACCTCCGACATTCGGGCCTCGCTACCGCCGGGCGGTGTGTCGGCGCCCGGTAGACTTGTCTCCCGTGGCTCTTACTATCGGCATCGTCGGACTGCCCAACGTCGGCAAATCAACCCTCTTCAATGCGCTGACGCGCAACAACGTCCTGGCGGCGAACTACCCGTTCGCGACCATCGAGCCGAACGTCGGCGTGGTCAACCTGCCCGACCCGCGCCTCGCGCAGCTGGCGGAGGTCTTCGGGTCCAAGCAGATCCTGCCCGCGACCGTGTCCTTCGTGGACATCGCCGGCATCGTCAAGGGTGCGTCCGAGGGCGAGGGCCTCGGCAACCAGTTCCTGGCGAACATCCGCGAGGCCGAGGCGATCGCCCAGGTCATCCGCGTGTTCGATGACCCCGACGTCATCCACGTCGACGGCAAGGTCGACCCGCGCTCCGACATGGAGACCATCAACACCGAGCTGATCCTCGCCGACCTCCAGACGCTCGAGAAGGCGATCCCGCGCGTCGAGAAGGAAGTGAAGATCAAGAAGCGCGAGGCCGCGCAACTGGCTGCCATGCAGGCCGCCCAGTCCGTGCTCGAGCGCGGGGACACGATCTTCGCGTCCGTCACGAGCGACAAGCTCGAGATGGAGCACCTGCGCGAGCTCAGCCTGCTGACGGCCAAGCCGTTCATCTACGTCTTCAACGTCGACGACGCCGTCCTCGGCAGCACCGAGCGCCAGGCGGAACTGCGCCAGCTCGTCGCACCCGCAGACGCCATCTTCCTGGACGCCAAGCTCGAAGCCGACCTCGTGGAACTCGACGAGGCCGAGGCCCGCGAGATGCTCGAGATGAACGGCCAGGAGGAGTCCGGCCTCGACCAGCTGGCGCGCGTCGGCTTCCACACCCTCGGCCTGCAGACCTACCTGACAGCCGGTCCGAAGGAGACCCGCGCCTGGACCATCAAGAAGGGTGCGACGGCGCCCGAGGCCGCCGGCGTCATCCACTCGGACTTCCAGCGCGGATTCATCAAGGCCGAGGTGGTGCACTTCGGTGACCTGATTGACGCCGGGTCGATGAGTGAGGCCAAGTCCCGCGGCAAGGTGCGCATCGAGGGCAAGGAGTACGTCATGTCCGATGGCGACGTGGTGGAGTTTAGATTCAATGTTTAGTTCGATATATCTACGTGCGTTGTCCGAATAACCGGAACATCAGTGTAGGGTCTGCTGCACCGATTGGTGGCACTTTGACCCGACCCACAGTCTGGTTACCATCACACCTCGTTAGCTGATGGCCCTGGTTGTAGCGTTGGCGTGTGATTACTTTTCCGGACGGCACTGTGGTTCCTGCTCTGGGGCAGGGAACGTGGAACCTGGGTGACTCTCCTGCCAGCCGGAACGCTGAGATCCGGGCGCTGCGCACAGGTATTGATCTGGGTCTGACCGTGATCGATACCGCCGAGATGTACGGTGATGGGCGCAGTGAGGACCTTGTCGGTGAAGCCATCAGGGGTAGGCGCGATGAGGTTTTCCTGGTGAGCAAGGTCCTACCCTCGAACGCCTCCGCATCAGGGACGATCGAGGCCTGTCATGCAAGCCTGGACCGTCTGGGCACTGACTGCCTGGACCTGTACCTCCTGCATTGGCGGGGGAGATTCCCTCTCGAGGAGACCGTCGCAGCGTTCGAGTCCCTCATCGAGGAGGGCTCGATCCGTGCGTGGGGTGTGAGTAATCTCGACACCGACGAACTCCAGAGTTTGCCTGAGGGGTGCCAGACCGATCAGGTGCTGTACAACCTGACCCGTCGCGGTCCGGAGTTCGACCTGATGCCATGGTCCACTTCGATGAAGATGCCCGTGATGGCCTATTCGCCCGTGGAGCAGGGACGACTGCTCGGCAACCCGGATCTGACACAGATCGCACGTGAGCTTGGCGCGACGCCTGCGCAGGTCGCTCTGGCGTGGACAATGCGCACCAGCAGCGTGCTCGCGATCCCGAAGGCTTCGACCGTCGAGCATGTGCTCGAGAACGCCGCCGCCCGCGACCTTCACCTCAGCGACACCGATCTCGAGCGCCTCGATCGCGCTTTCCCGCCGCCGACACACCCACAACCCCTCGAAATGCTTTGATACACGGTGGCTTCGGGATCACCGCCAACCCGGCCGCTGGATGTTGTGGGTCACGACGTTCCTGCGCTTGATGATCCGGTGAGCAACAGCTCTGCTAGCTGTAGTTCACCCCCGGGGCCGTCTCGAGGTTCGTGCTGCGATCGCACAGGACGTGGCTTCCCGACAGCGGGTGAAGGATGTCGCCATCTAAGGTGATTCGGCTACGGAATGCGGTGGAGTTTAGATTCAATGTTTAGTTCGATATATCTACGTGCGTTGTCCGAATAACCGGAACATCAGTGTAGGGTCTGCTGCACCGATTGGTGGCACTTTGACCCGACCCACAGTCTGGTTACCATCACACCTCGTTAGCTGATGGCCCTGGTTGTAGCGTTGGCGTGTGATTACTTTTCCGGACGGCACTGTGGTTCCTGCTCTGGGGCAGGGAACGTGGAACCTGGGTGACTCTCCTGCCAGCCGGAACGCTGAGATCCGGGCGCTGCGCACAGGTATTGATCTGGGTCTGACCGTGATCGATACCGCCGAGATGTACGGTAACGGGCGCAGTGAGGACCTTGTCGGTGAAGCCATCAGGGGTAGGCGCGATGAGGTTTTCCTGGTGAGCAAGGTCCTACCCTCGAACGCCTCCGCATCAGGGACGATCGAGGCCTGTCATGCAAGCCTGGACCGTCTGGGCACT
Source organism: Arthrobacter sp. BC5 (assembly GCF_056680255.1). Classification (NCBI taxonomy): domain Bacteria; kingdom Bacillati; phylum Actinomycetota; class Actinomycetes; order Micrococcales; family Micrococcaceae; genus Arthrobacter; species Arthrobacter sp. BC5. The sequence continues at coordinate 2,141,380 of NZ_CM155273.1, forward strand.
GACTGCCTGGACCTGTACCTCCTGCATTGGCGGGGGAGATTCCCTCTCGAGGAGACCGTCGCAGCGTTCGAGTCCCTCATCGAAGAGGGCTCGATCCGTGCGTGGGGTGTGAGTAACCTCGACACCGACGAGCTCCAGAGTTTGCCTGAGGGGTGCCAGACCGATCAGGTGCTGTACAACCTGACCCGTCGCGGTCCGGAGTTCGACCTGATGCCATGGTCCACTTCGATGAAGATGCCCGTGATGGCCTATTCGCCCGTGGAGCAGGGACGACTGCTCGGCAACCCGGATCTGACACAGATCGCACGTGAGCTTGGCGCGACGCCTGCGCAGGTCGCTCTGGCGTGGACAATGCGCACCAGCAGCGTGCTCGCGATCCCGAAGGCTTCGACCGTCGAGCATGTGCTCGAGAACGCCGCCGCCCGCGACCTTCACCTCAGCGACACCGATCTCGAGCGCCTCGATCGCGCTTTCCCGCCGCCGACACACCCAGAACCCCTCGAAATGCTTTGATACACGGTGGCTTCGGGATCACCGCCAACCCGGCCGCTGGATGTTGTGGGTCACGACGTTCCTGCGCTTGATGATCCGGTGAGCAACAGCTCTGCTAGCTGTGGTTCACCCCCGGGGCCGTCTCGAGGTTCGTGCTGCGATCGCACAGGACGTGGCTTCCCGACAGCGGGTGAAGGATGTCGCCATCCAAGGTGATTCGGCTACGGAATGCGGTGGAATTACGCTTCAACCTCTAGCCCCTTCTGGGGACGGCTCATTCGGGCACACGCCGCTTGACCTCGTCCGCCTTCAGGCGCTGGCGCGCGGTGTTCAGTCCAGCTCCCACCGGTACGTGGCCGGTGGCCGTTGCCAGCCCGAAGACCGGCATATCGCTGTAGATGCTTTCCCTGCCGCCCGGCATCGTCTCGTAGGTCTCGTGCCATACGCCGACGTCGCCCGTGCCGGCCGATTCGCGCATGAACCGGCGCCAGGGCTCGAGGTGCGGCGCCGACCTGTCGGCTGCGAACCGCTGGAGATGCTCCGGGCTCTTCCAGTAGCTGACCATGATGGTCGTCCGCCCGAACCATTGCTGGTAGCTCAGCAGCCCGGCGTCCGGCGTCGCGGCCAGGTGGGCAAGCATCTTGGGCATGGCCGCCCCCACCCGTGCGACCTTTCCGAACTTCCACCAGCGGTTGGCGCGCATACCGATCAGGAAGACCGTCACCGGGCCACCCCCGGGATCGGCGGTGAAACGTCCCGCGTGCACTTGCTTCGACATGTGCTTCTCCTTTGATAACGCTGTTACAGAACAGTGTTATGGAATACTGGTCCCATGGCAAGACCTCTGGTCCACGATGAGACCCTGCGCCGCAGGCTTCTCGACACCGCAGCCCTCCTCATCGCCCGTGACGGTGCCGCCTCCGTCTCGTTGCGCACTATTGCCGCTGCCGCCGGGACGTCGACGACGGCGGTGTATTCGCTCTTCGGGGGGAAGGCAGGACTGCTGACTGCCGTGCTCGATGACGGTTTCGCGTCCTTTGCCGCCTCCCAACAGGAGGCCGCCGCCGCCGGCCTCGAAGTATTGGGCCGGGCCTACCGAGCCTGGGCGCTGGCGCATCCGATCCTCTACGGCCTGATGTTCGGCGGTTCACTGGCCGGTCAGGTGCAGTGCCAGCCGACGCCGGGTGCCGCTGAGCCGTCGATCGCTCCACTGTTCGGCGCGATTGCCGCAGCGCTGCCTGGAGCAGCGGATGACGAGATCGCCTCGATGGTCGGCGTTGTGTGGGGGCAGGTCCACGGGCTGGTGTCCTTGGAGTTGGCGGGTGCGCCGGCGGCCGGCTGGACCTGGGACGCGGTCTATGACGCCGCCATGCGACAGATCGATCGCTCGCTCGGGCACTGAGGAGGATCAGTCCGCGAACAGCCCATGGGCGACGGCGTCGACCGGGAGCCGTCCGACCTCCGGATCCCGTGCCGGTCGGCCCCTGTGTTCGTCGGCGTGACGACCTGTCCCGCAACGGGTTGTCCGTCCAGTAGCTACCTTCCGTCTCGCTGATGGATCAACGACCGGACCCCAAGGAGCACCACGGCGAGTCGTTGTCCGGCTATGAGCGACGGAGAATCACCTCATGATGAGCACAGGAGAGATCGAAGGTCTCGTGGTCCAGGTGAGCGCACCGGACTCCGCGCTGTCCGCGGGCTACGGCCCGAGCGGAGCAGTCCACGTCGTGTCCGAGCCCGTGAGCGAGGAGCTGGAGTGCCGCAAGGGTCCTACCTGAGCGTCGTGGACGGGCAGGCCTGGGTGGGCGTTACCGTGCGATGACACCTGACGGGCACCAGGGGTGCGACGACGATGCGATCAGTGGTGTCAATGTTCTGATCACGCTATTAGGCTCAGACGACCGGGTGTCCGGTATCGGAATGGGGGAGTACGACATGGCTTTGCATGGATTCGGGATGGTCATTGTTGTGGGGGCTTATCTGCTGTTGATCGCCGTCGTGGGCTTCATGCTCTACGTGGTGGTCCGCTTCGCTGTGAAGCACGGCATGCGGTCCTATCATGCAGAGGCTGCCCGTCGCCCTGGGTCAGGAAGCGAAGCGTGACGGGATGCCGGCCGTGGACGTTTTCAGCATCCTGGTGTTCGGCCTCGTTACCGCGCTGACGCTTCTCATTCCCTTCGCGTTGGTCAAGCTGGCATGGAAGCCCGCACGCACGAGGACACCGCGTGGATGGGGCGGCGGCGGGTCGGCCGCGGCTGTGGGAGGTGCGGCCTTCTTCGGTGGCAGCGATGGGTCAGGCGGCGGTGATGGAGGCGGTGGTGGTGACTGCGTGTGATCCGGTGCCATTCCCGATCGGCATCACCAGCCGGAGGATCGCCGGTGGTCGCATGACCGAGTGCTGGTGCCACAGGTGATCCACCCGCCGAAGCCGGACTAAAGTCCCTGTTCCGCATGATCCCTCAGGCGTAGCTTCTAAGTGCGGTCCCGCAATGGCGCAGGGCCGCACCAAGGAGCACCATGAGCAAGCTTTCGGCATTCCGCGTTCTTGGGCTCTCCAGCCTGATCGTGCTCACGGGCTGTTTCGGCCCTCCGACCGATGCGCCCACGAACAGCCCCGCCGCTCCCACGACGGCTAGCCCGTCCGTCGCGACCCCGCCCAGCACGCTGCCGGCTGCGCCCACCCCCACGGCGGGTGCGCCGTCCCCCGCGAGCCCGCCCCCGACGGAGGACACAGCGCCGACGGGAATTCCGGAGCAGGTCGCTCCGCTGACGCTCTACTACGTCGCTGTCGGTGACGACGGAGCATCGGGGCCCTCGATCGGCTGCGGTGACAGCCTCATCGCTACGACCACGGCCCCGGTCCGATTCACGGACCAGCTGGGTTCCAGCATGGAGACCCTGCTCGCGAACAAGAGCCGCGACGTCGGCCTGTCGGGGCTCGTGAACGCCCTGTACCAGTCGAGCCTCACGTACGTCGACGGTGAGCTGGACGGCAGCACGGTCTCGGTCTGGCTCACCGGGGAGTTCGTGCTCGGGGGTGTCTGCGACGTACCGCGCGCGAAGGCGCAGCTGGAGTACACCGCCATGGGCGCTGCCGGTGCCGCAAGTGCCCAGGTCTTCGTCAACGACCGCCCGATCGACGAGGTGCTCAGCCTCAAGTGATGCGGCCGGCCGGAATACACCGGAAGGAGGCAGGGATGCTGGGAGCCGTGCGCGCTTCCACGCGACAGTACTGCCGGCAGCACTTCCTGCAGGAAAGCTGTTGTCCTTCAGATTCACGGTCCGGACCGACGAGTTCCGGCATCCGTCTTCGGCGGGGCCGGGCTCACGCTTTGCCGGCGAGTGCCCGATCCTTCAGTACTGTGAACTCCGGTTCCGAGATGGTGCCCGAATCCAGAAGCGTCTTCGCCTTCGCGATCTCCTCGGCCGAACTCGGTGCCGACAGGCCGCGGATGTAGTCCTCCGCGGCCTCCTGCGCGGCCCCGGCACGCGCCGCCTCGCGGCTGACCATCCCCGAACCACGGCTCAGAAGGTAGGCCAGGACTGTCAGGAACGGGAGGAAGACGAGGAAGATCACCCACAGCGCCTTCGCCCATCCACTGATACTCCGATCCCTGAAGAGATCAATGACGACCTGGAAGAGGACGATCAAGTAGGCGAACATCGCAAAGAACCAGAAAAACAGCCAGAAGACATCCCAGATATTCTCCAAAACATTCATTGCCCTACTCCTGTTGCCTGTGTTGTCGTGCCGCGCACCGTAGAGGTGGCCGACTCTGATGCGTCAAGTCTGCTGACCCGCGGAATCGGTCTGAAGGGCCCAAAGTCCCCGGGCCGCGCGTCCTCCCACCCTCCGCAGCGGACCGGTTGGGCAGCGGATCCGGCGTTATCATCGTCCATGGATTCGAATGGCGGATTCGATGACCGTCCAGTGTATTTCCGCGAGCTCGATCGCGCCGGACGTCGTCGGGCCGTGGTCCGCGCGCTTATCCGCCTGCTGGTCGTGACGGTGGTTGTCCTTGGCTGCTACTTCCTCATCCCCGTCGGGGGGTTCGATGGGAGTGGGTCGGTGGGTGCGTGGATCAGGCTGGTCGGTGTCGTCCTGGTCTTCACCGGCGCCCTGGCCCTTCAGCTGCAGCTGATCATGACGGCGCATGTTCCCCAGATCCGGGCTGCAACGGCGGTCGGCGAGTCCGTCCTGATCTTCCTCTGCCTCTTCTCCCTGCTCTATCTCTCGATCTCAGTGTCAGACCCGCTGTCCTTCAGCGAGTCGCTCGACAGAATCGATGCCCTGTACTTCACGACGTCGACGTTCGCCACCGTGGGATTCGGCGACATAACGCCGTCGGACCAGCTCGCGCGCGCAGTCGTCAGTATTCAGATCATCGCCGATCTGGGCGCGCTCCTGCTGATCGCGAAGGTGACCTTCTCCGCGGCGTCGCGAGGACTCCACCGATGACCCGGTGAGGCACGTCGAGGTCTTTCGACCCTGGTGGGAGAGAGCGGCGAGCGGCATGATCCGATCATCCTTCGAATAAAGGGGGGCCATCATGGCCGGCCTTGGTGATCTTCGACCCGGCCGCCGCGCCCGGGCATCGTTGCTCCGGCTGCTGGCGGTTCTGCTTGCGCTCGCACTCGGCGTGGTGTTCGCTGCACCCGCCCGAGCAGTCGACTACGGACATGACGTTTCGTGGCCGCAGTGTCCGGGCGGTCTTCCGATGCCGCCGGAAAGCACGGAGTTCGTGGTCGTGGGGCTGACGAACGGACTAGCGTTCACCGAGAACCCCTGCCTGGACGGGCAGTTCCAGTGGGTGCTCGATCGAGGCGTCCGGGCTCAGGCCTACGCAATGGCCACGTTCCCCACCACAGCGCAGTACGACACCTACGGCGACGACGGTCCCTGGCCCGCGACCACCAGACCGGACCGGCTGCGCAACGTCGGATACGCCGAGGGCCGTGCGGCCCTTGCATCCCTCGATGAGGTGGGCTGGCGCCCGGAGAGAATCTGGGTCGACGTCGAGCCCCGCCCGCGACAGCCCTGGCCCAGCTCGACAGCGGGCCAGCGGCAGGAGAACCGGTACGTCATCTCCGGGCTCCTGGCCGCACTGGCGGACGCTGGGTACCCGCACGGGATCTACTCCTATTCGAGCGGTTGGGAGGCCATCACCGGGTCGTGGCAGCTTCCCGACGTGCCGGTCTGGTCACCGGCGGGGCGTCTGGACTTCGCCAGTGAAGCATCCGACCTCTGCGTGGATCGTAGCTTCTCCGGTGGCACCGTCCACATCGCGCAATGGACCGACGGCACCTACGACTACGACATGACGTGCATCGGGGTCTACCAGGCCCATGTCGCGACCGTCGGCTGGCAGTCGAGCGTCTCGGACGGCGCCACCGCAGGAACGACTGGCCGGTCGCTGCCGATGGAGGCGCTGCGCCTGTCGGTGGCAGGAGACCGCCTGTCGGGCGACATCCTGTGGAGGGGGCACGTGCAGAACATCGGCTGGAAACCATGGACGACGTCGGCGTCCCCGATCGGAACGACCGGCCGCGGTCTGCGCCTGGAGGCGTTCGAGCTGCGCTTGACGGGGGATCTGGCCTCTCAGTACAGCGTCAGGTACCGGGCCCACGTGCAGAACGTCGGTTGGCAGCCGTACGGGCTCGACGGAGCCACGGCCGGCACCGTCGGGCAAGGTCGGCGGGTGGAGGCCGTCACGATCGAGCTGGTTCCGAAGGTCGCCCCGGCTTTCACTGCCGTCTATTCCGCCCACGTCCAGAACCTGGGCTGGGTGGCGGACGTCTCGGATGGGAACGTCGCCGGAACCACGGGTCGGGCCCTGCGGGTCGAGGCGTTGCGCCTCGACGTGTCCAGCACGGCTCATGCCGGGGACATCGAGTGGCGGGGGCATGTGCAGTCGATCGGCTGGCAGCCGTGGACATCCTCGGCCAATGCCATCGGCACGACCGGGCAAGGGCTACGCCTGGAAGCATTCCAGATCAGACTGACCGGTGAGATGGCGAACCGCTACAGGATCCACTACCGCGCCCACGTACAGGATCTGGGCTGGCAGTCATGGGTCGCCGATGGCGGAACGGCGGGCACGTCGGGCGTGGGCAGACGGATCGAGGCCGTGCAGATCCTGCTCGCACCCAGGACCGGTGGCTAGCACGGCGGAGTCTTCCCGATGCCGTTCGGAGACCATCCCAGCGCGGGCCCCAGGTTCCCTGCGATGTCGCTGAGGATCTGGACGTAGTCCTCGTGGTCGAAGCTGAACGGCAGGGCGAACGCCACCTCGTCGACCTCCTGGAACCCGGCGTGCCCGTAGAGATGCTCGGCGATCTCATCGCTGGTGCCGATGATGTCCGGGGCGAACAGCATCCCCTTGGGTCCCTGCGGAGCCCGGGTACGGGGTAGTCGCTGATCGACGTACCGCTGGTACTTCTCCCGCTGGTCCGACGACGCCGAGTCGGTCGGGATCACCACCAGGCCCTGCGAGACCCGGGCCGGCCCCTGCGGCCGGGATGACGCGGTGGCGGCATCGCGATAGGCGCGGATCTGCGACTGCTGGATCCGGGCGAAGTCCGGTTCCTGGTCCTTGTCAGGGAAGAGGACGCTGCTGGAGAGCAGGTTGAAGCCGTTCGTCCCGGCCCACGCGGCCGATCTGCTGCTGCCGGCCCCGTACCAGAGGCGTTGGCGCAGCCCGGGAGAATGCGGTTCGACACGGCTGGAGAACTCTTCGACGACTCCCTGCCTGCCGGCGAACTCGCGGACCGGTTCCCCTGCGACCAGACGGGCGAGCCGTTCCACACGGGCGTAGCTGAAATCCTCGAGGTCCGCGGAGTCCGGGTACAGCTCGTCCTTCACTGTGTCGTAGTGCATGGGTTCACCGACGCTCAGGCCCGGGTGGATCCGCCCGCCGGCGAGCAGATCGACGGTGGCGAGGTCCTCGGCCAGGCGCAGGGGATTCTCCCAACCCAGCGGGGTCACGGCCGTGCCGATCGAGATCCTGGCGGTCCGCTGGCTGGCGGCGGCCATCATCACGATGGGGGAGGAGATCCCGTACTGCAGATGGCGGTGGCGCAGCCAGGCGCTGTCGAACCCGAGCCGCTCACCGAGTTCGATGACCTGCAGCGTCGATTCGTGCCCGGCGGCCGGGTCCGCGGGATCGAACAGGCCGATCGTGAGGAAGCCGAGCCTGCGTAACGGACGGGTGGGGTCGGGCATGGGCTTCCTTCTCAGGAGGGGCGTAGGGCTGGTCCCACACTAGGCGCTGCACGCAGTGCTCCTCCATCCTCCGACATCACGGAAAACCCTTCCGGAGCCTCACCACATCCGGCTGTTCGTCTCCGAGACGAAGCCCCGGCCGTCCGAGAACCAGTGGATGGTGGAGCTGTTCCGTGCGGTGGGTGTGGTCAGTGCGGAGAAGAGGTCCGCGTTGAAGCGGTTGCTCAGTTCGGGAGAGCTGAGCACGGTCTCTTTCGTGATGACGAAGACCGGTCCCTTCAGCCCCCTGCTCTGGATCGACAGGTGAACCTCCGCGTGCTGGTCGAGCCGAACCTTGAGTGCGCCGATGGCAGCCTGGACGTCGGCGTCGTCGTCCCAGACAGCCGCGTGCTTGTCGACGAAGAGCCAGGCCATGATGCTTCCCTCTGTCCGAGCGCTAGTCCGCGTGTCCAAGCGGAACCTGAGTACTCCCACAACCGCCCCGCCCGGTTCCCTTAGCAAACACCGACGCCCGCGCCTGATCAAGCACCGGTTCGTCCTGGGCCGACCCTCGAGTGGGAGGGCACGCACTGCTGGGAGGATGCTGGAGAAGTCCGATGAACATTTGGTTGCAGCTCGGTAACAACCCGCGGTGGCCTTCCCCATCGATACCTGTTGGTAACAAAGTGCACTTAGGCTTTTGCTCACGTGAGTGGCGTCACCCTTCCGGTGGCGCATCGGCTGTCATGCAACACCGCGTGAAGCTGGAACCACACTATGAAATAGGAGGCGGAATGCGTTTCGTACGTACTTCCAAAGCTTTGGGAGTTGCTGCTGTGGCAGCACTCGCGTTGAGCGCCTGCGCTGCCAATACGGGAACTGAAACACCCGAGGCGAGCGCCGAGGGCGAAGCAACGGGCGGAAACATCCGTGTTGTAGAGGTGAATGCCTTCAGCTCGTTCAACTCGAGCACCTCCGAAGGCAACGTGGACATCAACGGCGTGATTGCCTACGCAACCCACTCCGGCTTCAATTACATCAACAACGACCTCGAGGTCGTCCCGAATGAAGACTTCGGTTCCATGGAGGTCCTCTCCGAGGACCCCCTGAGCGTCAAGTACACGGTCAATGAGGGCGTCAACTGGTCCGACGGCGAACCAGTCGACGGCGGCGACCTACTGCTGCAGTGGGCTATCGAGTCGGGGTACTTCAACGACGCCACCACTGATGACGCTGGTGAAGTCGTGTCGGGTGCCACCTACTTCGACTACGCGGGTGACACGACCGGACTCGCCCTCACCGAGCTTCCGGAGATCGGCGAGGACGGGCGGTCGATCACGCTGAACTACTCGAAGCCCTTCGCCGACTACGAGGTCGCATTCGGGCTCATGACGGAGGGCGGCATCGACACGCCGGCCCACGTTCTGGCCGAGAAGGGCGGCCTCGCGGACGAGGACGCGCTCATCGAGCTCATCCAGACCGAACCGGCCGGAGACCCCGAGAACCCCGTGGAGCGTCCCGAGGTGCAGGCCGTGGCCGACTTCTGGAACACGGGCTTCGACACCAAGTCGCTTCCGTCCGACCCGTCGTTGTTCCTCTCGAACGGTCCGTTCATCGCCTCGGACATCACACCGGACCAGTCGATGACGCTGGTACGCAACGAGGACTACAGCTGGGGCCCGACGCCGAAGGTGGACGAGATCACCGTCCGCTACATCGGTGAGGCGCCCGCACAGGTCCAGGCGCTGCAGAACGGCGAAGTGGACATCATCGCGCCGCAGGCCTCGGCGGATACGGCCGAGCAGCTCGAAGCGCTCGAGGGCGTAACTGTGGTGCGTGGCAACGAACTGTCCTACGACCACCTCGACCTCAACTTCAGTGGCGTCTTCGAGGACGAAAGTGTCCGCGAGGCCTTCATGAAGACGGTGCCCCGCCAGCAGCTGGTGGACTCCATCATCAAGAAGCTGAACCCCGACGCCGAGCCGCTCGACTCCCAGCTTTTCCTGCAGGACCAGGAGCCATACGAGGAGTCTGCCGCCAACAACGGATCCGAGGCCTACTCGGAGGTCGACATCGAAGGGGCCAAGGAGCTCCTCAACGGAGCGACCCCCGAGGTCCGGATCATGTACAACCGCGACAACCCAAACCGCCTCAACTCCTACACGCTGATCGCGGAGTCGGCCTCGCAGGCCGGTTTCAAGATCGTCGACGGCGGCCTCGGTGCCTCCGATTGGGGAGCTGCGCTCGGCAACGGAACCTATGACGCGACCATCTTCGGCTGGATCAACGCAGGTGTCGGCGTGTCCGGCGTGCCGCAGATCTTCAAGGGCGGCAATGGCTCCAACTTCAACGGGTTCTCGAGCCCCGAGGCCGACGAGCTCATGGACCAGCTGATCGTCGAGACCGACCCGGACAAGCAGGACGAGCTGCAGATCCAGATCGACAAGCTGATCTGGGACGCCAAGTACGGACTGCCCCTGTTCCAGGTGCCGGGTATGAATGCATACAGCGACAACGTCAGCGGTGTCGAGTACATGCCGAACCAGACCGGTGTGTGGTGGAACTTCTGGGATTGGCAGATCGCCCAGTAGCTCACCGGCACAAGCGCATGCCCCTGTGAGAAGGCGTCGGGACCGGGACATTTCGCCCGTCCCGGCGCCTTTCTCTGTGCGCGGTGCGCAGCCGCCGTACGGCTGCGCGCACTGTGCACCGGCCCGGCAGGGGATCGGGCGGATCGGAGACGCTCGAGGCCCTGCACTACACTTCTGCGATAGCACGGGAACACCCTCCCGAATCCAACATTGAGGCTCGACATAAATGGTGACCTACATCGTTCGGCGTCTGGTGACGGCCGTCCTCATCCTGTTCGGCGCGTCCTTCGTGGTCTACCAGCTCACCGCCCTGTCCGGTGATCCGCTCGAGGACCTGCGGGCCAGTAATGCGCCGAACCGGGATCAGCTCATCCAGGCGCGCACGGAACTCCTCGACCTCAACACCCCGGCGCCGCTGCGCTACTTCGGCTGGCTGGCGGGCGCGGCCAAGTGCCTCATCCCCTTCGCCGCGACCTGCGACCTCGGATCGAGTATCCAGGGTGAAGCCGTCACCACCGCGCTGACCCGTGCCATGGGGAACACGATCACGCTCGTCACCACCGCCACCGTGCTCGCCATCATGATCGGTATCTCGCTCGGCATCATCACCGCCCTCCGGCAGTACAGCGGCCTGGACTACGGCGTGACATTCATGTCCTTCCTGTTCTTCTCACTGCCGATCTTCTGGCTCGCCGTCCTCCTCAAGGAGTTCGGCGCCATCGGCTTCAACAACTTCCTCGCGGACCCGCAGATCCCGGGATCGACGATCCTCGTCGTCGCGATAGCCAGCGGCCTGATCTGGGCCCTGTTCGCGAGCAGGTCCTGGAAGAGCAAGGGCATCGCGTTCCTCCTGGGAGCCGTCGTCGCGGCTGCGCTGCTCTTCGTCCTCGACCTCGTGGACTGGTTCTCGAAGCCGGGCCTCGGGCCGATCATCATCCTCGTCACCGGAGTGGGCATAGCCTTCGGGATCGTCCTGCTCACGGCGGGCCTCAGGAACCGCAAGGCGCTGTACTCCTCGCTGATCATGGTGGCCCTCGGCCTCGTCGCCTACTACGTCGTCAATCCCATCCTCAACGCCGCGACCACCTGGATGATCCTCATCTTCGCGATCGTCACGGTGCTCGTGGGCGTGGCTGTCGGCTACTTCATGGGCGGCTACGACCGCGGGCAGAGCATGCGCGCTGCCGCGCTGACCGGTCTGCTCATGGGCCTGCTCATCGTGGTGGACCGCTTCATGGTCACGTGGCCGTCCTACGTCAGCAACTCGCGCGTCCGTGGCCGCCCGATCGCGACCGTCGGCGCGGAGACGCCCGGACTGGACGGAACCTTCTGGGTCAACGGGCTCGACACCTTCACGCACCTGCTGCTGCCCACTATCGCGCTGCTGCTCGCTTCGCTCGCGAGCTACAGCCGCTATTCCCGCGCCTCCATGCTCGAGATCATGAACATGGACTACATCCGCACGGCGCGGGCCAAGGGCCTCAGCGAGCGGACCGTGGTCATGCGCCACGCCTTCCGCAATGCGCTGATCCCCCTCGCAACCCTCGTGGCCTTCGACATCGGAGCGCTGATCGGCGGGGCCATCATCACGGAGCAGGTCTTCGCCTTCGCGGGTATGGGCCAGCTCTTCGTCCAGGCGCTGCAACGCACCGACCCCGACCCGATCATGGGCTTCTTCCTGGTGGCGGGCATCCTCGCGCTGGTCTTCAACCTCGTGGCCGACGTCGTGTATTCGTTCCTCGATCCTCGCGTAAGGGTGAAAGCATGAGCACTCAGACTCCCTCCGACCTCCCCGGCGGTGAAGGTGCCACCGTCACGGGCCCCACGCACCCCGCACCGGAGGCCGAGGCGAAGGGCCTCTCGCAGGGCCAGATCGTCCGCAGGAAGTTCTTCGACAACACGGCCGCCATCATCAGCCTCGTCGTCTTCGCCGTCGTCTTCGTCCTGGCGTTCACGTCCGTCGGGTTCGCCGGGATCCCCGGATGGTGGAAGTACAACCACACCGAGTTCGTGCCGCTGCTCAACGGTGGTGCGCCGACGGTCACGGGTCCGTTCAGCTGGGGGGAGCACCCGTTCGGGCAGGATTCGATCGGCCGCGACTACTTCGCCATGACGATGCGCGGCGCGCAGAACTCGATCATCATCATGTTCCTCATCGGCGCGCTCGCGGGCCTGGTGGGCGTCGTGATCGGTGCGAGCTCGGGCTACTTCCGCGGCTGGACCGAGGCCGTGCTCATGCGCTTCACCGACGTCATCATCATCATCCCGCTCGTGCTGATCGCGGCGACGCTGGGGGAGTCCGTGAACCGCTTCGTCGGCAGCGGCGCCCAGGTGTGGCTGCTCGGCATCTTCCTGGGCCTGATCGCCTGGACGGGGCTCGCACGGCTGGTGCGCGGCGAGTTCCTGACGCTCCGTGAGCGTGAATTCGTGGATGCGGCGAAAATCGCAGGGGCGTCGAACGCCCGGATCATCTTCAAGCACATCCTGCCCAACGCGGTCGGCGTGATCATCGTGAACACCACGCTGCTGATGTCCGCCGGGATCCTGCTCGAGACGGCGCTCAGCTACATCGGATTCGGCGTGAAGGCCCCGGACGTGTCCCTGGGCCTGATCATCAGCCAGAACCAGGAGGCGTTCCAGACCCGGCCGTGGCTGTTCTGGTTCCCCGGCCTGTTCATCGTGCTGATCTGCCTGTGCATCAACTTCATCGGCGATGGCCTGCGTGACGCCTTCGACCCGCGGCAGAAGAAGTTCAACGCCGGCCGGGCCAAGGAGTCAGAGAAGTCCGCAGCCGGGTGAGGAGCTTCCTAGGAGCCGAGGCCCTGCGACACGGCGCCTACCACCACCAGTCCGACGGCAGCCGCGATGTGCGGCCAGTTCCAGGTCCGGTGCGCGCGGCCCGGACGGTCGACGTCGAGCGTTCCGCTCTCGACCAGCTCCTGCCAGCGCGAGCGGACGAGATAGGCGGCGTAGCCGGAATCGGTGTTCTTCAGGTCTCCCGGGCGCACGGACCCGCCGGGGCCGTAGCTCGTGGACGGCAGGTTCGTGACGTGTTCGGGCTTCCCTGCGTGGGTGCCCCAGACGCCGGGAGCCGGTGCCGCCCAAGCGGTGAAGGCGCCGGACGGCGTGACCAGCTTCAGGGCGTACTTCGTGTCGACGTCGATCAGCGCGGACCATGGCACCCTGATGGTCGCCAGGGGGTTGCGGAGGGTGACGGAGTCCTCGGCGAACACCACCGCGGGGTACCAGAAGAGCCACCAGCCGCCGTAGGCGATGCCGATCAACGGCCAGGCCGCGAGCAGGCCGGCGGGGCCCGCTGTCGCCACGACGGACACCAGCCCTCCCGCGGCGATGAGAACCGCGACGCCGGTGAACCAGACACTGGTGCGCGGCTTGAAAACGGCGGCCCCGGCCACCTTCGAGCTCTCCATGGCTCAATAGTCCCAGCACCGCAGCCGCTCGCGGCAATCCAGGAGTACCCGCCACCCCGCGGGACCTCCGTCACGAAGGAGAACCCCTCATGAGTACTCAGGTAATCGGCGGCACCGGAGGCGCCGGCGCGGACCGGCCGGCGTCCCAGGGTCCCGTGCTCGAGGTCCGGAACCTCAGCGTCGATTTCGGTGTCGACAAGAAGTGGGTCCCGGCGGCGATCGATCTCAACTACGAGGTTCGCGCCGGCGAGGTGCTCGCGATCGTGGGCGAGTCCGGATCCGGCAAGAGTGCCAGTTCCATGTCGCTGCTCGGGTTGCTGCCGTCGAACAGCCGCGTCACGGGGGAGGTCCTGCTCAACGGGAAGTCCGTCCTGACGATGTCACCCGCCAGGCTCCGGCAGATCCGCGGCAACGACGTCGCGGTGATCTTCCAGGAGCCCATGACGGCGCTCAATCCCGTCTACACCGTCGGTTTCCAGATCGTGGAGACCCTGCGCCTGCACAACGAGATCTCGCCGGACGAGGCCAGGCAGCGCGCCCTGCGCCTGCTGCAGATGGTGGAGTTGCCGGATCCGGACAAGGCGTTCCGGTCCTACCCCCACCAGCTGTCCGGCGGCCAGCGCCAGCGCGCCATGATCGCGCAGTCGCTGTCGTGTGACCCGAAACTCCTGATCGCGGACGAGCCGACCACCGCCCTGGACGTCACGGTGCAGGCCGAGATCCTCGACCTCATGCGCAACCTGCGGAACCAGCTCAACAGTGCGATCGTCCTGATCACGCACGACATGGGCGTGGTGGCGGACCTGGCGGACCGGATCGCGGTGATGCGGAAGGGCCGCATCGTGGAGACCGGCACCGCGGAGCAGATCTTCAACAACCCGCAGCACGAGTACACGAGGGCGCTTCTCGCCGCCGTGCCCCACCTCGGGCAGGGGGACGGGAACGACGACGTCGACATCACCGCCGCGCTGGCTGCGGCCACCCATACCGAACTGCAGACGGTGGACCACGACGAACTGGAGCGGCGCGAGCAGGAGGTGCTCGCCCATCTGGGGGAGGCCGTGGCGGCGCGTCCGGCTGCCGACCCGGTACTGGAGCTCACCGACGTCGCCATCGAATACCCGAAGCAGGGCCGTGTTCCTGCCTTCCGGGCGGTCGAGGGGGCGAATCTGACGGTCTACCCCGGCCAGGTGATCGGGCTGGTCGGGGAGTCCGGGTCCGGCAAGACGACCATCGGCCGGGCCGCGGTCGGCCTGCTGCCGGTCGCCCACGGCTCGCTGAAGGTCGTCGGGACCGACATCTCGGGCTTCCGGCCCACCTCGAAGGAACTCGTGAAGGTCCGCCGGCACGTCGGCATGGTGTTCCAGGACCCGTCGTCGTCGCTGAATCCCCGGCTGCCCATCGGTGAGAGCATCGGGGAACCGATGTTCCTCGCCGGCGAGGCCAAGGGCGGCGAACTGCAGAAGCGTATCGAGGCGCTGCTCGATCAGGTCGAGCTGCCGCGCTCCTACCGCAACAGGTACCCACACGAGCTCTCCGGCGGCCAGAAGCAGCGGGTAGGGATAGCCCGGGCGCTGTCCCTGAAGCCGAAGCTGATGGTCGCGGACGAGCCGACCTCCGCGCTGGACGTGTCCGTGCAGGCCAAGGTGCTGGAGCTCTTCCAGAACCTGCAACGGGAACTCGGCTTCGCCTGCCTCTTCGTCACGCACGACCTCGCCGTCGTCGACGTGCTGGCGGACTACATCTGCGTGATGAAGCGCGGGCGCATCGTGGAGCAGGGAACGCGCGAGCAGATCCTCCGCAGCCCCCAGGATCCCTACACCCAGCGACTCCTGGCCGCAGTGCCCCTGCCCGATCCGGCGAAGCAGCGTGAGCGTCGCGAACTCCGCGCCAAGCTGATGGCCTCGACCGACTGACCGCGCGCGCGAGGGTCCGCGGTGGGGAGCCCGTCCTGCAGGTGAGCAGGGCGGGCTTCCCCGTGTCGCCACCCGGCCGGGAATAGGTGGTACGCCTCCCGTTGTACAGTGCTCGGGGACCTTTTCCCGGATCCGTTATCAAAGCGTGATGCACTCCCGGCCTCCGCGCTGGCCTGCGGAAACGCGCTTCCCCCGCGTCAGGCTGAAAGTTTGCTGGGAGCCCCTTCCTCCTACATGTTCAGGGAAGCAACAGAACGGGCATATGATTTTCCGGTGTGAGTTGGCTCTCGCTCTCTGCGGGACCACTAATCCGGCAACATCAGCGCCGGAACGACCCAGATACCTAGGAGGCGGAATGCGTTTCACGCGCACTTCCAGAATGCTCAGCGTCGCGGCCATCGCCGTCCTGTCGCTGAGTGCATGCGGCGGCGGAAGCACTGAATCCAGCACGGGCGGCGGCACCACCGACGCAGTCATCGTGGTGGACGGCTCCGAGCCCCAGAACCCGCTGATCCCCACCAGCACCAACGAGGTGGGCGGCGGAGCGATCCTCGACCTGATCTTCGCGGGCCTCGTGAGCTACGACGCCGATGGCAAGCCCCAGAACGAGATGGCGGAGTCCATCGAGACCGAGGACGCCCAGAACTACACGATCACGCTCAAGGAAGGCAAGACCTTCACCAACGGTGACCCCGTCACCGCGAGCTCCTTCGTGGACGCCTGGAACTACGGCGCAGCTGCGAAGAACGCCCAGCTCTCGAGCTACTTCTTCGAGAGCATCGAAGGCTACGCCGAGGCCAGCGCCGAGGGTTCCACCGTGGAGACCATGAGCGGCCTCGCCGTCGTCGACGACCGGACGTTCACCGTCAAGCTGGCGCAGCCGGAATCGGACTGGGAGCTGCGCCTGGGCTACAGCGCGTTTTTCCCGCTGCCCGCCGCCGCCCTCGAGGATCCCGCAGCGTTCGGCGAGAACCCGATCGGCAACGGCCCCTACAAGTTCGCCTCCGAGGGTGCCTGGCAGCACAACCAGCAGATCGAACTCGTCCCGAACGACGAGTACGAGGGCCCCCAGGCCGCCCAGAACGCCGGTGTGACGTTCAAGATCTACCAGAACGACACCACCGCCTACCAGGACCTGATCTCGGACAACCTGGACGTCCTCAAGACGATCCCGACGAGCGACATCAAGAACTTCAAGAACGACCTCGGCGAGCGCTCGATCGAGTCGCCCTACGCGGGCAACCAGACCATCGCCGTGCCGTACTACCTCCCGAACTGGGACGGCGAGGCCGGCAAGCTCCGCCGCCAGGCGCTGTCGATGGCGATCAACCGCGACGAGATCACCGAGGTCATCTTCAACGGCGGCCGCACACCGGCCAAGGACTTCACCGCCCCCGTCCTCGACGGCTACAGCGAGGACCTGCCCGGCAGCGAGAACCTCGAATACAACCCGGACGAGGCCAAGGAGCTCTGGGCCGAGGCCGAGAAGATCGCGCCCTACGACGAGTCGCAGCCCCTGACCATCGGCTACAACGCCGACAAGGGCGACCACAAGACGTGGGTCGAGGCCGTGGTGAACAACGTGAAGAACAACCTCGGCATCGAGGTCGCGGGCAAGCCGTACGCGACCTTCAAGGAAGCCCGCACGGAAGCCACGGAGGAGACCCTCACGGGTGCCCTGCGCGCCGGCTGGCAGGCCGACTACCCGTCGCTGTACAACTTCCTCGGACCCATCTACGCCACCGGCGCCGGGTCCAATGACGCCCGCTACAGCAACCCCGAGTTCGACCAGCAGCTGAAGGACGGACTCGCCGCCAGCTCCGTCGACGAGGGCAACGAGGCCATGAACACGGCCCAGGAGCAGCTCCTCGAGGACCTCCCGGCCATCCCCCTCTGGTACCAGGTGGCCCAGGGCGGCTGGAGCAACAACGTGGACAACGTCGAGTTCGGCTGGAACGGTGTTCCGCTCTACTACGCCATCACCGGCAAGTAACCCCTAGCGGTCTCGGGGCCCGCCCGGCACAGGGCGGGCCCCTTTTCCGTGCTCCAACGAAAAGGTCCAACACCCCATGAGCAACCCCCACCCGCGTCCCGTCCGGACGCACGCCGCGCCGGGAGGTGCGCGCTGATGGCCTGGTACATCGTCCGACGCTTCCTGCAGCTCATCCCGGTCTTCCTCGGCGCCACGCTGCTGGTGTACTTCCTCGTCTTCAGCCTTCCGGGCGACGCCACTGCCGCGATCTGCGGTGAGCGGGGCTGTACCCCCGCCGTCGTCGCCGGGTTGCGCGAGCAGTACAACCTCGACCAGCCCTTCTGGATCCAGTACCTGCTGTACCTCAAGGGCGTGCTGACGTTCGATCTCGGCACCAACTTCTCCGGCCGCCCCATCGCGACCATCATCGCCGAGGTCTTCCCGACCACCGCGAAGCTCGCCATCATGGCACTGGTCATCGAGGCCGTCTTCGGGATCGTCTTCGGCCTCATCGCCGGCCTGCGCAAGGGCAGGATCTTCGACTCGTCGGTCCTCGTCCTGTCGCTGATCGTGATCGCGGTGCCCATCTTCGTCCTCGGCTTCCTGATGCAGTTCCTGATCGGGGTCAAGCTGCAGTGGACCAATCCGACCGTGAGCGGTGACGCCACATTCACGGAGCTCCTCCTGCCGGCCGTGGTCCTCGGGCTCGTGTCCTTCGCCTACGTGCTGCGCCTGACGCGCACGAGCATCATCGAGAACGTGAACGCCGACTACGTGCGCACGGCCACGGCCAAGGGCCTCAGCCGCCGCCGCGTCGTCGTCGTGCACGTCCTCCGCAACTCGCTGATCCCCGTCGTGACCTTCCTCGGTGCGGACCTCGGCGCCCTCATGGGCGGCGCGATCGTTACCGAAGGCATCTTCAACGTCAACGGGGTCGGCAACACCCTCTACCGCGCCGTGCTCAACGGTGACGGACCGATGGTCGTCTCGATCGTCACGTTCCTGATCCTCATCTTCTGCCTGGCGAACCTGCTGGTGGATCTCCTGTACGCGTGGCTGGACCCAAGGATTCGATATGCCTGAACCACTCTCACCCCTCGACGCGACTGCCCCCCGGGAGGCTCCCGTCCCCGTGGCACGCACCAAGACGTCCGCGTACCCGATCGAGCATTTCGTCGCCGACCCCGACGAGACGCCGGTGCGGGCCACGGACAGCGCCGTGTCCGACGCCGCGCCCCGCAGCCTCTGGAGCGAGGCGTGGCGCAGCCTGCGGAAGCAGCCGCTGTTCATCATCAGCGCGATCCTGATCCTCGCGGTCATCTTCGTGGCACTGTTTCCGGGCGTCTTCACCAACGAGCCGCCCAACGAGAACTGCCTGCTCGAGAACTCCGACGGCGGGCCCGCTCCCGGGCATCCCCTGGGCTTCACGGTGCAGGGCTGCGACATCCTCTCGCGCGTGGTCTACGGCACGCAGTCCTCGCTGACGGTCGGCCTGTTCGCCACGATCGGCGTCGTCCTCATCGGCGGCCTGATCGGTGCGCTGGCCGGGTTCTTCGGTGGTTGGGTCGACGCGGTGCTCGCCCGGGTGGGTGACATCTTCTTCGCCTTGCCGCTGATCCTCGGCGCGATCGTCGTCGTGCAGCTCCCGGTCTTCCAGCAGAACCGCAACGTGTGGACGCTCGTCGTCATCCTCGTGGCGTTCGGCTGGCCGCAGATCGCCCGTATCACGCGTGCAGCGGTCATCGAGGTGCGCAACGCGGACTTCGTCACGGCAGCGCGTTCGCTCGGCGTCTCGCCCCTGGGCGCCCTGGCCAAGCACGTCATCCCGAACGCGCTCGCGCCGGTGATCGTCATCGCGACGATCTCCCTCGGCACGTTCATCGTCGCGGAGTCGACGCTGTCGTTCCTCGGCATCGGGCTCCCGCCGGATGTCATGTCCTGGGGGAACGACATCTTCTCGGCGAAGCCGTCGCTGCGCAGCAACCCCATGGCCATCTTCTGGCCGGGCCTCGCGCTGTCGATCACCGTTCTGAGCTTCATCATGCTGGGCGACGCCCTGCGTGACGCTCTCGATCCGAAGGCACGCAAACGATGAGCCACAGCACTGAGAACGAGAAGGGCGGACGCCGTGCCGCCCGCACCGCACCGGCGGCGGATACCTCGGCGTCGGGCGGCGTCCAGCCGCTGCTCGAGCTCCGCGACCTCGCCATCACCTTCTCGACGTCGAACGGGGACGTACCGGCGGTGCGCAACGCGCACCTGACCGTGATGCCCGGTGAGACGGTCGCGATCGTGGGGGAGTCGGGCTCCGGGAAGTCCACGACGGCGCTGGCCGCCATCGGTCTCCTGCCCGCCAACGGCAGGGTCTCGAACGGCAGCATCATCTTCGACGGCGAGGACATCACCCATGCCTCCGAGAAGCGGATCGTCGAGCTCCGCGGTTCCTCGATCGGCATGGTGCCGCAGGATCCGATGTCCAACCTGAACCCCGTGTGGAAGATCGGGTTCCAGGTGAAGGAGACCCTGCGCGCCAATGGCCTGCCGAGCGGTCCCCAGGACGTCGCGAAGGTGCTCTCGGAGGCAGGGCTGCCCGACGCCGCCGCCCGCGCCAACCAGTACCCGCACGAGTTCTCGGGCGGTATGCGCCAGCGGGCCCTGATCGCCATCGGCCTGTCCTGCCGGCCGCGCCTGCTCATCGCCGATGAGCCGACGTCGGCCCTGGACGTCACCGTGCAGCGGCAGATCCTGGACCACCTCGACACCATGACGGAGGAGCTCGGCACGGCCGTGCTGCTCATCACGCACGATCTCGGCCTCGCCGCCGAGCGCGCGCACAAGGTGATCGTCATGTACAAGGGGCAGGTCGTGGAGGCCGGTCCCGCCCTCGAGCTCCTGACGAACCCGCGCCACCCGTACACGCAGAAGCTCGTGGCATCGGCACCCTCGATCGCGTCCCGCCGCATCGCGTCGGCGAAGAAGGCCGGCATCGAGACGGAGGACCTGCTCGCTCCCGCAGCGCCGGAGGGCGCCTCGGTGGACAGGGTCATCGAGGTCGAGGACCTGACGAAGGTCTTCAAGATCCGCGGCAGCTGGGGCAAGTCGACCGACTTCACCGCGGTGGACAAGGTCTCCTTCTCGATCGCGCGCGGCACCACCACCGCCGTCGTCGGAGAGTCCGGCTCGGGCAAGTCGACCGTGGCGAAGATGGTCCTCGGACTGGAGGGTGCGACGTCGGGCAGCATCCGCTTCGACGGCGTGGACATCACCACGCTCGGGCGCAAGGAGATGTTCGACTTCCGCCGCCGCGTCCAGCCGATCTTCCAGGATCCCTACGGCTCGCTGGACCCGATGTACAACATCTACCGGACCATCGAGGAACCCCTCCGTGTCCACGGGGTCGGCAACGCGAAGAGCCGTGAGAAGAAGGTCCGGGAGCTCCTGGACCAGGTGGCACTGCCGTCCGCGATGATGCAGCGCTTCCCCAACGAGCTCTCCGGCGGGCAGCGCCAGCGCGTGGCCATCGCCCGCGCACTGGCCCTCGACCCGGAGGTCGTCATCTGCGACGAGGCCGTCTCGGCGCTCGACGTGCTGGTGCAGGCCCAGATCCTGAACCTGCTCGCAGACCTGCAGTCGGACCTCGGCCTGAGCTACCTGTTCATCACGCACGACCTCGCGGTGGTCCGCCAGATCGCCGACCACGTGGCCGTGATGGAGAAGGGCAGACTCGTGGAGCAGGGCACCACCGACGAGGTGTTCGGCAACCCGAAGACCGCGTACACGCAGGCACTGCTCGCGGCGATCCCCGGAGCCGGACTCGTCCTGCCTCCCGAGGCGGCCTAGCCGGCACAGGCTGGACCGGGCACGGCACCGGGACGACGGACAGGACGGTCGCGACAGCGGCCGTCCGGGAAGAGCGGCCCCCCTGACGGGGGGCCGCTCTTCCCGTGTCAGAGGTCCGGTAGCCATCACGTCCGTTCGGGCCCGAGATAACGATTGACCCACGATGCCGTCCGGCGGTAGGGCCGTCTGTTCGGCCGCTCCGATCGCCGCACCGGCAGGCCCGCGAGCGTCCCGCACCCGGGCGAACCACGGTCGCTTCGACGTGCGCCGGGCACTGCAACAGCCATTTTCCCGACCCTTGACACGCAAGCCGTCTGTAGGCTTAGTACCCGTCATCCTGTCCGGAGTGCGGGCCGGAAGCTTCACCACGCCCGCCACGCATCAACGAAGGAGATCCTCCGTGAGTATCAAGAACAGGGAAGAGGCGGCGACCAGCCCGCCC
The DNA here is from genome assembly GCF_056680255.1 of Arthrobacter sp. BC5. Classification (NCBI taxonomy): domain Bacteria; kingdom Bacillati; phylum Actinomycetota; class Actinomycetes; order Micrococcales; family Micrococcaceae; genus Arthrobacter; species Arthrobacter sp. BC5. The sequence goes on from NZ_CM155273.1 coordinate 2,163,265, forward strand.
GGTCCCACCGCCACGACTACCCCGCCGAAGCCCGCGCCGACAGCGCGTCTGGCACTCCCCGTCTTCATTCCCGCCTCGGCGTTGATCGTGCTCTTCGTGGCCTACGCGCTCATTGCCCCGGACTCCGCCTCCACGCTTTTCGCGGGCATCCAGGAGAACGTCATCGGGGCGTTCGGCTGGTACTACGTGGCCCTCGTCGCGTTCTTCGTCGTATTCTCGCTCTGGGTCGGATTCAGCCGGTACGGCGACATCCGCCTCGGGAAGGACGACGACAAGCCCGAGTTCTCCGTCATGTCCTGGTTCGCGCTTCTCTTCGCGGCGGGCATGGGCATCGGTCTGGTGTTCTGGGGCGTGGCCGAGCCGCTGAACCACTTCGCGAGCCCCCGTCCCGGTGTCACCGGGACGGACGTCCAGCTCGGACAGCAGGCCATCACGCAGACCTTCCTCCACTGGGGCCTCCACGCCTGGAGCATCTATGTCGTCGTGGGCCTGTCCATCGCCTACGCGGTCCATCGCCGCGGGCGGCCCATCTCGATCCGATGGACCCTCGAGCCCCTGCTCGGCGATCGCGTCAAGGGCGGGTGGGGACACGCGATCGACGTCGTCGCGCTGGTCGGTACCCTCTTCGGCGTCGCGACCTCCCTCGGGCTCGGCGTGCTCCAGATCTCCTCGGGCCTCGACACCGCGGGCATCCTCGCGGCCACCAAGGCGACGCAGGTGGGCCTCATCCTCTGCATCACGGCGCTGACCATCGTGTCCGTCATCTCCGGCGTGGGCAAGGGCATGAAGTGGCTGTCCAACATCAACCTCGTCCTCGCCGGAGTGCTGCTGCTCGTGGTCCTCTTCGCCGGGCCCACACTGTTCCTCCTGCGCGAGTTCGTCCAGTCCATCGGCAACTATCTGCAGAACGTCGTCGGCCTCACCTTCAACACCCTGGCGTTCTCCGGCGCCGAGGGCGAGGCATGGCAAGCCGCCTGGACCACCTTCTACTGGGGCTGGTGGATGTCCTGGGCGCCGTTCGTCGGGATCTTCATCGCCCGGATCTCCAAGGGCCGCACCGTGCGCGAGTTCGTCGCCGGTGTGCTGCTGGTCCCCACGACGCTCGGCTTCCTCTGGTTCTCCGTCCTCGGCGGATCGGCCATCTACCGCGAGATCTTCGGCCAGGGCGGCCTGATCGCGGAGGACGGATCGGTGGACACCGAGAACGCGCTGTTCGGACTTCTCGGTGAACTCCCGGGTGGCCCTGCGCTGCTCGTGGGGGCGATCCTCCTCATCGCCATCTTCTTCATCACGTCCGCCGATTCCGGCGCCCTGGTGATGAGCATGATCTCCACGGGAGGCGACCCGAACCCGCGGAACTGGGTCCGTGTCTTCTGGGCGGGTCTCGCTGCGCTCGTGGCCATCGCCCTCCTGCTGGTGGGTGACACGGGCCTGAGCTCGATCCAGACCGCGGCCATCCTGACTGCGCTCCCGTTCAGCGTCGTCATGCTCCTCATGTGCGTCGCCACGGCGAAGGCGTTCCACGGCGAGCACCGCGCCTGGCAGGCGGCCCAGCGCAAGGCCGCCGCGGCCGCGATGGCGGACCGTGTCAGCGACCAGGTGAGCGAGTCGATGTCTGATCAGGTGGAACGCCAGGTGCAGGAGCACCTCGCGGACTACTCGAGCGAGCAGGGGGCGGCACCCGCAGGATCGGTGGCACCCTCGGCACCGACGGACGAGGTCGGCGGAGGCCGGAGCCCCGGACGTCGGCACTGATCGCGTCGCCGGGTTCGCCTGACGACGCCCGAGCACAGCCACGACGGCGGCCCTCCCTCGGGAGGGCCGCCGTCGCCGTTCCTCCTGGCCGATCCGGACAGCCATTGACAGCGCGCATTAGGTCTGTTTTTGTCCAGCGCCTAGACTGGTAAGAGGGCGTGCACTGCAGCCGTCCTCAATTTTCCCGCAGTAGATACTGAATTGAGTCATTACGCATGTCTGAAATCACAGGCAACACCGCTGTCCGCAGCGATCTCCGCAACGTAGCCATCGTGGCTCACGTTGACCACGGAAAAACCACCCTGGTCGATGCCATGCTGAAGCAGACCAATTCGTTCGCTGCTCACGGTGATGTCGCCGACCGCGTCATGGACTCGGGCGACCTCGAGCGCGAGAAGGGCATCACCATCCTCGCCAAGAACACCACGGTGTTCTACGACGGCCCGGCGGCCAACGGTGAGACGATCACCATCAACGTCATCGACACCCCTGGCCACGCCGACTTCGGCGGCGAGGTGGAGCGCGGCCTGTCCATGGTGGACGGCGTCGTCCTGCTCGTCGACGCGTCCGAGGGGCCGCTGCCCCAGACCCGCTTCGTCCTCCGCAAGGCCCTCGCGGCCAAGCTCCCCGTGGTGCTGCTGGTCAACAAGACCGACCGCCCCGACTCCCGCATCGAGGAGGTCGTCAGCGAGTCGATGGACCTCCTCCTCGGCCTCGCCTCCGACCTCGCCGACGAGGTCCCCGACCTCGACCTCGACTCGATCCTGAACGTGCCCGTGGTGTACGCGGCAGCGCGCGCCGGCGCCGCGTCGCTCGAGCAGCCGGCCGACGGAACCGTGCCGACGAACGACAACCTGGAGCCGCTGTTCCAGACGATCATCGAGCACATCCCGGCACCGCGCTACAACCCGGACGGCGTGCTGCAGGCACACGTCACCAACCTCGACGCCTCGCCGTTCCTCGGACGCCTGGCGCTGCTGCGGATCTTCAACGGCACGCTGCGCAAGGGCCAGCAGGTCGCCTGGGCCCGCCAGAACGGTGAGCTCAAGACCGTCAAGATCACCGAACTGCTGGCCACCAAGGCACTGGACCGCGTTCCCACCGATTCCGCCGGTCCCGGCGAGATCGTGGCCGTCGCCGGTATCGAGGGCATCACCATCGGCGAGACGCTCACCGACGTCGACAACCCGCAGCCGCTGCCGCTCATCACGGTCGACGATCCCGCCATCTCGGTGACGATCGGTATCAACACCTCGCCGCTGGCCGGCAAGGTCAAGGGTGCCAAGGTCACCGCGCGTCAGGTCAAGGACCGCCTCGACAAGGAGCTCATCGGCAACGTGTCGCTCCGCGTCCTGCCGACCGCCCGCCCCGACGCGTGGGAGGTCCAGGGCCGTGGCGAGCTCGCGCTGGCCATCCTGGTCGAGCAGATGCGACGCGAGGGCTTCGAGCTCACGGTGGGCAAGCCCCAGGTGGTCACCAAGACCATCGACGGCAAGATCCACGAGCCGATGGAGCACATGACCATCGACGTACCCGAGGAGTACCTCGGCGGAGTCACCCAGCTCATGGCCGCCCGCAAGGGCCGCATGACCAACATGGCCAACCACGGCACCGGCTGGGTCCGCATGGAGTTCATCGTTCCCGCGCGCGGCCTGATCGGCTTCCGTACCCGCTTCCTCACGGACACGCGCGGTGCCGGCATCGCGGCGTCGATCTCCGAGGGCTACGAGCCGTGGGCCGGTGACATCGAGTACCGCACCAACGGCTCGATGATCGCCGACCGCGCCGGCGTCGTCACCCCGTTCGCCATGATCAACCTGCAGGAGCGCGGCTCCTTCTTCGTGCAGCCCACGTCCGAGGTGTACGAGGGCATGATCGTCGGCGAGAACTCGCGCGCCGACGACATGGAGGTCAACATCACGAAGGAGAAGAAGCTCACCAACATGCGTGCAGCCTCGTCCGACACCTTCGAGAACCTCACCCCGCCGCGCAACCTCACGCTCGAGGAGTCCCTCGAGTTCGCCCGCGAGGACGAGTGCGTGGAGGTCACGCCGGAGAGCATCCGCATCCGCAAGGTCATCCTCGACGCCAACGAGCGCATGCGCGCATCGCGTTCACGCGCCCGCGCATAGCGCCAGCAGCACGTGGCACACGACGACGCCGGTACCTCCCCAGCAGGGGCGGACCGGCGTTCGTCGTCCCGGGAGCATGACGCCCGCCGGCGGAGCCTCCGACCGGGCGTGCAGGCGCCGGAGACCCGGCTGCCGCGCACCGCAGCGTCCGGTCCGGCCGACGACGCCGGATCGACGGCAGGGCCTGCAGCGGCACCGGGTAGCGGGCCCGGCAGCCCTGGAGCCGCGGCCGCACCGCGGCGGCCCGTGGCGGTCGTCGGGGCAGGAGGGGCCGGCATCGCGGCCGGGGTGTTCGGGACGCTGCTCCACGCGCACCTCGTCGTCGTCGCCGGCGCGGCCCTTCCCGTGGGTGCCCTCGCTGCCCTCGTGCTCGCCGGCAGCCTCTTCCTGCTCTGTGGTCTCTGGGCACGGAACATCGTCATGACGGCGGTCGCGGGAGGGGTGGCCTACAGTGTGGTGGCCCTGCTCTCGACGTCGTCGAAGACGCTGATCCTCACCGGCTCGTCGGAGGTCGCGCCGGGCACGGCCCTGGCGGGCAACCTCTGGCTCTTCGGGGTGCTCGTGGTGACGCTCGCCGCGGTGGTGGCCGGCGCCGTCGTCCTGAGGCCCGTGCGGCGCCGATAGCCCTCGGACCGCCCTTCGGCGGCAGTCAGTCGGCCGCGCGGTCCAGATGGTGCGCGAGCATGATCGAGGTGGCGGTGCCGTCCTCGTCCGGACCGCGTCGGGCGTAGTCCTCGAGGACCTCCCGGATGCGCTCCATCATCTCGGCGCGGTGCTCGTCGTTGAGCCGGACGCCGAGGCGCCAGACGTCGATCTCCGAAGGCTGCAGCCCGTCGATCTCCTGCAGGAACGTCTCCACCAGGACGGGCGCCGAGTTGGGGATGCGGCTGTGCCAGGACAGCCCGGTGGCACGGTAGGGGATCTCCTTGGCGCCGCGGTTGCCGGTACGCGCGTCGTCCGCGGCGAGGAAGCCCGTGGAGAGCAGGGTGCGCACGTGGTGCAGCGCGGTGGCGGGGTTGAGGTCCAGCGTCTCCGCGATCTCCTTGTTGGTGCGGGGTCTGTGCAGGCACAGTCGGAGGATGCGGAGCCTGACGGGGGAGCTGAGCGCCCGGCCGCGGGCCTGGAGGTCCTCGTCTGTTTCCATCCCCCGATTCTACGGGAGACCACCCTATCGATTGACAGGTCCCAATCACTGTTACGCCCCGCGACGGGGTGCGTCGTCCCTGCCTAGCGGCGCGGCGCGCGGCGGGGTGGAGCGGGCGGTACGGCTTTCGCGGCCGTGATATCGGTGAGGCGCACGACGTCGTCGCCCTTGCGCGTACGGATGGTGCAGGTGTCGCGGTCGAGCGCCACCAGATCGCCCAGCGAGTCCGTGAAACCGTCGTCGAGCCGGCGCCTCACCACCACCCTCGTGTCCAGGGGGAGTGATGCGAGAAGGGCGGCCGGAGTCTGCACCCGTCAAGGGTAGGCCCATCCACCGGCCGGTGGGGCGGTGACCGGACCCGGGCCGGTGGTCCAACCGCCGGGGGCGGTTGCGTTAAGCTGGAAACCGCACCGAGGGTGCAGCACTCGACCCGGTTCCACAGAAAGGCGTGGGAAGTGACCTACGTAATCGCGCAGCCATGCGTGGATGTCAAGGACAAGGCCTGTATCGAGGAGTGCCCTGTCGACTGCATCTATGAGGGCGAGCGGTCGCTCTACATCCAGCCCGATGAGTGCGTCGACTGCGGCGCGTGCGAACCCGTGTGTCCCGTCGAGGCCATCTACTACGAGGACGACACCCCCGAGCAGTGGGCCGAGTACTACAAGGCGAACGTCGAGTTCTTCGACGACCTCGGCTCGCCCGGCGGCGCGGCGAAGGTCGGCAACACGGGGTTCGACCACCCGATCATCGCGGCCCTGCCGCCCCAGAACCAGCCTGCATAGGTGACGGCCGGGGAGCCGAAGCCTTTCGGCCTGCACCTGCCCGACTACCCGTGGGACGCCATGGCGCCCTACCAGGACATCGCGTCCCGGCACGCCGGCGGCGTCGTCAACCTGTCCATCGGTACGCCCGTCGACCCGACGCCGCAGCTGATCAGGTCCGCCCTCGCCGCGGCGTCCGACGCGCACGGCTACCCGACCACGCACGGCACAGTGGCCCTGCGCGAGGCGATCAGCGCATGGTTCGCGCGCCGACGGGGAGTACCCGGGCTCGATCCCCTGGACATCCTGCCGACCGTGGGGTCCAAGGAGCTCGTCGCCTGGCTTCCCCTGTTGCTGGGACTGGGCGCGGGCGACGTCGTGGTCCGCCCGACCGTCGCCTACCCGACCTACGACATCGGCGCGCACCTCGCCGGCGCCACGCCGGTGCCCGCCGACAGCCTCGCCGAACTCTCCGAGGACGTCAGGTCCCGTGTACGCCTCGTGTGGATCAACTCGCCGGGCAATCCCACCGGCGGGGTGCTCGACGTCGACGGACTGCGGGCCATCGTCGACGACGCCCGCTCTCTCGGGGCCGTCGTGGCGTCCGACGAGTGCTACGGCGAACTCGGCTGGGGCCGGTGGGATCCCGCCGAGGGCGGCGAGCCCGTGCCGAGCGTCCTGGATCCGCGGGTCTGCGGCGACTCGCACGAACTCCTCCTCGCGGTCTACTCGCTGAGCAAACAGTCCAACCTCGCCGGGTACCGGGCGGCCTTCACGGCAGGGGATCCCGCCATCATCGCGAACCTCGTCAACTCGCGGAAGCACGCCGGGATGATCGTGCCCTACCCGGTGCAGGAGGCGATGCGGGTCGCGCTCGGCGACGATGCGCACGTGGCCGCGCAGAAGGACCTGTACCGCCGTCGTCGTGCGGTGCTCGTCCCCGCGCTCGAGGCCGCCGGCTTCACCATCAGCGGCTCGGAGGCCGGGCTCTATCTCTGGGCGTCGAACGGGAAGCCGACCTGGCAGACCATCGGATGGCTCGCCGGTCTCGGGATCCTCGCCGGCCCCGGGACCTTCTACGGCGATGCCGGTGAGGGCTTCATCCGCGTGGCGCTCACGGGCAGCGACGAGAGGATCGAGGCGGCGGCGGCCCGCCTCGCCGCGGCGGTCCACTGACCTGCAGGCCCTGGTGCTGCTGCCCGACGAAGGACAGCAGGATTAGTGCTCAGGGCCCGCGAACGGTAGCGTTTCAGCTGAATGTGCTTACGCAGGGGTGACGTGTGTCCTCCTGCGGGGCGATGATTTGTGGCGACGACCTCGCTCCAGCTCCTGAAGGAGAATCAATGACCGAGCAGAATGCTGCTTCCCTCCACTACGACGGCGGGGAACTCAGCCTGCCGCTGGTGCCCGCTGTCGAAGGCAACAACGGCTACGACGTGTCGAAACTGCTGAAGCAGACAGGCCAGGTCACCTTCGACCCCGGCTTCATGAACACCGCGGCCACCAGTTCCGCGATCACCTACATCGACGGCGACGCCGGGATCCTCCGCTACCGCGGGTACCCCATCGAGGAACTCGCGAAGAACTCCAGCTTCCTCGAGGTCTCCTACCTCCTCATCTACGGCAACCTGCCCACGCCCGAGGAGCTGAGCGGCTTCGACGGCCGTATCCGCCGCCACACGCTGCTGCACGAGGAGCTCAAGGGCTTCTTCGGCGGCTTCCCCCGCGATGCGCACCCCATGCCGGTGCTGTCCTCGGCGGTCTCGGCGCTGTCCACGTTCTACCAGGACTCGCTGGATCCGTTCGACGACGAGCAGGTGGAGCTCTCCACGTTCCGTCTCATGGCGAAACTGCCCGTGATCGCGGCCTACGCGCACAAGAAGTCCATCGGCCAGCCCATGCTGTACCCGGACAACTCCATGAACCTCGTGGAGAACTTCCTGCGGCTCTCCTTCGGCCTCCCCGTCGAGCCCTACGACCTCGATCCGATGATGGTCAAGGCCCTCGACCTGCTGCTCATCCTGCACGCGGACCACGAGCAGAACTGCTCGACGTCGACCGTCCGGCTCGTCGGCAGCTCGAACGCCAACATGTTCGCATCCGTCTCCGCAGGGATCAACGCGCTCTTCGGACCCCTGCACGGTGGTGCCAACGAGGCCGTGCTGAACATGCTGCGCGACATCAAGGCCAAGGGCATGCAGCCCGAGGACTTCATGGAGAAGGTCAAGAAGAAGGAAGACGGCGTGAAGCTCATGGGCTTCGGGCACCGCGTCTACAAGAACTACGATCCGCGCGCGAAGATCGTCAAGGCCACGGCCCACGACATCCTCAACAAGCTCGGCGGCAATGACGAACTGCTCGACATCGCCATGCGGCTCGAGGAGAAGGCCCTCGCCGACGACTACTTCATCGAGCGGAAGCTGTACCCGAACGTGGACTTCTACACGGGCCTGATCTACAAGGCGATGGGCTTCCCCGAGAAGATGTTCACCGTGCTCTTCGCGATCGGACGCCTTCCCGGCTGGATCGCCCAGTGGCGCGAGATGATGCAGGATCCGCAGACCAAGATCGGCCGTCCGCGCCAGCTCTACACGGGTGAGGGCGAACGCCACTACCCGGCGAACTGATCGCCCCGCGTCTCAGCACGCGCCCGGTACGAGAACGGCCGCTCACCTGATGGTGGGCGGCCGTCGCCGTTCCGGGACCGGAGGGGCTCACTCTCCCGGGACGGCCGCATAGCCCTGCGGGTTGTTCTTCTGCCAGCGCCAGTGGTCCTCGCACATCTCGGCCAGTGTCCGCGTCGCGGACCAGCCGAGGTCGGCGAGGGCCGACGACGGGTCGGCGTAGCTGACGGCGGCGTCACCCGGCCTCCGGGGAGCGAACTCGTACGGGATGTCCCGGCCGACCGCCGCCGAGAACGCCGCGAGGACCTCCAGTACCGACGAGCCGTTGCCCGTGCCGAGGTTCCAGGTGTGCACGCCGCCGCGGGCCACGAGGTAGTCGAGCGCGGCGAGGTGCCCCGCCGCCAGGTCGACGACGTGGATGTAGTCGCGGACGCCCGTGCCGTCCGGCGTGGGGTAGTCGTTCCCGAACACCATCACCTTCTCGCGCCGGCCCACGGCGACCTGCGCCACGAAGGGCAGCAGGTTGTTCGGAACGCCGGTGGGGTCCTCGCCGATGGTGCCCGAGGCATGGGCGCCGACCGGGTTGAAGTAGCGCAGCAGTGCGATGCTCCAGCGCCGATCCGCTGAGCCGAGGTCGGTCAGGATGTCCTCGATCTGCTCCTTGGTGCGTCCGTAGGGGTTCACGGCGTCGAGTGGGAGCTTCTCGGTGAGGGGGACCTCCTCGGACGCACCGTACACCGTCGCGGAGGAGCTGAAGACCAGCGTGCGCACGCCTGCGTCGTCCATGACCCGCAGGAGGTTCAGCGTGCCGCCCACATTGTTGTGGTAGTAGTACAGCGGCTTCTCCACCGACTCGCCCACGGCCTTCAATCCCGCGAAGTGGATGACGGCGTCGACGTCCTCCTCGGCGAAGATCGCCCGCAGGCGCGGCTCGTCGAGGAGGTCCGCCTGGTGGAACGTGGGCGCCCGGCCGGCAAGTGCCGCCACCCGCTCGAGCGAGGTCACGGTCGAGTTCAGCAGGTTGTCGACGACGACGACGTCGTGGCCGTGTTCGAGCAGGGTCAGGACGGTGTGCGAGCCGATGTAGCCGCTGCCACCGGTAACGAGTATTTTCACGTTCCCATCCTAGGTGCACCGACCCGAGAGGGCGGGAGCGTGGCCCGCCGGTGGATGTCCCCGGTCGGTGCGACGACGTAGAGCGGCTGCCGCGGGTCCCCCTTCCCAGGGGTCCTGCGGCAGCCGGCCTGTGCTGTTCCGTTCTGAGATGCTGTCGCCGTGTCAGAGCGGCGGAGCTCCCACGGTGTCGTACATGGCGTAGTCGTCGGTGGTGACGGTGCCGTTGCTGAACAGGCTCAGGCCGAAGCTCACGGCTGTCGCCCCCGCAGGCAGGGGCGGCGTGGTGAAGCTCGCCTGCGTGTAGGCGCCCGCGGCAGGAAGCCACGGTCCGGAGGTCCAGTACACCCAGTTGCCGGCCGCGTCGCGGTAGTAGAGGGCGAACTGGGTGACGGCGGTGGAGGTGTACCAGGCGCGCACCGAGTAGGTGTGGCCCGCCACCGCTCGTGGCGCGCACGTCCCCGTGTCCAGTGAGGGAAGCAGCTTCGCATCACCGGTGGAGTAACCCGTGACGGTCACCCTCTCGGCCTTCGTGCCCGTACGCGCCGCTGCGACGGTGCTGTAGGCCGCGGTGTTGCTGCCGAACCCGGCGGGCTGCCAGCACTGGGGGTATGCGCCCGTCCCGGCGGTCTCGAGCCCGGGGTTCTGGACCAGGTTCGTCCCGGGGGCCGGGGGTGGTGGAACCGGCACGTTGGCGACGTCGAACAACTCGTAGTCGTCCGTCGTCAGGGTCCCGTTGCTGAACAGGTTGAGTCCGAAGCTGATGCCGTTCGCACCGGCCGGCAGCGGCGGCGTCGTCCAGGTCGCCTTCTGGTAGGTGCCGGACGGCGCGAACCAGGGGCTCGAGGTCCAGTACTTCCACGAGCCCAGGCCTGTCCGGTAATAGAGCGCGAACTGCGTGTTGCCGGTGGACTTGTACCAGGCACCCACGTTGTAGGTGTGCCCGGCGGTGGCGGTGGGGGAGCAGCCTCCGAGATCGAGCGCGGGAAGGAGTTTCGCATCTCCGTCCACGTATCCGCTGACCACCAGTTGCTGCGCCCTGGAGCCGGTGCGGCCGGGGCCCACCACCGAGAATGCTGCGGTGTTGGCGCCGTAGCTCGCCGCATTCCAGCACTGGGGTTGACCGTTGGTGAGGGTTTCGAGGCTCGGGTTCTTCACGAGGTTCCCGCTGGTGGGCTGAGGGGGTACGGCAGGCCCGGACACGATCGGCTTGACGGTGCCGGTGACCTGGTCGACGGTCTTGACGGTCGTCGTCGCGGGCCGGGTCTTCAGCCAGGCGGCGAACTGGTCGAACAGCTCCGGTGTGATGGCCAGTGGATCGGTGCCGGCAGGCCCGAAACGGTGGAAGGTGAGCTGGACCCAGCCGCCTCCGGGTTCGGCCTGGGTGACCGTCCTCTGCAGGTCCGCCAGGGTCCACGTGGTGTCGACCTGGTCCGGAGCCGCGGTGTTGTAGGGATTCAGCGGGGGGATGCTCTCGGCCAGGCGGCAGCCAGCGCAGCTGAACCGCGTCTGGACGTCGCCGAGCCCGCGGGCACTGTTGAGCCCACAGTTCCTCACGGTCGTCTCCAGGGCTGCCGTGCTGGACGCGAACGGGTAGGCGAAGCTCGTGATCCGGAAGCCCATTGCGGTGAGGTTGGCGCGGTCGTTGCAGACCTGCCGGGTCGCCTCGTCCGCGGGCAGCGCGGCCAGATCGGGATGCGTCACGGTGTGGCTGCCGATCTCATGGCCGGCAGCAGCCAGGGCCCTCAGATCGGCCTGGGTCATGTACCCCGGGCTGTCGATATACCCGGAGGGGATGTAGAAGGTCCCCTTGAGGCCGCGGTTGTTCAGGATCTGCGCTGCCGGCAGCTGGTCCGCGTTGCCGTCGTCGAAGGTCAGGGACACGACGGTGGGATTGACCGCCTGCGCCACCGGCGCGGTGAGGCCCGCACCGGCCGCTCCCATGGCCAGGGCCAGCATGGCGGTCACCGCCCGGGAAGCCCACGCCCCCCGCCTCGAGGAGTTGTGTGCCCGTCCACGGGCGGGGGAATCCGGTCAGGAGGCTCTGGAGCGCTCCGGATCCGGGGTCTACCCTAGGAGCAGCCCAGACTGGTCCGAAGGAGGCCGATGCCCTACACCGACTCCGGCTACAGTGCGTACTTCACGGTGGACACCTCCGAAGTGCTGCTCGTGGCGCTCTACCTCAGGGACTGTGCCGGGCTGCGGGGAGTGGGCCGGCCCGCTCTGCCGCCCGTGGTCCCGCCCGTGCGGAGCATCGGATCCAGACGCCCCACCCGGTCGGCCGGCGGGGCGGTGCTGCGCGTGGAATGGGAGGCGTGGTGGCACAGCCTCCTCGCGCATCGGATCAGTGACGCCGTGATGCCCGTACCGCCGCGCTTCGAGGCCCTCGACGGCATGGAAGCCCTCAAGGCCCTGCTGCGGGCGCACTACGGTGCTGCCAGGGAGTGGGCGGAGGAGCGGTGCGCCGAGTACGCGCTGCACGCCGGCTCCCGCGGCGCCGAGAGCATGGAGTACCTGCTGGCCCGCATCGTCCAGGAGCGCGAACTCGAGCTGGGCCGGTCGGCCCGCCGGTTCGCGCTGCAGGTCATCGAACTGCCGCTCGGTGTGCGCCGCGCGTGGTGGGTGGAGCCGGACAAGCTCCTCATGTGCCAGGAGCTGCTCGAGGACGAGCGCTCCTTCCGCAGCTACGTGGAGCCGGTCGTCAGGTTGCTGGCCTGAACGGGCGACACGGCGCGCCCTGGCCCCGGTGTCAGGGAGTTGCTCCGGCCACCGTGATGGTGAGCCTGTCCTGAGCCGTCGTCGCCGACGTCCAGCCGCCCTCGGCCCTGTCCCAGGCCAGCCCCGAGTAGGAAACGGAGGTGATGTGCAACGCGGATGCGTTCGCCACGGCCCACTGGGCGGTCGCCCAGCCGGTGGTGCCGGATGCGTCCACGCCCAGCCGCGTGCCGTCCACTACGCCACCGAGGGGCCCGAAGACCTCCTCCGCGGCGGCGGAGACGGCCAGCGCATCACCGGAGCCGGCGGGTTCGCGGAGGGTGCAGTCCAGGGCTGCGGGGGAGTTGCCCGTCAGCGCCGAGGCGAAGGCGCGCCCCTCCGGCTCGTGGTCGGCGTAGGCCTCCGGGTAGGCCGATCGCTGCACCGTCTGCGCCGCCTCCGTGATGGGCAGCGTCTCGTATCCCGGTACCCGGACGAGGGCGTCGTAGAACGCGCCCGTCGCATAGAGCGGCGTCATGACCTGCTCCTCGGTGCCCCAGCCCTGCGAGGGCCTCTGCTGGAACAGGCCGCGGGAGTCCGGCCCGGCGTCGTCCCCGTAGTCGATGTTCTCCAGCCTCGACTCCTGGATTGCCGTAGCGATCGCGATGGACGCAGCGCGGGCGGGTAGCCCCCGGCTGACGGCCACCCCGGAGATCAGGGCCGCGTTCCCGGTCTGCACCGGTGTGAGCTCGAAGGTGTCCGCGCCCACCGTGGCGCTGCAGCGTTCACGGACGAGCATCTCGCCGTCGTCCAGTTGCCCGACTGCGACGGCACCTCCGACGACGACGGCCGCGAGCGCCGTGAGCATGGCGCCGGCCCGGACCCGGCGCCTGCGGCGACGGACGGCAGCGGAGGGAGGGCGCGGCGACATGCGCTAGTTGGCGTGGAGGGCCGGATTCAGGGCGATACCCCGCCCGCTGCGGGGGCGCGCCTCGACGGCTCCTGTGGTGGAGTTGCGGAGGAAGAGGATGCCGGGCTCTCCCGAGAGGTCCTTCGCCTTGACGAGCGTCCCGTCCTGCAGGGTGACCTTGGTGCCTGCGGTGAGGTAGAGGCCGGCCTCGACGACGCAGTCGTCCCCGAGGGAGATGCCGACGCCGGACTCCGCGCCGAGGAGGCACCGCTCGCCGATGGTGATGCGCTCCTTCCCGCCTCCCGAGAGCGTGCCCATGATCGAAGCGCCGCCGCCGACGTCCGAGCCGTCCCCGACGACCACACCCGCGGAGATGCGGCCCTCGACCATCGAATGGCCGAGCGTGCCCGCGTTGAAGTTCACGAAGCCCTCGTGCATCACGGTGGTGCCGTCGGCCAGATGCGCCCCCAGCCGTACACGGTCCGCATCGGCGATGCGCACGCCTGCCGGGACCACGTAGTCGACCATCCGGGGGAATTTGTCGACGCCGTACACGGCCACGGGGCCCCGGGCCCGGAGTGCAGCGCGGACCACCTCGAAGCCCTGGACGGGAGCGGGCCCGTGGTTCGTCCACACCACGTTCGCGAGGAGTCCGAAGATGCCGTCGAGGTTGATGGTGTTGGGCTGCACGAGCCGGTGGGAGAGCAGGTGGAGCCTCAGGTAGGCGTCCTCGGTGCCGGCAGGGGCCTCATCGAGGTCCACGACGAGGTCGACGACGCGCTGGGTGACCTTCCGGGCGTTGTCCACGCCGGACTGCGCCAGGGCCTCCAGCGTGTCCCGCAGATCGACCGCCGCGCCGTCGTCCGCCCCGAGCCAGGGAGCGGGGAACCAGGTGTCCAGGACGGTGCCGTCCGCTGCCACCGTGGCAAGGCCGGTGCCGCCGGCCGACCGCTCGACGGGCAGGGATGAGCTGGGCGTGGGAGGAGTCATGGGCAGCAGTCTACCGAGCGTTAGTGTTGCAGCATGATTCAGACACCCTCCGCGGAGCTCGACCCGACCTCCGACGTCGCCCATCTGACCGCCCGGCTCATCGACCACGAGAGCGTGTCCGGGAACGAGGCCGGGATCGCCGACGCCATCGAACACGCGCTGCGGCGGCTGGACCACCTCGAGGTGGTCCGCGACGGGGACTGCGTCATGGCGCGTACCCGGCTCGGGAGGGCCGAGCGGGTCATCCTCGCCGGGCACATCGACACCGTGCCGCTTCCGGCTGCGCCCGGATCGAGGGGAACCGTGCCGTCCTCCTGGGAGGGCGAGATCCTGTTCGGCAGGGGCGCCACCGACATGAAGGGCGGCGTGGCGGTGCAGCTGGCGCTCGCGGCGGCCCTCACCGAGCCGACGAGGGACATCACGTTCATCTTTTACGACCACGAGGAGGTCGAGGCGTCGCTGAGCGGCCTCGGGCGTGTAGCGGTATCCCACCCCGAGTGGCTGCAGGCCGACTTCGCCGTGCTCCTGGAACCCACCGACGGGACGGTGGAGGGCGGCTGCAACGGCACGGCCCGCTTCGAGGTGCGGGTCGCCGGGAAGGCAGCCCACTCCGCGCGTGCCTGGAGGGGCGTCAACGCCATCCACGGCGCCGCGGAGATCCTGGTGCGGCTGCGCGACCACGAGCCGGCGACGGTCCACGTGGACGGCCTCGACTACCGGGAGAGCCTGAACGCCGTGGGGATCACGGGCGGGACGGCGGGCAACGTGATCCCGGACAGCACCGTGATCGAGGTCAATTACCGCTTCGCGCCGGACAAGACCCCGGAGCAGGCCGAGGAGTACGTCCGGGCCCTGCTCGAAGGCTTCTCCGTCACGCGCACCGACGTCGCCGCGGGAGCACGGCCCGGCCTGCAGCACCCGGCCGCCGCCGCCTTCGTCGCGGCGGTCGGCGCGGAGCCGAAGCCCAAGTACGGCTGGACCGACGTCGCACGCTTCAGCGCCCTCGGAGTGCCCGCGGTCAACTTCGGGCCCGGCGACGCGCTCCTCGCGCACACCGACGACGAACACGTCGACGCGGACGCGGTGCGCGCCTGCCTCCGGGCCCTGCTGACCTGGCTGTCCTGACCGCACCCGGGCCGCACCCCGACGACGAAGGGCCCAGCCTGCGCTGGGCCCTTCGTCGTCGTGCTCGTCGAGATCCCGTCCGGGGAGTGCCCGCCGGTCCGATCAGGTGGAGGCCGGATCCAGGGCGATGACGTCCTTCGCCGCGGGCTTGCGTCCCTTCGTCCTGAAGCTCAGGAGGACGGAGAGTCGGGTGGCCAGCGTGGAGAGGGCGAAGTTGATGAGGATGAAGATCGCCGCGGCGACGAACAGCGACGGGATCACATTGCCCTCGCCGACGCCGAGCCGCCGCGTGAACTGCAGCAATTCGGGGTAGGTGATGATGAAGCCCAGCGCTGAGTCCTTGAGGATGACCACGAACTGGCTGATGAGGGCAGGGAGCATGGCGATCAGTGCCTGCGGCACCTCGATGGTGCGGAGCGACTGGTTCCTCGTGAGCCCGATCGCCATGCCGGCCTCGCGCTGCCCCTTCGGCAGGCCGTACACACCGGACCGGACGAGTTCGGCGATGACGGATCCGTTGTAGAGGGTGAGCGCGAGGACGACCGCGATGAGCGGAGCATCCTGCGGCTTGACCGCCCCGGAACTGCCGAGCGCCAGCCAGAAGAAGATCATCATGAGCAGCACCGGCACGGCGCGGAGGAACTCGACGACGATGCCCGCGATCCAGCGGATCGGGGCGATGTGCGAGAGCCTGCCCACTCCGAAGACCAGCCCGAAGAGCACCGAGGTGACGATGGCGATGCCTGCGGCCTTCAGCGTGTTGAGCAGGCCGGGCAGGATGAAGAACTCCCACGTCCGGGACTCGAGGAACGGCGCCCACATTCTTCCGGCGAATTGTCCCTTGTCGGCCAGGGCGGAGACGACCCAGGCGAGGATGCCGAGGACCACCAGCACGCCGACGATGTTGCCGATCAGGATGTTCCTGCGCGCACGGGGCCCGGGCGCGTCGAAGAGGACCTGTTGAGCGCTCATCGAGCCACCGCCAGTTTCCGTGAGGCCCAGGTGGTCAGGAGCCCGATGGGGATCACCAGGATGACGAAGCCCAGGGCGAAGGTGAGGAAGATCGGGATGACCAGGTCCGAGCGGAATTCGATCATGGTCTTCATGAGGCTCGACGACTCCGCCGCCACGGAACCGGCTGCGGCGACGGTCGAGTTCTTGATGAGTGCGATCAGCACGTTGCCGAGCGGGGCGACCGCGCCACGGAAGGCCTGCGGCAGGATGATGAGGCGCGCTGCCGGCAGGAAGCTCAGGCCGATGGCGCGCGCGGCCTCGGCCTGGCCCAGAGGAACCGTGTTGACCCCGCTTCGAATGGCCTCGCACACGAAGGCGGCGTGGTACAGGGCGAGCCCGACGATCGCGATCCGGAACAGGCTCACGTCCAGTTCGGACGCAAGGCTGATCTGCATGACGGAGAACAGTCCGAGGAAGCCGAACGCGAGGATGATCGTCAGCGGCGTGTTGCGGAAGATGTTGACGTAGGCCGCGCCGAACCACTGCAGGCTCGGGATGGGGGAGATGCGGAACAGGGCCAGCACGGTGCCGATGGCCAGTGCCCAGAGGGCTGCCCAGAACGACAGCTGGATGTTGACCCAGAATGCGGCGGGTACGTCGTAGGTCTCGAACAGCGACAGGTAGTTCTCCACGATTCACCTCTTTCCTGGTGGGGAACATGGCATTGGTGGGGCAGCCCGTACGGACTGCCCCACCAATGGGAGCGATGCTAGGCGCAGGGCGCCGGGGTCGGCGGGTTCAGCTCTGCATTGAAGGTGTAGTCGGCACCCTCGGTGTTGCTGGTGATCGCTTCTTCCCAGGCGCCGTCCTCGATCATCTTGGTGATGGCCGCGTTGACCTCCTCGCAGCGTTCGGTGCTGCCCTTCGGCAGGCCGACGCCGTAGTTCTCCTCGGAGAAGGTGTTGCCGACGACCTTGAACTTGCCGGCATTCGCCTCCTGCGCGGCGAGGCCGGCGAGGATGATGTCGTCGGTGGTGACGGCGTCGATCTGGCCGCCGCCCATCGCCGTGACGCATTCTGCGTAGCCCGGCTGCTCGACGAGCTGGACGCCCGGGTACTGGTCCTTGATCTTCTGCGCCGAGGTGGAGCCGGTGACCGAGCAGAGGTTCTTGCCCTCGAGGTCCTCGGGACCGGCGATGTCGCTGTCCGTGGGCACCAGGAGGTCCTGGCCCGCCACGAAGTACGGACCGGCGAAGTCGACGGTCTCCTTGCGGGTGTCGGTGATCGAGTAGGTCGCGAAGATCATGTCCACCTGGTTGTTCTGCAGCAGGTTCTCGCGGTTCGCGGACGGGGCCTCCACGAATTCGATGTTGTCCTCGCTGACGCCGAGCTCACCGGCGACGTACTTCGCGACGTCCACGTCGAAGCCGGAGTAGGATCCGCCCTCGTCGTAGCCGAGCCCCGGCTGGTCGAACTTGATGCCGATGCGGAGGCTCTCGGCCGCCGTCTCGCCGCCGCCGGACTCTCCCTCGGCGCTGTCGCCGCCACCACAGGCGGACAGTGTCAGTGCGGCCACTGCGGCCACCGCGGCTAGCGCGTATCGGGTCTTCTGCATTGGTTCTCCTAGCGTTGCGGCCCTACGAGGGCCTCGGTGTGATGAGTGTGGGTCAGTGCGAGAGGATCTTGCCCAGGAAGTCCTTGGCGCGGTCGCTCTGGGGATTCGTGAAGAACTCCTCCGGAGTGGCCTGCTCCATGATCTGTCCGTCCGCCATGAAGATCACGCGGTCCGCGGCCCGGCGGGCGAAGCCCATCTCGTGGGTCACCACGATCATGGTCATGCCCTCCTTGGCGAGGGACACCATGGCGTCGAGCACCTCGTTGATCATCTCCGGGTCGAGGGCCGAGGTGGGCTCGTCGAAGAGCATGACCTTGGGCTTCATGGCGAGGGCGCGTGCGATGGCCACGCGCTGCTGCTGGCCTCCGGACAGCTGGGCCGGGAGCTTCTGGGCCTGGTTGTCCACGCCGACGCGCCTGAGCAGGGACATCGCCAGTTCCTTGGCCTCGCCGCCCTTCATGCCCTTGACCTTCATCGGGCCCAGCGTGACGTTCTCCAGGATGGACTTGTGCGCGAACAGGTTGAAGGACTGGAAGACCATGCCGACGTCGGCACGCAGTTTCGCGAGCGCCTTGCCCTCGGCGGGAAGTACCTTGCCGTCGATGGTGATCTCGCCCTCGTCGATCGTCTCGAGCCGGTTGATCGCGCGGCAGAGGGTCGACTTCCCCGAGCCGGAAGGCCCGATCACGACGACGACCTCGCCGCGGGCGATGTCCAGGTCGATGTCCCGGAGGACGTGCAGCTCCCCGAAATGCTTGTTGACGTTCCTGAGGGAGACGAGGGGGCTTCCCGAGGACGCGGGGTCGGTCCGGTGCGGTGCACTTGTCATGGGAGAAATCTAGCGAACTATTCCCCGCCAGCAATACACAGGAGTGGAATGGGGATGATCGTTCTTCAAAAGCAACCAAAAGTCCCCGGGGCATCGGGCCGTTGGTTAGCCTAGGGAAATGTCTCCCTCCCAGCACCCCGCGGCCAGCGACGACGCACGGCCCTCCACCGTCCACGACGAAGACCCCGGTCCGCTGTCCGGCCGGCTTCCGGGTGCCGGCCGGAGCGGGATGAACGGCGCCCGCACCCAGGGCGCCGCTGAGGGGAAGGCGGCACGGCGCAAGGGCCCGGTCGAGTTGAGGCGAAGGCAGGCGGCCGTCCCGCAGGCGGACAACATGCTCCTCGACGCGGACGATTCCGGGGGCTTCACCCGGACCGACCCGTGGCGGGTGCTGCGCATCCAGAGCGAATTCGTGGAGGGATTCGGAACGCTCGCGGATCTCGGGCCGGCCATCAGCGTGTTCGGTTCCGCGCGCACCGCCCGGAATTCGTCGTTCTACTCCATCGGCGAGGAAGTGGGCCGGCGCCTCGTCGCATCAGGATTTGCGGTGATCACCGGGGGAGGCCCCGGCGCCATGGAGGCCGCCAACAAGGGGGCGGTCGAGGCGGGAGGGACGTCCGTGGGGCTCGGCATCGAACTGCCGTTCGAACAGGGCATGAACGAGTGGGTGGACCTCGGCATCAACTTCCGGTACTTCTTCGCCCGCAAGACGATGTTCGTCAAGTACGCGAGCGGTTTCGTTGTGCTCCCGGGTGGATTCGGGACCCTCGACGAGCTGTTCGAGGCCATGACGCTGGTGCAGACGGGGAAGGTCACGTCCTTCCCGATCGTGCTCATCGGCGTCGACTACTGGCGCCCGCTCCTCGACTGGGTCGAGGGCACGCTGCTCGTCGCAGGCACCGTCTCCGAGAAGGACCTCTCGCTGCTGCAGCTCGTGGACACCGCGGAGGAGGCTGTGCGGATCGTCGCAGCGTCTGCAGGGCACGAACACCGGTCCTGAGGGTTGCCCACCGGTGTCTCTGGCACCATTGCGATGTGACTATCTTCCTGGTGATCCTCGCCATCCTGCTGGTAGGAGGAACCGCCGTCCTCGCCTCGGGACGCCCGCTGCCGGCGCCGCTCCGACGTCCTGGTGCAGGCTCCCGCACAGGTCCCGCGGCCGGTTCCGCAGTCCGTCCCCGCGGCGGCGACGGCGCGAGGTACGCTCCCGGAGGAAGCGAGGGGCTGGGCCTGGTGCAGCCCGTGGCGTCACTGCCGCCCGTCCTCCTCCCGGAAGCTCCCTCTGCCCGGGATGTCGACGCCGTCCGTTTCGGGCTCGGCCTGCGCGGTTACCGCATGGACCAGGTGGACGAGGTCCTGGACCGGCTCGCAGCCGCGCTCGAGGATCGGGACGCCATGATCAGGAACCTGCGCTCGCAGCTCGCGGACCGGGACCGGGTGCGATGAGTGGTGCCGTCCCGGGTTCGGACGGCCGGCTGCGCTGCGGCTGGGCGGTCTCGAGCACGGAGTACGAGCGCTACCACGACGATGAGTGGGGTCGTCCGGTCCACGGCGAGTCGGCGCTGTTCGAGAGGTTGAGCCTCGAAGCGTTCCAGTCGGGACTGAGCTGGATCACCATCCTGCGCAAGCGCGAGGCCTTCCGGCGCGCCTTCGCCGGTTTCGATCCTGCCGTGGTCGCGGACTTCGGCCCGCAGGACACGGAGCGGCTCCTGGGCGACGCCGGGATCGTGCGGAACCGGCAGAAGATCGAGGCGACGATCGCCAATGCCCGGGCGCTGCTGGCGCTGCCGGACGGCACCACCCTCGCCGGCCTCCTCGAGGGCCATCGCCCAGGGCCCCGTCCTGCGCCCGTAACCCTGGAAGACGTACCGGCGATCACGTCCGGGAGCGCGGCGCTGGCCCGCGAACTCAAGGCCCTCGGGTTCCGCTTCGTGGGCCCGACGACGGCCTACGCCATGCTGCAGGCCACGGGCTACGTCGACGACCACCTCAGGGACTGCTGGGTCAGATCAAGGCCCGGCCCCGAAGGAGCATCCGCCGCGGCGGGTTCGGATGCGGCCACCCCGTGAGCGGCACGAGTAGGGCAGCGACCGGTCGGCCGGCGCTGCTCTCGGCGCACTGGTCCGTCCCGGTGCTGGCGGTCTTCGTCGTCGGGCGCCTCGTGTCCACCGTGATCCTCCTGGTCGCCGCAGCGCGCCAGGACTCCAGCCCGTGGTCCGGGCCTGCTCCCGGGTACGGCACGTTCATCAACTACTGGGACAGCGGCTGGTACGAGCGCATCTTCAGGGAGGGCTACCCTTCCGAACTGCCCCGGGACGCCCGCGGTGCCGTCAGCCACAACCAGTGGGCGTTCTACCCTCTCTTCCCGGGGCTCGTCCGGGGCCTCCATGCCGTCACCGGTCTCGGCTGGGGTGTCCTCGCGCCCTTCGTGGCCGTGACGGCCGCCGCGGCAGCCTCGCTCGTGGTCTACAGGCTGTTCCGGCTCCGGTCCGGGCACGGCGCCGCCCTCGCGGGAGTCGCCGTCGTCTCCCTCGCCCCCGTCTCCGCGATCCTCCAGGTGCCCTACGCGGAGTCGCTGCACCTGCTGCTCCTCGCCTCGGCCCTCTACCTCGTGGCGGTCGGCCGGTACTACGCCGCGATGCCCGTCGTCGTGCTCATGTGCCTGGCACGTCCGGCCGGAGTGCCCTTCGCCGTCATGGTGGGCATCCTGTTCCTTCATGCCCTCTGGGGAGCGCGCGGTCCAGGGGCCGGCGCGGCCGGCCGGGCGCAGGCGGCGCGGCAGGTGCTTCCCCTCCTCCTGCTCGCAGCGGTCTCGGCCCTCTCAGCGGTCGCCTGGCCCCTCATCGCGTGGGCGGTCACGGGGCGGCGTGACGCCTATGTGGCCACGGAGACGGCATGGCGTGGGGAGGCACTGACTCCGTTCGTGCCGTGGTTCGAGGCCCCCGCCGCCGTCGTGGGCCCGGCCTCCGCCGCCCTGGTCGTCACGGCCCTGCTGCTCGGCACGGCCGGGCTCTTCCTCGCCCCGGCGGTGCGCTCGATCGGGCTGGTCCTCGGTGCCTGGTGCGCCGCGTACCTGCTGTACCTCGCGGCGTTCTGGGATCCGCAGTCGAGCACGTGGCGCATCCTGCTGCCGCTCTTCCCCCTGGCCCTGGCGGTCGCGACCCTCCGCGGGCGCCTCATCCTCTGGACGGCCCTGCCGGTATCCGTGCTGCTCCAGTTCCTCTGGGTGGACTGGCTGTGGGGCTGGACGCCGTCGGGGCCGGACGGGGATTATCCACCCTGAGTGTGATCCACGCCGCACCGGAATTAGCAGGTGCAGGCCTTGTGCTGAATAATGAAGGAGATGACGTGCACCGCCGGGCCCTGCACCGGGCCGCCGGGACGGAGCACCGTTTACTGTCGCGCTGCCGCTGATCGCGGTCGCGCCCTGTCGAAAGGGACACTCCTATGGCTGCCATGAAACCGCGTACCGGCGACGGACCGATGGAAGTCACCAAGGAAGGGCGCAGCCTCATCATGCGGGTGCCGATCGACGGCGGCGGACGCCTCGTCGTGGAACTCAACGCGGAAGAGGCGGGCAAGCTCAAGGACTGCCTGCTCTCCGTCACGGGCTAGTCCGCACTGCTCCCGGGCGCTGCGGCGGATGCTGCAGTGGCCGGGAGCAGATTCCGAGCCCGGTCAGGCGCGCTGCTTGACCGCGAGGAGGAGTCCCGTGCCCGTCGGCAGGAGTGCGGAGACGAGGGATTCGTTCTCGCGAACCATCCTGCCGACCTGGCGCAGCGTGTTCGTGGACTGCTCGCGCACCGCCGGCTCCGCGACCCGGTCCTGGTCGAGTGCGTCGTTGACGATCAGGATGCCGCCGTCCTTGAGCAGGCGCGTGGCCTGCTCGACGTAGACGGGGAGGCCGGGCTTGTCGGCGTCGATGAAGACGAGGTCGTACGCCCTGTCCGTGAGGCGCGGCAGGACATCGGCCGCGCGGCCGGAGATGGTGCGCGTGCGGTTCGAGGGGATGCCGGCCTCCGAGTAGGCCTCGCGGGCTGCACGCAGGTGGTCCACGTCCGAGTCGATCGTCGTCAGCACGGCGTTCCGGCCGAGGCCCCTCAGCAGGCACACGCCGGATACGCCGGCGCCCGCGCCCACCTCGACGGCGGTGGTGGCCTTGGACGCGGCCGCGAGCACCGTGAGGGCGGCGCCGACCGCGGGAGTCACCGGGGCCACGCCCAGCTCGTGGGAGCGGTCGCGTGCCCTGAGCAGGATGTCGTCCTCGTCGGGGAGCCCTTCGGTGTAGGACCAGCTGCTGTGTTTGTCGGCGGCCATGGACGTCCGTTCTGTGGTTCGCGGGAGATTCCGGGGGAATACGTGGTCTCGGGAGGCAGGAGCCCCGCCCCAACACTACTGTGCGGCCTACCCGCACTTCCATGCGGACGGGTGCTCACGGGCGCGCGAGGACGGCCGATGCGGCGCGGGGGGAGGGGGTGCAACACGCACAGAGCTGCCAGCTGGTTCCCAGCTTGGTGCGAAAGACTTTTTCTTCGGGACATCCAGCATGAGTACAGCCCCGAATCCCTCCTACCACAGCCTCCCGGTCGCCCGGCCCGGAGCAGGACCGGTTCGGATTCGCGGTGAGAAGGGGAACATCATGTCCAGCGTGAAAGCGGCACAGGCCTCCGTGGAGGCTGGCTCCGGAGTGGATGCTCCCGTCCTGGATGAGCACGGCAACCCGTGGGTCGCGCCGTCGTGGGAGGAGGTCGTCACCAACTACTCGCCCAAGGTCTACCGCCTGGCCTATCGGCTGACGGGCAACAAGTTCGACGCAGAGGACCTCACGCAGGAAGTCTTCGTCAGGGTGTTCCGGTCGCTTGCGAACTTCAAGCCGGGCACGCTCGACGGCTGGTTGCACCGCATCACCACCAACCTCTTCCTCGACCAGGCACGGCGCAAGACCCGGATCCGCTTCGACGGCCTCACGGAGGAGGCGGAAAGCCGCCTGCCGAGCAAGCACCCCGGCCCCGAGCGCAGCTTCGAGTTCAACAACCTCGATATCGACGTGCAGGCCGCGCTGGAGGAGCTGCCGCCGGACTTCCGTGCCGCCGTCGTGCTCTGTGACCTCGAAGGCCTCGCCTATGACGAGGTGGCGCAGGTGCTGGGGGTCAAGCTCGGGACCGTCCGATCGCGCATCCACCGGGGGCGGACCATGCTGCGCGAGAAGCTCGCGCACCGCGACCCACGTATCTCCGGCGGGAGTGCCCTGGGGGTCCCACGGATCGCCGGTGTGGGCTAGGCGCGATGCTTCATCCCCGTCGATCCCTGCAGGACCTCGTGGACGGTGAGCTGTCCGACCGCCGCCGCATCGCCGTGGAACGCCACGTCGCCCGCTGCCCGCCCTGCGCAGTGGCGCTCGCCCGTCTCCGGGGCCTCAAGAGCGCACTGCTCGGCCTGAGGAAACCGTCCCCGGATCCCGACTTCAGGCAACGGCTGCTCGCGCCCGGTCTCGACTCCGCGTTCGCTGCACGGGAGGTGCGCACCGGGTCCAGCGCCGCCTTCGTCCGTTCCCACCACGAGCGCACGGGCCCACAGCGCCGCCGCACGCTCGTGGCGGCAGCCGGAGGGTCCGCCGTCGCCGCCACGGCTCTCCTCGCCGGTGCGTACGTCGTCGGTGCGGAGGCCCGTCCCGTAACGGCCGACGGCGTGAGCGGGACCACGTCGCTGCGCGCGGGATGGGACTCCGTGGCGCCGCAGACGCCGACCTACCTGGACACCGAGCAGCTCGCGACGCTCCGGGCCGGAGGCTGGTACTGCCCCGAGCTCGAATCGCTGGGCTTCACGCTGCAGAGCGCGGAGGGCATCACCGTGGGCGGCAGGCCCACGCTGGAACTCGTGCTCGAGAACGGCGGCGACACGGTCACCGTGTACGAGCAGCGGAAGGTCGGCGACGTCCGCGACGCGGAGACAGCGCCGGTCAGCGCCGCGACCGGCAACATCGTGACGTCCGACGGCTTCGAGCACATCGGTGGAACCGACCGGGACGTCTGGGTGCGTTCCGGGGACCCCTGGCAGGTCGTCCTCGATTCCCCGGCGGTCACCTACACGGTGGTCTCGGACCTCCCCGCGGCCGTCATGCCGCAGACGCTCAGCCAGCTGGTCACCACCGAGCACGCGCAGCTGGCGCTGTCTCCCCAGGGACAGGGCGACTCGATGATGGAGCGCATCATCCGAGGGCTCTCGATGATCGCCCATCCCCGGGAGGGTGCCGGGTAGCTGCCGGCGGCCGTCCGGTGAACGGCGGACGACGCCCCGGTGACGGCTCGACGACGGCGGCGTGACGGCTCGCGCGCTGGTGCCGGTCGGTCGGCGGAACGGCTCTGGCGAATGTGTTCGGCGCAGGCCGGGAAGGTAGTCTTTTCACGTGTTGGGAATCAACGGCCTCGAACTCGTGGTCCTGGCGATCATCGCCGTCGTGGTGCTCGGCCCGGAGCGCCTTCCGGAGTACGCTGCCCAGCTCGCCCGGCTCGTGAAGGGCCTCCGGCGCATGGCCACCGGCGCCCGCGAGCAGCTCCGCGAGGAGGTCGGGCCGGAACTCGACGAGGTCGACTGGCGAAAGCTCGACCCCCGCCAGTACGATCCCCGCCGCATCATCAAGGAGGCCCTCCTCGACGACATCGAGGACGTCTTCAAGCCCGTCAGCCAAGGCGCCCCGAAACCCGTGGCCGCTCCCGCTGCCGCCCCTGCCCGCACGGCCGCCGTGTCCGTCGGGATCGGTCCGCGACTCGAAGCGGGCCGTGCCGCACCCTACGACCTCGAAGCTACCTAGGCCTGTCCACTTTCGGCGGCGAGGATCCTCAGCGGACGCTCACGGGGAGCTTCAGCCCTTCCAGTCCGCGCGGACGCCGTGCGAGGGTGGTCGCGATCGCCGTGAGTTCGTCGCGCGCCCTGGAGCCGCCGGGGTTGAGCACGAGGGGGGTGCCGGAATCTCCACCCTCGCGCAGCGCCACCTCCAGCGGGATGCTGCCGAGCAGGGGCACCTCCGCTCCGAGCGTCGTCGACAGCCGGGCGGCCAGTGCGGTGCCGCCGCCGGTCCCGAAGAGTTCGAGCCGTCCGCCGTCCGGCAGTTCCAGCCAGGACATGTTCTCGATGACCCCGGCCACCCGCTGCCCGGTCTGGGCGGCCATGGAGCCTGCGCGTTCGGCGACGTCGGCGGCAGCGCTCTGCGGCGTCGTCACGACGAGGAGTTCCGACGACGGCAGCAGCTGGGCCACGGAGATGGCGATGTCGCCGGTGCCGGGAGGAAGGTCGAGGAACAGTGCGTCGAGGTCACCGAAGTACACATCGGTGAGGAACTGCTCGAGGGCCCGGTGCAGCATGGGCCCGCGCCAGGAGATGGGCTGGTTGCCCTCGACGAACATGCCGATCGAGATGACCTTCACACCGTGGGCCACCGGCGGCAGGATGAGCTCGTCGACCCGCGTGGGCTGCTGCGTGATGCCCAGCAGCGCGGGAACGGAGAAGCCGTAGACATCGGCATCGACGATGCCCACCCGGAGCCCCTGGGCGGCCATGGCGACGGCCAGGTTCACGGTCACGCTGGACTTCCCGACACCGCCCTTGCCGCTCGCGACGGCGTAGACCCGCGTGAGCGAGGCCGGATCGTTGAAGGGGATGCCCCGGCGGCCCCCGGCACCTTTCAGCTGCTCCTTCAGTGCATCGCGCTGGGCCTGGTCCATGACGCCCAGTTCGACGTCGACGCGGTCCACGCCCTCGACGGCGGACAGGGCCGCCTCGGTGTCCTGCCGGATCGTGTCGCGCAGGGGACACCCCGCGATGGTCAGCAGGACCCTGATGCGGACGGTCCGCCCGTCGACGGCCACCGATTCGAGCATGCCGAGTTCGGTGATGGGGCGGCGCAGTTCAGGATCGATCACGGTGGCGAGGGCCTGCCGTACGGCCTCCTCACGGGGCAGGGCGGTGCTCACCGGACGGGCTTCCTCCCGGCGGGCTGGACCTTCGACAGCGCCGCGGTGCTCTCCGACGCCTTCCGGGGCTTCCGTTTCTGCAGGGTCAGCTCCTGGCCGTCGGTCGTCTCGAGGAGTTCCTCGAGGATGGAGCGCAGCTCGGACCGTACGTAGTCGCGCGTCGCCACCTCGCGCAGGGCGATGCGCAGTTCCGCGATCTCCCGCGTCAGGTACTCGGTGTCGGAGAGGTTCCGCTCCGCCCGCTGGCGGTCCTCCCGCATGGAGACGCGGTCGCGGTCGTCCTGGCGGTTCTGCGCGAGCAGCAGCAGGGGTGCGGCGTAGGAGGCCTGCAGGGAGAGCATCAGGGTCAGTGCCGTGAACCCGAGGGCGGCGCTGTCGAAGCGGACGTTCTCAGGGGCGATGGTGTTCCACGTCAGCCAGACGACGACGAACACCGTCATGTAGAAGAGGAACTGCGGGGTCCCCATGAAACGGGCGATGTTCTCCGTGCCGCTGCCGAACCGGTCAGGGTTCGGTCGCAGGCGCGGGAGGATGCGCTTGCGCGCCTCACGCGGCGTATCGAGCCCGCGCGTACTCGACCTGATCTTCTCAACCACGGCGGTCACCTCGTTTCTGTCCTCGTGTGTCGTCCTGTGCCCGCCAGTCGTCGGGCAGGAGGTGATCCAGCACGTCGTCGACCGTCACGGCGCCGACGAGCCGGCCTTCGGTGTTGACGACGGGCAGCGAGTTCAGGTTGTAGGTGGCGAGGATCCTCGACACCTCGCTCACATTCGCCTGGTCACCCACGGCCTCGAGGTCCGTGTCGATGATGTTGCCGAGTGGCTCGGGCGGCGGATAGCGCAGCAGCTGCTGGATGTGCACCACACCGAGGTAGCGCCCGGTCGGTGTCTCCAGCGGAGGCCGGCACACGAAGATGGAGGAGGCGAGGGCGGGCGTCAGTTCCTCGCGCCGGACGTGCGCGAGCGCCTCGGCGACGGTCGCCTCGGGCGGGAGGATGACGGGCACGGTGGTCATGAGGGAACCCGCCGTGTCCTCCTCGTACTCGAGCAGGCGGCGGACGTCCTCGGCATCGTCGGGCTCCATCAGCTGGAGGAGCTCCTCCTTCTGGGCCTCGGGCAGCTCGTTGAGGAGATCGGCGGCGTCATCGGGGTCCATCTCCTCGAGGACGTCCGCCGCCCGCTCGCGCGTCAGGGACTGGAGGATCTGGACCTGGTCGTCGTCGGGCAGTTCCTGGAGGACGTCCGCGAGGCGGTCGTCCTGGAGCTCTCCGGCCACCTCGATGCGCCGCTTGTCGTTCATCTCGTGCAGCGCGTCGGCGAAGTCGGCGGGCTTGAGGTCGTCGTGCTGGGCGACGAACTGGGTGGCGCCCTGTGGTTCGTCCGTGGTTCCGTGGAAGGCGTCGAGCCAGTCGATGATGAGCCGCTCGCCGCCCCGGCGGAGTCCGCGCAGAGGCGACGCCGGTCCGCCGCGGCGTACGAAGAGCTGCGACACGTGCCAGTCACCGGCGCGGTTGCGCTCCATCGCGATGTCCTCGACGACGGCGCTGCCCGTGCCGTCGCGCAGGGTGAGGCGGCGGTCGAAGAGCTCGGCGACCACGAGCATCTCGGCGCCACGCTGCTCGAAGCGGCGGAGGTTGACGAGGCCGGTGCAGATGATCTGGGACGGGTCCATCGACGTGATGCGCGTCATCGGCACGAACACGCGCTTCTTGCCGGGGACCTCGACCACGAGGCCCACGACCTGCGGCGCCTTGGCGGGCCCGCGGTCGAGTACGACGGCGTCCCGCAGGCGGCCGAGGCGGTCACCGAGGGGATCGAAGACATCGAGCCCCAGGAGTCGGGCGACGAAGACGCGGGTCGGGTTGGTAGTCACTGCTCTAGGCTATCGGGCGCGGCAAATCGGGGCGCTACCGCCCGGGTGCGACGCCGGACGAGGGCGTGCCGCAGGACGCCCCCCGGGTGCCGTCCGGCATCTTCCCGGGAGGTGTCCGGCAGGCCGGGAGTTCACCCCGGGCGATACGCCTCCCATGCGCGGAGGAGGTACGCAAGAATGGAGAGCATGTCGACACCACCACTTGGAACCACTGCCTCCCGCGACCTGGGCCGCGTGCTGCCCACGGGCGAGACCATCGGCCGGTACACGAGCTACCTGGATGCCCAGAAGGCGGTGGACTACCTCGCCGACCACAAGTTCGCGGTGCAGCGGGTGGCGATCATCGGCAACGACCTCAAGACGGTGGAGCGTGTCACGGGGCGCCTGAGCTATCCGCGGGTCGCCCTCGGCAGCGCCGCGACCGGCGCCTGGTTCGGCCTGTTCGTCGGCCTGATCCTGAGCCTCTTCGCGGGCAGCGAGTCCGGGATCACGATCACGTCCTCGATCGCGCTGGGGGCCATCTTCTGGCTGCTCTTCGGCATCCTCACCTACGCCTTCCAGCGCGGAAAGCGGGACTTCACCTCCACGAGCCAGGTCATCGCGACGAGTTACGACGTGATCGTCGATCCGAGCCTTGCAGGCGACGCGCGCAGGATGCTGCTGGGACTGCCCATGAACGGGCAGTCCCAGCACCCCGGTGCCGCTCCCTCCGTCTGGGGACAGGGGCCCGGGCAGGGCCAGCAGCAGGCGCCCGAGCGTCCTGCCGCCTGGAACGACCCCTACACGGGTCGGCAGCCGCAGGATCCGAACCAGCCGCAGCCGGGTGGTGCCGAGGGCCAGACCGCCGGTCCCGGCACCACCGGGCCGAGGCGGGGGCAGTTCCCCGACCTTCCCGACGGCCGGCCCCAGTACGGGATCCGCGTCGAGGACCAGGCCGCCGGCAACCAGGCGGAGGTCGACCCGGCGGACGCCGTCGGGCAGCCGGGGACGGCGGCCGAGCCCCGGCAGGACACGCACCCTGAGGACGGCGGACAGGGGAGCCACGGATCCTCGGCAGCGGGAGGACCGCGCTAGCGCCGCGACCGGCGGACACGGCCGGCAGACACGGCCGGCAGACATGACGAAGGCAGGGACCCGGAGGTTCCTGCCTTCGTCATGTCTGCCGTGCCCGGTGCGTGGAGGTGGCCCGGTGCGTGGAGGTGGCCCGGGGGCAGGACGGTTACTCGCCGGTGCTGCCCCAGATACCGGCCATCCAGTCCTCGACGTCGTCCGGGTTGCGGGGGAGGGCGGCGCTGAGGTTCACGGGGCCATCCGCGGTCATGAGGATGTCGTCCTCGATCCGCACGCCGATGCCCCGGTACTCCTCCGGAACCGCGAGGTCCTCGGCCTTGAAGTAGAGGCCCGGTTCGATGGTGAAGACCATCCCCTCCGCGAGGACGCCGTCCAGGTACAGATCGCGCTTGGCCTGCGCGCAGTCGTGGACGTCCATGCCGAGGTGGTGGCTCGTGCCGTGGGGCATCCAGCGCCGGTGGTGCTGGCCCTCGGTCGCCAGGGCCTCCTCGAGGGAGACGGGAAGCAGCCCCCACCGGTCGAGGTTCTCCGCCAGGACCGTGACCGCGGCGAGGTGGATCTCCCGGAACTTCCGCCCGGGGCGGGCTGCTGCGAAGCCGGCATCGGCGGCGTCGAGCACCGCCTGGTAGATCTTCCGCTGCACCTCCGTGTAGCGCCCGTTGACGGGGAGGGTCCTGGTGATGTCGGCGGTGTAGAGGCTCTCGGCCTCGACCCCCGCGTCCAGCA
Organism: Arthrobacter sp. BC5; assembly: GCF_056680255.1. Classification (NCBI taxonomy): domain Bacteria; kingdom Bacillati; phylum Actinomycetota; class Actinomycetes; order Micrococcales; family Micrococcaceae; genus Arthrobacter; species Arthrobacter sp. BC5. The sequence goes on from NZ_CM155273.1 coordinate 2,193,550, forward strand.
GGAGCAGCTCACCCGCGCTGACCTGGCCCGTATTGCGGATCCAGTGGAGCGTGGTGGCGTTGTTGCCGGAGGCGGCGATGGTGTCGTACCCGAGATCGTTGCCGTCCTCGCGGGCCCGGGCGAAGAACGCGCCCTCGACCACGCGCTCGCCGCGGTGGTGGGTCAGCGCGCGGGGGAGTGCCCGGACCACCTCGTGGAAGCCGTCGACGGTGGCCGCGACGGCCGCCTCCATCTGCTCGATCTCCCACGCGTCCTTGACGAGGCGCAACTCGGACAGGGCTTCCGCGAGCACGGCGTCGAGGGCGTCGGCCTGCTCCAGGTCCACGCCGGTGTTGATACGCGACGTGTCCACGAGGGCGTCTGCGTTGAAGTCCACCTCCCGGAGGAGCCGGATGCTGATGCCACCGATCGCCGCGACGCCGGCGTCCTTGGTGATGGCGACCTCGAGTTCGGCGAGGTCCGCGGTCTCGAGCGCCAGCTGGGCCTTGAGCTGGGCCATCGAGAGGCGCTGGCCGATCCAGAACTCGCCGTAGCGCGCGTTCGCGTAGAACTCGGCGCTGGCCCGCCCGGCGAGTTCGCGGAAGTACAGTGTGGCGCAGTGGTTCCCGCCGTGGTCGCCCGTGCCCTGGTCGACCGGCTCGAGGACCAGCACGGCGTCGGGCTCGTGGTCGAGGCCCAGCCCGGTCAGGTGTGCGAAGGCCGAGTGCGGGCGGTACCGGTAGTCGGTGTCGTTGGAACGGACCTTGAAGGGGCCCGCAGGAACCACGATGCGCTCGCCGGGGAAGCGGTCGGAGATGGTGCGACGACGGCGGGCCGCGTGAGCCGCGACGGGCGACTCGGCCGGGAGATCGTCCGAAGGCGGCGCCCAGCTACTGGCCATGAAGGCCTTGAAGGCGTCGGAGTCCGGCCGCTGCGAGCGGTTCTCGTTCCGGTCGGACAGCGGCTGGCCCTCCGGTGCGTCGGTGGGGTTCTGGGCTGCGAAGGTGGTGTCGTCAGTGCTCACCCCGCTATCGTCCCACCATCGTCGCGTGCCGGGAAAGTCGCGGCACCGCCCGACGCGGTCGCCACGGCACTGCCCGGCACCGGCGGATCGCCGGCGGCTCAGGGGAGCGCCTGCGCCGGCGGTACTGTGGCGCCTGGCCGGAAGGGTTACGCGCGGCGCGTAGATTGGACCCGGTGAGAATCGATCTGCACACCCACTCCAACGTCTCGGACGGCACCGAGGATCCCGAGGTCCTGATCGCGTCCGCCGCCGCAGCGGGCCTCGACGCCGTCGCGCTCACCGACCACGACTCCACGGCCGGCTGGGACCGTGCCCGTGCTGCAGCGTCCGGGTACGGCATCACCTTCGTGCCCGGGATGGAGGTCTCGTGCCGTACGGACACGGGCATCAGCGTGCACGTCCTGTCCTACCTGCACGATCCGCTGCACGCCGGGTTGCTCGGGGAGATCGGGAAGTCGAGGACGGCGCGGCTGACGCGTGCGCAGCGGATGGTCGAGCTCATGTCGGTGGACTTCCCCATCACCTGGGAGCTGGTGCAGGAGCACGTGACCGAGGGTGCCACCGTGGGGCGGCCGCACATCGCCGACGCCTTGATCTCCCTCGGCGTCGTGGGCACGCGCTCGGAGGCGTTCGAGCGCGTCCTGACGGCCCGTTCGCCGTACTGGGTCAGCCACTACGCGCCGCACCCCGCCCACGCCGTCGCACTCATCCGTGAGGCCGGCGGGGTCCCGGTCTTCGCCCACCCGTCGGCCTTCAACCGTGGAGCCGTGGTGGGCGGAGCCGTCATCGACGAGATGATCGACGCCGGCCTGCTGGGCCTGGAGATCGAGCACCGGGACAACCCCGAGAGCGCGCGCGTGGAGCTGAGGAGGATCGCTCGGCACAACGGGCTGCTCGTGACGGGATCGAGCGACTACCACGGCAGCGGCAAACCGAACCTGCTCGGGGAGAACGTCACGAGCAGGGAGGCCCTCGAGGCCATCACGGGGCTCGCCACGGGCACTGCGGTCAGCTGAAGGACGCGCCGGCCGCAGCGGCCCTGGCGGACGGGACCCGGCGTGCCGGACCAGCTGGTTCGTTCAGCTGCTCCTCGCGGCGGGCTGGGTCCAGGGGGCCAGCCGGGCCCGCATGACCTCGACGGCCTGGGGATTGCGGTCCACGCAGACGAAGCGCCGGCCGAGCTTCCCGGCTACCGCGCCGAGCGTGCCCGATCCCGCGAAGAAGTCGAGCACCCAGTCACCCTCGCGGCTGCTCGCCGCGACGGCCCGCCGCAGCAGGCCCTCCGGCTTCTGGGTGGGGTAGCCCGTCTTCTCGCGGCCCGTCGGCGACACGATGGTGTGCCACCAGACATCGGTGGGGAGTTTGCCGAGCGCGGCCTTCTCGGCGGTGACCAGTCCGGGCGCCATGTAGGGCTCCCTGTCCACCTCGTCGCTGTTGAAGTAGTAGCCGGCCGGGTTCTTCACGTAGACGAGGATGTTGTCGTGCTTCGCAGGCCACTTCCGCTTGGCCCGCGCACCGTAGTCGTAGGCCCAGATGATCTCGTTGAGGAAGCATTCGCGACCGAAGAGCGCATCCAGCATGACCTTCGCGTAGTGCACCTCCCGGTAGTCCAGGTGCAGGTACAGGGTGCCGTCGTCGGCCAGGAGCCGCCAGGCCTCGGCGAGCCTCGGCGCGAGGAAGTCCCAGTAGTCCTCGAAGGCGTCGTCGTAGCTCGCGAGCATGCCCTTGACGGTCGCGTAGGAAAGACCCTTGAAGCCCACGCGGTCGCCCGTGCCGTCCGCGGCGCGCACCATGGTGGTCTGCTGGCGGCGCTGCACCCGGCCCGTATTGAACGGCGGGTCCACGTAGACCATGGTGAAGGCCGCGTCCGGCAGCGTCGCGAGGTACTCCGCGTTGTCCGCGTGCACGACGAGGTTGGCGCCGTCCGCACTCCAGGGAGGCGCGGACGGCACGGGAAGCCCGGTCACCGGGGGCTAGTCCTCTGAGCCGCCGGCAGGGTCCGCGACGACCTCGCCGTTGCGGCGGCGGGTCCGGCTGCGCCGGGGGCGGTCACCCGATGGTGCCTCACCCTCGCTCGCGGCACGACGGCGCCGTCCACCGCTCTCGATCGGGCCCTCGGACGCGACGGGTGCTGCAGGCGCCTCGGCGTCACCGGGACGCTTCGTTCCCCGGCCGCGGCCACGGGATCTCCGCGAGCCTTCGCCGGACTCCCCGTCGCGCCGCTGTCCGCCGCGCTCGCCGGAGCGTCCGCGTGCGCCGTCGTTCCGGGAGGTGTCGTTCCGGCCGCTGTCCGGGCGGGTGCCACCTCCGCGCTTGCCGGTCTCGCCGAGGTCCTCGAGCACCTCGGCATTGATTCCCGCGAGCTTACGGTCCTTGCGCGGGAGGCGTCCCTTGGTGCCCTCGGGGATGTCGAGGTCCGTGTACAGGTGCGGCGACGACGAGTACGTCTCCACAGGCTCGGGCGTGTCGAGGCCGAGGGCCTTGTTGATCAGGCCCCAGCGGGGGACGTCGTCCCAGTCGACGAAGGTGACGGCCGTGCCCTTCTTGCCGGCACGCCCGGTGCGGCCCACCCGGTGCAGGTAGGCCTTCTCGTCCTCGGGGCACTGGTAGTTGATGACGTGCGTGATGTCCTCGACGTCGATGCCGCGCGCCGCGACCTCGGTGGCGACGAGGACGTCGATCTTGTCGCCGCGGAAGGCACGCAGCGCCTGCTCGCGGGCGCCCTGTCCGAGGTCGCCGTGGATGGCCCCGGCGGCGAAGCCGCGGTCGATCAGTTCCTCGGAGAGCTTCGCGGCGGTGCGCTTCGTCTTGCAGAAGATGATGGCGCGTCCGCGGCCACGGGACTGCAGGATGCGGGCCACGACCTCGGCCTTGTCCAGGTTGTGCGCCCGGTAGATGACCTGACGGATGTCCTTCTTGGTGATGCCCTCGTCCTCGGGATCAGCGGCCCGGATGTGCGTGGGCTGCGTCATGTACCGGCGGGCCATCGCGATGACGGGGCCGGGCATGGTCGCGGAGAACAGGAGCGTCTGGCGCACCGGCGGGGTCGCGGCGATCAGGGTCTCGACGTCGGGCAGGAAGCCGAGGTCCAGCATCTCGTCGGCTTCGTCGAGCACCACGATCTTGACGTTCTTCAGCACCAGCAGCTTCTGCCGGTACAGGTCGATCAGGCGGCCCGGGGTGCCGACGACGATCTCGACGCCCTTCTTGATGGCCTCGATCTGCGGCTCGTAGGCACGACCGCCGTAGATGGTGACGATGCGCGCGTTGCGCTTCTTCGCCGCCGTCGTGAGGTCGTTGGCCACCTGGACGGCGAGTTCGCGGGTCGGCACGATGACGAGTGCCTGCGGCGCGCCGGGGACCGGGAGCTTCTCGTAGCCGGCGTCCTCGGGCCCGACGACACGCTGGATCGCGGGGATACCGAATCCGAGCGTCTTGCCCGTTCCGGTCTTCGCCTGGCCGATGATGTCGTGTCCGCCGAGGGCGATCGACAGGGTCATGGCCTGGATGGGGAAGGGGTGGGTGATGCCGGCATCGGCGAGGGACTCGACGATGTCCGGGCGGACGTTGAAGTCCGCGAAGGTCTCGGCCACGGCCGCGTGCGGCGCCTCGGTGGTGACGAGGGTCTCCTCGACGTCGATGGCGTCGGCCGAGTTGTCGGCGACGAGGTGGTGCGCGTCGGTTGCCGTGGCGATGTCTGCGCCCGGGGCGGTGTTCGTATCGTGATCTGTGTTGTGCACGTTCTACCGTTCATTCAGGCCACGCGGCCGCTGAGGCTCGACGCCGGGATGGACTGACATCTCGTGCGGAGCGTATCGGCGGGCGCGGAGCGTCCAGTGGAAGCCGATCGCGGGCTTGCAACTGCGTGCGGGCTGCGGAGGGAGACCTGCGCCCGCGGGAAAACTCGGGATCGAGTAGGTACTGCGGGTTATCGAAGATGTGATAACGACCGGGCATCCATTACTACGCGTTAAGACTACCCTGCCCACACCTGCCGGGCGTCATTGCGGACTGCGCGGAGGCGCGTCCGTCGGCTTGACCTCGAAGCGGAGGCGGCGGCGGGCGATGTCCGCTTCCAGGAGGATCACCGTGACGCGCTCTCCTGCCACGAGCTCGCCGTAGCACTTCGCCTCCAGCGGGGGTTCGGTGACCTGCACCGTCCCGGAGAGGCGGGGAGCCTGCCTGCCGGGGGCATCCTCGACGGCGGGCGGCGCGCCCTGGAGCACGACGGCGGAGAACGCCTCGCCGATCCGGTTGCTCAGCAGTGCGGCCTGCACGGCATCCATGGCGCCGGAATCCAGCCGGGACGCCGTCTGGTTGGAGGACGCCATCAGCGTGTTGAGGTCGGGGAGGGCGGCGCGGACCGGCTCCGGGACCTCCTCGCCGGCGCAGATGGCCGCGCACGTGACGAGCACGAACCGGTCCACGAGGCGGCGCAGGGGTGCGGTGGTGTGCGCGTAGGGTGCGGCGATGGCCGACTGGACGACGGCGTCGGGCACCTCGCCGTCGAAGGCGGTGTAGCCGGCACCCCGGAAGAGGGCCGCCGCCGCATGCATCAGGGCGAGCTGCCGCGGGTCGGTGACGTCGAGCGTGCGGAGGAAGGCGCCGTAGGGCATGCCGGCGGGCCAGGGGTGCTCGAGCGCCTCCGACTGGCGGCGGAACTTGCCGAGCGCACCCTCGTCCGGTTCAGGCATGGTGCGCAGGATGCCGATCCCGCCGTCGATCATCATGCGTGCCGCGGCCATCCCCGTCATGAGCGAGATCTGTGCGTTCCAGCCCTCGCAGGGGAGGGCCGGCTCCGTGATGATCCCGTAGCTCTCGCCGTCGTGCGTGATCTCCTGGCGCGGCAGGTTCAGGCTCGCACCGCCGCGGTCCAGTTCCTGCTGGGCGCGGAGGGTCCCGATCTCCTGCAGCAGGACGAGCTGTTCGTCCGCGGTGCCGGCGTCGAGGTCCGCCTGCACCTGGGCGTAGGTGAGCTGGCGCCTGCTGCGGACGGTCGCGCGGCCGACGGTGACGGACTGCACGACCGCTTCGGCGTCGAGCAGGAAGTGCCAGACGAAAGCCGGGCGGTCCTGGGCGGGGAGCAGGCTCGCGGCGTTCTCGGAGATGACCTCCGGGTGCATCGAGATCCGGCCGTCGGGCGCATACATGGTCTGGCCGCGCAGCCGCGCCTCGGCGTCGACGGCTCCGCCCGGGGTGACGAAGAGGGGGACGTCCGCGATGGCGTACCAGACCTCGTAACCGCCCGTACCGCCCACGCCCGTACTGCTCCGCGTCAGGTGCACGGCCTGGTCGAGGTCTGTCGAACCGGGCGGATCGATCGTGAGGAAGGGGAGGGCCCGAAGGTCGGTGGGGTGGAGCTCGTGGGCGGCAACGGCCGCCTCCGCCTCCCGCAGGACCTCCTCGGGGAAGTCCTCCCGGATGCCGAGTTCTTCGCGCAGCGCCCGGAGAGATGCGGTGAGGCGCTGCTGGGACTCCCGGTCCCTGAGGTCCATATGCTGTGCTGGCACAGGCCTTACGGTAATGCACCTTCCGGACATCGGGCACGCGAAAACTCCCTGTACCCGCCCACGGGACCAGGAGGCCGCGCCGCAACAGGCCCCGGAGCCGTGCAGCAGCTTGCCGGGCCCCTTCGATTGCGTACTCTTAGCAGAATGAACAACGGCTCCCCGGACAGCACAGCCCTCTCCGCCGCCGGGCCGGACGACAGCGCGCCGGTCGGAACCCCGATGCAGCCGGCGGCTCCCGCCGTTCCTGCCAGCGCCGCCGCGGATGCCCTCGCCAATCCCCGCTACGCCCGTTTCGTCACCGACCTGCTCGGGGTCATCGCATACGGCGAGCTGTCGGGCTTCGAACGTCTCTCGTCGGACGCCCGGTTCTCGCCCAGCCTCGCCGACCGCGCCAGCCTGGGCCGGCTCGCCGTGCAGGAATTCGAGCACTTCGAGCTGGTCGGCCGATTCCTGGCGGAGCTGGGCGTCACGGTGGAGGAGGCCATGGCGCCCTTCCAGGCGTCCGTCGACGCCTTCCACGAGCGCACGCGCCCGGGGGACTGGTACGAATCCCTCATGAAGGCCTATGTGATCGACGCCTTCTCCGGTGACTTCTACCGTTCCCTGGCCGACAGCCTCGATCCGCGGTCGCGCGGGCTCATCAGCACCATCGACTCGGGAGAGGGCGCGGCCCACCTGCAGCGGCGCCTCAAGGAAGCACTCGCGGACGACCCCCGGCTCGCCTCGCGCCTTGCACTGTGGGGCCGGAGGCTCGTGGGGGAGGCGCTGACCCAGGCGCAGCGCGTGGGCATCGAGCGCGAATACCTCGCGGGCCTGCTCTTCGCGAACGAAGCGGACCAGACACAGCACACGACCGCGCTCTTCTCGCAGCTGACACGCAACCATTCCCGGCGCATGAGCGCCCTGGGGCTCACCGCATAGGTCCGCTACGCATGGAAGGACCCGCGGCAGGCGGCGTGCGCCGTCGTCCGCGGGTCCCTCGTGCCGTGCAGCTCTCCTGCTAGAGCGCGCCGAAACCGACCCGGCGGGTCTCCTCGGCGCCGATCTCGACATAGCCGAGGACCGACGTCGGGACGATGACCTGGCGGCCCTTGGAATCCTTGAGGCGCAATTCGGAGCCGCCGCTCATCGCCGCGGCCACGAGTTCGGCGATGGCGTCGGCGCTCTCGGAGGAATCGAGGATGATTTCCCGGTTGACGTTCTGGATACCGATCTTGACTTCCACGGCGCATACCTCCTGTGTTGTGAGCGTGATATCGCTTCGAAACCTACTCTAGATCTCCTTGGGGAAGCGGCTGATTCCGCGCCAAGCTAAACGGTAGATGAGCTCGGCTGCGGCATCGATGTCCAGGCTGCCGTCCGTCTCCAGCCAATAGCGCGCGCTGATCTGCGCCATCCCCGCGAGACCGCGGCCCAGCAGGGTGGCCTCCACCATCGACAACTGCGTGTCACCGGCGATCACACCGGCGATCGCGCCGGCGAAGTGGGCGTTGAACTCCTCGAGCCGGCTGCTGACATCGGGCTCGCTGCTGATGTCCGACTCGAACACGAGGCGGTGCGCCCGGCTGTCCTGCGCGATGAACTGGAAGTAGGCGCGCATGGTCGCATGGACTCGCAGCTTGTTGTCGTCGGTCGAGCGGAGCGCATCGACGAGCAGCTGCGTCAGTTCGGCGAGATGGCTGTCGAGCAACGCGAGGTAGAGATCCCGCTTGCCGGGGAAGTGCTGGTACAGGACGGGCTTGCTGACCTTCGCCGCCACGGCTATGTCGTCCATGGCCGCCCCGTGGTAACCGTTGCCCACGAAGACCTCCTGTGCCGCCGCCAGGAGCTGGCGCCGGCGCTCGTCCCGCGGCAGGCGCACGGCTCTTCCTGCGGCGGTCGGTTCAGCACTCACGTAGGGCGATCCTCGGTTCGGCGGTCACGGACGTCCGTCCAGTTTACCCACCGGTAGCCTCAGCACGGTGCGGCTGCCGGCACCTCGGCGGCGGACCTCCGCGCGTGCCCCTGTGCTCGCTGGCAGGTCCGAGGTCCGGCGGAATACCCTTGGGTATGACCGCCCTCCCGTCCCCGCCGCAGGCCCCTGCTCCCGTGGAGGCGCCGCCGTCCGGTGGAGCTTCCGGCCTGCCGCCCCTCGTCGCGGCGACCGGCGCCCTCACACAGGACGAGACGCTGCGCTACTCCCGGCACCTCATCATCCCCGGCTTCGGCACGGATGCGCAGCTGCGCCTGAAGAACGCCCGGGTCCTCGTGATCGGAGCCGGTGGGCTCGGCTCCCCGGCACTGCTGTACCTGGCCGCCGCGGGAGTCGGGACGCTGGGGATCGTGGACGACGACGACGTCGAACTCTCGAACCTGCAGCGCCAGGTCATCCACGGCATGCCGGACCTCGGACGGTCCAAGGCGGCATCCGCACGGGACAGCATCATCGCCCTGAATCCGCTGGTGGAGGTGGTGCTGCACGAGGAGCGGCTGGACCGGTCGAACGCGCTGTCCCTCTTCGCCGGATACGACCTCGTCGTCGACGGCACGGACAACTTCGCCACGCGCTACCTCGTCAACGACGCGGCGGCGATCCTCGGCAAACCCTATGTGTGGGGTTCCATCCTGCGCTTCGACGGCCAGGTGAGCGTCTTCTGGCAGGACCGCGGGCCCACCTACCGCGACCTGTACCCGGAGGCGCCGCCGCCCGGTTCCGTGCCGTCCTGCGCCGAGGGCGGCGTTCTCGGTGTGCTGTGCGCGCAGATCGGTGCGGTGATGGTGAACGAGGCGATCAAGCTCATCACCGGGGTGGGTACCACGCTCCTCGGCAGGGTGCTGGTCTTCAACGCCCTGGACATGAGCTGGCGCGAGCTGCGCGTGCGGCCCGATCCGACGGCTCCCCGGATCACGGAGCTCGTCGACTACGAGCAGTTCTGCGGTCTGCCGGGCCCGACGGCGGCGGGCGACACCTCCGCCGAGGAGCAGATCCCGACGGTCTCCGTGGACGAGCTCGCGGAACTCCTCGCCGCACGGTCCGCAGGGAACGCCGACTTCGACCTGCTGGATGTCCGCAACCCGGAGGAGCACGCGATCGTGAGCATCGACGGGGCGGTGCTGGTCCCGAAGAACCTGATCCTCGACGGCGATGCGACCGTCGACGGCGGCCGGACGGTCTACGTCCACTGCAAGTCGGGAGTGCGCTCCGCGGACGTGGTCCGGTTCCTCCGTGCGGAGGGCCATCCGGATGCGCGGTCCGTGGACGGCGGCATCATCGAATGGGTTCGGCGGATCGAACCGGGGAAGATGACCTACTGAGCGCTCCGCCTCCGACCGGGACCCGGTGCGGCAGGGTGGACGGCTAGGCGCTCTGCGCGGGCCGCTCGTGATCGACGGGGCACACGGCGCCCTCGGCGTGCGCGTGCTGCGGCAGGGTGGGGCGCGCGACGGCGTCCGACGCCTCTGCGGCACGCGGGTGGCGCTCGGTGCTCGGCACCTTCTCGACGGCGGGCGCGACGTCGATCCCGTAGAGGGCTTCGAGTGCTGCCGTGTACTCGTCCTGCCGTCCCTCGGCCGCGAGTTCGCGGGCGCGGACGGTCGGTACGTGCAGGAGCTGGCGGACCATGCGCCGCAGGGCGAACTCGACCTCCTCAGCGGCCGCCGTGCAGCCGTGCTGGGCCCTCACGCGCTCCATCTCGGAGTCGAGGACCGCCTGCGTGTGCTGCCGGAGGGCCACGATGGCCGCGTTCATGGCCCGCGTGGTCTGCTGCTCCTCGAAGGTGCGGGCCGCTGCACGCACCAGGTCGCCGGCCTGGGCGAGTGCATCGGCCTGCTCCTCAGGGGCCGCGGCACGGACGGATTCGAGGGTGATGAGCTCGACGCCGTCGAGCGTTCCCACGGCCGGATCGAAGTCATGGCTCAGCGCGAGGTCGATGATCACGAGCGGGCGGTTGCTGCCGTCGCGGACGCGTTCGACATCGGCCGCGTCGATGCGGGCGTCGCTGCCGCTGCAGCCGATGACGACATCGGCCCGGCGCATGGCGCCGGGCAGGTCGGCGGCGGCCACGGCCTTCCCGCCGCGCGTGGCGACGAAGGCCTCGGCCCGTCCGGAGGAGGAGAAGACGGAGATGTCGGTGCAGCCCTTGTCCTTGAGGGCGGCCATCGTGGCACCCGCGTAGGCTCCGGTGCCGAACAGGACCACCGTCTTGCGCGACCAGTCGGCATCCTCGGACAGGTCGCCGGCGAGTTCCAGGGCCACGGACACGATGGACCGGCCGCGGCTGCCGAGGGCCGTCTGCGCACCCACGTCCTTCGCGGTCCTCGAGGCGGCCTGGAAGAGGCGCACGAGTCCGCCGCTGGCGGCTCCGGAGCCCTGCGCCTCGATCAGCGCGCGGCGCACCTGCCCGGCGATCTCGCGTTCGCCGATCACGGCCGAGTCGAGTCCGGCGCCGACGGCGAAGAGGTGCTCGGCGACGTCCTGGCCGGTGTGCGTCTCGAAGGAGGAGGACACGGACTGCTCGGGGATGCCGGAGTACTCGCTGATGGTCGACACGATCGCGGAACGGGCGGCCTCCACATCGTCCTCGGAGGGTGCCTCGGCATAGATCTCGAAGCGGTTGCACGTCGCGAGGACGACGGCGCCCGAGAGCGCCTTGTCATCGGAGAGCACAGCGGAAGGGACCTGGGGGGCGCCGACGCTGAGTCGGGCAACGGTTTCCAGGTCCACGTTCGAGTGTGTCGCGACAAGTGAAAGAAGTACCACAGCCCTCCGATCATACCGAGAACGGGCCTTTCCCACTGAATAGGCAATCCTTACCGGAGCTTGCTTTCCGCGGATCCATGCGGGATTCTGCCCCCCCGGGCCCGGGGGTGATGTTGGCCACGTGGGGCATCGGCCGTGCCACCCCGGTTAACCATCCGCCGCGATCTTCGGCAGAATCGGCGGTATGGACCTTGGAGCATCGCACCCGCTGGTCGACGGACGCACGTCCGGCTCGGCTCTCATCTCCGCCTACCGGGGCCGGACCCCGCACCGGCGGCCCGTGTGGTTCATGCGGCAGGCGGGACGGTCCCTGCCCGAGTATCGCGCCCTGCGCGAGGGCACCGACATGCTCGAGTCCTGCCTGGACCCGGAGATGGCGTCCGAGATCACGCTCCAGCCCGTGCGCCGGCACGACGTCGATGCCGCCATCTTCTTCTCGGACATCGTGATCCCGCTCAAGCTCGCCGGAGTGGACGTCGACATCGTCCCCGGCGTGGGCCCGGTCCTCGGGGCCCCGATACGCTCCGCGGCCGACGTCGCCGCACTGCCCACCCTGACGGACGAGGCGCTCGAGCCCATCCGCGCAGCTGTCGCGCTCACCGTCGCCCAGCTCGGCTCCACACCGCTGATCGGATTCGCCGGTGCGCCGTTCACGCTGGCCGCCTACATGGTCGAGGGCCGTCCGTCGCGCGACCACCTCGGTCCGCGCACCATGATGCATGCCGACCCCGAGACCTGGCGCGCCCTGACCGACTGGGCGGCGGACGCCTCGGGGATGTTCCTCCGCGCACAACTCGAAGCGGGCGCCAGCGCGGCCCAGCTGTTCGACTCCTGGGCGGGGTCCCTCGGCCTCGCGGACTACCGCCGCCACGTAGCGCCTGCCTCACGCCGTGCGCTCGACCACGTGCGCGGACTCGGTGCACCGCTGATCCACTTCGGCACCGGCACCTCCGAACTGCTCGTCGCCATGCACGAGGTGGGCGTGGACGTCATCGGCGTCGACTACCGCCTTCCCCTCGACGAGGCGAACCGTCGACTCGGCGGGACCGTGCCGCTGCAGGGCAACATCGATCCGGCACTGCTCCCTGCGCCATGGCCCGTGCTGGAACAGCACGTCCGCGACGTCATCGCCGCCGGCGCATCCGCGCCGGGCCACGTGGTGAACCTCGGGCACGGCGTCCCGCCGGAGACGGACCCGGATGTCCTGACGCGCGTCGTCGACCTCATCCACTCCGTGGAGCCGTAGCGATGGCGAGGGGGGCAGGCAGGGATACGACACCGGAGACGCCGGTGGAGACCGTCCAGGCGGGGCCGGTCCCACGGCGGACCGTCGTGGTCGTCGGCGGCGGGATGGCGGGACTCGTCGCAGCGCGGACACTGCTCGGGCGCGGATTCCGCGTCACCGTCCTCGAGCGGTCCGACCGGTTCGGCGGCACCGTGGACGGGCGTGTCCTCGGCGGCTTCCGGCTCGACAGCGGTGCCGAGTCCTTCTCGACGCGCTCCGCCACCGTCCCGGCCCTCGCCGACGAACTGGGGCTCGGGGACCGGATCGTTCCCCCCGATGCCACGGGAGCCTGGGTGCAGCTCCCGGGTAAGGACCTCCGCGCCTCCGCGCAGCCCCTGCCCAGCTCCGGGATCCTCGGCATACCCGCGGATCCGTCCGACCCCGCGATCAGCGCCGTGATCGGCCGCAGCGGCGCCCTCCGCGCGGCCCTCGACAGGGTCCTGCCGGTCGGACCCCTCGCAACGCGCCCGAAGGTCAGCCTCGGCGAGCTCGTCCGTGCACGGATGGGCGAGGAGGTGCTCACGCGGCTCGTGGCGCCCGTGGCGGGAGGCGTCTTCTCCGCCGATCCCGACGACCTCGACGTCGATTCCGTGGCGCCGGGCCTCCGCGCGATGATGGGCCGCCTGGGCTCCCTCGGGGCGGCAGCGGGAGCGCTCCGCGCGGCGGCGCCCGCGGGGTCCGCCGTGGCCGGTCTCGCCGGTGGTATCGCCCAGCTCCGCGATGCCCTGGTCCGGCAGCTCGAGGCGGACGGCGCCGACCTCCGGACGGGGGAGCAGGTGACCCGCGTCGCTCGTTCCGCCTCCGGCTGGACGGTCACGACGGAGCACTCGATGCTGACGCGGCGCATCCAGGCCGACGGCGTGGTGGTCGCGACGGAAGGCCGCGCCGCCGTCGACCTCCTGGCGCCGGTGATCCCCGGCCTGGCCACCGAGCGGCCCGATGCGGTGCCCGGCGTCGCCCTGGTCACCCTGATCGTCGATGTCCCCGAACTCGATGCCCGCCCCCGTGGCACCGGGGTCCTGGTCGCCCGCGGCGTCGAGGGCGTCGCCGCGAAGGCACTGACCCATGCGACCGCGAAGTGGGCTTGGCTGCGGGATCAGGCCGGTCCCGGCTCGCATGTCCTCCGGCTGTCCTTCGGGCGTGTCGGTGACACCCCTGCCGACGTCGGGCTCGGCACGCCGGACGACGCCCTCTACCGCCACGCGCTCGCGGACGCCTCGGCCCTCCTCGGCGTGTCCATCGACGAGGCCGATGTGCTCGACTGGGACGTGGTGCGCTGGGCGGGCGCCCTGCCGCACGCCTCCGTGGGGCACCGGGAGCGGGTGGCGCGCATCCGCTCGCTCGTCGCGGACCGCTCGGCGTCCCTCGCCGTCACCGGCGGATGGCTTGCCGGGACGGGCCTCGTGGCGGTCATCGACGACGCCAGGGCGCGTGCCGGCCAGCTCGCCGACGCGCTCGCCGAGTCCTCCGCTGCGGGCAGTCCTGCCGCCCGGATGTGACCTTGATCTCTTCTACCTTCCGTAGAAGAAAAGGATTTCGGTTCGTCTCCGGGCAAGGGGCAGACTAGTACCATGACTGAGCCAACCGGTAGCAACGCCCACGCTCCCCAGCACACCGGAGAGGGCGCCGACGCCCCCGGTGAGCTGTTCTACACACTCTGGACCGTCTTCAAGCGGGGAACCGCGACGACGGACTCCGGGGCCCACACGCTCGAGGAAGTCATCGCCTCCTTCGAACCCGACGGCGTGGTGCTGCGCGGTTTCTACGACGTCTCGGCCATGCGGGCGGACGCCGACGTCATGGTCTGGCTCCACGGTCCCCGAGCGGAAGACCTGCAGGCGGCCGTGCGCAGGCTGCGCCGCACCGAGACGTTCGCCGAGACCACCATGGTGTGGTCGGCCATGGGCGTCCACCGCGACGCGGAGTTCTCGAAGTCCCACAGCCCTGCGTTCTCCCGCGGGGTGGCCCCCGCGGAGTGGGTCTGCGTGTACCCGTTCGTCCGATCCTACGAGTGGTACATCCTGCCGACGGAGGAGCGCCGCGAGATGCTCACGGACCATGGCATGAAGGGCCGGAAGTACCCCCAGGTGATCTCGAACACCGTGTCATCCTTCGCCCTCAACGACTACGAATGGATCCTGGCACTCGAGGCTCCCGACCTCGTGGACCTCGTGGACCTCATGCGGTACCTCCGGGAGACCGAGGCGCGCCGCCACGTCCGCGAGGAAGTGCCGTTCTACACCGGCCGGCGGATCAACCACGACGAGATTGCAGAGGTGCTCCAGTGACGACACAGGCATTCAACCCCCTCGAAGGAGTCGACGAGAACGGCCGGATGGCCCCGAAGGCGTACGACGCCGTCGTGCTCGCCTCCTTCGGCGGGCCCGAGGGACAGGACGACGTCATCCCCTTCCTGCGGAACGTGACCCGCGGACGCGGCATCCCCGACGAGCGGCTCGAAGAGGTCTCGCACCACTACCGCGCGTTCGGCGGGGTCAGCCCCATCAACAGCCAGAACCGCGCGCTCCGCGCCGCCATGGAGGCCGAGCTGCGCCGTCGCGGTATCGATCTCCCCGTCTACTGGGGCAACCGCAACTGGGAGCCCTTCATCGCGGACACCCTCCAGGAGGCGTACGACGCCGGGCACCGGAAGGTGCTCGCCGTCACCACGAGCGCCTACTCGTGCTACTCGAGCTGCCGGCAGTACCGCGAGGACCTCGGCATGGCGCTCGTGAAGACCGGACTCGAGGGCCGGCTCGAGGTGGACAAGGTGCGGCAGTACTTCGACCACCCGGGATTCGTGGAGCCCTTCGTCGAAGGAGTGACGGAAGGCCTCGCCAGGGTCCGCGCCGGGCTCGCCGAGCAGGGGAACCCGGACGCTCCCGTCCACGTCATGTTCTCCACGCACTCGATCCCCATGGGTGATGCCGAGGCCGCAGGCCCGCGCAACGGCGAGGGCGGCCCCGCGTACGAGGAGGGGGCCTACGTGGCGCAGCACCTCGCGACCGCGCAGGCGGTCCTGGACCGGATCCCCGAGGCCGCAGGCGTCGAGTGGTCGCTGGTCTACCAGTCCCGTTCCGGCGCGCCGCACATCCCCTGGCTCGAACCCGACATCAGCGACGCGCTCCGCGACCGCTACGAGGCCGGGACCCGCGGCGTCGTCATCGTGCCGCTGGGGTTCGTCTCGGACCACATGGAGGTCGCGTGGGACCTCGATACCGAAGCGATGGAGACCTGCGGCGAGCTCGGTATGGTGGCCGACCGCGTACCGACCCCGGGGACGCACCGGAAGTTCGTGGAGGGCCTGATCGACCTCATCCTCGAGCGCACCATCGAGAACAACATCGCCGACCGTCCGTCGGCGACGGCGCTCGGTCCCTGGTACGACGTCTGCCGGCCGAACTGCTGCGCGAACCGCCGCGGGGAGAAGCCGACCATCGCGGCCGTCGACTCCACCGTCGGGACCCCGCTGCCCAACCCCGGCACGTGATGAAAGCAGGCATCCGGGTCGGCACGCGGGGCAGCGCCCTCGCGATGACGCAGACGACGACGGTCGCCGAGCGCGTGTCGGACCTCGCGGCGCTGCCGTACGAACTCGTGCGCGTCCGGACCGAGGGGGACGTCTCCCGCGGGTCGCTGTCGCAGATCGGCGGCACGGGGGTCTTCGTCGCCGCGCTCCGCGACGCCCTGCTCGAGGAGCGGTGCGACATCGCCGTGCATTCGCTGAAGGACCTACCCACGCTGCCGGCGCCCGGTCTCACCGTGGCATCGGTACCCGAGCGCGAGGACGTCCGGGACGCGCTGTGTGCGCGGGACGGCCTGACCCTGGCCACGCTGCCCGACGGCGCCCGGGTGGGCACGGGATCCCCACGGCGTGCCGCACAGCTCCGGTCCGCGCGACCGGGGCTGGAGGTCGTCGACATCCGCGGGAACGTCGACACGCGGCTCGGCCGGGTCGCCGGACTCGTCATCGGTGCTCCCGGAGACCTCGACGCCGTCGTCCTCGCGGCGGCGGGACTCCGGCGCCTGGGGCGCGACGACGCCATCACGGAGCTGATCGACACCGACGTGATGCTGCCCGCCCCCGGACAGGGTGCCCTCGCCGTCGAGTGCCGCGAGAACGAGGCCGCTCCACGGGTGCGCGAGGCCCTGGCCGCCTACGACCACCTGCCCACGCGGCTCGCCGTCACGGCCGAGCGCGCGGTCCTGCTGCAGCTCGAGGCAGGATGCGCGGCCCCGATCGGTGCGCTCGCACACCTGCGGGGCGACGAGCTCGCCCTCGAGGCAGTGGTCTGCAGCCTCGACGGGCGGTCGATCCTCCGGCTGACACGCTCGGCTCCCGCAGCGGACGCCGTCGCCGCCGCACGGCTGGGACTCGACCTCGCCGAGGACCTGCTGGCAGCCGGCGCCGCGGACATCGCTCCGCTGAACAGCTAGCCACGTGGGACACGATCGCACGGTGCGTCCGGTGATCATCCTGCGGCACCCGGCTCGGGCCGTCCACATCGCCGAGGCCCTCCGTGCCGTCGGGCTGTCTCCCTTCGCACTCCCGCTCACGGATGCCGAACTGCCGGCCGATACCGGTGCCGTCGCCGACGAGCTCGAGGCCCTGGGCCGCGGCTCGTACCGATGGGTCGTGGTGACAAGCGGGAACACCGTCCAGGCACTGTCGATGCTCGCGCGGCTCCGCGGGGCGACGCTCGCCGCGCTGGTGCATGACGGCGGCGCGAGGGTCGCCGCCGTCGGATCAGCCACCGCGCGCCTGCTGGCCCACGCCGGCGTCGACGTGGACCTGGTGCCGCCGGAGGCGTCCTCGATCGGCCTGCTCGGCGTCTTCCCGCGTGGGAGCGGCGCGGTCCTCCTGCCCCAGGCCGACCTCGCCCCCGACGGCCTCTCGACCGGACTCGCGGCACGGGGCTGGTCGGTCCGCCGGGTCGAGGCCTATCGCACCGTGCCCTACCCGGCGGATCCGGCGCGCCGGATCCCCGGCATCGAGGAACGCGGGGAGCTCCCACCGCTGCTGTCCACCGGCGAGGTCGCGGCGTTCGCGTCCGGCGGTGTCCAGCCCGCCGTCGTCTTCACCGCACCGAGCACGGTGCGGCAATTCCGTGAAAGGCTGGGCGCCGGGCCCCTCGCTTTCTTCCCCGTCGCCATCGGGCGCACCACGGCCGCGGCCCTGCGCCAGCAGGGCTGGGAACCGGGAGCGACAGCCGCCGACCCGACCCCGCAGGACATCGCCCGGGCCGTCGAGCACGCCATCTCGAGTGGCGGACCGACGATCCTGCACCCGCACCACTGAACGGAGATCAGCCATGAGTTTCCCCCAGCACCGGCCACGGAGGCTGCGCTCGACACCCGCCCTGCGGCGCATGGTGGCGGAGTACCGCGTGCACCCCTCCGAGCTGATCCTGCCGGCCTTCATCCGCGAGGGCCTCGGCGAGCCCTCGCCCATCCTGTCGATGCCCGGCGTCGTGCAGCACACGACGGACTCGCTCAAGCGCGCGGCAGCCGAGGCGGTCGGTCGCGGCGTCGGCGGCATCATGCTGTTCGGCATCCCCGAGCACCGCGATGCGACCGGCAGCGCAGGGATCGACCCCGACGGCATCCTCAACCGTGCCATCGCCGATGTCCGCGCCGAGGTCGGCGACGCGCTGGTCGTGATGAGCGACGTCTGCCTCGACGAGTTCACCGACCACGGCCACTGCGGCGTCCTCGCCGGCGACGGCTCGGTGGACAACGATGCGACGCTGGCCCTCTACGCGCAGATGGCCGTCGAGCAGGCTCGGGCCGGCGCGCACGTCCTCGGCCCGTCGGGCATGATGGACGGCCAGGTCGCCGTCATCCGCCAGGCGCTGGACGAGGCCGGGCACCAGGACACCGTGGTGCTCGCGTACGCGGCCAAGTACGCCTCGGCGTTCTACGGCCCCTTCCGCGAGGCGGTCGACTCCCAGCTCACCGGCGACCGCCGGACCTACCAGATGGACGCGGCCAACCGGCGCGAGGCGATCCTCGAGGTCGAGCTCGACATCGAGGAGGGCGCGGACATGGTGATGGTCAAGCCCGCCATGAGCTACCTCGACGTCCTCGCCGACGTCGCCGCCATGTCGCCCGTTCCCGTCGCCGCCTACCAGATCTCGGGGGAGTACGCGATGATCGAGGCGGCCGCGGCGAACGGCTGGATCGACCGGCGCCGCGCCATCGAGGAGTCCGTCCTCGGCATCAAGCGCGCCGGCGCGCAGATGATCCTCACCTACTGGGCCTCCGAGCTCGCGCTCTGGCTCCACGAGACCGACCACTAGAACCCGAACTCCAGCTAAGGGACCGCCATGACGACTTCCGAGAACCTCTACGAACGCGCCCGCGCCCTCATGCCCGGCGGCGTCAACTCGCCGGTGCGTGCCTTCGGCTCGGTCGGAGGGACCCCGCGCTTCCTGGTCGACGCGCACGGCGCCTACGTGACCGACGCGGACGGCAAGGAGTACGTCGACCTCGTCTGCTCGTGGGGACCGGCCCTGCTCGGTCACTCCCACCCCGACGTGATCGCCGCCGTCCACCGTGCCGTCGACCACGGGCTCACCTTCGGCGCCTCGACGCCTGCGGAGGCAGACCTCGCGCAGCTCGTGAAGGAGCGCGTGCCGGCCGTCGAACTCCTGCGCATGGTGTCCACCGGCACCGAGGCGACCATGACGGCGGTACGCCTGGCCCGCGGCTTCACGGCGCGCAACCTGATCGTCAAGTTCGCCGGGTGCTACCACGGGCACGTGGACAGCCTCCTCGCGTCCGCGGGGTCCGGTGTGGCGACCCTGGCGTTGCCCGGGTCGGCGGGCGTCACGGAGGCCACGACCGCGGAGACGCTCGTGCTCCCGTACAACGACGTCGAAGCGGTCGAGGAGGCGTTCCGGACCCACGGCGAGCGCATCGCCGCCGTCATCACGGAGGCTGCGCCCGCGAACATGGGCGTGGTGACGCCCGCCCCCGGCTTCAACGCCTTCCTGAGCCGCATCACCGCCGAACACGGCGCGCTGTTCATCGTCGACGAGGTCATGACCGGCTTCCGCACGCACCCGGGCGGGTACTGGAAGCTCACGGGCGGAGCCGACGACGCCGAGCACCCCTGGACGCCGGACCTCCTGACGTTCGGCAAGGTGATCGGCGGCGGGATCCCTGCGGCGGCCCTCGGCGGACGCGCGGACGTCATGAACTACCTCGCGCCCATCGGGCCCGTGTACCAGGCGGGCACGCTCTCGGGCAATCCGATCGCCATGGCCGCGGGAGTCGCCACCCTCACCGCAGCGACCGACGACGTCTACCGCCACGTCGATGAACGCTCGCTCGAGGTCGGTGACGCCCTCTCCTCCGAGCTCTCCAAGGCGGGCGTGGACCACTCGATCCAGCGGGCGGGGAACCTGTTCAGCGTGGCCTTCGGCACCGCCGAGCACGGGGTGTCGAACTACGCCGACGCGCAGGGCCAGGAAGCCTTCCGCTACGGGCCGTTCTTCCACTCCATGCTCGATGCGGGCGTGTACCTCCCGCCGTCCGTCTACGAGGCCTGGTTCCTCTCGGCCGCACACGACGACGCCGCGATGGACCGCATCCATGCAGCCCTCCCCGCCGCGGCGCAGGCAGCAGCTGCAGCGGTCCCGACCGACTAGGCCGACGCAGCGGCCGCCGTCGTCGATCAGGCGACGGCGGTCATCGCCTGCCGGGGTCCGGAGGGCGCGAGGATCCCCGAGGGGCCCGCAGGCGAACCGTCCTCGACGGCGTCCTCCGTGACCCGCTCCGTGGCCGGCTCGATGACCGGCCACGCGCGCTCGATCACGGCGCCGGGTTCCGTCCGGCGGAGGTATTCCTCGAAGTCGGCCGCCTGCCGGTCCGCCCACACGACCAGCGAGGCGTGCAGGTCCGCGGCCGGCTTCCTGAGGAATGCGTACTGCTCGGCGAGGCGCAGGCCCACGTGCAGGGTCGCGAGGACATCGGCGGCCGAGGTGTGGGCGTTCTCGAACCGGATGCCGTAGTGCTCGCACAATGCCGTCAGCGTGCGCTTCCCTCGCCGGTAGCGGTCCGCCTGCTTGTCCATGATGAACGGATCGATCACGGGCGCGGGACGGGGCGTCGGAACGCCGTGGCGGCGCCCCTCCTGCGCGAGCACGGTGAAGTCGTAGCGGGCGTTGTAGGCGAGCACGGGCACGCCGGCCGCGAAGAGCCGGGCGAGGACCGCCGAGATTCCCCGCACCACGTCGGCGGCGGCGAGGCCATGGGTACGGGCGTGCGCCGTCGTGATGCCGTGGATGGCGGCGGCGCCGTCAGGGATCTCGACGCCTGGGTCCGCCAGCCACTCGTGGTGCTCGAGCACCCCGCCCTCGCCGTCCAGGAGGATGACAGTCGCGGTGACGATACGCGCGGAGAGGGGGTCCCGCCCCGTCGTCTCGAGGTCGAAGGCGGCCCTCGGGCCTTCATGCCAGCTCGTCATGGGCACCACCGTACCGGCGGGGTCCGACCAAATCGCGGTGCCGCTCCGACGGGCACCCCCGGGCTAGGGTGGGCCCATGCACCCAGGAGCGGCCCACGGCACGGAGAACACGCGGCAGGACGCCGTCGTCCCAGGCGGTGTGGCTCCCGCGCGCGTCGCTCCGGAGGCCTACGTGAACGCCGTGCTGGCCGTCACCGACCTGATTCCCGCGGGCCGGGTCCTCACCTACGGCGATATCGCCGAGCTCCTGGAATGCGGAGGCCCCCGCCAGGTCGGCAGGGCACTCTCCCGCAGTACGCGCGACGTCCCGTGGTGGCGCGTCCTGCGATCCGGTGGCCACCCGCCACGCGGGCTGGCCGTGCGCGCCCGCGCCCACTACGACGACGAGGGGACGGCCCTGGCCGTACCGGCAGGGCCTGCCGGTACGGAGGACTACCGCGTGGACCTGCGGCGCGCCCGCTGGTGGCCCTCGGAGCACGAGCAGGCCGTCGTGGCCGGACTCGGCGCGTCCCTGCGGCGCGCCGGACAGTAGCGGGGGACACCCGTTGCGGTCCTGCTGATTGTCCGTGGCGTGTGATGGTCTTGATCCATGACCAGTACCCTCCACGATGCTCCGCAGGCGTCCTTCCCCGAGGTGCCGGACGTGCCGTCGCAGACGGCCCGGGCGGGTTACGACGCCGTCCTCGAGTCACTGCAGCACATCACCGGTCAGGTCCTGGTCCTCGGTGCTCCCGGCAGCGGGAAGTCCTCACTGCTCACCGACCTCGCCGTCCGGCGTGTCGAGGCCGGTTCGCTCGACCCGGAGGGGCTGCTCCTGCTTGCTCCGACCCGTGCTGCGGCGACCCGGCTGCGGGACGAACTCACCGCGAAGCTCGACCGCAGCATCAGCACGGCGCCCGCTCGCACCTGGGCCTCCTACGCCTTCGACCTCATCCGCCGGGCCAGGGCCGAGGGGAGGACGCCCACCATTCCGCGGGCTCCACGGCTGTTGTCGGGCGCGGAACAGGACCTCATCATCAAGGAGCTCCTCTCCGGACACGGCCGCGACGGTGCGCCCGGGCTCGACTGGCCGTCGGGCCTCGCCCTGGCGCTGCCTACGCGGGGATTCCGGCAGGAGATCCGCGATCTGTTCGACCGCGTGAGCGAGTACGGCGTACCCGCCGAGGACCTCGCGGCCTGGGGCGAGCGGTTCGACCGGCCGGACTGGGTGGCGGCGGCCGCACTGTACCGCGAATACCGCGACGTCCTCGACCTCCGGATGCCCGAGGCCTTCGATCCGGCCGGGATCCTCACCGCCGCCCGGGAGATCCTCGAGACGGACCGGGACTTCCTCGACAGGGAACGGAAGAGACTGCAGCTGGTCCTCGTCGACGACTACCAGGAGGCCAATCCGGCGGTCCATGCGCTGCTGGGACTCATCGGAGCAGGCACCGATGTCGTCGTGACCTCCTGCCCCGATACGGTGGCGCAGGGTTTCCGCGGTGCCCGTCCCGAACTGACGGGGCGCCTCGCCACCCTCTTCCGCCGGGGCAGTGGCCTGACCACCGTGACCCTGCCCGGGTCGCTGACGATGCAGGGCCGGCTTGCGGAGGCGTGGGGCAACGTCGCCGGCCGCATCGCGACCAGCGGTGTCAGCACGTCCTACCGGGCAGTCCCCCCGGACGTCCTCGCCGACGAACGGCAGGGCGGCCCGCAGGACGGCCCACCGACGCACGGTCCGGCGGTCTCCGCCCACGTGCTCGACAGTGTCTTCCACGAGCAGCGGTTCATCACGCAGCGGGTACTCGAAGCCCACCTGTTCGGCGAGCGGAGCCTCGACGACATCGCCGTGATCGTGCGCAACGGCGCGCAGGTGTCCGCAGTCCAGCGTTTCCTCACGGCACAGGGCATCGCCGTGAACGTGCCGGCAGCAGAGACCGCCATCCGGGAGGAGCCTGCCGTCCGCCCCCTGCTCGATCTCTACGCCGTGGCCGTCGG
The DNA here is from genome assembly GCF_056680255.1 of Arthrobacter sp. BC5. Taxonomy (NCBI): domain Bacteria; kingdom Bacillati; phylum Actinomycetota; class Actinomycetes; order Micrococcales; family Micrococcaceae; genus Arthrobacter; species Arthrobacter sp. BC5. Next base: position 2,216,533 of record NZ_CM155273.1, read on the forward strand.
ACGTGCGGAACTCGACACGGAGCTGTGCATCTCGCTGCTCACCTCGAGGATCGGCGGTGCGGGCAGCCTCGACCTCCGGCGACTGCGCCAGATCCTGCGCCGCACGGAACTGCAGCAGGGCGGCGGCCGCACGAGCGACGAACTCCTCACGGCCCTGTTCTCCGCTCCCGAGGAGATCGCCGCCCTGCCCTCCGAGGGTGCCCCGGTCCGGCGCCTGTACCGCATGCTGGAGGCCGGCAGAGCCGCGGCCGCGGACCCCGCGCGGGACCCGGAGACGGTCCTGTGGGCGCTCTGGTCGGCCTCCGGGCTCGCGCAGCAGTGGTCTGGAGCGGCACTGTCCGAGGGGCCCTCCTCCACGCGCGCCGATCGGGACCTGGACGCGATGATGGCTCTCTTCCATACGGCCGAGCGATTCGTCGAGCAGCTGCCCGGCGCGGATCCCGAGCTCTTCCTCGACTACATTCTGAGCCAGGACATCCCGATGGACACGCTGGCCCAGCGCACCAGTCGCCAGGCGTCGGTGTCGGTGCTGACACCGGCGAGCGCCGCCGGCAGGCACTGGCCGCTGGTGATCGTGGCGGGCGTCCAGGACGGCGTCTGGCCCAACCTCCGGCTGCGCGGTGAACTCCTCGGCTCGGGTGAGCTCCGGGCCCTCCTCGATCACGGCGAGTCCTTCCGCAGCACCCGGGATCCGGTGACCCTGCTGCAGGACATCCGCTTCGACGAGCTGCGGACCTTCTCGCTGGCCGTGTCCCGGGCGACCCGCGAACTGGTCTGCTGCGCCGTCTCCTCCCAGGACGAGCAGGCCTCCCAGTTCCTCGACGTGCTCGATCCCCTACCGCCCGGGATGGCCGAACGGCCCCGCACCGAGGTGCTGCGACCGGTCACCCTGCGCGCCCTGGTCGCGGAGCTGCGCAAGTTCGCGCAGGACCCGCAGGCCGGCCCCGCCCTGTCGCGGGAGGCCGTCCAGCACCTCGGACGCATGGCCGTGCTCGAGCCGCCGGTACCGGGCGCGCACCCGTCGCAGTGGTGGGGGGTCCTGGGGATGAGCAGCGAGGAACCCGTGATCCCGCAGGACCAGCCGATCCCGGTATCGCCGTCCAAGGTCGACTCCGTACTCACCTCGCCCCTGAGCTGGTTCGTGTCCGCTGCCGGGGGGGAACGCACCACCGACTTCGCCCGGTCCCTCGGTACGCTCGTCCACCAGATCGCGCAGGACCTGCCGGAGGCGACCGGCAGCGAGTACGTTCGTGAACTCGAACGGCGCTGGCCGCAACTCGGTATCAGGGACACGTGGGAGGGGCAGGCGGACTTCAGGCGTGCAGAGGGGATGGTGCGCAAGCTCGCCGCCTACGTGCTGTCGATGCGCCAGGACGGGAGAAGCCTGCAGGCCACGGAGGTGGATTTCTCGGTGGACCTGGAGGTCGAGATGGACGGGACCCAGCGGATCGCCCGGCTGCGCGGGCAGATCGACCGCCTCGAGATCGACGGGGACGGGCGATTCGTGGTCGTCGACCTGAAGACGGGCAAGAGCACCCCCGCCGTGGCGGACATCGAGCGGCACCCGCAACTCGCCGCCTACCAGACGGCGGTGGCGTCCGGTGCGCTGCAGGATGGCGGCACCGGTGGCGCTGCTCCTGACGCTGCGGCGGGTGCAGCCCTCACGGACGACGGAGCCACCACTGCGCCTGCCGGGTCTGCGGTGCCGGGAGGCGCTTCGCTGGTCCAGCTGGGGACGAAGTCCAAGGGGGTTCCGATCCAGGTGCAACCGCCGGTCGGTCCCGAGGACACCTGGGCGCGCACGATGATCGAGGACGCCGCAGCCCTGATGGCGGCCGCGACCTTCGACACCATCCACGACCCGCGGCGGTCGGGCTTCGGGGGCAGCGGCTGCCGCCTGCCCGAGATCTGCCCGCTGTGCGAGGAAGGAAAGCAGGTGACGCAGCAGTGAGCGCCACGGCATCGACTCCGACAACCGGCCCGCAGTCCACATCCCGGTACTCGGCACGCCAGTTGGCGGAACTGCTCCACACGGACCCGGATGCTCCCGTGCAGTATCCGACGGAGGACCAGGCCCGCGTCATCGAAGCACCCCTGGAGCCCCTCCTGGTCATTGCCGGTGCCGGGTCCGGAAAGACCAAGACCATGGCGGACAGAGTCGTGTGGCTCGTCGCCAACGGACTGGTACGCCCCGAGCAGATCCTGGGCGTCACCTTCACCCGGAAGGCTGCCGGGGAGCTCGCCTCCCGTGTCCGTCAGCGGCTGGCGCAGTTGTACGCCTCCCTCGCACAGGACGGTCCGGATTCCACGGGCGGGGATGCGCTGGACCGGCTCGATCCGGCCATCTCCACCTACCACTCCTTCGCGAACGGCATCGTGCAGGACTATGGTCTGCGGATCGGTGTCGAACGCGATTCCGTCATGCTCGGCACCGCGCAGTCCTGGCAGCTCGCCTCCTCGGTGGTCGAAGCGTACGACGGCGACTGGGAGCACTTCACCGCAGCCAAGAGCACCCTCGTGAAGGGGGTGCTCGACATGGCGGGAGAGTGTGCGGAGCACCTGGTCAGCCCGGCGAGGGTGCGCGACGAACTCCGACGCCATGTCGAGTACGTCGTGGCCCAGCCGTACGTCGCGGGCTCCGGCAGGGCCGCCGCGCAGAAGGTGCACGAGCTGCTGAACAAGCTGCGCACCCGCATCACCGTGACCGAACTCGCCGAGCGCTACGCCGCAGCCAAACTCGCGCGCCGCCAGTTGGACTTCGGGGACCTCGTGTCCCTGGCGGCCAGGATCGCCCGCGACATCCCTGAGGCGGGGGAGCTCGAACGCGAGAAGTACAAGGTGGTGCTCCTCGACGAGTTCCAGGACACCTCCCATGCGCAGATGGTGCTGTTCTCGAGGCTGTTCGCCGACGGCCGTTCGGTCACCGCGGTCGGTGACCCGCACCAGTCGATCTACGGTTTCAGGGGAGCCTCGGCCGGGCAGCTCGCCACGTTCCGCACGGCCTTCCCCAGGGTGACCACGGACGGCCGCGCGCCGTCGGACATCGCGCACCTGTCCGTCGCATGGCGGAACGCGACGTCGATCCTCGAGGCGGCGAACACCGTGTCGGCGCCCCTGAATGTGCCGGCGCCGTGGCTCCGGAACAGCTCCGTCCAGCATGTCCCCGGCCTCGTCGCGCGACCCGGTGCCCCGCTCGGCGAGGTACTCCTGGGGCGCTTCCTCACCGATGCCCCCGTCAGGGCGGGGGAAGCAGGGCCGGAGGGCACCACGGGTACCGAACCCGGACCCACACCCAGTGAGGCGCAGGCCATTGCGCGGGAGGTCCTGCGACAGCGCCGGCGCAGCTTCGAGTCGGACGACGGCGGCGCACCGCTCCGGCCGACCATGGCGGTCCTCTGCCGCGGACGCAAGCAGTTCGACCCCATCCGTCGTGAACTCGAGCGCGCCGGTGTCCCGGTCCAGGTGGTCGGCCTCGGCGGACTGCTGCGCACCCCGGAGATCGTGGACCTGCTCGCCACCCTGAGGGTGCTCGGCGACCCCGACCGCTCGGATTCGATGCTGAGGCTCCTGTCCGGTGCGCGGTGGCGCCTGGGACCTGCCGACCTGATGGCGCTCGGGGACTGGTCCCGCCACCTCGCCCGGACCCGGGAGGCGATGTTCCGCCACGGCAGTGCGGCAGGGGAGGAGCTCGACACCGAGCAGAGCAGGGACGCCGTCGTCGCCCCCGACCTCGCCGAAGCCGGGAGCCTCGTCGAGGCCGTCGACTACCTGCCGCCGTCGGACTGGGTGTCCTCCTCCGGCAGGGCGCTGAGCGACACGGCGCGGCACAGGCTCCGTGCCCTCCGCCAGGAGCTGCGCATGCTCCGGAGTTTCGTGGGCGACGACCTCGGCAGCATGATCGGGGAGGTGGAGCGCACCATCCTGCTGGACATCGAGGTAGCCGCGAAACCGGGGGTGAGCATCCATGAGGCGCGACGCAACCTCGACGCCTTCACGGAGGCGGTGGCAGGATTCGTGTCCACCGCCGAGCGCGTCGACCTGCCGGCGTTCCTCGCCTGGCTCGAGGCGGCGGACCAGGAGGAGGACGGCCTGCCCGTGACGCAGCTCGAGGCGAGCAGGGACGCGGTGCAGCTCCTGACCGTCCACGCCTCGAAGGGCCTCGAGTGGGATGTCGTGTTCGTGCCCGGCCTCAATGAAGGGTCCTTCCCCAGCGGCAAGGATTCGCGCTGGAGCAGCGGCGACTCCGCCATTCCCTGGCCGCTGCGCGGGGATGCACCCGAACTGCCGCAGTGGGACTGGGAACAGCAGGACCAGAAGGAATGGCTGGCCAGCGAGAAGGAGTTCACCGACGAGGCAAGGGTGCACGCCGAACGCGAGGAACGACGCCTGGCATATGTCGCCTTCACCCGCGCCAAGCACTCGCTCGTCTGCACCTCGTCGGCCTGGGGTGGCGGGCGGTCGAGGCCGTCCGCGCCCTCGCCGTACCTGGTGGACCTCGTAGCGCTCGCGGAGGCCGGAACCGGGGGCTTCCTCAGGCCGCAGTGGCTTCCGGAGGAGGACGAAGGTGATGCCAATCCGGCGAATGCCACCCCCGAACGGGCGTCGTGGCCGTTCGACCCACTGGGGAAGCGGCGCCCCGCCCTGGAACAGGCGGCGCGGGCCGTCCTCGAACAGGCCGCTGCGCCCGCACTCGAGGTCGACGTCGACGGCGGGCGCTGGGGGCGAGAGGTGAGGCTCGCGCTGGCCCGGCAGGCCCGGGAGAAGGAACGGATGCCGCTGACGCTGCCGTCGCACATCTCCGCCTCGACCCTCGTGGAACTGCGCGAGGACCCCGATGCGGTGATGCAGCAACTGCGGCGCCCGCTTCCGCGGCGTCCCGGTTCGGCGGCACGCAAGGGAACCGCGTTCCACGCCTGGATCGAGGAGTTCTACGGGTCCGGCGGGATGCTCGACCTCGGCGAATACCCCGGCGGCGCCGATGCCCATGTCGACGAGACGCTCGGCCTGAAGGAGATGGCCGCGATCTTCGAGCAGTCGGAATGGGCCCTTCGCGAACCCGCAGCCATCGAAGCGCCGATCGAGACGAAGATCGGCAGCATCGTGGTGCGCGGCCGGATCGATGCGGTGTTCCGCGACGCCGACGGCGGCTGGGACCTCATCGACTGGAAGACGGGTCGCCCGCCCGCGCCCGACCGGCGCTCGGCCAAGGCCGTCCAGCTCGCCGTCTACCGGCTCGCCTGGTCACGGCTGAAGGACGTTCCGCTCGAGAAGGTGCGTGCGGCGTTCTTCTACGTGGCGGATGACCTGGTGGTCCGGCCGCACGACCTCGCCGACGCAGCGGAGCTGGAACGGATCATCGCGGCAGCGGGATCGGCCTGATCGCCCCGCGGAAGGTGGAAGCCGGCGGCCGCCGCACTCGCGGCACCCTCGGGGATGAGGGAACACGGTGCGGCTGCATGCGGCAACGGCAGGAGCTTTCGTCAGCTGCCCGGGACGACAGCCGGCGGGACGTCAGCTGCCGAAGGACACGATGGGCAGGGCCGAGGTCGCGACGTCGTCCGGGGAACCCGCGCCGGGTTCGCCGTTCCTCAGGAGCGTGACCTTCGACGAGGTGTTCGCGGGCCGGGTACGTCCCGCTGTCAGACGGGCGTAGGCCAGCGACGACCCCGAGGGCGTCCCGTGGTCGTCATCGCCGTGATGCAGCGCGGGGCGATCCCCCTGGCTGCCCGAATGGTCGGAGCCGTGTCCGGACGGCTGGCTGACCGGGCGACGGTGCTCCTGGTCCGAGGCTCCATGCGGGTCGTAGGCGTGGCTACCGGTCCCCGGGGACCGGTCGGCGCCGGTACCGTCCTGTCCTGCAGCGGGTGCGACAGGCGCTTCCTCGCGGGTTCGCGCCATACCAGGGGCACTCTCCTCGTCCGTCGCTCCGTCCGGGGAGTCGGGATGGAGCGTGCTCTGTCTCCTCGCCGGAACGTCGATCGTTGGGGCGCTGCCCCCGGTCCGGTCCTCCCGGTCGCCGTGCACGACATGGTGCTCATCGTCCGCAACGTAGAGGTCGTCGTCGGTACCGAGCTCGTTGCCCCATTCGAGGCGTTCCTCGTGCGCGCGGCGAGCACGCTCGGCCGCCTCATGCTGTTCACGCTCGATGGCCTCCACATCCGCTTCGAGTGTCGCGAGCATGCCCTCGGCCTCGTGGACCATTCCGCGGTCTTCGAGCGCCACGCCGCGCACCAGCCACTGCGCGAGGGCGAACTCGGCGGCGAGCGCGGCGCGGCGGGACAGGTGGGGATCGACGGCGGTCGATCGGGCCGAGGCGTACGCCTCGTGGACGGCGTCGACGAAGCCGGTGTCCTCGGCTGCAGCAAGCCAGGCGAAGTCCTCGGCGGGATCGCCGATGCACAGATCGGTCCAGCCCGTCACGGCGGACACGCGGCCGGCGGCGATCAGGAGATGGTCCTCGTGCAGGTCGCCGTGCACCACGGTCGGACTGAAGCGCCAGAGTGCCACGTCCTCGAGGGCATGCTCCCAACGGCGCAGCAGGATCGCCGGGATCTTTCCGGTCGTCGCTGCCTGGTCGAGTTCGTTCAGCTTGCGCTGGCGGTACTCGTTCGCTTCGTAGCTCGGCAGGTCGGCGCGCTGCACCATGTCCTGCGGCAGTTCGTGGATGGCAGCGATGACACGCCCGAGTTCCCGGGCCATCGTGCGCCCACCCGCGGTCAGCGTGTCGAGTGGGCGGGTCGTCCCGGCGAGGTGCGAGTACACGAAGGTACTGAGCTCACCCTGGCGGACACTGCCGGCCATGTGCGGGATGAGGAAGGGAAGCTCCGCCTTGATCGCGGGTGTGAAGGCGCGCAGGGCCTGCAGCTCGGTCTCGAGGCGCATGCTGGCCTCCGCGTGCCTGGGCGAGCGGACCCTCCACTGCTTTCCCGCGTCGTCGACCAGCAGCGCGGAATCGAAATCGGCGGCGTCGTCGGGAGCGCCGGCGACGCCCGTCGGTGCCAGGCCAGGTACTGCGGCGCTGGCGATGGCGGCAAGTTCCATGGGTGTCCGTTTCACAAGATCCACCGTAGGGCGTCCCCGCGTCGCCCGCCCACTCCGGTCCGGCGAGTCGCCAGATGCACCACTCGTTTCCGGTGATGCACTACTCCTCCACCAGGGCCTCGCAGAATGTGTTTTGGGAGAGCGAGACCGTACCGTAGATGCATGACCGATTCCCTCCGGACCCTTGTGCTGCCTCCCCTCGGATCGCTGCCGCTGTCACGCGTCGATTCCGATCGGGACGGTGACGCGAGGACCACCGAGAACCTCCTCGACGCCCTGTGGGGCTCCGACAGCACGGGGGTCCTGCCCTTCGCCCGGGGGAAGGCGCCGGTCGTGGGCGGCGGGCTCCGGCTGGTCGCGCCGTCCGAGGTGGAGCGTCCGGAACTGCTGGTCTACCTCGGTCGTATCAACGAGGGTGCGGCCGATGCCGGGATGCAGGTGGTCCTCGCCGTCTTCGAGGCGGAGGACGCCGCTCTGGCGCCCGCCGACCAATGGATCGGCCTGCGCGAGGTCGCGGCATCGCTCGACGCCCGGGACACGGGGCTGTTCGTCCAGGGGGCCGCCATCGCCAACTGGCATGCCACCCACACCCACTGCCCGCGGTGCGGCACGGTGACGGAGGTGCGCGCGGCCGGGTGGGTCCGCCAGTGCCCCAGCGACGAATCTGAACACTATCCACGCACCGATCCGGCGATCATCGTCTCCGTGATCGACGACGACGACCGTCTGCTGCTCGGGTCCGCCGTCGCATGGCCCGAGCACCGGTTCTCCACGCTCGCCGGTTTCGTCGAGCCCGGCGAGTCCCTCGAGGCCGCCGTGATCCGCGAGGTCGGCGAGGAGTCCGGCATCGAGATCGAGTCCCCGCAGTACCTCGGGTCGCAGCCCTGGCCCTTCCCCGCATCGCTGATGCTCGGCTTCACCGCACGGGCCCTCACCACGGATGCCGTACCGGACCGTGAGGAGATGCGGTCCCTGCGGTGGTTCACCCGGGAGCAGCTGTTCGCCGAGGTGCGGGACGAGAAGATCGCCGTCGCCGGCGGTGTCTCCATCGCCCGTTCCCTGATCGAGAGGTGGTACGGCGGCCCGCTGGACGAGGAGCCTTCGGAGGCGCGTCCCTAGTGTCCGGACTACTGCTCGAGGACAGCATCCTCGAGGGGCTCGACGACGAACAGCGGACGGTCGCGAGTACCCTCACCGGTCCGCTCTGCGTGCTTGCTGGAGCCGGTACGGGAAAGACCCGCGCCATCACCCACCGCATCGCCTACGGCGTGCACACCGGCGTCTACAAACCGCAGCAGGTGCTCGCCGTGACCTTCACCGCCCGCGCGGCGGCGGAGATGCGCACCCGGCTCCGCGACCTCGGGGCCGGGGGAGTGCAGGCCCGTACCTTCCATGCGGCTGCCCTCCGACAGCTCCAGTACTTCTGGCCCCAGGCCGTGGGCGGACCCCTTCCGGCGCTGGTCGACCACAAGGCCCAGCTCATCGCGGAGTCGGCGCGTCGCCTGCGTCTGTCGACGGACCGCGCGGCCATCCGGGATGTCGCGGCGGAGATCGAATGGGCCAAGGTGTCGATGCTGACACCCGACGGGTACGCTGCGGCAGCGGCAGGCCGCGCGGAGCCGGCGGGGATGGATCTCATCACGGTGTCCAGGATCTTCTCGGCGTACGAGGACCTCAAGATCGACCGCAACCTCATCGACTTCGAGGACGTGCTGCTGACCACCGTCGCCATCCTGGAGGAGGACGAGAAGGTGGCGGCCACGGTGCGGGCCCAGTACCGCCACTTCGTGGTCGACGAGTACCAGGACGTCTCGCCTCTCCAGCAGCGACTCCTCGACCTGTGGCTCGGGGAGCGGAGGGAGCTGTGCGTCGTCGGTGATGCGAGCCAGACCATCTACTCGTTCACGGGGGCTACGTCACGGCATCTGCTGGACTTCACCAAGCGCTACGAGGGCGCCCAGGTGGTGAGGCTGGTGAGGGACTACCGCTCCACTCCCCAGGTGGTCCGCGCAGCCAATACGCTGCTGGCGGCGCGGAGCAGCGAGGCCGACAGGCGGGCCGTGGGCACCACCTGGTCGGCGCCCCTGGAACTGATCGCGCAGCGGGACCCCGGCCCCGAGCCCGTCTTCACCGAATGCAGTGACGACGAGGCCGAGGCCGCGGAATGCGCGCGGCGCATCGGGGTGCTGCTCGACCAGGGCGTGAAGGCGAGCGAGATCGCGATCCTCTACCGCACCAACGGCCAGTCCGAGGCGTACGAGCAGGCGCTGGCGAGCGCGGGCATCGGGTACCAGCTGCGTGGCGGGGAGAGGTTCTTCCAACGGCGTGAGGTGCGCGATGCGTTGCTGCAGCTCCGGGCCGCGGCACGCACGCAGGGCGACGAGGATGTACCCCAGCAGGTGCGCGACGTCCTGGCGTCCCTCGGCTACACCTCTGTCGCACCCCAGAACTCCGGGGCCGTCCGCGAGAAATGGGAGTCGCTCGCGGCCCTCGTCGGTCTCGCGGACGAACTCAACAGGGTCCGGGGGCCGGAGGCTTTCACCCTGCAGACGTTCGTCGCAGAACTCGAGGAACGCGCGGCCGCGCAGCACGCGCCCACGGTGCAGGGCGTCACCCTCGCTTCCCTGCACTCCGCCAAGGGGCTCGAGTGGGACGCCGTCTTCCTCGTCGGGCTGAGCGAGGGGCTCATGCCCATCTCGTTCGCCGACACCCAGGAAGCCGTCGACGAGGAACGCCGGCTGCTGTATGTCGGGATCACCCGCGCACGGGTCCACCTGTCGATGTCGTGGTCCACCTCCCGCTCACCGGGCGGACGGGCCAGCAGGAAGCCCTCGCGGTTCCTCGACGCACTCCGTCCGGCGAGTGCCGGGCAGGCATCGTTCCGCCAGCCGCGCGTCAAGGCATCCCGCAAGTCATCCGCGCCGGCCGTCTGCCGGGTCTGCAAGCGCCCGCTGCTGACGGGCTCCGAGCGGAAGATCGGGCGCTGCAACGACTGCCCCGTGAGCTATCAGGAGGAGACGTTCGAGGCACTGCGCGCCTGGCGGCTCGTAGAGGCCCGCGAGAAGGACGTGCCGGCGTTCGTCGTCTTCACCGATGCCACGCTCGTCGCGATCGCCGAGGCGAGACCGCAGACGCTCGACGAGCTCGGCGAGCTGGCCGGGGTCGGCTCGTCGAAGCTCGAGCGCTACGGTGACGCCGTCCTCGAGATCATCAGTGACAACTCCTGACGCAGGCGGATCGCGCGACCCGGCACGGCTGCCGGTGGAGGTACGGCGGTCGCCCCGGCGGAAGCGGACGGTCAGCGCCGACATCCGCGACGGCGTGATCCGGGTGTCCATCCCCGGTCATTTCTCGGTGAGCCAGGAGCGCCACTGGGTGGCGCGGATGGTCGAGAGGATGTCGGCGAAATACCTCGCCGCCCCCGCCATCGATGACGACCAGCCCGTGCCGGGGCTGCTCCAGCGGGCCGAGCGGCTTGCGGAGCAGTACCTCGGCGGGAGGGGAGTGCCGGCCACGATCGGCTGGGTGACCAACCAGAATTCACGGTGGGCCTCCGCTACACCGGCACGCCGTACCATCCGCCTGTCCCACAAACTGCAGGGCATGCCCGAGTGGGTCGTCGACTACGTGATCCTGCACGAGATGGCCCACCTGATCGAGCCGTCCCACAACGCCGTGTTCTGGAGGCTGCTGACGGCCTATCCTCGGACCGAGACGGCGAAGGCCTTCCTCGAGGGCGCGGCCTTCGCAGCCCATCACAACCTGTCCGGCGGGCAGGACGGCATCTGACGATCCGTCGAGGGCTGGAGAACCAGGCGCTCGACGGGCCGTTCCGGCCCCCGAAACCCGCTGTGGTCAGCGGGGAGTGTCTCCGCCGCTCGTTCCCGGTCCGTGCTCGTCCCCGGGATCCTCGCTGCCGGGATCCTCGGCGGCGCCGTCCCCGGCCACCCCATCCACGTCCGCAGCATCCTCGTCCTTCGGTTCGAAGTCGCCGGCGAGAAGGCGCTGGAGGGCGGCGTCGACGTCGGCGTCGGAGGACTCGATGAGCCTCCGGCGCTCCGAGAAGCCCGCCGGGTCGTCGAGGTCCTCGGCCGTGGGCAGCAGGTCCGGGTGCTGCCACAGGGCGTCCCGTCCTTCGATCCCGCGTTCCGACGTGAGCAGCGACCACAGGGCGGCGGCGTCACGTAGGCGGCGGGGCCTCAGTTCCAGCCCGACGAGCGAAGCGAACGCATGCTCGGCCGGTCCGCCCGTAGCCCGTCGGCGCCGGACCATCTCGCGCAGTGCACCCGCCGAGGGCAGGTTGGCGGCCGCCGCGGCCGTCAGTTCGTCGACCCAGCCCTCGACCAGGGCGAGCGTCGTCTCGAGTCGAACGAGCGCGGCATCCTGCTCAGGTGTCCGCTCGGGCATGAAGACGCCCTGGGAGAGGGCGCCCTGAAGGCTCTCCGGATTGGTCGGATCGATGTCGCGTGCAGCTTCCTCGATCTTGCCCATGTCGATGTGGATGCCCCTGGCATAGCTTTCGATACTGCCCAGCAGGTGGCTCGTGAGCCACGGGATGTGCGTGAACAGGCGGACGTGGGCCGCCTCGCGGACGGCGAGGAACAGCTGTACTTCCTGGGCAGGGATGTCGAGCCCTTCCCCGAACGCGGCGACGTTCGCGGGGAGCAGCGCCATGCGCCCGTCGGCCAGTGGGACGCCGATGTCCGTCGAACCGACGACGTCCTTGGACAGTGCGCCGACGGCCTGGCCCAGCTGCATGCCGAACATCGCGCCGCCGACGTTCTGGAGCATCGAGGCGGGGCCGGCCATCATACCCATCATACCCATCATCGACTTCATCTCCTCGGGCAGCTGCTCCGAGATGACGTCGGAGAGCGCCTTGGCGATGCTCGTCGCAACGGGTTCGGTGAGGCGCCGCCACGTCGCCATGGTGGCTTCGACCCACTCGGCCCGCGACCAGGCGCGCCCCAGCTGACCGGTGCTCGGGAAATCCGTCACGGGATCGAGCCACATCTCGGCGAGCTTCAGGGACTCATCGACACTGCGCCGCTGCAGCGGCGTCACCGAAGGGTCGCTGTCGGACGCTGCGACGCGGCGCGCCTGCTCATGAGCCATCTGCCAGTTCACCGGCCCCTCGCTCGGCGTGGAGAACATGGCCTGCACCTGCTGCATGATCATCGCCATCGCTGCCGGGTCCGAGGGCAGTCCGGCCGCCTTGGCAATCTCCTGGGGATCGAATCCACCGCCCCCGCCGCCGAACATCTTCGACAGCATCTCGGACAGCGGGTCCTGGGGCGTGTCGTCGTCGCCGTTCGAGGGGTTGGATGGGTTGGTCACTGATACCACCGGTCCTGGGGAGTAGCTTGGCGGGTCCGGCGGGAGGGCGAAACCACTCCTGCCGGCTGTGGAAGACACGCTACCGGCCCGGCCTCGCCGGTGTCCCTCGCGCCATGCACCGTTCGCTGAGGGCAAAGCCGGGCCGGACCAAGCCGTGCCGGACGGCGGCGGGGGTCCCCTCGGGTACGCCCCGGCACGATGATGAGGTGGAGAGCGCGGGCGGCCGAGTGCAGGAACCCTGCAGCCGTCCACCAGGAACGGCGTCGATGAAAGCGTCTACCCTAGGGGTGCGGTACGGCGTCCATTGTCCGAGCGCCCGCCGCACGCGCCCGAGGCGCCCGACAGAGAGAAGCACAGTGACGCAGCCTGCCCACGTCGAGACCTACAGCCCCGGAGAGCCCACGCGGCCGAGGGATCCGCGCTTCCGCGCGATGGCCGTGTCCGGCGGCCTCGCTGTCGTCCTGTGCGCCGCCGCCGTCCTCCTGCCGTCGCCCTACGTCATCGAGTCGCCGGGGCCGACCTTCAACACGATCGGCGAGGTGAACGGCCGGCCGCTGATCCAGGTGGAGGGCAGGGAGACTTTCCCCCCGGACGGAGAACTGGACCTCACCACGGTGTTCGTGAGCGGTGGGCCGAACGGACAGGTGAACGTCCTCGACACGTTCCGCGCCTGGGCTAACCCCAACGAGAACGTCCTGCCCGAGCAACTGGTGTATCCGGAAGGAACCACCTCATCGGATGTGCAGGAGCAGAATGCCGTCGCGATGACGTCGTCGCAGGAGTCCGCGATCGCAGCGGCACTCGCCCACGAGGACATCGACTACACCGAGGAACTGTCCGTCGCGGGATTCGCCACCGACTCGGCGTCGGAGGGCGTCCTGCAGGAAGGCGACATCCTGCGCACGATCGACGGCGAAGGCATCGAGAACATCGGCACCCTGCGCTCCGCGCTGAACGACGCCGGGGGTGCACCTGCCTCCCTCTCCATCGTCCGCGACGGCGCACCGCTGGACGTCGCCGTGACACCCAGGGAGTCGCCGGAGGGCGGATACCAGCTGGGCGTCGTGCTCGCCTCCACGTTCGAGTTCCCCTTCGACGTCACCATCCAGCTCGACAACGTCGGCGGACCGTCCGCAGGGACGATGTTCGCCCTCGGGATCATCGACACCCTCACCGAGGGAGACCTCACCGGAGGCCGTCACTTCGCGGGAACGGGCACGATCGATTCGGCGGGAGTCGTAGGCCCGATCGGCGGCATCGCCCAGAAGCTGGTGGGCGCCCGCTCCAGCGGTGCCGAGTTCTTCCTGGCCCCGGCGGAGAACTGCGGCGAGGTCGTCGGGAACATCCCCGACGGACTGACCGTGGTGAAGGTCGAGACGCTCGACGACGCCGTGGAGGCGGTCGAGACGCTCGGAGCCGACGGGGATCCCGCCACGGTGCCCTCCTGCTGACCGGGAGGCTCCACGGCGGCCGGCCGATCCTCCGCGAGGACACGGTTGGGTGACGATCCCGCGGCGCCGGGCGGCAGTCGGGAACCTAATTGGTCCGGCTGAGCGTGAACAGGGCAGAATGAAAACACGAAGGGCGTGACTGCACGCTGTCTGCTGCCCGTGTCGGGCTGGGGAGCGAAGTGGAACACCGGTCATCGTGACCCGCAGCAGCTAACGATGAGGTAGATGTGACATCCGGACCAGACCGTCCGTTCGGCAGTAGGCCGAGCCCAGCACGTGCAGCAACCAGCCGGCGGCGCAGCCCGCTGATCCCTACGATCATCGTGGTGGCGGTGATCGTCATCGCCTTCGTCTACCTGTCCCAGGTCTACGCCGACGTGCTCTGGTACCAGCAACTCGGGTTCCTCGAGGTGTTCGTCACGGAGAACCTGTCGCGGATCGTGCTGTTCGTCGTCGCGTTCCTCGTCATGTCCGGTGCCGTGTACTTCAGCCTGCGCATCGCGTTCCGCAGCAGGCCGATCTACGCACCCGACAGCGCCATCCAGGACAACCTGAACCGCTACCAGGCCCAGCTCGAACCGATCCGGCGGCTGCTGATGCTCGGCATCCCCGCGGTGCTCGGCGCCTTCGCCGGGACGGCCGCCTCGTCGCAGTGGCAGGAGGTGCTGCTCTTCCTCAACCAGGAGCCGTTCGGCAAGTCCGACCCCGAATTCAACATGGACTACGCGTTCTACATGTTCACGCTGCCGTTCCTGAACTTCGTGATCGGTTTCCTGATCAGCGTCGTGATCATCAGCGCCATCGCCACGATCCTCACGCATTACCTGTACGGGGGCATCCGGCTCGAGGAGAAGGGCCTGTTCACCACGAAGGCCGCTCGCGTGCAGATCGCGGTCGTCGCCGCGCTCTTCCTCGTCCTTCAGGGGCTGAACTACTGGCTGGACCGTTATGACACGCTGCTGAACCAGGGCACGTGGGCCGGCGCGCTCTACACCGACGTCAACGCCGTCATCCCCACCAAGGCGATCCTCGCCGTCGCCGCCGTCATCGTGGCGATCCTGTTCGTCGCATCGGCGTTCATCGGCCGCTGGCGCCTCCCACTGATCGGCACGGCGATGCTGATCATCACGGCCCTTCTCGCCGGCGGTGTCTACCCCTCGGTTGTCCAGCGCTTCCAGGTGCGTCCCTCCGAGCTCAGCCTCGAAGGGGAGTACATCGATCGGAACATCGAGCTCACGCGTGAGGCGTACGGGCTGGACCGGGTCGAGGTCGAGGCGTACAACCCGACGGACGTGCCGCAGGCAGGCGCCCTGGGCGACGACGGCGAGACCACGGCGAACATCCGCCTGCTCGACCCGAACCTCGTCTCGGACGCCTTCAGCCAGCTCCAGCAGTTCCGTCAGTACTACCAGTTCCCCGAGACACTCAACGTCGACCGCTACGAGATCGACGGAGAAGTCCAGGACACCGTCATCGCCGTCCGCGAACTGGACACCAACGGTGTCCCGGACGGCTGGGTCAACGAGCATGTCTTCTACACCCACGGCTACGGTGTCGTGGCGGCGGCCGGTTCCACCGTGCAGCCGGACGGGCGTCCGTCCTTCCTGCAGTCCGGGATCCCCTCGACCGGAGTGCTCGGGGACGAATCCACCTATGAGCCCCGCATCTACTTCGGCGAGGACTCTCCCGAGTACTCGGTCGTCGGCGCCCCGGAAGGCCAGACGCCCGCGGAGATCGATCGGCCGCAGAGCGAGAACTCGGACGACGAGTCGCGCACCACGTTCAGCGGCGACGGCGGACCGAACGTGGGCAACGCCTTCAACCGGCTGGTCTACGCCCTGAAGTTCCAGTCCACCGACCTCCTGCTGTCCAACCAGGTCAACAGCGAGTCGCAGATCCTCTACGACCGTGACCCGGTGGAGCGCGTCCGTAAGGTCGCCCCCTACCTGACGCTCGACGGCAACAGCTACCCGGCAATCGTCGACGGCCGGGTGAAGTGGATCATCGACGGCTACACGACCAGCGCCAGCTTCCCCTACTCGACGCAGCAGGAGCTCGAATCCGCCACGCAGGACTCGCAGACCGCGGAGGGCCTCGCGACCGCGCTGCCCGCCGAGCAGGTCAACTACATCCGTAATGCCGTGAAGGCCACGGTCGACGCCTACGACGGCTCCGTGAACCTGTACGCCTGGGATGACAAGGACCCCGTCCTGAAGTCCTGGCAGAACGTCTATCCGGCGTCGCTGAAGCCCTACAGCGACATGTCGGCCGACCTCATGGCGCACGTGCGCTACCCCGAGGACCTCTTCAAGGTGCAGCGGGAACTCCTGGCGCGATACCACGTGACCGACACCGACGCGTTCTACAACAACAGCGAGGCGTGGAACGTGCCGTCCGATCCGGGGGAGAGCACGGATGGCACCGCGACGACGGCGGCGACGGACCGCCAGCCGCCGTTCTACCTGACGCTGCAGATGCCCAACCAGGACGAGGCGGCGTTCTCGCTGACCACGCCGTACATCCCCTTCGTGCCGACCGGGCAGACCCCGAGGAACGTGCTCTACGGCTTCCTCGCGGCCAACGGCGATGCAGGGACCGGTGAGGACGGCGTCAAGAGCGAGAACTACGGCCGGCTGACCCTGCTGGACAGCTCGGGACGGGACTCGGTGGTGGGTCCGGGCCAGGCGCAGAACCTCTTCAACTCGGACACGACCGTCTCGCAGGAGCTGAACCTGCTGCGCCAGGGCGCATCCGAGGTGATCAACGGCAACCTGCTGACCCTGCCCATCGGTGGCGGCATCGCGTACGTCCAGCCGGTCTACGTGCAGTCCTCGGGCAGCTCGTCCTTCCCCGTCCTGCGGCGGGTGCTGGTGAGCTTCGGCGACAACGTCGGCTTCGCGCCGACCCTCGCCGAGGCGCTCGATCAGGTGTTCGGCGGTGAGTCGGGAGCGACGACCGGCGACCAGGAGAATGTGGGCGAGACTCCCGAGGATCCCGCGACGCCTCCTGCGGAGGGCGACGGCGAGGGTGAAGGCGCGACGCCGACGCCCGCTCCGACGCCGTCCGAGGGGGGAACACCCGGTGGGACGACGGGTGATCCTGCTGCTGACCTCCGGACCGCACTCGACGATGCGAACCAGGCGATCCAGGACGGCAATGCAGCCCTGGCCGACGGCGATTTCGCCGCCTACGGTGAGGCTCAGGACCGACTGCAGGACGCCCTCCAGCGGGCGCTCGACGCCGAGGAGCGCGTTTCGGGAGGCTCCGGGCAGTAGCCGGCAACGGCGGGCAGCAGCCCGATTTGCGTCTTGGCCCCGCGGCCGGTAACGTTAGTTACACGCCGCGGGGTGGAGCAGTTCGGTAGCTCGCTGGGCTCATAACCCAGAGGTCACAGGTTCAAATCCTGTCCCCGCAACGAAAAAAAGTCCGATCCACCATCTGGTGGGCCGGACTTTTTGCTGTCGGTCGTCGCCGACCAGTGCGAGACCCGTCGTGGAGGCGCACCGGGCCGGACACCCTGTCGGAGGGCCGTCCTAGCCCTCCGACAGGGCCTTGTAGGCGCTCAGTGCGCGCTCGCGGCTCTCCTTGAGGTCGAC
The DNA here is from genome assembly GCF_056680255.1 of Arthrobacter sp. BC5. NCBI lineage: Bacteria > Bacillati > Actinomycetota > Actinomycetes > Micrococcales > Micrococcaceae > Arthrobacter > Arthrobacter sp. BC5. The sequence continues at coordinate 2,233,958 of NZ_CM155273.1, forward strand.
CACCGGCGCGGGGTACCCGGGCGCGGAGCCCTTCCACGGCTCGTGGACGTTCGTCGCGTCGGCGAGTTCAGGGACGAACCGCACGAGGTACGTGCCCGCGGGGTCGAACTTCTTGCTCTGCAGCACCGGATTGAAGATCCGGAAATAGGGGCTGGCATCCGCGCCGGAGCCGGCCACCCATTGCCAGCTCGCGGCGTTGCTCGCAGCATCGGCGTCCACCAGACAGTCCCAGAACCACTTCTCACCCACGCGCCAGTCGATCATCAGATTCTTGATGAGGAACGACGCCGTCGCCATCCGCACGCGGTTGTGCATCCAGCCGATCTCCCACATCTGGCGCATGCCGGCGTCGATGAGCGGGTAGCCCGTCTGCCCTCGCTGCCACGCGTCCAGTTCGGAGCGCGTGGAACTCTCCCAAGCGAAGGCATTGAACTCGGGCCGGTAGTTGACGGTGGCGAGCTCGGGATTGAAGTAGAGCAGTTGCCAGCTGAATTCGCGCCAGCCGAGCTCCGAGCCGAAGGCGCGGATGTCGTCCGCCGTCGAGCTGTCCCTGTGGTCCTGCGCTGCATGCCACACCTCGAACGGGCTGATCTCGCCGAACCGCAGGTGCGGGGAGAGCCTGCTCGTACCCTGGAGCGCGGGCCGGCCCCGGTTGTCCCTGTACCCGTGGACTGCCCCGTCCAGGAAGTCGTCGAGGCGGCCGTGGGCTCCGGCCTCACCCGGTGTCCAGGTGTCCCGGAGGCCCTGGGCCCAGTCGGGCGACGTGGGGAGGAGTCCCCACGCCTCGAGGTCGTCCGAACTGAGCCTGGGGCCTCGGAGGTGGGTCGGAGCGGGCAGGGGCCTGCGCGGAGTGCGGGAGGCCAGGCAGGCCCGCCAGAAGGGGGTGAAGACCTTGTAGGGCTGGCCCGACCCGGACGTGACCTCCCACGGTTCGTACATCAGGTTGGCCTGGTAGCTCGTCACGTCGATGCCCCGGTCCGTGAAGGCCGCCTTGAGTGCCGAGTCCGTGGTGCGCTCCGCCAGTCCGTAGCGGCGGTTCCAGACCACGGCGTGGGCCGAGGACTCCGCGACGAGCCGAGGCAGCACCTCATCCGCTGCTCCCCGCCTCAGGACGAGGGGTATGCCGAGGTCGGTGAGCGTTTCGTCGAGCGCGGCGAGGGAGTGGTGGAGCCACCACTTCGACGCCGCGCCCAGGGGCCGGATGCCCCGGGTGTCCTCGTCGAGGATGTAGCAGGCCACGACGTCGTCCCCGCTGTCCGCAGCGGCAGCCAGGGCCGGGTTGTCCGAGATACGCAGGTCGTCGCGGAACCACACCAGTGTCACAGCCATGCCCTCAATGTACCTGCGGCCCACGGGTGGGGAGCCGCCGGATGCAGAAAGGGAACCGCAGCCGGGCGGCTGCGGTTCCCCTGTGGTATGCCTGCTGTGCTGATCAGTACGTGGTCTCGCCCGTCGTCGACGGCGTCGCCGCTGCCGCGTTGCTCGGCTCGCCCTGCCCGATCGCGCCCCGGGAACCTGTACCCGACTTCAGCGCTGCGAGGCGTGCCTCGATCTCGGACTGCTCGCCGAGGTCCTCGAGGCTCTCGAACTGGGCGTCCAGGCTCGACGACGCCAGCTCCTGCTGCCCGCGGACCCTGGCCTCCTCGCGCCGGATCTTCTCCTCGAAGCGGCCGACCTCGCTCGTCGGGTCCATGAAGTCGATGCTCTTGACCGCGTCGTGCACCTGCTGCTGGGCCTGGGCGGTGCGGGAGCGCGCGATCAGCTGGTCCCGCTTGGTCGTCAGCTCGTTGAGCTTGCCCTTCATCTGGTTGAGGCCGTCCTTGAGCTTGTCGACGATCTCCGTCTGAGAGGCGATCGTCGGTTCGGCGCCCTTCGCCTCGTTCTCCGCCGCCATCTGCCGCTGGATGGCGACCTTGGCGAGGTTGTCGAACTTCTGCGCGTCCGCGGTGTCACCCGAAGCCCGGTACTCATCGGCCTTGCGGGACGCCGCGAGGGCCTTGTTGCCCCAGCTGCGGGCGTTCTCGACGTCCTCGTTGTAGTCGTCCTGCATCATCCGGAGGTTGCCGATGGTCTGGGCGACGGCGCTTTCCGCCTCGGCGATGCTGTTGGTGAAGTCGCGGACCATCTGGTCGAGCATCTTCTGCGGATCCTCCGCCTGATCGATCAACGCATTGATGTTGGCTCGGGTGAGCTGGGCGATCCTGCCGAATATCGACTGCTTTACCATTGATTTCCCTTTCGATTCTGCGAATGGTCCTTGTGTCCTGCTGGGACGGAGTAGCGGCCTAGAAATCGCCGCCGCCTCCGCCGAAGTCGCCGAAACCGCCGCCGCCTCCGCCGAAGCCGCCGAACCCGCCTCCGCCGAAGCCGCCGCCGTCGCCGCCGAAGCCGCCGCCGTCACCGCCGAACCCTCCGCCGAACCCGCCGCCGTGCCCGCCTCCGTTGAGGAGTCCGCCGAGCAGGATGCCGCCGAGCAGCGCGCCGCCCATGCCGTCGCCCCTGCCCCCGTACCTGCCACCCATACCCATGCCGCCTCCGAAGCCGTCGACGTCCTGCTCCGCGAGCTGGGCCGCCTGATCGGCGAGCATCGACGCCTGCTGGGCGTGGGACAGTGCGGTGACCGGATCCGAGCGCTGGAGATCGACGGCGTAGTCGAGATTGCGTTCGGCTTCCGCCAGTCTGGTGCGGGCTTCGCTCCCGACGCCGCCGCGACGTGCGCGGATGTAGTCTGCCGTGCCGGAGATGCTCGCTTGCGCGGCGATCAGTGCGTGCTGGAGGGCGTCCTGCGCTCGTCGGGTGTTCTCCGCCTGGTCGCGCACGCCCCCGAGTGCGGCGTCGAGCTGTGCATGCGCGGCCTCGAGGCGCTGGAGCAGGGCGAGGGGATTGCTGCGTGCGCCCTGGCGCTCCTGCCGGACGGTCGCGACGGCGGACTGCAGGGCCGCGATCGGCCCGGCGAGGTCGCGGTACTGCCCGGCGCGGTCCATGGCCTGCGCCTGCGCCAGGTCCTGCTCGCTGTCCGGCAGGGCGCGTTCGAGCTCGCGCTCGGCGGCGCCCAGCTCCTCGGCGCGCTTGTCGATGGCGTCGAGCAGGACGGTGCTCTGGTGGACGGCCTCCTCGGCGGCACGGACGGCGACGACGGCACGCCCGGTGTCTCCCTGCGCCATCCGCGACTGGGCTTCCGTCGCCGCGCTGCCGACGAAGGACAGCCGTTCACGTGCCTGCTCGATGTTGTCCGAGACCTGCACCGTGGCCGCCTCGAGGTAGCGTCCCTGCAGCGTGCGCAGGGTCTGTTCCGCCGCGGCGAAGCGCTGGCGCGCCCCGTCCGCTGCGGACTGCGCGCGGCGCAGGGCGTCGGGTGCGTTCCGCTCGAGTTCGCGCAGGGCGTCGAAGTCCTCCTTGTGCTCCTGCAGGGAGGCGTTCACGTCCTCGCAGCGACGGATGATCTCCCCGAGCCACTGGCGCTGCTGCTGCTCGGTGTCCGGGATGTGGTCGTCGAGCTGCTGCTGCAGCTTGAACGACTCGCCCATGTGCTGCTTCGCGGTCGCGATGTCCTGGGAGAACGTGGCGATGGCCTCGGTCCCGTACTGCGCCTCCGCGAAGCCGAGCTCCTGCTCGCTCGACTTGATGGCGTCGTCGGCGGCGATCAGGAGGCTCCCCGCGCGCTTGCGCAGGTCCTCCACGCTCAGCGCGGCGAGCGGGTCCACGACCTCGCCGTCCGCGGACGGCACGGGCCCGTAGCCGTATTCCTCGCGCTTGCGCTGCGCGCTGTTGGTGCCACGGTTCCGCAGCAGCATGTAGCCGCCGGCACCGGCGACGGCGACGAGTCCGCCCACGAGCACGAGGCCGCCGAGGCCGCCACCGTCCGTGGAACCGCCGCCATCCGGGGAGGTCCCGCCGTTCGTCGAACCACCGGCCAGCGCCTGCTCGACTCCCTCCACGGCTGCGAGGCCGCCGCCCAGCCAGTCATCGGCCTGCAACTCGGGGATGACGTAGCTGGTGCGGATCTCCTGGACGGAGGGGAAGATGTCCGACTGCTGACCCGCCACGAGTCCTACTTCACGCTGGTCCACCGCAACCGCCAGGACGGCTTCGTCGGCCGACGCCGCGTTCGCCGTCGCGACCTCCTCGGCCCACTGCTCGGCACCGCTCGGGTTCTCGAACGTGTCGACGTAGGCCACCCGCACGGTGAAGCCTCCGTTCGAGCGCAGGTCCTCGATCGCCGATTCGAGCTCGCTCTCCTCGCCGTCACTGAGGACATCGGCGTTGTCGATCACGTAGTCCCCGGACGGAAAGGTGACGGGTTCGTCGGCGAGAGCCGCGGCACTGGACGTCAGCGGGATCGCCACGACGGCGCCCAGGACAGCAGAGACGCGGGTGCGCCTGCTCATCATTCGCATTTTCGACCCTTCAGCACGTCCCCCGGACCGGGCCGGTCCCAGGACTGGGGTCGGCGGATGCCGGAGGCTCCCTGTCCTTCCGATTCTAGGGTCGGGGTAGGGGAGCGTCCACCACCGCTCCTATGCCCCTAGCGAAAGGAGCTGCCCGGACCGGACGGGGGGCCGGCCCGCGGTGCGGTCTCCTCCAGCGGAGGCGCCGGAGGATACTGGAGAGTGCCCGAGCGTCCCGCGGCGTCCCCTCCCGACGGCCGCTCAGCTCCAGCAACTTCTCAGAAACCGCACAGTGAACGCATGCTTGAGGCTCAGCGAAGGTTGCCATGATGTGGTCAACAGCAACGAAAGGACCTCCCGTGAACGAGCAGCCAGGCTCCCAGGGCAACGCCGATCGCCCTCTTCCTCCGCAGCCGCAGAATCCGCCGTCGTGGGGGACGGGCTGGAACAGCCGGCAGCCTACCGGCCAGGACGGCCAGCACGGACGCCAGTCGGGCCAGCAGGTCGAGGCAGGTGACCGCGCGTCGGCGGCATACCCGGAGACGGCGGCGCAGCCCGTGAGCGGTCCGCCGACCGCGCAGCACCGGGCGGTGTCCGAGCCCCCGCAGGAGGTCCGGCACGGCGGGTCCACCCAGAGCCCCTCGGCGCCGCATCCGGCCTACGCCGGACACCAGCCCTTCTATGGCGAGCAGAGCGGTGGTTCCGGCCACGGTGCCGCGAGCGACGGCGGGCGGAGCGGGGGCAAGGACCGCAGGCGGGTGGGTCTCGCCACCTTCGCCGCGGGTGTCCTCGTCGCCGGACTGATCGGCGGCGGCGCGGCGGTGGCCGGGTACGACGCACTGGACGGCAACGCCTCCACCAGCACCTCCCAGGCGCCACCGGAGTCGATCGTGGTGAACAACACGGATGATGTGAACACCATCACCGGAGCTGCCGTGACGGCCTCTCCGAGCGTCGTCACCATCGCCGTCAGCGGTGGTAGCGCCAGCGGGTCCGGATCGGGCATCATCCTGGACACGGACGGCCACATCCTCACGAACACCCACGTGGTGACCCTCGGCGGCCAGGTGTCGGAACCGACGGTCGAGGTCAAGCTCAATGACGGCCGCGTCTTCCCTGCGACAGTGGTCGGGACGGATCCGCTGAGCGACCTCGCTGTGATCAAGATCGACGCGCCGGACCTCACCGCGGCGACCCTCGGCAACTCCGACGAGCTCAACGTCGGCGACACCGCGATCGCCATCGGTGCCCCGTTGGGACTGAGCGGGACGGTCACCGACGGCATCGTCTCCACCCTGAACCGGACCATCAGCGTCGCGTCCTCGGCCGTGCCGGAGGACCAGCCGGACAGCTCGGAGTCCGACGACGGCGAGGGCTTCAACTTCCTGCCACCGGGGGGTTCGGGTGGCCAGCAGAGCCAGTCGCAGGGTTCCATCTACCTGAACGTCATCCAGACCGACGCCGCCATCAACCAGGGCAACTCGGGTGGTGCGCTGGTGGATGCCGACGGCAGGATCATCGGCGTGAACGTGGCCATCGCCTCGGGGGGATCCGGCGAGTCCACCGGAAACATCGGGGTCGGTTTCTCCATTCCCATCAACTATGCGGAGCGCATCGCCAGGGAGATCATCGACGACGGCGCAGCGACCCACGGTTTCCTCGGTGTCAGCGTCACAGGGACCTCCGGCGACGGCTCGCAGGCTCAGTCGAGCTTCTCAGCAGGGGCGCTCGTGCAGTCCGTCGAGCCCGGATCGCCCGCTGAGAAGGCCTCCCTGCAGGTGGGCGACGTCATCACCAAGGTGGGCAACTACACCGTCAGCGATCCCCAGTCGCTGACGGCGGCGGTGCGCATCCAGACGGTCGGCCAGGAGGTTCCCGTGGAGGTCACCCGTGGCGGGGATTCCCGCACCGTGGAGATCACCCTGGCACAGGCACCGACGCAGTAGCACGCGGAGCAGCACGGCCCAGTGCGACGAGCAGGAGGCGGTCCCGGATCCGGGAGCGCCTCCTGTTCGTTGCAGGGGTGGGAAGGCGCCTCCCGTCCCGGCCGACGGCCGGCCGGGACCGTCACCCCACTATGGTTAGCTAGTCGGTGGGAAGATCCCCGAACGAGGAAGGTCATTCATGGACGAGGCCACAGCAGGCGGACTGCGCATCGCGGTCCTGGTGAAGCATGTCCCGGACGCCCAGTTCGACCGCCACATCGGTGGTGACGACCTGACGACCGTGCGCACCGAGAGCATCCTCTCCGAACTAGACGAGTACGCCCTCGAAGCGGCCCTCCAGCTCGTCGAGGCCCAGGGCGGCGCGGCCGGCGGCCACCGTGTCACGGCCATCACCATGGGGCCTCCTGCCGCCGTCAACGCCGTCAAGAAGTCCCTGCAGATCGGTGCCGACGACGGGGCGCACCTCACGGACGAGGCGCTGAGCGGGTCCGACGCATCGGCCACGTCCAGGGCACTCGCCGCGCTCCTGCAGCACCTCGGGCCCTTCGACCTGATCCTGACCGGAATGGCGTCGACGGACGGCGAGACCTCGCTCGTCCCGGCGCAACTCGCCGAGCGGCTCGGCCTGCCGCAGGTGACGTTCGCGGCATCGCTCGACCTGGTGGCGGAGGACGGCGGCTGGAGGCTCACCGCCCGCCGCGACAACGACACGTATGCCGAGACCATCGAGGCACCCCTCCCGGCACTCGTCTCGGTGACGGACCAGATCAACGAGCCGCGTTACCCGAACTTCAAGGGCATCATGGCAGCGAAGAAGAAGCAGATCCAGGTCCTGTCCCTGGCTGACATCGGGCTGCAGGCGGACGAGGTGGGTATCGCCGGGTCCTGGACCAGGGTCGAGGCGGCAGCACCCAGGCCACCGCGCAGCCAGGGTGTCGTCATCACCGATGAGGGCGACGCCGGCATCCGGCTCGTCGACTTCCTCGCGGGTCAGAAACTCCTCTAGCCCTCGCCCGCCCCAGAGTCCCAGGAGACATCGCCATGACCACCGTCCTCGTTTTCCTCGACCACCCGGGAGCGAGCCTCGCCAAGAGCGAGCGCGAACTCCTCTCGCTCGCTGCTTCCCTCGGTGATCCCGCCGTCGCCCTGGCGGACGAGGCCGGCCAGGCCTACCTCGACGGCATCGGCTCGTACGGCGTGCAGCAGTACTACCGCCCGGACACCGAGGCCGTCTCCCGGGTACTGGTGGCCGGCAAGACTGCGTTCCTCGCCGCGGCCGTCCGGGAATCCGGCGCGGGAATCGTGCTGCTGGGCAACTCCTACGAGGCCAAGGAGATCGCCGCTCGGCTCGGCGTCAGGCTGGGGTCGGGGGTGATCACCGACGTCGTCGCGCTCGATGCCGATCTTGCCGCCACGAAGTCGGACTTCGCCGGTTCCTACACGGTCACCTGCCGCGTGACCAGCGGCGTCCCGATCCTGACCGTCAAGCCGAACAGCTTCGAGGCCGCGGAGGCGGGCCTTCCGGCGTCACCGATCGAGGTGCGCATACCCGTGGAGCTGCCCACTGCCGCAGCTCGCGTCACCGGACGCGTCGACAAGCCCGTCAGTGGCCGGCCGGAGCTCGCCGAGGCCCGCGTCATCGTCGCTGGTGGACGCGGCGTGGATGGCGACTTCGGGCCGCTGGAGGATCTGGCGGACGCCCTGGGCGGTGCCGTGGGGGCTTCCCGCGCAGCCACCGATGCGGGGTGGATCGAGCACTCGGCGCAGATCGGGCAGACCGGCAAGACCGTGTCGCCGCAGCTCTACATCTCCGTGGGCATCTCGGGCGCCATCCAGCAGAAGGCCGGGATGCAGACCTCCAAGGTGATCGTCGCGATCAACAAGGACGCCGATTCGCCCGTGTTCGAGATCGCCGATTTCGGGATCGTCGGAGATCTGTTCTCGGTGCTGCCGCAGGCGACCGAAGAGATCCGGAAGCGCGGACTGTAGCCCGTGGCACAGGACCACGACGTCACCGCCCCGTCACGGGTGCTGGTCTTCGCCGCGCACCCGGACGACATCGATTTCGGGGCGTCCGCGACGATAGCAGGCTGGACCGCCGCCGGGGCAGCGGTGAGCTACTGCATCCTCACGGACGGGGACGCCGGAGGATTCTCCGGCGAGGACCGCCCGGGAGTGGCAGGGCTGCGCCGCGCGGAGCAGCGCGACGCCGCCGGGATCGTAGGGGTTTCCGACGTGTCGTTCCTGGGCGAGCCCGACGGCTATCTCGAACCGACGGACGCCGTCATCCGGGAGATCGTCCGCAGGATGCGGGAGGTCCGGCCGGACATCGTGGTGTCGATGCATCCGGAACGGAGCTGGGACCGGATCCAGAAGAGCCACCCCGATCATCTGGCGTGCGGCGAAGCGGTCACGAGGGCCATCTATCCGGCTGTGGAGAACCCTTTCGCCTACCCCGAACTCGAGGCGGAAGGCCTGACGAGCTACCGGGTGCCGTGGTTGTGGTTCTACGGAGGGCCGGCACACCTCGAGAACCGGTTCGTGGACGTCAGCGGGCGGGAGGACCTCAAGATCGCGGCCATCACGGCCCACCGGAGCCAGCACCCGGATGTCGGGCGCATGCAGGCCAGGGTGCGGGCCATCCTCCAGGAGAACGCCCGGCGTGGGAACCTGCCCGAGGGACGCAGCGCCGAGTCGTTCCATGTCGTCGGTATCAATACCGACGAGACCATCGCCGGCTTCTAGCGGAATGGGCGGACCCTCCCAGGAGCACCCGCCCACTCACCCGGACACGCCGGCAGCACCCGCGAGCGAATCCGTGGTGCTACCGATCGGACCCGGAGCGGGAGATCAGGCTCCCAACGGAATCTGGGCTACGACGGGCAGTGTCGGCGTCGCGGAGCCGCCCTCGGGCTCGACCGTGATCGCAATGGCACTGAAGCCGCTGATCCCGGTCAGCTCGGTGACCTTGGTGCCCGCTACGTCCGAGCCGGACATCGTACCCACCGAGATGGGCGCTGTGCCATCAGCAGGGATCCGCCACATCTGGTACACGTGGCCCTCGGCCGGGGCCGGTACGCCGCTCAGCGTCACGACCGCCGCGTTTTCCTCACCGGAGACCGCGAGCTCGGCGATGCCGCCGGCATCGAGGGAGAGCTCCTGCGTCCGGACGTCGGACGCCTGGCGCACCTGCTGCTCGACCGTGGTCTGCTGGAGGTTCTGGGCAATGGTCACACCACCCACAGCGAGCACCACGGCCGCTGCCGCGGCAACCATCCAGCGCGAAACCCTTGAGGACACGGATGCCCGGCCGGAGCGCCGTTCCGCGAGCTCGTCCCGGCCGCCTGCCGGCGCTCCGGCCTGCTCCGGCTCGTGGGGAGCCGCCGGTGGGACAGGCACGAGCGTCCGTGGTGGCATGGACCCCGTTCCACGGTCCGCGACGCCCGGCAGCTGGGCGACGATCCGATCGAAGAGATCGGCCGGAGGCGCGAGCTCCGGGGCGTAGGCAGCGGTCACCGTCTCCCGACAGGTGCGGACCCGGTCGGCGAAGGAGGTGCTGATGCTCGGATCGGCATCCTGCAGGAACGCGTCGATGACGCGGCGTTCCTCGGCGCTGATGGCATCCAGCGCGTACAGCTCCGCCCACTCGAGAACGTGGCCTCGGGCCAGGTCTGTCTCGAGGTCGTCTGCGAATTGTCTGTTCATATCCTTGTCCTGCATCTCAGGTCACCCCCAAACATGTCTTGAGCCGGATCAGTCCGTCACGGATTCTCGATTTGATGGTCGGCACCGCGACGCCGAGTTTCTCGGCCACCTCGCGGTAGGTCAGCCCGCCGTAGTAGGCCAACTTCACCGATTCCTGCTGGGTCTCGGTCAGTGTGTCCAGACACCGGACCACGCTCTCCGCTTCCAGCCGCTGCGTGACGGTGTCGACGACGTCGTCATGGTCCAGGGTCTGGGTGGCCGCTCCGTAGCGCGCCTCCCGATCCGTTGCGCTCTGTTCCGAGCGCACCCGGTCCACCGCGCGGCGATGCGCCAGGGTCATGAGCCATGCCATGGGGCTGCCCATGGCCGGGTTGAAGCGATCCGCCGTGTTCCACACCTGGAGGTACACCTCCTGCGTGGCGTCCTCGCTCAACTCGGGATCGATGAGTACGCGCCGGGCGAGCCCGTACACGCGCTTCGATGTCTGCTCGTAGAAGAGTCCGAAGGCGGCCTGGTCCTGCCGTGCGATCCGCAACAGCAGGTCGGTCAGTGTGGGACCGATGCCGGGATCAACGGCCGCCTCGCCTGCTGCGGGAGCGGTGGGCCTGACCCGGCTTACTCGTGGCGTTTCCATAGGGCTCCAGCATAAAGCGCTGGTCGCCCCAAACCGAACAGCCCCGGGTCGGCCGTGCCGCGGCGGGCGAAGGCTCACCTGCTGCTGCAAATGCACCATCCCACCACCCCTTGCGATTCCGATGTCTCTTCCGACTGACATCTCTCATTCGAAGCAGGACGGGCCATGGATGGTTCGGCGGAGGGGGGGCTAGACCACCCGTGCCCGGTCCGGGTCCGCCGGGGCGGAGGAGGCGACGGCGATGAGCGAATCCGCGTTGAGGACGAACTCCTCACCGAGCCGCGCCACGAAGGCCTCCCTTACGCGGTGCAGGAGCTCGGGGTCGTCCGGCAGCAGCCCCCGGTATCCGCTGCCGAGTGCAAGGGACCAGGCGTGGTCGGGCTCGAGGGGAACGGTCAGCCCGAGCCTCTCGACCGTGACGTCCTCCAGCCCCCGTGCGAGCAACCACTCCTGCAGGCGGTCCCTGGAAGCGAGCCTCCTGCAGTTCTCGACGAAGACAGGGGCAGGGGAGGAACCGGCAGCGCCTCCGTCCGACGGAACGGTGGCGCGGATGGTGTCGAGGAGCAGATCGCCGAAGGGCTCGAGCGCGCCGTCGTCCCATGCGCTCAGGGCGACCCTGCCACCCGGGCGCAGCATCCCCACGATGCGGTCCATGCCCGCGTCCATGTCGTCGAGGAGGAAGACCCCGTAGCAGCTGACCACGGCGTCGTAGGGCGCGTCCGGCGTCCACGCGGCAGGATCCGTGCGGTGGAAGGACACGTTGCCCAGCCCGAGGGCCTCGGCCTTGGCTTCCGCGAGGTCGAGCATCGCCGAGGAGCGGTCGACGGCGTCGACGTGCCCGTCCGGTCCTGCGAGCTGCGCGGCCGGGATGGTCCCCGTGCCGGTTCCTGCGAAGACGTCGAGTACACGCTCGCCCAGGAGGATGTCGGCCGCGGCGACGACGGCGTTGCTCACCGGGTTCCACACGGCGGGAGCGAGTCGGTCGTAGTCCTCCGCCCCGCCTTCGGGCAGTGTTGCGGCATGGCGAGCGGGCATGGGGGGCTCCTGGGCGTGGATCATCGCCGGGTGCCTGCGAAGCCCTGTTGGCGCCAGGCTTCGTAGAGGACGATGGATGCGGTGTTGGCGAGGTTGAGCGAACGGCGGGTGGGCAGCATCGGGACGCGGACGCGCGCCGTGACCCGGCTGTCGTGCTTGACCTCGTCCGGGAGGCCGTCGGACTCCCGGCCGAACAGCAGGACGTCCGTGGGTTCATAGGCGATGTCCGTGTAGGACATGTCACCGTCCGAGGTGTAGGCGAACACGCGGCCGGGCTGCAGGGCCTCCCACGCCGCCTCGAGGGTCGGATGCACGTGCAGTACCGCGAGGTCGTGGTAGTCCAGCCCGGCCCGCTTCAGCTTGGAGTCCTCGAGGCTGAAGCCGAGCGGTTCCACGAGGTGCAGTTCCGCACCCGTCACGGCGGCGAGGCGGATCGCGGCCCCGGTGTTGCCGGGTATTTCTGGGGTGTGGAAGAGGATGCGGAACACCGCTCCATCCTAGCTTCCGGCCGAGGCGAGCAGGCGCGCGAGTACGGGGAGCTGCACCGCGTTCGGGCTGGGACCGGAGGACAGGAACGAGCGGATGGTGCGGACGGCCGTGCCGGCGTTCACGACCTGCACGACGTCGGGCGAGGAGCGGTCGAAGCCGGGCGGGACGTCGATCACGGGGGCGAAGGGATTGTCCGGCGCGCCGTGGATGACCACCCAGCCGGCGACGTTGAGGTCCGGGAACAGCTCCTGGACTGCACGCACCGAGCGCGGTAGCTGCAGATCGACCGTCCTGCCCTGGAAGCGCAGCGATCTGCCGTCCCAGGAGAAGTTGCCCGGCGGCGCCGTGAAGGAGTCGATGACTGCCATGCGGTAGCCGGCGAGGAGGACATGACCGGCCGACGTCTTCTCCCTGTCGTCGAAGGCGAGGCCGTTGACGAGGCGCGCGGCGGGGTACGTGGGCAGCAGCGCGCGTTCGAGCAGGGCGGAGGTGCGGAGTTCGCCGTCCACACGGGCCCGGGCCGCGGAGGACAGGCGTCCGAACATGCCCGGCTGCCGCGGAGAGCCGTGGACCTGCCGGCCGGCGAGGATCAGGGGGACGGCCGGTGGAGCCGACGGCGAGAACGGTGGCAGGTAGTTCGGCGGGGCCTTCGCGGCGTCGTCGTCCTCCACCCGTGTCCGCGCGGACGCCCGCGCTCCCGGAGTCCCGTTCCGGGCCGCAGCGCCGGGGGCCGCGGGGGCGGGGCGGGCCCGCCCGGTCTCGGCGTCGTAGCGTTCCCGGCGCTGCGGATCACTGAGCGTCTCGTAGGCGATGGCGACGTCGTGGAAGCTGCCAGCGCTGCCGCCGAGGTCCGGGTGCGCCGCTCGGGCCGCCCTGCGATAGGCGTCCTTGATGTCCTTGGCGCCGGCTTCCGGGGGCACGCCGAGGACGTCGTAGTACGAAGTCCGTGGTGCCTCTGGCATCGATCGGGCCTTTCGTGGAGATTCTGCGGTTCCGGAGTATCCGGGACCACGGGGCTGGTGCGGCTGTGCCCGGAGACCACCGGCCGACACCACCTGACACTAAGCCACGGGGCAACCGGCACAAAAGCGTGCGCCGCCCACCGTGGGCCCTCCCGCCGGTCGGGCAGGACGGCGCCGGCAGCAGGCGGAGATGCGGGCTCAGGTACAACGCAACACCCGGCCGGGAAGTTTCACCGTCCACGGCTGCGGATCGATGGGGACTCCTGTCCGTTGCACGCCACCGCACCGGCACTGCACCGGCACTGCACCGGCATTACAGTGGGAGCGGCGACCGACCGGGTGTCGCGGAGATCAGGCAGACGGGACGGTTCGCGTGCGGCGAGGCAGGGTGACGACGGCAGGCAGCGCCCGGCTGGGACTGCCGGTGCTCGCCCTGCTCCTGACGCTGTCGGCCTGCACCATCGAGGTACCGCTGCCGCCGGGATCCGAGCCGGCCACGGGGCCGGCCACCGCTCCGCCGGGCGCGGCCGGGCCTGCCCCCTCGCCCACCGGCGTCGACCCCACCCTGCCGCCCCTCACCCGCGCGCAGATCGCGGGCGCCGACATGACCTTCGCCCGCGGCAGCTACATCGCGCAGGACGAGGGCGTCGCCTTCGCCGACGGCATGGCGCGCTCCGACGGGTGGACGCCGCGCAGGATGATGGCCAACGGGGAGTCCGTCTACGAGGACGGCCTCGGGTGTCTGGCGTCCCTCCGGTATACGGGCATGCAGGCGCCGCTCGTCGTGGACGGCGATGACAGGGCGTCCACGGAGGCGCTCTTCGCGTTCCTGGACCCGAGCATCCTCCCCGAGTACCTCGTGACGACCGTCTGGCCGTGGGGCCCGAACCCCGGCGAATCTCCGGCGGGCATCGAGTTCCTCACCTACCTGCAACCGGCCACCGGGTCCGCGCCGGCGAGCGCCGTGTCCCTCCGGCTGTTCAGCCGGCCGCGCACCGGGCTGGCGATCACGCTGTCCTGTCCCTCGGACGACCAGCTGGCGGCCGCCGTCGCCGACGTCCGCAGCCGCGTCTCGGTGGTGCCGCCGAGGTCCTGAACCTCGGCGGTGCCCAGGGGTCCTGCCTGTCGGGAACCGGGCGTCCGCCCGGCTGCCTCACGAGGTGCGACGGTACAGCGTGTAGAGGGCCGATTCCTCCGTCAGCAGGGAGGAGAGCTCCAGCGGCACGGCGTCCTCCGGGCTGGGGCCCACGGAGATCCGGGGCCCGTCGCCGCCGGCGAGCAGCGGACTGATCGAAAGGCACAGTTCGGCGACGGCGCCGGCGCGGGTGAGGTCACCCAGCACCGCCGGGCCGCCCTCGCACAGCACCTTCAGCAGTCCGCGCCTGCCGAGCTCGGCGAGGACGGCGGCCGCCCGTACCGTGTCCGATCCGCAGTCGACCACGTCGGCGACGTGCTCCAGTGCCGCACGCCTGCCTGCCGGCGCGTCCGAGCCGGTGAGGATGACCGGACGCACCGGGGCACGCTGGAAGAAGCCGCTGGAGGGGTCGAGGTCCAGGCTGCCCGAGATCACCGCGACGGCGGGGTGGGGTGCGAGGCCGTGCGCGGAGCGCCAGGTCCGTGCGGCATCGTCGACGAGCTCGCCCTCGTAGCCCTCGGCCCGGATGGTCCCCGCTCCGACGAGCACCACGTCCGCGAGGCGCCGCAGCACCGTGAAGATGCGCCGGTCGCCCTCGTTCCCGAGCCCGGCGGAGAATCCCCCGCTGGTCGCGGCGCCGTCGGCCGCGGCCACGAAGTTGAACCGGACGTACGGGGTGTCCGTGGCCGGGTAGGCGTAGATGCGGTGCAGGGCCTCGTCGTCGATCGCCCCGGGTGAGGCCGGGATGAGCGAGGTGATCATGGCGCTACCGGCTCGTTGGCATCGCCCATGTTGTGGCGCAGGTAGGCCGGTTCGCGCCAGCCGAGGACCGCCTCGGTGAGGTTGATGGCAGCCCGGGACGCCGCCACGTTGTGCATCCGCAGCACGCGGGCGCCGCCGAGGACGCAGATGACGGCGGCGGCGAGCGAGCCCTCGACGCGTTCCCGCTTGGGTCGGTCGAGCGTCTCGCCGATGAAGTCCTTGTTGGACACGGCGGCGAGGGTGGGGAACCCGAGGCCGGCGATCTCGGAGAACCTGCGCGTGATCTCCAGGGAGTGCAGTGTGTTCTTGTTGAGGTCGTGTCCCGGGTCCACGAGGATCCGGTCCTCCGGGATGCCCAGCCGCACGGCGTCGTCGACCTTCCGGAGGAGGAAGTCCGCGATCTCGCAGACCACGTCGCCGTACGTCGGCCGTGGATAGACGGTGCGCGGCTCCGCCAGGCTGTGCGTGATGACGAGGTGCGCCCCGGCGTCGGCGACGACGGCCGCCATGTCCGGGTCCCGCAGGCCCGTGGTGTCGTTGACGACGTTCGCCCCTGCGGCGAGTGCGAGCCGGGCGACCTCCGGGAGGAAGGTGTCGGCGGAGATGATGACGTCCGACGCCGCGCGTACGGCGCTGATGACCGGGACGATGCGGTCGGCCTCCTCCGAGGCCGGGATGGGATCGCCCGGGGAGAACGGCGCCCCGCCGATGTCCACCCAGTCGGCGCCGTCGTCGACCGCCTTCAGGGAGGCGTCGACGGCGGCCTGCAGGGCGAAGGTCGCCCCGCCGTCGTAGAAGGAGTCCGGTGTCCGGTTGATGACGGCCATGAGCGCGACCCGTCGGTCGAAGTCGATGGTCCGCGCGCCGAACGTGTGCACCGCGTGCCGGAGACCGGGCAGGTAGGTGCCGGGAGAGGAAGGAGCCCCTGCTTGACTGTCCACCCTGCAGTTGTACCACCACGGGCAGCCGCGACGTCGTCCTCGCCTCCGCGTGACGCGCGCCACCGGAATCGGCCGGGCGGCGTGGCGCCCGTAGAATCGGAGGATGCCCGTGTATGTCGATCACGCGGCGACCACGCCGATCTCGGCGCCGGCGCTCGCCGCACTCACCCGCGAACTCAGCCGGAGCGGGAATCCCTCCTCCCTCCACGGCTCGGGCCGCCGTGCCCGCCGCTCGGTGGAGGAGGCCCGCGAGACGATCGCGGCCGCCGCCGGGGCCCATTCCTCCGAGGTGATCTTCACGTCGGGTGGAACCGAGGCGGACAACCTGGCGATCAAGGGCCTCTACTGGGCGCGCCGGGCGGCCGGTCCCGCCCGCAACCGGATTCTCTGCAGCACCGTGGAGCACCACGCCGTCCAGGACACCGTCGAGTGGCTCGAGCGGCACGAGGGCGCGGAGGTGGTGTGGCTGCCCGTCGACGCGACCGGCGTCGTCTCCCTCGATGCGCTGCGGACCGCGCTGGCCGAAGCGCCCGAGCGGACCGCGCTGGTCACCGTCATGTGGGCCAACAACGAGGTGGGGACCGTCCAGCCGGTCCAGGCCATCACGGCCGAGGCTGCCCGGTTCGGGATCCCCGTCCACAGCGACGCTGTGCAGGCCTTCGGCTCCCTTCCGGTGTCCTTCGCGGAGTCGGGGCTCGCGACCATGGCCGTCAGCGCGCACAAGATCGGCGGTCCCGTGGGTGTCGGCGCCCTCCTGGTGGGCCGCGCCGTGACCCTGACGCCCGTGCAGCACGGCGGCGGGCAGGAACGGGACATCAGGTCCGGGACGCTCGACGGCGCCGGCATCGCCGCCTTCGCCGCTGCGGCCGACGACGCCGTCGCGCACCTCCACGATGAGGGTCTCCGCCTCGCCGCGCTGAGGGACCGCCTGATCGAGGGGATCCTCCAGCAGGTCCCGGAGGCGGTGCTGCGCGGGGTCGGGCATCCCGCTCCGCCGGGCGCGCGGCTCCCCGGCAACGTTCACTTCACCTTCCCCGGGTGCGAGGGGGATTCGCTCCTGTTCCTCCTCGACCTGGCGGGCATCGAGTCCTCGACGGGTTCGGCCTGCACCGCGGGCGTTCCGCGGCCCTCCCACGTCCTGCTGGCCATGGGCCTGACGGAGGACGAGGCGCGGGGCGCCCAGCGGTTCAGCCTCGGGCATACATCCACCGCCGAGGACGTTGACGCGGTGGTGCGAGCCATCGGCGGGGCGTACGAGCGCGCCCGCACGGCGGGCATGGCCGGGCACGCATCAACCATTCGAACGGCAGGAACGGGTTTTTCATCATGAGGGTACTGGCAGCTATGAGCGGCGGCGTCGATTCCGCGGTGGCGGCGGCGCGCGCCGTGGACGCGGGGCACGACGTCGTCGGCGTCCACCTGGCCCTCTCCCGCATGCCCGGGACGCTCCGTACCGGGAGCCGCGGCTGCTGCACCATCGAGGACTCGCGGGACGCGTGGCGCGCCTGCGACATCCTCGGCATCCCGTACTACGTCTGGGACTTCTCCGAGCGCTTCAAGGAGGACGTCGTCGACGACTTCGTCGCGGAGTACGCGGCGGGCCGCACACCCAATCCGTGCATGCGCTGCAACGAGCGCATCAAGTTCGCCGCGCTGCTCGAGAAGGCGCTCGCGCTCGGGTTCGACGCCGTCTGCACCGGCCACTACGCGAAGGTCATCGAGGACGCCGACGGCAACCCGGAGCTGCACCGCGCGGCCGACTGGGCGAAGGACCAGTCCTACGTGCTCGGCGTGCTCACCCACGAGCAGCTCCGGCATTCCATGTTCCCGCTCGCCGAGACCCCCTCGAAGGCCGAGGTGCGTGCGGAGGCGGAGCGGCGCGGACTCTCCGTCGCGAACAAGCCCGACAGCCACGACATCTGCTTCATCCCCGACGGGGACACGCGGGGCTGGCTCGAGGAGCGCATCGAGATGACCGACGGCGACATCCTCGACGTCGACGGCGAGAAGATCGGCAGCCACCCCGGTGCCAACGCCTTCACCGTCGGCCAGCGGCGTGGCCTCAAGCTGGGCACCCCCGCCGCGGACGGCAAGCCACGCTTCGTGCTCGAGATCCGCCCGAAGCAGAACGAGGTCGTCGTCGGACCCGAGCACATGCTCGCGATCGACGAGATGCGGGGCATCAAGGTGTCCTGGGCTGGCCTGCCGATCGGCGAGGTGCTCACGGGCGAGGAGTTCGCGTGCATGGCCCAGGTCCGCGCCCATGGCGACCCCGTGGCTGCCCGCGCTTCGGTCGAGGCGGCCGGTGACGGCAGCCAGCAGCTGGTGGTCCGTCTGGTCGAGCCCATGCGCGGCGTGGCACCCGGACAGAC
The DNA here is from genome assembly GCF_056680255.1 of Arthrobacter sp. BC5. Lineage (NCBI taxonomy): Bacteria > Bacillati > Actinomycetota > Actinomycetes > Micrococcales > Micrococcaceae > Arthrobacter > Arthrobacter sp. BC5. Next base: position 2,252,327 of record NZ_CM155273.1, read on the forward strand.
CGTCGTCCTGTACCAGGGCACGAGGGTGCTGGGCCAGGCGACCATCGACTCCGCACGATCGGCACTCCGCCCGGAGATGGCGGCGGCACAGGGCTAGACGCAGTTTCCGGACGTCCGCAGGCTTCTGCTTGACTGGAGGCATGACGCATCCACGCAGCGGCTTCGACCCGGCAGCCAGTTCACTCGCAGGAGACGTAGCCCCCGAGGTGATGGCCGAGCTGCTCTCGGTGCGGAGTTCGATCGACAACATCGACGCGACCCTCGTCTACCTGCTGGCCGAACGTTTCAAGGCGACCCAGCGCGTAGGGCACCTGAAGGCCGAGCACGATCTTCCCGCCGGTGACCCGCAGCGGGAGGCGGCGCAGATCGCCCGGCTCCGCATGCTGGCCGAAGAGGCGCAGCTGGACCCGGCGTTCGCCGAGAAGTTCCTGAACTTCATCATCTCCGAGGTGATCCGACACCACCAGGCCATCTCGGAGAACCGCAGGCCAGCCGAGGGCCGCCACGGCGATCCTTCCTCCGCAACCGGCTCCGCAACCGGCTCCGGAACGGGAACAGACGGCACCCATGCCTGACCGGGACCGCGAGCGTACCGTCGGGGCGACGGCCGCCGGCGACTGGCCGGGCACCGACCCCCTCGAGGCCAACCGGGCCGTGCGGGGTGAGCTCGGGGGAGCGAACGTGCCCTTCCTGCCGGCCCTGACGGCCCGGGGACCGGGAAGCGACGCCGTGGGCCGGACGCTCGGGGTCCTCGTGGAGTTGCCGTTCGATCTCCAGCCGCACGGCTGGCGCCTCGTCCAGCGGCCCGGCAGGGACCAGCGGCGCGCGGAGTCCGCCCTGTCGTCCGACCTCAACGCACTCGGCGACATCGCGGGCGCCGAGGAACAGCCCGCCCCGCGCCTGAAGCTGCACCTGAGAGGGCCGCTGTCCCTGGCCGCGGGCACGCACCTGCACAACGGCGAGCGCGTCCTGGTCGATTCCGGCGCACGGCGCGAGCTCTACGAATCGCTCGCTGCAGGTGCGGCGGACGTGGTGAGGCGCGTGTCGGCCGTGGCAAGGGGCGCCCAGGTGCTCCTCCAGCTCGATGAGCCCGACGCCGGTGATGTCCTCGCGGGGCGCGTGCCCACGGCGAGCGGGTACCGGACGCTGCGCGCGATCGACCGCCGTGAGGCGACCGAGGCCTGGGACCTCGTGACGGCTTCGGTCCGGGGCGCTGGAGCTGCGGGCACCGTCCTGGTACCGGGAAGCGGCGATACCGCACTCGACGCCGCCCGTTCGAGCGCGGCGACAGCAGTGTCCCTCGAGCTGCGCGGGATCTCCGACCGGCACTGGGATGCACTCGCGGAGGACATCGAGTCGGGGCGCGGGCTCTGGCTGGCGATCCTGGACCCCAGGCTCGAGCTTCCCCAGGTCACGGCGCTCGCGGAGTCGGTGCTCCGTGCCTGGCGGCGCGTCGGGCTGCCGGCGACGGCGCTCTCCGCGCTGACGGTGACGTCGCTGCCGGGGCTCGACGCCCTCTCCCCGGGCGGTGCCACGCGGGCGCTCACCCGCCTCGCCCAGGTCGCCGACGCGCTGGACCAGGTACGCAGCGAGGGCTGATCCGGGCCGTTGCGGCAGCGGGACCGGTCAGACGCGCTCTTCCCAGCGGCGGGGACGGGCGTCGGGGGGAAGGACGCCGTCGAACTCCTCGAGGACGTAGTCGAAGGATCCCGCGTAGACGAGCAGGGTTCCCAGTTGGCGGTGCACCACGCGCGTCGTGATCCTGAACGCACCCGCGGCGTCGTCCCACCACTGCTCCACGTAGGCGAGCGCGCCGAGCGCATCGGGAAGCGACAGCCGGGGACCCGCGAAGACCCGCGTCCGGGAGGACACCATGCGGATGTGGCCGTCGTCGGTGGCGGAGCAGGTCAGGAGCGTGGCCATGCGCCGGTGCCGGCCCACATAGTCGGTGAGGACGCCGTCCTGCAGGGAGGTCGTGTCCTCGAACACGCGCACGGCGGTGCCGAAGTCGAGTTCGCGGCGCGCCGTGAGGGCCGGGCGCCCGAACGGATCCGTATGCGGGTAGTTCCGGATGGTGAACGGGACGTCGGCGCCGTACTCGGGAAAGAACGCGTTGTCCAGCGCGGTGAGGCGGAAGGCCGGCCGCGCGAACCAGGCGGGACACCCGGCGACGTCGAAGACCCCTCGCCCATGACCCGACAGTCCGCTCTCCGCGTGCAGCCCGAAGTATTCGCGCAGCTCCGGCTGGAGGCGGCCGAACTCGCTGCCCATCGCCTGCTGGTAGATCGAGATCATGCCGCCCACTTCCTCCGCTCGGACCACCAGTCAACCATGGGGCGGGCAGACCGGCGTCGGAGGAGCAGTCGAAGCACTCAGAGACGCCCGGCGGCCTTGAGCCTGATGTACGCGTCGGCGAGCAGGGGTGGGAGTTCGGCGGGGACCGCGTCCACCACCTCGGCGCCGAGGAGGCGGATCTGGTTCGCCACCGCGGCGCGATCCAACAGGGCCCGTTCCGCAGCCGCGGCGCGGAACGTGGCCGTCGCCGTCGAGCGGTCCGCGCTCATCTCGTCGAGCCTGGGGTCACGGACCGAGGCGACCACGACGACGTGGCGCCCGGTCAGGGCGGGCAGCGCCGGCAGCAGGCCCTCCTCGACGGCGCCCGAATCGAGCGAGGTCAGCAGCACCACGAGGGAGCGGTGGGCCGAAGCCGCTCGAACCTGCGCGGGGAGGCGCGACCAGTCGGCCTCGATGAGTTCCGCCTCGAGCGGCGCCATCGCGGTCACGAGCGAACCGAGCAGGTTCCCCTTGGCCGTCGAGTCCACACGTGCTCTGAGGCGGCGGTCGAAGGCCAGGAAGTGCACCTTGTCCCCGCCCCGCTCGGCGAGGACGGACAGGAGCAGGGCGGCTTCGATGCCGGTGTCCAGGCGTGGCTCGTCGAGCACCCGCGCCGCCGATGTGCGCGAGGTGTCCAGCACGACGACGACGCGGCGGTCACGCTCGGGGCGCCAGGTCCGGACGACCGTATCGCGCCGCCGGGCGGTGGCCCGCCAGTCGATGGAGCGCACGTCGTCGCCGCGCACGTAGTCCCGCAGGGAGTCGAACTCGGTGCCGGCGCCCCGGATCTGCACCGCTGACCGGCCGTCGAGTTCGCGCAGGCGGCGCAACTTCGAGGGGAGGTGGCGCTTGGCGTTGAACGGGGGCAGCACCCGGAGCACGCCGGACGCCGGGACCGGGACCTGCCGTGCGGCGATCCCGAGCGGGCCGACGCTCCGGATGGTCACCGTGTCCACGCGGAGGATGCCGCGCCGCGTGGGGCGCAGCAGGACGGTCATGCGCCGCGACCCGCCGGGAGGCACCACGATCGCCTGCTCCGGATCGACCGCCCCGGCTGACGGCTGCCAGGCCTCGCGCACCGTCGCACGCAGCGGCCGGGACGTGTCGTTGCGCAGCACCAGCGCGCTGCGGCCCTCCTCACCGAGCCGCACGCTGTCCGGCAGGGTCCGGACGATACCCACTCGCCGCGGGGATGCGGCCAGGCCCACATCGAGGCAGGCCACCGCGGCGAGGAGCGCAGCCCACAGCAGGATCGACGTCGCGCCCGGGTAGAGGAGGACGGGCACGACGCCGAGCAGCGCCAGCAGGACGAAACGGCCGGTGATGACCAAGGGCTCTCCTCTCGGATCCGGGGGCGGATGGATGCCCGCGGCGGACCGGACGGGCGGGGTGGGATACCTACCGCGGGACGGGGACGGTGCTCAGGATGCCGCCGAGCACGTCGTCGACGTCGACGCCGTCCATCTGCGCCTCCGGCCTCAGCGCCACACGGTGCCGGAGCGCCGGCAGCGTGAGCGCCTTGACGTCGTCGGGAGTGACGAAGGACCGGCCGGACAGCCACGCCCAGGCGCGCGAGGTGTTCAGGAGCGCCGTGGCACCGCGCGGCGACACGCCGAGCTGGAACGACGGAGACGTCCGGGTGGCGCGGACGACGTCGACGATGTAGGCGAGCACCTCCGGCGCGACGGCGACACGCGCGACCGCCGTCCGGGCATGTTCGATGTCCTCCGCCCCGGCCACCGCCCGGACGCCCGCGGCAGCGAGGTCGCGGGGATCGAAGCCGGCGCTGTGCCGGCGGATCACCTCGATCTCGTCGTCGCGGCCGGGAAGGGGGAGGGCGAGCTTGAGGAGGAAGCGGTCGAGTTGGGCCTCGGGCAGGGGATAGGTGCCCTCGTACTCCACCGGGTTCTGCGTCGCCGCGACGATGAACGGCGTGGGCAGGCGCCGGGACACGCCGTCGACGGAGACCTGCCGTTCCTCCATCGCCTCCAGCAGCGATGCCTGCGTCTTCGGGGGAGTGCGGTTGATCTCGTCGGCGAGGAGGACGTTGGTGAAGACCGGACCCTCCCGGAACGTGAACTCGGAGGCCCTCGCCTCGTAGATGAGGGAGCCCGTGATGTCGCCCGGCATGAGGTCCGGCGTGAACTGGACCCGCTTCGTGCCGAGGCTCAGCGCGGCGGCGAGCGTGCGCACGAGTAGGGTCTTGGCGACGCCCGGTACGCCCTCCAGCAGGACATGCCCGTCCGCCAGGAGACCGATGAGGAGCCCCGTCACGGCCGGGTCCTGACCCACGATCGACTTGCCCACCTCGGCGCGTACGCGCAGCAGCGCCGCCCGGGCGGAGTCCTCGTCGGGGCTTGCCTGGCTGGGGGTCCGGCCGGCGGGCCGCGGCGTCCGATCCTCCGCGCGTGCCGTCGGGTGTGCCCCGCCCGGCGGTGTCGCCGGCGCCGGCAGGGCTTCGTCCTGCCGGCCTTCGGTGTGGTTCATGATGACGTGATCTCCTTCTCGAGGTCGAGGATCTCCTGTGCCCACAGCACAAGCTCGCGATTCGTGGTCGGGGTGTAGCCGAGCAGCCGCTGCTCGAGCTCCGGACGGGGCCGTCCGCTGTGGCGCGCCGCCGCATCGACGACCTCGGCGGGGGACGCGGAGCGGTCGACGCGGAGGCGACGGGCCATTCGGGTGAGGGTCGCCGCCCGGAGGTTGGCCGCGGCATGCGGCACGGAACGGGAGTCCTGGTAGAGGCGGGCGCGACCTTCGGCCGTCTCCGCGGCGCGGACGACGACGGGCAGCGGCTCGGCAGCCAGCGGCCCCAGCCGCCGTCCCCGCCAGAGCATCGCCAGGGCCGAGCAGGCCAGGAGCCACACCAGCAGGGGATCCACCCACGGAGGCAGGAGGGTCCTCGGGTCGATGCCCTCGCCGGTCGAGACGACATCCGCGCCCGTCGGTTCGTACCAGACGAGGGTCGGCGAGGAGCCGAGCACCCGCAGGGCGAGGGCCGCGTTGCCCTCGTCCGTGATCGAGCCGTTGGAGAGGATCGACGGCGCTCCGAGCACGGCGACCGCGCCGTCGGTGCTCGTGGCGTACAGGCCCCCGGCCACGTCGTCCACCGTCGTCGGGAAGCACTCGATGGCGCCGGAGTACACCGTTCCCGTCGCCGAGAGCGTCCCTGCCGCCGTCGCATCGGCGTCCGCGCACTCGGCGTCCGGGGCAGGGGAGCCTCCCGAGAGGTCGAGGGGGACAGGTCCGATCACCGTGAAGTCCTCGTCGAGGGCGGTCAGCTGGCGGGCACCCGGCTCAGCGAGCACCGCCCGGTCCGATGCGGCGGCCAGGTCTGCGACCTGGTCGCCGCTGAGGTACTGCTGCGCGTCATGGAGGAACAGCGTTGCCGGCCCTTCCCCCAGTGCCGCGAGTGCGTCGTCGTAGGACTTGGCCCGGACGACGTCGACGCCCTGCGCCCGCAGGACCTCCACTACCGCCCGGGCGCCTTCGGGTGCGGGATTGGCCGGGGACAGGGGTCCGCGGTCCTCCTCCCGACCCGGCAGGAGGTTGATCAGGATGATCACCGCGAGGACGAGGGCGCCCGCCAGCAGGGGCAGGGCACGCCGCACCCGCGAGCGCGCGGTCGCCAGCGCGTTGCCGCCGTCGCCCATGACCTCCCCGGTCCGGCCCGGCGGCGCGGGATGCGCCGCGTCCCCGCCGGCGGGGACGGCGGACGGGGCGGCGGGGCGGCCGGGAGGTGGTGCCTCGGACTGCCGGGCCTCGTGCGTCACCGGGGTGCCACCGGCGTCGTCGGTCCGTCGGATCGGGCAGGGCGTTCCGTGGAGAGACGGGCGTCGATGCCGGCGGCGCGCCGGTAGTCGCTGTCCGTCGCCGTGCCGCTGCCGTAGTGCGTCTCGTTGAACAGGTCCGCCAGCCAGGCGACCTCCGCCGAGAGGGACGGGAAGACGCCGCCGAGTCGACGCGCGGCCTCCGTCGCCGTCCTGCCGGGCTGCTCACCGATCACCACGCGCTCCTCCGCGGAGCGGATGATCGCGCGCAGCAGCTCTGCCACCGCCTTGTTCCAGTTGCCCTCCCCGGCGAACGCGGCGGCGCGCTCGCGGTGGTACGCGCCCGAGCGCCCGGCTCCGTCGTCGAACACGGCCGCCTCCCGCTTCCTGCCGCGCGCGTTCAGGCGCGGTCTGATGAGCACGACGGCCACGAGGATGAGGAGTGCCGCGCCGATCGCGACCACGAGCGTGCCCGGCCCGGGCCCCAGCCCGCCGACGCCGTCGAGCAGCCGGGCGATCCCTCGGAGGAAGTCCGCGAGGATGCGTTCGAAGACGTTGGGCTGCGCTTCCACATAGGCGGGTTTCGCCAGTTCCTCCTCGAGGAGCCGCCGGGCGTCGTCGGCGCCGGGCGCGAGGACCGGGCGGGAGCCGGCACTCACGGGCACACCCCGTGCCGGGTCCCTCCGGCAGGGCGGCCCGGCATCAGGGACTCCCGCCCGGTCGATGCCCGAAGGAGGCGGTGCCACCGGGGACGACATCGGTCCGCCCGGGCCCCGCCTGCTCGTGCTCGCGCATCAGGACAACGTCGAACCCTTCGCGCCGGATGCGGAGGTCGACGTACAGCAGGGACGTAACGCCCGCCTGGAAGGCGTACCCGATGGCCGCGAAGAGGGCTGTGACCGCCTGCGTGGCCAGCAGGACGGGGATCGAGTCCAGGGCATCCGCGGTGGCGGAGGTGGAGCTGCTGAAGCCGAAGAAGAGGGACACGGCGAAGGTGAGCGGGGTGGAGATGACGGACGCGATGATCGAGACGATCAGGCTCGTCAGCACCACGATGCCGAACGTCCTCCACCAGGTGCCGCGCGTCAGCTGCCACGACCGTCTGATGGAGGTCCAGGGCCCGGTGCCCTCGAGCATGAGGGCCGCAGGAGCGACGACGATCTTGATGCTCGCCCAGATCAGGACGACCAGCGCGCCGATCACCAGCGGCACGATCACGACGGCCGAGTACTCCTCGAGCCCGATGACGGCCAGCGCGGAGATCCCGACGAGGAGGACGAGGCCGACGACGCCCGCCGCGAACGACAGCAGGCCGAATCCGAACAGGGGGAGGAGGCGGTTGCGGGCGAGCCGCCATGCCTGGCCGAAGGACGTCCGCTGGTTGATGACGGCTCGGGCGACCGGGATGACCAGGATGCCCTGCAGGACGAGCAGCGCGACACCGGACACGACCCCCGCGACCGAGGCGAAGACGCCGAGACTGGCGAAGGCACCGATGATGCTGTCCGGCGTGGGGTTCTGCGCCTCGAACACCTCGAAGGAGGACAGCACGTTGCCCAGCAGCAGGACGGTCACCAGTGCGACGACGGCCTGCAGGAGGATGGCGACACCGAAGGTGGCCAGCGGATTCCGCCGACAGGCCTGGAAGGCGCCGTCGAGCAGCTCGCCGAGTCCGAGCGGCCGCAGGGGGATCACGCCCGGCTTCGGTGGAGCCTGGTACAGGGGGGCGGGCGGGAAGGTACCGCCCCACGGGCTTCCCTGACCGGGACCCCGGGGCGGGTACGTCGAGCCCCACCCGTGGCCGCCGAGGGGCGCGGAGGGCCGCCCGCCCTGCGGTGGTGGCGCGCCGCCGTCTCCCGGCCGTCCCGGATGGCCTGGATCGACGGGGCGGCCCGACTGCCCGCCGGGTGCTCCCCACGAGGGAGTCGCTGCAGGGGAGGAGTGGCCTTGCGGGGACTGCCAGGGCGAGGGCCCACGACCGTCGGTGCCTTCCGACGCGGCCGGCGGCTGCCAGGGCGCTTCGGCCCGGCCGTCGGCGCTCCGGTCGTGGTCCGGCGCCCGGCCGTCACCCGAGGAGGCGGGACCGCCGTCGTCCGTCCCGCCGTCCGGCTGACCACTGATCCGATCACTCATAGCGTCCCCTCGGTCGGCACTCCCGGGAGGCATACGCGCAGCATCCCTCCTGCATCATAGTGAGGCGCGCCACCATTCCGGCCAGCGGCGCACGGTGGCGCCGCTGGCCGGGCAGCGGCCCGAGCGACCGCCCGGAGCCATCGCCCCGACACATCGTGCGGTGAGGCTGGTGGGACTTTGCCGTCCCGATGGGACAGTATTGGGGTATGAAGGCTCGCATACTGGTCATCGACGATGATGAGGCCCTGTCCGAGATGATCGGCATCGTCCTCCGTAATGACGGATTCGACCCCGTGTTCTGCGCCGACGGCTCGGCTGCGCTGGGTGTGTTCCGCTCGACCCATCCGGATCTCGTGCTGCTCGATCTGATGCTGCCGGGAATGGACGGTATCGAGGTGTGTCGCCAGATACGGGCCGAGTCCGACCTCCCCATCGTGATGCTGACCGCGAAGTCGGACACCTCCGACGTCGTCCGCGGCCTCGAATCCGGGGCCGACGACTACGTCCCCAAGCCCTTCAAGCCGGCAGAGCTCGTCGCTCGGGTGCGCGCCCGGCTCCGCCCGGCCGAGTCCAAGGCCCCGGAGACCCTCCGGATCGGCGAGGTCAGCATCGACGTCGCGGGCCACGAGGTAACCCGGGCAGGCGAGCGCGTATCCCTGACGCCGCTCGAATTCGACCTGCTGGTGGCCCTCGCCCGGAAGCCCTGGCAGGTGTTCACCCGAGAGCTTCTCCTCGAGCAGGTGTGGGGCTACCGCCATGCGGCCGACACGCGCCTTGTCAATGTCCACGTGCAACGGCTGCGCTCGAAGATCGAACGCGACCCCGAGGCGCCCGAGATTGTCCTGACGGTGCGTGGTGTCGGCTACAAGGCCGGACAGGGCTGAGGCGGAGGGCGCGCACCGGCGCGCTCCCGGCTCCGGTACGGCACCTGATCCCGGACCGTCTCCGCTGCGCGCCGTCGACCCCGACGCACCGGACGGCAGGACGTCCGTCGCACTGCCCGCCGATGCAGATGATGCGACCGGATCCTCGTCCGTGGCCTCGTCCGTGGCCTCGTCCGTGGCCTCGTCCGTGGCCTCGTCCGTGGCCGGCCGGCTCCGGGGTGCGCCGGCCCGCGTGCGGGTCCTGCTGCGCTCGATCGCGAGCCGCTGGCGGCGGTCACTGCAGTTCCGCACCGTGGTCGCGACCATGCTGCTGACCTCCGTGTCCTTCGTTGCCGTGGGCGGGTTCCTGTCCAACCAGATCGCCAGCGCGCTCTACGACGAACGGTTCGACCAGTTCAGTGCGGAGGCACGTGCTGCCCTGACCTCGACGAAGGCCGTTTTCCGGGACTCCTCGGCGACGGACCGCGACACCACCAGTCGCCTGGTCCTGGATTCGGTCAACGCACTCGTGGGCAACGAGACGGACGCGCCGCGCCAGGCCATGCTCGTGCCGATCACCGGCGACGAAGGGCTGTTCATCCCGGCGACGGTGAGCCAGGACGGCGCGACCGCAGGCATGCTGCCGGAGGACCTGCAGCAGGCGGTGGATGGCGGGCAGGACGTCTACTGGGCGCCCATCACCATCCCGGTGACGCAGGACGGCGACCAGGATGCCCCTGGTATCGCCTTCGGCACGCAGGTGCAGCTGCCGCCCGAACGCAGCTCCTACGCCCTCTACGTCTACTACGACCTCTCCTCCATGCAGTCAACGCTCGACTACATCCACGGTGTCCTGTGGCTGGTGGGCCTCGTGCTGCTGCTCGTGATCGGTGCGATCACCTGGTACGTGACCCGCAGCGTCGTGCTGCCGGTCGGCTATGCGGCGTCCGTGTCCGAGAAGCTCGCGGCAGGGCAGCTGCAGGAACGCATGGAGGTCACCGGCGAGGACGAGGTGGCACGGCTCGGTGCGTCGTTCAACCACATGGCGGGCAGCCTGCAGGACCAGATCACACAGCTGGCGCAGCTGTCGCAGATGCAGCAGCGGTTCGTGTCCGACGTGTCGCACGAACTCCGGACGCCGCTGACCACGGTGCGCATGGCCGCCGAGGTCCTCCACGACGCACGGGACGAGTTCAACCCGGTCAACAAGCGCTCCGCGGAGATCCTCTTCGACCAGGTCGAGCGGTTCCAGGCGCTCCTCGCCGACCTGCTCGAGATCTCCCGGTTCGACGCCGGCGCAGCAGTCCTGGAGGCCGAGTCCGTCGACATCGTGCACCTCGTGCAGCACGCCATCGACGGTGCGCGGCCCCTCGCGGACAGGCTCGGATCCGACCTCGGCATCGTGTCGGCCGAGTCCAGCTGCATCGTGGACGCCGATGCGCGGCGCATCGACCGGATCCTCCGAAACCTGATCGTCAACGCACTCGAACACGGGGAGGCGAGGCCGGTCGAGATCCACATCGCCTGCAATCCCGAAGCCGTCGCGGTCGCCGTGCGCGACTACGGCATCGGCATGACACCGCTGCAGGCGTCCCGCGTCTTCGACCGATTCTGGCGGGCCGATCCTGCGCGGGCCCGGACCACGGGAGGCAGCGGGCTCGGCCTCTCCATCGCCGCGGAGGACGCGCGCCTGCACAGCGCGTGGCTGGAGGCGTGGGGCATGCCGGGTGAGGGCGCCTGCTTCCGGCTGACGCTTCCGCGTCGCCAGGGGACCGAGCTGGCGTCGTCGCCCCTGGCGCTGCCTCCGTCGGGTTCGGACAGCGCCGGGCAGGCCGGGCACGAGCCCCCGCAGCAGGCACCAGGGGACATCGGCAACGAAGCGAGGGAGAGCAGTGCGACCCAGTAGTACGAGCGGCCGTGACCGGGCGGAACGTCGCCGCGACTCCAACAGCGTGCACTCGGCATTCCTCGCCGTCCTGCTCGCCCTCCTCCTGGTGCTCACCGGCTGCTCAGCCATCCCCACGAAGGGGCCCGTCGGCGTGATCCCGGCCGCGGATGGTGAGGCCGACGCCGTCGCGCCGGCCTTCGACCCCGCAGGTCCCGCCGCAGGTGCTACGCCCGAGCGGATCCTGCGCGACTTCATCACCGCCGGCACCGGTGCAGGGGACGGGTACAGCGTCGCCCGCCAGTTCCTGACCCTCGAGCTTGCGAAGACCTGGAAGCCGGAGGAACGGATCGTCCTGTTCCGGTCCGATCCACGGGTCGAGAAGCGCGAGACCGAAGGGGTCTACCAGATCCAGCTCGAGACGACCGGGACGGTCGACGCCAGGGGAGTGCGGACCAACAGCACGGCTCCGGCCACGGAGACCCTGGGGGTCCGGATGGTCGAGGAAGCGGGCGAATGGCGGATCGACGAGATCCCGGACGGCATCATGCTGGCCCAGAGCAGCGCCCGGGACCTCCTGCTCTCGCACAGCCTCTACTTCTACAGCAGCACCTATCGCTACTGGGTCCCCGACGCACGCTGGTTCGTCCGGCGGACCGGCGTGACGGCGAGGATCGTCAGCGCCATGCTGGCCGGCCCCGCACCCTACCTGCAGGGTTCCGTCACCAGTGCGTTCCCCGAGGGGGTCAAGCTCGTCCGCGATTCCGTGCCGATCACGTCCGGCAAGGCCTCGGTGGAGCTCTCCGCCGAGGTCCTCGACAATGCCACTAACCTCGGGCTGCAGCAGATGGACCAGCAACTCCAGGTCAACCTGCTCGGCCTGAACGACGTCACGTCGGTGGAGATGACCAGTGGCCAGCCCATCGAGCTGGGACCACCCGCCCCGAACCTCGTGGTGCCCGAACTGACACCCGACGTGGGGGGCGAGCAGGTCGCCGTCGCTGCGGGCGAGCTGGTGCGGGTGCGCAACGGCGCCATCGTCCCGATCGAGGGACTGCCCTCGGTGGCGGCACTGGCACCGCGCGGACCGGCGACGTCGGTCTCCGGCAGCGCCTACGCCTTCACGAACTCGGACAGGACCACCCTCTACATGACGGCGCCGGGCAGCGAGGCCCGGGAGATCCTCAAGGGCGGTGCGCTGACCCGGCCCTCCTTCGACCCGGAGAACTGGGTCTGGACCAGCAGGGCGGCCGGAGCACGCAGCGAGGTCCTCGCCATCCCGCCGGGGGGCACGGAGGCGAACGCCGTCGTCCTGGCCGCGGGCTGGCTCGGGGACCGGAAGGTGAAGGAGCTGCGCGTCGCGCGGGACGGCTCACGCGCCCTGATCGTCACTGAGCGTGGTGGAACGAGCGAGGTGCTGCTCGCCGGCATCACACGGTCCACGGAGGGTGCTCCCCAATCGCTCACCACGCCCCTGGCACTGCCGGTGGACGGGACCGTCGATACGGCCGTGTGGGCAGGCCAGAGTTCGATCGCGGCATCGACCGTCGGCGCCGGCGAGGAAGCCGCCCCGGTGATCCTCCAGCTGGACGGCGAACAGGAGACGATGGCCGCCCTGGACGGCATCCTGGCGATCAGCGCGGGGTCCGACGCCGAGGACACGGTGTACGCCCAGGCCGGCGACACGCTCTACCGGCGCATCGGTAGCAGCTGGGTGGACGAGCAGCTCGACGTCGTCGATCCGGCCTTCCCCGGGTAGCGCCGTCCACATAGCGCGGGCGGGGCCGCGGGGCGAGCAGTCCGCATGATGTCGTGGACCGATGAGTTCAGTGGGAATCGCCCGGCTTGTGGACAGGTTCGTGTTCGGCCGCTCCTGCCAGCGCATCATGCATGCCCTCGCAGCCTTCGCGGCACTCGTCCTGCCGACGAGCTGCGTCGTCTGCGGCCTGTGGGACACATCCCTGTGTCCGGAGTGCCTCGGCCGCTTCCGGCGTGCGACGGCGCGGCCGTTCCGTGCGGAGGCGGAAGCCGAATCACTCCCGGACGTCGAGGTCGCCATCCGTGGCCCGCAGTCCGCAGGTGCGGAGGCAGACCACGGTGGGCGGGGTTCCCCTGCCGCAGTGCCGTTCGGTCCGCTGCCCGTGCTCGCGGCGGGGCGGTACGGACGGGCCGTGTCGGTGGTGCTGCTCGCCTTCAAGAATCACGGACACGTCGACCTGGCCGTTCCTGTGGCGGCGGCCCTGGGTGGCGTCCTGCACCACGCGCCGCAGGTTCTCGGGCAGCGGGCGGCAGCCTCCGAGCCGATCCTGCTGGTGCCCGTGCCTACTCGGGCGTCATCGCGCCGCCGGCGCGGCTACGACCCGCTGATGCTGCTCCTGTCCAGGCTCGACCGCGGAGGGCACCTGCCCGCTGGGTGCGTGCTCGCTCCCGCCCTGCGACAGCGACCGCTGCCGATCCGACTCCTCGACGCGGTCGGGCGGGGCGGCACGGCCTCGCTCGTGCGGGCCGTCCTTCCGGCGGCGCTCACCGGTCTCGGGGACCAGAAGGGGCTCGGCCGGCGAGGCAGGCGAACCAACGTTTTGCACTCGATGGGTGCCACCGGTGTCCCGGGAAGTGCGCTCGCCGGGCGGAACTGCATCATCGTGGACGATGTCCTCACGACGGGCGCGACGATCGCGGAGGCCCACCGTGCCCTCGTCGCCGCGGGCGCCCTGGTGCTCGGCGCCGTGGTCATCGCAGCGACGTCCTCGCCCGCGGGAGGCGGCCCGGGCCGGGTCCTCGGGGTGCCATCCACTGCATCCGGCCGCCCCGGGCACGGCGCCGTCGCCCCGGCGTCCGGTGCACCACCGGAAGTTTCTGGAGCGCCGAGGGGTGAATAAAGGAGGGGCGTGATCTACCGTGAAGTACGGGTACCGCACAGTGACGACACGTACCCGTCGGCGGCGGCTCTGCACAACGCCTCGGCCGCCGTCGTGTCACCTAGCGATGTGGAGGGCACCATGGAGTTTGTGATCAATGGCCGGAACCTGGCGGTATCGGACCGTTTCCGTGAGTACGCGACGGAGAAGATCGACAAGATAGAGCAGCTCGGCGACAAGGTGCAGCGCGTCGACGCGAAGATCACCAAGGAACCCAGCGCGCGCATGGCGGACACCTCCCTCACGGTCGAGCTGACAGTACTCTGCAGGGGCCCGGTCGTCCGGGCCGAGGCGACGGCCGGCGACAAGTTCGCGGCGTTCGACCTCGCCTACGGGAAACTCCTCGAGCGCCTGCGCCGCGCCCGTGACCGGCGGAAGGTCCACCACGGCCGGCACACCCCGGTCGCCGTCAGGGTCGCCACAGCCGACCTCGAACCGGCCGACCCCGCGCAGCCCATCTACCTCGAGACGCCGACCATCGAGCCGACGTCGAACGAGCCAGCGCCCCAGCCGGAGGACGTCGACGCCTACTCCTCACCGGATGACATCCCCGCAGGCGATTCGCCCGTGCTGATCCGTCGCAAGGTGTTCTCCGGGATTCCGATGACCCTGGACGACGCGGTCGACAACATGGAACTCGTCGGCCACGATTTCTACCTCTTCATCGACTCGGCAACGGGAACACCCTCCGTGGTCTACCGCCGGCAGGGATGGACCTATGGAGTCATCACCCTCGACGCGAAGTGCGCCGAGGGAACCGAGGAGCCCCACGAGGAACTCCTGGCCTACCGCGCCAAGGAAGCGGCCACCGCCTAGGCGGGGACGCCGTGCCGGGATGTCCGGCCGGATTCCCGCAAGACGCTCTTAGAACTGCCTCCGCGCCCGGCGCGGAGGCAGTTCCGTGCAGGAGACCAGACTGAACCTCACCACCGCCCAGGCCAGGCGCATCGTCCTCGCCGCCCAGGGCCTGCACCGTCCGCGCGTCGACGCGCCGTCGTCCCGTCGCGCCGTCAACGCTGCCGCGCAGCGGCTGCAGGTCCTGCAGATCGACTCCGTGAACGTCCTCGCCCGGTCCCACTACCTGCCGCTGTTCTCGCGCCTCGGGTGCTACGACCCGGCACATCTCGAAGCCCTGTACGGCCGTTCGCCGCGCAAGCTCGTCGAATACTGGGCCCACGAAGCGAGCTTCGTACCGCCGGAGCTGTTCCCGCATCTGCGCGTGTGGCAGCGGCGGACCTGGATGGGTGCAGCCGGCATGCCGGCCGCCCTGCGCCAGACCCTCGAAAGGGACATTCTCGGACTCCTCCACCAGGGCACGCCCCTCACCGCCGCAGGCCTCCAGCACCTGCTGGGAAGTGATACCACCCGGCCCGAGGAGGGCTGGGGCTGGCGGTGGACGGCTGCCAAGCGCGTGCTCGAGGACCTGTTCGCGCGGGGAGAGATCGGATCCGCCGGCCGCACGGCCCAGTTCGAACGGCTCTACACGCCCATCAGGGCCGTCCTTCCTGATCCTGGCCTCGCCGATTGCCTGCCGACCAGGACGGAGGCCCTGCGCCTCCTGGCCGAGCGTGCGGCAGGAGCGCTCGGCGTCGCCCGCGCCCGCTCGGTCGCGGACTACTTCCGGACCCCGGTGCGCGAGACACGGGCCGCGCTCGAGGAACTCGTCGGCGCAGGTTCCCTCCAGATCGTGACCGTCGACGGCCGCTCCGAGCCCTGGTACCTCCACCCGGCGGCAACCCTGCCGCGCCAGGCACGGGGCCGGGCGCTCCTGAGCCCCTTCGACTCGCTCGTCTTCGACCGCGACCGCCTGCACCGGATCTTCGACTTCCACTACCGCATTGAGATCTACACCCCGGCGGAGCGCCGTATCCATGGCTACTACGTCCTGCCCTTCCTCCTGCGGGATTCCATCGCCGCACGCGTGGACCTCAAGGCCGACCGCGCGGCCGGACGGCTGCTGGTGCGGGCCGGTTCGGCGGAACCGGGCGCGCCGGGGGACACCGCTGCGGAGCTCGCCGACGAGCTGCGCCTGCTCGCGCGGTGGCTGGGACTGGACGGCGTCGTCGTCGAGGACCGGGGCGACCTCGCGTCCCCGCTCTCCTCGCAGGTCGGCAGGCTACTCTGAGCGGACACGCAGTTCCGTGTCCGGCACCGGACTGCAGGGGAACCATAGCGGGGGGCCGAACGTATCTCCCGTAGACTAGATACGCCATCTTTGGGCAGCATCAGATTGGGAGCAGATACCAGTGCCATCACTTCTTGAACGAGTACTACGCACCGGCGATAAGAAGACACTGAAGCGACTCCGCAACTACGCTGACGCGATCAATGTCCTCGAAGACGAGTTCCGTGAGATGTCCGACGCAGAGCTGCGTGGCGAGACCGAGCGGCTGAAGAAGCGCTACGCCGACGGTGCGACACTCGATGACCTGCTCCCGGAAGCCTTCGCCGCCGTGCGGGAGGCGTCGAGCCGCACGCTCGGACTCCGCCATTTCGATGTGCAGCTGATGGGCGGCGCGGCCCTCCACCTGGGCAACATCGCCGAGATGAAGACCGGCGAGGGCAAGACACTCGTAGCGACGGCACCTGCCTACCTCAATGCCCTGACCGGCAAGGGTGTACACGTCGTGACCGTCAACGACTACCTCGCCGAGTACCAGTCCGACCTCATGGGGCGCGTCTACCGCTTCCTGGGACTGACGAGCGGCTGCATCCTCTCCAAGCAGGATCCCGCGGCCCGCCGCGAGCAGTACGCCGCGGACATCACCTATGGCACCAACAACGAGTTCGGCTTCGACTACCTGCGCGACAACATGGCCTGGAGTGCCGCCGAGCTCGTCCAGCGCGGCCACAACTTCGCGATCGTCGACGAGGTCGACTCGATCCTCATCGACGAGGCCCGCACCCCCCTGATCATCAGCGGTCAGGCGTCGGGCGACGTCAACCGCTGGTACAACGAGTTCGCGAAGGTCGTGCAGAAGCTGACGATCGAGGTCGACTACGAGGTCGACGAGAAGAAGCGGACCGTGGGCGTGCTCGAGGACGGCATCGAGAAGGTGGAGGACTATCTCGGCATCTCCAACCTGTACGAGTCGGCAAACACACCGCTGATCGGCTTCCTGAACAATGCCATCAAGGCCAAGGAGCTCTTCAAGCGCGACAAGGACTACGTGGTCCTCAACGGCGAGGTCATGATCGTCGACGAGCACACCGGCCGCATCCTCGCGGGCCGCCGCTACAACGAGGGCATGCACCAGGCCATCGAGGCGAAGGAGGGCGTGGAGATCAAGGCCGAGAACCAGACCCTCGCCACCGTGACGCTGCAGAACTACTTCCGCCTGTACGAGAAGCTCTCCGGAATGACCGGTACCGCCGAGACGGAGGCGGCGGAATTCATGTCCACCTACAAGCTCGGTGTGGTCCCCATCCCGACCAACAGGGAGATGGCCCGCAAGGACCTCTCCGACCTCATCTACAAGAACGAGGTCGCCAAGTTCGACGCCGTCGTCAAGGACATCGTCGAGCGTCATGGGACCGGTCAGCCGGTCCTCGTGGGTACCACGAGCGTCGAGAAGAGCGAGTACCTCTCCAAGCAGCTGGCCAAGGCCGGCGTCCGCCACGAGGTCCTGAACGCGAAGAACCACGCGCGTGAAGCGGCGATCATCGCGCAGGCCGGTCGCAAGGGCGCCGTCACTGTCGCCACCAACATGGCCGGGCGAGGCACCGACATCATGCTCGGCGGCAACGCCGAGTTCAACGCCGTCGCCGCGCTGGAGAAGCAGGGACTCGATCCGGCGGACAACCCGGAGGAGTACGAGGCCAAGTGGCCCGACGCCCTCGAGGCCGCGAGGGAGAACGTGAAGGCCGAGCAGGAGGAGGTCCGCGAACTCGGCGGTCTGTACGTGCTCGGCACGGAGCGGCACGAATCGCGTCGCATCGACAACCAGCTCCGCGGCCGCTCCGGACGGCAGGGCGATCCGGGCCGCTCACGGTTCTACCTGTCGCTGACGGACGACCTCATGCGCCTGTTCAACTCCGGTGGCGCAGAGCGCATCATGAACGGCGCCACGATGCCGGACGACGTCGCCCTCGAGTCGAAGCTGGTGTCGAAGGCGATCGAGAACGCGCAGGGCCAGGTCGAGGGTCGCAACGCCGAGCAGCGCAAGAACGTCCTGAAGTACGACGACGTCCTCAACCGCCAGCGCGAGGCCATCTACGGCGACCGCCGCAGGATCCTCGAGGGCGGCGACCTCCACGAGAAGGTGCAGTTCTTCCTCGAGGACGTGGTCACCGCGATGGTCGACGAGGCGACGGAGCAGGGCCATGGTGACGACTGGGACTACGAGCTCCTGTGGACGAACCTGAAGACGCTCTACCCCATCACGCTGACTGCGGACGAGGTGATCGAGGAAGCGGGCGGGAAGTCGAAGCTGACCCGCGACTTCCTGCACAGCGAGATCCTCTCCGACGCCAAGCTCGCCTACCAGGCGCGCGAGGAAGCCCTGGGCGAGCAGACCATGCGCGAACTCGAGCGGCGCGTGGTCCTCTCGGTCATCGGCAGGAAGTGGCAGGAGCACCTCTACGAGATGGATTACCTCAAGGAGGGAATCGGCCTCCGCGCGATGGCCCAGAGGGATCCGCTCGTGGAGTACCAGCGCGAGGGATTCATCCTCTTCCAGGCGATGATGGAGTCGATCCGCGAAGAGAGCATCGGCTACCTCTTCAACCTCGACGTCGAGGTGTCCGCGCCCGCGCAGACCGGGCTCCCCGGCGTGACCGACGGACGGAACATCGTCCAGGCGCCGTCCATCAAGGCCGCCGGGCTCGATGCTCCCGCGAAGCCGGCGACGCTCAACTTCACCGCGCCGAATGCGCAGGGGGATGCTGAGGTGCACGTGGAGCGGAACAGGGCGCAGGCCGCGACGCCGGGCGGCAACAAGGCCAAGAAGAAGTAGTCAGCCGATCTCGAGGGCGGTCACCCGCCATGTCCCGCGCCGTTGTTCTATTCGTAGGGCAACGGCGCGGACGCGTTTCTGGTCGAAGGCGACGACGGACGCCTCGTAGACACCGGCACTGACGGCGCACACGCGGGCGGAGCGGACGACGACGTGCCGATGGGTGCTCGCCGCCGACTCTCCCTGGCCGCCCTGCGCAGTGCCGACGCACCGCACCAGGTTGGCGCGCAGCTGCAGCCGCTCATAGTTCTCCGCATCGAGCCAGCGCGCCATCTGCTGCAGGGGGCGGGATCCTCCCAGCACCTCGAGGGCGCCCTGGGCGACGGACCGGGCGATGCCCGAGATGCGGGACGCGTCCGGATCGGCGAGCCGTCGGCCGGCGTGTCCTGCCTCCTCGCCTGCCCGGGGCTCGCTCAGAGGCTCGGCCTCATGCGGGCCGTGCGTCCCCGGGGAGGGACGCAGCTGGACGACGGTCGCGGCGCCGGATGCGGGAATCCGGGGCGCCGCGGGAAGGAGCGGTCGCGGTGCTCCGCTGACCTCTGCGAGCGCGACGGCGGTTGTGCGGCGGAGCTGGGTCACTGCAGACATCGGATGTCCTTTCCAGGAGCGTTCGAACGGTGGTCGTGATCTCCCGCGTGCGGAGCAGAGGGCGCGCGGGAGGAAGGGAGGTACTGCAGGGGACGCCGTGGTGGCGATCGGGCCGGGTGCGTGGGGGTCGCCGCCGGCGGGTCGCCCGGGGTCAGGGGGCCCTGAGGACCTGACCGGGTACGAGGTGGGACGGATCGGCGCCGATGGTGGAGCGGTTCGTGTCGTACCAGGCGGGCCAGGCTTCGGCGATGTCGGCCGCGGTTGCGAGCGGCCCGAGCTGTTGGGCGGCGATCGACCAGAGGGAGTCCCCCGGAGCAACGACGACCTCGGTGGGCCCGGCCGACGCCCGGGACTCGGCGCGGAGCAGGAGACCTCCATCGACGGGAATCTGTGTCGGCCGCCATGCAGGTGACGGTGACTGTCCGGGTGATCCCGGTGGATCCTGCTGGTCCCCGGATCCGTGCGGGCTCTGCGGAGTACGCGCCGGGGCCGCCTCGTCCTCCTGTCCCTCACCGCTGGTGAGGGTGCTGACCGGGGACCAGTAGGGGGTGTGGGATGTGCTGGATCCATCGGTCTCGGCGGAGGCCGGCAGGCCGGTGGCCACGGAGGCATGCGACGCGACGACGGCGGTCGGACCGGCTCCCTCTGCTCCGCCCGGCGCAGCCTGGGCCATGGCGGGCGCGGTGAGGAGATGGACCCCCAGAAGCGCCGCGGCGAGCCGCCGCATGACCGCGGGGGTGCAGCGCTGCGCCACGCTCGCTGCGGCCGATGGGCCCCGGCGCTGCAACAGTTCGGCCAGGACGGCGACGGCGAGCGCGAGAATCCAGAGGCTGATGACCGCGCCGCCCAGGACCGACAGGATGAGTCCGAGGACGCCTTCGAGGTCCTGTGCTCCCGCCCGTCCGTGCGACTCGTCCAGGGCCTGGCCCGCCGTCACCATGACGAGGGCGCAGGCCAGGACCATCCCTGCCTGTACTGCATCGGACCTCTTCATCGCGTCTCCTCTCCTGGAGACAGTTTGATGCAGTTTGATGCGATTTGTCCATACTCGATTTCTTCTGCTGGCTTCCAGTTCCATTGACCGGGAGCATCCACTTGCCTACGTTGGGGGGATGCGCTGGGATGCCCTGTTCAACGACCTGGAGTCGCAGATGCAGATGGCTGCGTCCGTCCAGGAAGAAGGCGAGATCCGGGACCGTCTGCGGACCGAGCAGTCCCGCCTGACGCTCGTGCAACGACTGACAGGACAGATCGGCCGGCCGCTGGACGTCTCCACCGCGGGCGGTAGGTCGCTGACCGGAATGCTGACGCACGTCGGTTCACAATGGCTCGCGCTGGCGGTCGAGGGCAGATCCGTCCTCGTCCCCCTCGCATCGCTGCAGTCCCTCAGGGGACTGGGACGCGCCGTCGGGCAGCCTTTGTCGGGCGTCCACGCGAAGCTGGGTACCGGATCCGCGCTGAGGGCATTGTCACGGGACAGGGCGCACGTGGGGGTGTGGCTGGGGTCTCCCGCCTCCCGCGTCACCGGTGTGATCGATCGGGTGGGCGCGGACTTCTTCGAGCTGGGACTCATCGCGCCGGGAGACGAGAGGCGCGCGTCGAATGTCCGCGACGTCCTGACGGTGCCGTTCGCCTCCGTCGACTCACTGGACGCGACCGGGGCGACCGGCTAGGGGCTGGGAACGCAGGATCGTCCTTGCGGGACGTCCTCGTCCCCGTGTCGAGGGCGGACCCGGTCGCTGTCGCCGGTCTGCCGCCGACCGGTCAGACGAGGGGCGTGCTGTCGGCGTCGTTCCTCAGTGCGGAGGCCGTCTTCTCGTACGCCTTGGCGATGTATTCCTCGAGGACCCGGGTCTCCACACGCCACTGGCCGCGGCCGCCCACCTGGATCGCAGGCAACTCGCCCGACCGCACGAGGGCATACGTCTGCGACGAGCTGATGTTGAGGATCTCTCCCACATCGGCGAGGGTGAGAAAACGCCGCTCGGCCACGGGCCCGCCTTTCCTGGTGATCCTGGTGTGCCTCCAGTCTGCCATCGTCCGTCGTGGATGCCCGGCATTTCCACACTTTGACCCGATTTGTGGCAGATCGGTTCCTTCGAGGCGCCCGGTGCACAACAATTGCGGTGGGCCGTCCCGCGGGGACGGCATCGACGTCAGGGGGACGACCGTGAGTACCGACATGCGCTCCGCACAGCGACCGAGCGAGGCGCCGCGGTTGAGGAAGCCGTCCTGGAAGGATCCCCGGCTCCTCGTCGGTCTGCTCCTGGTCCTCGCCTCGACGGCCGGAGTCATCGCCCTCGTCGGCAGCCAGAACACCACCACCGAGGTGTACTCCGCACGGCAGGACATCGCCGTCGGGTCCGACCTCTCCATGGAGGACTTCGTGGCTGTCCCTGTCCGTCTCGGCGATTCGGCTGATTCCTACCTGCCGGTCTCCGAGGGGATCCCCGACGGAGCGGTGGCCACGAGGCTCGTCAGCCGGGGAGAACTCCTACCCTCGGCCGCCATCGGCACCCCCGACGAGCTGGACCGGAAACCCGTCGGCCTGACGGTCGGGGACCCCCTGCCTACGGGAACCGCCGCCGGCGACCGGGTGGACATCTGGGTCTCCCTGCGGGCCGATACGAACACCTACGAGGAGCCCCGGCTCCTCCTCGAGGCCGCCGAGGTGGCGGAGCTGATCGTGGGGGAGTCCGCCCTCGGGGCGAGCGCATCGACGCTGGTCCAGGTGCTCGTCGACGACGAGTCGATGCCGGAGCTGCTGAACGCCCTCTCCAACGATGCCCGGATCGCCGTCGTCCTGAACCCGGGTGCCGGGTCGTGAGCATCCCGGTGATCACGCTCGGATCGGTGGCGAGCGCCTATGTCCCGGGCCTCGAGCAGCTCCGCGGACCGGTCACCGTCGTGCGCCGGTGCGACGAGCTGGCAGAACTGGTTGCCGTCTGCCAGGCCGGTCTGGCCCGTGCGGCGATCATCGCCCCCGGTGCCGCGGAGCTCACGGCGTCCCTGATCGACAGGCTGCGCTTCGCCGGCGTGGTCGTCGTCGCGCTCACCGACGGCGCGGCATCAGGGAATGCGACGGCTCTGGAGGGTGTCGAGTACGTCGGGTCGTCGGTCGAGCCCGCAGTCCTGGCCGCAGCGGTCTCGCGGGCCGTCGAGGGCTTCGACGCGGTCGTCGGTCCGCGGGGTTCCCTCGCCTATGCGGATCCGCTGCACGTGCCCGACCATGCCGCGCCTGCCCCCGCCGAGGTGGTCGAGGGAGCCCGCGACGGGCGGATCGTGGCGGTCTGGGGTCCGCCGGGAGGCCCGGGGCGCACCACAGTGGCGATCAACATGGCCGCGGAACTCGCCGCCGCGGGTACCTCCGTGCTGCTGGTCGACGCCGACACGTATGGCGCGAGCATCGGGGCCTCCCTCGGCCTGCTGGACGAGTCGTCGGGACTGGCCCAGGCCTGCCGCATCGCCGACCAGGGCGGTTTCGGAAGCGCTGCACTGGCGCGCATAGCGGTGAGCGTGGCCATCAAGGGCGGCCGCCTGAGGGTGCTGACCGGCATCACGCGGCCCGATCGGTGGCCGGAACTGCGTCCGGCCGCCCTCGGCCAGGTCCTCGAGGCCGCCCGCTCGCTGGTGGAGGTCACCGTCGTCGACTGCGGGTTCTGCCTCGAAGCCGACGAGGAACTCAGCTTCGACACCCTCGCTCCGCGCCGCAACGGTGCCGCGCTCCGGAGCCTCGAGGCAGCGGACTCGGTCATCGCGGTCGGGGGAGCGGACTCGATCGGGGTCCCGCGGATGGTGAAGGCACTCTCCGAACTGACCGACGCCGTCCCGACCGCCGTACCCCGCGTGGTGTTCAACAAGGTGAGGGCTGCGGCGGTGGGCCGGGCGCCGGAGAACCAGTTGCGTGAGGCATGGGAGCGCTTCGGGCCGGGGGTAGCCATCTCGGACTTCCTGCCCGTGGACCATGCCGCGGTCGATCACGCCCGCCTGGCGGGTACCGCGCTGCTCGAGACGGCGCCGGTCTCACCGCTGAGGTTCGCGATCGCGGAACTCGCCGGGGTGCCGACGGGCGAGGGGCGGCACCGCGGGTTCGTGCGGCGCCTGCGTGACGTGAAGTTTTCGGGTAACACGGATAGGCTTCCACGGTAAGAGGTCGCAATGGAGCGGCCTTTGATTTCGTTACGGAGGCCCTCCCCATGTCGTCTGGATCCAGGACAACGGATCAGTCAAGCTCGGACACTTCACGGGAGGATTTCGTACAGCACTACTTCGAGCATCTTGCCCGTGAAGATGCCATCGGGTACCGTCCCACAGACCTCCGCCAGCGCGCCTTCGCCCACCGCGACCTCGCCCAATCCCGCGAACCGGGGACTGCCGCGATCGGCGTCATGGACCAGGGCAATTCGAGTGTCGTCATGATCGTCACCGATGACATGCCCTTCCTGGTCGACTCGGTCACCGCCGAACTCGTGCGGCAGAACGCGGCCATCCACCTGGTGGTCCACCCGACGTTCCTCGCGGTGCGCGACGACGAGTCGCACGCCCTCGCGGGCCTCAAGCGCGTGCCGTCGACCGCCGGCGCCTCGAGTGGGGACACCGCCGCGCTTCCCAACATCGCCGACCTCACCGGAACCATCGGTCGCACGGCCCAGATCGAGTCCTGGATCTCGGTCGAGGTCGCCCGCCTGTCGGACCCTGCGGCCAAGCAGTCCATCATCGAGGGCCTCCACCGGGTGCTCGGCGACGTCCGCTCCGCCGTCGAGGACTGGCCGGCCATGCGGACCATGGTCCGATCGATCGAGGCCTCGCTCGGGTCGATCGCAGGCGCGGAGGATATCCCGGACCTTCGACAGGCGCAGGAACTCCTGCAGTGGCTCGACGACGGCAACTTCACGTTCCTCGGGTACAAGGAATACGACCTCGTGACCGATGAGGACGGCCAGGATGCCCTGTCGGTCCGGGACGGCAGCGGTCTCGGCCTGCTGCGGCACGGCGGTGGGGGAGGGCACCTGCAGCAGCTCACCGCTGCAGGAAGGGCGAAGGCACGGGAGCGTCGCGTCCTCGTCATCACCAAGGCGAACTCCCGATCGACGGTGCACCGCGCCGCGTATCTCGACTACATCGGCATCAAGAGCTTCGATGCCCAGGGCAATGTGAACGGGGAACGGCGGTTCATCGGCCTGTTCGCCACCAGCGCCTACACGGGATCGGTCCGCAACGTCCCCCTGGTACGCGACAAGGTCGCCGAGGTCCTGCATCGTTGCGGGTTCCCGTCCGATTCCCACTCCGGCAAGGACCTGCTGTCCATCCTGGAGACGTATCCGCGCGACGAACTGTTCCAGATCGAGGTGTCCGATCTGGTCGCCACGGCGCTGGGCATCCTGCGACTGCAGGAGCGCCGGCGCACCCGGCTGTTCCTGCGTCCGGACGTCTACGGACGCTTCATGTCGGCGCTCGTCTACCTGCCGCGCGACAGGTACACGACCAGTGTCCGACTGCGTATCGAGGAAGAGCTGCGGGCCGCCCTCGACGCCGACACGATCGACTTCGAAGCGCGGATGAGCGAGTCGGCCCTCGCCCGCTTGTTCTTCCGCATCCGGTTGCAGCGCGGCGCGGAGATCCCGGAGGTCGACGCCGCCGACCTCGAGGAGCGCCTGGTCCGTGCCGCCCGTTCATGGTCCGAGGGCATCGTCGAGGTCGCGCAGCACAGGTTCGAGCAGGACACGGCCCAGCGGCTCGCAGCGCTGTGGGCCGAGTCCTTCCCGCCCAGCTACCGCGTCGACTACGAGGTCGAGGACGCGCTCGAGGACATCTCCCGGTTCGAGCAGCTCGCAGCCGCGGAAGCCGGCGTGCCGCAGCTGCACGTCTACGTGCCCGAGCGGCAGGACTTCGGTGACGCCGAGGACGCCCGCCTCAAGCTCTACCTGACCGAAGCGAAGAGTCTGACGCAGATCCTTCCGTACTTCCACAATCTGGGCCTCGAGGTGCTGGACGAGCGCCCGTTCGAGATCGGGCGGTCCGACGGGCGGTCCTTCTTCCTCTACGACCTCGGGCTGAGATATCCCGTGGGTATCTCACCGCTCGGAACGGCGCCCCTGCTGCAGGACGCCTTCAGTGCTGCGGTCGCCGGGAACAGCGAATCCGATGCCTTCGACAGGCTCGTCCTCAGCGAGGAGCTCGGGTGGCGCCAGGTGCTGATCCTGCGCGCATACGCCAAGTACATGCGGCAGATGGGCAACACCAACTCGTACGGCTTCGTGGCGGACACGCTGCTGCGCAACGCCGCTGTCAGTCGCGCGCTCGTCGCCCTGTTCACGGCCCGCTTCGATCCCGACCTGAACGGCGATCGGGGCGTCGCATCGCAGGCCGCGCGAACCGCACTCGATGAAGGCCTCGAGGCTGTCCCGACACTCGATGCGGACCGCGTCCTGCGGACGTTCGCCAACCTCATCGAGGCGACCCTCCGGACCAACTACTTCCAGGACAAGCGCCACGTCAGCTTCAAGTTCGACACCGCGCTGATCGAGGGCGCGCCCTTCCCGCGCCCGAAATTCGAGATCTGGGTCTACTCGCCCCAGGTGGAGGGTGTGCACCTCCGCTTCGGCAAGGTAGCTCGCGGCGGCCTGCGCTGGTCCGATCGCCGCGAGGACTTCCGCACGGAAGTGCTCGGCCTGGTGAAGGCGCAGACCGTCAAGAACGCGGTCATCGTGCCCACCGGGGCCAAGGGCGGCTTCTTCGCCAAGCAGTTGCCGGACCCGGCGACCGACCGGCAGGCATGGCTCGCCGAGGGCCAGGCCAGCTACCGGACCTTCATCCGCGGGCTCCTCGACATCACGGACAACGTCCTCACGAACGGCGCCACCGAATCCGTGGTGCCGCCGCCCCGGGTCGTACGGCACGACGACGAGGACACCTACCTCGTCGTCGCCGCCGACAAGGGGACGGCGTCGTTCTCCGACATCGCCAACGAACTCTCGGCCGAGTACGACTTCTGGCTCGGTGACGCCTTCGCCTCCGGAGGATCCGTCGGCTACGACCACAAAGCCATGGGCATCACGGCCCGTGGCGCATGGGAGTCCGTGAAGCGGCACTTCAGCGAATTCGACGTCGACACCCAGACCGACGACTTCACCGTGGTGGGCGTCGGCGACATGAGCGGTGACGTCTTCGGGAACGGCATGCTCCTGTCCGAGCACATCCGTCTGCTGGCGGCTTTCGACCACCGCCACATCTTCCTGGACCCGGATCCGGATGCCGCGGTGTCCTTCGCGGAGCGCCGGCGGCTGTTCGAGCTCCCCAGATCGAGTTGGGAGGACTACGACAGCGCGCTGATCAGCAGGGGCGGTGGGGTCTACCCGCGCCAGGCCAAGTCCGTGCCCATCTCCCCTGAGGTACGCGAGGCACTGGGGCTCGACGCAGATGTGGTGAAGCTCAGCCCTCCTGAGCTGCTGAAGGCGATCCTCCGGGCACCCGCCGACCTGCTGTACAACGGCGGGATCGGTACGTACGTGAAGGCGACGGACGAGACACACGGCGACGTCGGTGACCGGGCGAACGACGCCATCCGCGTGAACGGCAACGAGGTGCGGGCGCGGGTGATCGGCGAGGGGGGAAACCTCGGCATGACGCAGCGCGGGCGGATCGAGGCTGCGCTCGCCGGAGTCATCCTCAACACCGACGCGATCGACAACAGCGCAGGCGTCGACTGCTCGGACCACGAGGTCAACATCAAGATCTTCGTGGACCGGATGGTGCGTGCCGGCCGTCTGCAGCCCGGCGAACGGGCCGAGTTCCTGCATTCCATGACCGACGAGGTCGGCCGGCTGGTGCTGCAGGACAACATCGACCAGAACGTGCTCCTGCTCAACGACCGCCAGCGGGTCATCGAGTGGAGCCCGAGCTACGAGCGCATGATGGACTGGCTGGAGAAGAAGGCCGACCTGGACAGGGGGCTCGAAGCACTGCCGACCACCGCCGAGCTCCGGAGGAGGATCGATGGCGGCCAGGGGCTCACGTCACCCGAGCTGTCCGTGCTCGCCGCCTACGCCAAGATCGAGTTGACGAAGGTCCTGTCGGCCAGCAACCTCGCCGACGATCCCTACTTCAGGGGGACACTGCGCCGCTACTTCCCCCGGGAGCTCGTGGAGCGCTTCGACGACCTGCTGGACACCCATCCCCTGCGCCGCGAGATCATCTCGACCGTCATCGCCAACGACATCATCAACCTCGGCGGCATCACCTTCGCCTTCCGGGTGATGGAGGAGACCTCGGTGTCAGAGCCCGTGATTGCGCGCGCCTTCGTCGCCCTGCGCGAGATCTACGCCCTGGACGAGACCCTCGAATCGCTTGCCGCGCTGCCGGCCGACTTCCCCACCGATCGCTGGACGACGGTCCACCTGGACCTGCGGCGGCTCCTGGACCGCGCAGTGCGCTGGTTCGTGAACCACGTGGAGCAGGGCACCTCGGTGAACGAGGACATCGATGCCTTCAAACCGCTCATCGCCCCGTTCCGGGCGCGCCTCTCCGAGTATCTGCGGGGATGCGACCTCGAGCGGGCCCGCGAAGGTATGGCGACCGCGACGGTGTGGAACCTGCCGGGGGAGCTCGGCCAGCACTGGGCGGAGCAGTTCGAGTCCTTCGCGCTGCTGGATATCGCCTACAGCACCCGCCGGGTCGACGAGCCGGTCGAGAACATCGCCAAGGTGTACTACGCGGTCTACGACCGTTTCGAAGTGGACAACCTCCTCGAGCGGATCACGAAGCTGCCGAGGACGGACCGCTGGCAGGCCCTGGCCCGGGCCGCCCTGCGGGACGATCTCTACTCGACGGTCGCAGACATCACCGTGGCCGTCATGCGGGCCTCGCAGCACCTGCGCGAACAGGACGCGGGGGACCGCCTGCTGGCCTGGCAGGAGCAGAACGCCGATCAGCTGCAGCGCGCCACCAACATGTTCGCCGAGGTCAACCTGCTGGAGCAGGACGACATCTCGTCGCTCTCGGTGGCGCTCCGCCTCCTGCGGTCCATCGTGCGGTAGGGCGCGGTGCGCAGTCCGCGTCAGGTGACCGGGAGTGACAGACTGGATCCTGCGGCACCCCGTCCTGCCGGTCCGGTCTGTCCACGGGCACGAGCGCAGGCCGGGTTGACGCGCCCGGCCCGAGCAACAGAGAGATCCCATGGCTATCTTCACTGACCCGATCCGCGAGTACGCCGGATTCGAACCCGGCGACGCCGAGTGGCTCCATCTCCTCGTGGGGGACTGGCAGATGGTGGCCGATCTCGCGTTCGCCGACCTGGCCCTGTGGTTCCCCCTCGACGGAGGCGGCTATGTGGCACTCGCGCATGCCCGGCCATCGACGTCGCACACCGTCTTCCACAGCGACTTCGTCGGCGAGCGCATCCGCGCCGATCTGCAGCCGCTCGTCGACGTGGCCTGGCGCTCGCAGAAGATCGAGCGGTCCGGCGAGACGAATTGGACCACCGAGATGGCGATGCGCGTCGAGGCCGTGCCGATGGTCCGCAATGGCCGGACGCTCGCCGTCGTGACGACCCACATGGATCTGTCGAGTTCGAGGATGCCGTCGAGGCTGGAGCTGACCTACCGGCAGTGCGCCTACGATCTCCTGCGGATGGGCACGCTCGGGCTCTGGCCCGACTTCGCGACGCCCACGGGGTCGCGCCGCGGAGCGCCACGGGTGGGGGACGGGCTGATCCGCCTCGACGTCGACGGGATCGTGCAGTACGCGAGCCCGAACGGCGTCTCCGCCTTCCGGCGCCTGGGCGATGTCGAGACCCTGGAGGGACGTCCGCTCGCGGAGATCACGACGGCCCTGCTCAAGGATCGGAGGATGGTCGACGAGACGCTGCCGCTGGTGGTGACGGGCCGCATGCCGTGGCGCACCGAGATCGGCTCGCGTGGCGTCAGTCTGTCCCTGCGCGCCATCCCCCTGCGGGACGAGAAGGAGCGTTTCGGGGCGCTCGTGCTGTGCAGGGACGTCTCCGAACTCCGACGCCGGGAGATGGAGCTGGTATCGAAGGACGCGACCATCCGTGAGATCCACCACCGCGTGAAGAACAACCTGCAGACCGTGGCGGCGCTCCTACGGATGCAGTCCCGCAGGATGGTCAGCGAGGAAGGCAAGCTCGGCCTCGAACAGGCCATGCGGCGGGTGTCGACGATCGCCCTCGTCCACGAGACACTCTCCCAGGGGCTGGCGCAGAGCGTCGACTTCGATGAGCTCATCTCGAGGCAGTTCCGCCTGTCCGCGGAGGTCGCGTCACCCTCCCAGGCCGTCCGCACCGAGCGGAGTGGCGATTTCGGCGAACTGCCGAGCGATTTGGCAACGCCCCTGGCATTGGTGATCAACGAGCTGGTCACCAACGCCGTCGAGCACGGATTGTCCGGACGGACGGGCACCGTCTGGCTGATGGCGAACCGGCGGACGGAGGCCGATGGCGAAGAGATCCTGCGGGTGACGATCGCGGATGACGGCGTCGGGTTGCCTGAAGGCGGTCATGCGGAAGGGCTGGGCCTGCAGATCGTCCGGACACTCGTGACGAGCGAACTCGGCGGCACGATCGAGTGGAGCACTCGACCCGGGGGCGGTACATCGGTGACGCTCGAGCTCGGACTGCGCCTGAACCAGGGCAGCTGATCACCGACATCCATGCGGGTACGACGAAGGGCCGCCCGGTGGGCGGCCCTTCGTCATGATTCCGGCTCGACACGTCCGGCTCGACCGGGTGTGCCCCGGGTTCGATCAGGAGGCGCGGCGAGCTCTTGCGGCCCTCCGCTTGAGCGCACGGCGCTCATCTTCACTCAATCCGCCCCATACTCCGGCGTCCTGCCCGGATTCGATGGCCCACTGCAGGCAGGTGTCCTGCACCTGGCAGCGGCGGCAAACGCTTTTGGCTTCCTCGATCTGAAGAAGCGCCGGTCCGGTGTTGCCGACCGGGAAGAACAGCTCCGGGTCTTTGTCCAGACAGGCCGCGCGACTACGCCAATCCATGGTGATCACATTCTCCTCTGCCCTCACTCACCGTGTGCTTGTGAAAACATTCACGAGGGGGCTCATAGTAAAGGGGCCAACTTGGGCCCCCTGGGTTTGCACTGCCTTTAAGGCTGTCACGTTACTGACCGGTAAACAAGGGTTTTACCGCTTGAATTGAGCCGATAGGTGAGTGGTATGTCACAACGTCCCCGTGCCGGGCACACCTAGGGGTGCCGGCAGGCGGTCGGGTATGGTTCGTGGGTGCCCACAGACCCAGCTCCGGCTTCACCCAGCAGGCCACGCGGAGTCCTCCTGATCGTCGCGATCCTGCTGCTCGAGGCGGTCGGCCTGGTCGTGGTCGCCGCCGGATTCGTCATGACCCTCTTCCAGGCCGCCCCCCTCTCAGTCGGGGGATCGGTGTTCATGGCGGTCCTGCTCCTGCTGGTTGCAGCGGGGCTCGCCACCATGGCACGAAGGCTCATGGCAGGCTTCCGCTGGCCACGGTCGCCCTCGCTCGTCGTCCAGTTGTTCCTGGTGATCCTTGCGTTCCCCTACTTCACGGCGGGCGATCCCGTCATCGGCCTGGCGCTGATCATTCCCGCCGCCGCCGTCATCGTGACGCTCTTCTCGAAGCCCGTCGTCGAGTTCACGGTCCGGACGACCGGCAACGGGATGGCACTGTAGCCTCCTTCACCTAGCAGGGTCCGTCTGCACGTCCTCGGTATGCCCGGCGGCGGCACGGGCGACCTGGACCTCGACGACGCCCGAAGGCTCGCAGGCGTACCCCCGCCCCGCGATCGGTGGACCCTCCGCATCGAGCCGGACGCCAAGGAAGTCGCCGTCAGCAGCTGCCCTGGGTGCCAGGACGAGTCCGCGACCTGTTCCGCGGGCCTGCAGCGACAGGGGCACACGTGAGATCAGGGCAGGGCCGGGCGCGGCAGACAGGACGGCCGCGGCACCGAGGGCGACGAGCTCCGACAGGATTTGCTGGACATCCGGGGGCAGTTGATCCGCGTCATCGACCACCAGGACGCAGTGCTCCACAGGCATGCGATCGACAGCGCGGCCTGCAGGTCCACGCCAGTAGCCGGCGGGGTCGGTTCCGTCGGCGTCCCACGGTGGTGCCAGAACCGTGCGGCCGCAGCCGGCTGATTCCTGCAGGACCCGCAGGGCGTTCGTCCGTCCTGATCCCGCATGACCGAGCACGAGGTAGACCTCACCGGGACGAAGCGGGACGGAGAAAGGCTCCAGGTCGTCACCGTGCACGCCCAGCAGGAGCTTGTTACCGCCTCCGCCCTGTGCTGCTGCCCCGACCTCCTGCAGGGAGACCACACGCGGAAGGGGATCCACCCGGAAGGGTGTCAGGGCAGGAGGGCGTACCGGGCCCCCGTCCGTGCAGGGCTGTGTGACGAGCTGGCAGACACCGTCACCCCAGCCCCCGGTGATGCGTCCCTGCGCGAGACCTCGGCCCGCGACCGGCTCGATGGGGGGCATCTTCGGCCAAGTCAAGGTCGTCTCCTGGTGAGCGCCGAGGGGTAGGTAGACGCGGTTCGGCATCAGCGCGAAGAACCGCGACGCCGTCAACTCGCGATCTCCTGCCATGAGGACCGACAGCCCACAGTGGGCGCCATCCCGCACGAGGCCGTGCAGGTCCTCTTCCGCTCGTCCCAAGCGCCCGTTGCGGAACTGGGTGCTCCACCGTCCCCATCCGGTGATCGCCAGGACCGTGTGGTGGGCATCCTCCGTACCGACCGGCAGGGCCGCGAGCCGCTCGAGCACGCGTGCGGCCCGCCTCGTCTCGTGGGCCCGGACATAGGCGCCGACCTGCGGGGTCCCGGAATACCCCTGCAGGCTCCCGTCACCGTCGAGGACATACAGGTGAACATCAGGGGCGGCGTGGGGCAGGGAGGACATGAGGGAGGCGAGGGTACCCGAGGCGCCGCTGCCGGGGAGCCCGACGAGGGCGAGATGGCCATGGTCCCCGGGCTCCCAGCACAGGAGGCGCTGAGCCTGCCGATCGGGGAAGTCGGCAACGCCGAGCGGCACTGCACGAAGCGCCGATGCACCGTCATTCCTTCGGCCCGGCCCCTGGGACCCGATGGGCTCGAACCGGCTGCGCGCGGCCGCTGGAAGGTGCTCCGGTAGCGGTGGTAGCACGGGCCGGAAGGGATACGAGGCTGCGGAAGCGCCGGCCGCGGCGGCCAGCCCGGCCACCGCCTGCTCCAGGAAGTCTCCATCCTGGCAAGTGCCCTCGCAGTTCGTTCGAAAGTCCGTGCAGAGACGCCGTCGGGGCGGACCGGGTACTCCCGGTCACCGGTCCGCGCACGGGCACCGCCAGCAGCGATCGTCATCCCGGGCCCGGACGGCCGGCTGTCTCCTGCAGAACCAGTGGAGCTTCCAAGGCGCTCGCGGAACCGGACGATGACGACACCGGGTCGTCGGGAGAGGACCGGGAGGTCGTCGGAGACCTGGAAGATCAGGAGCAGGCCGGCCTGCTGGGCGCAGGACGCCAGGACGCGCGGGTCCTTCGTGAGGCGTACGTTCGGAAGGAACCGGGCATGGCGGGGAAGTTCCCCGGGCGATCCCCAGCAGATGACGGACGGAGCCTCGCAGAGGGGATGTGAGACCTGCAGCAGGAGGGTATGCATCAGCCGCCGTAAGGGCGCGGCTTCGCCGGTGATGGTGAAGCTCTCCTCGTCGGTACCCGTATGACACGGTAGGACAAGTGGCAGGTCCGCGAGGGTCGGCGGGGTGAACGGGGTGTCTCCGCGCACCGAGAGATTCGCGGGCTGATCGGCCGTCCCCAGCCGCAGGAGGACCGCGTCGGGTGAGGACCTGGGCCGGCGAGACACGTGCCCTGTCGGGTCGTGGCGGGCCCGGAGGGCATCGAGGGCGGTCTGGCCCGGGTCGGGAACCGCGACGATGCGGCGCCTCCGGTCGGCCTCGGCGGTATCGCGCACTGCATCGGCGAAGACACGGGCACTTCGTCGATGGGTGAAAAGGGGAACCAGTCCGGTCACCGCGGACAGGGCACTGAAAGCGAGGAAGAACCACATGCCCGTCGTCAGCGCCAGGATGACTCCGAGCACGAGCGGCAGCACCGCGGTCAGCATCAGGACGCGAGGGGGCCTCCGGGGCATGTCGGCCTCTACAGGTAACGGCTCGAGGACCTCCTCGTGGGTGACCGGGTGCCAGCCGTGGTCATCGACCAACTCGACGCGGCACCGACTCGAGCCGAGCCGGATGGCGACCGCGACGGTGATGTCTGCCGTGCCGATGGCCTGCTCGTCGACGAATGTCCCGTTCGCCGAGTCCAGGTCCTCCAGCAGAACGGCGTCCTCACTGATCGTCAGGAGGGCGTGCCTCCTCGATAGCGCCGGGTCGCTGATCTCGATGTCGCACGATGCGCGGCCGATGGTGTACCTGCCACGCGTGAGAGGAATCACCTGGCCGGCATCCGGACCCGAATGGACGACGAAGACGAGATGCTGAACCTGCGCGGTTCCCGGGCTCGCCAGTGCCCCGCAGACGATGGTCGCGCCGTCCGTCAGCTCACTGCCGAGGGTATCCGCTGCACCCAGGGGTACGCCGTCGACAGAGAACGGTCCGGGGTACCCCGCCGCTTCCAGGCGACCCGCGAGTGCAGCACCCGTGCGAAGCTGCGCGGTATCGACGACGATCTCACGGGCGGGGAAGGCGGACGGGGGAGCGCTTGCCAGGGTGACGTGTCGTTCCATGGGGCCTCCTGCGGTGATATCTCCCTCCGAGGCTAGGGGTGGTCCTGCTCGAAAGGACGGGTGCGCCCGGTCATGTGGATAACACCTGAGCGGGTGAGGCCAATGGCCTGTTCGGATCCTCGTCGGATGCGGCTGGTCCGTGTGGTCTCGCGCCCTTCCGGTGACCCCCCCCCCGGATGTGAGTTCTACGACAGGGATCGCCTGCAGGAAGGTGGTGAGCATCACCGGACGGCGCGCCCTGCGGCCCCTGAGGGTCAGGGCTCGCCGGTGCACTACGGCATAATTGGGACCAAACGTCACCACGGGAGTTATTTTGAGCGTAGATCTAGTCGTCGTCGGATCGGGCTTCTTCGGCCTGACAATAGCCGAGCGGGCCGCCAGCCAACTGGGCCTGAAGGTAGCCGTGCTCGACCGTCGCCACCACATCGGAGGCAACGCGTACAGCGAGAACGAGGCACGGACCGGAATCGAGGTGCACCGCTATGGAGCGCACCTCTTCCACACCTCGAACGAGCGCGTGTGGGACTACGTCCACAACTTCACGGAATTCACCCAGTACGTACACAAGGTCTACACGCGCCACAAGGGCGAGGTGTATCCGATGCCGATCAACCTCGGCACGATCAACCAGTTCTTCCGGACCGCCCTCGGCCCGGCGGAGGCCCGAGCGCTCATCCAGGAGCAGGCCGGCGAGCTCGCAGGCACGGATCCCCAGAACCTCAACGACAAGGGCATCCAGCTCATCGGGCGTCCGCTGTACGAGGCCTTCATCAAGTACTACACCGGCAAGCAGTGGCAGACGGACCCGAAGGACCTGCCCGCCGAGATCATCTCGCGACTCCCGGTGCGCTACACCTACGACAACCGGTACTTCAACGACAAGTACGAGGGTCTGCCGGTCAACGGCTACACCGCGTGGATCGAGCGGATGGCGGACCACCCCAACATCGACGTGCACCTGAACACGGACTTCTTCGACGAAGGCCACGAGTACTCGCGCTCGACGACGCTCGGGCAGGTTCCCGTCATCTACACGGGACCGGTCGACAGGTACTTCGACTACGCCGAGGGCGACCTCTCCTGGCGCACGATCGACCTCGAGGAGGAAGTCCTGCCCATCGAGGACTTCCAGGGGTGCTCGGTCATGAACTACCCCGACGAGGATGCCGCCTACACCCGCATCCACGAGTTCCGCCACTTCCACCCGGAGCGGGACTACACGAAGGACGCGACCGTCATCATGCGGGAGTATTCGCGCTTCGCAGAGAAGGACGACGAGCCGTACTACCCGATCAATACGAGCGACGACCGGGCCAAGCTCCTCGCGTACCGCGACCTCGCGAAGGGCGAGAGGTCCGTGCTGTTCGGCGGCCGCCTCGGAACGTACAAGTACCTCGACATGCACATGGCCATCGGCTCAGCACTCAACATGTTCGACAACAAGATCACGCCGCACTTCACTTCGGGAGTAAAGCTGGAAAGTGGAGGAGTGGACGCATGACGCAGAAGTCGACCGTCACGACCGCGGAGGGCCAGGCTGATAGGGAAGACCAGACATGGCACACTCTCCAGAGCGTCATCCTCCCGCAGCAGAGCCAAATGGACACGGCTGGGCTGTACGTGGATACAGGTAGTGCTTTCGGGGTGCAGCTGAACACGACCGATGGCACTGTCGTAGGTTCCTCGGCGGGTGCGGTGTCCGATTCCACCCGTGAATTGCACGTCGAGGACTTCCAGTCGCGGCGGTCGACGTCCGTGCGACCCGGCGAGCGCGTCTCCTTCGGCACATATTTCAATGCATTCCCTGCGAGCTACTGGCGTCGGTGGACGAATCTCCGCGACGTGCGCCTGCAGGTGCGCACGGAGGGGTCCGGTGTGGTGACCGTCTACAAGTCGAACGCACGTGGAGCGCTGCAGCACGTTCAGACCGCGAGAGTCGAGGGAACCACCTCGAGCGCCTTCGACCTTTCCCTTCAGCCCTTCGGCGACGGCGGCTGGTACTGGTTCGATCTCATTGCGGGGAGCGAGAGTCTCCTTCTCAAGGAGGCGGACTGGCTCGCGAGGGGCGAGGAGCCTCGACGAGGCAGCATCACCCTGGAGATCACGACGCTGAACAAGCCGGACTTCTGCCTGAACAACCTCCGGATCCTTGCAGGCAGCCCCGATGCAATCAGGGATGTCCAGGAAGTCCTGATCGTCGATCAGGGTACGCAAAAGGTCGCCAATCAGCCGGGCTTCGATGCGGTGAAGGCGCAGCTGGGGGAGAAGCTGCGGATTATCAACCAGGACAACCTGGGCGGTTCCGGCGGGTTCGCCCGAGGGATGTACGAAGCGGTCGAGAACGGCAGCGACTTCGCGCTTCTTCTCGACGACGACGTCGTCATGGAACCCGAGAGCATACCCCGCCTGTTGTCGTTCGCGACGCACTGCAAGTCGCCCACCATCGTCGGTGGGCATATGTTTGACCTCTACAACCGGACGGTTCTCCACACGTTCGGTGAGATCGTCAATCCATTCCGGTTTCAGCCGGACCAGCCCGTTGCTGAGCAGGTACTGGGTCATGATTTCGCGCGCGCGAATCTGCGTCAGACGCCCTGGCTGCACCGTCGCGTCGACGTCGACTACAACGGCTGGTGGATGTGCCTCATCCCGACGGAAGTCATCCGGGAGATCGGTCTGTCCCTGCCGGTGTTCATCAAGTGGGATGATGCCGAGTACGGCCTGCGGGCCAAGAAGGCGGGTTACGCCACGGTGTCCATGCCGGGCGCTGCCGTGTGGCACGTCTCCTGGATCGACAAGGACGATATGGTGGGGTGGCAAGCCTACTTCCACACTCGGAACCGTATGATCGCCGCCCTGATCCACAGCCCCTACGAGCGAGGCGGCCGGGTGGTCCGCGAGTCCGGATATTCGGACATCAAGCACCTCGTCTCGATGCAGTATCACACGGCG
Source organism: Arthrobacter sp. BC5 (assembly GCF_056680255.1). Lineage (NCBI taxonomy): Bacteria > Bacillati > Actinomycetota > Actinomycetes > Micrococcales > Micrococcaceae > Arthrobacter > Arthrobacter sp. BC5. Next base: position 2,289,448 of record NZ_CM155273.1, read on the forward strand.
CGCGGTCGCGTCATGGCGATGCAGGACGTGCTCAAGGGACCGGACCAGCTCCACGAGATCCTGGCCAGCAAACTGCCGGAGATCCGGGCAATGGCTCGGGACTACACGGACGCGCAGTTCCAAACCGATCCAGACGCCTTCCCGCCACCGAAGATGGATAAGCCGCCCCGTCACGGACAGGGCTTCAAGGCTCCGTCCTACACAACCCTTGTACCGTGGGCCCTCAAGACCATCGTGCGCCAGCTCAGTGCACCAATATCGCAGTCGAGCCAACAGCGTCCGCAGGCATTCATCGCGCATCAGGACAACAAGTGGTGGCGCATGTCCCAGTACGACAGCGCTATCGTCTCCAACGCGGAAGGAACCGGTGCTTCCTGGTACCGGCGGGATCCGAAGGAGTTGCGCGCACTTCTTGCCGAAGCAGCTCGCCTGAACGCTGAAATCCTCCGCCGTTGGCCGAGCCTTCGCGATCAGTACCGTGATGCCCTGCAGGACATCACCTCCGTCGAGTCATGGAAGAAGACCTTTGAGTCCCACTCGCCAAAGGATCAGTGACGTGGCCGGCGCTGAACTCAGCACCCCTGGACTAGGCGGTGGCCTCCGGGACGTCCTGCGATCCCGGTATCTTCTGCGCCTGCTGGTGGCGAAGGAACTGAAGGTGCGATATCGGGGATCGGTTCTAGGTCTCCTCTGGTCCTATGTGAAGCCCGGCGTCCAGTTCGTCGTGTTCTGGTTTGCGCTCGGAATATTCCTGGGCATGAATCGCAACACCGAGAACTATCCCATATACCTCTTTTCCGGCATCGTCCTCATCAATTACTTCAACGAGGCGTTGGGGAACGCCGCCCGGTCGATCGTGGGCAATGGGGGGCTCATCAAGAAGATCTACCTTCCGCGCGAACTCTTCCCTGTCGCGTCCGTGTGGGTGTCTGCCGTGCACTTCGTACCGCAGCTGGTCGTGCTGCTCATTGCTTGTCTGATCGGTGGCTGGTCACCCGGCGTGGTCCAGATCGCTGCGGCAGTAGCGGGCTTCGCCATCGTGACGATGCTCGCGGTCGGTCTCGGTCTGTTTTTCGGCGCGGCTAATGTGTATTTCCGCGACTCAGAGAATTTCGTAGACATGCTGCTCATGATCGCTACGTGGGCATCGCCCGTCCTCTACTCGTGGACGATGGTGCGTGACGGGTTGTTCGATGCGTTCGGCACCGGCGCCGGAAATGTACTCCACCTGATCTATCAGGTCAATCCGCTCACCATCGCCGTCGAACTCTTCCACTTCGCATTCTGGATGCCTACGACAAGCGCCGAGCGGACCGATCCGCTACTGGCCGTTCCACCGAACCTGCTCGACGTCTGGACTCCGCTCGGAGTCGGCATCGCCATCCTAGTGCTCCTTGCAGGTCAGTTTACTTTCCGACGCCTTGAAGGCCGATTCGCACAGGAGTTGTAGTTGTGGCCATTGCCGTCGACGTGCAGTCGATCTCGAAGCAGTTCGTGCTCCGGCACACCCGGTCCATCAAGGAAGCGTTCGTCTGGATCGTTAAGGGTCGCAAGGGCGACCTGTCCCAGAAGTTCCATGCCCTGGACGGCGTCTCGCTGCAGGTGGAGCAGGGTGAATCCGTCGCGCTGCTGGGATTGAACGGGTCCGGGAAGTCCACGCTGCTCAAGCACATCTCCGGCGTCATGCTGCCGGACAGCGGGGCTGTGAGGACGCGCGGGAGAGTCGCGGGCCTGATCGAGGTCGGTGCAGGATTCCACCCGGATCTCAGCGGGAGGGATAATGTATACCTGAACGGCGCCATTTTGGGAATGACCGAGCAGGAGATCGAGGAGCGGTTCGAGAGCATCCTCGAATTCTCGGAGATCGGGCAATTCATCGACACCGAGGTCAAGTTCTATTCCTCCGGCATGTACCTCCGTCTCGCTTTCTCAGTCGCGATCCACACGGATCCGGAGATCTTCCTCATCGATGAGATCCTGGCTGTCGGTGACGAGCCGTTCCAGAAGAAGTGCCTGGCGAAAATCAAGGAACTGGGTGCCGCGGGCAAGACCCTCGTCGTGGTGAGCCACGACCTCGATTTGGTGTCGAGAGTGTGCCAGCGAGGAGTCCTTTTGGAACATGGGCGTGTGGTGATGGATGGCGACGTCGAGGACGTCGTCGCGCGCCTTCGCTCCTGACTCCATCCTCGGCGCTCACTAGCCCATCCTGTGCCGGAACCCCCGGTGACCGGCATCCTCGCCCCGCGCCCGAGTCGGCGCACTCCTGACGGTGAGTAAGAGACCCCCTTCCGGGGCTGCGGAACCAGCCGCCCCGGAAGTCCGGATCTTGTTGCCGACCGGGCCTCGAAGAGCCGCTACGTGTTCAGTAGGCCGAGAAGGTAGGCGCCGTATCCGCTCTTGACCAGGGGCTCGGCCCTGTCCTGCAATTCTTGGTCGGTCAGGAAGCCCTGCCGCCAGGCAATTTCCTCCGGTGAGCCGATCTTGAGCCCCTGTCGGTTCTCCACCGTGCGGATGAAGTTGGATGCATCGTTCAAGGATTCGAACGTTCCGGTGTCGAGCCAGGCGGTGCCCCTCGGCAGCACCTCCACATGCAGCTTTTTTTGTTCCAGGTAGGTCCTGTTGATATCCGTGATCTCCAATTCCCCGCGTGGGGATGGCTTCAAGCTCGACGCGATTGGGACGACGTCGGAGTCGTAGAAGTAGAGACCGGGCACGGCGTAGTGGCTGCGCGGGACGGCAGGCTTCTCTTCGAGCGAGATCGCCTTGCCCTCGTCGTCGAATTCGACAACTCCGTAGGCTGAGGGGTCGGCAACCCAGTACCCGAAGACAGCGCCGCCGTCGATATTCGCGAAACGCCGCAGCTGGGTGCCCATGCCCTGGCCATAGAAGATGTTGTCTCCCAGAACGAGCGCCACGGTTTCACTGCCGATGTGTTCGGCGCCGAGGACGAATGCCTGGGCAAGCCCGTCCGGTGAGGGCTGCTGGGCGTACGAGATCGAGACGCCGAACTTGCTTCCATCACCCAGAAGTCGTTCGAACTGTTCAGCGTCGTGAGGGGTGGTGATGATGAGGATGTCCCGGATACCGGCCAAGATCAGGGTGGACAGCGGATAGTAGATCATTGGCTTGTCGTACACCGGCATCAGCTGCTTGCTGATTCCGAGAGTGATCGGATGAAGTCGTGAGCCGGTTCCACCGGCAAGAATGATCCCGCGCATAATTCGATTATTCCCGTCCGGCTGGAAGCGTCAAAATCAACTGGCGGCGGTTCATTTTCGGGGCCCCAGTTTTTCAAGCCGATCCCTGTCGAGGGCTCCCATGCGTGCTTGAACACCGTCTCTGACTCCCCAACTAACGGCCCTCACCTGTGACCGTCGATTCTCACCCAAGATGATTCGCATGGCATGAGCTACGATCTCGATGCCCAATCGACGAGCGACCCAGAGGGGACTGCTCAAGAAGTACGTTCTAGTGATGGAGATCGCGTTGCGGGTCATGTAATAGACCCGGAACGGCGCATGCTGATTCACTGTCAAAGGGATGCCGTGGCGTCTCACTCTTCGACCAGCGATCGTTGCGGGCACCCGATGACCCAAGGCATGCTGCATATCCGTTTCGGGTACGGAAACGACGCTGTAGCCTGCTTGCCGGAGGCGTGCGGTCATCTCCGAGTCCACGCCGTCGATGAAGAATTCGGTTTTGAAGCCGCCAACGCCGCGTCCAATCGCGACCGCAAGGAGGCTTCCCGATTGGATCGGGTCGTAAGGATGATGGACGTCCTCGCGCTTCCGACCGGCGATGCGAACCCCGTTGTTGGCTGCTGGCGAGAGGATGCCGACCCTGAGATCCGACAACCGGTCATCGAGGAGGAAGGTCATCGCTTTGCTTGGGAAGTCGATTTCGGGAAAGGAGTCCTGATCGAGCGTGTAGAGCCACTCCACCTCCTGGGTAGCGGCTTCCTCGAGGGCAGTGTTCAGAGCTGCGGCTATTCCCCGGTTCTGCGGGTGCCGGATCACCCGCGCGCCGAGATCTTCCACTCTTCGAAGGACGGTCGCGCTTGCCGACCCTGACCCGTCGTCGACAACGACGACGGCAAGACCCTCCTCGATCAAAGCGCCTACGAGGTGGATCAGCTGCTCGGAGGGGCGGTAACTAGGTATCGCCACGAGCATGGAGCGTGGTTGCATCATTTCTCTCCTTCTTCGGGTGCGCCTTCGTCGCGCACGGATCGGACGGCGCGGAGTGCTGCGGGCGCGATGATCACGAAGAGTACTGCCTCGCTGGCGGCAACTCCTAGGGCGATCCCGACAAGGGAATCGGAAGCCGAGAGCACCACCATGAGGGTGATGCCGACGACGGCGGACGCGACCGTGGCGAGAAGAACGAATACATCCTTGCCGGCCGGAATGAGTAGATTCCGGATCAGTGGCGTTCCGAGGTTGATGAAGAGGAAGGCAATCCCATAGAGGAAACACGTCATCGGGGTAGCCGCAACCTCGGCTCCGAAGAGGATCGACGACGCAAAGGGGCCGAGACTCGTGAGGAACGCGGCCCCGACGGAGCCGAGAATGAGATGTGAGACGAAGGCTGCTGTATGGCGACGGATCTGATCACGACCAGTGACTTCGAGCGTCCATCCCTGAAACGTGTTGCCGAGGGCTACGGTGGTGAACAGCCCGAATCGGTAGAGCTGATCGGCTGAGGAGTAGACACTCGCACTCGCCTCGGATCCCCGGAAGGTGGCGATCGGGACCGGGACGGAAGAGTAAGCGCTCCCCGACACGTTGACGCCCGCTGATCCAAGTTGGCGCCTCGATTCCTGAAGAACCGCAGGCATCACGGGACGTATTTTAGTGCCGTCCTGGAAGTAGGACTTCTGGAACAGGACCAGGGAGACGCCTGAGAGCAGTATCAGAAGAGCAGGATAGTAGGTGATGATGCCTGTTGTGGCGATGAGAGGGATCGAGGCGACAGCTGAGATCACGCGCGGTAGGGTGTCGAAAATGCCCATTAGGCGGGGCGCGCCGATTCCCACACAGAACCACGCCGGGGAGAACCCGGACGCGGCGGTTGCCGCAGCCACTGCCGCTGCGTCCCAACGCAGTTCGGGCGCCGCCACCAGTGCCGTCAGGAGCACGACGATGGGCAGGACGATGACTGCGAGGAGCGCCCGGACCGCGAGGCTCTGACCGTACAGCTCGGCGCGCCGGTGTGCGGACGCGGTGCTGGCCACCAGGACTGTGCCCCGGATGTTCCAGCCCCAGAGGATAGCGGTCGCTCCGAAAGACCCGATAGCGATGGCAGAGACGATGCTCGCCCATCCTGTCGGTCCCGCGACACGGGCAATCACCGGGAGGAGGAGGAGGGGGGTCAGAATGCCAAGAAGGGGAAAGCCCGCGAATCCGCCGAGGCGCAGGATGATTGTTTTCAATGGGGCCTCGGTTGCGCGATGGGAAGGAACCTAGCAAGGCTACAGCGGGTATCGATCGCCTCCGCACCCGACGCGGTGGCGGCGAGCGGCGAGCGGACCGACAGCGGTAGGATCGAACAGCGCGCGAGTGCGTTGCCGCCGTCGCGCCGACGGTGTTCATGCGAAAGTCTCCAGCCACGTCATGACGACCGGACAAGCGAAGATCGGTTTCTATATACCCTTCTGGGGCAGCCTCACCTATCTGATGGAAGCGGTCGAGAGCGTCGTTGCTCAGACCGTAGACGACTGGACCCTCACTGTCGTCAATGACGCTCATCCTGATAGGGAGGTCGACCGGTATTTCGAGGACCTCGACGATCCGCGGATACAGTACGTCCGACTTCTCGAGAACATCGGGATCACTGGGAACTTCAGGTACTGCGTTGATTTGGCGGTGGAGCCGCTGGTAGTCATCCTCGGCTACGACGACCGGCTTGAGCCGCAATACGTCGAGACCGTTTTGCGCGCTCACGCGCATCACCCGTCCGCGACGATCATCCAGCCCGGTGTCGATGTCATCGACAGTGAAGGGTTGCCTGTGCGGACGCTCGTCGACACGGTAAAGCAGCGACTCCTCCGCCCTCCGGCGTCCGTACCCCTACTTTTGAAGGGTGACAGCCTGGCTTCCGGTCTAATGCTCGGCAACTGGCTTTACTGGCCCTCCCTCGCTTTCGAGCGGGACAGCCTCAAGGCGCAGGACTTCAGGGACGAGTTCTCCGTGATCCAGGATCTTGCTCTAATTCTTGATCTCCTCTTGGCCGGGGGCCGGCTCGCGGTGATCGACGACAAGGCCTTCAAATATCGCCGACACCAAGCCAGCGCCTCGTCGCTCGAACTCGTCGACGGGTCACGCCTCAGGGGCGAGCGTGAGTTTTTTGCCCTGGCGATCCGACTTGCAGAGGTTGCCGGCTGGCGCCGGACACGGCGCGCGGCCCGGCTTCATATCACGTCCCGCCTGCACGCGGTCGCCCTCGTTCCACAGGCCGTACGCCGCCGCGACGGCCGGGGAGTGTTCCGCCTGATCCGCCACGCCGTGGGTTCCTAGCACAGGACCCGGCGACGCGCGGTCCTGCTGGACATCAACACCCTACGAAGTCGTACAGTCGTGCTTCCCCTACTTGTGCGACGAGCTCGAAGTCAGGATCGTCGGCTATGTCTTCGATACCCGGATACCGATGTGAATCACCATGGACCTCCCGGAGGCCGAAGTCCAGTACGAAGTCGACAGCCGTGCGCGCGACCGCATCACATACAACCGGCATCGATTCGGCGTCTTTAAGGTGCTGGTCAATCAGCGTCTCGTCCGGGCTCGAGTTGGAGAGCGTGTGCTTGTAGGTCGTATTGCGATCGGCGAGTGCGAAAGCCAACGCAGCCCCCGTCCAAGGATTGACGGCTATGGTCGCTTGTTTCGGTACCAAGTCGTCGAGTTCGCCCAAGAGTGTTAATTCATCGGTGGAGATCAGCGCCGCTTCCGGAGTCACTTGATAAGCGGTGTGCGCGGACTCCACTGCGACTCTCATACTCCTTGTGTCGAGCACGGTGGGTATGAGGATGGCTACAGTGGCAAGAGCAGACACCGCCACGAGCGCGGGAGGGCGAGCTGCCCGCGTCGAATGCCCGCCGAGTGCCAGTGCTCTGCGCCGTGCCAGTCCGACGACGAGGTGATGCAGGCCGATGACGCTCAGCGGGGCTGCGATGAGCGGGGCCATCGCAGCGAGGCGGTAGGGGTCGTTGTACCATCCCCCGGTGATGAAGCTCCGGAGTTCGCTGATTTCGAAACCCGCAGCGACGATGAAGACGAAGGTCGAGATACCGAAGCTGCCCACGATCCAGACCGTTCTCGGATTACGAGCGCACGCTACGATGCCCGCTATCACCAGTGCACTGAGGCCCCATGCCGCCGGGCGTCCGAACGGAGCATTGAGCAGCGCTTCGCCGAATGCCTGTGAGGACGTTTCGACCCGGTCCCAGAAGGCCGCTGCAGCCGGAGGCCTAACAGCTGTCCAGATTTTCGACAGGGCGAAGATTCCGGCGCTCAACAGGCCGGTCCACGCGAAGGCGCGGTACCAGGCCCGATTCCGGAAGGCCTCGGCCATCAGGCGCACGTAAGCGGCGACGATGAGGGGGAGCCCGAGGGCGATGAGCGTGAGTGCGCCGTTCGGATGGGCGACGGCGATGCCTGGGAGGGCGAGAGCGCATAGGACCAGCGCAGTGCTTTGCCGGAACTTTGCCCTCGGGGCCTGAGCGATTGCGACAGCCATCAGCGCGAGCCCCGCGGGAACCATCGCGAACGCCAGGACATTCGGGTATAGGACACCGAAATCGAGAAGAAGGATCGGGAACGCACTGAAGCCCGACAGCAAAACTCCTGCTCCTAGGACGGCTGGGCGGGCGAGGGTCCATACTTGGCGAAGGAAGAATAGGCAGCTGAGGGGCCAAATCAGCCCGGCGATGAGCATATTCGCGGCAGTCACGCCGACCGTGAGCGGTACGCCGCTCATCTCGATCACCAGCGCGACGAAGCCATGCCATGCAGCGGGATAAAAGTAGGGCGGCTGCCCGGCCGCCGTCATGGAGATGATGGTGAGGGAGGAGGCATCCCCCGTGTCGAGGACCCACCGGACTGCGTTGAGATGGAAGATGTTATCGAAGGTCTGTGAAAAGTTCCCAGGGCGACCGATGATTCGAACGAGCTGCAGGGAGATCACGACCGCGGCGAGGAGAGCAGCCGCAGTGTAATAAATTTGGCGTCCGGTCTCTGGATCGGACTTTCTGCGGCGGGCTTCGGATTCTCGCTGTTCGTGTGCGCCCTGCTTGAGCGTCGCACCTGGACCTGCCGGCATACGACGCCTGTCTCGTAAACCGATGAGGAACCGTGCGCACCAGGCGATACCCCAGAGCACCAGGGTTGCCCCGGCGAAGGTCAGCGGCGTCCAGGCGAGTCGGAGGGTACCGGCTGCCATGGCGGCGATGCTAATGAGCGAGATCGACAGAAGGGGGGCCAGAGCCGCCGCGTCGAACACGCGCAGGCGGAGGATGACGCCGGCGACTACCCCGGGTACCAGCAGGATGGTCAGTCCGGCGAGCAGCCCGGGGATAGCAGCCGCCCAGTCCTGAAAGGTCGCGTCGATGGTAATCAGTCTCGCTTTTCTCTTCGGGGCACCGTCCACCGGGTATCGGGTGATCCTCTTCGGACGCGTGAGGGCGGGCCACAGCACCAATTGGCGGGAATATTTGCAGTCCCGTAGCTTTAGGGACTATGCACAGCAACACTCATGCGCAGGGCTTCCTTACTGTCCAGAAGTCTAACTGCGCTGCCGTCATCGCGGCGTACCGACCACCTCAGGCACTAGTGCGCCGCGTGTCGGGGCTGCTGGAGCAGTTGTCAACCGTTGTCATCGTCGATGACGGTAGTGGGGACGATGGCGATGTCCTGCGTCAGTGTCAGATGAAGGGCGCCCTGGTGGTGAAATCGGATGCGAACAACGGCATTGCCGCAGCATTGAACCGCGGTATCGCCGAGGTCCGTGCGAGCAGCCCGGGCGTCACGCACGTCATGACGTTGGACCAGGATTCGGTTCCGGCGGCCGGTTTCCTCGCGAGACTGGCGCGGGCGGGAGCGGACGCCGAGAAGAACGGTCTTCAGGTCGGTTCGGTAAGTCCGGGATTGGTCAACGGCTCGGCCGTACGATCCGGCGAACGGAATGGGACCTACGCCCTTGTGAGCGAGCCTATCCAGTCGGGAACGTTGCTGCCTCTCCGGACCCTTGAGGAGCTTGGGGGCCTTGACGAGTCGCTCTTCATCGACGGTGTCGATACGGATACCTACTGGCGTCTTCGGGCGGCGGGTTACGTCGCGATCTGCGCGACATCGGTAAGTTTGGAGCACGAACTGGGAACGCGTAGTCAGGTGACGTTACTCGGCAGGTCCTTGAGCTTTCGGGGGGTACCGGTCACCGTCATGCAGAGCGCTCCGTTCCGCTATTACTACCTCGTCCGCAATAGGTGTGAACTACTCAGGCGCTATGGACGCGCATTCCCGTCGGCCATGGCGCGCGGGGCTGCCCTCGATCTTCGCCACCTCGTCGTTGTTCTGGTACTGGGCACGGGCCGACGGAGCAGGATGCGGTACGCCGTGAGAGGTTTGAGTGACGGGCTGCGAGGCCGTGGGGGGAAGATGGGGGCGATGGTCGCGGACCACAGCGCGAAGGAGGCCGGCCATGAATAGGAAGATCCAGCGCGCCGGCCAGGAGCGACCATGGCTGCTCGTCATCATGCCCGCATGGAACGAGTCCGAGTCGGTCGGCGCAACCGTCCGCGAAGTGTTGGCGGCCGTGCCGGGCTGTGAAGTCCTCGTCGTCGACGACGGCAGCACAGACGGTACCGCCGATCTCGCCGAGGCTGCTGGTGCATCTGTCCTCAGGCTGCCGTACAACCTCGGCGTCGGGGGCGCCATGCGGGCAGGTTTCAAATATGCTCGCCGCTGGGATTTCGACCAGGCCATCCAGGTCGATGCTGATGGCCAGCACGATCCGAAGGACCTCATCGCCGTCGTCCGTGGACTGCAGCGGGCCGACATATCGATAGGTGCCCGTTTCGCCGAGCGGGGCGACTACTCCGTTCGAGGACCCCGCAAGTGGGCAATGACATTCCTTGGCCGTTCGATCTCTCTGCTAGCGAGAACTCGCCTGACAGACGTGACGTCGGGGTTCAGGGCAGCCAACAGACGAGCGATCGCCCAGTATTGCGAGCACTACCCCGCCGAGTATCTCGGTGACACCATCGATTCCTTGGTCGTGGCCATCCGCTCGGGACTGACGGTGACTCAGGTCCCCGTCGAGATGCGTCCGCGCCAGGGCGGACAGCCGAGCCACAACCCGCTCAAGGCAGCGCTGTACTTGGGCAGGAGCGGATTCGCACTCCTGATTGCCCTGACGCGGAAACGAACAGCGATCGCCCAAGAGGAGTTCAGCGCATGAGTACCCTTCTTCCCTTCCTCCTGGCGTTCGTGATCGTCGCGTTCATCATCTGGCTGCTGAGGCAACGAAAACTTAGGGAGAAGTACGCGATCCTCTGGATCGCGGTCGGAATAGCCACCCTGCTCCTCGCGGGCTTCCCGGGTCTATTGGCCGCCGTCGCGACCGGTGTCGGCTTCGTTGTCCCGGCGAATTTCCTCTTCGTGGTGGCAATCGTTCTCCTGCTCGGCGTCTGTCTTCATCTCTCCCTTGAGATCAGCGTCGTCGAGGACGAGACCAGGGCGCTGGCAGAAGAGGCCGCAATCCTCCGAAACCACCTCGAGCGCCTTGAGCGCAAGCTCGACAGCATCGAGGCCCCGGCGTCCGAGGACGGGAGAGGAAAGCGCGAATGCCGGTGAGAGCGAGTATCTGCATGGCGGCATACAACGGGGCCGCTTTCATCCAGGAGCAGATCAGCTCCATCCTCACCGACATCGGAAGCGACGACGAGCTCATCGTGATCGACGACAAATCTTCTGATCAAACCGCGGATCTCGTTGAAGCCATAGGAGACGCACGAATCAGGCTGTACCGCTCGCCGGAGAACTGCAGGTACGTCCGGACCTTCAGCAAGGCGGCAGAACTCGCACGCGGCGAGTACATCTTCTTTGCCGACCAGGACGACATCTGGATTCCGGGGCGGACGCAGCGTCTTATCGAGGCGCTCCGCGACCATGCGGTGGTAGCCGGCAATGTAGCTCGCTTCGGAGGGCCACCGACGCCCGCGCCTTGGTCATTGCGCGAAAAGGACTCCACCCACCGAGTTCGGAACACCCTAGGAACCCTGGTGGGTTACCGGCCCTACTACGGCTGTGCCATGGGGTTCCGCCGTGATTTCGCTGATGTCCTGCTACCGATGCCGGCATACCTCTTCGAGTCGCATGACCTGTGGATTGCTCTCGCCGCCAATCTGGCGGGGGAAATGCACCATGTCGAGTCGCCTCCTGTGCTGTACCGGCGACTCCACGACGACAACGAAACCCCCAGGGGATGGCGGGGACCGAGGCAGATACTGAAGGCCAGGATCATGTTGATTCACTGCCTGTTGACGGCGGCGGCCCGCCTGCGGAGACGCAGGCGGGCCGCACAGAGGCAATAGCGGAGTGAATCAGCGAGCCCGTGCCACTCCTGCGGCGGTACCCTGACCGGCTGCCCACCGTCCCGTCAGTGCGGCGTCGCCTCCATTGCCGTAAGCAAAGACCGAGTCGGCTCCGACTCGGAGGTTGCTGTTGGCGAGGAACCACTGGGCACCGCGCTTGAGTCCTACGGTCGTGTATCCGTTGTTGTCCCAGTCTCCGCTGAGAGGCGTGTCCGAGGCGTTGCCGAAGAGGAATGAGCCGGAGACTCCTGGGCGGATGTTGCTGTTCGTAAGGTAAAACTGCTTCGCGATGCCGCTTGGTCGAGCGACTCCCAGTGTGTCGTAGCCGTCGCGGTCCCAGTCGCCGACGATCGCGGTGTCCCCTCCAGCGCCGAAGACGATGCTTCCATCCGCAAATCCTGACGAGTTCGAATTCTTCAGGTGAGCCACGCCGTTCCTGTACACGCCGATTGTCTCCGTCCCGTTGCCGTCCCAATCTCCACAGATTGGTTGGTCGCTCCCGTTTCCGTACGCCAAGCGAACTCCTGCGTCACTCGCGCTGAGCGAGTTGCGGATCGTCCAGATGCCGCCGTAGAACGTGGCAGGGGTCGAGATTCCATCGCCGTCCCAGTCGCAGGACAGGACGGTATCGGTAGCGACGCCCATGTAGGAGCTCGACGGGTTGCCACCTCGGTAGTGCACCTCGCTCGAGCCGGCCGGGGCCAGTTGTCCGTTTGCCGACCCGGAGTTGCGGGCGAAGGCAGCAAGCTGGTCCGAGTTGCCGTTCCAGACGTTCGAGTCGCCGACGAAGGGACCACTCGAACTGTATTGCCAGACGGAGTAAGTGGCCCATCCACTTGGCATGTTGCCCGGTCCGGCTTGGTTATAGGCCGCCAGATGGAGCGGATGGTCGCTGAAGGCCCGCGAGTTGCCCGTGCATCGATTCCACCAGTCAGCTGTCGTATAGATCATCGGCAGTCGGCCGGTGCGAGCGCGCACGGTGTTCGAGAAATCCCGGATCCAGGAGACCATCTGGGCGGCCGACATGTTGTAGCAGTCGTTGCCCAGGGAGGGGTAGGGATTGTATTCGACGTCGAGGAGGGGCGGGAGCGTGCTTCCATCGGAGGTCCAGCCTCCGCCGCCATCGACGAAGTAGTTGGCCTGTGCCGCGCCCGAAGTGGTGCTGGGGAGTGCGAAGTGATAGGCGCCTCGAACCATTCCGACGCTTGCTGATCCGCCGTACTGCTGATTGAAGTAGGGATTCCGGTACCCGGTGCCTTCGGTCGCTTTGACATAGGCGAAGCGAGCTCCCTGGTTGTAGGCTCCTCGCCAGTCGACCTCAAACTGATGGCTCGAGACATCGATGCCCTGAATGCCCGGCGGACGCCATGTTGATGCTGCGGCCGCATTCGACGGTGAGGAAGCCTCTGTCCGGGCTGCTGCACCTTTAAGGCCCAACTCCTCCACGGCGTCATCGAGGACTTGCTCACGTTTCGTTGGGGCCTGCACATTGCCTGTTTCCTCTAGGCGGATAAGTCCCTGGCCCATGAAGGAGCCCAGCTCTCCGATCTCTTCGGCGAGCGTTGGCGTCGCGGGAGCGGACGCGCTCGGAGCGGGGGAGGGGGTGGGAGGCTCTGTCACCGAACTCGATGACGGGGCTGGCTGCCGCACGCCAGTACTGGCCGCGGTGCTGGGCGTACCAAGTCCCTCCACGGGTCCTGGGCTCGCTACAGCGCCCGATGGAGTCGGTGCCAGCGCAGTCTCGAGGGCTGTCGCCTCAGCGGGCGACGGTTCGACAACCCTCTGGGCGTCTGCCGGCACAGCGGGGAGTGCAAGGGCGACTGTCAACACCGCGACCGAGAGAAAATGGCGGCGTCGATTAAGGCGGCGATGTTTCATCAGGATTTCCGATGCAGTGGCATTAGTCATGGTCATATTTCTTCCGGTTGTATCGGCCATCAGTAGCGCAGGGAGACGCAACCCAGGAGGGTGTTGCCCGGTGAATAAGGGGAAATGCCTATGCCGTAGGTGCACACCTGGTATGCGCCACGCTGGGTGATCTGCGTCCGTGTCGTGTAGCCGTGTTGTCCACTGATCCCAAGGGCACTGTTCACATCCGTCCTCGGCTGTCCCGTGGGGAATGCGTACCCCTTCCGTGAACCATCCGGGTAGGTGATATAGGTATGGACCGAGGTGGAGGCAGGTGCCATGTCGCGGTCGACGGTCCAGCCACGCGCTTCCAGGAAGACACCGTTGCTCGTGCTGTCGATGCGTGCGGCGTCGAGGTATCCCCTCGGCGTCTCCGCGATGCCGGTATTCACCGAGGTGCAACCCAGCAGGGGATTCACCCCGGAAAAGGGACTGACAGCGATGCCGTAGGCGCAGACCTTGTAAGTGCCTGCAGAGCGCGCCGGGATGACTTCTTCATATCCGTGCGTCCCGCTCACGCCGAACACCGAGTTGACGTCATCCCGGGATCTGTTGGCGGTTAAGGCCGTGCCGGTCGTACGACCGGAGGGATCGGTGACATAGACGTGGACAGGAATGGAGACTGCAGAATTATCGCGTTCCATCGTCCAACCCCGGACACGCAAATTGACTGCGGAGGAGGTTTTTTCGACACTGACCTCATCGAGGCTTCCGATGGGTAGTGCTGCGCCCACGTTGATCGTCTTGCAGTCGAGAGACGTGTTGAAGTTCAAGCCGATGGCGAAAGAACACACCGAATATCGACCTGGAGCAGTAATCGTCAGGCTGTCTTCGTAGCCGTGCTGTCCGGTCACTCCATAGACTGCATTTACATCGGGACGAGCCTTGTTGGCAGTAAGGGGGTATCCGGTCCGGACCCCGTTGGGCGCGGTCACGTAAACGTGCATCGGCGTACTCACGGATGGACGGGTCGGATCGATGGACCAGCCCTTTACAACCAGTTTCACCGTTCCGGCCGACTGCACGACATTGACTCCATCGAAGGAACCGAACGGCGGCTCGGCATCGCTCACCTGCACCGTCTTGCATCCTAGTGAGGTGTTCTCACTCCCGCCGATGGCGAAGACGCAAACTTCGTAGCGGCCGGACCGGTTCACGGCGATATCGCCGACGAAACCGTGGTTACCGCCGATCGCCATCGCCGCATTCACATCCGGACGGCTCCCCGCGGCCTTGATGATGTAACCCTTGCGGACTCCGTCCGGTCCCGTCACATACGCATGCGCTTCCGTGGACAGCGCCGCATTGTTCGGGTCAACGGCCCACCCCTGCACCCTCAGGAACGCGGTGTCCTCATTGCGGGATGTCATCAGGCTGTCGTAAGAACCGATGGACGGCGTGCTCTTGAGGAGGACCGTAACCGTGGCAGCATCATTGCTGACGGAATCGATACGGACGCGGGTACCGGAATGAGCGGTGAAGGTCTGTCCCTGTTGCCAGGTGAGTGTGGAGTTCCCCCACCCCGAGCGAAGACTGTTCGGAGTCATGACGATCGAGGCGTTTCCGCTCCAGCCAAGGACGTCCTGCTTCGTGATCTTCACCCCCCGATTCCCGCCGACGGCCGTCGCCGCGTCGTTGCCAACCGGAGCACGGAGTTCCAGGTAGTAGGTCTCACCGCTTGCCGGATCCGTGAACTTGGCCGCTCGATTCGCATCAGTTCCTGCCCAAGGACGGAGAGTGAGGGCCTGGGATGACGTCGGCCGGCCCAGGTTGCGAATCTCGTCGCCACGACCAAAGCCCCCGTACTCCCACAAGAATGCGTTGATGCTGGGGGAGCTCACCTGTGCATACCCCATGAGGTCGGTGGTGTCGCTGTATTCAGCCGAGTAGCAGGAGGGATCGGCCCAGGATGCGCCCGAGCGCGGCACGTCCGCGCGGGCGTTGCCGCAGTAGAGCGAGTTGGCGTGGTGCAGACCCAGGACGTGCCCGAACTCGTGCGTTACAACGTTGTTCGTGAGTGCGGAGGGGTACGGCATGATGACGCGACCGCTGGTCGAGCTGTCGGTGAACCCGCCGCCGAGGATGCCCCAGGAGCCGTTGTAGTTCAGATCCGCGTGCGGCACGAAGATGACCAGCGACTCGTACGAGCGGTACTGCCAGTTCAGCTCGCGGGTGACCGTTGCCATGATCGTGCCGTACGAGTCGGTGATTCTTGCCGCGGACTTGTGCCGCAACTCATTCACTTTCGTCAACTTCAGCCGTCCTGCGGACGCCGAATTCCAGTAGTTGTGTGCGCTGGTGATCGAATTGCGAGCAGCCGTCATGTTAATCGCATCGGTATCGGCAATTGTCTTCCCCGACAGTTGCACCGTGACGAGCGTGACCTTAAATTCTCCGGTCCGAGGAGCGATTGCCGCAGAGCCGGCGCTGCCGTCGAGGCTCAGGGGTGCGGCCGCCTTCATGGGGGTCAGGGGCTGCGCGAAGTGTTCGCCGTATCGGGCGTTGGAGTTCGGGTCGTTGAGCGGATTCCATGTGAGGTCCGGAACGAAGGACGTGATCTCCTCCTGGTTTCCTGGTTCGGCACTGGCCGTCGTGGACGCGGCATCAGGTTCTTGAGGCTCCGGCGCCGTCGAGGTGCCTGCGTCACGGGGAGCCGGTTCGATGGGAGCGGTCGTTGCCGACTCCGCAGCGGGTGCACCGTCCGTCGTGCTGGGCAGTGCCGTTGTGGAGGGGGCAGCCGGGGCCGTCGTTGCGGAGGTCGAGGGCGCCGGTGCGGCGTCCGTCGCTACCGCGGGTACCGCGCTGCCCATCAGACCGATGGACAGTATCGCGGCGCACAGGAGTCGAGCGGGGGAGGGCAAGGTCACGGGTTTCTCCAGCGGAATCCGGGCGTCAGCCAGGCGAGTGAATCCCGAGAAGACTACATACGTGTTACTGCTGTGACGAACGTTTCCAGAGTGAAGGAAGAATCTTAGGTAAAACCTGCGGAAGTTGATGCATTCCTCTCGGCGTGTCGCCTTCCAATGCGTGTTGCGTGATGGGCGAACTAGCTGCGCCCATACGCCGTAAGCCCTAGTAGGGCCGGAAGGCTCCTAGTACTGTGATCGCCGGTGGGAACTCATCCGCCGGCGCAGCAGATCGCCGAGGTGCATGTCCTCGTGAGCGACGCCGTCGCCGACTACGAGGAACGCTTCGTGCTCGGGCTCCTCCCGCCGCTCGGTCAGCTCGACATCGCACGCAAGCAGATCTACGACGCTTTAGCCGGTTTCGGAGCACTGCAGCCCCTTTCGGACGTCCCTACTGTCGAGGAGAACGTCACGTCGGCGGTTTCGAGAAATGCAAGGTAGGCCTGACTGCAGCCGGAGCTTCCACGGCTCGGCGTTCCAGGACTGCATGTTTGACCAGGGTCTAACTTCGCCGGCGCGAAGGAGCCGAATTGGTCCCTGCGCTCGTGTCCACAACGTCCCATTGCATATTGTCATCGTCGGCGAAGCCCGCGGCATCCCCGTCTTCGGCTCTACAGCAGCGACGCGGCACACCAGCACCACCGGGCACACCAGGATGGAATTGTCCGAGGTTTCCCACCCGTGGGTCGACAACCGTCCCGTGGAGCGGGACCACGCCGGGGACGTCTTGTGCATGTCCGAGGGAACCGCTTCAACGCAGACAACAGCGACAAGTTCTGGTTGGTGGACTAGCGGGTTGGGACGAGCGACGGGCCAATAAGTCAAAGGCGCCGCCCCAAAACGCAGACAATGGAAGCGCACAACCGAGGCGCACAATACAATCACCTTTGACAACGGCTCCACAATTGTTGTGTCGGTCCATCTCCGTGGCCGAAAATACGAAGATGACGTACTGCTCTACGTCCAGCGGAATGTCGAGATCAACTTCGGCATCGTCTACGTCATCAGCAACGGCCGAGCGTTCAACAGCGCGGCCTTTGCTGCGACTACCTTCGCGCCAACGAAATCACGGCTCGTCATGATGAACGCGAACTACACAGCAGAGGCAATCATCGCTCGAATCACCTCGACGGAGATGCTCGGTCGCTTCGACAATGAAATCTTCTGCCGGCACGATCCCGCCCGCCTTAAATACGTTTAGTGCAGCAGCAACCCCTATCCTTTTGAGGGTGGCACTGCTCTCGTCGTTCTAACGCTTGATGACGCTCTCGCAGGGCACTGGGGCGGCGTTCTTGTACCAAATCGGGGCGATCTCGAAGTTGTAATAGGGCCCGCTGGTTCTGCAAAACTCGACCGCTTTGGCGTGCTCGCCAGTCCATACAGGTCCGCCGTCCCTGCGTGTCCCTGGCTGGAAGTACATGGAAGCGAATAGCACTACTAAACCGAGGACTGTAGCGATCGGGGCCGCTGGTGAGATCTTGCTAAGAACACGACCGATGAGCGGACCAAGAGCCAGAACGAACATGGTTGGCACGACGCTGTAGCGAGGGAACAGGAACAGCTCCTTCCAGTCCAAAGCCTCGAATGTCGAGAAGTCCAAGTACTCAGCTGGATTGGCAAGAACACACGCGACCCACACTAGGACCGATGATCCTAAGAAGATTGACGCCAGTAGTCGGTCCGGTGTCCCACCAAGAGCGAAGACTACGGCAGCACCCGCAAGCATCAACAGACTTGAGAGTATGACCGGAACCGGCCCAAAGTTTATGACCGAGGCCGCAACTGTTCCAGGATCACCCTGCACGATCGGCCCAGCTGTATTTAGGAACCACCCGTAGATCACGGACAAGGGCTCGAGGCGGTAGTTCGTATCCCCATCGCGTGGATATTTGAGAGTTGTAAAGGCTTGGCATGCAAGTCCTATTGTTAGCCCAACCCGTGCCGGAATCATCGCTCGATCTCTAAACCTATAAAAGAATAGGGGCACGAAGAGGATGGAGATGATCTCCGTCAGCGAAGTAGCGACGGCTACCGCAAACAGCATCGCTCCTTCGGCGTTCGAACGGGCGGGCTTGATGAGGAGCCAGGGCGTAAGCCACAGAAGGTACCAGTGGAAGTTAGCCAGATTGCCTAAGGTTTCTATGGCGCCGACATTGACGAGGACCGGGATGGCGGCCCAGGTGGCGCGCATCCACGTTTTGTCGCTGACGGCTTTCGAACAATGAAAGGTTAGAAGCGCGACCGTCGCAACGGCCACGCAAGAAAGCACCGTAATCACGTTCGCCCACGCTTCGACTGGAAACGCTCGAACGACAACCGTGGCGAGGATTCGCGGGATAAAGTGTAAGTAACCGGCATACGGCTGGAACGGTGTCCAAATGCTGCCCCCGGCGAGAGCTTGTGCTATGAAGACGTTACCGTCTTCCGCCCAGACGACGCCTTGATCCCGCGGTGGAATGCGCCACAGCGCAATCAGTGTCACGGCGATAAGGGCTAACGGGTAGCCTACGAACCGAGTAAATGGTGCTACTACTCTGGCGCCTACTCGTTGCCGCTTCGGCTGCGCGGCAGGCTGCGGTGGCAAAACAGCTGTAATCGACATGGGTCCCCTCCGAGTCCGTTCACAAGCCTACTAGGGGATTCACTCCGGGTTGTCACCGCTGCTAGCTCCGCTCACTCTCGTTTTGAGCAGGGAACGCCGCGCGATGGCTGGCCTGAAATTCCGCCGCCGCCCCGTCCCGACTGTGTCCCTGCTTAGGCCCTCTGATCGTGTGCACTGGACGACGGAGAAGGCACCACCGGTGTCGGCTGTGCTTTCGTGTTCAGATAGCCGCAGGTAGACGGTCAGGCGGTTTGCGATTGCTTGGACGCGAGCGCTTGAGTAACCACAACGGGTTGAATGCTCGATGGAGCGTGAGGCTTAGATTGACGCGTCAGTGGTGAAGTGCCGGCAGGTCGAGGGACTACGCCCCGGCCGCGACGGCTAAGGACTTTGCCGGGAGACGCGGTTGATGCAAAGCAGGCGCCGCCGGTGACCATAGGGTCAGCTCATGACTGCGCAACCTCGTTCCATGGCTTTCACTGATCCTGCTGAAGAGGTGGCGGTGACTCAACGGCAGATCTGGCCCTTGTAGAGTCTGGCGATGTGCCAGCAATTTAGGTTGGCAGCCGCAGCCAGTGGCGTGTGGAGCGGACAAAGCTGGAGGAGTACATCACCCGCATATACGAACAAGCCGAGAAGCAGCGCGCCAAAGTGACCCCAGATCATTATGAAGGGACCTGACCTCCTGGCGCTAGGATCTCGATCGTGGTTCAGGCGGCGCTCGCGCCGAGCTTACCCGCTGATGGCATACGCGCCCTATGGCAACCGGCCTGCGCGCCTTTTCAGGTCCACCTCGAGCGCGGCGCTCCTCCCGGTCATACCTCCCGCTTCGCCGTCATACGGATGACGTAGGCTGGAATCACCATGGCAGCCACCGATTTTCCCGCAGAGATCCGCGCCCTTCGCGCCAAGTACCAGTCCATCGAGCAGGTGTCCGATGTCGAGGGGATCCGCAAGGACATCGACGAACTGAGCGAGGAAGCCGGCGCACCGGACCTCTGGGACGATCCCGCCGCGGCGCAGAAGGTGACGTCGAAGCTGTCCCACCGGCAGTCGGCGCTGGAACGCCTGGAGACCCTCGACAGCCGCATCGACGACCTCGAGGTGCTCGTGGAACTCGCCGAGGACGAGGGCGACGAGGACTCACTGGCCGAGGCCGAGAAGGAACTCATCTCACTCAGCAAGTCCCTCGACGACCTGGAGATCGTGACGCTGCTGGCCGGAGAATGGGATGAGCGCGAAGCCGTGGTCACCATCCGTTCCGGGGCCGGGGGAGTGGATGCCGCCGATTTCGCCGAGATGCTCCTGCGCATGTATCTCCGCTGGGCGGAACGGCATGGCTACCCGACGCAGGTTCTGGACACCTCCTACGCGGAGGAGGCGGGCCTCAAGTCCGCGACGTTCGAGGTCAAGGCGCCCTATGCCTTCGGCACCCTCTCGGTCGAAGCCGGCACGCACCGCCTCGTCCGCATCAGCCCCTTCGACAACCAGGGCCGCCGGCAGACGTCCTTCGCCGCCGTCGAGGTCATCCCCCTCATCGAGCAGACGGATGTCATCGAGGTCCCGGACAACGAGATCCGTGTCGACGTCTTCCGCTCGTCCGGCCCCGGCGGCCAGTCGGTCAATACGACCGACTCCGCGGTGCGCCTGACCCACCTGCCCACCGGGCTCGTGGTGTCCATGCAGAACGAGAAATCGCAGATCCAGAACCGCGCCGCCGCCATGCGCGTGCTCCAGTCCCGGCTCCTGCTGCTGAAGAAGCAGCAGGAGGATGCGGAGAAGAAGGCCTTCGCCGGTGACGTCAAGGCCTCCTGGGGCGACCAGATGCGCTCCTACGTCCTCAACCCGTACCAGATGGTCAAGGACCTCCGCACCAACCACGAGGTGGGCAACACCTCCGCGGTGTTCGACGGCGAGATCGACGATTTCATCGACGCCGGCATCCGCTGGCGCACGAACAACCGCAACGACGCCGCGTAGGCACTACGCGAATCCTGGGGCCAACCACCTGTTCTTCCGTGCATCTCTTGCGCGCGACACACCGGCGGTATAAAGGGCTCTTCGTGACGCCGTCGTTATAGTCGGAGAGCCGACGCTTCCTTCCCCCAGCAAATGCCCGTGCGCCGGCGCATACATGGGCGCAGAGTGATCATGATCCGATTCGACAACGTCACGAAGACCTACGACTCCAAGTCGCAGCCTGCCCTCGATTCCGTCTCCCTCGACGTGGACCGTGGCGAGTTCGTCTTCCTCGTCGGCGCTTCGGGTTCCGGGAAGTCGACGTTCATCCGCCTGGTGCTCAAGGAGGACCGCGCCTCGAGGGGTGCCGTCTATGTGGCCGGCCAGAACGTCGCCAACATCCCCTCGTGGCGAGTGCCGCGGCTGCGGCGCGGGATCGGCGTCGTGTTCCAGGACTTCCGCCTGCTCCCCAACAAGACGGTCTTCGCCAACGTTGCGTTCGCGATGCAGGTCATCGGCAAGAGCCGCGCGGTCATCCGCGAGACCGTGCCCGATGTGCTCGCGACAGTTGGCCTCGAGGGCAAGAACAACCGCATGCCCCACGAGCTCTCGGGCGGTGAGCAGCAGCGCGTCGCGATCGCCCGCGCCATCGTCAACCGCCCCGGCATCCTGCTCGCCGACGAGCCCACCGGCAACCTCGATCCGACGACCTCCATGGGGATCATGAAGGTCCTCGACAGGATCAACCAGAACGGGACGACAGTGGTCATGGCCACGCACGACGACGACATCGTCAACACGATGCGCAAGCGCGTCGTCGAACTGCGCAGCGGCTGCGTGGTGCGCGATGACGCGCAGGGCATCTACGTGGGCGAACCAGGAGCGATGGTCGAATGAGAATCGCCTTCATCCTGTCCGAGATCGCCTCGGGCATCCGCCGCAACCTGTCCATGGTCACCTCGGTGATTCTCGTGACCTTCATCTCGCTGACCTTCGTCGGTGCGGCCGGCCTGTTCCAACTGCAGATCAACCAGATGAAGGGCTACTGGTACGACCGCGTGCAGGTCACCATCTATCTCTGCGTCGACAACTCGTCCGAGACGAGCTGCGCCACGGGGCCGGTGACGGAGGACCAGCGGGCCGCCGTCGAGGCCAAGCTCGAGTCCGACCAGTTCGCCCCCTACGTCGACACCGTGACGTACGAATCGCAGGAGGAGGCGCTCGGCCACTTCCGCGACCAGTTCGCGAACTCACCGATCGTCGACTCCGTGACCGCCGACCAGCTGCCCGAATCCTTCCGTGTCAGCCTGGTCGACGCCGAGAAGTACGAGGTCATCGACGAGGCCTTCTCCTCGGAGCCGGGCGTCGACGCCGTCAGCGACCAGCGGAACTTCCTCGAGGCCATCTTCCGCTACATGAACTGGGCCTCCGTCGTCGCGCTCGTGATCGCCGGCATCATGACGTTCTGCGCGATCCTGCTGATCGCCACGACCATCCGCCTCTCGGCGTTCAGCCGCCGCCGCGAGACGGGCATCATGCGCCTTGTCGGCGCCTCGAAAGCCGTCATCCAGCTGCCGTTCATCCTCGAAGGCGTCATCGCCGCGGTCATCGGTGCCGTGCTCGCCTCGGCGACCCTGTGGGGAGTGTCGCGGTTCGTGATCGACGGCTGGCTCGTGAACTCCTTCCCCCAGACTGCGTTCATCTCCTCCCAGCAGGTCCTGATCCTGGTTCCCGCACTCATACTGCTCGGAGCCGTCCTCGCAGGACTCTCATCCCTGCTCACCCTTCGACGATACGTAAAGGTCTGACAGCATGCTGCACAACACCAGGGGACACATGCGCTCACCAGGGACCTGGTGGGCGCGGCAGGACAGGTCGGCCGTCGTGGTCCGCAGCGCCGCCGGTAGCTCGATCGCCCTCGTCGTCGCGCTCGCCCTCGGATCGGCGACGCCGGTCATGGCTGACGAGCTCGACGACCGCAAGAGCGCCCTCGAGAACGAGATCGCCGAGGTCCAGCAGTCCATGGAGTACCTGGATTCGGACATCGCCGAGACGATCGGGACCCTGAAGACCTATCAGGGACAGCTCCCCGCAGCCCAGCAGTCCCTCGCCGACGCGCAGGGCAGGGTCGAGACCGCCTCCAGCGAGGTGGGCGCACTGGCCGTCCGTGTCGACCTGGCGCAGGAGACGAAGAACAAGCTCTCCGAGGAACTCCGTGCGGACGAGCAGAAGATGGAGGAGACCCGCGAGGTGATCGGGCAGATCGCCACCGAGGCCTACAAGAACGGTGGCGTCCCGACCAATGTCTCGCTGCTCCTGGGCGCGGAGGGCGTTGAGGACTTCACGCAGTCCATGGACATGGTGGACCAGGCGCTCCGCAGCCAGAATGCCGCGATGGAGCGACTGTCCGAACAGAACGCCACGAACGCGAACAGTCAGGCTCGGCTCGTCGCGGTCGAGGCCGAGATCACCAGGCTCAAGGAGAAGGCCGACGCCGCACTCGCCGCCGAGCAGTCCGCCCGCGACACCGCGGCGGGAGAGAAGGCCAAGGTCGACAAGCTCGTGGCCGACACCTCGGCGCTGTCCGCGAAACTCCAGGAGCAGAAGCCCGTCATCGAGGCGAAGCTCGCGGGCGTGGAGCAGGCCCAGCAGCAGGTCAACGCCGACATCGCCGAGCGCCAGCGCCGCCAGATCGAGGAAGCACGCAAGGCGGAGGAGGCCCGCCAGCAGGCGGAGCGGGCGGAGCAGGCGCGCCTTCGGGCAGAAGCCGAAGCCGCGGCGGCCGCCGAGCAGGCTCGGCGCCAGGCCGAGGCCGAGGCGGCCGCCGCCGCGGAGACGGCCCGCCGGGCAGCGGAGGCCGAAGCGGCGAACCGACCGGCGCCTGCCCCCGTCGCGCCTGCCCCCGTCGCGCCGGTCGCACCCGTTCTCCCGCCTCCACCACCCGTCGCCGCACCGTCGACGCCGAGCTCGTTCGGTCTGCGCTCGCCGGTCGGCGGGCCGATCTCCTCCGGGTTCGGCTGGCGTCCGACGCCCGTGGGGACCATCGACTTCAACGGCACCGGCGGCTACATGCACACGGGGATCGACTACGGCGTGGGCTGCGGCACGCCGCTGTACGCGCCCGCGGCAGGGGAGGTCTGGTATGCGGACTCGAACGTCCTGCCGGGCGCCGGCAACCGGATCGTGCTCAACCACGGTGTGATGGGCGGCAACGCCCTCGCGACCAACTACTACCACCTGACGAGCTACCTGGTGTCCCCGGGCCAGCGCGTGAGTGCGGGCCAACTCATCGGCTACACCGGCACCACGGGCAACTCGAACGGGTGCCACCTGCACTTCGAGACCATGCTCAACGGCACCCTCGTGAATCCGCTGGGCCTGCTCTAGGTCGTAGGATGGAAGGCACTGTCCACCGCGGGCTCCAGTCCGCAGCAGTGTCGCAAGAAGGAGTATCGCCGTGCCGAAGGAAAGTGGCCGGAAAGTGGTGGCCACCAATCGGAAGGCCTTCCACGACTACGCCGTGCTCGATACGTACGAGGCGGGCATAGCCCTCATGGGCACCGAGGTGAAGTCGCTGCGAGCAGGGCGCGCCTCGCTGATCGACGGCTATGCGGTCTTCTACGGCGACGAGCTCTGGCTCGAGGGCATCCACATCTCGGAGTACTCGCAGGGCAGCTGGACGAACCATGCGGCACGTCGCAGGCGGAAACTGCTCCTGCACCGTGAGGAACTCACCAAGATCTCGCAGAAGATCCGCGAGTCCGGCTTCACCCTCGTCCCGCTGCAGCTCTACTTCCTCAACGGCAGGGCCAAGGTGGAGATCGCGGTGGCCCGGGGCAAGCGCGACTACGACAAGCGGCAGACGCTGCGCGAGAAGCAGGACAACCGGGAGGCGCTGCGCGCCATGCGCGAGAAGAACCTGGGAGCGTGAGCGATGTCTTCTGGGAAGCCCAGGACGACGACGAGCCGGAGCCGTCGGAACTGACCTACAAGCGCCCCTGGTGGGTGACGATCGGTGCGGTCGTCGACCTGATCCTGCTGCTGGTCGTTGTACCGGTGGGGATCCTGTCGCTGATCCCGTTCGTGTTCCTCGTCTACGTCTTCTTCGCGCAGGTCCTCGTCTGGATCTCGCCGGTGATGCTCGTGCTGAACATCGCCATCTTCTGGTGGAGCTTCCGCCGGAAGCAGGCAGCGACCACGGCCCTGGCGGCCCTCGGGATCGCCTTCGTCACCCTCGCGTTCGTCGTCGTCGGTCTGTGGCAGTCGCCGGTCGTCATCCTCGGGATTCCCCTGTCGCAGTAGTCCGTCGTCGTTCTCCTTCAGCGAAGACCCCGGGAACGGAAGCGCCGGGTACGGTAGACTGGGTAAGTCGGACGGCCGGTGGGCCGGACGGCACAGGGATCACTTGATAACTGAACATGGGGATGACAGGTTTCGACGATGTTAGTCGCGACAGGGGAAGCGGGCCGAGGATACAGGGTTATCTCGTAAACGCTCCTTGTAAAACAATAAGTGCCGAACAAAAGCGCACTGACTTCGCTCTCGCTGCCTAAGCAGCCTAGCTAGTCCGTCAGCCCGGGTTTGCTCTCGCCCCGGATACTGGCGTCATTTAGAGGGCCACTGCTCCCGGTCCTCGTTGTAGGGACCGGGGGGACTCTTATACAACTGGGCTTGGCAGCCACTAGTTTGCACGATGGCTGAAGCCGAGAAAAACCGACGCAAACTGCGCCCGGAGAAGCCCTGACTACACTGCATCGGACGCGGGTTCAATTCCCGCCATCTCCACCACCCATGAAGCGCCTCGCCGGTACCCGGCGGGGCGCTTCGTCGTTCTCGGATCGTGCCGTGCGGGACCTTGTCGGACTTCTCGCCGAGGCCTACCCTTGTGCTGCACAACCGAGTGCCAGGAGACATGATGAAGCGCACCGTCCCGGACCTCCTCGCCGTGTTGCTCTGTGCGTTCCTCCTGGTGGGCGGCGTCATCACGGCGCCGGTGAGCCACGCAGCAACGGCGATCGACGCGAAGTATGCCGAGCTCGGTGGGGCGGGCGGCCGGCTGGGCGCGGCCACGAGCAACGAGGTCTGCGGATTGCGTGGCGGCGGGTGCTATCGCAACTACCGGCAGGGGGCGATCGTCTGGTCGCCGGCCACGGGCGCACAGCCTTCCTGGGGCGCGATCCGCGAGGCCTGGCGTTCGTCCGGTTTCGAGAACGGTGGGCTCGGGTACCCCACGACATCGGAAGTGTGCGGGCTGCGCAACGGGGGTTGCTACCAGAACTTCCAGGGTGGGGCCATCGTCTGGTCTCCGGCCAGTGGAGCGCGCATCAGCGTAGGAGGAATCCGGGCCGCGTGGGCGGCGTCAGGATACGAGAACGGGATCCTGGGCTATCCGACGACGAACGAGGTCTGTGGCCTGCGCGGTGGAGGCTGCTACCAGAACTACCAGGGCGGGGCGATCATCTGGTCGCCGACCACGGGCGCATGGATCTCAATCGGAGGGATCAGGGCGGCATGGGCAGGAACCGGCTATGAGAACGGGGCCCTCGGCTATCCCGTGTCCAACGAGTACTGCAACGCGGGTACCTGCATCCAGAGATATCAGCGGGGCAGCATCTCGTGGACTGCAGCGAGCGGGGCCAGGGTTGCCCAGGACATCGATGTCGCCGCGGCGCCGGTGGTCGTCGTCAACAAGCGCCGGCCCCTGAATCCTGCGCGCTACATTCCCGACCCGCTGATCGGAGTCGAAGGACCCCTGCTCCGCAGCGACGCGGCGCAGCAGTTCTCCCGTCTCCTCGCCGACGCGCGTGCCGGCGGCATCGCGATGGTTCCGATCAGCGGCTACCGCTCCTACGACACGCAGGCGTCGCTCTACGCCTCGTATGTCAACCGGTACGGCCAGGCCACCGCGGACCTCATCTCCGCGCGCCCGGGCTACAGCGAGCACCAGACAGGCCTTGCGGTGGATATCGGCAACTCCGACGGGGCGTGCAGCCTGCAGGAATGCTTCGCTGGTACGCCGGCGGGAGCGTGGGCAGCGCAGAATGCCTGGCGCTACGGCTTCATCGTCCGCTACCCGCGGGGCCAGACGTCGGTCACCGGATATGCGTACGAGCCGTGGCACCTGCGGTACGTCGGCGCCACGGTCGCCTCGGAGATGCGCGCCCATGGAGTGCCTACGCTGGAGCACTACATGAACCTTCCGGCGGCGCCCTCCTACTGAGGACTGCTCTCCGACGCGCGGACGATGACGGCGAACTAGACTTGGGCGATGAGTTGGACCGACAGGCCGCCGTCGTGGCTCCCTCCACTGCCGCCTCCCCACCGGGGGCGGGCCCTGATCGTTCTCGGATGGATACTCGTCGGCGGGACATTCGTCTACATCTTCGTCATGAGCTATCTCGGCGGGACCCACACGCTCTACACACTGATACCCCTCCTGCTCGGCCTCCTGTGCCTGATCACCGGCCTCCTGCGGCGGGACACCCGCGGGAGGTAGGTTCTTTGCTCCGCACTTCGTTACGCGGTAAAAATAAAGAATGACGATCGAGACGGTCCATCTTTCCCGTGGAGGCACCAGCGTGGTGCTCGAGCCCCACCCCTACGGTCTGCCGGCCCTGGCGTACTGGGGACCAGACCTGGGCGACATCGGGGACCGCGAGGTGGGGGCGCTCGCCGTGGCGCAGCATTCCCAGCGCGTGTCCGGGGGCATCGACGTACCGGCCCGGCTGACGCTCCTGCCCCTCGAGTCCGCCGGCTGGCAGGGGACCCCCGGGCTGGCGGGCGACCGGGCGGGAACGCACCTCTACCCGCGCTTCACCGTGGTCGCGATGAACCGCCTCGCGGAGTCCGCCGGCGTGGTCATCGAAGCCCGTGACGACGACGCCGGCCTCGCGCTGAGCGCGCACGTGGGCCTGACGGCGTCGGGCCTGCTCACACAGCGACTCGTCCTCACCAACACGGGCGACGACGAGTACGAGGTGCGTGCGCTCACGCTCTTCTTCCCGCTGCAGCACACCGCCGCGGAGGTCCTCGACACCACCGGCCGGCACCTCCGGGAGCGATCGCCGCAGCGGCACGCCCTGACGGCCGGCACCTACACGCGCACGAGCCGGCGCGGACGTCCCGGAGCGGACGCGACGGTGCTCCTCGCCGCCGGCACCCCCGGGTTCGGCTTCGAACACGGCAGGGTCCAGGGCGTCCACCTCGCCTGGAGCGGCAACCAGCAGGTCCTCGTCGAGAACACCCCGGCCGGTTCCTCGTTCCTCGCCGCGGGCGAGGTGCTCTCGGCTCGGGAGGTGGTGCTGGCGCCCGGGGAGAGCTACTCCACTCCGGAGGCCATCGGTTCCTGGGGCGACGGACTTAACGAGCTCTCCGGCCGGTTCCACCGCCACCTGCGCTCCCGCGCGGCGCACCCGCAGCGGCCCCGGCCGGTCACGCTGAACACCTGGGAGGCCGTGTACTTCGACCTGGACCTCCCGCGGCTGCTGGCCCTCGCCGACCGTGCGGCCGCCCTCGGCGTGGAACGGTTCGTGCTCGACGACGGCTGGTTCCGCGGACGGCGCGACGACACGTCGAGCCTGGGTGACTGGTACGTGGACGAGGCGGTCTGGCCCGAGGGGCTCGCTCCCATCATCGAGCACGTCCGCGGGCTGGGCATGGAGTTCGGGCTCTGGTTCGAGCCCGAGATGGTCAATCCGGACTCGGACCTCGCACGGGCCCACCCGGAGTGGATCCTGCGGCCGGAGGGGAGGCTGCCCCTGCCCGGGCGCCAGCAGCAGGTCCTGAACCTGGGGAACCCGGACGCCTACGGGTACATCCTCGAACGCCTCGACGACATCCTGTCCTCGAATGACATCGCCTACGTGAAGTGGGACCACAACAGGGACCTGCTCGAGGCGGCGGACGCGGGAACAGGACACGCCGCCGTCCACCGCCACGTCGTCGGGCTGTACCGGCTGCTCGACGAACTGCGCCGCCGCCACCCGCACCTCGAGATCGAGAGCTGCGCCTCCGGCGGCGCCCGTGTGGACCTGGGGATCCTCGCCCGGACGGACCGCATCTGGACGAGCGACTGCATCGATCCGATCGAGCGTCTCGTGAACCAGAAGTACACGGGTCTCGTGGTGCCGCCCGAGCTCCTGGGCATGCACGTCGGCGGCCCGGCCTCGCACTCGACCGGGCGGACCCACTCCCTGCCCTTCAGGGCCGGCACGGCCGTCTTCGGCCACTACGGCATCGAATGGGACATCTCCGGGCTGACGCAGGAGGAGTACGACGTCCTCGGTCGCTACGTCGACCTCCACCGGTCCTGGCGCGCGGACCTGCACCGCGGGTCCGTGGTGCACGCGGACCTCGTGGACCCGGCGATGGATCTGCGGGGGGTCGTCTCCGAGGACGGCAGGCGTGCCCTGTTCGGCTATTCGCTCACGGCGTCGAGCGCCAGCTACCCGCCCGGGCCGCTGGCCTTCCCCGGGCTCGACCCGGAGGCACTCTACGAGATCCGACCGGCTGTGCCCGCCGAGGGGCATCCCGGGAACGGGCAGTCACCGCTCGCCTGGCTGCAGGCGGCCCTCGACGGCTCGCCCCTCCGGCTCCCCGGCCGGGTACTGGCGCAGGCGGGAGTGCAGGCCCCCGTGCTGCTGCCCGAGCAGACGCTGCTGATCGAGTTGCGCGCCGTCGGGTCCTGACACGGCGACGGCGTGGGCCGTGCGCCTGCGGCCCCCGCCTAGGGCTCGAAGGTGAGGGTCCGTGCGTAGAGCGCCAGGAGCGCCTCCACGCCGCCGTCGTGCATGACACGGCGCTGCCGCTCCGCACCCGTGCCCCGCTCCTCCATGGTGCCGAGCCCCGCCCGTACCCACTCGGTATCACCCTCTGCTTCGAGGGCGGGGCCGATGTGCTCGAGGAAGGACGCGAGGTGCTGCCGAGCGGGAACAGGCTCAGCCGTCGCGAGGTCCACGAGGTGGTGTTCCATGCCGTCCCGCGCCCCCTGCCACAGGGCCGCATCGAGGAGCTCGGGATCCGGGACGAGGGGCGCGGTGTCCGCTTCGGCCTCCTGCAGCGCCGTGACCACGAGCGCCCGGGTCAGCGCGCCGAGAAGCACCGAGTCCTGTGCCTCGAGCTGCACGTCGCAGGCCCTCAGCTCGAGGGTCGGATAGTGGTCCGAGAGCCGGGCCACCCAGGTCAGGACGCCGCGGTCCAGGATGGCACCGGAGGCACCGAGCCGGGTGATCCTGCGCTCGTAGTCCGCCGCGTCCGCGAACCAGGGCGCGATGCCCTGGACGGCCCACCGACGGTAGTGGACCACGCGCCAGCTGCCGAAACCGCTGTCCCTGCCGAGCCAGTAGGGGGAGTTCACGCTGAGCGCCGTGAGCAGCGGGATCCAGGGCCGGATCCGGTTGAGGGCCTGGACGCCGCGCTCCTGGTCCGGGACACCTACGTGCACGTGCAGGCCGTTGACGAACTGGTCTCCCACGATGCCCGGAGCGCTCGCCCGCAGGTCCTCGTAGCGCTGCTTGTCGGTGAGCTCCGGGTATGCCTGGCGGATCCAGGGCGCCGTGCCCGTCGCGGCCCCGAGGGTCCCAGCGCGCCGGGCCGCGTCCTGGAACATGCGGCGGAAGTTGAGCAGCGACTCCTCGGCCTGGGTCAGCGTGTCGCACACCGGGGTGGCTGTCTCGATCTGGCACGACAGCAGCTCGCGCTGGATCTCGTCCGCACCGAGCTCGGGAGCGGATTCGAGCAGTTCCTGCACCTCTGCAGCACGGTGGGACGGCAGTCCGGACACCGGTTCGAGGAGCAGGTACTCCTCCTCCAGTCCGAGTGTGGTCATGGTGGAACTCCCTCCAGGGGCGCGGTGATGCTCGGGAACCTCAGGCACGGTCGGTCCGACCAGTCTAGGAGCGGCGGTCCCGCAGGCGCGATTCCCCCGGGTCATCGAGCGTGCACCCCTCGTGCGGTCCGGCGCTCTCGATCCACAGGGAGCGGGCGAACACGATGTCGACGGCGAGTCCCGGGCCGGTGTCCCCACCGAGGCGCAGTTCCAGCACGGACCCTGCCCGATGCTGCGCCACGAGGAGGTCATCGAGCATGATCCCGTTGAGGTCGAGGAAGCGCAGGACGTCCGGATCGTCATCGCTGACCCGCACGAGCCTGCCCGTGTGTCCTTCGTCCAGGCCGTCGAGGCGGTGGGCCCGCGGGTACCGGACGGAGCCGTCCGCCCTGGGGATCGGATCCCCGTGGGGGTCCCGGCGGGGCCTGCCCAGCTTCTCGTCCAGGCGCTCGATGAAGACGTCGGAGACGGTGTGCTCGAGCAGTTCCGCCTCGTCGTGGACCTCGTCCCAGCCGTACCCGAGGTCGGTGACGAGGAACGTCTCGATGAGCCGGTGCCGGCGGACCATCGCGAGGGCGAGGGCGAGGCCGGCCTGCGTGAGGCTGACGGGACCGTACTTGCGGTGCTCCGCCAACCCGAGGTCCACCAGCTTGGCCACCATCCCGGTGACGGAGGAATTGGCTACCGACAGGCGGGCGGCCAGATGGGTCGCGGTGACGGCGTCCTCCTGCCACTCGGTGAGGGCGTAGATCGCCTTCACGTAATCCTGCACGCTGGTTGACTCGATGCTGAGGACGGCGCCCCTGCGGCCCGCCATCAGGCCTCTCCCCGCACGACGGTGTCGGGGGTGCGGGCGGAGGCCCGCCGCCGCACCTGCCACAGCACGCCATCGGGACGCCCGATGAGGTACACCACCGCGAAGACGAGGGCCTGGCACAGGACCACCGCGGCGCCGGTCGAGATGTCCAGGTAGTAGCTGGCGTAGATCCCTGCCACGGACGCGGCCATGGTCAGCACGACGGCGATCACCAGCATCCGGTCGAAGCTGCGGGACAGCAGGAAGGCCGTGGCCCCGGGGGTGATGAGCATCGCGACGACCAGGATGATGCCCACGGCCTGGAGGCCGACGACGACGGTGAGGGCGAGCAGGCCGAGAAGCAGCGCGGACAGGAAACGGGTGTTGAGTCCGATCACGTGGGCGTGCGTGCGGTCGAAGGCCAGCAGGGTGAGGTCACGCCGCTTGAACAGCAGGATGGCGAGGGTCAGGGCGCCGAGGATCAGCACCTGCCACACATCGCCGGCCGAGACGCCGAGGACGTTGCCGAAGAGGATGTGCATCAGGTCGACCTGCGACGGCGTCGCGGACACGATGGCCAGTCCGCAGGCGAAGAGCGCGGTGAACACCACGCCGATGACGGTGTCGGCCTTCAGCTTGGTGGTGGACCGGACGATCCCGATGAGGGCGACGGCACCCGCGCCGAAGACGAACGCGCCGATGGAGAACGGGATCCCCAGGATGTAGGCGAGTGCGACGCCGGGCAGGACGGCGTGGGAGACGGCATCGCCCATGAGTGACCAGCCCATGAGGATGAGCCAGCACGACAGCACGGCGGCGACGACGGCGGCCGCGAGCGTGACGGCCAGCGCGCGCGTGAGGAAGCCGTACTGCAGGGGTTCCAGGAGGAAGCCGACGACGTCCATGTCAGGAGAATCCTTTCGGCGCGGCGGGCAGCGATGCAGCGGCCGGCGGGAGGGGCGGTGCCGGAGGCGCCGGACCGAACGCGCGGGCGAGGTTGCCGTGCGTCAGCACGGTCGTCGGATCACCCTGGGCCAGGACGCGCCGGTGCAGGAGGATTGCCTCGTCGCAGAGATCGGGGACGCCGGCGAGGTCGTGCGTGGACACCAGCACCGAGCGGCCCTCGTCGCGGAGTGCCTTCAGCAGAGAGGTCATGGTGCGCTCGCTCGCCTGGTCCACACCCGCGAAGGGTTCGTCGAGCAGGAGCAGCCGTGCGTCCTGGGCGATGCTCCGGGCGATGAACACCCGCTTGCGCTGACCGCCCGACAGCCGGCCGATCTGCCGCTTCCGGACGTCCGCGAGGCCGACCCTGCGGAGGGCGTCGTGGACAACCGCGCGGTCCGCTGCACCCAACCGGCGTGCGGCGCCGAGCCGTCCGTAGAGGCCCATGGCGACGACGTCGTCCACGGACACCGGGAAGGTCCAGTCGACCTCCTCCGCCTGCGGCATGTAGGCGACGAGGCCCCGCTTCCTGGCGCTCGCGGTGGTCGTGCCGAAGAGCCCGATGCTGCCCTGCTGCGGGACCACGAGTCCCATGAGTGCCTTGAAGAGCGTCGACTTGCCTGAACCGTTGACCCCGATGAGTCCGCAGATCGTGCCGGGCTCCAGGGACACCGTGACGTCGTCGAGCGCGTGGACGTCGTCGTACCGGACGCTGAGGTGCCGGACGTCCAGGACCGGGACGGGACCCTGCGCCGGTCCGGGGGTGCGGTGGTCTGTCATCGTGCGAGTCCTTCCGCGATGGTCTGCAGGTCGTAGCGGATGAGGTCGAGGAAGGTCGGGACGGGGCCGTCCGCATCGGACAGGGAGTCGACGTAGAGCGTCCCGCCGAGCTTCGCGCCGGTGGCCAGGGCCACCTGTTCCTGGGCCGAGGGATTGACCGTCGACTCGCAGAAGAGCGTTGGTACGTCGTGCTCCTCCACGAACCCGATGACGTCGCGGATCTGCCGCGGCGTGCCCTCCGCGTCGGCGTTGACCGGCCAGATGAACGCCTCCTCGAGTCCCGCGTCCCGGGCGAGGTAGGAGAACGCTCCCTCGCAGGTCACGAGCGCCGGGGTGTCGACGTGGGTGATCTCCGTACGGAAGCCTTCCAGCAGGTCCGTGAGCTCGTCCTTCACGTCCCGGCCGTTGGCCTCGAAGTCGGCGGCGTGCTCGGGGGCGAGGCCGGTCAGGGCCTCCACCGTGTTGTCCACGTACGTCCGTGCCGCGACGGGTGACATCCACGCATGGGGATTCGCGCGTCCCGCGTAGTCGCCGGACCGGATGGCGACGGGCTCGACGCCGTCGGAGAGCACAGCATGAGGGGCTTCGACCGAGTTCAGGAAGCGCTCGAACCACCGTTCCAGCCCCAGCCCGTTGTCGAGGATCAGGTCCGCCTCCTGGGCCCGGACGAGGTCCGAGGGCGTCGGCTCGTAGCCGTGGATCTCCGCCCCGACCTTCGTGATCGACTCGACCCGGACGTGACCGCCTCCCACCGTCCCGGCGAGGTCCGCGAGGACGGAGAAGGTGGTCAGGACGAGGGGGCGGTCGTCCACCGGGGTCGCGGGGGAGGCCTGCGCCGAACACCCGGTCCCGACCAGCACGAGGGCGAGCCACCATGCTGCCCGATCCGCTCGGGCGATGCGGCGCAGGAATTGAGGCATGCCTAAATCTACCGCTCGTCCCCGGTGATGACTACCCGTCGAGCAGGGACGCGCGCCAGGCATGCGTGTAGTACGGGACGCGGACGAGGGCGCCGGGATCGAAGGCGAGGTAGTCCGTCAGGTACCACAGCAGGTTCGACTCGACGCGCTCCTGCAGGCCTGGCGAGGCACGCCGATAGTAGCTGCGGGACCGTGCGAGGTCGACGACACCGGGAATCGTCAGCTCCTGCGACCAGCGCACGAGCAGGTCCTGGGGCTCGGTGAAGAGCGGGCCGAACGGCGGACGGTACGCGGGTGAGAAGACATCGCCGGCATGCATGATCCGGGACAGGCGGTGCACCCACGGAAGCGAGACGTCGAGCTGGTTCCAGACCAGGGCGAGCCGACCGTGGGGCCTCAGTACCCGCGCCGCCTCCAGGAGGGCTGCGGGCTGGTCGCACCAGTGCCACGCCTGCGCAAGGGTGAGCAGGTCCATGGAGTCCCCGGGCAGGTGCGAATGCTCCGCGGTGCCCCGGACGGCGGGCACATCGGGCAGGCGGTCGGAGAGAACGGCGAGCATGTCCTCCGAGGGGTCCACGGCCGTCACGTCGAGGCCGCGTTCGACCAGGAGGGCGGTGAAGATGCCGGTGCCGGCCCCGACGTCGGCCGCGCTGCGCGCAGAAGCCGGGACGATCCAGTCGGCTACCGTACGGGGATAGCCGGGACGTACGCGGTCGTACCGTCCCGCGCCCGACAGGTAGGCGCCCGCCATGGCCCGGCGGCGCTCGTCGTCGAGCCGGGGCCCTCCTGTCACCATGCGGCGTTCCCCGGACCGTCCGTGCCGCTAGAGCAGGTCATCCACATCGGGGTTGAGGGTCCGCAGGACCTCGCTGTGCAGCGTGCCGTTCGTCGCGAGGGCATTGCCCCCGAACGGTCCGTCCTGGCCGTCCAGCGACGTGAACCGGCCTCCGGCCTCGGTCACGATGGGTACGAGCGCGGCCATGTCGTACAGGTTCAGCTCCGGCTCGCACGCGATGTCGACGGCGCCTTCCGCCACGAGGCAGTAGGACCAGAAGTCGCCGTACGCCCGTGTGCGCCACACGCGGTCCGTCAGGTTGACGAACTCCGCCAGCGCCCCA
Organism: Arthrobacter sp. BC5; assembly: GCF_056680255.1. Lineage (NCBI taxonomy): Bacteria > Bacillati > Actinomycetota > Actinomycetes > Micrococcales > Micrococcaceae > Arthrobacter > Arthrobacter sp. BC5. The sequence goes on from NZ_CM155273.1 coordinate 2,324,789, forward strand.
CGTTCGCGCCAGCCGGAGAGGCTGGAGTAGGAGAGGGAGGCGTCCTCGAGCCGGGAGACGTTGGAGACCCGCAGGCGCTGCGCAGCCGCGAGCGACTTCCCGGTGTAGGCTCCCGTGCCCTCGGCGGCCCACCAGCGCTTGCCCAGCGCCGGTGCGCTGACGACGCCCACGACGGGCCTGCCGTCGTCGATCAGGGAGATGAGCGTGGCCCACACCGGCACGCCCCGGACGAAGTTCTTGGTGCCGTCGATCGGATCGATGACCCAGCGGCGCGACCCCGACCCGGTGCTGCCGAACTCCTCGCCGAGGACGGCGTCACGCGGGCGGGCCCGGGAGAGCTGGCCGCGGATGGCTTCCTCCGCACCCTTGTCGGCATCCGTCACGGGTGTGAGGTCCGGCTTCGTCTCGATCCGGAGGTCGAGCGCCTTGAAGCGCGACATGGTCTGGTCGTCGACCGAATCGGCCATGATGTGGGCCAGACGGAGATCGTCGTTGTAGCCCTGCGAAAAACTCATACCGATCAACCTATCGTCTCCCGGGCCTCTTCCCGCGCGGGGCGCGAGCGGCCCGGGACAGCAGAAAGCCACCGCGGGCTTGCGCCGCACGGTGGCTTTCTCTCCGTCGCCGCGGAAGCGGCACCGGGGAAGTTAGAGAACGGTGATGTTCTCGGCCTGGGGACCCTTGGGGCCCTGGGTGGTCTCGAAGTTGACCTTCTGGTTCTCTTCGAGGGAACGGTAGCCGTTCGAGTTGATCGCGGAGAAGTGGGCGAACACGTCAGCGCCGCCGTCCTCGGGAGCGATGAAGCCGAAGCCCTTTTCGGCGTTGAACCATTTCACTGTGCCAGTAGCCATGTTGTACATCCTTACCTGGGAGAGCACCCGACGTTCGGGGCTCATCGTGGTGTTCGTTACTCGCTTATCGTCAAAAGCTGTCGAACTCCAGGTGGAGGGTCAAGGCTTGAAATTTAATGCGCAAACAACAACAGCCTCCAGCGTAGCAGTCCTGGGGACCGCCGCCGACCACTCACTGCCGGCCGAGCTCCTTGGCGTCGTGCGCGCTGCCCCGCGGATCCGCGATCCCCGCCGTGAGCAGGCGCCGGAGGCTCGCGAGCCTGACCGGACCGGAATCACCGGCCAGCCCTTCCTCCACATAACTGTCCAGTCCGCAGTCCACGGCGTTGCCGTCGTGCCGGCAGCCGCGCTCGCACCGCTCCGTCCCTGGCTCCAGGTCGGGGAACGCCTTCAGGATCCGGTCGGCGTCCACGTGCGCCAGACCGAAGGAGCGGATGCCCGGGGTGTCGATGATCCAGGTGCCCGGAGCGGCATCGGCGGCCTTGAGGGCGAGGGCCGACGACGACGTATGGCGTCCCCTGCCCGTGACAGCGTTGACGCCGCCGGTGGCGCGCGTGGAACCGGTCAGGGCGTTGACCATGGTGGACTTCCCCACGCCGGAGTGGCCGAGCAGCACGCTCACCTGTCCGTCGAGTTCGTCCCGCAGGGCGTCGACGGCCCCGTGCGAGAGCCGTGCGGACTCGCCGTCGTCGGACGTGGCCTCGATGCCCACACCCTCGTCGGTCCTGCTGATGATGACGCGAAGATCGAGGTGCTCGTAGTTGGCGAGCAGGGGAGTCGGGTCGCGGAGGTCCGCCTTGGTGATGCACAGCAGCGGCTCGATGCCGGCGTCGTAGGCTGCGACGAGCGCGCGGTCGATGAAGCCCGTCCTGGGTTCCGGGTTCGCGGCGGCGACCACGATCACGAGCTGGTCCGCGTTGGCTACCACCACGCGTTCCACGGGATCGGTGTCGTCGGCGCTCCGGCGCAGGACGGTCCGGCGCTCCTCGATCCGCACGAGGCGCGCCAGGGAGTCCGGACCGCCGGAGAGGTCACCGACGAGCGCCACGAGGTCACCGGCGACGACGGCGCTGCGGCGCAGCTCGCGCGCACGGGCGGCGATCACGATGCGCTCGTCGGGGGTGTCCTCGTCCACCACGGTCGTGTAGCGCCCGCGGTCGACCGTCACCACGCGTCCCGTCTCGGCCTCCTCGTAGGCGGGACGGTTCTTCGTCCGGGGCCGGGATCCCTTCTTGTTGGGACGGATCCGGACGTCGGACTCGTCCCAGGCGCGGGAGCCGCGGCGGTTGCCGGCCTCGCTCATGCGTGTGCCCCGGTTCCGGCGGGATCCGCCACGGAAGCCTCTGCCGCCGTCCTCGTCACCGCGGCCCAGAGCTCGGGGAACTCCGGCATGGTCTTGGCCGTGGTGCCGATGTTCTCCACCTCGACGCCGTCGACCGCGAGGCCGATGATCGCGCCGGCCGTCGCCATCCGGTGGTCGTCGTACGTGCGGAAGGTCCCACCGTGCAGGGGCGCCGGCCGGATGACGAGGCCGTCCGCGGTCTCCTCGGCGTCGCCGCCGAGTCCGTTGATCTCCGCGACGAGGGCCGCCAGGCGGTCGGTCTCGTGCCCGCGGAGGTGCGCGATGCCCGTCAGGGTCGACGGCGAGTCCGCCAGCGCGCAGAGCGCGGCGACGGTGGGGGCGAGCTCGGAGGTGTCGGCGAACGTCCCACCGGAGATCGACGCCCCACCGGTGACCGTGAGGACGTTACCGTCGAGGCTCGCGGTCGCGCCCATCAGCGGCAGGATGCGCCGCCACTCGTCGCCCACCTGGGTGGTGCCCGCGGGCCAGTTCCGTACCCGGACGGTCCCGCCCGTGACGACGGCGGCGGCGAGGAACGGCCCGGCGTTGGAGAGATCCGGTTCGACGGCGACGTCGAAGGCGGCGATCGGCCCGGGGGACACGCGCCAGTGGTTCGGCACGGAATCGTCGACGGTCACGCCGAGCGACCGCAGGGTCTCGACGGTCATGCGGACGTGGTCGAGGCTGGGGACGGGCTTGCCGACGTGTTCGAGTTGGAGGCCCTCCGTGAACCGGGCACCCACGAGGAGCAGTGCCGACACGAACTGGGAGGAGGCCGAGGCGTCGATGACGAGTCGCCCGCCCCGCACGCGGCCCTCGCCCTCGACGGAGAAGGGCAGCGAGCCTGCGCCGCCGTCGTCGATCGCCACGCCGAGTCCCCGCAGTGCGTCGATGATGCTGCCCATCGGGCGGCGACGGGCATGCGGGTCGCCGTCGAAGGTGGTGGTACCGGAGATGAGGCCCGCGAGCGGTGGGACGAAGCGCATGACGGTGCCCGCGAGTCCGCAGTCCACCGCACGGGGAACCTCACCCGATCCGGCCCGCAGGGGCGTCACCCGGAGATCGGGGCCGAAGCCGCCGTCGCCGGGCAACTCGTCGATGACGGCACCGAGTGCGCGCAGGGCCGCGATCATCAGGGCGGAGTCGCGGGAGTGCAGTGGCCGGCGCAGGACGCAGGGACCGTCGGCGAGGGCTGCGAGCACGAGGTAGCGGTTGGTGAGGGACTTCGATCCCGGGATCGAGACCTCCGAGTCCACGGGACGGGTCAGGCGGGGTGCCCGCCACAAGGTCTCGTGGGGCACCCCGCCTGAGGACGCTGACATGGAGCTTATGAACCGACGACGTCGGCAGCGGTCCTGCGCACGGCCTTGTCGGCTTTCTGCAGCTGCTTGCGGGCGTCCTTGCCGAGGCCGGCGGCGTTCTTCCGCGCGTCCGTGGCGAGGTGTCCGGCACGCCAGGCGATGCCCGGGCGTCCGTTGGTGTCGACGGCGGCCAGGAGGACGGCACCGACCAGGGAGAGGTTCTTGAGCAGCTGTGAGCGGCGGGCCTTCTTGCCCTCGGCCGTCGAGGCATCCGCGGAGCGGTAGTCGACCAGCGTGTTCACCGAGGCGGTCACCGTCAGCAGCAGGGCTGCGACGCGTGAGAAGCGGCCGATGGAGAGCAGCAGCGCCGCTCCGACCTGCGTCGCGCCGAGGACCTGGCCCACGAGCTTCTCGTTGCCCGTGACCGCGGTGGCCGCGGGGACCACCTTGGTCACGCTCGCGAGGACCTCCTTGAGCTGCGGCGCCGTGGCTCCCGCAGTACGGAGGCGGTCGACTCCGGAGAAGACGAAGCCGCTCGCGATCAAGGGTCGGGCTATTACGCGGACAAGGGTCACAACTGCCTCCTGGTTGCCGACGGGATGCCGCCGGACATTGGGTTCTGGTTACGAAGCACGCTGGGTCTAGTTTTGCATGCCGCACCGGCCGGTGCGATTTTGCTGCCCGTGGACGGCCCGGGCTTGCGGGAGGGGCGTCGGCACCGGAAGGAGCGGGCCCGGAGGCAGTGCCGGGATCGACCGCCGGCAGGAATAGAAGGGGTGGCGTACAGGTTGCAGGGAGGGTAAGGGAACGCGGAACGGGAGAGGGGGTGACCGGATGACGGGTGGAACGACCGCAACGGTCGCAAGACCGGATTTTCAGCTTTCGACGTCGGTCCGGCGCGGCGGCGTCCCGGTGGTGCGTGCGCGGGGACGCGTAGACTTTGGCACGATGAATACAACAGCCCCCGCAGGCAGTAGCCAGGCCGAAGATGCAGAGTTGGACGTGTCGACGGAGTCGGAAGCCGACCGCAAGGCGCGCTTCGAACGCGACGCCATGCAGTACGTCGACCAGCTCTATTCCGCTGCCATGCGCATGGCCCGGAACCCGAGCGATGCCGAGGACCTCGTGCAGGAGGCCTATACCAAGGCGTTCTCGGCCTTCCACCAGTACAAGCCGGGCACGAACCTGAAGGCGTGGCTGTACCGCATCCTCACCAATACGTACATCAACCTGTATCGCAAGCGCCAGCGTGAACCCCTGCAGTCGCACTCGGACACGATCGAGGACTGGCAGCTCGCCAAGGCCGCCGAGCACACCTCCAGTGGCCTCCGGTCCGCCGAGGCCGAGGCGCTGGACCACCTGCCGGACTCCGACGTGAAGAGCGCCCTCCAGGCCATTCCGGAGGAATTCCGGCTCGCGGTGTACTTCTCGGACGTCGAGGGCTTCGCGTACAAGGAGATATCGGAAATCATGAACACGCCCATCGGGACCGTCATGTCCCGGCTGCATCGCGGCCGCAAGCTGTTGCGCGAACTCCTCGCGGAGTACGCGCACGAGCGGGGCCTGGGGACAGGCACTGGAGCCAGGACCCGGGTCGCAGCGGGCAAGGAACAGGAGATGAAGAAATGAGCGATTGCGAGAGCCTCGGCGATTGCGCCGACTCGAGGATCGAACGGCTGTACGAGTATCTGGACGGTGCCTTGTCCCACCAGGACCTGGTGGAGATCAAGGACCACCTGGACGGTTGCCCGCAGTGCGCCGAGGAGCACGACCTCGAGTGCCTGATCCGGTCCGTCGTCAAGCGATCCTGCACGGAAGTGGCGCCGTCGACCCTGAAGACGAGCATCCTGGACCGCATCAGCCAGCTCAAGACCGTGGATCACTGAGCGGCGCGTATCGCTGGTCACCGTCCTGACGGCGGTACAGACACAAGAACCTCCGACGCCCTGAGGCGCCGGAGGTTCTTGTGTTGGTGCAGGTGGTGCTTCTAACGCCTGGACTCAGGTGTTGGGGCGCTTACCGTGGTTTGCGCCTCCACGCTTCCGGTCGCGACGCTTGCGTGCTCGCTTGCTCATGGCTGCCTCCTTTTTCTTCAGGCACTGTACTCGTGCAGAACTGCACCCAAGTCTCCCATACAGCTACGGGCGTGACCTAAACAGCCGCCGGCCACCGTGGTTCCGTTCCGCCGGTGCCGTTCCGGCCGCCCCTAGGATGGGGGAACCAGCCACGACCGAAGGAGCTTGTGCATGCGCGCCGCCTACGCAGCAACCCAGTCCGCGAGTGATCCCCTCGCGGGCCTCGTCGTCGGGGACCTCGACCTGCCCGATGCGCCCGCCGGCTTCCGAAGGGTGCGGGTCGTCGCCTCCTGCCTGAACCACCATGACCTGTGGTCCCTGAAGGGCGTCGGGCTGCCCGGGGAGAAGCTGCCGATGGTCCTCGGTTGCGACGCGGCCGGGATCGACGACGACGGCAGCGAGGTGATCGTGCACGGCGTCCTCTCCTCGCCCGACTGGCGGGGCGACGAGACGCTCGACCCGAAACGCTCCCTCCTGTCGGAGCGTCACCCGGGGACGATGGCGGACTACGTGTGGGTGCCCGAGCGGAACCTTGTGCCCAAGCCTGCCGAGCTGTCCTTCGAAGAGGCCGCCTGCCTGCCGACGGCCTGGCTCACGGCGTACCGCATGCTCTTCTCGATCTCCCCGGCGGCACCGGGGTCCACCGTGCTGGTGCAGGGCGCGGGCGGGGGCGTGGCCTCCGCACTGATAGCGCTCGCCTCGGCTGCGGGCTTCCGGGTATGGGCGACGAGCCGCAGCGAGGAGAAGCGGCAGCGGGCGCTGGGGCTGGGCGCCGAGCAGGCGATCGACGCCGGCGCGCGGTTGCCGGACCGCGTGGACGTCGTCTTCGACTCCGTGGGAGAGGCGACCTGGGCGCACTCCCTGAAGTCCCTCGTGCCCGGCGGAACCGTGGTGACGTGCGGCGCGACGAGCGGCCCGGCGCCCTCGGCCGACCTCAACCGGGTGTTCTTCCTCCAGCTCCGCGTGCTGGGATCCACCATGGGCACCCGGGAGGAACTCGTACGGCTCACGCGTCTCCTGGTGGCTACCGGGGTGCGGCCGGTCATCGACACCGTCCTGCCCCTCGAGGACGCGGCGCAGGGCTTCCGGCGGCTGCTCGACGGCGACGTGTTCGGGAAGATCGTGTTCCGCCACTGATCCGGGCTGCAGCACGCGAAAGGGGCCCTCCGTGACGACGGAGGGCCCCTTGCGCCTGGCGGCTACGCGGACGCGCCGTTCACTCGGAGGCGCCGTTCACTCGGAGGCGCCGGTCACTCGGAGGCGCCCGTGGCGAGGATCGCCGCGCGTTGCTCACGGCGCGCCGACTGCTCTCCCGGGTCCGGGACCGGCGCCGCGGCGAGCAGTCGGCGCGTGTACGGATCACGCGGGTACTTCAGGATCTGCTCCGTGCTGCCCTGCTCCACCAGGGTGCCTTTGTTGAGCACCGCGATGTGGCTCGCGAGCAGTTCGACGACGGCGAGGTCGTGGCTCACGAAGAGGCACGCGAAGCCCCGCTCACGCTGCAGCTCCTGGAGCAGGGCCAGCACCTTGGCCTGCACGGAGACATCGAGGGCCGATGTCGGCTCGTCCGCGACGAGGAGGTCCGGCCGGAGTGAGAGCGCGCGGGCTATGCCGACGCGCTGGCGCTGGCCGCCGGAGAGCTCGTGCGGGTACCGGTTGCGGAAGGCGACCGGCAGCTGTACGTCCTCCAGCAGGGACGCGACGCGCTTGTCCAGCTCGGCGCGTCCGGGCTTCTCGTGCAGGAGCAGGGGTTCGCCGATGCTCTCGCCGATGGACATCCTCGGATTCAGCGAGGCCGCCGGGTCCTGGAACACGATCGCGAACTTCTTGCGCAGGGGCAGGAGCTGGCGGGCGCTGAGCTCCGTGATGTCGGTGCCACCGATCCTGACCGTGCCGCCGGAGGTCCTGATGAGCCCCGTCACGGCGCGTGCGATGGTCGATTTGCCCGAGCCGGACTCGCCGACCAGGCCCAGGACCTCGCCCGGGTTGATGGTGAGGGAGACACCGGAGACGGCCTTGAAGGGCGGCTGGCGGAAACGCCCGGGATACTCGATGTCCACATTCGTCAGCTCCAGGGCCGGCACGACGCCGGAGGCCGTGTGCGTCTCCCGCGCCCTGAGCGCGGCCTCCGCGTACTCCTCGTGGATGCTCAGGTGCCCGTCCACCACCTCGACGTCGCTGAGGACGCCGCCGACCTTCGATCCGAGGTGCGGTACGGCACCGAGGAGCTGCCTGGTATAGGCCTCGGCCGGGGCCGCGAACAGCTGGGCCGTCGGCGCCGCCTCCACGATCCGGCCGCGCTCCATGACGATCACGTGGTCGGCGAGGTCGGCGACCACGCCCATGTCGTGGGTGATGAGGAGCACGGCGCTGTTGAGCCGCTTGTTGAGCTTGCGCAGCAGGTCCAGTACCTCCGCCTGCACCGTGACGTCGAGCGCCGTCGTCGGCTCGTCCGCGATGAGCAGCATCGGGTCGTTGGCGAGGGCGATGGCGATCATGGCCCGCTGCCGCTGCCCACCGGAGAACTGGTGCGGGAAGGAGTCGTAGCGGCGCTCGGGCTCCGGGATCTCCACCATGCGGAGCAGTTCGATGGCACGCTTCTTCGCCTGCGCGGGGGAGAGCTCGGTGTGCTGTTCCACGGCTTCGCGGATCTGCTCGCCCACGGTCAGCACCGGGTTCAGGGCCGTCATGGGTTCCTGGAAGATCATGGCGATCTCGTTGCCCCGTACGCGCCGAAGCGTGCCCTGCGGCGCGCCGATGAGCTCCCTTCCGAGCATCTTGGCACTGCCCGACGAGCGCCCGTTGCGGGGCAGGAGGCCGAGCAGGGCCATGGAGGACATGCTCTTGCCGGAGCCGGACTCGCCGACGATCGCGAGGATCTCGCCGGGATGGATCTCGTAGGAGACGTCCTCGGCGGCCATGACCCACTCGTTGTCCACGTTGAACTCCACGCCGAGGCCCTTGACCGCGAGGATGGGCCCGGTGCCGGCCGGAGCCTGCTCGTCCGAGATGATGACGGAACTGTGTGACATTACTGCTTCACCCTTGTCTGCTTGGGGTCGAACGCGTCGCGCAGGCCGTCACCGATGAAGTTGACCGCGAGGGCGATGCCGATGATGAACGCTCCTGGCCAGAGGAAGAGCCAGGGCCGGACCGTGAGGGCGGAGCGGTTGTCGTTGATGGCCTTGCCGAGCGATGTGTCGGGCGCGGTGACGCCGAGGCCGAGGTAGCTCAGGGCGGTCTCGAGCAGGATGGCGCTCGAGATCGCGAGGGTCGTCGAGACGATGATCACGCCGACGGTGTTGGGCAGGATGTGCCGGAAGATGATGCGGGCCGAACTGGCACCGACCGACTTCGCGGACTCGACGAACTCCTTCTCGCGCAGGGAGAGGAACTCACCGCGCACCAGGCGCGCGAGGTTGGTCCACGTGACGACGCCGAGGAACAACGCGAAGGGGATGATGCCGTGCTTCGCGACGATGCCCGCGACCGCGGCCGCGATGACGACCGTCGGGATGGTGATGACGACGTCGGTGATCCGCATGAGGAACGCCTCGGTCCAGCCGCGGAAGTAGCCGGCGACGGCGCCCACGGTGGTGCCGATGACCATGGCCACGATCCCGACGACGAACGCGATGATGAGCGAGGTCTGGATGCCGCGCATGGTCAGCGCGAAGTAGTCGCGGCCGAGCACGTCCTGGCCGAAGGGATGCTCGCCGAGACTGAAGGGCCACAGGGTAAGGGTCGGCTTGCCCTCGTTGAAACGGGCTGCGAGTTCGTCGTAGTCCTTGTTCCACCAGCCGGGGATGCCCGCGACGCCGATGGAGCTGAAGGCGAGGACGACGATCAGGACCAGCAGGGCGATTCCCGCGAGGGCCCCCTTGTGGCGGAAGAAGCGCTCACTGATCAGGCGACCCTGGCTCTTCGCCTCGGTGGTACGGATGCGGTCCGTCTGGGCCCGCGTGGGGGTGGCGGTCGCGATGTCGTTGTCCTGGCTCTGGAGCGTCATCTCGGACAGCTCCAGCGACGTGCGAGGGTCATCCCGCTTGTTCTCGTGGTTGCTCATGATGGAAGTCCTAGCTCAGGGTGATGCGTGGATCGAGGAAGGCGTAGGCGATGTCGGCGAGCATGTTGAACAGCACGGCCGCGCTACCGACGACGAGGAAGAAGGCCATGACGGGCCCCGGGTCCACGTGACCGATACCGTCGACGAACATCTTTCCCATGCCGTTCCAGCCGAACACCTGCTCCGTGATGACGGCGCCGCTGAGCACACCCGCGAAGTCGAAGGCCATCAGGGTGGTGATCGGGATCATCGCGTTGCGGAACGCGTGCTTGACGAGGACCGTCCGCTCGCTGAGTCCCTTGGCCCGCGCGGTGCGGATGTAGTCCTGGTTCATGACGTCGAGCTGGCTGGCCCTCGTGTAGCGCGTGTAGGTCGCGAACGAGATGAGCGTCAGTGCGATGGTCGGCAGGATCAGGTGCAGCGCGTAGTCGAGGTTGATCTCCCAGAACGTGCCGGCCAGGTTCGCCGACTGCGAGCCGGTCGTGGGGATGGGCCGACCACCGGCCTTGGCCGAGAGCGTGGGGTAGGCCTGGAGGAGGCGGTCGAGCACGATCAGCAGGCTCACCGATACCGAGATCACGGCTCCGATCTTCGCGGCCTGCGCCCGGAACGGGCCACCGACGAGGCCGGCGACGAAGTAGGCGACGACGGCCGTCACGAGCACGAGTGCGAGCACCACCAGCCAGTTCGGGTCATCGAGCAGGGGGATCGAGACGAGGTAGCCGAGAAAACCCACGGCAGCCGCGGCGAGGGCTGCGTTCAGCACGCGACGGCGACGGAAACCCGCGAGCAGGGCCGTCCAGAGCACTGCCACTCCCACGGCGGACACGAGCATGCCGACGATCCCGAGGCCCGGGTTCACGAACCATCCGGTGACCAGGAGGAGGTACAGCGCGAGCGCGGTGGCGGCGGCAGCGATGCCGAAGACGATCAGCCTGCGCCTGCGGTCGCCACCGACGACGACCGCCCAGACGACGCCGGCGACCACCCCTATCAGGGCGATCGTGAGATAGGAGAACTGCGGATTGGCCAGCCAGGTGTTGAGGTCGATCGCCAGGTACTGCTTGAGGAGCGTCGAGAGCCAGAACAGGGGGAGCGAGAACAGCAGGAACGAGATGAAGGTGACCGAGTAGTCGAAGGTGCTGTACTGGCGGATGGCAGTGACGATGCCGACGACGACGCCGAGGACGAGGGCGAGCACGGTGGCCACGACGACGAGGCGCAACGTCGAGCCCATCGCGTTCTCGAGCTGGGGAAGCACGGCCGCGCCGGACCGGTCCTGGCCGAGCGTGCAGCTCACACCACCCGGGACGAGGCAATGGCCCACGTCCTGGAGCCAGAGGAAGTAGCGGGGGATGGGCGGCACGTCCAGGTTCATGGCGGCGGTACGGGCCGCGATGGTGGCGGCCTTCTCCGGGCCGCTGGCCTCGCCGAGATCCTCGAAGGGATCGCCCGACGAGATGGTGAGGAAGTACATCAGCGTTGTCGCTGCGAGCATGATGAAGAACGAGATGATGGTTCGCTTGGCGATGAAGTAGAACACGTGGGGGCTCCTAGGAAACGGTGCAGGCTGTTGCGGGGCCGGGCACAGGGACGGGCAGGCCCTCGGGCCTGCCCGTCCCTGTGCTTCAGTCCGGAGGGAGCAATCAGTTCTGCTTCGTCCAGCTGTAGGCGTTCCAGGTGATACCTGTCTGTGTCGGGTTCATCTCCACGCCCTCGAGCTTGGAGGAGTGTCCGATGATGTCGGCGTTCGCGTAGAGGACCACGTTGTACTGCGTCTCGGCGAGGCGCTGCTCGAGGTCCGTCTTGAGCTCCGGCACCTTGTCCGCCTCCGTGGTGGTGGCGATCTCCGTCCAGAGGCGGTCGACCTCGGGATCGGCGTAGCCGCCGAAGTTCTGCTCACCGCCGGAGACGTAGATGGACTGGCCGGAGGCTACGAGGCCGGAGCCCGACCAGCCGAACACCACGGCATCCCAGGCGCCGGGCTGGGAGAGCTTGGCGCTCCACTCGGCCTCGGGCTGCGGGACGATCTCGAAGCCGGCCTTGTCGCAGGAATCCTTGACCAGCGCCACCATGTCCGCGCGGAGCTGGCTCGTGGCCGCGTACATCAGGCTGACCCTGACGGGCTCGGTCTTGCCGGCCTCCGCGAGGAGCGCCTTGGCTCCCTCGATGTCCGCGGTGCCGTCACCCTGGGCGGCAGGTGCGCCGTCGAGGACCGTGTCGTAGTCGGGCTGTCCGGGCTGGTACTCGCGCAGGTTCATGACCGTCCCCTCGGGATCGATCGGAGTGACGAACTTGTCGACCATATCGGCGCGCGGAACGCAGGCCTGGAAGGCCTGGCGGACCTTGACGTCCTCGAACACGGCACCGGGGCGCTGGTCGAGGTCGATGTGCGAGAAGGTCAGGGACGTCCCGGTGTCCACCGTGACGGTCTCGCCGATCTGCTCGAGGGCGGTCTTGGTGTCCACCGTGGGACTGGACGGATCGATGACGTCCACGTCACCGTTCTGGAGTGCCTGGACGGCCTCCTCGTCCACGACGGTCTTGAAGACGATCGTGTCGGTCTTGCCTGCACGCTCTTCGCCCCAGTACTTGTCGTTCTTGACGAGCGTCAGGGTGCCGTTGGTCGCGTTGTCCAGCTTGTAGGGGCCGGACGAGGGAAGCAGGGCCGTGTCCGGCAGGGTCGGAAGGTCCACTTCGTAGTCCCAGCCCGTGTTCCAGAATTCCGCGACGGGCTTCAGAGTGGCGATGTCCTTGCTCTGGATGGCCTCGACGAGTTCGGCGCCGTCGCCCTCGGCGGACAGTCCTGCCTGCTCGGCGGCGATGTGCGCGGGCATGATGAGGTCACCCGTGAGGAGGGCTTCCCAGTCGGCGTACGGATCGGAGAAGACGAGCTCGAACTCCTTGGCCCCCGGCTCACCCTCGATCATCTCGGTCTGGGCGAAACCGTTGGTGGAGGAGGCGAGGAAGAGATCGGACTCAGCGCCCGACTCCGGGTCCTTCTCGCCGCTGGGATGCGTGCCGGACATGGCCGCCCAGGTCAGCAGGAGGTCGTCGTAGTCGATCGGCACGCCGTCGGACCACACAGCATCGTCGTTGATGGTGTATTTGATCGTCAGGGGATCGTCGCTGGTCTTCTCGTAGCTGCCGAAGTCCGTGTTGGGTTCGAGCTCGCCGGCCGCCGTGAAGGCAGCGAAGCCACTCATGGTCAGGTTGCTGACGTAGCCGTTGTACACGGAGTTCGTGGCCGCCGTATTGCCGTTGTAGCCGGTGGGTGCCTGACTGATCGCGATGTTGATCGTCGAGGCCAGGTTCTCCGCGGCACCTTCCGATGCCGGGGTCTCGGCGGTACCGCCCGCCGATCCACAGGCGCTCAGCATGAGCGCTCCGATGGACAGGGCGGCGAGCGTCATAGTGCGCTTATTACGCATTCGATAGTCCTTACTGTGCTTGGCGCGAGGGACTGAGGGGGGTCCCACGAGGCGGATTGCGGCAGTGACGGCAATCACACTCGGACAGCATAGCGAAGGATCGTTGCCTCCGGACACTCAGTGAACCGTTGATAACCCATTTGTTACCTCGGCGAAATATAAGGTCTCTGCGTAAAGAAAAAGCCCCGGCGGACGGCGTGTCCCCGGGGCTTTCCGGCACTGCCGGCGCTTATTCTGGCGCGGGCACGTCCAGCCACTGGAACCAGCCGCGATGCAGGACGAGCCAGGCCATCAGGCCGTAGCCGGCCTGCCCGGGAGTACCGCCGTTGGCGGCGAGGTCGTGCCGCCACTGCTCATGCGCGAGCAGGGGGCTGAAGGTGTCGACGAAGACGTGCTTGCGGCGCGTCGTCACGTCACCGAAGGCGGCCGAGAGGTCGGCGAGGCGCCGGTTGCGCTCCGCGTCGAGTCCGGGAGGAGGTCCGACGACGAGGACCTTGACGCTCATCTGGGATGCGCCGTCGAGGATGTTCGCGAGGTTGAGGCGGCTCCGCGCCGTCGACAGCTCCAGGTCGAGGTCGCGATCGGACAGGCCGATGACGAGGCGGTTCTCGAAGCCGTCGGCGAAGCGCCGTCCGGCCTCCTGGAGCCAGCGGTTGGCGAGGGCCTCGGTCCCCTCTCCGGGAGCGGCGAGGCTGTACGCCTCCACGGAGGCGGTATCGGGACGGGTGCGGGCCATCACGCGTCCGAGCCAGCCGAGCGCCCGCGGATCACCGAGCCCCGCGAGGAGTTCGTCGCCCACTGCTGCTAGCCGGATTCTGCGTTGTTCCACTGGTCCCTCGGTGTGCTGGTCGTCGGTGCTGGCGGGTGCCGGTCTTGGCAGGGGCAGGAGGCATGCCGGGCCGCCCGAGGGCGGGCACCGGCCTTGCATCCGCCCTTAAAGACGTCGGGTGGGGCCTGGACCCCACCCAACATCATACTGATGGCCTACTATTGCCGGCCGAAAGCCCTCTTGATGAGGAGTTCCTGCTCCACCGCGTGGTTCTTCGCGGACCCGGTCGCGGTCGAAGCGGACGCGGGACGCGACGCCAGCCGCATCCGCCGGTCGAGCTCCTGCGGCAGGTTGAGCCCGATGAAGGGCCACGGTCCCTGGTTCGCCGGCTCGTCCTGCGCCCACACGATCTCGGCGTTCGGGTAGGTGGCCAGTGCCGCCTTGATCTCGTCCAGCGGCAGCGGGTACAACTGCTCGACGCGCACGATCGCCGTCTTGCCGTCGTCGAGCTTCTGGCGGGACGACAGCAGGTCGTAGTAGAGCCGGCCCGACACCAGGATCACACGCTCGACGTCGTTCCCCGACGTCTCCAGCGTGTCCGGGATGACCGGACGGAAGGTGCCCTGCGTGAAGTCCTCGACCGGGCTCGCCGCGGCCTTCAGGCGCAGCAGCTGCTTTGGGGTGAAGATCACGAGCGGCTTCCGCGGACGGTTGTACGCGTGCCGGCGCAGCAGGTGGAAGTGCGATGCCGCGGAGCTCGGGTTGGCGACCACCATGTTCTCCTCGGCGCACATCTGCAGGAAGCGCTCGATGCGTGCGGAGGAGTGGTCCGGACCCTGGCCCTCGTAGCCGTGGGGAAGCATCAGCACGAGCGAGGATCGCTGTCCCCACTTCTGCTCAGCCGAGCTGATGAACTCGTCGATGATGGTCTGCGCACCGTTGACGAAGTCACCGAACTGCGCTTCCCAGATGACGAGCGCGTCCGGACGTTCCACCGAGTACCCGTACTCGAAGCCCATGGCGGCGTATTCGCTGAGCAGGGAGTCGTAGACCCAGAACTTGGCCTGGTCCTCGCTGAGGTCGTCGAGCGGCAGCCACTCGTGGCCGGTCGCCCGGTCGTGGAACACGGCGTGCCGCTGGACGAACGTGCCGCGTCGGGAGTCCTGGCCTGCGAGCCGCACGGGCACGCCCTCCATGAGGAGAGAACCGAAGGCAGCGACCTCGCCGAAGCCCCAGTCGATACCGCCCTCGCGCGACATCTGCTCACGCTTCTCGAGCAGGGCCTTGAGCTTGGGGTGGACCGTGAAGCCTTCGGGGATCGCTGTGTGCGCTGCGCCGATGTGGGCCAGCGTCTCGGCGCTGATCGCGGTCTGCTGCACGTCCGCCTCGCCGCCGTCCGCCTGCTGCGCGTGCGGCCGCTCGAGGCCCGAGACCGCCTGCGGGTCCTTCGTGACGACCGGGATCGGCGACGTCTGGGCCGCGTGGGTCTCGGCGAACACGCGCTCCAGGCGTTCCTGGTAGTCGCGCAGCGCCTGCTCGGCCTCTTCCTGCGTGATGTCGCCGCGGCCGATCAGGGCCTCGGTGTACAGCTTGCGGACCGAGCGCTTGGCCTCGATCAGGTTGTACATCATGGGCTGCGTCATCGAGGGGTCGTCGCCCTCGTTGTGGCCGCGACGGCGGTAGCAGACCATGTCGATGACGACGTCCTTGTTGAACCGCTGGCGGAACTGGTACGCCAGCTGGGCCACGCGGACGACCGCCTCGGGGTCGTCGCCGTTGACGTGGAACACCGGGGCCTGGACCATCTTCGCGACGTCGGTGGAGTACACCGAGGAGCGCGAGGACGTCGGGCTCGTGGTGAAGCCGACCTGGTTGTTCACGATGACGTGGATGGTGCCGCCGGTGCGGTAGCCGCGCAGCTGTGAGAGGTTCAGGGTCTCCGCCACGACGCCCTGGCCCGCGAAGGCCGCGTCGCCGTGGATGAGGATCGGCAGCACGGGGAAGGTCTCGCCCTGGTCGAGCAGGTCCTGCTTGGCGCGGACGATGCCCTCGAGCACGGGGTCGACGGCTTCGAGGTGCGACGGGTTCGCGGCGAGGTAGACCTTGGTCTCGTTGCCGGCGTCGGACGTGAAGGTGCCCTCGGTGCCGAGGTGGTACTTCACGTCGCCCGAGCCCTGCACGGAGCGGGGGTCCTGCGTGCCCTCGAACTCGCGGAACACCTGGGCGTAGGTCTTCCCGGCGATGTTGGTCAGCACGTTCAGGCGGCCTCGGTGCGCCATGCCGATCGCGACCTCGTCGAGGCCGTCGTCGGCCGCACCGGAGATCACGGCGTCGAGCAGCGGGATCAGGGATTCACCGCCCTCGAGGGAGAAGCGCTTCTGGCCGACGAACTTCGTCTGCAGGAACGTCTCGAAGGCCTCGGCCGAGTTCAGCTTGTGCAGGATGCGCAACTGCTCCTCGCGGCTCGGCTTGGAGTAGGTGTGCTCCAGCTCGTCCTGGAACCACTGCCGCTCGGCGGGGTCCTGGAGGTGCATGTACTCGATGCCCGTCGTGCGGCAGTACGCATCGCGCAGGACACCGAGCATGTCGCGGAACTTGAGCGTCGGCTGGCCGCCGAAGCCGCCCGTGGGCCACTCGCGGTCGAGGTCCCACAGCGTCAGCCCGTGGGTACGGATGTCCAGGTCGGCGTGCTTGCGCTGGACGTACTCGAGCGGATTGGTGTCCGCCATGAGGTGGCCGCGCACCCGGTACGCGTGGATGAGCTGCTGGATCCGGGCGACCTTGTTGATCTCGTCCATCGGGTCGACCTGGATGTCCGCACTCCAGCGCACGGGCTCGTACGGGATGCGGAGCGATTCGAAGATCTCGTCGTAGAAGCCCTGCTCGCCGAGCAGCAGCTGATGGATGATGCGGAGGAACTCGCCGCTGCCGGCTCCCTGGATGACACGGTGGTCGTACGTGGAGGTCAACGTGATGGTCTTGCTGATCGCGTGCTTCGCGAGGATCTTCTCGCTCGAGCCCTGGAACTCGGCAGGGTACTCGAGGGCGCCGGCTCCGATGATGCACGCCTGGCCCTTGGAGAGGCGCGGCACGGAGTGGACGGTGCCGATGCCGCCGGGGTTGGTGAGGGACACCGTGGTGCCCGCGTAGTCGTCCGCGCCCAGCTTGCCGGCGCGGGCCTTCTTCACGAGGTCCTCATAGGCGTGCCAGAACTCCGAGAAGTTCATGGTCTCGGCCTTCTTGATGTTCGGCACCACGAGCGAGCGCGTCCCATCCGGCTTCGGCATGTCGATCGCGAGACCGAAGTTCACGTGGGCCGGCTGCACCGCCGAGGGCTTGCCGTCGATCACGTCGTAGTAGACGTTCTGCGACGGGAACTGGGCGAGGGCCCGGATGATCGCGTAGCCGATGAGGTGGGTGAAGGAGACCTTGCCACCACGGGCCCGCGCGAGGTTGCTGTTGATGACCACGCGGTTGTCGATCAGGAGCTTCGCCGGGATGGCGCGCACGCTGGTCGCGGTGGGGACGCTGAGGCTGGCCTCCATGTTGGTGGAGATCGCCTTGGCGGGTCCGCGCAGGACGCTGACCCTGTTCTCCTCCATCTCGCCGTTGCGATCCGAGGCCGGCAGCTGTGCGGGGATGGGCTTTCCGGCAGGCTTGTCCTCCCGCGACGTCTCCGGCTTCTTCGCCGGTTCGTTCGGGACCGGCGGCTTGCCGCTCTGCTGCGTGCTGGCCGGGCTCTCACCGGAGGCCTTCGGCGCCGGGGCCTCCGTCTTCACGACCGGGAGTTCCTTCGTCGGAGGATGTGCGCTCCCGGAGCCGGCAGGCGCGGTGCCGTTGGGGGCAGGTGCGGGTGCGGGTGCAGCAGGAGTCGTGGACGCGGGGGCGGATGCGGGATCCGCGGTCCCGCCTGCTCCGTGTCGGCCGTTCTCCGCGGGCGCAGTCTCCGCATCGAACGAATCGAACAGGCCCCACCACTTCTTGTCGACCGAATGGCGGTCCTTCTGGAACTGCTCGTAGAGTTCATCAACGAGCCACTCGTTCCCGCCGAACTCTTCAGGTAGACGGTGGCTGGTTTGTTCTGGCACTTGGTATACGCCTCTTCCGTAAGTTGCCCTGAGCGCGGTGCGGTCGGCAAGATCGGCGAGAAGCCGTGTCTGGACCCTGTCCAAGTGTAGTGACAGGAGTAACGAACAATCCAATCAGGCGTGTCGTGCAGGGGCACGCCGTGCGATACTGCGCGCCCGCAGGCCCTATACTCTTTGCGGCCGTCCAACCCGGTCCCACCAGGGAGAACCATGCGCTTCATCAATCCGCCCACCACCGATCTCACCTACTCGGACGTGTTCCTCGTACCGTCCGCCTCCGAGGTCATCTCGCGCTTCGACGTCGATCTGTCGTCCGACGACGGCTCGGGGACCACGATCCCGCTCGTCGTCGCCAACATGACGGCGGTGACAGGACGGCGCATGGTCGAGACCGTCGCGAGGCGCGGAGGTATCGGCGTCCTGCCCCAGGACGTCCCGGTCGAGGTCATCGCCGAGGTCACGTCGTGGGTCAAGGACCGGCACCCCGTGTTCGAGACGCCGCTCAAGCTGCAGCCGGGCAACACCGTGATCGACGCACTCCACCTCATGCACAAGCGCGCCCACGGCGCGGTCCTCGTCGTCGACGACGGCGGAGCCTGCGTGGGCGTGGTCAACGCCGCCGACTGCGAGGAGGTGGACCGCTTCGCTTCACTCGAGTCCGTGATGCGGCCGGCTCCCGCGGCCTTCGAGGCCTCGCTGTTCGACGCCGATCCCGCCGCTGCGCTGCAGAAGGCCTTCGAGGACCTCGACGGTGCCCGCAGCTCGCTCGCTCCCGTGGTGCGCGACGGCGTCCTGCAGGGCGTGATCACCCGGACGGGCGCGCTGCGCTCCACCATCTACGATCCCGCCCTCGACGCAGCAGGCAGGCTCAGCGTGGCGGCGGCCGTCGGCATCAACGGCGACGTGGAGGCGAAGGCCGCGGCGCTGCTGGAGGCCGGCGTCGACGTCCTCGTCGTCGACACAGCCCACGGCCACCAGCGGAAGATGCTCGACGCGCTCGCCGTCGTCCGCGGCCTGGACCCGAAGGTCCCGATCGTCGCCGGGAACGTCGTCAGCGCCGAGGGCGTGCGCGATCTCGTCGCCGCCGGCGCGTCGATCGTCAAGGTCGGGGTGGGCCCCGGTGCCATGTGCACCACCCGCATGATGACCGCCGTCGGCCGCCCCCAGTTCTCCGCCGTGCACGAGTGCGCGCAGGCGGCCGCCGAGCTGGGCGCCCACGTCTGGGCCGACGGCGGCGTACGGTATCCGCGGGACGTCGCGCTCGCCCTCGCCGCCGGTGCGAGCCAGGTCATGATCGGTTCCTGGTTCGCCGGCACCTACGAGAGCCCGGGGGACCTGCAGACGGACAGCGACGGGCGCCGGTACAAGGAGAGCTTCGGCATGGCCTCGGCGCGTGCGGTGCAGAACCGGACGCGGCGCGACGACGTCTTCGCCCGCGCGCGAAAGGGTCTGTTCGAGGAGGGTATCTCCACGTCGAAGATGTACCTCGATCCGGCGCGGCCGGGCGTCGAGGACCTCCTCGACATGATCACCGCCGGCGTCCGCAGCTCGATGACCTACGCCGGAGCGGCGTCGCTGGCGGAGTTCCGTGAGCGCGCCGTGGTAGGCGTGCAGTCGGCCGCGGGTTACGAGGAGGGGCGGCCGCTCCAGCAGAGCTGGTAGCCGCGGGACCGGCTGGCGGCGTTCCGCCCGCAGCGCACGCCCACCGAAATGCGGGTGGCGGGCGGCGCCCCAGCCGGTAAACTGGCCTTCCTATGGACAGTCCTTCTAGGGGCCGGCTCGACGCCGGCATCCCCTCACCTCTTGCCCATCCGCTGCACGAACCTGATGCGGGGCGCCCGGCCGACGCCGGCTCCGGCCAGGACGCAGCATTCCTCCCGGCGGACGCCCCGGACCCCCTCAGACGCGGGCCGCTGCAATCCCGCCCCGGCCCGGCCGAGGAGGGGATGTAGCGGTGGAATGGATCTACCTGGCCGCCGGCCTGCTCCTCGTCCTCGGCACGGGGTTCTTCGTGGCGGTCGAGTTCGCCCTCGTCGCCCTCGACCAGACGTACGTCCAGCGCGCGGTCGACGACGGCGACACGAAGGCCGTGCCGCTGCTGCGCTGCCTGAAATCGCTCTCCACGCAGCTCTCGAGCTGCCAGCTGGGCATCACCCTGACCACGCTGCTGACCGGGTACGTCATGGAGCCCTCGGTCGGACAGCTGCTCGAGACGCCGCTGGCCGCCCTCGGACTGTCGGAGGCGCTGATCGCCTCGACGTCGATCATCCTCGCGATGATCCTCGCGACGCTGCTCTCGATGCTGATCGGCGAACTCGTCCCGAAGAACCTCTCCATCGCGCTGCCCTTCAAGGTGGGCAAGGCCCTCGCCCGGCCGCAGCTCATCTTCACCGCCGTGTTCAAGCCGGCCATCATCGTGCTGAACGGCTTCTCCAACCGCGTCCTCAACATCTTCGGCCTCGAGGCCAAGGAGGAGATCTCGGGTGCGCGTACGCCGTCCGAGCTGTCGTCTCTCGTGCGTCGTTCCGCCGAGATGGGCACGCTGGACCAGGGCACGGCGAACTTCCTCGCCCGGACCTTCAGCTTCTCGGAACGGACGGCAGCCGATGTCATGACGCCGCGCATCCGCATGGAGGTCATCGACTCCGACCAGACGGTGGCCGATGTCGTGGAGGCGGCGCGACGCACCGGCTATTCGCGGTTCCCCCTCATCGGCGAGTCCGCCGATGACATCCGCGGCGTGGTCCACGTCAAGAAGGCCGTGGCGGTACCGCGCCACAAGCGCGCGGACCTGCCCGCGGGGACCATCATGACCGATGTGCTCCGCGTGCCCGAGACGGTGCATCTCGACTCCCTCCTCCGCGAGCTGCGCGATGCGAACCTGCAGCTCGCCGTCGTCCTGGACGAATACGGTGGTACAGCCGGTGTGGCCACGCTCGAGGACCTCGTGGAGGAGATCGTCGGCGAGGTCAAGGACGAGCACGACAAGCTGAAACCCGGAGTGCTGCAGAGTGCAGCGGGGGACTGGTTCTTCCCCGGGCTGATGCGCCCCGACGAGGTCACGATGCAGATACCGGGCCTCGTGGTGCCGGACGAGGCCGGGTACGAGACCGTGGCCGGCTTCATCATGGCCGAGCTGGGCCGTGTCCCGGTGACGGGTGACCGCGTCGAGGTTCCCGCAGGGACCCTCACGGTCGAGCGCATGGACGGACGCCGGATCGACCGCGTGGAGTTCCGACCGGCGCCGGCAGGAAACGACGACGCGGCTCCCTCGAGCGCCGTCGTCCCCGAGCACCAGCCGGTTCCCCAGGGGACCGGTACGCGGGGTGCCGCCCCGCAGGCCCCCCGTCCGGCCTTCGCCGGCAGTACCGCAGTACGGAAGGACGACCGATGAGCGACTGGGCGGGTATTCTCTGGCTCGTCGTCCTCCTGCTGGGCAACGCGTTCTTCGTCGGCTCGGAGTTCGCGGTCATGTCCGCACGCCGGAGCCAGATCGAGCCGCTGGCGGACGCGGGATCGAAGCGAGCCAAGACCACGATCTGGGCGATGGAGCATGTCTCCCTCATGCTCGCCTGCTCCCAGCTCGGCATCACGGTCTGCTCGCTCCTGATCCTGCAGGTCGCCGAGCCGGCCATCCACCACCTGTTCGTGGTGCCCTTCGAGGCCGTCGGGGTTCCCGAGGGCCTGGCGGACGGTGTGGCCTTCGCGCTGGCGCTGCTGCTGGTCACGTTCCTGCACGTCACCTTCGGCGAGATGGTGCCGAAGAACATCTCGGTGTCCGTCGCGGACAAGGCGGCCCTGCTGCTGGCGCCGCCGCTCGTGATGATCGCCCGCGTGGTCAACCCGGTGATCTCGTCCCTCAACTGGGCCGCGAACCACATCCTCCGCGCCCTGAAGGTCGAGCCGAAGGACGAGGTGTCCTCGACCTACACGCTGGAGGAAGTGCAGTCGATCGTCGAGGAGTCGACCAAGAGCGGGCTCGTCGACGACGAGTCCGGGCTGATCACCGGTGCCCTGGAGTTCTCGGGGCAGACGGCCGAGACGACGATGGTGCCTCTCGGCGAACTCGTCACCGTGCGCACGGACGCCACCCCCGAGGACTTCGAGCGCGCGGTGGGCCGCACCGGCTTCTCCCGCTTCGTCCTCGTGGACGAGCGCGGGAACCTGACCGGCTACATGCACCTGAAGGACATCATGTCCATGCCGCAGGCCATGTATCGCAGGCCCATCACCGAGAACAAGGTGCGGACCCTGGCGAACCTGTCGCTGCAGGACGAGATCGAGGACGCACTCGCGGTGATGCAGCGGACGGGCTCGCACCTGGCGCGCGTGCTCGGTCCCGACGGCTCCACCCGCGGCGTGCTCTTCCTCGAGGACGTGATCGAGCAACTCATCGGCGAGATCCGGGACGCGACCCAGAACCAGGGCGCGCGGAGGACGGGAGAAGGCGTCAACGGTACTGAGGCACCCGTGTCCTGAGGCCCGACGGACGAAGGCGAAATGCGAACGGTTCGCGTGTGAGGTAGGCTCGGGTTAACGTAAATAGTTCTCATTAGTTGGATCGAGGTCCCGAATGCCTGTCTCCCGCCGTCTCGCCGCGCCCACCCTCCTCACCCTCGCCGCGCTGGCCCTCTCCGCGTGCGGAGAGGGCGCGTCGGGCGCTGCGGAGGGTGACCCGGGCTCGGCGTCCGACGACGCGTCCATCAGCATCGTCACCGCCACCAACGTGTACGGCGATATCGCAGCAGCCGTTGGAGGGGACGACGTCGAGGTGACCTCGATCGTGAACAGCCTCAGTCAGGACCCCCACTCGTACGAGGCGACGGTGCAGGACAAGCTGTCGGTGTCCGAGGCGGATCTCGTCATCGAGAACGGCGGAGGCTATGACGCGTTCCTCGGCCGCCTCGCGGAGGAGACCGGCGTGACGGCGGTGCTCAACGCCGTCGAGCTGTCCGGACTGGAGGAGACCGCAGGCTCCGCGGCGGAGCACACGGCCGAGGCCGAGGGTGATCACGCCGGCGAGGAGGGGCACTCGGGCGAGGAGGGCCACGGCCACGGCGCCTTCAATGAGCACGTGTGGTACGACCTGCCTGCCATGGTGACGCTCGCCGACGCCCTCGCCGAGGAACTCGGCACGCTGGACGAGGCCAACGCGGACGCGTACCGCGAGCGGGCCGACGCGTTCACGGCGAAGCTGCAGCCGCTCCAGGACCGCCTTGAAGCCCTTGCCGCGGACGGACCCGGGGGCGCAGTGGCGGTCACCGAGCCCGTCCCCGTCTACCTGCTGGAGCACGCAGGACTCGAGAACGTCACGCCGGAGGACTTCAGCGAGGCCATCGAGGAGGAGACCGACGTCCCGGTGGCGGTGCTCGAGGAGATGAAGACACTCGTCTCGGGCGGAACACTCGCCTTCCTTGCCTACAATGACCAGACGGAAGG
Source organism: Arthrobacter sp. BC5 (assembly GCF_056680255.1). Lineage (NCBI taxonomy): Bacteria > Bacillati > Actinomycetota > Actinomycetes > Micrococcales > Micrococcaceae > Arthrobacter > Arthrobacter sp. BC5. The sequence goes on from NZ_CM155273.1 coordinate 2,348,151, forward strand.
ATCGCAGACCGAAGCGGTGCGCTCGGCCGCCGACGACGCGGGCCTTCCCGTGCTGGACTTCACCGAGACGCTGCCCGAGGGCGAGGACTACGTTTCCTGGATGACCGCCAACACGGATAGCATCGAGGCCGCTCTCGGATCCTGAGGAGGGCGCTCCGCAGGACCCCTGAACCACGACAGACTGGAACCCGCTCCGCATGACCTCGACGATGTCCCGGCACGCCTCCTCCCCGGGCGGGGAGGCCGGCACGCCGGCGATCAGCCTGCGCGGCGCTGCGCTCTCCTTCGGCAGTCGCACCCTGTGGGAGGGGCTGGACCTCGACATCATGTCCGGTGAGTTCTTCGCCGTCCTCGGCCCCAACGGTTCGGGCAAGACGAGCTTCCTGAAGGTTCTGCTGGGCCTGCAGCCACTCGACGCGGGCACCGCGACCATCGGAGGCCGGCCCATCACGCGCGGCAGCAGGACCCTCGGCTACATACCGCAGCAGAAGTCCTTCCCCCCCGAGACGCCCCTCCGGGCGCGGGACCTCGTGGGCCTCGGGGTGGATGGCCACCGCTGGGGGTTGAGGATGCGGAGCAGGGCCTACCACGAGCGCGTGGAGGGCCTTCTGGCCGATGTCGGAGCGCAGTCCTATGCCGATGCCCCCGTGGGGCTCCTCTCAGGCGGCGAGCAGCAGCGACTGCGTGCCGCGCAGGCGCTGGCCACCGATCCGACGGTGCTCCTGTGCGATGAGCCCCTCCTGTCGCTCGACCTCAACCACCAGCAGGCGGTGAGCTCGCTGATCAACCGGCAGTGCCACGAGAAGAACAGTGCCGTGGTCTTCGTGACCCACGAGATCAATCCCGTCATCGACTACGTGGACCGCGTCCTGTACCTCGCCGACGGGCGCTTCCGCGTCGGCGCCCCTGCAGAGGTCATGACGAGCGAGGTGCTCTCGGACCTCTACGACAGCCCCGTGGAGGTCCTGCACAGCAACGGCCGGATCGTGGTGGTCGGGTTGCCCGACGCCACCACCCACCACCACGAAAGCGCATGAGCATGGACCTCCAGGAGATCCTCAGCGCCATCTTCACGTTCGACAACTATGCCCAGCTGCTGCCCCTCGTCCGGAACTCGCTGATCGCGGGAGCGGTGCTCGGGCTCCTCGGAGGACTCATCGGGACCTTCGTCATGATGCGGGACCTCGCCTTCGCGGTGCACGGAATCGCCGAACTCTCCTTCGCAGGGGCCGCCTTCGCGCTGCTCGTCGGGGCCAATGTCGTCGCCGGCTCGCTCGTCGGATCCGTCCTCGCCGCACTCGTCCTCGGCCTCATGGGCATCCGGGCCCGGGACCGGAACTCGATCATCGGGGTGGTCATGCCGTTCGGCCTGGGCCTGGGGATCCTGTTCCTCGCCCTGTACGAGGGGCGGGCTGCCAACAAGTTCGGCCTGCTCACCGGTCAGATCGTCTCCGTGGACGACGTCCAGCTGAATCTGCTCGTCGGGTGCGCCGTCGTCGTGATCATCGCCCTGGTCGCGATCTGGCGTCCACTCACCTTCGCGAGCGCGGACGCCGACCTCGCCGAGGCCCGTGGGGTCCCCGTGCGCGGTCTCTCGATCCTGTTCATGGTGCTGCTGGGGATCGCGGTGGCGCTGTCCATCCAGGTGGTCGGCGCTCTGCTGGTGCTCGCCCTGCTGATCACGCCTGCGGCGGCTGCGCTGAAGGTCACGTCCGCGCCCGGCCTGGTGGTGCTCTTCAGCGTGCTCTTCGCCTGCGCGTCGGTGGTGGGCGGCATCCTCCTGGCGCTGGGCGGCCGTATCCCGATCAGCCCCTATGTCACCACGATCTCCTTCGCGATCTACCTCGCGTGCCGGGTGATCGGATCGCGACGTTCCGCGCGGCGCTCACGCAGCGCGGAGCGCCTCGCGGTTCCGTCCTGATGCGTCGCAGCGGGACCGGGGCCGGCCTAGGACTGCTGCGGACGGTCGGACTGGCCGACGGCGTCGGCGATGGCCTGTTCCATGTTCCGCAGGAACCGGGTGACCGTCTCGGTCTCCTCGCTGGTCAGGCTGTCCGCCGCCGCCAGGACGCCCCGCTTCTCGATGTCGAACGCCGACCTGAACTCCAGGGTGGCTTTCTCTCCGGGTTCCAGGATCACCGCGCGGCGGTCCACCGGATGGCGCCGCCTGCGGATGTAGCCGGCCTTCTCGAGGCGGTCGATGACCAGTGTGGTGGACGCGCTCGAGATGCCGAGGGCGAGGGCTAGTTCCTTGGGGCTGGCCCCCTGGTCCCGCTGCCAGACGCCGAGGAGGTACCGCAGCGCCCCGAGATCCGTCTCGTTGATGCTGAGCCGCTGGCTCAGGCGCCGGCGAAGCCCGCTCTCCACATCACGATAGGCCCGCAGGGCGTTCAGGACGTCGACGCCGGTCGCGGACCGGTCGGTCTCGCCTGCCCTGGAGGGCGGGTACCAGTAGCCAGCTCCCTGCCGTGCATCCGAGGGTCTCATGCCTATATCTTAGACCATCTAGTAGTCAATTTCTCTAGGTAAGGCGGCGCAGTTCGGAGGAGAGGAGGGCCGGCGTCAGTCGTGGTCCGGGGCTGGAGCCGGCTCCGGGAACTCGAGCTCGGACATGGCACGCCCCAGGCTACCGAGGAACCGATGGATCGTGCCGCTCTCCTCGGGTGTGAGCGCGGCCGCGATGGCCATCATCCGCTCGTGCATGACACCCATGGTGGACCGGACTTCCTCGTCCGACGTCGCGGTGGGCCAGATCTCGATCGCCCGTCCGTCGGACTCGCTCCTGCGCCGCACGGCATGCCCGCTCTTCTCGAGGCGGTCGATCAGCACGGTCGTGGCCGCAGTGGAGATCTCGAGCTGGCGGGCGAGCGCGGCCGCACTGAGCGGGCTTCCCGACTGGCGGGCAAGGAGCAGGAGGCGCAGGGCCGTCATGTCCGTCCTGCCGAGGTGCATCGAGTCCCGGCTGCGGCTGCGCATGGCGCTCTCCGTGTTCCGGTAGTGGCGCACCGCGTCGACGAGCTCGCCGAGGGGGCCCGCGTCCTCGCCGGTGGCACCGGATCCGGCCATGCCCCCGGTCGGCACGGCACGGACGGACTTGTCAGGGGACATCACGCTTTCCAGCCTAATCGACGGCACCGACATCGTCAGGGATCGCATCGGGACGAACGGTGCTGGCGAAACAACCCGGGGGAGGGTGAGCTGGGCCGGGAGACCTCAGGGCAGGGCAGCCGGCGACGTGCACTCGGGGCACAGTCCCTGGATCTCGACGGTGTGCGCGGCGTCGGTGAATCCGTGCTCGGCAGCGATACGGGTTGCCCACTGTTCGACGGCGGGTGCCTCGATCTCGACGGCCCGGCCGCAGTTCCGGCACAGCAGGTGGTGGTGGTGGTGCGCCACTGCACAGCGCCGGTAGACCGCCTCGTTGTCACCGTTGCGCAGGACGTCCACGAGTCCGTCGTCGGCCATCGACTGGAGGATGCGGTAGGCCGTGGCCAGCGAGACGGACTCGCCCCTGTCATGGAGCAGTCGGTGGAGCTCCTGCGTGCTGACGAAGTCGTCCAGTTCGTCGAGGGCTGCACTGACGGCCCGCCGCTGGCGCGTGACGCGCTGCTCCGACCCCTTGCGGGGGGACTGCACGGCGTCGGCGCGTGCTGCCGGTACTGCCTCGGATGTCGCCTCGGGCGTCATGTCATACCCCTTCCGCGGGCGCTCGGATGCCCTGGACCAGAGTAAAGATTACCAGCGCCACCGCGGGTACTCTGGGCCCATGCGGCTGACCAAGTTCTCCCATTCCTGCGTCCGGCTCGAGCAGGACGGCTCCGTGCTCGTCATCGACCCGGGCACCTTCTCGGAGGTCGAGGAGGCCCTCGAGGGCGCCGCTGCCGTGCTCATCACGCATGAGCACCCCGACCATATCGATGTCGACCGGGTGGTCGCCGTGCTGGCCGGGAACCGGTCGGTGGGACTCTGGGCACCGCAGGGCGTCGCCGACACCGTCACCGCGGGCCTCGGCGCCGCTGCGGGCGACCGCATCCACGCCGTGGCCGGTGGCGAGCAGCTCACCGCCGCGGGATTCGAGGTGAGGACGTTCGGCGGACAGCATGCGCTGATCCATCCGCTGATACCGGTGATCGCCAACGTGGGATTCCTCATCGGAGCCTCCGTCTACCACCCGGGCGATTCGCTGGTGGTGCCGGACGGAATCGCTGTGGGGACGCTCCTGGTCCCGGTGCACGCACCCTGGTCGAAGCTGGCGGAGGTGGTGGACTTCGTGGCGTCGGTGCGTGCACCGCGCGCCTTCCAGATCCACGACGCCCTCCTCAACGAGGCGGGGCTCGGGCTGGTCGAGGGCCATGTGACGCGGCTGGGCTCCCGGTACGGCACGTCCTTCCGGCACCTCGGCGTGGGCGAGGGCGTCGACGTCTGAGTCGGATCAGCCGCTTCCGGGGTCGGAGCCGGGCCCGCCGGTCGCGCCGGGCCAGACGCCCGTCGAGAAGAAGTCCTCGAGCATCGCCCGCGGCGCGGCCGGATCGAGGCCGCGGCGCTCGAGCCAGGCGTCGTCGTCGTACGTCGCGGCATAGCGGTCGCCCGAATCGCACATGAGGGACACGATGCTGCCCGAGCGCCCGTCGGCGACCAGGTCGGCGACGAGCTGCCAGACGCCCCAGAGATTGGTGCCGGTGGACGGTCCCGCATGGAGTCCCGTGAGCGCCCGCAGGTGGCGGGCTGCCGCGACGGAGGCCGCGTCCGGCACCTGGATCATGGTGTCGATGACGGACGGCACGAAGCTCGGCTCCGGCCGGGGCCTCCCGATGCCCTCGATCCGCGACGGCCGTCCGGTCGCGGCCGATCCGGGATCCGCCCACGCGGGGAAGAACGCGGAGTGCTCGGGATCGACGACGGCGAGGCGCGTCGGGTAGCGGTGGTACCGCAGGTAGCGGCCGATCGTGGCGCTCGTACCGCCGGTTCCGGCCCCCACGACGATCCACGCGGGCAGCGGATGGGGCTCGCGGGCGAGCTGCCCGAAGATCGACTCCGCGATGTTGTTGTTGCCGCGCCAGTCGGTGGCCCGCTCGGCGAACGTGAACTGGTCCATGTAGTGGCCGCCGGTCTCCCGCGCTACCTCCTCGGCCGCCGCGTACACGTCCGAGGCGTGCTCGACGAAACGGCAGGTGCCGCCGTACTGCTCGATCAGTGCGATCTTCTCGGGGCTCGTCGTCCCGGTCATGACCGCGACGAACGGCAGGCCGAGGAGCTGCGCGAAGTAGGCCTCGGACACCGCCGTCGAGCCACTCGATGCCTCGACGATCGTCGTCCCTTCCGTGATCCAGCCGTTGACGAGGCCGAAGAGGAAGAGGGACCGGGCGAGGCGGTGCTTGAGGCTGCCGGTGCGGTGGGTGGACTCGTCCTTGAGGTACACCTGGACACCCCAGTGCGCAGGAAGGGGGACGGCGAACAGGTGCGTGTCCGCCGAGCGGGTGCCGTCCGCCTCGATGCGCCGGACGGCTTCGTCCGACCACGATCTGTCAGCAGCGGTGAACCTCGGCATCCCGCCAGCCTACAAGCTGCACGCGTGTCACGAGTGTGGTGGACTGGCGTGCATCAGGACCGGCCCGCGGTGACCGCTGCGGTCCGGTCGCCCGTCCCGACAGGAGATCTCGATGAAGACTCTGATGGATGTGCAGGAACTGCAGGACCGGATGACCTCCGGCGCGCAGACCATCCTGCTCGACGTGCGCTGGGCCCTGGGCGACCCCCACGGCCACGAGCATTACCGTGAGGCCCACATACCCGGCGCGGTGTTCGTGGACATGGAGGCACAGCTGTGCGCTCCCGGCGGCCCCGGAATCGGCCGCCATCCACTGCCCGATGCCGACGCCCTGCAGGAAGCGGCCCGCCAGTGGGGCCTCAACGACGGCGACGCCGTGGTCGCCTACGACGACTCGGGGAACCTGGCGGCAGCCCGTCTCTGGTGGCTCCTGCGGAATGCGGGCTTTGCGTCCGTCAGCCTGCTCGACGGCGGGCTGACCGCCTGGCGCGCGGCGGGGTTCGACGTCGAGGGCGGGGAGGAACGCCACTGCGTGGGGGGCGTCCACCTCTCCACGGGGCACATGCCGGTCGTCTCGATCCCGGATCTCCTCGAACCGGCCACGATCGACGTCCTGCTCGACGCACGTGCCCGCGAGCGCTTCCGCGGCGAGCACGAGCCCGTCGACCCGCTGGCCGGGCACATCCCCGGGGCCCTCAGCGCACCGACGGCGGACAACCTCGGGGCCGATCGGCGCTTCCGTCCCGCGGACGAGCTCCGGCGCCGTTTCGACGCCCTCGGCGCGGACCGCGGGCGCGTCGCGGTCTACTGCGGCTCAGGGATCACCGCAGCGCACGAGATCGCCGCCCTGGACATCGCCGGCATCGACGCCTCGCTGTTCCCCGGTTCCTGGTCGCAGTGGGCGACGACGGAGGGCCTGCCCGTCGCCACGGGTGCCTGAGGGAGGGGGATGCACCAGCGGGCTGACTTCCGGGGGCGGTGTGGCCGGCCGGAGGCCTGGGCGGTAGCGTCGGGGCATGAACCCAGGACGCCCCGTCCCGCCGCCCCTGCGTGGCGGAGTCCAGCTACCCGATGAGCTGGAGCGCCGCGGTGTCCCCACGGCAGCAATCCAAGGAGGACCGATGACGACACTCTTCACCAGGATCATCAGGGGGGAGGTGCCGGGCCGATTCGTGTGGCAGGACGACGACGTCGTCGCGTTCCTGACGATCGCCCCGATCACCCCGGGCCATACGCTCGTGGTGCCGCGCCGGGAGATCGAGCACTGGCTCGAGGCCGATCCCCAGACGCTCTCGAAGGTCATGGCCGTCGCGCAGACGATCGGCAGGGCCCAGGAGAAGGCCTTCGGCGCCAGGCGGGTGGGCGTCCTGGTCGAGGGCTACGAGGTGCCCCACCTCCACGTCCACGTCTGGCCGACGCAGTCACCGCAGGACTTCGACGTGAAGCGGGTCGACATCGCGCCGGACCCCGGCATGATGGACCGCGCCGCCGAGACCCTGCGCGGCGCCCTGAGGGACGCCGGCCACGGCGCGCACGTGCCCGACTGACCGGACCCGGGCCGCGCTGGCCGCATGCTGTTAGCGGGCTGCGGCCAGTGCCTCGTTCAGCGCCGTCCGCACGCGCTTCTCCGAGACCGAGTAGGCGGTGCCGAGGTCCTGTGCGAAGAGGCTGACTCGCAGCTCCTCGATCATCCACCGGACCCGGGCCAGCGCCGCGGGCCGGTGCCGCCCCGCGGCCAGGGAGGCGACGGCGTCGTCGTACTCGTCCTCGAGACGCTGGACGACGGCCGTCCCCACGCCGTCGCGCTGCACGTTGGTGGGCAGCTTCTCGAGCCGGACCTCGATGGCCCTGAGGTAGCGGGGGAGGTGGAAGAGCTGGGCGTAGCCCGTCGCCGCGACGAACCCCGGGTAGACGAGGTGTTCGAGCTGGCTGCGGACGTCGTTGAGGGACGTGATCAGCGCGAGGCTCGTGGTTCCCCTGAGCTGCTTCTGGATGCGCCGGGTACTGGAGAGCACGGTCTCGACGGTCGCCGTCACGGTGAAGACCGTGTCGATCAGTTCGGCGCGGACGGTCTCGTACAGCCGGTCGAAGGACTCCCCGGTCCACGGCAGCTCCTCCGGCACCAGCTTGTCGATCGCGGCCAGCGAGCAGTCGCGGATGAGCTCCGCGACGCTGCCGTGCGGATTCTGGCTGAAGGTGAGCTTCTCGGTGTTGCTCAGGTGCTCCAGGACGTACTTCGCCGGGCTCGGGATGCGCAGGGACAGGAGGCGGATGATGCCAGCCCGCATGACCGCGGCCTGCTCGCCGGCGGTGGGGAAGACCCGCAGGCCCACCGAGGTGCCCTCGTCCACGACGGCCGGGAAACCCGTCACGCGGTGTCCTGCGACGGTGCGGGACACCTCGCGCTCGATACTGCCGAAGACCCACGTCCTCTCACCCGTCCGCTCGGCGACGGCCGGTGCCTCGGCGACGGCGACCCCTCCTCGAGCAGGGGTGCCCGAGGCGGCCTCGCCGGACGAGGCGGCCTGTGCGGCTCCCGTGGTCCGTCCGGGGGCCCGCCCCCCGGAGTGGCCGCCGCCCTCCCGACCGGCAGGGCCGGTGGAGCCCTTGCGGTTGCCGCCCCTACCGGGCCCCGCCGCGGGACGCGTGCTGCCCGGCGTCGCTCCGAGGGACTGCGCGATGGCCCGGCTGACCGCGGGGGCCAGGGACTCCTTCAGCGCTTCGAGGTCGCGCGACTCGTCGAGTATCCGACCCGCGGCGTCGACGATCCGGAACATCATCAGCAGGTGCGCCGGGACAGCCGCCCAGTTCCATGACCCCGGTGGGATGACGTGTCCGCGCAGCCGGCGCAGTGCGAGCTCGAGTGCCGCCTCGAGGTCGTCCTCGGCGGGGTCGAAGTCGGACTCGAGGGCGGCGACCGCGGTGCGCGCGACGTCCGGCGCCGGCACGAAGTTCTTCCGCACCTGCTTCGGCAGCGACTTGATGAGGGACGTCACGAGCTCCACGCGCTGGCCGGGGATCTGCCAGCGGAACGGTTTCGGGTCGAGCTGGTTCAGGAAGAGGACCGGGATGGTCACCGTCACGCCGTCGTGCGCGCCCGGGGTGAGGGGCGAGAACTCGTACGTGAGCGGCAGCTCGAATCCGGCCTGGTGCCAGGTGCTCGGGAAGGCCGCCTCGTCGAGTTCCGCGGCGTCCTCGCTGAGGAGCTTCTCCGGATCGAAGTCGAGCAGGTCCGGCTGTTCCCGGCGAGCCGTCTTCCACCAGGAGTCGAAGTGCCTCTCGGACACGACGTCCGGACCGAGGCGCTGGTCGTAGAACTCGAAGAGCGTCTCGTCGTCGACCCGCAGGTCACGCCGTCGGAGCCGGTTCTCGAGCTCCTCCACCTCGGCGAGGCGGGCCTGGTTGCGGCTGAAGAACGTATGGTGCGTCTTCCAGTCGCCTTCCACGAGGGCGTGGCGGATGAACAGCTCACGCGCCACCTCGCGGTCGATCCGGCCGTAGTTGATGCGCCGCTGGGGCACGATCGGGACGCCGTAGAGCGTGACCTTCTCGTACGCCATGACCGAGCCCATCTTCTTCGACCAGTGCGGCTCGCTGTAGCTGCGCTTGACGAGGTGCGGCGCCACCTGTTCCGCCCACAGGGGATCGATGCGCGCGACGACCCGCGCCCACAGCCGCGAGGTCTCCACGAGTTCGGCGGCCATGACCCAGTCGGGGGACTTCTTGAACAGCGCCGACCCCGGGAAGACCGCGAACCGGGTTCCCCGGGCGCCCGCGTACTCGCGCTTGCGCTGGTCGTACAGGCCGATGTTGCTCAGCAGACCCGAGAGCAGGCTGATGTGGATCTGCTCGTGCAGTCCCACGGGGTCGACGGGGCCGGCCGGAAGAGTGATGCCGAGGGGTTTCGCGAGCTGGCGCAGCTGCTGGAAGAGGTCCTGCCACTCCCGCACGCGCAGGTAGTTGATGAATTCCGTCCTGCACAGCTTCCGGAACTGCGTGGAGGACAGCTCGTCCTGCTTCTCCTGCAGGTAGCGCCACAGGTTGAGGTAGGCCGTGAAGTCCGAGTTCTCGTCGACGAAGCGCTTGTGCTTCTCGGCCGCCTGCTGCTGCTTCGCGGGCTGGTCCGCGGAGGGCCGCTCGCGCGGATCCTGGATGGTCAGTGCCGCGGCGAGGACCATGACCTCCTTCACGGCTCCGCGTGAGCCGGCCTCAACGATCATGCGTCCCAGGCGGGGATCCACGGGGAGTTGGGCGAGCTTGCGGCCCACGGCGGAGAGGCCGCCGTCGTCCTTCAGCGCCCCGAGTTCGCGCAGCAGGGCGACGCCGTCGTTGATGGCCTTGGTCTCGGGAGGTTCCACGAACGGGAACTCCGCGATGTCCTTGGGGCTGCGCGTGACGCCCATGGCGGCCATCTGCAGGATGACCGCGGCGAGGCTGGTGCGGAGGATCTCCGGCTCGGTGAACGGCCGGCGTGACTCGAAATCCTCCTCCGAGTAGAGGCGGATCGCGATGCCGTCGGAGACACGGCCGCTGCGGCCGGACCGCTGGTTCGCGGACGCCTGCGAGACGCGCTCGATCGGCAGGCGCTGCACCTTCGTGCGGTGGGAGTAGCGCGAGATGCGGGCTGTTCCGGTGTCGATCACGTACTTGATGCCGGGTACCGTCAGCGACGTCTCGGCGACGTTCGTCGCGAGGACGATGCGGCGGTGGCTGCCGGTGGGACGGAAGACGCGGTGCTGCTCCTCGAGGGAGAGCCGGGCGAACAGGGGCAGCACCTCCGTGCCACGCAGCCGGGTGGTGGACTGGATGCGGGCGCGCAGGGCATCGGCGGCATCGCGGATCTCGCGTTCGCCGGAGAAGAACACGAGGATGTCCCCGGGAGCTTCGAGGGAGAGTTCGTCCACGGCGTCGCAGACGGCATCGAGCGGGTCGCGCTCCTCCTCGAGTTCGCTGTCCGCGCCGCCGTCGCCGTCGTCCAGGCCGCCCGGCGGCTGGTCGAGGGGGCGGTAACGGATCTCGACGGGATAGGTGCGCCCCGAGACCTCGATGATCGGGGCGGGGGAGGTGTCCTCGACGGCGGCATCGGCGGCGAAGTGGGCGGCGAAGCGTTCGGGATCGATGGTCGCCGAGGTGATGATGACCTTCAGGTCCGGCCGCTCGGGCAGGATCCGCCGGAGGTAGCCGAGGATGAAGTCGATGTTGAGGCTGCGCTCGTGGGCCTCGTCGATGATGATGGTGCTGTACTTGCGCAGCATCCTGTCGTGCTGGATCTCGGCGAGCAGGATGCCGTCCGTCATCAGCTTGATCTTGGTCTTCCGGCCCACCGAGCCCGTGAAGCGGACCTGGTAGCCGACCTCCTCGCCGAGGGGCACCTGCAGCTCCTCGGCGATGCGCTCGGCGACGGTGCGCGCCGCGAGCCGCCGCGGCTGGGTATGCCCGATGAGCCCGCGCTCCGCCAGCCCGAGTTCGAGGCACATCTTCGGGATCTGCGTCGTCTTCCCGGACCCGGTCTCGCCGGCGATGATGGTGACCTGGTTGGCCGCGATGGCGGCCATGATGTCTGCCCGGCGTTCCGAGACGGGAAGGTCCGCGGGGTAGGAGATTGTCAGTGCCATAGTTGACTGCCAGTCTAGTTGCTCGCACCGGAGCGCAGGCGGGTGTTCACCGAGGGCTGGGGTCCGCCGTCCCTGCCTCGGGGTTCCTGCCCTCCGGGGCTCTTCCCGCCGAACGTCGGAGGCGGTCCGCGACGACGACGGCGCGCTCACGCATCTCCGCCGGCTCGAGGACCTCGAAGTCGATGTCCCAGCTCGCCAGGTAGGCGAGGGGGAAGTCGAGGGAGTCGAAACCCGCCCGGAGCAGCGTGTACTCCTCGCCGTCCGCCTCGAGGGTGCCCGTGCTCGAGGGGACGCGGGACTCCAGGTCCTGCAGCGGCGCGTGGAACCGGATCACGGCGTCGTAGGAGTAGGGCGAGCGGGTGATCGATTCCTGCACGTAGGCCGCGAGGTCCGCCGCGGGCAGGGCCCGGGGCACGAAGCGCTCGCGCACCACGGGCACGCTCCTGCAGCGGTCCACCCGGAACGTCCGCCAATCCTCCCGGGTGCGGTCGAAGGCCACGAGATACCACCGTCTGCCCGTGTCCACGAGCCGGTACGGCTCGACGATGCGCCGCGAGGACTCGCCGTCGTGGCGGTCGTACCTGAAGGCGACGCAGCGACGTTCCGTGATGGCGGCGGAGAACGCCGTCAGGATCTCCGGGTTGACCGGCGTGCTCGCCGCCGCCATCCGCGTCACCGCCGAGCGCAGTCCCGAGAAACGGGGCCTCAGGCGGGGCGGCAACACCTGCTCCAGCTTGGTGAGGGCGCGGACGGAGGCTTCACCGACACCCGAGACGGGGCTGGCCGTGACAGCGGTGAGTCCGATGGCGACGGCGAGGGCCTCGTCGTCGTCGAGCAGGAGCGGGGGGAGCTGGGCGCCGGCGCCCAACTGGTATCCGCCGGCGACGCCGGGTGAGGCGTTGATGGGATAACCCAGTGTGCGCAGCTTGCCGATGTCACGGCGCACGGTGCGCTCCGTGACCTCCATGCGCTGGGCGAGTGCGGGGCCGGTCCACTCGCGGCGCAGCTGCAGCAGCGACAGGAGTTGCAGCAGACGTGCCGACGTCTCGATCATGACTCAACGGTACGGCGCGTAGCGGACGAGAGCTGTCCGCAATCGGTCGTCATCCGGGTGCTCCCGGGCGGGATCCGCGGCCCGGCCGGACCCGCTTCCGCGCCGGCGTGGTGCCCGGGCCGACCAGCCACAGCGCCCAGCCACCGAGCGCGGCCACGCCGGCGGACACCGCGACCAGGCTCGATCCGGCGTCGTCCACCAGGAGCGCGAGCACAGCCACCGGCTGTGCCACGGCCTGGCTGCGCAGGTAGGACCGGCCGAGTTCCCGGAGCGCCGCGACGCTGACCCACCCGCGCAGGGGGAGATGCAGGAGCAGGAGGTAGAGGAGGAAGACGGCGTGGATCCCGGCGACGAACACGAGGAGCCACGAAGATCCGGCGGGCATGTTCACGGCGTAGGCGACCACCAGGAGCAGCAGCGACAGCGAGGCCAGGCCGATCGACGGGAGCACCGCGGCGCCCGTCGCCACCACGACGGGAAGGATGATCCACGCGGAGCCGTTCCAGACGATCGCGCCCAGCAGGACGGCGGCCAGGGCGGTCGCGCCGCGCAGCATCGACAGCGGCACGAGCCCACGGCGGTCGGGGGCGGCGGGGCGGTCCCCGGGGCGGGCCGGTGGCCCGGGCTTCACAGGGGTCGCCCTCTCCGAGCGCCCTGCCCGCCGCGCCCGGCCGCCCGGCGGGCCAGCAGGCGGAGGCCGGCATCCAGGCTGGTTCCGACGTCCGTGCCGAAGTCCTGCTCGGGGCCCGTGCCTGCGTCGGTACCGCGACCGGTGGGGGCGGCGGCAGGATCAGCGTCCGGCGCTGCCGGCGCCGGAACGGCGGTCGACCCGGGGAATACCGGGATTCCCTCGCGCAGCAGCCCATCCAGCAGCAGGCGCCTGCGCAGGAGCGTGAGCCGGACCGCCTGCGCCTGGGCCGTCGTCGACTCCGTGCGGTGCAGGGCCGGTACGCAGTCGATGCCGGCCACGAGGTGGCCCTGTGCCTGCCAGAGGCGCAGGAGGCGGGCCGGCTCCGCATCCAGGAACGCGGAGAACACCACGACGACGGCGCCCGGCGGCGGCACGGGGTCGCGTCGCCGCCGTCGTCGCGGTACCACGGACGTGCCCGCGAGGCGGCTGCGGATCTGCTCGAGGTGCCGGGCTCCGGCTGCCGAACGCAGCGCCCGGCGCGTCCCTGACAGGTCGTCGAGCGCCACGCGGTCGCCGACGGCGAGGTAGGACGCCGCCACCGCGGTGGCGGCCGTCCGCGCGACGTGCAGGGAGCCGGGCGCGAGGCGCGGCGGGCCGGCAGCGAACCAGTCCGCCGTCGACTCCGGCAGGTCGTGTCCCTGGTCGAGGACGAGGAGGACCGAGGCCTCGGCGTCGGCGAAGGTGCGCCGCACCATCAGCCTGTCCTGGTCGGTGGAGCGCCGGGCCGTCGCCCGCCAGTCGATCCGGCGCAGTTGGTCCCCCGGCTGCAGCGGCGCGACCGCCCGCAGCTCGCCGCCCTCTCCAGGCCGCCTCGAGGCATGCGTGCCGGCGAGGCCCACGAGCCGCCGGGACACGGGCCGCGCGAGGGACGGCCCGACCGGAGGCAGGATGCTCACCCGGACGGGATGCGCCGGCACGAAGGACCCGGTGTCGGCGAGGTCGGGGGAGAGGATCGCGGTGCCGTAGGAGAGCACATCGGCCTCCCCTGAAAGGGGCCCGCCGACGAGGACGGGGCACTCCTCGTCCTCGCGCAGGACGAGTGCCTCGGGCGGGCATCCCGGGACGGCCATCGTCGTCGCCACCAGCCGACGAGGAGGATGCGTGCCGCTCGCCTGCGGGGAGAGCACGAGCCGGAGGAGCCGGTTCCCGGCGTCGGCCCGCCGGTCGACGGTGATGCGTACGGCCGGTGCGTCCTCGGCAAGCCCACCGGCACGCCCGCTGGTGCGGCCGGCGAGGGCGATGAGCGCGAACGGAGCCCCGAGGGCGACGGTGTCGGGACGCCCCGACACCAGCCCGGCCAGGATGCAGACCAGGGTGAGGATCACGGCCAGCGCCCATACGGCAGAGCGGGCCGCGTGCGGCCTAGCCACGTGGGGTGGTCGGCGGTGTCGGGACCTCGGCCAGGACGTCCCGCACCACCTTCTCGGTGGCGACGCCCTGCGCCCAGGACGACGGCGTCAGGGTGAGCCGGTGGGCGAGGACGGCGACGGCGCCCTCCTTCACGTCCTCCGGGAGGACGAAGGCGCGGCCGTCGAGCACGGCGAGGGCCCGGCCCAGCAGCACGAGCGCCTGGGAGCCACGCGGTGAGGCCCCGACCTCGACCGTAGGGTGGCTGCGGGTGCCGGCAGCCAGCCGGACGGCGTAGTCGATGACGTCGCCGTCCACGCCCACGGACTCGACGACGGACTGCAGACGCAGCAGCCCTTCGGCGGAGGTCACCCCCGCCACCCGCGTCTCGTCCTGCCGGCGCGTGATGCGCCGCGTAATGATGTCCTGCTCAGCGCCCGGGCCGGGGTAGCCGAAGCGCAGGCGGACCATGAAGCGGTCGAGTTGTGCCTCCGGCAGGGGATAGGTGCCCTCGAACTCGATCGGGTTCGAGGTCGCGAAGACGTGGAAGGGACGCTCGAGGGGCAGGGTGGCGCCCTCCACCGAGACCTGCGCCTCCGCCATCGCCTCCAGCAGGGCGGACTGCGTCTTCGGGGAGGTCCTGTTGATCTCGTCGGCGAGGAACAGCCCCGCGAAGATAGGCCACGGCCTGAACTCGAACTCCCGCGTGGCGGGATTGAAGATGGACGAACCGGTCACGTCCGAGGGCAGGAGGTCCGGGGTGAACTGCAGCCGGCGGAAATCGAGTCCGAGGGCCTGCGCGAGGGTCTTCGCGGCGAGGGTCTTGCCGAGGCCGGGCAGGTCCTCGAACAACACATGCCCGCCGGCCAGCACAGCGGCCAGGGCCAGGCGCAGCGCACCCTCGGCACCGACGACGACGGTCCCGGTTCGGACCAGGACCTCATCGCCGATGCGGGCAGCTTCGTCGATGGCGGTGGCTGTGTCAGTGTCTGTGTCGGTGGCTGTGCCGGAATCCGCGGTGGTCATGGGATCTCCTGGGGCGGCTGCGGGGTGGACGGGTGAGGGAGCTCCCGCGCCATGGCGTGGGACGCCGTCGACGCGGATCCTGCAGGCCCGGGGCCTCCCCGTCCCGGCGCGATGCGTTCGAGTTCATCCACGAAGGCGCGGATCTCGCGGTGCGACAGCACCGCGGGGCGCGTGTCGGTGATGAAGGCATCGAGTGCCGTGCTCCGTGGAGCGTCGGGATGCGCTGCGGCTACGGCGACGGCGAGCGTGTGCACCTCCAGGACGGCGCGCGTACCCGGCTCCGTCGAGGACAGTGAGAACTCGAGCGACTGCAGGTCGGCGAGGCCCCGTACCGGTTCGGGCAGTGCCGGCACGACGGCGCGCGGGAGGTCGACGGCCTCGAGGAGTCCGTTGGCGACCCCCGCGGCGAAGGCCGCGCCGGCCAGGACGACCGCGTGGCGTGCGTCGAGGCCGAAGAACCAGCCCGCGCCGAGGGCGAGCCCGACCAGGACTCCCGTGATGACCCACGCCGAACGCTTCATCGCGTCACCCCCTTCACCGTACGGTGGTCGGCCAGCGCGCCGGACAGCTCGCGGATCGCTGCTGCAGCTGCCTCGCGGTCGGCGGACTCCAGCGGACGGGCCGGGCTGCCGCCGGGCCGCCCGAAGCGCGCACGCTGGTACAGGCGGTTGAGGGTCGCCAGCGGTTCGGGTGGAAGGTCCAGGGCGGAGGAGGCGAAGGCCGCGAAGTCCGACGTCGTCTGGTCCGGAGTGCGTGGCATCCCCGCGTCGGCACAGCGCCGCTCGAAGTCGAGCCAGCACCGGATGACGGCATCCGAGGTGGCGCTGTCCGTCCGCAGGGCCGCACGCGTGGCGTCGGTCCAGGCCGGCAGGGCCTCGGCCACGAGCACGAGGGCGCCGGGCTGGTGCAGGTCGGTCTGCTCCCCGAACCCGCCGTCGGGTTCCTGCTGCGCCCGGAACCTCAGCAGGAACCTGACCAGGAGCGCGAGCCCGGCCATCACCAGCACCAGCAGGACCGCCGTGGCCGTGCCGCCGTCGAGGATGATGCGCTCGCCGTCATCGGGACGTGGTCCGGGGGTGGCTGTGGTGGTCGGAAGCGGCGCGCCCTGCTGCTCCGGCACTGCGACGGGTGGTTCGAGCACCGGATCGGCCGAGAACCCGCCCATGAAACCTGCCGCGAGGACGGTGAGGACGAGCATGACCACCGTGAGGATGCCGGGCAGGACGTGCGGGCGGCGCCCCCGCTCCGGTGCGACCTTCGTCCCCACGTTTCCCCCGCCGGTAGGTGCTGGTCCCGGCCCCCCGGGGGCCGCGTCCTGTGGAGCCTACCAAAAGCAGAACCGCCGCCGGCCTGGTGGCCGACGGCGGTGTGCTCTGCGTGGATCTCTCTGTGCCCTCGATAGGATTCGAACCTACGACCTTCTGCTCCGGAGGCAGACGCTCTATCCCCTGAGCTACGAAGGCAGACACGGTAACTCCCGTGCCCGTTAGGGACTTATCGAGCTTAGCAGGTGCCGCTCCGGTGGGAAAATGCCGCGGTACCTGCACCGGCCAGCGCGTCGTAGGGACCGGGACTTCCGCTCTCGTCGCCGGGGGCCAGGCGGGTTTGGCGTAGGTAGCCGCGCTCACGATCTCGTAGCCCGAGCGGCTCGATGGGGGGGCGGGCACCATCGAGGCCGGAGCAGCGTCAGTAGCCCAGGAACGCATCCGTCCGCACCCGCGGGACGCCGGCCTCGTGCACTGCCGCACGCAGGCGGCCGATGAACGCGGGCGAGCCCGAGACGAGGACCTTCCGCCGGGAGAGGTCCGGGACCGCCGTGACGAGGGACTCCGCCGAGGGTTCGGTGCCCGCCAGGGTCCAGCCCGGGGGAAGCACCGGGACATCGCCGGGAGTCTGCACGAACAGCACCACGCGGGTGTCCAGTTCCGCCAGTTCCTCGCGGAACGCGATCTCCTGTCCGCTCCGCACGACGTACACGAGGACGACGTCGCGCGTGTCACCGCGCGCGGCGAGGTCCCGCAGGTGGCTGATGAACGGCGTGACTCCGATCCCTCCGGCGACGAGCAGCAGGGGCACGGACGGATCGCGTGGCAGGGAGAAGTCCCCTCCCACCAGGGTGCCCGTGATCCTGGCGTCCTTCGGCAGGGCGAGGAGCGCCTTCTTGAAGGAACTCCCGGATGCCGTGGTCCGCAGCCCGAAGGTGAGGGTCCCGTGCTGCTGGGGTGCGGAGGTGATGCTGAAGACCCTGCGGCTGCCCCGGCTGTCCGTCCCGGGGTGCGGCAGGCTCAGCTCCATGTACTGGCCTGCCCTGAACCGCACGGGCCTCGCCGGTTCGAAGACCAGTTCCGTGCTGGTGGGCGTCAACTGCCGTGATCCGGCGAAGGTCAGCCGCACGCCGCGCCGCTGACCCATGAGGAAGGCCACCGCGTTGCCGATCAGCAGGGCGAATTCGGGGCCCAGGAAGACCGGCCCGATGGATACCTGGAGCGCGAGGACGACGGCGACGATCGCTGCGAAGAGGCACTGCTGCCAGCGCAGTGGCGGGAGGGTGAGCGGCTCGGTCATCATGAAGCCGAGCAGGAACAGCACGGGGTACGAGGTCAGGACCAGCTGGAGGCCGGCACCGGGAGCCATGCCGCCCTGCACGAGGCCGACGAGCAGGATCCCGAGCGACAGGACGAGGAACACCGCCGCCATCGGGAGCTTCCGTGTCCGGTAGAGGAGGAGGGCCGTTCCCACCGCCACGACGGGCAGCAGGTAGGGGTTGGCGACCCACCAGGCCGCCGCGCCGACTCCGAGCAGGGTCGCGACGGCGGCTCCCACCGCGGCGGGATTGAAGATGTGGCGCCCGCCGATGGCGAGGAGGAACTTCGAGGCACCCGCCGCGACACCGGCCACGAGGATGCCTCCGAGCCCGGCGCCGGTAGCCGACGGGAACATGATCAGGAACACGATGAGCCCGGTGATGAGCGACGAGTCGCCGTGCGGCCGCAGCCGCAGGATCAGGGCCATGAGCCGTGTGCCGATGATCGTCCCGCCGACGGCGGCGACGAGGGTGCCGCCGAGTTCGGCCGGCGTGTAGGCGAGGAGGCCCGTGAGGGACAGCACGAGTGCCTCGACGGCCAGGACGAGGAGCAGGACCAGGGTCAGCCGGTACATGGTCACGCGGCCCAGCAGGGCATCGAGTGCTGCGGTCATGAGAACAGGGCTCCTGAGAGTGGGGCGGAGAAGCGGGCGCGTCCGTCCGAGTACATCAGGACGTAGTCGAAGTCGAAGCCCCGGGCGAGGTTCACGGGATCGGCGACGAACAGGGCCGTGCACAGGCCGTCGGCGGTCATGGCGTCCTCCGCGAGGACCCAGGTCGCGACGACGGTCTCGACGCAGCGGCCCGTCCGGGCATCGAGGACGTGGTGCAGGCCGTCCCCCCAGACCCGGCGATTGGAGGCGGAGGCACACAGCGCCCCGGAGCCCAGACCGACCGTCCCGATGGCCGACGAGGGGTCGTAGGGGTGCTCGAGGGCGACGGTGATCGCACCGATCCCGGCCCGCCTCATGTCACCGCTCGCATCCACCACGACGTCCTCGTGGCCCGCGGTCAGGAGATGCTCCAGCAGGAGATCCACGAGCTGGCCCTTGCCGGCCGCACCCACGTCCAGGAGGGCCGGCTCGCGCAGCGTGATGCCTCCCGCCGACCAGTCCAGGACGTCGTCCCAGGCGCGGGCGGGAGTGGGCGGAGCCGTCGGGACGAAGGAGTACGAGGCGTCGTAGCCCTGCGCAGCCAGCTGTTCACCGACCAGGGGGGAGACCGCGCCGTCGGTGAGGTCGTGGAGTCTGCGCAGGAGCCGCCCGAGCTCCGCCCCGTGCGGCGGGAGCGGGAGCGCACCCCCGGACGCCGCGAGCGCCGTGACGCCCGAATCGCTGCGGAAGCGCGAGTAGAGGAGGTCGTACTCCTCGGCGATGCGCAGCAGCTCGTCGCGCTGCTCCGGCACCAGGGGTGAGGCGCTGTCCACACGCCAGCTGGTGCCGATCGCCTCGAAATCGAAGGTGTCCGCCACTCCGGTCCTACAGCCGGGCTTCGCTCTTGATCCTGTCGGTCGCTTCGTTGAAGCCGCCGCTGGTCAGGGAGGAGCCGGCGACCTTGTCGACCGAGAGGTCGTCGAGCTTCCTACCGACGATCGCGTCGGAGATGCCTCCGGCGAAGCGCTCCTGGTACATCGTGGTGGTCGGGTTGTCGGGCATCGGCTCGACCTCGACGGCGGTGACGACATCGGCTTCCAGGGTGAGAGTCACGCCCACCTCCTCGGGCCCGGCGGGGGACTGGTAGGAGCCGGTCTGCGTGTAGGTGCCGTCCTCGTACGCCTGGTCCGCAGGTGCCGCCGCCGAGGCCGCGGGATCGCCTGCCGCGGCCGATTCACCCGCCGCCGGCGCTTCCGGGGCGGAGTCCGCCGTCTCCTGCGCGGGGCTCTCAGTCGCCGCAGGCGCGGGAGACGTGGCCTCCGCCCCGGCGCAACCTGCCGCTCCGAGGATCGAGACGGCAGCGAGCGCCGTCAGGACCCGCTTGTGCAGGGGGAAGCCGGCAGTGCCGGCCGTCCCGTTCGGGTAGGTGGGGGTCGGGCCTGTGCTGGTCACTGGTTGCTCCTGGTGCGTCGCCGGGATGGGACCGCGCGGAGGGCTCCGCGCCGAAGGATCGGTTGAATCTCAAACTAACGTGTCCGAGCAGGTCAACGCTCCTCTCCATGATTCGTTCCTCCGGGCGTTCCGGACTGTCGCCCTGCGGGTCCACTGCGTGTCCCTGCGTGGCGCCCGGAACCACGGACTTGAGCCGCGTCACGAAGATCGGGCTGCCCGGGGCCGCGCCGCTATGCTTGACGGGTGACTCCCGAAGAACTCTCTGCCGCTATTTCCGCATGCCTGAAGGCCGCCGTCGAGGCCGGCGACCTCAGCGTCGACCTCCCATCGGAGGTGCGTGTCGAGCGACCGAAGAACCGGGAGCACGGCGACTGGGCCACGAACATCGCCCTGCAGCTCGGCAAGAAGGCCGGCATGAACCCACGGGAGTTCGCCCAGCTCCTCAGCGATCGCCTCGCCGGGATCGACGGGGTCAAGAGCGTCGACATCGCCGGCCCGGGCTTCCTCAACATCACGCTCGACGCCGGAGCGGCGGGCGAGCTCGCCCGCGCCATCGTCGAGGCCGGACCGGCCTACGGCGGCAGCGACGCGCTCGCGGGCCAGAAGATCAACCTCGAATTCGTCTCGGCAAACCCCACGGGCCCCATTCATATCGGCGGAACCCGCTGGGCCGCCGTGGGAGACGCTCTGGCGCGCGTGCTCCAGTCCCAGGGCGCGTCGGTCGTGCGGGAGTACTACTTCAACGACCACGGCGCGCAGATCGAACGGTTCGCGCGCTCGCTGTACGCGAGTGCGTCCGGCAGGCCCGCTCCCGACGACGGCTACGGCGGCCAGTACATCGAGGACATCGCGCAGCGCGTGGTCGCCGCGGAGCCGGACATCCTGTCCCTCGGGGAGGCCGATGCCGTCGAGCGCTTCCGCGCGGTCGGCGTCGACTTCATGTTCACCGACATCAAGAAGTCCCTGCACGATTTCGGGGTGGACTTCGATGTCTACTTCCATGAGCACTCGCTGTTCGAGAACGACTTCGTCGGGGGCCTCCTCGAGCAGCTGAAGGGCTCGGGCAACCTCTTCTACGAGGACGGCGCCTGGTGGCTGAGGTCGACCGACTTCGGAGACGACCGCGACCGCGTGGTCATCAAGTCCGATGGAGCGCCGGCCTACATCGCGGGGGACATCGGCTACTTCGTCAACAAGCGCAGGCGTGGTTTCGACCTCAACATCATCATGCTGGGCGCCGACCATCACGGCTACGTCGCACGCCTGAAGGCGGCTGCTGCAGCCCTCGGCGACGATCCCGACACCGTCGAGGTCCTCATCGGCCAAATGGTGAACCTCGTGCAGAACGGTGCACCCGTCCGCATGTCGAAACGTGCCGGCACGGTCGTGACCCTCGAGGACCTCGTGGATGCAGTGGGGGTGGATGCCGCGCGGTACACCCTGGCGCGATTCTCCGCCGATTCGAACATCGACATCGACCTCGACCTGCTCACGCGCCGCACCAACGAGAACCCGGTGTTCTACGTGCAGTACGCGCACGCCCGGACGCACGCCGTCGCGCGCAACGCCGTGTCCGCCGGAGTGGACACCAGCACTTTCGACGCCACGGCGCTGAGCCACCCCACCGAGGGTGAACTGCTGGCCGCCCTCGGGCAGTTCCCCGGCGTCGTCGCGCAGTCCGCGACCTTCCGCGAGCCGCACCGCGTGGCCCGCCATCTCGAGGTGATCGCGGGGACGTACCACCGCTGGTACGACGCCTGCCGGGTCGCGCCGCTCGGCGACGCGCCGGTCGAGGACGTCCACCGTTCGCGCCTGTGGCTGAACAACGCCACACAGCAGGTCCTGGCGAACGGCCTCGACCTCCTCGGCGTCTCCGCGCCGGAAAGGATGTAGCCGTGGCACCCGAAGCATCGCCGCTCGCCCCGGACTGGCTGACCGTCCCCGCTGACCAGGAGCGGCTCGACGCCAAGCTCTGGGCCGAGGACGTGGACCGTGGGACGGATGGCGTCCTGCAGATCGACGGTGTCTCCGTCCGCGACCTCGCGGAGCAGTACGGTACGCCGCTCTTCGTGATGTCCGAGCGTGACTTCCGGACCCGCGCCGCGACCTTCCGCGATGCCTTCGACGAGGCCTTCCGAGACCTGTGCGGGGGAGTGGACGTGTTCTACGCGGGTAAGTCCTTCCTCTGCACCGAGGTGGCGCACTGGGTGCGGGAGGAGGGCCTCGGGCTCGACACCTGCTCCGGCGGGGAGCTCGCCGTCGCACTGCGCGCGGGGATGCCGGGGCACAGGCTCGGGCTTCACGGGAACAACAAGTCGGCCGCCGAGATCACGCGGGCCATCGACGCCGGCCTCGGCCGGATCGTCGTCGACAGCCTGCAGGAGGTCGCACTCGTGGGCGACCTGGCCGTGCGGCGCGGCAGCACTGCCAACGTCATGATCCGGCTCACTCCGGGCGTCCACGCGCACACGCACGAGTTCATCGCCACGGCCCACGAGGACCAGAAGTTCGGGCTGTCGCTCACCACGGACCAGGGTCCGGGGCAGGACGACGGGCACGACGACGGCGCCTCGTCACCCGCAGCCCGCGCGGTCGCCGACGCCCTCGCCCACCCGGGCATCAACCTCCTCGGAGTGCACTGCCACATCGGGTCGCAGATCTTCGAGCCCGAGGGCTTCGAGCTCGCGGCGCAGCGGCTGCTCGGTTTCCTCGCCGGAGTCCGCGACCGGCACGGCGTCGAACTGCCCGAGCTCGATCTCGGAGGCGGCTACGGCATCGCCTACACCGAGGCGGACGAACCACGGCCGGCGGCGGAGATCGCGCGCGCGATGGCCGCAGTCGTCGGTTCGACCTGCCGGGAGCTGGGACTGCGGGTACCGCGGATCTCGATCGAGCCCGGCCGCGCGATCGTCGGTCCCACCACCTTCACGCTGTACACCGCCGGCACCACGAAGACCGTCCGGGTGGACGCGTCCGCCAACGGATCCGAGGTGGTGCAGGACACGTCCGTTACGCACCCGCGCCGCTATGTGTCGGTGGACGGCGGCATGAGCGACAACGCCCGTCCGGTGCTCTACGGCGCGGATTACTCGGCCGTCCTCGCGTCCCGGACCCCCGAGGCGGACCCGGTGCTCTCCCGCGTGGTTGGAAAACACTGTGAGAGCGGTGACATTGTGGTGAGGGACGTCTACCTCCCCGAGGACACCGGCGCCGGTGACCTCCTCGCCGTTCCGGGCACCGGCGCGTACTGCTGGGTGCTCTCGAGCAACTACAACTACCTGACGCGCCCGCCCGTGGTGGCGGTGGCCGACGGTGCCGCACGGCTCATCGTGCGCGGCGAGACCGAGGAGGACCTGTTCCGCAGGGACGTCCAGCGCGAACCCGCACTGCCCGCCACGGAACCAGGAGCTCCACGGACCGCATGAACTCACCAGCAACGACCCCAGCAAAGCCCCTGCGCGTAGCCCTGCTCGGCTGCGGCAACGTCGGCGCCCAGGTGGCCCGCATCCTCCTCGAGGACGCGGAGAACCTCGGCCGCCGCGCCGGAGCGCCGCTCGAACTCGTCGGCGTCGCCGTCCGCACCCTCGACGCCCGGCGCGACGTCGAGCTCCCCGCCGGCCTCCTGACGCTCGACGCCGAGTCCCTCGTCGAGGACGCCGACATCGTCATCGAGCTCATGGGCGGCATCGAACCCGCGAAGTCCCTGATCCTGCGTGCCATCGAGCACGGAGCCACCGTGGTCAGCGGCAACAAGGCGCTCCTGGCGCAGGACGGCCCCGAACTCTACGAGCAGGCGGACGCCGCGGGCGTCCAGCTGTCCTACGAGGCGGCCGTCGCCGGAGCCATCCCGATCCTCCGGCCCATCCGGGACAGCCTCTCGGGCGACCGCATCACGCGCGTGCTCGGCATCGTCAACGGGACCACCAACTACATCCTCGACCAGATGGACTCCACGGGAGCCTCCTTCGCGGATGCCCTGAAGGCAGCACAGGACCTCGGCTACGCGGAGGCGGACCCCACGGCCGACGTCGAGGGCCATGACGCCGCCGCGAAGGCGGCGATCCTCGCCTCACTGTCCTTCCACACGCGCTTCGCGCTCGAGAACGTCCACTGCGAGGGCATCACCGCCGTCACCGCGGACGACATCGCGGCAGCTGCCGAGGACGGCTACGTCATCAAGCTGCTGGCCATCGCCGAGATGCTCACCGATGACGCCGGCGCGGCGGGCGTCGGCGTACGCGTCCACCCGACGCTGCTGCCGCGCTCCCACCCGCTCGCCGCCGTCCACGGCGCGTTCAACGCCGTGTTCATCGAGGCGGAGAACGCCGGTGAGCTGATGTTCTACGGCCAGGGCGCCGGTGGCACCCCGACCGCCTCGGCCGTGCTCGGCGACGTCGTCAGTGCAGCGCGCCGCATGGTGCTCGGCGGTCCCGGCCGCACGGAGACCACCACCGGGCACGTTCCGCCGCTCAGCATCGACACCGTCCGCACGAGCTACTGCATCGGCCTGCAGGTCGCGGACCAGCCCGGCGTGCTGGCGCGCATCGCGCAGATCTTCGCCGAGAACGGCGTCTCCATCGAGACGATGCGCCAGCGCATCCACCAGGGCGGGCCCGACGGCGGCACCACCGCCGAACTGCGCATCGTCACGCACCGGGCGCCCGAGGCGTCCCTCGCGGAGACCGTCAAGCAGGTCGCCGCGCTCGATGTCATCACCGCCGTCTCATCCGTGCTCCGAGTAGAGGGAATCTAAGTGGCCCACCAGTGGCGCGGAGTCATCCGCGAATATGCCGAACGCCTGCCTGTCACGGACGCCACCGAGGTCGTCACACTCGGCGAGGGCGGAACGCCCCTCGTCCGGGCCCGACACCTGTCCGAGCTGACGGGCTCCGCCGTCTACCTCAAGGTCGAGGGCATGAACCCCACCGGGTCCTTCAAGGACCGCGGCATGACCATGGCGATGACCGCCGCCGTCGCCGCCGGGGCCAAGGCCGTGGTGTGCGCCTCGACGGGCAACACCTCGGCGTCCGCCGCCGCCTACGCCACGCAGGCAGGCATCACGTGCGCCGTGCTCGTCCCGGACGGCAAGATCTCGATGGGCAAGCTCAGCCAGGCCATCGCCCACGGAGCCCAGCTGCTGCAGGTCAACGGGAACTTCGACAACTGCCTCGACGTCGCACGGAAGCTCGCCGAGGCCTACCCGGTGTTCCTCGTGAACTCGGTGAACCCCGCGCGCCTCGAGGGCCAGAAGACGGCCGCGTTCGAGGTCGTGGACACCCTCGGCGATGCGCCGGACTACCACCTGATGCCCGTCGGGAACGCAGGCAACATCAGTGCGTACTGGAAGGGCTACAAGGAGTACGCGGCGCCCTATGCCTCGATGCACCACGGCGAGCTCCCCGCCGTCGCCACGCGGACCCCGATCATGTGGGGTTTCCAGGCGGAGGGCGCGTCCCCGCTCGTCAAGGGCCACCCGATCACCGAGCCGGACACCATCGCGACGGCGATCCGGATCGGCAACCCGGCGTCCTGGGACTTCGCGGTCGCGGCGCGCGACGAGTCCGGCGGACTCATCGAGGCCGTGACCGACGAGGAGATCCTCGAAGCCCACCGCTGGTTGTCCTCGCGCGAGGGCGTCTTCGTGGAGCCCGCGTCCGCCGCGGGTGTCGCGGGCCTCATCAAGAAGCACGCGGAGGGACTCGTGCCCAGCGGGAAGACCATCGTCATCACGGTCACGGGCCACGGCCTGAAGGACCCGCAGTGGGCGCTGCGCACGGCGGACGGTGCGGACGTCGAGCCCACCAAGGTGGAGTTCGACGTCGTGAGCGTCGCGGCGGCTCTCGGGCTCGAAGACTGACATGGCAGGGCTGCACGCCGCACCGGCGCCGTCGGAGGTCCTCGACCTCCCGATCGTCGACGCCGGGCAGGACGTCGTCGTCCGGGTCCCCGCCACGAGCGCGAACCTCGGACCAGGCTTCGACACGCTGGGACTCGCCCTGACGCTGCACGACACCGTGCGCGTCCGCACGACGACCTCCGGTTCGACGACCGTGCGCGCCACGGGCGAGGGTGCCGACGCGCTGCCGGACGACGAGCGCCACCTGGTCGCCCGATCGCTGATCAGTACGCTGCACCGGGCGGGCCGCCGCGCCCCGGGGCTCGAGCTCGACACCACCAACGTCATCCCGCACGGCAGGGGCATGGGGTCGTCGGCGTCGGCGATCGTCGCCGGTGTACTGGCGGGGAATGCGCTGCTGCCGGTCGGCGAACGGCTGGACTCCGCGCAGGTGCTGCAGTGGGCGGCCTCGATCGAAGGCCACCCGGACAACGTCGCGCCCGCCCTGATGGGCTCGCTGGCGATCTCCTGGGAGAGCGGCAGGGCGTTCCACAGCACGCGCGTCGAGGTGCACCCGGACGTCGTGCCGGTGCTCGCGGTCCCGGACCTGGCGCTGTCGACCGAGAGCGCCCGCGCACTCCTGCCGCCGTCGGTGGCCCACCGGAGTGCGGCCGCCAACGCCGGACGCGCCGCACTCCTGGTGCACGCACTGGGCGCTGATCCCTCGCTGCTCTTCCCCGCCACCCAGGACGCCCTGCACCAGGACTACCGCGCGCAGGCCATGCTGCCCAGCGCCACGCTCATGCGCGGCCTGCGGTCGGCGGGGTTCGCCAGCACCGTCTCCGGAGCAGGCCCGACCGTCCTCACCCTGGCCGTCGGCGAGGACGGGGCCCGCGCCGCCGAGGACGCCGTGCGGGACCTGCTCCACCAGGGCGACACGCCGGGGAAGTGGCGGATTCTCCGGCTGGCAGTCGAGCGGGAAGGTGCTAAAGTGGGAGTGCACCAAGGGTAGTAATCGATGTGTTGCATGCAGTGCGACGACCGAAGCTACTGTGTCTTCATCAGACTCCGTGTCCTTCACCGGGCGCTGTGTCCGTCAGTAGGCACGGTGCGCTTCTGTTGAGCAGGCCGTCCTCTTCTCTGGACCGCCGCGAAACTGCAGGTTCCATCAGCAGTAGCACATCCTCCGGTGTAGCCTCCGACCTTATCTGTGTGCGTGCGGACTTCTCCTCCCGCACATCGACATCCTCAGGCTCCAGCACATCCAGCCGGCGCCGGATCGACTCCGGTTCGGCTGAACCCCGCCTGCTTCATATGCGGCACGGGGCAAACCACCGCGGACCACTGATCAGGTGGCCGCCCGACGAGGGGGAAGGATCCTTCGTGACTGAAACCACTGACCTGTTACCAGGTGTGGCCACCCAAGACGCTGCAGCAGCCGGCGCAACAACTTCCAAGAGCAGCGGCCTCGCAGGCCTGAAGCTCGCCCAGCTCCAGGCCCTTGCCGGCCAGCTCGGGATCACGGGCGGATCGAGGATGCGCAAGAGCGACCTCGTGTCCGCGATCTCCGACCACCAGCGCGGTTCCGCCGTCGCCGACCGCCAGAAGACACCCACCGTCCGCAGCGAGCGCAGCGCGGACGCGGAGCGTCCCGTCGTCGCCGGCCCGGCCGAAGCGACCGGCGAGCGGGTCCAGGACGAGCAGTCCGCCCCCGCCGAGCGCCAGCCGCGCACCCGTAACCGCAACAGGCGTGCAGGCAGTGACGGAGTCGTCTCCACGCCCGCATCCGACGCCGCGACCGTCACCAGCGAGCGGGCAGAGGCTCCCGTACGCGACGCCGTCGAGGACACGCAGGCCGGCGAGCAGCAGGACCGCGGTGACCGCGAGAACGGCGGCCGCAACCAGCGCAACCGCCGCAACCGTCGCGGCGAGGACCGTTCCGACCTGTCGGGCCAGAACGATGCCCAGAACGGTTCGCAGGCCGAGGCCGGCGCCCAGGGCGACGCGCAGAACGACTCCCAGTCCGACGCACAGTCCGGCCAGCAGCAGGGCGAGGGCCGTGGCGATCGCAACGAGCGCCGCACCCGCTCGCGCACCGGTCGTGACGAGGACCGCTCGGGCAGCAACGGCTCCAATGGTTCGAACAGTGACGGCCAGGGCGACAACGGCCGCAACGGCAGCGAGCGCAGCGACAACCGCGACAACCGCGGCAGTGGGTCCAACGCAGCGGACGAGGACGGCCGCGGGCGCAACCGCCGCAACCGTGCGAACCGCACCGGCGGCTCGGTCGCCGAGGACCGCAACAGCCGGTTCCGCGACCGCAACGAACGCAACGACCGCCGCCGCGGACGCAACCAGAACCCCGAGGTCGACGACGTCGAGGTCACCGAGGACGACGTCCTGCTGCCCGTAGCGGGCATCCTCGACGTCCTCGAGAACTACGCCTTCGTGCGTACCTCCGGCTACCTGCCGGGCCCGAACGACGTCTACGTGTCGCTCGCCCAGGTGAAGAAGCACAACCTGCGCAAGGGCGACGCCGTCGTCGGTGCCATCCGCGCACCCCGCGAGGGCGAGACCCAGGCCAGTGCGCGCCAGAAGTTCAACGCGCTGGTCCGCGTCACCTCGGTGAACGGCAAGCCCGCCGAGGACCTGAAGGACCGCGTCGAGTTCGCGAAGCTCGTGCCGCTCTACCCCTCGGACCGCCTGCGCCTCGAGACGGACCCGAAGAAGATCGGCCCCCGCGTGATCGACCTCGTGGCGCCGATCGGCAAGGGCCAGCGCGGCCTGATCGTCTCGCCGCCGAAGGCCGGCAAGACGCTCATCCTGCAGGCGATCGCGAACGCCATCACGATCAACAATCCTGAGGTCCACCTCATGATGGTCCTGGTCGACGAGCGTCCCGAAGAAGTCACGGACATGCAGCGCACGGTCAAGGGCGAGGTCATCGCCTCCACCTTCGACCGCCCCGCGGACGACCACACCACGGTCGCCGAGCTCTCCATCGAGCGCGCCAAGCGCCTGGTGGAGATGGGCATGGACGTCGTCGTGCTCCTCGATTCCATGACGCGCCTCGGACGCGCCTACAACCTGGCCGCTCCGGCGTCGGGCCGTATCCTCTCCGGTGGTGTCGACTCGGCCGCGCTGTACCCGCCGAAGCGCTTCTTCGGCGCGGCGCGCAACATCGAGAACGGTGGCTCGCTCACCATCCTGGCCACCGCGCTCGTCGAGACCGGCTCCAAGATGGACGAGGTCATCTTCGAGGAGTTCAAGGGCACCGGCAACATGGAGCTCCGCCTCTCGCGCAGCCTCGCCGACAAGCGCATCTTCCCGGCCGTGGACGTCAACGCCTCCGGCACGCGGCGCGAGGAGAACCTCCTCTCGCCGGACGAGGTCAAGATCATGTGGAAGCTGCGCCGCGTGCTGTCGGGCCTGGAGACCCAGCAGGCACTCGAGCTGCTGACCAACAAGATCCGGGAGACGCAGTCCAACGTCGAGTTCCTGATGCAGGTCCAGAAGACCACGCTCGGCTCCAAGGACGACTAGCACCCGGAACCGCCCGGAACGCGGCCGCGACTCACCCACGGTGGGCCGGGGCCGTGTTCCCGGGCGGTTCGTCGGTTAACCGGCGGACCGTCCTGCCGAGGACCGTCCGCCCCTGATGTTCATAGACTGGCTGCACCAGCCGAAAGAGGTACACCCGATGTTTGAGTCCATCCAGGGACTGCTCGACGAACACTCCGAGCTGCAGGACCAGCTCGCCGACCCCGCCGTGCACGCCGACCAGGCGCTGGCACGGAAGCTCGGCCGCCGGTACGCGGAACTCGGGCGGATCGTCGACGCGCACAACCGCTGGAGCGCGCTCGACGACGACCTCGAGGCGGCCCGGGAGATGGCGTCCGAGGATCCCGAGTTCGCCGCCGAGGTGCCCGTCCTCGAAGAGCAGCTCGCCACGGCGCAGGAGCGTCTGCGCCGCCTGCTCATCCCGCGGGACCCCAACGACAGCCGCAACGTCATCATCGAGGTCAAGGGCGGCGAGGGCGGCGACGAGGCTGCGCTCTTCGCCGGCGACCTGCTGCGGATGTACGCGCGCTACGCCGAGTCGCGCGGCTGGAAGACGGAACTGATCTCCGCCAACGAATCGGACCTCGGCGGCTACAAGGACGTCCAGATGGCCATCAAGGGGTCCTCGAACGATCCCGCCGAGGGCGTCTACGCGCGGCTCAAGTTCGAGGGCGGCGTGCACCGCGTGCAGCGCGTGCCCGTCACGGAGTCGCAGGGCCGCATCCACACCTCCGCCGCGGGCGTCCTCGTGCTACCGGAGGTCGACGAGCCGGAGGAGGTCGAGATCAGCCAGAACGATCTCAAGATCGACGTCTACCGCTCCTCGGGCCCCGGCGGCCAGTCCGTCAACACGACCGACTCCGCCGTGCGCATCACGCACCTCCCCACCGGGATCGTGGTGGCGATGCAGAACGAGAAGTCGCAGCTGCAGAACCGCGAAGCCGCGATGCGTGTGCTGCGTTCGCGCATCCTGGCGCACGAGCAGGAGAAGATCGACGCGGCGAATTCGGACATCCGCAAGTCGCAGATCCGCACCATGGACCGCTCGGAGCGCATCCGGACCTACAACTACCCGGAGAACCGCATCGCCGACCACCGCACGGGCTACAAGGCCTACAACCTCGACGCCGTGATGAACGGCGAGCTCGAACCCGTGGTGCAGTCCGCGATCGAGATGGACGAGCAGGCCCGCCTGGACGCCATCGGCACGGACGAGTAGGGGTGGAGGAGGCCCTGCGGGCAGCCGAGCGGCGACTGCGCGAGGCGGGCGTCCCGAGTCCCCGCGTCGATGCGGAGCTCCTGGCCGCCCACCTGCTGGGGGTCTCGCGCGGACGCGTGCGTGCCCTCGCCCTCACCGGCGGGCAGGTCCCCGAGGGATTCGAGGCACTCGTCGACGAGCGTGCGCGGCGGGTCCCGCTCCAGCACCTGACCGGGGTGGCGCATTTCCGCCGTGTCGACCTCGCGGTGGGCCCCGGCGTCTTCGTCCCGCGGCCCGAGACCGAGACCGTCGCGCAGCTCGTGATCGACCGGGCGGCGGGACTCCGGCATCCGAAGATCGTGGACCTCGGCACGGGCTCCGGCGCGATCGCCGCCGCCGTGGCGGACGAGGTCCCCGGCGCCGAGGTGCACGCCGTCGAACTCAGCGACCTGGCCCTGGCATGGGCCGTTCCCAATCTCGCGCCGTTCGGGGTCCACCTCGTCCAGGGCGACCTCGCAACCGCGCTGCCCGAGCAGGACGGCTCGTTCGACATCGTGGTGTCCAACCCGCCGTACATCCCCGCCGACGCCGTCCCGAACGAGCCGGAGGTGGCCGAGCATGATCCGCGGATGGCCCTGTACGGCGGGGGAGCGGACGGTATGGAGCTCCCGCGTGCCGCTGCCTCCTCCGCTGCACGCCTCCTGAGGCCGGGCGGTTACTTCGTCATGGAGCACGCCGAGGTGCAGGCCCCCTGGGTCGCCGCCTTCCTGGAGCGGTCGGGCCTGTGGAACGCCGTGACGACGCACCAGGACCTCGGCGGACGCGACCGGGCGACCAGCGCCGTCCTGGCCACCGACAGCACCCCGCCCGATACCACCGGAAAGGCCGCTCCATGACGGCGCCCGCCACCTCCAGCACCTCAGCTTCCACCCCTGCTCCGGAGACCGTGGCCGTCGCGGCGGTCACCTACGACAGGCACGAGGAGCTGGCGCAGCTCCTGCGTTCCCTCGCAGCCCAGAGCGCACCGATCGCGACCGTGGCCCTGGTGGACTCGGGAACGAAGCCGGCGGGCGCCGTCGTCGACGCCGCCGACGGCACCATCCACTACCTCCGCTCGGAGGCGAACCTCGGCGGTGCCGGCGGATTCGCCTTCGCGATCCTCGCAGCCATAGCCAGCGGCGCGCAGTGGATCTGGCTCATGGACGACGACGGCCACCCCGAGGACGAGCGCTGCCTCGCCGAGCTGCTGCGTGCGGCGCACGAGCACGATCTCGACATCGTCAGCCCGCTCGTGGCCGCGACCTCGGACCCCTCCCGCCTGTCCTTCAACTTCCGCATCAACGGGTTGCTCACCAACGACCGCGCCACGCTCGAACTCATGGGGTACCTGCCGGACATGGTGCACTTCTTCAACGGGGCCCTCATCCGCGCGGAGGTGTTCGCGAAGATCGGCCTGCCGGACATGAAGTTCTTCATCCGGGGCGACGAGGT
Source organism: Arthrobacter sp. BC5 (assembly GCF_056680255.1). Lineage (NCBI taxonomy): Bacteria > Bacillati > Actinomycetota > Actinomycetes > Micrococcales > Micrococcaceae > Arthrobacter > Arthrobacter sp. BC5. Next base: position 2,380,147 of record NZ_CM155273.1, read on the forward strand.
GGACTTCCTCGCACGCGTGCGGAAGGCGGGCCTGAAGTACGGGACCCTCGCGACGGTCGCGGTGCGGCACCCGGCCACCTGGACCGAGATGAAGCCGATCTTCGGCGGATTCATCACCCCGGTGATCCCTGACGGGGACTTCAAGCGGTTCTCCTACTTCCGCAACCGTGCCTACCTCGCCCGCAAGTACCGCAACCTCCGGTGGTTCGGTGCGGACGTCATCGGCTTCCCCTACTACTTCCTCACGCAGCGGGATCCCAGGGGATTGCGTGCCTGGTTCGCGGCCTATTCCGCCGGTTTCCGGGGCAGAGGATTCGGTCCGCCGCCGAAGGCCTGACCCCGCGCGCGCCACCGCCGCCGAGGTGCGCAGGCCCGCCCGGCAATGGAAGGATGGACGGGTGACCACCAGCTACGACTGTTCCGATCCCACCCAGCGCAGCGAGGGGCTCACCGCCGCCCAGCGCGCGGTCTCCCTCAAGCAGTGCGTCGTCCTGCCCACCGATACCGTCTACGGAATCGGCGCGGACGCCTTCTCGCCGCAGGCGGTCGCCACGCTTCTCGCGTCCAAGGGCCGCGGACGCAACATGCCGCCGCCCGTCCTCATCCCACGCCTCCAGACACTCGACGGCCTCGCCATCGACGTCCACCCGGATGCGCGCAGGCTCGCCGAGGCCTTCTGGCCCGGCGGCCTCACCCTGATCTGCCACGCCCAGCCGTCCCTGACATGGGACCTCGGGGACACCCTGGGCACCGTGGCCCTGCGCATGCCGGACGACGACGTCGCGCTCGAGCTGCTCACGTTGACCGGTCCGCTCGCCGTGTCCTCGGCGAACCGGACGGGACAGCCCGCTGCGACGACGGCCGACGATGCCGCAGCCCAGCTCGCCGAGTCGGTGGCCGTCTACCTCGATGCCGGTCCGCGCACAGCGGCCGAAGGAACGGGTTCCACGATCATCGACGCCACGGGCGGGACCCTGCGCGTCGTCCGGCAGGGAACCGTCTCGCTGGAGCGCCTGCGCCAGGTGGTGCCGGACGTCGTCGGGGTCGACGGCGACGGCGCGGACTCCGCCGACGCGCCGCAGGAGTCCCCGGGGAGCTGACGCCCGGTCTCTCGCCTGCCGCGCCGCGACGTGCGCCTACGTCCCTGCCGCCGAAGGCTCGCCTGTGCCGTCAGGCTGTGCCGTCAGCGGCGGCCCCCGCGAGCACCCCGCGGATCCGGGCGCCGGGCGCGAGGCCCTGCTCCACGGCCCACCCGGGTACCTGGTCCTGGCCGAACCACATGAGTTCCACGCGGCGTACGTGCCCGTCGAGGCGGCCGCCCAGCAGGGACGAGAGGGCGTAGCCGCCGGTGACGGCAGTCCTGCAGAGCGTTGGGGGCAGCGCGCGCGGACGCCCGCCCGCGGCCTCGAGGACCGTGCGCACCGTGAGCCCCTCCCAGGGCTGCAGCACGCGGGCGGGAACGGGCCCTTCGTGGCGGCCGAGGGCGAGCACGAGTTCCGCGAGCGTCTCCACCGACGCGATGGGTGACGGTGCGGTTCCCGGCGACGCGACCGACGCGAGCGGGGAGCGGGCGAGCCGGGCCAGCGCCGCCGTCGTGGGCCGGCCGGTGCCCTGCACGGAGGTGGCGCGTACCGTCACGACCGAGAGGGTGGGCGCCCGCACCGCAGCGAGGTCCAGGGCCTGCTCGCCGAGGGCCTTGCTGTGCGAGTACGCGGAGAAGGGACGAACCGTGTCCGTCTCGTCCAGCAGCGGTGTGCGGCCCTGCACCGCGGCACTGCTGAGGTGGACGAGGCGCCGCGTGCCGGCGGCGGACGCGGCCCGGGCGAGGACGGCGGGGAGCAGGGCGTTCGCGCCGAGCAGGTCCTTGCCGCGGGCGGCGGAGGGCGTGGCCAGTCCCGCCGCATTGACGACGACGTCGTGTCCCTCCATCACTCCGGCCAGGGCGGTGGTGTCGGTACCGAGTGCGGCGTCGAGGAGAGCCTCCGGGGTCTCCGCGGATGTCGAGAGGCGCGGCGCGGAAAGTGATCGAGCGTCGATGCCGGCGGAGCGGAGCGCGTGCAGGACCGCCGAGCCGACGAAACCGGAACCGCCGAGGACGAGCCAGCTCATACGGCGCCTCCCGACCGGGGTGCCGTACCGGGCAGGGGCGGGCCGCCCAGGGGCGGTTCGGGCTGCCAGTCGGGATCGCGCAGGATGACCCGCGCAGCGCGCCAGCCCCGCCAGATCGAGGACGCGCCGGCGAGGGTGCGTTCGACGGCGACCAGGCGCATGAGTTCCTTCCCTGCCGAGAGGAGCGTCCCGATGCCGAAGCCCAGGCGGTTGTAGCGGTCATGGAGCCGGAGGTACCGGGCGAGGTGCCCGCGGTTCCGCATGCCGCAGAAGCGGGAGAGGTCGCTCGAGTCGTTCAGGTGCCGGACGCCCAGGTCCACCTGGCGCTGCGCGCGCGTCTTCCGCAGCACGAAGGCGTCGATGTACGCCACGGGTCGCCGCCGTGAGATGAGCCACCCGTAGGTGAGGTCGTCGCCGTTGAGGAAGAAGCGCGCATCGGGCAGGCCGACCTCGCGGACGACATCGGCGGTCACCAGCATGCCCTCGAAGCAGCCCACGTTCGTGTGGAAGACCGGCGACGCCGCGAAGACGTCCCCGCGCACGGGCAGATGGACGCCGATGGACTCGTTGAGGATGTGCTGCCAGAAGAAGGGCTCGCCGGCGGCATCGTACCGGCGGCCGTGGATGCAGGAGTAGCGGCCCATCCAGGGCCGAAAGGACGCCAGGGCGTCGGGGAGGACGACGACGTCGTCGTCCATCAGCCACAGCCAGTCCGCCCCCTCCTCGAGCGCGCGTGCGACGCCCGCGGCGAAACCACCCGAGCCGCCGACGTTCTCCGGGAGGCGGTGCACGATGACCGGCACGGGCAGATCCACGGCCGCGAGCAGGTCGGCCGTGCCATCGGTGCTGGCGTTGTCGACCACCACGATGCCGGCCGGCGCCGGATCGAGCTCCGCGACGGAGTCGAGGAGCTGCCGCAGGTGGGAGGCCCGATTGAAGGTGGTGATGACGATGAACACGCGCGATGAGCCGGCGTCGGGGACGTGCAACGTGGTCCTTCCGGGCCGCGCCAGGGCAGTGGGCAACGGGCCCGGCACAGGCGGTGCAGTTAGTATTCTCGGGTAATAGCAGTCTATTACACCGTGTTCGGGCCCCTGCCTGACCAGTCCTGGTCCTGCCGGTGCCGGGTGTCTTCCCGGCGGTGGCAGGTGGGGTGCGGACGCGGTGGCAGCCTGCATGACACGGTTAGGAATCATGGGAATCACCGAAGGCCGGGCCTCCGCCCGGACACCAGGCTCTACGGCCGCAGCCCCTCCCGGCGACAAGCCGGCGATCTGGCTGTGGTCCCAGTACCTGCTCGACGCCGCCGCCTGGATCGTGGCCATCCTCCTCGCGCTGATCCTGCGCTACGAACTGCTGGTCAAGGAAGTGAACGTTCCCGGCATCGCAGCCTTCTGCGCGGTGGCCGTCGTGGCCCAGCTCGTGGTGGGGCTGAGCTTCGCCCTCTACCGCGGCAGGTACAGCTTCGGCAGCTTCCACGAGGCGAAGCTGCTGGTCATCGTCGCGGTGCTCGTCGCCGTGATCCTCGTGCTCGTCAGCGTCGCCTTCTTCACCGTCATCGAGGTGCCGCGCAGCATCGGCATCATCGCCTTCCCCTTCGCCTGCATGTTCCTGGCCGCCACGCGCTACCTCAAGCGCATGTACGTCGAGAGCAAGGCCAAACCGGGGGAGGATGCGCAGCGGACGCTCATCTACGGCGCCGGGTTCCTCGGGAATTCGCTCGTGGGCCGCATGATGCAGGACCCGGAATCGCCGTACTTCCCGGTCGGACTGATCGACGACGATCCCGCGAAGAAGCACCTCCGGCTGTCCACCGTGCCCGTCCTCGGCCGGATCGACGACCTGCGGGAGGTCGCCGCGCGGACGCAGGCCTCGGTCCTCGTCATCGCCTTCGCCGAGGTGGAGGCGGCCCAGGTCCGTCGTGTCTCGGACCTCGTGGCGGGGCTCAACATCAAGGTGCTCGTCCTGCCGCCGCTGCGGGACATGCTCGGCGCCGCGGGAGCAGCCATCGCCGACTTCCGCGAGGTCGCCGTCGAGGACCTCATCGGGCGGCGTCCCGTGGACATCCACCCCGACGAGGTGGCCGGCTACGTCACGGGCAAACGCGTACTGGTCACCGGTGCCGGCGGTTCGATCGGCTCCGAACTGTGCCGCCAGCTCTCGGCCTTCGAGCCCGCGGAACTCATCATGCTCGACCGCGACGAGACCGGCCTCCAGTCGACGCAGATCTCGCTCACCGGACGAGGCCTCCTGACGGGGCGCGATACGGTGCTCGCCGACATCCGGGACGCCGACGCCCTGCTGAACATCTTCGAGGACCGCAGGCCGCAGGTGGTCTTCCACGCTGCCGCCCTCAAGCACGTGTCACTGCTCGAGCAGTACCCGGAGGAGGCCTGGAAGACGAACGTCCAGGGGTCGCTCAACGTCCTGCGCGCGTCAGCGGCCGTCGGTGTCACGAGTTTCGTCAACATCTCGACGGACAAGGCGGCCGACCCCACGAGCGTCCTCGGCCACTCGAAGCGCGTCGCGGAGAAGCTCACGTCCTGGCACGCGGAGCGGACGGGCCAGCGGTACGTGTCGGTGCGCTTCGGCAACGTCATCGGCAGCCGCGGCTCCATGCTGCCCCTCTTCACCGAGCAGATCCGCAACGGCGGTCCCATCACGGTGACCGACCCCGAGGTCACGCGCTTCTTCATGACCATCCCCGAGGCATGCCAGCTCGTGGTCCAGGCCGGCGCGATCGGCAGGGGAGGAGAAGTCCTGATCCTCGACATGGGCGAGCCCGTCAGGATCCTCGACGTCGCCCAGCGCATGATCGCGATGTCCGGCAAGGACATCGACATCGTCTTCACGGGCCTGCGCCCGGGCGAGAAGATGCACGAGGACCTCATGGGCGCGGGGGAGGACGATTCCCGTCCGCTGCATCCCAAGATCTCGCACACCTCGGTGGCGTCGCTCGATCCCCAGCAGCTCAGCCTGAAGGACTGGAAGGCGGAGGGCGGGTTCGACCACGGCCGGCGGGGTATCTCCCCGGGACCGGCCGGCGATGCGGGGCATGCCCCCGCCGCTCCCGCCGCACAGGCAGCCTCGCGCGTCGGAGGACCGACGTCGTGAACGGACTCCTCGTCCTCGTCGGGCTCGCCGCACTCGGCCTGTCGCTCGCGCTGCCCGTCGTCGTGAAGCCCATGCTGAAGCGCCTGGGCGTCATCGACATCCCGAACAGCCGGTCCTCGCACAGCACCGTCGTCATCCGCGGCATGGGAGTCGCGGTCGCGGTGGCGATCCTCGTGGCGCTCGTCCTGTCCCTCGCCACGGGCCTGGTCGCCGTCGACCGGTCGCTCATCCTGATCATCGTCTGCATGGTCGGGGCCTCCGCCACCCTGGGGTGGATCGAGGACTTCCGCGGCATCTCGGTCAGGGTCCGTGCCTCGACGCAGCTCCTGGTGGGGACCATCGGCACCGCCGCCCTCGCCACCACCATCGACGACAGCAGCTACTGGTGGGTCCCCATCGGCGCCATCGCCGTCGCCACCTACATCAATGCAGCCAACTTCATGGACGGGATCAACGGGATCTCGGGGATGCACGGTGTCGTCGTGGGTGCCTTCTACTCGGCCGCGGGCGTGCTCAGCGATCAGCTGTGGCTGACGGTCGCAGGGCTGGTGGTGGCCGCCGCCTTCGCCGGTTTCCTGCCCTGGAACCTCGGCAGGGGCTTCGTGTTCCTCGGTGATGTGGGCAGCTACCTGCTCGGTGCGTCCATCGCCGCGATCGCGGTCACGGGCCTGCTGGCGGGCGTCTACCTCGAGTACCTGCTCTCACCGGTCCTGATCTACCTCGCGGACACCTTCACCACGTTCCTGCGCAGGGCGCGCCGGGGCGAGCGCCTCTACACCGCCCACCGGCAGCACGTGTACCAGCGGCTGACCGACACGGGACTGGGCCACGTGCAGGTCTCGCTCTTCGTCAGCGTCCTGTCCGTGCTGACCGGGGCGGCAGGCTTCGTGCTCGCCACCGCACCGGCGCCCCTCGCCGTCTCCGCGTCCCTCTTCGCAGCCGCCGTCGTCGCCCTGTACCTCTACTCGCCGCGGATCTTCCGCGCACTCGCACGCCGCCGGGCCGCAGCCGAGGCCTGACCACCCGCGCCGCGTCTTCGCGGTGCTGTAGAATTTCAGGCGCCGGGTACGACTGGTCCCGTCCCGCTGTCCCCGGCAACAGCCCTCGCGACGCCGTCGACGAAGGACCAGCACGGCGCCGCCCGGCGCAGCGACAGAGCGGACAGTACGTGCCACGACCGGAGCACCCGGCCAACGGAGCCCACCCGAACCTCGTACCGGCGTCGGGCGCCACGGAGTCGCCCTGGCTGGGGATCCTCGCCAGGAGTGCGGCAGCGGGCGGGCTGCTCGCACTGGTGCTCGCCGCCGCTGCCGCGCTGCTCACCTCGCCTCCTGCCGGGCTGAGCGTCCTGTTCGGCGCGGTCCTCGTGATGGCCTTCTTCGGTATCAGCCTCCTGATCGGCCACTTCACCGGCAGGACCAATCCCTCCGGCGCACTCGGGCTCTTCGCCGTCACGTATGCGATCAAGGTCGTCGGATTCGCGGCCGTCCTGTTCTTCCTCGGCACCCCGGGCTGGCTGGACCGCACCTGGTTCTTCACCGGAGCCCTCTCGACGGTCATCGCCTGGCAGGTCGCGGAGATCGCGGCGTTCTCGCGCCTGCGGACACCCCTGTACGACGACGCACCGGGAGGACCGCCGTCCGCCGGGGCGCCCGAGCACCGATCGGAAGGATCCTGACATGCCCATCCCGGCCGACCGTCCGGACAGGACCACCGCGGCGTCTCCGCAGCCGGGCGACGCCCGCTTCTCCAACGGCGGATACAACGCGGGGATGGCCGTCTTCAGCTACATCATTGGCGGGATCCTGGTGTGGAGTTTGATAGGCTGGGGGCTGGATAACCTCCTCGACACGCGCTGGTTGGTGCTGGCGGGAGCGTTCTTAGGTGCAGCAGGGGGTTTCTACCTCTCCCACATGCACGACCTCACCCGGAACCACACCCCGAATCCGCCCGGCGGATCCCGGAGCACGCCCGGTTCCGAGGCCGAACCCGAGTGAATCCACACAACTCAACGAGTCGGACCAGTGCCACTGCGACCGAACAGATCTTGCCCAACGATGGACACTGCAGAGAGGAAACGCGTTGATCGCGCTTGCGCTCCCGGCCGCAACTACCGAAGAGGGATTCGTAGCCCCGACGATCGAGGACACCCACTACCGGGACATCCTCCCGTGGGGCGGCGAGTACGGCGTCCTGCTGGATCCCGGATTCGGGAAGCAGATGCTGCTGACCATCCTCTCGGTCATCCTCATCGCGACCTTCTTCCTGGTCGCGTCCCGCCGCCGACAGCTGGTTCCCGGCAAGCTGCAGTTCCTCGGTGAGTCCGCGTACGGATTCGTCCGCAACTCCATCGGCAAGGACATCATCGGCGGACGCGAGTTCCTCCGCTACGTGCCCTGGCTCTTCACCGCCTTCTTCTTCGTGCTGGTGAACAACATCTTCGGGGCGATCCCGTTCCTGCAGCTGCCCACGTTCTCCCACCCGGGCAGCGCCTACGGCATCGCCGCCATCTTCTTCTTCCTCTGGGTCGGTATCGGCCTCAAGAAGCACGGGATCCGGTACTTCAAGCTGGCCGTGGTGCCCTCCGGTGTCCCGTGGTACATCCTGCTGATCGTGGTGCCGATCGAGATCATCTCGAACTTCATCGTCCGCCCGGTCACGCACTCGCTGCGACTCTTCGCGACGATGCTCGCAGGGCACCTCATCGTGACCCTCGCCGGCTCCGCCATCGAGTACATGGTCTCCACGGGGAACATCCTCCTGCAGGGTACGAGCGTGCTGGTCCTCGCCGGATCGGTCGCGATGTACATGCTCGAGGCCCTGATCATGATCCTCCAGGCCTACGTGTTCACGCTGCTCGCCGCGATCTACATCGAAGGCGCACTGCACGCCGACGCCCACTGATTCACACATGTCTTCCCCGTCGGGGATGATCCCAAACAACCTGTCGCACCAAGGCGGCATCTTGAAAGGAACACAATGGAAGTACAGGGTAGCCTCAACCTCGTTGGATACGGTCTCTCCGCAATCGGCGGTGGTATCGGTGTCGGCCTCGTCTTCGCGGCCTACATCAATGGCGTAGCTCGCCAGCCTGAGGCACAGCGTGTCCTCCAGCCCATCGCCTTCCTCGGCCTGGCGCTGACCGAAGCCCTCGCGATCCTGGGCCTCGTCTTCGCCTTCGTCATCGGCGCCTGATCCAGCCGCTCCGACCGACCGAAGACCAGTTGAAGAAAGACGGGTGAAAAATGCTTAACGCAGCGATTATGGCGGCGGAAGAGGGATCGAACCCTCTGATCCCGAACCTATGGGAACTGCTGGTGACCGTTGTCGGCTTCGCCGTCCTGCTGTTCATCGTCTTCAAGTACGTCATGCCGGCGTTCGAGAAGACGTTCGCAGAGCGTACCGAGGCGATCGAAGGCGGTATCGCCAAGGCCGAGGCCGCACAGGCCGAAGCCAACGCGGCACTCGACGAGTACAAGCAGCAGCTTGTGGACGCTCGCACCGAGGCCAACCGCATCCGCGAGGAAGCCCGCGCCGAAGGTGCGCAGATCCTGGCGGACCTCAAGGAGAAGGCAGCTGCCGAGTCGGCACGCATCACGGAGCAGGCACACGTGCAGATCGAAGCCGAGCGCCAGGCCGCCGTGGTCTCGCTCCGTGCCGAGGTCGGCACGCTGGCGACGGACCTCGCGAGCCGGATTGTCGGGGAATCACTCGCCGACGACGCCCGCTCCTCACGCGTCATCGACCGCTTCCTCGCCGACCTCGAGACCTCGTCGCAGAGCGCAGGTGCAGCGAAGTAATGGCAGGAGTATCGAGCCTCTCCCTGGCAACGGTCCGTGAAGGACTCGAGTCCCGACTGCCGGGCGCAACCCTGGCTCTCGCCGAGGACCTGTTCGGTGTGCTGGCGATCCTGGACAGCAATGCCGGGCTCCGCCGGGCGCTGACGGATCCGTCGCGCACCGGCAAGGACAAGGCCGTGCTGGTCGATCAGCTGATCGCAGGCCGCGTCTCTCCCGATGCCGCCGCCGTGGTCCGGGACCTCGTCAGCGAGCGCTGGGGCAATGCGCGGGACATCGGGGACGCCCTGGAGACCCTCGCGGCGACCGTGGTCATCTCGGTCGCCGAGCAGGGCCGCGGTGTGGAGGGCTTGGAGCAGCTCGAGAACGAGCTGTACTCCTTCATCCAGGTGGTCGCCTCGAACCACGCCCTGCAGAGGGCGCTGTCGGAGGCACAAGCCACTCCGGAGTCGAAGGTCGCACTCGCCCTGAAGCTCGTACCCGAGGCGGGCGCCGCGGGCAGGCTCCTCATCGCCCAGGCCGTGCGGGCGCCGCGCGGCCTGAAGCCCGCAGCCCTCGTGCAGCGGTTCCTCGAACTGGTCGCAGTGCGCCAGCAGCGCTGGATCGCCGATGTCAGCGTCACCCGTCCGCTGACGGCGAGCCAGTTCGAACGTCTCGAGTCCGGGCTGAACGCCATGTACGGCCGTGAACTCAAGGTCAACGTGAAGGTCGACCCCGCACTCATCGGAGGAGTCCGGGTGAGCGTCGGAGACGAGATGGTCGACTCCACCGTGATCACGCGCTTGTCCGAACTCCGCCGCAAGCTGGCGGGCTAGGCGCACGCGCTTGTCGACCCCCGAGTTCCACCCACTGAATCACACACCGGTCGCCACGCATCCCAAGGTGACCACAACACAGGAGAGCAGGGACTGAGATGGCCGAATTGACCATCAACGCCGAAGACGTCCGCAGTGCGTTGAACGATTTTGCGGCGTCCTACGAGCCCGGAAACGCGGAGCGCGTCGAAGTCGGCCGCGTGACCACCGCCAGCGACGGCATCGCCCGTGTCGAGGGTCTTCCCTCCGTCATGGCCAACGAGCTGCTGCGGTTCGAGGACGGCACGCTCGGACTCGCCCAGAACCTCGACACCCGTGAAATCGGCGTCGTCGTCCTCGGTGACTACAACGGGATCGAAGAAGGCCAGGAAGTACACCGCACGGGGGAGATTCTCTCCGTTCCCGTCGGTGACGCATTCCTCGGCCGCGTCGTCGACCCCCTGGGCCAGCCCATCGACGACCTCGGCGAGATCGTCGCCGAAGGCCGCCGTGCGCTCGAGACCCAGGCTCCCGGCGTCACGCAGCGCAAGTCGGTGCACGAGCCGATGCAGACGGGCCTCAAGGCCATCGACGCGATGATCCCCATCGGTCGCGGCCAGCGCCAGCTCATCATCGGTGACCGCCAGACCGGCAAGACCGCCATCGCGGTGGACACCATCATCAACCAGAAGGCCAACTGGGCTTCCGGTGACGTGAACAAGCAGGTCCGCTGCATCTACGTCGCGATCGGCCAGAAGGCATCGACGATCGCGGCTGTCCGCCAGACCCTCGAGGACAAGGGTGCGCTGGAGTACACGACGATCGTCGCGTCCCCCGCCTCCGACCCCGCGGGCTTCAAGTACCTCGCCCCGTACGCAGGCTCGGCCATCGGCCAGCACTGGATGTACGGCGGCAAGCACGTCCTGATCGTGTTCGACGACCTGTCGAAGCAGGCAGAGGCCTACCGCGCGGTGTCGCTGCTGCTGCGCCGTCCGCCGGGACGCGAAGCCTACCCGGGCGACGTCTTCTACCTGCACTCGCGGCTCCTCGAGCGTTGCGCCAAGCTCTCCGACGAGCTCGGAGCGGGCTCGATGACGGGTCTGCCGCTCATCGAGACGAAGGCGAACGACGTGTCGGCCTACATCCCGACCAACGTCATCTCCATCACCGACGGCCAGATCTTCCTGCAGTCGGACCTCTTCAACGCCAACCAGCGTCCCGCCGTGGATGTCGGTGTGTCGGTGTCCCGCGTCGGCGGTGCCGCACAGGTGAAGTCGATGAAGAAGGTCTCGGGCACCTTGAAGCTCGACCTCGCGCAGTACCGCGACATGCAGGCCTTCGCGATGTTCGCGTCCGACCTGGACGCCGCATCACGCCAGCAGCTGACCCGCGGCGCACGGCTCATGGAACTGCTCAAGCAGGGCCAGTACTCGCCGATGCCGGTGGAGCAGCAGGTCGTGTCCATCTGGGCCGGCACGAACGGTTACCTCGATGACGTACCCGTCGAGGACATCAACCGGTTCGAGACGGAGTTCCTGGAGCACCTCGGCCACAAGTCGCAGGTCCTCACGACGCTCGCCCAGACGGGCAAGCTCGAGGATTCGACGGCGGACGAGCTGAAGACGCAGATCACCGGCTTCAAGCAGGGCTTCTTCGGAGCCGGCGCGAACGGCTTCGGCGCAGGCCACGAGGAGCACGCGGCGATCGACGCCGATTCGGTCGAGCAGGAAAAGATCGTCAGGCAGAAGCGCTAGAGGTCCTGCTGCCGGGAGGGGCACAGCCCCTCCCGGCCTGCAGCACCCTGGCCTGATCGCTTCCCGCAGCGGGAGCGAAGGAAAGGACAAGAATGGGAGCCCAGATCCGGGTCTACCGCCAGAAGATCGCCTCGACCACGTCGACGCGGAAGATCTTCAAGGCGATGGAGCTGATCGCGACTTCTCGCATCGGCAAGGCGCGCACGCGCGTCGCAGCGGCACTGCCGTACGCCAACGCGATCACCCGCGCCGTGTCGGCCGTATCGTCGCAGTCGGAGATCGATCACCCCCTGACCACCGAGCACGGTCAGGTACGGCGCGCTGCCGTGCTGGTGCTGTCGTCCGACCGAGGCCTCGCCGGTTCGTACTCGGCGAGCGCCCTCAAGCAGGCGGAGGGTCTCTTCGAGACGCTCCGCTCCGAGGGCAAGGAGATCCAGTCGTACCTGATCGGCCGCAAGGCCCAGTCGTACTTCGACTTCCGCGGCCGGGACTACGAGAAGGTCTGGACCGGTGGCACCGATGCTCCCGAGTTCGAGACGGCACGCGAGGTGGGTGAGGCCCTCCTGTCCACCTTCCTGAAGGACTACGAGGACGGCGGCGTGGACGAGATCCACGTGGTCTACACGAAGTTCCGCTCCATGGTCGTGCAGGAGCCGTCGGTCATGCGGCTGCTCCCGCTCGAGGTGGTGGACGAGGAAGTGCCGCAGGACGGCGAACTGCTGCCGCTCTACGAGTACGAGCCGGAGCCCGAGCAGGTCCTGGACGCACTGCTGCCGAGGTACATCGAGTCGCGCATCTTCGCCGCCATGCTCCAGGCTGCGGCGAGCGAGCTCGCGGCGCGCCAGCGGGCGATGAAGTCCGCGGGCGACAACGCCACGGAGCTCATCAAGAAGTACACGCGCCTGCGCAACACCGCCCGCCAGGCGGAGATCACCCAGGAGCTCTCGGAGATCGTGGCCGGCGCGGATGCGCTGAACGCCTCCTGACACCCCCATCCGGGTCCTCGTGGGCGCGGGTGCACAGCTAGACTTAGTTCCACGCCATCTACGTAAATGAAGTGAGAGAGATGACTGCCCAGACTGTTGAACACGGTACGGACTCAGTTGCCCCCGGCGCCACCGGCCGTATTGCACGTGTCATCGGCCCGGTTGTCGACGTCGAGTTCCCGGCCGACGCAATCCCCGCAATGTACAACGCCCTCACCACCGAGATCACTCTCAACGGTGAGACCCGCCTGATCACCTTCGAGACCTCGCAGCACCTGGGCGACAACCTCGTCCGCGCGATCTCCCTGCAGGCCACCGACGGACTCGTCCGCGGCACCGTGGTCCAGGACACCGGAGCGGCGATCTCCGTCCCCGTGGGCGACGGCGTCAAGGGCCACATCTTCAACGTCCTGGGCAAGCCCCTCGACGTCGACGAGTCAGCACTCGAGATCACCGAGCGCTGGCCCATCCACCGCAAGGCTCCGAGCTTCGCATCGCTCGAGGGCTCGACGGAGATGCTCGAGACCGGCATCAAGGTCATCGACCTCCTCACCCCCTACATCAAGGGTGGGAAGATCGGCCTCTTCGGTGGTGCCGGTGTCGGCAAGACCGTCCTCATCCAGGAGATGATCACGCGTGTCGCACGCAACTTCGGTGGCACCTCGGTGTTCGCCGGTGTCGGTGAGCGTACCCGCGAGGGCAACGACCTCTGGGTCGAGATGGAAGAGGCCGGCGTCCTCAAGGACACCGCCCTCGTGTTCGGCCAGATGGACGAGCCGCCGGGAACGCGCCTCCGCGTGGCCCTCTCGGCGCTGACCATGGCCGAGTACTTCCGCGATGTCCAGAACCAGGACGTGCTGCTCTTCATCGACAACATCTTCCGGTTCACCCAGGCAGGCTCCGAGGTGTCGACCCTCCTGGGCCGCATGCCGTCCGCCGTGGGCTACCAGCCGAACCTCGCCGACGAGATGGGCCTCCTGCAGGAGCGCATCACCTCGACGAAGGGCCACTCGATCACGTCGATGCAGGCGATCTACGTGCCTGCGGACGACTACACCGATCCGGCTCCGGCCACCACCTTCGCGCACCTCGATGCGACCACCGAGCTCTCCCGCGAGATCGCGTCCCGTGGCCTGTACCCGGCCGTGGACCCGCTGGCATCGACCTCACGCATCCTGGACCCGCAGTACATCGGCCACGACCACTACAACACGGCCGTGCGCGTGAAGCAGATCCTGCAGAAGAACAAGGAACTGCAGGACATCATCGCGATCCTCGGCATCGACGAGCTCAGCGAAGAGGACAAGGTCGTCGTCGCCCGTGCGCGTCGTATCCAGCAGTTCCTCTCGCAGAACACCTACACCGCCAAGCAGTTCACCGGCGTCGAGGGCTCGACGGTCTCCATCAGGGACACCATCGAGGGCTTCGCGGCGATCTGCAACGGCGACCTCGACCACATCGCGGAGCAGGCGTTCTTCAACGTCGGCGGCCTCGACGACGTCGAGCGCCAGTGGGCCAAGATCCAAGACCAGACCGGTAAGTAAAGCCGATGGCGACGAACGGCGAACTCGAGGTCGAAATCGTCGCGGCCGACCACTTCGTGTGGTCGGGCGCGGCGCGCACCGTCAACGCACGCACGGCCAACGGACAGATCGGCATCCTCCCCGGACACGCCCCCATCCTCGCGATCCTCGAAGCGGGGGAACTCTCGGTGGAGCCGGTCAACGGCGAACGCCTCGTGGTCGGAGTGGATGGCGGTTTCTTCTCGGTCGACTCCAACCGTGTCGTGATCGTGGCGGACAACGCCAAGGTCGGCGGTTCGGTGACTCCGGAATCCGTCTAGGATTCTCGCATGGAGGCACTGGGTGTGACGTTCATCTGCCTTGCGGTCGTCTTCGGCCTGCTCGTGCTCGTGATCGGCGCATTCCTCCTCCGCCGCTACCAGCTCAATCGTGCCCTCGGCACCTTCGACGCCTCCATCCGCCTCCCTCCCAAGGGCTGGCGGGTGGGGGTTTGTCGTTATACGGACAAGAACCTCGAGTGGCTCAGCCTCCTCTCGCTGAGCCCCATCCCCAGGTTCCGTTTCCTGCGCAGTTCGCTCGAGGTCGAGGGCTGGCGTGCGCCCACGGAGGCTGAGCGCGTCCGGATCCAGCCGGGGGCGATCATCGTCCAGCTGGCCTACGAGGGCGAGCCGTTCGACCTCGCCATGAAGTACGACGTCTATGCAGGCCTCTCCTCATGGATCGAGGCCGGCCCGGTGATCGGTATCGGCACCTGGCGCTGACAGCCTGACAGGCTCCGGGGAGTCGGTCTTCCCCTCCTAGAGGTCGATCGGCCGGATCCAGGTCCCCGCGCGCAGGACCCCCTTGAGCTGGAGGTCGGACGACACCACGACGGCATCGGCGCGCAGCCCGCTGCGGAGGCTGCCCACCTCATCCGCCAGTCCCAGGACGGCGGCAGGAACCGCACTCGCGGCGCGGACGGCGTCGACCGCACCGACTCCCGCTGCCATGGTGCAGCGCACGACGTCGAGGAGGCTCCCGGCGCCGCCGGCGAGTGCTCCACCCTGCAGCAGGACGGCCGCACCGTCGATGACCGTGACTTCCCTGTGTCCGAGCCTGTAGGTGCCTGCGGCACGGCCCGCGGCGGCGGTCGAGTCACTGACCAGGCAGATGTTCTCCGACCCCGCGATCGTGAAGGCCATCCGGACGGTCTCCGGATGGAGGTGGACGTCGTCCGCGATGAGTTCGACGGCGATCTCGCCGGCCCGCGCCCGCTGCAGGAGCAGGGGAGCCGGGCCGGGGGAGCGGTGATGGATCACCGGCATCGCGTTGAACAGGTGGGTCGCCGTCGGCCGTCCGCTGAAACCCGCGAAGCCGGTCGAGGCCAGTTCCTCGTTGATGAGATCCAGGGCAGCGCCCGTCTCCTCGGTGGTGCTGTCCGTGTGCCCGATGGACGGTATCACCCCGTGCATGA
The DNA here is from genome assembly GCF_056680255.1 of Arthrobacter sp. BC5. NCBI lineage: Bacteria > Bacillati > Actinomycetota > Actinomycetes > Micrococcales > Micrococcaceae > Arthrobacter > Arthrobacter sp. BC5. The sequence goes on from NZ_CM155273.1 coordinate 2,395,677, forward strand.
CGAGTTCGTAGACGAGGACGTCGCTCCCCGGTAGCTCGGGGGCATAGGTCATCGAGGCGAGGCGGCCCCGGGCCGCGGTGACGAGGCGGGAGACGTCCTCCTGCGTGGGCAGGAGGAGGAACGCGGGATCGTGGGCGCCGCTGCGCTGCTTCGACAGGAAGGGCCCCTCGGCGTGGATGCCGGCGATCAGCCCCGCGTCCGCGGCCGCCGCGAGCCTGCCGAAGGCCGCCTCGAGGTCCTCGAGCGGTGCCGCGCACGTGCTGGCGAGAACCGTCGTCGACCCGCTGCGGTGCAGGTGCTCCACGGCTGCCTGGATGTCCGCGTCCGAGCCGGAGGTGAAATCGCCGCCGCCGGCACCGTGGCAGTGGAGGTCGATGAGGCCCGGCAGCACGAGGTAGCCTTCGGGCAGTTGCTCCGTGGGTGCGGGCCCGCGCGACGCTCCGGCCTCGGTGATGCGGGAGCCCTCCCACCGCAGGATGCCGTCGTCGACGATCTCCGCATCGGTCACCATTCGTCCGGACAGGGCGCGGGGCGTTCCGCTCGAGAGGGCCATGGTCCGATTCTAGGGGGCCCGAGGGCGGGCCCCTAGAGGTCTGCCTAGAAGAGGCGGGACGCGCTGTCGTCGACCCCGCGCATGGCGTCGTAGTCCAGTGTGAGGCAGTCGATGCCCCGATCCGCGGCGAGGACCCGGGCCTGCGGCTTGATCTGCTGGGCGGCGAAGACCCCGCGGACCGGCGACATGAGGGGATCCCGGTTGAGCAGTTCGAGGTAGCGGGTGAGCTGCTCGACGCCGTCGATGTCGCCGCGCCGCTTGAGCTCGATCGCGACGGTGCGGCCTTCCGCGTCCCGCGCGAGGATGTCGACGGGACCGATCGCGGTCATGTACTCGCGCCTGATCAGCGTGAAGCCTGCGCCGAGCAGTTCGATCTGCTCGGCGAGGAGCCGCTGGAGGTCCGCTTCGACGCCGTCCTTCACGAGCCCGGGATCCACGCCGAGGTCGTGGGACGAGTCGTGCAGGTGTTCGCGGATGCTGATCACGAGCTTGTCGTCGCTCTTGGCGTGCTGCACGGTCCAGATCTCGGTGACGCCCTCGGCGCGGTCGGCGTCGTCGGGCCGGCTGACGCGCAGCGAAGCGGGCGGGCTCATCCAGTTCAGCGGCTTGTAGGACCCGCCGTCGGAATGCACCAGGACGGAACCGTCCGACTTCACCATGAGGAGCCGGGTGGCCAGCGGGAGATGCGCCCGGAGGCGGCCGATGTAATCGACGGAGCAGCGGGCAATGACAAGACGCACGACGAAGACTCTACCGGCCGGAACGCCGGACACGTGAGCGGACGGGTGGCCGTGCGTCCTCGGGCAGCGGATCGGGCAGACTGGAGGGGTGCCCCGATCCAATCGTCCGAACCGCCCTCGCGGGTCCTCCCGGCCCAAATGGACGGTGCCGCCCGAGGTGGACCTCGAGCGGGCGCGCGCGGGGCTTCCGCTGCGCGAGTCCGCTCCCGACGGCGAGTGGTCGGTCCGCCGCATCACCGAGCGGAATGCGGCCAAGACCTACACGTGTCCTGGATGCAGTTCGTCCATCCTGCCCGGGATCGCCCACCTCGTGGTGTGGCGGGAGGATTCACTGTTCGGCCCCGAGGCGGCCCTCGCCGACCGGCGGCACTGGCACGTGCGGTGCTGGCAGACCAGGAGCTTCCGCTACTGAGGCCGCGGCGGAGCGGCAGGCGCACCTGCCGCTCCGCTCCGCCCTGTGCGCCCGCCCCACCTAGACTGGTCCCATGGCCAGCGATTCCCCCGACCACACCTTCACGACCAGCGACGAGGAGATCGAGATCCGGGCGTCGACGGTGCTCCCGGCCGATCGACGGAACGTCGAGCTGCGGACCGCGGACGGCCTGGCCCTCGTGGGCGAGTTCGCGGCTCCCGAGGGGCGCACGCCGAAGGCGACCCTCGTGACGCTGCACCCGCTGCCGACGCACGGCGGCTTCATGGATTCACACGTGTACAGGAAGGCGTCCTTCCGGCTGCCCGCACTGGCGGACATCGCCGTGCTCCGGTTCAACACGCGCGGCACCTGCTCGCCCCGCGGCTGCAGCGAAGGGACCTTCGACGGCGGCGACGCCGAACGCCTCGATCTGCAGGCCGCGGTCGACTGGGCCGTGGCGCAGGGGCTCCAGCACATCTGGCTCGTCGGCTGGTCCTTCGGCACCGAGCTGTGCCTGAAGTACGGGGCGCAGGACCCGGTGGCGGAGCTCATCGAGGGCGCGATCCTGCTCTCACCCCCGCTGCATCGCGCCGTCGACGCCGATCTCGACGCGTGGTCCTCCAGCGGACTCCCGCTCAAGGTGCTCGTGCCCGAGTTCGACGACTACCTCGTGCCGAAGGAGGCGGAGGGCCGGTTCTCGCGCGTGCCGCAGGCCGACGTGACGGGGATCGACGGGGCGAAACACCTCTGGGTCGGGGAGAAGTACGCGGCCCGCGTGCTCGACGAGATCGTCGGCGTCGTGCGGCCAGAGGTGGACCTGCCGCTGCCGTCCACGTGGACGGGACCGGCCGCCGTCGCCCCGTCACCGCTGACGGCGAACTGAGTGCCGGGCGCCGCTACTGGCTGTCCTGGCGCGCGATGAAGACTTCCTTGAGCAGGAGCATCACGGCGGCGGCCGTCGGGATGGCGATCAGTGCCCCGAGCACGCCGAGGAGGCTGCCACCCGCGATCACGGCGATCACCGCGACGGCACCGGGGACCGCGACGGCCCGCTGCATGATGCGCGGCGAGATGAAGTACGCCTCGAACTGCAGGTAGGCCACGTACGGGATGGCGAACAGCAGGGCGGTGTGCCAGCCCACCGTGAGGGCGATCAGGGTGACGAGGACGGCGGCGATGGTCCCGCCGACCAGCGGTATGAAGGCCAGCAGTGCGACGACGAACGCCAGCAGCACGGAGAACGGGACGTCCGCGATGGACATCACGATGAACGCGAACGAGCCGTTCAGGAGGGCGACGCAGGCCTGACCGATCACGTACATGCCGACGCTGCGGGTGATCTCCTCCGACAGCACCTCGACACGCGGCCGGCGCGAGCGGGGTGCGAGCCGGTACGCCCACCGCTTCATCGACGGCAGGGACGCGAGGAAGTAGAGCGCGAGGACCAGGATCACCAGTGCTCCGAACAGTCCGTTGACGATCACCGTCCCCACACCGAGGACGCCGCCGAAGATCCCGCCCACGGCCTCGCTGTTGGTGAAGAACCTGTCGATCTCGGAGCTGACGCGCTCCCGCACCTGGAACTGCTCGTCGACGGTCGTGAAGAACTCGGAGTTGAGGAAGCTGTCCGCATAGCCGGGTGCGCGGTCGATGATCTGGGAGGTCTGGTTTACGATCGTCGGGATCAGCAGCGCGAAGAACCCGACCACGATCCCCACGAGGATCAGGAGGGACACCGCGATGCCGGCCGGTCTCGGCACCTGCTTCGTCTCGAGCCAGCGGACGATCGGGTCGAGGCCGAGCGCGATGAAGAGGGCCGCCCCGATCCAGACCAGCAGCTGGCCCACGTTGGTGATGATGAAGAAGGCCAGGAGCGCCAGGCCCACACCGACACTCATCATGAAGCCGAAGTGGATGGGGTGGGCCCTCATGCTCCTCGGGTACGCACCGCCGAACTTGAGGCGTTCGTCGGCGAGTGACACCTGCGGATCGACGGCCACCGGATCGGGCTCACGGTCCGGGGGGAACTCGAAACGCGGACGGGGCTGCGCGGTGGGGAGGGATCGCCGCGCGAGCGTGAGGAGGGACCGCAGGGTCGAGGGCGGCGGCGCCACGCCCGTCGGCCGTTCGGCGGAGGGCTGCCCTTCGTCGCTGATCCCCTCGGCCTCGGGCCGCGGGAGCGGCTGATCGAGCGGGACGTCCTGGTGGTCTGTCAACGAGGAGCTCTGCTTTCGGCTGTGCGGTGACTGGTCCGCGGGTGGTCCAACTAGCGAAACCCTAACAGCCGGGGGGAGGGTGGCGACGTTCCTGGCGGGCGGCACTCCGGGCGGCCCTGCGGACGGCCCTGCGGACGCCGTCGTCCCGCCCGCTCGGGGCCGGGCACGGCACCGCGCCCATCTCCCCGGACGAACTTCGTTACCATTGGGTGACTATTCCTGAGGAGTTGCCGCAGCGGCATGCCCTGCTGCGGGCCATCAGAGCGGAAGGGGCCACGCGGTCCGCCGTAACGGACGACGATAGGCAACCAGTGCGTGGAAAGACAGCAGTAGCGATCATCGTGGCAGGGCTCCTGCTGATGCTTCTCGGCATCGGGCAGCGGACTGTCTGGGCCCCCGCCGAGACGGTGACCGCACGTGTCGCGCAGGACGCGCGGTCGGGGCCCGTCACCGTGATCGAATCCGGCTCACGGGGCGACGCCGATGGATCGGTCGAGGTGACCGTCGAGGCCGAGGGTCCCTTCACCCTCGCGGTAGGGCGGGCATCGGACGTCGAGGCGTGGGTCGGTGATGCTGCCCACCTCAGCGTGAACGGCGTGAGCGAGGACACGCTGTCCTCCGAGTACTCCGAGGGTGAGGACGCCGTCCCGTATCCCAGCGGAAGCGATCTCTGGACCACCGAGGAACCGGGCGACGGGACGCTGACCTACCGCTGGAGCGAACCCGTGGAGGGAGACTGGTCGATCCTGCTCGCAGCCGACGGCCAGGCGCCGGCTCCCACGCAGGTGTCCATCACGCGACCCAATGACCAGTCCACCCCGTTCGCCCTGCCGTTGATCATCGGCGGCGCGCTCGTCGTCGTCCTCGGCATCGCACTCCTCCTCATCGCCCCGCGGAGCCGGGGTGGCGCCCGGGCGGCCGAGGCCGTCGAAGGTACCCGCGCCCACGCCCGGCGCCACGCCACGGGCGGCACGTCCGGGGGAGCGGCGTCCATCGCCGCGCCCGGCCCGGTGCTCGTCGTCGCGGGCCTGGTCGGCGCGGGATCGCTGCTCGGCATAGCCCCCGGCATGGCGACCACGTCGCCGTCGCCCTCGGGAAGCGTCTCCGCCACTCCTTCCGCCACTCCTTCCGCCACAGCCTCGTCCTCCAGCACTTCCGGTGCATCGCCGACGTCCGCCGCCAACGGTGCGCCCTCGGCCGGCAGCGGGGACAGCGGTCCGCCGGTCGTGCTCGACACCCAGCTCAAACGCATCCTCGCCGCCGTCGCCTCGACGGTCGCGGACGCCGACGCCGCGTCCGACGCGCGGCGCCTGGCACCGCGCGTCGCCGGCGCCGCCCTCGACCTGCGGACCGGCTCCTATGCGGTGCGAGCGAAGGACACGGGCGCCGCCGCCCTCGCGCCGGTCGCCGCAGATCCCTTGCTGCTGGACATGGTCCCGACCGATCCGGAGTGGCCCCGGACGATCGTCGCCCTGACCCAGGGGGACGAGAATCCGGTGCCGCAGGCGCTCCTGCTCGTCCAGGACACCCCACGGGACAACTACAAGCTGGCGTCGGCCGTGCAGATGCTGCCGGGGACCACTTTCCCCTCGCCGCCTGCTCCCGGAGCAACGGGCCCTGTCCCGCTCGACGAGCCCGGTGCGCTCGCGACCGCACCGCAGGATGCCGTCGCGTCCATCGCGGACTTCCTGACGCAGCCGTCCGGCGCCAACGCGGGAACGTTCGAGAAGAACTCGTTCGCCGCCGCGATCACAGAGTTCCAGTCCGGCGTGGTGGCGGATCCGGGCAACACGGCAGCCACCATCACCTTCGTCCACAAGGCAGGCACCGACCGGACGCAGGCCCTGCTGACCGGCGACGGCGGTGCGATGGTCTTCGGCTACCTGACGCACACGTACTCCAGCGTGCCGAAGGCCGCGGGTGACACCATCGACCTCAAGGGGACGGTGTACCAGTCGCTGACCGGAACGGAGACGAGCGAGAAGGGCATCGACGTCAACTACGGCGAGGCCGTGATGATGTACGTACCGCCCGCCGGCAGCGACGATAAGATCCGGGTCATCGGGGCCGCCCAGCAGTTGCTGTCCGCCACGCTCCGCTAGTCGGGCAACCCCCACCAGGCGTCCACCAGCAGTAGTCAGAGAAAGGCAGAGCATTGTCCACACCAGCACAGCGGGGCGGAATGCCGCCGTCGAGCATGAACCTGCGGGGAGCGGTGGACCTGTCCGCGCTCAAGGCACGCGCCGATGCGGCTGCCCGCCCGGCGGCGGCACGACAGGCCGCAGCGGCTCCGAGCCCGTACATCGTCGAGGTGACGGAGCAGACCTTCCCTCAGTTGGTGCAGCTCTCCGCGCAGGTGCCGGTCGTCGTCAACCTCCGGGCCACGTGGAGCGAGCAGTCGAACCAGGTGACCGCCGTCCTGGAAGCGGCGGCCGTCGAGTTCGACGGCCTGATCCTGCTCGCGAACGTCGACCTCCAGGCGCAGCCGCAGATCGCGCAGGCGTTCCAGGCACAGGGTGCGCCGACAGTGGTCGCCGTCGTGAAGGGCCAGCCCGTGCCGCTGTTCGAGGGTGTCCTTCCGGACCCCCAGATCCGCGCGTACCTCGATGAGCTCATGAAGGTCGCCGAGGCGAACGGTGTGACCGGTACGCTCAACGACGGCTCGCAGCCCGGCCCGGCCGGTGCCGAAGAACCGCCCCTGCCGCCCCTGCACCAGGAGGCGTTCGACGCCATCGAAGCCGGTGACTACGCCGCCGCAGCAGGGGCCTACCGCCGCGCACTGGCCGAGCAGCCCGCCGACGCCGAGGCGAAGGCCGGGCTGGCGCAGGTGGAACTCATGCAGCGCGTGCAGGACATGGACGCGGCCGCGGTACGGCAGCGCGGAGCGGACGAGCCCGACGCCGTGGACGCCCAACTCGCCGTCGCAGACCTGGACCTCACCGGCGGGCACATCGAGGACGCCTTCAATCGGATCATCGCCTTCATCGGGCGGACCTTCGGCGAGGACCGGGACGTGGCGCGCAAGCGCCTGCTGGAACTGTTCGACGTCGTGGGGGTCTCCGACCCGCGCGTGACCAAGGCCCGCAGCGCCCTCGCCCGCGCCCTGTTCTAAGCACTGCTGCCCTCCGCACCACCCCACCCGTCCGACGCCCAGAGGATGCCATGACTTCCGCAGTTGCTCAGGCCGGCACGCCCGGCCTCTTCGATCCGATCTCGCTCCGTTCACTGGACCTCCCGCACCGCGGCTGGGTGGCGGCGATGTGCCAGTACTCGTGCGATCCCGCGGTGGCTGCCGGCGTGCCGACGGACTGGCACCTCGTCCACCTCGGGCAGTTCGCGACCGGGGGAGCGGCGCTCATCATCACCGAGGCCGCAGCGGTCAGCCACGAAGGCATGATCAGCCCCCGTGATGCCGGGATCTACACGCAGGAGCAGGCCGACGCGTGGCGCCGCATCAACGACTTCATCCACGAGCACAGCGCCGTCGGCACGAAGACGGCTGTCCAGCTCGCGCATGCCGGACGCAAGGCGTCCACCTACTGGCCCTTCAGCGGTAAGCACGATTCCGTGCCCGGGTCGGAGGGCGGCTGGCAGACCCTCGGCCCCACGGAAGAAGCCTTCGGCAGGTACGCCGCGCCGCGCGCGATGACGGAGGAGGACATCGCGAAGGTGATCCGCGACTTCGGAGCGGCTGCCGCGCTCGCCGTGGAAGCCGGCTTCGACACCGTGGAGATCCACGCCGCGCACGGCTACCTGCTCCACCAGTTCCTCTCGCCGCTCGTCAACACCCGGACGGACGGCTGGGGCGGCTCCGAGGAGGCCCGCTTCCGCCTGACGCTCGACGTGGTCCGCGAGGTCCGGCGTGCGATCCCGGAGGCCATGCCTCTGCTGTTGCGCATCTCCGCCTCCGACTGGACGGAGGGCGGGCTCGACGGTGCCGTCTCCGCGCGGCTGGCCAAGCGCGCCGCCGAGGAAGGGGTGGACTTCGTGGACGTCTCCTCCGGGGGCGCCGTACCGGCGGCGTCGATTCCCGTGGGGCCGGGCTACCAGGTCGCCCTCGCCGAGGAGGTGCGTTCCTCGGGAGTACCGACGGGCGCCGTCGGCCTCATCAGCGACCCCCGCCAGGCGGACGAGGTGATCCGCAGCGAGCGGGCCGACGTCGTTCTCGTTGCGCGGGCCGCCCTGCGTGACCCGCACTGGTGGATGCGAGCGGCCCACGAGCTCGGACACGATCTCGACCCCGCGGCGCAGTACGAGCGCGCCGGCTCGTTCTGACCGGCTCCTTCTCCTCCTTTGGGATGACGAGCGGCGCGAGCGGGCGTTGCTAGCGTTGAAGCATGAGTTCCCCCGTGCCGACACCGTCCGATGCGGACAATCCCCATGCCAGGGCCGGAACGGCCGCCTTGAGCATCCGCGGCCTCGCAAAGCGTTTCGGTGAGAAGATCGCCGTCAACGGCGTGAGCCTCGAAGTGCCGCCGGGGTCCTTCTACGGGCTCGTCGGTCCGAACGGAGCCGGCAAGACCACCACGCTGTCGATGGCGACGGGCCTGCTGCGCCCGGATCACGGGCAGGTGCTCGTGCACGGGGTGGACGTGTGGGCGCGGCCCCTGGAGGCGAAGAAGCTGATGGGCATCCTGCCCGACGGCGTCCGGCTGTTCGACCGGCTGACGGGCGAGCAGCTGGTCACCTATGCGGGCCTGCTCCGAGGGATGGATCGTGAGACTGTCGTCGAGCGGGCCGGTGACCTGCTGCGCGCCCTCGACCTCACGAGCGACGCCGGAACCCTGGTCGTGGACTACTCGGCGGGCATGACCAAGAAGATCGCCCTGGCATCCGCCCTGATCCATGCTCCGAAGCTGCTGGTCCTCGACGAGCCCTTCGAGTCCGTTGACCCCGTCTCGGCGGCGAACATCCGGGACATCCTGACGGGCTACGTCCGGTCCGGGGGATCGGTGGTCGTGTCCAGCCATGTCATGGATCTCGTCCAGCGCATGTGCGACCACGTCGCGGTCATCGCCGGCGGTACCGTCCTCGCCGCCGGGACCGTCGGCGAGGTCCGGGGAGACGCGACGCTCGAGGACCGCTTCGTGGAGCTCGTCGGCGGTCGCAACACCTCGGAAGGGCTGTCGTGGTTGCGGACCTCCTGAGGCTGAAGCTCCTCCTGCTCCGCAACACGTTCAAGCGGAGCACCGCGCAACTCATCGGGATGATCCTCGGCGGGCTGTACGGGCTGGGAGTCCTGTCGTTCCTCGTCGTCGGTCTCGTGCTCCTGGGCGCCGCGGACCTCGAGCTCATCCGCACCATCCTCGTGCTCGGCGGCTCCGCGGCGGTGCTCGGGTGGATCATCATCCCCATCGCGGTGACCGGCATCGACATGACGCTCGACCCGGCGCGGTTCGTGACCTTCGCCATCCCGATGCGACAGCTGCTGATCGGGCTCGCGCTCGGCGGGCTGGTGGGCATCCCCGGCATCGTCACGCTGATCGCAGCCCTGGCGCAGGTGCTCACCTGGATCCGGTACCCCGCGGCCGCATTGACGGCGCTCGTGTGCGGACTTGTCGCCGTCCTCCTCTGCGTCGTCGCGTCCCGGCTCGTGACGACGGCGGTGTCCTCGATGACGGGCTCCCGCCGCTTCAAGGACGTCAACGGGATCGTCGCCTTCATTCCGCTGATCTTCCTCGGGCCGATCATCGCGGGCGTGACGGCCGGTTTCCAGAACTCGCCCGGCTTCGCCGCATCCCTCGCCGATGTGTTGGCCTGGACCCCGCTCGGCGTTCTCTGGGCGGCGCCGGCCGACGTCGCGGCCGGTGACGCGGGTCTCGCCGTCGTACGATTCCTGATCGGGGTGGTGACGCTGGTGCTGTTCCTCGCACTGTGGAGCCGCAGCCTCGGCCACGCCCTGGTTACTCCTCCCTACAACGCCGTCGCGAAACGTGCCGGCGGGAACCTCGGCTGGTTCGGGCGCTTCCCCGCGACGCCCGCCGGTGCCGTGGGAGCGAGGGCCCTCACCTACTGGCTGCGCGACCCGCGGTACTTCGCATCGCTCGTGGTGGTCCCGTTCATCGCAGTACTGCTGTATTTCTCCGGTGGAGCGTCGGGTGGTGCCTTCGTGTTCCTCGGGCCCATCACCGCGTTCCTCCTGGCGTGGTCCATCTCCGCCGATATCTCCTACGACAACACGGCCTTCAGCCTCCACCTGTCCACGGGTGTCAGCGGACGGGACGACCGACTGGGACGCGTCGCCGCGCTGCTGGTCTTCGCGCTGCCGGTCACACTTGTCTTCACCGTGGTGCCGCTCCTGATCACGGGGCGGGCGCAGGACCTGCCGGTGATGCTGGGCCTGTCGATCGGTCTCCTGCTGACCGGCGCGGGGCTGTCGAGCGTCGTGTCGGCGCGGTACACCTACAACGTCCCGCTTCCTGGCGAGAGTGCCTTCAAGACGCCACCGGGTACCAACTTCCTGATGTTCGCCGTGCAGTTCGTCGGCTGGTTCGTGATGCTGTTGCTGTCGCTTCCCGAGATCGCCCTGACCATCGCCTACCTCGTCACCGGGAATGCTCTGTTCGGCTGGCTGAACCTGCTCGTCGGACTGGCTCTCGGTGCGATTCTGCTGGTGGTCGGTGTCCGTGTCGGTGGCCGATGGTACGACCGCCGGGCGCCGGAGCTCCTGCTGGCCGTCTCGAGCAATCGCTGATTCTCCTGTCCCGTCGCCACGGGCGCGGATAATAAGGGGACTTCCCACCCCTGACAAGGGTCGCTCATGTAGTTGGCTATTCCGGCCGAATTCGACTGTGCACAACCTGTAGCAGCTGGACCGCTTCGGGCTATGCTGGGGCCCATTCCGGGCGGCGGCCGACTTTGATGGGGGAGTGGCGTGATCTCTGCGGGTTCAGATCTGGGTCCAGGGGCCGAAGCGAGCGCTCGTCAGCGGGCGGTGCCGGTCCTGGCGGGAGCGGTCGTAGCGCTGATGCTGCTGACCGGCTGCCAGGGCGACGGCGACCCCTCAGCGAACCCGCCATCCGACGAGGTGTCGTCGGCGGCCCCGACCGTCGAGTCCGCTTCCACCCCGACCGCCTCGGCGACGCCTGGTCCCTCACCGGCGTCCGCGGCCGGTCCGGCCGCCAACATCCCTGTCCCCGTGAAGCCGGCACTGGCGGACCAGAACTCGGCCGAGGGGCTCGAGGCGTTCACCAAGTATTGGTTCGACCTGTTGAGCTACTCGTACATAACGAACGATTGGGCCGCCTTTGACGACGAAACTGATGCCGGGTGTCGCACCTGCTCGAGCATCAAGTCCGCGGTCAACGAACTTTACGGGCAGGGTCGATGGTTACGGGGAGCAGAGGTAAACATCATCTCCTTCGATACCGCCTTCGAGGCAACGACCAGCGGTTCCGTGACAGCATACGTAGAGAACCAGCAATCTGAAATTGAGTATTTCGAAAAAGACGGGTCCATCGCCAGAACTGTCCCTAAGCAAGACCCTGCCGCATTTGATGTCATAAATGCTCTGTATGACGAAGGCAGTTGGCTGATTCTAGATTACGGGGCGCCCGAGGGAACGTCATGATTAACAGTGCCAGGATAATTCTGACAGCTATTGTCTCTACCCTGCCGGGCTACCTTCTGCCGCCAGCGCAAGCAATGGCGGAATCAAAAGAGCCCTTACCAATCGTCGAGACGTCGGGGAACAATTTCATAGGCAAGAATCATTCGAAGATGGTTAGCCCTGGGTCACCGCAGGTAGACCGTCCCGTAGATAGTCGGCCGGCGATTGAGTCAATTAATCGACCGAATGAGGACGGTCTTGACTATGTTTACGAGCGCGCGTGTACGGCCGGAAGTGGTAGTGACCTCAACCCTGCAACGTGCCCGACAATGAATGCTCAATGCGACGCTCAGGACGGCGGTGTCCTCGTCAACTGGATCGAAGTGAACAGCAACGTGCAGCCGGCAACGCAGACACCGACCGGCCGATCGTCGTGCATGTACCCCGGGCAGCTGCCCGATCCGCCGATCGAGGGAGCGGAAGCGCCGGAGGAAGCTCCCATCGTCATCACTCTCGAGGAATTCCAGAAGCAACCCGTGCTTGCAGCGACGATCGTCTCCCAGCCCCTGAACTTCGGCCTACGGAACGCGCACTCGAACATCTACGCCGAGGCCACGGAACAGGAGTTCACCTTCCAGTTCCAGGACGCGATGGTCGTGCTGAAGGCCCGACCGGTGTCCTACCAATGGAACTACGGAGATGGCACCACGGCGAGGACGACCAGCCCTGGCGGTCCGGTGGCAGGTGGTGCCTTCGATACCCAGACCCCGACGAGCCATCAGTACGGCCAGACGGGTGACTTCAACCTCACGCTGACCACGTTCTTCGCGGGCGACTATTCCGTGGACGGCGGTCCTTTCCAGCCGGTGGCCGGTGAAGCAGCCGTGGTGTCACCGCCCCACCTCATGAGTATCTGGCGAACCGAGGGGCACAACGTCAGTCAGAACTGCATCGAGAACCCGGCCGGGATCGGCTGCGAGGCCCCGACCCGGTGATCGGGAAGCTAGGCAAGCAGGACTTCGGGCGCGCAGTCGTAGGTTCCGCCAGGTGATGTTGCCGTCAGGACGCCTGCCGACGGCTGGTCATAGCGCCAGATCCCCTCACTCTTGAGCATGTGATGCTTGCGGCAGAGATGCGCGAGGTTGTCGTGCGACGTCGTCCCCTGGTGCGACCAAGGTTTCGTGTGATCCAGTTCGCAACGCGATGCCGGAACGGAGCAGCCCGGATGTCTGCAGGTCCGGTCGCGGACCCGTAGCCATTTCTTCAGGTCGGCCGGCACGGCGTACGTGGTGCGGCCGACGCTGAGCACCGCCCCTGACTCGGGATGAGTGAGCAACCGGGTGAAGGAGGGAGCATGTGCTGCGAGCCTCCGAGCGATCTCAGCGGGTATGGGCCCGTAGCCCTCGAGATCTGCGGGTGCGTCGTCGACGCCGAGCAGAGTCAGGACAGGGACGGTGACATTGATGTGTGCTCGAACCCCGTAACCGTCGCCGGCGGTGGCATTGGCAGGTGCACTCCGCCGGCCCAGCCGATCTCCCTCGCCCTCGGCGTCATCAGCGGGCCCGTCGACGACCGGCAGGTGCTCCTCGAGGAGGAGATCCGTCAGGATGTCGGCCCGTAGCTGCGGGAGGGACCGTCGCTCGTCTTGTGCTTGTAGTCCGCGGGCAGCGTGGGTCAGTCGGGCGTCGATGGTTGAGGCATCGGTGGCGGGGAGATGGACGTGGAGCCAGGCCATCGCATCGTCCGCAGGCTCGAAATCGACGCATCGGCGCGCGGAGGCGGCACGAGCCCTGTCATCGAGCACGACGGGGTGGAGTCGCGTCCTGAGGCGGCGCGCCCGGTAGGACAGGCGGGGCACGGTGGTGCTCTCCGCAACGGGCAGGAGAGCACATTCGAGATGTGCCGCCGTAGCGTCAGGCAGTCCAGCGTATTCGTGCAGCAGGGCCGCTGCATGCCCCCACGAAATGGATCCCGCGCGGAGCGCATCCAGTGTTTTCGGGTAGTGGTTGACCAGAAGTGCGGAATTCTGCACGAGTCGGTGCGCCGTTCGTTCGGAGATTCGCAGCAGGCACGCCACTTCCGTGGCGGTCGTGGTGTCGGCGAGGTTCGTTCGGCGGCGGACGTCGCAGGACTTGTTGTTCGGCGTCTTCAGCATTTTCTGGAACATGCGGTCTTCGAAGACTGTGCGCAATTCCTCGGTCGTGTCGGCGATCTCGGCGTCGATCCGCGCTTTTGCGGCACTCAAGGAAAGCATTCGAGCGGACAACCGTTCGAGTTCCGCCAAATGCTCCGGATCGCTGCGCATGACATCATTCTCCAACCCGCCACCGACATTCCTGGCACCCGCACATATTTCTGAGGAACGATAATTCGGCACCCCTCGACACCCCGTCGTGGAGCGTGCGGCAACCGGAGTATTGCCGGGACGCCTGACCATCGAGAGGGCCGAGCGATAGACTGGGCCCATGACTATGCCTCCAGATCCCTTCGCAAACGATCCGCTCGATCCGGGCACGGGCGGCTCGACGGCCACCCTGGAACGTGAGGAGGTACGCCAGGAGGTCGAACCCGGAGATGCCGAGCGATTCGCGCACTACGTCCGCAAGGAGAAGATCATGGAGTCCGCCTTCACCGGCGAGCCCGTGATCGCACTCTGCGGCAAGGTGTGGACCCCGGGCCGGGACCCGGAGAAGTTCCCTGTCTGTCCTGAATGCAAGGAGATATACAACGGGCTGCGGCCGGGTGGCGGAGACAAGCCGAAGGGCTGAACGAGGCGCCGCCGGTGAAGGGTGCCAGCGGTAGCGGGGGGCGACGCCGCGTAGCAGAGAGCGCCGGGCTCCAGCCACCCGGAAACCCACAGTCCCACCCCGAGTAGAACACCAGGTGCAATGAGCAAGGCCAGCAGGACGTCCGGCGGGGCGGGGGACAAGCCCACGGGAGCGATGTCTCCCGGGCTGCGCCCTCTCACCATCGGCATTCTGGCCATCATCACGTGTGCGGCCTTCGAGGCGATGGCCGTCATCACCGCGATGCCCGTGGTCGCGGACGAACTGTCCGGCGAATCGAGCTACGGCCTGGCTTTCTCGATGTACCTGACGGCATCACTCCTGGGGACCGTCGTCGCCGGTTCGTGGTGCGACCGCAAGGGCCCGCGCCCGGCCCTGGCCGTCGGGATGTCACTCATGATCCTCGGTCTCCTGGCGGCAGGAGCGGCGCCGGACTTCTGGCTCGTCACCGTGGGCCGCGCGGTGTCCGGACTCGGTGGCGGGTTCATGATCGTGGCGGTGTACGTCGTGATCGGCCGGTCCTTCCCGCAACGGGCACAACCCGTGGTGTTCGGGTGGCTGGCCGCGGCCTGGGTCCTCCCGGCGCTCATCGGGCCGGTGGTGGCCGGTTTCGTGACCCAGGAGTTCGGCTGGCGGTGGGTGTTCCTCGGCGTCGCGCCCGTGGTGGTCGCCGCCGTCCTCATCGTGTGGCCGAAGACGAAGGACCTGGGCGCCATGGACGCGGCCGACGCCGGTCCGGCCAAGACGCGGGTCCTCCGGGGGTTCGCACTGGCCGGCGGCGTCTTCGCCGCGCAGTGGGCCGTCGTCCACCTCGCCGATTCGGCGGATCCCCCACGCGGGACGGTCATCGCCCTCGTGTCCCTGGCCGCCGCGGGCATCGCCGTGGCCCTGGCCGTGCTTCCCTCGCTCCTGCCCAGGGGCACCCTGGTCCTCGCCCGCGGACTGCCCAGCATCATCGCGACGCGCGGGATCGTGAACGTGGCGTTCTTCGGGACGGAGGCCTTCATCCCCCTGATGCTCGTGAACTCCCGCGGAATCGATCCGGGCACGGCGGGCCTGACCCTGAGCGCCGGAGCCCTCGGGTGGAGCGCAGGGTCCTTCGTCCAGGCGCGGGTCACGTTCGGGCGGCAGTGGCTGCTGGTGGCGGGGTCCTCGGTGCTGTCGCTGTCACTGGGAGGGTTCGCCCTCGCGACCGCCGTCGAAGCCCCGCTTTGGGTGCTCGCCGTCGTGTGGGGGCTGTCAGGCTTCGCGATGGGCATGACGCTCTCGAGCACCTCCGTGCTGGTGCTGAAGCTCTCCCCGCAGGGCGAGCAGGGACGCAATTCCGCTGCGCTGCAGATCTCCGACCAGCTCGGCGGTGTGGCGGGAACGGCGGGTGCCGGGGCACTCTTCGCCCTCCTGCACGATCCCGACGACGCGGGACACGTGCCGACCTTTGTTGCGATCTGGCTGGCTCTGTGGGTGTTCACGGGGGCAGGTATAGTTTCGGGTCTGAGAGGGGCACGGCCATCCGATGGCGGCCCCGTCCTCACCCCAAGAAGTCAATGGAAGGTACTGTCCCGGCGTGAGTAATGACACCCTGTTCGGTGCCGGCGCAGCCCTGCCTCCCGCATATCCGGAGCGCGCCGCCTGGGGGACAGCCCCCAAGCTGCGCCAGTGGCAGAGCGAGGCGCTGGAGAAGTATTTCCGGGATGCACCGAGCGATTTCCTCGCCGTCGCCACCCCCGGCGCGGGCAAGACGACGTTCGCCCTCCGGGTGGCGACGGAGCTCGTCGAACGCGGGATCGTCAACCGCGTGACCGTCGTCGCGCCGACCGACCACCTCAAGCGGCAGTGGGCCGATGCCGCGGCCAAGGTGGGCCTCGCGATCGATCCGAACTTCAAGAACGCGGACGGCCGCCACGGAGGCGCCTTCATCGGCGTCGCGGTGACCTACGCGCAGGTCGCGAGCAAGCCCATGCTGCACCGCGCCAAGACGGAGGCCGCGCGCACCCTCGTCATCCTCGACGAGATCCACCACGGTGGCGACGCGCTGTCCTGGGGCGACGGCATCCGTGAGGCGTTCGAGCCCGCGACCCGGCGCCTGGCCCTCACCGGCACCCCGTTCCGGTCCGACACCGCTGCCATCCCGTTCGTCGAATACGCGGAGGACAGGGACGGCATCCGCCGTTCACGCGCCGACTACACCTACGGCTACGGCCAGGCACTCCGCGACCACGTGGTCCGCCCGGTCATGTTCATGGCCTACTCCGGGCAGATGCGCTGGCGGACCAGCGGGGGCGAGGAGATGGCCGCGTCGCTCGGCGAGGCTGCGGTGACGAAGGACATCACCGCACAGGCCTGGCGGACCGCGCTCAACCCTGCCGGCGAGTGGATCCCGGCCGTCCTCGCAGCCGCCGACAAGCGGCTCACCGAGGTGCGGCGCACGGTGCACGACGCCGGAGGCCTCGTGATCGCGACCGACCACGACGACGCCCGCGCCTATGCCGGTCAGCTCAAGCGGATCACGGGGGAGTCCCCGACCGTCATCCTGTCCGACGACGCGAAGGCGTCCTCGAAGATCGAGGAGTTCTCCGAGGGCGACAAGCGCTGGATGGTCGCCGTCCGCATGGTGTCCGAGGGCGTCGACGTACCCCGCCTCGCCGTGGGCGTCTACGCGACCTCGACCGCCACTCCGCTGTTCTTCGCCCAGGCCGTCGGCCGGTACGTCCGTGCACGACGACGCGGGGAGACGGCGTCGATCTTCCTCCCGTCCGTGCCGAACCTCATGGCGCTCGCCAACCAGCTCGAACTCGAACGCGATCACGCCCTCGACCGCCCCGAGAAGGACGACGAGGGGTTCGGCCTGGAGGACGGCCTGATGGAGGCCGCCAACCGCGAGGACAAGGCATCCGACTCCCTGACCAAGCAGAAGTTCGAGGCACTCGAGTCGCAGGCCTCCTTCGACCGCGTGCTGTTCGACGGCGGTGAATTCGGCACCGGTGGTGAGATGGGCAGCGACGAGGAACTCGACTTCCTCGGCATCCCGGGCCTGCTCGACGCCGACCAGATGGGCCAGCTGCTGCGCCAGCGCCAGCATGAGCAGCAGTCCCGCCGGAAGGCCGGGCCGACGGCGGTGGCCGCGGCCGAGCCGCTCGTGGTGGACCACCGGCAGCTCACCGAACTGCGTGGCCAGCTCGCCAAGAACGTCTCGGCATGGGCGGCGCGCACCGGCATGCCGCACGGCCAGGTGCACACCGAGCTGCGCCGCCAGTGCGGCGGTCCCGCCGTCGCCCAGGCGAACGAGGACCAGCTCCAGCGCCGACTGCAGAAGCTGCAGGACTGGTTCATCGGCAAGAAGTAGCGGGCAGGAAGCAGGACCGGACGAGAAGGCCGGGCTGGAACAGCCCGGCCTTCTCGTCCGGAAGAGCTAGCGCACGAGCTCGACGCCCGCGGACTCGAGTTCGTCGAGGGCGTCCTCCGACCTGTCCTCGTGCACGCCACGCGTCAGGTCGGCCATCACGGTGACCGAGTATCCGGCCTGCAGCGCGTCGAGCGCCGTGGCCCGGACGCAGTAGTCCGTCGCCAGGCCGGCGATCACGACGTCGTCGACCTCGTGGTCCCGCAGCCAGTCATCGAGCGTCATCGGATCCTCGTCGCTGTCCACGGCTGCGCCGCCGAGCTTCTGGTCGCCGGTCGGCACCTCGTCGTCGGGCGCCTTGACGCCCTCGAAACCCGAGTAGGCGGCCTCGAACTGGCCCTTGCGGAAGACGGCGTCGACGCTCTCGGTATCGAGGTCGCGGTGGAAGTCCGCGCCCTTCGTGTCGGCGACGCAGTGGACGGGCCAGGAATCGACGAAGTCGGGCGTCTCGGAGAAGTGGCTGCCCGGGTCGATGTGCCAGTCCTGGGTGGCGACGATGTAGTCGTACGAGCCGGCCTGCTCGTCGATGTGGTCGCTGATGTCGGCCGCGACCTGCGCCCCTCCGTCGACGGCGAGCGAGCCGCCCTCGCAGAAGTCGTTCTGGACGTCCACGATGATCAGTGCGCGCGTCATGGTGCTGCCTCCTCGTACTCGGTGGGGATCACGGGTTCGCCGCGCTGCAGGCGGCGGACGGCCCCGGGCAGCTCGGCGAGGGACCGGGTGTGGCGCTCGGCGGCGCGGAGGACCGCTTCGGGGCCGGTCCAGCCGGACAGGACCGCTCCGTCCCGGACGAACTGCTGGATGAGCGGGCGGTCGTTGCCGTCGTCGGCCGGGCTGATGCCGATCCCGACCACCTCGGCCTGCGCCGTACCGCTCCCGTCGAGCCGGCGCAGCGCGTGCTTGAGTCCGCCGACGGACGCCTTGTTCTTGGCGGCCTTCGCCACCGAGACGTAGGCGCCGTCGTCGTCCTGCCGGCTCACGAGCTTGTAGACCATGCCCGCTGTCGGTGCTCCGGAGCCGGTGACGAGGGACGTGCCGACGCCGTAGGAGTCCACGGGGGCGGAGGCGAGGAGCCCGATCGCGAACTCGTCGAGGTCCGACGTCACGACGATCCTGGTGGTGTGGTTGCCGAGGTCGTCGAGGAGTTCGCGTACCCAACGCGCCTGCGCCACGAGATCGCCGGAGTCCAGGCGGACGGCCCCGAGCTCGGGTCCCGCCACCTCGACGGCGGTGCGGACGCCCTGTTCGACGTCGTACGTGTCCACGAGGAGCGACGTGCCGCGACCGAGCGAGGCGACCTGGGCCTCGAAGGCCGCGCGCTCGGAGTCGTGCAGCAGGGTGAAGGAATGGGCGGCCGTCCCCACCGTGGGGAGGCCGTACCTGCGGCCCGCCTCGAGGTTGGAGGTGCTGGCGAAGCCGCCGATGATGGCGGCACGGGCGGCGGCGACGGCGGCTTCCTCGTGCGTGCGGCGCGAGCCCATCTCGATGCAGGGCCGGCCGGCGGCGGCGCCCGTCATCCGGGACGCCGCCGAGGCGATGGCGCTGTCGTGGTTGAGGATGGAGAGGATGAGCGTCTCGAGGATGCAGGCCTCGGCGAAGGTCGATTCCACCGTCAGGATGGGGGAGTTCGGGAAGTAGGCCTCGCCCTCCGCGTAACCCGAGATCGAGCCCGTGAAGCGGAAGTCCCTCAGCCAGGAAAGGGTGGTGTCGTCGACGATGCGGTGGTCGCTGAGGAACGCGAGCTGGGCGTCGTCGAAGCGGAAGGTGGCCAGCGCCTCCAGCAGGCGGCCCGTGCCGGCGACGACGCCGTAGCGACGGCCCGCGGGAAGGCGGCGAGCGAAGGCCTCGAAGACCGATCGGCGGTGCGCCGCACCCGAGTGCAGGGAGGCCTGCAGCATCGTGAGCTCGTACTGGTCGGTGAAGAGCGCGCTGTTCGGCGCGTTCACGACGGGAGGCTCCGATCCGGTCGTGGCGGGCGGATCTGAGGTCAGGGCGTTGGTCACCCTCAAAACGATAGCGGGGCCTCCGCCGTGTGAGTACCCTGCCACCTGGCGGCGCTGATCCCACCTAGACTGGAAGGCATGACAGTAGGCTTTGCAACCGGCACGGACACCCTGGAAGAGGTACGGACGTCCGAGAAGACCGCCCTGGACCAGCCGTGGGTCGTGGTCGTCTGGAACGATCCGGTGAACCTCATGAGCTATGTGAGCTACGTGTTCCAGACCTACTTCGGGTACAGCGAGGCCAAGGCACGGACCCTGATGCTCGAAGTGCATGAGCAGGGCCGTTCCGCCGTCGTCTCAGGCAGCCGCGAGAAGGTGGAGCAGGACACCGTCGCGCTCCACTCGTACGGACTGTGGGCCACCTTCGAAAAAGCCGGAAGCGAGTAAGCCCACCCATGGCCAAAGCCTTCAAGTCCACGCGCCGCGGAATCACCGGAGCGCTGGAGCCGGGTGAGGCGCGCCTCCTCGGCGCGCTGCTCGACGACGTCATCTCCATGCTCGAGCCCGAGACGGCTCCCAGCGACGATCCACTGGCCGCGCTGGTCGGCATGGCCGGTGCTGATGCAGAGGCCGCCCCGCCCGATGACTCCGCCGTCCGCCGTCTCCTGCCCGACGCCGTCCGCGGGGACGACGACGAGGCGCTGGCCTTCCGCCGCCTGACGGAGCGCTCCCTCCGCGAGCAGAAGATCGGGGCGCTGCGCGGAACCGCCCTCCTGATCGAGTCGAGCCCCATGACGCTCAACGACGAGCAGGCGAGGCTCTTCGCCCAGGCGCTCAACGACGTCCGACTGGTCCTCGCCGACCGTCTGAGCATCGAGACGGAGGAGGACGCCGAGCGGCTGCACGACATCGCGGACTCCAAGGACGTCGACGACGTCGAGTCCTACCTCGCTCTCGTGTACAACTTCATCACCTGGCTGCAGGAATCCCTGGTGCAGGCCATGCTGAAGGCCGTCCGGCTGGAACGCTGATCCTCCACGCCGCCTGCCGCCGCGGACCATGATCGGCAGGCTGTGACAAAACCCACGGAACAGCGGATAGTTTTCGTCCGCGACACGTCCTATTGTCAGAGGACCATGAGCCCAGAGCCAGAGAACACGGACCGCAGCGGGGCGCCGATCGGCATCTTCGACTCCGGCGTCGGCGGACTGACGGTCGCGCGAGCCGTCATCGACCAGCTGCCCCACGAATCGATCATGTACGTCGGCGACACGGCGAACGGACCCTACGGACCCCTTCCGATCGCCCGCGTCCGAGCACATGCGCTCGGCGTGATGGACGAGCTCGTCGACTCGGGCGTGAAGCTCCTCGTCATCGCCTGCAACTCGGCGTCGGCCGCCGTGCTCCGCGACGCCCGCGAGCGCTACACCGCCCGGTACGGCATCCCCGTGATCGAGGTCATCCAGCCCGCCGTCCGCCGTGCCGTGGCCTCCACCCGATCGGGGCGCATCGGCGTGATCGGGACGACGGCGACCGTCGGCTCGCGCGCCTACGACGACACCTTCGCCGCCGCACCTCACCTCGAGGTCACCTCGGTCGCGTGTCCCGCGTTCGTCGAGTTCGTGGAGGCCGGGATCACCGGGGGAGAGGCCCTCCTGCGGACGGCCGAGGAGTACCTGCGGCCCCTGCAGGACGCGGGCGTGGACACGCTCGTGCTCGGCTGCACCCACTATCCACTGCTCACGGGCGTCATCTCCTACGTGATGGGCGACGCCGTCACCCTCGTCTCCAGTGCGGAGGAGACGGCCAAGGACGTCTACCGGGCCCTCGTCTCCCACGGCCTCGAGCGCAGCGACGAAGCGCCGGCCGTGCACCGCTTCATCGCGACGGGCGACGCCGGCAGCTTCGAGGTGCTGGCCCGCAGGTTCCTGGGCCCGGAGGTGCTCGCCGTGCAGCACGTGGATCACGTCGCCGCGCAGTACCCGACCGGCAGCCTCGCACGCATCACGCCCGAGATGATCGCCGCCGCCGGATTCCCGCGGGCATGAAACTCACCATCGTCGGATGCAGCGGCTCCTTTCCCGGGCCGCAGTCGCCGGCTTCCTGCTACCTGCTCAGCGCGGAGTGGGAGGGCCGCACCTGGCGCATCCTCCTCGACCTGGGCAACGGATCGCTCGGGGCCCTGCAGCGGTACATGGACCTGCGGGAGATCGACGCGGTGTTCCTCTCCCACCTCCATCCGGACCACTGCATGGACCTGTGCGGTCTCCACGTGGCCGTCCACTGGGACCCGGCGGGCTGGGGGCTGCCCCGGATCCCCGTCTGGGGACCGGCCGCGACCGCGGACAGGATGGCCAGTGCGTACGGGCTCGAGCTCGATCCCGGCATGCACGAGGACTTCGACTTCCGCTCCTGGTCCGACCGTGCCCCGGTGTCGGTCGGGCCGTTCACGATCACGCCGTACCAGGTCCTGCACCCCATCGAGGAGGCGTATGCCCTGCGGGTGGAGGTCGCCGAAGCGGATGAGCACGGTGACCCCCGCCCCCACGTCCTGACCTACTCCGGGGACACGGATGCCTGCGACGGGCTCGTGGACGCGGCCCGGAACGCGGACATCTTCCTGTGCGAGGCCGCCTTCCACGAGGGCCGCGACGACGCCATCACGGGCGTCCACCTGACCGGCCGGCGCGCGGGCGACGTCGCCACCCGGGCCGGCGCCAAGCGCCTCCTGCTGACCCACCTGCCGGTGTGGAACGACGCCAACGTGGCCGTCACAGAAGCCCGACAGAGCTATCACGGCCACCTCGCTGTCGCCGTCGCCGGGGTCTCCTACACGGTCTGAGGGCCGGAATGCGGCTACCCGGCAGACCCCCGGGCGTCACGCCACCAGCAATTCCCCATGTGCTCCCGTCTAGACTGGAAATCATGACCTCCGCGAATTCCACGCCCGTTCCGCCCTCCGCCGGCGCCGCAACCCCCGTCCTGCGGGCGGACGGCAGGACACCCGACCAGCTGCGCAACATCAGCATCACGCGCGGATGGTCCAAGCAGGCCGAGGGATCGGCCCTCATCGAATTCGGGAACACGCGCGTGCTCTGCACGGCGTCCCTGACCAGCGGTGTCCCGCGATGGCTCAAGGGCGAGGGCAAGGGCTGGGTGACGGCGGAGTACGCCATGCTCCCGCGTGCCACGAACACGCGGTCGGACCGGGAATCGGTCAAGGGCAGGATCGGCGGCAGGACGCACGAGATCTCCCGGCTGATCGGCCGCTCGCTGCGTTCGATCATCGACACGAAGGCGCTCGGCGAGAACACGATCGTGCTCGACTGCGACGTGCTGCAGGCTGACGGCGGCACGAGGACCGCGGCGATCACGGGCGCCTATGTGGCGCTCGCCGACGCCATCCGGTACGCCAAGGACAAGAAGCTCATCCCCGCCTCGGCCTCTCCGCTGACGGACACCGTGGCCGCCATCAGCGTCGGCATCATCGACGGTGTCCCGATGCTGGATCTTCCCTACGTGGAGGACGTGCGCGCGGAGACGGACATGAACGTCGTGGTCACCGGTTCCGGCACGTTCGTGGAGGTGCAGGGCACCGCCGAGGGAGCCCCCTTCGACCGCGCGGAGCTCGATGCGCTCCTGGACCTCGCCCTGCTCGGCACCGCCCAGCTCGCCCGGATCCAGATCGACACCCTCCGGGACTCGCAGGGTGGCTGACGCACCCCGGCTCGTCCTCGCCACGCGCAACGCCGGCAAACTGCGGGAACTGCGTGAGCTGCTGCGCGGCCGGGTGCCCGGTCTCGACGTCGACACGCAGGTGATCGACGCTGCCGCGGCGGGCGCGCCCGACGTGGTGGAGACCGGTGTCACGTTCGAGGAGAACGCGCTGCTGAAGGCGGAACAGACCGCCCGGGCCACCGGCCTGATCGCCGTCGCGGACGACTCCGGCCTGGCCGTGGACGTCCTCGGCGGCGCTCCCGGGATCTTCTCCGCCCGGTGGTCCGGCAGGCACGGAGACGACGCCGCGAACCTCGAGCTCCTCCTGGCCCAGCTCGCCGACATCCCCGCCGAGCGACGCGGAGCGGCCTTCGTCTGCGCCGCGGCGATCGCGCACCCCTTCGCCGGGCAGCACAACCGCACCGAGCGAGGCGAACTGCGCGGTTCCCTGCTGACGGCACCCCGCGGCGACGGCGGCTTCGGCTATGACCCCATCCTCGTGCCCGACGGACTGCAGCGCACCTGCGCGGAGCTGGCACCCGAGGAGAAGAACGCCATCAGCCACCGGGGCATCGCCTTCCGCGCCCTGCTGCCGCACCTCGTCGAGGCGCTCTCCTGAGCCGCGCGCCTGGATCCGGCAGGACCGCAGCACCGAAGGAACCACCAGGACCACACGCCGTCCGGCAGGACGGACCATGAGAGGGACGAATACCACCGTGAGCAGCATCCAGACAGCCCAGCTCCAGGTCGCGACGGCGACCACGACGTCGGACGGCTCCGCCCTCGGCGCCGTCACGGACTGGGCGGTGAACCTGATGGAGACCATCGGGGCCCCCGGTGCCGGGCTCGCCATCGCGCTCGAGAACCTCTTCCCGCCCCTGCCGAGCGAGGTGATCCTGCCGCTGGCCGGATTCACCGCCAGCCGCGGCAACTTCTCCCTGTTCGAGGCGATCCTGTGGACCACCCTCGGTTCGGTCGTCGGCGCCTACGCGCTGTACGCGCTCGGAGCCTGGCTCGGGCGCGACCGCATGCGCCGCCTGGTGTCCAAGGTGCCCCTCATCGATCTCGAGGACGTCGACAGGGTGGAGGCCTGGTTCAACCGGCACGGCTACCGGGCGGTGTTCTTCGGCCGCATGATCCCGCTCTTCCGGAGCCTCGTGTCGATACCGGCCGGCATCGAACGCATGCCTCTCGGCAAGTTCCTGCTGCTGACCACGGCCGGCAGCCTCATCTGGAACTCGATCTTCGTGATGGCGGGTTTCTTCCTCGGGGAGAGCTGGCACATCGTGGAGCAGTACGCCGACACGTTCCAGAAGATCGTGATCGTCGCCGTCGTGCTGTTCGCCGTCTACTTCGTCTTCTCGAAGGTGCGCAAGCACCGCGCCGGGAAGCGGGTGCAGTGACGTCCGGTCCCGGAGACCGCGCCCCGGACCCGCTGGTCCGCGTCTGGCCGCTGTTCGGGCTCGTCCTCACCACGCCCCGCCTCGTCCTGACCCCGGTCCGGGACGAGCACCTGCCGGACCTGGTTGACGCTGTCCTGGCCGGGGTGCACGACCCCGCCGAGATGCCGTTCAGCGTCCCGTGGACGGACGCACCACGCGACGTCCTGATCCCGGCGACTGCGAGGCACCAGTGGCGCATCCGGGCCGGCGTGTCGCCCGAGGACTGGACCATCAATTTCGCGGTCCTCCAGGAGGGGCGCGTCATCGGCGTGCAGGACCTCATGGCACGCTCCTTCCCGCTGTTGCGGCGCGTCGGCTCCGGATCCTGGCTCACGCGGTCCGTCCACGGCAGGGGGTTCGGCACGGAGATGCGCGCCGCCGTGCTGCAGTTCGCGTTCGATCACCTCGGCGCCACGTCCGCCGTCTCGGAGGCAGCCGACTGGAACACGGCGTCACTCGGCGTCTCCCGGCGACTCGGGTACGTCCCCAACGGGACGGACCTGGTGGAGGGCCGCCCGGGCGAGGTCCAGGTACAGCAGAACCTGGTGCTGGCCCGCGAGGACTTCCTCCGGCCCGGGTGGACGGCCGAGGTGCGCGGAGCCAGGGACGCGCTCGCGTTCCTCACCACCGGATCGGCCGCCTGAGCCGGCCGGGGATCCGGTGTCCCTACGCCCGAGGGAAGGGCCGCTCGGCGGCCGCGGGCGTCGAGAGCAGGCGGGAGAGGTCCGACGACGGCTCGAACAGCCGGGCGTCGATCCCCAGGGCCAGGGCGGCAGCGACGTTGGCCGGAGAGTCGTCGACGAAGGTCACGAGGTCCGGTGCCACGGCGAGCTCCGACAGCACGTGGCGGAAGATCTCCGGAGACGGCTTTACGAGCCCGAGCGACGAGCTGAAGAACAGGCGCTGGAACAGGCTGGTCCACGGCGCATCGATGAACTGGGAGACCATGGCCGCCGGCATGTTGGAGAGCAGGGCCAGTCGCTCGCCCCGCGCGTCCAGGTCCTCGAGGACGTCGAGCGTCTCCAGGTTCGGGTGGGACCACTGGTTGTCGTCGAGGATGTCGAGCCAGCCGGATCTCACCGCTCCCACGCGCTGGCCGCAGACGAGGGACCAGTACTCGTCGGAGGTCAGCGCTCCGGCGTCGTAGGCGTGGCGGTGCTGCCAGTAGGTCGAGGTGGGCGCCTGCAGGTCCTGCACGCCGGTCGCTTCCGCGAGCTGCCCCCAGTCCTCGGGCGTCGGGGAGGTGGAGACCACGTTGCCGTAGTCGAAGAGGTACCACCGGCGGGAGCTGTCATTGCGGGCCATGCCTCAGCCTATGGCCAACCCCGGCGCACGCGCGGCTGTCCGGCGGTTAACGTTGAGTGAACTGGGGGTGGGGAAGCGGGCGGTAAACTGGTACACGTGGGAATCGCGTTCACGGCCATCGACTTCGAGACGGCGAACGGCTTCCGCGGCTCCCCGTGTGCCGTCGGCCTGACGAAGGTCCGGGACGGCCGGGTCGTGGAAGAGGCGTCCTGGCTGATGCGCCCGCCCGTAGGCCACGACCACTTCGACTCCCGCAACATCGCGATCCACGGCATCACGTCCGGCATGGTCGAGGAGGCCCCCCGGTTCGGTGACCTCTTCCCGGAGATCGGCGGCTTCATCGGCTCCGACGTCCTGGTCGCCCACAACGCGGCCTTCGACCTCGGCGTCATCCGGTCGGCGCTCGAAGTCTCCGCCCTCGCGGGCCCCGCCTGGGACTACGCCTGCACCGTGGTGCTCTCCCGCAAGAGCTACTCGCTCCCGTCCTACTCCCTGCCGTTCGTCGCGGAGGCAGCCGGCGTGCCGCTCCTCAACCATCACGACGCCGTCGAGGACGCGCGGGCGTGCGCCGGCATCATGATCGACATCGCCCGCCGGTACGGCGCCCCGACGGTCGAGGACGTCCTCGGTCACCACAACCTCCCGCTGTCCCGCGCCGAGCCGTACGCACCGGGCGTTGACGAGCTGTCGAAGGCGACGCGTACGGCACTCGAACGCGGATCCTCACCGTCGGGGTGGTCGGGCTGGCCCGAGGAGGGCGAGAACCCGCATGCCAACGCGCAGGCCGACCCGCGGCACCCGCTCTACGGGCAGACCGTCGTCTTCACCGGGAACCTCGGTATCCCGCGCCCGCAGGCCAAGGAGCGGGCGGCACGCCTGGGAGCGCAACCGGCGAGTTCCGTCACGCGAAGGACCACGGTCCTCGTGGTCGGTGACGGTTTCGTCGCATCCGACCTGCGCAACGGCCGCGTGACGGGCAAGGCACGGCGCGTCCTGGAACTGCACGAGCGGGGCCAGGCGATCGAGGTGCTCTCGGAGGCCGAGTTCCTGCAGATGACCGGCGGCCGGTGGCCCGCGGAGAGCCAGTAGCCCGCTCGCGGTAGGTATCCGTTCAGAAGCGCAGCTCCAGGCCGGTGAGGCGGGCCGACAGGTCGATGAGCCTCGAGGCCGCGTTGCTCTCCCGTGCGCGGGGCTTCGCCGGCACGAGCGCGGGGCGTCCGGTGAGCTGGAACCAGCCGTCGGGCCCGCAGTAGGAACCGTTCGGGATGTCGGGGTCGACCGCGGCGCGCACGAGCGGCCAGGCCCCTTCATGCTTCCCCTGGGCGACCGGTTGCATGATCCGCCGCTTCCATCCTGCCGCTTCCCGGCGCGCTTCGACGCCTGGCCGATCCGGTGTGAACATCCCCAGGGCGAGCCCCGGGTGGGCGACGACGCTCGTCGCCGGGCTGCCCGTGAGGTCCAGGCGCCGAGCGAGCTCGAAGCCGAAGGACATGACGGCCAGCTTGGATGTCGCGTAGGCGCTCGCGCTGCGGTACGACGACGGCTGGAGCGATGACAGCGTCAGTCGCGCCCAGCGGTGGCTGATGCTCCCGAGGTGGACGATCCTCGTCGCCGCGGCCGACAGCGCCGGGAGGAGCAGGGCTATCAGCGCGTAGTGGCCGAGGTGGTTCGTCCCGAACTGCAGTTCGAAGCCGTCCGCCGTCGTGCGCCTGTGCGGCGAGCCCACGACGCCGGCGTTCGCGAGCAGCCCGCTCAGCGGCGGGCCCTCGGCGATCGTCCCGGCGGCCGCCCTCACCGAGGCGAGGTCGGCCAGGTCGAGGGGCTGGAAGGTGACGTCGGCATCGGGGTGCACGCTGCGGATGGCACTGATCGCGCGTTCCGCCCTGTCCCTGCTGCGCGATGCCATGACCACGCCTGCTCCGGCCCCCGCGAGCTGTTCGCAGGCGAAGTAGCCGAGGCCCGCGTTACCGCCCGTCACGAGGACACGCCGCCCCGCAAGCGGGGGAAGCGCTGCCGGATCCCACATGGGTCAGGAGCCCGTCGTCGCGGAGAGCAGCGTCCGCGCCATGGTGCGGACGACCTCGGGTACCCCGGACGCGCTGAGGTAGGCAGAGGGGACGGCAGCCGTACCGTGGAGCGCGCCGATGATGGCGCCGGCCACGGACGAGGCGATCACCGGTGACGCATCGGGCCTGCCCGCTCCTGCTGCGTGCGCCAGAGCCGCGGCCATCTGGTCCCGGGGCGACGACGCCCCGGCGGCGGCCTCGAGGACGGCCTGGAGTGCGGCCTCGAACGTCCCCGCGGCCGTGCTGCCGTCGGCAGCCGATCCTCCGCCGGGCGAGGAGCCTGCCGCCGCACCGGCCGACAGTGCCGCGGCGCCGTCGTGCCCTGCGCCGCCGGCCAGGTGGTGCTCTTCCCCCCGGGCGGCGCCGACGGCCTCGTCGAGGCTGCCGCCCTCGATCGCGAGTGACCGGATGATGTTGCTGAACAGGGCAGCGGTGCTCCTGGCGGCGGCGGTTCCGTGGGTGAGCGCCGCGGCCTCGATCGTCAGGCGCTCGACCATGCTCGCGGGGATGCGCGGCACGAGCCCGAACGGACCGGAGCGCATCAGCGCGCCCGGCCCCTCTGCGCGCGGATTCAGCGGCCGGGCCTGCGTCCCCATCTCGCCCGTGAGGAGGGCACGTACGGTATCGGCGTCGGGGTCGTGGACAGGCAGCAGGTCCTCCTGCCGATCGAGCCACCGCGCGGGCGCCGCGGGCGCGTTGGCCGGCAGGTGTTCACCCTGGCGGCCGAGCCAGCGGAGGTAGGAGAGCCACAGGCATGCGGTCTCGTCCGCGGCGACCCCGTCATTGGCCCATTCCAGTGCCTCGATCAGGCCGTCGACCGTGTACAGGGTCAGCTGGGTGGCGTCCGAGACGGCGAGGGACGCGGGGTCGGCGAGCGCGGCGGACGGATCATCGCCGGCAGCCCACAGCAGGCCGTAGGCGTCGCCCGCCATCGTGCCGAGCAGGCAGCCCAGGACGCGGTCCTCGTAGCCGGGGTTCGCGGGGGAGGGTGCGGGAGTACTGTCAGTGGTCACCCGTCCAGTCTAGGGAGGCCCGGGACCTCGGGGTTCCTGGTCCTCCCAGCCGCCGTGCAGACTAGGATGGAAGGCTTGTCGGCGGCCCGGACAAGCACCGGGCGGTCTCCCGAGGCACCATCAAAGGATTGCGCAACCATGACCCACCCCACGACACCGGCCGGAGCGACGGCAGGACACGCGTTCGACGGCACCAGGCTCGACGGCACCAGGCACGACGACGGACTGCGGGCTCCCGGGCTCGTGGCGCGCTCGCTCGCCGAGGCGGTCGGCGCGTTCCTCGTCATCCTGGCCGGCCTCGGCGCGACCATGCTGGCCACCGAGACCTCGCTCGAGCCCATGCTGGTCTTCGGCTTCGCCGTCGTCGCGGCGATGATCGCCTTCGGTCACGTGTCAGGCGGTCACTTCAACCCCGCCATCACCATCGGGTCCGCGGTCGCGGGCCGGACGGACTGGAGGTCCGTCGCTCCGTACGTCCTGGCCCAGGTGCTCGGAGCGGTCGCTGCGTCGGGGCTGATCTGGCTCGTGCTCAGCGCCAACTCCCAGCTCACCACCATCAGCGACTTCTTCAGCTCGGCATCGAACGGCTTCGGCGAGCACTCGGCGGCGCAGTTCCCCCTGACCAGCGCGTTCCTGCTGGAGGTCGTCGCGACCGCACTCCTCGTGGCGGTCTTCCTCGGCGCGGGTTCGCAGCGCGCCCGGCGCGACCTCGCCCCCTTCGCCGTCGGCCTCACCTACGCCGGACTGCTCTCCTTCCTCCTGCCGGTCACCAACGGCGGCATGAACCCGGTCCGCGCCGCCGCTTCGGCGATCTTCGCCGATCCGTGGGCACTGGGTCAGCTGTGGCTGTTCTGGGTCGCCCCCGTCGTCGGCGCACTGATCGCGGGACTGGTCTTCCGCAGCGTCGATACCGCGGCGCCGGCCCGCCGCAGCGACGCACCGCTGGACGGTGTGCAGGCTCCCGCCGGCGCCGCCGGACAGCAGCACGGCTCACGCGTCGACGTCCCGACGGCCGCCCACAGCAGCGGCTCCGGCGATACGGCGTCCGGCGACGCCGCATCCTTCTTCGACGAGCCCGTCCGCGACGCGCGCGGGACGACGTCCGGTGACGACGCCCCCGGTGCCTCCGGACCGGCCCGCTAGCGCCATTTCCGGCCCCGCCGCGCGCTGAACCCTCGATTGTCGGCGCGCGGCGGTAGCGTGAAAATCATGAGGATCCTCCACACATCCGACTGGCACCTGGGCCGATCGTTCCACGGCACCGGGACCCTCGGCGCCCAGCGGATCTTCGTCAACAACCTCGAGAAGACCGTGCGGGAGGAGGCCGTCGACGTCGTCCTGGTGGCCGGTGACGTCTACGACCGCGCCCTGCCCGCCGTCGACGTCGTCGCGCTGTTCGACGAGGCCCTGGAGCGGCTGACCGTCGCTGGTGCTCAGGTGGTCATCAGCAGCGGCAACCATGATTCGGCGACGAGGCTCGGCTTCGGCGGCCGCATCCTGGCCCGCGGTGGCGTGCATCTGCGAACGCGCATGGAGGACATCGGCGTGCCGGTGACCTGGCCGTTGGGATCCGCTGCCGAGCTCGCGGTCTACGGCATCCCCTACCTCGAGCCCCGCGTGGTCGCGGACGGCCTCCAGGCCGATGCGGCCACGCACACCGCGGTGACCCGTGCAGCGCTCGACCGCGTCCGGGAGGACCTGGTGCTCCGGAAGGCCGAGCAGCGTGTCGTGTCGATCGTCATGGCCCACACGTTCGCCGCGGGCGGCGCTTCCTCCGACAGTGAGCGCGACCTCGCCATCGGTGGTCTCGGTGCCGTGCCGCTCTCGCTCTTCGACGGCTTCGACTACGCCGCGCTCGGCCACCTGCACGGTCGGCAGAAGCTCTCGGAGACGGTGCGCTACTCGGGCTCGCCGCTCGCGTACTCCTTCTCGGAAGTCGACCAGAACAAGGGAGCCTGGCTCCTGGACGTGACGCCGGACGGGGTGCGCCAGGTCCGCGCCGTGGAATGGCCTGCCGCGCGCGAGCTGGCCGTCCTCAGCGGCACGCTCGAGGACCTCCTGGGCCGCGAGGACCTCCAGTGGGCCGAGCACGCGTACTGCCACATCACCCTCACCGACCGCGAGCGGCCCGCCCGCGCCATGGAGCGATTGAGGACACGTTTCGCTGACACCCTCGTGCTCGCCTTCGCACCCGAGGGAGGGCAGCAGGACGACGCCCGCACCTACAGCCAGCGCATCGCGGAGGCGCGCGACGACGCCGACATCTGCTGCGGCTTCCTGGAACACGTCCGGGGCAGGAAGGCCTCACCCGAGGAGCAGGCGCTCGTCCGGTCGACCGTCGACGCAGCGCTGAGCCTCGCCCATGAACGGTAGGAACGTCCCATGAGACTGCACCAGCTCGAGATCCAGGCCTTCGGACCTTTCGCCGACCGGCAGAGCGTGGACTTCGACGCGCTCTCGAGCCAGGGGCTGTTCCTCCTCAACGGTCCCACCGGCGCCGGCAAGTCGAGCGTGCTGGACGCCGTGTGCTTCGCGCTCTACGGCTCGGTGCCCGGAGCCCGCCAGGCCACCAAGAGACTGCGCAGCGACCACGCGGCCGAGTCCGTTGCTCCCGAGGTCTCCCTCGAGTTCTCCATCGCCGACCGCCGTTTCCAGGTGGTGCGGTCACCCGCCTGGGACCGCCCGTCGCGGAGGGGCAGCGGAACGACCACGGAGCAGGCACGCACCCTGCTCAGCGAGCGGATCGGATCCGAATGGGTGCAGAAGTCGGCGCGGAACGACGAGGCGGGGCTGGAGCTGCAGTCCCTGCTCGGTATGGACAAGGAACAGTTCACCAAGGTGGTGATGCTGCCGCAGGGCGAGTTCGCGGCTTTCCTCCGGGCCGACGCCAAGCCGCGGCGCGAACTGCTGCAGCGGCTCTTCTCGACCACCCGCTTCGAGGACCTCGAGGGATTGTTCGCGGAGGCGAGCCAGCGGATCGCCCGGAAGCTCGCCGAGCAGGAGGGGAAGCAGCGGAACCTCCTGCTGCGGGCCGTCGATGAAACCGAACGCCACGGCCTTGCCCCGGCGCCCACCGGTGCCGACCAGGGCTCCTCCGAGGATCCCGCCGTCTCGATGCGGGAGCTGGCTGCAGCCCTCGCCGAGCGCCGGGATGCGGCCGCCCTCGAGAGCACGGAGCTGGCGGAGCAGAGCGCACTCGCCGACGGCGCACTGATGCTGCTGCGACGACGGCGGGCCCGCTCCGAAGCCCTCGCCACGCTCAGGTCCCAGCGCGAGCATCATGAGGGTCGTGCGCAGGAGATCGAGGGCCTCGAGGACCTGGCGCGCCGTCACGACCAGGCCCAGGGACTGAGCGCCCTGCTGCGGCTCGATGACGAAGGCACGGAGGCACTCGGCCGTGCTCGCACGCTGCACGGCGACGCCCTGCTGCGCCTCCGGCGCAATGCCACGGCCGCCGAGTACCTGGAGACGGACGACCTGTCCGGGGACGAGGTGCCGCGCGGTCTCCTGAGCGAGGGCTGCGCGGCGTCCTCCTCCGCCCTGGGGGTCCTCCGCGCGGCGCTGCCGGACGAGCAACGGCTGCTGGACGTGCGGTCCGAACTGCAGTCCCTGGCAGGGAGGACCCGGCAGCTCGATGCCCGCATCGACGACGCGGGGGAGGTGATCGGCCGCCTTCAGCGCGAGCGCACGGCTGACGCCGAAGCCATCGTCCACCTGCGGCGGGCCGCCGACGGGCTGACCCACCTCCGAGCCGATCTCGCCGCGGCCGTGCGGGCGGAGGAGACGGTCGAGCAGTACCTCGCCGCCGCCGGCCGTCGCGATGCGGCCGAGTCCGGGCACGCGGCAGCTTCGGAGCGCTTCCTGCGGTTGAAGGAGGAGTGGCTCGCCAAGCTGCAGCTACGGCTCGAGCAGGCTGCCGAGGAACTCGCCGAGCAGTTGCAGGACGGACAGCCGTGCCCGGTGTGCGGCAGCGCCGAGCACCCGGCCCCGGTGACCTCCCCGGGAGGGGACCGCATCACCCTCGACGAGGAACAGTCCGCACGCCGCCTGCAGGCGGATGCCGAAGCGACCCTGCACGATGCCCGTGAGGTGCGGGACCGGGCACGCCTGGAGGTGGCGGAACTCGCCGCCCGCCGGGGCGACGCCGAGCCGGGGGACGCGGCGGCGCTGACGCGCACCGCCCGCCGCAGGCTGCAGGACGCCGAGGCCGCCCACGCCGAGTGCGCCGCTGTCGAGGACCGGATGCGACGCGCCACGGAGGAGGAGGAGAGGACCGGTGCGGTACGCGACGCCCTGCGGGATGAACGCGCCGCGGCTCAGTCACGGCGGTCGTCGCTGCTCGACCAGGAGGAGGCCCTCGCCCAGCGGCTCAGCGGCCTGCAGGGCAGCTCATCCTCGTTGGCGGCCCGTATCGACCAGGTCCAGGCGGCCTTCGACGACCTCGAGGCCGTCCGGGAATCCCTCGACGCCCTGGGGAGCGCTGCGGCCCGCCGGGAGGACAACCGCCGGCGCCTCGAGGAAGCGCTTCTCGGCACGCCCTTCAGCACAGGGGACGGAGTACGCGAGGCACTCCTGCCGGATGACCGTCATGCCCGCGCGGTGCAGGCCATCAGGGACCACGAGGTCCGCGGCCACCACCTGGACGCGGCATGGGACGACGACGGCATGCGGGAGGCCCTGCGCGAGGAACGCGACGGCGTGGCACCTCCCACCGAGGAGGACGAACGGCACGCCGGTGCTGCCGCCGACGACCTCCGGGCGCGCGCGCACCGGGCCGGCATCGGAGCGGAGGTGCTCGGTCACTCCGTCACGCAGCTGGACAGCTACGCCGCGCAGCTCGCCGACCTCGAACGCGACATCGCACCGCTGCGCGAAGAAGCGCGTCGGGTCTCGGCCGTCGCCGACACCGCGCGCGGCGGCGGGGAGAACCTCTACAAGATGTCCCTCGCGACCTACGTGTTGGCGTCGCGGCTCGAACAGGTCGCAGCCGCCGCCACCGAACGCCTGCTGCAGATGTCCGACGGCCGGTATCAGCTGGTCCACAGTGATGCCACGTCCGGGAACAGGAGGTCGGGTCTCGGCCTCAACGTGATCGACGGCTGGACGGGTAACAGGCGGGACACCTCGACCCTCTCCGGGGGCGAGTCCTTCATGGCCTCCCTCGCTCTGGCGCTCGGGCTGGCCGACGTGGTGCAGCAGGAAGCGGGCGGTCTGGATATCGAGACCCTCTTCGTCGACGAGGGGTTCGGGTCCCTGGACGACCAGGCGCTGGAACAGGTCATGGACGCCCTGGAAGGGCTGAGGAGCGGTGGCCGGGTCGTGGGCCTGGTGAGCCACGTGCCCGAACTCAAACAGCGGGTGCCGGCGCAATTGCAGGTCCTGAAGGGCAGGCAGGGCTCCATCCTCCGCTATGTGGAGCAAGCGGTCGGCATGTAAACTTGTCGGGTTACCGGGTCGGGCGCATCGGGAGGGGGGACGATGCGCATTCGCTGCACCCGGAAAGCGCATGTACACGATCCCTTCACCGGCCTCGCCGGAATCCCCTCCGCCTGCGGGCTCGTCCTCCGGGCCGGCACCCGACCGACCCCGGCGCTCCCGCCTCGGCAGGTTCGGTGTCCTCCCGCAGCTCGCGGGAACCTCGTTCCTCGTCCTGGGCCTCTTCGCGAGGCTTCCGCTCGCGATGCTCACCGTGGGCGCCCTGACGCTCGTCACGACCGCGAGCGGATCCTATGCGGCAGGCGGGTTCGCGGCGGGCGCCGTCGGTATCGGCTCCGCGCTCGGTGCCCCGCTCCTCGGCTTCCTCGCGGACAAGCGCGGACAGCGGATCGTCCTGCTCGCCTCGGCCGTGCTCAACACCGTGGCCATCGCCGCGCTGCTGGTGGTGACGCTGACCAGCGGCGGCTTCACCGGTAGCGCCCTGTCGCTCGTCCTCGCGGTCTCCTTCGCCACGGGCTTCACCTGCCCCCAGATCGGCCCGCTCGCCAGGGTCCGGTGGATGGCGATGACGCGCCGCACCCCCCGGTCCTATCTCGACACGGCGCTCTCCTACGAAGGCACCGCGGACGAGCTCACGTTCGTCCTCGGCCCCGCCCTCGTGGGACTGCTCGCGAGCCTGATCGCTCCGTGGCTTCCGCTCGCCCTGGCCGCAGCCCTCACCATCACGCTGGTCAGCGCCTTCGCGGTGCACCGGACCGTCGCGTTCAGCGATGACGCACCGGCTGCCGAATCCGCCGGGAGGGGAGAAGACGCGAAGAGCGGGGCGCCCCGGGTCTACCGGCCCGTGCTCGTCCTGCTTCCCGTGGCGGGCATGATCGCCATCGGCACCTTCTTCGGCTCCACGCAGACGTTCCTCACGGCGTTCGCCGGGGACTTCGGCGTGGCCGAGTCCTCCGGACTGCTGTACGCCGTGATGGGACTGAGCTCGGCGTTCGCTGCCCTGTCCGTGGCCTACTGGTCGCAGCGTTTCGGCCACACCGGCCGGTGGATGGCATCGGCAGCGGGCATGGCGGGAGCTGCCGCGGCATTGGCCCTCCCGCACTCCATCCCCGCCATGCTGGCCGTGTTGTTCGTGCTCGGGGTCTTCGTCGGCCCGACCATGGTCACCATCTTCTCCATCGGCTCCGCCGTCGCCCCGGGGCACAGGTTGGGCACCGTCATGACGCTGCTCGCGAGCGGCATCGTCGCCGGTACCGCGATCGGCTCGGCCCTCGCCGGAACCCTCGCGGAAGCCGCCGGGGCGGCCGGCGCCGCCGTCGTCCCGGCCTCGGCGGCGGGGGTCCTGCTCGTCCTCGGAGCCGCGTCCGCCGTCGCGCTGCGGCACACGCCCCGTCCCTGATCCTTGCTCCGGACAACGATCAGCCTGCTGTCAATTGCCTCGGGGCGAGCATAGGATCGAAGGACATCCGAGACACAGGAGGAAGCATGACTACCGAAGGCACCGGGCAGAACGACACGGACGACACGGACGGCGTCGGCCCGGAAGGAACGATCCCCGTGAGCGACGACGGCGTGGCGGCCGGATCCACCGACGAGGCGAGCAACTTCGAGCCCGAAGAGGACGACGGCGGCTCCTAGGAGCGTCGCGGGGGCCCTGCGACGGCTGCGGACCACGCCGGTGGGCTGTCAACAGCCCACCGACCCGAGCATCAGCTGCTGCTGGAACTCAGCTGATGCTCGGGGCGCGCGTCGGTGGATCGGGTATGTGGATGTTGCCCGTGAAGACGCCACCGGTGACGACGTCGGCCTCCTGGGGCGCCGCCGAGACAGCCTCCGCCGAGGGGCCGGCGGTGGGACTATGGCCACCGAAGTGCTCGTCGGAGTCGTTCCGGAGGTGCAGGGCGACGTCGTGCGCGTACGGCCTGTCGGCCGGATTCCTCGACGTCATCCGGCGCAGGAGATCGCTCCAGTCGGCGCCGAGGGAATCAGGCACCTCGGGGTCGCGCAGCAACCTCGCCAGCGCGGCCTCGACCACCGGGCCGGGAAAGGCCTTGACGCCGGTCAGGCACTCGAGCAGGACGAGCCCGAGGGAGTAGATGTCGCTGCGCTCGTCCAGCGGCTCGCCCTTGGCCTGCTCGGGGCTCAGGTAGTTCGCAGTACCGATCGTCGCACCGATGGCCGTGGCCATCGTGGCCTCGACCATGCGGGCGATACCGAAGTCGGTCAGCTTCGCGTACAGGCGCGTGGCGTTGTCCCCGCTGTGGAACATCAGGATGTTGGCCGGCTTGACGTCCCGGTGCACCACTCCCTCGGAGTGGATGTAGGCCAGCGCATCGGCCAGGTCCGCGCCGAGCTGGGCGACGTCCTCGGCGGGAAGCGCGCCGCGCTTGAGCAGATGCCGGAGGTCCTCGCCGTCCACGAGTTCCATGACCAGGAACCCCGTGGTGCGGCCCTCGTCGTCCTCGTGGATGCCTGCGTCGTGGAGCGTCACGAGACCCGGGTGGTTCAGGGTCGAGAGCAGCATCGTCTCCGTGTGCTGGCGTCGGTAGTTGTCATCGTCCGCCGTCGTGGGGTTGAAGATCTTGATGGCGACATCGCGACCAAGGTTCCTGTCCACGGCGCGGTACACGGAGGCGGCTCCGCCGACGCCGAGCAGATCGGTCGTCTGGTACCGGTCAGCAAGGAGCACATCCATGGGTGTCCTCCCGCTGCAGGTTATGGGTATCGATCAACGCGAGCCTCACCATAAGGCTGCTGATCAGTTCCAGTATAACGCTGGTGCGCCGCCTGAGCGCGGCCGCGACGCACGCGTCGGCGGACATTCGCGCAGAAATCCTCAGGCGAGGAACGCGACGGCTGCGTCCTTGAAGGCCCTGGCGGTGATGGCATTCGCATGGTTCCTGCCCGGCAGTGTCGCGATCCTCGCCCGTGGGGCCCAGTCGCCGAGGTCCTCGATGCCGACGCTGTACTCGTCCCGGTCGCCCGAGACCA
This sequence comes from Arthrobacter sp. BC5, assembly GCF_056680255.1. Lineage (NCBI taxonomy): Bacteria > Bacillati > Actinomycetota > Actinomycetes > Micrococcales > Micrococcaceae > Arthrobacter > Arthrobacter sp. BC5. Next base: position 2,433,246 of record NZ_CM155273.1, read on the forward strand.
GGAGGAGTGGCATCTTCGGTACGGCGCCCTGCGGGTCGAACGGCTCCGTCTTGATCGCGGAGACCATCGCCAGGAGCGAGGGAAGGTCGTTGTGCGGGCCCGCCTGCGCCATGCGCAGGAGGTCGGCGGTGACCGGGTCCCGCGGCGGGGCGCCGCCGGCGAGGAAGCGCTCGGCTCCCTCGAGGTCGAAGGCAGCGAGCGGGTCCCCCGTCCCCGGCCCGCCGAGCACCATCCTCCGGACGATCTCCGGCTGCGTGGCGCCGAACTCCCATGCCAGCCGCGAGCCCAGGGAGTAGCCGATGATGTCCACGCCGGAGGTCGGGTCGTCCTCGCGGAGGGGCAGCACCCTCTCGTCGAACAGGGCCTGCAGGATGTCCGCCCGCATGCGACTCGGGGCATAGGCGGCGGCATCGTCCGGTGCGGCGCTCTCCCCGTGTGCGGGCAGGTCGACCATGATCACGCTGCGCCCGGCATCCCCGAGGAAGCGCACCCAGCCTGTGTCGATCCAGTTCTGCCGGGACGAGGAGCCGAAGCCGTGCAGGAGCAGGATCGGCGGCAGGGAGCGCGGGTCCGCGGCATCACTGCGCGTGATGGACAGGTGGGGGTCGACGCCTTCGACGGCGTGCACGGCGTGGTGGTCCATGACCCCATCGTAAGGGCGGCAGAGATATGTGCACCGTTGAACACATCCCCGCCGCGCGGCCCTCGGGCCGACGACTGTGACTTTAGACACTTTCCTCGCGCGGGGCAACCCAGGGGTGCGTTCGGCACGCACTGCGACGCACGCGGTGCAGCGGGCATGCCGGACGTCCTGACAGCTCAGCGTGGATAAGTTATAGTCATTCTGACCCTAACAGGGGGGATGATGCGGGAGGCGAAAGGGCCGTCATGCACAGCTCGGCCAACGTCTCGGAGCGCCAGGCACAGGCGCCCTCCCTCGCCATCTCCACCGTCATCTTCGCGCTCCGTACCGACGCCGGGTCGGGGCGGTCCGAGATCTGGCTCCCGCTGGTCCGGCGCATCCGGCAGCCGCACCACGGGCGCTGGGCGCTGCCGGGAGGACCGCTGGGCGGCCAGGAGTCCCTGCAGGACGCCGCGGCGCGGAACCTGAGGGAGACGACGGACCTCGAGCCCACCTATCTCGAGCAGCTGTACGCTTTCGGCGGCCTCGACCGGTCCGCCACCCAGCGCCTCGTCTCGATCGTGTACTGGGCTCTCGTCCGGCCGGACCAGGCCGACCTGGCCCGGGATTCCGAGAACGTGCGGTGGTTCCGTGCCTCCGATGCGTCCGGCCTCGCCTTCGACCACGACGAGATCGTGGCCTACGCCCTCCAGCGACTCCGCGGAAAGATCGAGTACGGCTCGGTCGCGTACCACTTCCTGGGCGAGCGCTTCACGCTCGCCCAGCTCCGGGGCGTGTACGAGGCGGTGCTCGGCAGGCATCTCGATCCGGCGAACTTCCGGCGCCAACTCCGATCCGCGAAGGATATCGCCGCGACGGACGAGGTGCTGCAGGGCGGGCGCAACCGTCCGCCGCGCCTCTACCGGTACACCGGGGCACCCGCCAAAACCCTGACGTCGGCGACCCGAGAACCGACCTGATCCGGTGCCACCGCACCCGTCCCCGCTCCAGCCTCGACTCCGACTCCGACTCCGGCCGCACCACGCCGGCCCCACTCCAGGGAGAAGCACATGTCCGTCACCACCGCCATCCAGCTCATCTCACGCGACGAGTCGGAAGGGGCCCCGTCCACCTCGACATGCTCACCCGACCTCGCCCGCGATCCCTGGTCCTTCGACGCCCTTCCCACGCCGGATTACGGCCCCGGGGCATCCATGGGAGACGCAGCCCCGCCCGGGACTCCGCGCCAGGGGGAACTTCCGGAGGAGTACAGGACCGCCTCGGCCGAGGACCTCGACCGCAGGATCCTCGCGGCGAAAGCGCTCCTCGGCGAATCCGCCGTCATCCTCGGGCACTTCTACCAGCGCGACGAAGTGGTGAAGTACGCGGACTTCGTAGGGGACAGCTACCAGCTCGCCCGCGCCGCCACCGAACGGTCCTCCGCCGAGGCCATCATCTTCTGCGGAGTCCACTTCATGGCGGAGACCGCGGACATGCTGTCGACGCCGCAGCAGGCCGTCATCCTGCCCAACCTCGCGGCGGGCTGCTCGATGGCCGACATGGCGGACATCGACTCCGTCTCCGAGTGCTGGGACCAGCTCACCGGGCTCTTCGGATCCGAACCGGGCGCCGACGGCAGGCAGCCGGTCATCCCCGTGACGTACATGAACTCCTCCGCCGCGCTCAAGGGCTTCTGCGGCGAGAACGGCGGGATCGTCTGCACCTCGTCGAATGCCGCCGCAGTGCTCGAGTGGGCGTTCCAGCGTGGACAGCGCGTCCTGTTCTTCCCTGACCAGCACCTCGGGCGCAACACCGCCAAGGCCATGGGGGTGCCGCTGGAGCAGATGCCGATGTGGAATCCACGCAAGCCGTGGGGCGGCACCGACGAGCAGACGCTGCGGGACTCCCGCGTGATCCTCTGGCACGGCTTCTGCTCGGTGCACAAGCGCTTCACCGTCGCGCAGATCGAGAAGGCACGCGCGGATTTTCCGGGGGTACGCGTGATCGTGCACCCCGAGTGCCCGATGCCCGTGGTCGATGCCGCCGACGAAGCCGGCTCCACCGACCACATCCGGAAGGCGATCGCGGCCGCCGCGCCGGGCAGCACCTTCGCGGTCGGTACGGAGATCAACATGGTGAACCGGCTCGCGGCGCAGTACCCCGAGCACACGATCTTCTGCCTCGACCCCGTCATCTGCCCGTGTTCGACGATGTACCGCATCCACCCCGGGTACCTCGCCTGGGTGCTGGAAGGACTCGTCGAGGGCCGGGTGTTCAACCGCATCACGGTGCCCGACGCCGTGACCGCCCACGCCCGCATCGCCCTGAACCGCATGCTCGCGGTGCAGCCGTGACACTGCGCCCTCCGGTCCGGGGGCCGGGCACCCGTCCCGGTGCCCGCCGCGCCGTCGTCGTCGGCGGCGGTGTCGCCGGGCTGCAGACGGCGCTCACGGTCCGGCGCCTCGACGCCGGCTGCGAGGTCGTGCTGCTGACCAAGGCGGACCTCGTCGAGAGCAACACGAGGTACGCGCAGGGCGGTATCGCCGCCGTCGTACCCCACGGGCCACAGGCGGGGGGCGCCGCGACGGAGGAGGGGGATGCCGACACGGTGGAGGCACACATCGCGGACACGCTCGCGGCCGGTGCCGGCCTTGCCGACCAGCACGCCGTCGCGGTCCTCTGCCGGGGTGCAGCGGACGGGATACGCACGCTGCAGGAGGCAGGGGTGGCCTTCGACACCGCGACCGGATCCGTGGCACCCGCACTGGGCCGCGAGGCGGCGCACTCCGCCGCGAGGGTCCTGCACATCCGCGGTGACGCAACCGGCGCCGGCCTGGTAAACGTCCTCGTCGCCGCCGTGCGCAGCGACGCGGGGATCCGCGTGCTCGAGAACGCCGTCGTGACGCGGGTGCTGCTGGATGGTCGTCCCGGAGACGCGCCACGCGCCACCGGCGTCGAACTGCTCCAGGGCGGGGAGGTGCGCCGGGTGGGAGCGGACGCCGTGGTGCTCGCCACCGGCGGAGCGGGCCAGCTCTTCGCGCACACGACCAACCCGGCGATCGCCACCGGCGACGGCGTGGCCCTGGCCTGGCGGGCAGGCGCCGTGGTCGCCGACCTCGAGTTCTTCCAGTTCCACCCCACCTCCCTGGACGTCCCGGGAAACCCGCTCGTCTCCGAAGCCGTCCGCGGCGAGGGCGCGCGACTCCTCGATGGCCGAGGCCGGGCGTTCATGGAGGACTACCACCCCGACGGAGACCTGGCGCCGCGCGACGTCGTCTCCCGCAGCATCGCCCGCCACCTGGCCCGCGCCAGGGACACGGATACGCCCAGGGATACGGACACGGTGCAGGCAGCGCGGGTCTGGCTCGACGCGACCTCGCTCGGCGGGGCATTCCTGGCGGGCCGTTTCCCGTTCCTCACGGCGTTGACCGCCCGGTACGGGTTCGACTGGTCCTCCTCCCCGGTGCCGGTGGTTCCGGCAGCCCACTACTGGATGGGCGGCGTACGGACGGACACGGACGGGCGGACCTCGGTCCCCGGACTCTTCGCAGTGGGTGAGGTGGCCTGCACCGGCGTGCACGGCGCCAACCGGCTCGCATCGAACAGCCTGCTCGAAGGAGTCGTCTTCGGTGCCCGGTGCGCGGCGGCGATCGTCGACGGCGGGGGAGGAGCGCCGCGGTTCGACGCCGAGTTCCTCGACCTCGAGGCGGAGGCGACGGCCACGCAGGACTTCACGCGAGCGGACCTGCAGTCGCTCATGTCCGACCACGCCGGCGTGCTGCGCACGGGGGACGGGCTGGACCTCGCCCGCAAGCACCTGGCCGCGTACCGGACGGATTGCGACCCGGAGGCGGCCAACCTGCTGCTGTGTGCGCGGCTCCTCGTGCACGCGGCGACCGGCAGGGCCGAGTCCTGTGGAGCCCACTACCGCTCGGACCAGCCCGACCATGCCTCCCGCCCCGCCCTGAGCCGGTCCTACGTACGAGCCCAAGGAACAACGCCATGACCCGGATCGCACCCAGCCCGTCAGCCACGACAATGATGGCCGCACGGCCGCCGCAACACATGATCGACGCCGTCGTCGCCGCGGCCCTCGCCGAGGACGCCCCGTGGGGCGACATCACCTGCCAGGCGCTCATCGATCCCGGCCGGACCGCGACGGCGACGGTCACGGCGCGCGAACCGGGGATCCTCTGCGGTACGGCCGCGATCGAGGCCGCGATGCGCCTGACCGACCCGCGCATCCGCGTGGCCTTCCCGCAGGAGGACGGCACCCGCTTCGGCGCCGGCGACATCCTCGCGGAGATCAGCGGACCGGCGGCGGGTATCCTCACCGCGGAACGCACGGCCCTCAACATCGCGCAGCGCCTCAGTGGCATAGCGACGATGACGAGGGCGTTCGTCGATGCTGCTGCCGGCACGCGCGCGCGCATCGTCGACACCCGGAAGACCACCCCCGGGCTCAGGGTGCTGGAACGCTGGGCCGTCCGATGCGGGGGAGGCTTCAACCACCGCTCCAGCCTCTCCGACGCCGTCATGGTCAAGGACAACCACCTGGCGCTCCTCGCGGTCGACGGTTCCGTGGCCCTCACCGAAGCACTCCTGGCGGTCCGGGACCGGCTGCCGCACACGGTCCACGTGGAGGTCGAGGTGGACCGGCTGGACCAGATCGAACCGGTTCTCGCCGCAGGGGTGGACACGATCATGCTCGACAACTTCACTCTCGACGATCTCGCGGAGGGTGTGCGCCTGATCGGGAGAAGCGCCCTCACCGAAGCCAGCGGCAACGTCGGGCTGGACACGGTCGCGGCCATCGCGGCGACGGGCGTCGACATCATCTCCGCGGGCGCCCTCACGCACAGCGTCCGGTCCCTCGACCTCGGCCTGGACTTCGCTCCCCAGCCCACCGCGGCGTCGGCACGTCCATGATCTACCTGGACGCCGCCGCCACGGCGCCGGCACGGCGCGAGGTCCTCGAGGAGATGTGGCCCCTCCTGACGGCGACCTTCGGCAATCCGTCGAGCCACCACACCTATGGTGAGGCCGCCGCGGCGCACTTCTCGCGGGCACGCTCCCGCATCGCGGTGCTGCTCGGCTGCAGGCCCTCCGAAATCATCTTCACGTCGGGCGGCACCGAGGCCGACAACCTCGCCCTCAAAGGCATCGCCCTGGCCGCACCGCGCGAGCGCCACATCGTCACGAGCGCCATCGAGCACCCGGCGGTGCTGGAGGCCCTGGCCTACCTCCGGACGTTCCACGGGTTCCGCGTCACGATCGTGCCGGTCTCGGACACGGGCCTCATCTCCCCGGCGGCGCTGGCCTCGGCCCTGGAGGTCGGCACGACCCTGTGCACCCTCATGTACGCCAACAACGAGGTGGGCACGGTCCAGGACATCCCGGCGCTGGCTGCCGTCTGCCACCGCGCCGGCGTGCCCTTCCACACCGACGCCGTGCAGGCCGCGGGCTGGCTGCCGCTGGACGTCGACCGCCTGGGGGTCACGGCCCTCAGCATCTCGGGCCACAAGCTGGGCACACCGAAGGGGATCGGCCTGCTGTACCTCCGGGCGGGCACGCCGTGCGAGGCCGTGCTGCACGGCGGCGGCCAGGAACGCGGACGCCGGTCGGGCACGGAGAACGTGGCCGGCGCCGTCGGGCTCGCGCGGGCCCTGGAACTCGCGCACGGCGCGCTCCCCGGAGCCGCGGACGCCGCGAGTGCTGCCCGGGACGTGTTCAGCGAGGCCGTCACCGACGGCGTCCCGGGGGCGGTCCTGACCGGCGACGCCGAGCACCGGCTGCCCAACCTCGCCTCGTTCTGCTTTCCCGGAGTCAGCGGCGAGGCCGTCCTCCTGGAACTCGAACGCCGCGGCGTCATCTGCTCGAGCGGGTCCGCGTGTGCGGCAGGTTCCGACGAGCCCTCCGAGGTGCTGCTGGCGCTCGGTGTGGACGAGGAGACCGCGTCCACCGCCGTGCGGTTCTCGTGGACGCAGGACACGCCACCCGAGGACCTCCGGCAGGCGGCCGGCGCCGTGATCGCTGCGGTCCGTACGGTCCGCTCCCTCGGCGCGGCACGTAGCCCCGGCGCACCGGCCGACGCCTAGACTGGCGGCACCGGACACGGCCAGGAGGGACACGATGCGGATCGCATCCACTAGGAGGGCGCAGCGCCGGTCGGGGAGCGTTGCGCGAACCATGGCCGCGGCAGCGCTCGCGGGGGGTCTCCTGGTGTCCTGTACCCAGGCGCCGGCAGGCACCGAGCCGTCCGCCCGTGCTTCCACCGCCGCGGCCGAGCCCGCCCCGGAACCGCTGCGCGAGGCGCGGGAGGGGTGGAAGGTCTTCACCGATCCCGCCCGGCTCGTGAGCTTCGAGCTTCCACGGGACTGGCTGGTGCAGCCGCTGCAGCCCGAACCCGGTGCCTACGCCCCCGACTCGCTGCACTACGCCGTCCGCACCCCCGAGGGAACCACCGCCGCCGAACTGCACTCCGGCATCCAGACCGCCGAGGCCCCCTGCCCGGAGGCGGAGAGGACGCCCTACTACGTCATCGGCAGCGAGCCGCTCGACCTGACCGGCGAACCGCCGGCCGCGTCGGACATCGAGCCCCGCTTCGTGGTCCGGCTGATCACGGGATTCCGCTTCTTCGGCGCGTTCGGCATCACGGACCAGCTGGGCGGTGCGGACGGACTGGCCTGCGCGCTGCCGAACACCGTGCAGGGCGGCGAGGGGCTCGGGCGGGTCAGTTTCGGCGACCTCGAGGTGCTGGTACCGAAGGCGCCGGCGAACACCGGGCCGCAGACGGTGTCCTTCGGGACCATCGGGGAGGCGGAGGCGTACTACGGCACCCCCGAGTTCGCGACCATCCGCCAGATGATCCAGTCCCTCAGGATCGCTGCACCGCGCCCCGCCTAGGCCGCATCAGCCCGCCGGCTGCAGGGCCGCGTAGTCGACCCCGGTCAGCTCGACACTACGGTTCCAGAGCCGCGCGGCGGTGTCCCGATCCAGCACCCGGGGCACCGGAGCGACGAGGCGGGGGGCGCCGCGGGTCTCACCGGGGCCGGACGGACCGTAGTAGTCGCCACCCCTGACGTCCGGTGCAGTGGCGGCGTACAGCGTGGGCAGGGCGCCCTCGGCATCGGACTGGCCCATGAGCCTGAAGAAGCCGCCGAAGACGTCGAGCACGGCCGGCGCCTGCATCCCCGCCGTGAGGTTCGTGTTCGCCAGGCCGGGATGTGCCGCCACCGAGGTCAGGTCCCAGCCCGCTGCCCTCGCTCGCCTGTCGAGTTCCACCATGAAGTAGAGGTTGGCGATCTTGCTCTGCCCGTACGCCCGCCACCGGCGGTAGCCCCGCTCCGACTGCAGGTCGTCGAAATCGATGCGTCCCCGCTTGTGGGCGAGGCTGGAGAGTGTGACGACACGCGCGGATCGGGCCTCGTGGAGGTTCGGCAGCAACAGGCCCGTCAGCGCGAAGTGGCCGAGGTGGTTGGTGCCGAACTGCAGTTCGAAGCCGTCCGCCGTCGTGGACTTCGGGGTGGCCATCACTCCGGCGTTGTTGACGAGGACGTGGACCGGCCCGCTGAGGCCGGCCGCGAAATCACGGATGGAAGCGAGGCTCGCGAGATCGAGAGTGCGCGCCTCGACCTGCTCGGTGCCGGCCAGCGAGCGGACCGTCTGCTCCGCCTCGCGCCCTCGCTGTCCGTTCCGGCACGCGAGCACCACCTCGGCGCCCTTCCGTGCGAGCCCGACGGCGGTCTGGAGTCCCAGCCCGCTGTTGGCGCCGGTGATGACCACGCGCCTGCCCGTCAGATCGCCGATGGCATCCGCTGTGAAGTCGCTCATGGTGTTCCTTCCTGCTGGTTCGTCCTGCCGGGCCGTGGTGCCCGCCGACGTCGGAGGTTACCGCCCCGCAACAGCATAGAGTTGGAGGCGATCCAGCCGCCTACCGGGAGCAACGAACCATGCGACGTACCGTCTCCGCCGATCTGGTTGCCGTGACGACGGCGGGCACCGAGGTGGTCCTGTCGATCGCCGTGGCGGGCCCGGCCGGTTACGAGGCGGTGGAGGAGGAGCTGTCGGTGCTCGTCGACGGACGCCCGGCGGACCTCCGCGAGCGGGAGGACGGGGACGGCACGAGGCTGCATCTGCTCACCACCCCCGACGCCGCGTCGCTCGACGTCCGGTACCGGGCGACCGTCACCGGCTCGGCGGCGGCCGCGCCCAGGGACGACGTCGACCTGGTGCGCTACGTCCGTCCGAGCCGCTACTGCGAATCCGACAGGATCCTGCCCACGGCCTACGCCCAGTTCCCGGACGTACAGGGTGCGGACCTCGTGCAGGCCGTACGGGACTGGGTGGCCGCGGAGCTGTCCTATGTCTCGGGGTCCTCGCGCTTCACGGACAGCGCCGTGGACACACTCCTGGCCCGCAGGGGAGTCTGCCGGGACTACGCGCATCTCGTGATCGCCCTCCTGAGGGCCCGGGATATCCCTGCACGCCTCGTATCCGTCTACGCGCCCGGTCTGAGCCCGATGGATTTCCACGCCGTCGTCGAGGCCTGGGTGGACGGGGCATGGCACGTGGTCGACGCGACCGGTCTTGCGCCGCGCGCCTCGATGCTGCGCATCGCGACCGGGAGGGACGCGACGGACACGGCGTTCCTCTCGACGATCGGGGGCGCGCTGCAACTCTCCAGCCTGTCGGTGACCGCCACGGTGGATGAGCTCCCCGTGGAGTACGCCGCCGAGCGGCTGGCGCTGGGCTGAGCCCGACGGCGCTCCGTTCCGGGGCTCACTGCCCGAGGCCTGCATTGATCCTGTCCGTCAGCGCCCTGAGCTGATCCATCTCGGCCGGCCCGAGGACCGGTGCCAGCACCTCCTGGATCCGTTGCACATGGGCGGCACCGATCCGCCGCTGCAGTGCCCTGCCCTCGTCCGTCAGCGCCAGTTCGACGCCGCGCTGATCATTCTCCGCCGGCCGCTTCCGCACCAGGTTCTTCGCCTCGAGGCGATCCACCATGCGGCTGAGGCTCGGCTGGCTGATCAGGAGGTGGTTGTTGAGTTCGTTCAGGCGGGTCCAGCCGGTCGGGCAGCGGCTCAGGTTGAACAGGACGTCGTACTCCCCGATGGGCAGCTCCCGGAAGACCGGATCCTGCCGGATGCGGCGCATCACGCCCACCTGTGCCCGGAACAGCGACTCCCAGGTCTCGGACGCCTGCCGCACCGAGGAGGGGGTGGGCCCGCCTGTGCCCGCATCACCGTCGGCGGCTGCCGGGGCGCCGCTGAGCTGCGCGTGGGTGTCCATCTGGTCAGCCATGGCTGCTCCCGGCCTCCTGCCGGCACCGCCGGCATTTAGATACATTTGCATCTAGTATACGCTCCCGAGGTGCCGTCGGACAGCCGTGTCAGGGTGCTGCGCTGCCCCCGCGGCGCAGTGCCCGTTCCTCGCGGCGGCCCTCGATGAGCCGGTAGAGCACCGGGACGAGGATGAGTGTCAGCGCGGTCGAGGACACGAGTCCACCGATCACGACGACGGCGAGCGGCTGCGAGATGAATCCTCCCTCGCCGGTCAGTCCGAGGGCCATCGGTGTCAGCGCGAAGACGGTGGCGAGCGCCGTCATGAGGATGGGGCGCAGTCGCTGCCGTGCGCCCTCGCGGATCGCATCCGGGACCCGGAGGCCGGGCATCCCGTTGCGGGGCAGGCGGTACTGGTTGATGAGGTCGATCAGCACGATCGCGTTGGTGACCACGATGCCCACGAGCATGAGCATGCCGATGAGCGAGGGCAGCCCCAGCGGGATGCGCGTGATCAGCAGGAGGGCGATGGCACCCGTGGCGGCGAAGGGGATCGACACGAGCAGGATCAGCGGCTGCACGAGGCTCTTGAACGTCGCGACCATGATGACGTAGACGATGGCGACGGCGGCCCAGAGTGCAAGGAACAGCTGGCCGAAGGATTCCGCCTGCTGGGTGGACGCTCCGCCGACCGTGGCGGTCGCACCGTCGGGCAGGTCGATGCCGTCGAGGCGTTCGTTCACCGCCGTCGTCAGGGTGCCGAGGTCGTCACCGGCGGGCGTGATGGACACCCGTGCCGTCCGCTCCCCGTTCGTGCTCGTGACCGAGAGCGGTACCTGGACCTCCTCGACCGATGCCACGGCGGACAGCGGGACGGGGCCCCGGGCCGTCGGGATCTGGAGGGTACGGAGCTGGTCGAGGCTCGTGATCGGCGTACCCTCGCCGATCAGCACCGGGAAATCGTCCGCTTCGAATCGCACGGAACCCGCCGGGACCGGGCTGATGCTTCCCCCGAGGAGGCCGGCGATCTGCCCCTCGCTCAGGCCGGCGCCCACGGCGGCGGCCCGGTCCACATCGACCTGGACCTGCGGCTGCGCGGCCGAGAGGTTGCTCGTGACCTCTCCGGCGCCGTCGAGTCCCTGCATGCCGTCGAGCACGGCGGCGTTCGCGGTCTCGAGGTCCTCGGCGACCGGAGCGGTGATATCGATGTCGATGGTGCTGGAGGTTCCGAAGCCTCCCTGCTGGCTCGACAGGGAGAAGGTGCCGGCGTCCTGCAGTTCTTCGAGGTCCTGGCGCACGGACTCCTGCAGCGCTTCCTGGTCCGCATCCTCCTCGGTGATCACCGTGAAGGTCGCCACCGAGGCTCCGCCGGAGAACCGGGCGGCGAAGGCCCCGTCGGCGTTGCCGACCGTCAGCTGGACGTCGCGGATCTCGGGCACGTCGGCCAGCACCTCCTCCGTACGGCCGGCTGCCTCGGTGGTCGTGGCGAGGCTCGTCCCCGGGGTGAGGGTCTGCGTGATGGAGAAGCTGTTCTGGCCGGAGCCACCGAGGAGGTTCGTGGGGAGGAACGGGACCATCGCGGCGGTGGCGCCGAGGATGATCAGCCCACCGACGAGCGTGACGACGGGGTGGCGTTGGGTTCCCGCGAGGATGGGGAGGTAGCCGCGCTGGAGGCGGGACGGACGTTCCGCGAGCGGAGCCTCGACGGTGCTGTCCTCCGGGACCGTCACGGCATGGCGTGCCCCGCGGCTGCCCGGCGACGTCCGCGGCAGGAACCAGTAGGCGAGGACGGGAACGATGGTCAGCGAGACGGCGAGGGACGCCAGGAGGGCGATGCCCGTCGTGACGGCGAAGGGCCGGAACAGCTCGCCGGCGAGGCCTCCGACGAACCCGATGGGCGCGAAGACGGCAACGGTGGTCAGGGTCGACGCCGTGATGGCCCCGGCCACCTCCCGTACTGCCGTCAGGATGGCCTCGCGCTTCTCCTCGCCGTAGCCGAGGTGCCGTTTGATGTTCTCGATGACCACGATCGAGTCGTCCACGACGCGTCCGATGGCGATGGTCAGTGCACCCAGCGTCAGCAGGTTGAGGGAGTATCCCGCGGCATAGAGCCCGATGAACGTGATGAGGAGCGACAGCGGGATCGAGATGGCGGTGACGAGGGTGGAGCGGACCGAGAGGAGGAAGACGAGGATGATGAGGACGGCGAATCCGAGGCCCAGGATGCCCTCGGTGGTGAGGTCGTCGATGCTGCGTTCGATGAACGGCGCCTGGTCGAACACCACCGTGATGTCCGCCGCGTTGCCCAGCTCCGCCTCGAGATCGGGGACGAGGGCCACGATCTCCTGCGAGATCTCCACGGTGTCGCCGTCGGGTACCTTCGTCACCGTCAGCGCTAGCGTCTCCACGCCGTTGGTGCGGGTCACGGAGGTGGCTTCGTCGTCGGCCAGGGCGACCTCCGCGAGCTCGCCGATCGTGACCGCCGGGCCCGAGGGTGCGCTGCCCGACGACGGCAGGACCGGCAGCGCCTCGATGTCCTCGAGGGAGCCGATCCGGCTGCCCGCCTGGATGGTCAGGGACCGCGGGTCCTCCTCGAGCGTCCCCACGGGGAAGAGCGCTCCGTTGTCCTCGAGCGTGCTGGTCAGATCGCCGACCGTCAGCCCTGCCACCGCGAGGGCGCCGCTCCTGGGGAGCACCGCGACGTGCTGGGTGGTCCCCCCGGAGACGTCGGCGGTACGGACACCGTCGATCTTCTGCAGGCGGGGGACGGTCAGCCGCGCGAGGTCGCCGTTCAGTTCGCTGAGCGACTGGTCCGAGGACACCGCCATGAACACGATGGGCAGGTCGCTGATGCTGCCGGCGAGGGCCTGGGGTTCGACGTCCTCCGGCAGCGTGGGGCGCACCGTCGAGATCGCCCGGTCCACCTGGGCGCGCGCCCGGTCGAGGTTGGTGCCGTAGACGAACACGAGGCTGACGGTCGAGACGCCGGTGCGCGAGGTGGACGACGAGGACTCGAGGCCCTCGACTCCGCTCAGGGCGGCCTCGAGCGGCTCGCTGACCTGCTGGTCGAGGTACTCGGGCGAAGCTCCCTGCACGGTGGACAGTACCGTGATCTGGGGGAACTCGAGCGAGGGGATGAGCTCCTGCTTCAGCGATCCGAGCGTGATGACGCCGAAGACCGAGGCGAGGATGGTGATGAGCGCGATGAGCGCCCGGTTAGCCAGGGAGAGCTGAGCCAGACGGAACAAGGAACCTGCCTTCGATACTGACGGTTGACCGGCCGGCTTGCTCCGCCTGGTGCTACCTGAGCTTGAGGACCCGATCCGTCAGGGACTGGACCTCGGACGCGAGGGACGGGTTCTCGTTGAGCTTGACGCCGTACCCGGGCAGCATCTCCTTCAGCTTCGGCTCCCAGCCGGACATCCTGGCCGGGAAGCAGCGCTTGAGCAGTTCGACCATGATCGGGGCAGCCGTGGAGGCGCCGGGCGATGCTCCGAGGAGGGCTCCCACCGTGCCGTCGGCCGAGGTGATGACCTCGGTGCCGAACTGCAGCACGCCACCCTTCTTCGGTGCCTTCTTGATGACCTGTACACGCTGCCCGGCCGAGATCAGTTCCCAGCTGCCGCCCTCGGCGGACGGCAGGAACTCGTTGAGCGACTCGTTCTTCGCATCGCGGTTCTTCAGCACCTCGGTGATGAGGTACTTGGTCAGCGACATGTTGTCCTTGGCCACGGCGAGCATCGGCACGAGATTCGAGGTGCGGATGGACGACGGGAGGTCCAGGTAGGATCCGCGCTTGAGGAACTTGGTGGAGAATCCGGCGTACGGGCCGAAGAGCAGGGAACGCTCTCCCTGGACGTAGCGCGTGTCCAGGTGGGGGACGGACATGGGCGGCGCGCCGACCGATGCCTGGCCGTAGACCTTCGCGTTGTGCTGGTCCACGAGCTCCGCATCGGTGCATCGGAGGAACTGCCCGGAGACGGGGAAGCCGGCGAAGCCCCGGCCTTCGGGGATGCCGCTGCGCTGCAGGAGGTGGAGGGCGCCGCCGCCGGCACCGATGAAGACGAACTTCGTGGTCACCGTGGTGGTCTCGCCCGTCGCCCTGCTCTTGACCTTGACGTCCCAGCGGCCGTCGGAGGCCCGTGAGACGTCGAGCACGTCGAAGCCGTAGTGCAGGTCGACGCCGGTGCCCTCCAGATAGACGGTGAGCTGCCGGGTCAGGGTGCCGAAGTCGACGTCGGTACCGCCCTCGACGCGGGACGCCGCCACGGGCTGCGAGGGATTGCGGCCCTTCATGACCAGCGGGGTCCACCCGGCGATGGTGTCGTGGTCCTCGCTGTGTTCCATGGTGCTGAACAGCGGCTGCGTGCTGAGCGCCTCGTAGCGCCTGCGCAGGTATTCGGCGTTCGCCTGGCCCCAGACGAAGCTCATGTGCGGCACGGGGTTGATGAAGCTGCGGGGATCGCCGATGTGGCCCTCGGAGACCATGTGCGACCAGAACTGCCGCGAGACCTGGAACTGCTCGTTGATGGCGACGGCCTTCGCGGGGTCCACGGACCCGTCCTTGCCGGCAGGGGAGTAGTTCAGCTCGCACAGGGCCGAGTGGCCGGTGCCGGCGTTGTTCCAGGGATCAGAACTCTCCAGGCCGGCGACGTCGAGGCGTTCGAAGAGCGAGATGTCCCACTCGGGCTGGAACTGACGCAGGAAGGCACCGAGCGTGGCACTCATGATCCCGCCGCCGATCAACACGACGTCGGTGGTCTTGGCCGGTGTGCCCTGATTCTTAGTGGTCAACGTTGTCTCCAGTCGCGAGGTCCTAGCAGGGAAAGCCTAGCGTCTGGTAGTGACCTTACTTAAATCCCCGTCGAGGCCCCCCGGGCTCCCGGCCGCAGGCGCCGGAAGGGTCACTCGGAGGGCGCGGGCCGGGGCTCGACGCCGGCGAGATCGATCCGGTTGAAGACCTCGTTCATCACCGGGCTGACCGGGTACGTCGTCACGCGGGCGCTCATCGCGAGTGCAGAGATCGGGAAGGCGAGAGGGACGGCCGGGATCCTCTCCGAGATCCGCGAACTGATGTCCGCGTACGCGGCCGTGCGCTCCTCGCCCGCGGGCAGGCCACGTGCCCGGTTGATCTTGCTGAAGAGCTGCGGGTCCTCGTAGCCGAACTCGTCGCTGTAGCTGCCGAAGAGGGCGCCCACGAAGTTGTCCGGGTCCTGGTAGCTCCCGCTCCAGCCCAGGAGGTGGAAGGCCCGGTCGCCGGACGCCTGGACGGCGGCCACGTAGCCGTCGGCCCAGTCGATGGGTACGGGCTTGATGTTGAAGCCTGCCTCGGTCAGCTGCCGGCTGAGCTCCGCATAGGCCTTCTCAGGGGAGGGGAGGTAGGCCCGGGAGACAGTGCGCGGGTAATAGAAGGGAAGCTCGCGCCCGTCGTAGCCCGATTCCTCGAGCAGCTCCTTGGCGAGGTCGAGGTCGTACCCGTAGTCCGCCACCGTGTCGTTGCCCACGCCGAGCTTCTCCGGGATGAACTGGCGCGCCGGCTTGGTGCCCTGCAGGAACCGGCCCTCGATCAGGGTGTCCTTGTCCACCGCATGGGCGACGGCCTCGCGGAAGAGGATGTTGTCGACACCCGGGAACTCCTGGTTCATCCCGAGATACAGCACGGAGTACGGATCGCGCTGGAGGAACTGGAGTCCGTTGCGTGCGAGGTCCGCAGCGCTGTCCACGGAGACGAAGTCGTAGCCGTCGATCCGGCCCGAGGTGAGGGCACGTGCGCGGGAGTCGGCATTGGCGATCGTGGTGAAGATCACCCGGTCCACCTCGCCGCGCTCGCCCCAGTAACCGTCGAAGGACTTCAGTTCGACGGTGCCCGGCTCCCAGGAGACGAGTTCGAAGGGACCGGTTCCCACCGGTGCCCGGCCGAGGTCCTGCCATGCTCCGGGTGCGAGGGCCGCGGGAGAAGACATGGCGAAGGCGGGGGCGCCGAGTGCCGGGACCAGTCCGGTGATCCTGCCACTGAGCCGCACGACGACGGTGTACTGCTCCGTCGCCGCGCAGCCTCCGTACAGGCTCACGTCGGGCCGGTCGGAATACGCCTTGAACACGTTCTCGAAGGGAAGGCGGGACGTGCCGTCCCGTACTTCGACGGGGGTGGTGTACCAGCGGTCGAAGTTGGCGCAGACGGCTGCGGCATCGAACGGCTCGCCGTCGTGGAAGACGACGTCCTGCCGGAGCGTGAACTCGTAGGCACGCCCGTCGTCCTGCTCCCGCCATGACTCGGCGAGCAGGGCGGTCGGCTCGGAGGTGAGGGGATCGACGCCCACGAGCCCCTGCATCATCTGCTGCGTCACGCGGTAGGACTCGGTGTCGTTGGCGAGCGCCGGGTCCAGGGTGCGGGGATCGGAGGCGGTGCCGAAGGTGAAGGTGGACAGGTCGGTGGACGCGGCGGCCGCCGACGTCGTCGCCGTCGGTTGCGGTGGTGCGACCTCGCCCGTGGTGCAGGAGACGAGCGACACCGCCGATGCGAGCACTGCTGCCAGCGCGATCCTGCCGCGTGCCCCGCGTCCGTTGCGGGTGTTGCGCGCGGCAGGGGTCTTCACAGGTTCGATCTCCGAGAGGCAGGGGGAGCCCGGTCCGTAGGATCCCGGGTGTCTGGAATGCCCAAGTCTAGGCGATGGCCGTGAACGTTCCATGGAGGAACGCGCCATGCCCGGAGACAGGAACGGACCCTCCACCCCGAAGGGGGAGGGTCCGTCCGTGGTCCCTGGAACACGTTAGAGGACTGAACCAGGGAGGTCAGGTGTCCTCAGCCCGCTGCGGGGGGCATCATGACGGTGTCGATGAGGTAGACGACGGCGTTGGCGGTCTGGACGCCGCCGCAGATCACGTTGGCGTCGTTGACCATGAGTTCCTGGCCGGATCCGGTGACCTCCAGGGTGGCGCCCTGGACGGTGGTCTGGGTGGTGCCCTCGAGTTCGGCGGGCTGGATCTTGCCGGGGACGACGTGGTAGGTGAGGATGCTGCTGAGGCCCTCGGTGTCGGTCTTGAGTCCTTCGACGGCCTCGGCGGGCAGGGCGGCGAAGGCCTCGTCGACGGGTGCGAAGACGGTGAACTCGCCGCCGTTGAGGGTGTCGACGAGGTCGACGTCGGGGTTGATCCCGCCGGAGACGGCTGCGGTGAGCTGGGTGAGGATGGGGTTGTTGGAGGCGGCGGTGGCTACGGGGTCCAGGGCCATGCCGGCGACCGATCCTGCGCCGTCGGGGACCGTCTCGGCGTAGCCGGCGCAGCCGGGGCCGACGAGGTTGGCGGCGGGGTCCATCATGACGTCGGCCGACGCCGAGGGGCTCATGCTCTCGGACGCCTCGGGGGATGCCGACTCGCTGGCCATGCTGCTCTCGCTGGCCATGCTGCTCGGGGTGGCCTCGGACGCTGCTTCCTCGCCGCCTCCACAGGCTGCGAGACCGAACATCGAGACTGCTGCGATCCCGAGGATCGAGAGGTTCCTGCGCTTGGTGATTTCCATGAGATTTTCCTCCATAGATGGGACCCGGCGGGTGCCTGTGGTCAGTGGTTTCCGGTGAAACACATCGTGTCGATGTCTCACAGTTACTTCGGGCGCCCGGTGGGGGTGGATGGGTTGGATCTCCAGGAAAAATTCCGCCGCGTCTCCGAGGTCTTCATTCGTGACCTGGCCGTGACCTGCGGTGATGCAGCCGACAGCGGTTCAGGGCAGAGAAAAAGCCCCGCCGGGCCTCCGGGCCCGGCGGGGCTCCTCCACCCGTCCGACGACGGGTGCCGTGGTGCTCGTGGTGCGCAAGAGGGGACTTGAACCCCTACGTCCGAAGACACTGGAACCTAAATCCAGCGCGTCTGCCAATTCCGCCACTCGCGCTCGGATGCACCCGACCGGGTGCATCCTCGCTCTTCACTGTAGCGCCAAGGAACGGCGCGTTCGATCCCTACGTGTCGATGCCGAGATCCCGCCGCAGCTTCGCGACGTGGCCGGTGGCCCGCACGTTGTACTGGGCGAGCGCGACCTTCCCCTCCGCGTCGACGACGACGGTCGAGCGGATGAGGCCCTCGTAGGTCTTTCCGTAGTTCTTCTTCTCACCCCAGGCGCCGTACGCCTCGGCGACTGCATGGTCCTCGTCCGAGAGCAGCGGGAAGTTCAGGGCCTCCTGGTCCGCGAAGGCGGCGAGCTTGCGGACCGGGTCGGGGGAGATGCCCAGCACCCGGTAGCCGGCGCCGGCGAGTGAGGCCAGGTTGTCGCGGAAGTCGCAGGCCTCGGTGGTGCAGCCGGGAGTGGCCGCAGCCGGGTAGAAGTAGACCACCACCTTGCCTCCCCGGAGCGAGGACAGTGTCACGTCGCTGCCGTGGGCGTCCTTGAGCGTAAAGTCGGGGGCACTATCACCGGCGGCCAGTCGTTGCGACATGCATACTCCTGAGGATTCGTGGGACGGCCGGAAGGGCCCGCTGCGCGGCACTCCCCTTCCCGCCGGCCGGGGAGGACTCCTAGCCGGCCTAGCTATCATAGGAAAGATCCGACGCCGACGGCGGCAGCCGGTCTCCTAACCGAGAGGAAGTGCACTGTTCAATGCCCAACCTGGAGCAATGGCCCACGGGTCGACTGCTGACGACGGCGGCGCGTCTAGTCGAGCACGCCTGGAACGAGCGGCTGGTCGACATCGGGGTGACCCATGCAGGGGTCATCGCCCTCGGGGTCCTCGCGGACCAGGGCGCCATGACGCAGGCGAGCCTCGCGCAGATCGTGCGCGTGCAGGCCCAGACGATGGGCAAGACGCTTGCGCGGCTCGAGTCCCGGGGTCACGTGACGCGCGTGCGGAACGACCTCGACCGGCGCTCGCACATGGTCTCCATCTCGCCGGCCGGCCGGCAGGTCCTCGAGTCCGCGGATGACATCGAGCGCACGCTCGTCGCAGGAGGCGGCCTCGTCTCCGAGGAACTGCGGGCCCACCTCGAGACCGTCATCCGGGAGCTGGGCGCTCCCCGCTGGAACTGGGCGGCATCGAACGGTGTGTCCCAGGAGGGCGTCGCCGTCGACGGCACCGGTGCCTCCGGCCCCGCGGCCAGCGTGCCGAGCTGAGGCCAGAAGCCACCGTTCCGGGCACCGCGCGGCCCCCTGTCCCCGCGGCAGGGGGCTTCTGCGTGCCTGGCAGCACCCGACGGAGCGAATCGCACTACACCCGCCGGTAGGAGAAGGGAAGACTTCGGCGGGAAAGTGCCGGGGTGGCAAGAAGTGCTTGCGTACTAAGCATGCTGATGTTTTGTTGGGAGGCGTGAGTGTCCAACGCCTGACGGAGAACAGCATGCAGAGTACCGCCCTACCCCGACCGACCGACGGCGACCGCCGCGAACAACCCGCGGGCGCGTCCGTCGTCGGGCACGGGGCGGACGACAGGGCGTACCAGGAACGTCCCCTGAAGGCGGCGCTGCAGGACGATATCGCCCTGCGGCACATGGACATCGCGGAGTCGGTGGCGCGGTCGTTCGCGGCAACGGGCCCGGAGGCGTCCGACATCCGCCAGGTCGCGTACCTCGGGCTCATCAAGGCCGTGCAGCGGTTCAATCCCGCGCGGGGCATCGCCTTCGCCTCGTTCGCCGTCCCGACCATCAACGGCGAGATCAAGCGGTACCTGCGGGATTCGTGCTGGGTGGTCCGTCCGCCACGGGAGGTCCAGGACCTCCGGACCGAGATCGCCCGGACGGCGCCCGCCATGGCGCAGCGGCTCGGGCGCGAAGCGACCGCTCGCGAGCTGGGGCTCGAGCTGGGCTGGCCCGAGGAGAAGATCCTCGAAGCGCAGGCCTCCCACTCCAGCCTTCGCCCCGATTCCCTCGACGCGCCGTTCGAAGGCCGCAGCTGGGCCGACACCCTGGCCAGCGACTCCAACGGCATGGAGCGCAGCGACGACATGATCTCCCTGCGCAGTGCCGTCAACGAACTCGACAGCAGCGAGAAGGAACTCCTCTACCGCCGCTACTTCATGGAGCAGACCCAGCAGGGGATCGGCGACGAGCTCGGCATGTCCCAGATGCAGGTGTCCAGGACGCTTGCCCGGATCCTGGTCAAGCTGCAGAAGCGGCTCCTCGGTGCGCCTGCCGGGCAGGACCAGCGCTCCGCGCGGTCGAGCATCGCCTGATCAGCTGCGCCCGCTGAACCTCGGGCCGGCCCCCGCGCGGGGTCCGGCAGGCCTCCGGCGCGCCTAGGAGATGCCGTGGTCCGCCGCTGCGGCCAGCACCTGATCCACCGTCACGGCCAGGAGGGCCGGATCCGGGGTGGGGGAGAACGTCTCGCCGACGCGCAGCGATGCGTCCGTCAGGACGGTGTGCGGTCCGGGCGGCGGCCCCCACGACGACACCGGTGCCGGCCCGAAGAGGATGACCGAAGGCCTCGCGTAGGCCGACGCGAGGTGGGCGGCCCCCGTGTCCGCGGAGATCACGAGGGACGCATCCGCGATCAGTCGGGCGAAGCGGTCGAGTGGGAGGTTCCCCGCCGCGACGGACTCCTCGGACAGCCCGGCGGCGTCGGCGACCGCGAGAGCACGGGGGCGTTCCTTCCCGCTGCCCGTGAACACGACCCGATGACCGGCCGCGGCCAGGGAACGCGCCACGGCCGCGAACCGCTCCACGGGCCACAGGCGGCTGCCATAGGCTGCTCCGACATGGACGACGACGGCACCAGGGGCGTGGCTCTCGCCGTCGGGCACCCGCAGGCGGCAGTCCAGCGGATCGGCAGGGATGCCGTGCCAGCTGACGAGCGAGGCCCAGCGCTCGCGTTCGAGGGCGTCGTTGTCCCACTCCGGGCCTTCCCAGCCCGGCGAGCGGTGGCCCAGAAGGCGTCTCGCGCCGATCTCCTCGAGGCGGCCCCTGCTCTCGGCCCCGTTCCCGTGCAGGTTCACGGCCAGGTCGATCCGCCCGTGCTCGATCGGCAGGGGATCGTCGAGCCCGTGGGTGGGCAGGAGGTCGTCGACCGCGTCGGTCAGCCCGATGATGGGCCGGAGCCACTCCTGTGCGGCGTAGAGGATGCGGTGGTCCGGGAAGGCCCGGCGCAGTCCCTTGAGCGCCGGCACCGCCACGAGGAGGTCGCCGAGCTTGAGCGCCCGCAGGGCCAGGATCTCGGGGCGTCCGTCCGGGGCGGGAGTCGATGCGGGGATCTGGTGGGCGCTCGCGGCGCTGGTGCCCTCGGAAGTCATGCGAATCATCCTGCCAGAGGATCGGCCGCCGCCCGTCGCACGCTGCCGTCGGCGGCCCGTCCGGGGTGCGGGCGGGCCGGCCGGAGAAGAAGTTCGGCGCAAAGTGTTTAGTACTGCTTCTTCTCGGGAACTAAGCCTGTATGCATACTTCGGCCGGACGTCCACGGACAGCCCCCCGGGCGGTCCTGTTCGACCGCGACGGGACCATCGTCGTGGACGTCCCCTACAACGGCGACCCTTCCCTCGTGCAGCCCATGCCCGGGGCCCGCGAGGTCCTCGACGGACTGCGCTCACGCGGTATCCCCGTCGGCGTGGTCACCAACCAGTCCGGGATCGCGCGGGGCTTCGTCACGCGGGAGCAGGTCGACGCCGTCAACGCGCGCGTCGAGGAACTGCTCGGGCCGTTCGACGTGTGGGAGATCTGCCCCCACGGTGCCGACGACGGCTGCCCGTGCCGCAAACCGGCGCCCGGCATGGTCCTCTCGGCCAGCGCGCGCCTGGACCTCGAGCCGTCCGAGGTCGCCGTGATCGGGGACATCGGAGCCGACATGGGCGCCGCTGCCGCCGCAGGTGCCCGGGCCGTCCTGGTGCCGACGGACATCACGCTCGGGGAGGAGATCCGCTCGGCTCCGGCCGTCGCCGCGGATCTCGCCGGAGCCGTCGCCTCGCTGTGGTCGGAGGGCCCGTGAGGCGCCGCGTCCTCGTCGCCCGCCTCGACAGCGCCGGCGACGTCCTGCTGGCCGGACCGGCCGTCCGCGCCATCGCTGCGGGGGACCACGGGGATTCTCCGAACGACGTCGTCATGCTGTGCGGGCCGCAGGGCGCCGCGGCGGCCCGCCTGCTGCCCGGCGTCGTCGACGTCCTCACCTGGTCCGCGCCCTGGATCATCGATCCCGCCCCCGAGCCCACGCCCGAGCTGGTGCGCGAGCTGCACGACGGCGTGGTGGCCCTCGGGGTCGACGAGGCGGTTCTCCTGACCTCCTTCCACCAGTCGCCGCTGCCGCTCGCGCTGCTGCTCCGGCTCGCCGGGATACGCCGGATCGCCGGGGCCTCCGTCGACTACGCCGGTTCGCTCCTCGACGTCCGCCTCAAGCCGGGGGAGGACTTCCCCGAGGACCAGCCGGAGGCCGAACGCGCGCTCGGTATCGCGGAGGCCGCCGGCTACGCGCTGCCGCCCGGCGACGACGGCAGGCTCCAGGTCGCCGACCTCACGGACGCCGCGGACCTGGTGGGCAGGGGCCCGTACGTCGTGGTCCACCCGGGCGCCTCCGTGCCCGCCCGCGCCTGGCCGCCCCTGCACCACGCGGCCGCCGTCGAACTCCTCACCGCGGCCGGATTCCGAGTCGTCGTCACGGGAGGACCGAACGAGACGGACCTGACCTCGACTGTCGCCGGTCCCGAGGCCCTGGACCTCGGCGGTAGGACCGACCTCGCCACGCTGGGATCCGTCCTCGCCGGAGCATCCGTGGTCATCACCGGCAACACCGGCCCGGCGCACCTCGCGGCGGCCGTCGGCACGCCCGTGGTGTGCCTGTTCTCGCCCGTGGTGCCGGCCATCCGCTGGGCACCGTACCGCGTGCCGGTGGAACTGCTCGGTGACCAGAACGCCGCGTGTGCCCTCAGCCGCGCGCGCATCTGCCCGGTCCAGGGCCATCCGTGCCTGTCCAACGTCTCCCCGGAGGACGTCGTCGACGCCGTCCTCCGCCTCGGTTCCGGAATATCGTCACTCGGCTCACGCCGCAGCATCGGCCGCTCCGACGGCCGCAGAACAACGAGGGGGAACCGATGAGGATCCTGTTATGGCACGTCCACGGCGGCTGGACCGACGCCTTCGTGCGCGGGGCACACACCTACGTGCTGCCCACCACGCCCGACGGCGGCGCGTGGGGCCTCGGCCGGGCCGGGCGTGACTGGCCGGCGTCCGTCGTCGAAGTGGCGCCGGAGGACCTGGCGGATGCGGACATCGACGTCGTCGTCCTGCAGAGGGTCGAGGAGATCGCCGAGTGCGAGCGGCTCCTGGGGCGCACGCCCGGCCGTGACCTGCCGGCGGTGTTCCTCGAGCACAACACCCCGCGGCGTGACATCGTGGGCACCGTCCATCCCCTGGCCGGCCAGGCGGACATCCCTGTCCTCCACGTCACCCACTTCAACGAGCTCTTCTGGGACAACGGTGGTGCGAGGACGACGGTCATCGAGCACGGCATCGTCGACCCGGGCTACCTCTACACCGGGGAGCTGGAACAGCTCGCCGCGGTGATCAACGAGCCCGTCCGCCGCGGCCGGATCACCGGGACCGACCTGCTGCCGCGCTTCGCCGGTGTGGCACCGCTCGAGGTGTTCGGCATGGGGACGGACCGGCTCGCCGACGCGCTGGATCTCGGACCCGGAGAACTGCGCATCGGCGGGGACCTCCCCATGGCCGAACTCCATGCCCGGCTCGGGCGCTCGCGGGCCTACGTCCACCCCCTGCGCTGGACCTCCCTCGGGCTCTCGCTCCTCGAGGCCATGCATGTCGGGCTTCCCGTCCTGGCGCTCGCGACGACGGAGGCGGCACGCGCGGTCCCCGCGGAGGCCGGGGCCATCTCGACCAGCATCGACGACCTCGTACGGATGGCAGCACGCCTCATCGACGATCCGGACGAAGCCCGGACACGGGGACTGGCCGCACGGGAAGCGGCACTCGCACGGTACGGGCTCGCCCGGTTCCTCTCCGACTGGGACGACGTCCTGGAGCAGGAACCGATGCGTCACCGTGTCCTGGCGGCTACAGAAAGGAAAGCGCAGTGAGGATATCCATGGTGTCTGAGCATGCAAGCCCGCTCGCGGCCCTGGGGGGAGTCGACGCCGGCGGACAGAACGTCCACGTCGCCGAACTGTCCCTCGCGCTCGCCCGGCGGGGACACGAGGTCACGGTGTACACGCGGCGTGACGATCCCGCCCTGCCGGACCGCGTGCGGACCGACCCCCGGCTGGAGGTCGTGCACGTCACCGCAGGGCCCGTCCGCAGCGTCCCGAAGGATCTGCTGCTGCCGTACATGGGCGAATTCGCCGAGGGCATCGTCGAGGACTGGGGCCAGGACGCTCCGGATATCGTGCACGGCCATTTCTGGATGTCGGGTATCGCGGCGCTCGACGCCGCCCGACAGTCACGGAGCGCGGGTCGTCCCGTGCAGGTCGTCCAGACCTTCCACGCGCTCGGCACCGTGAAGCGGCGCCACCAGGGTACGGAGGACACCAGCCCGTCCGAGCGGCTCATGCTGGAGGCGATGGTGGGGCGGGGCGCGGACCGGATCGTCGCGACCTGCTCCGACGAGGTGTTCGAGCTCAAGGCGATGGGCGTCCCGGGTAGCCGCGTCTCGATCGCCCCCTGCGGCGTCGACCTCGAGCTGTTCACGCCCAGGGGGCCCGTGGAGGACCGCGGCCGCGCGCACCGCATCGTGAGCGTCGGCCGGCTCGTGCCCCGCAAGGGCATGGACCTCGCCATCCGCGCCCTGCGTGAGCTCGCCGAGCGTGGGCAGGACGACGTCGAACTCGTCATCGTGGGCGGTGCAGGCAAGTCGACGGGGCTCGAGGACGACCCCGAGGCGCAGCGCCTCCGCGCTCTGGCCGCCGAGCTCGGTGTCGGCGACCGCGTGGTCCTGCGGGGGCAGGTGTCCCGGGCGGAGATGCCCGCCGTCCTCCGCAGTGCCGACGCCGTCATCTGCGCACCGTGGTACGAGCCGTTCGGGATCGTCCCGCTCGAGGCCATGGCCTGCGGCGTCCCCGTGGTCGCCGCCGCCGTCGGCGGCCTCGTCGACACCGTGGTGGACGGTAAGACCGGGCTCCACGTCCCGCCCCAGGACCCGGCGGCCATCGCCGTGGCCGTCGCCGAGATGCTGGCGGACCCCGGATGGGCACGCGAACTCGGCGACAACGGCTACCGCCGCGTGAAGGCCCGGTACTCGTGGAGCAGGATCGCCGCCGACACGGAGAGGGCCTACCAGACGGCCCTGAACGCGGCAGCGCCGGCACAACCGGCCACGGCGCGGCGGAGCGCCGCGCGTCGACTCGAAAGCACGGGAGGCAGGGCACTGTGACCACACACATCTCCGACGTACCAGCGGACACACTCATGGGCGCCGCGGCTGCAGTCCCGCCGGCCGGGGGCAGGACCCCGGGCGGCCTGGACCAGGTCCAGACGGACTCGCGGCGGCTCGTGACGGACCATCTGCGCGCCGTCACCCCGGCCATCGAGTCCCTCCTCCAGAATGTCGGCACCCTCGCCGGCTGGGGGGTGGAGATGGCCGATCGCCTGCTGGCCGGCCAGCGCCTCCTCGCCGCAGGCAACGGAGGCTCGGCCGCCGAGGCGCAGCACCTCACCGCCGAACTCGTGGGCCGCTTCGACGGCGAACGCGAACCGTTCTCCGCGATCTCCCTCCACGCCGAGAGCTCCGCGGTCACGGCGATCGCCAACGACTACGGCTTCGACCGGATGTTCGCCCGCCAGGTGAGCGCCCACGGCCGGCAGGGAGACATCCTCGTGCTCCTGAGCACGAGCGGGAAGAGTCCGAACCTGCTGCACGCGGTGGACGCTGCGCGCGACGCCGGGATCACCACCTGGGCGCTCACCGGGGCAGGACCGAATCCGCTGACCGAGCGCGTCGACGACTTCGTGGCGATCGACGCGAAGTCCGCCAACGCCCAGGAGGGGCACCTGATCGCACTCCACGCGATCTGCCGGGCCTTCGATGCCGAAGTGCACCGCCGCCGCCAGGAGGAGAAGCGATGAGGATCGTGGTGGTCGGGGACGTCCTGCTCGATACGGACCTGTCCGGCGGTGCCGGTCGGCTCTCGCCCGATGCACCCGTGCCCGTCGTCGACGTCGACGCCGTCCGGCGCCGAGCCGGCGGCGCGGGCCTCGTGGCCCGCATGCTGCAGTCCGACGGCCACGACGCCGTCCTCGTGACCGTCCTCGGCGAGGACGACGCCGCCGGTCTGCTGCGCGCAGAGCTCGAGGGCATCACCGTCGTCGCCGGGCCCTCGGGCGCCCCGACGCCGGTGAAGACCCGGGTGCGAGCCTCAGGTCAGCCGGTGGTGCGCTTCGACGAAGGATGCGCCAAGCCGCCCGTACCCGGCTGCACCGAGGAGATGCTGGCCGCACTCGGCGGTGCCGACGCGATCATCGCAGCCGACTACGGCCGCGGACTGCTCGCCAACGGGGAGCTGCGCACCCGGCTGGAATCCCTCACCGGGTCCACCCCGGTGGTCTGGGATCCGCACCCCTCGGGCGCGCAGCCCGTCCCGGGCGTCGCCGCGGTGACCCCGAACATCGGCGAGGCCCTCCGCTTCGCGGACGTGCAGGGGACCGGGACGCAGGCCGCTGCGGCTGCCGCCGACGTCCTGCTGGAGGCCTGGGGGAGCCGGGCCGTGCTCGTCACGATGGGCGAGCACGGCGCCCTCGTCGCTGCTGCCGGGCTCCTGCCCCAGGTGGTGCCCGCACCCCGCGTGAGCGCCTCCGATCCCTGCGGCGCGGGCGACCGCTTCGCCTCCGCGCTCGCCGTCGGACTCGCGGAGGGGGCCACGATCGACGCCGCCGCGCAGCAGGCGACGGACTCCGCAGCGAACTTCCTCGGCTCCGGTGGCGTGAGCGCCATGGGCGACCGGCGGGAGGATGCGCCGCAGCAGCTGCCCGTCGACGGCCTCGATGCCCTCAACGTCGCGCGCCGGACGCGCGAAGCGGGCGGGACGGTCGTCGCCACCGGCGGGTGCTTCGACCTCCTCCATGCCGGCCACGCTCGGACGCTCGCTGCCGCGCGCCAACTCGGCGACTGCCTGATCGTCTGCCTCAATTCCGACGAGTCGGTGCGGGCGCTCAAGGGCGAGAGCCGGCCCATCATCAAGCAGGAGGACCGCGCCGAACTGCTCTCCGCCCTCGAGTGCGTCGACGCCGTGCTCATCTTCGGCGAGTCGACGCCGGAGAACGCCATCTCCCGCCTGCAGCCGGACATCTGGGTGAAGGGCGGCGACTACGCGGCGGAGGACCTCCCGGAAGCCGCACTCGTGAGCAGCTGGGGTGGCCGGACCGTCACGGTCCCCTACATCCCGGCCCGCTCCACCACGAAACTTGCAGCCGCGCTCGCACGTGTCGGCTGACGGGCTGCAGATCCGTGCCCGGCCCATCCCGACGGCCGTGCACAAGCAACGAAAGGAACGAACATGACCGAGAACGCAACGACCACCGCAGGAACCCCCGGCTTCAACCCGGGCCGCGTCCTGGTGACCGGCGGAGGCTCCGGCCTCGGCGCGGCCATCGTGCAGGGCGTGATCGCCGCGGGAGGCACCCCCGTGGTGCTCGACCGCGACATCAGCCGCGTGACAGGCGTCAAGGCCTTCGAGGTCGACGTCGCCGACCGGGAGGCCGTGGAGGCGGCGGTCCGCGAGGCGGCCGAGATGATGGACGGCCTGGACGCCGTCGTCACCGCTGCCGGCATCGACCGGTGCGGAGCGCTCGACACGGTGCCCGCCGACCAGTGGGAGAAGGTGATCGGCGTGAACCTCATGGGCACCGCATCGACCGCCCGTGCCGCGCTGCCGTACCTGAAGAAGACGCACGGCCGGGTGGTCACGATCGCCTCGACGCTGGGCATCAAGGCCGTCGGCGACGCGACGGCCTACTGCGCCTCCAAGTTCGGGGTCATGGGCTTCTCGCAGGCCCTGGCCGCCGAGACGACCGGCCAGATCGGCGTCACGACGATCATCCCCGGAGGCATGAAGACGCGGTTCTTCGACGACCGCGACGAGCAGTACAAGCCGCAGGACGATTCACGCCTCAACGACCCCGAGCGCGTCGCCGAGGCGATCCTCTTCGCGCTGTCGCAGCCCAAGAGCTGCGAGATCCGCGAGATGGTCATCGCCCACGCAGAAGAAGGCTCGTGGCCCTGAGTTCCGCCACGTCCGCGTAGACGGCGTCGGGCTGGACGGTAGCGACGAACGAGTCATCGTGCTCACAGCGTTCCGCCGTCCAGCCCACCTGCGTGACGTCCACCCCGCACACGGGGCAGTTCGTCACCCACGAGAAGTGCACGCGGTGGAGCGTCCGTCCCATCGCCCCCGCGTTGATGACATTGCCGATCCAGTAGACGCCCACCGTCGGCGTACCGACGGCCTGGGCGAGGTGCCGGGGGCCGCTGTCGTTGCCGACCATCACGGCGCTGCGGTCCAGGACCCCCGTCAGCTCGCCGAGGGTCAGCCGGCCGGCGAGCGACCGGACGTCCGCCGTCGGATCCCGCTCGAGCGCCAGGCGCACGATCTCCTCGGCCGCCGGGACGTCCGTCGGGTCCCCGACCACCACCACCTCGCAGCCCTCCGCGGCGGCACGCACCGCGACCTCGGCGAACGACGACGACGGCCACCGGCGGCGCGGGTCCGTGGCACCGGGGTGCAGTGCCACCAGCGGGCCCCCTCGCGTCAGCTGCGCCGCGCTGTCGGCTTCCGCGGGCAGCACCTGCACCCGGGGCTCCAGATCGACCGGCACGGCCCCGGCCAGCCCCACGACCTCCAGGGCACGGAACACCTCGTGCTGGTAGTAGACGTAGGGAATGGTGCGCTCGAGTGCGACGGCGTCGGGAGTGCGGGTGCCGACGGTGTGGCGGGCCCCGAGCCGCAGGAGGAACGGATTGGAATTGCGGCCGCCGCCGTGCAGCTGGACGGCGAGGTCGAAGGACCCCCGGATGCCGGCGAAGAACCGCTCGACGGCCCCCGGATCCTCGTCGCCGGGGCGGACGCCGGGGGAGACGGGCAGTTCCAGCACGGCGGACACCGGCCCTGGCCTGCCGGTGAGCAGTGCGGCGTGCCCGGGCATGCCCAGGAGCGTGATCTCCGCCTCCGGGTACCGGTGCTTCAGCGCGGCGATGGCCGGCAGGGCGAACATGAGGTCACCGAGGCCGCCTCCGCGCAGGACGGCGATCCGGCGGATGTCCTCGAACGGTGCGAGCACGGGTCCCACGGACCGTGCCGTGTCCTGTCGCCCGCCGAAATCCGCCGTCGTGTCCTGCTGCATGGAGTCCTTCCCCGTTCCTGTCCCTGATGACCGTCCAGTGCCGCCCGGCGGTCGTCCTGCCCTCCATCCCTGCACAGCGGTGCTCCCGCTGTCCACGGCTGTTCCCGGGGCGGACGAGCCGCCGCCCGTCCTCCTGCCACCATATGCTAAGCGTGCTGATGACTGCGCGGGTGCGGTGCAGAAATCGGCCGGCGCCCTGTGTGAACGCGCCGAAGCTGGGTACGGGACCACTAGCCGCAGGCTGCGAACGGGCCGCGGCGGTACACGACATCAAGGAGAGCAATGTCCATCAACTCCCAGGCACACCCCCTGCTTGATGTGCAGGACGACGAGTCCATCACCATCCACGACCCCAGCGACGGCAGCGAGGTGGGCACGCTCCCGTGCGCCGCCCGTGAGCAGGTGGCACTCGCGATCTCCCTCGCCCGCACGGTCCAGCCCGAGTGGGCGGCCACGAGCCCGGCGGACCGCGGTGCAGCACTTCGCCGGGCGGCAGCGGCGCTGCGGGCAGGTGCCCGGGAGCTGGCCGAACTCAATACCCGTGAGACCGGCAAACCCCTCGAGGACGCCCTGGGCGGGATCGAGGCAGGGATCTCCACGCTCGAGCAGTACGCCGAACTCGGGCCGGTGCACCGCGGGCTCAGCCTGCGGGGGGCCGTCACCGCAAGCGACTACACGGTCGCCGAGCCGCGCGGGGTCGCCGTGCTGCTGACCCCCTGGAACGATCCCGTGGCGGTGGCGGCCGGCCTGATCGGAGCAGCGCTCGTCACGGGCAACGCCGTCATCCACAAGCCGAGCGAACGATGCCCGCACGTGGGCGAACTGCTCGGGCGCCTGCTGCAGCCGGCCTTCCCGGACGGCGTCTTCACCACCCTGACCGGCGGGGCCGGTGTGGGCCAGATGATCACGATGGAGACGGGCGTGGACGTCTTCGCGCACGTCGGCTCGAGCGCCACCGGAGCGCGGATAGCACGCGCCGCATCCCTCACGGGTGCGCATGTCCTCCGCGAGAACGGCGGCAACGATCCGCTGATCGTCGACGCCGATGTGGACCCGGTGTGGGCGGCGGGCCAGGCAGCGCTCGGTGCCTTCGCCAACGCGGGCCAGATCTGCACGTCGGTGGAGCGCATCTACGTCCACCGGGCCGTCGCCGAGCCGTTCCTGGCGGCACTGGCCGAGGAGGCCCGCAGCCGCAACACGAGCGGGACGTTCCCGCCGCTGGTGGACCGCCGCATGCGGGACATCGTGGACGGCCAGGTCGGCGAGGCCCTCCGCCACGGCGCGCAGTGCCTCGAGGGTGGCACGGTGCCGGACGGACCGGGCGCGCACTACCCCGCCACGGTTCTCACCGACTGCACCGAGGCGATGACCGTCATGACGGAGGAGACCTTCGGGCCCGTTGCTCCCGTCACCGTCGTGGACAGCTTCGAGGAGGCGCTCCGGCTGGCGGCGGCGGGCCCCTACGGCCTCGCGGCGTCGGTGCTGACCGGCAGCATCGCCCACGCCCAGCGGGCCATCGCCGGGCTCGCCGTCGGCACGGTCAAGGTCAATGCGGTGTTCGGCGGCGCGCCCGGCGGATCCGCGCAGCCCCGCGGCATCAGCGGAGCGGGCTTCGGGTACGGCCCGGAGCTGCTCGACGAGTTCGCCCTCGTGAAGGTCGTGCACATCAGCTCACCCCCGCAGGAGAACGACTGATGGACGATGAACTCCTGGACCGCTCCGGCGAGGGTGCGCCGGGTACCGAGGATGAGCCGGGTACGAACGACGGCACCGGCGATCTCGCGGAGGTCCGCGGGCTCGCGGCCTGGGTCCCCGCCGCCATCGCCGATCGTGCTCCGCGCGTCACCGTCGTGGGAGACGCGATGCTCGACGGCTGGTGGAGCGGCACGATCGAACGCTTCTGCCGGGAGGCACCGGCACCGGTCGTCGACATCAGGCGCCGCGACTATGCGGCGGGCGGCGCGGCGAACACCGCCATGAACCTCGCCGCCCTCGGGGCGAGGGTCCGCATGTGCGGCCTGATCGGTACCGACGACGCCGGGCGGCGCCTTCGGGGCATCCTCGAGGATGCCGGCGTGGACACCGCGCACCTCGTGCAGGACCCGCAGGTGGGCACCACCACGAAGTACCGGATCCTCGGGGGGGACCAGGTGATGCTCAGGCTCGACGACACGCACGACGGCCTTCCCGCGGCGGCGATCACCGCGCTCGCCGCCAGGATCCCCGACGCCGTGGCCGGCGCCGACGCCGTCGTCGTGTGCGACTACGGTTCGGGGGCGCTCGGCGAGGAGGTCCGCGCGGCACTCGGCCACGCCTCGAGCATCGAGCCGGGAACGCTCGTCGTCGTCGACGCGCACGACACCGCGGCCTGGTCCGCGCTCGGCCCGGACATCGTCACCCCGAATGCGCAGGAGGCCGCGCAGGTCCTCGCGACGCGCCTGGACCCGCGGTCCGACAGGGCTGCCACCGTGGCCGAACGACGGACCGAGCTCCTCGCGGCCACGAATGCCGCCGCCGTCGTCGTCACCCTGGACCGCGACGGCACGGTGCTGCTCGGACAGGACGGCGAGGAACACCGCACCTGGGCCAAGCCCGCCACCGAGAAGCAGGCCTCCGGCGCGGGGGACACCTTCGTGGCGAGCCTCACGGCTGCGCGCGCGGCCGGCCTGCCGCTCACCACGAGCCTCGACCTCGCGCAGGCCGCCGCCGACGTCGTCGTGCACCGGCCCGGCACCTCCGTCTGCACCACGGCGGACCTGACGGGCCATCTCCAGCAGTTCGCGGACACCGCCCTGGCGACGGCCGACCTCCTGCGCAGGGTCGGGGAGGACCGCGCGGCCGGGAAGCGCATCGTGCTCACGAACGGCTGCTTCGACGTGCTGCACCGGGGCCACACCCGCTACCTCAACCAGGCGAAGCAGCTCGGCGACGTCCTCGTGGTGGCGCTCAACGACGACGACGGCGTCCGCAGGCTCAAGGGTCCCGATCGCCCCATCAACCCGATCGCAGACCGCGCGGGCATCATCGCCTCGCTGAGCTGCGTCGACTACGTCACCGTCTTCGGGACCGACACCCTGGTCCCGCTCATCGAGCTGCTGAAACCCGACATCTATGCGAAGGGCGGTGACTACACCGCCCAGATGCTGGAGGAGGCACCGGCCGTCGAGGCCTGCGGAGGAAGGGTCAGCATCCTCGACTACGTGCCGGAACGGTCCACCGCGGCCGTGGTCCGGAGGATCAGGTCGACACCGGTGGCAGGGGATGCGCCGTGACACCGCGCTGGTCGGGGGAGTGGGCGCTGGACCCGCCCCGGGAGGAAGCCGTCGTCGACGTGCTCATCCCGTCCCTGGGGCGCCCGGCCGAACTCGCGGTGACCCTGTCGGGACTCGCTGCGCAGGAGGGTGTCGCCTTCCGCGTCATCGTGAGCGACCAGACCGACGACGCCGCCGCGTCCCTCGGCCAGCCGGCCGTCCGCGCCATGGTGCGGGTGCTCGAGGCCCAGGGGCGGACGGTCCGGCTCGAGCGCCACCTGCCGCGCAGGGGGCTGGCCGAGCACCGGAACTACCTCCTCGGACTGGCCGGCGCGCCGCTCGTCCTCTTCCTCGACAACGATGTCTGGCTCGAACCCGGGTCGCTGCTCCGCATGGTGGGGGCCCTCAGGGCCGCTGGGTGCGGATTCATCGGGTCCGCCGTCCAGGGCCTGTCCTACCTGGGCGACCGCAGGCCCCACGAGCGCACGGAGCTGGCCCTGTGGCCCGGCGACGAGGTACTGCCGGAGCGGATCCGGCCGGACACCGAGGGCTTCGCCCGCTGGCCCCTCCACAACGCGGCGAACCTGGCACACGCCGCCGCCGAACTCGCCATCCCACCGGGCGGGTGGAGGCTGTACCGCGTCGCCTGGGTGGGCGGATGCGTCCTGTTCGACCGCGAGGCACTCCTGGAGTGCGGCGGATTCGACTTCTGGGACAGGCTCCCGCCCGGCCATGCAGGAGAGGACGTGGCCGCCCAGTGGCGCGTCATGGAACGCTTCGGCGGGGCGGGCATCATCCCCTCGGGAGCCGTGCACCTCGAGGCGCCCACCACGGTGACCGACCGTGCCATAGACGCTGCCCATGTGATTCTGGGCCAGTGACGGTGGTCCCGCCCGGGACCACCACAGAGCAAGGCAATCGAACCGACACGAAGGAGCACCACATGGCAGATCCGAGCCCCATCGACATCCAGAAGGCCCTCGGCGGCATGGACTACCCGGCCTCCAGGGAGGACCTCGTCAAGCACGCGACGGAGAAGGGCGCCGACGACAGCGTCCTCGAGACGCTGGGCAACCTCCCGGACCGCGAGTTCGACTCGCCGACGGACGTGAACAAGGAAGCATCCAAGTAGTACCGGACCGGCGGCGGTGCCCTCCCGCGGGGGACCGCCGCCGTCGCGCGGTTCTCCCGGAAGGACGGCATGAAGAACCAGGCAACGCAGGACGCAGGCCCGGGCCGCCGGAACGGGAAGGAACGGCGTAGGCCCAGGGGTGGCGAGGGTGCGCTGACCGTCATCATCGCCTTCGTCGCCAATCTCCTGGTCGCCGTCGCCAAGACGGTCGCGGCCGCGCTCACCGGCTCCGCCTCGATGACGGCGGAGGCCGCGCACTCGTGGGCGGACACGGGCAACCAGATCTTTCTGCTCATCGCCGAGCGCAAGTCCGGGCGCCTCAGGGACCGCTCGCACCCCATGGGCTACGGCCGCGAAGCCTACGTCTGGTCGATGTTCGCGGCCTTCGGGCTCTTCACCGCCGGGGCCGTCGTGTCCATCACGCACGGCGTCCAGCAACTGCTCGAACCCGAGCCGGCCGAGGGCTACGGCATCGCGTACATCGTGCTCGCGGTGGCCTTCGTGCTCGAGGGGATCTCGTTCAGCCAGGCGTTCCGGCAGGCGCGGAAGGCAGGGCAGGAGCGCGGTACCTCCACGCTGCAGAGCGTCTCGACGACGTCGAACCCCACCCTCCGTGCAGTCTTCGCGGAGGATTCCGCCGCGCTGATCGGCCTCGTTCTCGCGTTCCTCGGCATCCTGCTGCACCAGCTGACCGGCTCACCGATCCCGGACGCCATCGGATCCATCCTGGTCGGCGTCCTCCTCGGGGTGATCGCCGTGATCCTGATCGAGCGCAACCGGCAGTTCCTCGTCGGGCAGGCCGTCTCCGCGGCGCTCCTCGAATCGGTGGCGGCGCGCCTGGCCGCACACGCGAGCATCGAGCGCGTGACCTACCTGCACCTGGAGTACGTAGGACCCGAACGCCTCTACCTCGTGGCCGCGGTGGATCTCGTGGGAGACCGCAGGGAGCACGACGTCGCCGTCGCCCTCCGCGCCGTCGAACGCGACGTCGAGGAGCACGAACGCATCGAGGAAGCCGTGCTCACGCTCTCCACGCCGGACGAGCCGACCCTGACCTTCGGGGCGGGCGCGCGCGTCTGATCCGGGCACCTGATCCCGCGCAGCGGAGGGCCGGGATCCCAGGGGCGGGGTTGTCTGGCCGGGGATCAGACGCCGGTGGCCTCACCGGTCACGTCCGCCGGGGCTGCTGCCGTCGCGTCCCGGACCGCAGCAGGGGATCCGGCGATGTTCACCATCCAGGTGACGCCGAACCGGTCGAGGCACATGCCGAAGCTGTCGCCCCAGGGCGACTCGGCCAGGGGGACGAGCTCGCTCCCGCTTCCTGAGAGGGCCTCCCAGTACCCGCGGAGCTCCGCCTGGTCGTCACCGCTGATCGAGAGGGCGTGGCCCGCCGGCGCGCTGTACTCCATGCTGTTCGGTGTATCGGCTGCCATGAGCACCTGGCCCGAGGGGGTGGTCAGCATCGAGTGCATGACCTTGCCCTGCTCCGCCGGATCCTCGCTGACCTGGTACTCGGCGAAGGTGCTGCGCTGGAGTTCCCCGCCGAACACGGACTGGTAGAAGTCCATCGCCTCGCCGGCCGTGTCCCGAAAGCTGAGGTAGGTGTTGATCGTCGCTGCCATGGTGCCTGCTTCCCGCCCGGTGGCTTCCGCCACGCCTGTTAGGTGATGGGAGCGATTATCGTCCAGCCGGGGCATGCAGGGAAGGCACCCTGCGGCAGTACGGCGCACGACGGCCGCGGGGGCGTGGATCAGGACGGCCACGGCTCGGGACGGGCGCCGATGGCCCCGGCGATCTTCTCCTCGAGGGAGGTGATCGTGGCATCGGGCAGGACGATCAGGCCGTCGAGTTCCCGGCGTGCGCGGCGGTAGGCGGTCTGGCGCTCGGCCGCGGTCGCGGCGTCGTCGATGGCCACCGTGACGAGCTTGCGCGCCCGTTCCAGGCGCTGGCGCTCCTGCGCGCTGAAGCCGCTGGCCCTGACGCGGCGAGCCTCCGTCTCCGCCACCTGGAACGCGACGTCGTAGGAGGTGACGGCGGAACGGTAGGCGGAGAGGTCCTCGGCCGACACGGTCGCGGGATCCGCCGGGCGCAGGGAGTCCGCCTCGCGCTTGGCCCGGAGGAAGGCGACCGTGAGCGGTTCCCGGACATCGGTCATGGTGGGGTAGTCGATCAGCTTCGCGGCGTCGAGCTCGTAGGACAGCCACCGCCGGTCCACCTCGTCATGCCGGCGCCCGACCTGCTGGACATCCCTCTCGCGTCCGTGCGGCTGCTCGGGAGCCTGGTCGGGGCGCCCGGGTGATCCCTGCGCCACGGCGGGATGCTTCAGGCGGTAGAGCTCCACCTTGCGCTCGTGTCGTCGCTCGGCCGCTTCCGACCACGTCCGTCCCCAGACGGCGAACACGCCCGACAGCGGGAAGACCAGCCACCAGTAGTCCCCCGCGAAGGACAGGATCTCGTTCACCCGTCCATCGTAGGCCCGTCCCCGCGGGAACGGAGGTGCGTGCGTCAGTCGTTCGCGTCCTCGCGCCGGGGATGCCGCCTCCGCGTCCTGCGGAAGAGCGACACGAGGAGCAGCACGCCGATGATGAAGTGCAGGAAGGAGAGCGACGGCAGGACGGTCACGAGCAGGACCATCACCAGGGCGAGGAGCACGGCCAGCTGCAGGACCGAGAGGTAGTGCGCCGGGATGGGCCGAGGCCAGGGATGGAAGTCGATGGTGGGCGGTTCGTCCGCCGCGTTCCTGAACATGGGGTCCTCCGGGAGTGGGATACCAGCCATCGTGCAGGAGGAGGGAAACGTGCTGCAACGGGTGATCCGGGGAGGCGGGGACTTGACCGCGGAGCCGGGGCCGTCCCTCGGGGCCGCGCTCGGAACCCGGGAAGAACGAATCCCCGCCCTCCAGGCGGCGAGACCTGAAGGACGGGGATTCGAGGTGCACCCCTCGGGACTTGAACCCGAAACCCATTGATTAAGAGTCAATTGCTCTGCCAATTGAGCTAGAGGTGCTGAGCGTTTTCCCTTCCGATTTCACCCGGTCGGATCATCCGCAACAGCATGAAACTCTACCAGCACTTCGGCCGAAACATGAAACCGGACCCTTGGGCGCCGCCGGCACGGGGTGACCGCACGGGCGGATCGGCCGGGTGTGGCACGGGCCGCGACGCTAGGCTGGCGCCATGACGATGCATCCCGTAGCCGACGACACCCGTCCCGTCCGTCTCCTCAGCGTCCCCTCGGCCGACCTGCGGGACGCCCTGACCGACGCGTCCCCGGGTGTCGAGGTGGTCCTCTGGGACTTCCAGGCCGAACCCGAGGGATTCGATGCCGCGGACCTCGATGCCGCTGTTCTGCCCTACACGGGACGCGCCCACCTCGACGGCGCGCTCGACGCCGCACGCAACCTCACGCTCGTCCAGACGCAGTCCACGGGCTACGACGGCGTCCCGGACCTCGTCGGACCGGATGTCGCGATCGCCACGGCGGCGGGCGTCCACGCGGCGGCGACGGCCGAACTCGCCGTCGGGCTCGCCCTCGCCTCGCTGCGGGGGATAGACGACGCCGTCCGGCAGCAGGCCCAGGGGCAATGGCAGAGCGCGCGCTATCCGGGACTGGCGGACCGCTGCGTCCTCCTCGTGGGTGTGGGCGGGATCGGCGAGGAGATCCGCAAGCGCCTCGTGACCTTCGAGGCGACCGTCACGAGGGTGGGCAGCGCGGCGCGGGACGACGACCTGGGGCACGTCCACGGGAGCGACGAACTCGTCGAGCTCGCTGCGCGCCATGACGTCGTGATCGTGATCACGCCGCTCAGCGACAGCACCCGCGGGCTGATCGGGCGCGAGGTGCTGGCGGCACTTCCGGACGGCGCGCTCCTGGTCAACGTCGCCCGCGGCGCGGTCGTCGATACCGATGCCCTCACGCGCGAGGTCCTGGCAGGGCGGCTCAGGGCGGCGCTCGACGTCGTCGATCCGGAGCCGCTCCCCGAGGACCACCCGCTGTGGAGCGCTCCCGGAACGATCATCACGCCCCACGTGGGCGGCAACACGGAGGCATTCCCGCCCCGGATCCTCGCGCTGCTCCGGCGCCAGGTGGAACTGCTGGGGGAGGGGAAGGAGCCGGACAACCTCGTGCGGCGCGGGGTCTGGGGGTAGTCGGCCTTGGACGAGGACCCGCAACCGGAACTCAGGCCATGGCGATGAACGCGTCCATGAACGAGCTGAAGTCGGCCGCGTCGGCGTCCTGGGCCAGCCGCAGGGGCGTGCCCGGGCCGATATCGAGCACCGGTTCCGCGCCCACCGTGAACCGGAAGGTCCGCCCGGTGCTCGTGCCGACCTCGTAGCTGTCGTCCGCGTCCCACTGCAGGGCGTGCGCGAGGTTGGTCATGTTGATCTCCACGGGCACGCCCGCGCCCGAGATGTCGGTGAGGTCCACCGGGGCGATCATCAGCTCGACGGGTTTCCAGCGGTACCCGACCACGTAGCCCGTCCCCGGTGCCGCCGCCTCCCGGGCGCTCCGCGCCTGGGGAGCCGCGAAGACGAGGTTGTAGTCGCCGTAGTTCGGGATCTGCGTATCGAAGACCAGGCGGAGGGCGTTCTTCAGGCCCTGTCCGCCGTCGATCGGTCGGCCGGTGTCGTGGGGCTCGTCGGGAGTCATATCACGCCGTTGCGGTAGGGGGCTGTCGGGGTGGTACCCGAGAAGTACTCATGGTGCGCTCGGCAGGCGGGCCCCCGATTCGCCCGCGGAACCACACTGTACCGGAGCCCCCGCCGGCGGCACGAGGACCGGGCCGACCGGACGCAGAGCTTTTCCGGGGGCCGGCAAGCGGCTGTAACAGGAGGGTCATATGGCGAAACGTGCCTGCAACACGGGCCTAGACTCGAACCCATGAGCGTGGAATCAACTGTAGACATCAAGCCGAGAAGCCGCGTCGTCACGGACGGCATCCATGCGGCGCCGTCCCGCGGGATGCTGCGTGCCGTGGGCATGGGTGACGAGGACTTCGCGAAGCCGCAGGTCGGTGTCGCAAGCTCCTGGAACGAGATCACTCCCTGCAACCTGTCCCTGAACCGCCTGGCGGAGGGAGCCAAGGAGGGTGTGCGTGACGGGGGAGGGTTCCCGATGCAGTTCGGCACGATCTCGGTGTCCGACGGAATCTCGATGGGCCACGAGGGCATGCATTTCTCGCTCGTCTCCCGGGAGGTCATCGCGGATTCGGTGGAGACGGTGATGCAGGCCGAACGGATCGACGGCTCCGTGCTCCTGGCGGGTTGTGACAAGTCACTGCCGGGCATGCTCATGGCCGCGGCGCGGCTCGACCTCGCCTCCGTGTTCCTGTACGCGGGAACGATCATGCCGGGGTTCGCGAAGCTCGAGGACGGCACCGAGAAGGAGGTCACGCTCATCGACGCCTTCGAGGCGGTCGGCGCCTGCGCCGCCGGGAAGATGAGCCTGAAGGACCTCGACAGCATCGAACGTGCCGTCTGCCCCGGGGAGGGTGCCTGCGGCGGGATGTACACCGCGAACACCATGGCCTGCATCGGTGAGGCCCTCGGGATGTCGCTCCCGGGCTCCGCGGCTCCGCCTTCGGCCGACCGCCGTCGCGACCTGTTCGCCCGGAAGTCCGGCGAGGCCGTCGTCAACCTGCTGCGTCTCGGCATCACGGCCCGCGACATCATGACCAAGAAGGCGTTCGAGAACGCCATCGCGGTCACCATGGCCTTCGGCGGCTCGACCAACGCGGTCCTCCACCTGCTGGCGATCGCCCGTGAGGCCGAAGTGGAGCTGACACTCGACGACTTCACGCGCATCGGTGACCGGATCCCGCACCTCGGCGACCTCAAGCCCTTCGGCCGCTACGTGATGTTCGACGTCGACAAGGTCGGCGGCGTGCCGGTGATCATGAAGGCGCTGCTCGATGCCGGCCTGCTGCACGGCGACTGCCTGACGGTGACCGGCAAGACCCTCGCGGAGAACCTCGCGGAGATCGACCCGCCGGACCTCGACGGCAAGATCCTTCGCGCGCTCGACAACCCGCTGCACAGGACCGGCGGCATCACCATCCTGCACGGCACCCTGGCCCCCGAGGGTGCCGTGGTGAAGAGCGCGGGGTTCGACGCCGACGTCTTCGAGGGCACCGCCCGCGTGTTCGAGCGCGAGCAGGGTGCACTGGACGCGCTCGACGCCGGCGAGATCCGGGCCGGTGACGTCCTCGTCATCCGCTACGAGGGACCCAAGGGCGGACCCGGTATGCGCGAGATGCTCGCCATCACCGGCGCCATCAAGGGCGCCGGCCTCGGCAAGGACGTCCTATTGCTCACCGACGGCCGCTTCTCCGGAGGAACCACGGGCCTGTGCATCGGCCATGTGGCGCCCGAGGCTGTCGATGGCGGCCCCATCGCCTTCGTGCGCGACGGCGACCGCATCCGCGTCGACATCGCGGCGAAGAGCTTCGACCTCCTCGTGGACGAGGCGGAGCTCGAGCAGCGCAGGCTGGGGTGGGAGCCGCTCCCGGCCCGCTACACCAAGGGCGTCCTGGCGAAGTACGCGAAGCTCGTGCACTCGGCGTCCATGGGTGCGTACACGGGCTAGGGATGCGCAGGGCGGCATCCGGGTGGAGGAGACCTTCGCGCCGGGTGCCGCACCGCCGTCCAGCTCCTGGACATCCTGTCCACGATGCGAGACGGGAGGGGGCGCGGTTGACACTCTTTCGCGAGGGCGTGGAAACTACAGGTATGCAGCTCGAATCCGTAGTCGTCGTCCTTATACAGCGCGTGGCCTGAAGCCCGTCCGTAGACGACTGCAGTCACGCGCAACCCCTCGCAGAGCCCGACAAGGCTGAGGGGTTTTTTTGTTGACACACCTGTCGGCACAGAGGAAGCGCGCGGAAGTCAGTCCGCAGTCATAGCTGCAGCAGTGCAGCGAACGTTCCAAAGGAAGTCTGAGATGTCCAAGGGATCGCCCATCAGCCCAGCGCTGCTGGCAGCAAGGCCAGCACCTCCCGCAGCACCTGCGCGTGAGGCCGCGCCCGCCGTCCCGGCGAGCGCCGTCCGCGGCCCGAACAAGGTCATCGGCCCCACCGAGATGCTCGGTTCCGCGGCAATCGTCCGATCCCTCGAGGAACTCGGCGTCGACGACGTCTTCGGCCTTCCCGGCGGAGCCATCCTCCCGACCTACGACCCCCTCATGGCCTCCTCGAAGCTCCGCCACATCCTCGTGCGGCACGAGCAGGGCGCAGGCCACGCCGCACAGGGCTATGCCATGGTGACGGGCCGCCCCGGCGTCTGCATCGCGACATCGGGTCCGGGTGCCACCAACCTCGTGACCGCGATCGCCGACGCCCACATGGACTCCGTGCCGATGGTCGCCATCACGGGCCAGGTCTCCAGCGCCTTCATCGGCTCGGACGCGTTCCAGGAAGCCGACATCGTCGGCATCACCATGCCCATCACGAAGCACTCCTACCTCGTCACGGACGCCCAGGACATCCCCCGCGTGCTCGCCGAGGCGTTCCACATCGCGACGACCGGACGTCCCGGCCCGGTCCTGGTGGACATCGCCAAGGACGCCCAGCAGTCGAAGATGACGTTCTCCTGGCCGCCGAAGGTCGACATCCCCGGCTACCGGCCGGTGGTGCGCGGGCATTCGAAGCAGGTCCGCGAAGCGGCACGGCTCATCCACGCCTCGCAGCGCCCGGTGTTCTACGTGGGCGGCGGCGTCGTCAAGGCGCACGCCTCGGAGGAGCTGAAGGAGCTCGCCGAGCTGGTGGGCGCTCCCGTGGTGACCACGCTCATGGCCCGCGGCGTCTTCCCCGACTCCCACGACCAGCACGTAGGCATGCCCGGCATGCACGGCTCGGTCTCGGCCGTGACGGCCCTGCAGCAGGCGGACCTCCTGATCACGCTCGGCGCACGCTTCGACGACCGCGTGACGGGCGTGCTCTCCAGCTTCGCCCCGAACGCGAAGGTCATCCACGCGGACATCGACCCCGCCGAGATCTCCAAGAACCGCACGGCCGACGTGCCGATCGTCGGCTCGGTCAAGGAGATCATCCCCGAACTGACCGCCGCCGTCCGTGACTCCTTCGAGGCGCAGGAGCGCCCGGACATCTCCGCCTGGTGGAAGACCATCCGCCACCTGCGCGAGACCTATCCGGTGGGCTTCACCCAGCCCGACGACGGCCTGTCGGCTCCGCAGCAGGTCATCAAGCGCATCGGCGAGCTCACGGGCCCCGAGGGCGTCTTCGTCTCCGGCGTCGGCCAGCACCAGATGTGGGCGGCGCAGTTCATCCAGTACGAGCGCCCGCACGCCTGGCTCAACTCCGGGGGCCTCGGCACCATGGGGTACTCGGTGCCTGCGGCGATGGGCGCCAAGGTCGGCAACCCGGACCGCGTGGTGTGGGCGATCGACGGCGACGGCTGCTTCCAGATGACCAACCAGGAACTCGCCACCTGCGTGATCAACAACATCCCCATCAAGGTCGCGGTCATCAACAACTCCTCGCTCGGGATGGTGCGGCAGTGGCAGACCCTCTTCTACGAGGGCCGCTACTCGAACACCGACCTCAACACCGGCCATGACACCGTCCGCGTCCCCGACTTCGTGAAGCTCGCCGACGCCTACGGCTGCGTCGGCCTGCGCTGCGAGCGGGACGAGGACATCGACGCCACGATCGAGCAGGCACTGGCCATCAACGACCGCCCGGTCGTCGTCGACTTCGTGGTCAGCCGCGACTCGATGGTGTGGCCGATGGTGCCCTCGGGCGTCAGCAACGACCTCATCCAGATCGCCCGCAACATGACCCCGACCTGGGAGCAGGAGGACTGACCATGGCACGACACACCCTTTCCGTGCTCGTCGAGGACGTACCCGGCGTCCTGACCCGCGTGGCCAGCCTGTTCGCGCGGCGCGCGTTCAACATCAACTCGCTTGCGGTCGGACCGACCGAAGTCGCGGGCATGTCCCGCATCACCGTTGTGGTGGAAGCCGAGGGAGACCTCCTCGAGCAGGTCACCAAGCAGCTGAACAAGCTCATCAACGTCCTGAAGATCGTCGAACTCACCACCGAGCAGTCGGTGCAGCGCGACCACATCCTGATCAAGGTCCGGGCAGACGCGGCGACCCGCCTGCAGGT
Organism: Arthrobacter sp. BC5; assembly: GCF_056680255.1. NCBI lineage: Bacteria > Bacillati > Actinomycetota > Actinomycetes > Micrococcales > Micrococcaceae > Arthrobacter > Arthrobacter sp. BC5. The sequence goes on from NZ_CM155273.1 coordinate 2,475,907, forward strand.
GACCCAGGCCGCGGACCTGTTCCGCGCGTCCGTCGTCGACGTGGCGATCGATTCGCTGATCATCGAGGCGACGGGCACGCCCGAGAAGCTCTCGGCGCTGCTGTCCGTGCTCGAGCCGTTCGGCATCCGCGAGATCGTGCAGTCGGGCACCCTGGCGATCGGCCGCGGCGCGAAGTCGATGAGCGACCGCGCGCTGCGCAGCGCCTGACCCGCCCCATCCCCCTACAACGTCCCAGTACCACCCACCCAAGGAGAAACACCCGTGACCGAGTTGTTCTATGACGACGATGCAGACCTTTCGATCATCCAGGGCCGCACCGTGGCCGTCATCGGCTACGGCAGCCAGGGCCATGCCCACGCCCTCAGCCTGCGTGACTCCGGCGTCGACGTGCGCGTCGGACTGAAGGAAGGGTCGGCGTCGCGCGCCAAGGCCGAGGCCGAGGGCCTCCGGGTGCTGTCGGTGGCCGAGGCCACCGCTGAGGCGGACCTCATCATGGTGCTCACACCCGACCAGGTGCAGCGGCACGTGTACAAGGACGACATCGCACCGAACCTGCAGGCCGGCGACGCGCTGTTCTTCGGCCACGGGTTCAACATCCGCTACGGCTACATCCAGCCCCCGTCCGACGTCGACGTCGCCCTCGTGGCGCCCAAGGGACCGGGGCACATCGTCCGCCGCGAGTTCGAGGCCGGCCGCGGCGTCCCCGACCTGATCGCCGTCGAGCAGGATGCTTCCGGCAAGGCCCGTGACCTCGCGCTGTCCTACGCCAAGGCCATCGGCGGCACGCGCGCCGGCGTCATCGAGACGACCTTCACGGAAGAGACCGAGACCGATCTGTTCGGCGAGCAGGCCGTGCTCTGCGGTGGGGCCTCCCAGCTTATCCAGTACGGTTTCGAGACGCTGACCGAGGCCGGCTACAAGCCCGAGGTCGCATACTTCGAGGTACTGCACGAGCTCAAGCTCATCGTCGACCTCATGGTCGAGGGCGGCATCGCCAAGCAGCGCTGGAGCGTGTCCGACACGGCGGAGTACGGCGACTACGTCTCCGGCCCCCGCGTGATCACCCCTGAGGTGAAGGAGAACATGAAGGCCGTCCTCGCGGACATCCAGAACGGTGCCTTCGCCCAGCGCTTCATCGACGACCAGGACGCCGGAGCGCCCGAGTTCACCGAGCTGCGCAAGAAGGGCGAGGACCACCCCATCGAGAGCACGGGCCGTGAACTCCGCAAGCTCTTCTCGTGGATCAAGACGAACGACGACTACACCGAGGGCTCGGTAGCTCGCTAGCACCTCCCCCTTCCCGGCAGGGCACCTGATCGAAGCTCAGTGACGAGCAGGTGCCCTGCCGGACCTGTGTCCACCCGGCCCGTTCCCCGTCCATCCCGCCTGATCCGCACGCCTCCAGCAGAAGGAAATCCCCGTGACCCCCAAGCCCGTCGTCCTCCTCGCCGAAGAACTCTCGCCCGCCACCGTCCAGGCGCTGGGCCCCGACTTCGAGATCCGCAGCACCGATGGTGCCGACCGCTCACAGCTCCTCGGGGCTCTGGCCGACGTCGACGCCGTGCTGGTCCGCTCGGCGACGCAGATGGACGAGGAAGCCATCCGGGCAGCCCCGAAGCTGAAGGTCATCGCGCGTGCGGGAGTGGGCCTGGACAACGTCGACATCAAGGCCGCCACGCAGGCCGGCGTCATGGTCGTGAACGCCCCGACGTCGAACATCATCTCCGCGGCCGAGCTCACGGTCGGCCACATCCTCAGCCTGGCCCGCAACATCCCGCAGGCGAGCGCGGCGCTGAAGGCGGGGGAGTGGAAGCGCTCGAAGTACTCGGGCTCGGAACTGTACGAGAAGAACATCGGCATCATCGGGCTCGGCCGGATCGGTGCCCTGGTCGCGGCCCGCCTCCAGGGCTTCGGCACGCAGATCCTCGCCTTCGACCCCTACGTCACCTCCGCGCGTGCCGCACAGCTGGGCGTGCGGCTCGTGTCCTTCGACGAACTGCTGCGCGAATCCGACTTCGTGACGATCCACATGCCGAAGACCCCGGAGACCGTGGGGATGCTCGGTGCCGACGCGTTCGCCCTGATGAAGGACACCGCGTACGTCGTGAACGTGGCGCGCGGCGGGCTCGTCGACGAGGCGGCACTGCACACCGCCCTCGAGCAGGGCCAGATCGCGGGCGCGGGCGTGGACGTCTTCGTGAAGGAGCCGAGCACCGACCTCCCGTTCTTCGCCCACGACAGCGTCGTGGTGACACCGCACCTCGGCGCCTCGACCGAGGAGGCCCAGGAGAAGGCGGGCATCTCCGTCGCGAAGTCGGTGCGGCTCGCCCTGGCCGGGGAACTCGTGCCCGACGCCGTCAACGTGGCAGGCGGCGTCATCGACCCGGCCGTCCGGCCCGGCATCCCTCTCATGGAGAAGCTCGGGCGCATCTTCACCGCCCTCACCCACGCCTCGCTGACGCAGATCGAGATCGAGGTCGCCGGCGAGATCGCGTCCCTCGACGTCAAGGCCCTCGAACTGGCCGCCCTCAAGGGCGTCTTCACCGACGTCGTCTCGGAGCAGGTCTCCTACGTCAACGCACCCGTCCTCGCGGAGCAGCGCGGCATCACCTCCCGGCTGCTCACCACGCCCGAGTCCGAGGAGTACCGCAACGTGCTCCGCCTGCGCGGGGCGCTGTCCGACGGAAGCCAGATCTCCGTGGCGGGGACCCTCACCGGGCCGAAGCAGGTGGAGAAGCTCGTCGGCGTGAACGGCTACGAGCTGGAGATCCCCATCAGCGACCACCTGCTGGTGCTGCTCTACACGGACCGTCCCGGCGTGATCGGCACGCTCGGCCGCCTCCTCGGCGAGCGCGACATCAACATCGCGGGCATGCAGGTCTCCCGGAACAAGGAGGGCGGCCAGGCGCTGTCCCTCCTGACCGTCGACAGCGCGGTGCCGCAGGAGGTCCTCGACGCCATCCGTGCCGAGATCGGCGCCACCGTCGCACGCGAAGTGGACCTCCAGGACTGAGGGGACGCTCCATGGCAACGCACCATCTCGCAGCCGAGCAGAAGACCGCGGTGCAGGTCCTGTCGCGGGACACACCGCCCGTCCTCCGGATCGAGCCGGGGGACCGCGTGGTCGTCGAATCGCTCGACGCCTGGGGCCACCTGGAGCGGCAGGCGACGCCGGGAGCGGTAACGCCCTACCGGTTCCCCGACCGGCGCGGGCACGCCCTCACCGGACCCATCGAGGTGGCCGGGGCCGTGCCGGGGGACGTGCTGGCGGTCCGGTTCGAGTCCTTCGAACCGGCGTCGTGGGGCTGGACCGCGGCGGGGCGGCGGGACGACGCCTTCACCCGCAGCCTGGGCCTGGCGGGCACCGAACCCGCCTGGCTGCTGTGGGACCTCGAGGGGGACCCGGGTACGGGTACCAACCAGTTCGGGCACACGGTCGCCCTCGCTCCGTTCCTCGGCGTGGTGGGGCTGCCGCCCGCCGAGGCGGGGGAGCACTCCACCACGCCACCGCGCTCGGCCGGAGGCGGCAACATCGACTGCCGCGAATTGACGGCCGGCTCGACGCTCTTCCTGCCCGTCACCGTGCCCGGCGCACTGCTGCACCTCGGGGACGGGCACGCGGCACAGGGTGACGGGGAGGTGGGCGGCACCGCCATCGAGTGCGGGATGACGACGACGGTCACGGTGGACGTCCTCCGGGATGCTCCGCTGCCGGGCATCCACGCGGTCACGTCCACGGCACGCATCACCTTCGGCTTCGACGCGGACCTCAACCGGGCGACGGCCGAGGCCCTCGGGGCCATGCTCACGTGGATGCAGGAACTCCACGGCCTCGAACGGAAGGCCGCGCTGGCCCTCGCCAGTGCCGTCGTCGACCTCCGGGTCACGCAGATCGCCAACCGGACGTGGGGCGTGCACGCGGTCCTGGGGATCGACGCCGTCACCACGGGCTGAGGGCCGCACTTGGGCAAATACGGGTGGGCCGGGGTAATTTCATAGGGTGACCTCCCCAGCTGACGCAAAGCCCTCGTTCTACATCACCACGGCCATCTCCTACCCCAACGGCGAGCCGCACATCGGACACGCCTACGAGACGATCGCCGTCGACGCCATGGCGCGCTTCAAGCGCCTGGACGGGTTCGAGGTCATGTACCTCACGGGCACGGACGAGCACGGGCTGAAGATGCAGCAGGCGGCGGACCGCGAGGGCATCCCCGTGCGCGACCTCGCCACGCGCAACGCGCAGGCGTTCCGGGACATGAACGACGTCGTCGGCACCTCCTACGACCGCTTCATCCGCACCACCGACGAGGACCACTACGCCGCCGCGACCGGGATCTGGAAGCGGATGGAGGCGAACGGGGACATCTACCTCGACAAGTACGCCGGCTGGTACTCCGTGCGGGACGAGGCGTTCTGGGGCGAGGACGAGACGGAGGTCCGCGAGGACGGCGTGCGGTACGCGAAGGAGACCGATACCGAGGTCACGTGGACCGAGGAGGAGAGCTACTTCTTCCGGCTCTCCGCCTACCAGCAGAAGCTCCTCGACCTGTACGAGTCGCAGCCGGAGTTCGGTGCACCCCAGCCCCGGTTCAACGAGGTCATCTCGTTCGTCCGGCGCGGACTCGAGGACCTCTCCATCAGCCGCACCACCTTCGACTGGGGCGTCCCGGTGCCGGGCGACGACCGCCATGTCATGTACGTCTGGGTGGATGCGCTCACCAACTACCTGACCGGCGTCGGGTTCCCCGACACCGAGTCGGAGCGCTTCCGCAGGTTCTGGCCCGCCGACGTGCACGTGATCGGCAAGGACATCTCCCGCTTCCACGCCATCTACTGGCCGGCCTTCCTCATGTCAGCGGGGCTCGAGGTGCCCAGGCGCGTCATGATCCACGGCTTCCTGCACAACAAGGGCGTCAAGATGTCGAAGTCGCTGGGCAACACCGTGGCTCCCGCGGACTGGGTGGACCAGTACGGACTGGACTCCGTGCGCTTCTTCCTCCTCCGGGAGGTCCCGTTCGGCGCGGACGGCTCCTACAGCCACGAGGCCGTCGTCGGCCGGATGAACTCCGACCTCGCGAACAACTTCGGCAACCTCGCGCAGCGCTCGCTCTCGATGGTCGCCAAGAACTGCGACGGCGCCGTGCCGCAGCCGGGGGAGTTCACGCCCGCCGACACGCAGATCCTCGATCAGGCGCACGCGCTGCTGGGAGCGAGCCGTGCCGCGTACGACAGGCAGGAGTTCTCCCGGGCGCTCGAGGCCGTGTGGACCGTGCTCGGGGACACGAACGCGTACTTCGCCGAGCAGCAGCCCTGGGTCCTCCGGAAGACGGACCCGGCGCGCATGAACACGGTGCTGTACGTGACGTTGGAGGTCCTCCGGGTGGTGGCCATCCTGGTCCAGCCCGTCATGCCGACCAGTGCGGGGCAGATCCTCACGGCGCTCGGCCAGGGGACCGGCAGCGACGACCCACGGCGGCTCTTCGAGGCCCTGGGACGGCGCATCGAGCCGGGAACCGCGTTGCCCGCACCGTCGCCGGTGTTCCCCAAGTACGAGGAACCAGCCGGGGCCTGAGCGCGCCGGTCGCTTCCTGCCGGACCTAGTTGTACTGACCGGACACGTTGATCGATAGACAAGTCGCCACCGTGATGCCTCACGGTCAAGTCCCCGGGAAGTGATCCCCCGTGCCTCATGTAAAAGTCCCCGCGAAACAGGTCCGGGTCAGCCGTAGAGTTTGATCCAATCGGCCTCGGGCATTGCCCGAGCGGCTTGGTCCTCGAGCTCCCGCTCCAGGCGCCGAGTCGGGATCGCGGCCAAGGCGATCAGCCGTTGCTGGATCGTGTCGATCTCAGCGGCGATCTCAACGACGTTCAGCGAGGCCTTGTAGGTGGCCAGCTCCTGCTGTTGGGCTGGGTTGAGGACTCCGGCATCGAATAGCCGCTGGTAGGGGGTGCGGGGTTTGTCGTAGACCCGGCGACGACGCCCGATGGCATCGGCGGTGTAGCCGGTGGGCTTGGTGGTGGGGGTGAAGTAGTTCAGCCGGTCACAGACCAGGTCCCAGAGTCTGTTAAGTAGTTCGCGTTGGATCGCGGTGTCGTAGCGGTAGTAGAACCCGTAGCGGCGGACCAGGTGGTTGTTCTTCGACTCGATGGTGGCCTGATCGTTCTTCTGATACGGCCGGGACCGGGTGTAGAAGATCTTCCGCTCAGCAGACCAACCCAACACCTGGTGGTTGATGAACTCGCTGCCGTTGTCGGAGTCGATGCCGGTGACCATAAACGGCACCGTGGTGATGAACTCCTCAAAGGCGGCGACGATGTTGACCATCGCGTTATTGCGGATCGCGCGGGTGAAGACCCACCCGGTATGCATATCGGTGAAGTTCACCGTCCGGGCGAACTCACCCTTCAAAGTCGGCCCGCAGTGGGCCACGGTGTCGACTTCGAAGAACCCTGGTTCGGCTTCGATTTCATCGCCTGCTTTGCGCACACTGATGGAGTTGCGCAGCAGTTTGCCCGGTTTGGTGGCGGACTTCCCTCGGATAGGGTCCCTGGCCTTCGCTGGTGCCAGGTACCGATCGATGGTGGCTGCGCTCATGGCCAGCAGTTCAGTCCGGACCTGCTGGCTATAGCGGTCTTGGCCAGGAACCAGGGCCCTGGCGGCTTCCATCGCCTGGATCCAGTCAGCCATTGAGGCGGCGAGGTATTTGCCGCAGATACCCCCGGCGGTGGCCCACACGTGCTGTAAGACTTTGATCGCGTCGTAGGAGTACTTCCGGCCCCGGCTCTTGCGCCGATCGATCACTGCCACAGTGGCGGTAGCGCGTCCTCTGGGCTGGGTCAGCCGGCGTCGTAGCTGCTGGCGGGCATGATCCCGGTTCCAGCCGGTGACCTCGACCAGTTGGTCCAGAATCTTCGACTTGTCCTTCTTCGAAGCGGCCTCGTAGGCGGCAGCGTATTTCTTGGTGATCTCGACCCTGGTGGCCAACGAGACATCCTTATCCGGCATACCCCATCGTCGCCGAACCCCACCCCGTCCTTTGCCGGGGACTTTTCTATGAGGCACGACCCCTGGCTACGCGGGGACTTTCTCTGAGTCTCGTCGGCCACTTGTGACAGAAGGCCACGCTTGTCTATAGTGTGGGTATGACAGTTTCACTGGATGTTGCCCTGCCGCGCACGGACCTGTCGGCGCGGGATCACGCGCGGATGCTTGCTCCGTTGTTGAAGCCTTTGTCAGACGAGAACAGACTGATGATCGTGCTGACGCTTGCGGCGGGGGCGTGCTCGAACAAGAAGTTGCAGGAGGCCACCGGGTTGAGCCAGGCGCTGGTGAGTCACCATGTGGCAGCCTTGCGGCAAGCGCAGCTGATCAGTGTGCGGGCCGAGGGCCGGTCCAACATCTACGCGCTGTGTTGTGAGCAGTTGGCGGCGCCGGTGCAGTGGCTCGCTCACTTGGCGACTCTCACTCCAGAGGGACAGAAGGCGTGCTGCACTGCCCCAGCAGGGGAGGGTCAGGCATCGACTGAGGGTGCTGCGCGGTGATTCATGCGGTACAGACCTTCGGGTTGATCCTGGTCGAGTTGCTCGTCCTGTTCTCGCTGATCTCGGTGCTCGTTGCGCTGGTGAACCGGCGGTTCGGGCCGGATCGGATCCAGAGCTGGATGGCCGATGGGCGCCTTCCCGGCCCGCTCAAGGGGCTACTGCTGGGGGCGATCACGCCGTTCTGTTCCTGTTCGACGCTGCCGGTGCTGGCTGGGATGTTGAAGTCGGGGGTGGCGTTCCGGACGTCGATGACCTTCCTGATCTCGTCACCGCTGCTGGATCCCATCATCGTGGCCGGGGTGGTGCTGCTGTTCGACTGGCGTATCGCGTTGGTCTACACGGTGGTCACCGCCGCATGGTCCCTGCTCGCCCCCCTAGTATGGGAACGACTCGGCATGGCCAGCCAGCTCAAGCGAGTCAAGGTCGTCGGCGACGACAGCACCCCCCACCCCTGGGCAGGCCTGCGCAACGAGATCCGGCCCGCACTCGGCGAGGCCTGGGCCGATCTGAGACCGCTGCTCGTCCCGATGGTGCTGGGTGTCTCGGTCGGTGCATTTATCTACGGTTTCGTGCCTCAGGACCAACTCGCCGCGGTCGCTGGCGACGACAAACCGTGGGCCGTGCCGTTGGCCGCCGTGCTTGGCGTTCCGTTTTACGTGCGTATCGAGACGATGCTGCCCATCGGCTTGGCCCTCAGCTCGACCGGCATGGGGCTAGGTGCAGTGTTCGCGCTGATGATCGGCGGCGCCGGAGCCTCGATCCCCGAGATCTCGATGCTCACCGCCTTGTTCAAGCCCCGACTGGTCGTCACTTTCGTGGTCACTGTCATCGGCACGGCCATCGCCGCCGGCTACCTCATCCCACTGATCGCCTGACCCAACCACCACATTCCCAACCACACGAGGAGAACAAGCAACCATGGGACTCAAGGACCTCTTCACCGCACGCAAGCAGGACAGCAGTTGCTGCGGGGCCCAGATCGTGCCCGACGATGACGACCAGCCCCAGAGCGAGCAGGGAACACCCACCGAGACGGCTGCCTCTTCAGCGCCGAACAGCGAGGACACGGACGGCAACTGACATACCGAATCGATGGGGCTGCACCACAGGGTGCAGCCCCATCACTGTCTCCACCCGCTCGTCACCAGGAAGACCACCATGTCCCACGCCAATGCCGCCCTCACTCCGCGTCACCGCCTCAAGGTTGCCCAGCTGGTTGTTGACCACGGATGGCCGATCAGCGAGGTCGCTGCCCGGTTCCAGGTCTCCTGGCCCACCGTGAAGCGCTGGGCTGACCGCTACCGGGCCGGTCAGTCCATGCAGGACCGCAGCTCACGGCCTCACCGCTCCCCGAACAAGACCAGCCCCACGACTGCGAAGCGCTGTATCCAGCTCCGGCTGCGTCTGCGGGAAGGTCCGGTTCAGTTGGCATACCGGATTGGCGTTGCTCCGTCGACAGTCCACCGGATCTTGGTCGACGTCCACTTGAACCGCCTGTCGCACGTCGACCGTGCCACTGGAGAGCCTGTTCGTCGCTACGAGCACGACCACCCCGGGGCGATGCTGCACGTCGACGTGAAGAAGCTCGGCAACATCCCAGACGGCGGAGGCTGGCGCTACGTCGGCCGACGACAAGGCGAGAAGAACCGCGCAGCCACACCCGACAAGCCCAAGAACAAGCACTACGACCCGTTGATGGGCAAGGCCTACGTCCACACCGTCATCGACGACCACTCCCGCGTCGCCTACGCCGAGATCCACGACGACGAAACAGCCCACACCGCCACAGCGGTCCTGGCCAGGGCCGTCAAGTGGTTCAACGCCCGCGGGGTGACCGTCGAGCGGGTCCTGTCGGACAACGGTGGCGCCTATCGCTCACACCTGTGGCGCGACACCTGCGCCGAGCTGGGAATCAGGCACAAACGGACCAGGCCGTATCGCCCGCAGACCAACGGCAAGATCGAGCGCTTCCACCGCACCCTGGCCGACGGCTGGGCCTACGCCCGCTGCTACACCTCCGAGACGGAGCGTCGCGGCGAACTCGACGGCTGGCTGCACTACTACAACCATCACCGGCCCCACACAGCCTGCAGCAACCAGCCGCCCTTCTCACGATTGACCAACGTGTCCGGTCAGTACACCTAGTCCCGCAGGAAGCGGGCCGCGGCCGTCTGCGTCATGACCTGCGACACCGTGTCCTGCTGGCGCCTGGACGCCTCCAGCAGGCGTTCGAGGACCGGGCGTTCGAGGACGGCGTCGCCCTCTGTCGCCGACGCCTCGGGGGACAGGGCGAGAAGCGTGGACCACAGGGCTTCCTTGCCCTTGAGCAGCGACTGCAGGGCCTCGAGTTCCAGCTGGGCGCCCGCGCTCTTCCTGCGCCGCATCGGATTCAGGGGATCGAGGTCGGCGACGACGGACATGGCGCGGGCGAAGACCATCTTCAGGACGCTCGGCCGGTGTCCCAGGGACCTGATGAGCCTCTTGAGGAAGGTGCGTTCCTCACCGATCTCCCGACGCAGCCGGGCGAAGTCCTCCTCGTAGGGCGTTCCCGCCCAGGAGATCCGGGCCGCATTGAACAGCCGGACGCCGTTCGTGGCCCCGACGAGGTGCAGATCGAGGTAGGGCAGAAGGGTGTCCAGGTCGAGCCGGCGTACCGGGACCCCGTTCGCGGCGCGCATCATGCGTGTTCCTTCCGTGACATGTTCAGCCCATCACCCTACGGCAGCATGATTGAGCAGCGGTAACGTGATGGCGACGTCCGTCCCGACGCCCAGGCTCGACTCGATCGTGATCGTCCCGTGGTGCGCCTCGAAGGTCTTCTTCGCGATGGACAGCCCGACACCGGCGCCGGGCAGGGACTGGTTGGCATTGGCTGCCCGGTGGAACGAGTCGAAGAGGCGCGGCAGGTCGTCGGCCGGGATGCCGATCCCGGTGTCGCGCACGACGACGACGACGTGCCCGTCGTCCGGCTGGTGGGTCAGCCCGACGAAGACGCTGCCGTCCTCCTGCGTGAACTTGATGGCGTTCGACAGCACGACCGCGAGCGCCGCCGACAGCTGTTCGCGGTGCCCGGAGACCGTCACCGCCCGGTCGGGCAGCGTGCAGTCCAGCGTGATCCCGCCGGCCGCGGCCTGGAGCACGGCCCGGCTCGTCAGCTCCGAGACGAGGTGGACGATGTCGACGGGGCTGTGGTCCGACGCGTCGGCCTCCCGCGCGGACAGCGCGGAGATGTTCTCGATCAGCTGGCTGAGCTTGGAGGTGTTGCGTTCCACGGCCTGCAGCATCGTGTTCGCCTCGGGCGGGAGTTCGCCGCCGACGCCGTCGAGGATCATCTCGAGGTATCCGGCGATGGACGCCAGCGGCGTCCGCAGTTCGTGGTTGACGGTGCCGACGAAGTCGCTCTTCGCCTGGTTGAGGGCGCGCAGCTTGCGGACGGCCTGCTGCTGCCGTGAGATGAGTTGCGCCTGGATCAGTCCGTGCGCGAGGTTGCCGAGGACGTGCTGCGTGAGTGCGCCCTCCACGCCGGACCACGCCAGGGGGGTCTCCTCACTGATGATCCACAGGAGGCCGAAGGGCGTGTCTCCCTCGCCGAGCGCCGCGACGACACCACTGACCGTCCTTCCCTCACCGAGGCCCTCCCGAAGCCATGCGGGAGCAGGGACGTCACCGGTCTCGGGCTCGCCGCCGGGCCCGGCCCTGAACGACTGGGTGCGCGAGTCGTCCTCCCACAAGGTGAGGGCGAGGGCCAGGGAGGCCTCCTGGTGGACGCGCAGGGGGGCGCTGACCGGCATCCTCGCGACGCCGGACTCGCTCGTCCAGACACTGCTGCGGGCGGCGACGCGCTCGTCGTCGAAGACCTGCAGTGCGACGTGGTGCGCTCCGAGCGCGCGTCCCACGCCGGGCAGGAACTGGTCGACCATCACGGCGGGATCGTTCGTCGCCCGGATCCTGGCGGAGAGGCCGCGCATCTCCTCGCGCAGTCGTGCCGAGGCCGCGCGCTGCACCTGGTGGCGCCGTCGTCGGGACACGGCGGCATGCGTGCGGTGCAGCAGTTCCGTGGGGGTGACCGGCCGGAAGACGACGTCCGAGACGTACGGCGCGATATCGCGAGGAAGAGCGCCCACCCCGCCCTCGGGGAGCAGGAGGATGACCGGGAGTCCGGCCAGGCCCGGATGCGCGGCGACGAGGTCCGCGAGTGATCCCGAGTGGGCGACGGCGACGTGCAGGTCCACCAGCAGGACGTCGGGCCGCGTTGCGAGCACCTCCTCGAGGAGGAGATCCGCGCGGGTGACCGCGCTGGACAGGTAGCCCCCGTCCCCCAGCATCCGCTGCAGGTCGGCGCGGTCCGCGACGGAGGGACACGCGACGACGGCGAATGGTCCACCGCGAGTCCCTGCTGCTTCGTCCTGCGCCACGGCGTCCTCTCCGACCCTCTGCTGCAATCTTCATAATATATGCGCAGGCGGAGGGCTCGGGAGGACGCCGGACCGCCTCAGTCGGTCGCGAGTCCTGCGACCGGCGAGAGGCGCGCTGCCCGCCGTGCCGGCAGGACGGAGGCCACGAGGCCGGCGGCGACGGCCACTGCGACCACCGCCCCGATCTGGCCCACCGGTACCGAGGGGTTCACGGGGGCGATCCCGCCCAGGGCCGATTGCGCCCCGAGCCAGCCGTAGAGGGAGCCGAGGACCGTCCCGAGCAGGGCCGCCACCCCTGCGATGAGCACGGCCTCGACGGCGAGCATCCCGCGCAGCTGCGCCCTGGTGAGGCCGAGCGCACGGAGCAGCGAATTCTCCCGGCGCCTCTCCAGGACGGAGAGTGACAGCGTGTTGGCGACGCCGATCAGTGCGATCAGCACGGCCACGCCGAGCAGCGCCGTCACGATCAGCAGCATGACGTCGATGATCCCGTTGTAGGCCGCGCGTTCGATCACCGCTCCCGTCACCTGGTACTCGGAGACGCCCGTCGCCGCGACGATCCGCGACTGCACGTCCGCGACCTCCCCGCCGTCCAGGGCGTCGTCGAGCTTCAGCCAGAAGGTGGTGCCGAGGTGGCCGGCGAGCGTCGCGCCCGGCGCCGCCTCGTCGCCCGTGCCGATGGTGCCGAGGTAGGCCGAGAGGGCCTCCGGTGGGGCCGCGCCGAGCTCCTCCGCGGTCGCCGTGGTGATGAGCGGCAGGAAGAAGGTGGCGTCGGTCGGGGTCACGGGCAGGGCCACAGGGCCCCGACCGGTCTCGAGGGAGACCTCGCGCTGCGTCCAGGTCTGGGGGGCGAGGACCATCCCGTCCGCCAGGACCACCCCCTGGGCCCGCAGCACGCCGGCGACCTCCTCCGGATCCGCGGAGTAGACCACCGTGCCCCCGTCCTCGGCGCTCGTGAGCAGAACCGGGGTGAGTTCGACGGCCGACTGCACGCCGTCGATCTCCAGGAGCGTCGGGACATCGACGTGCGACGGCGCAGTCCCCGGTGTGTCCGGTCCGGCGGAGCCCGTGTCGAGGACCGCGAGGTCGACGGCGTAGTTCTGGTCCAGCTCGCGGTCGAAGGACGTCCGGGCGGTCTGCGCTCCGACCATCATCATGGTCACGAGCGTCACTCCGATCATCAGCGCGGCCGATGACGCCGTGGTGCGCGCCGGGTTCCGGACGGCGTTGACCGACGCGAGCACACCGGGCACGCCCAGCGGACGGGCGACCCGGCCGACCGCCGCGACGCTCGCCGGCACGAAGAACGGCGCGAGGAGGACGACCCCGAGGAAGGAGATGGCGCCGCCGGCGACGGCCGCGCCGATCGAGACGGAGACGGCACCGAACAGCAGCAGGGCGCCGCCGACGACGAGCACCGCCAGACCGGCCAGGAGCCGCACGCGGCCTCGCCTGCTTCCGGCCGTGACGTCGGTGGGACGGAGGGCGGCCAGCGGTGCGACGCGGGTGGCTGCCCGCGCAGGGACGAGTGCGGCGAGGAGCGTCATCAGGACACCCACGGCGATACCGATGATCCCGGCCGACGGGGGGACGGCCAGCACGGCGAAGGAGCCGACGTCGGTCTGCCGTGCGAGGCCCACGAGCGCAGCCATGACCCCGATGGCGAGCAGCACGCCGAGCACCGACGACACCAGTCCGACGACGGCTGCTTCGACGAGGACGGAGGCGCGAATCTGCCGGCGCTCTGCGCCGATGCAGCGCAGCAGGGCGAGTTCCCGCGTCCGCTGGGCCACGAGGACCGAGAACGTGTTCGAGATGACGAGCCCGGCCACGAGGAGCGCCACGGCCGCGAAGGCGAGCAGTACCCCCGAGAGCACGTCGTTGCCGTTCGAGAGCTGGGCGACCTCCGCCACCGTCTGTTCGGCGGCCGTCCGCACCACGAGGTCCTCCGCACCGGGCGTCTGGGACGTTGCGAGGGCAGCGGTGGCGGTTGCCGCGACCGCTGCCGGATCAGCCGCGGGCGCCAGCGCGAGCTGGATGTTGCGGAAGACCGTCCCGCCGCCGTCGAGCTCCCGCAGCACGGCGGAGGAAACGAGGACCTGCACCGCGCCGGACAGCGTGGGATCGGCGCTCGCTCCGGTGAGGCCCGTGACGGTCAGCGAGCTGCCGATGGCGGCGGAGGTGGAGCCGGACGAGGAGAAGCCGCCGGGATCGAGTGCGACCGTGTCGCCGGGCACGACGCCGAGCCGCACTGCGGAGGCCTCGTCCAGTGCCACCTCGTCAGGCTGGGAGGGGTAGGCGCCCCTGGTCACCGTCGCGGTCTCCAGGCGCCCCGGCGCCGTCGCGGTCAGGGCGGCGAGCGAGGTCTGCGATCCGGTGGTGAGCTCCGAATAGACGCGTTCGAGGCCGTGGACGAGGTCCACGCCCGGCACGGCCGCCAGTTCATCGGCGACGGCGGCGGGTACGGAGCCGCCATCCTGTGCTGTCACCACGAGGCCGGCCTTCGCATAGGAGGCGCCGATGCTCTGGCCCAGGCTGGCCTTGGTGGTCGCACCCACCATGAGTGTCGCCGAGAGGAAGGAGACGCCGAGCATCACGGCGAGGCCGACGGCGATGAAGCGGCGGGCATGGACCCGCACCTGGGCGAGGGCCACCTGCAGCACGTCAGGCCCCCAGCTTCGCGAGGGCGCCGAGTATGGCGTCCGGGGTGGACTGCTCGAGCTCGCCGACGAGGGCGCCGTCCTTCAGGAGGACCACGCGGTCGGCGTAGGACGCCGCGACCGGATCATGCGTGACCATGATGATGCTCTGGCCCATCTCGCGGCAGCTGCGGCGCAGGAGGGACAGCACCTCTGCGCCCGTCGCGGAATCGAGGTTGCCGGTCGGCTCGTCCCCGAAGACGACGTCGGGACGAGTCAGCAGGGCGCGCGCGACGGCGACCCGCTGCTGCTGGCCGCCGGAGAGTTCGTGTGGACGGTGGGACAACCGGTCGGCCAGGCCCAGGGACGCGGAGATCTGCTGGAGCCAGGCGGTGTCCACCGTGCCGCCTGCGAGGGCTACCGGCAGCGTGATGTTCTGTTCCGCCGTCAGGGTGGGAACGAGGTTGAAGGCCTGGAACACGAATCCCACGCGCTCTCGCCGGAGCCGGGTGAGGGCGGCGTCGCGCAGATCCGTGATCGCCGTCCCGCCGATCCAGAGCTGCCCGGCGTCGACGCCGTCGAGGCCGGCGAGGCAGTGCATGAGTGTCGATTTCCCGGATCCGGAGGGCCCCATGATGGCGGTGAAGCGTTCCCTCTCGAACTCGAGGGACACGTCGCGGAGGGCGTGGACGGCGGTCTCACCGCGGCCGTAGCTCTTGGAGACGCCCCGGGCGGCGACGGCCGCGGTTGCGGGCGGGGCGGAGACCGGGAGGCTTCCCGGCGAGGTGGTGGGGACATGCGTGGAAGGTGTCATGCTTCCACGCTATGGATGCCGGCCGCGGGGCGGATCGGCGCCAGGACCGGGGTTTCCGCGCCGGATCTCATACTGCGGGATGAGCGGCAGCGGCACCGCCTACGACCTGCCGTGGCGGCCTCGCCCACCCGGCAGTCCTGCGCGTCAGGGGCGGACGATGCCCGTCTCGTACGCCATGACGACGGCCTGGACGCGGTCGCGGGCCTCGAGCTTCGCCAGGATGTGGCCCACGTGTGTCTTCACGGTCGCCTCGGACAGGAAGAGCTTGAGGGCGATCTCCGGGTTCGAGAGCCCCTGGGCGATCAGTTCGAAGACCTCGCGCTCGCGGGCCGTCAGGCGTGCGACCGCGGCGGCATGGGCGTGCTGGGCGGCTGAGGGCCGGCGGAGCAGGGGCGCCACGTGGTCGAGCAGGCGGCGCGTGGTGGACGGCGCGATGACGGCGTCGCCACGGTGTACGGTGCGGATCGCCTCGAGCAGCTCCTCGGGCGGGGCGTCCTTCAGGAGGAAGCCGCTGGCACCGGCGTGGATCGCGGACAGGGCGTACTCGTCGAGGTCGAAGGTCGTCAGCACCACGACGCGCGGCGCCGCGGGGCCTCCCGCCGCCACGGTGGCCCCGTGGTGCGCGAGGATGCGGCGGGTCGCCTCGATGCCGTCCATGCCGGGCATGCGGACATCCATCATGACGACGTCGGCGCGTGTGACCGCCAGCGCCCGGACCGCTTCCTCGCCGTTGGCCGCCTCGCACACGACGTCGAGGTCGGGCTGCGAGTTGATGAGCATGGCGAAACCGCTGCGCACCAGGTGCTGGTCATCGACGATGCCGACGCGGATCAGTCCTTCGGGGAAGGCCTCCCCGCCGGACCCGGCGTCCGGTGCCTGCACGGCGCCGGTGGTTCTGGTGGTGCTCTCCATGGTGGGTGGTCCTCCTGCTCGTCGTACCGGCTGTCGTGTCGTGCTGCCCGCGGTGGCGCTGCCGATGATCGGCCGGTCCCTAGGCCTCGGTGTACGGGATGAAGGCGTCCACACGGTACCCGCCGCCGGGCCGGGGCGCGGCCGAGACGGTGCCGTCGTAGAGGCGCACCCGCTCGGTCATCCCGTTGATCCCCTGGCCCGCGCCCGCCGTGGCGGGATCCGGTGCCGCGCCGCGTCCGTCGTCGTCGACGGTGATGGTCAGGCCACGCGGCCCGTAGTCGAGCACGACCTCCGTGGACGTGTCCGCCCCCGCATGCTTGAGCACGTTGGTGAGGGACTCCTGCACCACGCGGTACGCGGTCAGCTCGGCGCCGAGGGGGAGCTGCCGCCGCGGGGCCCCGACGCGCCGGCAGGCCACGCGCACACCGGAACGGCGCACCGACTGGATCAGGGCGTCGATGTCCTCGAGCGTCGGAAGGGGCCGGGTGGAGGCATCCTCGTCGCCGCGCAGCACTCCGAGCAGGCGCCGCATCTCGCGCAGGGATCCCCGGCCCGTCTCGGCGATCGTGCCGAGCGTCCGGACGGCGAGCTCGGGCGCCTGAGCGCTCGCGTACCGTGCGCCGTCGGCCTGCGTGATGATCACCGAGAGGGAGTGCGCCACGATGTCGTGCATCTCCCGGGCTATGTGGCTGCGCTCGTCCGCCGCCGCGAGGTCGCGCTCCTGCTGGCGCTCGACCTCCAGCCGGCGGGTCCTGTCCTCCAGCGCCTGGTACGTCAGTCGCCGCGACCGGGCGAGGTCGCCCATCGTCCAGGCCAGGAGCACGAGCGATTCCACGAAGAACAGCAGGATCAGGAAGAGCGGCACGGTGGTGAGGGCCGAATCGCTCGCACTCACGCCCAGCAGCTCCGCGTACCGCACCAGGCCGACGGCGGCGCCGGCGATCGCGAGTCCGAGTCCCCCCAGGCTGGCCCACCTCGGGGCGTAGGCGGCCAGGGTGTAGAGCGTGATCAGGATGACGAACTGCACCGGGACGGGCTCGGTCCCGGTGATGAGCTGCAGCACCGAGATCCCGGCGATGGCGGCGGCGGAGAGGATCACGCGGGAGCGGCGCCAGACCAGGGGGAGGACCAGGGCCGCGGACACGACGACGATCAGGCCGTAGCCCTGGACACCGCCGGCGGCGAAGGGCAGGACGAGCAGGACGAAGGCCGCCAGCGCGAGGCAGGCGTCGATGGTTCCCGGGTGCGCGCGCACCCAGCGCGCGAGCCGCAGGTGGAGGTCCATGGGGACCAACTCTAGGCGGGCCCTCCGCCGTCGCACATCCGACCCAGGGTGGAGCCCTCGTCTCACCCTACGGACCGATTGTTGCCCGTCCGGGCGCTTTCCTACGCTGGGACCATGACTGATGCCCCGCACCGTATCGACCTCGCCGTCATCCCCGGAGACGGGATCGGCCCCGAAGTGACCGCCGAGGCGGTCAAGGTCCTGCGCGCGGTGGTGGGCGACGACGTCGAACTCGCGCTGACGGACTACGAGCTCGGCGCAGAGCACTGGCTGGCCACGGGGGAGACACTGCCGGATGCGACGCTCGAGCAGCTGCGGCGGCATGATGCGATCCTCTTCGGTGCCGTAGGAGCCGCCCCGGGTGACACCCGCATCCCCTCGGGACTCATCGAACGCGAGTTCCTGCTGAAGCTCCGCTTCTCGCTGGACCACTTCGTGAACCTGCGCCCGTCCCGGCTGTACCCCGGTGTTCCCAGCCCCCTCGGCGAGCCGGGCGTCATCGATTTCGTCGTCGTGCGCGAGGGAACGGAAGGCCCGTACACGGGCAACGGGGGTACGCTGCGGGGCGGCACCCCGCACGAGGTCGCCACGGAGGTCTCGCTCAACACGGCGCACGGCGTCGAGCGCGTGGTCCGGGACGCCTTCGTGCGGGCGGCAGGACGCCGCGGGAAGCTGACCCTCGTGCACAAGCACAACGTCCTGGTCTACGCAGGGCACCTGTGGAAGCGCACCGTCGAGGCAGTCGCAGCCGAGTTCCCCGAGGTGAGCCACGACTACCTGCACGTGGATGCGGCGATGATCTTCCTCGTCACCGACCCCTCGCGCTTCGACGTGATCGTGACCGACAACCTGTTCGGGGACATCGTGACGGATCTCGCCGCCGCAGTCTCGGGCGGCATCGGGCTCGCAGCCTCCGCGAACCTCAACATGGACCGCACCGCTCCGTCCATGTTCGAGCCCGTGCACGGCTCGGCGCCGGACATCGCCGGGAAGCAGCTCGCCGACCCGACCGCGGCGATCCTCTCCGCGGCACTGCTCCTCCGGCACCTCGGCCTCGACGCGCAGGCCACGCGGATCGAGCAGGCCGTCGAGGCCGACATCGCGTCCCGGAGCGGCGCACGTCCCACCTCCGCCGTCGGCGATGCTATTGCCGCTGCCGTGTCCTAAGGTGGTTACACATCATTAACCCAGTGCCGGTGCACTGACCAACGACGGGCGACGGCGGCCACGCCGCACGTTCAGCCCGTTCCAGCGCGGAGGAACCATGACAGCCACCGATACCCCGTTCGCCCAGCACCTGTCGACGCGGCGGGCGTCGGTCGAGGAGCGCGAGGCGGTGCTGGCGAATCCGGGCTTCGGCAACTTCTTCACCGACCACACCGCTGTCGTCGACTACAGCGTGGACGAGTCCGGCGTCGGAGGCTGGCACAGTGCCCGGCTGGAGCCCTACGGTCCCATCGCCCTCGATCCCGCGGCTGCCGTGCTGCACTACGGCCAGGAGATCTTCGAGGGCATGAAGGCGTACCGACACACGGACGGGTCCATCTGGACCTTCCGCGCCGATGCCAACGCTGCCCGGCTCAACCGGTCTGCCGCCCGTCTCGCACTGCCCCAGCTGCCCGAGGAACTGTTCCTCGAGTCGCTGCGCCAGCTGGTGTCCGCCGACTCCGACTGGATCCCGTCCGGCGACGGCGAGAGCCTGTACCTCCGTCCGTTCATGATCGCCACCGAGGCCTTCCTCGGCGTGCGGCCCGCCCGGGAGGTCTCCTACCGCGTCATCGCGTCGCCGGCGGGCAACTACTTCGGCGGGGAGGTCAGGCCCGTGGACATCTGGGTCTCCCGTAACTACGCGCGGGCAGGACGCGGCGGTACCGGTGCGGCCAAGGCCGGCGGCAACTACGCCTCCTCGCTCGCCGCGCAGCTCGAAGCCGAAGCCCATGGCTGCAAGCAGGTGCTGTTCCTCGACCAGTTCAACGACAACGCGGTGGAGGAGCTCGGCGGCATGAACGTGTTCTTCGTGTTCCGTGACGGTTCGCTCGTCACTCCCGCCCTGTCCGGGACCATCCTCGAGGGCGTCACCCGGTCCTCGGTGATCCAGCTCGGGCGCGACCGCGGGCTGAACGTCAGCGAGCGCAAGATCACCCTGGACGAATGGCGCGACGGCGTGTCAAGCGGAGAGATCACCGAGGTCTTCGCCTGCGGTACGGCCGCCGTGATCACGCCCATCGGCCGGCTGCGCGACGGCGACGAGTTCATCGGGACCGCCGATGCTCCCGCGGGCGAGGTCACCATGTCGATCCGCAGCCAGCTGCTGGGCATCCAGACCGGCGCCGTGGAGGATACGCACGGCTGGCTGACGCGCCTGGTCTGAGAACCCGACCGAGGATTCGCGGCGTCCGTCCGGCCCCTGCGGGGTTCGGACGGACGCCGTTTTCCGTCGTGGCGGGGGAGCCGGAGCGGGCCGGTAGCCCGCTTCAGCGGGCGGGAGTGGCCTCGGTGCCGTCGGCACCTTCGCCCAGCCGCAGGTGCCGGGTCGTGGCGAGCAGTGCCGCGGTCTCGTCCGCGGGCATCGGGCGGCTGAAGTAGTAGCCCTGGCCGCTCGCGCAGCCCATCGCCCTCAGTTGTTCCGCCTGCTCGCGTGTCTCGATGCCTTCGAACACCGCTTCGAGGCCCGCTGCCCGGATCAGCTGAAGGATCGCCGCGACGAAGTCGAGCTGCCCCGCCCTCGTGTTGAGCTCGACGAGCAGCGAACGGTCCACCTTGACCATGCTGACGGGCAGTTCGCGCAGGTAGCTGATCGACGAGTAGCCGGTCCCGAAATCGTCGATCTCGATGCCGACCCCGAGCTGCTGGAGGCTCAGCAGTGAATACATCTCCACCTCGCCGCGCGTCACGATCGCGGTCTCGGTGATCTCCACCACGAGGTTGTGCGCGGGGAGGTCGAGTTCCCGGAGCAGGCCCCGGATGTAGTCGACCAGGTCGAGCTGCTTGAGTTCGACGGCGGATAGGTTGACCCTCAGCTGGAAGTCCTCGTCCAGCTCGATGTCCCTGCGCCACCGGGCGAGCTGCCGCAGGGATGCGGACATCACCCAGCGGTCGAGGTCGTGGATGACGCCGATCTCCTCTGCGAGCGGTATGAAGGTGTCCGGCGGGATCAGTCCGCGCAGGGGGTGCTGCCACCGGACCAGGACCTCCACGCCGAGGACCCGGTTGGTGGCGAGCTCCACGACGGGCTGGTAGTGCAGCACGAGCTCGTCCGAGCTGATCGCGCCGCGCAGTTCGGTGGCCATCTGGCTGCGGAGCTGCCGCGAGTACAGCATGACGGGTTCGAAGACCTTGATGATGCTGCGGCCCTCGCGCTTCGCCGCGTACATCGCGGTGTCGGCGTCCAGCAGGAGCTCGTCCGCTGTCTGTTCCGGTGTGCCGAGGCGCACGCCGATGCTGGCCCTGGAGGTGACGTAGAGCGAGTCGAGGCGGATCTGCTCCCCGAGGACGTCCAGGGCGCGCCGCGCGACCTGCATCGCGATGTCCATGGTCGCGCCGGGCAGCAGGATGGCGAACTCGTCGCCTCCGAGCCGGGCCACCAGGTCGGTCTCGCGGACCACCCCGTTCAGTCGGGACGCGACCTCCTGCAGCACCCGGTCGCCGGCGTCGTGGCCGAAGCGGTCGTTGACGTTCTTGAAGCTGTCGAGGTCGAGGAGCAGGAGTGCCGGAGGCGGCGCGCCGTTCACGGCCTGGCTGAGTGCCTCCTCGATGCCGTCCATCAGTGCGACGCGGTTCGCGAGCCCCGTGAGGGCGTCGGACATGGCCATCTTCATCATGTCCAGGTGTGCCTGGCGGAGCATGGCCGTGCGGCTCTCGACGCGTTTCTCGAACTGCTCGTAGACCTGCTCGAGTTCTTCCGCGAGCAGGTTCACTCCCGTGATGACGGCGTCGACCTCGTCCCGCGCGCTGGAGGGCTCGATCCGGCTGCTGAGTTCTCCCCGGGACAGCCGGACGATGCTCTCCACCAGCATCGCGAGCCGGGGGTCCTTCTGGTCAGCGCTCATTGGTTCCAGAGTACATTCCGGAGGGCCGCTCGCCGGGGACCCTTCGGCGGCGGCGGTGTCATTACCGGGCCGGAGCGCGGCGGCGAGCGGAGATGTGACCCGCCGGGTGCACGATGACGCCGTCATGGTCTCGTCACCGCGGAGGCGCAGTCCTCGGGTCCGGCACGCACGGGGGACATGCTCCTGACATGGGGAAGCCCTGATCAAGCGGGAGTGATGGGGCCAAACGCCCGGCCCGACGGGGCCTGAGATCATTCTAGGGAACGGTGCCCCCATGCATAAGCTGCTCCCGGTGTGGCTCCCTCCGTAGCTCATGGTTCAGGGTGGAGCCTGTAACCAGTCCTCTTATACTTGCGGCTCCCGGATGCTGTCGATGAGACTTCTGGATATCGCCGCCCGGTCCTGCGCCCCCGACTGGAGGAAGAGTTGTTCGCTCGTTTCGAGGTTATCCAAGGCATCAGTAGCGCTTCCCCTGCCGGAAAGCGCCTGTCCCAGGAGGAGGTGCGCCTGTGCGGCAACCTGTTTGGCAAGCAAATCCTGTCGAGCGATGATCTCCGACAGTTGCTCGATGGCATATTCGAACTGTCCCGTAAGAACCAGCCATTGGGCTCGATTCAGGCGCAACTCCAGCTGATCTCGCTGGGTTCCACCGACGATCGAACTGGCCAACTCGGCGCGCTCGATGCATTCGAGCGTTTCCGGTCCGATCAATCCCGCGGTGAGGCGGAACTGAGCAGACCCCCGGTTGAAGCGTGCCCAAAGGTCCAGATCGTTTGTAGGAGAGAGGTTTTCGGCGGCGAGTTCATGGTAAGAAGCGCCTTCGTCGATGCGTTTGAGGAGGAAGGCCACATTGCCGATGGCCCAGTAGCCCATACCGTTTGTTTGGCTGCTGGGTTCAGTCGACAAGAGATCTGCCAAGCGAAGGCACTCGTCCCAAGCTTCGCTTAATTGGTCGCTCTCCGCGAGAGCTGCGATCAACGCATTGAGCGCTTCGATCCTAATGCCCTTGTGGTCTGCGAGATCGGAGGCGAAGGACACCGCCTCCCGCGCAGCTTCGACTGCTAGGGCAAGATCACCACTTCCCTGGAGCGCGAACGACGTGAGCGTCGCTACCCGAGCACTCAGTGCCTCCGATGCGCGAGTCAGTTCGTGGGCTGCAAGTTGATCCGCGATGGTCCTCGACTCTTGCATCCGGCTTTGCTTTCGCAGAGCCTCAGCCACGAGGAATGTAGCGTTCCACCAACCTAGTTCGTCTTGGCAGGACATTGCGGCGGCGGCAGCCTGCTGGGCGAGGGATTGCGCTTTCGTGTAGTCGCGCTGATTCCACGCCTCGCGCGCCTGGAACTCCATCATGAGCCGCTCCCCGCGCGCGTCCTGCAAAGTCATGACCACTTTCCCTCTCCGCTGTGTCGGCACTGCTCCATCACAATATTCGGTGTTCAGCCTGCGGAGTCCACGTCTTCGGAGAATGTCACGCAATTTTCCAAGAAGTGTTACGAAAGTGGCTGGAGTGGCTTACGATGTATAGCGAGCCACACATGGTAATGAGGTGTGCTCGTCAACCACTGTTCCCAAGTCCCAAGGATGTTCACCATGAAGCGTCTCGTTTCCGCCCTTATGCTCTCCGTATTCCTCGTTTCCGGCGCCGCGGGCGTTGCTAACGCAGCCCCTGCCAAGTCCGGAACCGCGCCCGTTTCCTCGACGGACCGCGTCGGCTACTGGCCTTACTAAACCCTTCGGTCGCACGCGGCGATCCATTAGCGATCCCGCTTGGGCTTGAGCAGCAGTGGCGATACCGTGGGCACCCTCTTCTCTAGGGAGGGTCTGCCCGCGGTATTCGCGTTAAGGCGATTTGATGCCGGACCCAAGCCACGCCGAAGGCGAATGCTCAGGCTAGGCTTGGCCGCATGCGAATTGCACGCTTTGTCCTAAATGATGACCCAATGTTCGGCGTCGTGGAAGGTGCGGCCGGCAGCGAGGAAGTAGCGGTCATCCAGGGTGACCCGTTCTACGCCGGCGTCCAGCTCACCGGTGCCCGTCATGCCCTCGAGGACGTCAGGCTCCTCGCGCCCGTGATACCCCGCAGCAAGGTGGTGGGAGTGGGGCGGAACTACGCGGACCACATCCAGGAGATGGGCAGCGAGACGCCGGCCGCTCCGCTGATGTTCCTCAAGCCCAACACGTCGGTGATCGGTCCCGGCGATCCCATCATGCTGCCGTCCTTCTCGGACCAGATCTCCTACGAGGCCGAACTCGCTGTCGTGATCGGCCGGATCTGCAAGGACGTCCCGCTGGAGCGCGTCGACGACGTGGTCTTCGGCTACACCTGTGCCAACGACCTCACGGCCCGCGACGTGCAGAAGACGGACGACCAGTGGGCCCGTGCCAAGGGCTTCGACACCTCCTGCCCCATCGGTCCCTGGATCGAGACGGACCTCGATCCGGAGAATCTCAGCATCCGCGGCTCGCTCGACGGCGAACTGCGGCAGGACGGGTCGACGAGCGACATGATCTGGGGGGCCCGTGAACTCGTGTCCTACGTGTCGCAGGCCTTCACGTTGCTGCCGGGGGACATCATCCTCACCGGCACGCCAGCGGGCGTCGGCCTCATCACCGACGGCCAGCGGTACGACGTCGACATCGAGGGCATCGGACGCCTGTCCAACCCCGCGCGCCGCTGACGGTCCGCGCAGCGCCGGACCTCCGGCCGTCATGCGCCGGCTGGAGGCGGGCCCATCTTCGGCGGGCATGGTCCCCACTTAGACTGGGACCACCATGACTACAGCCGCTGATATCCCCACCGTCACTGATGCCACACCCGTCCGGGTCCGATTCTGCCCGTCGCCGACGGGAACGCCGCACGTCGGCCTGATCCGGACGGCGCTCTTCAACTGGGCCTATGCCCGCCACACGGGTGGGAAGCTCGTCTTCCGCATCGAGGACACCGATGCCGCGCGCGACAGCGAGGAGAGCTACCACCAGCTCCTCGAGGCGATGACCTGGCTGGGCATCGACTGGGACGAGGGTGTCGAGGTCGGCGGCCCGCACGCTCCCTATCGCCAGTCGCAGCGGGGGGACCTCTACAGGGACGTGATCGAGCGCCTCACCGAAGCGGGCCACCTGTATGAGTCCTTCTCCACCCCGGAAGAGGTGGAGGAGCGACACCGCGCGGCCGGCCGCGACGTCAAGCTCGGCTACGACAACCACGACCGCACCCTGAGCGAGGAGCAAAAGGACGCTTTCCGGTCCAGCGGTCGTCCGGCCGTGCTGCGGCTCCGTATGCCCGACGAGGACATCACCTTCACCGACCTCGTGCGGGGGGACATCACCTTCCGTGCAGGTAGCGTGCCCGACTTCGCCGTCGTCCGCGCCAACGGTGCGCCCCTCTACACGCTCGTCAACCCGGTGGACGACGCCCTCATGGGCATCACGCATGTCCTGCGGGGCGAGGATCTGCTGTCCTCCACTCCGCGGCAGGTGGCCCTGTACCGGGCGCTGATCGACATCGGGGTGGCACGCTACATGCCGCTGTTCGGCCACCTGCCGTACGTGATGGGTCAGGGCAACAAGAAGCTGTCCAAACGGGATCCGGAGTCGAACCTGTTCCTGCACCGGGAACGCGGCTTCATCCGGGAGGGGCTGCTCAACTACCTCTCGCTGCTCGGCTGGAGCCTGTCCGCGGACGAGGACATCTTCTCGGTCGAGCAGCTCGTCGAGAAGTTCGACGTGCGCGACGTCCTCGCCAATCCGGCGCGCTTCGACCTGAAGAAGGCCGAGGCGATCAACGGCACGCACGTGAGGCTGCTCGACCCGGGGGAGTTCCGGTCTCGGCTGCTGCCCTACCTCGCCGCGGCAGGGGTCATCGGTGCCGATCCCACCTCCGAGGAGCTGCGCACGGTCGCGGAAGCGGCTCCGCTGATCCAGGAGCGCATCACCCTCCTGGGCGAAGCGCCGGAGATGATCGGTTTCCTCTTCAAGGAGGACGACGCGGTGGACATCGCCGACGACGCGCGCAAGGGACTGCCGGAGAACCTGGGGGAGGTCCTCGACGCAACCCTCGGCGCCCTCGGGGACGTCGACTCGTGGGACACCGAGTCGCTGCAGGCGGCCCTCAGGACCGCGCTCGTCGACACGCTCGGGCTGAAGCCGAGGCTCGCTTTCGGGCCCGTCCG
This sequence comes from Arthrobacter sp. BC5, assembly GCF_056680255.1. Taxonomy (NCBI): domain Bacteria; kingdom Bacillati; phylum Actinomycetota; class Actinomycetes; order Micrococcales; family Micrococcaceae; genus Arthrobacter; species Arthrobacter sp. BC5. The sequence continues at coordinate 2,501,739 of NZ_CM155273.1, forward strand.
CACCGCCATCTCCGGGCGCAGGATCTCGCCGCCGCTCTTCGAGTCCATGGTGATCCTCGGGCGCGAGTCCTCGATCGCCCGGGTGCGCGCGCTGCGGGCCACGGTGGACTGAGATGTCGGATCAGCTGCCGGAGATGCCGGCCCCAGCGAATGCGCTGCCGGGCGAAGGCGTGGACGGCGTCCTCTTCGACATCGACGACACGCTCGTCGATCTCGCCCAGGCCATGGGCCGCACGCTGCAGGCCATCCCGGATCCGGCGCTGAGCCACCTCGGCGACGACGACTGGGTGAGGTACAAGGCGCTGTTCGCCGCCGACCCGCAGCGGCACTATGACCGCTTCCTGGCCGGTGAGCTGACCTTCGAGGAGCAGCGCGTGCACCGGGTGCGCCATGCGCGGGCGGGCTTCACCCCGGAGCCCTTCCTCGGTCACGTGGCCGAGGCGTGGGTGCGGGAGTACGAGCAGACGCTTCCCCTGCACTTCCGCGCCTACGACGACGTCGTGCCGCTGCTCGACGAGCTCGATGCGCGGGGAATCCCCTACGGGGCCGTGAGCAACAACGTCCACGACTACCAGCGGGCGAAACTGGACCGGGCCGGACTGGAGCGGATCACGGTGCTCGTCGGCATCGACACCGTGGGGGTGGCGAAGCCCGAGCCGGGTATCTACCTCGAGGGCGCCCGGCTGATCGGCACCGCGCCGGTGCGCACGCTGTACGTGGGCGACAACCGGCTGATCGATGCCGTCGGGGCGCGGACGGCCGGGCTGGTCGGGGCCTGGCTGGACCGAGCGGGAACGGGCAGCGACAGGGGGACCGACCCGGGGACCCGGGCGGGGTCGGGAGCCGCGGTGGCTCCGGTGGAGGACGCCGGGAAGGGCCTGACGGAGGTGCCGCGCATCACCGGGCTGGAGGCCGTTTTGCAGTTCCTGCCCTCGGTCCGGTAGAGTTATTTCTCGGCGCGGAGCGGTTACGCGATCGAAACCCAGCAGGATCGGGGCTTCGGAAAGTGCCATTGGGGTATGGTGTAATTGGCAACACACTGGTTTCTGGTACCAACATTCTAGGTTCGAGTCCTGGTACCCCAGCGCACTCCCGTCCTCGCGGACGGGATGGCACAAGCAGTACAAAAGCAGTAGTAGGATGGAAAAGTACTGGCCCCATCGTATAGCGGCCTAGTACGCTGCCCTCTCACGGCGGTAACGCGGGTTCGAATCCCGCTGGGGTCACATCAGCTCGCAAGAGCGCAGGTCCGAAAGGACAGACGGAAATCCCGGACATCATCGATGTCCGGGATTTTTGTCGTCCGCGTGTTTCTTGGACCGGGTTTCTTCTCCGGGTATCCGATGTCCGCCGCCGGCGTGCCTGCGGCGTCCGCTTCGAAGTGCCGCCGCTGCCAGGACGGGGGACTGGCATGATGGAGCCATGAGTGCACCTTCCCTGGCCGGCGAAGCCCGCGGGCTCTCGCCGCTGTTGCGGGAGGTACGCCTCGCCCTCGAGAACCTCGCCTTCCCCCTGGCCCTGCCGAGCTCTGTCGACGGCCGGGGGGCGGCCGACGCCGCCCGGGCGCAGCTGAACGACTACATCCTCCCCAGGCTCGCCAGCCTCGACGCGCCGCTGGTCGCCGTCGTCGGCGGTTCGACGGGCGCGGGCAAGTCCACACTGGTCAACGCGCTCGTCGGGCGGCCCGTCTCCGTGACCGGCGCCGTCCGGCCCACCACGCGGCAGCCGCTCCTGCTGCACCACCCCGAGGACGCCGCGTGGTTCGACGACGCGCGCGTCCTGCCCTCGCTGAATCGTGTGCGCCTCGCGGACGACGGCGGAGGCGTTGCCGCCGGATCCTCCCAGGCCCGGCACCAGCCCGCCGGTGGAGCTGACACGCTCCTCCTGCGGCCCACCCCGACGCTGCCTGCCGGCCTCGCCCTGCTGGACGCCCCGGACATCGACTCCATCGCCGACGAGAACCGCAGGCTCGCGGGCCAGCTGCTCGCGGCGGCGGACCTCTGGATCTTCGTGACCACGGCGAACCGCTATGCGGACGCGGTGCCTTGGAAGCTTCTGGCCGAGGCCGGCCGCCGGGACGTCCTGGTGGCGGTCGTCCTGGACCGGGTGCCGCCCGGCGTCGAGGAGGAGATCAGGAGCGACCTGCTGACCCTCCTGTCCGCCGAGAACCTCGGGCACGCTCCCATCTTCGTCATCCCGGAGGTCCCGCTCGGCACCTCACGCATGCTGCCCGCGGACACCGTGGAGCCGATCACCCGGTGGCTGCAGGCCCTCGCCGCCGACGCCGAGGGACGGCGCGAGATCGCCCGGCGCACCGTGGGCGGCGCGATGCGGGCCCTCGCCGGTCGCATCGATGCCATCGCCGACGCCGCAGGGCAGGAGCAGTCGGTGGGGGATGCCCTGCGCTCCTCGGTGGACGGCGCGTACCGCGACGCGCTGGCCGATGTCATGGCCGCCACCGAGGACGGCACCCTGCTCCGTGGGGAGGTCCTCGCCCGATGGCAGGACTTCGTCGGCACCGGCGAGTTCATGCGGGGACTCGAGACCAGGATCGGGCGGGCACGGGATCGCGTCAGCGCCTTCTTCACCGGCAGGCCCGCACCGGCCGCCACTGTCGCCGACGCCATCGGCAGCGGTCTGCAGACGGTCATCGTCGAACAGGCCGCACGCGCGGACGAGTCGGTCCGCAGGCGATGGCGGGGGGAGCGGGCCGGCACCATGCTCCTGCAGGACGTGCCCGCCTGGAGGGCCGAGGACTTCGCCGCAGAGGTCGCACGTGAGATCCGCGCATGGCAGCAGGATCTCCTGGAGCTCGTCCAGGCAGAGGGAGCGGACAAGCGCTTCACCGCCCGCATGCTCTCCTTCGGCGTCAACGGGATCACGGTGGCACTGATGGTGGTCGTCTTCGCGTCGACCGGCGGGCTGACGGGCGGTGAGATCGGGATCGCCGGGGCCTCGGCGATCGCCGGCCAGAAACTCCTCGAGGCCATCTTCGGCGACGACGCCGTGCGGCGCCTCGCCGGCACAGCGCGCCGGAACCTGTCCGAGCGCGTGGAGGACCTGTTCCGTAGCGAGCGCGCACCCTTCGACGAGTGCCTGGAGCCCCTGGCCCGGCAGACTCCGGCCGAGACGCTCCAGGTCCTGGCACAGCGGCTCCGCCAGGCGCTGCCCACCGCCTCACGCCTCGCCGTGGACGAGGCGTGAGCCGACACGAGGGAGCGGCGTCCGACGCGCTGCTCGCCGGCTCCCTCACGACTGTGCTCGATCAGCTGCAGGCAGCCTACGAACTCGGCGCGGACCGGTTGCCGCAGGACGATCTCGAGCGCCTGCACGCGACGCTCGAACACGCCGGCAGCCGCCGGTCGCTGTCGGCGGACCATACGGTGGTCGGCGTGTTCGGGCCTACCGGCAGCGGGAAATCGTCCCTCGTGAACGCGCTGAGCGGGACCGATGCGGCGCGGGTGGCCGCCAGGCGCCCGACGACGTCGGAACCACTGGCGCTGGTCTGGAGCCCCCGTGGAAGCGAGGAGCTCCTCGACTGGCTCGGAGTCGGCCAGCGCGTCGAACTGCCGGACGGGGCGCCGCTCGTCGACGGGGCGGCCGGCGCTGCTCCGCGCGACGGTGCCGCCGGCGCACGCCGGACGGCAGGCCCAGTGGCGCGAGCGGACGATGGGTCGTCCGGATCGGGTGGCACGGCCGCCGAGGCCGGCCCCCGCCTGTTCCGCTGGCGACGGCGCCGTCGTCCGGCGTCGTCGGCGGTCCTTGCGGACCCGCCGGCCCCAGCCCTCCCTGCCCCGGGTGGTGACGCCGGCCTGATCCTGCTGGACCTCCCCGACTTCGATTCGACGACGCTGGCGCACCGAGCCACCGTGGAGCGCCTCGCGGGGCAGGTCGACGTCCTGCTCTGGGTCGTCGACCCGCAGAAGTACGCGGACGCCGCCCTCCACCACGGCTTCCTGCGCGGCCTGGCGACGCACGAGGCCGTGACCCTGGTGGCCCTCAACCAGGCGGACCGGCTGGAGCACGGGGATCTCGACGCCGTCACCGCCTCGCTGGGGGAGATCCTCGCAGCAGAGGGTCTGCGGGGGGTCGCCGTCATCCCGGTGTCGGCGAGGACGGGCGAGGGTGTAGGCCGACTCGCGGACGCGATCCGGACGCTCGCCGAGACGCGCGCGGCAGCGACACGGAGGCTCGCCGCCGACGCCGGGCAGGCCGCGGCAGCGCTTCTCCCGTTCGCCGCGGAGCAGACGGTGGCGATGCCGTCGGAGGATGCGCTGGACGCACTGTCCGAAGAGCTCGGAGCGGCCGCGGGAGTTCCCGTGGTGGTCGACGCGGTCCGCAGTGCCTACCGCAGGGACGCGCACGCGACCATGGGCTGGCCCGTCACCCGCTGGCTGGCCGGCCTTCGTCCGGATCCGCTGCGCCGACTCAACCTGCGACGTCAGGACGTCCTGCCCGAACTCCGGAGGTCATCGCTTCCCGTCGGCCAGCCGGCGAACCGGGCGAGGGTTGACCACGCCCTGCGCGTCTTCGGGGACGCAGCCTCCCGAGGGGCCGTGGAGCCGTGGCACTCGTCCATCCGGGACGCTGCCCGCGGAACGGCCGATGAACTCACGGACGCACTCGATTCCGCCGTCACCGGCACGGACCTGGAGACAGGGCGGCGGGGATGGTGGGGGATCCTCGGCGCCCTGCAGTGGATCACCTTCGCCGGGCTCGTCGCCGGACTGGGCTGGCTGGGTGTCCTCGCCGTGCTCGGATTCCTCCAGCTCCCCGCCATCGACGTCCCGCGGGTCGAGGGATTCCCCGTTCCCACCCTCCTGATCCTCGGCGGGCTGGCCGCAGGGATCCTGCTCGGAGTCCTCGCTGCGCTCCTCGCCCGGCTCGGAGCGGCGAGGCGGGCCGCCAGGGTGCGCCGACGGCTGCTGGGTGCGTGTTCGCAGGCGGCTCGCGACGTGGTGGTGCGGCCTGTCGCGGCCGAGGTGGCCCGCTGCAACGATTTCAGCACGGCAGTGCTGGCGGCATCGCGTCCCCGCTGACGGGAGTCGACTCGGGAGTCGACCCGGGCGATGATGGCATCGCTCACGGAAGAGGCGGCGGGGGAGGTCCAGGGGCGGCTCAGGCGGTTCGGTCCGCCACCCGGGCGATGGCGCTGTGTCCGGAGCAGACCCACTCGACGGAGCCCGTGCGGATGTGCTCGGCCAGGAGCTGGACCGTGCGTGCCGCCACCGGCTTGTCGTTGATGGTGATCCCGTAGAAGTCGCTGACCCCGCCGTCGTGGGACACCTTCGCGGCATCACCGGTGAACAGGACGCCGCGCCACTGATACGCGTAGTGGCCCGGCGTGTGCCCGGGGGTCGGGAAGTACCGGAGCCCCGGGAAGATCTCCCCGGAGCCGCCCAGTTCCCGTGCTCCCTCGGGCAACGGGACGGGTGCAATCCTCTTCAGGAGCTTCCGGAAGACCGTCTTCGGCGCGGTCCGGCCGCGGAGGACGTCGGCGTCGGCGGCGCCGATCCAGACCGTCGCCCCGAGGGCCTCCTGGAGCCGCTGTGCCACCTGCGCATGGTCGACGTCGTAGTGCGTGAGGACGATGTCGGTGATCGGCCCCGTCGCCGCCTCGTTGGCGCGCAGTTCGGCGATGACGCCGTCGAAGCCGGAGGCCATGCCCGGGTCGATCACAGCGGTGCGACCGGCACCGACCACCACGAAGCCGTGGGAGCCCTTCTGCTGTTCGAGCTGGTAGCAATCCTGGGCGATGAGGCGCATTGGAGTCCTTCGGCTGGTGCTGCGGGTTGTCCGAAGACTACCAACGCGACGAGCGCCCGTCCCTCAGGCGAGGATGCGCAGCACCTTGTCCACCGTGTTGATGTTCCGTGTGGTGGTCGTGGCGGCATAGCGGGCGCGGGCCAGCAGCCTGGCCACAGGTACGTCCGTCGACCGGCCCTTCGGCGAGAACCACCCGATGGCGGCGCCTCCCGCCAGCACCGTGGGTTGTTCCGGCAGTCCGCGCGCGTCGTCGAGGAAGGACCTCAGTTCGCCCGGACCGGTGAAGAGCGTGACGTAGGTGTGCACACCTGCCGGAGTGGTCTCCGGAGGCTGCGGAACGGATCCGGCGATCGCGATCAGGTCCGCCAGGCCGACGACGATCACCCATGCGAGGTAGCCGAAGCGCTCCCGCAGTGCTGTCTCCACGCGGTCCTTGAGCTCCTCCGCGCCGAGGGCGGAGGAGCAGGTGACATTGCCGCTCGCAAGGACGGTGGCGACCCTGCTCACGGGGAGGCTCGCGAGCAGCTCGCGGAGATCCACCATCCGAACGGTGACACCGCCGACATTGACCCCCCTCAGGAAGACGGCGTAGCGGTGGTCGGGTCCCGGCGCACCGGCAGCGTCGAGCGTAGGGCTCGGCATGTCAGTCGGCCGCCTTCGCGACGGCGAGCGTCAACTGGCGTGCCGCGTCCGAGACGACCTCGGCATGGATGCGTCCCGGTTGCCGCGTGAGCCGCTCCATCGGACCCGAGATGGACACCGCCGCGATCACGCGCCCGGACGGCCCGCGCACCGGAGCGGAGACCGATGCCACTCCCGCTTCCCGCTCGCCGAGGCTCTGGGCCCAGCCGCGCCGTCGTACGCCGGCGAGCACGGTCGGTGTGAACCGTGCGTTCTGCAGCCCCTTCAGCAGGCGGTCGTGGTCCTCCCACGCCAGCAGGCACTGCGCGGCGGAGCCAGCCTTCATCGACAGCTGGGTCCCGACGGGAATGGTGTCCCGCAGCCCCACGGGCCGCTCCGCCGAGGCGACGCAGACGCGCCAGTCACCCTGCCGCCGGAACAGCTGCGCACTCTCGCCCGTCGCATCGCGCAGGCTCAGGAGCACCGGTCCGGCGGCCGCGATGAGCCGGTCCTCGCCCGCGGCGGATGCGAGCTCCACCAGCCTGCTGCCCAGGACGAAGCGGCCCTGGATGTCCCGGCCCACCAGGCGGTGGTGGGCGAGGGCGAGGGCCAGCCGGTGCACCGTCGGCCGCGCGAGGCCGGTCGAGGCGACGAGCTGTGCGAGGGTCGTGGGCCCGGCCTCGAGGGCGTCGAGCACGAGGGCGGCCTTGTCGATGACTCCGACGCCGCTAGAATTGTCCATAAGATGATATTGCCGTCTCATTATCTGAGACGCAAGCGGCTGGGCTGGCACTCGCCGTCAGGCGCTGGTTGAGTTGAAGGCACCAGAGGTCCTGCATCGGCCGCCCCCACCGGGGCCCGGCGCAGCGGGACGGAAAAGGACGATCGTCATGGGCAAGACACTGGCCGAGAAGGTTTGGGACGCACACGTCGTGCGCAAGGGCGAGGTCGTCGGAGCGGAAGCGCAGCCCGACCTCCTCTACATCGACCTGCACCTCGTGCACGAGGTCACCTCCCCGCAGGCCTTCGAGGGTCTCCGCCTGGCCAACCGGCCACTGCGCCGGCCCGACCTGACGATCGCCACCGAGGACCACAACACCCCCACGCTGGACATCGACAAGCCGATCGCCGACCTCACCAGCCGCACCCAGATCGAGACCCTGCGCGCGAACTGCAGGGAGTTCGGGGTCCGGCTGCACTCCCTCGGCGACGCCGAGCAGGGCATCGTGCATGTCGTGGGGCCCCAGCTCGGACTCACCCAGCCGGGCCTCACCGTGGTGTGCGGCGATTCCCACACATCCACCCACGGCGCATTCGGCGCGCTCGCGATGGGCATCGGCACGTCCGAGGTCGAGCACGTCATGGCCACGCAGACGCTCTCGCTCAAGCCCTTCCGGACCATGGGCATCACGGTCGAGGGAACGCTCAGGCCGGGCGTCACCTCGAAGGACATCATCCTCGCCGTGATCGCCAAGATCGGGACCGGCGGAGGCCAGGGCTACGTCCTCGAGTACCGCGGCTCGGCCATCCGCTCGCTGTCGATGGAAGCGCGCATGACCATCTGCAACATGTCCATCGAGGCGGGCGCGCGGGCAGGGATGGTCGCCCCCGACGAGACGACCTTCGAGTACCTGCGCGGCCGGCCCCATGCGCCGCAGGGCGCGGACTGGGACGCCGCCGTCGCCGACTGGCGTGAACTGCGAACCGACGACGACGCCGTCTTCGACGCCGAGGTCTTCCTCGACGCGAACGACCTCGAGCCCTTCGTGACCTGGGGGACCAATCCGGGCCAGGGAGTCTCCCTCTCGCAGGCCGTTCCATCGCCCGACGATTTCGCGGACGAGAACGACAAGGCCGCGTGCACCCGCGCGCTGGACTACATGGCGCTCGAGCCGGGCACCCCGATGAAGGACATCCGGGTGGACACCGTTTTCCTCGGCTCCTGCACGAACAGCCGCATCGAGGACCTGCGCATCGCCGCGGACATCATCCGAGGCAGGGAGAAGGACCCCGCGGTCCGGATGATGGTCGTCCCGGGTTCCGCCCGCGTGCGCCTGCAGGCCGAGGCCGAGGGACTCGACCGCGTGTTCAAGGACTTCGGCGCTGAATGGCGGTTCGCCGGCTGCTCGATGTGCCTCGGCATGAACCCGGACCAGCTGGCACCGGGGGAGCGCTGCGCATCCACGTCCAACCGCAACTTCGAGGGGCGGCAGGGCAAGGGCGGGCGCACGCACCTCGTCTCGCCCGTCGTGGCCGCCGCGACGGCGGTCCGGGGCACCCTCAGTTCGCCGTCGGACCTCGCGCCCCTGCCCTCCGGCACCGGCGCCCACGCCGCCGATTCCACCGTCCCAGCAGCCTAGGAGAGCGCCATGGAGAAGATCACCACGCACACGGGCATCGGCGTGCCGCTGCGCCAGAGCAACATCGACACGGACCAGATCATCCCCGCCGTCTACCTCAAGCGCATCACCCGGACCGGCTTCGAGGACGCCCTCTTCGCGGGCTGGCGCAAGGAGCAGGACTTCATCCTCAACCAGGAGCCGTACTCGCGCGGTTCCGTCCTCGTGGCGGGGCCCGACTTCGGGACCGGCTCGTCCCGTGAGCACGCCGTCTGGGCGCTGAAGGACTACGGTTTCAAGGCCGTGCTGTCCTCGCGCTTCGCGGACATCTTCCGGGGCAACTCGGGCAAGCAGGGCCTCGTCGCAGCGCAGGTCGCGCAGGACGACATCGAGCTCATCTGGAAGATCCTCGAGAACGAGCCGGGGGCGACGGTCACGGTGGACCTCGAGTCGCGGATGGTGCAGTGCGGCTCGGTCAGCGCCCCGTTCCAGCTCGACGACTACACGCGCTGGCGCCTGCTCGAGGGCCTCGACGACATCGGGCTCACGCTCCGGCAGGAAGAGCACATCACGGAGTTCGAGGCCCGACGTCCGTCCTGGAAGCCGACCACCCTGCCCGTGCGTACCTGAGTCCGGGCCGCGCCCGTGGTGCGCGGGGCGTGCGCTGTAGCGCACCTCACGCCGCGTATCCGCCCATGCGAGGAATGACGACGCACCCGCGCGGGTTCCTTTCAGGGAACAGGGAGTGCACCAAGTACCCTTGTATTTCTGTCTGCTCCGTGGTGCTCCTATGCTTGGAACGAGCATTTTCGAGTCCGCGGGGGTTCATCGTATGAGGAAAATAGGTATTCATGGGTAGCGTTCTGACCATCCGCGGCGGCATTCCGTTGACGGGCAAGGTATCCGTCCGCGGTGCGAAGAACCTGGTCCCGAAGGCCATGGTGGCGTCGCTGCTGGGCAACACGCCGTCCGTCCTGCGCAACGTCCCGGAGATCAAGGACGTCGACGTCGTCACCAGCCTCCTGCAGCTGCACGGCGTGAAGGTGACCAAGGACCCCGTCACCGGCGACCTCACGATGGACCCGAGTGATGCGAAGATGGCCCGCTCCAAGGACATCGACGCCCATGCCGGCGACTCCCGCATCCCCATCCTCTTCTGCGGTCCGCTCATGCACAGCATCGGCGAGGCCTTCATCCCGGACCTCGGCGGCTGCAAGATCGGCGACCGCCCGATCGACTACCACCTCGAGGTCCTCCGCAACTTCGGGGCCGTCGTGGACAAGCGCCCCGGGGGCATCTCCATCTCCGCCCCCAAGGGCCTGCACGGCGCCAAGCTCACGCTGCCGTACCCGAGCGTCGGTGCCACCGAACAGGTGCTCCTGACCGCCATCCGTGCCGAGGGCATCACCGAGCTGTCGGGAGCCGCCGTCGAGCCCGAGATCATGGACCTCATCGCCGTCCTGCAGAAGATGGGCGCGATCATCACGGTCCAGACGGACCGCGTCATCCGCATCGAGGGTGTCAAGGAGCTGACCGGCTACAACCACAAGGCCATCTCCGACCGCAACGAGACGGCCTCGTGGGCGTCGGCCGCACTCGTGACCCGGGGCGACATCTATGTGGAGGGCGCGCGCCAGCTCGACCTCACCGCGTTCCTCAACACCTACCGCAAGATCGGCGGCGCCTTCGACGTCGACGACGAGGGCATCCGCTTCTACCACCCGGGCGGCCCCCTGAAGCCGCTGGTCCTCGAGACCGACGTGCACCCGGGCTTCATGACGGACTGGCAGCAGCCGCTCGTCGTGGCACTCACCCAGGCGTCCGGTGTGTCGATCGTCCACGAGACGGTCTACGAGAACCGCTTCGGCTTCACCGAGGCCCTGATCCGCATGGGCGCGAACATCCAGGTGCACCGCGAGTGCCTCGGGAGCGTCCCTTGCCGCTTCGGCCAGCGCAACTTCCTCCACTCCGCCGTGATCTCCGGGCCCACCCAGCTGCGCGGCGCGGACATCGACATCCCCGACCTGCGCGGCGGCTTCAGCCACCTCATCGCCGCCCTGGCGGCGGACGGCGTCTCGCGCGTCACGGGCATCGAGCTCATCAACCGCGGGTACGAGCGGTTCCAGGACAAGCTCGAAGGCCTGGGCGCGGACTTCGACATCACGGAGGACGCCCCGGCCGTCGCCGTGGCAATCTCCTAGGGCTCGGCGCACATGGGGGAGTCACGGGGCTCACGCGCCATGTTCGCGTTCCTCGGCACCTGGGTGAGGCCGGTCATGAACGCGCTCATGGACAAGGAATGGCACGGGCAGGAGAAGCTGCCGCGCGGTACGGGCATCATCGTCTGCCCGAACCACGTCACCGAGATCGATCCGGTCGTGGTGGGTCACTTCCTGTACAACCAGGGCATCATGCCGCACTTCCTCGCGAAGGCGTCGCTGTTCGAGGTGCCGGTGATCGGATCCATCCTGCGTACCATCAAGCAGGTGCCCGTGGAGCGCAGCTCGGCCGGGGCGAACCGCTCGCTCGAAGCCGCGCGTGACGCACTGGCAGACGGTGGCGGGATCATCATCTACCCCGAGGGAACCCTCACGCGGGACCCGGACATGTGGCCCATGAAGGGGCGCACCGGGGCTGCACGCCTCGCCCTGCAGACCGGCGCCCCGGTGGTGCCGATCGCCCACTGGGGCGCCCACGAGGTGTTCCCCCGCTACGCTAAGCGCTTCTATCTCTTCCCGCGCAAGCGCTCCCGGGTGCTGGTCGGCGACCCCGTGGACCTCAGCGAGTTCCGCGACGCTGCCCTGACGAGGACCACGCTCGAGGCGGCGACGGAGCGCATCCTCGACGCCATCACGGAGCTGCTGGCGGAGTTGAGGGGAGAACAGCCTCCCGCAGAGCGCTGGGACCCGGCACGGAAGCAGCAGAAGCGGACGGGCCGGGACTTCGAGGCACAGGACGACGGGAATCCCGGCGGTCCGCAGCCCGGAGGGCAGCCGTGACGGCCGCCGATGCCCTGCGTGCCACTCCGGCGAAGATCGCCGTCCTCGGCTCCGGCAGCTGGGGAACCACGTTCGCCAAGGTGCTCGCCGATGCCTCCGGCGGGACGCACGTCATGCTGTGGTCCCGGCGCCCCGAGGTCGCCGACGAGATCACCGCCGAGCACCGGAATTCCCGGTACCTCGGCGACACTCGGCTCCCGCGGAACGTCTCCGCCTCGGCCGAGGTGGAGGAGGTCCTCGTCGGAAGCGACCTCGTGGTCCTCGCGGTACCCGCCCAGACCCTCCGCGCGCAGCTCCCGGCCTGGCGGCCCCTCATCCCCGGCCACGCCGTCGTCGTGTCCCTCATGAAGGGACTCGAGGTCGGGACCGATGCCCGCATGAGCGAGGTGATCTCGGAGGAACTGGCGCTGCCCGCCGAGCGGATCGCGGTGCTGTCCGGACCCAACCTCGCCCTGGAGATCGCCCGTGAGGAGCCGACGGCCTCGGTCGTCGCCTGCCCCGACCATGACACCGCCACGTGGATCGCAGCGGCCTGCACGGCCTCCTACTTCCGGCCCTACACCTCCACGGATGTGATCGGGGTGGAGATCGGCGGCATCGTCAAGAACGTGATCGCCCTGGCCGTCGGCATCTGCGAGGGCCGGCGCATGGGCGACAACACCAAGGCCTCCGTCATCACCCGCGGCCTCGCCGAGACGACGCGCCTGGCCGTCGCCCTCGGCGGACAGCCCGAGACGATGGCGGGACTGGCCGGCATGGGGGACCTGATCGCCACGTGTTCCTCCGCGCTGTCCCGCAACCACACCGCAGGCCACCTGCTGGGCCAGGGCCTGACCCTCGACCAGGTCACGGTGAGGATGAACCAGACGGCGGAGGGCATCAAGTCCGCACAGGCCGTCCTGGACTCAGCCATGAAGCTCGGCGTCGACATGCCCATCACCGAGAGCGTGGTGGCCGTCCTCCAGGGACGCCTGTCCGTCGATGACCTCGGGCCGCGCCTGCTGGCCCGCAACCTCAAGCCGGAAGGCGATCCCGTACCGTGACCACCGTGATGACCGCGACCACCGAGACTTCCCTTCCCGCCCGCAAGCCCCGCGTCCTCGTGCTGTTCGGCGGCCGTTCGAGCGAGCACGCCGTCAGCTGCGTGACCGCGGCCGGCGTGCTCGAGGCGATCGACCGCACGCGTTACGACGTCGTTCCCGTGGGCATCACCAAATCCGGCCAGTGGTCCCTCGTGTCGGCTGATCCGTCCGCGTGGTCGCTGCGCGCCGACGTGCTGCCGGAGGTCACCGCGACCGAGCGGGCCGTGGTCATGGGCACGCCGGCGGACGGCAGCGAGGGTCAGGAACTGCTCGTGGCAGCACCCGGTTCCGTACCCGAGAGCCTGGGCGGCGTGGACGTCGTCCTGCCGCTCCTGCACGGCCCGTTCGGTGAGGACGGCACGCTGCAGGGCATGCTGGAGATGGCCGACATGCGCTACGTCGGCGCCGGCGTCCTGGCTTCCGCCGTCGGCATGGACAAGCACTACATGAAGGTGGTCTTCTCGGCTGCCGGGCTCGAGGTGGGCCCCTACGAGGTGGTGACGGACCGGCAGTGGCGCACCGATGCCGAGGACGGCATCCGCCGTGCCGCCGCACTCGGTTTCCCGCTCTTCGTCAAGCCCGCCCGCGCCGGGTCCTCGATGGGGATCAGCCGGGTCGAGGATGTCGGGGGAATCCGCGCGGCGGTCGAGGCCGCCCGCGCCTTCGACCCCAAGGTGGTGATCGAGGCAGGGATCGAGGGCCGCGAGATCGAGGTCGCCGTCCTCCAGGGGCGGGGCGTGGATTCCCCGCGCACCTCGCTGCCGGGGGAGATCGCCATCCAGCCCGGGGAGCACGCCTGGTACGACTTCGAGGCCAAGTACGTGGACGGCGCCGCCGCCGAACTGTCCTGCCCCGCAGATCTCCCGCAGGAGGTCATCGACCGCGTGCGGCAGCTTGCGGGCGAGGCCTTCGACGCGATCGGCGGCGAGGGCCTCTCCCGCGTCGACTTCTTCTACACGCCGGACGGGCGCCTGGTCATCAACGAGATCAACACCATGCCCGGCTTCACCCCGATCAGCATGTACCCGCAGATGTGGGCGAAGTCCGGCCTCGGCTACACCGAGCTGATCGACGAACTGATCGCGCTCGCGCTGGACCGCGGTACCGGCCTGCGCTGACGGCGAGGTCCGTGCCGGGCCCGCTCGGGACGCGGCAAGGACCTGGACGCGGACTGATCCCGGTCACCCGGCGGCCGCGACGGCGCCGACTCGACGCGTGGCGTGCACCGGTTTGTCGGGGACGTGCGCGGGGCGCCGCCTGGCGAATTCCGCACGCAGTTCCGGCAGCACGAGTTCGCCGAAGAGGTCGAGCTGGTTCAGCACGGTCTTCAGTGGCAGGCCGGCGTGATCGATGAGGAACAACTGGCGCTGGTAGTCGCCGAAGAACTCCTGGAAGGAAAGGGTCTTCTCGATGACTTCCTGGGGGCTGCCGACCGTCAGCGGGGTCTGGGCCATGAAACTCTCCATCGTCGGCCCGTGGCCATAGACGGGGGCGTTGTCGAAGAAGGGACGGAACTCCTTCACTGCATCCTGTGACTTCCGTGCCAGGAAGAACTGTCCACCCAGTCCCACGATCGCCTGGTCGGCATCGCCGTGGCCGTAGTGGGCGTAGCGTTCCCGGTAGAGGCCGATGAGCTGCTGGTAGTGCTCCTTCGGCCAGAAGATGTTGTTGGCGAAGAAACCGTCGCCGAAGTAGGCGGCGATCTCCGCGACCTCCGGCGTACGGATGGAACCGTGCCAGACGAACGGTGCGACGCCATGGAGCGGGCGCGGCGTGGAGGTGAAGTTGCGCAGTGGTGTGCGGTACTTGCCTTCCCAGTTCACGACGTCGTTGTCCCACAGCTGGCGCAGCAGGTTGTAGTTCTCGACGGTCAGTTCGACGCTGTCCTGCTGGTTCTTGCCGAACCAGGGGTAGACGGGCCCGGTGTTGCCTCGGCCGAGGATCAGGTCCACGCGACCGTCGGCGAGGTGCTGCAGCGTGGCGAAGTCCTCCGCGATCTTGACCGGGTCGTTGGTGGTGATCAGGGTGGTGCTGGTGGACAGCGTGATGCGCTCGGTCTGGGCGGCGATGTAGCCCAGGAGGGTGGTCGGGGAACTGGCGTAGAAAGGCGGGTTGTGGTGCTCGCCGGTGGCATAGACATCCATGCCGATCTCTTCGACCTTCCGTGCGATGGTGACGGCGGCCTTGATGCGCTCACCCTCCGTGGGTGTCTCGCCCGTGAGGGGGTTCCGGGTGACGTCACTGACTGTGAAGACGCCGATTTCCATGATTCTTCTCCAGAAGGTAGGGGGGGTGGAGGGCTGGTGGCCGGGGACCGGCGGGCTCAAGGCCTCGGTGCCTGGATCCTTGCCAGGAGGTCCTCGAACGGCGCAGACGGTTCGATTCGGCGGGGAGGGCGAACCGGGGACCGCCCGACGAGCATTTCGGCCACTTCCCGGGCGGCACGGCGTGACCTCTGCTCCAGGGCGGTTTCATCGTCGGCGCCGGCCCCCCAGTCCTGGGGTGCCGCATAGACCGCGGTGGGAGCTACCCGCGCCCGCAGGTAACTGAAGAGTGGTCGCATGGCGTGTTCGAGAACCAGGGCGTGGCGCGCGCTGCCGCCCGTCGCCCCCAGGAGAACGGGCATGCCCTCGAGCGCGGTGTTGTCGATGACATCGAAGAAGGATTTGAACAGTCCGCTGTAGGACCCCGAGAACACAGGGCTGACGGCGATGAGCGCGTCCGCGTCCGTGACGTCCCGGATGGCCGCGGCCAGGGTGGGTGGTGCGAACCCGCTCACCAGGTGGTGCGCGATGTCCACTGCGTGGTCGCGGAGCTCCAGGACCTCGACGGTGGCGCTTTGGCCGGAGACGGACAGTTCATCCTTCAGGGCGCCCCACATCACATCGGCAAGCATCCGACTGGACGACGGGACGCCGAGCCCCGCTGTGACAACTGCGACTTTCGTCATGGCGCCTCCTCTAGTAGATGCAAACGCATCGATTCCTTCAACGCGCGGATGCGCCGGGTCATTCCCGAGAAGACAGCCCTAGGCCAGGACGACGACGCCGAGCAGCGAGATCCCGGCGAGCAGCAGGGTCGAGGCGGCGCCCACCGCGGCGAACCGTCCACCCGTGCGAAGGAGGCGCCGGACGTCGATTCCGGCACCGAGCCCGAACATCCCGGCTGCCAGCAGGAGGGTGGTCACCGTGCGTCCGACGTCGAGCACGGGCTGGGGCAGGAACCCGAGGGACCGCAGCACGACCATCGCCAGGAATCCCACGACGAAGAGGGGCACCAGCGGCGTGGCAGGGCCGGCCGCGCCCGCCTTCCCGTCCTCCGCGGTGGCCGTACCGCTCCGCCCCGGGCGGCGTCGTTCCGCAAGGCCAGCTGCCGCCGCCACGGGCGCGAGCATCAGCACCCGCCCGAGCTTGACGACCGTCGCGGATGCGAGAGCCGTCGCCCCGGCGGTGCTCGCGACCGCCACCACCTGCGCCACCTCGTGGACGGCGAGTCCGGACCAGATGCCGAAGCTCGTGGCGTCGAGTCCGAGGACGGCGTTCAGGAGGGGCAGCGCGATGATCATGAGGGATCCGTAGAGGGTGACCATCGCGACGGCGGAGGCCACCTCGTCGTCGTCGGCGTCCACGATGCCCTGCATCCCGGCGACGGCGGATGCTCCGCAGATGGAGAACCCTGCCGCCATGAGCAGGGCGCCCGCCCGGCTGAGGCCGAGCTGCCGGCCCAGCCAGAGGGTGCAGGAGAAACTGAGGGCGACGCACGCGACGATCAGCAGGATGACCTGCGGGCCCAGGGCCAGGATGTCCGGCAGCGCGAGCTGGAGCCCCAGCAGGACGACGCCCGCGCGGAGGAGGCGCTTGGTGCCGCCGCCGATGCCCGTGCGGAGGGGCGCCGTGTACAGACCCGAGTTGCCGAGCAGGATCCCGAGGACCAGCGCGATGACGAGGGCTCCGAGCACGGTCTGGAGACCGGCCAGGAGCACGGACACGCCGACGCCGGCTGTCAGGACGAGAAGACCCGGGACCCACGCGCGGAGCTGGGGGCCCCGGGTCTGCCGGGCGGTGCTGCGGCTGCTCATCGGCACGATCCTCCCGGCCGCCCCGCGGGCGGCCCGTGGCGCTGTCCGGACCGTGGACCGATCCTCCATGCGCCAGCTTACGGGGGGAACCGGGCATGCCACGCGTGCCCCTCTCCCTCGCCTGCAGCGTGCAACCCGTGCCCGGGAAGGCAGGAACGACCGGCTTTCCGTGCGTCCGGTGGTCTTCTCCGCCTTCTCGACGGGCGGGCAGGGAGGTGCGGAGACCGGCCCTAGAGGATGCCGTCGGTCAGGGCGTTCGGGGTGCCGAAGCGGTGCGCGGTGACGCTGATGGCCTGCTCCTGAAGGAACGGCAGCAGTTCGATCCGCCCCGATTCGGTGACGGGCTGCGCGTAGATGGCGAGGTCCGGGCGTCCGCCCGTCGCAGCCGCGAGCGCGGACGCGCCGTCCCCGATGAGCCGTACGCGGCTCATCGGCAGTGATGACGCGCGGGCCAGCCAGGCGTCGTCGTCCTCGATGGCTACGCCCTCGGTGTGCGCCGAGACGACGGAGCGGAGTGCTGCCGGGAGGTCGACGGCGGTCGAGACGGCGACGGGGGCTCCCGCCGCCCTCGCCGCGAGGAGCACGCGTACCAGGTCGGCGAGGGGTGCACCCGCCGCGAGGCGGACCGTCACGGGATGGGCGAGGTACCGGAAGAGGTTCCGCTCGGCCGAGAGGGCCGAGACATCCTTCACGCGGCCGAACTCGCTGTTCCACGCGGCGGCGTCCGACGCGGCAGCGCGGGCCAGGCGTGCGACGTCGCCCTCGGGCAGGCCGGCCGACCGCGCGGCCGCGAGCAACGGGGCGACGACGGGCAGGGGCGCGTCCTGGGCGGCGGATTCCCTCGACACCCAGGAACCGAGGCCCACGAGGTAGTTGGGGCCTCCCGCCTTCGTCCCGGCGCCTACCGCGGACTTCTTCCACCCGCCGAAGGGCTGGCGCTGGACGATCGCGCCGGTGATCCCGCGGTTGACGTAGAGGTTGCCCGCCTGCACGCCCTCGAGCCAGACGGCGATCTCGCGGGTGTCGAGCGAGTGGATGCCGGAGGTGAGGCCGTAGTCGATGTCGTTCTGCAGCGCGATGGCCTCCTCCAGGGTGGCTGCGGTCATGATGCCGAGGACCGGCCCGAAGTACTCCGTGAGGTGGTAGGTGGACCCCCGCTTGACGCCGTCGCGCACGCCGGGGCTCCACAGGCGGCCCGACGCGTCGAGCTGCCGGGGCTCGGCGAGCCAGGACTCGCCCTCCCCGAGCGTCGTCAGGCCGTCGAGGAGCTTGCCGGTCGCGGGCTCGATGACGGGACCCATCTGGGTGGTCGGGTCCTCCGGATAGCCGACGGACAGGGACGTGACGGCGTCGAGGAGCTGGTTACGGAAGCGCTGCGACGTACTCACGCTGCCCACGAGGATCACCAGGGAGGCGGCCGAGCACTTCTGGCCCGCATGGCCGAAGGCCGACTGCGCGACGTCCTTCGCGGCGAGGTCGAGGTCCGCGCTCGGGGTCACGATGATCGCGTTCTTGCCGGAGGTCTCGGCGAGCAGCGGCAGGTCCGGGCGGAAGGAGCGGAACAACTCGGCGGTCTCGTACCCGCCGGTCAGGATCACGCGGTCCACCCGGGGGTCGGAGATGAGCCGGCGACCGAGGTCACCCTCCTCGACCTGCACGAGCCGCAGGACCTCGCGCGGCACACCCGCCGCCCAGAGCGCCTCGATCATGACCGAGCCTGACCGGCGGGCCTGGGAGGCCGGCTTGATGATGACGGCCGAACCTGCGGCGAGGGCGGCGAGGGTGGAGCCCGCGGGGATCGCGACGGGGAAGTTCCACGGCGGCGTCACGACCGTGAGCCGCGCCGGGGAGAACGAGGCGCCGTCGACGTCGTCGAGTTCGCGGGCGCGCTCGGCGTAGTAGTGGGCGAAGTCGACCGCCTCGGAGATCTCCGGATCGGCCTGATCGAGCGTCTTGCCGGTCTCGGCCGCCATGACCTCCATGAGCTCGGCGCGGTGCGCCTCGAGGGCGTCACCTGCCCGATGCAGGACCTCGGCGCGCTGCGCTCCTGTCAGGGAACCCCAGGACTCAGCAGCGCCCACGGCGCCGGCGATGGTGGCGTCGAGGTCGTCGGCACGCGTGAGCGTGGTGGCTGCCACGGTGCCGATTCCCAGCTCGGAGGTGGGCACCCGCTCGAGGATCGCCCGTCCCCAGGCGCGGTTCGCCGGAAGCGAGGGATCGGTGTCCGGGGTGTTCTCGAACCCGGTCCCCGCATGGGCCGGGGCGGGGACGGTGCGGTCCTGCCGGCGATTCGGTGCCGGGACGGAGGTGTCGAGCTCCCGGAGCGACGCGAGGAAGCGGTTCTTCTCCCGCTCGAAGAGTGCCTCGTTCTCGGAGAGCTCGAAGACGGCCGACATGAAGTTGTCCTGGCTCGCGCCCTCCTCGAGCCGGCGGATCAGATAGGCGATGGCGACGTCGAACTCGCGCGGGTGCACGACCGGCGTGTAGAGGAGCAGCGACCCGACGTCGCGTCGGACAGCCTCCGCCTGGCCCTGGGCCATGCCCAGGAGCATCTCGAACTCGATGCCGGAGCGGACCCCGCGCTCCCCGGCGAGGAGCCAGGCGAAGGCGAGGTCGAAGAGGTTGTGGCCCGCGACGCCGATGCGCACGTTGTCCACATGCCCGGGCTGCAGGGCGTAGTTGAGCACGCGCTTGTAGTGGGTGTCCGATTCCTGCTTCGAGCCCCAGGTGGCCAGCGGCCAGTCGTGGAGGGACGCTTCCACCTGCTCCATCGGCAGGTTTGCTCCCTTCACCACGCGGACCTTGATGCCGGCGCCGCCCCGGGCACGCCGCGCGGCCGCCCATTCCTGCAGGCGCATCATCGCGGCCAGGGAGTCGGGGAGGTATGCCTGCAGGACGATCCCGGCCTCGAGGTCCGCGAACTCGGGCCGGTCGAGGATGTCCATGAAGACCGCGATCGTCAGGTCGAGGTCCTTGTACTCCTCCATGTCGAGGTTGATGAACTTCGGCTTCTCGGCTGCGGCGGCGAGTGCGTACAGGGGAGCGAGCTTCTCGGCGACGTGCCGTACGGCCTCCTCGAACGCCCAGGAGGGGTGCGGGGCGACCGTGGAGGACACCTTGATGGAGACGTACTCGACGTCGGGGCGCTCGAGCAGGCGGACCGTCCCGGCGAGGCGGCGTTCCGCCTCGTGCTCGCCGAGTACCGCCTCGCCGAGGAGGTTGACGTTCAGGCGGATGCCGTCGCGCCTGATCCTGCTGATGGACCGCCCGAGCTTCGCGTCGGACGCGTCGATGATGAGGTGGCCCACCATCTCCCGCAGGACCCGCCGGGCGATGGGGATGACGACCTGCGGAAGGACGGGGGCGACGGCGGCGCCCACCCTGACGGCCGAGCGCATGTACCAGGGGAGGAACGCGGGTACCTTCGGGGCGATGATGCCGAGGTTGCGGGCCGCGACCGTGAGGTCCTCGGGCCGGATGACGCCGTCGACGAAGCCGACGGTGAAGGCGAGACCGTCGGGATCCTTGAGGACGCCGGCGAGCTGCTTGGCCGAGGAATCGACGGGGACCTTCGAGGCCTCCGTCAGCCACCGCCGCACGAGGGCGATCGACGCGTCCGGCAACGTTGCCGGGATAGCAGTGGTGCCGCCCTCGGCGGCCGCGAATCGCCGGGACGCGCCGTCGGACCCGGGGTGCGGGGTGGCGGGCAGGTCCTGGGGTGCCGGGGTGGCGGCGATGCCTTCGCGAGGCGGGATCTGGGTTGTCATGGCAACGGCTTTCGGTCGAACGGCTCTCGCCGGGCAGAGGGTGAAGCAGCTACTTCGACCTCAGTATCCGGCTCACCGTACGATTAGGAAAAGCGATGATTACTGAACGGTATTCATCAGCGGAACCGAATCCTGGAGGTCCGATGCTCGATCTACGCAGGCTCCGCCTGCTCCGGGAACTGAAGATCCGCGGCACACTCGCCGACGTGGCGGCCGCGCTGAGCTACAGTCCGTCCTCCGTGTCACAGCAGCTCGCCCTGCTCGAGAAGGACGTGGGCGTGGAGCTGCTGCGCAAGGCCGGGCGTCGCGTGGTCCTGACACCGCAGGCCGAGGTGCTCGTCACGCACACCGCGGAACTGCTCGAGACCCTCGAACGGGCCGAGGCGGATCTCGCTGCCTCGCTGACCACGGTGTCGGGGACCGTGCGGGTCGCTGTGTTCCAGTCCGCCGCGCTGGCGCTCATGCCCGACGCCCTGACGGCGATCATCCGGGACTACCCGGACGTGCGCGTCGAGATGGTCCAGCGAGAACCGGAGACCGCCCTGTACGAGACGTTCGCCCGCGACTTCGACCTCGTGATCGCCGAGCAGTACCCGGGCCACGCAGCGCCCCGCCACCCCGAGCTCGACCATGTGGCGCTGACGGAGGACGCGATCCGCCTCGCCGTCCCGCTCGTGGGCCCCCATCGCACCGGCATCTCCTCCGTGGCGGAGGCGGCGGGAGCGGCATGGGTCATGGAGCCCAGGGGGGCAGCGTCACGGCACTGGGCCGAGCAGGCATGCCGACGGGCCGGGTTCGAGCCCGACGTCCGCTACGAGACCGCGGACCTCCAGGCGCAGGTCCGCCTGATCGAATCCGGCAACGCCGTGGCCCTCATGCCCGACCTCGTCTGGACGGGCCGGAGCGTGCCGGTGCGCCTCCTCGAACTCGAGGACGACCCCCGGCGCTCCATCTTCACGTCGGCCCGCCGTGCCGGCGCGCGCAGGCCGGCGGTGCTGGCCGTCCGTGAGGTCCTCGACCGGGCGGCGGCCGATGCCCGCCGCCCCCGGCCGCCGCAATAAAAGGCCGCCTGTGCCCGTTGATCCCTCAGTCGGGCGTTTCGCCCCTCCCCGCATCGCTCCTAAGGTTGTTCCATGTCCAGCCAGTCCATCCAGTCCACTGCGTACTCGCAGCTCGAGTCCGCCCCCGTACCGGCCACCGTCGAAAGGGTCGCGGAGACGGTGCTGCCCACGAGGTACGGGACGTTCCGCATGGTCGGGTACCGTGACGGCGGGGGAGTGGAGCACGTCGCCCTGGCGCAGGGGATCGAGGACGACGCCCCTGGCGGGCCCATCCCGGTGCCGCTGGTCCGCGTCCACAGCGAATGCCTCACGGGCGACGCCTTCGGATCCTGGCGGTGCGACTGCGGGGACCAGCTCGCAGCGGCGCTCTCCGCGATCTCCGAGGAAGGCCGCGGTGTGGTGGTCTACGTCCGCGGGCACGAAGGCCGCGGGATCGGCCTGCTCGCCAAACTGAAGGCCTACGCGCTGCAGGACCAGGGGGTGGACACCGTGGACGCGAACACCGCCCTGGGGCTGCCCGTGGACGCACGCCGCTACGACCAGGCGGCGGAGATCCTGCAGGACCTGGGCATCAGCGCTGTCCGCCTGCTCTCCGGCAATCCTGCGAAGGAGGAGGCGCTCGAGGACCTCGGGATCACCGTCGTCGAGCGCCGCGGCCTGCCCGTGTCCGAACGCTCGGAGAACGCCGGATACCTCGCGACCAAGCGGGCCCGCATGCGGCATGACGCCGCGCCCTCCGCCGACGCCTGGGCCGCGCTCCTCGACGGCACCGTCCCGGCCGCCCCCGCGCCGGGCGAGGCGGAGGAGCTGACGCACCGTTACGGCTACCTCGCGGGAGCGTCCGGGCAGGTCGTTGTCGGCCGGCTGCGCCAGAGCCTGGACGGCTTCATCGCCTCGCGCTCCGGCGACTCCGGCTTCCATGAGGACCGCGGCGACCACGGCCACCTCCAGAGGCTCCGGGCCCTCGTGGACGCCGTCGTGGTCGGGGCGTCCACCGTCCTGGCCGAGGACTGCGCGCTCGCCGTCGAGGACGTACCCGGCAGGAGTCCCGTGCGCGTCGTGCTCGACGCGGCGGCCAGGGTCGGCCCGGACGCGCGAGTCCTGGCCGGCGGCGTCCCCACTCTCTGGATCGTCGGGCGGGACGCCGCTGTCCCCGAGGCGCTGCCGTCCTCCGTGGAGGTGGTGCGGCTGTCCGTCGAGGACTTCGCTCCGCGACGTGTCCTGGACCTCCTGCAGGCGAGGGGCCTGCGGAAGGTGCTGGTCGAAGGCGGCGGGAACACCGTCTCGCGGTTCCTCGAGGCCGGCCTGCTCGATCGGCTGTACCTCACCACCGCTCCCGTCCTGGTGGGCGACGGCGTTCCGGGTATCCGCTTCTCGGGGTCCGACGCCCTCGCCGAGGCGCGGACGGCGCCCGTCCGGCGGTTCGTGTTCGGGCAGGACATCTGCACGGAGTTCAACTTCGCCGCGGTGCGGTAGCCCCGGCAGACGTCCTGCGGCCGGGGTCAGGAATCGTCGCTGAGCCTCTTGCTCCTGCCCTGCAGCCGGTCGATGTGCTCGGAGGCCTCGGCCTTGGTGATGTCCGCCGGGATCTCTTCGCCCGCCTCGCGCGCGAGGGTGTCCAGGTAGCTGCGCTGTGCGGCGGTCATGGGCTCGTCGCCGGTGACCCAGTCCGAGGGATCCCGCTCGAATCCGCCCTCGGGCTCGGAGTTCGGACTTCCCAGTGTGTCTGCCATATCGGTTCCTCTTCGGTCGTTTCCAGCCTGAGCCATCAGTCTACTTAGTTTCCCGGCAGTTCCACGCTCCTCTGCCGTCATGCCCGGTTCGACCTCAGCCGGCGCTCCGAGTGCGCGGCGAGTCGCATCCTGCCTCCGGCGTAGCGGACGCCACCGCGGGCCCTGCTGGCGACCGCGAGCCAGCTGCACACCGCCCGCTCGAGCAGCCACGCCGGGGCCCAGAGCGAGGCTGCGGGACGGAAGACCGCGGCTCCGGAGTGCCGTCGTCGTCCCAGCTCCGCGAGTGCGACGACGGCGAGGCCGGCCGCGGCGAGCTGCCGGGCCGTCGGCCGGGCGAGGAGGATGGCCGGGAGCAGGCTCAGTTCGACGGCGAGCCTGCCGGGCTGGGCGAAGCTGTCGTACGCCTGCCGGACGCGCTGGCCGAGGAAGTGCCGCGAGGAGCAGGGCAGGCGCGCCACGAAGAGGTCGTCGGCGCGGGCCTCGACGCCGCCGGCAGCCCGCACCGTCCGGATCAGTTCGAGGTTCTCGAAGAGCGCGTGGGCGCAGTACCCGCCCGCGGAGAGGAGCGTGCTGCGCCGGACGCCGAGCGTGCCCGGGTAGTCGGAGGCGAAGGCGCGGTTGAGCAGGGTCCGGCCGGTGTCCCAGCGGGCATGCCACGGCAGTCGTGCGAAGTAGTTCTGGGGGCGCACCACATCCGCGTCCTCGAGCAGTCCGAGCAGGCGCTCCGCTTCCTCGCGCCCGTACCGGACGTCGTCGTCGGCGATGATGACGCGTTCATGCCGTGCCGCGGACAGGCCCGTCAGGACGCCATGGACCTTGCCGTTGCCCCCCTGCAGCACGGCGTCGGGGTCGGGTCGCAGGTGGCGCACCCCGGCCGGGAAGGCGCCCGCGTGCCGCTCGAAGAACGGATCGGCCGAGCCGTCCACCACGGTGACGTCCATCCAGCGCACGAGCTCGCGCAGGTAGGAGGCCAGTTCCGCCACGGGTCCCGTGTCGGTCCACTTCAACGGCAAGATGTACTCGGCTGCGTACCGCATGAAAGGTCGGTGTCCTCCCTGTGCAACGGGTTTCCGGACCGGCTGTCCGCTTCCCACCCATTACTAAGGGTGCTTACGGTGAGGGGGCAAGGAACCCACGGGTGCAATTGCCCGTAGACACCAGGAGGAACAGTGAGCCAGCCAGCGCAGCAGCAGGAGCCGCCCGGAACCACCGATGCCATGGACCCGGCGCCCGACCACGGCGAGCAGTCCTACCGCGGTTCGGGCCGTCTGACCGGCAAGAAAGCGGTGATCACCGGTGGGGACAGCGGAATAGGCCGTGCCGTGGCGATCGCCTTCGCGAGGGAAGGCGCCGACGTCCTGATCAGCTACCTCGATGAGGACGACGACGCCCGGGAGACGGGCCGCTGGGTGGAGGAGGCCGGCATGCGGGCCGTCCTCTTCCCGGGCGACCTCGCCGACCCGGCGACGTGTCGTGCGGTGATCGACAGGGCCGTCGAGGAGTTCGGCAGGATGGACGTCCTCGTAAGCAACGCCGCGTTCCAGATGACGCACGAGACCATCGAGGAGATCCCGGACGAGGAGTGGGACCGTACGCTCGCGATCAACCTCAGCGCGTTCTTCCACCTCACGAAGGCCGTCCTGCCTCACATGCCGCCGGGCGGGTCGATCATCGGCTCCAGCTCGGTGAACTCGGACAACCCGGTCCCCACGCTGCTGCCCTACTCGGCGACGAAGGCGGGTATCGCCAACATGACCGCGTCCATGGCGCAGCTCCTGGCGGACCGCGGCATCCGGGCCAACTCCGTGGCGCCCGGTCCCATCTGGACCCCGCTGATCCCGGCCACCATGCCGGAGGACCAGGTGGAGAGCTTCGGCCGGCAGGTGCCGATGCAGCGCGCGGGCCAGCCGGCGGAGCTCGCGCCGGTGTACGTCCTGCTGGCCTCCGACGAGGCGAGCTACGTCTCGGGAGCGCGCATCGCCGTGACCGGCGGGCAGCCGATCCTGTAACCGCCCCCGCCGACCGGGCGGCCGACCCGTCCGGAGCGCCGCCGGGTACGAAGAAATCCGGCACTCCTTCCGCGGACGCATGACAGTGGTCGTCCGCGGAAGGAGTGCTTCCCGGGTGTCGGCCCTATCCTCCGAACATCGGCAGGGGGGCGCCGGCAATCCCGGCCCCGACCGCGAAGAGCGCGCCCGCGCTCGGCTCCGATCCCGCCGCGATGTTCTCCTGCGTGGTCGTGATGAAGAGCGTCGACAGGTCCTTCCCGCCGAACGCGCAGGCCGTCACATTGGTCACGGGCAGGGGGATGTGCTCCGAGAGCCTGCCCGACGCGTCGTAGCGCGCGATAGCCCCGCCCCCGTAGAGGGCCGTCCAGATCCCGCCCTCGGCATCGATCGCCATGCCGTCCGGCATCCCGAGCGCAGGCTCGACGACGGCGAACGTCCGGCGATCGGTGAAGCGTCCCGTCCCGACGTCGTAACCGAGGGCATCGATCCTGCCGGTCGGCGTGTCGCTGAAGAAGGCGGTGTCACCCGAGGGGGAGAAGTGGAGGCCGTTCGAGATGGTGACACCGGTCAGGACGGTGCTCACCCCGTGGTCGCGGTCCAGGGAGTAGAGGGTGCCCGCGCCGAAGCCGCCCTCCCAGCCCATCGATCCGCACAGGAAGCGGCCCGCGGTGTCGCAGCCGCCGTCGTTCATGCGGATGGTGCTGTCACGAAAGGCCTCCGGGCCCTGCTCGAGGGTCGAGAAGTCCTCGTCGGCGAAGAGGAAGCCACGCTCGACGCCGACGACGTATCCGCCCGACGACCGGCCGCGGATGACGCCCGCGAGGCGTGGATGCACATCGTGCCGGTCCAGGCTGCCGTCCTCGTGCCGCACCAGGACATCGCCCTCCTGCATGTCCACCAGCAGGAGCTCTCCGCGGCGCGGGTCCCAGTAGGGCCCTTCCCCGTGGAAGGTGCAGACGTCGGAGATTTGTTCGGCTTTCACGGTGCCTCCTGGCAGTGGTCGGAATCGGTGGTTGCACGAGTGGCAGGGATCGGTGCTGCGTCAGCCGCCCGATGGTGCAGGAGTGGCATCGGAGAGCCCGACGCAGGCCCGGGACTGCTCGACGCGCGAGACGGCGTCCCCGAGTTCCACCAGAACGGTGCTCGAGGCGACCTCGTCCGGGTCGAACAGGACCTCGACGGCCGGATCCCGCCCGTAGGTCGTGGCGGTCCAGGCGGGATCGCCCTCGCGGACCACCCAGTCGACGTCGTTGACGGTCACGCAGGGATCCGTGGTGGGGCCGGGAACCGTCACGCCGCACCGGAGTACCACTTTCGAGGGATCGCCCCACGCGGAGGTGGCCTGGCTGTTCGTGTCGCGCTGCTCGTTCTCCGCGACCGTCGGCGGCAGGGCGATCATCACGTCGGCGCAGCCGGCGTTCGCGGCATCCTCCGCCGGATCGACGTCCACCACCGAGGCGCAACCGGAGAGGCTGATCATGAGGGCGGCTGCGGGCACCAGCGCTGACAGGGTGCGGGGGAGGGCGCGCATGGTCCCACCCTAATAGGTGGTCCGGCTCCGGACGCGACACGACCGCGGGGTCCGGCGCGGGAAGCCGGGCCGTACGCCGGTGCGACAGTAGGATTCAGGGGCCGCAGCCAGTCTCAGGCTGCCGGTTCCCACCCGCATGCGATGCTGCACGGCAGCCGGATGCGTGAGCCCGATCGAGGACGAATGACCGCGCCGAACCGCAGCACCCT
The DNA here is from genome assembly GCF_056680255.1 of Arthrobacter sp. BC5. Lineage (NCBI taxonomy): Bacteria > Bacillati > Actinomycetota > Actinomycetes > Micrococcales > Micrococcaceae > Arthrobacter > Arthrobacter sp. BC5. The sequence goes on from NZ_CM155273.1 coordinate 2,528,934, forward strand.
GTCGACACCCGCCAGCACCAGGATCGCCTGCGGGGCGGTGGGCGCCCTTCTCCTGGGAGCGGTCCTCGCTACGCCGACGGCCGCCCTCGCGCTTGATCCGGTCATGGCCCCGGATGCCCCGCCGGCCGTCTCCAGCCAGCAGGAATCCGAGACCGTGCGGCAGCCGCAGCCCGGGGCGACGTTCGGTGAGCCAGCTCCTCCCGTGGCCGATCCGACCGCGACGGCGGGCATCGACGCGCGGACAGGCTTCGCCATCAATGCCCGTACCGGATTCCTGGTCCACCCGGCCACCGGACACCTCATCGAACCGGGAACCGGGAATCTCCTCTTCGCGGACTCCCTCATCTACACCAACCTGCGGTACGACGCCGTCACCGGCGGAGTCGCGGAGATCACCGGGGAGGTCGCGGTGCCCAGCCCGAGCGCGGACGATCCGACGCCCCCGCCCACCGCGACGGGACCCGCCGCCGTGCCCTCCGTGCCCTCCGTGACCCCCGCGCCCGCCACGACCGCCCCCGCGACCGTTCCGCCGGCACCGCCCGCCGCCGCGTCGGACGCCGCGGCGTCGACGCCGGGCGCGACGTCGACCCTCCGCCCGAGCCGGTCGGCGACCCCCTCGGCCTCGAGCAGTTCGCCCGTCGCGGCCGAGGAGGAACGAGCCGCCTCCCTGTCGCCGATCGCCTGGATCGGTGCGGCGATCCTCGCTGCCGCCCTCGCCGTCACCGCGGTGCTGGCGGCCCGTCGTCGCGGGCGCCACCAGTCCTGAGCCGGCCCTTCCTGCTGCGGCACGGGCCGGCGCGACGGAAGATCGGCGCCTGGGTCGGCATGGCCGAATGGGGCGATGCCGATCCCGCCCGGTAAAGTGCAGGACGTGAAGAATCTCTTGGTGACCGGCGGCGCCGGCTTTATCGGGTCCAATTTCGTCCACTACCTGATGGAGCACACGGACGTCTCCGTCACGGTCCTCGACAAGATGACCTATGCGGGCAACCGCGCCTCCCTCGAGGGCCTGCCCGCCGACCGCTTCGAGCTGGTGGTCGGCGACATCGCCGACGCCGCCGTCGTCGACCCGCTCACCCAGCGCGCGGACGCCGTCGTGCACTACGCGGCGGAGTCCCACAACGACAACTCGCTGCACGACCCGCGGCCGTTCCTCGACACCAACATCATCGGCACGTACACGCTGCTCGAGGCCGCGCGCCGGTACGGGAAGCGCTTCCACCACATCAGCACCGACGAGGTCTACGGCGACCTCGAACTCGACGACCCGGCCCGCTTCACCGAGAGCACGCCCTACAATCCCTCGAGCCCCTACTCGTCCACCAAGGCCGGTTCCGACCTCCTCGTGCGCGCCTGGGTGCGTTCCTTCGGCGTCCAGGCCACGATCAGCAACTGCTCGAACAACTACGGGCCCTACCAGCACGTCGAGAAGTTCATCCCGCGCCAGATCACCAACGTGATCGACGGCGTGCGTCCCAAGCTGTACGGCGAGGGACTCAACGTGCGTGACTGGATCCACGCGAACGACCACTCCTCCGCGGTCTGGACGATCCTGAACAAGGGCGAGATCGGTCAGACCTACCTGATCGGCGCCGACGGCGAGCGCAGCAACAAGGACGTCGTGGAGCTCATCCTCACGGAGATGGGCCGGCCCGCCGATGCCTACGACCATGTGGTGGACCGTGCCGGACACGACATGCGCTACGCCATCGACTCGACGAAGCTCCGCACGGAACTCGGCTGGAGCCCCGAGTTCCACCACTTCGAGCAGGGGCTGCGGGACACCGTGGCCTGGTACCGCGACAACGAGGCGTGGTGGCGCCCGCAGAAGGCGGTCACCGAGTCCAAGTACACCGAGCTGGGGCAGTAGCGCATGGGTCCCATATTCTCCAAGCCCCTCGCTGCGCGCGAGACGCCGATCCCCGGCGTCGTGCTGTTCGACCTCCCGGTCCACGGTGACAACCGGGGCTGGTTCAAGGAGAACTGGCAGCGGGCGAAGATGGTGGCAGCCGGCCTGCCCGATTTCGGTCCCGTGCAGAACAACATCTCCTTCAACGAGACCGCGGGCACCACACGCGGAATCCATGCCGAGCCCTGGGACAAGTTCATCTCGGTCGCGACGGGCCGCGTGTTCGGCGCCTGGGTGGATCTTCGGGAGGGCCCGTCCTTCGGCAGCGTCTTCACGGCGGAGCTCGATCCCTCGACGGCCATCCTGATACCCCGAGGGGTGGGCAACGCCTTCCAGACCCTCGAGGACGGGACGGCCTACACCTACCTCGTCAACGACCACTGGTCGGCGGACGCGCAGGACCAGTACGTGTTCCTCAACCTCGCCGACGAGACGGCAGGCATCGAGTGGCCCATCCCGCTCGCCGACGCCGAACTGTCCGACAAGGACCGCAACCACCCGCGCCTCGCCGACGTCACGCCGCTCGCCCCCCGCAGGACGCTCGTCGTCGGTGCGGACGGGCAGCTGGGCAGGGCCCTCCGCGAAGCGCTCGCGGACCATCCCGCGGTCGAGTTCGCCGGGCGCGCCGAGCTCGACCTCCTCGGCGGGAACCTCGACGACGCCCGGCCGTGGGCGGCGTACGACACGATCATCAACGCGGCTGCGTACACGGCCGTCGACGCCGCGGAGACCGCCGAGGGCCGCGCGGCCGCCTGGGCCGTGAACGTGACGGGCGTCGCAGCCCTCGCGCGGGTGGCCACCGCACATCGCCTGACGCTCGTGCACATCTCCAGCGACTACGTGTTCGACGGGTCCCGGGACGTGCACGACGAGGACGAACCCGTCAGTCCGCTCGGCGTCTACGGCCAGACGAAGGCCGCGGGGGACGCGATCGTGGCCACCGTGCCGCGCCACTACATCCTGCGCACCAGCTGGGTGATCGGGGAGGGCGGCAACTTCGTCCGGACGATGGCCGGTCTCGCAGGCCGCGGTATCTCCCCGAGCGTCGTCGACGACCAGGTGGGCCGCCTCACCTTCACCGAGGACATCGCCGCGGCCGCCCTGCACCTCGTGGCCACGGCAGCCCCGTTCGGCACCTACAACGTCACGAACGACGGCGAACCGCAGAGCTGGGCGGAGATCGCGGCTGAGGTGTACGCGCTCTCGGGCAGGGACCGGGGGGACGTCACCGGCGTCAGCACGGCCGAGTACTTCGCCGGCAAGCAGGCTGCCCCGCGCCCGCTCCGCAGCACGCTCGACCTTGCGAAGCTCAGGGCGACGGGCTTCGTACCCGCACCGGCCGCCGACCGCCTCGCTGCCTACGTCGCAGCACTGACCACGGCGTGAGCCCGCTCGGGCCCTGGTCGGTCTGTCGGTCGAACCCCGTACGGTAGCCCCATGACCGAAGCATCGCAGTCCGCGGAGGATCCCGTGCAGGCTCCCGAGCCGCTGGGCGACGGCGGGGTGAGCGCCACCAGTGTCGACGGGATGTCGGAGGGCGGGCTCCTGGCGAGGATCCTGCCCCTGCTCGGTGCGGCGACGAGTGCGCTGGTGGGGCCGGGTGACGATGCCGCGGTGCTGCCGGGTTCAGGGCCCGTCCTGATCTCCATGGACACTCTCGTGGAGGACCACGACTTCCGGCTCCTCCGGCCCAATGGATTCCGTACCACCGGCTTCGACGTCGGCTGGAAATCGGCCGCACAGAATCTCAGCGACATCAACGCGATGGGCGGTACGGCCACGTCGCTGGTCGTGAGCCTGACCCTGCCCCCGCACACACCGATCGCCTGGGTCGAGGACTGCGCCCGGGGGTTCGCAGCGGGTATCCGGGGCCTCGGTGCCACCGGGTGTTCGGTCGTCGGCGGGGACCTGGGCGGTGGCGCGCGGCTCGTTATCACGGCGGCCGTGACGGGACGACTGGAGGGTCCTGCCGTCCTGCGGTCCGGTGCGGAACCGGGACACGTCCTCGCGGTCGCGGGAACCCTGGGACGTGCCGCAGCCGGCCTGGCGGTCCTCGAGGACGGCCGCCCCCTCGCCGACTTCGGGCCGCTGGGGCAGGAGCTCATCGCCGCTCAGGTGCGCCCCAGCCCGCCGCTGGCGGCCGGACCGGCGGCAGCAGCAGCCGGGGCGAGCGCGATGCTCGACATCTCGGACGGGCTCGTGCGCGACGCCGGGCGGATCGCGACGGCGAGCGATGTCCAGCTCGACCTCGACCCGGTGGCGCTGCAGCAGTACGCGGAACTCCTGCGGCCGGTGGCCCGGCTGCTGGGTGTCGACCCGATGGACTGGATCCTCGGGGGCGGCGAGGACCACGGGCTGCTCGCGGCGTTCCCCGAGGATGCCCTGCTGCCACCCGGGTTCACTGCGGTAGGCTCGGTAGTGCCGGGCAAGCCGCTGGTGACACTGGCGTCACGGGTGGCAGCTCTCAGGGGATGGGATCACTTTGCACACTAAGATCACCGCCAACGCTGTCGCGATGAAGCGTTGGCTGAGCAGGGCCGAAGAGTCCCTCGGCAACCACAGCGACCGCCTCAACGCCATCAACATCTTCCCGGTGGCCGACGGCGACACCGGTACCAACCTGTACCAGACGGTCCGCGCGGCTGCCCGTGCGGCGCAGGATGCCGAGACCTCCGATCTCGGGGAGCTGCTCACCACGGCCGGCAGGGCCGCGATGGAGGACGCGCGCGGCAATTCCGGCACCCTCTTCGCCGTCTTCCTGGCAGCGTTCGCCGAGCCGCTGCAGGGCGCCACGCGACTGACCTGCACGCTCCTGGCGTCGTCCCTGCACCGGGCGCAGATCCGCAGCTGGTCCGCCCTCAGTGATCCCGTCCCGGGCACCATGCTCTCGGTACTCGAGGCGAGCGCATGGGGAGCAGCCGACACCGCGTCGGAACACGCCGGCGACGACAGCAACCACGCGCTCGCCTCGACCCTGCGCGCCTCGGTGCAGCATGCCCTCAGGGCCGTCGTGCATACGGAGAGCCAGCTCGGGCCACTCACCGACGCGGAGGTGGTCGACGCCGGCGGTGTCGGATTCCTGCTGATCCTCGACGCTCTCCGGGCTGCCGCGCTCGGGGAGGAACTGCAGGACGAACTGCTCGACGGCCTCCACGGGTACGACATCCAGGCCCCGCACATCCACAACGGCGGTGACGCGGACGGCGTCGAGGTCATGTGCACGATCAACCTGAGCCCGCTGGACGCGGCCACGCTGCGACTCCACCTCGACGAGCTCGGCGATTCGGTCATCATGAGCGCCGTCACCGAGGTCGCAGAGGGTTATCGCTGGCGCGTCCACGTGCACGTGCCGGATCCCGCCCCCGCGCTGGCGCTGATCCACCAGGCGGGCACGCCCGTCAACATCACGGTGACCCAGCTCGCCCTGCCGGCGGTAGGAGACGCGAGCCGGTGACACCTGACGCGATACGGCCGGCGACCGCCTCGGAACTCGATGCACCGCTCGACCGGCACCTGGGGCCGGTGGCGAAGCACCTGGCCAAGTACTTCGGCATCCGGACGGTCGGCGAACTGCTCCATCATTTCCCCCGCACCTACCTCGAGCGCGGTGAGCTGACCCCGATCGCCGATGTCCCGGTGGACGAGGAGGTCACCCTGATGGCCCGCGTGCAGTCCGCCAACTCGCGGCGGATGCACACGCGCAAGGGGATGCTCCTGGAGGTCGTCATCACCGACGACGCCGACGGGGGCATCGGTGGGATGAACCTGACGTACTTCAACGGCTTCGGTGCCGCGCGTGACCTCAAGCCCGGTGTGCGGGCGATGTTCTCCGGCAGGGTGACGGTCTACCGCGGCCGGCTGTCACTCACCAATCCGCGCTACGTCCTGCTCGACGAGGGCGACGAGGACCCCGATTACGCCCATCGGCCCATCCCGGTCTACCCGGCGGTCGAGAAGCTCGGCAGTGAGCAGATCGCGGCCGCTGTCGCCACGATCCTCGGCACCCTGCGGCTCTCCGAGCTCGACGACCCCGTTCCCGCGTCGATCGCCCGACGCGACAAGCTCATGAGCCTCGCCACCGCCTACGAACTCGTGCACCGTCCCCAGCGGGTCGAGGACGCCTTCCGGGCCCAGCACCGCTTCCGGTACCAGGAGGCGTTCGTCCTGCAGGCCGCCCTCGCCCGCCGTCGTGCCCTCGCGGCACGGGAGGAGGCGACGGCGCGGCCGCCCCGGACGGGCGGTCTCCTCGACCAGTTCGACGCCCGGCTTCCCTTCACGCTCACGCAGGGCCAGCTCGACGTCGGGCGGACCCTGGCGGACGATCTGGCGCGGGACCACCCGATGAACCGGCTGCTGCAGGGTGAGGTCGGCTCCGGCAAGACCCTCGTCGCCCTGCGCGCCATGCTGCAGGTCATCGACGCCGGAGGCCAGGCGGCGCTCCTGGCGCCCACCGAGGTACTCGCCGCCCAACACCTCCAGTCCATCACCAGGACGCTCGGCCCGCTCGCCGAGGGCGGGATGCTGGGCGGCGCGACGGACGGCACGCGCGTGGTGCTGCTCACCGGTTCCATGTCCACGGCCCAGCGGAAGAGATCCCTGCTCGACGCCGCGTCGGGGGAGGCCGGGATCGTCATCGGCACCCATGCACTCCTGTCGGAGAACGTGCAGTTCTTCGATCTCGGCCTGATCGTCGTCGACGAGCAGCACCGGTTCGGCGTGGAGCAGCGCGACACCCTGCGCACCAAGGCCCGCACCTCGCCGCACGTGCTGGTCATGACGGCGACGCCGATCCCGCGGACGGTCGCCATGACGGTGTTCGGCGACCTGGAGACCTCCACGCTGTCCGAACTGCCCGCCGGGCGGTCGCCCATCGCCACGCACGAGGTGGGCCTCACGGAGCACCCGGCCTGGATGGGCCGCATCTGGTCCCGCGCCCGCGAGGAGATCGACGCCGGCCGCCAGGTGTATGTGGTGTGCCCCAAGATCGGCGACGACGGCAAGACCGAGGAGGACGCCCCCGAGGCGTTGTACGGGGAGCCGCAGCCGGAGCGGAAGCCCGGCGGGCAGCAGGAGCTGACCAGCGTCGTAGGGCTCTTCGAGTCCCTCGGTGGGATCCCGCAGCTGCAGGGAGTCCCGACAGCCATGCTGCACGGGCGCATGGACCCGCAGGACAAGGCTGACGTCATGTCGCGCTTCGCGGACGGCAGCGTCCGGCTCCTCATCGCGACGACGGTGATCGAGGTCGGCGTCGACGTCCCCAACGCCACGCTGATGGTCATCATGGACGCGGACCGGTTCGGCATCTCGCAGCTCCACCAGCTGCGGGGGCGCATCGGCCGCGGAGGGCACGCGGGCACGTGCCTGCTCGTGACGAAGCTCGAGCCCGATCACCCGAGCCGGGAGCGACTGTCCGCCGTCGCCTCCACGACGGACGGTTTCGAACTCTCCCAGAAGGACCTCGAGCTCCGGCGCGAGGGGAACATCCTCGGGGCCTCGCAGTCCGGCGGCCGCTCGGCCCTGCGCTTCCTGAAGATCACGCAGCACGGCAAGGTCATCGAGAAGGCGCGCAGCGACGCCCAGGAGATCGTCGCGGGGGATCCGGACCTGCACGACTACCCGGGCCTGTCGCTGGCGATCGACCTCTACCTGAACCCCGAGAAGGAAGCATTCCTCGAGAAGGGCTAGAACGTCTTCTTCCGCTTCTGAGGATGTAACATCCCTTCCATGACGCAATTGCGGATCGGAGATGCAGCGCGCTTCCTGGGGGTCAGCGACGACACCGTGCGGCGCTGGATCGACGGGGGCCTGCTCGGCAGCGCGAAGGACCCCTCGGGCCGGGCCGTCGTGGACACGCTGGAACTCGCCGGGCTCGCGCACCGGAACGCCGTCCTGCCCGGCGATCCGTCCGACATCGGGCGCTCGGCCCGCAACCGGTTCGTAGGGATCGTCACGGATGTCATCATGGACACCGTCATGGCGCAGGTCGAACTGCAATGCGGTCCGCACCGGGTCGTGTCCCTCATGAGCAGCGAGGCGGTTCGCGAATTGGGTCTGCGGCAGGGTTCCATCGCGATCGCCGTCGTCAAGGCCACCACGGTGATCATCGAGACCCCGGCGGGGAAGCCCTGACCATGGCGAGATCGGCCCGCTGGGGAACCGTCGTCGCCCTGACCGCCGCCGTCGCGGCCACTGCCGCCTGTGGGACAGGAGAACCGGACGCGGGAAGTGCAGGGACGGCGCGCGATGCGATCGACGGCACCATCACCGTGTTCGCCGCGGCCTCCCTGGAGGCGGTCTTCACCGACCTGGCCGCGCGGTTCGAGGAGGCGCGCCCGGGGGTGGAGGTCAGGCTGAACTTCGGGGGATCCTCGGACCTCGTCACGCAGATCACCGAGGGCGCTCCCGCCGATGTCCTCGCTTCCGCGGATGCGCGGACCATGGACAGGGCCCGCGACCTGCTCGCAGGAACCCCGACCGACTTCGCGTCCAACACCCTCCAGCTGGCTGTCCCGCCGGACAACCCCGCCGGGATCACCTCGCTCGCCGACGCGGCGGAGCCCGGGGTCAAGACCGTCGTATGCGCTCCGCAGGTCCCCTGCGGGGCAGCGGCGGCGGTGCTCGAGGAGGGAACCGGGATCGATCTTCGGCCCGTCAGCGAGGAGTCGTCCGTCGCGGACGTCCTCGGAAAGGTCGTCGCGGGGGAGGCGGATGCCGGCCTCGTGTACGTGACGGACGTGCGGGCCGCGGGGGACACCGTGCTGGGAATCGATGTCCCGGAGGCCACCGGCGCGGTCAACACCTATCCCATCGGCGCCCTCGCCGGAAGCGCAGAGGCCGCCACCGCGCAGGCGTTCGTCGACTTCGTCGCCGGTGCCGAGGGACGGACCCTCCTCGAGGAGGCCGGTTTCGGTGCGCCCTGAACCCACCCGCGGCCGCTGCCCGGCAGGGACCCGGCACAGGCGATGAGCAGCGCGCGTCTTCCCCGGTGGGTCGTGGCGATCGCCGTCGTCGGCGGACTGTTCGTGGTGGTGCCCCTGGTGGCGATGGCGCTGCGGGTCGACTGGCCGGGCTTCGTCCCCCTCGTCACCTCGGAGAGCGCGCGGGCTGCACTGTCGCTCAGCCTGCGGACCTCCCTCACCGCGACGCTGCTGTGCATCCTCCTGGGCGTCCCCATGGCACTCGTCCTGGCCCGCACATCGTTCCGCGGACAACGGCTCGTCCGGTCCCTCGTACTCCTGCCGCTGGTTCTCCCGCCGGTGGTCGGCGGGATCGCCCTCCTCTACACCTTCGGTCGGCGGGGGCTCCTCGGCAGCAGCCTGAGCGCCGCCGGCATCGACATCGCGTTCTCGACGACGGCGGTCGTGATGTCGCAGGCCTTCGTCGCGCTGCCGTTCCTCGTGCTGAGCCTCGAGGGTGCGCTGCGCTCGGTGGGAACACGGTACGAAGCCGTCGGAGCAACCCTCGGAGCCGACCGGTGGACGGTCCTCCGGCGCATCACCCTGCCGCTCGTCCTGCCCGCGCTCGTGTCGGGCGCCGTCCTCTCGTTCGCCCGCGCCCTCGGGGAGTTCGGGGCGACGCTGACCTTCGCCGGCAGCCTCCAGGGCACCACGAGGACACTCCCGCTCGAGATCTACCTGCAGCGCGAGACGGATCCGGAGGCGGCCGTCGCCCTCTCGCTCATCCTCGTCGTGGTAGCGGTAGCCGTCGTCGGCGTCGCGCACCGCGTGCGGCCCGTGGGAGGTGACCGGACATCCTCCCGGCGGACCGTGGGACCATCAGGCGTGCCGGACGCCGGGAAGGCCACCCGGTGACCAACCTCACCTTCGCCGCGCGCCTCGCCGAGCGGGGCTTCGAGCTCTCCTTCACCCTGGCTTCGGGCGAGACGCTCGCCGTACTCGGCCCGAACGGAGCGGGGAAGTCCACTCTGCTCAACCTCGTCGCAGGGCTCCTCACGCCGACGTCCGGCCGCGCCACCCTGGGCGGGACGGTCCTCTTCGACGCCGACGCGTCCCGACGCATCGACACCGAACCCCGGTACCGCGGAGTGTCGCTCCTGTCGCAGGAAGCCCTCCTGTTCCCGCACCTCACGGCCCTCGAGAACGTAGCCTTCGGTCCGCGGAGCCGCGGAGCACACCGGAGGGCGGCCCGCGGGAAGGCCCTGGAGTGGCTGGAGCGCGTCGGCGTCGCGGACCTCGCCCACCGCAGGCCCGCCCAGCTCTCGGGGGGCCAGGCGCAGCGGGTCGCCGTCGCCCGCGCGCTCGCGGCCGATCCGTCCCTCCTCCTGCTCGACGAACCGCTCGCAGCGCTCGACATCGCGGTAGCCCCCGCCGTCCGGGCGCTCCTGCGGGAAGTCCTGGCCGGGCGCTCGGCCATCATCGTGACGCATGACCCGCTCGACGCGTTCCTCCTCGCGGACCGCGTGCTGATCCTCGAGGGCGGCAGGGCCGTCGAGTCAGGCTTCACGCGCGAGGTCCTGACGCGTCCGGTCACCGGCTTCGGTGCGCGCCTGGCGGGCCTGAACCTCGTGGAGGGCCATGCGACGACGGCAGGCTTCCGGGCGGATACGGGGCTGGAGGTGCCGCTCGCCGAGCCGGTACCGGCGGGTACGCGCCTCGCCCTGACCGTCCGGCCCGCCGACGTCGCCGTCGCGCGGGCAGCAGGAGCCGGTCCCGGGTGGAGCCGCATCACAGCGGAGGTCGACGACGTCGAGCACCGGGGCGACGTCGTCCGGGTCCACGCCGCAGGACTGGCGGCCGACGTCGCCCCGGCGGACGTCGTGGCCCTCGGGATCGTACCCGGGCTGCGGACGTCCATCGGGTTCCGCCACGAGGATGCAACGGTCTATCCGGTCTAGTCACGGCCGCCTGCGCGGCGTCGCGGCCGGGCGATAGAGTCGGGACATGACGCGCATCATCGCAGGAGCAGCAGGCGGCACGACCCTCACCAGCGTCGAGGGGAACGGCACCCGGCCGACGACGGCCCGCGTGAAGGAAGCACTGTTCTCGAGCCTCGAGTCCTACGGCGTGGTCCACGGAGCGCACGTCCTGGATCTCTACGCCGGTTCGGGTTCCCTGGGTGTGGAGAGCGCGAGCCGCGGCGCGGCCTCCGTGGACCTCGTCGAGTCCGCCGACCGCGCCGCCGCCGTCGCACAGCGGAACGCCGACCTCGTCAACCGCGTGCTCGGCTGGACGGCCGTCCGCGTGCACCGCACCAAGGTCGAGACGTACCTCGATCGTGTCGCGCCCGAACTGACCTGGGACCTCGTCCTCATGGATCCGCCCTACACGGTAGGGGAGGACGGCGTGCTCGCCGTCCTGGCAGCCCTCGAATCGAGGCTGTCGGAGGGCGCCGTCGTCGTCGTCGAGCGATCGGCGCGTTCGCCGGAACCGGCATGGCCCGCGTGGCTCGAACGCTTCTCGGACAAGAAGTACGGAGAGACACGCCTGTGGTTCCTGGAGCCCGCCGTCGACTGAGCCGTTCCCGTCCCGCGTGCACCTGCCGTGCGGACGGAGGTGCGGTGCCGGACCGCCGAGGTCCCGCACCGCACCGAGGTGGCGTTGGTCCTACCGGCGATCAGGCCTTGCGCCGCGTCCTGGCCAGGGCCGCCAGGCCTGCGGCGAGACCGAGTACGCCGGCGACGAGACCTGCCCAGCCGATGGCCGACGTCGAGCCGGACTCCGTGCTGGACGCCGCCTGCTCGGCGTCGATCGCCTCAGTGGTCTCGGCGGTGCCGTGGGCTCCGCCATGCGCGTCCCCGCCCTCGAGAGCGGCGGTCGTCACGAACGACGGCGCCGGCTTCTCGGGTTCCTCCCCGCCCTCGGCGGTCTCCTGGTTCCACTCGACCACCTCGCCGTCCGTGTAGGACTGCGTGGCGGGAAGCAGCACGGTGGACCCGGCTTCGGGCAGGCGTCCGACGGAGATCGAGAACGTCTGGTACTCCTGCTGGGAGATCTCCGAGCCCGCTTCCGCGGTCCAGACGACGGACAGCGGCGCCTCGGTCAGGGTCGCGCCATCCGGGGTCGTGACGGGGGCGGGCAGCGCTCCGGAGACCACCTCGGCCGTCCAGCCGTCGACCGGCTTGACCCGGACGGACGTGAAGGGCTGTTCGGTGGGTAGCTGCACCTCGAGCTTGTTCGTGGCCGCGCTCTCGGATTCGCTGGGCACGCTGAAGGTGAGTTGCGAATAGCCGTTCTCGGTGGTGGACGCCGGGGCGACGGTGACGTGCGCGCTGGCCGCACCGAGCCCCAGGGCCATCAGCCCTGCGGTGGTCAGGGCGACGGCGCCGGTGGTGAGGGCGCGCTGGGAGTGGGATGAGGTCATGGGACTGCCTTTCGGGGGTGCGCTCCGGTCCGTGTCGAGCGGACGTCAGGGAGCAGCGGGGGAGGGGGTGGCTGCGGGGGAAGCGCGCCGGCCGCCCGGTTCCCCTCGTGGCGGGTCCGGGTCAGCTGGGCAGCGCGCGGGTGCGCGGAGGACCGCGCAGGGTCGGCACCGTGGCATGGATGGACAGCGGCGCGACGGGTGGCGGTGCGTCCCGGACAGGACGGCGCCCCGGGATGGCAGGGGAGGCCGCGGCCGGAGGGGCGACGAGCGGCAGGAGCCAGGCGCGGAGGAGGGCCAGGGCTTCGTCGCTGCGTGAGACGGCGAGAGCCAGGATGACGGCGGCGACAGTGTGCAGCAGGACCATGGCCGGCCCGCCGGAGGACGCGCCCATCTGTTCCTGCACCGCGGGCGAGCAGGCGAGCTCGAAGGCCGCATGGTGGTCGGGCATCGCGGACGATCTCTGGCAGACCGCGGGAGCGGCCGTCATCCCGAACAGCGTGTGCAGCAGGAACTGCCCTGCCCCCATGGCGAGCAGCCCCGCGCGGAAGGAGAGCGGGCCCCGGGTGAGCAGCATCGTCGGGACCAGGAGGAGGGCTCCCAGGAGCAGGATGACGCCGAGTCCCGGCAGATGCCCGGAGGCGAGGACGTGGAATGCGGAGGAGACCGAGAGGATCAGCGAGACGAGGACGATGGAGCGGAGGTAGGGCAGGGCAGGTGTGGCCACTGCTGTCTCCTCCCCGTCGTGTCGGGCTGTCGTCCGAGCCTCATCGTCCAGCGACGGCCGGCTCCCCCTCTCAGGGTACAGCCGTCACCGGACCCACCCGCCAGTACGTACTTCGGGTGGGGCCGGGCTCCGGATGGGTCGCCGGTGCCACGAGCGGATCGTGGTCGATCGGGCCCCCGGATTCAGCGGACGCTCCGATCTCCGGGCCGGCTGTGCAGGTATGCGCCTCCGCCCCAGCCCAGCAGGACCGCCGTGGCGATCAGGCAGGTGGCGACGCCGTTCCAGGGCGCGAGGTCCTGGAAGGCGAGGAGCATTCCGAGTCCGGCTGTGGCGACTGCGAGGACGGCACAGGCGAGGGCGACGGCGGCGGGGCGGATGGTGGGGTGCACCGTCACTTCCCTCACGTGTCCGCGTCCTTCCGGTCCGCCGAGCCCATGAAGGCGGCAGGGCTGTCGTCGGGGGTGTGCGTCTGCTGCAGCTCGGGATGGTGGAGATCGAGGGCAGGGCGCTCCGAGCGGATGCGGGGTATCGACACGAAGTTGTGGCGCGGCGGCGGGCACGAGGTCGCCCATTCGAGGGAAGCGCCGAAGCCCCACGGATCGTCCACGTCGACCTTCTTCCCCTTGCGCCACGTGATGTACACGTTCCAGAAGAACGGGATGACCGACGCGCCGAGGAGGAAGGACCCGATGGTGGAGAACTGGTGCATTCCGGCGAAGCCGTCCTCCGGCAGGTAGTCCGCGTACCGGCGCGGCATGCCCTCGACACCGAGCCAGTGCTGGATCAGGAACGTGGCGTGGAAGCCGACGAACAGCATCCAGAAGTGGATCTTGCCCCAGCGCTCGTTGAGCATGGTCCCGGTGAACTTGGGCCACCAGAAGTAGAACCCGGCGAACATCGCGAAGACGACCGTGCCGAAGACCACGTAGTGGAAGTGGGCCACCACGAAGTAGGTGTCCGAGACGTGGAAGTCGAGCGGCGGCGAAGCCAGGATCACACCCGTGAGACCACCGAAGAGGAAGGTCACGAGGAACCCGAGGCTCCACAGCATCGGTGTCTCGAACGTGAGCGACCCGCGCCACATGGTGCCGATCCAGTTGAAGAACTTCACGCCCGTCGGCACCGCGATGAACATCGTGAGGAGGGCGAAGAAGGGCAGCAGGACGGCGCCGGTGACGTACATGTGGTGTGCCCAGACCGTCACCGAGTAGGCCACGATGGCCCAGGTCGCGAAGATCAGGCCCTTGTAGCCGAAGATGGGCTTGCGGCTGAAGACCGGGAAGATCTCCGAGACGATGCCGAAGAACGGCAGCGCGATGATGTACACCTCGGGATGCCCGAAGAACCAGAAGAGGTGCTGCCACATGATCGCGCCGCCGTTCTCCGGGTCGAAGATGTGGGCCCCGAAGCGACGATCGGCGCCGAGGGCGAACAGGGCCGCGGCCAGCACGGGGAACGCCATGAGGACGAGGACCGAGGTCGCGAGGGTGTTCCAGGTGAAGATCGGCATGCGCCACATCGTCATGCCGGGAGCGCGCATGCAGAGGATCGTCGTGATGAAGTTCACGGCACCGAGGATGGTACCGAAACCGGTCAGCGCCAGCCCGAAGACCCAGAGGTCACCGCCGATACTCGGTGAGAAGCTGACGTTCGCAAGGGGCGGATAGGACGTCCAACCGAAGGAGGCGCTGCCCTGGGGGGTGAAGACACCGAGCCCCACGACCATCCCGCCGAACAGGTAGAACCAGTAGGCCAGTGCGTTGAGGCGCGGGAAGGCGACGTCGGGGGCGCCGATCTGCAGGGGCATGATGACGTTCGCGAAGCCGGCGAACAGCGGCGTCGCGAAGAGGAGCAGCATGATGGTCCCGTGCATGGTGAACAGCTGGTTGTACTGCTCCTTCGTCTGCAGGATCTGCATCCCCGGCTCGAAGAGCTCCGCACGGATCAGCAGGGCCTCGACACCACTCAGGCAGAACCACACGAAGGACGTGATGATGTAGAGGTAGCCGATCTTCTTGTGGTCCGTGGTCGTGAGCCACTCCACGACCACCCGACCGTGGGTCTTCGTGCCGGCTCCGGCTGCGGGTTTGGCGGCGAGGGTCGAATCTGCGTATTCAGCGGTCACTGCCCGCTCCTGCCGTGGCGTCGTGTCGGAAAGCGAGGGTGTGGGCGTCCGTGCCGCGGACCGTCCGGCGTCACGCTGCGAACCGGTGGCTGCCGTGGGGGCGGGGGAAGCGCGAGGGACATGCCGGCAGGACGTCCGGCACGATCAGCGAGCAGGTGCCGGTGCGCTCACTGAAGACGGGGTGTGCGGTGGGCCCGGTGATGCCGAGTCCGTGCAGGGCATCCACGCCCTCGCGTTCGATGTGCTGGGCGCAGCTCGCATCGATGAAGACGTTCGGCTCCTGCAGGATCCGGAAGCTGCGCCTGACGATGGGCAGGAGCGCACGGCAGTTCTCCTCGGTGAGGCAGCCGTGGACATCCATGCGCGCCCAGTGGAGATCGATGTCCAAACGGACGGTGATCCGCAGTTTATGACTCATGATTCCGGTCCCCCGACGATGGGAAGGTCTACGACGCCCGGCTGCTCAAGCCCTTTAAGGCTAGGAGGGCGAGGACCCCGGTGCGAGCCGGAATCCTGCTTGACAGGGACACGACCCGTCGGGTCGCTGCCGGGGGGTGCGGTGCGTTATGCGCCGGGAGCCAGTTCGAAGGCCTGGCGCTCGGGCCCTGCGAGGACGGCCGCAGGGTGCGGGCCGGCGGCGAGGAGCGCCGCGGTCCAGGCGTCCGGCCAGCCCGCGGACCGCGCGGCGACGATGACGTTGCCGGCATGGTCGCCGCCCACCATCCCCGCCTCGGTGAGGACGGCGGCTGCGCCCGCCAGCCCCGAGAGCTGACGGCTCTGCGCGCGGGCGAACGCGAGCGGAGGATCGTCGCCGACGTTCACCAGCACCACCCCGTCCGCGGTGCAGACCCGCAGGAGGTGGGCGGCGAAATCCGGCGACGTCAGGTGGGCGGGCGCGTCGGCTCCGGCGAAGATGTCCAGTACGACCACGTCGAAGGCGGCGTCCGGCTGCTCCAGGACGGCGTCGGCCGCGTCCCCGATGATGATCTCGCAGGCGGTCCCCTCGGGCAGCGGCATCGCGTCGAGGACGAATCCGATCAGGTCGGACTCGAGGTCGACGGCGATCTGCTGAGATCCCGGCCGCGTCGCCTGGACATACCGCACGAGAGTGAGGGCTCCGGCGCCGAGGTGCAGGATCCGCAGGGGAGCGCCGGGCGGCCCCGCCAGGTCGATGACGTTGGCGATGCGCTGCAGGTATTCGTAGAACACGCGTTCGGGATGGAGCATGTCCACGTGCGACTGCTGGGCGCCCCCGATACTCAGGATGAGGGCGCCCTCGATGTAGGCGTCCTCGTCGATCTCCGCGTACGCACCCGTTCCGGGCAGCCAGCGTGTGGGTACCTCGAAGTCGTCGGAGCCGGGCTGCTGCATCGCGCTCACACCCGATCCCGCAGAGTCGCGAGGCGGCGCGCGCCCTCCTCGATCACGTCGAAGCGCTTGCAGAAGGCGAACCGCAGCAGCGACCGCGTCCGCTGCGCTCCCTCCTCGTGGCAGAACATGGCGACGGGGATGGCCGCGACGCCGATCAGGGACGGCAGGCGTCGCGCGAGATCGGTGGCGTCCTCGATGCCGAGCGGTGCCGCGTCGACCATCGTGAAGAACGTGCCCTCCGGCTCGAAGACGTCGAAGCCGGCTGCCCGCAGGCCCTCACCGAGCAGGTCCCGCTTCTTCCGCAGGGTCGCCGCGGCGGAGGAGAAGAAGCCGTCGGGCAGTCCGAGGCCGAGGGCCACGGCGCCCTGGAAGGGTGTCCCCGAGGTGTACGTCAGGAAGGTCTTGACGGTGCGCACCTGGGACACCAGATCGGCCGGCCCGGTGAGCCAGCCGATCTTCCACCCGGTCACGGAGAACGTCTTCCCCGCGGAGGAGATGGTCAGGGTGCGCTCTGCGGCCCCGGGCAGGGTGGCGATCGGCAGGTGCGCGGCCCCGAAGGTGAGGTGCTCGTACACCTCGTCCGTCACGATGATGGCACCGTGGCGCTGCGCGAGCCGGACGATCAGTTCGAGGGCCGACCTGCTGAGGACGCTGCCTGTCGGGTTGTGCGGGTTGTTGACGACGACGATCCTCGTGCGGTCGGTGAACGCCGCTTCGAGGCTCGCGGCATCGGGCTGGAAGTCGGGCGCCCGCAGCGGGGCCGTGGTGTGCGTGGCACCCGAGAGCCCGATCACGGCGCCGTAGGAGTCGTAGAAGGGTTCGAAGGTCAGCACCTCGTCGCCGGGGCCGGCGAACGCGAGGATCGCCGCCGCGATCGACTCCGTGGCGCCCGTGCTCACGATCACCTCGGTCAGCGGATCCACGGCCAGGCCGTAGAAGCGCTCCTGATGGGCGGCGATGGCGTGGCGCAGGACGGCGAGTCCCTGGCCCGGCGCGTACTGGTTGGCGCCGTCGGCGATGGCGGAGCGGGCGGCGTCCAGGACTTCCCGCGGTCCGTCCTCGTCCGGGAAGCCCTGGCCCAGGTTGATCGCCGAATGGTGCTGCGCCAGGGCCGTGACCTCCTCGAAGATGGTGATGCCGAGGTTTCCGTCGCGGTCGAGCAGGTTGGCCCCGAGCGCCGCCCTCGCCCACGGCGCCGTGCCGCTGCTCCGGACCGCGCTCTTCCCTGCGTGTGTACTCATGACTCCAGTATTGCCGCTCCGGCGGATCCCGACGGCGGATCCCGACGGCGGATCACGGTGGATGCGTACTCCCGCGGTTCGTCACGCTCTTCGGTAGGGTGGGGCTATGAGCCGCGCCGTCTGCCCCGGATCGTTCGACCCCGTCCACAACGGGCACATCGAGGTCATCAGCCGTGCCGCGCGGCTCTTCGACGAGGTGATCGTCGCGGTGGCGACGAACCACGCGAAGACGTACCGGTTCGGCATCGACGACCGCATGGCGTTCTGCACCGAGAGCCTCTCGCACCTGCCCGGAGTCACCGTGCTGCCGATGGCCACCGGACTCCTGGCGGACTTCTGCAGGGAGCAGGGAGCTACGGCGCTCGTGAAGGGGCTGCGATCGTGCCTGGACTTCGACTACGAACTGCCGATGGCCACGATGAACCGCCACCTCGCCGACGTCGAGACCGTGTTCCTGCCCACCGCCGCGGACTTCGCCCACGTCTCGTCCACGCTGCTGAAGGAGGTCGCCTCGCTCGGAGGCGACGTCCGTCCCTTCGTCCCGGACGCCGTCCTCCGTCGGCTCGTACCATGACGGTCCTCGCCGCGCGGGCCGGGTCAGCCCCGTCTGCGGCATCCTCGCCGCCTGCCGGCCCGTCGTTTTGGGCCTGCCCGGGTGATCAGGCTAGGATGGTACGTCGGTCATATGTTCTACAGGAGTCACCATTAAAAGCGATCTCAGTTCGCCGCTGACGTTCAGCGTCAAGGATCTCGGACGCAGTCCGGGAAGCATGCGGACACTCGAGGAACATGTACCGGCACCGAAGGACTTCGGCGTCGCCCTGATCGGCGTGCAGGAGGGTTCCGAGATGGAACTCGATCTGCGCTTCGAATCGGTACACGAGGGAATCCTGGTGTCGGGAACGGCAAACGTCGAGGTAACCGGCGAGTGCGGCCGTTGCCTGGAGCCACTGCGGTTCGACCGCGACGTGGAGATCCAGGAGCTCTTCTTCTACAGCGACTCCGAGTCGCTGTCGGTGGAAGAGGAGGAAGAACAGCACAGGGTGGAGAACGATTCGGTCGATCTGGAACCCGTGCTGAGGGATGCGGTGGTTACGTCGCTGCCATTCCAGCCGGTGTGCCGGGAGGATTGCCAGGGTCTGTGTTCCGAATGCGGAGCCCGGCTCAACGATGATCCGGACCACCACCATGAAGTTTTGGATCCTCGCTGGTCAGCCCTCGCCGGGTTGGCAGGCACCGCCGCTGAGAATGACGCGGCACCCAAGTCAGAGTCAGACGAGAGAGAAGAGAGTTAGCCGTGGCTGTCCCCAAGCGGAAGATGTCCCGCGCGAATACCCGCGCACGCCGGTCCCAGTGGAAGGCAACCGCCCCCAAGCTGGTCAAGACCCTCGAGAACGGCCGCGTCACCTACAGCCTCGCCCACCAGGCCAAGGTTGTCACCGATTCAGCAGGCACGCCGCTGTTCCTCGAGTACAAGGGCCGCAAGGTAGCCGACGTCTGACAACGGACCCCCGGCCCGCCGCGTACCTGACGGTGCGGCGGGCATCGGCCCGGTGCTGGATCAGCTGATGCGGTTGTGAAGAATACTGAAGACCTTACGAAGCGTCTCGGCGTCGACATCGACGCCGAGACGCTTCGTCTTGCCCTGACCCACCGGTCCTACGCCTATGAGAAGGGCGGGATCCCCACCAACGAGCGCCTGGAATTCCTCGGCGACTCGGTGTTGGGCCTCTCGGTGACGGATGCGCTGTACCGCGACAACCCCGGACTCTCCGAGGGGGAACTTGCGAAGAGGCGATCCGCCGTCGTCAGCACCAAGGCACTCGCCGGGGTGGCCCGTACCCTGGACCTCGGGAGCCACGTGCTGCTCGGGCAGGGTGAGAAACTCACCAACGGGCGCGACAAGGCCTCGATCCTCGCCGACACCATGGAGGCAGTCATCGGTGCGGCCTACCTCAGCCATGGCATCGAGACCGCGCGCGCGATGGTCATGCGGCTCATCGGACCATTGCTGCGGGATTCCGCCGTGCTCGGCGAGGGCACCGACTGGAAGACCCGCATCCAGGAGACAGCGGCCGCACGGCGCCTCGGACTCATCGACTACCAGGTGGAGGGGACGGGGCCCGACCACGCCCGCACCTTCACGGCGCGCCTGCTGATCGGCGGTGTGGCGTACGGCTCCGGATACGGGAATTCGAAGAAGGAAGCCGAGCAGGCGGCCGCGGCCGAGTCCTGGAAGCTCCTGGTGTCCGGTGCCGGTGCATCGCCGGACGGCGATGCGGCGGACGCCCGGCCCGCCGTCGGGCCCTGAATGCCTGAACTGCCCGAGGTCGAGGTGGTGCGCCGCGGCCTTGCGCGCTGGGTGAGCGGGCGGGTCATCGAGACCGTCGAGGTCCTGGACGCCCGGTCGCTCCGACGTCATGTCGCCGGAGTGGAGGACTTCGAGGGGAACGTGACGGGTGCCCGCGTGAGGGACGTCGTACGCCGCGGGAAGTTCCTCTGGATGACCCTCGAGGACCACGCGGGCGCGGCAGCGCGCCCCCGCGTGGCACTCATGGCCCACCTCGGCATGAGCGGGCAGCTGCTGATCGAAGAGCCTGGTGCGCCGCAGGAGAAGCACCTCAAGGTACGCCTCCGGCTCTCCCGCGCTCTCGACGAGGACGGCGCGGACCTTCCGGCCGATCTGCGGTTCGTGGACCAGCGCATCTTCGGCGGCATGTTCGTCGCCGACCTGGAGCCGACGGAGGACGGCGGGCCGGGCGGGCTCGGAGCCGGCGGCCTTCCCCTGGTGCCCCATCAGGCCGCGCACATCGCGCGCGATCCCCTCGATCCGGCGTTCTCCGCGGAGTCCTTCCACCGACGCCTCCGGGAACGGAGGACCGGGCTCAAACGTGCCCTGCTCGATCAGGGCCTCATCTCGGGTATCGGCAACATCTATGCCGACGAGGCGTTATGGGCGGCCAGGTTCCACTACGCCCGTCCCACCGACACCATGAGGCGTCCCGATACCGAGCGCATCCTCGAGGCGGCCACCACCGTCATGACCCGCGCCCTGGCGGCCGGCGGAACGAGCTTCGATGCGCTGTACGTGAACGTGAACGGGGCGTCCGGCTACTTCGCCCGCGACCTCGAAGCCTACGGCCGCGCAGGCCAGGCCTGCCGTCGGTGCGCTGCGGAGGGCCGGCACACCCTGCTGCGCCGGGAGTCCTTCATGAACAGGTCGTCCTACCTGTGTCCTTTCTGCCAACCGAAGCCGCGCAACGCACGCCTGTAGTCGAGCGTGCCGGATGCCGGATGCCGGGTGAGATCAAGTCTCGTGATCCAAACGTGACAAGAGCAGGCCCAGCGCGTACCGTTGATCCCGCGCCCGTCCACAACGGAGGGGCGCCCTTCCTCACTCTGCCTAACCCTGTCGATGAGGACGGACCGTTCGCACAAGACATTCGACAGGGGCGGGGGAACCGATAGCGGACTCGGTCACGAGTCCTAGGGGTAAAGACACGCGTGGACCAGCTTTGGGGCGGTGATCCACGAACAGCGCGTCCGGATGTCCCATCCGAACCCGACAGCTAACTTCGTAGGCATTGGGAAAGGCATCATCATGTCCAGAAAGAGCCATGTCGCGCGCCACCGGGCCGTCCCCGCGCGCATCAACCCCCTCGTCACCGCATCCCGTGCAGTCACCGCGACTGCCTCGGTTGCCGGCAAGCCCGCAGCCGTCGTGGTTGCCGCATCCGGCATCATGATGGGCGCAGCACTTCCGGCCAGCGCCGCTGGTGAGATCGTCCCCGTCGAGACGGTCAGCCAGCAGGCCGCAGCAGTGAGCACCGCTTCAGCCGGTTCCTACACGGTCCAGGCCGGCGACACCCTCGGCAGCATCGCAGCGGCTCACGGCGTGAGCCTCGACGGCCTGTTCACGGCCAACGGCCTCGGCTACAGCTCGATCATCTACCCCGGCCAGTCGCTCTCGCTCAGCGGTTCGGCTGCATCCCCGCAGTACTCGGTGCAGTCCGCTTCCGTGGTAGCCGCACCGCAGGCTGCTCCCGCTGCTCCTGCTCCTGCTGCGCCGTACAGCTTCCAGTCGGCATCGGTCGCTCCGGCGGCTGGTGGCATCGTCGGAACGGCCCTGCAGGGCAAGGGGTCCGGCTACGTCTACGGCGGCACCGCCTACGGCGCCTGGGACTGCTCGGGCTTCGTCCAGTGGGCCTACGCCCAGAACGGCATCAGCCTCCCGCGCACCACCTGGGCGCAGTTCGCAGCCCTGCGTCCCACCGGCAACCCCCAGCCGGGCGACCTGGTGAGCCAGAACGGCGGCAGCCACGTCGGTATCTACCTCGGCAACGGCCAGATGATCAGTGCTCTCAACCCCTCGCAGGGTACGCAGGTGCACTCCGTCAACGTCATGTCGGTGGACGGCTACTACACCCGCTAGCGTGTCGTCGGTCCGCCGATGACGCACCAGTGACACAGAAGGGCGGGATGCATGCATCCCGTCCTTCGTCATGTCCCGGTGGGGTCGCCGGCTCAGCGGTAGGAGGCGGCCAGCCGCTCGAAGCCGTCGTCGAGAGCGACCGACGGTTCCCACTGCAGGACCTCCCGGGTGCGCCGCTGGTCGAACCAGTGCGCCGTCGACAGCTGCTCGGCGAGGAAGCGGGTCATGGGTGGTTCGTCCGGCCGCCGAAGCGCGCTCCAGGCGCGCTCGATCACCGCGCCCGCACCGCGCGCGATGGTTCCGGGTACGGACCATGCGGGCGGCCGCACGCCTCCGGCACGGCAGATCCCCTCGAGCAGCTCTGCGATGGGGCGCGGCTCGCCGTTGGTCACGACGAACGCCTGGCCCCGGGCGGCCTCGATCCGGCAGAGGCAGGCGACGATGGCCGACGCGGCGTTGTCGACGTACGTGGTGTCGATCAGGGCGGTCCCTCCGTCGAGGAGGGGCAACCGGCCGTGGCGGGCCCGGTCGATGACGCGTTCCACGAGCTGCGTGTCGCCCGGACCCCAGACGATGTGTGGCCGTACCGCCGCGACGCGGAAGGCCGGGGTGGAACGGGCGAGGGCCAGCAGTTCGGCCGCTGCCTTGGTGCGCGCATAGTGGCCCCGGGCGTGGTCTGGATCGGCCGGACCGGCCGCGGCACCGACCAGCGACGTCCCCTGGTGTGCGACCGATGGCGAGGAGACGTGGACGACGTCGGTGACCCCTGCCTCCGCGGCGGCGTCGAGGAGGTACCGGGTGCCGTCGATGTTCGTGCGGACGAACTCGTCGGTGGCGCCCGTGAAGGACACCTTCGCGGCCAGGTGGATCACGGCGTCGCAGCCCTCCACCGCCGCGGCGACGGCCGTCCTGTCCGTGATCGATCCGAGGACGTCCTGGGCGCCCTCGACGCGGGAGGGGCGGCGCTGGAAGCACCGCACCTCGTGGCCGTCGTCGAGGAGGTGCTCCGCGACGGCGCGTCCGAGCATGCCGCTCGCTCCGGTCACGAGGACCGTCACAGGGATCCCGCCCGTCCGCCGGAGAGGAACCGGCCGCTCCACTCGGAGATCCGCGCGCGGTCGATCTTCGCATTGTGGCGGATGTCCACCGGAAGCGCCGGAACCGTGATGACGGCTGCGAGTCCGATACCGCGTCCGCGCGCCGCGGACCGGGCAGCCGCCGCCAGCGGGGAGGCGGCGAGGTGCGGACGGCGTCCCGCATCCTTCGTCTCGAGGACTGCGACGACCGCCTGGGTACCCGAAGGGCCCACGCCGACGACCGCCGCGAGACGGACCCCGTCCACCGCCTCGAGCGCCTGCTCGAGTCCGACGGGCGTCACGATCCCCGCCGCGGTGGTGATGACGTGCCCCAGCCTGCCCTCCACCCAGAGGCGGCCGTCCGCGTCGAGGTGCCCGACGTCGCCCGTGCGGTGCCAGGGGTGCGTGCGTGCGGAATCCTGCTGCGTCCTCCACAGCCGGAAGTAGCGGTCCTTGACGTGGGGGGCGTCGACGAGGATCTCGCCCGTCACTCCCGGCGCCGCCGTCGGCTCCCCGGTCGCCGCGCCGGCGCCGTCGAGCGGGGCCACGGACACCCGGGCTCCGTGGACCGGGCGGCCGACGCAGACCCCGTTGCCGGCGCCGGCGAGTCCGGACGCCGCAGCCGCCGCCGCGGCCCGGATGCCGTCGTGGTCGATGTCCGCGACGAGGAGCGACTCCGTCATTCCGTAGGGCGTGTGGAGGGACGCTGCGGGCACGAGGTGCTGCAGGGCATCCAGGAGCGGGACGGGGATCGGGGCGCCGGCGGAGAGTAGCAGCGAGATCCGTGCCAGGGCCTTCGTTCCGGCCGGGCTGAGGTCGGACGATGTGGCGAGCACGTTCCGCAGGGCTGCCGGCGATGCGAAGACGACGCTCGCGCCGACGGCATCGGCAGCATCGGCGAGGGCCTGCGCGGTCAGTGTCCGCGGGGCTGTCACGTCCATGGCGGGCGTGACGGAGGTCGCACCGAGCGCGGGGCCGAGCAGGGCGAACGGCGCGAAGCCTGCCACGAGCGATGCGCCCGGCCCGAGTCCGAGCGTGGACTCGACGGCGTCGCGCATCGCGGAGAGCCGGCGGTGGGTGTAGACCACGCCCTTCGCCGGGCCGGTCGAGCCCGAGGTGAAGAGGATCGCGGCGTCGGCATCGGCAGCCGGGGTGGGCGGGGCCGACGGTCCGGGCCGTGCGGCGCGCAGGTCGTTGAGCGAAGCCTCCACGTTGAGCATCGTCCGTTTCGCCGCCGGCAGCGCGGTGGCGCTGATCCGGCGCCCGGGCCAGCCGAAGGCACGGGCGGCGAGGAGGGCGCGTTCGATACCGATGACGACGTCGGGCGCGGCACCCTTGACGGCCCGGTTGAGACCGCGGGCGCCGAGGCCGGCGTCGGCGACCACGATCACGGCGCCGATCCGGAGGCAGGCGTAGATCAGGACGGTGAGGTCCACTCCGGGGGGCACGAGCAGGCTCACGCGGCTGCCGGAGCCGTAGCCCAGCGCCACCAGGCCCGCGGCGACGGCGTCCACGTCGTCGGCGAGCTCCCGCCAGGACAGGGTGCGCGGCGGACCGGCAGGAGTCATCTCCGCGACAGCCGTCGTCGAACCCTGCGGCCCGGCGGCGAGGTCTGCGAGTCGTCGGCCCAGCGGTTCGTAGGCCGTGTCGTCCAGGAGGTCGTCCGGGGGTGTCGTGGCGGCGGCGACGGGTGCGCCCGCGCCGACGGACCGCGCCACCAGCCACTCCATCGCGGTCGACGCCGTGTCGGCGTCCTCCTGCACGAGGTGGCTTGCGCGCTCGAAACGGTGGACGTCCGCATGGGGCAGCCGGCGGGCGAGGTCCTCGAGGTAGGGGTCCGAGAAGATGGGATCCTGCGGTCCCCACATCATCAGCACGGGGACGTCGATACTGCGGATGCCCTCCGCCGTCGTGGTGAGCGCGGAGTGGCTCGGGTGGGACGGGTCGGCAGGGATGTCCGAGACGAAGTTCGCGATGCCCTGGCGATCGGCCACCGTGCGGTACGGATCCCGGAACGCACGGCGTACGTCGCGGTCCAGGGCGGGCCGCGCGAGGGCGAGCGTCACGTCCAGGAAGGCGCTGGTGGTCCGGGTGCCGAGGCCGTGGACGCCCGGGGCGAGCGCGAGCCTGAGCGGCGCGGGGATGCGGCGGTCCGGATCCTGGTGGATGGCCGTGTTCGTGAGGATGACCCCTGCGAGGTCCTCCCGGTTGCGGTCGGCGTAACCGAGGCTGACGACGCCGCCCCAGTCATGGCCGACCGTGACGACGGGACCGGTGAGCCCCACGGCCGCGACGAAGTCCTCGAGGTCCGTGATGCGGTCCGCCAGGCGCCGGAACGCACCCGTGCGCTCGGAGTAGCCCATGTCGAGCTGGTCCACGGCGATCACGCGCCAACCGGCAGCGAGGCCGGCCGCGAGATAGCTCCGCCAGAGATAGGACCACGTGGGGTTCCCGTGGACGCACAGCAGCGTACCCCGCACGTCCTCGCCGCCGCGGCCGAGCCCGTTGTCGAGGTAGTGCCAGCGGTGGCTCGCTCCCGGGGCGTCCGCCCCGCTGGTCGAGGGCACGTCGAGATACGTCGACCATGAGGGGTCGACGCCGGGGAGTGCTACCACGCAATCTCCATCATGGAGGTGTTCAGGCCGGATCCGACGCCGAGGCACAGCACGCGGTCGCCGGGGGTGAGGGACTGCGCCTCCTGCGCGAGGGTCATGGGCAGGGACGCCGGTCCCACGTTGCCCCAGTGCGGGAAGGTGATGGGGACGCGTTCGCGCTCGAGGTCCACGGCCTTGATGATTGCGTTGGTGTAGGAGTTGGACACCTGGTGCGTGACGTAGCGGTCCATCGCGTCCCACCTCCAGCCGTCCGCCTGTGCCTCGTGCCACGCGGTGACCACGAGTTCGAGTCCGCCGTCGAGCAGTCCCTTGGTGTCGGTGTACATCCCGTCGATGCCGCCCACGCACAGCTCGTGGTGCTGCGTCCCCGCGCGGGACACCCCGCCGATGATGCGGTGCGAGCCGGGGTGGAGGTCGGCGGGGCCGATCACGGCGGCGGCAGCACCGGAGCCGAGGGTGAGGGTCGCGAATTCGCTGAGGAAGTCCTCGCGCGTCGAGTCCTCACGGTTCAGGCGGTTGAAGGTCGCTTCCTGCGTCCGCTGGGCGTCCTCGCCGGCGACGATCAGGGCGTACTTGATCTGCCCCGAATCGATCATGTTCGCCGCGAGGGTCATGCCGTTGACGAAGCCGAGGCAGGCGTTGGCGAGGTCGAAGTTCATGGCCGAGGACGGGAGGCCCAGGGAATGGTGGATCTTCACCGCGACCGACGGTTCGAGGTTCCGCCGGGTGACGGAGGTGTTGATGAGCAGGCCGACGTCGCCGGGCTCGATGCCCGCTTCGGCCATCGCCTTGGCGCCGGCTTCGATGGCGGCGTCGTCGAAGTCCGACCCCGGCGACCACCAGCGGCGCTCCGTGACCCCGGCCACGCGCTCGAGGAGCCGCTTCGAGAGTCGGAGCCTCTTCAGGCTGGGGGCCAGCCGTTCGTCGAACTCTGCGGAACTGACGACTACCGGCGCCTCCACACTCGTGACGGCGAGCAAGGCCGTGTTGTCATGTCGAAACGTCGCGTTACCGGTCAAATTTCCTGCCTCGTCAACTGGTCAGCGCCGGTTCGTGGCCGGAAGGGATCCACGGGTGGATCGGCCTGGACGCCTCTGGATACTGCTGAAAATACTGCTGAAACTTTTGTAAGCCTACTTCTTAATGCGTGGGGCGGTCACTCCGAATTGGCGTGGGCCCGCGGCCTTGCCCGGCCGATGCTCCGTACAGTCGGTGCGTTCCAGTACATTGGGACAGCCCCGACCCACCTGGAGATCCTGACACTGTGCATCTGAAGAGTCTAACCGTGCGAGGGTTCAAGTCTTTCGCCTCGGCAACCACCTTCGACTTCGAACCCGGCGTCACCGCCGTCGTCGGGCCCAACGGTTCCGGCAAGTCGAACGTCGTGGATGCCCTTGCCTGGGTGATGGGGGAGCAGGGGGCCAAGACCCTGCGCGGCGGCAAGATGGAGGACGTCATCTTCGCCGGGACCTCGGGCCGGGCGCCCCTGGGACGGGCCCAGGTATCCCTGACCATCGACAACGCGGACGGCGCCCTGCCGATCGAGTACTCCGAGGTCACCATCTCCCGCACCCTGTTCAGGGCGGGCGGCTCCGAATACGCGATCAACGGCAAGAACTGCAGGCTCCTGGACATCCAGGAGCTCCTCTCGGATTCCGGGCTGGGCCGCGAGATGCACGTGATCGTCGGGCAGGGCCAGCTCGACAAGGTGCTGCATGCCACGCCCGAGGAGCGACGCGGCTTCATCGAGGAAGCCGCGGGGATCCTCAAGCACCGACGCCGGCGCGAGAAGACCGTGCGGAAGCTCGAGGCGATGCAGGTCAACCTCGCGCGGCTCTCCGACCTCACGGCCGAGCTGCGGCGGCAGCTGACCCCGCTCGGCAAGCAGGCCGAGGTCGCCCGCCGCGCCCAGCAGGTGCAGTTCGCCGTGCGGGACGCCCGGTCCCGGCTGCTCGCGGACGAGCTGGTCGGCCTGCGCTCCGGCTACGAGCGCGACGTCGCCGCCGAGGCCGCGCTCCACGCCCGCCGCGAAGAGGTCGAGAAGCAGCTCGGCGCGGGCCGTGAACGTCAGGCGGACCTCGAGCAGTCGGCAGCGGCGGCGGTTCCTGCACTGAACAGCGCACGGGAGAGCTGGTACGCCCTGTCCAGTGCCCGGGAGAAGCTGGCCGCGCTCGCCGCCCGGGCCGAGGACCGGGGGCACCTGCTGGGGCAGGGCGGGGCGGAACCCGACCAGGGGCGCGACCCCGACCACCTGGACCGGCAGGCCGACCGCGTACGCGCAGAGGTCGCCGGTCTGCAGGACGAGGTCGCGGCGCTCGGCCGGGCGCTCGAGGAGACCCTCGCCGGCCGCCGCGCGGCCGAGGAGGCGTCCTCGGCCGAGGACTCGAGGCTCGCACGCCTGCTCCGGGCCGCCGCCGACAGGCGGGAGGGGGATGCGCGGCTCGCCGGGACGGTGGGTGCGGCACGCTCCCGCGTCGAATCGGCCGTCGCGGAAGTGGGCCGGCTCCGTGCGTCCATCGGCGCGGCCGAGGAACGTCGCCGGACCGCCGAACGCGACTTCACGGCCCTCGAGACCCGGGTCGCCGGTGATGAGGAGGGCGAGGAGGGGCTGGACGCCGAGTACGAGGAGGCGTCCGCCATCCTCCGGTCGATCACGGAGGACCTCGACGCCCTGGTCGACGCGGAGCGGACGGCGGAGCGCGAGCGCGGCGCCCTGGCCGCCCGGCTCGAGGCGCAGCGCGAGGGCCTGCAGCAGCGGGACGGCTCCGGGGCCCTCCTCGCGTCGGGGCTCGACGGCGTGCTCCAGCCGCTCGCTCGCCTGCTGCAGGTGGCCCACGGCTTCGAGAAGGCGGCGGCCGCTGCGCTGGCGCATTCCGCCGACGCCGTGGCCGTGGACAGCATCGTCGCGGCAGTGCGGGCCCTGGAGCTCATGAAGCACGACGACGCCGGGCAGGTATCGCTCGTCGTCGCACCGGGGCTGCAGGAGGAAGCGCCCGGGGCGCCCCCGTCGGTGCCGGGCGGGGTGCCGACCCCCGGGAGCATCGGTACGGTCCCCGTCCTGTCCGTCGTCACCGTCCCGCCCGCGGTGCAGCCGGCGCTGGACCACCTCCTGGCCGGCGTCGTGGTGGTCGCGGACCTCACGGCGGCCGCCAGCGCCGTCGAAAGGGGCACGGCCGAGGTCGCGGTGACCTGCGACGGGGATGTCCTGTCCCGGCACGCCGCCCGCGGCGGGACCCCCGGTGCCGCCGGCTACCTCGAACTCCGCGCAGCAGCGGGGGATACGGAGGAGAAGCTGGACCTGGCCGGTGCCACCAGGGAGCGGCTCCGGTTCCGGCTGGCCGCGGCGAGGACGGACCGGCTGGCTGCGCAGCAGCGCGTGGACGCCGCGCTCGACCGCCTGCACGAGTCGGACGCGCGGATGGCCGCGATCGCCGAGCAGCTGGGCCAGCTCAACGCGAGCGTGCGCTCCGCCTCCGGAGAGGCCGAGCGGCTCACGGCGCTCCTGCATGCCGCGGAGGCGAACCTGGCACAGGAGGAGTCGAGGCTGCAGGAAGCCGCCCGGCGGTTGAAGGACCTCCAGGAACAACCGGTCGAGGCCGAGCCGTCCACCGAGCAGCGGGACATCCTGCAGCGCGCCGCCGTCGATGCACGGCAGGCGGAACTGGAAGCGCGACTCGCGCTGCGCAGCAGGGAGGAACAGCTGTCCGCGCTCGCGAACCGGGCGGCGTCGCTCGAGCGGGCGGCCCAGGCGGAGCGTCGTGCTCGGGAGCAGGCGGCCGAGAAGGCGAGGATCCGGAGGGCGCAGGCACTGACGGCGGTCGCCGTCGCGCAGGCGGCGCGGCGGGCCGAACGGCGGGCTGCTGATTCGGTCGCTGCGGCTGCGGAGCTGCGCGATACCGCCGAGCGCCTCCGTGAGCAGCAGGACGCGGACCTGCAGGACGTGCGGAAGGCGAATGCCGACCTCGGCGTCGAGCTCGCGCACCTGACCGATTCCGTGCACCGCGACGAGCTCGCCCGTACCCAGCAGAGGCTGCGGATCGAGGCGCTCGAGAACCGCTCCATCGAGGAGCTGGGCCTCACCCCGGACCATCTCGTCCAGGAGTTCGGCCCGCACCTGCCGGTGCCGGAGGAGTCGGTCGCCGAGGACAAGTGGGCCGCGCTGAGGACGCCGGTCGACAACGACGGGCGGCCGGTACCGCAGGGCATCCCGTTCGTACGGGAGCAGCAGGAGAAGAGGCTGAGGCGGGCCGAACGGGACCTCGCGGCCCTCGGCAAGGTGAATCCCCTCGCGCTCGAGGAGTTCGCGGCCCTCGAGGAGCGGCACCAGTTCCTCAGCGCGCAGCTGGCCGACCTCAAGGCCACCCGGAAGGACCTCCTCGACATCATCCGCGAAGTCGACGAGCGCGTCGAGGAGGTCTTCACGGCTGCCTACCGGGATACCGCCGAACAGTTCGAGCGCGTGTTCGCGACCCTCTTCCCCGGGGGCGAGGGCAGGCTCCTCCTCACCGATCCCTCGGACATGCTGTCCACCGGCATCGAGGTGGAGGCCAGGCCGGCCGGGAAGAAGATCAAGCGACTGTCCCTGCTCTCGGGCGGGGAGAGGTCGCTGACGGCCGTGGCCCTCCTGGTCGCCATCTTCAAGGCCCGTCCTTCGCCGTTCTACGTCATGGACGAGGTCGAGGCCGCCCTCGACGACACCAACCTCGGGCGGCTGATCACGATCTTCCGCGAACTCCGCGAGTCCAGCCAGCTCATCATCATCACGCACCAGAAGCGCACCATGGAGGTCGCCGACGCGCTGTACGGCGTGACGATGCGCGGCGACGGCGTGTCCACCGTCATCAGCCAGCGCCTGGCAGCCGAGGTCGAGCAGGTCCTCCGCTAGTCCGGAGCCTGTCCGGCGTCCCTGGTCCGCGATGCCGCCGGGCCGTCCGCGCCCGGGACCGAACGGTCGGTCTCCTCACGCGGCCGGGGGAGGGTCTCCCGTGACCCGAGCCAGACGGCGGCGGCGAGCAGGGTGAGGGCGCCGGTCGCCACGAAGGCCAGGTCGTAGGAGCCGGGGAAGAGCGTGTCGATGATGAGGCCCGCCACGATCGGCCCGAAGATCGCACCGAGGTCCGAGCTCATCTGGAAAGCCGCCAGGACCTTGCCGCCGCTGCGCCCGTTGCCGATGACGTCCGCGACGGCGGCCTGCTGCGCAGGATTGAGGAGTCCCGTGCCCACGCCTCCGACCACGCAGATCGCAAGGAACACGACGACGTCCCCCGAGAAGCCGAGAGCTGCCATGGCGGCGCCGTTCACCAGGAGCCCGGTGACCACGAGCGGTTTCCGGCCGACGGTATCGGCGAGCCGCCCGGACACCGTCAGGGCGAGGGCCGTGCCGGCGGCGAAGAAGGCGAGGGAGATACCGGCGATCTGCGGTCCGGCGTCGAGCACCGCCGTCGCGAAGAGCGGTACCAGTGCCATCCGGATGCCGAAGGAGGACCAGCCGTTGGCGAAGCTCGAGAAGAGGGACGCGCGGTACGCGGAGTCCCTGGCCGCTTCCCGGAACGTCAACGGCGCCTGGTCCCGCGCGGACTGCCGGTCCTGGAGCGAGGTGTTCTTGAGCTGGAAGAACACCACGGCCGACGCGATCAGCAGCGCCGCCGCGTAGACGAGGAACGGTACGCGGAGCCCCAGCCCCGCGAGCAGGCCGCCGATGATGGGCCCGCCGATACTGCCCAGCAGGAAGGCCGTCGCGTAGGCGCCGGAGACGCGGCCACGCATGGCGGGCGGGGCGAGCCGCACGATCAGCCCCATGGCCGAGACGGTGAACATCGTCGAGCCGATGCCGCCCAGGGCCCGGAAGACCAGCAGCTGCCAGTAGTCGGCGGCAAAAGCGCACGCGGCGGTGGAGAGCGCCACGATGAGCAGGCCGACGATGTAGACCGGGCGCTCGCCGAGCCTCTCCACGAGCCAGCCGCCGGCCGGCGCGAAGAGCAGCCTGGTGAGCGCGAAGGCACTGACGATCACCGACGCGGCGGTGACTCCGACATCGAAGCTCTGGGCGAATTGCGGAAGGATCGGCGCCACGAGCCCGAACCCGATGGCGATCACGAACGCCGCGGCGATCAGGACCCTGATCTCGCGGGGGATGCGCTGGCGCTCCGCCGCCGGGGCACCTCCGGTGCCTTTCCTCCCGGGCAGGATCCTGAGGGGTGGGAACGAGCGTGCGCGGGGAAGTCCAGCCATGATGCTCGCATTCTGTCACTGCTTCGAACGGATGCTCAATCGGCCCGTATGAGAAGGTGGATCAGTGAACGACATCCTTCTGCCCGTCATCTTCGTCATCCTCGCGATCGCCGTGATCGGGTCGGTCGCCGTCCTCCTGCTCCGCGGCAGGCGGACGCCTCCGGGCCTGTACTCCTCCCCGAGGGATCCCGACGACCAGGTGGCCGGCGGTGCCCACGGGTCCACCTCCACGGAGGTCCTGGACCGACCGGACGGCGTGACGCCGGACGTACTCGTCCCCGACGATCTCAGCGGACTCGAGGAGGCGCCCCCGGCGCCCCGGTTCGACACCGTCGACCCCGTGCAGGGCCGGCTCGCCCGCCTTCGGGCGCGCCTGGTGCGATCGAACAACGCCCTCGGCAAGGGCCTGCTCGCGCTGCTGTCCCGTGACAGGATCGACGAGGACGTCTGGGACGAGGTCGAGGAGACACTCCTCATGGCGGACCTGGGTACCGAACCGACCATGGAGCTCGTGGACGCCCTGCGCGAGCGCGTGAAGGTCGCCGGCAGCCGCAGCCCCGCCGAGGTCAAGGACATGCTCCGGGAGGAGCTCGTGAAGCTCGTCGATCCGTCGATGGACCGCTCGCTCGCCACGCAGCGCCACGCGGACCGTCCCGCGATCGTGATGGTGGTCGGCGTCAACGGGGTGGGCAAGACCACCACGGTGGGCAAGCTCGCCCGCGTGCTGGTCGCCGACGACAAGGATGTGCTCCTCGGCGCGGCGGACACGTTCCGTGCTGCCGCCGCCGAGCAGCTGGCCACGTGGGGAGCCCGCGTGGGCGTCCCGACGGTCAAGTCCGACGTCGACGGCGCCGATCCCGCGTCGGTCGCCTTCGAGGCGGTCAAGGCAGGGATCGAGCAGGAGGTGGACGTCGTCCTGATCGACACCGCCGGGCGACTGCAGAACAAGGTCGGGCTCATGGACGAACTCGGCAAGGTCAAGCGCG
The DNA here is from genome assembly GCF_056680255.1 of Arthrobacter sp. BC5. Taxonomy (NCBI): domain Bacteria; kingdom Bacillati; phylum Actinomycetota; class Actinomycetes; order Micrococcales; family Micrococcaceae; genus Arthrobacter; species Arthrobacter sp. BC5. Next base: position 2,561,964 of record NZ_CM155273.1, read on the forward strand.
TGGTCGAGAAGCAGGGCACGGTGGACGAGGTCCTGCTGGTACTCGATGCGACGACGGGCCAGAACGGACTGACCCAGGCCCGTGTGTTCGCCGAGGTGGTGAACATCAGCGGCATCGTCCTGACCAAGCTGGACGGGACCGCGAAGGGCGGCATCGTGGTGGCCATCCAGCGCAGCCTCGGGGTGCCGGTGAAGCTGATCGGCCTGGGCGAGGGCGCTGACGACCTCGCGCCCTTCGACGCCGAGAGCTTCGTCGACGCGCTGCTGAACTAGGCGGAGGCGGGCGCATAGGCCACGACCGGCCGGCCGGCAAGGACCCGGCGAGAGGGAAACCTGCCGGAAACATGGACGTCATGCGTCTTTTACGTCGGTGAGAGTGATGTAACTTCCCGGCAATGTGATGCCCCAGGGACGGAAACACGCACATCGCATTCTGGAGGAGCGGGAAGTCCCCGCCCCTTTGGAAGGATCGTGTTTGATGGATCTGACAGCAGGTCACGTCTGGGTGATGATCTCAGCCGCCCTCGTACTCCTCATGACCCCCGGCCTCGCCTTCTTCTACGGCGGCATGACCCGCGCCAAGGCCGCCCTGAACATGATGATGATGAGCTTCATCGCCGTCGGACTCGTGGGCGTCGTCTGGGTCCTCTGGGGCTACTCGATGACCGGCGGGGACGGCGTCGCACAGCTCTTCGGCAACCCCTTCGCCTCCTTCGGCCTGACGGACCTCCTCGGCACCGAGGACCTCATCGGCGCCGGCTACGGGGCCACCTTCGCCATCATCACGGTCGCCCTCATCAGTGGTGCGATCGCCGACCGCGCCAAGTTCGGCGCGTGGGTGGTCTTCGTCCCCATCTGGGTCACCGCGGTCTACTGCCCGCTCGCCTTCATGGTGTGGGGCGGTGGGCTCCTCAGTGCTGACGGTGCCGTGGGCGGTGCCGTGGGTGAGGCGATCGACTTCGCAGGAGGCACCGTCGTGCACATCAGTGCCGGTGTCGCCGCTCTCGTCCTCGCCCTGATCCTCGGCAAGCGCCAGGGGTTCGGCAAGGACCCGGCCCAGCGCCCCCACAACATCCCGATCGTGATGCTCGGTGCCGCACTCCTGTGGTTCGGCTGGTTCGGCTTCAACGGTGGAGCAGCGGGAACGGCCGAGGAGGCGGGCCTCATCTGGATCAACACGATGGCGGCCCCCGCGGCGGCCATGGTCGGCTGGCTCATGACCGAGCGCGTCCGCGACGGTCGCCCCACATCCCTCGGAGCAGCGTCCGGCATTGTGGCGGGCCTCGTGGCCATCACCCCGGCCTGCGCCAACGTCAGCCCCGTCGGTGCCGTCTGCCTCGGCCTCGTCTCCGGCGCCGTGTGCGCCCTGGCCGTCGGCCTCAAGTACCGCCTCGGGTTCGACGACTCGCTCGACGTCGTCGCGGTGCACCTCGTCGCCGGCATCCTCGGCACCCTGTCCATCGGCTTCATCATGCTGCCGGTCGACGGCGAGGGCGGCGGACTCTTCTACGGCGGTGGCGCAGGCCAGCTCGTCGCGCAGATCGTGGCGGCCGCCATCGCGATCGCCCTGTCCGCGATCATGACCGCGATCATCGGGCTCGCCATCCACAAGACCATCGGATTCCGGGTCAGCGCCGACAACGAGGTGTCCGGAGTGGACCTCTCGGAGCACGCCGAGACCGCCTACGAGTTCGGCGGACTGGGAGTGGGCGGATCCTTCCACCCGTTCGCGGAGCAGATGTTCACCCAGCAGAAGACCGCACAGCAGCAGACCACCCAGCAGAGCGTCACGGAGGGCGTACATTCATGAAACTGGTCACAGCAATCGTCCGCCCGGACAAGCTCGACGGCGTCAGGGGCGCCCTGGAGAACTACGGCGTGCAGGGCCTCACGGTCAGCCAGGCGAGCGGCTACGGCCGCCAGCGCGGCCACACGGAGGTCTACCGGGGGGCCGAGTACACGGTGGATCTCCTCCAGAAGGCACGCGTCGAGGTCCTCGTCGCGGACGCCTGGGTCACCGACATCGTCGACGTCCTGGTCTCCACGGCGAACACCGGCCGTGCCGGGGACGGCAAGGTCTGGGTGATCCCCGTCGAGGAGGCCGTCCGGGTGCGCACGGGCGAGCGCGGGGACGCGGCCCTGTAGGGAAGCCTCTCCACACTGCACGACGCAGGACGCCCGACCGGGACACCCGGCCGGGCGTCCTGCCGTCCTGGACCCGGAGTGAAGCAGGAAGAGTCCGCCCCCTGCCGGCCAGAGGACAGGGTTCTGGCCCGAACAGCCGGTCGGCTGATCAACGAGAAGGCTGGCCAGGATGACGGCGGAAGATCAGGAGTGTTCCCCGTGGTGGACGACGAGCGCCTCGACATAGCCTTTTGGGCGCCTGCCGAGCCGAACTCGTCACGCGTACGCGCGACGCCCAGCACCGGCCCGCCCGGACGGCATCGGCCATCTGTCCAGCGGAGGGTTCCACAGCGTCCGGGAGAACGATTCCGCGATCCAGACCTTTAGTACGACGGCTATCCGGACGTCGTCAGCATCGAGTCCACGACCTTCGAGGAGCTGGCCGACGGCAGGACCCGGATCAGCGCCCATGCCGTCTATCCGAGCATGGAGGCGTGGGACGGCATGGCGCAGGCCGGGATGGAGGGCCGGCTCTCCGAGGCCTACGAGCAGTTCGGGAGTTGCTGGTCCGAGACGCGGCCCGAGCGGGCAAGCACCGGCCTCGCCGGGGCTCCTGCTCCTCAGCCCTTATGACCGTGCGAGGAGGGCCAGGCCTCGGGTCCTGCCGAGCCCGCCCCGTACTCCTCGAGCGGAACCCGGTTCTCCGACCAGGCCCTGAGCACGGGCTCCACGATCCGCCAGCAGTCCTCTGCCGTGTCCCCGCGGACGGAGAGAGTCGGATCGCCGGCGAGCACGCCGTCGAGGACCTCGCCGTACGGCAGGAGATCCGTCTGGTTCAGGTCGGCGCTCAGCGTCGCCCGGTCGAGGGAGAAGATGTCGCCCGGTCCGTTGACGTCGAGTTCGAGCTGCAGTGTGTCGGGGCCGAACCCGATGCGCAGCTTGGTCGGCGCATCCTGGCCCGTGAACCCACCGGGCAGGTGGCTGACGGGCCGGAACGTGATCACGGCTTCCTTGCGCTTGGCTCCCAGCGCCTTGCCGGACCGCAGGACGAACGGGACGCCGGACCAGCGCTCGTTGTTGATCGACACCGTGACCTCGGCGAGGGTCTCGGTACCCTTCGAGGCATCGACACCGGGCTCGGCGGCGTAGTCCGGGATCTGCCGATCGCCGATCACGCCCGCCGCGTAGCGCGCGCGTCGACTGCTGCCCGGGGCATCGAGGTCCACGGTGCTGGCCCGGAGCACCGACCCGATGTGGTCGCGGAGGTCCCGTTCATGCAGGGTGGACGGCGCATTCAGCGCCAGCAGCGCCATGACGTGGAGCAGATGGCTCTGGATCATGTCGCGCAGGGCGCCGGCGCCGTCGTAGTAGCGCGCGCGGTTCTCGAGGGCGAGGTCCTCGTCGAAGATCACCTCGACCTTCTCGATGTGCAGGTTGTTCCACACCGGCTCGAGGATGCGGTTGGCGAAGCGCAGGCCGAGGATGTTGAAGACGGTCGCCTTGCCGAGGAAGTGGTCCACGCGGTGGATGTTCTGCTCCGGGACCAGCTTCGCCAGCTTGTCGTTGAGGCTGTGTGCGCTGGCCTGGTCCGTTCCGAACGGCTTCTCCATGACCAGGCGGGTGCTCTTCGGCAGGGAATTCGGGCCCAGAGCGCTGCACGCCTTCTGGCTGACGGACGGGGGCAGCGCGAAGTAGATCGCCACCGGTCCGTCGAGCGTCCGGACGAGGCCGGCCAGGCCGTCCTGCGTCACGTCGATGAAGTGGTAGGAGCTGTCGTCGCGCACCTGCTGGAGCGAGGCCCGGCCGGCGTCGTCCGCCTTGTCCAGAGCGGCGGCGAAGGCACCGTCGATGCGCTCGCGCCACTGCTCATCGGTCCAGTCGTCGGATCCTGCTCCCACGAGCTTCAGTCCGTCGGCGCGCCCGAGGCGGATCAGCCGTGCCAGTCCGGGGAGCAGCAGGCGGCCCGTCAGGTCGCCCGAGGCGCCCAGGATCAGCAGCGTCCTCACGCGGGTATCGGCTACGGCGGGAATGGTGTCATGTTCTGCGAGCGAGTGAGTATCCACCTCTTCACCTTGCCACTTATCCCCGCGCGTGTCCCGCGCGGGTCCGGCACGCGGCCGATGCGTCGGCAGTTGCGCACGGCGCAGGAGCAGCGCCGTGATGGTGTGCCCGGTCATCCCTCCACCACCCCCAGTTGATACCCTAGGGAGTTGAGTCTCTCTACTTCCTGATGAAAGAAGTCCACAGCACGTGTTCAATTCACTCTCCGACCGGCTGACTGCGACCTTCAAGAACCTCCGCGGCAAGGGCCGCCTCACCGAGGCGGACATCGACGCCACGGTCCGCGAGATCCGGCGCGCCCTGCTCGACGCCGACGTCGCCGTCCCCGTGGTCCGGGCCTTCACGGCCGCCATCAAGGAGCGGGCCCTCGGCCTCGAGGTGTCCCAGGCGCTGAACCCGGGCCAGCAGGTCGTCAAGATCGTCAACGAGGAACTCGTCGGGATCCTCGGCGGGGAGACCCGGCGCATCCGGCTCGCCAAGAACCCGCCGACCGTCATCATGCTGGCCGGCCTGCAGGGTGCGGGAAAGACGACGCTCGCCGGCAAGCTGTCCAAATGGCTGAAAGGCCAGGGCCACAGCCCGCTGCTCGTGGCCTGCGACCTCCAGCGGCCGAACGCCGTCCGGCAGCTCCAGGTCAACGGTGAGCGCGCAGGCGTTCCCGTGTACGCCCCCCACCCCGGCGTCAGCTCCGAGTTCGAGTCCGCCACCGGCGACCCGGTCGCCGTCGCTCGCCAGGGTGTCGCCGAGGCCCGCGCACGCCTTCACGACGTCGTCATCGTCGACACCGCAGGCCGCCTGGGCGTGGACGCCGAGCTCATGCAGCAGGCCGCGGACATCCGCGCCGCCATCTCCCCCGACGAGGTGCTGTTCGTCATCGACGCGATGATCGGCCAGGACGCCGTCAACACCGCGCTCGCCTTCAACGAGGGCGTCGACTTCACCGGCGTCGTCCTGACCAAGCTCGACGGCGACGCCCGCGGTGGTGCCGCCCTCTCGGTGGCCTCCGTCACCGGCAAGCCCGTCATGTTCGCCTCCACCGGCGAGGGCCTGGGCGACTTCGAGCTGTTCCACCCGGACCGGATGGCTTCGCGGATCCTCGACATGGGCGACATCCTCACCCTGATCGAGCAGGCGGAGCAGTCCTGGGACAAGGACGAGGCGGCCCGGATGGCGAAGAAGTTCGCCGACCAGGAGGACTTCACCCTCGACGACTTCCTCGCCCAGATGCAGCAGATCCGCAACATGGGCTCCATGAAGAAGATGCTCATGATGATGCCGGGCGCGGCCAATATGCGGGAGCAGCTGGAGAACTTCGACGAGCGCGAGATCGACCGCGTCGAGGCGATCGTCCGTTCGATGACCCCGCACGAACGGCTGGCGCCCAAGATCATCAACGGCTCCCGCCGCGCCAGGATCGCCCGCGGTTCGGGCGTGCACGTGTCCGAGGTCAACGGCCTGCTCGAGCGCTTCACGCAGGCGCAGAAGATGATGAAGAAGATGGCCTCCGGCGGGGGTATCCCGGGAATGCCTGGTATGGCGGGTCCGGGTGGTTTCGGAGGTCCGCGCAAGACCAAGGCCGCTGCTGCCAAGGGCAAGAAGAAGCCCCGCTCGGGTAACCCCGCGAAGGCCGCGCAGGAGCTGCAGGAGGCGGAGGCCCGGCGTGCGGCAGCCCGGACGGCAGCGCCGACCGGCGCCGCCTTCGGTGGCCAGCAGGACTTCGATCCAGCGGCGATGAACCTGCCCAAGGGCTTCGAGAAGTTCCTCGGGAAGTAGCGCGGGCGGTGGCTGACCCGCACCGGGTGCCGGAGCAGGCGCGGTGCTGAACCTCGAGCGCGTGGTCTTCGTCCATGGCAGCGGCGGCTTCGGTGCTGCGGCCTGGCCGAAGCAGCACGGGCTGTCGCTCGACTTCGACTGCCTCTACCTGCGGCGGCACGGCTTCGCCACGGACGCGGACCCCCAGCCGACCGATCATGGGCGCGACCAGGAGATCATCGCGGACGCCCTGGGGGACGGCGGCCATGTCGTCGCCCACTCCCAGGGCGCCGTCTCCGCCATGATGCTCGCCGTCGAGCGACCTGAGCTGGTCCGCACACTCACGCTGGTCGAGCCCGCATGCCTCTCGCTGACGGCGGACCTGCCGGCCACCAAGGCGCACATCGAGCTGATGGCGCCGCTGTTCGCCCAGCGTCATGCCCTGTCGGACGACGAGTTCCTCCGCTCGTTCGTGCGGCGCGTCTTCGCCGCGGACGCCCGGATGCCCACGACGGCGGATGCTCGTCGCGACGCCGCCAGGCTGCGCCTGCAGAGCCCGCCCTGGGAGGCACCCCTGTCGATCGTGCCCGGGGTCCCGACCCTCGTCCTGACGGGAGGCTGGGAGCCCCTGTACGAAGAGGTCGCCGAGTACCTGGCCGGCACCGGAGCCGTGCACCGGGTCGCGCCCGGCGGCCACCGCCCGCACGACACCCCGGAGGGTGACGCGCTGATCCGTGCCTTCCTCCGTGCGGCCGGCCGCCAGGAGGCCGCGTGACCGGTTGCCTTCGATCAGCGCCATGAACGGCACTCCGCCCGGTTTCCTGCACCTGACCGGCACCGTGCTGCTGTCGCCGTCGCGCTCCGTGTCCGACGTGTACGTACAGGACGGGCTCTTCACGTTCACGCGCCCGCCGGGGGCTCCGTCACGCATCCTGGAGGGCTGGGTCCTGCCCGGCCTCGTCGACGCGCACTGCCATGTCGGCCTCGACCGGCGCGGCCTCGTGCCGGACGATCTGGCGGAACAGCAGGCAATCCGGGACCGCGATGCGGGCACCCTGCTCATCCGCGATGCGGGCGTCGTCAACGACACACGCTGGGTGCAGCAGCGGAAGGACCTGCCGCAGCTGGTGCGGGCCGGCCGCCATGTGGCGCGGACCCGCCGCTACTTCCGCGATTACGCCGTCGAGGTGGAACCCGTGGAACTCGCCGCCGCCGTCGCCGAACAGGCACGGCGCGGGGACGGCTGGGTCAAGATCGTGGGGGACTGGATCGACCGCTCGATCGGGGACCTGGCGCCCGCCTTCCCTCCGGAGGCGTTGAAGGACGCCGTCGACGCCGCCCACGCGGAGGGCGCCCGAGTCACGGCGCACTGCTTCGCGGCCGAGGCGCTGGACGGCATGCTCGACGCCGGCATCGACTGCATCGAGCACGCCACCGGGATGCTTCCCCGGCACATCCCGCGGTTCGTCGAACAGGGCGTCGCGATCGTCCCGACACTGGTCAACATCGATACATTCCCCGCGATCGCCGACAGCGCCGCCGGCAGGTACCCGGACTATGCAGCGCACATGCGCCGTCTATGGGGCGGTCGGCAGGACATGGTGCTCCGCGCGCACGACGCCGGCATCCCCGTGTATGCCGGGACCGACGCCGGCAGCGTCATAGCCCACGGCCGGCTCCCCGACGAGGTCGCCGCGCTGGCCGCGGCAGGACTGGGTGCCACGGCGGCGCTCGACGCGGCCTGCTGGTCGGCCCGGACCTGGCTGGGATTCCCCGGCATCGAGGAAGGGGCGAGCGCCGACGCGGTGGTCTGCTCCCGCGATCCGCGCGAGGACGTCAGCGCCCTGGCGTCGCTGCGGTCCGTCGTCCTGCGCGGACACCTGATCGAGCGGCTTCCCACGGAATGAGTTGAAGCTTCAAGTAGTTGTCGTCTGTGCAACGTACTTTCCCCTTCGCCACAGTCCAAGGAGCCCGGATGCCCCCGCAGGATCTCTTGCCCGCCGACACCGCCATGGGCGCGCTGACGCTCAAGGTCGGTGACCTCGCCCTCATGTCCACCTACTACGCCACCGCTCTCGGGCTCGAGGTGCTCGAGGACGGCGCCGACGTCGTCGTGCTCGGGCGTCGGGGGAGCGCGGTCGTCCGGCTCGAGTCCGCGCGCCACCTGCACCTGCCGCAGCGCGGAGCGGCCGGCCTGTTCCACACCGCCCTCCTGTTCGCCGATCGTGCGGATCTGGCGGCCGTCGTCGCCTCCGCGGCGCAGCATCCCCTGACTTTCTTCGCGGGCAGCGCCGACCACCTCGTGAGCGAGGCGTTCTACTTCAGCGACCCGGAGGGCAACGGGATCGAGCTGTACTTCGACCGGCCCCGCGACACCTGGGACTGGGCCCGGGATGGGCTCGGCAACCGCACGGTGGTGATGGACAGCCTTCCGCTTCCGCCCCGGGAGTACATCGAGGAGCACCTCACCGAGGACGCGGCAGCGCACCCGGAGGCGAAGAGTGCGGAGGTCGGTCATGTCCATCTCCAGGTGGGCGACGTGGAGACCGCCCGTCGCTTCTACGTCGATGTGCTGGGATTCGAACGGACCGCGGGCTGGCACGACCAGGCGCTCTTCGTCTCGGCCGGGGGGTACCACCACCACATGGCCATGAACGTCTGGAACAGCAGGGGCGCCGGGCCCCGGAAGGACACCCTCGGTCTCGGTGAGGTCCTCATCCGCGTACCTGTGGCGGATGAGGTGGGGGCGCTGGCCGATCGCCTCGCGCACGCGGGGATCACGAGCCACCATACGGGGGCGGAGCTCCGCTTCGAGGACCCGTGGCGGAACCGGTTGCGGGTCGCCGTGGCCGACGCGCCCGGCGGAATCGCCTAATGAACGGCCGTCTGGCACAATGGATTCGTACTCGATCCGTACAGCCCCTCTCTCTGTGCGCGAATTGTGTCCTTTGAACCCCTCTGAATGGCCCGCCCCACGGGAGCAGGATGACGGGTTCGCCCCTTTTCATTTACAAGGAGTGACCACACAAGTGGCCGTAAAGATTCGCCTCAAGCGCATGGGCAAGATCCGCGCACCGTTCTACCGTGTCGTCGTCATGGATGCACGCTCCAAGCGTGATGGCCGTGCCCTCGAAGAGATCGGCAAGTACAACCCCACCGAGGAGCCCTCGTTCATCGAGATCAACTCCGAGCGTGCGCAGTACTGGCTCGGAGTCGGCGCCCAGCCGACCGAGCAGGTCTCCGTCCTGCTGAAGATCACCGGTGACTGGCAGAAGTTCAAGGGACTCAAGGGCCAGGAAGGCACCCTGAGGACCAAGGCAGCCAAGGAATCGTTCGTCGCACCCGAGAAGGGTTCCGTGATCGTCCCCGAGGCCATCACGCCGAAGGCGAAGAAGAACGACGACGCCGCTGCGGAAGCAACCGAGGCGGAGTAAGTTGCTCGCCGAAGCTCTGGAGCACCTCGTGCGCGGCATCGTCGACAATCCGGACGACGTCCGGGTGTCCGCGAAGAACAACCGCCGCGGTGAGACGCTCGAGGTCCGGGTCCACCAGGAGGACCTCGGCCGTGTGATCGGACGCCAGGGGCGGACAGCGCGTGCGCTGCGCACCGTGGTGGCAGCCCTCGCGGACGGTGAGCCCGTACGCGTCGACGTCGTGGACACCGACCGCCGCAGGGGCTGACGTTCCCGGAGCTTCAAGAACGCATCATGATCGGCCCCACCACCAGGACCTGGCGGTGGGGCCGATCGTCTATCGCCCGCACACCACCGGCGGCACAACCAGCAGGAGCACCACGATGGAAGTACTCGTAGCGCGGATCGGGAAGCCCCACGGCATTCGGGGCGAGGTGACCGTCCAGCTGTTCACCGACGCACCGGAGGACCGCTTCGAACCGGGTGGGACCTTCCGGGTCGAGGGCGCTTCCGTGTCCGAACTGACCGTTCTGAAGGCGCGGTGGAACAAGGACATCCTCATCGTCGGCTTCGAGCAGGTCCCCGACCGCAATCAGGCCGAGACGCTGCGCGGAGCGCAGCTCTTCATCGACGCCGACGACGCCGGCGACGACGATGACGACGCCTGGTACGAGCACGAACTCGTGGGACTCGACGCGCGCGTCGACGGCGTCTCCGTGGGCAGGGTGACGGGCTTGCGGACCATGACCGTCCAGGACCTCCTGGTCGTCGAGCTCGCGGACGGGCACGAGGCGTTCGTCCCGTTCGTCGGCGCGATCGTGCCCGACGTCGACCCGGCGGGCGGCTTCGTGACGATCGTCCCGCCGGCAGGACTCTTCGACCTAAACACCCCGGGCTCGAACCAGGCGCCCGACGACGGCGACGACATCGCATCCGGCCCCGGCAGCGACGCATCCGGCGGGGCTCGCGACTAGTGCGCATCGACGTCGTCTCGATCTTCCCCGAGTACCTCGCCGCACTCGATCTGTCCTTGATCGGCAAGGCCCGGCAGGACGGCGTCCTCGACATCCAGGTGCACGATCTCCGCACCTTCACCACCGACCGTCACCGGACGGTGGACGACACCCCCTACGGCGGCGGGGCCGGCATGGTCATGAAACCCGAGCCATGGGCGCAGGCACTCGAGGCAGTACTGTCGCAGGCGCCCGCTGCGGAACGGCGTCCCACGCTGATCGTGCCATCACCCGCGGGCGCCGTCTTCGATCAGGCGATGGCGTACGAGTTCGCCGAGCTGGAGCACCTGGTCTTCGCCTGCGGCCGGTACGAGGGGATCGACGAGCGCGCCATCGACTGGGCCCGTGGGGAATTCGACGTCCGGCTGGTCTCCCTCGGCGACTACGTGCTCAACGGCGGGGAAGTGGCCGTCCTCGCGATGGTCGAAGCCGTGGGCAGGCTCATCCCCGGTGTGGTCGGCAATCCGGCGTCCCTCGTCGAGGAGTCCCATTCCGACGGGCTGCTCGAGTACCCGGTGTACACCAAGCCGTCCTCCTGGCGGGGGAGGGGGATCCCCGAGGTGCTCCTGAGCGGCAACCACGCGAAGATCGCGCAGTGGCGGCGCCTCGAGCAGTTCCGGAGGACGGCCGAGCGCCGGCCCGACCTGCTCGCCGGTGTCGATGCGCCGGCCCTGGGGAAGGCGGACCTCAAGGCTCTGCGCGAGGCGGGATTCGAGGTCATCGACGGCAGGCTCACGCGGCCGCCGCATTAGCAGTTGGTGCCACCGCTGTGGAATAATCGTAGATTGTGTCCACTGGGCCGGGCCCTGCCGCAGGGGGCGTCCGGCCAACAGTTCCACACCGGCCTCCGAACCATCGGATCGGCCGGGAACCCTACTTCGGCGGTATTGCCGGGACTGTTCGTCCCGTCCTTGTCCGCTGCAACCCACGTGAGTGACCTGTGGCGCTCACCAGGAGCAAGAATATGCATATTCTCGATTCCGTTGACGCCGGATCCTTCCGCGACAACGTCCCGGACTTCCGCGCCGGTGACACCGTCAACGTCCACGTCAACATCATCGAAGGCAAGAACACCCGTGTTCAGATCTTCAAGGGCTTCGTCCTCGGTCGCCAGGGCGACGGCATCCGCGAGACCTTCACGGTCCGCAAGGTGAGCTTCGGTGTCGGCGTGGAGCGTACGTTCCCCGTGCACAGCCCGGTCCTCGACAAGATCGAGATCGTCTCCAAGGGCGATGTGCGCCGCGCCAAGCTGTACTACATGCGCGAACTGCGCGGCAAGGCAGCGAAGATCAAGGAAAAGCGCGACCCCAAGACGGTCAAGTAATTCCCTGAAGGTGCATCAAACCCCCGCTTCCCGGTCCTCGGCCGGAGAGCACACGAAACGCCGGTCCCGCTGTGCGGGCTGGCGTTTCGTGTTCTCCGCCGTCCTCGTCGCGGCCCTCATCATGGGGCTCGTGCGCGGCTTCCTCGTCGACGTGTACTTCATCCCGTCCGGTTCGATGGAGCCGCTGCTCACCGAAAACGACCGTGTGCTCGTCAGCAAGCTGGGGGAGACGGCCGGGGTGCAGCGCGGGGATGTGGTCGTCTTCGACGGACGTGGTTCCTTCGACCCGATCACGGACCCGCGCAGCCTTCCCCAGCGGCTGGTCGCCGGGACAGGTCAGTGGCTCGGACTCCAGGGCAGCGACACCGTCTACGTCAAGCGCGTCATCGGTGTGGGTGGTGACCACGTGGTGTGCTGCGCCGACGACGGGCGGCTCACGGTCAACGGGAACGAGATCGACGAGCCGTACGTCTACCCGGGGGACGTCCCGAGCGATCCCGCCTTCGACGTCGTCGTCCCCGAGGGGCGGGTATGGCTGCTCGGGGACCACCGGTCCGCCTCGATGGACTCCCGGTCCCTGCTCGGAGCGCCGGGCGGAGGGCTCGTCGCGTCGGACCGCATCATCGGGCGGGCCGTTCAGCTAGTCTGGCCACTCGACCGGTTCGCGCCGATCGAACGCCGGCTGGGCTGAGTCGAGTACGCAGCGGCACGGGTGCCGCACCAGCAAGACCGTATCCGGTGGGTGGCCGCCGGATATCACGACCACAGAGGACATCAGCACATGGCACGGAGCTTCCGCAGGAAGTCGCCCTCAGGGCCAGGAGCATCCCCCGCACAGCCAGGCGGCACCGACGTCGGCGACACCGGCGCGGACGCCGGGTTCACCGGACACAAGCGCGGCACGAAGGACGCCGACCGCGGGTTCGGAGCCTGGCTGAAGGAGATCGCGACGATCGTCGTGATCGCGCTCGTTCTGTCCTTCCTCATCAAGACCTTCCTGTTCAGGGCGTTCTTCATCCCGTCGGGCTCCATGGAGGAGACCCTCGAGATCGACGACCGCATCTTCGTGAACCAGCTCGTGCCGCAACCGTTCGACCTCCAGCGCGGGGACATCGTGGTCTTCCGGGACACCAAGGACTGGCTGCCGCCCCAGGCCGAGACGCGGGTCAGCTGGTTCAAGGAGGCGCTGATCTTCATCGGGCTCGCTCCCGACGAGTCGCAGCAGCACCTCGTGAAGCGCGTCATCGGGCTGCCCGGCGACCACGTCATCTGCTGCGACGCCGAGGGACGGATCACCGTCAACGGCGAGCCCCTCGACGAGCCCTACCTCTTCCCGGGAGCGAACCCGTCGGATCTCCCGTTCGACGTCGTCGTGCCCGAGGGCAGGATCTGGGTCATGGGGGACCACCGCAACGCCTCCGCGGACTCCCGCGCCAACACCGACAAGGCCGGTGAGGGCTTCGTGGACGTCGAGGACATCGAGGGGAAGGCGGCCGTCATCGCGTGGCCGCTCAACCGCATCGGTTTCCTCGGGAACCACCCGGATGTCTTCGACGGTGTCCCTGATCCGGAGACCGCGGCACGGCCCGCTCCTGCAGGATCATGACGGCACGCTCCGCGGCTCCCAACCTGAGCGTCGAGCGGTCCTTCGCCGTCGACGGACACCGCTACATCGCCGGCTGCGACGAGGTGGGGCGCGGAGCCCTGGCCGGGCCGGTGTCGGTCGGCATCGTCGTCGTCGACCTCGACGCGGCCACGAGCCTGCGCGGAGTACGCGACAGCAAGCTCCTCCTGCCCGCGGAGCGCGAGGCCCTCGTGCCGCGCATCCGGCGCTGGTCCGTCGCGTCCGCCGTCGGCCATGCCTCGGCGGCCGAGATCGACGCGCACGGTCTGATGGCGGCCCTGCGCGCCGCCGGCAGCCGGGCCTGGTCCGCGGTCCTCGGGACCGTGACGCCCGACGCGGTCATCCTGGACGGGAACCACGACTGGCTGTCGGCCCGGTCTCAGGGCGCGCTGTTCGGGACGGGCGGCGACGGGATGGTCCCCGTGGAACCGCAGGGCTGCACCGCGCCGGTGCGCACCAGGATCAAGGCGGACCTGAAATGCTCGAGCGTCGCGGCCGCGAGCGTGCTCGCGAAGGTCGAGCGTGATGCGCTGATGGTCTCCTTGGCCGCCGCCTACCCTGCCTTCGGGTGGGACGGGAACAAGGGGTACGCGACACAGGCGCATCGTGCGGCGATCGACGCCACGGGTGCCAGCGAGTATCACCGAAAGAGCTGGCGTCTGGGTAGCCTGGACAGGCCCGACATGCTGCGTGGAGAAAGTGGGGGATGATTGTCCGATGAGTGCCGAGGATCTTGAGAACTACGAAACCGACATGGAGCTCCAGCTCTACCGCGAGTACCGGGACGTCGTCGGGCTCTTCAGCTACGTCGTGGAGACCGAGCGCCGGTTCTACCTGGCCAACAACGTGGATCTGCAGGCCCGTTCCGCCGACGGCGAGGTCTACTTCGACCTGACTCTCCAGGATGCGTGGGTGTGGGATGTCTACCGGTCCGCCCGCTTCGTCAAGAACGTCCGCGTCATCACGTTCAAGGACGTCAATGTCGAGGAACTCTCGAAGTCCGACGACATCGCGCTGCCCAAGGACGGCACCCTGGGCAACTAGGGGCTGCGGGGTCGCTCCAGGGCAATCGTCGTCCCGCTGGGCCGACGCGAGCTACGCCGTCGGGCTGTCGTCCGTTCCTCCGTAGGGGTAGGCGTCATCGCCATCGAGCGGGACGTCGGCCGCCTGCTCGAGGCGATCTGCTTCCGACCCGCCCGTACCCTCCCCGGCGATGCCGCCGGCCCCTGGCGCGTCCGCGGGCGGCACGACCGTTCCCTGTTCCTGCAGGTCGGCTTCCGAACCGCCCGTACCTCCGGCGGTCCCGCTGCCTCCGGCATCGCCGGACAGTCCGGTGTTCCCCTGCTCCTGCAGGTCGGCGTCGGTGCCGCTGGGCAGGATGTCGCTTGTCTCTGACACTGTGTCCTCCGTGGCGATTCTCGGCGTGCTAGCCGGCGTCTCGTCGACGTCGCTATCGTCCACGCTACGAGCACGGGCCGAGCAACTTCCACTGAAATCTTTCGCCACGGCCTCAGCGGGCGTCTCCTCACGAAGCGGACCCGATACCGCACCCCGCACCCTCACCCCGGCCGGCGTTGTCCACATAGGCATCCTCACCCGCTCGCCCTCGCCTCCTGCCCTGCAGGCTTGGGGAAGGAGGTGAGGTCCATGTTGGCGAAGGATCACTTGGGTCGTCGCGGTGAAGCGACGGCCGCGGTCTACCTGGAACAGGCAGGGCTGAGGATCGTCGATCGTAACTGGCGGTGTCCGGCGGGGGAGATCGACCTCGTGGCGATCGAGGGATCCACCCTCGTGATCGTCGAGGTCAAGACGCGCAGTTCGGACGACTTCGGGCAGCCGCTGGAAGCCATCACCGCAACCAAGCTCTCGAGGCTGTACCTCCTGGCGTCGAAGTGGGCGCGGGCGCACAACATGCGCTTCAGCGGGTTCCGGATCGACGCCGTCGGCGTGCTCGACGACGGATCGGGTACGCCGCGTGTCGAGCACGTGCGGGCGGTGATCTGATGGCGCTCGGCCGGACCTACGCGGTGTCCCTCGTCGGGATGAACGGACACGTCATCGAGGTCGAGGCGGACATCGGGCAGACACTCCCGGCCTTCGTGCTCCTCGGCCTGCCCGACGCATCGCTCTCCGAGGCCAAGGACCGGATCAGAGCGGCCGCCCGGAATGCCGGCGTTCCGATCAGTCGCCGGAAGATCACGGTGAACCTCATCCCGGCGTCGCTGCCCAAGCGCGGTTCTGCCTTCGATCTCGCCATCGTCATGTCCGCGCTGGCGGCGGCGGGAGACGTGCGAGGCTGCGGATCAACGGTCTTCATCGCGGAGTTGGGGCTCGACGGTCAGCTCCGGCCCGTCCGAGGAGTGCTGCCCGCGGTGATGGCGGCGGTGGAGGCCGGGCACTGCCGGATCGTCGTCGCGGAGGAGAACGCGGCCGAAGCCGCGCTCGTACCGGCGGCCGACGTCCGGTCGTTCCGGACACTCGGCGAAGTAGCCCTTGCTTTCGGTGCGGACGGCGCGCAGGTGGTGCTCGCTGACCCCCCGGTGGGAACCGGGACCGTGCCACCGGACGCCCGCACCGGGCCGACGAGGGACCTGTCGGACATCGCGGGCCAGCAGGAGGCACGATTCGCTCTGGAGATCGCAGCTGCAGGAGCGCACCACCTGCTCATGGTGGGACCGCCCGGGGCAGGGAAGACCATGCTCGCAGAACGACTACCCGGCATCCTTCCCGATCTCGACGACGACCACGCGATGGAGGTCACCGCGATCCACAGTCTCAGCGGTGAACGGCCCTGTTCGGAGCTGGTCCGGAAGCCGCCGTTCGAGAGCCCGCACCACACGGCCACTCCGGCGGCCATCATCGGCGGCGGGAGCGGTGTCCCGAGGCCCGGTGCCGCCTCGCGGGCTCATCGCGGCATCCTGTTCCTCGACGAGGCGCCGGAGTACGAGCGCCGTGTCCTCGAGGCCCTGCGCGAGCCGCTGGAGAGCGGTCGGCTCGTCCTGCACCGGGCATCGGGTACGGCGTCCTATCCGGCCAGGTTCCAGCTGGTCCTCGCGCTGAATCCCTGCCCCTGTGGACTCGCCAGTGGCAAGGGCATGGACTGCGTCTGCACCGCGCAGCAACGCCGGCGGTACTTCAATCGCCTGTCAGGGCCCCTGCTCGACCGGGTCGACCTGCAACTGGCGGTTCAGAGGGTGAGCCTCGCGGATTACGTCGACGGGCGGTCCTCCGAGACGTCAGCAGTCGTAGCAGCCCGGGTCGCAACGGCCCGCGCCGCTCAACGGGCGAGGCTGCGGCCCTGGAACTGCGCCACCAACTCCGAGGTCCAAGGGCGGGTCCTCCGCGGCGAACTCGCCCTGCCGAGGGCCGTCACAGCGTCACTGGACAGAGCCCTGGAGAGGAACCTCGTGAGCGCACGCGGCTGGGATCGGGTCCTCCGGGTCGCCTGGACCATCGCGGATCTTGCGGGGCGTCCACGGCCTGATACCGACGACGTCGTCACGGCGCTCGGGTTCCGCCTCCAGGAGCGTGCCGCATGAACGTGGTGCCGATGAACGCCACCGTGGCACGAGCCGCCCTGTCACGGCTCTTCGAACCGTCGGACATCGTGGGTCTGGGGCTGGTGTCCCTCGTCGGTCCCGTCGATAGCCTGCGCATCGTGCGCCGCGACATCGATGCGGGCGGTGAGATGCGGCAGCGACTGCGGGAGCTGCTGGGCATGACAGACGCGCGCCGCGATCCCCTTGACGAAGGGCTGGCCCGCTGGGCTCCCCGCCTCCGGGACCTCGCCCCGGAACGCGACCTCACGACCCTGGCTCGGTTGGGCGGGCGGCTCCTCATTCCTGAGTGCGAGGAGTGGCCGGAAGCGATGGACGACCTGCAGGGTGCGGCTCCGCTGTGCCTCTGGGTCCGGGGGTCCCACGAGGTCCCGCGGGTCGGCCGGATGGTGTCGATCGTCGGTTCACGTGACAGTACGAGCTACGGGTCGTCGGTCACGGCTGACCTCGCATCCGGTCTTTGCGCCCGTGGCTTCTCCGTGGTGTCGGGAGGTGCCTACGGTATCGATGCGCAAGCTCACAGGGCTGCTCTCGCCACCGCGCCGGGAGACCAATCGCCATCCACCATCGCGGTGTTGGCAGGTGGCGTGGACCGGTACTACCCGGCGGGCAACGAGGAACTGCTCCGGACCATCGTGGACAGAGGACTCCTGATCTCGGAGGTACCGCCCGGGAGTTCACCGACGAGGTGGAGGTTCCTGCAGCGGAACCGACTGATCGCGGCACTGAGCACGGTCACGGTCGTCGTCGAGGCGCGCTGGCGCTCAGGCGCACTCAACACCGCGCACCATGCCGCCGGCCTCGGCCGCCCCGTCGGTGCAGTCCCCGGATCCGTCTACTCCGCGAACTCGGCCGGTTGCCATCGCCTCCTCCGGGACGGCACCGCCGTCTGTGTGGCGGATGCGGCGGACGTGGCAGAGCTCGCCGGGCCACTGGGCACCGAGCCGGCGGGGGACCAGGCCCGGGAGGCAGACGTCCGCTCGCGGGACCAGGACGGCCTGACGATTCCGGACCTCCTGTTGTTCGACGCACTTCCCGTGCGGGCCCCGACGACGGTGGACAAGCTGTCGGTCGTTGCTGGACTCGCCACACGGGATGTCATCACCGGACTGACACGCCTCGAACTCGCCGGCCTCGCCATGAGGACCGGTGAGGGATGGCGTCGAGGGAGGAGCTGACGACGGCACACGGTCCGGCGGTGGACGGCCACTCATCGGACGTGCGGGCCGTCGCATCCCCCGTATGCCGCTCGGGACCGGCCCGAGCGAAGATTCCCACCGTAACGGGAACCAGAACCGGAGACGGAGCCGGAACCAGGACCAGGCCTGCACCGAACGGTCGGGCGCTTTCTGGCCCAGGACGCTCCTCGCCGGCCCCAGCCCGCCCGTGCCCCATCCCGTCACCAGGAGGACGACAATGATCATCAACCGCGGGCCCGCGACAGGGGACGGGCGATGGCACATCGAGGTTCCATCGCCCATCGGCCCGCTACGGCTCGTGGCCAGCGCAACCGGCGTCGTGGGCCTGTACCACGAGGAGCATGATCCTGCTCCGACGGAAGCCCGGCTGGGCCGGCGGATGACCCGTCTGGGCCTCGACACACGCAGGTGCGCTGAAGGACCGGATGCGGAGCCCGGCGAAGGCCCGGGAGCGGAGCCGGGTGAAGGAGCGGGAACAAATGCTCCCGCAGGATCGCCGGCCCCGGCCGGCACGGTGCTCGAGCAGGCAGGCACGGAACTCGGCGAGTACTTCGCGGGAACGCGGCAGGTCTTCGAGGTCGCCCTCGATGTCCGGGGTACGCCCTTCCAGCTGGGCGTCTGGGCCGCCCTGAGCTCGATACCGTACGGAGAGCGCCGCAGCTACCGCGACATCGCGGGGCGGCTCGGCAACCCGAGGATGGGGCGGGCGATCGGAGCAGCAGTGAGGAGCAATCCCGTCTCGATCATCGTTCCCGGACACCGCGTCGTGAGCAGCGACGGCGCCGTCGTCGGCTACGCTGCGGGGACCGGGACGAAGACATGGCTCCTCGATCTGGAACTGAGCCACCGATCCCGGCAGTGATTCCCCGATGCGGTATCAGCACGTTGCTGCCGGATCGCAGGCCGCGCGGCGTACATCACGGCCGCGGACGGGGCGTGGATACTGGTACCGGAGGGAACATGACGGACGCAGAGGCACCCCTGGGCAGCGCATTCGGTGAGGCCGTGCGGAGGTTCGAGGATTACCTGACACGGGAGCGCAATCGTTCCGCGCACACGGTCCGGGCGTACCGGAAGGACCTGGAGCTCTTCCTCGTCCACGCTGCCCGGTCGGGGGTCTCCGCGCTGGCAGAGCTGGAACTGCGCCATTTCCGGGCCTGGCTCGGGGCGCTCGACGAGGCAGGCCTCTCGCGCTCCACGATCGCCCGGCGGGCCGCGTGCGTCCGGTCCTTCATGGACTGGGCCGTCCGGGAGGAGCTGATACCTGTGAACCCGGCACTGCGGCTGCGGGCGCCGAAGCGGAACAGCGCCCTGCCTGCGGTGCTCAGCCAGTCCCAGGCGGGTGCACTGCTCGACGGATTGGATGAGGGTACGCGCCAGGGGGATCCGCATGAGCTCCAGCGGCGAGCGATGCTCGAACTGCTCTACGCCACCGGGGTCCGCGTCGGCGAACTCGTCGGTCTCGACATCGACGACGTCGATACCGACCGCCGCACCCTCGTCGTGCTGGGTAAGGGCTCCAAGGAGCGCACGGTGCCGTACGGGGTGCCGGCGGCGCACGCGCTGGACGACTGGCTCCGGCGCGGGAGACCGCAGTGGGCGTCGGACAGGAGCGGGCCCGCACTGTTCCTCGGGCGTCGCGGTGGACGCATCGACCAACGGGCGGTGCGCACCCAGGTCAAGGGAGCGCTCGACGCGCTCGGAGACTCCGCCGCACGCGGTCCGCACGCACTGAGGCACACCGCTGCCACCCACCTGCTCGACGGCGGTGCGGATCTGCGCGCCGTCCAGGAACTTCTCGGACATTCCAGTCTTGCGACCACGCAGCTCTACACCCATGTATCGGTGGACCGGCTCCGGCGGAGCTACGAGCAGGCTCATCCGAGGGCGTGAGCGCCCGGGAGCGCCCGGGAGCGCCCGGGCGGTCCGGCCTGCGCAGACTCGGATGGCAGCCCAGTAGTTACAGTGGCGGAATTCACGCCTTTCGTGCACAATGAGCAGTAGTTAAATCGAACCTGCATGATATGCGGGCGGGTCTCGCAAGGCTCTGGCACATCCGTTGCAGTTTCATCAGCCATTGAAGGTCGTTGGGGAAGACGTACCTACAGCTATGGAGGATGGAATGTCTGTTGTGATGGCGCGCGGTGTTTTGTACGTGCACTCTGCCCCTACTGCTCTGTGCCCTCATGTCGAATGGGCCATCGGCTCGGTGCTGGACAAACGCACCGACATGGAGTGGACAGCTCAGCCTGCTGCGCCCGGAATGCTCCGCGCAGAGCTGTCCTGGGTCGGCCCGCAGGGGTCCGGGGCGCAACT
Source organism: Arthrobacter sp. BC5 (assembly GCF_056680255.1). Taxonomy (NCBI): domain Bacteria; kingdom Bacillati; phylum Actinomycetota; class Actinomycetes; order Micrococcales; family Micrococcaceae; genus Arthrobacter; species Arthrobacter sp. BC5. The sequence continues at coordinate 2,582,346 of NZ_CM155273.1, forward strand.
CGCCTCCGCCCTCCGCGGCTGGGCCCACCTCCGCTACGAGGTCACCGAGGAACAGAGCGCGGGGGCTGACGGTGGCCGGTGGTCGCACACTCCCGAACTCGGGATCTTCCATGCCACCACGGACGTCCACGGCAACATCATGGTGACCGAGGACCGCATCCGCTATGCGTACGAAGCGGGAGCGGGCGATCCTGCAGCCGTGTACCACGAGCTTTCCCTCGCACTCGGGGAATCCTGGGACGAGGAACTCGAGCCCTTCCGCCACGCAGCCGAAGGCGCGCCCGTCCGTTGGCTGCACCAGGTGGGCTGAGGGGCCCCGACAGCCGCCGCACAGGGCCTGCCATAGCCGGCCCGGTGAACCTGCACGACCTGGCTGTACACAGCAGGCATGCGAAAGGCGCCACCGTCCGGTGGCGCCTTTCGCATGCCATGTCCTTGCGGGTCAGACGCTGCGCAGCACGATGACGGCGTTGTGGCCGCCGAATCCGAACGAGTTGCTCAGGGCGACGATGTCCCCCGAGGGCAGGTCGCGGGGACCGGTGACGACGTCCAGGGGGATCTCGGGATCCTGGTCGTCCAGGTTGATCGTGACCGGCGCCTTGCGATCGTGGATGGCGAGCACTGTCATGACCGCCTCGACGGCGCCGGACGCCCCGAGGAGGTGGCCGGTCTGCGATTTGGTCGCGGACACCGCCACCTGATCCGTGTGGCTTCCGAGGGCCGCCTTCAGAGCGGTGTACTCGGGCTTGTCGCCGACCGGGGTGGAGGTGGCATGGGCATTGACGTGCACCACGTCCTCGGCCTGGGCGCGCGCGTCGAAGAGGGCGGCCTTGAGGGCGCGTGTCGCTCCGAGTCCCTGGGGGTCAGGAGCCGTGATGTGGTAGGCGTCCGCCGTGACGGAGGTGCCGGCCAGTTCAGCGTAGATCCTGGCACCGCGGGCGAGTGCATGCTCCTCCGCCTCGATGACGAGGGCCCCGGCACCCTCACCCATCACGAAACCGTCCCGGCCGCTGTCGTAGGGGCGCGAGGCGAGCTCCGGTTCGTCGTTCCGCCGCGACAGTGCCTGCATGGAGGCGAAAGCGGCGATGGGCATGGGGTGGATCGCGGCTTCGGCACCGCCGCACACCACGACGTCCGCCTTCCCGGACCGGATGAGTTCGAGGCCCTGGTGGAGGGCTTCGGTCCCCGAGGCGCAGGCGGACACGGGAGTGTGGGCTCCAGCGCGGGCGCCGAGGTCCAGGCTCACGGCCGCGGCCGGCCCGTTGGGCATGAGCATCGGCACCGTCATGGGGAGGACGCGTCGGGGGCCCTTCTCGCGCAGCGTGTCCCAGGCGTCGAGCAGGGTCCAGACGCCACCGATGCCCGTGGCGAAGGCCACCGCGAGGCGATCCTTGTCGACCTCCTCGATGCCGGAGTCACGCCAGGCCTCGCGGGCGGCGACGACGGCGAACTGCGTCGACGGGTCCATGCGCTTGGCCTCGACCCGGGACAGCACCTCCGACGCCGGCGTCGCGATCTGGGCGGCGAACGTCACCGGCAGTTCGAACTTCTGGACCCAGTCGGCCTCGATGGTCCGCGCGCCCGAGACTCCCTTGAGGGAGTTGGCCCACATGGTGGGGACATCCCCGCCGATGGGGGTGGTTGCACCGAGTCCGGTGATGACGACTTTGCGTGGCATGGTCACTCTTTCGAAGCTGTGGTGAGCGCCGGCTGGACCGGGGCGGGGGGGGAGGACGACTACGGCCGCCCACGGCGGGAACGCCGGGAGCGGCCGCAGCGCTGGGAGCGGCAGGAACTAGGCCTGCGCTCCTGCGATGAAGGTGACGGCGTCGCCGACGGTCTTCAGGTTCTTGACCTCTTCGTCGGGGATGCGCACGCCGAACTTCTCCTCGGCGTTGACGACGATGGTCATCATCGAGATGGAATCGATGTCGAGGTCGTCCGTGAAGGACTTGTCCATCTCGACGGACTCGGGGGCGAGGCCCGTCTCCTCGTTGACGATCTCTGCCAGACCGGCCAGGATTTCTTCGTTGTTAGCCATGGTGGCTCCTTTTCTGTTGGTGCCGGTGCACCGGCGGGATGTTCAGGCCGCGCTGTCGCGGCCTGGGCTTGGAAACTAGGGAAGAACCACGACCTGCGCACCGAAGACGAGGCCCGCGCCGAAACCGATCTGCAGGGCGAGCTTGCCGCTGAGCGAGGGCTGTTCCTTGAGCGTCCGGTGCATGGCCAGGGGGATCGAGGCCGCCGAGGTGTTGCCGGCGTCGACGATGTCCCGCGCCACGTGGACGTGGTCCGACAGCTTCAGCTGCTTCACCATCTCATCGATGATACGGATGTTGGCCTGATGGGGGAGGAACACCGCGAGATCGTCGGCCGTCACGCCTGCGGCATCGAGCGCGCTCTGCGCGACCTTCGCCATCTCCCAGACCGCCCAGCGGAAGACGGTCGGTCCGTCCTGGCGCATGGTCGGCCACAGGTCCTCGCGACCCGCGTCGACGTCGTCCTCGTGCTCGGTGTCCGTCGCGACGGCGCCGATCGCGTAGTCGCGCACGTCCAGCAGTGAGCGCGTCATGCGGATGGACTCGTGCTTGCTGCCGTCCGATCCCCACACCGAGGGTCCGATCCCGGCGGAATCGCCGGGCCCGATGACGACGGCGCCCGCACCGTCGCCGAGCAGGAACGAGATGGTTCGGTCGGAGTTGTCGATGAAGTCGGACAGCTTCTCCACACCGACCACCAGGACGTACTCCGCCGTACCGGCGTGCACGAGGGCGTCACCCTGGGCGATGCCGTAGCAGTAGCCCGCACATGCAGCGGAGATGTCGTAGGCGGGCGCGGGTGTGGCTCCGAGCCGGTCGGTCAGCTGTGCCGCGGCGGAGGGGGTGGCATACGGGTGCGTGACCGTGGAGACCAGGACGGCACCGAGCTGGGAGGCCTCGATACCTGCTGCTTCCAGTGCTTCCCGGGAGGCCGCCTCGGCCATGTCGATGACGCTCACGTCGCGCGGAGCGCGGTGCCGCGTGACGATGCCGGTGCGCTGCCGGATCCACTCGTCGGAGGAATCGATCCACTGGCACACGTCGTCATTGGTGACGATGATCTCCGGCCGGTACGCGCCGACGCCGAGGATGCGCGTGTGCTCGCGGAGGGGGGCTTGCTTGATTGCGGTGATGCTCACTGGGGTCCTTCTGGAGTAAGGGAGGGGTCGAGGTCGGTGGTCCGCGAGTGCTCCCCGATGAAGGTGTGCGCGGCGTCCAGGTCCTCGGGAGATTTTACGGCGAGTGTGGCCGTACCCCGCATTCCCCGCTTGGCGAGGCCCGTGAGTGTACCCGCGGGCGACAACTCGATCATGCCGGTGACGCCCATCGCCTGCATGGAATCCATGCAGAGATCCCAGCGCACGGGTCGTGACACCTGGGCGATCAGGCTGTCGAGGTTCCCCTCACCGGTGGCGACGGGCCTGCCGTCATAGTTGGACATGAGGGTGGCGACGGGGTCGGCCGGGGCCAGGGTGGGCCGGAGAAGCTCGAGCGCCGTGACGGCCGGGGACATGTGGGCGGTGTGGAAGGCTCCGGCCACCTTCAGCGCGATGACACGGGCCTTCGCGGGAGGGTCCTCCGACAGTGCGGCGAGCTGCTCCAGGGTCCCCGCCGCCACCACCTGGCCACCGCCGTTCGCGTTCGCCGCGGTGAGGCCGAGTTCGGCGAGCCGTGCGGCGACGTCGTCGGGATCCCCGCCCAGCACCGCGCTCATGCCCGTCGGAGTCGCCGCTGCAGCATCCGCCATGGCGGTGGCGCGGACGCGGACGAAGGTGACTGCGTCGGTCTCGGTGAGCGCTCCGGCGATGGCGGAGGCCGTCAGTTCCCCGACGGAATGTCCCGCGACCACGGTTGCCGCCGTCAGCGAGTGGTGCGCGAGGAGGAGGCGGGCCGTCACGAGCCCGGCCGCGACGATGAGCGGTTGCGCGACGGCGGTGTCCTTGATGGTCTCCTCGTCCGAGACGGTGCCGTGCCGGACGAGATCAGAGCCGGCGCGGTCGCTGAGCTCCTCGAGGTGCTCCCGTACTCCCGGTAGATCGAGCCAGGGGCTCAGGAAGCCCGGGGTCTGTGAGCCCTGTCCGGGGCAGGCGATTGCAAGCACTGTTCCAGCTTTCCAAATCGGTGGAGCAATATCGGGTGTTCGGCTGAACCAAGCTGGCTGTGCGTCTTTGTAGGAAGTCTACAAGGCGGCTGGGCGTGCCGCGACGAGGGCCGCCGCCTTGCCGGCACCACCCGAGCGCGACCGGCGTCCGGGTCCGGTCGCCGACGAACCGTTCGCCGGCGGCGACTGGGCCGGCGTCCCGGCCAGCCGTCCGACCACCAGGGCCGTCTGGAGCACGTAGGCCTCGCGGGGGATCAGCGGATCCCAGCCGGTCACGTCGCACACCCTTCGGAGGCGGTACCGCACGGTGTTGGCGTGCACGAAGAGGGACCTGGAGGTGGCCTCCAGGGAGTGCCCGAGGGTCAGGTAGGCGGACAGCGTCTGCTCCAGCCCGTTGGACGCCGCCAGGAGCGGCCGGTAGATGGTCCGCACCAGCGCACGCCGGGCGGTGTCGTCCCCGGACATCACCCGCTCCGGCCACAGGTCCTCCGACGAGACGGGGCGTGGCGCACCGGGCCAGGCCCGGGCGGCGGTGAGCCCGGCGAAGGCAGCCTGCGCCGAACTGCTCGCCGCGACGAGCGACTCCGCCTCCGGGCCGAACACGACCGCGCCGTCACCGAAGAGTTCGCTGATCCTCGGGTAGGCCTTGGCGGCGTCGCGCACGCCTCCGAGCACCAGGATGAGCCGCTCGCCCTGGATCCCGACGAGGACATCCTCCGCGAGCCGGCCCGTGACGCGGCGGAGCTCGTTGAGGAAGCCGGCATTGGGTTCCGAGGGCGCGCTCCCGACCATGACGGTGATGCTCGCCTGGGACTTCCACCCGACCGCGGCGATGCGCGAGCGGAGCGCATCCGAACTCTCGCCCCGCAGGATGGCGTCCACGACGAGCGCTTCCAGCCGGGTGTCCCAGGATCCACGGGTCTCGGCGGCCCTGGCGTACACGTCCGCGGCGGCGAAGGCGACCTCCCGCGAATACCGCAGCACGGCCTCCCGCAGGGGCGCCTGGTCGGCCGCCGGAGCGAGGAACGGCACGTGGTCCTCGACCACCTGCACCACCACGCGGATGAGCTGCAGGGCCTTCTGCAGGCTGATGGAGCGCGTGAGTTCCGTGGGTGCCGTGCCGAAGACGTCGCTCAGCACCCACGCGGGGGAGACGGGCTTCTGGTACCAGTTCACGAAGGACGCGATACCCTTCTGGGCCACCATGCCGAGTGCGGAGCGCTCGTCGGGGCGGAGCCCCCGGTACCAGGGCAGGTCCGCGTCCAGTTGCTTGAGGGTCGCGGTCGAGAGGGACCCGATCGTGGCACGCAGCTTGTCGAGGGTGGCTGGATCCGGCGGGGCTGCACCTGCGTTGGTGGCTCCGGCCGTGCTCGTCGCGCTGCCGGCGACATGTTCGGGCTGCGGCATCCTCCGAGCATACGGTCTCGGTGCTGCCGCTTCCATTTGTGTGAAGGCTACAAAAAGGGCGGCGTCGGTAGCAGCATGAGTGCTGCTCCCGACGCCGCCCTCCGCAGGGGCTGCGGGCCCTAGGAGTCGCCGCCCGCGTTGCCCGTGGTTCCGGCGTTCACGTCGAGCAGGCGGTACTTCTCGATCGCTTCCTTCGGTGCGTTCGCGTCGACCTCACCGCGGCGGGCGAGCATCTCGAGCGACCGAACGACGATGGAGTGGCTGTCGATCTTGAAGAACCGGCGTGCTGCCGCACGGGTGTCCGAGAAGCCGAAGCCGTCGGCTCCGAGGGTCGCGAACTCGTTCGGCAGGAACTGGCGGATCTGGTCGGGGACGGCCTTCATGAAGTCGGAGACCGCGACGATCGGACCCGTCGCGCCTTCGAGCTGCTGCGTGACGAACGGCTTGCGTGCGTCGGCTCCGGGGTTGAGGAAGGCGTCCTCCTCGGCGTCGAGGCCGTCGCGGCGCAGTTCGTTCCAGGACGTCACGGACCACACGTCCGCCGAGACGCCCCAGTCCTTGGCCAGGAGCTTCTGCGCCTCGAGCGCCCAGGGAACAGCGACGCCGGAGGCGAGCAGCTGCGTGCGCGGTCCGTCCACCTTGGCGGGCTTCAGCAGGTAGATGCCCTTGAGCAGGCCCTCGACGTCAAGTTCCTCCGGCTCCGCCGGCTGCACGAACGGCTCGTTGTACAGCGTGATGTAGTACATGACGTTGCGGAAGGACTCCGGCTTGTCACCGATGTCCCCGTACATCCTGTTGAGCCCGTCACGGACGATGTGCCCGATCTCGTACCCGAACGCAGGGTCGTAGGTCACGACGGCCGGGTTCGTCGACGCGAGGATCGGCGAGTGGCCGTCGGCGTGCTGCAGGCCCTCACCCGTGAGGGTGGTACGGCCGGCCGTCGCCCCCATGATGAATCCTCGTGCCATCTGGTCCGCGGCGGCCCAGATCGAGTCACCCGTGCGCTGGAATCCGAACATCGAGTAGAAGACGTAGATCGGGATGAGCGGCTGACCCTGCGTGGCGTACGCCGTGCCGGCTGCCGTGAAGGCCGCCATCGATCCCGCCTCGTTGATGCCCGCGTGCAGGATCTGTCCCTCGATGGATTCCTTGTACGCGAGGACCAGGTCGCGGTCCACGGACAGGTAGTTCTGGCCCTTGGGGTTGTAGATCTTCGCCGTCGGGAAGAACGAGTCCATGCCGAAGGTCCGCGCCTCGTCGGGGATGATCGGCGCGATGCGCTTGCCGAACTCCTTGTCGCGCATGAGGTCCTTGAGGATGCGGACGAACGCCATGGTGGTCGCGGCCATCTGCTTGCCCGAACCGCGCTTGCCCATCTCGTACGCCTTGTCGCCCGGCAGGACGACGTCGGCGTGCTTGGTGCGGCGCTCCGGCACGAATCCGCCGAGTTCGCGGCGGCGCTCGAGCATGTACTTGATCTCGGGAGCGTCCGCGCCCGGGTGGTAGTACGGCGCGTTGTAGAGGTCGTCGTCGATCTGCTCGTCGGTGACGGGGATGCGCAGGTGGTCCCGGAACGCCTTCAGGTCCTCGTTCGTCAGCTTCTTCATCTGGTGGGTCGCGTTGCGTCCCTCGAAGTGCGGGCCGAGCCCGTAGCCCTTGACGGTCTTCGCGAGGATGACGGTCGGCTTGCCCTTGAACTCGGTAGCGGCCTTGTACGCCGCGTAGACCTTGCGGTAGTCGTGCCCGCCGCGCTTGAGCTTCCAGATCTCGGCGTCGGAGAGGTCCTCGACCATGGCCTTGGTCTGGGGGGACTTGCCGAAGAAGTGGTCACGCACGAAGCCGCCGGACTCCGCCTTGTACGTCTGGTAGTCGCCGTCGGGCGTCTGGTTCATGATGTCGACCAGCGCGCCGTCCTTGTCCTTGGACAGCAGCGAGTCCCACTCGCGACCCCACACGACCTTGATGACGTTCCAGCCCGCACCGCGGAAGAACGCCTCGAGCTCCTGCATGATCTTGCCGTTGCCGCGGACGGGTCCGTCCAGGCGCTGGAGGTTGCAGTTGATGACGAAGTTCAGGTTGTCGAGGTTCTCGTTGGCCGCGAGCTGGAGCAGGCCCCGCGATTCGGGCTCGTCCATCTCGCCGTCGCCGAGGAAGGCCCACACCTGCTGCTCGGAGGTGTCCTTCATGCCGCGGTTGTGCAGGTAGCGGTTGGACTGCGCCTGGTAGATGGCGTTCATGGGTCCGATGCCCATGGAGACGGTGGGGAACTCCCAGAAGTTCGGCATGAGCCGCGGGTGCGGATAGGAGGACAGCGCGTGGCCCTCCTTCGACTTCTCCTGGCGGAACCCGTCGAGGTCCTCCTCCGTGAGGCGTCCCTCGAGGTAGGCGCGCGCATACATGCCGGGGGATGCGTGCCCCTGGAAGAACACCTGGTCTCCACCGCTCGGGTGGTCCTTGCCCTTGAAGAAGTGGTTGAAGCCGACCTCGTAGAGCGTCGCCGCGCCCGCGTAGGTCGAGATGTGACCGCCGACCCCGATCTCGGGGCGCTGCGCGCGGTGCACCATGACGGCGGCGTTCCAGCGCATCCATGCGCGGTACTTCCGCTCGATCTCCTCGTCACCCGGGAATTCGGCTTCCTGGTCGGCGGGGATGGTGTTGACGTAGTCCGTCGTCGTGACCATGGGCACGCCCACGGACTGGGCACCGGCACGCTGGAGGAGCGAACGCATGATGTACTGCGCGCGCTCGGTGCCCTGGGTGCGGATCAGCTGGTCGAGGGATTCGATCCACTCCGCGGTCTCCTCGGGATCGCCGTCGGGCTTGCCGACGGTCAGACCGCTCAGAATATCCGCCGTACCTTGTTCTACAGCCACGCGATATCTCTCCACTTCCACAGATCTTGTCTGTGTCGCTTTATGCCTGCGCACGGCTCGTGGGCCCTCGCAGAGATGCATGCTCGGCCGACAGGCGTTAGCTCCGCGGCCATATACCGATTCACTCTATCGCCGCCGTGCCTTCGATGCGTAGCGGGAGCAGGGCGGCCGGACAGATTACGCCGAGGGCTTGAACACACCAGCGCCCGTGGGCCCCGCAGGCGCAGGCCACCGCCGCCGGGAGCCGAATTCCCCGTACTGGCTTGATGCTTGGCGTATAAAGGTGTTGGCTGGTAGCAATGAACATCTATACGAGGGCACGTCAGGTGACGCTGCCGTCTTTCCAGGAGGAGCTAAGTGAGCGAGGCTGAAGCCGCCACTGCGGTCGACGTGGCAGGCAAGTTGGGTTTCAAGGGCGGAGACCTTGTTCAGGAACTCGGTTACGACGACGACGTCGACTTCGACTTCCGGGACCACCTGGAGGACGGCGTCGGCTCGGAGCTGCTCACGGAGGATGACCAGGATGTCGTCGACGGCGTGATCCTGTGGTGGCGGGCCGGTGACGGTGACCTCGTGGACGCTCTCGTGGATGCCCTGACGTCCCTCGGTGCCGGCGGCGTGGTCTGGCTCCTCACCCCCAAGTCCGGCCGGCCGGGCTACGTGTCTCCGGCCGACGTGCAGGAAGCCGCGCCGACCGCCGGTCTGCACTCGACGTCGTCGGCGGGTGTCTCGAAGGAATGGTCCGCGACCCGGCTCGTCAGCCGCCGGAAGCAGTAGCCTTGCCGCTCGAGGTCGGATCCGTCGCCCCCGCGTTCGCCCTTGCGAACCAGTTCGGTGAGACCGTGCGCAGCGACTCGCTGGTCGGTGGAGCCGTCGTCGTGTTCTTCCCGTTCGCCTTCTCCCGCGTCTGCACCGACGAGCTCGGCCAGCTGCGGGACAACCTCGACCTGTTCGATGCCGCGGGCGTCACTTTGGTGGCGATCTCCGTGGACCACAAGTACACCCTCCGCGCATTCGCCGATGCCAACGACATCTCCTTCGACCTCCTCGCCGACTTCTGGCCCCACGGCTCTGTGACGCGGTCCTATGACGCCTTCGACGAGGTCCACGGCTATGCCGAGCGCGTCAGCTACGTTCTGGACGGCTCCGGCACGGTGCGCGCCGTCGTCTCGTCCCCTCACGGGCAGGGACGGCCCATGGCCGACTACGCGACGGCCCTGAGCTCGGTCGAAGCCGCGCTGTGACCTCCCCCGGCGAGGGGGCGGGCGGACGGACGGGCCTCCCCGGACCGGAGTCCAACCCTCGGCTCGGACTCACCGGATTCGTGAGTGCCACTCCGTCCGCGGGTCTCATGCCCCTTCCGTCGGAGGATCTGGTGCTCCTCGACCAGGCTCTCGCACTGCTCCGCGGCCTCCGGCTCGCGGTGCTCACGGGTGCGGGACTGAGCACGGATTCGGGTATCCCCGACTACCGCGGGCCGCAGTCGGTACCGCGCAATCCGATGACCTACCAGCAGTTCGTCGGCGACGAAGCCCTCAGGCGCCGGTACTGGGCGCGCAACCATGTGGGCTGGCGCCACCTTCGGCGGGCGGATCCCAATGCCGGGCACGCTGCCATCGCACGGCTGGAGCAACGGGGACTGCTGACCGGGCTGATCACGCAGAACGTCGACAGGCTCCACTCGTCCGCCGGAAGCACCGACGTGATCGACCTGCACGGGACGTTCGATCGCGTGGTGTGCCTGCAGTGCTCCTCGACTTTCCCGCGGTCCCGGATCGCCGAGATCCTCGAGGCGCTCAACCCGGGCTATCTCGAGCGCGAATCCGATGCAGGTGACGTGGCCCCGGACGCGGATGCCGATGTCGATGACACCGCTGATTTCGTGATGGCGTCCTGTCCGGTGTGCGGCGGGATGCTCAAGCCCGACTTCGTGTATTTCGGCGAGAACGTGCCCAAGGACCGCGTCGCCGCCGCCTACGCGATGGTCGATGCCGCGGGGGCCCTGCTGGTCGCTGGATCCTCTCTCACCGTCATGAGCGGGCTGAGGTTCGTCCGGCACGCCTACAAGGGCGGAAAGCCCGTGGTCATCATCAACCGCGGGTGGACCAGGGGTGACGAATTCGCCGCCCTGAAGATCGAGGCCGGCGTCTCCGAGTCCCTGACCTACCTGGCCGAGATGCTGCCGGACGCTCCCCAGGCGTAGGTGGTGGCGCAGCTCCGGAGCACGTAGTCCAGACCTGGATTGGGTACCGGATACTGTGTCTGCGCCGCGCGAGCAGCACTACGTTCGTCCCATAGGTCTCTTACATGGGGTGGAACATGCGTCATTCAACACGGTCTCTCACCATCGCCCTCGCGACGGCGGCAGCGGTCGCCGCGACACCGCTGGTACTCGAGTACTGGTCAGCGTCTCCTGCGGAGGGTACTGCGGCGGCGACGATCGAGGTGGCCGACGTCGCCCCTCCCGGTCCGAGCGAATCCCCTGCGGGTGAACCCGGCGCAGAGCGCTCCGTCTTCGTTCCGGGCCTCGCTCCCGTCCCGGCGCCGGTCGAGCACGCGCCGGTGGCATCCGGCGGACAGGGACAGGGCCTGTCCGGGAGGGACACAGGTGGTCCGGGCAGCGGTATGGGCGGTGACCTCCCGCCGGAGGCCCTGCCCGATCCGCCCTACCCGCAGTGCCCCGTCACGGACGCGGGAGCGTGGTGGACCGACCCGGCCGATCCCTACACGTGTATCCCACCCGGTTCGTTGCCGTTCCACGAGCCCACGCCGCCCGGGATACCGCCCGAACTCCTCGAACCCATCTTCGAGCAGCCCGTCACCCCCGGTCCCGGGGAGGACTGCAGGCTCGTCGGAGCGCTGCAGTGCACGGTGACGATCATGGGCCAGGACTATGTCGTGACCTTCGCGGAGGGCAGGCCGGTCGGTGTGTCCGAAGCGCAGTGACCGCATCGGCCGTGGTGCCCGGAACGAGGAAAGCCCCGCCGGAGCGGGGCTTTCCTCGTTGTTCGTGGTGGGTCCTACCGGGATCGAACCGATGACATCCACGGTGTAAACGTGGCGCTCTACCAGCTGAGCTAAAGACCCCCATCGCTGCGATGCCGCGACGCCGGCTACAGCTCGACGGGCGCCATCACGAGGAACGACTATACCGGCTCGGCGGGCTGCCGCGCCAATCGGCGGCGCTACTCGCCGGCCGCGAGCTGGCCGCAGGCGCCGTCGATCTCCTTGCCGCGGGTGTCCCGCAGCGTGGTCGGGATACCGGCCGCGCGGAGGCGGTTGATGAACTCGGTGGAGACGCTCTTCTCCGAAGCCGTCCAGATCGATCCCGGTGTCGGATTGAGCGGGATCGGGTTGACGTGCACCCAGCCGCGCCCGCGCTGGTTGAGCTTCTTGGCCAGCAGGTCCGCACGCCAGGCGTGGTCGTTCATGTCCTTGATGAGCGCGTACTCGATACTCACCCGGCGCCCCGTGGTGAGGTAGTAGTTGTACGCCGCGTCGAGCGCCTCGTCGACCTTCCAGCGCGTGTTGACGGGGATGAGCTCGTCGCGCAGCTCGTCGTCGGGGGCGTGGAGGGACAGTGCGAAGGTGACCGGCAGGGACTCGGCAGCCAGCTTGTTGATCGCCGGTACAAGGCCGACGGTGGAAACGGTGATGTTCCGGGCCGACATGCCGAGGCCTTCGGGGGAGTCGTCGACGAAGCGGTGCAGCGCGGCCATCACGCGCTTGTAGTTGGCCAGGGGTTCGCCCATGCCCATGAAGACGATGTTGGTGACGCGGTCGGCGTCGTGCCCGCCATCGGTGCGCAGGTCTCCCAGCGCGCCCTCGGCGAGGGCCCGGTTGGCGGCGACGACCTGGTCGACGATCTCCGCCGTCGACATGTTGCGCGTCAGTCCGGCCTGGCCGGTCGCACAGAACGGGCAGTTCATGCCGCAGCCGGCCTGCGAGGACACGCACAGGGTCACCCGGCCGGGGTAGCGCATCAGGACGGACTCGACGAGCGCGCCGTCGAAGAGGCGCCAGAGGAACTTGATGGTGTCGCCGTTGTCCGTGGTCAGGCGTTTCACCTCGGTGAGCAGCGGCGGGAACATGGCCTCGACCAGCTCTTCGCGCCCGGCCTTCGGCAGGTCGCTCATGTCCGCCGGGTCCGTCGTGTAGTGCGAGAAGTAGTGCGTCGACAGCTGCTTCGCCCGGAACCCCTGGTGCCCCAGTTCCTTCAGGCGCTCCTGGCGTTCGGTGAGCGTGAGGTCGGCGAGGTGCACCGGTGGCTGGCTGACGCGCGGGGACTTGAACTGCAGCAGTGGCCGGCCGTCGCTGGAGACGATCGGTTCGGCACCCTCCACCTCGGGGCGCACCTGGGGGCGCGCGGAAGCGGGGGCAGGGGCGGCGGGGGTGATCGTAACGTCGGACATCCTTACCATTCTTTCACGGATCGTGCCAGCGTCCCAGTCGGGGGTGTGTCGCATCGGACACGCCGTCCCAGCGGGAGCCGTGACATAAAACGCTGCTCGCGGCTGTAGGTGTGGCGGCGGGTGTCGGGACGGTAATAGTGTGAAAGCGACCGGATAGCCCGCGCTGCATGCGCCGGAAGCGCCGGCACATGCAGCGCTATGCATGCAGCTGACAAACGACGGAGAACACATTGAGCGCACAGATCGGCGTCACAGGCCTGGCAGTCATGGGAGCGAACCTCGCCCGGAACCTCGCCCGCAACGGCTACACCGTGGCCCTGCACAACAGGTCCATCGAGAAGACCGACTCGCTGCTGGAGAAGCACGGTGGGGACGGCGAGTTCATCCGCACCGAGAGCCTGCAGGAGCTGGTCGACTCCCTCGAGAAGCCGCGCCGGGTGCTGATCATGGTCAAGGCCGGCAAGCCCGTGGACTCGGTGATCGATCAGCTCACGCCGCTGCTGGAACCCGGTGACATCGTGATCGACGGCGGCAACTCCCACTACGAGGACACGCGCCGTCGCGAAGCCGCACTGTCGAAGCACGATCTCCACTTCGTCGGCGTGGGTGTCTCGGGAGGTGAGGAGGGTGCCCTCCTGGGTCCGTCGATCATGCCCGGCGGGTCCCGTGAGTCCTACGACTCCCTCGGCCCGATGCTCGAGAAGATCTCGGCCAAGTACAACGGTGAGCCCTGCTGCCGCTGGATCGGCACCGACGGCGCCGGGCACTTCGTGAAGATGGTGCACAACGGCATCGAATACGCCGACATGCAGGTCATCGGTGAGGCGTTCGACCTCCTCCGGTCCGGCGCGGGGATCGAACCGGCGGACCAGGCGAAGATCTTCACCGACTGGAATGCGGGGACGCTGTCCTCGTTCCTGATCGAGATCACCGCCGAGGTGCTCGGCCACACCGACGCGCGCACGGGTAAGCCCTTCGTCGACGTCGTCGTCGATGCAGCGGGCCAGAAGGGGACCGGGCGCTGGACCGTCGTCTCGGCACTGGAACTGGGTAGCCCGACGTCGGGCATCGCCGAATCGGTGTTCGCCCGCGCGCTGTCGTCGCAACTGGAGCAGCGCCTCCAGGCGCAGGAGATCCTGCAGGGCCACGAGGGCACCGTGGACCTGCCGGAGACCTTCGTCGAGGACGTCCGGCTGGCCCTGTACGCGTCCAAGCTCGTCAGCTACGCCCAGGGCATCGACATGCTCACCGCTGCGGCGAAGGAGTACGGCTGGGAACTCAAGCTCGACGAGATCGCCTCCCTCTGGCGTGCCGGCTGCATCATCCGGGCCGAGCTGCTCGATGACATCATGAAGGCCTACGCGGGCGAGGACCGCCCGGCGAACCTCCTGCTGGCCCCGGCCTTCGCCGAAGCGATCGCCGGCGCCGTCCCGGCCTGGCGCCGCGTGGTCGCGACGGCCGTGCAGCTGGGCATCCCCGTCCCGGTGTTCTCCGCGTCGCTGGCCTACTACGACGGCCTGCGTCGCACCCGCCTGCCGGCTGCCCTGACGCAGGGACTGCGCGACCTCTTCGGAGCGCACACCTACAACCGCGTCGACACCGACGGCACGTTCCACACGCTGTGGGGCGAGGACAAGTCCGAGATCGAAGCCGTCGACACCCACTGACGGACCCCGTGCACGACAGAAGCCCCGGACCGCGGTCCGGGGCTTCTGTCGTCGCGGCTAGATGTAGATGGCGGGGTCCACGTACTCCGCCGGGTCGACAGCCGGCTGCGTCTCGCGCCGCGAATCGCGGTGGCGGAACGTGGCCGGGATGCCCGTCACGATCGAATCGGGAGGAGTGTCCTTCACGACGACGGCATTCGCACCGACAGCGCTGCCCGCGCCGATGGTGATGGGCCCCAGTACCTTGGCTCCCGCCCCGATGGTCACACGGTCGCCGAGGGTCGGGTGGCGCTTCACCTTCTCGAGGGAACGCCCGCCGAGGGTCACACCCTGGTACAGCATGACGTCGTCCCCGATCTCGGCGGTACTGCCGATCACGACACCCATGCCGTGGTCGATGAAGAACCGCCGCCCGATGGTCGCGGCCGGATGGATCTCGACCCCGGTGAGTGCCCGCGCGAGCTGCGCGAGTGCACGGGCCGGGAAGCGCAGCCTCTCGTTCCGCCACATCCGGTGGGTCAGCCGGTGCACCCAGATGGCGTGGAGCCCCGAGTACACCACGGTGTTCTCGAAGGACCCACGGGCAGCCGGGTCGTGGGTGCGCGCGGTCTCGAGGTCCTCGCGCAGTCGTTCTAGAAAGCTCACCGGCTACCCTCTCGTGGCATCGTCGTGGTCGTTGGCAGGTATCAGGGGAACGGGCGGAGTCAGCCGCGGATGTCGTCGAAGAGCACCGTGGAGATGTAGCGCTCACCGAAATCGCACACGACAGCCACGATGAGCTTACCGGCGTTCTCGGGGCGCTTCGCGAGCTCGAGTGCAGCCCACACGATGGCTCCCGAGGAGATGCCGCCGAGGATGCCCTCCTGCGTGCCGAGCGCACGGGCGACACGGACGGAGTCCTCCACCGTGGCATCCAGCACTTCGTCGTAGACCTCGCGGTCGAGGTTCTCGGGGATGAAGTTCGCGCCGAGGCCCTGGATCTTGTGGGGGCCGGGTGCGCCGCCGTTCAGGATCGGGGAATCGGCCGGTTCGACGACGACGATCTGCACGCCGGGCTTGCGCTCCTTCAGCACCTGGCCGACGCCGGTGATGGTGCCGCCCGTCCCGACACCCGCCACGAAGATGTCGACCTCGCCGTCCGTGTCCTCCCAGACCTCCTCGGCGGTCGTGGTGCGGTGGATGGCCGGGTTCGCGGCGTTGGCGAACTGCTGCGCCCAGATGGCGTTCTCCGTCGTCGCGACGATCTCCTTGGCCCGCTCGACGGCCCCGCGCATGCCCTCGGATCCGGGTGTGAGGATGATCTCGGCACCGTAGGCGCGGAGCATCACGCGACGCTCGGTGGACATGGTCTCCGGCATCGTCAGGATCACCCTGTAACCGCGGGCGGCGCCGACCATCGCCAGGGCGATGCCCGTGTTCCCGGAGGTCCCCTCGACGATCGTCCCGCCGGGCCGGAGCGCACCGGCCTTCTCGGCGGCATCGACGATCGCCACGCCGATCCGGTCCTTGACGCTGTTGGCAGGGTTGTAGAACTCGAGCTTGACGGCCACCTGGGCGTCGAGCCCTTCGGTTAGGCGGTTGAGGCGGACGAGGGGAGTCCGTCCCACCAGTTGTGTGACGTCGTCGTAGATCTTTGCCATGCGGGAGCCTGCCTGTTCGGAAGTGGAAGGGGTCGACGTCGGCGGGGCGGTTCCGGAACCGCCCCGGGACCGACGGCGGTCAGCTTAACGGGTGGGGCGTGATGCGCCTACGCGGCGAGCCACTGGGCGTAATATTTCCGGGCCTTGGACAGCTTCGGGTTGATGATCACCTGGCAGTAGCCCTGCTCGGGGTGCTTCGCGTAGTAGTTCTGGTGCCAGTCCTCGGCCACGTGGAACTGCGGGAGCCTGCTGACCTCGGTGACGATCGGGTTCTTCCAGTTCTCCTGGTTGCGGCTGATCGCGTCCTCGAAGAGTTCCTTCTGCGCCGCGTCCTGGTAGTACATGACGCTCCGGTACTGGGTGCCGACGTCGTAGCCCTGCCGGTTGAGTGTGGTCGGGTCGTGGGACACGAAGTACATGTCTAGGATCACGTCCTCGGGAATCGCGGTCTCGTCGAAGCTCACCGCGACCACCTCGGCGTGCCCGGTCATTCCCGAGCAGACGGAATCGTAGTCAGGGTGCTTCGTGTGGCCGCCGGTATAGCCGGAGACGACCTCGGTCACGCCGCGTGTCTTCTGGTAAAGGGCATCGAGGCACCAGAAACAACCCCCTCCGAGCACAAAAGTCTTCATGTCTGTGTCAATGCGTGGAAGGGGCCGATGATTCCCGTCGGATATTAGCCCGCAGTGAACCCCACGGACTTGGAGGGCCGGTCGGCGGCGGGTATTACTGGTGTCATGGAACAGAACGAGCACGGCGCCGGGCAGTCCTCCCCGGCGCCGACCGTCGGCGACGTCCTGCTGGCCATCGAGGAACTGTGGCCCGAGAGCCTCGCCGAGGACTGGGACGCCGTCGGGCTGGTCGCGGGCCGGTCGGAGAACCGGGTCCGGAAGATCCTGTTCACCGTGGACCCCACGGCCGCCGTCCTCGACGAGGCACTGGGCTGGGGAGCGACGATGATCGTGTCCCACCATCCACTCCTGCTGAAGCCCGTCTCGACCGTCGCGGCAGCCGGCTTCAAGGGGGAGGCCATCCACCGGCTCATCGAGGCAGGCTGCGCCCTCGTGACGGTCCACACCAATGGCGACAGCGCAGTCGGCGGAGTGTCCGACGTGCTGGCCGACGCGCTCGGGCTGCAGGACGTCGAACCGCTGGCCCGGGCCGCGGACGGCCTGCCCGAGGAGGGCATCGGGCGCGTCGGGAACCTGGCGGCGCCGGTCGCCCTCGGTGCCTTCGCCGAGGCCGTCTTCTCCATCCTGCCCGCCGTCGCCGGCGGGGTGCGGGTGGCCGGCGACAAGGATGCGCTCGTCCGCAGGGTCGCCGTGTGCGGGGGAGCGGGGGATTCGCTGTTCGACCGTGTGCGCTCGAGCCAGGCCGACGTCTACGTCACCGCGGACCTGCGCCACCACCCGGCGTCGGAGGTCCGGGAGTCGGCGGCCGGAAAGGCGCCCTACCTGATCGACGTCTCCCACTTCGGCAGCGAGTGGCTCTGGCTCACGCCCGCCGCCGACGCCCTGGGCAACGTGCTCACCGACCAGGGCTTCACCACCGACATCCGGGTCAGCGGTGTCAACACCGACCCCTGGGACTTCGTCCTCACGCCCGGCCACTGACGCCCCGCGGATGCCGTGTGGCCTAGGCTTGGACGACACCCGCGTCCGCACGTCGCGCCCCACCCGTCCGATCCTGGAGGTTTACCGTGGCCAAGGCTGCACCCGAGGAACAACTCCGCCTGCTCGACCTGCAGGCACTCGACTCGACCCTCAACAAGCTGACCCGTCAGGCTGCCGCTGCGCGCGGCAACCCCGAACTCGGTACGGTCGGAGCCCGGGTCGCAGAGGTGGACGCCGAACTCGTCAGGGCCAGCACGGAACTGGGGGACCTCGAGCGTGAGCTGACGCGCGCGGAGGACGAGGTGCAGAACGTCGTCGACCGCCTCGAACGCGATGAGAAGCGCCTCAACAGCGGAACCGGGACTTCGAAGGACCTGACGGCGCTGCAGCACGAGGTGGCCTCGCTGACGAAGCGCCGTTCCGACCTCGAGGACGTGGAGCTGGACGTGATGGAACGCGTGGAGGCTGCACGCGCCGCGCGGGCGGAGGTCCAGGCCCGCACCAACGCCGTGCGCCACGAGCTCCGAGCCCTCGAGGAGGCGCGCGACGTCGAACTCGCAGACATCGAGCTGCAGCGCGTCGACGTGCAGGCTCGCCGCAACGAGCTCGCATCGAGCTTCGACACCGGGCTGCTGGCCATCTATGAGCGCATTCTCGCGAGGCGCGGCGTGGGGGCCGCCCGGCTGTTCCACGGGAAGTCGGAGGGCTCCGGCATGCAGCTCAGCCCGGGCGACCTCGCCGACATCTCGGGCGCAGCACCCGACGACGTCGTGCTCTGCCCGGACTCCGGGTGCATCCTCGTCCGGTCCAGCGACTGGGGAAACCAGCAGCCGTGACGGATCAGCAGTTGTTCGACCCCTACGCAGCCTCCGGCACCGACGAGCGGGCAGCGACGGGAGCTCCCGCGCGGCTCATCGTCGAAGCCGACGGCGGTTCCCGCGGCAATCCCGGGCATGCAGGCTACGGCGCGCTCGTGCGCGATCCTGACTCCGGCACGATCCTCGTCGAGAAGGCGGCGTACATCGGCAAGGCCTCCAACAACGTCGCCGAGTACTCGGGTCTCGTGTCGGGGCTCGAGCTCGCACGGGAGATCAACCCGCAGGCCTCCGTGCACGTGAAGATGGACTCGAAACTCGTGGTCGAGCAGATGTCCGGCCGGTGGCAGATCAAGCACGCCGACATGCGCGTCCTGGCTGCGAAGGCACGGAAGGTCCTCGATCCGCGTCGGGTGACCTACGAGTGGATCCCACGCGAGCGGAACAAGGACGCCGACCGGCTGTCCAACGAGGCGATGGACGCCGGGATGGCCGGCGTCGAGTGGAAGCCCCGAGCAGCTGCCGTCCGGGCACGTGAACCGGAGCCTGCCGCCGAGACGGTCCCTCGTCCGGCGGGCCGGCTCCACCACCTCGAGGTGTGGACCCAGGATCTGGCGGCGGCCGAAGCAAGCCTGGGCTGGCTGCTGGAGCGGCTCGGCTTCCCCCGTAAGGAGTCGTGGAAGGACGGGATCAGCTATGGATCCGAGGAGTTCTACGTCGTCCTCGAGAACGGACCCGACCTCGCCGCGGGAGGTCACGAGCGGCGTCGCCCGGGAGTGAACCACCTCGCGTTCCGGGCGGGCTCACGGGCGGACGTCGATCTGCTGGCGCGGCGGGCGACCAGTCACGGCTGGTCCCTGATGTTCGCCGACAGGCACCCGTTCGCGGGCGGGCCCGACCACTACGCTGCCTACCTCGAGAACGCCGAGGGCTTCGAGGTGGAACTGGTCGCCGACCGACGGTGACTGCCGGCTCAGTCGAGCAGGATGTCGAGTTGGGCCGGCGTGCGGGCCGTCGCCGGTCGGAGGTCCGCCGCCCATTTCTCGCGGGTTGCCCGCAGCAGTGCCTCCGGGGTGGCCGGCGCCGAGCCACGCCGCGTGAGCAGATGGCGCGTGAGCTCGCCGCGCGTGTGCTTGGCGAAGTGGGAGACGACGGTGCGCTTGCCGTTCCGCAGCTGGAAGACGTTCACGGCTGCGCTCTGGTGCACGGGTGGAGCCCAGGCCGAGGCATAGGTGCTCGATCGGCAGTCGACGATCAGCCCGGTCCCGGCGTGCCGGGCCAGGGGAGCAGCCAGGTGCTTCCTCCAGAAGCCTGCGAGGCGTCCGGTGCCGGGGAGGTCGACGGACATCGAGAGCCGGTAGGCCGGTATCCGGTCACCGAAGGCGATGGCACCCCACAGGCCGGACATGACGACGCACTGCTCGCGCGCCTTGCGCTTCTGCACGGCGGTCATGCCGGTATAACCGAGCGCGTCGTACAGCACGCCCGAGTAGACGTCGTGCGCGGGGGCGGCAGGCGCGACGTCGAGCACGAGGTTCCGTTGCACGTCCTCGACGAGGGACGCACCGACGCCGAGGATCGTATGTGCGTCCTCAGCGCCGCTGACGGTTCTCAGGGCGTCGAGGACGTCCCTGCGCGCATGGTTGAGCTCGGGGAAGTGGAGGTCCTCCAGCTGTAGCGGGCCACCCGTGCGGGCGGCGGACTTGCCTTCGGACGGGGGAAGCAGGATCAGCACCGGACAACCCTATCCAACGTCCAGGGGCTTCCGGTGCGCTACGCCGGGCCCGCTCGGCCTAGAATGGACGACGGATGGGTCGACCAGGCGGCCGCGTTGGACGGTGCTCGCACTGCTCCACCGAGGAACGTCCGGGCTCCGCAGGGCAGGGTGGTGGGTAACGCCCACTCGGGGTAACCCGCAGGCCAGTGCCACAGAAAAGAGACCGCTGCCCGCTGCAGGCTTTTGCCGGCGCGGACAGTAAGGGTGAAAAGGCGGTGTAAGAGACCACCAGCACGCCGGGTGACCGGCGTGGCTCGGTAAACCCCACCCGGAGCAAGGCCAGACAGTGCGCGATCGAGGGCTGCCCGCCCGAGTGCACGGGTAGGCCGCTGGAGGGCGTCGGCAACGGCGTCCGTAGATGGATGGCCGCCACTCGCGCGACGGCAACGGCGCGCGATGACAGAACCCGGCGTATCGGTCGACCCATCCCCCGACCGATCCGCAGGCTCCGCGCCAAGCCCTGTTGCCGGGAGTTCTGCCGGCCGCCCGGCGCGTCGTACGTTGTCGATCGCCCCTGGTCGGCCTAATCTGTGATCACCGGCGCGGGGTCTCGTACGCAGGCGCGGCGGTATGAACGGGTCGGCCGTCTGCTGGGGCTTTCTGGGCCGGCCCGTTCACCCTGACCTGACCGCCCCGCGAGCCGGGCATTAAACGGTCCCCCGTACCCGGTCTCAAGAGGTAGGGGGACCGCCCGGCGTCTATAGCCGCCTCGGGAGCGCATCGACCGCGGTACTGCTGGGGGAACGACCGCGGGAGACACTCCCACTTCATATTTTCCGCCTCCACGCACTGCTCGGCAATCGGATCGGGCCCCGCTAAGCCAGAAGAGAAATCGGGAACTTCTCCGGCCGGTCCTCGAATCATTGCCAGAACGAACTATTGTCGGTGGAAGGCCTCCCGGCGTCAAGAGTGGCCGAAGTCTTCTCGGGAATCGGCGGAAAGCGGCCGATCGCACCAGTCGCGCTCCGCTAGGGTGATCGGATGAGCGCTGGCGGTACCGGGACAAGACACCTGCTGGTGCGCAACCGTAACTTCCGTGCCCTGATCATCTCGAGCACGTCAGGGGTACTGGGTAACGCCGTCGCGGCCGTGGCGCTGCCGCTCATCGCCGCGGTCGAACTGGATGCCGGCAACTTCGAGGTGGCAGCCCTCGCGGGCATGACCTTTCTGCCCTGGCTGCTGCTCGGCCTCCTCATCGGGGTCTGGGTGGACAGGCTCCCGCGCAAGCCCGTGATGCTGGCCGCGCTGGCCGCACGCGTCGTCGTCCTCGCCCTCCTGCCACTCGGGTTCTGGCTCGGCTTCCTCAGCACGCCCCTGCTGTTCGCCGTGGCCTTCGTCGCCGGAGTGGCATCCGTCTTCTTCCAGCTCGCGGACGCAGCCCTGGTGCAGCAGGCCGTGACGCCGGATGAGCTGATGGAGGGCAACGGCCTCATCACCGGTTCGGGCGCCGCAGCCGATGCCGCGGGCCGCTCTGCCGCCGGGTTGCTCACAAGTGTGGCGGGAGCGTCGAACACGCTGATCGTGCAGCTGGCGACGTCGGTCGTCTCCCTCGTCGCCGTCCAGCGCCTGGACGTGAAGGAGGTCGTGCAGCCGCAGAGCGACCGGCGCATCCTCCGCAAGATGTACGAGGGCCTCCGCTACACCTTCAGCACGGCTCCGCTGCGCGCCATCCTCTTCAACGCCGCCCTGTGGAACCTGGGCGGGAACATCCCGGCCTCCCTGCTGGTCCTGCTGGTGCTGAGGACCGTGGGGGAGTCGGAGGTCTGGCTCGGGCTGCTCCTGGCCGCGGCGTCCCTCGGAGGTGCGGTGGGCGGAGTCACCGCCCATTCGATGGGGGAGCACTTCGGCTCAGGGCCGCTCTGGCGCTGGGCCATGGTGCCCGGAGTGTTCGGCTACGCCTCGCTGCTGATGCTCTCGCCGGGCTGGGGCATGCTCTGGGGGGTCGCGGGCATGTTCGTCATGGGCGCGAGCGTCGCCTGGAATATCGTCGTGGGCTCCAGCTTCCGGCAGCGCGTGTGCCCCCCGGGCATGATGGGGAGGCTGGGAGCCGCCTCCCGGACAGTGAGCTGGGGGATGCTCGCGCTCGCGAGCGTGCTGGCGGGGATCCTCGCGGAGACGATCGGCATCCGTGATGCCGTCCTGGTCGGCGTCGTCATCGCGTCGCTGGCGCCGCTCGTGGCCCTGCTCGGACCTCTTCGTGGCGTCAGGCGTCTGGAGGACCTCGTCGAGGCTCCCGCGCCCGGCCCCGCAGTGGAGGCGTCGAAGAACGCCTGACCCGCCCTCAGGGACGGTCCTGCCCGTGGCGTGTCAGTGACCGAAGGGATCGGGATCGACGCCGGGCAGCCAGGTCAGTCCGGGGACGCCCCACCCGTTGTTCTTCAGGGCCTTCTTCGCTTTCCGCGACTCCCGCGCGTTCAGGCGGTCCACGTACAGCTTGCCGTCCAGGTGGTCGTACTCGTGCTGCATGCACCGGGCGAACCACCCCGTGGCCTCGAATTCGACGGGAGAGCCGTCACCGTCGAAGCCGGACACGCGGACCCATTCGGCGCGCTTGAGCGGGAACGCCTCCCCGGGTACGGAGAGGCAACCCTCGGCCTCGTCGTCGGGATCGGGGTCGGAACCGGGGACCTTCGAGGTCACGAGGGTCGGGTTGACGAGGACGCCGCGGGGAGCGACGTCGTCCTCGTTCTCCATCCCGTAGACGAAGATGCGCAGTCCGACGCCGATCTGCGGGGCGGCGAGACCGACGCCGTTCGCGACGTCCATGGTCTCGAACATGTCGGCGATCAGCGTGCGCAGCTCGTCGTCGAAGGCCTCGACCGGCAGGGCGCGGCGGTGGAGAACCGGCTCTCCCGTGATGGTGATGGGGTGGACTGCCATGGACCTACCTGTTCTGGGCGGGACGGTCGGCGATCGACCGGCCGATGGACTCACGCATGATCTCGCTGGTGCCGCCGAAGATGGTCAGCAGCCGTGCGGCCAGGAAGGCCTGGGAGACCGGGTATTCGAGGATGTAGCCGTAGCCGCCATGGAGCTGGAGGCACCGGTCCGTGATGGACTTGGCCCGCTCGCTCGCCCACAGCTTGGCCTGCGCTGCCGCCGCCGGGGTCAGTGAGCCCGCATTGAATGCGCTCACGGCCTGATCGACGAAGGTCTCGGTCACCTCCACCTCCGTCAGCACGTCAGCGAGGACATGGCGGGTGTTCTGGAAGTCGAGCACCCGCTCGCCGAAGGCGCTGCGGTCGGCCACGTACCGCACGGTCTGCTCGTAGGTGGCCCTGGCGAGGGCGGCGGAGGCGACAGCGATCCCGAGACGGCCCTGGGGGATCTGCTCGAGGCTGTACCGCAACCCCTGCCCCACCTCTCCGACGAGGTCCCCGCCGGGAACACGCACGCTGTCGAAGAACAGCTCGGCCGTGTCCGAGGCCCTCAGGCCCATCTTGTCCAGCTGGCGGCCAGGGGTGTAGCCCTCACCCCTGCGCACCATGAAAAGGGAGAAGGAGTCGCTGGAGCCACGGCCCGAGCTGCCATCCGTGCGTGCGAGCACGAGGGAGGCATCACCGCTGATGCCGTTGCCGATGAAGACCTTCTGCCCGGTGATGAGCCAGTCGTCGCCGTCGCGCACCGCCCTGGTCCGGATGCCCCGCAGGTCGCTGCCGGCCCCCGGCTCGGTCCAGGCGCACGAGGTGACGATCTCGCCCGAGACCATGCCCGGGAGCCACCGCTCCTTCAGGTCGTCCGAACCGTGGGCGAGCAGGTGGGGGAGGACGAGGTCGTCGTGCAAGTGGAAGGCGAGTCCGACGGCGAGGTGGTTGCTGCGGGCGAATTCCTCGTCGAGGACGGCCCGGAAGCGGTAGTCCGGCATCCCCGCTCCGCCGAACTCCTCGGGAACGGCCAGCCCGAGGATGCCCTGCTCACCCGCCGCGGTCCACACGGACCGGTCCATCATGTGCTGCTGGTCCCACCCTGCGTAGTGGGGGGCGACGGCGCGTTCGTTGAACTCGCGGGCGACGTCGCGGAAGAGCTCGTGATCCTCTTCGAACACCGTGCGTTCCATCGTCTTGGTCCTTCGTTGCTGTCAGCCGGAGGAGGCACAGGCCGCGATGGGCTGTCATCCGGGGCTGGGCGTGCTGGGGCCCGAAATGCGTATGCCGCCCCGGACGGTCTCCGGGGCGGCATACGTGGCCAGGAACGTTCCCTGGCACCTGAGGGTGAGTAACGGGGGTTGAACCCGCGACCTCCTGGACCACAACCAGGCGCTCTGCCAACTGAGCTATACCCACCATGCGTCTTCACGGCCGACCCGGGGAAGAACCTTCCTCCAGGCTGTCTGCGAAGGCAGCGGATACAAGTTTACACACTTTTTCGCGTGCTCCGGACAGCCCTGCGCGTTGCCGCGTCCAGGGGTGTCAGGGTGCGATCGTGCGCGCGATCGCCTTGCTCGTCGCCGAGTCGGGTCCGGGTGAGGGTACGAAGACCGCGGCGCGGTAGTAGCGCAGTTCGCGGATCGAGTCCTCGATGTCGCCCAGCGCCCGGTGTCCGCCCGTCTTCGGCGGCGACTGGAAGTAGGCGCGGGTGAACCAGCGGCGTGCCAGTTCCTTGATGGTCGACACGTCGATGATGCGGTAGTGGAGGTGGTCGACCACGAGAGGCATGTCGCGCACGAGGAAGTTCCGGTCCGTCCCGACCGAGTTCCCGGCCAGCTGGGCCTTCCGCGGCTCCGGAACCCACGTCCTGATGTAGTCGAGGACCTGCTGCTCGGCCTCGCCCATGGTGATGCCGCCGTCGAGCTCCTCGATCAGGCCCGACGTCGTATGCATCTCGCGCACGAAGTCGCCCATCTGGGCGATCGCCTCGGGGGCGGGCTTGATCACCACGTCCACGCCGTCGCCCAGGACGTTGAGTTCGGCGTCCGTCACCAGGACGGCCACCTCGATCAGGGCGTCCTCGGCCAGGTCCAGGCCCGTCATCTCGCAGTCGATCCAGACGATGTGTTCATTCGATATCGGCATCCGACCAATGTACCGTCCGGTGCCGACGCCCCCGTGCCTTCCGGCACGGACCGGGAGGGGCGCGGGGGACCGGCCTGCCCGCCTCGGGACGCGCCCGTCCCGTGCCCCGCGACGGTAGCCCGTCGGTCCCGTGCCCCGCGACGGTAGCCCGTCGGTCCCGCGCCCGGCCCCGGTGCTAATATTCGTACAGTTCGCTCAGGGCTGCGGGGAGATCTGGGTAACCCTGCTGCTTCCGGCACGGGCCCGCTCCGCGGCTCGCCCGCCGTCCGGACCGGGCAGGCGGCCTGAGGACATGGGCGTTCGACGCCGACTCCTGCTTGCCGACGATTGGATTTCCCAGATGCCCGCCCAGGTCCCGCTCACTGAGGTCGAGACGCAGCCGGGCCCGAACCGTCCCAACGTCGCCGTCGTGCAGGGCTTCATCGGATCGCTGATGATGTGGATGGGGTCGCTCGGGGTCGGGTGGCTGTCGCTGGCGTCCGCCGAGCTCAGGCGCAATCCTGTCATCATCTGGCTGCGTTTCGAGCCCCCCGGTGCCGTGCTGTCCGTCCTGCTCCTCGCGCTGGGCGGCATGCTCCTGATCCGCTCCTGGCTTCGTCTGGGCCAGAGGCTGAACGGCTGGTCGGACGACACCCGGCCCTACCTGCTGAAGGCGATCATCGCGTGGACCATACCGCTCGCGGCCGCACTGCCGCTGTTCAGCAGGGACGTCTTCGCCTACATAGCGCAGGGCCAGGTCATGGTGGCGAAGCTCAACCCCTACGTGGACGGCTACTCGCAGATCTCGAACTACCTCCAGATCGGCGCTGACGACCTCTGGGCGCAGAGCCCCACGCCGTACGGCCCGGTCTTCCTGTGGATCGAGGAGGGCATCGTCAGGATCACCGGCGGGCACCCGGACACCTCGATCATCCTCTTCAGGGTCGTCGCCCTGGTGGGTGTGGCGCTCTGCGTGTACTTCGTCCCGAAGCTCGCCGAGCTCCACTCGATCAACGCGAACCGGGCGCTCTGGCTGACGGTCGCGAACCCGCTGTTCCTCATCAACTTCGTGGCCGCCATCCACAACGACTCCCTGATGATCGGCCTCGCGCTCGCGGGCCTGTACTTCGCCGCGACCAGACGACCGGTACTCGGCATCCTGCTGATCACCCTCTCCGTCGGCATCAAGCCGATCACGCTGATCTTCCTGCCGTTCGTCGGACTCATGTGGGCCGGCAGGGGAGCGTCGTGGCCGCGGCGATTCCTCTACTGGTTCATCACGGCCGGGCTCTCCCTCGGGATCCTGTGGATCATGGGCTACGTGAACACCTTCGGCTTCGGCTGGGTGGGAGCCCTCAGCACGCCGGGCAGCGTGTGGATCTGGTATGCGCCGATCGGGTTCATCGGACTCGTCATCGCGACACTCGGCGACGCCCTCGGGCTCAGCGGCTGGGACATCGCCAATGCCTTCCATACGCTGGCACGCGTCGCCTCGCTGGTAGTCATCGCGCTGCAGATCTTCCGCGGCGATCACAGCCACCTCGTCCGCAGGCTCGCCTTCGCCTTCGCGGCGATCGTGCTGCTCTCGCCCATGATCCAGTCCTGGTACGTGGTCTGGCTGATCCCCCTGTTCGCCGTCACGGGCATCCGCGACGACTGGCAGGTGAAGTTCCTCTACGTCACGGTCGCCTTCTTCATGGTGTACGCCATCACCGACCAGCTGGACATCTTCCCCTACTTCGACTTCAGCCTGACGATGGCGCGGCAGGTCGCCGCCGTCGTCGCCCTCGGATTCGCGTTCTACCTCGTCTTCGTGGACCGCAGCACGAAGATCCTCTTCCGGAAGCGCTACCGGCCACTGGCGCCGGGACAGTTGCACTGAGGCCTCGTGGCGCATCCGCCGAGGGCCCTGCGCGCTATTCCAGCATGCGGGACGGGCCCGAAGCGGCAATACTAAGCAGATGATTGAAACAGGAACGACGACGTACAGCGGCGAGTTCGAGATCACCGCCTGGGATGCCGAACCCTATACGGAGCCGGGCAGCACCGGGGAACTGTCCCGGGTCCGGGCGGCCAAGGTCTTCGAGGGTGAGATCAGCGGGACGAGCACGGCCGAGCTCCTGATGGCGGGGAACGACGTCGGTGCCGGGTACGTGGCGTCGGAGCAGTTCGTGGGAACCATCGGTGACCGGACCGGCGCGATGACGGTGCAGCACTGGGGCGTCGCCGAAGGCGCCGATGCGGCGAGCTCGGGACACATCATTCCCGGTTCAGGGACGGACGGCCTCCGCGGTATCTCGGGGAAGGCCGTCTACTCGCAGGATCCGGACGGTCAGCACCGACTCGAGCTGCGGGTGAGCTTCGCCGCTGACGAGTAGGGCCGGAGCCATCGGACCGGAGCGGATGGGGCGGCCATAGTAAACTGGGCGTACTGCCTCCGTAGCTCAGGGGATAGAGCAGGGGCCTTCTAATCCTCTGGTCGCAGGTTCGAATCCTGCCGGGGGCACACCACGAAGGGTCGGACGCCGAGGCGTCCGGCCCTTCGTCGTTCCGGCGTGCGGCACAGGGAATCGTGCGTCCTAGGGGCGCTTCCCGGTATCGAACCGCTCGTCGTACACCTTCCCGGCCTCCTGCAGGAGATCGTCGTGGAGCCTGCCGAGCGGTAACACGTCAGCAAGCAGGGGTTCGCAGTCGGGCCCCCGGCCGACGCACGATCCCGTGAGGATCCAGGGGAACCGTTCCTCTTCCTCCGCGAGATGCCTGTACTGGCAGATCTGCCGGGCCAGCCAGTCCTCGAGCGGGCGGGTCCACCACTGCTCGGGAGTCAGCGGGTTGACGGACAGTCCCGGCAGGTCGAGGCCGCTCTCGCCGTCCTTGCTCGTCGACTCGCGATCCGCGACGAAACCGCACGAGTAGCGGAGGTACACCGTTTCCGCGCCCCGGACGAGGTCGGCCAGTTCGTCGAGGGAACCGATCACGCGTTCGTGGGTATCGGTGGTCCGGGGTGGTGATGCCGTGTCCATGCCTCCACGGTAGGAAGGGGAGCGCGCGGGGCTCAAGGGGGGTTTTCGGCCCGGACGGTGCTTCCGCTTCTCGCTTCCGTCGCCTAGGGGTCGAGGCGGTTGTCAACATAGGCCGATGCATCTCTCCTCGCCGTTCGTACGCGGTCGAGACTTGAGCCGGGGCGGCACCCATCGCCGTCCTGCAGACCCAGGGAGGGACAGATCATGACTGACATCATCACCGTGCGGGGCTACGTCGCCACGGAGGTGCGCCTGACACTGGCGCAGAGCGGCCTGCCGATCACCGGCTTCCGCATGTGTTCCACGGAGCGCCGCTTCGACAGGGAGACGAATGCGTGGGTGGACGGCCACACCAACTGGTACTCGGTGTCGATGTTCCGCCAGCTCGCGACGAATGCCGGAGCCAGCATCAAGAAGGGTGATCGCGTGATCGTCACGGGCCGGCTGAAGGTGCGGCCGTGGAGCAACGCTGACGGGCGGACGGGCACGTCCGTGGAGATCGATGCCGACACGGCGGGCCACGACCTCATGTGGGGTACCGCGAACTTCAGGAGGACGGCGGCGGACAGGGGTGAGGCGCCTGCCGGGGCCGGGCCGGACGGACAGCCCGCGGACGTCGCCGTGGGGGACGACCCGCCGGAGGGTGTCGACGGTTCCACCGGAGAGGTGTACGACGACCCGGCGGCGTTCGGCGCAAACGACGACGACGTGCCCGGGGGCACGGGCAGCCTCGCGGACGAGCAGCCGGGCAGGAGCCGCGACCTAGCGCTCGACCCGGAGGCGGTCCCCTTCTAGGCGCGACCCCGACGGGTGGGTGGAGCGCCGCCTGGCCTTGCGCTTCGCCGGGTGTCGGAGGGGCAGACGGGCAGGGCTACGGTGCATGGCAGGATGGCAACGTGACTACTGCCGCTTCTCCTGCTCGACGGCGCCCTGCCGGTAGCCGCTCGCTTCGCCGGGCACTGCCGGCCGTCGGCATCGTCCTGGCGCTGACGTCCTGCACGGCCCAGCCCACGACGGCACCGGAGGCGCCGGGTGGCGGGAGCGCCTCGCCGTCCGCAGTCTCTGCTCCGAGCTCTGCTCCAGCTGCAGTCCCGGAGCAGTCCGCCGCTGGCGCGACCCCGGCCGCTCCGCCCGAGGCACCGGTGCCGGACACCGACGAGGTGGCGGCTGCCGTAGAAGCCTCTCTTCGTTCCCTGGCCGAAAGCCAGGACTCCGTCACCAGCGGGCAGGTCCGCGCCGCCATCGAAGAGGCCTTCACGGCTGAAGGGCTGGTCCCGGACGGCGTCGAGGTGTCCATCGACCGCACCCCGACAGGCCTGGACGTCGACGCGCTCCAGGGTGCCGGCCGCACGGGAGGGACCTGCGTCTTCGGTGAGGTGCGCGAAAGCACGGTCTCCGTGGCGGTCCTCCCTGCGCTCGCCTCCGGGCAGTGTTTCGTCGGCGACCAGCGTTAGGGTCCTCCGGGCCCGCCGAGGGGTGGACGCGAGCACGGGAGCCGGGGCCATCGAGTGTGGAAACACCGTGGGCACCCACTAGCCTTAGTGGCATGGCGGAATTTATCTACACAATGACCAAGGCTCGCAAGGCCGTTGGCGACAAGGTTATCCTCGACGACGTCAGCATGTCGTTCTTCCCCGGCGCGAAGATCGGGGTCGTCGGTCCGAACGGAGCCGGCAAGTCCACCATCCTGAAGATCATGGCGGGCATGGACACCCCGTCCAACGGCGAGGCGCGCCTGAGCCCCGGCTACTCGGTCGGCATCCTCCTGCAGGAACCGCCACTGAACGAGGAGAAGACGGTCCTCGGCAACGTCCAGGAGGGCGTGGGCGAGATCTACGGCAAGATCCAGCGCTTCAACGAGATCTCCGAAGAGATGGCCAGCCCCGACGCGGACTACGACACGCTGCTCGACGAGATGGGCAAGCTGCAGGAAGCGATCGACGCCGCCGACGCCTGGGACCTCGACTCCCAGCTGGAGCAGGCCATGGACGCGCTGCGCTGCCCGCCGCCGGACGCGGACGTCCGCGTCCTCTCCGGTGGTGAGCGCCGCCGGGTGGCGCTCTGCAAGCTCCTCCTGCAGAAGCCGGACCTCCTGCTCCTCGACGAGCCCACCAACCACCTCGATGCCGAGAGCGTGCTGTGGCTCGAGCAGCACCTCAAGTCGTACGCCGGTGCAGTCCTGGCCGTCACCCACGACCGGTACTTCCTGGACCACGTCGCCGAATGGATCGCCGAGGTGGACCGCGGACACCTGTACCCCTACGAGGGCAACTACTCGACCTACCTCGAGAAGAAGCGCGCGCGCCTCGAGGTCCAGGGCAAGAAGGACCAGAAGCTCTCGAAGCGCCTCAGCGACGAACTCGAGTGGGTCCGCTCGAATGCCAAGGGACGCCAGACGAAATCGAAGGCTCGCCTGAACCGCTACGAGGAGATGGCAGCCGAGGCCGAGCGCACCAGGAAGCTCGACTTCGAGGAGATCCAGATCCCGCCCGGCCCCAGGCTCGGCAGCCAGGTCATCGAGGCGCACGATCTGCGCAAGGGCTACGACGAGCGCATCCTCATCGACGGGTTGTCCTTCTCCCTGCCGCGCAACGGCATCGTCGGCGTGATCGGCCCCAACGGCGTCGGCAAGACCACGCTGTTCAAGACCATCGTGGGCCTCGAGCCCCTCGACGGCGGCGAGCTGCGCATCGGTGACTCCGTCAAGATCTCCTATGTCGACCAGTCCCGCGGCGGCATCGATCCCAACAAGTCGCTGTGGGAGGTCGTCTCCGACGGCCTCGACTTCATCCAGGTGGGTCAGGTCGAGATGCCCTCGCGCGCCTACGTCTCGGCCTTCGGCTTCAAGGGGCCGGACCAGCAGAAGAAGGCGGGCGTGCTCTCCGGTGGTGAGCGCAACCGGCTCAACCTGGCCATGACCCTGAAGCAGGGTGGCAACCTCCTGCTCCTGGACGAACCGACGAACGACCTGGACGTGGAGACGCTCTCGAGCCTCGAGAACGCCCTGCTGGAATTCCCGGGCTGCGCAGTCGTCGTCTCGCACGACCGGTGGTTCCTCGACAGGGTGGCCACCCACATCCTGTCCTACGAGGGCACCGAGGACGACCCGGACAAGTGGTACTGGTTCGAAGGCAACTTCGACGCCTACGAGGAGAACAAGGTGGCGCGCCTCGGCGCCGATGCCGCGAAGCCGCACCGCGTCACGCACCGCCGCCTGACCCGCGACTAGGAACAGACGCCCGGGCACATGGGGGACACGGCTTTACGCCGTGTCCCTCATCCTTTTCCGGGGGTATCCGCTTCGGTGGAAGCCGCCGGCCGGGCTCAGGCCGGCGGGATCCTGACCATGCCCTCCTGTGCGACGCTCGCGACGAGTTCTCCACCTCGGTTGTAGATACGTCCGGCGGCCAGACCCCGAGCACCGGAGGCGCTGGGGGAGCTCTGGACGTAGAGGAGCCAGTCGTCCACGCGCACCGGGCGGTGCCACCACATCGCATGGTCGAGGCTGGCGACGCTCATCCCGGGCTGGATCCAGGTCAGACCGTGTGGTCGCAGGATGGATTCCAGCAGGGTGTAGTCGCTGGCGTAGGCGAGGGCTGCCCGGTGGAGGTCGGGGTCGTCGGGCATCGGTGCGAGGCTGCGCATCCAGACAGCGTTCCGGGCCTCCCGGGACCCCTCGTTGGCCAGATACAGCGGTGCGTCGATGTGCCGGATGTCGAACGGCCGCTCGAACGCCCACGCCCGGGCCACCGGATGGTCGAAGCCGCCGAGGAGCTCGGCCGTCGACGGCAGGCTCTCGGGGTCCGGGATATCGGTGGGCATCGTGTCCTGGTGGACGATCCCGTCGTCGGGCTCCTGGAAGGACGCGATCATGGACAGGATCGGTACGCCGTTCTGGTAGGCGTGCGTGCGGCGGGCGGAGAACGAGCGGCCGTCGCGGAGCCGCTGGACGCCGAAGGTGATGGGCTGGTCGGCGTCCCCGGCGCGCAGGAAGTACGCATGCATCGAGTGGACGTCCCTGCTGGGTTCCACCGTCCGCATCGCCGCGACGAGCGACTGCGCGAGCACCTGTCCGCCGAAGACGCGTCGGCTCGGCTGGCGGGCGGATGAGCCGACGAAGATCTCCTCGTCCGTCTGCGCCCCGTCGGCGCTGCTGAGGTCCAGGAGCGCCACGAGGGCAGCGGTGGGATCCTTCCCCTGCTCTTCCGACGTCACGTCTGGTGCCGGCGCGTGCTCTGCCATGGTTCGGGAACTCCTCGGGGAACAGGTGGAAAGGGGACGTGCGCGGTCCGGGAGTCCCGTCGCAGAAGGAGCACCCCAGCACCTACTGACAGTAGACGCCCCCTCGACCGCACTCAACACGGCCCATCGGGCACCTGCATGGCCTTGCTCACACTCGCGTGCTGCCGCGCGTGCGGTTGGTCCCCGCCGGGCCGGGACTGAGAGGATGGCGGTATGTCTGCGGTGCACACCATTCCCCTCCAGTTGCGATTCGGCGACGAGGACTCCTACGGCCACGTCAACAACGTGCGGTTCCTCCAGTTCCTCGAGGACGCGCGCGTGCTGCTGATGAGTGAAGGGCGGCCCGGCGGGACCTTCATGGACCTGATCGACCCCGACCACTACACGCTCGTCGGGCGCCAGGAGATCGAGTACCGCGCACCCCTGAACTTCAGCACCACGTCCGCCGGCGTGGATGTCTGGGTGACCGCGGTAGGCGGTTCCAGTTTCGACCTCGGCTACGCGGTGAGGGACAGGGTCGAGGCGGAGGGAAGCACCACGAGTGCGATCGCGGCGACCACCATGGTCCTGGTCAGCCGGAGCACGGGGCGTCCGGTACGCCTGTCGGAGGCGCAGAAGGGCATCCTCGTGTCCTGGCAGGGGCCGGCCGTACCGTTCCGCCGCTCCCGCTCGACATGACCCCCATGTCCTCCCCGTCGCTTCGCTTCGCCGACCCCCACACGGTCGCCGACTTCCGGACCTTCACCGCCCGCGCACGAGCGAACGACGACGGCGGCATGCGCCTGCTCGCCGCCGGTCGAGTTCTCGCCGCGTACGTCTGCACGCTCCGCCCCACGGTGCTCGGCGAACCGGTCCCCACGGTGCTCGGGCTCCGCACCATGGCCCTGGGAGGTGAGGCCGAGGTCGATGCGACCGTCTCCCTCGGCTCGGTCCTGGACCGTCTCGCCAGGATTCCCGACGGCGACGTCGTCTTCCCCGTCCCGACCGTCACCGTCACGGAGAACTGGGCCGGGGTCCTGCCACCGCGTTCCGGCTGGACATCGGCAGGTGCGGTGGCCTGCTCGGTCCTGGACCAGGCGGCGAGGGACGGCATCGGGGAGGTGGCGCGAACCCTGCCCGACCGCGCGGGCGCGCCCCTCGTGAGCAGCGTCCGGGCCGCGGTCTGGGGCCGGCCGCTCGACGGCGTCCCCGGGTCCGTGCCGGCAGGGGCCGCTTTCGGGGCGTTCAGTCTCGGCTTCCTCGAGCCGGGCACGGAAGCGACCGTGCACGTGAACGGCCGCTGGTCCCGCCTGAGCACCGGTCGGGGCCATGTCCTGGTTCGCGCGGCGGCCATCCTCTGACGCCGATCAGCGCGAGGACCCCGACGGTCGCGACAGTCCGGCTCCTCGCGCACGGGCGGATCGGATCCAGCGCGGATGGTCAGTCCGCGGCGTTGACCATGGAATGCGCGGCGCGGTCGAGGTAGTCCCAGAGCGTGGCCTCGTGCAGGGGTGCGAGATCCAGGCTGTCCACGGCGGCGCGCATGTGCTGGAGCCAGTGGTCCCGCGCTTCCGGCCCTACCCGGAAAGGCATGTGCCGCATGCGGAGCCTCGGGTGTCCCCGCTGCTCACCGTATGTCTTCGGACCGCCCCAGTACTGCTCGAGGAACAGCAGCAGCCGCTCCTTCGCCGGTCCGAGGTCCGCCTCCGGGTACATCGGACGCAGGACCTCGTCGCCCGCCACGCCGTCGTAGAAGACGTCCACGAGCTTCACGAAGGTCCCGTGCCCACCGACGGCCTCGAAGAAGTTGTCCGTGTACTGGGGCTGGCTGAAGGTCTGCCCGGCAGAGACGAGCCGCTCGACGGGCAGGGCGGCCCGCGCGCCCGCCACCGGCAGGGCAGGCCCGCGCCCCGGAACCGACGGGTCGCCGCCGGTACCCGGTGCTTCACCGCCGTGTGCGCCCGGGAGGTCCTCGTCGCTCATGCCCGTCCCTCCGCGGCAGCGGGCGCGTCCGTGACGGGTTCGGGCGGCGGCGCCACGTAGGTGCCCTGCGACCTGTTGCCCACCTTGGTGATGTCCCCGTTGCGGACGTACCAGATGGCGCCGTCGTCGTCGACCATCCGCGTGATGCGCAGCCCCAGGGACTGCACCACGCCCACGGTGTCACCCACCTCGATGGTGTCGCCGATGCCGTACTGGTCCTCGATCGTGATGAAGAACCCGAGGAAGGCGTCACGGATGACCTCGCGGGCGCCGAAGCCGATCGCGATACCGACGATGCCGACGCTCGCGAGGATGGGCCCGATGTTGAAGCCGAGCGTCTCGATGGCCATCAGAGCGGCGATGATGGCGATGGTCCCGGCCGCGACGCTCGACATCAGGCCGCCGATCGTCTCCGCACGCTGGACGCGGCGCGCGCCGTCGAACGGGCGCAGCGCCGGTTGCGCCCACTTGAAGTGCGGCTTCTTGAAGACGCTGTATCCGCTCTGGACGCGCTTGACCGACCGCGTGATGAGGTAGCGGATCACGAGCCAGAGGAGGAGGGCGCCGATCAGGATGATCAGCGCTCCGATGAGTCGGCCGCCATAGCCGAGGGAGGGGAGGAAGGTCATGTCGTCGCTTTCATACGGCATTCGGGAGGCCCGTCCGCGGCAACAGCAGACGCGCGGACGCGTTAACAGGCTACAGCGGAAGGGGGAGCCGACGAGGCCGTGCCCGAGCGGTCAGGATCCCTCCGGACCCGCGGACGTCGGCTCGTGGTGCACGGGGAAGTTCAGGGATCGGGCGATGAAGCACAGGCGGTTCGCCTCCCCATGCAGCGAGTCGGCCAGTGCGGCCTGCCCGGCGTCCGCCAGCTCCACGTGCGGGCGCAGCCGGATGCCGGTGAACTCACCGCTGCCGTCCGCGTTCAGCCTGAGGCTACCGTCCGCCGAGTCGGAATAGCCGCTGACGACGACGCCGGCCCGCACGGCCACGTGCAGGTAGGACAGCATGTGGCACTGGGCGACGGCGGCCAGGAGCAGCTGCTCCGGATTCCAGCGGTCCTTCGAGCCATGGAACGTGGGGTCGGCGGTTCCGAGGAGGAGCCCGGGCCCGTCCACCTCCACCTCGTGGTCACGGCTGTAGGACCGGTAGCCGGACGTTCCGGGGCCGAGGTTGCCCGTCCAGCGGATCCGCGCCCAGTACGTGTGCTCCTGCAGGTTCATGACTTGACCCTAATACCGGTGACGCCGGTTCCGCCCGGACGGCGAACCGGGAGGAGGCGGAAACAGCGGGCGGGGAGAACCTCGCGGTCCTCCCCGCCCGCCGCACCGGAGCGGACGCTACCTGTCGGCGGCCTGCGCCTTGAGGGCGCGCACCACGCCGTCCCTGCTCTCGAGGATCAGCCGCCGGAGCGACGGCGACGCGTCGCCGAGACGGTCGAGGAAGGAATCCGTGCGGTCCAGCGTGTCCTGCGTGGTCAGGAGCGAGGGGTAGAGGCCGACGACGATCTGCTGGGCGATCTCGTGCGTGCGGGTCGCCCAGACGTCCTGCACGGACGCGAAGTACCGCTCCACGAACGGCTCGAGCAGCGAACGGTCGTGCACGCGCGTGAAGCCCCCGATCATGGACCGCTGCGTGGCGTTGGGCAGGTCCGCCGCGTCGACGAGGGCCGCCCACGCGGCCTCCTTGGCATGCGCCGTCGGCAGCGCCGCCCTGGCCGCCGCCGCTGCGAGCGCTCCGCTCGCCGTCGAGTCGCGCGCCAGCTCGGCGTCGATCTCCGCCTCGCCCGCGCGGCCTCCCACTACGAGGCTGGTCAACAGCTCCCACCGCAGGTCCTGGTCCACCGTCAGCCCGTCGGCCACGCGATCGCCGTTGAGCATCGCTTCGACGGCGTCGAGCTGCGGCTCGGTGCGGGCATGCGCCGAGAAGGCCCTCGTGAACTGGAGCTGCGCGTCGGAACCGGCGGCCGCGGCGAGGGCGAGCTCGAGGAGGCTGTCCGCGGCGGCATCTCCCATCGCCTCCCGGTCCTCGGGATCGACGTAGAACGCCAGCGTCGAGGCCAGCTGCCGGAGCAGCACCTGGACGACCGACGAGTCGGACTCCGCGCCGATGTTCTGCAGGACGAGCTCCACGTAGTCGCGGGCAGGCGTCTCCCCGTCGCGCGCCGCGTCCCAGGCCGAGGCCAGGACCAGCGTCCGGGGGAGGGAGTCGCGGAAGTCCTTCACATGCCGCACGGACGTGCGGAGGGAGGCCGGGTCGAGCCGGATCTTCGCGTACGCGAGGTCGTCGTCATTGAGCAGGACGAGCGCGGGCTGCCGCAGCCCCACGAGGTCCGGCACCTGGGTACGCCCGCCGTCGACGTCGAGTTCGAGGCGGTGGACGCGCACCAGCGCGCCGTCGTCGTCGTGATCGTAGAAACCGACGGCGAGCCGGTGCGGCCGGATGGTCGGGAACGCCTCGATGGCGGTCTGCAGGATCGCGAAGGAGGTGATGGTGCCGTCGTCGTCCGTGGTGAACTCCGGGCGGAGCGTGTTGACCCCGGCCGTCTCGAGCCAGAGCGCGGACCAGGCCTTGAGGTCGCGACCGCTGGCGGCCTCGAGCTCGGAGAGCAGGTCGGCGAGTTCGGTGTTCTTCCAGGAATGCTTGGCGAAGTACTGCCGCACGCCCTGCATGAACTCCTCCTGGCCCACCCAGGCCACCAGCTGCTTGAGCACCGAGGCGCCCTTCGCGTAGGTGATGCCGTCGAAGTTGACCTGGACGTCCTCGAGGTCGCTGATCTGCGCCACGATCGGGTGCGTCGAGGGGAGCTGGTCCTGGCGGTAGGCCCAGCCCTTCTCGAGGATCGCGAAGGTGGTCCAGGCCTGCTCGAACTCGGTCGCCTCCGCGGCTGCGAGGGTGGACATGAACTCGGCGAAGGACTCGTTCAGCCAGAGGTCGTTCCACCAGCGCATGGTGACGAGGTCGCCGAACCACATGTGCGCGAGTTCGTGGAGGATCGTGATGGCGCGTCGTTCGACCGTCGCGTCCGGCACGCGGGAGCGGAACACGTAGGTCTCGACGAAGGTGACGGCGCCCGCGTTCTCCATGGCGCCCGCGTTGAACTCGGGCACGAACAGCTGGTCGTACTTCCCGAAGGGGTACGGCGTGCCGAACTGCTCCTCGTAGAACGCGAAGCCCTGGCGCGTCAGCGCGAAGATGTTCTCGGCGTCCATGTACTGCATCAGCGACTTCCGCGCGAAGACGCCGAGCGGGATGGTCCGGCCGTCCGAGCTCGTGAGCTCACTGCGGACGGACTGGTACGGACCGGCGATGAGCGCGGTCACGTAGGAGGACATCATGGGTGTCGGCTCGAAGTACCAGGTGGAGCCGGCACCGCCGTCGGCGTCGGAGCCGGCCTGCACGGGCTCGGGCGTCGTGGTGTTCGAGATGACGTCCCAGTGCGACGGCGCGGTGACGGCGAAGCGGAACGTCGACTTCAGGTCCGGCTGCTCGAAGACGGCGAAGACGCGGCGGGAGTCCGGCACCTCGAACTGCGTATAGAGGTAGACCTCGCCATCCACCGGATCCACGAAACGGTGCAGGCCTTCTCCCGTGTTCATGTAGAGCATGTCGGCCTCGACCACGAGGGTGTTGCTGGCGGCGAGGGACGGGAGCTGGATCCGGACGCCGTCGGCGACCTCCGCCGGGTCCAGCGCGACACCGTTCAGCTCGACCCGGTGCACCGTGTCCGTCACGGCGTCGATGAACGTCGAGGCGCCCTGGCGTGCGTCGAAGGAGACGACCGTCGTCGACCGGAAGACGCGGTCGCTGCCGGTGAGGTCGAGGGTTATCTCGTAGGAGTGGACGGTGAGCAGGGCGGCGCGCGTGCGTGCTTCGTCGCGCGTCAGGTTCAAACCGGGCAAGGATCGCCTCCAGGGTCGGATTCGGATACGGCGCGTGTGATGCGGGTTGCGCGGCGTTTCGTATTCTCTCATTCCGCCGGTCGTCGTCGCGCTTCCGCTTCCCCTCCATCGGCACACTAGGCTGGGAGGGTCCCGCCGGTCGGCGGACGAACCCCCTAGCCACCGCCGGCTGCCCCGGCGCCGTCCGAAGGATCAGATCACCATGCGCGTCCACCTCGCCACCGACCACGCCGGCATGGAACTGAGCGCCCACCTGCTCTCGCATCTCACCGCGGCAGGTCACGACGTCGTCGACCACGGCCCGACGTCGTACGACCCCGAGGACGACTACCCCTCCTTCTGCATCGACGCGGCACAGGCCGTGGTCGCGGACCGGGCAGCGGGCACCGAGGCGCTCGGGATCGTCCTCGGAGGCTCCGGGAACGGCGAGCAGATCGCGGCGAACAAGGTGCGCGGGGTGCGGGCGGCGCTCGCCTGGAGCCTGGAGACAGCGCGCCTCGCCCGGCAGCACAACGACGCGAACGTCGTCGCCGTCGGCGGGCGCCAGCACTCGGTGGAGGAGGCGACGTCCATCATCGAGGCGTTCCTCGCGGAGCCGTTCAGCGGAGCCGAACGGCACAGCCGCAGGATCGCGCAGGTGGCGCGCTTCGAGGAAACGGGAAGCGTTGCCTGAAGGCCATTCGGTCCACCGGCTGGCGCGGCAGTTCACCTCCGTCTTCGCCGGCGAGCGGCTCACCGTCTCGAGCCCCCAGGGCCGGTTCGCAGCGGGTGCCGCACGGCTCGACGGAGCCACGCTGCTCAGCGCCCTCGCGCACGGCAAGCAGCTGTTCCTGCGCTTCGACAACGACCGGGTGCTGCGCGTGCACCTCGGCCTCTACGGCGCGTGGAGCTTCGGCGGTGACGCGACCTTCCGTGGCGCGTCGAGCATCGGCGCCCCCCGCCGGGTGGGGGAGTCGGAACAGGCGTCCGACGACGATGGGCCGGGCAGCGGCGGGACGTACAGCGGCCCGCCCGAGCCCGTCGGTGCGGTGCGCGTGCGCCTCGTGTCCACCCACGGCTGGGCGGACCTCCGCGGACCGACTGCCTGCGAGGTCATCACGGGCGCCGAGGAGGAGGCGGCCCGCGCCAAGCTGGGGCCGGATCCCCTGCAGCCCGGGTCGGACGGCTCGCTCCTCGTACGTAGGCTCACCTCCAGCATCACGCCTGTCGGTGTCCAGCTCATGAACCAGGCGGTCATCGCGGGGATCGGGAACATCTACCGCGCGGAGGTGCTCTTCCTGCAGGGCATCAATCCCTGGCGCCCGGGCCGGCAGGTGCGCGAGGACGAGGCGGCCGGCATCTGGGCCGACACGGTGCGCCTGATGAGGGACGGCGTGCGGGAGGGACGGATCATCACGACGACGGTTGAGGCGAGGAACGGCCGGCCGAAGCGCTCCGCGCCGCACTACGTGTACAAGCGCACGGGAGAACCGTGCCGCCGGTGCGGGACCGCTGTGCTCACGGCGGAGATGGCGGCGCGCAACGTCTACTGGTGTCCCCGGTGCCAGGCGGAATAGCGCATGGTGCCGAGCCTTAAACGACAACACCCGGACGGTGGGTCCGGGTGAGGGTGCGGGCCGGCTGGAGAGGGGATGACGGGAATCGAACCCGCGTAATCAGTTTGGAAGACTGAGGCTTTACCATTAAGCTACATCCCCGTTTCGGGCCCCTCGCAGAGCCCCGTGGAACGCATATAACTACACCACAGCTGCTGCGCGATCGCCAAATGTGCGCGGTAGGCGTAAAGGTGCGTAGACTGTCACTCGCACTTACGGGGTGTAGCTCAGCTTGGTAGAGCGCCTGCTTTGGGAGCAGGAAGTCGCAGGTTCAACTCCTGTCACCCCGACTCTGTCGTGTGATGAGGAAAGTGCCTCCGCTGCAGAACCAATCCCAATCATCTCAGGAGTCCTACGCTGTGAAGAGCGCTGTTGAAACCCTTTCCCCCACCCGGGTGAAGCTGAACGTCGAGGTCCCCTTCGAGGAACTGAAGCCCAGCATCGACGAGGCCTACAAGACCATCGCCACCCAGGTCCAGGTTCCGGGGTTCCGCAAGGGCAAGGTTCCCCAGCAGCTCATCGACCAGCGCGTGGGCCGCGGCTACGTCATCGAGACCGCCATCAACGACGGCCTCAACGGCTTCTACCAGAGCGCCGTGCAGGAGACGGGCATCCGTCCCCTCAGCCGCCCCGAGGTCGAGATCACCGAGGTCCCCGATCCCGCGAAGAAGGACGGCCAGCTGACCTTCACCGTCGAGCTGGACATCCGCCCCGAGATCGAGCTCCCCGACTACAAGGGCCTCGAGGTCACCGTCGAGCCCGTCGAGGCGTCCGACGAGGACGTCGAGAAGGCCATGGACGAGCTCCGCGGCCGTTTCGGCACCCTCGTCTCCGTGGACCGGCCCTCGAAGGACGGCGACTTCCTCACCATCGACCTGACCGCGTCGGTCGACGGCGAAGAGGTCGACTCCGCACAGGACCTGTCCTACCAGATCGGCTCGGGCACCATGCTCGAGGGCATGGACGAGGCGGTCACCGGCCTGTCCACGGACGAGGACGCGACCTTCGCGACCACGCTGGCCGGCGGCGAGCACGCAGGTGCCGCCGCGCAGGTGAAGGTCGTCGTGAAGGCCGTCAAGGAGCGCGAGCTCCCCGAGGTCGATGACGAGTTCGCACAGCTCGCCTCGGAGTTCGACACGGCCGAGGAGCTGCGCGCCGACCTCGCGAAG
Organism: Arthrobacter sp. BC5; assembly: GCF_056680255.1. Lineage (NCBI taxonomy): Bacteria > Bacillati > Actinomycetota > Actinomycetes > Micrococcales > Micrococcaceae > Arthrobacter > Arthrobacter sp. BC5. The sequence goes on from NZ_CM155273.1 coordinate 2,623,574, forward strand.
CAGGCCGCCGAGTCCAAGATCATGGACCAGGGCGTCGAGGCGCGGGACAAGGTCCTCGACAAGCTCGTCGAACTCGTTGCGGTCCCGGTCCCGGAGAGCGTGGTCGAGGAGCAGCTCGAGCAGCACTTCAACGGCGAGAACGCCCACAGCGCCGGCGAGGACCACGACACCGAGGAGCACCGCGCGGAGGTCCGCACCAACACGGAGCGCGCCTTCCAGAACGAGGTCATCCTCGACGCCGTCGCGGAGAAGGAAGAGGTCGGCGTCAGCCAGGCCGAACTGATCGACTACATCGTCTCGACCGCCGGGCAGTACGGCATGGAGCCGAACCAGTTCGCCCAGATGCTCGACCAGAGCGGCCAGGTACCGATGATCGTCGGAGAGGTCCGCCGCCGCAAGGCCCTGGCCAAGGTCCTCGAGTACGCAACGGTCACCGACACCAACGGTGCCTCGATCGACCTGACCGAGTTCGTCCGCCCCGCCGGTGACGAGGACGAGACGATCAGCGTCGACGACGTCGAGAACGAGCAGGGCGTCGCCGAGGACATCGAGGCCACCGAGGCGGGGTCCACGGAGGCCGAGGCCCCGAGCGAGGAGCCCGAGTCCGCCGAGGAGCCGGTCGTCGCCGAGGCGCCGAAGAAGAAGAGGGCGGCACCGAAGAAGAAGGCAAGCGCGGAGTAGCCTCCGGCAGACCCAGCAGTGCACAGCGGTGCCGCAGCCTCCGGGCAGCGGCACCGCTGCTGCGTTAAGGCCCCGGCACGGGCGCGAGGCCGGTCGTCGGCGGTAGCTCGCGGGCTGCCGCCGCGACCGTGCGCCGTCAGCGAACAGTTCCCGGAGCGGGAGCAATTCGTCGCCGCAGCGGGTTAGTGTCCAAGGAGAGACAAACGGACGGGTCGGCCGAAGTGGCAGCGATCCGCCAGAGTGGAAGGTCAACCGAAATGGCAACCGAACCAAGCACCCCGAGCATGGCCGGCCCCGAGATGGGCGGACGTGACGACTACATCTACAACCGGCTCCTCAAGGAGCGGATCATCTGGCTCGGTTCCGAGGTGCGCGACGACAACGCGAACGCCATCTGCTCACAGCTGCTGCTGCTGTCGGCCGAGGACCCGGAGCGCGACATCTACCTCTACATCAACTCGCCCGGAGGCTCGGTCACTGCCGGCATGGCGATCTACGACACCATGCAGTTCATCCCGAACGACGTCGTCACGGTCGCCACGGGCCTCGCCGCCTCGATGGGCCAGTTCCTCCTGTCCTCGGGCACCAAGGGCAAGCGGTACGCCACGCCGCACGCGCGCATCCTCATGCACCAGCCCTCCGGCGGTATCGGCGGGACGGCGACCGACATCCGCATCCAGGCCGAGCTGATCCTGCACATGAAGCGGGTCATGGCCGAACTGACGGCGGAGCAGACGGGCCAGACCGTCGAGAGAATCCTGAAGGACAATGACCGCGACAAGTGGTTCACGGCCCAGGAAGCCCTCGAGTACGGCTTCTTCGACCACATCTCCGCGCACTCGGGCTCCGTCGCCGGCGGCGGCGGCACCGAGCAGACGCCGTAGTCCGCGCCCAGCCCACACTCCGACCAGTCGTCCCACAAGGAGACACCATGAACCACGAATTCCAGGCAGCAGCGGGATCAAAGGCGCAGAACCTTCCGACCAGCCGTTACATCCTTCCCCAGTTCGAGGAGCGCACGCCGTACGGCTTCAAGCGCCAGGACCCCTACACGAAGCTGTTCGAGGACCGCATCATCTTCCTCGGTACTCAGGTCGACGATGCGTCCGCGGATGACGTCATGGCGCAGCTCCTCGTGCTCGAGTCCACCGACCCGGAGCGGGACATCACCCTGTACATCAACTCGCCCGGCGGGTCCTTCACCGCGATGACGGCGATCTACGACACCATGCAGTTCATCCGCCCGGAGGTGCAGACCGTCTGCCTCGGCCAGGCAGCAAGTGCCGCGGCCGTCCTGCTCGCAGCCGGCGCTCCCGGCAAGCGGCTGGCGCTGCCGAACGCGCGCGTGCTGATCCACCAGCCCGCCCTCTCCGGAGGCCAGGGCGGGCAGGCCTCGGACCTGGAGATCCAGGCCAACGAGGTCATGCGCATGCGGACCTGGCTCGAGGACACGCTGGCCCTGCACTCGGGCCGCACCGCGGAGCAGGTCAACCTCGACATCGAGCGCGACAAGATCCTGACCGCAGCGGACGCCGTCGCTTACGGCCTGGTGGACGAGGTCCTGACCTCGCGCAAGATCACCCCGCCGAAGATCAACACCCCGTAGGCGGTCGGCGGATCCGCTGGTCCGAGGGACCGCCGGATCCGCCGGACAGCAGGGTCATCGCCCGTGGTGCCGTCAGGCATCACGGGCATTTTGATACTGGCTCCTGCGGCCATGTGGCCTAGAGTGGTCATAGCAATCGCGAAATACCTAAGGGGATTGAACCATGGCTCGCATTGGTGAGAGCACCGATCTGCTCAAGTGCTCTTTCTGCGGGAAGAGCCAGAAGCAGGTGCGGAAGCTGATCGCCGGCCCCGGCGTGTACATCTGCGACGAGTGCATCGACCTGTGCAACGAGATCATCGAGGAGGAGCTCTCCGAGGTCGCGGACCTGGGCTCCTTCGAACTGCCCAAGCCGCGCGAGATCTTCGACTTCCTGCAGGAGTACGTGGTGGGCCAGGAGCCGGCGAAGCGCTCGCTCGCGGTCGCCGTCTACAACCACTACAAGCGCATCCAGTCGGGCAACGGCCCGCGCGCGGCAGGCACCCTGGCGGACGCGGCCGAGTCGGAAGACGTCGAGATCGCCAAGTCCAACATCCTGCTCATCGGCCCCACGGGCTGCGGCAAGACCTACCTCGCCCAGACCCTCGCGCGACGGCTGAATGTCCCGTTCGCCGTCGCGGACGCCACGGCACTCACCGAGGCAGGGTATGTCGGCGAGGACGTGGAGAACATCCTCCTGAAGCTCATCCAGGCCGCCGACTACGACGTCAAGAAGGCCGAGCAGGGCATCATCTACATCGACGAGATCGACAAGATCTCCCGTAAGAGCGAGAACCCCTCGATCACGCGCGACGTATCCGGTGAGGGCGTCCAGCAGGCGTTGCTCAAAATCCTCGAGGGGACGGTCGCCTCGGTGCCCCCGCAGGGCGGGCGCAAGCATCCCCATCAGGAGTTCATCCAGATCGACACCACCAACGTGCTCTTCATCGTCGCCGGCGCGTTCGCGGGCCTCGAGGAGATCATCGGGTCGCGCGCCGGTCGCAAGGGCATCGGCTTCGGAGCGCCGCTGAGCTCCCTCAAGAACGAGGAGGCGAGCTACGGCGACGTCATGCCGGAGGACCTGCTGAAGTTCGGGCTCATCCCCGAGTTCATCGGCCGCCTGCCCGTCATCACCACGGTCACGCACCTCGACCGCCCGGCGCTCATGCAGATCCTGACCGAGCCCAAGAACGCGCTGATGAAGCAGTACCAGAAGATGTTCCTGCTCGACGGCGTCGAGCTCGTGTTCGAGCCGAAGGCGCTCGAAGCGATCGCCGACCTCGCCCTGGACCGCGGGACCGGAGCGCGTGGCCTGCGCGCCATCATGGAGGAGGTCCTCCTCCCGGTCATGTTCGACCTCCCGAGCCGCGAGGACATCGCCACCGTGGTCATCACGGACGACGTCGTCGCCAAGCGCGCCGAGCCCACGCTCATCTCGCACGAGGTGGTCGCGAAGCGCCGCAACAAGTCGGCCTGATCGTCAGACGGCCGCTGCCACCGCCGCCTCCGCAGCCGGGTAGGCGGGTGGGTGGACCGCCGCCATCTCTTCCATGACCCGGACGACCTGGCAGCTGTAGCCGAATTCGTTGTCGTACCAGACGTAGAGCACGAGGTGGATGCCGTCGGCGATGGTCGCGAGGCCGTCGACGATGCCGGTGCGGCGGGAGCCGACGAAGTCGGTCGAGACCACCTCGGGGCTGTCGATGTAGTCGACCTGCTTGCGCATGCCCGAGTGCAGGGACACCTCGCGCAGGTAGGTGTTGACCTCGTCCTTGGTGGTGCCCTTCTGGAGGGTGAGGTTGAGGATGGCGATGGAGACGTCCGGGGTGGGGACGCGGATGGAGCTGCCCGTGAGTCTGCCTGCGAGTTCGGGCAGGGCCTTGGCGACGGCGGTCGCGGCGCCGGTCTCGGTGAGGACCATGTTCAGGGCGGCGGAGCGGCCGCGGCGGTCCCCCTTGTGGAAGTTGTCGATCAGGTTCTGGTCGTTGGTGAAGGAGTGGACGGTCTCGACGTGGCCGTGGACCACGCCGAAGCGGTCGTTGATGGCTTTCAGGACCGGGGTGATGGCGTTGGTGGTGCAGGACGCCGCGGTGATGATCCGGTCGGAGTCCGTAATGGTGCCGTGGTTGATGCCGTGCACGACGTTCTTCAGGGAGCCTTTCCCGGGTGCGGTGAGCAGGACCTTGGCGACGCCGGTGCTGCGCAGGTGCTGTGAGAGGCCTTCCTCGTCGCGCCAGCGGCCGGTGTTGTCGACCACGAGGGCGTCCCTGATGCCGTAGGAGGTGTAATCGATGGCGGCCGGGTCGTCGGAGTAGATCACCTGGATGCGGGTGCCGTTGGCGGTGATGGTGTCGGTGGCCTCATCGACCTGGATGGTGCCCTCGAAGGATCCGTGCACGGAGTCGCGGCGCAGGAGACTGGCGCGCTTGGCGAGGTCGTTGTCCGAGCCGCGGCGGACGACGACGGCGCGCAGGCGCAGCCCGTGGCCGCCGCCGGCCTTCTCGATGAGCAGGCGGGCGACGAGGCGACCGATGCGGCCGAAGCCGTAGAGGACGACGTCGGTGCTGGTGCGTTCGTCGTGTCCGCCCTGGCCGACGATGTCGGCGAGTTCGGTGCGCAGGAACTCCTCCAGGCTCTGCCCCGTGCCTGCGCGGTCGTAGGCGAGGCGGAGGCGCCCGATGTCGATCGCGGCGGCCCCGAGGTCGAGGTCGGCGAGGATCGCGAGCAGGGGTGCGGTGTCCTCGAGCCGGAGTTCCTCGGTGGTGATGCGACGGGCGAAGCGGTGGGCCTTGAGGATGTTCATGGTGGACTTGTTGATGAGGCTGCGCCCGTGGATGCTCGTGACGACGTTGTTGGTCCGGTACAGCCGGCCGATGATCGGGATCATGGCTTCGGCGAGTTCTTCGCGTTCGAGCCAGGTGTCGTGGGTATCGGCGTGGTTCTCGGTCCGGTGCTGCTGCAAGACGGCGTCCCTTCGGGCACCGGGCACCCCGGTGCGTATTCATCCAGTCCGATACAGACGCAAGGGGTAGCGCCAGGCATCGTCGACTGGTCGTGTCCCTTCATTAGACCGTCTTGCGGTACACGGCACCAACTCGGACGGAATACGGAGCAGGTATGGCGGGTTGCACCGGAAAAGGCCCCGGCCTCACCGACATCAGAAGGAATTCCTCATGAGCGAGTCCACGACCACCCAGACAGCAGATTTCTGGTTCGACCCCCTGTGTCCCTTCGCCTGGATCACCTCCCGCTGGATCGGCGAGGTGGAACAGGTGCGTGACATCTCGGTGGACTGGCACGTCATGAGCCTGTCCGTCCTGAACGAGGGACGCGATCTCCCCGAGGAGTACAAGGCCCTGATGCTGCAGGGCTGGGGCCCGGTCCGCGTGATCATCGCGGCAGCGGAGCTGCACGGTGCCGAGTACATCAAGAAGCTGTACGACGCGATGGGCACCCGCATCCACATCGGGCAGAACAAGGACTTCGACGTCGTCATCCGTGAGTCCCTCGAGGAGGTAGGCCTGCCCGCTGACCTGGCCCGGTTCGCCTCCGGCGACGAGTACGACGAGCAGCTCCGCGCGTCGCACAAGGACGGGATCGACCGCGTGGGCGACGAGGTCGGCACCCCGGTCGTCGCCTTCAACGGCACGGCGTTCTTCGGGCCGGTCCTGACGAGGATCCCCCGGGGCGAGGAGGCCGGCCGAATCTTCGACGGCGCCGTGCTGATGTCGGAGTTCCCCGAGTTCTTCGAGCTGAAGCGCTCCCGCAGCGAGAGCCCGAAGTTCGACTAGGGTCCGGACGACAGGAGGGGACCCGCCGTGCGGCGGGTCCCCTCCTGCATACTCCCTGCAGTTCCTAGTCGGCGACCTGGGGAACCAGTTCGACGTCGGCGACGGCCAGGGGGCCGGTTCCTTCCGCGAGCCGGAGATCCCTGGCGTTGCCGGCGGCGAGGAGGTCGGCCAGGCCCGCCCGGACCTGCTCCACCTGGGCCGCAGGAGCGATCACCACGGCGGTCTGCACTTCGGTGCGCTGCTTGACCTTCGCCTCGGACTTCGCCTTGCGGATGCCTCCGAGGGCGAGTGCCACGGAGGTGAGCACACCGGCGTCGGCGCCTGCCGGCAGGGCCGAGAGGGTGTCCGCACTCGGCCAGGCCGCCTGGTGCACGGAGCCCTGGCGCCACCAGCTCCACACCTCCTCGGTCGCGAAGGGCAGGAACGGCGCGAAGAGTCGCAGGAGGGCGTCGAGTGTCGTCGCGAGCGTCGTCTGGACCGACTGGGTCCCCGCGTCGTCGGCGTCCCCGTAGGCGCGGTCCTTGACCAGTTCCACGTAGTCGTCGGTGAACGTCCAGAAGAAGGACTCGGTGAGCTGGAGTGCCCGTGCGTAGTCGTACTTCTCGAAGGCGGCCGTCGCCTGCTCGGTCACGGTACGCAGCTGTGCCAGCAGCGACTGGTCCAGGGCGGTGGAGATGCGCCCGAGGGAGCCCTCGGCGATGGACGCTTCCGTGACGCCGAGGTTCAGTACGAACTTCGAGGCATTGAGGAGCTTGATCGCAAGGCGCCGCCCGATCTTCATCTGGTTCACTTCGTACGCCGTGTCCGCGCCGAGCTTTGCGGACGCCGCCCAGTAGCGGACGGCGTCCGCTCCGAACTGCTCCAGGACGTCGGTGGGGACGACCACGTTGCCCTTGGACTTCGACATCTTCTTGCGGTCCGGGTCCAGGATCCAACCGGAGAGCGCCGCGTGCTTCCAGGGCACCGAGTCCTGCAGGGCTTCGGCCCGCACGGCCGTGGAGAACAGCCAGGTCCGGATGATGTCGTGGCCCTGGGGACGGAGGTCGAACGGGAAGACCTTCCCGAACAGGTCCTCGTCGCGGGCCCACCCGCCGACGATCTGCGGGGTGAGGGAGGACGTCGCCCAGGTGTCCAGCACATCGCTGTCACCGATGAAGCCGCCCGGCTGATTCCGCGCCGACTCGTCGAAGCCCGGAGCGGGATCGGCCGCGGGATCGACCGGAAGTGATTCCAGGGCGGGCAGCAGGGGAGCGTCGTAATCGGGCTCGCCGTCGCCGTCCAGGCGATACCAGACCGGCACGGGCACGCCGAAGAAGCGCTGGCGCGAGACGAGCCAGTCGCCGTTCAGCCCTTCGATCCAGTTCTCGTAGCGGGACCGCATGAACGCCGGGTGGAACTCGATCTCGCGGCCGCGCCGGATCAGGGCTTCACGCTTGCCGGCGTCGCGCCCGCCATTGCGGATGTACCACTGGCGGCTGGTGACGACCTCGAGGGGCTTGTCACCCTTCTCGTAGAAGTTGACCGGGTGCACGATCTTCTTCGGTTCGCCGTCGAGGTCCCCGCTCTCGCGGAGCATGGTGACCACCGATTCCTTGGCGCTGAAGATCGTCTTGCCGGCCACCTGGGAGTAACTCTCGCGGGCGCGTTCGGTCGCGATCCACTCCGGGGTCTCGGACCGGATCCGTCCGTCGCGGCCCACGACGGCGCGGGTGGGCAGCTGCAGTTCACGCCACCAGGTGACGTCGGTCAGGTCGCCGAACGTGCAGATCATGGCGATACCGCTGCCCTTGTCCGGCTTGGCGAGGGGATGCGCCTTGATCTCGACCTCGACGTCGAACAGCGGGCTGGTGACGGTCGTGCCGAACAGGGGCTTGTAGCGCTCGTCGTCAGGGTGCGCCACGAGGGCCACGCATGCCGGCAGGAGTTCGGGGCGGGTGGTCTCGATGTGGATCTGCTCGCCGTCCGGCGCGTGGAAGGCGATGCGGTGGTACGCACCGGGCTGTTCGCGGTCCTCCAGTTCGGCCTGGGCGACGGCGGTACGGAAGGTGACGTCCCACAGGGTGGGAGCCTCGGCGAGGTAGGCGTCACCGGCCTTGAGGTTCTCGAGGAAGGCGCGCTGTGAGACGGCACGGGACGTGTCGTCGATGGTCCTGTAGGTCAGGTCCCAGTCGACCGAGAGGCCGAGCGTGCTGAAGAGGTTCTCGAAGACCGACTCGTCCTCGACGGCCAGTTCCTCGCAGAGTTCGATGAAGTTCCGGCGGGACACGGCGTCGAAGTCGCGCTGGTTCTTCGCGGGTTCGGCCGGCGGCCGGTAGTCGGCGTCGTAGGGGACCGACGGGTCGCAGCGGACACCGTAGTAGTTCTGAACACGGCGCTCGGTGGGCAGACCGTTGTCATCCCAGCCCATGGGGTAGAAGACGTTGGCGCCGTTCATCCGCTTGAAGCGCGCCATGACATCGGTCTGCGTGTAGGAGAACATGTGGCCGACGTGGAGCGATCCCGATGCCGTGGGCGGGGGAGTGTCGATCGAGTAGACCTGCTCGCGCGTGGTGTCGCGGTCGAAGGCGTAGGTGCCGTCCTCGCGCCACTGGCGGGACAGCCTCTCTTCGAGGCCCTCGAGGACGGGCTTGTCGGGAACGGAAACGGGCTGGGGTGAGGGCGTGTCTGTGCCCTGGGTCGTGTCGGCCATAGGTCCATTGTTCCCTACGGCGGGGCGGCCCCGATTCCGGGTGCCGCCCGTCCTCGGCGGCACGCGGGCAGCGCCCCCCACGGCTCGCTACAGTGGCTCCATGACCCCGACTTCGCCTGCACCCATCGGTGCACCCGCCGACCCAGCCCCTTCCGCCCTGCGCGCCATCGTCACCGGAGCCAGCTCCGGGATCGGCGCGGCGACCGTGCGGGCCCTGCGGCGCGACGGGTGGGACGTCATCGCTGCCGCCCGGCGTGTGGACCGCCTCGAGGCCCTCGCGGCAGAGACCGGCGCGACGGCCCTGGCGCTGGACGTGACCGACCAGGCGTCCGTCGACTCCTTCGCGGCCGAGGTCGCGGCGTCCGGTCCCGTCCACGCCCTCGTGAACAACGCAGGCGGCGCCTTCGGTGCGGACCGGCTGGCGGACGCCGTCACCGCGGACTGGGAATGGATGTACAACGTCAACGTGCTCGGGTCCATGCGCATGACGCGTGCGCTGCTCCCGGCCCTGCGCGACGGCGGGCAGGGCAGCGTCCTGTTCCTGACCTCCACCGCTGCGCTCGCGGCCTACGAGGGCGGGGCGGGGTACTGCGGGGTGAAGGCCGCGCAGGAGTCGATGGCGCGTTCGCTTCGGCTCGAGGAGGCCGAGAACAACATCCGCGTCATCGAGGTGTCCCCGGGCATGGTGCACACCGAGGAGTTCTCCCTGAACCGGCTCGGTGGTGACCAGGGGGCGGCGGACAAGGTCTACGAGGGCGTGGCGCATCCCCTGAGCGCGGACGACGTCGCCCGGGCCGTCGCCTTCACCCTCAACGCCCCCCACCACATGAACATCGACCAGCTCGTCCTCCGCCCGCTCGCGCAGGCGGCCAACCACAAGGTGCTCCGACGCTGACGTGCGCGGGCCTCGACAGAACGGGCCGCGGCCCGACGGGCGGGCCGGGGGATGGCCCTGCTCCTCGTCAGTCCGACCGCCGGGCGCGGCGGCTCGGGCCATGCGTGGCAGCAGCACCCGGACGGGAAGGCCCCGCGGTGTCCACCGTCACCACCGGCAGCCTCCGCCTGCCCGTCGCGGTCGGGAACACGGGACAGTAAGGCGGCGGGCTCCGGATCTGTCCGCAGGCGAAGGTCGACGACGGCCTCCTGGAGGTCGTGAGCCTGGGACGATCGACCATCCTGAGCGTCGTCCCCACCTTTTCCCGGTCCTACCGGGGGCCAGCATCTCTGCAGGCCCGGCATCGCCTCCACTCGCGGTGCGAGCGTGCGAATCACGGCGAGCAAGCCCCTCGGCGTCCATGCGGACGGCGAACTGGTGGGGCCGCTGCCGGCGGCCGTGACCGCCATGCCCGGTGCCCTGAAGGTGCCGGTGCCGGCCGGGTCACCGGTCCTCGCCTGAGACGACCCTGCCCGGAACGCCGCGCGGGAAGCAGGAGTCAGCTCCGCGGGGAGACAGCCAGCCGGATGGAGTAGTTGTCCAGGGTGCCCGGCAGCGGACGGGAGGGATCCAGCAACTGCCCCTGGGCGATGCGGAAGTCATGCGCGCTGACGAGAGACGCCAGCGCCGCGCTCGTGAGGAGCAGCACCAACTGCTTCCCGGGGCACACCACCGGGCCGTCGCTGAACGGCACGAGAGGCCAGCCGTCGTCCTCCCCGCTCAGCCAGCGTTCGGGCGAGAAGCCGTGGGCACTGCGCAGGTGGCGGTCGTCGCGGTGGAAGTAGGGCGCGTAGACGAGCACGCCGCACTTCGCCGGCATCAGGCCCTGCTCCCACTGCACCGGCCGGGTGGTCTCGCGCAGGATCATGGGCGTCGTCGGCCAGAGGCGCAGCCCCTCGAGCACGGCAGCGCGTAGATAGGGGAGGAAGCGGCGTCCCGAGGTGTCGCCGTCGGCCTCGCGCCGGGCCGCGGCCATCGCATCGGGATGCGTCGCGAGCACGGCCAGGGTGCGGAAGGTCGTCATGCCCGCGGGGTCGAAGGCGAACAGCCACTGGGGCACCTGCTCGGCAGGTTCCGCCCCGTCGCCCTTCGGTGCCGCGGCCATGACGGCGGCAAGGCTGCCCGGCTCGGCATCGGCGAGTTCCTCGCTGATGCGCTGGAGCAGGCGCCGGCGCGTTCTTCTCCGCACGGGCTTCAGAAATGCCCAGTTCCCGTCCTTCCGGAGTCGGATCATCATGGCCGTGAGGTCCTTGTCGTCCCGTGCATGGTCGCCGAAGACCACGCGCCGCACCACCCGGTACCAGGCGTCGAGGAAATCCCCCCAGGGGAGGGATCCGCTGGAGGCGGCGCCGGCCAGCAGTTGCTGCATCTCCTCCTCGACGACCGGGACGAAGCGGTCGGCGAGGTGGTGCACCGGGTGGCTCGTGTCCAGGACCTGCTCCTGGAGGGCGCGGCGCACGGTCCGGACGGGGCCACGCGAGATCAGCACGTTGTGGGGCAGGAAGTGGGACAGGGCCGCCCGCTTCTCGCTGCTGGCAGGGGAGAACGGCTCCGGTGACTGCGCCAGGACCGTGTCGACGTCCGCTGGGGCGAGCACCACCGCCTGCCTCCGGATCGGGAGCCTCAGCATGAGCGGTCCGTCCGGGTACTTCTCATGAAGCGTCCTGACGATGCCCACAGCCTTCGAGTCGAGGTCGAGGCGGGCGGCGAGTCCGACGGCCCAGGGGCGCCTGATGATGGGTCCCTTGGCCACGGTGGGCAGGAAGACGCCCAGCAGCAACCGGGCGGTGTCCAGCGCGGACGCGGTGGGAAGGGCGGGGGTCGGCATGGGGTATCCATCCTGTTGCGGTCGGGGCACCCTCCACCCTGCCAAGCATGGGCGGCGACCACAACGCCTTTGTGCAGGGGCACCGGTCACCCTCTCGTGCCGTCGTCCTTTCGACAACGAATTCGGGGCGGCGCTAGACTTGGGGGACAAGCGTCGACCCGGCAATCACCGGCGAGCTTCCGGAAGAAGGCCGCCCACCATGGCGGCCCGTAGAACCGGACGGGTGGCCCGTCACAGCCAGAACGAGCGGCGGCCCCGGCTGCCGTGCCAGCGGCACGGCGGACGACGGCGGCAAGTGAGGTGGTACCGCGGGTCCTGGACCCCCGCGGCCGGTCAGGCAACCGGCGGTGGGCGGAAGGGAACCGTCCTCACGGCAGGATTCCTGCTCCACCCGACGCCGCCGCACACAGGATGAGAACCATGCCGCAGATCTACCCCAAAGCCGTGTCGCCCGATGACAGCGGTGCTTCCTCCGGAACCAGCGCCTCCCCGCGCTTCCCCGAGCTCGAGGAACGCGTGCTCCGCTACTGGCAGGAGGACGGCACCTTCCAGGCGTCCATCGACGCCCGTGATCCCGGCGTCGACGGTTCCAACGAATTCGTGTTCTACGACGGCCCCCCCTTCGCCAACGGCCTCCCGCACTACGGGCACCTCCTCACCGGCTACGCCAAGGACCTCGTAGGCCGCTACCAGACGCAGCGCGGCCACCGCGTGGAACGGCGCTTCGGCTGGGACACGCACGGCCTGCCCGCCGAGCTCGAGGCCATGAAGCAGCTCGGGATGACGGACAAGCAGCAGATCCTCGCCATGGGCATCGACAACTTCAACGACGCCGCCCGTGCCTCGGTCATGAAGTACGCGGGGGAGTGGCGTGACTACGTGACCCGCCAGGCCCGCTGGGTGGACTTCGACAACGACTACAAGACCCTCAACCCGGAGTACATGGAGTCCGTGCTGTGGGCGTTCAAGACGCTGCACGAGAAGGGCCTGACCTACAACGGGTACCGGGTCCTGCCGTACTGCTGGAACGACGAGACGCCGCTGTCCAACCATGAACTCCGGATGGACGAGGACGTCTACCAGGACCGCCAGGACCAGACCGTCACGGTCACCTTCCCGATCCTCGCCGGCGGTTCGGATCTGTCGAAGGACCTCGCGGGGGTCCAGGCCCTCGCGTGGACGACGACGCCGTGGACGCTCCCCACCAACGCGGCGCTCGCCGTCGGACCCGACATCGCCTACGTGGTCGTCGAGGCCCAGCGCGACGGCGAGGCGGGCCGGTACCTGCTGGCGGAGGACCTGCTCGGCAACTACGCGAAGGACCTCGGCTTCGCCGATGCCGCCGCCGCGCGCGACGCCGTCACGTCCCGTCACCTGGGCTCCGAGCTCGAAGGCCTCACCTACCAGCCGCTGTGGGACTACCTCGCCGATCCTGAGGAGGGCGGGTACCGCAACGCGTTCCGCTTCCTCGTCGCGGACTACGTCACGACGACGGACGGCACCGGCCTCGTCCATCAGGCCCCCGCCTACGGCGAGGAGGACCAGAAGATCTGCGAGGAAGCCGGCATCCAGGTGATCCTCTCGGTCGACGAGGGCGCGAAGTTCCTGCCGATGTTCGGCGAGGGGCCGCTCGCGGAGATCGTGGGGCTGCAGGTCTTCGAGGCGAACAAGCACATCACGCGCGTGCTGAAGTCCGAGGGACGCCTCGTGCGCCAGGCCAGCTACGTGCACAGCTACCCCCACTGCTGGCGGTGCCGCAACCCGCTGATCTACCGCGCCGTGTCCTCGTGGTACGTCGAAGTCACCAAGATCCGGGACCGCATGGTGGAGCTCAACCAGGACATCACCTGGATCCCCGGCAACGTCAAGGACGGCCAGTTCGGCAAGTGGCTCTCCAACGCGCGTGACTGGTCGATCAGCCGCAACCGATTCTGGGGCAGCCCTATCCCGGTGTGGCAGTCGGACAACCCCGAGTACCCCCGTACCGACGTCTACGGCTCACTCGCCGAGCTCCAGGCCGATTTCGGTCGCCTCCCGCTCAACAAGCAGGGTGAGGTGGACCTCCACCGCCCCTTCATCGACGAGCTCACCCGTCCGAACCCCGACGATCCGACCGGGCAGTCGACCATGCGCCGCGTCGAGGATGTCCTGGACGTGTGGTTCGACTCCGGGTCGATGCCCTACGGCCAGGTGCACTACCCGTTCGAGAACGAGCAGTGGTTCGACACCCACAATCCTGCGGACTTCATCGTCGAGTACATCGGGCAGACCCGCGGCTGGTTCTACATGCTGCATATCCTGTCCACGGCGCTGTTCGACCGGCCGGCGTTCCGCAACGTCATCAGCCATGGCATCGTGCTGGGTTCCGACGGGCAGAAGATGTCCAAGAGCCTGCGGAACTACCCGGACGTCTCCGAGGTCTTCGACCGCGACGGGTCGGACGCCATGCGCTGGTTCCTCATGGCCTCGCCAATCCTCCGCGGCGGCAACCTCGTCGTCACGGAGCAGGGGATCCGCGAGGGCGTCCGCCAGGTGATCCTGCCGCTGTGGAACGTCTGGCACTTCTTCAGCCTCTACACGAACGCCGCCAACGGCGGCGGGGGCTACGAGGCGAAGACCGTTCGGCCGGAGGCCGCGGCGCAGCTGAGCGAGCCGATCGACCGCTACATCCTCGCGAACACGGGCATCCTCGTCCGCGACCTCACCGAGGCACTCGACGCCTTCACCATCAGCGACGCGTGCGAGTCCCTGCGCCGCTACCTGGACACGCTCACCAACTGGTACGTCCGCCGGAGCCGCCAGCGGTTCTTCGACGAGGACACGGACGCCTTCGACGTCCTCTACACGTGCCTCGAGGCCGTGTGCCGCGTCGCGGCTCCGCTGCTACCCCTCGTCACGGAGGAGATCTGGCGCGGGCTCACCGGCGGCCGGTCCGTGCACCTCACCGACTGGCCCGAGGCGGCGTCGTTCCCTGCCGCTCCGGACCTCGTGGATCAGATGGACCGGACGCGCCAGGTGTGCTCGGTCGGCTCCAGCCTGCGGAAGGCCGCGAACCTCAGGGTGAGGCTCCCACTGCGGGAACTGACCGTCGTCGCCCCCGGTGCGGCGGAGCTGTCGGGGCAGTACCAGTCCATCATCGAGGACGAACTCAACCTCAAGGACGTCCGCCTCATCGACTCCGCCGACGCGGAGCCTGCCGAGTTCGGGATCACGCAGCGCCTCGTCGTCCACGCCCGCGCCGCCGGCCCACGCCTCGGCAAGAACGTGCAGACCGTCATCAGGGCGTCCAAGGCGGGGGAGTGGTCCGTGGACGACGACGGCGGCGTCACCGCCGGTGGCATCGCCCTCGAACCGCACGAGTACACGCTCGACACCGTGGTGGAGGGCAACGATGCCGGCTCGAAGGCCGTCACGGTCCTCCCGGGCGGCGGGTTCCTGGTCCTCGACACCGAGGTCACGGAGGACCTGGCGGCGGAGGGCACGGCGCGTGACGCGATCCGTGCCATCCAGCAGGCCCGGCGCGACGCCGACCTCGACATCAGCGACCGCATCACCACGACCGTCGGCGTCGCTCAGGACCAGGTCGCGGCTCTCGAGGCGAACGCCGACCTCATCAAGGCGGAGACGCTGACACTGGAGCTGCGCATCACCGGGCTCGAGGACACGGTCAACGAATTCAGCATCACCGTCGCGAGGCAGGAGCAGCAGCATGGATGACATGAACGGAACCGGCGCGGACGGCAGGGCGGAGCTCGACGGCTTCTCGGTCGAGAGCGTGTACGCCGAACTCCTGAGCCGCGCGCCGGAGAACAGGATGGAACCGAGGATGGCGCCGCTGCGCCGGGCCATGGAGATCCTCGGGGAGCCGAACAAGGCCTTCCCGATCATCCATATCACCGGGACCAACGGCAAGACCTCGACGGCGCGCATGATCGAGGGCATCCTGCTGGCGCACGACCTGCGGACCGGCCGTTTCACGAGTCCGCACCTCGCGCGCGTCACCGAGCGCATCAGCATCGACGGCGAACCCGTGGCCGACGAGACGTTCGTGCGGGTCTGGGACGAGATCAGGCCCTACCTCGACATCGTCGACGGAGAGCTCGTCGACGCCGGGGATCCTCGCCTGACGTACTTCGAGTGCGTGACCATCCTTGCCTTCGCGATCTTCGCCGACGAACCGATCGACGTCGGAGTGATCGAGGTGGGGCTGGGAGGCATCACCGACGCCACCAACGTCGGCGACGGACAGGTGGCGGTCGTCACCCCGATCTCCCTCGACCACACGGAGCTCCTCGGCGACACCGTCGAGGACATCGCGCTGGAGAAGGCCGGCATCATCAAGCCCGGTTCCTTCCTCGTCAGCGCGATCCAGCCCCGCGACGCCGCACAGGTGCTGCTGGAGCGCGCGCAGGAGGTAGGCGCGGAGTTCCGCTTCGAAGGCGTCGAGTTCGGCGTCGAATCGCGCACGGTCGCCGTCGGAGGGCAGGTGGTGTCCCTCACGGGGCTCGCCGGCCGCTACGGGGAGCTGCTCGTACCGTTGCACGGCGAGCACCAGGCGGAGAACGCCGCCGTCGCGGTCGCGGCGGTCGAGGCGTTCCTCGGCGGCGGCGAGCGCCAGCTCGAGACCGAGCTGGTCCGCAACGGGCTGCGCGCCGTCACCTCTCCCGGTCGCCTCGAGGTGGTCCGCACCGCGCCGAGCATCATCGTGGACGCGGCCCACAACCCGGCCGGAGCCCGGGCAGCCGCCAAGGGGATCACCGAGGCCTTCGACTTCACGCGGCTCGTGCTGGTCATCGGGGTGCTGCAGGACAAGGACGCGGCCGGCATGCTCGCCGAACTGCACGAGGAGCTCGGCGGGATCCTGGAGGACGTCTGCCTGACGCAGTCGACGTCGCCCCGGTCGGTACCTGCCGCCGACCTCCTGCAGGCCGCTCTGGCCGCCGGATTCGCGGAGGAGAACATCAACATCGCTCCCGGGCTCGACGACGCCCTGGAATGGGCGGTGATGAAGGCGGAGGAGAACAATGACCTCGCCGGGGGCATCCTCGTCACCGGTTCCATCACCGTGGTCGGGGAAGCCCGTACGCTCCTGGGGAAGTAGGCAGGCATGGCTCGCAGAACGAAGGCGCAGCGCGAATGGCGGCCCGGCATGCCCAGGAAACGCCGGTCCACCAAGATCCTGTTCGCCTCGACCGTCCTGCTGCTCGAGGCGTTCGTGGTGTTCTTCGCCACGCTCGCGGTGTTCGGGCTGCGGCGGGACGAGATCTCACCCGCCCTGATCCTGATCCCGGGGCTTCTCCTCAGCGTCGTGCTGGTCCTGACCTGCGCCGTGCTCACGAAGAAATGGGGGATCGGTCTCGGCTGGATCCTGCAGCTCGTCATCATCGCCGGCGGTTTCCTCGAACCGACCATGTTCGTGGTGGGCGTCGCGTTCGCCCTGACCTGGCTCTACGGCATCCGGCAGGGGCGTCGCGTGGACCGCGAGAACGTGGAGCGGGACCGGCTGCAGGCCGAGTGGGAGAAGGCCAACCCCGAATGAGGCTGCGGCCTTTAGTAGAGTCGAGCGTGATACCCGCCCGCGGCGCCGTACATCACGGCGCCCGCCATCCCAGGAGTTCCCATGAGCGTTGAGCGCACCCTTGTCCTCGTCAAGCCCGACGGCGTGTCCCGAGGCCTGACCGGCACCATCCTGTCCCGCATCGAGGCGAAGGGCTACAGCATCGCCGAGCTCAAGCGCGTCCATGCCACGCGGGAGCTCCTGGAGGAGCACTACGCGGAGCACGTCGGCAAGCCGTTCTTCGAGCCGCTCGTCGAGTTCATGCTGAGCGGCCCGATCGTCGCCGCCGTCTTCGAGGGCCAGCGCGTCATCGAGGGCTTCAGGTCGCTGGCCGGGGCCACGGAGCCGACGACGGCGGCCCCGGGCACCATCCGCGGTGACCTGGGTCGCGATTGGGGCGTCAAGGTCCAGCAGAACCTCGTACACGGTTCCGACTCCGCGGAGTCCGCGGAGCGCGAGATCGGCATCTGGTTCGTCTGATACCGACTCGTGAAACAGTGTTGCCCCGGGTCGTGTGCCCGGGGCAACTGCTTTGGTAGGTTAGGGCCATGATGACCTACCGCAGACTGGGCTCTTCCGGGCTCAGCGTTTCCACCGTCGGACTCGGCTGCAACAACCTGGGCAGGGCCGGCACCACCTCCGAGTCGCAGGAGGGCACCGACGCCGTGGTGCACGCCGCACTCGACGCGGGCATCACCCTCTTCGACGTCGCCGACATGTACGGCAAGGCACCCGGCGTCAGCGAAGTGCAGTTGGGCGCGGCGCTGGGCAGCAGGCGCGACGACATCGTGCTCGCCACGAAGTTCGGCCTCGACATGGGCGGCGTGAACGGGCCGGACTGGAATGCCCGCGGCTCCCGGCGCTACATCATCCGTGCGGTCGAGGCCTCCCTCCGCCGACTCGGCACCGATTGGATCGACCTGTACCAGTACCACGCTCCGGACGCGCTCACGCCGATCGAGGAGACCCTCGCGGCCCTTGACGACCTCGTGACGAGTGGCAAGGTGCGCTACCTGGGACACTCCAACTTCGCCGGCTGGCAGATCGCCGAGGCCGAATTCACCGCACGCAGCGGTGGCTACGCGCCCTTCATCTCCGCGCAGAATCCCTACAACCTGCTGGACCGCCGCCTGGAGCGCGAGGTGGTCCCCGCGGTCGAAGCCTACGGTCTCGGCGTCCTGCCCTATTTCCCGCTGGCGAACGGCCTCCTGACCGGCAAGTACCGCCGGAACGAGGTACCTGCCGGCAGCAGGCTCACCCACTCGCGCCAGAACGTGCTGGAATCGGCGGACTGGAGCCAGCTGGAAGCCTTCGCCGCTTTCGCCTCGGAGCGCGGCGTCAGCGAGGTCCAGGTCGCGTTCTCCTGGCTCGCCGCCCAGCCCTCCGTGGGATCGGTCATCGCGGGAGCCACGACACCGGAGCAGGTACGGCAGAATGCGGCAGCGGCGGACTGGACGCCGTCCGACGGGGATCTCGCCGAGCTGGACCGCATCTTCCCGCGCCCGGCCGCCTGACGCAGCACTTTCCGAGCCCGGACCACGACGACCTCGACGCAGACGAAACCGCTGCTTCCCCGGGCGGCATGAGGCATTCCCCTGCTTCCCGGGTCGACGGCGACAGCGACGGCGTAGGATGCGGACCATGACACTGGGGGAGAAGCGCGGCAGGGCCGTACGATGATCGAACTGGTCGGGCTGGCCGTGAGAATCGCCTTCGCTGCCCTGCTGGAGTCCTTCCCGTACTGGAGTTTCTCCGGGCGCCGCACGTACCGGGGCTACCTCCGCGCACTGCCGCCGGGCGTGACGGCGATGTCGAGGCGCGAGTGGCGGGCCGCCGAGCGGGCGGGAGATCCGAGCGGCTCCTCGTGACAGACCCGGGGGTTCGGGTAGGTACGACCTTGCGGACGGTAGCCTCTCCGGCCCGTTCGACTCCGGGGGTCCCAGCTGGTTCCTTACACTGGTCCCATGAGCAGTGCCGAGACCGTCGAGGGATGTCAGATCATCCTGGTGAACAGTGTCGGGGCCGTGCTGCTGCAGCTGCGCGACGACAAGCCCTGGATCCCGTTCCCCACCATGTGGGCCATCCCGGGAGGGATGCTGGAGCCTGGCGAGTCGGCGCAGGCGTGTGTCGAACGCGAGGTGCGCGAGGAACTGGGCGTGACCCTGCCTACCGGTTCCGTTCGCTTCCTCGGCCGGGTGCAGAGGCATTACGGAGTCGAATACACCTTCACAGCACCCTTCGAAGCAGACCCGCGGGAACTGGCCCTGACCGAAGGTCAGCGTGTCGACTGGTTCCTCCAGCATCGGATAGCGGCTATGCATCTGGCGTATGAGGACAACGCGGTACTCGAGGACTTCTTCAGGGACCGTTGCTGAATCAGCCCCACGACCTCAGGACCGTGAGGGCGCCGGCCCACCCGGTGTCGAGACGACTCGTCAGCGGCCAGATCGGTGCGATGGGCAAGAGAATGCTCGCCCCTGGTCCACAGCCGATGCGGACGCTCAGCGACCGGTCTCCGCGTCCGTGTGGTGCGAGTCGGTATGCGTTGCACGACAGGCACTGCTCGGAAGAGTCATCGGTCAGGTCGCAGGCTCTCCACGCCGTCCCGATCAGGCCCGTGCTCCCGCTTCGAACGCGCCGCTGCCCTCGCTCACCGGCATCGAGCTGGTCGCGCTGATGTGCATCGTGGTCAGATGCAGGATGCCCAGGATGAGGAAGAGCATGGACAGCGCGAGGTCCGTCCAGAACGCGCCCGGGCTCGGTGCGGCATCGAACAGTGGTTTGACCAGTTCCCCCACGGCCAGGGAGAAGATGAGGGTGAAGCCCAGAACGTGGATGGCCGGCAGCAGAAGCAGCCCGGTCCGGTGCGACCTGTAGGTGAGGACGGCGAGGATCAGAAAGGCGGGCATGATGAAGCACAGGTCCAGGATGAAGATCGAGTAGAGGGAGTCGATCTGCTCTCCGGTGCGCATCAGGGGCAGGAGCATCCCTATCCAGAGAGGGTAGAAAACGAGGGGTTGCAGCATGGCACCGGAGGCTGACACCAGCCGGACCGCCTTCGGCAGGGCAGGTCGAGGGAGGTCACGGCGGAGGTGGGCTCCGGCGCAGACCAGCGCCCAGAGCGCCAGGGTGAAGACTGCCATGTACACGAGGTACAGGTCGTTGTAGGCACGCTCGATCACGTAGATCCCGTAGGCGTAGAACAGATACCCCATGAGCCCCAGAGCCACGATCTGAGGTTTCACGCGGTCGCCGCGAGCCGAGACCGCCACGTACAGGAGCGCCAGTGCGGCTGCCACGGAGAGCAGATCCTGTGAAAAGGCTCCGGGGATGAGCTCCTCGCTGACGACGCCGCCATACACTGCGGGACGCCATAGCTCGGCCGCTGCGGCGACGAGTGTCAGGACGCCGGTGATGGCCCACAGGGACCGGTGAAGGCCGAGATGGCTGAGCATGGTGTGATCCTTCCTTCAGCTGACCATGACCTGCTGGTCGATCCACCGCTCCAGCGATGGGGTCATCAGCAGGACCGCCACGACGCTCACCATCAGGACGTGCACGAGAGCATTCCACGCGGTGGTCCCGGTCATGAGTCCAGAGTCGGCGCCCGTCACCTGCTTATCCAGGGCCAGAAGTCCCGACGACGACAGCGGCCGTAGGGTCATGTGCCCGTACCGGGGCGGGCAGACCGAAGTGCCACCTGTTCCGTGGGCCGGCTCCAACCTGCCCGAACTGCCCGGGGGCACTGAGCATGAAATCGGCTTCACCATGCTCTCGGACATCTTCGCCGGCTACCGGAATCGCCACGTAGCCGGATCTGGGAAAAGCGCAACCGATGTGACCTGCCTGGTTCGACGTTGTCGGTCGACGGCGGGCCCTCTAGCGTACGAAGAGATTGAGGACGGAAACCCTACCTGCAGACCCGAACTGCTGAAGGAGGACATGTCGTGAAAGCTCTTGTATGGCACGGCGAAGGTGACATCCGGCTCGACGATGTCGACGATCCCGCGATCCTGGATCCCAACGATGCCATTGTGCGGATCACACGCAGCGCGATCTGTGGGACTGATCTGCATTTCATCCGCGGAACCATGGCGGGCATGAAGGAGGGGACGATCCTCGGCCATGAAGCGGTCGGGGAGGTCGCGGCAGTGGGGGCCGCCGTTCGCCGGTTCGCCCCGGGCGACCGCGTGGTGGTCTCCTCGACCATGTCCTGTGGCGTGTGCTGGCAGTGCCGCGCCGGACATACCGCGCAGTGCGACACAGCCAACCCGAACGGCCCGCAGGCCGGCACCTGTTTCTTCGGCGGACCGGAAACCACCGGGCCGGTCGACGGGCTGCAGGCCGAGTATGCGCGCATTCCCTGGGCTTCCAACACCCTGACCGCGCTGCCCGACAACGTCAGTGATGAGCAGGCCATCCTGTTATCCGACATCTTCCCGACTGCCTGGTTCGGCGCCGAACTGGCGGGAGTCCGGCGTGGGGACACGGTCGCCGTCTACGGCGCCGGCGTCGTCGGACAGTTCGCCATTGCCTCGGCCTTCCGCCAGGGAGCATCCCGCGTCTTCGCGGTCGACGGCGTCGAGACCCGGCTCGTCCAGGCGCTCGACCAGAACGCTGACGTGATCGACTTCAACAGCGAGGATCCCGTGCAGGCGCTGATGGACGCCACCCTCGGCATCGGGGTGGACGCAGTGATCGACGCTGTCGGTGTGGACGCTCAGCGCCCGTCCTCCGGTCCGGCGGCGGCGGACAGCGAGCAGCAGGCAGAGCAGTTCGCCCAGGAGGTCGCCGAAGTGGCACCCAGGACCAACACTCAGGGCGAGAACTGGGTGCCCGGCGATGCTCCGTCACAGGTGTCGCGATGGAGTGTGGAGACCGTCAGGAAGTACGGGCGCATCGGCATCATCGGCGTCTACAGTCCCGCCATGATGTCGTATCCGATCGGGCAGGCGATGAACAAGAACCTGACCGTCCGGATGGGGAACTGTGACCACCGTTCCGTCACACCACCGCTGTTGGACCTCGTCGCGTCCGGAGTATTCGATCCGACCAGGTTCATCACCCAGCACGAGCCGATCACCGACGTCGTCGATGCGTACCTGACCTTCGATCGGCGTGAGGAAGGCTGGCTCAAGACAGTACTGACGACCTGACTCGGAGCACCGTAGGGTCCCGCTAGCTGTACTGACCGGACACGTTGATCGATAGACAAGTCGCCACCGTGATGCCTCACGGTCAAGTCCCCGGGAAGTGATCCCCCGTGCCTCATGTAAAAGTCCCCGCGAAACAGGTCCGGGTCAGCCGTAGAGTTTGATCCAATCGGCCTCGGGCATTGCCCGAGCGGCTTGGTCCTCGAGCTCCCGCTCCAGGCGCCGAGTCGGGATCGCGGCCAAGGCGATCAGCCGTTGCTGGATCGTGTCGATCTCAGCGGCGATCTCAACGACGTTCAGCGAGGCCTTGTAGGTGGCCAGCTCCTGCTGTTGGGCTGGGTTGAGGACTCCGGCATCGAATAGCCGCTGGTAGGGGGTGCGGGGTTTGTCGTAGACCCGGCGACGACGCCCGATGGCATCGGCGGTGTAGCCGGTGGGCTTGGTGGTGGGGGTGAAGTAGTTCAGCCGGTCACAGACCAGGTCCCAGAGTCTGTTAAGTAGTTCGCGTTGGATCGCGGTGTCGTAGCGGTAGTAGAACCCGTAGCGGCGGACCAGGTGGTTGTTCTTCGACTCGATGGTGGCCTGATCGTTCTTCTGATACGGCCGGGACCGGGTGTAGAAGATCTTCCGCTCAGCAGACCAACCCAACACCTGGTGGTTGATGAACTCGCTGCCGTTGTCGGAGTCGATGCCGGTGACCATAAACGGCACCGTGGTGATGAACTCCTCAAAGGCGGCGACGATGTTGACCATCGCGTTATTGCGGATCGCGCGGGTGAAGACCCACCCGGTATGCATATCGGTGAAGTTCACCGTCCGGGCGAACTCACCCTTCAAAGTCGGCCCGCAGTGGGCCACGGTGTCGACTTCGAAGAACCCTGGTTCGGCTTCGATTTCATCGCCTGCTTTGCGCACACTGATGGAGTTGCGCAGCAGTTTGCCCGGTTTGGTGGCGGACTTCCCTCGGATAGGGTCCCTGGCCTTCGCTGGTGCCAGGTACCGATCGATGGTGGCTGCGCTCATGGCCAGCAGTTCAGTCCGGACCTGCTGGCTATAGCGGTCTTGGCCAGGAACCAGGGCCCTGGCGGCTTCCATCGCCTGGATCCAGTCAGCCATTGAGGCGGCGAGGTATTTGCCGCAGATACCCCCGGCGGTGGCCCACACGTGCTGTAAGACTTTGATCGCGTCGTAGGAGTACTTCCGGCCCCGGCTCTTGCGCCGATCGATCACTGCCACAGTGGCGGTAGCGCGTCCTCTGGGCTGGGTCAGCCGGCGTCGTAGCTGCTGGCGGGCATGATCCCGGTTCCAGCCGGTGACCTCGACCAGTTGGTCCAGAATCTTCGACTTGTCCTTCTTCGAAGCGGCCTCGTAGGCGGCAGCGTATTTCTTGGTGATCTCGACCCTGGTGGCCAACGAGACATCCTTATCCGGCATACCCCATCGTCGCCGAACCCCACCCCGTCCTTTGCCGGGGACTTTTCTATGAGGCACGACCCCTGGCTACGCGGGGACTTTCTCTGAGTCTCGTCGGCCACTTGTGACAGAAGGCCACGCTTGTCTATAGTGTGGGTATGACAGTTTCACTGGATGTTGCCCTGCCGCGCACGGACCTGTCGGCGCGGGATCACGCGCGGATGCTTGCTCCGTTGTTGAAGCCTTTGTCAGACGAGAACAGACTGATGATCGTGCTGACGCTTGCGGCGGGGGCGTGCTCGAACAAGAAGTTGCAGGAGGCCACCGGGTTGAGCCAGGCGCTGGTGAGTCACCATGTGGCAGCCTTGCGGCAAGCGCAGCTGATCAGTGTGCGGGCCGAGGGCCGGTCCAACATCTACGCGCTGTGTTGTGAGCAGTTGGCGGCGCCGGTGCAGTGGCTCGCTCACTTGGCGACTCTCACTCCAGAGGGACAGAAGGCGTGCTGCACTGCCCCAGCAGGGGAGGGTCAGGCATCGACTGAGGGTGCTGCGCGGTGATTCATGCGGTACAGACCTTCGGGTTGATCCTGGTCGAGTTGCTCGTCCTGTTCTCGCTGATCTCGGTGCTCGTTGCGCTGGTGAACCGGCGGTTCGGGCCGGATCGGATCCAGAGCTGGATGGCCGATGGGCGCCTTCCCGGCCCGCTCAAGGGGCTACTGCTGGGGGCGATCACGCCGTTCTGTTCCTGTTCGACGCTGCCGGTGCTGGCTGGGATGTTGAAGTCGGGGGTGGCGTTCCGGACGTCGATGACCTTCCTGATCTCGTCACCGCTGCTGGATCCCATCATCGTGGCCGGGGTGGTGCTGCTGTTCGACTGGCGTATCGCGTTGGTCTACACGGTGGTCACCGCCGCATGGTCCCTGCTCGCCCCCCTAGTATGGGAACGACTCGGCATGGCCAGCCAGCTCAAGCGAGTCAAGGTCGTCGGCGACGACAGCACCCCCCACCCCTGGGCAGGCCTGCGCAACGAGATCCGGCCCGCACTCGGCGAGGCCTGGGCCGATCTGAGACCGCTGCTCGTCCCGATGGTGCTGGGTGTCTCGGTCGGTGCATTTATCTACGGTTTCGTGCCTCAGGACCAACTCGCCGCGGTCGCTGGCGACGACAAACCGTGGGCCGTGCCGTTGGCCGCCGTGCTTGGCGTTCCGTTTTACGTGCGTATCGAGACGATGCTGCCCATCGGCTTGGCCCTCAGCTCGACCGGCATGGGGCTAGGTGCAGTGTTCGCGCTGATGATCGGCGGCGCCGGAGCCTCGATCCCCGAGATCTCGATGCTCACCGCCTTGTTCAAGCCCCGACTGGTCGTCACTTTCGTGGTCACTGTCATCGGCACGGCCATCGCCGCCGGCTACCTCATCCCACTGATCGCCTGACCCAACCACCACATTCCCAACCACACGAGGAGAACAAGCAACCATGGGACTCAAGGACCTCTTCACCGCACGCAAGCAGGACAGCAGTTGCTGCGGGGCCCAGATCGTGCCCGACGATGACGACCAGCCCCAGAGCGAGCAGGGAACACCCACCGAGACGGCTGCCTCTTCAGCGCCGAACAGCGAGGACACGGACGGCAACTGACATACCGAATCGATGGGGCTGCACCACAGGGTGCAGCCCCATCACTGTCTCCACCCGCTCGTCACCAGGAAGACCACCATGTCCCACGCCAATGCCGCCCTCACTCCGCGTCACCGCCTCAAGGTTGCCCAGCTGGTTGTTGACCACGGATGGCCGATCAGCGAGGTCGCTGCCCGGTTCCAGGTCTCCTGGCCCACCGTGAAGCGCTGGGCTGACCGCTACCGGGCCGGTCAGTCCATGCAGGACCGCAGCTCACGGCCTCACCGCTCCCCGAACAAGACCAGCCCCACGACTGCGAAGCGCTGTATCCAGCTCCGGCTGCGTCTGCGGGAAGGTCCGGTTCAGTTGGCATACCGGATTGGCGTTGCTCCGTCGACAGTCCACCGGATCTTGGTCGACGTCCACTTGAACCGCCTGTCGCACGTCGACCGTGCCACTGGAGAGCCTGTTCGTCGCTACGAGCACGACCACCCCGGGGCGATGCTGCACGTCGACGTGAAGAAGCTCGGCAACATCCCAGACGGCGGAGGCTGGCGCTACGTCGGCCGACGACAAGGCGAGAAGAACCGCGCAGCCACACCCGACAAGCCCAAGAACAAGCACTACGACCCGTTGATGGGCAAGGCCTACGTCCACACCGTCATCGACGACCACTCCCGCGTCGCCTACGCCGAGATCCACGACGACGAAACAGCCCACACCGCCACAGCGGTCCTGGCCAGGGCCGTCAAGTGGTTCAACGCCCGCGGGGTGACCGTCGAGCGGGTCCTGTCGGACAACGGTGGCGCCTATCGCTCACACCTGTGGCGCGACACCTGCGCCGAGCTGGGAATCAGGCACAAACGGACCAGGCCGTATCGCCCGCAGACCAACGGCAAGATCGAGCGCTTCCACCGCACCCTGGCCGACGGCTGGGCCTACGCCCGCTGCTACACCTCCGAGACGGAGCGTCGCGGCGAACTCGACGGCTGGCTGCACTACTACAACCATCACCGGCCCCACACAGCCTGCAGCAACCAGCCGCCCTTCTCACGATTGACCAACGTGTCCGGTCAGTACAGCTAGCCGGACCCGTCGGCACAGGCTACGGCCGTGGAACGCCGCCATGGTGGGCCGGTCTTGCGGAGCTGTCGAGGAAGGGAGCTACTCGACTGAGAGCATTCCGGAGGCGGGCGGCACATGTCGGTGTCCGATCGGTCAGCCGAGTTGCTCGAGGCCGTTCGAGACGAGGACCACTCCGAGGAGCAGGACCACGACGCTGATGACGACCTGGCCGAACCGTGTGAACCAGTCGACGAATCGGTGGAGCAGCGCTGTGGCTCGCTGATGTCCTGTTCGGACCGCGAGGAGCGGTGCGGCGACCCCGAGGCTGCGGATGGCGATGAACACCACCAGGGCGATGACTTGTTCGGCCAGCACGCTGGTGGCCTCTACGACGCCCGATACCGCGGACAGAACGATCAGGGCATTCTTGGGACTGACAGAGCCGATGAGGAAGGCCGATCCGAAGGACTTCGGAGCCGTCATGGACTGGAGTCCCGCCATCCACGGCGGAGGCTGGTCCTGGTCGTCTCCGGAGCGGCCCTTCCTGAAGCGCACTGCCGCGGCGCCGATCAGCAGGACGCCCAGCAGGACTTTGAGCCAGCTGATCCAGACGACTGATCCCGATGCGAAGGAGACGGCGTCGGCCAGGATCAGGCCGACCGCCGCGATCGCTGTGACCCCTAGAACCCAGCCGAGGACGAAGGCTCGGAGCACCGCGCGGGAACCTGCGCCCGAGAGGATGGCGGCCATGGCGATCACCGGCAGGGACGCCAGGAGCCCGCCCACTGCGAAGGGCAGGACGACTGCGATGACCGCGATCACCCGGACCGCGTCCCTTCAGGCACCGTGACCAGGGACCTCGCGGCAAGGCGAACGCTCACGAGTGTGGTGATCATGGGGTGACGATCGGGAACTCCGGGTCGCCCCGGTCCAGCACGCCCAGCAACGCGGGAAGGACGCCCCGGGCGCCGTCGAGGTCGAGGCCCGGGGATTCGAGATCTCCGCCCACGAGGGCGATCAGGCGCGGCTTGGTGAGCGTGAGGGTGAGGTCGGCCGGCGTGTCCTGCCCGCAGCGGGTGCTGGTCAGCACCCCGTTCCGGAGTGTGAGCCGGTAGCGCTGGTCGAGGTCGGTGAACACGACGACGACGGCGAGGTCGAGGGACCATGCCTTCGGGCCGTTCACGGAGATGGCGATGGCGTCGAAGAGCTGCTCGGGGGTGAGCTGCGCGATGATGGCGGGCGCTGCGGACGTGGCCGGCGTCCCGAAATTGCCATCCCGCAGTTCGGTGGCGCCGGAGAGGAAGAAGTTCCGCCAGGTGCCGTTCTCCGCGCCGTAGCCGAGCTGCTCCAGGGTGTCGGCGTAGAGGGCGCGGGCTGCCGTGTGGTGCTGATCGGTGAACACCGCGTGGTCGAGGAGCGTGGCAGCCCAGCGGAAGTCGCCGGACGTGAACGCGGTCTGCGCGAGTTCGACCACGCGGCCCATCCCGCCGAGCGCCTCGACGTAGCGTGCGGCGAGTTCGGCCGGCGGGTGGGGCCAGAGCCGCGCCGGGTTGGCGTCGAACCAGCCCATGTAGCGCTGGTAGATCGCCTTCACGTTGTGGCTCACCGAACCGTAGTAGCCGCGCGCGTTCCAGGCGTTCTCGAGCGCCGGCGGGAGTTCGATCAGCTCGGCGATCTCGCTGCCGGTGAACCCCTGGTTGAGGAGTCGCAGCGTCTGGTCGTGCAGGTAGGCGTAGAGGTCCCGCTGGGTGCCGAGGAACTCCGCAATCTCCGCGCGCCCCCAGGTGGGCCAGTGGTGGGAGGCGAACGCAACATCGGTGCGCTCGGCGAACAGGCCGATGGCCTCGGTGAGGTATCCGGCCCAGAGACGCGGGTCGCGGACGAGGGCGCCGCGCAGGGTGAGGAGGTTGTGCTGGGTATGGGTCGCGTTCTCGGCGAGGCAGAGGGCCCGGAAGCGGGGGAAGTAGAAGTGCATCTCGGCCGGGGCCTCGGAACCGGGTGCCAGCTGGAACTCGATCTCGATGCCGTCGACGGTCGCGGTCTGGCCCGTCGCTGCAATGAGCAGCGTCGGCACGATCAGCCCGACCTCACCGCTCGACGCCGTCTGGCCGAGTCCGGTTCCGACCTGGCTGCGCGGGCCCCGGTCGAGGGACGCCCCGTACATGTAGCCTGCCCGGCGCGCCATGGCCGTCCCCGCGTAGACGTTCTCCGAGACGGCGTGGTCCGTGAACCCGTCGGGGGCGATGATCTCGACGAGTCCGGCATCGGTGTCCGCCTGGGTGGCGACGCCGAAGACCCCGCCGAAGTGGTCCACATGGCTGTGGCTGTAGATCACCGCGACCACGGGGCGGGCGCCTCGGTGCTCGCGGTACAGGGCGAGGGCGGCAGCCGCAGTCTTCGTGGAGATCAGCGGGTCGATGACGATCACCCCGTGATCGCCCTCCACGAACGTGATGTTCGAGAGGTCGAAGCCACGCACCTGATAGATGCCCTCGACCACCTCGTACAGGCCCTGCTTCGCGGCGAGCTGCGACTGCCGCTAGAGGCTCGGATGCACGGTCGTCGGAGCGTCGCCGGCTAGGAAGCCGTAGGCGTCACTGTCCCAGACCACCCGGCCGTCGTCGGCCGTGATGATGCCCTTCTCGAGGGCGGCGATGAAGCCGCGGTCCGCGTTCTCGAAGTCCCGGAGGTCTGAGAACGGGAGGGACTCCATTGCTGCGCGGTGCGCGTGCTCGATCGGTGGTGATGCGGGTTTCTGCTGCACGGTGTGACCTCGTCGCTAATGGGTGAATGTCTCTTGCGGTGGAACCGCTTCCCGAGCCTGATCGGCCCGCCGACTGGCGATACCCTTTTCGGATGAAGACGGCACCCGCGGCCGGAACAGAAGGCCCTCCAGTGTCACCACGGCGGCTGGGTCGGTGACACGGACCGAGACCCCGCCGGTGACGGTCGCCCCTGGGAAGCGCCCGGCACCGGCAGTGCCTGCCACGGAAGGCGGAACACCTATCGGCTGCGCCTGGATGTAGTGACCACGGACGGTGAGCTAGACCGACCGTCGGTGGAGTAGCCAGCCGACGGCGATACCGACGGCGGTGGCCACTGCGAGAGTGACCCACAAGGGAAGGGACACACTGAGGAACAACAGTGAGATACTCGCCACCTCCCTGTTCTGCGCGATGAAGATCACGGCCACGGCGGCAAGGATGATCGCCGTGATCTGCTGACCGGTGAGCCGACGCTTCGCCGGTCTCGCTGTGTTCCTGCCTTTGACTTCGTTCTGCCTGGTCATGACGATTCTTTTCCTTGATGAGTTGTGGTCCGCAAGAGGTGAGGTTTCGGACCGGCTCCCGAAGAATGATCGGGCGCCGGGTCGATCAATTCAGAGCGTCTTCGGGGCCGGGCTCACGCTTTGCCGGCGAGTGCCCGATCCTTCAGTACTGTGAACTCCGGTTCCGAGATGGTGCCCGAATCCAGAAGCGTCTTCGCCTTCGCGATCTCCTCGGCCGAACTCGGTGCCGACAGGCCGCGGATGTAGTCCTCCGCGGCCTCCTGCGCGGCCCCGGCACGCGCCGCCTCGCGGCTGACCATCCCCGAACCACGGCTCAGAAGGTAGGCCAGGACTGTCAGGAACGGGAGGAAGACGAGGAAGATCACCCACAGCGCCTTCGCCCATCCACTGATACTCCGATCCCTGAAGAGATCAATGACGACCTGGAAGAGGACGATCAAGTAGGCGAACATCGCAAAGAACCAGAAAAACAGCCAGAAGACATCCCAGATATTCTCCAAAACATTCATTGCCCTACTCCTGTTGCCTGTGTTGTCGTGCCGCGCACCGTAGAGGTGACCGACTCTGATGCGTCAAGTCTGCTGACCCGCGGAATCGGTCTGAAGGGCCCAAAGTCCTGTACCATACATTCGCCACGGACCGGTGGACCAGAGTGGCGCGTGGGAATCCCGAGTGTGGTCGGGGTCTCGAGTCGCCGTATTCCCGGAGTGATTGCCGCTTCGGATGGGGTGCCACCTTGGCGAAGGCGACGAACCCCGCCCGCCTCTGCCAGAGGTTCGGCACGACGAGCGGCGAGCAGCGCAATGCTTTGAACCACACCCCAGGCGATCTCGAGGATGAGCATGAGCAGCACGAGCGGTGAAACCCCTTGCCCTAGGGCAGCAACCATTCCGAGAGAGAAAGGGAGACGTGCTCCGCACGTCGGCCGCTCCGGCCGCTCATGCGGGACGTACGAGGCGAAAGAGTGCCCACATGGTGACGACGCTGCCCATCAGGTTCGCGAACATCACCGTAAACGGATCGCTGGGATCGGGCGTCGAACCGGGCAGGCCGAGGTTCCCACGAAGCGCACAAAGGCTCTGAGGAATTGCTGTGGCCGTCGCGGCGAAGGTGAACCCCACGGTCACGGAAAAATCATGGAGGCCCGGCAGGCGAACGATGCGCAGGGCGAGCTGATAGGTCATGCTGCCACCCTCGGCTATGAACCGTAGTGCAGGGTCAGGCAGACGTGGTTGCACGAACCTGACAGACTCGGGTGATGGACCTTCCTGTGATCGCTGACCGGTGGCCTGCTACCGGTCCGTCCTTCGGGAACGTGACGCTGCGGGCATTTCGTCCTGAGGACGCGGACATGGCCATGGAACTGTCGCGGGATCCCTACGTTCCCGCGACGGGGACGCTGCCCCTGAATGCGACACTCGATCAGGCACACCAGTGGATTCGGCGACAGCAGACCCGGCACACAGAGGGCACGGGATTCTCGTTCGCCGTCGTCGACACCATCGAAGGACAGCGCGCAGGATTCACTGGTCTATGGGTGCGTGAGTTGCACGCCGGCCGCGCCCGCATCGGCTACGGCATCGCTCCATCCTTCAGAGGCCGCCATCTCGCCTCGGATGCGCTGCGCGCTGTCACCTCCTTCGCCTGGACGATCCCCGAGCTGCATCGCACGGAGCTCTCTATCGAACCCTGGAACACCGCGTCCATCAGGACGGCGGAGCGGGCCGGGTACCTCCGTGAGGGCCTGCTCCGCTCCCACCAGGAGATTTCCGGCCAGCGTCGCGACATGCTGCTGTACTCGAGCCTGCGCGATTCGGGTCCGGAGTAACGCCCAGTGCTCACGCGCGGGCGGTCACCAGCCAGCCCCGACCGGGAGCGTAGGGCAGGTCCCGGACCTCGGTACGGGTGACGCCCGCCTCGGTCAGTGAGCGTGCCAGTGCTTCTCGGGTGCGGAAGCGCAGGGTGGAGGTCGAGTCGATGCGCTCACCGTCGGCGCGAAGTCCGCCTAGGAGTGCGAGGGTGTTGCCGTCGCGCCCCGGGAGTCGGGCCGGAAAGCCCCTACCACCACGCTCCAGTCCGGTTTCGGCGGTGGTAGGGGCTGTTTCTTGTCCCGGGCAGTGCTGGTCGCCTAGGCGAAGGTGGAGGCGTCGATGACGAAGCGGTAGCGGACGTCCGAGGCGAGGACCCGCTCGTAGGCTTCGTTGATCTTGTCGGCCGGGATGACCTCGATCTCGGCGCCGATGCCGTTCCGGGCGCAGAAATCGAGCATCTCCTGTGTCTCGGCGATACCACCGATCATGGAGCCGGCGAACGAGCGGCGACCGCCGATGAGCGCCATGGCGTTCACCGGCAGCGGCTCGGCGGGCGCTCCGACATTGACCAGGGCTCCGTCGACCGTCAGGAGTCCCAGGAAGGCGCTGATGTCGATCTGGGCGCTGACCGTGTTGATGATGAGATCGAATGAGCTGGCAAGGTCGGTGAACGTGGTCTCGTCGCTGGTGGCGTAGTAATGGTCCGCGCCCAGACGGAGGCCGTCCTCCTGCTTCTTGAGGGATTGTGAGAGGACGGTGACGTCGGCGCCCATGGCGTGCGCGATCTTGACGGCCATGTGGCCGAGGCCGCCGAGGCCGATCACGGCGATCTTCTTGCCGGGGCCGGCGCCCCAGCGGTGCAGGGGTGAGTAGGTGGTGATTCCGGCACAGAGCAGGGGTGCTGCGGCGTCGAGCTCGATGCCCTCGGGGATCCTCAGCACGAAGTCCTCGGTGACGACGACGTGGGTGGAGTAGCCGCCTTGGGTGATGGTCCCGTCACGGTCCATGGCGCCGTAGGTGCCGACCATCCCGTTGACGCAGTACTGCTCGTCGCCCACCGTGCAGTTCTTGCACTGCCCGCAGGAGTTCACCATGCAACCGACACCGACCCGATCGCCGACGGCGTGCTTGGTCACTTCGGAACCGACTTCAGCGACGATGCCCGCGATTTCGTGGCCGGGCACCAGCGGGTAGGGTTGCGGCCCCCAGTCACCCTGCACCGTGTGAATGTCCGAGTGGCAGATGCCGGCGTACGTGATCTCGATCCGGACGTCGTGGGGACCGACGTCGCGGCGTTCGATGGTGGTGGGGGCGAGGTCGCCGTCGGGGGAGGGGGAGGCGTAGGCGTGAACAGTGGTGGTCATGTGATTTCTCCTTCGAGGGGCGTTCAATTGCTGGATGCGGCCGGCTGGCCGTAGTCCCGATCGGTGATGTGCTCGCCGACGTCACGACGTGGCTCTGGCCGTCCGGTTCCTGAGTGGCGATGAGCCATGCAGCGATCGGCGGTGGCGTCGTGCCAGGTCCGCTGGGAGGCGCGCGTGATGCCTATTGCTTCTTGGTCCTCTGAAGAAGGTCGGCCAGGGACCGTGCTTCATCCGACAGTTGTGCGGCCCTGGCATCGTCGCCGGCATGGATGGCCTGCCAATAGTCGATCTTCAGTGCGACATAGCGTCTGCGCAGTGCGATGGACTTCGCTTCGGCGGCTAGCTGTTCCTGCTGGGACTTCAACAGCTCGATCTGCTCCGGGGCGGCATCAGCTCCAAGCGCCCCGTTGCCGATATAGCGACGCATGTCACTCACGGACATTCCCGTTGCACTCAGGCAGGACACCCAGGTCAACAGATCCAGGTCCTCCGGCGTATAGACCCGGTGCTTGCTGCTTGCACCGCGACCGATGGGCGTGATCACCCCGATCGACTCGTAATAGCGCAGGGTACTGGCCGGCAGCCCCGTCAGGGCCGCCGCTTCCTTGATCGTGTACGTCTTCCTGATGCTCGGTGCGCTCACTCCATCAACGATAGGAACTTCAAGTACTTGAAGACAAACCGCCCTCGGCAGTGAGGCAGCCGGGTGAGGTGCCGCAGTCCGTGCCGAGCACCGCTGGTCTCACCGTACGCACCATGGTGTCCCTCACCGCCCGGCCGGCCTCGATCGAGGACCGTGTTGAGGTGGGGCAGTGTGACGGTGATCTTGTCATGGGAAGGAGGCCCTCCGCGGTGGCGACGCCGTCCAGCGCCCTACCCGGGCCGTCACAGTCGTCCAGCTCCCCGACGGACAAGAGCCGGATGCGTACGCATCGCACGTACCTCATGAGGGGCTCCGACCCTCGACGGGTCACCGCCGAGAAGCTGGACGACATCGCGGATCCCATCAGCGACCATCCGCGGCGAGCCCTGAACTGGCATGTGGTGCTGTTTCATCAGCGCTGACGGTGCCCGTCGTCCTGTGCCTCTTCGGAGGGAACGCGTCTCACGGGGCCGGGCTAGCGAGGAAGGGCCATGATCCATTCCGAGAAGTCGGTGAGGTCCGTCCCGACGAGCACGGCGGCCGCGCCGCTGTCCATGGGGTCGGCGAGGAGGGCCAGCGATTCGGCCGGTAGATCCTTCGTGGCCTCCCAGGCGATCGACGTAGGCGACCCGGAGTCGGGCCAGGTCAGGAAGACGAGGGGGTCCGAGTTGGTGGACTCCACGATGCCGATCCGGTGATTGAGCAGGGCGACGAGCTCGCTCGTATACATGTGCCCGGAGACCCCTGCAGCAGCGAGGAGAACGCCGGACTCCAAGGTGCCTTTGCGCCCGCGGGGAAGAGGGAACCACTCGGCTCGAAGGCTCGCGCCCTGCCAGGATGCGACGTCGCCAGGCATGGCGGGGTTGATGGTCTGCTGCCGGGGGAATCGCTCCTGCAGATAGGCGACGATGTCGTCGTGACCGATGCTGATCTTGGTCGCAGTAAAGAGCATGCGGCCGTTCACGTCTCTCACGTCGATTCCGCCGTACTGGTTGCGCGACGGACGGACCGACCCGATCTCGGTCAATGCGAGGACTCGCGTCGCTCGAAACCAGGGGCGGACGGTCAGGTGATTGTCGAACGCGTCGACCCGAAACCGACGGATCCCCATGGCGAGGACGACGAGGAGCGCTCCGGCCACCGTGATCCCGACGCCAGCGATGAGGGGACCCGGCCCATCCATCTCCTCGGACTCCACGACCGAGACGAGCGTGAAGAGACCACCGATAACCAGGAAGACGATGCCGAGCACACGGAACAGGACGGACTGCCAGCGACGATTCTTCACGACGAACAGTGACCCCGTGTCTGCGTTCGGGCGAGCCATTGCTCGACCGTTCCGGTCACCTCGGCGGACGGCCGCGGTGACCATCGCGGGGATCACGAGTGACAGCAGAACCGTCGCGACCATGGGAAATACGATCAGAGGCATTCACTGAATGTAGTGCTTGTCTCGCACACGCCGTGCCACAAAGGCCGTCGGGTCAAAGGATCCCTTGAAAGGAGGAGCTGGATACCGCGGCGGGGGAGTCAGGGAAGTTGCGGGCGGCAGCGGTGGCGGCGTGAGTTCCGCAGTGGGGATCCGGGTGGGCAGGTCTTCAAGGGTCTGTGGCGCCACCCCGGTCACGGCCGGGGTGGCGCCGTCGAGCAGCAGGTCGCCCGGACGATATCAGCTCAGTGCCAGCGCGAGGCCGAGCATGGCCAGGGCGAGTATGGGGAAGAGCCAGTTGGTGACCTGAACGATGACTCTCGTGCTGGTTCCGGTGCTGTCTGCGGTCGCCGAACTGGGATCGGTGATGTCGTCGTCGCCCGTCGTATGGGCGGCCTGGACGGTGTTTCTGACCGAGAGGGCCACCATGACCAGGGCGCTGCCTATGAGCCATGGCAGCGGGTCCAGGCCTAGCCACGCTTCGGCGCGGTC
Source organism: Arthrobacter sp. BC5 (assembly GCF_056680255.1). NCBI lineage: Bacteria > Bacillati > Actinomycetota > Actinomycetes > Micrococcales > Micrococcaceae > Arthrobacter > Arthrobacter sp. BC5. Next base: position 2,658,914 of record NZ_CM155273.1, read on the forward strand.
TTCAGGGGCGGCCAAGGCTGATAGGAGTCCTGACAGTGCGCAGATACCGCTGATGCCGATACAGACCCAGACCCGGCGGATGATGGCGTCGAGGTAGAGCGGCAGGAAGGCGATGAGCACCACTGGTGTGGAGAGGAGCGCCAGCTGTGCCGGGGAAACCAGCAAGAGCTCGGACCGGGCCCAGGGCACGACTGCCTGATTGAACAGCAAGAAGGCCAGGAGTCCGAGCATTGCGGGCCAGAGCGCTTTGCGTGTCCAGTCGCGCTTCGGTGCGGAGGGAAGCTCGAGTGCCTCGGCATACTGGCGGGCGGGCCCAAACGCTTCTTGGGCCCCCTGACCGGAATCGCGGAGGAATTCCTTGGCACTTGCGACGGTGTCGCCGATGGCGCTTCCGTGGACCTGGCGCAGTCGGAGTTCGATGACGAGTTGGTCGAACCACTTCTTGTCGCTGGTCTGCTGGATCATGCGGAGCCCTCCGTGGTGGGTCGGTCGAGGTAGCGGCACGTGGCATCGGTGAACCGCGCCCAGTCGGCGCCGAGACGTGTGAGTTCGGAGCGGCCCTGGTCGGTCAGTGCGAAGTATTTGCGGCCGGGACCGCCGTCGCCGGCCCGCCAATCTGTCGTCACCAGGCCTGCTTTTTCGTATCGGGTGAGGAGCGGATACAGGGTTCCGCCCTTGATGGCGCCGAAGCCGTGGCTCTCCAGTTCGCTGATGATGGCGTAGCCGTAGGAAGGACCGGCGGATAGTGCGCGGAGGCAGAGGAAGCCCAGGGTGGCCCGAAGCCAGTCGCTGGGCCACTCAGCGCTTGCCGCGATTCGAAGACCGGAGGTGGAGACTTCCATGACTAGATTGTGTCTCTAAGTAGTTACCCTGTAAACCCCTGGAAGCGAATCTAGCCCTGCCGTTCTCAAAGCAACAGCAGCCCGCAAGCCGGGTTCAACGCGAGTCGTCAGGGGGGATGGGGGCAGTGGTGGCTGATCGTCGCCAGAACGACGTCAGGTGGGGCGGATCGCGATGTCGCGCGGACGATCGTTGACGAGACATCTCCGCGATGGTAGGTGGTGCAAGGCGTGTGCGGGGGTGATTCCGCCGAAGGTTCTACGCGGCGGGTCATGGAGATCGGTGCCTACCTGGAGTAGACGCTGGGGTGAGTGGACGAAAAGATGCAGGTCAGCGCGCAGACGGCCGCGGCCGTGGACGTACAGGGCCTGGCAGATCGTCTCTGGGCCCACCTGCAACTGCTGCCGGTCACCACAAGCCATGGCAAGGTGCTCACTGATCTGTTCCGGGTTCCACTTCACACACGACTTAGCCTGCACCAACGAGGCTAGCTCCGGATCATTGAACGTACCGGCCTTCAGCCGCCGTCCGTACAAGATGACTCCAGCGAAAATCAGATCCGCTATGGCGTCGATGGGTAAGCCCGGAACTGAAGTCATCGAACTCTGTGCAGTTGTTAGCATGGGGAGAGAGGCGCTGGGGCTTTCACCTATTGGATTCAGGGCGATAGAACTTGCCGTGGACGACATTCTGAATGGTTGGAGTGCTCTCATGTGGCGTGAACCCATCAGACAGCGGACCCGCGAACTTCTTCGGGAGTTCGTGGAAAGAGCAGGCGAACTCGTCAGAACCCAGGAACATGTGGAGGGCCTGCTCGGAGCCGTCGTTTCCCTGGCAGAGGACCTGAGTTTGGAAGCGGTGCTGGACCGGGTCGTCCAGTCAGCCTGTGAACTTGTCGGAGCCCGGTACGGAGCCCTCGGGGTCATCGGTGGTGACCAGCAGCTGGGCCATTTCATTACCGTCGGCATTGATGAGGACGGGGCCCGGCTCATCGGTGATCTTCCCACCGGCCATGGCGTGCTGGGGCAACTGATCCGCGAACCCAACCCGTTGCGCCTTCATGACCTGGGCGAACATCCGATTGCGTTCGGTTTCCCGGCCAACCACCCGCCGATGCGGACGTTCCTGGGCGTACCGGTTCGGGTGCGGAATGAGGTTTTTGGGAACCTGTACCTGACCGAGAAAATCGGCGGCGTCGATTTCACGGCCGAGGACGAGGACCTTGCAGTTGCCCTCGCCGCTGCCGCCGGCGTTGCAATCCAGAACGCTCGCTTGTTTGAGGACAGCACCAGCCGCCAGCGGTGGCTGGAAGCGGGCATGGAAGTCAGCGACAGCCTGAAGGCCCGTCCACGGTCCGACACCGAAAACCTGGACATGATCGCAGAACGGGCACTCCACGCTTCGTCCTCGTCGTTAGCCCTTATCGCGTCGGTGGCTGGGGACGGGAGTATCAGATGCCGGACCTCCGTGGGGGTACAGTCGGTGCCCGGCGGGCAGGAGCTACCAGCCGGTACGGTGCTGCCCGAAGTGCTGTCTACCGGGGAAACCCGGGCTTTTTCGGATCCACTTCAGGTATTCGACCCGGCGACGGGCGAAAAGCTTGGCCCGGTCCTGGTGGCAGCCCTGGGCAACAACAGCGACGGCCACCGCGACAGTGTGTTGATCCTGGCCAGGCCTTCCGGCGGGGCGCGCTATACGGAGGTGGAGGTTGAATCGAGCACCATGTTCACCTCCCGCATAAGCCTGACCCTGGACCTGCTGAGGGCGAACCAGCTGCGCGAGGAGCATGCCCTGTTCATCGACCGGGAACGGATCGCCAGGGACCTGCATGACCTGATCATCCAGCGGCTGTTCGCTGCCGGACTAAGCATGCAAGGCCTACGCCGCTACACCTCCGATCCGGCTGCCCACGAACGCCGGATCGCAAGTATCACTACCGAGTTGGACGACTGCATCCGTCAGCTTCGCGACACCATCTACTCCCTCCAGGCCCGTGGGTTCGGCCAGGAACTGCTCAGCGGACGCGTTCTGCGCGCGGTGCAGGAGACTGCCAGTGCTGCCGGGGTCCTTCCGAGGGTTCAGCTCTCCGGGCCCGTCGATGATGCTGTGGGGCCGGAGGTGGCCGAACAGCTGTTGCCGGTGCTGCAAGAGAGCGTCAGCAACGCGGTCAGGCACTCGGGGTCGGAGGACATCGATGTCCTGCTGTGTGCGGAGGAGAGTGAGGTGGTGCTCACGGTCCGGGACAACGGGTGCGGCTTTGAGAACCCGCAGCGGGTCAGCGGTCTGGACAACATGAGGAGCCGGGCCTACCGCCTGAGCGGTACGTGCATCATCGAGAGCACGCCGGGCGAGGGCACGAACGTGACCTGGACGGTGCCCATCGCTCATTGACGTCGGGGCAGGGTTTGCCGACCCTCTCCGAGGGGGACCGCGATTGGTACCAGTGGGGCCCAGCGGCAGAATCCCAACTTTTGAAGTACGGAGGACACACAACCCGCCACCGCCATTTGAGGGAGCATTAACTCCCGTCCGATCTGCCGGTTCGTCAGGCCCCGTGCCATGAAGGCAAGCACTGTCCGCTCCATCTCTGTCAGCGTGCCCAACCAGGGAGCTCCAGCAGTGGCGCCGAGGCTTTCGGCTATCCGTGCCCGGAGATCGGCCGGCAATAATGGGCGGCCGGCAGAGGCGCTTCGAACGTTGTCAATCAGTACGCTGTTGTCCCGGATCTGCTTGAAAACGTACCCGGATGCGCCTGCAAGGACGGTGACCCGCACAGCGTGCTGTTCATCCCAGCCAGTCAGGAGCAGGCATTTGACCTCCGGGGACGTGGTGCGCAGATGTCCGCAGACCTCGATGCCGGTGCCGTCGGGCAAATGGTCGTCCAAAATAGCTACATCTGGTTTCATGATTGAGATGAGACGAGTGGCTTCGGCGGCTGATTCGCTTTCACCCGCGACCTCAAAACCCTCATGCTCCAGCACGTCCCCCAAGCCTTGCCGGACCACTTCGTGGGCGTTCACGATGAACACCCGGATCGGCAAGGCAGGATACCGAACCTCATCCGATGATGTTAATGCTGTATGCACGATGGTGCTCTCATCAGTCCGATGGTACGAAAGCTTTCCATCAACATCGCCTGGCGTCTTGAAGGAGCGTGAAAGCTCATGCAGGAGCGGCGAAAGCAGTGGATGAGCGCCGACTGAGAATGACGTGGATGCAGCCCGCCCTCGAGACGATAGTGTGGCAGGCGCCCGGCACCGGCGTTCAGGACGGTGCGAGAAAGAACTCCAATGACTGAAAGGTCATATCAGCCTCGCTGAAAGCCGGATTGGTGTGCGGGTACAGCCTGTCCAACAGCCCACCATTGCACTGGAGCCGGTGACGGGCAGCACTGACGACACGGCTGGCGTGAGCCACGTCCCCGGAACGACGTGCCAACGAAAGGGTCAAGCCCTTGATCGAACTGAGGGCCACCGCGAGGACGTTCGCATCGATCTGACTGCCCGCCGCCCGATGACGGCGCAGCCGGGCAGCGAACCCGTCCCATACTTCCTGCGCTGCGATCCGGACCACTTCCGTTCGTGCCTCGCCCTCGGGCAGCCCCCTGGTCAGGAGCTCCTCGTGAAGCCGTTCAATCCGGGCAGTCAGTTCTTGGGTACTCGGCCTCCCTTCGCATCCTGCGAAGCTGTCGGCGCTGAAGTTGGAAGGATGCAGGAGCATGTCCCTGCGGTGCGATGCTTGCGCCCGTGATGTCAGGGCAGTGTGGAGGGTGAGAGTGTCAGCGGTCATGCCGCTCCTTTCAAAGTCCAACTAGTCCGACGGCGGGCCCGCTTCTTCGAGGCCTCACCACCGAGGTGTCATGCGTGGCGTACGGTCAAATCCAGTCCGGCCTCGCAGAGCGAGGACCCGGAACAGCAACCCTGACAAGGATGACAAGCACTCCACGTATACCTATAGGGCTGAAAGTCCCTTTTGTGAGCGTTAGCAGCCCCGGTCGGCCGCGGGCCATCGCCGCTGCCAGTCCGTCCTTCGTGCGTTCGACGTTGATGCCGTGTTCGAACTCTGCGATCGCCGCGAGCTTATGGAGGAACAACCGTCCGCCGGGCGTCCTCGTGTCGATGCCCTGAGAGAAGGCCTTCAATCCGACGCCCCGTCTCTCACGTCCGTCGAACACTTCCTTGAGTTTCCCCACGAACCGGCCGAGGCGGTCGAGCTTCGTGATCACGAGGGTGTTGCCGGCCCTTAGGTAGTCGAGTGCGTCCTCTAGGGCCGGTCGTCTTGCCAGCACTCCTGGTGCGTGTTCGATGAGAGCTTTTCCGCAGACTGCTGCTTCGAGTGCGTCGGTCCGACCGTCGAGGTTCTGGACCTCGGTCGAGACGCACGCATATCCGACAGCTGCCATAGCTCAAGACTCATCGTCAACGTGCCTGACACTGCGTAGCTCTCGGACACGAGACATGAAACACCACGCGCCGTTCTGGCTGTTCTGGTCACAAGTGGGAGGCCTCGCAGATCCCGGGTGGAGGATGTGAAAGGGGTGGCTACTGCCGGCCGAGCGACTACGAGCCGCTGACCGGGACGTAGCGTTCGGCCCGTACCCCCGAGGCGAAGTTGGTCGTCCCGACAAGCTTCAGGTTGAGCGGCTTAGCGAGTCCCTCGAAGAGCCGGGGTCCGTGGCCGACGAGGGTGGGGGAGACGACGAACTCGTACTCATCGATAAGTCCGGCGTCGGCCAAGGCGAGAGGCAGCGTGACGCCGCCGACGTACAGCTCGTCTCCGGGTTGCTCCTTCAGCTTCTTGATTGCTTCGACAGGGTCGCCGGTGAGCGATTCGGTATTCCAACCATCGGGTTGGCGCGTGCTCGACACGAGGTACTTCTTGGCCGCGCTGATCGACTCCTTGAACGGCCACATCCATGGCGGTAGATCCACAGCCGTCCGCCAGAACTCCATCAGCTCGTAGGTGGTGCGGCCGAGAATGATGGCATCGGCACGAGCAATGGTCTGCGCCGCGTGGTTATGGGACTCCTCATCCACGGTGCCGGCCATGTGGTCGACGCAGCCGTCGAGCGAGACATTGATGGAGTATCGCAGAGGTCGCACCGATTCAGGGTGACACGGTTTTGAAAACCGTGCCATAGGGACAGAGTCTGAATTTTCCGCCGGGGGCGCCTGCATCTAAGGACCAAGCTGATCCTCGCGACCCTGGCACTGCTGACCGGGATCTCGAGGACGGGCTCATAGCTGTCTGTGACGGTCTCAAGGGCGGATTGATGCTAGATGGGCGACAGAGAAAACGATCGAGTAGCGTTCGACGACTTCGAGTGCAGCCATCAGCCTGCCGGTAGGGGGTCTGTAACCGGGGGTGCAACCGCGATCGTGGCCTCCATGCAATCGGGGACCGGTCAGCCCGTCATCGGGAGGTGGGTAGGGATCTCTTGTGTGGTCGCCGGCGTCTAGCTGTAGGGATCGGTCAGCCGACGCAGGTCGGTGAGTGCCCGGCGCAACTGCCGGTACTGTCGTGGCCCGAGGAATGCCTGCCACTCGGCTTCGACATCAGCGACGGCCCGGGCCGCCACGGGGATCATCTCGGTACCGCGTGGCCCAATGGCCACCAGACGGGCACGGGCATCTGAGGGATCGGCTGTCCTGACAACATAGCCGTTGTGCTCGAGGTCGCGTACGAGAATGCTCGCAGTCTGCTTGGTGATCCGCGCCTGTTCCGCCAAGTCGGTCAACCTTGTGCCCTCCGGCCCGATTCGCTGAAAGACCCGGGCCTGGGCCGGGGTGAGGTTCGTGAAGCCTGCAGTCTCCAGGGCTTTGAAAACCCGAGTCTCCATGTCCCGGTAGGGGATGTAGAGGAGCAGGCCGGTGTTGAGATCCCCGGCGGGCAGGAACGTATCTGTCATTGACCCTCGACTTAGTCAGGAAACCTGACTAAAATTAGTCAGGTTACAGTACTACTTTAGCGGGGTCAGCATGAAACTCGATGAGGTCTGGGAACACGTCGACACGGAACGGGCAGCGCTTGCGGACGTCCTTGAAACCCTCACCCAAGGGCAGTGGGAACGCCCGTCCCACTGCCCGGGCTGGAGTGTCAAAGATGTAGCGGCACACGTCATCTCCTCGCCGCAAGTATCGGCCACCGCCATCGCAGGCGCACTCCTGCGCGCTCGAGGAAACTACGATCGAGCCATCTTCGCACTCGCCAAACAGGCCGGCCAACGGCCCAGCACCGAAATCACCTCCGACTACCGCCGTCTCAGCGGCTCCCGCCGCCACCCGCCGGGCACCTCGCCCCTGGAACCGTTGATGGATGTCCTGGTCCACACTCAGGACATCCTCCGCCCGCTGCACCTTCACCACGACATGCCCGTTCGGGCGGCCTGGGCCGCGGCCGAGCGGGTCTGGACCAAGGCATTTCCTTTCCAGGCCAGAAAGAGACTGAAGGGGACTGTCCGATAAACGGTGTGTGGGGTCCGGCGGTTTTCATCAGTAAGTGGTCTTCTCGAACCGGCCCGCGAAGGTAATCGCGAACGCGTTGAGCGCCGGCTTCCACCTGATCACCCAGCGTGCTTTGCCGCCGCCAGTGGGGTCAAGGGACCGGGTCACGAGATACAGGCATTTCAGCGCCGCGGCCTCGTTCGGGAAGTGGCCCCTGGCGCGCACCGCTCGGCGGTAGCGGGCGTTGATCGACTCGATCGCATTCGTCGTGCAGATGACCCGTCGGATCTCCACGTCGTATTCGAGGAACGGCACGAATTCCGCCCAGGAGGATTCCCAGAGGTTTACGATCGCCGGATACCGCTGGCCCCACTCGGCTGCGAACTCCGCGAACCGGTCCTTCGCCGCCGCTTCGGACGGCGCGGTGTAGACGGGTTTGAGGGCTTTCACGATTCCGTCCCGGTGTTGCCGGCCGGCGTAGCGGAAGCTGTTGCGGATCAGGTGCACGACGCATTGCTGCACGACGGTCCGCTCCCAGGTCGTGTTGATCGCCTCGGGCAGGCCTTTGAGCCCGTCGCAGACGGCGATGAGCACGTCCTCGACGCCTCGGTTTTTCAGCTCGGAAAAGACCTGCAGCCAGAACCTCGCTCCTTCACCTCCGTCGCCGGCCCAGATGCCCAGGATGTCGCGTTCCCCGTTCGTGGTGACGCCCATGACGACGTAGAACGGGGTGTTGCGGACCTGCCCGTCCCGGACCTTGACCACGATCGCATCAACGAAGAGGACCGGGTAGAGCGGGTCCAGCGGACGGGAAGCCCACTCGCCCAACTCGCCGGCGACCTTCTCCGTGATCCTCGAGATCGTGTCTTTGGAGACCTTGGCCCCGTAGACCTCCTCGAAATGCGCGGCTATTTCACCCGTGGTCAGTCCGCGGGCGGAGAGGGAGAGGACGATCTCGTCGATGCCGTCCAGGCGTCGTTTCCGTTTGGGTACGATCACCGGCTCGAACGAACCGTCCCGGTCCCTTGGCACTTCGATTTCGACCGGGCCGATCTCGGTCAACACCGTCTTCGGCCTCGTACCGTTGCGCATGTTCTCTGCGATCGGTGTCTGCCCGTGCTCGTGCCCGAGGTGCTCGGTCAGCTCCGCTTCCAGAGCGGTTTCCAGCACGTTCTTCGTGAGCTGGCTCAACAAGCCACCAGGGCCAACCAGGCTCACGCCCTGCTCCTTCGCCTGGGCGAGCAGGCGTTCAGCAAGGTCCTTCTGATCGATGGTTTCTCCCGTCACAGGATCGATCATCGCCTCTGATACTTCGGTCGTGAAGTCGTTCACGGCCATCTCCTCTCGGATCAGGCCGAACCCTCACACACCGTTTTTCTGACAGTCCCGACTGAAGGGCTATCGGCTAGCGGCGACCGATACCGATTGGACGGCAGGCCAAGGGCTACTCATTGAAGGGCCCATGTCCGAACTGCTGCTCTTGCTGACGGGGCGAACCTACGGGCTGACGCAGCTAAGCGGTGACGGCGCAGTAGATTTACAGGCGAGGACTCAACCATCACCTTAAGCGGGTGATACTCCCGCAGGTGGACGGCTTGACGTCCGGGTGCAGCAGGGATCCATGATCAGGCTCATCCAATGGTGGCTTACCTCGAGCATCCGGTACAGCTACTGATTCGCCCGCGCCACCCTCCGGTTGCCATTGCTGCTGCTGCCCATCCCACCCTGTGTGCATCATGGCCAGTAGCGTGTGGGCTTCCTCGTGAGGTGCGTAGGGCGTGTAGTTGTATCCGGCACCACTGGGAGCTCGAGGATCCACCCCTCCCGAATTACAGAGGGGTGTCAGGTGGTCTTGGGTAGGGCGGTGATGACGACGTTCTTGCCCCAGGGTTCTTCGGTGTAGCAGCTGATGAGTACGACACGGTTGGGGGTGATGTCCCAGATGTCGCTGTCTTTGAGTGTGTCTTTGTCGTGGGTGATGACGGAGTCCACGACGTAGGCGAGTTTGCCTGCTTCGGTGGTGAGGGTGAATTCGGACCCCAGGAGGGTTTCGTCGCTGAGGCGGTTGAAGGGGGCGTCTTTGCCGTCCCAGCTATGGCCGACGATGTAGGTGGTGTCATCCGATCCGGTTCCTGGGGAACCGTAGGGAGTGAGCCAGTAGGCGTCGAGGGTGAGCGGGGGGACCAGCTGTTGCGATGCGACCTCCGTCGCGCTGGGGGTCAGGGGCAGCACGGCGATGTCGATAGCCGCTGCCGGGAATTCCAGTGCTGTGGGCTGTAACACTGTCCTATCGCCCGAAAATGCAGGAGGCGTAGGAGTCGGTAAAGGAGTTTCGGCTGGTGCGGAGATTCCAGCGGAAGGTGTTGTGAGTTCACTTTGATCAGCTTGCGCCGGCCCGGCAGTTGTTGGGTTGGTGTTGTTCGTCGGGCCGGACGGAGCTGGGGTTGCGACGGCTGAGATGCTGCTTGATGCGTCTGGTCCGGTTGAACCTTCTGATGCTGCCGGCGGCATCAGAGCAGCAGAGATGACGAGTCCGGTGGCTGCCACTACAGGTAGTGCCAGCCACCGCGCCCGGCGTTTGGACGGGACAGCCCGACGAGTCTGGCGCGCTACTCGGTCACTCGGGCTGTGGGAGTGCTGGGACTGCTGCTCCATAATGTCCTCGGCTCGTACGGTCGGGTGTGAAGTGCTCCGGCCCCGCCCCGCAGGATAGGGCTGCGAAACGGGGCCGGAAGATTCACTTCATCGAAGATGCCTTCAAGGGGACGAGGTGGGGTTTACTGGTCGTTCATCTTCAGTGATCGGCGTGCCCAGGCACCGGCTGCAGCAAGGAGCCCGAAGCTGGCGGCGAGCATTCCGCCCAGGGGGACCCCCGCGTCGGAGGTGTTCTCCACAGTGGTGCCGGTCTGGACGTTCATGCCCCGCTTGGCCCCGGAGAGCGCCGACCCCTTGCCTCCGCTACCGCCGGTGCCGGTGTTCGCGACAACTCCGGTGCCGGTGCCGGTGCCGCCACCGCCGACGACCTCGACGTTGCCGTCCCCATCGATGTCGATGTCGATGTCGATCGTGGTCGTGCCGGAGCAGGCGACGATCGCCGCGTCGAAGAGGCCTTCGAGGGCTCCGAGGTCGACATCGATTGCGCCGGCATCAATGCGGATCTCGTTCGCTGCTGCGACCGCGGCAGCGAGGCGGGCGTTGGCGGCGATGATCGCGGGAAGGGCCGCGGCTGCTGCCAGTGCGTCCCTGGCTTCCTCGACGCCGTCCTCAGCGGCCGCCAGCGCAGCGAGGGCTGCATCGAGATCGGCCTGGGCTGCATCAACATCCTCCCGCCCTTCAGCGGCTGCCTCCTCAGCTGCGGTAAGGGTTGCCCGTAGGCCGACAAGATCGATACCGGCCTGGATGCTTACCTGCGCCGCACGTGCTTTGTCGATGTCATCCTGCAGTGCGTCGAGGTCGATGTCGGCTTCCGCCTCGGCCTGGGCGGCGAGGGCGTCCCGCAGTTCGATCCGCAGGGCAGCGAGAGCATCCGCTGCGTCGTCCCTTTCTTCCTCGAGGGCGTTGAGGGTGGTTTGCAGGGCTGCGATCCTGGCCGTTCCTTCACCCTGGAGTGCGATGGCCGCGTTGAGGGTGGTTTGCAGGGCTGCGATCCTGGCCGTTCCTTCACCTTGGAGTGTGATGGCTGTGTTGAGGATGGCTTGTAGGGCTGCGATCCTCTCTGCACCGTCGGCCTGCTCTTCCAAAGCCACAGCGAGGGCGATTCGGAGGGCCCCGATGGTCCTGGCACCTTCGGCTTGATCGGCCTGAGCATCGGCGAGGACGACCCGGAGGTCTGCGGTGTCCTGCACGTTGGCGGACGCAGCGTCCCTGGCCTCATTGAGCGTGATCCCGAGGGCGATGATGGCCTGCTCGTTTGCCGCTACAGCACCGTTGGCGAGTCCGAGCTCGACCTGCAGGTTGGCGACAAGAGTCTCACCTGCCGTATCGGCGTTGACGGCAGCGACGAGGGTGGCTTGCACGTCTCCCAGGGTCAGCTGGGCGCCGGCCAGAGCGGTGGTGGCTGCTGCGAGGTTCCTGCGGGCCGTGTCGACAGCCGGGGAGTCGACGGACACGGCAACCAGGGTGGCCTGGGCATTTGCCAGTACAGTCAGTGCGGCCGTGTTGTTGATGTTGGCCTGATCGAGGGCGGCCGCTGCCGCGTTGATCAGTGCCTGGTCTCCGGTCCCGACGGCCAGGGCCAGGTTCGCCTGGGCCGTGAGGACGGCAGTGTTGGTGGTGGCGGCGTTCTGGATGGCCACGTTCACGGCGCCCTGGGCCTCGGCGATGACTCCGGCCTGGACAGCGAGTGCGTCATTGAGGACACCAGCGGCGACGTTTGCTTCGACCTGTAGTCCGTTGACGGCGTTGGCGGCAATGGTCACGTTCGCGGCGGCGGTATCCACGGCTGCCTGCAGGCCGGGGAGGGCACCTATTGCAGCCTCGAGCCGGAGCGTCAGGTCCGCCGCGTTGCCGGCCAAAACAGGTCGTGCTGCAACAGCGTTGTCAAGGTTCACTCCCGCGGTCACGACAGCGGCATCCAGTCCAGCCTGAACGCCGGCCACTGCGGCAAGGTTCGTCTCTGCGGTGGCCACAGCTGCATCGAGACCGAGCTGAGCTTCCTCCGCGTCGCCAAGATTCACCTGCGCGGCGAGGACGGCGGCGTCGAGGGGTTCCTGGTCTTCCTCAGCATCAGTGAGGTTCGCTCGAGCGGTCACGACAGCGGCGTCGAGGGGTTCCTGGTCTTCTTCGGCGTCGTCGAGGGCGTCCTGCGCGATAGTGACAGCGGCGTTCAGGGCTACCTGGTCTTCCTCCGCGTCGTCGAGGGCGCCCCGGGCGGCATCGACATCAACGTTCAGGTCGGCGAGAACACGGACGGCAACGGTGACACGGTTTTCGGCGGCTTCGACGTCAGCCTCACGCTGCGCCAGAAGGGCTACGGCGTCCGCCCGTGCCGTCACCGCGGCGTCAACGTCGGCCTGGGCAGCAGCAAGTTCCCTCAGCGCGATATCGAGATCGGTCTGCGCGTCGAGGGCGGCCTGGTCGAGGGGTTCCTGGTTCTCTTCCGCGTCGTCGAGGGCGTCCTGCGCGGCGACGACGACGGCCTGCGCGTCGGTCAGGACGATCAGCGCCGCATCAAGGGCGTCCTGAGCTTCCTCGATGTCACCGGGAACGGCCGCGACCAGGGCGTCGCGCTCGGCCAGGGCGGCGAGCACGGCCTCAAGGGCTGCCCCCAGCTCATCCGAGAGTGCCTGGTCTGCTTCGGCGTTGGCCAGAGCCGCACGGAACAGGTTCTGGGCCGCGAGGCATTCTGCGGTGTTTGGTGCAGCCGAAGCCGGGGCCGCGGTAAAGAAAAGACCGCCGGCTACGAGAGCGGCGGTCGAACCAGCGGCAAGAAGACGGGTGTGCTGAGCCATGACGATGTTTCCCCTTTGAAGAATGCTTTCCTAAATGAAGCGAGCGAGCAGGACATACCGTTGGCTCTGAAAATCTGCTGGGAGACCTGAGAACTTCCTGAGACCGTGTCCTAGTTCTTATGCCACACCCACGCCCATCGCCTGCGCTACAGCCAGACGGTTCGACATCTTTAGCCGAATGGCTAGTAAGTAGCCTGAGTAATCTCTGGAAAATACCCAAGTGGTCAGCCAGACTGAACGAGTGGCCAGCGTCGGCCACCTTGGGGGCAAGTAGGAGACATGCGCAACGCAGTACGGTCGCAGGACCATGTAGGAGTCCATCTGGCGTCGAAGGACGTCCTGACGATTGCCGGCCTGAGGCAACTCCTCAAACCATGCTCGTTCATCACGATCACCGGAACGAGCACCGACGACGCCACCACGATCTCAGCAATCACACCCGACACCCCGGATGTGCTCCTCTTCAGTGCGAGCACTGAGCCCGATGTGCACCAGGTTGTTCGGGCTGCGCGCGCCACCAACAAGATGTTGAAGATCGTCGTCCTGACTGATGAAGTCCTCGCCGCGCAACTCATGGCCTCCCGCCAGACACGCCTCGAAGGAATCCTCACCAGCGGTGGGGACTGTCTGCAGGACATTGGCGCGGTCCTTCGCATTGTGCACCATGGAGGGCAGGTAACATCCCGCTACGACGAGGCCCGGCAGCACTCCCGCTCGCGACACATCAGCCCGAAAGTAGCAGCACGACTTCGCTCCCTCTCCGCCCGGGAATCCACCATCCTGCGGGAAGTGGCCAAAGGCTACACGAACGCGGAAATCGCCAAACCCCTCCACGTCAGTGTCGCCACCATCAAAGCCGACCTGGCCCGCATCATGACCACGATGGGAGCCTTCAGCCGGGTCGAACTCGCCGTACTCGCGGTGCAAAGTGAACTTATGGATGGATCTGCCCACGCCCAGGATGACGTGCGTCCACTCTCTCCGCTCACCTGACGGAAGGGTGAAGCCCGGCGTGACCGACTAGTTACGGAAGATCAGCTCGTTCAGCCTGAATATGACTTGGTCTTTCAAATATGTTCGCGCTCCTCGCCATGTGCGCTCACAGAAGACCCGAGCTCCTCGTTGTGCCAGTCCAGCGTGCCGACTCGCCGGAGCGATATGCTCGCCCGTAACCTCACTTCCATAAAAACTCAGCAGGTCCCGAACAAGACCCTGCAGTACGGGCTTGCCTGACACGTCCGCCACCTGCACTCCTGCGTCGCGCAGGGCATGCGGGGCGGGACCGCCGTCTATGCCCTGCTGGTCAGTGAGTGCTGTGTGCATGGCGGCGATTGCGCGTGATGTGCTGCAGAACAGGGCAGGCTGCCTTCGGTAGTGGTCATAGCAGAATCTCTTCCCACCACCGGTCGACGTTGTCGTGCCCATCAGCGGCGGGAAGGAATGGACGCGGTTCGGGGGCGGGGTCTGAAGGGGTCAAGGTCGATGGTCAGACTCAAAGTGTGCTCGACGGGGTCCTGGCAGAGTATGTCGTGCATGACGCGCAGCCACCGAAGCGCCTCGTCCTTGTCAGTGAAGTACTCGGAGGGATAGACGGCGTGCTCGTAGGGGGCGGAGAGCATCCGGTCCATCGGGGTACTGCCGAGCATCGCGGCGACCAGGATATTCCGCGCGGAGGAGAACACCCGCCGCGCCTCGGGCGAAACATCGATGGTCATGCTCACGTCGACGAGCAGGGCGTACTGGCGGTGTTGGGTGAGTTCGAAACTTCTCTGCAGGATCTGGAGGGCGTCCTGCTCCGTGATGGACAGCGGTTGTGACATGGAGACGAAGACCGCACACCGGTCTAGGCGCACAATACGGTAATTTCTGAAGCTGGTATTGGCTGCGCTCACGCTGGTCAAAGGCTCTCCCGGTCACGAACAGGTACGGACATCACCTTCGTCGATGCCAACCCAACACCTGCTGCGAGACCAGCCGGACCTGAAAAGATCCTTTCATCCTAGCTGAAGGCACTCATGGTCACCGAACCCATACTCTTACGAAAGCGTAACCAACTCGATGAAGAAGTGAGCTGCCCAGTCCTTTTACATCGGGCATATGCCAGACGGGAGTGTCCATGAGGTATCGGCGGCGAGCTGCAACTGTCATCGCCGTACTAGCTCTTCTATCGGTCTCCATGGAGTTAAGCGGAGTGCTGTTCCCTAACCTCACGGATGCTCCGGCCGATAGACAAGCGTTAAGACCGACCGCGACGTCCGTCTTCGCTCTTATCTATGCAGCTCTGATCGCCTTCAAGAGATCCCTAATCTTCAAGCCCACCGCCAGGAGATGGAAGCGGGTGCTCCTAGTCGTCCTGGCTGTAGGGGGAGTAGTTCTTGTCCTGATTCACGGGTTCACCGTCCCGTTCATCGGCTTTGTTCTCTCGGGCCTAACCTTCGCTGCATGTTTACTCTGGTTTGACTCCGACGTACGCAGCGCACAAGACAAGGAGGAGAATTTTCCCCTGGGTTGATTCGGGTAATAAGTCGCCAGGCTTGCCTGGAGCTCTTACCCCATTCCTCAACAGGACGTGTCGCGCTGAGGAATCCATCAGCGGGTGGAGGCGGGAAGCGCTGTTGCCCAGAGCGCGTGGTGATGTTGTACGTAGCTGGCAGCAGCTCGCCAGTGGTCTCCGTGGCCATCGGTATACATCGAGCTCCTCGGTTCAAGGCCGGCAACTTTGGACGACTTCAAGAGCTGATACATGGCCGCGGCGCGGCGGTACATCGCCTCCGGTAGGTCTCGGCGCAGACCCTCATTGGCGTCATATCCGTCGATGAAAGCCGAGAGGTTCCGCGCTGCTTCTACCGGTGCCCGGCCCGGGTCTGAGAGTGTGAAGGCCTGAGCGGCATAGGCGAGGTCCCACAAGCGTGTGCTGGGCGCGGCAGCGTCCCAATCGGTGAACGTCCACCGATCGCCGATGATCGT
Source organism: Arthrobacter sp. BC5 (assembly GCF_056680255.1). Taxonomy (NCBI): domain Bacteria; kingdom Bacillati; phylum Actinomycetota; class Actinomycetes; order Micrococcales; family Micrococcaceae; genus Arthrobacter; species Arthrobacter sp. BC5. The sequence continues at coordinate 2,674,614 of NZ_CM155273.1, forward strand.
CTCCCAAGGGTGGATCCGGAAGAGCCGGCCCCTGTGTCTGATTGGGGACTCGGGGACCGGCAAGTCCCACCTTCTCATTGGACTGGTCAGTGCGGCCGCGGCGAATTGGAAGCTGATTGTTGATGACCGAGGACCGGTAGCGCACAAGTACAGCTAGCACGTGAGGGATGAGGTGGCCGGGCGGGGAGCGTGTGGAGGTTGTCCGAGCGGGCTACCCGGCATCGCGTCTAGAGCGAACCGGTACTGAGGTATCCGCACGTCTGCCGCCGCTGCTGTGGCGGCACCGGATCGGCTCTGCAAATCAATCCACTGAGGGTGCCGGGTAAGCTTCTAAAGCCCCAGCACCTCCAAGCGGTGCATCTATCTAAGCCGGAATGAAAGTGAGCACCCCCCTGTGACCCCTGACTCGCGTCCGGTAGCGGAGCCGCCGGTGACAGGGTCCCCTGACATCCTTGTCCAGCGGGAGCACAGGATGGAGCCATTCTGGTTCGGGGCGGCGCTGTTCGCTTTGGTGTTCCTCTTCGCTCTTATCCTGCTCCTGGTTCTCGGGCCCGTCGCCTTGATAGTTGAATTTCGGAGCCCATGGCTGTTGTTCCTGCTGGTCTTCGTAGCGCTCGGGGTCGTGCTCCTGGTCAAAACCGTTGGTCTCGTGCGAAATCTGCTCTGGATCCAGCGCCACCGCTCGTCGTTCACGCTGCAAGGACACAGCATCGAGACCACCGAGTGGAACAGGGTGGGTGCCAACACCCCGGCGCACAGGGTGATCCCCCTGCGGGATGTTGCCTCGGTAGTGGCCTCCTACAGAATCCTGCGCCGAACCATCCTGACCGAGAACGGTGGCGGAACACTGACCGAAACGGGGCCGGTCCTTCACGTCCTGTTCGACCAGGACGGGCGTCGTCAACTCATCAGCATTCCCTTCGCTTCCCACGAAGATCCTGCTGTCGATATGTGGCTTGCAGCGTTCCGGAAGCGCGGCATCGAGCTCTCCTACACTGCTCGGTTGCTGTCCTGGAAAGACGAGAACTACCTCAGCGACACGGCACGACTCGAGTACTTCAGGACCACCGAGGAAACCATTCCGTTCCCTACCCGTGGTGGCTGGCTTGACAACGCAACCCGTCTGGAGAGCCGCTGGAACCATCACACACAACAGTTGCGGGACCGGGCAGAGCAGCGCGACCCGGCATTGCACGAAGCACGCCTGAAGCCCACCGGTGTCCACTGGATCCTCGGAGCATGGCTGGCCGGCATGTATGCCCTCGGGTCGGCCTACCTCATCGCCTACCTCACGCAACGCGGAGTGATGCCCCTGGCCTCTTGGCCGGTCGTGTTCCTGGTTCACGTGCCGGCGGCCGCGCTCTTCTTCCTCCCGTTGCGACGGGCGTTGCGCTGGTACCACCAGGGGGTGTGTTGGTTCCTGCTGATGATCATCGCCTTCGCTGTCATGATCGGGTCGGCGGAAATCGGACCGGCTGCCGGGCAGATGTCATCCATCGGGTTCGGGATGGCTGTGCTCTGCCCGGTAATCCTGTGGATCCCGTACCTGCTGATCAAGCGAACCACCCTCAAGGGACAGGGACAGGGCGCCCGGTAGTAGACGCATGTGGGCAAAGAATTATCGGTGCGAAGGTTTCGAACACGAATGCCATAACCGCGTGTCTGCGCATCGGGAGGGCGGTTCGACGGCCGTGCCGGAAGGGTGGTCAGCCCAAGAACGGGGTTCCGGACATGATCAGCATTTCCGAGCGCCCTAAAGAAGTTGAGGACCGCGCAGTACCTGGCGATTGGGAGGGCGATCTGATCATCGGGAAGGGGGACCTGTCGGCGATCGGGACGCTCGTGGAGCGGAGCATCAACTACACGATGCTCGTCCATCTGCCCGACGGGTACAAAGCCGAGCAGATGCGGGATGCGTTGATCGCGAAGATCAAGACGTTGCCGGAGGCGTTGCGGCACTCCCTGACGTGGGACCAGGGAGCAGAGATGATGGATTGGAAGTCCGTGAAGATGGACGCCGATATCGAGATTTACTTCTGTGACCCGCACTCACCCTGGCAGCGTGGGATCAACGAGAACACGAATGGTCTCCTGGAGTGGTCCCCGAAAGTTGGACTGCTGATTGAACGTTACGCGGTAGAGGGGTTCTGGGCGAGGTATTCATCGGGGCTGAGGTAGCCGAGCCTTTGTTGGATGCGGGTGCTGTTCCACCACTGGAGATACTCGGTGAGGCCGGTGTGGAAGTCCTCGATGGTGTCTGGTTGCTGAATCCGGAACCACTCTTCCTTGAGGTGGCTGAAGAACCCTTCCATGGAGGCGTTATCCAGGCAGGTGCCCTTGCGGGACATTGATTGGGTCAGCCCGGCGTCGCGGAGCGTTTTCTGCCAGAGCAGGTGCCGGTATTGGAATCCCTGGTCGGAGTGGACCAGGGGCCGCTCGTCCGGGCGAAGGCCGCTGATCGCGGTGCGCAGGCCGTCGGTGACCATCTTGACGCTCGGAGACGGACCTGCCATGACGGAGACGATCCGGTTGTCGTGAAGATCAAGGACCGGCGAGACGTAAACCTTGGCGGCCCCGACCGTGAACTCAGTGACATCGGTGGCCCACTTGGTGTGTCGGGTCGCGGCCTCGAACTGCCGGTTCAACACGTTCTCAGCCGTCGTACCGACCTCACCGCGGAAGGAGTTGTATCTGCGCCGGCGGCGTACCGGGCTCTGCAAGCCGAGCCCGCGCATGAGCTTCAGCACGGTCTTCTTCGACACCGTCCAGCCCTGCCGCAGCAGCATGGCCAGGACACGGCGGTGCCCGTACGCGCTGCGCGCCTGCGCGAAGGCCTGACGGATGGCTTCTTTGAGCTTTTCGTGCCGGTCCGGCCGGGTGAGCCGGCGGCGGTGGTCATAGAACGTGGAGCGGGGAAGCTTGGCCAGCTCCAACAAGAGCGGTAACCGGTGGTGGGCCTTGAGATCATCGACTGCCTGGACTTTCAGCGTCGTTGCTGTGATCTCAAGGCCCGCAATTTTCCCAGGTACGCCACCTCCGCACGCAACCGCTCGTTCTCTTTGCGGAGCTGCTCGACCTCGCTCTCAGGGACGGGATCCTCCCGATTGGCTGGTCGTCGGCCCCGTTTCTTCGGACGTAGCCCGTCTTCGCCATCGCGCCGGTAGATCTTCGCCCAGTTCGTGACGGTACCGGGAGAGGGGAGGTCGTACTCCTTGGCCAGGACGCGTCCTGATGCGCCTTGCAGATGACGGCGGACGATCACGAGCTTGGTCTCGAGGTCGTACTGCTTCCGCTCTCGTGTCACCAGTGCACCCGTTCCTCGTACCTGCCATCGCTGATACAACATTTGAACAGACGTGGATGCCAAACCAAGAGCACGTGCGACGGAGTTCGCACTCAACCCTTGCTCGAACAACTCGACCGCCGACACCGCAACTGAGTGACTCAACGCACCTTTGAAATACATCTGACTACTCCCTGAAGAAGAACCCTAAATAAGGCGTCCAACTTCCGGGGACCAGTCCACTCCTGCGGCAGTACTTTCCGAAAGGCACCGATCTGAGCGTCCATAGCGACGCTGACCTCGACTGGGTCGCTCAGGGGCTCCATGACCCGCCACGAAAAAGACTAGAGTTCCGGAAGCCGATCGAACTGATCGAAACTCCTGTTGCAATGACCGCCAGAATCCGCCGATCCCTCAGCGGGACTCCCAGGATGTGGATGCGAGTCTGATCGGGGTTTGGGGTCTGGTGCCTGGCAATCAGGAGCGGCGATGGCCACGGAAGTACGGGGCGCGTATGTCAGCAGTACTGGCGACACGGACCCGCGAAACTACTTCGCCGCGCAACGGGCGTCCACTGTCTGTTTGACTGGGGATGAAGCCGTCCATGGGGGGGCGGCACGAAGGGAAACCATCATGAACATCTCATCAGCGGCCGCAGGTTGCACACTTGCCGTGGTAGTCGCCATGGCTACAGCGGGCGCAGCCGATGCAGCATCCCAAGACCCATACATCGTGCCCTTCGAGCAAGCGACCATCGTGGATCCCGCCACCGTCACCTACGTAGTCGGAGGGGTCATTGGGCCCGACGGCACGAACCTCTGTGCCGTGAACCCCGGCAGCATCGCTTTCCCCGACGGCACATACCCCTGCTTCACCGGTATCGAAGGTCTCCCTGGCGTACCGTCACAACCGCAGGTTGCACAGATGCCCGTGGGCGGAGCGGACACAGGCGCCGGGCTAGCGGCCTCCAAAACCACCGACACGGCGGGTACTGCCCTTACCGCCTCCGCAGCAACTGCACTACTAGGCGCATGCGCTTTCGCGGCGCTCCGGCGCCGTTCCGTCCGCTCCTAAGCCGGAGGACGCGGCACCTCGACCTCCCAAACGTCGGGGTGCTGCGTACCTCTCCAGATAACGAACCCTCAGCTGTAGTCCCGCCCAGGGATCGACCAACGTACATCCGGGGCATCGTGTTTGAGTCCCATACCCGAGACAACCCCAGCACCCAGTGAAGTGCCCACGACGTTGTGAGACACACTGTCCACGACGTGCTGAGACAAAACCGTCCACGATGTCTTGAGACTTCACAGCCGCCGGGCCACACACCGTTTATCGGACAGTCCCGTTCGCGGGCGCGTTACGACGAGTGGTTGAGGAAGCGTCTCGCATCCTCCCCGCGCTTCCTGTCCTGCTCCGCGCGAGGACGCCATGAGCTTGGGTCAGCGGGCTCCTTGGGCAAGCACGCCCGATATGAGTAGTTGCACAAGAGTGGCAGCCTCGTACTCGGCGTCATTTGCGGCGCCGATACAGAGGTTACCGATACCTTTGAGCACGTTGTAGGCATCGATCGGTGGAACCCTGTCGACAGAATTGAGCGCTGCCTCGAGGAGTGAGTTGCAGACCGGGACAAGACGGCCGACGAAGTAGGTATGCAGAGCGTCGGATCCGGCGCTGTCTCCTTGCAATGCGCCGGCGAGTCCGTGCTTGGTGACGAGGAAGTCCACGAACAAGGCCACCCATGCCCTCAAGGCTGCCTCGGGCGTCGCGCTCTCGGCGAGTAGTCGTGGGCCAGCTTCTGCGCACGCCTCGACCTGGTGCCGGTACACAGCAACTACAAGCTCCGGACGGGTCGGGAAGTGTCGGTAGATCGTCCCCACGCCGACGCCGGCTTTCGCTGCGATCTCCCGCACCGGAGCGTCGACTCCGGATGTCACGAACACCGCTGCCGCTGCGTCGAGGAGTGCCTGCTCGCTTTGACGAGGACGCCCCACTTGCTTGGACTGCACAACGCGCGACTGCTCGCTCTGGGTGTCAGCCATATGCCCGTCCTCGCAAACTCGATCGCACCTACTTGAATTACGGATCAGTGTTCCGTATTGTTACGGAGCAGCGCTCCGATAACCAGTATCGCAGAGCGCAGCCCTTCGGAAGGAACTTTCCATGACCTCACTACTCATCCACACACTGGACGGCGTCATCGGTGCCGGCGCTCCGGTGGTCTCCGTCGCTCCAATCCAGCTGACCGCCCCGGGTCGACCGGTCCCGCTCGAGGTGCGAGTGTCGGCGCCGGCAACCGGCACGAACCTCCCCGTGGTGGTGTTCTCCCATGGCAACGGGTGGAACCTCGACGGCTACGCGCCGCTCACCGCGTTCTGGGCCTCCCGCGGGTTCGTCGTAATTCAGCCCACCCATCTCGACTCGCGCCGGAACGGTTTCGGGTTCGACCACCCGGTGTTTCCGACGATCTGGACCGAGCGGATCTCGGATCTCACCCGCATCCTCGATCAGCTCGACACCATCGAGGCCGCCGTACCCGGACTTGCCGGCCGCATCGACCGCAGCCGCGTTGCCGCCAACGGTCACTCCTGGGGCGGACAGACGGCGCAGGCGCTCCTCGGTGCGCGGATCCTCGACGAAACGGGCCAGATCGGCGAGGACATGTCCGACAGCCGAGTCACCGCGGGCATCCTGTTCGCCGCAACCGGCGTCGGCGACGACGACCTTCACCCGTTCGCGCAGGCGAACTTCCCGTTCATGCGCCCCTCGTTCCAGGAGTTGACCACGCCGACGTTGGTCGTCGCCGGCGACCACGACCAGTCCAAGATGTCCAGCCGCGGACCCGACTGGTTCACCGACGCGTACACGCACAGCCCCGGCGCCACCGACCTCCTCACCTTCTACGGTGCCGAGCATGCTCTCGGTGGGATCGTCGGTTACGAAGTCGCCGAGACCACCGACGAGAACCCTGAGCGGGTCGCCGTCATTCAGCGGATGAGTACCGCCTACCTTCAGACCGCTCTGCACGTCGACGAGGACAGCTGGCCCGCCGCCCGCGCCGCATTCCGCGATAGCACCGAGCCGATCGGCCAGGCTGACAGCAGGTAATCCCCGGGCACACGAAGCGCACCACCGCGCCTGCGAGGGACCTTCGCCATCCTCAGGCGCTGAGCCATCTCGAGAGCCGCCCGCTCCCCACGCGCTGATGATGTCCGATAGACGGTTCTCATCGGGTGAGTGTGCGGATCATCTCGAGTTCGCGCTGATCGGGGTCAAGGACGTAGGGGGTCGCGGTTCCCGTTAGTTCGTAGCCGCGCCGCTGGTAGAACGCTTGTGCGCGTCGGTTGTGTTCGTGCACGGTCAACCGGAGGGTTGAAGCGTGGGTGCCGGCCCATGCCTCGATGACGTCAAGCATTCTGTCGGTGACGCTGGCGCTGAGTCCGCGATGTGACGGGGCGATGTAGACGCCGACGAGCAGGGGCCCTACGGCAGGGTCTGGTATCCAGCCGCCCATGGCTCCGACCCACGTTCCGGTTTCGTCGATCGCAACGATCGAGGTGCTGCTCCCGGTGTCGCCGCGCCTTCCCCGCAGGCGCCATTCCTGTTCGTCCTGTCGCTGTGCGTCCTCAAGACGCTCGGCGAACCCGTGCGGGGTGTCCGGGATCATCTCCAGGCGGAGGTTTCGAACGGCTTCCCAGTCATCCTCGGTGGTCGTCCTGATAGTCACGTCCTTCATAAACCAAACCTAATGCGATCGCTCCACGATCCTGCCTAGCCAGGCGACCGCCCGCTGAGCGATGGTTCACCGGACGTGGGGAGAGGACGCCATAAGGTACTCAACGGCGTCAGCCGGTTCCGAGAACGGTCGGCGGCCGTCAAGTTCAAGGGTTGCACCCTGTCGTAGCAGCGGTTCGACGTCGAGGACCTGCTGGCGGATCACGGACTGCTCTGTCTCTGCGTTGCCGTACGGGTTGTTGGTACGAACCGCCACGCGTTCGATGAGCACTTCCACCGGTGCGCTGAGGAGTACGACGGCCTCGAAACGGTCATAGAAGTGTCCCTGGTTCTCGACAGTTCCCGAGACGATCGCAGACGAATTCGAGGCGAGATACGCGGCCATGCGTGCTTTGTCCCAGGTACCGTCGGCCAGCACCCAGCCGTCATAGTCGGTGTCGAGAGTCTGAAAGCCCCTCCGGGACAACTCGCCCAGCACCTTTGATTTTCCCGTGCCCGACATGCCGGTGATCAAGACTCGAGACATGAATGCAGCCTAGCGCCCCAACAGTTGCCCGGAAATCGATCGGCTTTCAGGGTGAATTCTTGGGTTAGTCGGGGGTGTAGGGGCTGATGTCCAGCCGGTCAGCTCCGTGATCGCGCAATGCCTCGACGACACGCGGTTTGGCGATGAAAACAGAGTTCTGCCCCGTCTGGCCGTAGATGTTCTGGATGTCAGAGCCCGGGGACGGATCGGTCGCGAAGCCGGTGTAACCCTCGACAGGCGAGCCGGCGTGGTTTCGAACCTCGACCTCGAAGGTCCGGTACCCGGTGACTTCAGCGGCGCGAAGTGCCTCGATGAAACCAGTGGAGGCAATCTTCAACGCCAGCCCACCGGTCCACAGCATGTCACCGTACGTCCTGCCTCCGTTGTAGGGAGCAAGCCATACCGGGAAGGGAAGTTCTTCGGGACGCCAGTCCACGATGAACGGGTAGACACTGGTGACACCGTCGGGCATGTACCAGGGGTCTCCGACGATCTTCGGCTTACCTTGTCCGTAGACATCGAGCCATACGTCGTTGCGTCTCGATCTGGCCCGTATGCTAAACCACTCGGACAAGTGCTCCCCCTTGCAGCAGCGGCACCTCCGAAGCCTAACTCCGACCCATCACCAGGGAACATGGGCAACCCCTTTGCAGCGGTCCGTTGATGGATCCCTCTAGGGACGTTTTTTGAGGATCAGGTATGGCGATGGCGAATCGTCTAGTCAGTTACCCGATTGAAGGTGAGGCCGCCCTGGTCGTTGCTCATGGCGAGTGTTTCGCCGTCCCAGGTGTAATCGATGGGCTCTGCTATGAAGGAATGCACCCACTCATCCATGCTGGCGATCGGTTCTTCACAGGCCATGGCCGTCATCGCGACATTGTCTGTATCGACCGTGATGGTGTTGGCGGTAACACTGACAGCAGCGTTCAGAGTGTTACAGGGTGCGCTGATCACGGCCGTGTAGTCACCGTTCATGGTCGTCATGCTCCACAGCACGTGTTCGTCAGCGATCCAAGTGAGTTCTCCGCCAGCATCATGACCACTTCTCGACTCGAATTGGATGCCGTCGAGTTCACGCTCAGCAGCAGATTCGCAGCCGCTGAGCGCCAGGATTGCCGCCCCTGCAAGGGCTGGAATGACTAGGCGCAATCGATTCATGGCTCATCAGAGCACGACAGGTCATGAGTGCCTAGAGTCTGAGTAAAAAGTGACCAGAATGAGCTGATGATCAAGGGGCAGCCGTAGAACCAGGGCACGCAGCAGGATCCTTCTATGGACGATGCTGGGCTATCCATTCATGGCGCAGAAGGGCGTAGGAGACTGTGTTCACCCAAATTCCTTCACGCTGGGTGTCTTGAATGAAGGTTCCTTCCAGGCGCATGCCGAGCCGTTCCATGCCGCGCCTAGAAGGGATGTTGAGCTCGTCCGCCTTTCCGATCACCCGGTGTAACTCCAGTTGTTGGAAGGCGAAAGCGAGCACCGCTTCTCCGACTTCGATGGCGCGACCCTGACCCTTCGCATCAGCGTGGAGGATCATCCCGATCTCGCCCTGTCGCTTGTCGGTTGCGGCCAGCCGCAGCAGTACGTCACCAATCACCTGACCGGACGCTTCTGACTTGATCCCGAGATAGCAGCGATCACCGGCCTCTTGGAGGCTGAACCCGGGTTCCCTCTCAGCGAACCAGGCAGGATATTCACCCCACGCCATCGGTGCGTTTGTGAGGAAGCTTGTTAGTCTCGGGTCGCCTCGGTAGGTCATGACTGACTCCTCATCCTCGAGGGTCAGGGGTTGCAGGACGAAGCGAGGGGTTTGAATTGTCGTATTGCCAGCAGTCATGGAATCGACCATATCGAGCACCCAGGCAACATCGGGTGCTGCCCCTCATTCAGCCAGCTGACCGAGTGCGGTGAACGATGCCGAGAGGCGCGACGGCTACGAAACGGCGGAGGTCGGTACGACGGGGGATCCTCGATGAAAGTCGCTCGCGCGCTTGCTCCAAAAGGTCTGAGAGTTGGGGCTCGCACCCGGAGTAGTCAGCGAAGCGCAGAACCGCGTATGAGGTCAGTGAGGAAGCTAGTCCCGTGATGGAAGTTATGGCTGAGGGGTCGGGCATTTGCACCGTATTGAACTGACCTGGCAGGAACTCATTCTGAGGAACAACGATCTGCAAATCATGTGAAGGCCACCGTTTCCGTGCGCTGATCCTGCTGAGGCACGCCACAGTCTTTCAACTGTGTCGATGTCGAACGTAGCTGAACCCCTAGTTGCGACAACAGCTGCCGCCTGTTTAACCAGTTCCATGTACCCAGGAGCTCGCTTCACGTCATCCTCAACGAGATCCGGCTTAATCCTGTTGATGAGATCCTGCCGGCGCCTAGCTAGTTCTTCCTTGCGCTCTTGATCGACCGCAGCTTTCTTTTGTTCCTCAAAATCGGGCACGACCAAGGACAGGTGGCGTCGTGTGCACTCCTGAGTTGTACGGGCATCGAGGACCCAGATCGCATGCGCCGACGACTCGATAGCTGCCCTAGAAAGGGTTTGTACAGGCCTGAACGTATGCCGAACCCTGTGCTTCGGGTGGAACTTCAACGGGGCAACGTGATCGCCCCAAAACTCGAGATGTTCAAGCGCAGAGGAGAGATAGCCTCGGCGCCAGTCAGAACCACGCTCGGGTGCGTAGACCTCGTTGACCTTAGCGAGATTGGAGTCTGGCCTCGGCTCACCAATCTGGTGGAGAACATCAGTCATGAGCCGAGCCATATGGGCGACGCCAGCCCATTCCTCCAGAGTCTCCCGCGGGATCTCAAAGTCTCCGTGTGCCATAAGTCCGAGCCTAAGTTGCTGAACATCATGCAAAGGTGAGAATCGGTCGTTTTGCACTTCTGATTGGCGTTCTGTTGGTTTCGAAGCCAACGCTGCGGCAAGCAGCCTGGATGATGCCAAGGTCGATGACGTGCCATTTCCGTGTTCGCGTCGGTCTTCGCGCCGGCGCCGGTGATCATGCGGGTGAGCTGCGGCAGGACGGACCAGTACCCGGTGATGGCCAGCAGCAGCATGTTCAGGCCTACGCCCGTGCAAGCGACGTTGAGTATCTGAGGCTGCCAGCACCTGCCGTGACCAATACTCAGGGGTCGGTAACCCGGAGGGATCCTGATACGCGTCACACGTTACGATCACCGCATGACCGCATGCTCTGTGCTGCGTTGCTTGGAAGCTGCCGCCGGCTCATTCGTCCTATTGCCACACTCTGACCGTAAGGTGTCTGTCTGCTCAAGCCATCAGGAAATGTTGAACAATGGTGCCCCTTGGATGGTTCACTCAGGTACGGATGTGAGGGCGCTTCGCGAAGGAACCGGTCTCGTTGAGGCAACGATCGTCATCGGTCCCGACCTTCCACCCCGCCCTGCGGTGGCGACGATCGGCCTGAGCCCGACGTTGGGTGACGAGGTCGGACTCTCCGTGGGAATAGCCTTCGAGGCCTCGAGCGGTCACCAGGAGGTCAACTTTTGGCTCCCCGAGGAACAGGCGAAGGATCTCCGATCAATGCTCATCAAGGCACTGCCAGAATGACCGTTGATCGATAGTCGAACGCGCATCAAAAACACGCGGTGAAGCAAGTGATGCGTGGGTGTCAGTTTGTGGACGGTGAAACCGGTTGCCGACGGTTTAGACGGAAGAACGCGACCTCCTTGCCCATCGCATACCCGACTGCCGATGATGGGATAGGCACGAAGGCGAGGCCCTGCCAGGGCTGGGGCAGCAGGAGAAGTACAGCCAGTCCGGTGAGGATCAGAGCGTAGATCGGCCAGTGCGGCCCACGAACGCCCGTGAAGAATCCGATGGTGCCGCCGATCAGGAGCGCAGCGCCGGTGATCGACAGTGCAGGCGGAAGTGCATCACGTTGCACGGAGGTGAAGAGAAGCACGAGCAGCCCGGCGAAGAGCGTGGAAGGAATCGTTATGCGAAGCCAGAAGTCTCGGGCGATCCGCCGTCGATCCAACGCATGTCCATCCAACGTGTCCCCCAATTCTTCCTGTACATAGCTTACCGAGCAGGCAGCTAGCCATTTGGTGCCGCGTCTAGCGGGTGGGCAGCATGGGCGCATCACGCCCGTAAGACGGTCTTTCGACGCTCATCTTTCAGCTGGACTCGTGGTGCCCGCCAGCACTAAGGCGAGGAGTGGGCGTTTGACCCGGACGGTGAAGATGTCCGGAAAGGTGCCATATACGTACACCGAGGGGCGCTTCCTGCCGCTGGCTGGCTGGCTGTCTCGCCAATGGAGTGTTTGGTCAGAAGGTGGGCGGGCAGTGGGATGCTTGGGTGGGTCAGCGCGTTCCGCCGTAGGCAGCTGGAACGAGATCCATGGTGGGCTCGCCGCTTCTGATCAGCTGCAGGAGTGCGTCGGCGACTTGTTCTGGTGTGTCGAACTGGGCTCCGGCTGTCATTGCCTCTGCCTCAGCGCGACCTGCCCGGATGGAGGCGAGGAATTCCGTGCTGGTTGCGAACGGAATCATGGTCGACACGGTGATGCCTGTACCGTCGAGCTCGTTGCGAGCGATCGCGGAGAGCCGCTCGAGGGCGATTTTGGACGCGACGTATCCACCGGTTCCGGGGACGTCGGCAAAGGTCGTTCCGGAACTGATGTTGATGATGATGCCCATGTGCTGTTGGCGCATGGTCGGTAGTACCGCTTGCATCATGGCCAGTGGGGCTACGAGGTTCAGTTCAAGCACGGAGCGGAAGTCTTCGAGGTCGATCTGTTCGGTCGTGGCCTGCAGGCCCTGGCCGGCGTTGTTGATGAGGACGTCGATGCGCCCGAATTCGTGAAGTGCAGTCTGCACGAGGGCGTCGATCTGTTCCTGATTGGTGACGTCACAGCCGACGGCAATCGACCCGCCGAGTTCGCCGGCCAGTTCCCTGATTCGATCCTCGCGCCGCGCCGCCAGCACTACACGTGCTCCAGCTTGGGCTGCGGCTCGCGCTGTGGCAGCGCCGATCCCTGACGATGCTCCGGTGATGACGATGACTGCATCTTTGATGTCCACGGTTGCTCCCTGATCCTGAGCGTACGAAGCACGCCCTCCTCGTACTTACGATACTACTCAGTATCGTAAGTATGAGCACCGGGCGTATCCTGTCACGAGTGAAGAACCAAGGCGCTGTCTCCCCGTCCGGTCATCCAGCATCACAAGGGCTGCGGATGGGCCGTCCCTACGATCACTCGAGCGACGAATTCATCCTGGCGATCACGCTCGACCTTCTGGCTGAGCGGGGTTATGAAAAGGTCACCCTGGACGACGTCGCACTTCGCACGGGGAAGGCGAAGTCCACGCTGTATCGGAGATGGGCGACCAAGGAGGATCTCGTCCTCGCCGCGGTTCGTTCCATCGGGCGACCCCCTGAAGCCGACCGGCTCCCGGATCTGGGATCTCTCCGATCGGATCTGCTCGCGGTCGTCGATTCTTCCTGGCTCGGTGGCCCGGACAAGCGAGTGGCACTTTTCGCAGGTCTCGCCTCCGCTACTCGAACCTCGGACGCGCTGGCCGTCGTTGTCCGTACCGAAGTCACGGAACCATATGTCGAGGTGTACCGGCGTCTCCTTGGCCGCGCGATCGACCGAGGGGAAGTCCCGGCGGGTCTTTCGGCGAGAGTTTCTGTTCTCGCTGAGGTGATCCCGGCAATGAGCACCCATCGCTTGAATGCCAGTGCCGAGCCGGTTCGACGGGACTTCTTCGTCTCGGTGATAGACGCGGTCCTGCTCCCCGCGCTTCACTGACCAGCCGAATGGGACATTTTCGGAGTGTCCTGGTCATCCGCGCGGCGCCCAGCATGATTTTCGACAGCTGTTGAAGAGGATCATGCAGGTCTAACCAGCACGCATGGACCACGCAAGGGTGCGCCTCGCATACGCGCTCAGTGGCGACCTATCCGCTCAGCAGTCTCGCTAAAGCATCCTTTGACTGGACCGGGATCCGGCCCGGAAGGGACCTGCTCGAGTCCTGTGAATCGCATGAGTAAGCGCCCTGGTTCCCGCAGCGTGTGGTGGCTGTTGGGTTGACTTCTGCGGGAGGACCGGCCCGTCGGACAGGGGTTGGCGTCGTAACAGCGGTCCAGTCGGGTGTGCTGATCAAGTAGCGCAAGAGCTATTCGTGAAGAGCGTCGACGATCGAGAGAGCCAGGAGGTCAACCCCTCATCGAGCACATGCCTCCGCCCATCGAACGAGATCCCGCTTGGAAACGAAGGCCAGCATCGGAGCAAGCACGGGAAGGAGGGCCCTTACCATCCGTCGTGGTGGCTCCATTTCCCATCGTGTGAGAACAGTCGTCCCACCATCGGTGGGACTGAAATCGGTGAAGAAACGACCACCGAATGGACTCTGAAGTACCCGATTGACGGTGTGGCTCGGGCGGTCGAAAACTTCATAGTCGGAGACGCTTTTCATAGTCAGCGGCCCCATTTTCATCACCATGGTGTAGCTGGGAGTGCCATCCGGACGCATTTGATAGTTCTCAATGCGAGCGATCATTCTCGATGCTGCTGCAGCGCGTCGACTTTCGTCCCCGAACACGAAGTCCCATGCCCTATCGGGCGGCACAGGGAAACGGGCACTCGCCGTGATCGGTCTCATTGTCGAAGTCCCCTCGGGTTGAGCGTGCGCAAATCCCAGCCGAGAGGCCTTCAGTCCACCAGATGCTTTGAAGTGATTCGGTACGTTGGTTCCGGGCGAGTTCGTACACCCAGCCATCGCTGGCGGGTCCTGCGAGCCGCTGGTCGGCGTCAAAGGTCGTTCATGCCTGCGCCCGCGGTGCATGCTTGGCGGTGACACTATCCGGTGCGGGCGGCTGAGGGTGGTAGTTGCGGGAGCTCAAGCGGAGGGTAGGAAGTAGGCAGATGATCCTTCCTGCCGTTCGCGACCCTCGCCTCGTGTCTATCCGCCGGGGTGGGTATCTGACCGAGGGCGATCATCGGCTACTGGCCTTCTGGGCGGCTGTGTGCGCCGAGCATGTTCTCGGGCTGTTCGAGGAAGCACGTCCTGTTGATGACCGGCCCCGGTCGGCGATCGAAGCCGCTCGGTCCTGGGCGTGCGGAGAAGTCGGGATGATGACTACCCGTGCGATAGGAGGGCTTGCGATGGGTGCTGCACGTCCGCTGCGTGGTGCGGCACGCTTCGCGGCGTACTCGGCCGGCCAGGCTGCTTGTGTCGCCCACGTTCCCGAGCACGATCTGGGGGCGGCCGCCTATGCTATCAAGGCCGTCGCGGCGGCAGCACCCGCGTGCGCGAGACGAGACGCGGGGCAGGCTGAGCGTGACTGGCAGCGTCAGCAGATCCCCGACCACCTCCGCGCGTTGGTGCTCGCGGACCAGAGCCGCAGGAACAGCATCTGCTGGTTCGTGTTCGATGACCAAGGCACCCTGAGCGGTGTTCGTCTATCCATTCCTCAGTGAAGGCGTTTCCATTCTTCGATGACAACTCGCGAGGCAAAGACTCTGGAGGGAAGCGGGCGAAACAGGGTTGGTGGGAAAGTGATGCTGCCGACAAGAGGAACACCTGCCCCCAGAACCACAGGGTTCCGCTTCAGAATCAGGCGGTCGATCTCGGGAAGGAGCTGGCCGGCGAGATCACCACCGCCACAAAGGTAGATGTCGAGGGCGCTTTCCTCCTCCAGCCCCGGATGACAGTGTCGAATCGGCTCCTCGGCCGGTCGTTACCAAGTGCTGTCAGGACATGCGAGGGCAGGGCGTCCGCGACGTCGGAGCAGATCACTTGCATGTGATCGCCGTCAAGGGGGGAAGGCGTCAAAGGATCCATCGGGGGCTGCGATGTAGCCGTCAATCGAGGCTCGTGGTGATGATTCCTCCGCTGTGGACGGGGCGGACCTCGACCCCGCCCGTGCTCGTGCGGACTGCGGGGTTGAGGCGGGCGATGGCAATGGCGGCATCGAGATCTGGTGCTTCGATGACGTAGAAGCCGGCGACGAACTGGTCGGCGTGGACGAAGGGGCCGGTCGTCGTGCCTCCGCTTCGGACGGAGACTGCGCTGGCCCTGGGTGTCAGGGCGTAGGCGAGGGACATCGCCCCTGAGGCCTGGAGGTCCTGCGCATGCTGGTCGTTCTCTTCCAGGTCGGCCTCAGCCGCTTCGAGGGCGTGGAGGGACTCGTCCGCATAGATGAGGATGGCGAAGTCGGGCATCAGGTGGCCTTTCGGTGGGTGGCTGGTCCTTACAGGTGTGGGCGTTGGTCAGTTCACGACGAGGTTCTGATGCCCGTCGATCAGCTCACGCACGATGTCGAGGTGACCGGCGTGGATCGAGGTTTCCGCGAGCACACGGAACACGACGTCGTGCCCGTCCGACATGGGCGGGTGGCCGAACTCATCGGCCGGGGGCCACCAGCGGGGAGGGGCGTCCAGGTCGATCTCGGGGAGTACCCTGTCACTGCTGGTGATCTGCTCCTGATAGATGCTCACCGCTTCCGCCCCGGTCATCGGTGTGGAGTGCCATCCGTCATGGAGGGCGTCGATCGCAGCAGGGTTCGCGCCGAGGACGGCCGAGATCCAGAACATCTCGTCATCGAACGCAAGATGGTTCAGCAGGCTCGTCACGCTCCACCCCGACGGAACCCGTGCTGTGCTCATCTGCGCTTCGGTCAGGCCCTCGACGGCGCGCAGCACGTGGGCGCGCGCCGCCGCCAGCTGCGCGGACAGCTGAGCATCACTCATGCCTTCGACTCGTAGCCGATGAGCCAGCGAAGCCCGTGCCGGTCCGTGACCTGTCCGTCCGCGCCGTCCCACGGCCGTTGGACCAGGGGATCGATCGCGGATCCGCCGACGCAGAGCTTGTCGAACCACTCGTGCAGGATGGCCGGTTCGGCGGTCCCCAACAATGAGAGCATCAGGCCCTCGCACCGCACGGACTGCTCTCCCGCGGGCGTGTCCGAGCCGGCGAGGGCGACGACACCGTCGAGGACCCCGTGGGCAACAGCATCCGGCGGGCCGTCGGTCCTCCCGTGGTCCTCGTACGAATGCAGGGACAACTCACCTCCGAAGACATCGGCATAGAACCCGAGCGCTTCCCTCGCGGTCCCAGGGAAGCTGACGTAGACAAGGGGTGCAGCCATGGTGAGTACTCCTGACATCGAATGGGGTAAAGCAGGCCGAACAGCCGTTCACTACTCCTTAGACGGTCCTGGGACAGCAAAATCATCGGCCCTCGATGGTGGCAGCAAATCTGCCGTGTGATTCGGCTTGAGAACCTGTGTGGGAGGCGAGGTGGAACCGAGTCTAGTGACAGGTGACTTCGTGCAGGCCCGGACAAACCGGACAACGCACCCGCCAACAGCCAGCGGTGCAACAGCCCTCCGCGCCAGCCGAGAACGAAGATCAGTCCGCTCCACCCCAGCACGACGAGTAACAGTGCGACCAGACCACACAGCGCCGACGCGAGCCGAACCCGCTGCCCTGTCGAAGGGCTGGCGAGCTTTGGGGACGACGTCATCGCGAAAGCATACCCACCACCCAAGATTCTCACTGGCTGTGGATGCGAGGGGGAGGGGTGAGTCACCGCAGCGTATCTCGCCCAGCAATTCTTTGACCGGACCGGTTGCCTTGCTCGATCGTGGGGCAACAAAAACCCGATATCATGAGCTGGCTATAGCCGGCGTGGCTTCCGAAGGTGCAACTGCCGGCACATTTCGCTTCGCGGGTTTCGGGTGGGGCTAGCCAGCCGGGGTGTGATCTGGGAGGCTCCCTCAGTGAGAGATACCAGCACGCGTCATCAATCGTCGACCGGCGCACCTCCGAGGTTCGCGGACCCACGGCGAACAGGGACTCTCATCGGGTTGATCGGCGCCTGTGTCTTCGTCTTCTCCTACACGCCCGGGTTCTCCGATCCAGCAGCGGTTGGGGCGCGCCTCCTCACCATCGCGGCAGTCACTGCAACCCTGTGGTTTCTCTTCGCCGTCCCACGCTTCCTGGGTTCCTTCGTCCCTCCTCGCGGATGGCACGTCGGGGTGTACGTTCTGTGCGTGATCGGGGAGTTCGCGCTGATAGCGGTCGGCAGCCGGTGGCTCGGAACGATGGGCAGGCTCGAGCAACGGCCCGCATTGATCGCCCTCGTCGTCGGCCTGCATTTCCTGCCCTTCGCCTGGGCATTCAAGGAGCGCATGTTCTACACGCTGGGCGGGGTCCTTATCAGTCTCGGTGCTCTGGGCCTTCTCATGGGCACCCAGGCCAGCGCTCTCGGAGCGGCTGTCACATCAGGGCTGTGCATGGCGTTGATCCTGCTGACCTACAGCCTGGGTTTCTTCGCCCCGCGGCGACGAACCGAGAACACCTGAGGGGCATGAGCCCTCATTGCCACAAGGATCCCCTGCGTGGACGTATCGCATGTCCCGGCAGGGGTCGAGCGGATTCAGCATCTGCGGTGGTTCTGCCTTCAGGTGCTGTCTCAGCAGTGTGTCTCGCCTCGTTCATTCTCAACGAACCAGAACAAGCCTTTCATGAGCTTGAGGGAGGTCGGATGGGAAGTATCGGGTACGCCAGGGTGAGGTCTGGTCAGCTCCGGTGACTCCCGGGTGGTTCGGCCGGGAGTGCGGTCGAGGTGTCAGAGAGGACGCGGTGCGTACGCTTCGGCGAGCCGGTCCATCAGGGCGTCCATGTGGGCGTCCACGGATCGGCGTGCCGGGTCCGAGTCATGCCAGGCAATCATTTCCCGAGCACCCTGACTGAAGGGGATGCTGGCGGTGAGCCCGGGGACGAGGGAGCGGATCTTCGTGTTGTCGAAGATCATCGTGTGCGACTTGTCGCCCAAGAGGCCCGCGCCCCATTCACGGTCGGCTTCGGCGATGGAGTCTGAGGCGACATGGACCAGGACAGGGTCCGGGACGCCGGCAGCGGCCGCGACCTGGGCGTAGATCTGATTCCACGACGGAGTCTCCTGACCGGTGATGTGCACGGCTTCACCAATCGCGGAGGTGTTTCCGAGCAGACCTGTGAACCCTTTTGCGAAATCGCGGCTGTGGGTGATCGTCCACAGCGATGTTCCGTCTCCGGGCACGATGACGGGTCGCCCGGCGCGCATACGTTCGACAACCGTCCATCCTCCGTCGAACGGGATCAGCGTTTCATCGTAGGTGTGAGAGGGACGGACGATCGTGACGGGGAATCCCTCTTCGCGGTAGGCGGCAGTGAGCAGGTCCTCACAGGCAATCTTGTTGCGCGAATACTCCCAGAAGGGATTCCTCAACGGAGTGGATTCCAGTATGGGCAGGTGCGTTGGCGGTGTCTGATAAGCCGATGCCGAGCTGATGAAGACGTATTGTCCGGTGCGTCCGGCGAATATCTCGATGTCCTGCTTCACCTGCTCGGGAGTGAAGTTGACCCAGCTGACCACGCAGTCGAAGTTGTGACCAGTTATGGCGTCGGAGACGGCCTGCTTGTCCCGGGAATCCGCGACCAAGGTGGTGACAGCCTCGGGTACCTGGCGCAGGTTGTTGATCCCGCGGTTGAGAAGATAGACGTCCATCCCTGCGTCGACGGCCTGTCTCGTGCAGGAGGCGCTGATGATTCCGCTGCCGCCGATGAAAAGTACTTTCAAGCCCTGCATGGTTTTCTCCTGGTGGTTCATCCGACCCCGCCTGTTGTAAGTTCGCTAACGATACGCCGCTGATCGTGCAGAACGAGGATCACCCGTTGCTGCGGGTCGTGATGCGCGATGCGCCGGTACAACGTTGCGAGGAACAGGATCGCGACGTCGAGGGACGGGCTTCACCTCAGTCTCGGCCGGTCAGCCGCAACTGGCGCGGTCGGACTCTCACGGACGACGAGCCGCGTTGCGGGTCCGTCCGCGGGATGGTTTCGAGGGTGCGCCTACTCCTGCGACTTCGCTTCCGTCGCAAGACAGGCGAAGACGAGCACCATCCCGACCGGGTGCCGGCGGGGCGCCGGTCATCCAGGCCGGGGACAGGGAGTGGCGGTCATCCGCCTCGGCACGTACGACGATCGAATCGTCGGTGCGAGCGAAACTTTCGACTCCGCGGATGATCTCCATGGCCCAGGTTGTGTCGAGGTGGGGGAGAACGAGGTCGATCAGGGTGCCCCGGTCAGGCAGGCCTGGGCGTCATGGATATTCCTGCCTGTAGAGGAGCCCTTCGATACCTGCCTGCGCCTGCGCGGACACGTCCGACCGTCCCTTGAGGACTTTGGCGACCGTGGAGCGCGAAAACACGGCCTCATCGGCTGATCCATGAGCTTGACCCTGCGACCTGAAGCGACCATGAGGATCCGATTTCTATCTGTTTGTTGCGGAAAACACTTGCGTTTCACCGGGCCACTGTTACGCTCGCACCATACTAATCGCTTTCGACGCAGATGTCGAAACTTTCGAGAGGCGTTCAAAGATGAACAAGCTTAGTATCAAAAAGCTGCTGACCGTCGGGGCGGCGACAGCAATCGCCCTCGGCGGCCTGTCCGCATGCGGCTCCGAGGGTGGAGCAACAGAAGATGGCGACGTCACCATGACGTTCTGGCACAACTCGACGACGGGTGCAGGCAAGGCGCACTGGGAGAAGACGGTCGCAGCCTTCGAGGAGGCAAACCCTGGCGTCACGATCGACATCCAGTCCATCCAGAACGAGGAGATGGACGGGAAGCTCCAGACGGCGCTGAACTCCGGTGATGCACCCGACATCTTCATGGCGCGCGGCGGCGGCAAGCTTGCGGATGTCGTTGCGGCCGGCCAGGCCCTGGACATCACGGATTCCATCGACGAGGCCACCAGGGCCGCGGTGCCCGAAAGCGTCTTGGACGCTTTCGCGGTCGACGGCAAGATTTACGGAATGCCGACCGCCTTGCTGCCTGGGGGCATCTACTACAGCGGAGACCTCTTCACCCAAGCGGGCGTTGAGGGAACACCGACGACCATGGACGAGCTCGGTTCCGCCGTTGACAAGCTCAAGGGTGCAGGAATCGACCCCATCGCAGTCGGCGCGAAAGATGCCTGGCCTGCAGCGCACTGGTACTACTTCTTCGCAGTTCGAGCCTGCTCGCAGGACGCTCTCGACACGGCCGCCGAAACCATGGAGTTCGACGACCCGTGCTGGCTGGAGGCCGGCGATAACCTGCAGGAATTCGTCGACACGCAGCCGTTCAACAACGGATTCCTCACCACCTCGGCGCAGCAGGGAGCAGGCAGCTCTGCAGGTCTCCTTGCGAATCACAAAGCAGCGATGGAACTCATGGGCGCATGGAACCCAGGTGTCATCGCTTCGCTGACTCCTGATGAGAAGCCGCTGCCTGACCTGGGCTGGTTCCCGTTCCCTGAGGTCGACGGCGGCGAGGGTGAGCCTGGCGCAATGATGGGCGGCGTCGATGGATTCACCTGCTCCGCTCAAGCACCGAAAGAAGAGTGCACCGCGTTCCTGAACTTCTTCATGCAGCAGGAGCACCAGGAAGGCTACGCGGAAGCGTTCCAGACGATCCCCGCCAACCAGGACGCCCAGGCAGCTGTCACTGACCCGGCGCTCCAGTCGATCCTCCAGGCGTACAACGACGCACCGTACGTCACGGTGTGGCTCGACACGCTGTTCGGACAGAACGTCGGAAACGCGCTCAACAAGGGTGCTGTCGACCTGTTCGCCGGTCAGGGCACAGCTGAAGACATCGTCTCTGCTCTGAACGACGCAGCGGCCAAGGGATAGCAGCAGATCATGATTGAACCTGCAGGGGGTCCTCCGTTGTTGACGGAGAAGCAGCCGCCGCGGGGCACGGTCACGGCAGGGGATGGCGCTCACGCGGCGTCCCCTGCCGCACCGCGGCCCAGACGGCGTCCAGCTGACTGGCGCAAGCGCCTCGAGATCACGCTTCTGGCCGGGCCGGCGATCGTCGTCTTCGTCAGCTTCGTGATCTTCCCGGTCGTCCTCGCCGGCTACTACGGTTTCTTCCGCTGGAAGGGCTTCGGGCCGGCCACCGACTTCGTCGGTTTCGAAAACTACATGATCATCTTGCAGGACAGCGCGTTCCACGACGTGCTGCGCCACAACGGGTTCATCCTGGTGCTCTCCCTGGTCCTCCAGGGACCCATTGCGATCGTCCTCGCGCTCCTGCTCAACCAGAAGATCCGTGGCCGCTCGCTCATCCGCGTGCTCATCTTCGTCCCGTACATCATCTCCGAGGTCATCGTCGGGATCGGCTGGGGTCTCATGCTGCAGACCTCCGGTTCCGTCAACGGGCTGCTCGAGAGCATCGGGTTGGGAGCTCTCCAGAGAGACTGGCTCTCTGATCCGAGCATCGCCATCTGGTCCCTGATGGTGATCATCTCGTGGAAGTACATCGGCTTCGCCGTCATCCTCTTCCTTGCCGGATTGCAGAGCATCCCGGACGAATTGTTCGAGGCGGCCGCGATCGACGGCGCCAGCTACTGGCAGATCCAGCGCACCATCACGCTGCCGCTCCTCGGGCCGACCGTGCGGATCTGGGCGTTCCTGTCGATCATCGGCTCGCTGCAGTTGTTCGACCTGGTCTTCATCATCTGGGGCCAGTACGTCGCCTCGACTGCGGGGACCTCGACCATGGCCACCTACATGGTCGCCAACGGGCGCACGTCGGGCAACTTCGGCTACGGCAGTGCTGTCGCCGTCGTCATGTTCCTGATCTCCCTCGTCATCGCATTGATCTACCAGCGGTACGTTCTCTCACGCGACACCGCCGGTGCCCTCACAGAAGGAAAGAAGTGATGGCTGTTCTCGACGCTCCCACGCGCCTGCACAAGAAACGTCCACCGAGTGACCGCCAGGAGTGGGGCAGTCCGGCGACCTACTTCATCGCCTTCGTCTTCATCGCACTCTGTCTCGGACCCGTCATCTACATCATCCTCGGCGGGTTCCGCGACAACTCGCAGATCACCAATTCGCCCGCGGGCTTCCCGAACCCGTGGAATTTCGACAACTACGCTGAGGTGCTCGCGAGTCCGACCTTCTGGCAGCAGGTCGGCAACTCGGCGATTGCCGGGATCGCTACGACCATCGGTGTGGTGACGCTCGGCCTGATGGCGAGCTTCATCCTCGCTCGATACAGGTTTGCCGGTCGCGGCGCGATGTATTCACTGTTCGCCGCCGGGCTCATGTTCCCGATGACCGTGGCGATCACGCCGCTCTACATCCTCGTCAGGGACCTGGGCCTGATGAACAGCCTGGCCGGCGTGATTCTCCCGCAGATCGCCTTCGGCTTGCCGGTGACGATCATCATCCTGGTGCCGTTCCTCAAGGCCATCCCCGATGAGATCGAAGAGGCGGCGTCGATCGACGGCACCAGCCGGCTGGGCTTCTTCTTCCGGATGGTCGTTCCTCTGTCGCTGCCGGGCGTGGTGACGACGGGCATCCTTGCCTTCGTGGCGAGCTGGAACAGCTACCTTCTGCCGCTGTTCATCCTCGGTGACCAGGCGACGTACACCCTGCCGCTCGGCGTTCAGGCGTTCGCTTCGCAGTATTCGGTGGACACGGCAAAGGTACTCGCCTTCACCTCACTGTCCATGATTCCGGCACTGATATTTTTCACGCTGTTCGAGCGTCGCATCGTCGGCGGACTCACCGGCGCCGTCAAAGGTTAGGACTCCCCTTGAGCACCACGACACCCACGACGACCACGCCGGCCTGGCACGACGTGACCGCATCCGCTTCCGACCGCGTCGAAGCACTCCTCAACGAGCTCACGCTCGAGGAGAAGATCGCCCAGCTGTTCGGCGTCTGGGTCGGCGCGTCCAATGAGGGCGGCGACGTTGCCCCGCATCAGAACGACATGGACGACGTCGTCGACCTCGATGCCCTTCTGCCGAACGGGCTCGGCCAGTTGACTCGGCCGTTCGGCTCGGCGCCGGTCGACCCGGCGCTCGGGGCACTGTCCCTCCTCCGCAGCCAGCGCCGGATCGCGGCATCCAACCGGTTCGGCATCCCGGCTGTTGCTCATGAAGAGTGCCTCGCCGGCTTCGCCACCTGGGGGGCGACCGCCTATCCGGTGCCCCTCGCCTGGGGGGCCTCGTTCAATCCGGGGCTCATCGAGCGGATGTCACACCGCATCGGGTCGGACATGCGTTCGGTCGGCATCCACCAGGGCCTCGCCCCGGTGCTCGACGTGGTGCGGGATGCCCGCTGGGGTCGCGTCGAAGAGACTATCGGTGAGGACCCGTATCTCATCGGCACCATCGGAACGGCGTACGTCCGTGGTCTCGAGTCCGCAGGAATCATCGCAACTCTCAAGCACTTCGTCGGATACTCGGCGTCGAAAGCCGGCCGTAACCTCGCGCCGGTCTCGGTCGGTCCGCGTGAACTCGCTGACGTTCTGCTCGTCCCGTTCGAAATGGTCATGCGGGAAGGCCGGCCGCGTTCGGTCATGCACTCCTATACCGACATCGACGGCGTGCCATCGGCGGCTGACGAGTCGCTGCTCACCGGAGTCCTGCGTGACACCTGGGGTTTCGACGGCACCGTCGTGGCCGACTACTTCGGGATCGCCTTCCTCAAACTGCTTCACGGCGTCGCGGGTTCGTGGGGCGAGGCCGCTGCTCTCGCGCTCACCGCGGGCGTGGACGTCGAACTGCCGACGGTGAAGACCTTCGGTGCGCCGCTGGCTGAAGCGGTCCGGTCGGGCGGCCTGCCCGAGGCCGTCATCGATCGTGCCCTCCGGCGTGTGCTGCGCCAGAAGGTCGACCTCGGACTGCTTGATCCTGACTGGGATGCCACGCCCGCAGCGTTGCGGGGGGTCGACGTGGACGACGCGGAAG
Source organism: Arthrobacter sp. BC5 (assembly GCF_056680255.1). Lineage (NCBI taxonomy): Bacteria > Bacillati > Actinomycetota > Actinomycetes > Micrococcales > Micrococcaceae > Arthrobacter > Arthrobacter sp. BC5. The sequence goes on from NZ_CM155273.1 coordinate 2,698,928, forward strand.
GCATCCGCGGCACCATCGACCTGGACAACGCCGGCAATCGGGCGGTTGCCCGCGAGATCGCCGAACAATCCGTCGTGCTTGTGAGCAACGACGGGACCCTTCCGCTCGCCGCCCCGCGCCGGATCGCTGTCGTCGGGCCGACGACCGACGACCCCTTCGCCGTTCTCGGCTGCTACTCGTTCCCGGCGCATGTCGGCGTGCAGCATCCTGACACACCCCTCGGCATCAAACTGCCGACCCTGCTGGAGAGCCTCCGCATCGAGTTTCCCGAAGCCGACATCGACTACGTGCCAGGCACGACGATCGACGGAGGAGAAACCGCCGGGATCCCCGCGGCGGTCGATGCTGCAAGGCGGGCGGACGTCGTCATCGTCGCCCTCGGCGACCGGGCCGGGCTTTTTGGCCGCGGCACGAGCGGTGAGGGCTGCGACGTCGAGTCGCTCCGTCTGCCAGGTGCCCAGCAAGACCTTCTCGACGCCGTTCTGGCAACATCGACTCCTGCCGTCGTCACCCTGCTCGCTGGACGACCGTACGCGCTGGGATCCGCTGTCACGGGCGCCGGCGCGATCGTGCAAGCGTTCTTCGCAGGAGAAGAAGGAACCGCCGCGCTCTCCGGCATCCTCTCCGGCCGGGTCAATCCGAGCGGACGCCTGCCTGTCAGCATCCCGGCCTCAGAGGGAACGCAACCGTCCACATACCTGGCCGCTCCTCTGGCGCGCTCCAACGGAGTATCGAACATCGACCCTACCGCGGCCTTCGCGTTCGGGCACGGGATCGGGTATACGACCTTCGAATGGAGCGCCGGCCAGCACGGGCCGGATACGGTCGGAGTCGACGGCACGGCGACCCTCGGCCTTCGTCTCCGCAATACCGGGGACCGTTCCGGGACGGAAATCGTCCAGATCTACGTCCACGATCCGGTCGCGTCAGTGGTGCGCCCGGTGCAGCGTCTGGTCGGTTTTCAGCGCGTCGACCTGAAGCCGGGCGAATCCGTCGAGTTCTCGATACACGTTCCCGTAGATGTCACCGGCTTCACGGGCCGGAACGGCCAGCGGGTCGTCGAACCGGGAGAGATCATCCTTGGTCTCGGAGCGTCGAGCACCGACCTGCGGATCACGCACTCGGTGCAACTCTCCGGTGAAGCCCGCGTCGTGGGCTTCGACCGGGCCTTCCACCCGAGGTTCGACGAGATCGCACGGAGCGCCTCATGAGCGTCGATCACCGCCGGGTGACCGCGCAGGTCACCGTGCTGGACGCCGTCGGCAACCCTGTGCGCAATGCGGATGTCACTGTCGAACAGCAGCGCCATGACTTCGCCTTCGGCAACATCGGTTTCGACTTCATCCCGCTCGCCAATGGGGAGACCGAGCAGGATGCCGCGGAGGAACCCGTTTTCGGCGGGGCCGGACTCGCCGGCCTGCGGGAGCTCGAGACGATGTGGCTCGACCTCTTCAATACTGCGACCCTTCCATTCTACTGGCAAGGTTTCGAGCCGACCCGCGGCAAGCCTGACACCCGAAGACTTCTCCGGACCGCCTCGTGGTTCGCTGAGCACGGCGTGACGGTGAAGGGGCATCCGCTGACCTGGCACACGCTCGCGCCCGAGTGGCTCGCCGGTCTGCCGGTGGCCGAGATCGAGCAGCTGCAACGCGAGAGGATCCGACGCGAGGTGACCGACTTCTCCGGGGTCATCGACACGTGGGACGCCATCAACGAAGTGGTCATCATGCCCGTGTTCACTGCGGAGGAAAACGGCATCACCCGGCTTGCGCAGAGCATTGGTCGCGTGCCCATGATTCAGCTCGCGTTCGAGGAAGCTCGCGCCTCGAACCCTTCGGCGACGCTCGTCCTGAACGACTTCGACCTGTCGAGCGACTACGAAGCTCTGATCGAACACGTGCTTGATGCGGGGATCGCCGTGGACGCGATCGGCCTGCAGACGCACATGCATCAGGGGTATTGGGGAGAAGAGACCATGCTCGCGATGGTCGACCGATTCGCCCGCTTCGGGCTGCCCCTCCATCTGACCGAGACGACCCTGCTGTCGGGGGACCTCATGCCGCCGGAGATCGTCGACCTCAACGACTATCAGATCCCATCCTGGCCATCGACGCCCGAGGGAGAGGCCAGGCAAGCGGACGAGATCGTCCGCCACTATCGCTCACTCGTGGGCCACCCGGCCGTACAGGCCATCACGTACTGGGGGTTCACCGACGACGGAGCGTGGCTCGGTGCGCCGGGCGGGTTTGTTCGCGCCGACGGCACGCCGAAACCCTCGTTCCACGCACTGCAATCGCTGGTCAAGGGCGAATGGTGGCTGCCGCGAACGTCGATGCGCACGGATCATGACGGACGCTTGTCCATCACGGGCTTCTTCGGTGATTACGTGATCAAGCGCGACGGGCAGAGTGCGCCGGTCTCGCTCTCGCGGGGGCGTGAAACGGCCACCGTCCACTTCCGCTGACTCTGGCGTGATCGCGCCACAGAGCCTACCCACACCCACCCGACAAGCCGTCACATGGTCCTGAACCGGGCCGTCCTCGTGGTCCGTGAAACCGGTGGTGAGTTCAGGCGGTCGTTGCAACACCCTTGTCGATGCGAGGTGTTGTGCGTGGAGTCGATGGAGGAACGGATTGATCAGGAGCCGTGCCTTTGCCGCGCTCCTGGGCTCCGAGGAAAAAGTCTTCATACGTATTCATGGACAGGATGATGTTGTGACCAATGCACGTATTGTCATTGAGCGTTCGGCGGTCGTTGCGCCCCTGAACCGTAGGATCTTCGGTTCGTTCGTAGAGCACCTCGGCCGGTGTGTGTACGGCGGGATTCATGAGCCGGATCATCCCACGGCTAACGAGGACGGGTTCCGGCTCGACGTGGTCGAGTTGGTCAAAGAGCTCGGCTCGACGACGATCCGCTACCCGGGCGGCAACTTCGTCTCCGGCTACCGGTGGGAAGACGGTGTGGGCCCACGCGATCAACGCCCGGTACGCCGTGACCTCGCGTGGCATGCTCTGGAGTCGAACCAGGTGGGCATCGACGAGTTCGCCCGCTGGTGCAAACTCACCGGATCCGAGCTGATGATGGCCGTGAACCTCGGGACCCGCGGGATCGACAGTGCCCTCGACCTCCTGGAATACGCCAACCACCCGTCAGGAACGGCACTGAGCGACCAACGCATCGCCAACGGCGCGGTTGAGCCCTACGACATCCGCATGTGGTGCCTCGGGAACGAGATGGACGGACCCTGGCAGACCGGATACATGAGCGCCGACGCTTACGGTCAAATCGCTGCCCGCACCGCGCAGGCCATGAAAGCGGCGGATAAAACCCTGGAACTCGTAGCCTGTGGGTCCTCCGGCTCCTCGATGCCCACCTTCGGCGACTGGGAGCGCATCGTGCTCGAACACGCCTATGAACACGTGGACTACATCTCCTGCCACGCCTACTACCAGGAGCGCGGCGGCGACCTCGCTTCTTACCTCGCCTCGTCATTGAACATGGAGTACTTCATCCAGGCCGTCGTCGCCGCCGCCGATCACGTCAAACACAAAGTGCGCAGCGACAAGACCATCAACCTGTCCTTCGACGAGTGGAACATCTGGTACCTCGACGAGCACCAAGCCTCCGGCGAGGTCAACGACGAGTGGACGTACGCGCCCCGCCAACTCGAGGACGTCTATTCCGTCGCCGACGCCGTAGTGCTCGGCAACCTCATGATCACCCTGCTCAAGAACCACGACAGAGTCGCGTCTGCGTCCCTGGCGCAACTGGTCAACGTCATCGCGCCGATCATGACCGAACCAGGTGGTGCTGCATGGCGTCAAAGCACCTTCTTCCCGTTCTCGGTCACCGCACGCCTGGCCCGCGGCGAGATCCTTCGCCCCACCATCGAGGTAGACACCTATCAGACCTCCGTCTACGGCCCGGCGCCCCTCGTCGACGCCGTGGCAACAACGGATACAGAGGCCGGCTCGTCGGCGGTGTTCCTCGTGAACCGCAGCCAAACCGAATCGATCGAAGTCTCGATCGACATCACCGATCTTGATGCCACCACCATCACCGAGGCGCTCACCCTGCACGATGACGACGTCTACGCGAAGAACACCTTCGAGGACCAGAACCGGGTCGGCCTCAAACCACTCGACGGCGTCTCGGTCGACGAAGGGACACTCACCCTGACGCTCCCACCCGTGTCATGGACAGCCATCAGCCTGACCTAGTTGCCCGTTGACGGGTGCCCGGATGTAGAGCGCGGCAGGATCGACAGGGGAGATACCGGCGCCGTCGACTATCGGCACTGTTCCCTGAACATCGACGCTAGCCCCGAGAAGAACTGTGCCGTCCTTCAGGTCGAGCCAGTCAGCAGCTGTAGCCGCCAGCACCCCGAGGAACACCTCGAATTCCGGGTGGAGCAGGACCAGATCCTGGCGGGCGGTCTGCAGATCGTCCTGTGCCTGGGTGGTTCTCGTGGTCATTTCTCCGCATCGTGACGCTGACCAGTTGTTAGGAGGTCCAGGAGAACGATTCGGGTTCTGCCTGAAGCCTGAGTCGGGTCGTTGGTGCGTCGAGCGTTAGTCGGGGAGGTACGGGCGGAAGCGTTCGAGTGTGCCGTCGTGTACGGGGACGAGAAGGTCCGTGGTCAGCTCGCCTGCTGCCGCCGTGATCGTCGTCATCGCGCCGGGCGCGTCACCGACCGAGGTGAGTGTGGTCTCGTTGTCCTCGAACCGGTATTCGTCCTGCGCGGCGACGGTGATGATCACCTGGTCATCGGCATCACTGATTGTCACCTCGACCGGTTGGTCGGATCCGTTCTCGAGGGTTCCGAGGAGGCGACCTGGTCCTCCTTCCTCGGAGGCGACGAGCAGGATGCTCAGGAGGTCCACGTCTCCGACCGATCCGTTCTCGCCGACAGCAGTGACATCCTCGTCCACGGAGGGCGATGAGCACGAGATCAGGGCACACAGGACCGCTGACATGGCCGCTGTATACCCGATCCGCCGCTGCATGGAGCGTGCGTGGTACTGCCTGCGATGGGTGGGGGACGTCATGATGACCTTTCCAGCGGCTCGACGTCCTCGGCCATGACGACGAGGTCCTCTTCGTACTCGACGACGAAGTCCGACTCGTTGTCGTCGAAGCTGATGCCTTCTTCCTCGATGTCTGCGAGGAGGAAGTTCCTGACGGTTCCGGTGACCTGGACGTTGTCGCCTTCTTCGAGCCCGTCGCTGAGGCCGGTGCCGACGATCAGGGTCTCGTTCTCGCCGACGCTGAAGACGTTCGGGCCGACGATCTCCTGCACCTCGGCCTGCACGGTGACGGTCTCGCCGAGGATCGCTGCCTCCGCGGTCGGGCCTGCCTCTTCGGCTTCCTGCACGACGGTCTCCTCGGCGCACCCGACGAAACCGAGGGCGGCAAACGGGAGCACCGCGGCGACGGCGACCCGGCGGGTCCAGGGAATGTTCTGTGAGATGGACATGATGACTCCTTCAGGCGGAAGCGGCAGTGACGCATCTGCTTCCCCGCCGTGATTGTGTGCGGTTCCTTCACGTCCCTTCGACCGTAAGGAGGCTGATCAACCATCTGCAATCCGCCGTTATCGGATCGGAACCGCCCTGTGATGTCTTCCCCGTGCCGTCGTGATGTTTGCCCGGGATCGTGATCGGCCCGTGACCCTGCGCCGACTTTCGGTTGACCTCTCCGATCGGCCGGGAACAGGGTTGAAGGGACATCGAGCCGAAGGGCCCTCGCTCAGGACGACGCAGGATGACGACGTCGTCGCGGCCGGGACCTGCCACCAGGAACGAGGAGAACCGATGACCAAGCCAATGACCGGGCGGACGACCGGGTGGACGAAGAACCGTGTGCGGAGGACGAACAGGGTACGTAGAGCGGCGGCAGGAGTGGTCCTGCCGGTCGCGCTGTTGGGCGCGAGCGCCTGTTCCGGCGCCGAGGGCGAGGACGAGTTGCCGGCGATCGTGGAGACCACGGACGAGGCCCTCGAGGAGGACTCGGGTGCAGTGGGCTCGTTCGGGGACTACACGGGGGTGTACGACCGCGAGTTCTACGACGACGTCGAGTTCTACGTGGGTGAGGAGGTCACGATCGCAGCGGTCGTGGGCGAGGCGGTGTCCTCGACCGTGTTCACGATCACCGACGTCGCTCCCGCCCAGGACGTGGAAGATGATCCCGTCGATATCGACGAGGTCGTGATCGAGCCGCTATTGGTGGTCCACGGGGAGGAGATCCCAGGGCTCGTTCCCGGGACCCCTGTCGGCGTCGTCGGCGTGGTGCGGGAGGAGTTCTACCGGGAGACGGTCGAGGAGGAGCTCGGCACGGACCTCGACGACGCGGCCTTCGAACGGTGGGAGGAACAGCCCTACATCGAGCTCGTCCGGGCCGAGGCCCTCGGGGAAGCAGGGCAGTCCTGATGGGCGGCGCGGAGCAGGTTCCCGGTCCCACACCTGAGCGCTCCGGCAGGTCGGCAGCCGGGCATCGTACGAAGGCAGCGCCGTCGTCAGGAAGCGGCTGGAAATGGTTGGTGGCCATGCTCGTCGGGGCTGTGACGAGCATCGTCCTCGCTGTCGTGAACGGGCTGCAACTGGCCTCCCTCGAACGCGCCCTCGGAGGTGTGAGCACCCCCGAGACCCAGGCCGACGGGTACGACGTCGGATACATCGAACTCGTCCGGTCCCGGCTCACCGATGAGCTGCTCGAACGGTACGGTGCATCCCACTACCTGTGGGACATGCTCTTTCCCCTCGTGTTCGCAGCGACGCTCGTCCTGCTGATCGCCCGGATCTGCGCCGGCCGGAAACGGCTCTACCTGCTGGTGATAGCCCCCGTGCTCTTCGCCGTCGTCGATATCGTCGAGAATCTGACCCTCGAATCGCTCGTCACCGGTGCGGCCCCGGACCCCGCCGTCGTGGGGCTCGCATCCGCCCTGACCACTGCGAAGTTCGTCCTCTTCGGGCTCAGCCTTGCCTGCGCCCTCCTGGCGCTGCTGACAAGACCGGAGCCATCGCCTGCGACCGCGCACCGGCCCTGAATCACATCGGCCGAACCCAGCGCCTCGATCGGGCCCCTCCACGGCCGCAATCATCCGATTCAACCCGCCGGACTGGCAGACGTGCGGGCTGGTCAGGGTGATACCCCAGCCTCGGCGGGGCGGGACCCGCGGCCGGGTCTTCCGTTCCACTCCTTGACGGCCGCCCACACCACCGCGCGGGCGGGGACGGCGAGGACGGCGCCCTGAGGAAGAGGAACAGGACGACCAGTGTCAGGAGTACGGCAGTGAAACCATTCGCGAGCATCGACAGTGCTCGCAGGGCGTGACCGACGGAAAGGCCGAAGAAAGAGGCAATCGCACTGTGCCGTGCCTGCCACAACTCCTCCTCGGTGAAGGGCAGGGCGTGGGCGCGGCGTCCTCCACTGCAGAACCATCGGCGTTCTAGCGGTCGGTGCCGGTGTCGGTGTCGTCCTTCCTGTCGGGAAGTGCCTCCTGGCGGGAGGCGACGGCCGGGCGGTCCTCGAGGTGCTGGCTGGAACGATCGACGTCGTCGCGTTCGTGCCCGAGCGCCCCGCGGTCCTTCTCGGCGAGGCTGGTAGGCCCGTGTCCCTGTTCGTCCAGGAGGGTTTGCGTTTCGGCGTCGATGATCTCGTCATCGCTGATGTCCTCGTCCCGTTCGCTGTTCCACGCCTTGATGCCCGCCCAGGCCACCGCGGTGAGGGGTACGGAGAGGATGGCGCCGATAATGCCCGCGAGGACGGTTCCTGCGGTGAGAGCGACGAGGATGACCAGCGGGTGGACGCTGAGCGTGTGTCCCATGACGACCGGTTGCAGGAGGTTGCCTTCGAGCTGATTCACGAGGATCACGACGCCGATGACGATCAGGGCGGTGGTGGGCCCGTTCGTGACGAGGGCGACGAGAGTCGCCAGGGCGCCTGCGAGGGTGGCCCCGACGATCGGGATGAACGCGCCGATGAACACCACGGCTGCCAGCGGAAGGGCCAGGGGTACGCCGAGGATCAGCAGGGCCAGGCCGATGAACACGGCGTCGACGGCGGCGACGATCGCCGTGCCGCGCACGTATCCGCCGAGCACGGCGATGCCCTGGTCACCGACGCGTCGAGCCTTCACCAACCGGGTACCCCTGAACGCGCGAAGGATGAACGCCCAGATCTTCTCGCCGTCCTTGAGGAAGAAGAACAGGATGACGATCATCAGCAGGGCGCCGGTGAGGAAGCTCGTGGCCATACTGAGGCCGGTCAGGGCCGTGCTCCCGGCGGTGGAACTGGTCGCGAAGTCCACGACCGCGTTGCGGGCGTCCTGCAGTTGCCCGTCGTCGACGGGCAGGGGCCCCTCCTGGATGAATTCCAGCAGCTGATCCACGCCCTCGGCCGCGCTGTTGGCGAGGGTCCCGGCCTGACCCAGCACTGCGAATACGACACCGGTGACCAGTCCGCCGATGAGCACCAGGAGCGTCAGGAACGCTGCCGCAGTCGCCAGGGAACTGTTCAGGCCCTTCCGCCTGAGCCAGGACACGAACGGGCCGATCGCGCAGGCGAGGATCAACGCGATCAGCAGGGGGATCACGACCAGACGCACTTGGACCAGGGCGTAGACCGCCGTCGTGAACAGAACCAGGACCAGTAACACCTGCCCCGAACGCAGGGCCGCCCTACCCAGCGGTCCCGCCCATGCAGCCAGGGCCTCATCAGTCGGTTCTGACCTGCCCAGGGACCCATGCCTTCGGGACGATGCTGAATACGAGGTGCCGGGTGTCCTAGGTGAAGGGGTAGTCATGGGTGGACCTTTCAGCGGTATGGATGGAGGGTTTTCACGGCGGTACCAGGTGCTCTGGACGTGCTTCCCTGGCTACCGTAGTGCGATCGCCGAACGGTACCTACCCGAAAGCCACCCGCTCGATGACGGCACATGGGTCGGGTGGCTGTTGCACGAGAAGTTCCTCGACACCAGGTGCCGGCTGACAACTGATCTTCAGTGATGGTCCGCCTCGTGTAGTCGGGAAGAACGCGCTACGAGGCGGGCCTTACGCGCCCTAGAGGCGCTGTCCGGTTGTGTCGGATCGACGAGCAGGCGAAACGTCAACAAGAATTTGCGACGTCTTTTCCGTCGACTCGACGCATGCGTCACCGGCAGGGTTATGGGCTGAACCTGCGCGGAACCAGGGCCCTCTGCGTCTGGCGGCGAGATGGTGCACGGTGAGTAGCCCTCCAGGACCAAGACCAGGCCAGGAACGAAGGAGTGGAAGATGTCGCACACCGGACAGGAACATTCAGGGGATCAGCACCACACCGGCCGTCAGTCGCACGGCTCCAAGGCCATGTACCTCCGGTTCGGGGCGATGATCCTGACGGCGATGGTCGTCATGTACGCCGCGATGTTCGCCGGCACGTACGAATGGGCTCACGTGCGGTGGAGCGAGAGCCGGATGTTCATGGCCCTGACGATGGGCGGGACCATGGGTCTGGTCATGCTCGCATGGATGCTCAACATGTATCGGAACACGAAGGCGAATGTCGTCGTCGTCGTCGCGAGTCTGCTGCTCCTTGGTACCGGGGTGTTCCTCGACAGGAGTCAGACGACCGTGCAGGACACGGCCTACCTGTCCGCGATGATTCCCCATCACTCCCTGGCGATCACGCGCTCCGAGCGGGCAGAACTCTCGGATGTGCGCGTATGCCGGCTTGCCGCCGAAATCAGCGAAGCGCAGCGCCGCGAGATCTTCGAGATGGACTGGCTCATCCAGGACATCGAAGCCAACGGTGAGGCAGAAACGGTGGAAGCAGCCGATGCCCGCCCGATCCCGGAGTACGACGTCGCAGCTGAACGCCGATGCCCTCCGGAATGACGTCAGATCGGATCCGCCGCACTGGGTAGCTCCGCGATGTCCGCCAGGATGTCGATCCCGCCGAGTTACGAGACCGCGGTACTGGTGAGTTCGTTGCAGAACGCGTCGTCGATCACGTCACCGGGTAGCGTGACCGCTTTGCTGCCGGAATGAAAGAGCCCGGACGCGTGTGGGGGCGGGCCCGGGCTCAGTGCCCGGAGCCGGTGGAGGCCGGCCCCGGGCGGTCTAGGGGACTACTTTCCGGCGGGTACGTCCTGGCGGGACTGCTGGTATGCGTTCCAGGCGCTGTAGCTGCCGTCGAGTTCGACGATGTCGTACCCTGCGCGGCGGAGGGCGCTGGCGGCGACGGAGTTCCGCAGCCCGCTCTGGCAGTAGGTGACGATCGTCCCTTCGGTGGGGAGTTCGTCGAGGTGCCACATGACCCGGCCACCGTTGAGCTGGTGAGCTCCGGGGACGTGGCCGGCGTTGTGTTCGGTGCGGTTGCGGACGTCGAGGATCATCGCGGCGTCGACCTCTGCGAGGTCTTCGGGCTGCACGAGGGCGGGCGTGGTGGTGGGCAGCCCGTCGAGGCTGGTGACGTACCCGGCGACGTTGTCGATGCCGACGCGGACGAGGTGGTCCCAGATCTCCTGTGCGTGGTCCTGGCGGGTGGCGAGCAGGACGAGCGGGTTCTTGTCCGTCTCGGAGTTCACGACCCACGCCCCGTAGGTCGCGATCGCGGCGCTGGCCGGGATGTTCAAGGAGCGCTCGACCGTCCCGGCGTGGACCTCGTCCGCGGAGCGGGTGTCGATGAACGTCAGCGTGTCCGCGGCGAGATCCCTGGCGAGCTGATCCTGGTCGAGTTCGGCCAGAGGCGCACGTTCTCCCATGACGGCCGGTCCCTCACGATTCTCGCGCTTCATCCGACTGAAGTAGGCGTGCGCGTCGGGCTGGCCGTCGAGGAGTTCGTCGATGAAGCCCTGCTCGTCATTCGCGGCCAGATACGGGCCCCACCAGGAGTACAGCCTCTCGTAGCCGACGGTGGAGGACGGGATGGCGCCGAGGGCCTTGCCGCAGGCACTGCCTGCGCCGTGTGCGGGGTGGACCTGCACGTAGTCGGGCAGGGTCAGGAACTTCTCCTGCAGGCTCTTGAACAGCTGCTTCGCACCCTCGAAGCGGGTGTCGACGCCACCGGCGGCTTCGTCCAGCAGATCCGGGCGGCCGAGGTCGCCGGAGAACACGAAGTCACCCGAGAGCAGGTAACCGGGCTTGTCGCTGAACGCGCCGTCGGTGACGAGGAAGGACAGGTGCTCGGGCGTGTGTCCAGGGGTGTGGACAGCCTCGATGCTGATGTTGCCGACCGTGATCGTGTCGCCGTCGAAAAGGCGGGTCGCGTCGAAGGCGTACTGCCAGTCCGGTCCGCCTTCCCCTGAAACGTAGATCTCGGCTCCGGTCGCGGCCGCGAGTTCGCGGGTACCGGAGAGGTAGTCGGCGTGGATGTGGGTCTCGGTGACGGCCACGATCCTCATATTGTTCTTCGCGGCAAGGTCCTGGTAGACGGCGATGTCGCGTCGGCCGTCGACGACGACCGCGGTGCCGTTGGCCTGGCAGCCAATGACGTAACTGGCCTGGGCGAGGTCTTCGTCGTAGATGCGTTCGATCAGCATGTGGTGGTCCTTTCGGTTCGGGGAGGCGGAATACCCAGGGGGGTATATTTCTGCTTTCCAGAGTAATACCCCCGGGGGTATGCCGCAAGGTGGGGGAGGATGTGGAGAGGGGGTGCATGCCCGGGCCCGGGACGGGCCGGGCCCGGGGCACGCACCCGGTTTTCGGGGTCGGTCGCCGGGCCCCTGGCGGCTTGTCCGGTGCATCCGGGCGATCTGGCTGCTGCGTGCGACGCCGGGCCGGAGTCCGGCCAAACTGCCGGCTGTGATGGTGTGCAACGGCTCGGGCGGGTCCTGGCGGTCATGCCACCAGCCATGGTGTCGGCGGGAATCATGCCTTCGACGACTTCGAGGTCCTCACGGATGTCGAGGATCCGGGACGTGAACCGGCGCTGTTCGTCTTAGGTGACGGTGGTATCGGCCATGAGGTTCCCTGCTTGGAGGCGACATCCGGGGTGGAGCTTCTGGTGCCTGTGGAAGGTGCTGCCGGCTAGCGGACGGGTTCGCCGGCCTGGCGCCACGCGGCCATGCCGCCGCGCACCGAGTACGCGTCGTATCCTTGGGCGGCGAGAAGCCGGGCTGCCGAGGCGGAGCGCACTCCCGAAGCGCACATGGCGATGACGGGCTGGTCTCTCCGGATTCCGGCGGTACTGCCCTGCAGTCGGTCCAGGGGGACATGCCTGGCCTGCGGTGCGTGGCCCGTCCGCCATTCCTGGGCAGATCTGACGTCGATGAGCGTGGCCCCGGAACCCAGGAGTTCCGTGGTTTCGGCTACCGAGACAATTTTAAAGGGCTTGCTGAAGGCCTTCCTGAGGGAATCGATCAGTTCCATTGTGTTCTCCTACTCGATCGTGTCGGGCGGGTGTCAGGGGGCGGGCGGCGTCAGCCGGTGAGAGTGCTGACTGTGACCCACGCTGCGACGGCGAAGATGAGGACCGCGAATGAGATGCGGATGTGCTTGTCGTGCAGGCGGCGGGCGAGCCCTGCGGCGATGAATGATCCGGCGATGGCGGGAATCGCGAACGTCACGGTGGTGGCCCAGTCGATGGTGTAGCCGGTGGCGTGGGCGCTGAAGCCGGCGGCGGAGTTGATGACGATGATCGCCAGGGACGTTCCGACGGCCTGTTTGATGCGCAGGCCCAGGAACATGGTCAGCGCGGGGGTGATGAGGAAGCCGCCGCCCACACCGAGCAGCCCGGTGAGGAATCCGACGAGAAGTCCTACGCCCACGGCCTTCGGTGCGCAGGACCGAAGGGATCGGCTCGCGCCGGTGCTGCAGGACCCCTCGCTCTCGCGGGGTGTGCTGAGCATCCGGATGCCCGCCAGCACCATGATGACGGCGAAGGCGAGCATCAGGAGGTTGGGGTCGAGCAGTTGGCCGATCGCCGCGCCGGCCCAGGCTGCCGGGATGCCGGCGACTCCGACCATGATGATCACGGGCCAGTTCAGGCCCCCGCGGATCCGGGGGAGCAGGGCGGCCAGCGAGGACACGCCCACGACGAGCAGTGAGGTGGGAATGGCCTGGGCGGGGCTCACCCCGACGCCATACACCAGGGCCGGAACGGCGATGATCGATCCGCCGCCGCCAACGACACCCAGAACGATACCGACGACGAGCCCCAGTCCCAGGGCCGGGACCATGCCGCCGCGTCCTCGCCGGCCTGCGGCAGGGGAAGCCGCAGGATGGCGCTCTCGCGGGTGGGCTCGTTAGCGGCTTTGTTCCACGGCATCGCGGACAGGGCCCTGCCCATGGCACACGTGTTGGTCGCCGCTGAGAACGTCAACCCGGCGCCGATGGCTCCAGCCAGCATGCGGACCTTGGGGGAGACAAACCTGCCTCCGACCAGCCCTACCATCACCAGGGAACCGGCGGCCAAGCGGACCTGACGCTCCATATCCCAGCGGTCCTTGCCCTTGACCACAGTGCCACCGGCGGCCGCGAAGCCGGGAACGCCGGCGGTGAGCACGTAGGTGGAGTCAAGACCCGCGGCTGCCATGCGCTGGCGGGCCTGCTCGGCCCGAACACCGGACTGGCAGACCAGAACCACGCGCGAGCCCAACCGGGCAGCGAGCTCATCGGTGTGTTCGGAGAGCAGTGGCAGCGGCACGTTGTAGGAGCCGCGAATATGCGTGGACTCGAACTCAGCAGCAGACCTCACGTCAATGACCACCAGGTCCCGGTGCTCGTTGAGCCAGGCCTGCAGGGTCTCCGGGGCAAGCGAGGTAACGGTGGACGGGGTGGAAGGGGATGTCATGGATAGCCTCTCGAAGGGGGTGCGGTGGGGTATGCCCCACTATTGCATATACCCCCGGGGGTAATCAAAACACCCCCTGGGGTATATAATCGAGGGACACCTCATCGATGGAGACTCCCTTATGGAACTGAACCCAGCAGAACTCACGCCCGTGATCAACCGCCTCAAACGCGCCCAGGGCCAACTCGCGGCCGTCACCCGCATGCTCGAGGAAGGGCGGGACTGCAAGGACGTCGTCACGCAGCTCTCTGCCGTCTCCAAAGCCCTGGACCGCGCCGGATTCGCCATCATCGCAACAGGACTCGAGCAGTGCATCGTCCAGAAGGACACCAGCATGGACAAGAAGGATCTGGAAAAGCTCTTCCTGTCCCTCGCCTGAGCCAGAGCCTGCTATTCACCGCCAGAACTCTTCACTTCCAGAAGAAGGAGCGCCATGACGTACACCCTTTCCACCACTATCGCCCTGCCCTGGGACGAGGCGCTGGAGCGCACGCGCGGCGCCCTCTCCGCCCAGGGGTTCGGCATCCTGACCGAGATCGATGTCCGCTCCACCTTCGAAGCCAAGCTTGGCGCTGACGCAGCGGACGCCGTCGGCGACTACGTCATCCTGGGAGCGTGCAACCCGGCCCTTGCCAGCCGCGCCCTCGCCGTGGAACCGGAAATCGGCGCATTGCTGCCCTGTAACGTCGTCGTCCGCACCAGCAAGGACCCCCAGGCCACCATCATCGAGGCCATCGACCCGCAGACCATGGTCCAACTCAGCAACGCCCCCGCGGTGAAAGAAATCGCCGACGACGCCGGCACCCGCCTTCGCGCTGCGCTCGCCGACCTGAGTCAGGGATGAGGTGAGCGTGGATCTGCGGATCCTGACCTCCGGCCTGGCTGCAGAGGCCGTGGATCCTGGACGGGCCATCAACCGATGGCGCGTCCAGCTGCTGGAGTGATTTCCCGCACTCGAGCAGGCCTTCGACTGCAGCCGGTCCACAGCCGCCCTGATGCTCCTGGCCCGTCACCGGACGCCTCAAGTCCGTCCAGTTCGCGGTGACACAACCGATAGTCGAAAGGCTCTTGGGATGACCGCACAGCGACGCCCACTCGTTGCACGATCGCAGCAGCCACCGGCCTGGCCGTAGTCACGGCACCCCTTCCAAGGAGACCGGCGTCCGCCGACAGATCGCGCAACACCGCAGGCGGATCGCTCATTGGACCGACTCATTGAACCGAGCGGACAGGATGTTGTGGTGGTTTCCTCCTCCCTTGCCAAAGTCGTCACCCGTAGGGTGAGCGGATGGATATGGGCGCTGGTGTGCTGCTGGTTGGGCCTCGTGGACGGCGTCTGTGCCCTGAACTGGCCATGAAGTTGGATCGGTCGGTCGGTCGGCAACTCTCCACCTATCAGGAGGCCTGGACCAAGACCCTGGACGATCCGATACTACGAGCGATGCCCCGTATCGTACGGGCTGGATCCGCCGCTGCCCATGGTCACGTCGACGAGGGTGCATCTGGGCGCAGGTGTGTATTGAAAAACCGAACGATGCGCCGGCGGGCATCTGCGGTGGCGGCCTCGTCATACCTGGTGCCGGAGATGCGGGCGAGGAAGCGCAGGAACAGGGTCTGATCCTCGGGTGCGTGGTCATTCATGAACCCGTGCCCCACCTCCGGGTAGATCTTCACGTCGTGGGGCACCTCGAGCTCGGTGAGCAGCCCGTCCAGGTGCTGACCGGCGCGCGCGCCCAGTGGCGACCTGTCAGCGCCGCCGAAGCTCCCCACGACGGGGCACGCCTGCGCCAACCAGTTCCTGGCATCCGAGGGGCAGCCGCCGTAGTTGACGGCCGAAGCATCGAAGCCGTGGCCCTCGGCCAAGGCGATGGCGTACCCGCCTCCCATGCAGAACCCGACCACGCCGACGACCCCTGTGCACCCTTCGTGAGCCCGGAGCCATTGCCGTGCTGCCTCGATGTCGTCGAAGGAGCGACCCCGGCGCGGGCCGAGGTCGCTCATGATCGTGCGCAGGCAGCGCAGCCTGCTGCCCCAGTAGTAGAGGTCGGGTGCGATCGCCAGGAACCCTTCCCCAGCCAGCCAGCGGGCGTGGCCCTGAAGGTCGTGGCTCATCCCCGTGAAGTCGTGAATCACGACGACGCCTGGCCACGGTGGTTCCGTCGTCGGCACCGCCACATAGGCGGTCATCGATCCACGACCGGTATCGATCTCCTGAAACGACGTTCTGTCCATAGCTCAGTCTGGGAGACATCGCGGTCTTTGGCCAGAGGAGGACGGATTCGGTGTACCTCGGCCGGAGAAGAAGGTTCTCAACCGACGCCCCCGTCATCCCGCCGATCCGTCGAGGTAGAGGTAAAGGTCATCAGCTTGGCGGGTCGTTCCGCCGGACGAGAGGGCGGTGCGTCGTCCGGCGGATTGCTCGACGGCGATGCGTCCATGAGCGGAAGGGTGACCGCCAGAATCCGCCCATCCTCGAGCGGGACACTCGAGGATCCATACACGATGCCAGTGCTCGTTGGTCCGGAGCCGTCGTGGTCGGATAGTCGGTCAGGTGCTGGTTCGTACGGTGAGCAAGTCGCGCACATCCGCCGGGAGTGTGCGCGCACCGCGTCCGTCGCCGTACAGCAGCTCGCAGCCGTCGAGCTCGACGGCGATGACCGTTCCGAGTTCAGACCCGTCCCGGCTCGGCCAGAGCGCCAGGAACGTCGTTGCCTCGTCATCACAGGAGCGCGGGACCGGCTCGGACGCAGCGGCGGCGGCCACCAGGTGGGCGGTCACGGCGTCGAGTGTGCCACCAGCAACGAATCGGCCTGAGCGCAGGTCGTTCGTCGCCGGCATGGCCGCCGCCCCGTCCGGATCGCCCGACTGCGGCTCCTCGGACTCCGCTGGGTCTGCCGGAGCGGGGGCGACCGTGTAGCGGCACCACCGCATCCCGTCTGTCTCGGACAGCCCCGGGTCACTTACCGGTGCGGGGGGAACTGGAGATGGCCCATCGGTGCCGGAGGAAGAGTCGGAAGGTGGAACGGACAGCATCCCACCTTCATCGAAGGGGGTAGTCCATGTTGCCGGGCATCCGCTGTCCAGTGCGGCGCGCGGTACAACCAGTGCCTGCTTCAACGTCGTGGTCTCCTGCACGGACAGGCCGGCGAGGGCGTGGTGGACAGCGGGCTTTGTCTTCGCACACCGATCGCGAGGGTAGTGCGCGTTGATCGCCCGGCCGTCCGCGTCGACGAGCCACAGCGGGGCCACGAGTTCCATATCAGCGGTGCACGGGCCAAGCCCCGTCCGGTCGTCCGGCGCGGCCAGGGCTGCCACCAGCTGTGTCAGATCACCGGAGAGAGTGACAGCAGTGACGCCGCTCCACTGTCCTTCAGAGTCCTCCACGTGTCCCGTCTGATCACAGCGAACTGCGGTGGTCGGGGTGAAGCCTGCCGGTATCCGACCAGGGTGCGGCGCCTCCGGATGCTGTGGACCGGGTGGGCTCGTCGTGTCGGGTTCGGGTAGCCACCAGCCGGCCGCATTGGGAGCAAGGCAGTCGTAGCCTTCGACGATTTCGGCGGTCTCCACGGTTGGGGCATCGTCGTCGGGAGAAGTGCCGCTGGGGGCGCTGGCGCACCCGCTCAGCAGCACTGACACCGTTACGGTGCCGAGCAGCACCTGACCGAAGACCGAGAGCCGGTCTGTCGGTCGCAGTGCACGCATGGCTTCACCCTGCCCCGTAGAATCCGCTGCGTCGATAGGCGGGACGCGTTCGTTACCGGAACGGTAAGCGCGCACATCGGGCGGTCCGAGTCCGGCGATAGCCGAGGTGGGCGTCTGGCCAGGTGGTGCGTGTGGACAGGTGCACCTCCACGGTGTCCCCGCATCCTCTGGCGAGGGTCTTCTGCAAGGTCACCCGGAGGGGCGCCACGTGGGCTCCGTCGCCTCCAGCGAACGCCATGACCGAACGCTTCCGGATCAGACGGGCGAGGTGGAGCGGGCGCCGGAGGCCTCCGGCGCCCGCTCGGGCGTCATGCCTGGTGGAAGGTCTTCCCGTTGACGCGCTCGGACGCCCCGACGCGGTCGAGGTAGGGGGTGATGCCGCCGAGGTGCAGGGGCCAGCCCGCTCCCATGATCATGCAGAGGTCGATCTCCTCGGGCGCAGCGACGACGCCCTCGGCCAGCATGCGCCCGATCTCGTCCGCCAGGGCGTCCTGCGTACGGCGCAGGACCTCCTCGGCCGAGGAGGGGCTGCTGCCGCGGTCCAGGAGTGCCAGCGTGGAGTCCGGGACTGCGTAGCTGCCGTCGTCCTGCTTCTCCCACAGGCCCCTGATGCCGGCGTCGATCAGCTTCTGCTGGTTGGCCGAGACGTGGAAGCGCTCGCCGAATGCCGCGTGCAGCGACTCCTGCACGTGCTGGCCGACGGGCAGGCCCACGAGCGCGAGGAGCCTGAACGGCGTCATGGGCAGGCCCATGGGGCGCAGGGCGTTGTCGGCGGTCGCCGCGTCGGTGCCCTCGTCGAAGACGGCGGTGATCTCCCCGAACATGCGGCCCAGGATCCTGTTCACGACGAAGGCCGGAGCATCCTGCACCAGCACGGCGTTCTTCTTGAGGCCCTTCGCGAGCACGAAGGCGGTCGCGAGCACGGCGTCGTCGGTCTTCGGTGCGCGCACGACCTCCAGCAGCGGCATCGCGGCGACGGGGTTGAAGAAGTGGAAACCGACCACGCGTTCCGGGTGCGACAGGTCGGCGGCCATCTCGGCCACGGACAGCGAGGACGTGTTGGTCGCGAGGATGCACTCGGGGGAGACGACGGCCTCCACCTCCGCGAAGACCTGCTTCTTGACGGACATCTCCTCGAAGACCGCCTCGATCACGAAGTCGGCGTCGGAGAAGACGTCCTTCGACACCGATCCGGTCACGAGAGCCTTGGTCCTGTTGGCCGCGTCCTGGCTCAGCCGCTTCCTGCCGAGCATCTTGTCGACCTCGGCGTGCACGTAGCCGACGCCCTTGTCCACGCGGCCCTGGTCGATGTCGGTCAGGACCACCGGCACCTTGAGCTGTCGGGCGAACAGGAGGGCGAGCTGGCTCGCCATGAGCCCTGCTCCGACGACACCGACCTTGGACACGGGGTGCGCGAGCTTCTTGTCGGGCGCCCCGGCGGGGCGCTTCCCGCGCTTCTGGACGAGATCGAGAAAGGCGTAGACCGTGGCGTGAAATTCGGGCGTCTGCATCAGTTCGGCCAGCGCGGCGCACTCGGCCGCGGCCGACTCCTTCCGGGACAGTGTCAGCCCGGCCTCCAGCAGGTCCAGCACGCGCGACGGCGCGGGCGCGGCATTCGACGTCTTCGCCTCGACGAAGGCGCGGCCGGCCGCGACGGCACTTCTCCACGCGGCGTCGTCGTACTGCGCGCGTTCGGCGCGGCGCTGCTCAACGGCGTCTGCGGCCGCTCCGCCGCGGATCACCCGCGCGGCCCAGAGCAGCGACTGCTCCAGGTAGTCGGCGGGTTCGAAGAGTGCGTCCGCGATGCCGAGCTCGTAGGCGGCCCGCCCGTCGAGGCTGCGGTTGTTGCTGAGCGGATTCTCGATCATGACCGTCACGGCGTTGGCGGGGCCGATGAGCCGGGGGAGGCGGTACACGCCGCCCCAGCCCGGGACGAGCCCGATGAACGCCTCGGGCAGGCCGATGCCGTTCGCGCCCGAGGACACCGTGCGGTAGTTCGCGGCGAGGGCGATCTCGAGACCTCCACCGAGGGCCACGCCGTTGATGAAGGCGAAGCTCGGCACGCCCAGGTCCGCGAGGAGGTCGTACGCCTCGTGGCCGAGTTCGGCCATGAGGCGGCCCAGGTGCTCCGACTTCACGCTCTTGACGGTGCTGAGGTCTGCGCCAGCGACGAGGAAGTAGGGTTTCCCGGTGACGGCGACGGCGGCGATCTCACCGCGCTCCGCCCGCTCCTTGAGGCCCTCGAGGGTCCGCCCGAACTCGATCAGGGTGTTCGGTCCCAGGGTCGTGGGCTTCGTCGAGTCGAGGTCGTTGTCGAGCGTGATCAGCGCGAGGACGCCGGCGCCCTCGGGAAGGGTGACGTCCTGGACGTAGGAGTGGGTGACGATCTCGGCGGGAACGAGACGGGCCAGTTCGTCGTAGCGTTCGAAGCTCATGCTGCATCCTGTCCGTAGTGCTCGTGGTGGGGGTTCTCCCAGATGACGGTGGCGCCCATGCCGAGGCCGATGCACATGGTGGTCATGCCGTAGCGCACTGTCCGGTCCTCCTCGAACTGGCGGGCGAGCTGGTTCATCAGGCGAACGCCGGAGGAGGCGAGGGGGTGCCCGACGGCGATCGCCCCGCCGTAGCGGTTCACGCGCGGGTCGTCGTCGTCGATACCGAAGTGATCGAGGAAGCTCAGGACCTGGACGGCGAACGCCTCGTTGATCTCGAAGAGCCCGATATCGCCGATCTCCAGGCCCGCCTGCCGCAGTGCCTTCTCGGTGGCCGGGACCGGGCCGATGCCCATGACCTCGGGTTCGACGCCGGCGAAGGCGTAGGCGACCAGGCGCATGCGGGTGGGCAGTCCCAGTTCGGCCGCGGCGTCTGCCGATGCGAGGAGGGCCGCGGTGGCGCCGTCGTTGAGTCCCGCCGCGTTTCCTGCAGTGACCCGGCCGTGGGCGCGGAAGGGGGTGCGCAGGGCTGCGAGGTCCTCGACGGTGGTGCCGGGACGCGGCGGCTCGTCGACGGTGTTCAGGGTCCAGCCGGAGCCCGCCTTCCTGCCGGCGACGGGAACCAGGTCGGGCTGGATCTGTCCGGCTTCGTAGGCTGCAGCGAGCTTCTCCTGGCTGCGCGCGGCATACGCATCCGTGCGGTCCTTCGTGATGGCCGGGAAGCGATCGTGCAGGTTCTCCGCCGTGTTGCCCATGTTCAGTGCCGCAGGATCGACGATGCGCTCGGACACGAAGCGCGGATTCGGATCGGCGTCCGCTCCCATGGGGTGGTTGCCCATGTGCTCGACGCCGCCGGCGATCACGACGTCGTACGCGCCGAAGGCGATGCCCGAGGCCGTCGTGGTCACGGCGGTCATGGCGCCCGCGCACATGCGGTCGATCGCGAATCCCGGAACGGTACGGGGGAGGCCCGCGAGGAGGGCGGCGGTGCGGCCGATCGTGAGGCCCTGATCGCCCGTCTGCGTGGTGGCCGCGATGGCGACGTCGTCCACGCGCTCGGGCGGCAGGGTGGGATTGCGCCGGAGGAGGTCGCGGATGCACTTGACCACCAGGTCGTCGGCGCGCATGCCCGCGTAGATGCCCTTGTTCCCCGCCTTCCCGAAGGGCGTGCGCACCCCGTCGACGAAGACGACGTCTCGGACTGCTCGTGACGCGCTCCGCGTGGGCGCGGTCCCGGTAACTGGGCTCACCTTGTGCTCCTCTTCGAGTTGTTGATCCGCGCTCATGTTACTGGTGAGTAACATAGCGTGCAAGCGGATCCCCGAGTCGCCTCCGGTCAGTCCTCGGGCGTCTCCTGGCCGGCCTGCTGGTCGTCCCGCCGGCCCTTCACGGGCAGCGGATCCGGATCGAGGAACGCCACGGTGATGATCGCCGCGACCTGCTCGATCTGCCACGGACGGGCGCCGAGCTCGGCGAGGGCTCCCGAGACGGTCTCGAGCGAGATCTCCGCCGGTGGGCGCCAGGCGATCCGGCGCAGGTAGTCCGGTGTCAGCAGGTTCTCCACCGGCATGCCGAGCTGCTCCGCGCGGTTCGCGACCCTCGGACGTGCTGTCTGCAGGCGCGCGGCGGCTTCCGGGTCCTTCTCAGGCCAGATGCGCGGCGGGGGAGGGGCGTTGGTGGACACGTGCAGGGGCGGGAGCTCGGTGAGCTTCCTCGCCTCGTTGATGCACTTGAGCCAGCGCGGGGCTTCCTTCTGGGCTGCCCGCCCATGGAATCCCCTGGTCGCCAGGAGCTGGGGCACGGTGTTCGGCATGGCCCGGGCAGCGGCCACTATCGCGGAATCCGGGATGAGGCGGCCGGGTGCGACATCGCGCCGCTGGGCGAGGTCCTCGCGTTCCAGCCACATCTGCCGGACGGCGGCGAGCTGCCGCCGGTCACGCAGCTGGTGCAGCCCCGACGTCCGGCGCCACGGGTCGATGCGGGGCTCGGCGGGCGGAGTGCTGCGGATGTGCTCGAACTCCTCCTCGGCGATCGCGAGTTTGCCGTCGCTCTCCAGGAGCTTCGCGAGTCTGTCCCGGAGGTCCGTCAGGACCTCGACGTCGAGTGCCGCGTAGCGGAGCCATGGCTCGGGCAGGGGCCGGCGCGACCAGTCGGCGGCCGAGTGCTCCTTCGCGAGGGTGAAACCGAGCTGGGATTCGATGACTGCGGCCAGGCCCACGCGGGTGAGCCCGGCGAGACGGGCCGCGAGCTCCGTGTCGAAGAGCCGGTCCGGCCACATGCCGAGCTCGGAGAGGCACGGCAGGTCCTGGCTGGCGGCATGGAGGATCCACTCCACGCCGTCGAGGGCGTCGTCGATGATCCGCAGGTCGTCGAACGGTTCGGGGTCGATGAGCCAGGTGCCCGCGCCTTCACGCCGGATCTGGACGAGGAAGGCCCGCTGTCCGTAGCGGAATCCCGAGGCCCTCTCGGCGTCGACCCCCGCCGGCCCGGTTCCCGCCGCGAGTGCCGCTGCCGCCCGTTCGAGGCCCTCCGGGGTGTCGATGACGAGCGGGACGCCGTCGCGCGGTTCGGTCAGGAGCGGCAGGACGGCGGCAGTGCCGGAATCGTCGGAGGAATCGGACGCTTCGACGCTGTCCGTCTGCTGTGAGGTGTCGGAACTCATGGTGATTTCAGTCTATCCCCGCACGTGCCTGCGGTTCGCAGTCCCCGCGGGGTGGCGTCAGGAGCGGCGGTGCGGGAAATGGGTGACGCCCTCGGGCAGGGGTGGCAGCCCTGCGAAGGTGCACACCATCTCCGACCAGGCCTCCAGGTGTCGGCGGACGTCGGAGGTCTCGGGAGTCCAGGACGCCCGTAGTTCGATGTCGATGGTGTCGGCCCGTTCCTCGAGGGTGCCGTAGCTCTCGGACAGGATCCTCGTGGCGGTACCCCCCGTGCTGTGATGGCGCGCTCCGTGGTTCTGGAGGGCCTCCACGAGCCAGGTCCAGGCGACGGAACCGAGCAGGGTGTCGTTGCCCATGTCCGGCTCGAGTTGCGCGCGGATGTAGGTGACGATGCGGAACCTGCCGTTCCAGACCGCGGAACCGGCCGGGTCGTACAGGAGGATGAAGCGGCCGGTGGCCAGTTCCTCGGGCTCGGGTGGCAGGATCAGGGTTCGCGCCGGTCCGTGGAGCGGCGGCGGCATGAGCGGGGTGGCCTCGAAGATCTCGGCCCCGAGGGCCACGGCGAAGGGTGCTAGCCGCGAGGGTGCGGGGATCTCCTCCAGCCGGATCTCGCTGCGGCGCGCTGCTTTCCTGAGCCCGGAGAGGGCGTCCAGGAATTCCACAGGAAGCTGCGATACGCCGTCGATTGCACTCACCCCCGCAGGCTATGCCCTGCGGGGGCGAGTTGGACGGCGACGCGCCGTCGGACCTCGGCGGCCGCGGGGCGAAGCCTCAGGCGGACACTTCCCGGCGGATCGCCTCGAGGAAGGCGTTCACATCCTCTTCCGTGGTGTCGAACGAGCACATCCAGCGGACCTCGCCGGTGGCCTGGTCCCAGTCGTAGAACCGGAAGCTCTCGCGGATACGGTCCGCGGTCCCCGGGGGGAGGATGGCGAACACCGCGTTGGCCCGCGTCTCCTGCGTCAGGATCACGCCCGGGATGTCCCGCGCGCCCGCCGTCAGGCGGGCCGCCATCGAATTGGCATGTGTCGCGGAGCGGAGCCAGAGGTCACCCTCGAGCAGGGCGATGAGCTGCGCCGAGACGAAGCGCATCTTCGACGCGAGTTGCATGTTGAGCTTGCGCAGGTACTCCAGACCGGTGGACGCCTCCTGGTCCAGGACGACGATGCACTCGCCGAACATCAGTCCGTTCTTGGTGCCGCCGAAGGACAGGATGTCCACGCCGGCGTCCCGCGTGAAGGCGCGGAGGGGCTGACCCAGTGCGGCGGCCGCGTTCGCCAGGCGCGCGCCGTCCATGTGGACGCGCATGCCGCGCGCGTGGCAGTGGTCGGCGATGGCCTTGATCTCGGCGACCGAGTACAGCGTGCCGAGTTCCGTGGTCTGGGTGATCGAGACCGCCAGGGGCTGCGCGCGGTGCTGGTCACCCCACCCCCAGGCCTCGCGGTCGATCAGCTCGGGGGTCAGTTTCCCGTCCGGTGTGGGGACGGTCAGCAGCTTGATGCCGCCGACGCGCTCGGGTGCCGCGTTCTCGTCCACGTTGATGTGGGCCGTCTGGGGGCAGACGACGGCACCCCACCGCGGCAGGATGGACTGCAGCGAGAGTACGTTGGCGCCGGTCCCGTTGAAGACGGGGAAGATGGAGATGCCTTCGCCGAAGTGGTGCTCCATCACCTCCTGCAGCCGGGCGGTGTACTGGTCGTCGCCGTAGGCGACCTGGTGACCTTCGTTGGCTGCCGCCAGGGCCGTGAGGACTTCGGGATGCACGCCGGAGTAGTTGTCGGACGCGAAGCTTCGCTGGGTCCGGTCGTGCAGGGATGCGGGTGGTGTCAGGGTGTCGGTCACGGTGCCATTATCCCCGACGGGTGCCCGCAGCTGCATCGATGCGGGCGCCGTTGACCTCCGCGGCGGGCGCTGACAGCAGCGACGCCAGGATGTCGGCCAGATCGTCGACGTGCGTGAAGCCCGGGAAGCGCCGCTCGGGATGCTGCTCCCGCATCGCGTCGTCCACCAGGGCCTTGACGACGACGGCGGTGGCGGCCGCCGCGGTGGCGTCCCTGGTGAAGCCCTCGGCGACGGCCTTCAGCCAGGCGTCGACCGAGGCCTTCACCGCGGCGTAGGAGGCGTTGGCCGCCGTCGGAGCAGCCACGGCCGTCGCCGAGACGGCTGCGAGCCGCCCGCCGTTCCGGGCCAGCTGGTCGTAGAAGGCCCGGCTGGTGTTGAACAGCGTCATGAACACCGAACGGTGCAGGAACTCGTGGTCCGCCGTCGACTGCGCGGTGATGCCGCCGGCGCCGCGCCAGCCCCCCACGAGGTGGAAGAGCGCGTCCGCGCCGCCGTGGTCGTCGAGGACCCGGCCGGCGAGGGAGGCGACCTCCGCCTCGTCCGTGAGGTCGCACACCTGCCGGTCGACGCCGTCGAGCCCGGCGAAGGCCGCTTCGAGCCGCCCGGCGTCGGAGCCGACGGCGACCACGGCGAGTCCGTCCGCGATCAGCCGCCGCGTCAGGGCGACGCCGGAGGCGCTGGTGGCACCCGCGACGACGGCGGTGCGGGGGCCACCGGGGCTGGTCATGCCGCGTCCGCCGTGATGCCGGTGGTCGACTCGATGATCGGCCTCATCTTGCGGTCCAGCGCCTCGAAGAACATCGAGAGCGGGAACTCGTCATCGAGGACGGCGTCGGTCAGGGCGCGCGGCGGGCCCATGAGCTCGAGCGCGTCGGGGCCCTTCGCCCACACGGAGGCGGGGTGGGGCGTGACCGTGGCGGAGACCAACTCGTAGGCGGCCAGCCAGTGCGCGGTCTTCGGGCGGTCGATCGAGCGCCAGTAGAGCTGCTCGATCTGCTCGCCGAGGGCGACGACGACGTCGGCGGCCTCCTCCCAGTCGATCGTGAGCTTGGTGTCGGTCCAGTGCAGGACGCGGTGCTGGTGCATCCAGGCGAACAGGAGCTGACCTCCCAGGCCGTCGTAGTTCCGGACGCGGCTGCCCGTGATGCTGAAGCGGAAGATGCGGTCGAAGATGACGGCGTACTGCACGAGCTTCGCGTGCCGGCGGGCCTCGGGCGAGGCGTCGTCGTCCTTCTCGATCCGCACGGACTCGCGGAACGCCGTGAGGTCGCAGCGCAGTTCCTCGAGCGAGTACAGGAAGAACGGCATGCGCTGCTTGATCATGAAGGGATCGAAGGGCAGGTCGCCGCGCATGTGGGTGCGATCGTGGATGAGGTCCCACATCACGAAGGTCTCCTCCGTGAGCTTCTGGTCCTCGAGCAGCTCCAGCGCGTCGGCCGGCAGGTCGAGCCGCGTGATCTCTGCAGCGGCTCGGACCACCCGGCGGAAGCGCGCGGCTTCACGGTCCGCGAAGATGGCGCCCCAGGTGAAGGTCGGCGTCCGGCTGACGGCGACGGTCTCCGGGAACAGCACGGCGGAGTTCGTGTTGTAGCCCTCGGTGAAGTCGAGGAACCGGATGGGCACGAACAGTGCGTTGGAGTAGTCCCCAGCCTCGAGCTCGCCGATGAACTCCGGCCAGAGCACCTCGATGAGCACGGCTTCGACGAGTCGGCTCGTGCTGCCGTTCTGGGTGTACATCGGGAAGACGACGAGGTGCCGGAGACCGTCGAGCCGGTGCTGCTGGGGCTGGAAGGCCAGCAGCGGCTCGAGGAAATCCGGAACCGCGAAACCGCTCGCGTGCCAGGCGTCGAAGGCTGTGACGGTGCGGTCGAGGTATTCGGCGTCATGGGGGAAGAGGGGGGCGAGCTCCCGGACGGCGGCGGTGACGGCCGCGGTGTACGCGGCTGCGGCGCCGTGGTGCTCAGGATCGGGGATGGAGCCGTCCTTCACCTGCAGGAGGCGCAACTCCTGCGCTGCCGATTTGAGGGCCTGCCAGGCGGCGGTCTCCTGTGGCTTCCCGACTGTCGGGGCGAGGGGAGTGACGGTCATGGCTCCTGCTTTCTCTGTTCGTGCGCATCGGGCGTCATGTGCCGCGAGCGTAGCAAGCAGAACAGCTGTACTTAGCCTCAGCGCCTTACAAAGAAAGAAATTCTTATGCTCAGCGAGGTTCTGATGAGGAGAAGGGCCAGTCCGTCTTCACGGTCCCGGACAGCACGAAGGCCGGCCCGGAGGCCGGCCCTACCTGCCCGGATCGCCGCGGTCAGGCGGTGGGTACCAGCTTCATGGAGATGGAGTTGATGCAGAAGCGCTGATCGGTGGGGGTGTCGAAGCCCTCGCCCTTGAAGAGGTGGCCGAGGTGCGAATCGCAGCGGGCGCAGCGCACCTCGATCCGCTCCATCCCGAGGGACCTGTCATGCAGGTAGCGGACCTTGTCCTCCGCCAGCGGCGCCCAGAAGGAGGGCCATCCGCAGTGGGAGTCGAACTTCTCGTTGCTCGTGAAGAGTTCGGAACCGCAGGCACGGCACGCATAGGTGCCCGCCGTCTTCGCATCGTAGTACTCACCCGTGTAGGGGCGCTCGGTGCCGGCCTGGCGCAGCACCTGGAACTCCTGCGGGGTCAGTTCCTGCCGCCACTCGTCGTCGGACTTCTGGATCTCTGGCCGGTAGGTGTCGCGTTCGGTAGTCATACTTCTCCCAACGCCTACGAGTCGCCAATAAATCCCGAGCCGGAGTACAGGTGGAGGACGGCGATGCCGAGCTTGTCCTGCGCCTTCGTGGCCCAGTCCGTGTGGAACGTGTCCGCCATGGCGTGGGGACGCGTGATGACCACGGCCTGCACGGCCCCACTGTCCGCGGCCTCCTGCACGAGGGCGTCGACCGGGTCTCCCGCCGTCGTCCGTCCGCGGGCCTCGAAGCCCTCCCTGGTCAGCAGGTGCAGCGACTGCTCGAGTGCGGTGCGCGCGGCGACCTCGTCGTGGCGGCGGTCGTCGGACGAGAAGGTCCGGAAGGCCTCGCCGACCTCGAGGAGGCTCAGGTGGCGAAAGAACTCGCCGAGCACGGATTCGTTGCGGTCCTCGGGGACCAGGACGACGACCTCCGCGGGCTCCTCGCCCTGGAGCGTCTGCAGGTTGCGGAGATCAGGGTGCGTGAGGGCTTCCTCTGTCAGCACGACGATTGTTTGTGTCATGGCGCCACTGTACTGCCGCACCCGAACGCACCCCGCCGGACGGCGCGCTGGATCGACGGAGCCTGACGGGCAGGGTAGAAATGGAACCATGGCATCGACGAGCCCAACGGCCGCAGCGCAGCCCATCACCGCTCCCTGGCTCAAGTGGACCGCGCTCGGGGTGGGGGCAGGTGCTGCCCTCGCGTCCTCCGCAGCCGGAGCAGTCTCGGGGCTCGCCGTGTACTTCGCCCGCCAGGTGGTGACTCCAGCCCGGAACCGGGACGAGAACCTCGACATCCTGGCCGTGGTCGGCTCCGAAAACCATCAGACCGTGATCCTCCCGGCCAACGACGACACGACGATCGAGGGTACCTACAGCCTCCACTTCGACGGCGGACGGGGCCATGCCCGGATCGGAGCCGTACGCTCCTACGTCCCCCGGGAGGGCACCGTGGAACGTGAGGTCGAGAAGGTCTACGCCGGGGACCTGGCGTCGGCGACGCGCGGCTGGTGGGGTGGCGCGGTCTACCCGTCGCCGTCGGCCATGGGGTTCGCGGAGGTGGAGGTGCTCATCCCCGTCGAGGGCGGCGCGGCTCCGGCCTGGCTCGTGCGCGCGGAGGCTCCCGCGCGCACCTGGGCGATCATGGTGCACGGCCGCGGGGCGACGCGGGCGGAGGCACTGCGCGCGCTGGGGCCGGCCCGTCGCCTCGGCCTCACGAGCCTCGTCCTCTCCTACCGGAACGACGGCGAGGCCCCCTCGGCGCCGGACGGCCGCTACGGGCTCGGCATGACCGAATGGCACGACGTCGACGCCGCGATCGACTTCGCCGTCTCACACGGCGCCCGCGACGTCGTGCTCTTCGGGTGGTCCATGGGAGGCGCCATCGTGCTGCAGACCGCTGACCTCTCCCGCCATCGGCAGCGCATCGCCGCACTGGTCCTGGACGGGCCGGTGATCAACTGGATCGAGGTCCTCGCACACCATGCCGCCCTGAACCGGATCCCTGCTCCCGTGGGGAGGCTCGGGCAGTACCTGCTGGCCAGCCAGCGCGGGCGGAGGATCACCGGCCTGGCAGCACCCCTGGACCTCAAGAGCATGGATTGGATCGCCCGCGCCGAGCAACTGACCCTGCCGACGCTCGTCCTGCACAGCGAGGACGACGAATTCGTCCCCATCGGGCCGTCGGCCGAACTCGCCGAGAAGAACCCGTCCTTCGTGACGCTCGAGCGGTTCCACCGCGCACGCCACACGAAGGAATGGAACGTCGATCCCGAGCGGTGGGAGGCCGTCGTCGAGCGGTGGCTCGACGGTCACCTCAACGGCCGGACGCTTCCCGGCGGGAAAGCGCCCGAGCCGGCAGCTACCGTGCTTCCCTGATCTTCCGCTTGATCCGTCCCAGCATGGCGGCCATGCCGCGCATGCGCAGGGGTGTGATGGCCCGGGTGAGGCCGAGGCGGTCCGGGACGTCGTCCGGCACGGCGAGGACCTCGGCGGCGGGCAGGCCGTCGAGCCCCTCGAGCAGCACACCCGCGAAGCCGCGCGTCGTCGGGGCCTCGGGCGGCGCCGAGAAGAAGAGGTGCACGGGCCGCTCGGGCTCGTCGCCGATCTCCATGGTCAGGAAGAGCGGGCTCTGGCATTCGACCACCTGCTCCAGCAGTTCGGGATGGTCGGTGTACCGCTCCGGCAGGTCCGGCAGTTCGCGGGAGAAGTCGAGCAGCAGTTGGAGCCGGTCCGGTTCGGTCAGGTCCTGGAAGTCGTCGATGATCTCGGCGAGTTTCCTGGGGATCGCCTCGCTCGTCATCGGGCTGCCCGTGCCGATCCCGCGGGGACGTCGCCGGGCTCCGTGCCGCGGACGATCGGCACACGGACGGCGTTGCCCCACTCGGTCCAGGAGCCGTCGTAGTTGCGCACGTTCCCGAAGCCGAGCAGGTGGGTGAGGACGAACCAGGTGTGGCTCGACCGCTCGCCGATCCGGCAGTAGGCCACCACGTCGTCGCCGTCCCGCAGGCCCGCCTCGTCCCGGTAGATGGCATCGAGTTCGGCACGCGTGCGGAAGGTGCCGTCCTCGGCCGCCGCCCGCGCCCAGGGCACGGACTTCGCGGTGGGGATGTGGCCGCCACGCAGGGCGCCCTCCTCCGGGTAGGCGGGCATGGTGGTGCGGGCGCCCGTGTACTCGTCGCCCGACCGCACGTCGATGAGGGGCTTGCCGAGGTGCTCCAGGACGTCGCCGAGGTAGGCGCGGATGCGGGTGTCGTCACGCTCGACGACCGGGTAGTCACCGGTGGCGACATCCGGCTTGTCCGTCGTCATGGCCCTGCCCTCGGCGACCCACTTGTCCCGGCCGCCGTCGAGCAGGCGCACGTCCTCGTGGCCGAACAGCGTGAAGACCCAGAGCGCATAGGCGGCCCACCAGTTGCTCTTGTCACCGTAGATGACCACCGTGGAGTCGCGGGAGATCCCCTTGGCCGCCATCAGGCGGGCGAAACCCTCGCCGTCGATGTAGTCACGGGTGACCTCGTCGTTCAGTTCCGTGTGCCAGTCGATCTTGACGGCGCCCGGCACGTGGCCGGTCTCGTACAGCAGGACGTCCTCGTCCGACTCCACGACGACGAGGCCCTCGGCGCCGAGGTTGTCGGCGAGCCACCCGGTGGAGACGAGCCGTTCGGGGTGGGCGTACTCGGCGAACTTGTCCTGCGTGTCTGCTGCCAGGGTCATGGGGGCCTTTCGCATAGCTGTCCTCGCGGTCCCGCGTGCTGCGCTTCCGTCTTTCCTCCTAGCCTAACCACGCGGTGCGGCAATTGCTTCCGGTGCTACGGCGTGCGGCGGACGGGTGCCGGCACCGTCGGCGAGGGGGCCGGCGCGGATCCTCGCGGACCGGCCGGCCCACCGGTCAAGAGCGGGATGGCGGGCGCGCGACGGCGCCGCGAGCGGGCTGCCTGCCGTAGGCTTGCGTAGCGGAACGGACGCCTGCGGGGCCGTTGCCGTCACCCCCTCCGGAGAGAAAGCGGTCCAGATCCGTGCCAGCCATCGAGCACCTGACAGAGCGGTCCCCCAAGGTCTCCGTCGATGATCTGCTGGGCGGGTTCTACCCATCGCCCCGCTTCGGCGAGGTGTCCTTCGACACCTACCGCCCGGATCCCCAGCAGCCGTCGCAGTCTGCGGCAGTGGCCACGCTCCGCGACTTCGCTTCCGCCGTCAACGAGCCCGGACCCTCCGGACTCCGCAGGCTGTTCGGCGGGAAGAAGGCCCCGACCCGGGCGGGCATCTACCTCGACGGCGGGTTCGGCGTGGGCAAGACCCACCTCCTCGCGTCGCTCTGGCATGCGTCGACCGGGCAGAAGGCCTTCGGGACCTTCGTCGAGTACACGAACCTGGTGGGGGCGTTGAGCTTCCGCAAGACGGTCGACGCCCTGAGCGGCTACAGCCTCGTCTGCATCGACGAGTTCGAACTCGACGATCCGGGGGACACCGTCCTGATGTCCCGCCTCATGCGCGAACTCGCCGACGCCGGGGTCAAGCTCGCGGCGACCTCCAACACCCTCCCGGGATCGCTCGGCGACGGACGTTTCGCCGCGGAGGATTTCCAGCGGGAGATCCAGGTCCTCTCGGACCAGTTCGAGGTGGCCCGGATCGACGGCGAGGACTATCGCCACCGCGGGCTGCCGCAGGCCCCGGAGGCCATCGACGACGCCGCACTGCGGGAGCGGATCGCCTCCTACTCCGGGGGCATCCTGGCCGAGGACGACTTCGCAAGCCTGGTGGGGCACCTGGCGGACGTCCACCCCAGCCGCTACCGCCAGCTCCTCGACGGTATCGATGCGGTGGCCTGGCACAACGTGGAGACCATCACGGAGCAGGCCGTGGCGCTGCGCTTCGTGGTCCTGGCGGACCGGCTCTACGACCGGGATGTGCCGATCATGGCGAGCGGCACCACCTTCGACAAGCTCTTCACCGAGGAGATGATGGGTGGCGGGTACATGAAGAAGTACTACCGGGCCGTATCCCGCCTGACGGCACTCGCCCGGCAGGGGAGCGACGTCACCCGATAGCCGTCGATCGGAGCCCTTCTCCCCGGGTCCCGGGCGCCCTCCTCCCCGGAGCCGGGACGCAAGAAGCGCCGGTGCCGCCTCTCGGCGGGACCGGCGCTCCTTATTGCCAGGCTGGGGATCACACGGCCGGCGGAGGGGTAGGGCCTACGTCGCCCTTGCCGTCCTTCTTGTCGATCCTGTCCACCATCTCCGAAGCCTTCGTCCGCACTCCGTCGATGTGGTGCGAGTACTTGCCATGGGTCCTGCTGTCGACGAAGCCGCCAGCCTTCCCGATGCCGTTCTTCACCTTGTCGGAATTATCGCCAATGAGTTCGGTCGCCTTACCCGCGAGGGTGCCGGCCTTGCCCTTGAGCCCGTCCAATAAACCCACGGACACCTCCTTTCGGTCGTGGAAACGCAGTACCGTTTCCGCTCCGTCAATCATAGGACAGGAAGATGGGGAAGTCCTGGGAGGAGCCACGGAGGGGGCGGGCCGGGGCAGAAAAAATGCCCGGTCCTCGCCAGGACCGGGCAACGGCCGACAACCGGCCTGAGAGCGGACGACGGGATTCGAACCCGCGACATCCACCTTGGCAAGGTGGTGCTCTAGCCAGCTGAGCTACGTCCGCAAAAAAGCGCCCCCGAGGGGGCGCTTCAGTGGGCGATACTGGGATCGAACCAGTGACCTCTTCCGTGTCAGGGAAGCGCGCTACCGCTGCGCCAATCGCCCATTTTCATGGTGCTCGTACCGTAGTGAGGTGGGGACGGGATTCGAACCCGCGTATACGGCTTTGCAGGCCGCTGCCTCGCCTCTCGGCCACCCCACCGTGACCGGATTCCTCCGGTCACCGGACTGATCCGGCCATACAGTGACTTGCGAGCGGACGACGGGATTCGAACCCGCGACATCCACCTTGGCAAGGTGGTGCTCTAGCCAGCTGAGCTACGTCCGCAGATGAAAAGGACCAGAAATTCCCGCTCGATACCGTGTATTTCGCGGTGTTTCTTCGTTTTCCAACGAGAGAAAACTCTATAGGACGTTTCGGGGTTCGTCCAATCGGACGGGGCCGGTCCGGTCCCGGGAGCCCTGCGTCCGGCGCCGTGCCACGGATGACAGGGCTGTCAGAGGCAGCTGGGAGACTGGATCCATGACCGCCCCGCTCCTGGCACATGCAACCCCCCACGGCCGGATGTACGCCCGCTCCACGTCGGAGCAGCCGTCCGTCCCGTCGATCACCACCGTCATCTCGCAGCTGCCCACCTCCCTCGGTGGCTGGTTCGGCCACATGGCGGCCAGCGCGCTGTCGCGCGACCCCCGGTTGCCGGGCGCGCTCGGCAATCCGGCGGAACTGCGGACGGCGGTCCGGGACGCCTCCGGCGCGGCCGAACGGTACCGCGATGATGCGGCACTGCGGGGAACCCGCGTGCACCATTACTGCGAACAGGTGGCGCTGCGTGCCCTCGGCCGGCCCGAGGAACTCGACGCGGCCCGGCTGGCCCTCGAGGAGAACGGGGAGAGTGGTTTCGCCCAGCGGTTCGACGAATGGTGGGAACTGTACGACGTGCGGCCCGTGGAGCCCGAGATCACGGTATGGAACGCCGCCCTCGGCTACGCGGGCACCCTGGATCTCGTCGCCACCATCGGCGGCCGCACCTGCCTCATCGACTACAAGACCAAGAACACCGATCGGGACGGCTTCGTGAAGGCGCTCGACGACAAGGTGGTCATGCAGCTCGTGGCAGGGATGAAGGCGGAGGAATCCCTCGTGGACCCGCACAAGGGTGAATGGCGCCCGTGGGCGCACCCCGAGCAGCCCCTGCTGCTCGGGGTCGCCGTGGGCCAGACGGAGGTGCGCGCGATGAGGGCGAATCCCTCGGTGCTGAAGAACCACTGGCTCCGCTTCTGCGCCCTGCGTCGCGCCTGGGAGGCCGGGCTCGATGCCGAAGAGGCCGGCCGTGCGCTCCTTCCGATCGGACCGCCGCCCAGCAAGGCGGCCGTGCCGGAGACCGCCCTCCCCGCCTGAGACCCTTCAGGCAGGGAACCGGAAAGGACCCGGGGGGCTCGCCCGGCGCGACCGGCACTAGGATTGATGCGTGCCTCGCGGCAGCACGGCCGCGGGGACCGACCAGTCTTCCCATGCCGCGCCCTGCGCGCACTCCGCGACCGAAGCGAGGAACAGAGCACCGATGGCCGTCCTGAGTATCCGCATGATCGGGGACCCGATCCTCCGCACGCCCGCAGCGGAGGTCACCGTCTTCGGACCGGACCTGGCCCGGCTTGTCGAGGACATGACCGAGACCATGATCGATGTGCAGGGAGCAGGGCTCGCCGCCCCTCAGGTGGGAATCGGCCTGCAGGTCTTCACGTATCGGGTGGATGGCGTCGAAGGGCACGTGGTGAATCCCGTGCTCGAACTCGCCGGCGGATCCCAGGGGGAGTCCGACGTCGAGGGCTGTCTGTCCGTCCCCGGTCTCGGCAGCTACGTCGACAGGACCGAATGGGCCCGCGTCACCGGCCAGGACGTGTCCGGCAAGGACATCGTGGTCGAGGGGACCGGCATGCTGGCACGAGCCCTGCAGCACGAGACCGACCACCTCCGCGGCACGCTCTACATCGACCGGCTCGAGGGCGAGGACCGCAGGAGCGCCCTGAGGGCCATCCGGAGTGCCGAGTACAACCGCGTCACGTCCCGCACCGCCGCGCAGCGCTCCCAGTCCCTCGGATCGAGCTTCACGCAGGGAGCCGCCCCCTCGAGGGGGAGCGGCGGCACCGGAGCCTTCGGGCAGCGCACCCGATGAGGATCCTCTTCGCGGGGACGCCCGAGGTAGCCGTCCCGTCACTCAGGGCCCTGGTGGACGCCGGGTTCGACGTCGCCGCCGTCCTCACCCGCGTCGACGCGCCCGTGGGACGGAAGAAGATCCTTGCTCCGAGCCCGGTCGCCGCAGCCGCCGACGCCCTCGGGCTCCCGGTCCTGAAGGCGAACCGCTTCACCTCCGAGCTGATCACCCACCTCGGGACCCTCGGCCTCGATGCCGCCGCGATCGTCGCCTACGGCGGGATCGTCCCCCCTGCCGGGCTGGCCGTGCCGGCACACGGCTGGATCAATCTGCACTTCTCCGTGCTCCCCGCCTGGCGGGGCGCGGCTCCCGTGCAGCACGCGGTGCTCGCCGGTGATGACGTCACGGGTGCCACGACCTTCCGCCTGGAGGAGGGGCTCGACACGGGACCCGTGTTCGGGGTGATGACCGAGACCCTCGAACCCTCCGCGACGAGCGGCGAGGTGCTCGAGCGACTCTCGCACAGCGGCGCCGTCCTGCTCGTGCAGACGCTGTCGGGGATCGACGCCGGACGGGTCACGGCGACACCCCAGACCGGGGAGCCGAGCCTCGCGCCGAAACTCGCGATCGATGACGCCCGGGTCGAGTGGACGCAGCCGGCCGTGGCCGTGCGGCGCCGCGTCAACGCGGTCACTCCCGAACCCGGCGCATGGACCACCCTCGACGGGCAGCGCGTGAAGCTCGGCCCCGTCACCCCCGTCAGCCCCGGCGAGAGCGGGGAGGCGGCCGCGGAGGCACCGGCCCACCCCCGACTCGAGCCGGGCGAACTGCGGGTCCTCGGGCGGGAAGTGCTCGTGGGAACGGGCACCGATGCCGTGGTCCTGGGGACCCTCCAGCCTGCGGGCAAGAAGATGATGAGCGCCCTCGACTGGGCACGGGGCGCGGCGACGCGCGGAGAGCTGGTGTTCGAGTGAGCGATATCGGAGGAGCGAACAGGGGATCCGGGCCGAAGGGGTCCGGAGGCAGCGGCAGGGGACAGGGGGGCGGCCCCCGCCGCCGCAACGAGCAGGGCCGTGAGCGCAACCGCGGTGGGGAACGACAGTTCTCCCAGGCCGCGCCCTCCCAGCGCTCACGCCGCGCCGACCCCGCGCGCCTCGTCGCGTTCGAGGTGCTGCGCGCGGTCCAGGCCGAGGACGCGTACGCGAACCTCGTCCTGCCGGCGAGCATCCGCAAGCACCGGCTCGACCGCCGCGATGCCGGCTTCGCCACCGAACTCACCTATGGCGCGCTGCGCGGCCAGGGGACGTACGACGCCGTGCTGGCCCGCTGCGTGGACCGGCCGCTCGAGCAGCTGGATCCGGCCGTGCTGGACGCCCTGCGGATCGGCGTCCACCAGCTCCTCGCGATGCGCGTCCCCGCCCACGCGGCGCTCGACCAGACCGTCGGGCTCGTGCGCGCCGTGATCGGCGCGGGGCCGTCGTCGCTCGTGAACGCCGTGCTGCGGAAGGTGACAGCGCATGACCTGGAGGGCTGGACCAGCGAGCTCGTGGACGGCCTGACGGACGCGACCGCGATCGCCGCCCTGACGCACAGCCACCCGGAATGGATCGTGCGCGCCCTGCGGCAGGCCCTCGTGGCCCACGGCCGCGACGTTGCCGAGATCGACGCACTGCTGGCGGCGGACAACGCGGCGCCCGTGGTGCACCTCGTGGCCCTGCCGGGGCTCGCATCGCTCGACGACGCGATCGCCGAAGGTGCCGAGCCGGGCCGCCTCGCCCCCGGATCGGCCTACTACTCGGGCGGGGACGTCAGCCGCCTGCCAGGAATCTCGATAGGCACCATCCGGGTGCAGGACTCCGGGTCCCAGCTCGTCGCCCGTGCGCTGGCCGCCATCGACCTCGGCGCCGGGAGGACGGGCGGTCCCGAGCAGTGGCTCGATCTCTGCGCGGGTCCCGGCGGGAAGACGGCCCTGCTCGCAGCACTCGGACAGGATTCGGGAGTCCACCTGACGGCGAACGAGCCGGTGCCGCATCGCGCCCGGTTGGTGCAGCAGGCGCTGCGGCCCCTGCCCGAGGATTCCTGGACCGTGCGGGTCGGCGACGGACGCGACCTCGGGCGGGAACAGCCGGACACGTACGACCGCGTGCTGGTGGACGCGCCGTGCACTGGCCTGGGTGCCCTGCGGCGCCGTCCCGAGTCGCGGTGGCGCCGCAAGCCGGCGGACCTCGTATCCCTCGCGCCGCTCCAGCGGGAGCTCCTCGCCTCTGCCCTCGACGCCGTCGCACCGGGCGGTGTCGTGGCCTACGCCACCTGCTCCCCGCACCATGCGGAGACGGACGCCGTCGTCGACGACTGCCTCCGAAAGCGGTCCGGGTTCGAGCGGCTGGACGCGGGCGCGGCGCTGGACGCGGTGAGCATCGGGGGAGCACTGGGCGCGGGCCACGGCACGAGCGCGCAGCTCTGGCCCCATGTCCACGGCACGGACGCGATGTACCTCGCGCTCATCAGGAAGAATCCGTGAGGCACACCCGGCCCGCGGGACGAAAGGAACGGTCGTGACGCATCTCCGTATCAACCCGAGCATCCTCTCTGCGGACTTCGCCAACCTGGAGGCCGAGCTGCAGCGCATCGCATCGGCCGACGCGGTGCACGTGGACGTCATGGACAACCATTTCGTGCCGAACCTCACCCTCGGCCTGCCGGTGGTCAGGCGGATCCAGCAGGTCAGTCCGCTGCCGCTCGACGTGCACCTCATGATCGAGGACGCCGACCGCTGGGCGCCGCAGTACGCCGAGGCCGGAGCGGCGTCCGTGACCTTCCACGCGGAGGCGGCGGCAGCCCCGGTCAAGCTGGCCCGCGAGCTGCGCGGCGCCGGAGCCAGGGCCGGCATGGCGCTGCGACCGGCAACACCGGTGGAGCCTTACCTGGACATGCTCGGTGAGCTCGACATGCTGCTCGTGATGACCGTCGAGCCGGGGTTCGGCGGCCAGTCCTTCCTGGACCTCACCCTGCCGAAGATCCGCCGGTCCGCGGAGGCCATCCGCGGTGCGGGCCTTCCGCTGGTCATCCAGGTCGACGGCGGCATCTCGGAGGAGACGATCCTCCGCGCGGCCGAGGCC
The DNA here is from genome assembly GCF_056680255.1 of Arthrobacter sp. BC5. Lineage (NCBI taxonomy): Bacteria > Bacillati > Actinomycetota > Actinomycetes > Micrococcales > Micrococcaceae > Arthrobacter > Arthrobacter sp. BC5. The sequence continues at coordinate 2,736,464 of NZ_CM155273.1, forward strand.
GGCGCCACGGTCTTCGTCGCGGGGTCCTCGGTCTACGGCGCGGACGACGCCGCGTCCGCCATAGCGGCCCTGCGCTCGGCGGCCTCCCGGCCCGACGTGACCGCCTAGGCGGCTGCAGGCGGGTCGGTCACGGTGATGCGGACGGACAGTGCCGACCGAGCCGCGTCCTTCAGGACGGCGAACCGCGGATCCGGCACGGTCAGGAAGGGCACCTGCGGAAGGTCCGCGAAGGGCGCGAGGATGGGTTCCCCGAGCGCCGCTGCCGCCAGGGCCCTGTCACCGCCGAGCTGCAGGCACGACGGCGTGTCCGCTGCGTAGAGAGCGGCGGCGCGGATCGCGGTCTCCTCGACGAGGGCGTCGGCCTGGTTGGCGCGCCGACGCGCGAAACGCTGCTGCGACCAGCCTCCGGCCGCCGTCCTGCCCTGGACGTAGCGCGTGCCCGTCTTCGACGACAGGACCACACCCTCCCGGGCGACTCCTACCGAGTAGCCGCCCCGGCGGAGCAGCAGAAGTCCCACGGGGACCGAGAGATCGATACCCGACAGCAGGGCCGCAGCCAGCTCGCCCGGACCCGGGACCGGGATCGCCGGCGCACGGGCCGCCCGCAGCGGTGGGGTCAGGACGGCGCTGCAGCCGTTCGCGGCGACGATCCTCAGGGAGCCGTCGATGGGCTCCGGGGCAGGCTGCACCTCGAAGGGGCCGTTGCGCTCGCCGAAGCGCCCGAGCCAGCCCTCGAGCCGCTGCGCCTCGACGAGGACCGACCGGCTCGGGGACATGGGTTCCTTCTCGTCGTCAGCGGGGGAGGATCGGGTACGGGGGACGGGGCCTCCGCGGTGCCTTCCTCGTCAGTGGCCCACAGTAACGTTGACACCGTGAATGATCTATTCAGTGCGGCGGCGGACGACGACGAGGCCGATGCGATCGCCGACGGCGGTTCCCGCGCACCGGGCGCGGTGAGGCCGCGCAGCCCCCTCGCCGTCCGCATGCGCCCGCGCTCCCTCGACGAGGTGGTCGGGCAGCAGCACCTGCTCGGTCGTGGCTCGCCCCTGAGGACCCTGGCCGGCGAGCACGATCCCGGGGCGCACGCCGCGCCGTCGTCCGTGATCCTGTGGGGTCCGCCGGGAACCGGCAAGACGACGCTCGCACACGTGATCGCGCGCGGCCGGGGGCGGAAGTTCGTCGAACTCTCCGCCATCACGGCGGGGGTCAAGGACGTGCGGCGCGTCATGGACGAGGCGCTGACCTCGCGCGACCTGTACCGGCAGACCACCGTGCTGTTCCTCGACGAGATCCACCGGTTCAACAAGGCCCAGCAGGATGCCCTCCTGCCGGGAGTGGAGAACGGCTGGGTCGTGCTGATCGCCGCGACCACGGAGAACCCGTCCTTCTCGGTGGTGTCGCCACTGCTCTCCCGCTCGCTCCTGCAGACCCTTCGCCCGCTCGACGAAGCGGACGTCCGCGGCCTGCTCCAGCGGGCCGTCGACGACGACCGCGGACTCGCCGGAAGCGTGGAGGTCTCCGAGGAGGCGCTCGAGCACCTCGTCCGCCTGGCGGCAGGAGACGCCCGGCGCGGGCTCACAGCGCTGGAAGCGGCTGCCGGCGTCGCCCGGTCCGAGCTGGGCACGCAGGCACCCGCGCATCGGCCGGGCCGTCCGGACGGCGGGGAGACGGGCGGAAGCGAGGACGAGGACGACGAGGGGCAGGATACGTTGCCCGTGCTGGTGACGCTCGAGCACGCGGAGAAGGCGGTCGACGTCGCGGCCCTGCGCTACGACCGTGCCGGTGACCAGCACTACGACGTCGCGAGCGCCTTCATCAAGTCGCTCCGCGGATCCGACGTCGACGCGGCGCTGCACTATGTGGCACGCATGCTGGAGGCCGGCGAGGACCCGAGGTTCATTGCGCGGCGGCTCATGATCTCCGCGTCCGAGGATGTCGGCATGGCCGATCCGACGGCCCTGCAGACCGCCGTCGCCGCTGCGCAGGCCGTGCAGCTCGTCGGCATGCCCGAGGCGCGCATCATCCTCGCGGAGGCCGTGGTGCACATCGCAACGGCGCCGAAATCGAACGCGGCCTACAACGGCATCAATGCCGCGATCGCGGACGTGCGGGCGGGGCGCGGCCAGGGGATTCCGGCGCACCTGCGGGATGCGCACTACCCGGGGGCGTCGCAGCTCGGACACGGGAAGGGGTACGTCTACTCGCACGACGAGCCCCACGGGATCGCGCTGCAGCAGTACGCCCCCGACGACCTCGTGGGGCGCGACTACTACGAGCCGACGGACAGGGGTGCCGAGCGGGACATCGGCTCGCGCCTGGCCCGCCTGCGCCGTATCATCCGCGGGAAGTAGCGCCGCCGGGTAGGGCGGGCCCCGGTGCGGCCCACGATTCGGCGGCCACCGGCCTGACTGCTAGCATTGAACGCTGACTGGCAAGTCGCCGTGTACCAGCCATTCCCCTTGTGTAGCAGCAGGTTCCTGCTGTCCCGCGGGGTGACGGCCAGGGTCGCGGCGGACTGTAGTACCGGGAAGCGGCCAATCCCGGCTCTCCGCAAGTGGAGGCCAGCGACACCAGGAAGTGCGGACGCCTTGACGGCGCGAGTCCGTTTCTTCGCCGCAAAAATCGAAAGGTAGACGTGGCTAACAACACACGTGCCCGCCGGAAGGTGCGCATCTCGCGTGCCCTCGGCATCGCCCTGACCCCCAAGGCAGAGAAGTACCTCGAGCGTCGGCCGTACGCGCCGGGCCAGCACGGTCGTGCGCGTCGCAAGCAGGACAGCGACTACGCCGTACGCCTGCGCGAAAAGCAGCGCCTGCGCGCCCAGTACAACATCCGCGAAGCACAGATGGCCCGTGTCTTCGAGGAAGCCCGCCGCACCGCAGGCCTGACCGGTGAGAACCTGATCGAGCTGCTCGAGATGCGCCTCGACGCCCTCGTGCTCCGTGCCGGGTTCGCCCGCACCAGCGCTCAGGCCCGTCAGCTCATCGTGCACCGCCACATCATGGTCGACGGCGCCCGCGTGGACCGCCCATCGTTCCGCGTGGCCGAAGGCCAGCTCATCCACGTCCACAGCCGCAGCGAGACCATGGTCCCGCTGCAGGTTGCCGCCGCTGGTGCGCACCGCGACGTCCTCCCCGCCGTCCCCGGCTACCTGGACGTCCAGCTCGACAAGCTCCAGGCGCGCCTCGTGCGTCGCCCGAAGCGCTCCGAGGTCCCCGTGACCTGCGAAGAGCAGCTCGTCGTCGAGTACTACGCACGCTAGTCGCCCCTGGCCGACGCCACGCGTCGGCGACGAGCGAGACGTGCAGACCGAGAGCCCGCGGCACCCGCCGCGGGCTCTTCGTTCTGTAAGGTACTAAGAGCAAGAATTCCCATGCCCGCCCCGGAGGCGGTGCCCCCTGTGTAGAAGGAGACCGCCCATGTCAGGTGGAGATATTGCGGGCCTGATAGCTGCTGGCGTGTTCGCCGTCCTGGTGCTGCTGCTGGCCGTGCCGATCTGGAAGCTCGGGAGGGTGTTCGACGAACTGCGCAGGGCCATCCGCACCGTGACCGAAGAGACGACGCCGCTGATCGAGGAGGTCACGAGCACCGTGAGCACCACGCACCAGCAGCTGAAGACGGTGGACGGTATCACCTCGAACGTCTCGGACGCATCGGCCAACATCTCTGCGCTGTCGTCGCTGGTCGCCGCCACCATCGGTTCTCCGCTCATCAAGGTGTCGGCATTCTCCTACGGCGTCCGCTCGGCCCTCGCCGGCCGGAAGACCCCGGCGCGCCGTCGTCGCAGCCGCTAGCCCCCAACGAACCGGAGAGAACGATGATCAGAAGAGCCTTCTGGCTGGCAGCCGGCATCACGATCGGCGTCGTCGCCGTGCGCAAGGTCTCCCAGGCCAGGTCCGCCCTGGGCCCGGAGGGCCTCAACCGCGCGGTCGGGCAGGTCAGTGACAGCATCGCCGATTTCGCCGATGCCCTGCGTTCCGCCATGAGTGAGCGCGAGGACGACCTGCGAGCCGCCCTGGGCGTCCAGGCCGCGGCCGAGGACGAGGGCTCCGCGCCCCGCCGGGCATTGCGCTAGTCCTCGGCACCGCCGCCGCCCGCCGGGCCGACCGGCTCCGCGGCGCACGGCGTCGTCCGGCCGGGCGGGCCGTGCCGGGTCCGCACCGAACGGCACCGCTCCCGCCCGGGCCACGCCCCGTCCGACGCCGCGCTCCGTTCCGCCGCGTCCCGACCACCCACTGAAGGATCCCCCCCCATGAAGTCCCACGAGATCGCCACCCGCTGGCTCAGCTACTTCGAGAAGAACGGGCACACGGTCGTGCCCTCGGCGTCGCTGATTTCCTCCGACCCGTCGCTCCTGTTCACCGTTGCCGGGATGGTCCCGTTCATCCCCTACCTGACGGCGCGCGAAGTGGCCCCCTACGCCCGGGCCACGAGCGTGCAGAAGTGCATCCGCACCGGTGACATCGAGGAAGTCGGCAAGACCGCCCGCCACGGCACGTTCTTCCAGATGTGCGGGAACTTCTCCTTCGGCGACTACTTCAAGGCGGACGCCATCCGTCTCGCCTGGCAGCTGCTGACCAGCGATGTGGCGGACGGCGGCTTCGGCCTGCCGGCCGAGAAGCTGTGGATCACGGTCTACCACGAGGACGAGGAAGCGCTGGAGATCTGGCGCGACAGCATCGGCGTGCCTGCCGACCGGATCCAGAGGATGGGCAAGAAGGACAACTACTGGTCCACGGGACAGCCCGGCCCTGCGGGTCCCTGCTCCGAGATCTTCTACGACCGCGGACCCGAGTACGGGGTCGACGGCGGCCCGGAGGCGGACGACGACCGGTACGTGGAGATCTGGAACCTCGTCTTCATGCAGTACCAGCGCGGCGAGGGCACGGGGAAGGACGACTTCGAGATCCTCGGTGAACTCCCGAAGAAGAACATCGACACGGGCCTCGGCCTCGAGCGCCTCGCGATGATCCTGCAGGGCGTCGAGAACATGTACGAGACCGACCAGGTGCGTCCCGTGCTCGACCGCGCCGCTGCGCTCAGCGGGAAGACCTACACGAGCGCGGAGTCGCCGGCCGACCCGCACCACACGGACGACGTCCGCATGCGCGTGGTGGCCGACCACATCCGCTCCTCGCTCATGCTCATCGCCGACGGCGTGACCCCCTCCAACGAGGGCCGCGGGTACGTGCTGCGCCGCCTGATCCGCCGGGCGGTGCGCGCCATGCGGCTCCTCGGCGTCGAGAAGGCATGCCTCCCCGAGCTCCTCCCCGCATCCCGGGACGCGATGAAGGGCGTGTACCCGGAGGTCGAGAAGGACTTCGAGCGCATCAGCCGCATCGCCTACGCGGAGGAGAAGGCGTTCCTGCGCACCATCGCCTCGGGGACGGCCCGGCTCGAGGAAGCGGTCCGCGAATCCCTGGCGGAGGAGCGCCCGCTCTCCGGACAGGACGCCTTCACGCTGCACGACACGTACGGCTTCCCCATCGACCTGACGCTCGAGATGGCGGAGGAGGCCGGTCTGGCCGTCGACGCCGACGGCTTCCGCTCGCTCATGCTGGAGCAGCGCCGGCGGGCCCAGGCGGACGCCCGCGGGAAGAAGGCCGGCCACGCGGACCTCTCGGTCTTCAACGAGCTGCTCGGACGCGGCCGGACGGTCTTCACGGGCTATGACGAGCTCACCTCCGAAGCGACGATCGTCGGCCTGCTCGACAAGGGCCAGTCGATCGCCAGCGCCCTGCAGGGCGAGGAGATCGAACTCGTCCTGGACCGGACCCCGTTCTACGCAGAGGCGGGCGGTCAGGCCGCCGACGTCGGACTCATCACGGGGAACGGCTTCGTCGTCGAGGTCCTCGACGTCCAGCAGCCCCTCAAGGGGCTCAGCATCCACCGTGCCATCGTGCGCGAGGGGGAGGTGGCGCAGGGTGCCACGGTCACCGCGGCCGTCGACCGCCAGCGCCGGCACGCGGGGGAGCAGGCCCACTCGGGAACGCATATCATCCACGCCGCCCTGCACGAGATCCTGGGCCCCGAGGCTCTGCAGCGCGGCTCCTTCAACAAGGCCGGCTACCTGCGTTTCGACTTCTCCTGGGGTGAGGGCATCAGCCCCGCGGCCCGCTCGGAGATCGAGGAGGTCTCGAACATCGCGATCCGCAACAACTACGAGGTCGAGACGAAGATCATGTCCCTCGCGGACGCCAAGGCGCTCGGCGCCACGGCCCTCTTCGGTGAGGCGTACGGCGACACCGTCCGCGTGGTCGAGATGAACGCGGACTTCTCCCGTGAGCTGTGCGGAGGCACGCACGTCGCGTCGACGTCCCTCATCGGCAGCCTGACGCTGCTCGGCGAGCAGTCCGTGGGCTCGGGCAACCGGCGCGTGGAGGCACTCGTCGGTCTCGACGCCTTCCGCCACCTCGCCGCGGAGCGCGCCCTCGTCTCCGAGCTCTCCGACATGCTGAAGGTGCCCTCGGCGCAGCTGCCGGAACGTCTCTCGGTGACGCTGAACAAGCTCAAGGCCGCCGAGAAGGAACTCGACAGACTCCGGAAGGAGCAGCTCGCCGCCGCCGCCGGTTCCCTCGTGGACACCGTCGTGGACGTCGACGGCGTGCGGCTCATCGCGCACGACGCCGGGCAGATCGGCGGGGCCGATGAACTGCGCACGCTCGTCCTGGACCTGCGCGGCCGGCTCGGATCCGACGCCGCGGTCGTCGCAGCGGCCGGCGTGGCCCAGGACCGCCCGCTCGTGCTCGTCGCGACGAACGAGGCTGCCCGGAGTGCCGGGATCAAGGCCGGTGCGCTCGTGCGGGCCGCGGCCAAGGTCCTCGGCGGCGGCGGCGGCGGCAAGGACGATGTCGCCCAGGGCGGCGGGTCGGACGCCTCGCGTATCCCCGAGGCGCTGGCCGCCATCCGTACCGCGGTCGCGGAACGCTGACCGGGGATGGCAGGGGTCGGTCCGGGAACCGCTGACGGGAGTGCGGGCGCGGCCGCCTACCCCCACGGACCGAAGCTCGGCGTCGACGTCGGGCAGGTCCGGGTGGGCCTGGCCGGGTGCGACCGCGACGGCCTGATCGCCACACCCATCCGGACGCTCAAGCGGGACGCCCGCAGGAACGGCGACGTGCGGATCCTCGTCCGGGAGGCCCTGGAGCGCGGCGCGGTGCAGATCGTGGTCGGGCTGCCCCGGAACCTCAGCGGGCGGGAGGGGGCGTCCGCTGAGATGGCACGGGACTACGCAGCGCTGATCGTCGACGAACTCCTGCGCCAGTCACAGCGGGTGCCGGTACACCTGGTCGATGAGCGCCTGAGCACCGTCTCGGCGCACCGTTCGCTCCATGCGGCTGGTCTCAGCAGCCGTGAGCATCGTAAGGTAGTGGATCAGGTGGCTGCCGTCGAAATACTCCAGCATGCCATCGATATGCAACGTTCACGTGGACGGGACGTGGGGGATCCGGTTCCTGTGCGTGAGGCAGAGGGCGCTCAGGGCCCGCTGCTCACCCCTACAGAGGAGCCAGTTATCAAGGACAGTTCGCCCAGCAGGAGGAATACGGAGCCGTGAACAATCGCACCCGCCCTTTTCCCGCGTCCCATGAGTCCGACGACGCGCACTTCGAGGACGACGGCTACGCGCACCCCGAGCCGGTCGAGGAGTTCTTCGCTGCGCAGGAGCGGGCCCCGCGCCGCAACCGGACCGGAAACCCGTCGAAGGCCAGACAGCGCAGGCGCCTGCGGCGCACCGTCATCATGCTCGTCGTCCTCATGCTGTTCGCCGGGACCGTCTACGGTGTCGCGCTCATGCTGCGCGACCTGCTGGGACTGAACGACGTCACCGACTATGCGGGCCCGGGCGGGGACGAGACGATCTTCACCGTGCCCGAGGGGGCCGGTGCCCTGGCCATCGGCAGCGGCCTCGAAGCCGCCGACATCGTCGCGGACTCCGCGACCTTCGTCTCGGCCCTCGCCGCCATCTCCGGCGGACGCGAGGTCCAGCCGGGCGAGTACGAGATGCGTCTCCAGATGCCCTCCGCCGACGCCGCGGAGGCCCTCCTCGGCGAGGATCCCTCGATCGTCTCCTACGCAGCCGTCGCCCGCGACCTCCGCCAGGGCGAGGTCTTCGACATCCTCAGCACCTCCACCGGCATCCCCCGCGCCGAGTTCGACGCCCTGGCCGCCGCGCCCACGCAGTTCGGCCTCCCGCCGCAGGCGCTTTCGCTCGAAGGCTACCTGCACCCGGGGGAGTACCGGTTCGACGTCGAGGCCACCGCCACGGACATCATCGCGGAGATGGTCAAGGCCACGACGGACCGCCTCGCGGAGGACGGCGTGACCGACCCCGCCGAGCAGTACAGGATCCTGACGATCGCGAGCATCGTGCAGGCCGAGGCGCAGCAGGGGGACTACGCCACCGTGGCGGGCGCCATCAACAACAGGCTGGCGCCCGGCAACACCGAGACCGGCGGTTTCATCCAGTCCGATGCCTCCGTCACCTACGGGCTGGGCAAGCGCAGCTACCAGCTCACCGACGAGGAGAAGCAGGACACCTCCAACCCGTACAACACCTACGCGAACCCCGGACTGCCGAAGGGGCCGATCGGCTCTCCCGGCGACGACGCGATCGACGCGACGGTCAACGCGGCGGACGTACCCTTCTACTTCTGGGTGACGGTGGACCTCGACACCGGCGAGACCAAGTTCTCCGAGACCTATGCGGAGCACCTGCGCTACGTCGCCGAGTACGACGCCTGGTGCGCGGGCAACCCCGGACGGTGCGAGTAGGTGGTCCCTGCCGTACCACCGGCGGCACCGGCACTCCGGGCCGCGGTGGTCGGTTCGCCCATCGCGCACTCGAAGTCGCCGCTGCTGCACGCGGCCGCCTACCGACTGCTGGGCGTTGAGTGCGCCTACACGGCGATCGACGTGGACGAGGCGTCGCTGGACACCTTCGTCCAGGAGGTGCGTGCCGTCCCCGGATGGCGCGGGCTGTCCGTGACCATGCCCCTGAAGGCCGCCATGGCGGTCCTCGTCGACAGCGTCACCGAGCCCGCCTCCGTCCTCGGTGTCGTGAACACCGTCGTCGTCGGCGGTGAGGGAAAGGGCCGGGTGCTCACGGGACACAATACGGACGTCGTCGGGGTGGCCCGGGCACTCGCCTCCGCGGGGGTCGGCCGCCCCGAACGCGCGGTCATCCTCGGTGGCGGTGGTACGGCCGCCGCCGCCTTGGCCGGGCTCGCGCTCCTCGGAGGGCAGGCGGTGCAGGTGGCCGTCCGGCGGCCGGAAGCCGCTGCCGACCTCCACCGGATCGGGACCGCCGTCGGGGTCGACGTCGCGGTCATACCCTGGGCGGACGCCGCCGAAGCGGTCCGGGCGGCCGACGTCGTCGTCTCCACCCTCCCGCCCCGCGCGGCGGATGCCCTGGCGGCGGAGCTCTCGTCGCATGCCGGCTTCCGCGCGGACGGAACACTGCTCGATGTGGCGTACGACCCCTGGCCCAGCGCACTCGCGGCGGCCTGGCACCGGGGAGGCGGGACGATCGTGCCCGGACTCGACATGCTGCTGCACCAGGCGGTGGAGCAGGTGCACCTGTTCTTCCCGGACGCGGAGCAGGATCCGGCCGCCGTCTTAAACGTGATGTGTGACGCAGTGGGCGTCCCCCGGCGCTGAAGCCTGCGGTGCTGCATGGCAGTATGGAAACCATGTTGCGTTGGTTGACGGCAGGAGAATCGCACGGCCCCGCCGTGGTCGGGATCATCGAGGGGATGCCTGCGGGAGTCGGCATCACCAGTACCGATATCCAGGAAGCGCTGGCGCGCCGTCGGCTCGGCTACGGGCGCGGAGCCCGCATGAAGTTCGAACAGGACCAGGTCCGCATCATCGGCGGCGTCCGCCACGGCCTCACGCAGGGCGGGCCCGTGGCCATCGAGGTGGCGAACACCGAATGGCCCAAGTGGGAGAAGATCATGTCCGCCGATCCGCTGGATGCCGACGACGCCGCGGAACTCGCGGCATCGGCCCGTAACGCCCCGCTGACGCGGCCGCGTCCCGGCCATGCCGACTTCACCGGCATGCAGAAGTACGGCTTCGGCGAGGCACGTCCGGTCCTGGAACGCGCGAGCGCCCGCGAGACCGCCACCCGCGTGGCCCTCGGCACCGTCGCCGCCCGATTCCTCGAAGGCCTCGGCATCCGGCTCGTCAGCCACACGGTGTCCATCGCCTCCGTCTCCGTCCCGGAGGACGCGCCCCTGCCGACCCCGAGCGACGTCATCGCCCTGGACACCGACCCGCTGCGCTGCTTCCACCGGGACACGTCCGACGCCATGGTCGTCGAGGTCGACGCCGCCCACAAGGAGGGCGAGACGCTCGGCGGCGTCGTCGAGGTGGTCGCCTACGGGCTCCCGCCCGGACTGGGCAGCTACGTCCACTGGGACCGGCGCCTCGATTCCCGCCTCGCGGCAGCCCTCATGGGCATCCAGGCCATCAAGGGGGTCGAGGTGGGCGACGGTTTTGAGACGGCGGCCCGCCGCGGCACCGCGGCCCATGACGAGATCATCCGCAACGACGACGGGAAGATCGTCCGCGCCAGCAACCGTGCCGGCGGCATCGAGGGCGGCATGAGCATCGGTGACACCCTCCGCGTCCGCGCCGCGATGAAGCCCATCGCCACGGTGCCGCGGGCGCTGCGCACCGTGGACGTCAGCACGGGGGCAGCGGCACGGGCCCACCACCAGCGGTCGGACGTCTGCGCCGTCCCGGCAGCCGGAGTGGTGGCCGAGGCGATGACGGCCCTGGTCCTCGCGGAGGCCGTCACCGAGAAGTTCGGCGGCGACTCCCTCGCGGAGACCGCGCGCAACCTGCGCACCTACCTCGAGAGCATCCCGGAGTTCCTGGACTCCGCCGGAGCCTGATGGGACGGCACCGCCCCGTGGTGCTCGTCGGACCGATGGCCGTGGGCAAGTCGGCCGTGGGGCGGTCGCTCGCCCAGCGGACCGGCGCGCGCTTCGTCGACTCCGACCGCGTGGTCGCCGAGCGCCACGGCAGCATCCCGGCCATCTTCGAGCAGCAGGGTGAACCTGCCTTCCGTGCGCTCGAGGCGGAGATCGTGCGGGAGGCCCTCGCCCTGGACGACGTCGTCGTCTCGCTGGGCGGGGGAGCCGTGCTGCACCCCGGGACGCAGGGCCTGCTGAACGGCGCCACCGTCATCTTCCTCGACACCGACATCCAGACCATCCTTCCGCGCATCAGGGGGGACTCCGGGCGGCCGCTGCTTGCCGAACGTCCTGCCGAGCGCTGGCAGGAGCTGTACGACGAACGGCGCCCGCTCTACGCCCGGCTCGCCTCGGTCATCGTGGACACGCGCGGACTCACCGTCCGCGAAGCCACCGACGCCGTGCTGCGTGCCCTGCCTGAACGGGACCAGGACCCCGGCAGGGATGCCGGGCGAGCAGCTGACCAGGAAATTCCACGACGAAAGCGGTACGAATCCCATGGCGACTGACGAAGCGACGATCATCCCGGTGACCGGGAGCGCCTCCGAGAACGGCTACGACGTGGTCGTGGGACGGGGTCTCCTGGGCAGGCTCCCGGAGATCCTCGGCGAGCGGGTACGCCGCGTCCTGGTGATCCACCCGCGGGCGCTCCGCGCCACCGGGGACACCGTGCGCGACGAGCTCGCCGATGCCGGCTTCACCGCCGTCACGGCGGAGATCCCCGACGCCGAGGAGGGCAAGCACATCCAGGTCGCGGCCTTCTGCTGGCAGGTGCTCGGCCAGAACGACTTCACGCGCTCCGACGCGGTCGTCACCGTCGGCGGAGGGGCCGTGACCGACGTCGGCGGATTCGTCGCCGCGACCTGGCTGCGGGGCGTCCGTGTGGTGCATCTGCCCACGAGCCTGCTCGGCATGGTGGACGCGGCCGTGGGCGGCAAGACGGGCATCAACACGGCGGAGGGCAAGAACCTCGTCGGGGCCTTCCATCCGCCTGCCGCCGTGCTGGCCGACCTCGACGCGCTGGCAACCCTCCCCAAGAACGAACTCGTGACGGGGCTGGCGGAAGTGGTCAAGTGCGGTTTCATCGCCGACCCGGCCATCCTGGACCTGATCGACCAGGACACCGCGGCCGCGGCGGACGCGACCTCGCCCGTCCTGCGGGACCTGGTGGAGCGCGCGATCCGCGTGAAGGCGGACATCGTGTCCGAGGACCTCCGGGAGTCCGGCCGGCGCGAATACCTCAACTACGGCCACACGCTGGCGCACGCCATCGAGCTCGCCGAACGGTACTCGTGGCGGCACGGAGCAGCGGTGTCGGTGGGCCTGGTATTCGCCGCGGAGCTCTCACGCATGGTGGGGCGCCTCAGCGACGCCGACGCCGACCGCCACAAGAGCATCCTCGAATCGCTCGGCCTGCCCGTCACCTACCGGCGCGACCGGTGGGCCTCGCTCCTCGACGGCATGCGCCGCGACAAGAAGTCGAGGGGGGACCTCCTCCGGTTCGTCGTGCTCGACGGCGTCGGGCGCCCCGGCATGCTCGAGGTCCCGGACACCTCCCTCCTGTTCGCCGCCTACCAGGAGATCGCCTCCTGACCGGTGCGTCGCAGCCGTGGTCCTCGGACCGTGCCCGGTCGGCCCGCTCCGGGCACAGTCTGGCCGATCGGCCCCCGCGCCGCGCAGGGTAGACTGGTCTCTGGACTTTTGGCGTGCTGCGGCGCGCCCGCTGTGCCTCGGCCGGCCCATCCATCCGCGAAACCGACGAAAGTGAATCTGTGGCGACCACGAACGACATCAAGAACGGCACTGTGCTGAAGCTCGAGGGCAACCTCTGGAACGTCCTCGAATTCCAGCACGTCAAGCCCGGCAAGGGTGGAGCCTTCGTCCGCACCAAGCTTCGCAACATCCTCTCCGGCAAGGTGGTCGACAAGACCTTCAACGCGGGACTGAAGATCGAGACGGCCACCGTGGATCGTCGCGACTACCAGTACCTGTACAAGGACGGCGAGGACTTCGTGTTCATGGACACGACGGACTACGACCAGATCACCGTCCCGGGCAAGACGGTCGGCAACGCCGCGAACTTCATGCTCGAGAGCCAGATGGCGACGATCGCCATGCACGAGGGCTCCCCGCTCTACGTCGAACTCCCCGCATCCGTGACGCTCGAGATCACCTACACGGAGCCGGGGCTCCAGGGCGACCGCTCGACGGGTGGCACGAAGCCCGCGACGGTCGAGACCGGGCACGAGATCCAGGTCCCGCTGTTCCTGGGCACCGGCACCAAGGTCAAGGTCGATACCCGGACGGGCGAGTACCTGGGACGCGTCAACGAGTGAGCGCACGCAGTAAGGCCCGACGCCGGGCCCTGGACATCCTGTTCGAGTCGACGCAGCGCGAGATGCCGGCGCTCGAGGTCATCCGTGCCCGCCGCGAGAAGACGGACATGGTCATCGCCGACTACACGGTGGACATCGTGGAGGGCGTCCTGGAACACCAGGAGCAGATCGACGAGTTCCTGAGTACCTACTCGCAGGGGTGGACGCTCGACCGGATGCCCGCCGTGGACCTCATGATCCTGCGGATCGGCAGCTGGGAGCTGCTGTACAACGACGACGTCCCCGACGGGGTCGCGGTCAGCGAGGCCGTGGAACTCGCCAAGATGCTCTCCACCGACGAGTCGCCGAAGTTCGTCAACGGACTCCTCGGCAGGCTGCAGCAGCTCAAGCCCACACTGCTCGCGTAGTCACACCCCGGAAGCTCCCGCAGGCCGCCACAGGCGGTCGACGGGAGCTTCTGCGTTGCCTGCCGGTGCGCGGGCCGGGCGGCGCCGGGGACCGGCCGCGCCCCCGCGAGCTGCTCAGCGCGTGGCCGATGCCACCTGGAAGATCCGTGCACGGCGCTGCGTCGCCTCCGCCAGGAGCGTGCGCTCCTGGGTGGCGTAATCGGCGTCGCGCCGTCCGCCCAGCATGCGCTGGCGCGTGTAGGCGATGCGGGCCCCGGTGCGGATGAACTCCCGCATGTCCTGCCGCGCCCCGACGGACTGTGCCCACGCCAGTGCCTGGGACCGGCCCGGCCGCGTGGCGAGCATCCGCACCTCCTCGGCGGTGAACCATCCCGCCCGGGCGTAGTCGCCGAGCCGCGCCTCGGTCAGGCGCCGCTCGGAACGGCGGAGCAGGACGACGGCGATGACCGCGGCGATGAACAGCGGGACCTGGACCACGAGGTAGAAGAGGACGAAGTCGTGGAACAGCACGAGGGTGCCGCCGTTCCACAGCATGTGGCCCGCCATGGCCGGGATGAGGCCGAGCACGAAGGCGCCGAGGATGCGCCCGTTGCCGCCGCCGCGGCTCAGCGCGACGCCGAGGACGAAGCCGAGCGCCGCCGTGAACATGACGTGCGCGAAGGGGGAGAACAGGCCCCGCAGGATGAAGACGCTGACCAGCGAACCCGCGGTGCCCGACTCCGCGACGGCCGAACCGAAGTACAGGATGTTCTCGGTGAAGGCGAAGCCCGCCGCGACCGTTCCGGCATAGACGATGCCGTCCACGGGGCCGTCGAAATGGCTCCGGCGCGTGTAGACGAGGATGAGCACGCCGAGACCCTTGGCGAATTCCTCGACCAGCGGCGCCTGCAGCACCGGCCCGATCACCTCGGGCGACGTGGTGCTGAACGCGTTGCCCAGCAGTTCCACCACGTAGGTCCCGAGCAGCAGTGTCACGGCGACGGACGCGCCGGCACCCCAGAGGAACGCGAAGAGGAGGGCGCCGCGGGGCTCGGGATCCCACCGGTCGATCCAGCGCAGCCCGAGCAGGCAGATGCCCAGCGGCACGAGGGCGAGGACCCCGCAGAGGAGAAAGGCGGACGGCCCCAGGGACAGTGAGAGCACGAGCAGGACGCCGGCGACGACGAGGGCCGCGACGATCACGAGGAGGACGTTGAGCACGCCGTGACGTCGCGGAGGAGGCTGGTTCCAGACCGGCTGGACGGGGTGACCTGCGGTGCGGGCGGGCGCCGGACGGTGCTGCCGTACCGTGGTCTCGCCCCACCAGCCCTGGTGCTGCTGCGCCCTGTGGTGCCCCTCGGGGTGGCGGCCGATGCCCCCGGTGTCGTGCCATTGCGGACCGCCCGCGCCTGATCCCTGGTTGTTGATCGCCATGCTGCAACCCTAGGGGCAAGCGGCGCTGTGGTAGTTTTGACCGAGCAACCAGCCTTTAAATTCCGTCCAGTGAGGCGGGGAAGGAGGAAGCGTGTTATGACCGTGCCTGCCTCGAAATCCGGCATCCACAAGCGCGTCGTTCTCGCAGAAGCAGATATCGACCGCGCACTCACGCGCATCGCCCACGAGATCCTCGAAGCGAACAAGGGCTCCCGCGATCTCGTGCTCCTCGGCATCCCGCGCAGGGGCTTTCCCCTGGCGCAGCGGCTCGCCCAGAAGATCGCGGCCGTGGACCCGTCCGTCGATGCGGACCTCATCACCGGGCAGCTCGACGTCACGATGTACCGTGACGACCTCCAGCGCAACCCCACCCGCTCGCCGCTCGCCACACAGCTGCCGCCGTCGGGCATCGACGACAAGATCGTGGTGCTCGTCGACGACGTCCTGTACTCGGGACGCACCATCCGCGCCGCCCTCGACGCCCTCGCGGACCTCGGACGCCCGCGCATCGTGCGCCTCGCGGTCCTGGTGGACCGCGGGCACCGGGAGCTGCCCATCCGCGCCGACCACGTCGGCAAGAACCTGCCGACGTCCTCCCGCGAACGCGTGCGGGTCCACCTCGCGGAGATCGACCTGATCGGCGGTTCCGCGGTGAACGAGGTCGTCATCGAGGACCGCCCGTGAAGCACCTGCTCAGCACCCAGGACCTCTCCGCCAGGAACGCCCTGCGCCTGCTGGATGTCGCCGAGGAGATGGCGGCCGTGGGGGAGCGGGAGATCAAGAAGCTGCCCGCCCTGCGTGGACGGACCGTCGTCAACCTCTTCTTCGAGGACTCCACGCGCACGCGCATCTCCTTCGAGGCAGCGGCGAAGCGCCTCTCGGCCGATGTCATCAACTTCGCGGCCAAGGGATCCTCCGTGTCCAAGGGGGAGTCCCTGAAGGACACCGCGCAGACGCTCGAAGCCATGAGCGCGGACGCCGTCGTCATCCGCCACCCCGCCTCCGGAGCACCGGCGCGCCTCGCCGCGTCCGGCTGGATCGACGCGGCCGTGGTCAACGCCGGCGACGGCACGCACGAACACCCCACCCAGGCCCTGCTCGACGCCTTCACGCTCCGCCGGCACTGGGCGCGGCTCGGCGGCAACGCCTCGCCCGGCAGCACCCTCGCCGGCATGAAGGTCCTGATCGTCGGCGACGTCCTCCACTCGAGGGTGGCCCGCTCCAACGTGTGGCTCCTGACGACGCTCGGCGCGGAGGTGCTGCTCGCGGGCCCGCCCACGCTGCTGCCGGTCGGCATCGGCTCCTGGCCCTGCACGGTGTACTACAACCTCGACGACGCCCTGGCCCAGCGGCCGGACGCCGTGATGATGCTCCGTCTGCAGGCCGAACGCATGAACGCGGCGTTCTTCCCCTCGACGCGGGAGTACTCGCGGCGCTGGGGTTTCGACGACGGCCGCCTGGCGCTGCTCGACACGATGGGCCTCGACGACACGGTGATCATGCACCCCGGGCCCATGAACCGCGGGCTCGAGATCTCCTCCGCCGCGGCGGACTCACCCCGCTCCACGATCCTCGCCCAGGTACGCAACGGGGTCTCGGTGCGCATGGCCGCGCTCTACCTGCTGCTCTCGGGGGACCACCACGACGAGCACGACGGCGGCCAGGACGACGAACCGCCCGCCACGACGCCGGAAGGACGCACCCAGTGACCACGAACACCAGCACCACCCCGGAGTACCTCGTCCGGGGTGCCTCCCTCCTGGGGGGAGCCCCCCGGGACCTCCTCGTCCGCGGAGGCGTGATCGCCGCCGTGGGCGCGACCGCGGCGGCCGACGCCTCGGCGGGGGCCGTTCCGATCGACGCCGGGGGCCTCCTCGCGCTGCCCGGCATGGTCGACCTCCACACGCACCTGCGCGAACCGGGCCGGGAGGATGCCGAGACGGTCGAGACCGGCTCGCGCGCCGCGGCGCTGGGTGGCTTCACCGCCGTGCACGCCATGGCGAACAGTTCGCCCGTTGCCGACACCGCGGGCGTCGTCGAGCAGGTGTACCGGCTCGGCCTCGCCTCCGGCTGGGTCGAGGTCCGGCCGGTCGGCGCCGTCACGGTCGGCCTGGCCGGCGAGCGCCTCGCCGAACTCGGCGCGATGGCGGAGTCCCGCGCGTCCGTCCGGGTCTTCTCGGACGACGGCATCTGCGTCTCCGACCCCGTGCTCATGCGGCGGGCGCTGGAGTACGTGAAGGCGTTCGACGGCGTCATCGCCCAGCACGCCCAGGAACCCCGCCTCACGGAGGGCGCCCAGATGAACGAGGGCGCAGTGTCGGCCGTGCTCGGGCTCGCGGGCTGGCCGGCCGTCGCCGAGGAGAGCATCATCGCCCGCGACGTCCTCCTGGCGCAGCACGTCGGGTCGCGGCTGCACGTCTGCCACGTCTCCACCGCCGGGTCGGTCGAGATCATCCGCTGGGCCAAGGCCCGCGGCATCGACGTCACGGCCGAGGTCACCCCGCACCACCTCCTCCTGACCGACGAGCTGGTCCGCAGCTACGACCCCGTCTACAAGGTCAACCCGCCGCTGCGCACGTCCGAGGACGTCCACGCGCTGCGCACGGCCCTCGCGGACGGCACGATCGACGTCGTCGGAACGGACCACGCGCCGCACCCGAGCGAGCACAAGGAGTGCGAGTGGGCTCAGGCGGCGATGGGCATGACCGGTCTCGAGACCGCCCTGTCCGTGGTGCAGCACGCCATGGTGGAGACGGGCCTGCTCGACTGGGAGGGCTTCGCCCGCGTCACGTCCGTGACGCCGGCGCGCATCGGCCGGCTCGGGCACCAGGGCCGTCCCCTGGCCGTCGGCGAACCGGCGAACCTGATCCTCGTCGATCCGGCCGCGCGCTGGACGGTCGATCCCTCGAGGATGGCGACGAAGGGCCGCAACAGCCCCTTCCGCGGGCTCGAGCTTCCCGGCAGCGTGCGTGCGACCTTCTACGCCGGCCATGCCACGGTGCTCGACGGGCGCCTGGCCACGCCCCGCCCGTCCGCAGGAGTGGCGAGCCAGGAGGAGGCACCGGCATGGAGTATCTAGGTGCCGTGGCCGTGGCGCTCGCCATCATCATCGTCATCGTCGCGCTGATGGCGCTCGGCTGGCGCAATCGCCTGCGCCGCCAGGCCGACGTCCCCGCACCGCCGGAGGAGCCGGCCGAGCTCGGACCGGTCCTCTACCAGGCCGAGGGCCAGTACGTGGCGACGACGACGGCGGGGGACTGGCTCGACCGCATCGCCGTGCACGGCCTCGGCCTCCGCGGCAACGCCCTCGTGACCGTGCACGCCGACGGTGTCCTGATCACGCGCACGGGGGCGCGCTCCGTGTTCATCCCGCGCGCGGACCTCACCTCGGTCCAGCTCGCCGGCGGCATGGCGGGCAAGTTCGTCGAGAAGGAGGGCCTCGTGGTGATCACGTGGCTCCTCGGACCCGAGCGTGTCGACACCGGCTTCCGCACCCGCCACGCCGCACACAAGGCCCAGCTCGTCGCCGCCGTCGCGGCGCTCGTGCCGGCCGACCCCCCAGCTACGACACACCACCGAACTCCACCGACCCCCGAAGGCAGGGAACAGCTGTGAGCCACGTCCAGACACACGCACCGGTCCATCGACAGGCACCCGCGGTGCTCGTCCTCGAGGACGGGCGCACCTTCCGCGGCCGCGCCTACGGTGCCGAGGGCACCGCGCTCGGCGAAGCCGTCTTCGCCACCGGCATGACCGGCTACCAGGAGACCATCACCGATCCGTCCTACGCGCGCCAGCTCGTCGTCCAGACGGCCCCCCACATCGGGAACACCGGGGTCAACGCGGACGACGCCGAGTCCCGGCGGATCTGGGTGGCGGGCTACATCATCCGCGACGCCGCCCGCCGGCCGTCGAACTGGCGCTCCGAGCAGAGCCTGGACGACCAGCTGCGCGAGCAGGGCGTCGTCGGGATCGAGGGCGTCGACACGCGCGCCATCACCCGGCACCTCCGCGAACGCGGCGCCATGCGCGCGGGGATCTTCTCCGGCGCGGACGCCGCGCTGCCCGAGGACCACCTCGTCGAGCAGGTGACCGCCCAGCCGTCCATGGCGGGCGCGCGCCTCGCGGAGGAGGTCAGCATCGGCGAGGCGTACGTCGTCGAGCCCGCCGACCACGGCTGGACCGGGGAGACCGTCGCGACCATCGCGGCGCTCGACCTCGGCATCAAGGCCATGACGCCCAAGCACTTCGCGCAGCGCGGCGTCCGCACGGTCGTCCTGCCTGCCGCAGCGACGTTCGAGGACGTCGTCGCGGCCCGGCCGGACGGCGTCTTCATGTCGAACGGACCCGGAGATCCCGCCACCGCCGACGCCCAGGTGGAGCTCCTCCGCCGCGTGCTCGACGCACGCATGCCCTTCTTCGGCATCTGCTTCGGCAACCAGATCCTCGGGCGCGCGCTCGGCTTCGGCACGTACAAGCTCCGCTACGGCCACCGCGGCATCAACCAGCCGGTGCTCGACCGCCGCACCGGCAAGGTCGAGATCACCTCGCAGAACCACGGGTTCGCCGTAGATGCCCCGCTCGACGGCCCGGTCGAGGCGCCGGCGGGAACCTACGGCCGCGTCGAGGTGAGCCACGTCAGCCTGAACGACGACGTCGTCGAGGGCCTGGCGTGCCTCGACCTGCCGGCGTTCTCGGTCCAGTACCACCCCGAGGCCGCCGCCGGCCCGCACGACTCCGCGTACCTGTTCGATCGGTTCATCGACCTCATGCAGGCCGAGAAGGCGAGCCCAGGGACCGGGGACGCGGTACGGGCCTCGGCCCTCGATGCCCCGTCCGAGTCGGCGGCGCTCGCGAATGCCGCCGCGGCGGAACTGGGAACGCACGGATCCAAGGTGACGGGCACGCAGCCCCGGACCAGCCCCACCGAACTGAGCAGCACAACGCAGGAAGAGAACTGATGCCCCGCAGAACCGACCTCAAGAGCGTCCTGGTCATCGGCTCAGGGCCGATCGTCATCGGGCAGGCCGCCGAATTCGACTACTCGGGCACCCAGGCGCTGCGCGTCCTGCGCGAGGAGGGCCTGCGGGTCATCCTCGTGAACTCGAACCCCGCCACGATCATGACCGACCCCGAGTTCGCCGACGCGACCTACGTGGAGCCGATCACCCCCGAGGTCGTCGCGAAGATCATCGAGAAGGAGCGCCCGGACGCGCTGCTGCCGACCCTCGGCGGGCAGACGGCGCTGAACACGGCGATCGCCCTGGACAAGAACGGCGTGCTGGAGAAGTTCGGCGTCGAACTCATCGGCGCGAACATCGCCGCGATCGAACTCGGCGAGGACCGCGAGAAGTTCAAGGGCGTCGTCGAGCGCTGCGGCGCGGAATCCGCGCGGTCCGCGATCATCCACTCGATCGACGAGGCCCTCGTGGCCGCGGACGACCTCGGGTACCCCATGGTGGTGCGGCCGTCCTTCACGATGGGCGGGCTCGGCTCCGGCCTCGCCTACACCGAGCAGGATCTGCGCCGGATCGTCGGCCAGGGCCTGCAGTACAGCCCCACGAGCGAGGTCCTGCTCGAGGAGAGCATCCTCGGGTGGAAGGAGTACGAGCTCGAGATGATGCGCGACAAGAACGACAACGTCGTGGTCGTCTGCTCCATCGAGAACTTCGACCCCGTGGGCGTGCACACGGGCGACTCCATCACTGTGGCGCCGGCCCTGACGCTCACCGACCGCGAGTACCAGCGACTGCGGGACATCTCCATCGCCGTCATCCGCGAGGTCGGCGTCGACACCGGCGGCTGCAACATCCAGTTCGCCGTCGAGCCCGACACGGGCCGCGTGGTCGTCATCGAGATGAACCCGCGCGTCTCGCGGTCGTCGGCCCTCGCCTCGAAGGCCACCGGCTTCGCCATCGCGAAGATCGCGACGAAGCTCTCCCTCGGGTACACGCTCGACGAGATCCCGAACGACATCACCCTGAAGACCCCGGCGTCCTTCGAGCCCACGCTGGACTACGTGGTGGTCAAGGTCCCGCGGTTCGCGTTCGAGAAGTTCCCGGCCGCGGACCCCACGCTCACCACCACCATGAAGTCCGTCGGCGAGGCCATGGCGATGGGCCGCAACTTCAGCGAGGCACTGCAGAAGGCGCTCCGCTCGCTGGAGCAGAAGGGTTCCCAGCTCTCCTACGCGCCGGTCCCCGCCGAGAAGGTCGACGCCCTCGTGGAGGCGGCCAGGCGCCCCACCACGGAACGGCTCTCGCAGGTGCAGCGCGCCCTGCTCGGCGGCGCGAGCGTCGAGCGGCTCTACGAGGCCACGGGCATCGACCCCTGGTTCCTGGACCAGCTCGTGCTGCTCAACGAGGTCGCCGAGGAGGTGCGCTCGGCGCCGGAGCTGACGGAGGAGGTACTGCGGCACGCGAAGCGCCACGGCTTCTCCGACGAGCAGATCGGCGCCCTGAGGCATACTCCCGACGCCGTCGTGCGCGGTGTACGGCACGCCCTCGGCATCCGGCCGGTCTTCAAGACCGTGGACACGTGCGCCGCCGAGTTCGCCGCCTACACGCCCTACCACTACTCGTCCTACGACGAGGAGGACGAGGTGGAGCAGCACGAGAAGCCGTCGGTCATCATCCTCGGTTCCGGTCCCAACCGGATCGGGCAGGGCATCGAGTTCGACTACTCGTGCGTCCACGCCACCATGGCGCTGCGCCAGGCCGGCTACGAGACCGTCATGATCAACTGCAACCCCGAGACCGTCTCCACGGACTACGACATCTCCACGCGCCTGTACTTCGAGCCGCTGACCCTCGAGGACGTCCTCGAGGTCATCGCGGCCGAACAGCGCACCGGCGGCGTGCTCGGGGTGTTCGTGCAGCTCGGCGGCCAGACCCCGCTCAAGCTCGCCCAGGAACTGGCGGATGCCGGGATCCCCATCCTCGGCACGTCGCCCGAGGCCATCGACCTCGCCGAGCACCGTGGCGCCTTCAGCCGCGTGCTCGATGCCGGTGGCCTCATCGCCCCGAAGAACGGCACCGCGGTATCCTTCGAGGACGCCAGGAAGATCGCCGACGAGATCGGGTACCCCGTCCTCGTCCGGCCGTCCTACGTGCTCGGCGGACGTGGCATGGAGATCGTCTACGACGAGGCCAACCTCTCCCGCTACATCACCAACGCCACGGAGATCACCGAGGCCCACCCCGTGCTGATCGACCGCTTCCTCGAGGACGCCATCGAGATCGACGTCGACGCCCTGTACGACGGCACGGAGATGTACCTCGGCGGCATCATGGAGCACATCGAGGAGGCCGGCATCCACTCGGGAGACTCCGCGTGCGTGCTGCCGCCCATCACCCTGGGCGCCGACGTCCTGCAGCGGGTCCGCGAGGCGACCCTCGCCATCGCGGAGGGAGTGGGCGTGCGGGGCCTGATCAACATCCAGTTCGCCCTCGCCTCCGACGTGCTCTACGTCCTCGAAGCCAACCCGCGGGCCTCCCGTACCGTGCCCTTCGTCTCGAAGGCCACGGGTGTGCAGCTCGCCAAGGGTGCCGCCCTCATCGGTACCGGCGTGACCATCGCCGAACTCCGGGGCGAGCACGGGCTGCTGCCGGCGCAGGGCGACGGCGGGTCGCTGCCGCTGGACGCGCCTGTCTCCGTCAAGGAGGCCGTCCTGCCGTTCAGCCGCTTCCGGACGCCGGAGGGGACGGTCGTCGACTCCCTGCTGGGCCCCGAGATGCGGTCCACGGGCGAGGTCATGGGGATCGACAAGTACTTCGACACCGCCTTCGCCAAGAGCCAGGCCGCGGCGAACGCGGCGCTGCCGATCGAGGGCAAGGTCTTCGTGTCCGTGGCGAACCGGGACAAGCGCGCCATCATCATGCCGGTCAAGCGCCTCGTGGACCTCGGCTTCGAGATCGTCTCGACCGGCGGCACGGCGGACGTGCTCCGCCGCAACGGCATCCAGGCGACGACGGTCCGCAAGGTCGCCGAGGGAACCGGCGCCCGGGGCGAGGGCACCGTCGTCGACCTCATCACCGAGGGCGGGATCGACATGATCATCAACACGCCGTCCGGCGGGCAGGCACGCGGCGACGGCTACGAGATCCGCGCCGCCGCCACGTCCTACGGACTGCCGGTCATCACCACCATCCCCGAGGTGGGCGCGGCCGTGCAGGCCATCGAGGCCATGCGCTCCTACGAGTGGTCGGTGACGAGCCTCCAGGAGCACGCGGCCAACCTCCGCGCCTCGACCGCAGCGCGCGATGCCTCCTGAGGCAGGCGCCGCCGCGCCCCGCGCCCCCTTCGGGGAACGGCTCGCGGCGGCCCGCGCGGCGAAGGGCAGCCTGTGCGTGGGCATCGATCCGCATCCGGCGCTGCTGGCCGCCTGGGGACTGGAGGACACTCCCGCGGGCGTCGAGCGGTTCTCCCTTGCGGTGCTCGACGCCGTCGGGCAGGTTGCCGCGGCACTCAAGCCGCAGGTAGCGCTCTACGAGCGCCACGGCGCACGGGGCCTGCTGGCCCTCGAGGCCCTCCTCGCCCGGGCGGCCGACGCCGGCGTCCTGACGATCGCGGACGCCAAGCGCGGAGACATCGGGTCGACGATGCAGGCGTATGCCGACGCCTGGCTGGGGGAGGGACGTCCGCTCGCCGCGGACGCCGTCACGCTCAACCCCTACCTCGGGTTCGAGTCCCTCCGGCCCGCCCTGGACCTCGCTGCGGCGACGGGGCGGGGCGTCTTCGTCCTCGCGCTGACGTCGAATCCGGAGGGCCGCACCGTCCAGCACGCCGGGGGGGACGCGTCGGTGGCGCGGTCGATCGCGCACGCTGCCGCCGCCGAGAACGCCGGCCCCGGGCCCGGTCACGTGGGCCTCGTGGTCGGCGCGACCGTCGGCGACGCCGCGCTGCGGCTGGGCCTCGACCTGCCCGCCCTCAACGGTCCCATCCTCGCCCCGGGGGTTGGCGCGCAGGGTGCCGGGCCGGCTGAGCTGGGTGCCGCCTTCGGCGCGGCGCTGCCGTTCGTGCTCCCGACCTCGAGCCGCGCCATCCTGGCCGCCGGCCCCGGTGCCGCCGAGCTCCGGTCGGCGGCGGAGCGGACGCGCGACGAGCTCGCCTGACGCCGGGGGACGCATTGATTTCAGGGGCGCCGTCCCGGTAGGTTCGGTTCAAGCCCGACCCTTGACCAACGATCCGACCCATCCATACGACGAATGGTCGCCGCCATCCGTGGTGCCGTCCAGCGCAGGGAGCACCCGTGAGCCTGAAGCCATTGACGGACGTCGAACGAACGCAGGCGCGCGAGAAGGCGACCGCGGCCCGCGTAGTCCGGGCGGACATCAAGTCGCGGCTCAAGACCGGTAAGCTTTCGGTGGCGGACGTGATCGAGAACCCGGACGGTGACGACGCCGTGGGCCGCCTCAAGGTCCTGGACCTCCTCAAGGCACTGCCCGGCGTCGGCGACGTGCGGGCGGCCGCCATCATGGCGGAGGTCCGCATCGCCGCCACGCGTCGCGTGCGGGGCCTCGGGATCCACCAGCGCAAGGCCCTCGTGCAGTACCTCGAACAACATCACTCTGGCCCGGCCAGTAAGTAAGGAATCCTTCGTGTCACAGCCCCGGCTGACAGTCCTCGCCGGCCCGACGGCCGTCGGCAAGGGAACCGTCTCGACCTACATCCGGGACAACTACCCCGAGGTGTGGCTCTCCGTCTCGGCGACCACCCGCCCGCCGCGCCCCGGCGAGGTGGACGGAGTGCACTACTTCTTCGTCTCCGCGGACGAGTTCGACCACCTCATCGCGGAGGGGCAGCTGCTGGAGTGGGCCGTGGTCCATGGGCGCAACAGGTACGGAACACTCCGGCGCACCGTCCAGGCCGCGATGGACGAGGGCCGCACGGTACTCCTCGAGATCGACCTGCAGGGCGCGCGGCAGGTCAAGGAGTCCATGCCGGAGGCCAATTTCGTCTTCCTCGCTCCGCCCAGCTGGGAGGAGATGGTGCGCCGCCTCGTCGGCCGCGGCACCGAAACACCGGAGGAACAGCAGCAACGGCTGGAAACCGCTAAACTGGAACTTGCCGCCGAGCCGGAATTCAACCACACCGTCGTCAACGACTCCGTGGAGCATGCGGCAGACGAGCTCGTATCACTGATGGGACTGCGTCCGCTGCAGCGCTGAGAAGCCCCGCATCAGCCGTTCCGCCTAATATTTGGAGAATTTGTGTCAACTCAGCCCGAAGGCATCATCAACCCGCCGATCGACTCTCTGCTGGAGGCCTCGGACTCGAAGTACGCCCTGGTGATCTACGGTGCCAAGCGCGCCCGCCAGATCAACGCGTACTACTCCCAGCTCCACGAAGGCCTGTTCGAGTACGTCGGCCCGCTCGTCGACACCAAGCTGAACGAGAAGCCGCTCTCCATCGCGCTGCGCGAGATCAACGAGGGCATGCTCGTGTCCTCGCCCATGGAGCAGTCCGAATAGTCCCCGCGGTCCAGGAGGCGACGGACAACCGGTGCGCGTAGTACTCGGAGTCGGAGGAGGGATCGCGGCCTACAAGGCCGCATCCCTCCTCCGACTTTTCACGGAGGCGGGGCATGATGTCACGGTCATCCCGACGGACGCGGCGACCCGCTTCGTGGGCACCGCCACCTGGGAGGCGCTCTCGGGCCACCCCGTGAGCAACAGCGTCTGGGACGACGTCGACAAGGTGAACCACGTGCGCCTGGGCCACGAGGCCGACCTGATCGTCGTCGCACCCGCCACCGCGGACGTCCTGGCCCGTGCCGCCGCCGGCCTCGCCAACGACCTCCTCACCGGCACGCTCCTCATGGCCCGCGGGCCGGTCGTCATGGCACCGGCGATGCACACCGAGATGTGGCAGCACGCTGCGACCCGGGCGAACGTCGACACCCTCCGTGCCCGAGGCGTCACGATCATCGAGCCGGCGTCGGGCCGGCTCACCGGAGCGGACTCAGGGCCCGGCCGGCTCCCGGAGCCTGCCGACATCCTCGCCGCGGCCATGGCCGTCGCCACCCGTCCGGTCGGGACCGGATCCCTGCAGGGCCGGCGCGTCACCATCTCGGCCGGTGGCACGCGTGAGGCCCTCGACCCCGTGCGGTTCCTCGGCAACCGGTCATCCGGCAAGCAGGGCATGGCCCTCGCCGAGGCGGCACTCGCGCAGGGAGCGCACGTGACCCTCATCCTCGCCCACGCGGAGGTACCCCCGCCGCCCGGGTGCGACGTCCTGCGGGTCGACTCCGCGCTCCAGCTGCGCGACGCCGTCCTCGAGGTGCTCCCCACCACGGACGTGCTCGTCATGGCTGCGGCCGTGGCGGACTTCCGCCCCGCCGAGGTCGCGGCGGCCAAGATCAAGAAGAACGACGACGGGACGGACCCCGTGCTCACCCTCGTGCGGAACCCCGACGTCCTCCGCGAGGCCGTGCTCGCCTGCGAGGGCCGCGAGCCGCGCCCGGTCATCGCCGGTTTCGCGGCCGAGACCGGGGACGCGACGGCGGACCCCCTCACCCACGCCCGCGCGAAGCTCGCGCGGAAGGGCTGTGATTTCCTCGTGCTCAATGTCGTCGGCACGGAGCTGGTCTTCGGAGAGGACTCGAACGAGGTCACGATCCTCGGTGCGGACGGCGGGCAGTCGGCATCGGTGAGCGGCTCGAAGCGGGTGGTCGCGGACGCCGTGATCGGCCACGCAGCCCGGCTGCTGACCCGCTGAGCCCTCGTCCGCCCGGCCCGGGCGCGCTGTAGGACCACGTCGACGCCCGCGGTCGTGCCGCGCAGCACCGAGCCGTACTGTCCCTCCAACCAAGTAGAGTGGGCACGTGAATTCACCCAGTACTGATTCCTCCCTGCGCCTCTTCACATCGGAATCGGTCACCGAGGGCCATCCGGACAAGATCTGCGACCAGATCAGCGATGCCATCCTCGACGGCCTCCTCGAGCAGGACCCCGACTCCCGTGTCGCGGTCGAGACGCTCGTGACCACGGGCCTGGTGCACGTCGCCGGCGAGGTCACCACGGAGGCCTACGTCGAGATCCCGGACATCGTCCGGAGGACCATCCTGGGCATCGGGTACGACTCCTCGGCCAACGGCTTCGACGGCGCCCGCTGCGGCGTCTCCGTCTCCATCGGGCAGCAGAGCGCGGAGATCGCCTCCGGCGTCTTCACCTCGCTCGAGACCCGCGAGGGCACGGGCGTGGACCCGTACGACGCGCAGGGCGCGGGCGACCAGGGCATCATGTTCGGCTACGCGAGCGATGAGACGTCGGTGTTCATGCCCACGCCCATCTGGCTCGCCCACCGCCTGTCGGAGCGCCTCACCACGGTCCGCAAGGACGGCACCCTGCCGTACCTGCGCCCGGACGGCAAGACCCAGGTCACCATCGGGTACGACGGCGACCGCCCGGTTTCCATCGACTCCGTCGTGATCTCCTCCCAGCACAGCGCCGACGTCTCGCTGGAGGACCTGCGGGCCGACCTCGTGGACCACGTGATCACCCCGGTCCTCGCCGATTCCGAGCTCGACGCGTCGGCGGTCCGCCACATCCTCAACCCGGGCGGCGCCTTCATCATCGGCGGTCCGGTCGGCGACGCCGGCCTCACCGGTCGCAAGATCATCGTGGACACCTACGGCGGCATGGCCCGGCACGGTGGCGGTGCCTTCAGCGGCAAGGACCCCTCCAAGGTGGACCGATCGGCCGCCTACGCCATGCGGTGGGTCGCGAAGAACGTCGTCGCTGCCGGGCTCGCACGCCGCGCCGAGATCCAGATCGCGTACGCCATCGGCATGGCGCAGCCCGTGGGCATCTACGTCGAGACCTTCGGCACCGAGACCGTGGATCCGCGGGCCATCGGTACCGCCATCCGCGAGGTCTTCGACCTCCGCCCGCTCGGCATCATCAACGCCCTCGACCTCAAGAAGCCCATCTACCAGCGCACAGCGGCGCACGGCCACTTCGGCCGGGAAGAGGACGGCTTCACCTGGGAGCGCACGGATCGCGTGGACAAGCTCCGGAGCTACTTCAACGCCTGACACGGGAGGGGGGAGCCGCAGGCGCAGGCCGGGCGCTGCAGCATCATGACGGACACCACGCGGGGCACCGGTACGAACGGTCAGTTGTCGCTGCTGCACGGCTTCGGCGCGGCAAAGCTTCCACAGGCCGATCCCGAGCGGGCGTCCTCGCTGCCGATCGCACGCGTGGTCCTCGACGCCCAGTTGCCGCACCTGGACAGGTTCTTCGACTACTCCGTGCCCGCTGCGATGGACGCAGAGGCCCTGCCGGGCGTCCGGGTCAGGGTGCGGTTCGCCGGGCGCGAGCACTCCGGTTTCCTGGCCGAGCGTGTCGAGGAAGCCAGCACCACGGCAACCCTCCTGCCGCTGGGGAAGGTCGTCTCGCCCCAGCAGGTCCTCACACCGGAGGTGCTGGCCCTGGCCACGGCGGTCGCCGCGCGCTCGGTGGGCACCGTCAGTGACGTCCTGCGGTCCGCCGTCCCCCCGCGGATGGCGCGCGTCGAAGCGGAGTTCCCCCTCGCGCTCCCTGCCGCAACCCCTGAGGCGACGGCGGAACCGGCCGACTCCGGCAGCTTCCGACGCTACGTGAACGGGGCCACCTACCTGCAGCACCTCCGCGCGGGCGAGTCTCCCCGCGCCGTGCTCACGAGCCTCGGCGGGTACGGTGCCACGGCCTGGACGGAGGAGATCGCCGACGCCGTGGCGGCCGCAGCCGCCTCCGGACGGGGATCGGTCGTCGTGGTCCCCGACCAGCGGGACCTCGCCCGGGTGGAGGCCGCTCTCGCCGCCCGCCTCGGCGTGTCCTCCGTGGCCCGCCTCACGGGCGACGACGGCGCAACGCCCCGGTACCGCAACTTCCTGCGCATCCTGCACGGTACGGCGACCGTCGCGGTCGGCACGCGGTCGGCCGCCTACGCGCCCGTGCGGAACCTCGGCCTCGTCTGCCTGTGGGACGACGGCGACGACCAGCACGTCGAGCAGCGGGCGCCCTACCAGCACATCCGGGACGTGCTGCTGCTGCGGGCCGAACACGAGGGAGCCGCGGTGCTGCTCTCGTCCTTCGCGCGTACCACGGAGGCGCAGCGCCTCGTCGACACGGGGTGGGCCCACGCCATCCAGGCCGACCGCAGCGAAGTGCGGCGGGCCGCTCCGCGCGTCGTCCACGCTGCCGACGCCTACCAGATGGAACGCGACCCCCTCGCCGCGCAGGCCCGCATCCCGCACGCCGCGTGGGCGGCGGCGCAGGCAGGACTGCGGCACGGTCCCGTCCTGCTGCAGGTGGCGCGCACGGGCTTCTCGCCGGCGCTGGCCTGCGACCGGTGCCGCCACCCGGCGCGTTGTTCCGTGTGCGCGGGGCCGCTCGCCCAGGCCGGGCGCAACGCGCCCCTGGCCTGCCGCTGGTGCGGACGCCCGGACAACCACTGGTCCTGTTCGGAGTGCGGTGGCACCCGGGTACGGGCGACAGTGGCGGGTGCCACCCGGACGGCGGAGGAGCTGGGCCGGGCGTTCCCCGGAGTGCCTGTCATCTCGTCGGCGGGCGAGCACATCGTCGACGCCGTGCGGGACGTGCCCGCCGTCGTGGTCGCGACACCGGGCGCCGAGCCCGTGGCCGCCGCCGGATACGCAGCCGTGATCCTGCTCGACGGCAACGCCCTGCTCAGCAGGGAGTCCCTGCGGGCCGGCGAGGACGCCCTGCGCCGCTGGTTCTCCGCCGCGATCCTCGCGAGACCGTCGACGGCGGGCGGGACGGTGGTGATCACGGGCGACGACGACGTCGCGGTGGGCCACCTCGTGCGGTGGGACCCGGCCGGGGCCGCGTCGCGTGAACTGGCCGAACGCCACGAGCTCGGGCTGCCCCCCGCCGTCCGGTACGCGGTGCTGACCGGGACGCGCGAGGCCCTCACGCATTTCCTCGAGGGGTTGGACACCGAGGGGGCCGCTCGCGTCGTCGGTCCTGCACCGGTACCACCGGACGTCCGCCGGGACGCCATGCTCGCCGCCCGTGCGGCCGCGGACCCGAAGCGCCGCGCCGACCGGATCGGCGCGCCCTCCACCGACGTCCTGGCGGGACAGGGCAGCCACCGTGTCCTCCTCTTCTTCTCCTACCGGGCCGCCGCCGGCATCACGCGGCAGCTCCGGGCCCGTCGTGCGGCGCTGTCCGCCAGGAGGACGGGCGAACCGGTCCACATCCGCCTCGACGCGCTCGACGTCCTCTAGCCGGGAGGGCGCCGCGGGGCATCCATGGAGGGGGTGTCCGTGGGGGTGCCGACCGCCGGGTCCCGCCGGTACGATCTCACGGCGGGGGTACCGGATGCCATCCGGCGGAGTCGACCTCGATGATCGCGGGTGCCTCGCCGCCCACGCCCCTCCTGCGCAGGGCGCCTTCGACGTCCCCTCCCGACGCCGTGACCGTGAAGACCTCGCCACGGTACAGATCGGCTGTCTCCTCCACGAGGGCCACGACGGCCTGGCACCCGTCGGCGTCGAAGCGCCCCGCGATGCGCAGCCGGGAGAGCCAGGCCGGCGGTACGGCGGCAGCATCGAGGAGGACGGCAGTCGCAGGGCACTGGAGATCCGCCATCAGGAACCCGGTGCCGCCCGCTGTGCAGCAGCTGCCGGACCACGGGGGCCCGACCGCCGCCGGCCGTGCTCGGCGATGGCGCGCCGGCACGCCTCCCGGAGCTGCTCCGCGGAGGCGGCCCAGGAGTAGGCGGACGCGCGATCGAGCCCTGCCCGGGAAGCCTCCGCCCAGCGGCCGGGCTCCTCGAGGGAGCGGACCGCCGCGGCCACTGCGCCAGGATCATCCGGGTCGACGAACAGCGCCGCGGCCCCTCCGACCTCGCGGAAGATCGGGATGTCGCTCGCGATCACGGGTGTACCGGTGCCCATCGCCTCGATGATGGGCAGTCCGTAGCCTTCCGCCCTCGAGAGCGTGACGAGCGCGGCGGCGTCGTCGAGCAGGTCCTCGTACTCCCCGTCCGTCACGCCCCCGTGGAAGACGACGCCGCCCGCGGCGGGTGCGAGCGCCTCGAGTTCGGCGCGGCGTTCGGGCGAGATGCGGCTCAGCAGGTGGAGCGTATGGCCGGGCAGGAGGGCCATCGCGCGGACGAGTGTCTCGACGTTCTTGTAGGGCATGAAGGAGCCCATGTAGAGCAGCGACGCGGACCGCGGGGCGTCGGCATCGCGACGCCGCTCCGTCGGCTGGGGGGCATTGCCCACGAGCAGGACGGGCCGGCGCGTGAGGCGGTGCCGGCGCATGAGGTCCGCCGTCGTGTCGGAGATCGTGGCAACCACGTCGGCCCGGTCCAGCAGGAGCCGCTGGGGCCAGTAGCCCAGGTGGTAGAGCCGCCACAGCAGGCGCACCGGGAGCGGGAGGAACGACGGCGGCGTCGGGTTCTGGTAGTAGATGAGGTCGTGCAGGGTGAGGACGAGGGGATACCTGCGTCCCCACGAGCCCATGGTCTGCATGGGACACACCACGACGTCGGGAACCAGGGCATTGATGCGCCGGGCCACGAACAGTTCCGCGGGGGAGAGCGGGCTGTTGAGCAGGACGTGCGGTACGTCCGGCAGGAGGGCCAGTTGCCGCTGGTCGCTGATCAGCATGACGACGTCGTCCGTCTCTGCGAGCGCGGCGATCAGGCTCGCACCGTAGCGGCTGATGCCGTCATGGTGGTCGGTGCGCGTGAAGCGCGCGTCGAACAGGATCCTCATGCGGGGACGTCCTCCAGGAAGGTCTCGATGAGCCGAGCGGCGTCCCGCGGCTTCTCGTAGTGCACGAGGTGGCCGACGTCGTCGATGACGTCCAGGGTGGCGTTCGGCATCAGGGCTGCGAGCTCGCGCTGGCTGGCGACCGAGCCGATGTCATCCTGCTGTGCGGCGATGAGCAGCACCGGCAGGTCGAGCTCACGCGCACGGTCCCTGACCGTGCCGGAGATGGACGACCGGAATGCCTCGAGGACGACCCGGCGGCTGGCGAACGAGCTGAAGTAGGCGTCGTGCTGCCCATGGATCCAGCGACGCAGCGTGCGGTCCTTCGTCTTGGCCATGAAGACGCTCATGGCGCGGACGATCACCGGATTGGCCAGGAGTGCACGGCCGGCGGCCTCCGGGAGGCGGTCCGCGGCCAGGTAGTAGCCTTCGGCGACCCGCGATGCGAACCGGCTCGGGCCTTCGAGGGCGGGGGCGCTGATGGGGTTGACCAGAACCAGGGACCCGGCGAGCCCCGGTGCGAGCGCTGCCGCCTCGGCCGCGATGATCGAACCGAAGGAGTGACCCAGCAGTACCCGTGGCTCCGGAGCCAGGCTGCGCGTGGTGTCCGTGATGAAGCGGGCGTATGTGGCGGCGTCGTGCGTGCCGCGCAGTTCCTGGCCGTGCCCGAAGCCCGGCAGGTCGGGGAGGAGGACCCGGTGGGCGGGCAGTTCCTCGACGAGGCGCAGCAACCCGTGGTGATCGCCCCGGAATCCGTGCACCATGACGATCGTCCGGCCGCGGAGGCCGTCCTCCCGGTCGACCGGAGGGAAGTCCCATACCCGCTGGAGCGTGCCCTCCCACCTCACGCTCCGCACGGTCGCTCCGCGCATCAACCCACCGTGTCCGGGTGCGAGCCGAACCGCTGGTTGCGGTCGAGCGCGTCGAGCGCCGCGAGGTGCGCGTCGTCGAGCGTGAACCCGAAGATGTCGAGGTTGGAGCGGATGCGCTCACGCGAACTGGCCTTGGGGATGGTCAGGACGCCGAGCTGGTGGTGCCACCGGAGGATGACCTGCGCGGGCGTGCGCCCGAGTTCGGCCGCGATGCGCCCGATCTCCGGGTCCACGAGCACGTTCCCGCGTCCCAGCGGACTCCAGGCCTGCGTGGTGATCCCGTGCCGCTCGTGGAAGGAACGCAGTCCGCGCTGCTGGAGATACGGGTGCAGCTCGACCTGATTGAGGACGGGGACCACCCCGGTCTCGGCCAGCAGGCGCTCGAGGTGCGCCTGCTGGAAGTTCGAGACGCCGATGGAGCGGACGCGGCCGTCGGCGCGGAGCCGTTCCAGTGCCCGCCAGGTGTCGACGTACAGGTCCTTCGAGGGGCACGGCCAATGGATGAGGTAGAGATCCAGCTGATCGAGGCCGAGCAGCTCCATGCTCGCGTCGAACGCCCGGAGCGTGGCCTCGTAGCCGTGGTCCGCGTTCCACACCTTGGAGGTGATGAACAGCTCCTCCCGTGTCCCGGTCCCGAGGTGCCGGCGAACGGCGGCACCGACGCCGGCCTCGTTCCCGTACAGAGCCGCGGTGTCGAGCAGGCGGTACCCGACGTCGAGCGCCGTCGAGCAGAGCTCCTCCGTGTCCTCGCGGGGGACTTTGTAGACGCCGTACCCGAGCACGTCCATCAGGGTGCCGTCGGCGAGCGCGGTGCGCGGTACCAGGGAGCTCATGGGGGAACTCTACCGAGGTGGAACCCGCCGGCGCGGCGCCGTCGACGACACGCGCGCCGATCCGGCGGCCAGTTCCACCATCGAGGTGTACTGCCCGCCTGTGAACAGCCCCATGATCGGCGCCGTCGCCTCGGCCACGGAGTCGACACCGGCTCCGCTCACCGTCCAGCCGCCGGCACCCTGAGCCCTGCCCCGGAGAAGGCACCCCAACCCTGCCTACGTGTGCACGAGCCGCCGGGCCGATCCCTCGTCGAGGATGAGGTCGGTCGCCAGTCCCGCGGCGAGGGCTCCGCGCAGCCCGTCGATCTTCGACTCTCCGGAGACCACGCAGATGCGGCGCGGCACGGTCCGCAGGTCGTCCAGGTTGGGTCCGGTGCTGCGGGCGTTGAGCAGGATGTCCCGGTGCGTCCCGTCCGCACGGAAGAACATGGTGGCGACATCGCCCACCACCGTGTCGGTCTCGAGGGTCTCGAGGTCTTCCCGGTCGAGGTAGCCGCCGCTGTAGACATGGCTCGGGATGCCCGCGCCGATGGAGCCGACGCCGAAGATCGCCATGGTCATGCGTCGCTGGAGGTCGAGGATGCGCCGCACGCTGCGTTCCTCCCACATCGCGGTCTTGGTCTCCGCGTGGTCGAAGAAGGCGGGGACGGGGAACTGTTCCACGCGCGCGCCGTAGGCCTGTCCGAAGCGGCGCAGGATCTCGCTGGCATAGGTGATCCCGGTGGTCTGGGTGTTGCCGGCGCCATTGAGCTGCACGATCGTGCTGTCGTGGGTCTGCTTGCGCGTGAGGTGGTGGCTCACTGCACTCAGGGTGGACCCCCAGGCGACACCCACGATCGCGTTCGAATCAACGAGTGGTCCGATGGTCCGCGCGGCCTGGATCGCCACCCGGTCCAGCACCTCCGAATCGCTGACCGAGTCGGAGACCGGCACCACGTGGGCCTCCACGCCGAAGCGGCGCCGGATCTGCTGTTCCAGCGCCGGCGCCCGCTCCGAGGGGTTGTTGACCTGGATCTGCACCAGTCCGGTCTCCCGTGCCGTGGACAGCAGCCTCGAGACCGTGGAACGCGAGGTGCACAGCTCGCGTGCGATCGCGTTCATCGTGAGGTCCTGGAGGTAGTACATCTGGGCCGCCCGCAGCGCGTCGCGCGAACGGTTGCCCTGCAGCTGCTCCGCGGCTGCGAGGTCCGCTCCCGCACCGCCACTCGTCATCGTCATTCGGCCAGTCTGGCCTCTGGTGCACGTTTGTGCAATCGGCCGTGATGCCTCACGGTCAAGTCCCCGGGAAGTGATCCCCCGTGCCTCATGTAAAAGTCCCCGCGAAACAGGTCCGGGTCAGCCGTAGAGTTTGATCCAATCGGCCTCGGGCATTGCCCGAGCGGCTTGGTCCTCGAGCTCCCGCTCCAGGCGCCGAGTCGGGATCGCGGCCAAGGCGATCAGCCGTTGCTGGATCGTGTCGATCTCAGCGGCGATCTCAACGACGTTCAGCGAGGCCTTGTAGGTGGCCAGCTCCTGCTGTTGGGCTGGGTTGAGGACTCCGGCATCGAATAGCCGCTGGTAGGGGGTGCGGGGTTTGTCGTAGACCCGGCGACGACGCCCGATGGCATCGGCGGTGTAGCCGGTGGGCTTGGTGGTGGGGGTGAAGTAGTTCAGCCGGTCACAGACCAGGTCCCAGAGTCTGTTAAGTAGTTCGCGTTGGATCGCGGTGTCGTAGCGGTAGTAGAACCCGTAGCGGCGGACCAGGTGGTTGTTCTTCGACTCGATGGTGGCCTGATCGTTCTTCTGATACGGCCGGGACCGGGTGTAGAAGATCTTCCGCTCAGCAGACCAACCCAACACCTGGTGGTTGATGAACTCGCTGCCGTTGTCGGAGTCGATGCCGGTGACCATAAACGGCACCGTGGTGATGAACTCCTCAAAGGCGGCGACGATGTTGACCATCGCGTTATTGCGGATCGCGCGGGTGAAGACCCACCCGGTATGCATATCGGTGAAGTTCACCGTCCGGGCGAACTCACCCTTCAAAGTCGGCCCGCAGTGGGCCACGGTGTCGACTTCGAAGAACCCTGGTTCGGCTTCGATTTCATCGCCTGCTTTGCGCACACTGATGGAGTTGCGCAGCAGTTTGCCCGGTTTGGTGGCGGACTTCCCTCGGATAGGGTCCCTGGCCTTCGCTGGTGCCAGGTACCGATCGATGGTGGCTGCGCTCATGGCCAGCAGTTCAGTCCGGACCTGCTGGCTATAGCGGTCTTGGCCAGGAACCAGGGCCCTGGCGGCTTCC
Source organism: Arthrobacter sp. BC5 (assembly GCF_056680255.1). Taxonomy (NCBI): domain Bacteria; kingdom Bacillati; phylum Actinomycetota; class Actinomycetes; order Micrococcales; family Micrococcaceae; genus Arthrobacter; species Arthrobacter sp. BC5. The sequence continues at coordinate 2,772,311 of NZ_CM155273.1, forward strand.
ATCGCCTGGATCCAGTCAGCCATTGAGGCGGCGAGGTATTTGCCGCAGATACCCCCGGCGGTGGCCCACACGTGCTGTAAGACTTTGATCGCGTCGTAGGAGTACTTCCGGCCCCGGCTCTTGCGCCGATCGATCACTGCCACAGTGGCGGTAGCGCGTCCTCTGGGCTGGGTCAGCCGGCGTCGTAGCTGCTGGCGGGCATGATCCCGGTTCCAGCCGGTGACCTCGACCAGTTGGTCCAGAATCTTCGACTTGTCCTTCTTCGAAGCGGCCTCGTAGGCGGCAGCGTATTTCTTGGTGATCTCGACCCTGGTGGCCAACGAGACATCCTTATCCGGCATACCCCATCGTCGCCGAACCCCACCCCGTCCTTTGCCGGGGACTTTTCTATGAGGCACGACCCCTGGCTACGCGGGGACTTTCTCTGAGTCTCGTCGTCGGCTTGACTGGTATTCCCAGCGCTCGAAGAATTGAATGTGCAGTACCCATTCCAGACATTGACGTTACGGAGTAGCACCTTGAGCATTCCAGCCGGCCGGACGAACGGTGAAGGCACAACAACCTCGACCCGCACCGTGGTGCAGAAGCTCAGGGACAAGCCCCGGGCCTCCGTGCTCGTGATCGGTGGCGGGATCAACGGGGTCGGCACGTTCCGCGACCTCGCACTGCAGGGTATCGACGTCGCGCTCGTCGAGCGGGGCGACTACTGCCAGGGGGCCTCTGGCGCGTCCTCGCACATGATCCACGGAGGCATCCGCTACCTCGAGAACGGCGAGTTCCGCCTCGTCCGGGAATCGGTCATCGAGCGGAACGCCCTCCTGAAGATCGCACCGCACTACGTGAAGCCGCTGCAGACCACCATCCCCATCTACACCACCTTCTCGGGCATCCTCTCCGCACCCATGCGCTTCCTGACGCACCGCCAGGGCAAGCAGGTGGAGCGCGGCGCCGTGCTCATCAAGGCCGGCCTCACCATGTACGACTTCTTCTCGCGCGACGGCGGCAACGTGCCCCGCCACTCCTTCGTCGGCCGCAAGAAGGCGCTCGCCGCCATGCCCGACCTCCGCAAGGACATCAAGTACGCGGCGACCTATTTCGACGCCTCCGTGCACAACCCCGAACGACTCACCCTGGACGTGCTGCGTGACGGGCAGGTGGCCAATCCTGCTGCCCGCGCCGCGAACTACGTCAGCGCCATCGGCAACAGCGAGGACGGCGTCCTCCTGCGCGACGAGCTCTCGGGCGAGACCTTCACCTTCCAGGCCGACGTCGTCGTCAACGCGACCGGTGCATGGACCGACGGCACCAACGCCACCCTCGGCGTGGAGACCCTCTTCATGGGCGGCACCAAGGGTTCGCACATCGTGCTGGACCACCCCGAGCTGCTCAGGGCGTGCAACGGCACGGAGATCTTCTTCGAGCACCTCGACGGCCGGATCGTGCTGATCTACCCCATGGGCGACCGCGTCCTCGTGGGCACCACCGACATCGACGTGGACGTGAACGAGCAGGCCGTCTGCACCGATGAGGAGATCGACTACTTCTTCGAGCTGATCGGGCACGTGTTCCCGGACATCGCGGTGTCCAGGGACGACATCGTGTACAGCTTCTCCGGAGTCCGGCCCCTGCCCCGGCATGACGAGACCCAGCCCGGCTTCGTCTCACGGGACTACCGCATCGAGAAGCGCGAGGAGAAGCTGGGAGGCCGCTCCGTCACCACCCTCAGCCTCGTCGGCGGCAAGTGGACCACGTTCCGCGCGCTGTCCGAGCACCTGGCGGACGAGACACTTGCAGCCCTCGGCGCGTCCCGCAGGACGTCCACCGCGGGCGTCCCCATCGGCGGCGGGAAGGACTTCCCGAAGGACGAGGCGGCTGAGCGTGCCTGGATCAGGGAGGCCGTCCGCCCGGGCTTCGACGACGCCCGGGTCGGGGTGCTGCTGACCCGTTACGGAACGCGGGCGAGGAATGTTCTGGAATACCTCGCCCAGGGCAGCGACAGGATGTTTAATTCCACCAAGGAGCTCAGCACGCGGGAGCTCGCCTACATGGTGGAGCACGAGCAGGTCGGCCACCTGATCGACGTCCTGATCCGCCGGACATCGCTTGCTTTCCGGGGCCTCGTCACCCAGGAGCTGCTCGCGGAGCTCGCCGAGACCCTGGCTCCGCTGCTGGGCTGGGACGCCGCGGAATCCGCGGCGGAGATCGAGCTGGCCGAGAGAGTCCTGGCCGAGGCCCACAGGGTGCAGGTCAAGAGCCTGACCTCGTAGCGGCGCCGCCGCGAGGAGGTCGAGTCGCTGCTCGACGCAGCGATGCAATGCCATCGGCAGAGGTTGCCGGGGGGAACCAACGGGTGCCGTCGAGGCGGCGGCACCCGTCGATAAATGAATAGATGGAGGAGTCAAAGATGTCTCTGGAAGTATTTGTGGCCGAGGCTTTCGGCACAGTGCTGCTGTTGTTGCTCGGTACCGGTGTGGTCGCGAATGTCGCGCTCGCCAGGACCAAGGGAAACAACGGCGGCTTTCTCATGGTCAACTTCGGCTGGGGCCTCGCGGTCTTCGCCGGTGTCTACGTGGCCGCCCTCTCAGGCGCCCACCTCAACTTCGCGGTCACCGTCGGTCTCTGGGTGAACGGCGACACAGCCGAATTCGCGCCGGGCGTGGACAAGAACTTCGTCAACGCCATGGCGTATCTCGCAGCCCAGATGATCGGCTCGATCGTCGGCGCCGTCCTCTGCTGGCTCTCCTACAAGCAGCACTTCGACGAGGAGCCGGACCCGGCCAACAAGCTCGGCGTCTTCTCCACCGGTCCCGCCATCCGGTCCTACGGCTGGAACCTCGTGACCGAGATCATCGGCACCTTCGTGCTCGTGTTCGTCATCCTGTCCTTCGGCAACACGCCGTCGGGTCTCGGCCCCCTCGCGGTCGCACTGCTCGTCGTCGGTATCGGCGCGTCGCTCGGTGGGCCGACCGGCTACGCCATCAACCCGAACCGCGACCTCGGCCCCCGCATCGCGCACGCCCTGCTGCCGATCCGTGGCAAGGGCAGCAGCGACTGGGGCTATGCATGGGTGCCGATCGTCGGCCCCATCATCGGTGGTGCCCTCGCAGGCATCGTCATCCAGTTCGTCGCGTTCCCGGCTGCAGCCTAGGCCCCTACTCACGACCGGCGGCTGCCTGCAGCCGCCCCATCTTGTCATCCAATGAAGGAGTAAGACATGTCGCAGCAGTACGTCATCGCCATCGACCAGGGCACCACGTCCAGCCGGGCCATCGTGTTCGACCACAAGGGCGATATCGTGTCCACCGGGCAGAAGGAACACGAGCAGATCTTCCCGCGGGCCGGCTGGGTGGAGCACGACCCCGCCGAGATCTGGGGCAACACCCGTGAGGTCATCGGCTCCGCGCTGTCCAAGGCAAACCTCACCCGGCACGACATCGCCGCCGTCGGCATCACCAATCAGCGCGAGACCGCCGTCGTCTGGGACAGGACCACCGGCAAGGCGGTGTACAACGCCATCGTCTGGCAGGACACCCGCACACAGAACATCGTCGACGACCTGGCGAAGGACGGCGGCGTCGACCGGTACAAGCAGAAGGTCGGCCTCCCGCTGGCCACCTACTTCTCGGGCACCAAGATCAAGTGGATCCTGGACAACGTCGACGGAGCGCGCGAGAAGGCCGAGGCAGGAGACCTCCTGTTCGGCAACACGGATTCCTGGGTCACCTGGAACCTCACGGGGGGCACCGACGGCGGCGTGCACATCACCGATGTCACCAATGCCTCGCGTACCTTGTTCATGGATCTCGAGACCCTCTCCTGGGACGAGTCGATCCTCGCGGACTTCGGCGTGCCCGTGTCGATGATGCCCGAGATCAGGTCCTCGTCCGAGGTCTACGGCACGGTGCACACCTCGCAGCTCCTGCGCGAGACGCCGGTGGCCGGGATCCTGGGCGACCAGCAGGCTGCCACCTTCGGCCAGGCCGCCTTCGCCAAGGGCGGTGCGAAGAACACCTACGGCACGGGCAACTTCATGATCGTGAACACCGGCGAGGAGATCGTCCACTCCAAGAACGGCCTGCTCACGACGGTCTGCTACCGGCTCGGGGACGCGAAGCCCGTCTACGCGCTCGAGGGCTCCATCGCCGTCACCGGCTCACTCGTCCAGTGGCTCCGTGACAACCTCGGCATCATCAAGAGCGCGCCGGAGGTGGAGCAGCTCGCCACGACCGTCGAGGACAACGGCGGCGTGTACATCGTGCCGGCGTTCTCGGGCCTCTTCGCCCCGTACTGGCGTGCTGACGCCCGCGGCGCCATCGTCGGCCTGACCCGCTTCGTGAACAAGGGCCACATCGCACGAGCAGCGCTCGAGGCGACGGCTTTCCAGACCCGCGAGGTCCTGGACGCGGCCAACGCGGACTCCGGCGTGAACATGGAGGACCTCAGGGTCGACGGCGGCATGGTCGCCAACGACGCTTTGATGCAGTTCCAGGCCGACATCCTCGGCATCCCGGTCATCCGACCGAAGGTCACGGAGACCACGGCGCTCGGCGCCGCGTACGCCGCGGGCCTCGCCGTCGGATTCTGGAAGGACACCGACGAGCTCGCCACGAACTGGGCCGAGGACAAGCGCTGGAACCCGTCCATGGACGAGGCCGAGCGCGAGCGTCAGCTGCGCCTGTGGAAGAAGGCCGTGACCAAGACCTTCGATTGGGTCGACGAGGACGTGCGCTAGCAGGACCGGCTCCACGCAGGGCACCTCCGGTCCGTCCCTCGACGGACCGGAGGTGCCTCTTCGTGCGGGTCCGCGCCGGGCACCGCCTCGCACGCACTGCTAAAGTGAATCCATGCCCCGCGCCCTCCTCCTTACCTAGCCGCACGGTACTCACCGTGCGGCGGCCCCTCCTGTGTGCGAGGGGCTTTTGTGTGTCTGGGCGCAGGCCGCCCCGGACGCGGGTCCGCAGCAGCAGAGAAGAACCAGAGCAGGACGACGTTCCACCGACAGGACAGGTCAACATACAGTGAGCATCAATCCCGAGGGCGCTCAGCCGGACGAGAACACCTACGACTTCTCCGCCATCGAGGCGAAGTGGCCCGCGGTCTGGGACCGGCTCCAGGCGTTCGCGCCGGCCGACGACGGGTCGCGGGAGCGGCGCTACGTGCTCGACATGTTCCCCTACCCCTCCGGCGACCTGCACATGGGCCACGCGGAGGCGTTCGCGATGGGCGACGTCGCCGCGAGGTTCTACCGGCAGAAGGGCTACGACGTCCTGCACCCCATCGGTTGGGACTCCTTCGGGCTGCCCGCCGAGAACGCGGCCATCAAGCGCAACGCACATCCGGCCGAGTGGACCTACGCGAACATCGAGACGCAGGCGCACTCCTTCAAGCGCTATGCGATCAGCGCGGACTGGAGCAGGCGCCTGCACACCTCGGATGCGGAGTACTACCGCTGGACGCAGTGGCTCTTCGTGCGGTTCTTCCAGAAGGGCCTGGCCTACCGGCGGGACTCGCCGGTCAACTGGTGCCCGAAGGACCAGACCGTGCTGGCGAACGAACAGGTCATCAACGGGGCCTGCGATCGGTGCGGCACCCCGGTCACCAAGAAGAGCCTGAACCAGTGGTACTTCAAGATCACCGACTACGCGGATCGCCTGCTGGATGACATGGAGCAGCTGAAGGGCCACTGGCCCGAGCGCGTCCTCGCGATGCAGCGCAACTGGATCGGTCGTTCGGAGGGTGCGCACGTACGCTTCCGGATCGAGGCCGAGGGTGGCCTGCCGGAGAACGACGTCACCGTCTTCACGACGCGCCCCGACACGCTGTACGGGGCGACCTTCTTCGTCGTCGCAGCCGACGCCGACCTGGCCCTCCAGCTCGTCACGCCTGATCGGCGGGCCGAGCTGGACCAGTACCGGGACCAGGTCAAGGGACTGTCGGAGATCGAGCGGCAGGCCACGGAGCGCGAGAAGACCGGCGTGTTCACCGGCCGCTACGCCGTCAACCCCCTGAACGGGGAGAAGCTGCCCGTGTGGGCCGCCGACTACGTCCTGGCCGACTACGGCACCGGGGCGATCATGGCGGTCCCCGCACACGACCAGCGCGACCTCGACTTCGCACGCGCCTTCGACCTGCCCGTCCGCACCGTCGTGGACACCGGTGCCGAGGATGCCTCCGCTACCGGGATCGCGACGACGGGCGAGGGGACGCTCGTGAACTCGGGCGAGCTGACCGGCCTGGACAAGGCAACCGCCATCCGCCGCGCCGTCGAGCTGATCGAGGAGCAGGGCACGGGTGAGCACACCATCAACTACCGCCTGCGCGACTGGCTGCTCTCGCGGCAGCGCTTCTGGGGCACGCCGATCCCGATCATCCACTGCCCGTCCTGCGGCGAGGTGCCCGTGCCGGACGACCAGCTGCCCGTCAGGCTGCCCGAAGGCCTGCGGGGAGAAGCCCTGGCGCCGAAGGGTACGTCCCCGCTGGCCGCCGTGGAGGAGTGGGTGAACGTCCCGTGCCCGTCGTGTGGCGGCGCGGCGACGCGTGACACGGACACGATGGACACGTTCGTGGACTCGTCCTGGTACTACCTGCGTTTCGTGAGCCCACAGCTCGACACCGCTCCGTTCGACACCGAGGCGGTCAACCGCTGGTTGCCGGTCGGGCAGTACGTCGGCGGCGTGGAGCACGCCATCCTGCACCTGCTGTACAGCCGGTTCTTCACCAAGGTGCTGTTCGACCTCGGGATGGTCGGCTTCACCGAGCCCTTCAGCGCACTGCTGAACCAGGGACAGGTGCTGAACGGGGGCAAGGCCATGAGCAAGTCCCTCGGCAACGGCGTGGATCTCGGCGAGCAGCTGGACCGGTTCGGCGTCGATGCCGTACGCCTCACCATGGTGTTCGCGTCCCCGCCGGAGGACGACGTCGACTGGGCGGATGTCTCGCCGTCGGGCTCCGCCAAGTTCCTCGCGCGGGCCTGGCGGCTCGGCGGCGACGTCACCAGCGACGCCGGCACGGACCCCTCGACGGGTGACCGGGCGCTGCGCTCGGTGACCCACCGCACCGTGGCAGACGCCGCGGAGCTGATGGAGGCCAACAAGTTCAACGTCGTCGTCGCGAAGCTCATGGAACTCGTCAACGCGACGAGGAAAGCGATCGACTCCGGCGCGGGCGGGGCGGATCCCGCCGTGCGTGAGGCGACCGAGGCGGTCGCCATCCTGCTGAGCCTGTTCGCGCCCTACACCGCCGAGGACCTGTGGAGCCGCCTCGGCCACGAGGCGACGGTGGCGACGGCGGGCTGGCCCGCCGTCGATCCGGCGCTGCTGACGCAGGAGAGCGTCGTCGCCGTCGTGCAGGTGCAGGGCAAGGTGCGGGACCGGCTGACGGTGTCGCCGGACATCGGCGAGGACGACCTGCGCCAGCTGGCGCTTGCCAGTGAGCAGGTGCAGCGGGTCCTGGACGGCCGCGGCATCCGTACCGTGATCGTGCGGGCGCCCAAACTGGTCAACATCGTCCCGGCCTGATGCAGCGCCGGTCGGCGGTTCCGCGCACGGGGGCGCTCCCGTGCGCGTAGCCGTGGTCACCGACTCGGCGGCCGGCTTCGCTCCCGGCTGGAGCGCTCCGGGGGGCGTCGCCGACGGCGTGCAGGTGGTCGCCATGCCCGTCCTCGTGGGGGACGACATCCTGACCGGCGAGCACGACGACGTCACCGCGCCCCTGATGCTCGCCCTCGCGGCAGGTTCGGACGTCCGCACGTCCAGGCCGTCCCCGGGGCAGTTCGAACGCGTCTACGAGCGCCTTGCCCAGGAAGGCCACGACGGCGTCGTCTCCGTCCACCTGTCCGGGCTGCTGTCGGGCACGGTGGAGTCCGCCCGGCTGGCGGCATCGCGGGTCACCATCCCCGTCGAGGTGATCGACACGAGGACGGCGGGCATGGCGCAGGGCCGCGCAGCCCTTGCTGCACTGGCCGCGGCGCGGGCCGGCGCGGACCTGCAGACCGCTGCCGCGGCTGCCGCGATGGCCGCACGCGCCTCCGCACTCTACTTCTACGTTCCCAGCGTCGAGCAGCTGCGGCGCGGCGGCAGGGTGACCGCCGCCGCCGGATGGCTGGGCACGCTCCTGTCGGTCCGGGTGATCCTCCACGTACAGGGCGGACGGCTGGTGCCGCTCGAGCGCATGCGGTCTGCCGCGAAGGGGATGCAGCGGTTGCAGGAGCTCGTCGAGGCGGAGGTATCCGGCCGGACCAGCGCCGTGCAGCTGACGGTGCACCACTTCGGCAACGAGGACGAGGCGGCCGCCCTCGCGGAGCGCCTGCAGGACGTGGCAGGACCAGGGCACGTCACGACGGCGCCCTGCCCTTCGGTGCTCGCCGCGCACGCAGGGCTCGGCGTCGTCGCCGTCACCATCAGCGCCCTGCGGACTCCCGGCCTCCCGGCCGGCTGAGGCGACCGGCCGGGTGGATGTCCACATAGCGTGGCCCGTCCTGCCGGCCGAGGAGGCCTGCTCCTAGCGTTGATTCATGGGAAAGCACCGATGGCCGACAACCGGGGAAGCCTGGGCCCCACCCCTCCCACCCGCGTCGTCCCCTGTCGAGGTGCTCGCGACCCTGGGCGCCCGGGCGCAGCCGTCCCCGGGGTCCCGGGCACTGCCGGAGCAGGTCGGCGCCCGAGACCACCAGGACGCGGCCGACGATGTGCGGGTACATCCCGGGCTCCGGGCTGATCCGCGCCGGCGGCTCGAGGGGCACGACGCCGCAGGGAACGGCCCGCCCGGCGGATCGCGGACGGCGCACGCCGTCGACGGCGGCGGCGGCGGCGTACAATGGCGCATTGCGCGTTCTGCCGCCCTCGTGTGGCTCGGGGTGGCGCTGGCGGTCGGAGCCGCGCTGTTCCTCGTCCGCAGTTCCGAGCCCTCGGCTGCGGCGGTATCGGTACAGCTCGACGACCCGGCAGCCGCACCCGCCGGGGGCGGTGCGGCCCCGGAGGATCGTCCCGTCCTACAGGCCGACGAACAGGCTGACGCAGCGTCCGGGCGTTCATCCGCGGAGGATCCATCGGGGACCCCTGGGCTCGGCACGGACGGGAGCCTCGTCGTCTATCTGACCGGTGCAGTGGTGTCACCGGGCGTCATCACCGTCCCGGCCGGCACACGCCTGTTCGAGATCATCGAGAAAGCCGGCGGAGCCCTGCCCGAGGCGGACCTGGAAGGAATCAACCTCGCTGCCACACCGGCCGACGGCCACCACATCCACCTCCTGGCCGTGGGGGAGGAACCACGACCAGGGATGGTCCCGGACGCCGCCCCGATGCCCGGCGGGCAGGACGCCGGTGGCGACGGCGGTGGAGCTGCGGGTGGGTCTCCGGTCGGCTCCGGCGGGATGGCCGGCGCTATCGACATCAACACCGCCACGCTCTCCGACATCGAGTCGCTACCGCGCGTCGGACCTGTCCTGGGGCAGCGGATCATCGACTGGCGCGAGGAGCACGGGCCCTTCGCCCGGACGGCGGACATCGATGCTGTCCCCGGCATCGGGCCCGCGATGCTCGAGGGGATCCTGCCGCTCGTCGTGGTGCGGTGAGGACACCGGCTGTACGGCGTGCAGTAGCCGGGCGGCCGGTGAAGCGGGTGATGAACCGGGTTGCGGGGCGTCCGCTGGTCGATTCCGCCAGCACGCCGGAGGGAGGGCCCCTCCGCCCCGGAGGAACGGGATGGACGGTTGACCTGCGGCTCATGCCCTCCGCGGCCGCAGCGTGGATCTCGGCTGCAGTAGCCGTCCAGGGAGGGGCGATGCAGGCGACGGCCGGTGGTCTTGTCTCTGCCGCGGTCGGCCTGGTGCTCGGCTGCATGGTCCTCCTCAGGCCCGCAGGACGTGGAGGGCGATGGGCGTCCCTGCCGTCGCAGGCGCTGGCGTCGGTCGCAGCCCTGGCACTCGTCCTGCTCGCCGCAGGCGGGAGTCTTGCCCGTGCGGAAGCGGGGCCGGTGGACGAGGCGATGCTGGAAGGCACCCCGTTCACTGCCCTGCTCAGGATTGCCGGTGAGCCGTCATCACTGCCTCCGGGTCCCTTCGGCGGGGGAGACCGCTACCTCGTGGACGCCGACGTGATCGGTGGGGTGCTCCGCGGCGAGGCGTTCGCCTCGACCACTCCCGTCGTGGTCATGGGCGCGGAACCGTGGGGGCGGATGAGTACGGGCGATACCGTGCGGGTCCTGGGCACGGCGAGACCGGCCGACCGCGCGGGCAGGGCCACCGCCGTCTTCCTTCCCGGCAGTACCCCGACGGTCAGCGAGTCTGGCGGTTGGCTCGGCTACACCGGAGACCTCCGGACACGCTTCCAGGAGCTGTCCCTGCGGGATGGCCGCGACGGGGGGCTGCTTCCGGGCATGGCACTCGGTGACCGCATCGGGCTCGACACCGATCTCGAAGCGGACATGAGGACCACGGGACTGACGCACCTGACAGCAGTGAGCGGGGCAAACTGCTCCTACGTGGTCGCCTTCGCCTTCGTCGGGCTGCGGCTGGTCCGGGTGCCGCGGCTCCCGTCAGCTGTCGGTGCGGTCATCGCCCTGGTGTGCTTCGTGATGCTGGTGCGGCCCGAGCCCAGCGTCCTTCGGGCTGCCGTCATGGGTGCCATAGGGGTGGCGGCCGTCCTGTCAGGGCGTGGGAGGGTGTCCCTGGCCCTGCTGATGCTGTCGATCATCGTGTTGCTCGCGGTCGATCCCTGGCTCTCGGTGTCGTTCGCGTTCATGCTGTCCGTCGCGGCGACGCTGGGGCTCGTGACAGCCGGGCCCGGCATGGTGCGCGCGCTCGAGCGGGTGATGCCTCGCTTCGCCGCGCAACTGCTGGCCGTCCCGTTGACGGCGCAACTGTCCTGCACGCCGATCCTCGTCCTGATCCAACCGGCCCTTCCTGTGTACTCGCTCCCGGCGAACGTCCTCGCGTCACCCGTCGTACCGGCGGTCACCCTGCTGGGGATGGCTGCAGTGCTGGCGCTCGTAGCTGCACCCGTGCTGGCACATCCGCTCGTCGTCGCGGCGCAGTGGGGGACGAGATGGGTGGCGGGTGTCGCCGAGGGCTTCGCTGCCGCGCCCGCCGCGTCGGTGCCGTGGCTTCCCGGGGCGCCGGGTGTTGTTCTGGCCGCTCTGGCGTCGCTGACGCTCCTGCTGGTCCTCGTCAGGCCGGTACCACTCGTCGCGGCCTGGAGGCGGGCGACGAACACCCCGGCGCAGCCTCGGAGCCGTGCGGCATCCGCAGGGCGAGCGGACTCCGGACCGAGGGGAGAGCGGGTCCCGGGTTTGGGGAGGCGACGTTCTCCGCTGGTCCTCGCCGTCGTCCTCGCGCTGTGCCTGGCAGGCGGGGTGGTCCTGTCCGGTCGGTGGTCGGTCCCCGGCAGCGACACGGGGATGATGGCGATGTGCGACGTCGGACAGGGTGACGGCGTCGTCGTGGGGACGACACCAGGGCACGCGATGGTCGTCGACACGGGACCCGACCCCGAGGCCATGGACCGGTGCCTCGACAGCCTGGGCGTCGAGGTGATCGACGCGCTGGTGATCACCCACCTGCACGATGACCATTACGGCGGCGTGGAGGGGGCAGTACGAGGGAGGACGGTGACCGCCCTCTACTACTCCACCGGCGAGCACGATCTGCCGGCGGAGTTGACCGCAGCGGCGTCGGCGGCCGGCCTCGAGCCGGAACCGCTGGATGATGGGACCGCCCTCGATCTTGCCCCGCTCCGCGTGGACGTGCTGTGGCCCGTGCGCGACGCCGGGCCCTCGGAGGAGAACAATGCCAGTGCGGTGCTCGAGGTCGTGGTGCCCACTGCCGTTCGGCCCGTCACCATCCTGCTGACGGGCGACCTCGAGGAAGACGCTGCTGCCGTGGTGCTGTCCCGAGTCCCCTCCCTACGGGATGGAAGCGTGGACATCCTCAAGGTCGCCCACCATGGCGCCCGGAACGGCGGCACCGACGTGATCGAGGCCGTCGATCCGACCCTGGCCCTCATCTCGGTGGGTGAGGGCAACGACTACGGCCACCCGCACCCCTCCATCCTCGACGCGCTCGACGCCGCCGGCGTCGCCACGGCCCGCACGGACGTGCTGGGGGCATTCACGGTGGCCGTGGTCGACACGGCGCTCGAGGTGCGCCAGCTCGGATGATCCGCACGCACCTCGGGCACCCTGCGGCTTTGTGGCACGACGGCGCCGTGAAACAGTAGGAGTGCACCTGATGGAAGGAACTTCGCCACGTGGCAACAAGATCACCGGCCGGCCGCAGCAGCGGTTCGAGCCCGCAAGCGGCATCATGGCGGGAGGTACGGCCGGCGGCGGTCGTCCTGCTGTCCGGTCCGGAGGACTACCTCGCGTCGAAAGCAGCCGAATCCATCCGGGGCCAGGTGCGGGCAGCGCAGCCCGGAGTGGAACTCGTTCGGTTCGACGCCGGAGCCTATGAGGCAGGAACCCTCACGATGCACGCCAGTCCGTCGCTCTTCGGCGACTGGAAGGTCATCGAAGCGTCGGGACTGGCACAGATGAACGATGCCTTCCTCGTCGACGCGCTCGCCTACCTGACCGATCCTGCTCCCGATGTCGTCCTCGTGATGCGCCACTCGGGCGGGAATCGCGGCAAGAAGCTGCTGGATGCGGTCAAGGCCATGCAGTCCACCATCGTCGACTGCCAGCCCCTCAAGAAGGACGGCGAGAAGGCCGAATTCGTCACCGCCGAGTTCCGTTTGGCGCGTCGTCGGATCGACCCCGACGCGGTGCGGGCACTCGTCGCCGCCGTCGGTTCGCAATTGCCCGAGCTTGCTGCGGCGTGCCAGCAGCTCATGGCCGACACCGCGGGCGACGTCTCGGCGGAGACGGTGGAGAAGTACTACGGGGGGAGGGTCGAGGCAACCGGGTTCAAGGTGGCCGACGCCGCCCTGGCAGGACGCACCGCGCAGGCGCTGTCCATGCTTCGCCATGCCCTCGCCACGGGAGCGGACCCCGTACCGATCGTGGCGGCGCTCGCCATGAAGGTCCGCGCGGTCGCGAAGGTGCACGGCGTCAGGGGGTCCTCCCTGCAGCTCGCCAAGGATCTGGGTATGGCACCGTGGCAGGTGGACCAGGCGCGGAAGGAAGCCCAGCGCTTCAGCTCCGACGCCCTGGCACGTTGTGTCCGCGCCCTCGCGGAGGCGGACGCCCAGGTGAAGGGCGAATCGCGTGATCCGGTGTACGCGGTGGAGCGGGCCGTCACCGTGATCGCGCTCGGGGACGGCTGAGCGGGGGATACCGCTCCGACCGGGAAGCCGGGACGGACGCCGGCGGTTTCCGGACGGCCGGGGACCCGGCCGGTTCTAATCCGCCCGCGCATGAAGGTGGACGCGTGCATGCCGGCGCTTGCATGCCGGCGCGTGCATGCCGGCGCTTAAACGACGAGGGCCGGCTCCATCAGGAGCCGGCCCGCGTCGAAGCGATCCGCAGCTTAGAGCGCGTTGACCTTCTTGGAGATCGCGGACTTGCGGTTCGCTGCGTTGTTCTTGTGCAGCACACCCTTGCTGACAGCCTTGTCCAGCTTGCGGCTCGCCGCCTGCAGCGCGGTAGCGGCAGCGTCCTTGTCAGCGCCCTCGACGGCCGTGTTCACGGCGCGGATGGCGGTCTTGAGCTCGGACTTGACCGAGTTGTTGCGCTGCCTCGCCTTTTCGTTGGTGAGGATGCGCTTCTTCTGGGACTTGATATTTGCCACGTATGAGAACTTTCTTTGTATTGCGGACTGGGTCGTGAGGGTATTTCGGCCGATCAAGGACTGAGCGGCGTGGGGATACCGTGTGGCGATCGGCCAAAGTGCCCGAAGACCTGCGCGGACACACAGCTATAAAGGTTACCAGAAAGGCGCACGAATCCCCGACTCCTGCGCCGGTCGCAGGCCGGGTGAAGGCATCACCGGTCGGGCAGGCAGCCCCTGCCCGACTGAGGGCTCCGGCAGCTGGAGGACGCCTGGTAGAACACCGCGGCGGAGCCGGCTAGGCGAGCAGGTGGTCGGGTACGGCCGCAATCACCTCCTCGAAGCGCGGGCGCGCAAGAACAGCCCCTTCGCGCCGGATGTCGACCGGCGCGATACGGAGCAGGCGATCGACCTTCACCTCGCTCGGGCGCCCCTGCCGGTCCCAGGCGCCGGTACCGATGTCGATGTAGCGGTCGTCGCGGTCACGGGAGGTGTTGCGGTCCCGGCTCGTGAGCATCAGGCCGAGCAGGGTTCCGCCGTCACGGCCGATCAACAGCACCGGGCGGTCCTTCCCCTGCGTCGGGTCCTCCTCGTACGGGACCCAGGTCCACACGATCTCACCCGGATCGGGCTTGCCGTCGGCGGAGGGCGAGTAGGCCAGCACCGCCGTCCGCCGTCGGTTCCTCGCCTTCCGTGACGCCGACGGTTCGGACGCCCCGGGCCGCCCCGGCAGTCCCTGCGCCCCCGCCCGCCCTGGCGTCGTCGGCGCACCGGCGGGCCGACGGCGGTCCCGGGTGCCCCTCCGCTCGGCCGGTGCCCGGCCGGAGGTGCTGTTGACTGCACGGACGACGCGGGTCGCGAGGGACAGGAGGGAACGGACTGTGATCGCCATGCTCGAATCCTAGCGAGCGCCGCGTCGAGCCCTTCGGGGACTTCCTGCCGCAACCGCGCGATTGCCGGTGCCGAGCGGCTCCGTGGGACACTAGGAGGTGTGAAACGGCGTGGACCAGCGCCGGCCGCCCCCGAGGATGGCCCGGCCGGTTCCTGCATGCCGATCCTGTCCCGTAAAAGTGAGGAACCTACGTGTCACCCATGGCCCGCACCGCGCCGGTGCCTGCCGCCACCGATCCGGCGATCATCAGGAACTTCTGCATCATCGCCCATATCGATCACGGAAAGTCCACGTTGGCCGACCGCATGCTCCAGCTCACCGGAGCCGTCGAGCAGCGGGACATGAAGGCGCAGTACCTCGACCGCATGGACATCGAGCGTGAGCGCGGCATCACGATCAAGTCCCAGGCCGTCCGTCTTCCCTGGGAGGTCGATGGCACGGCCTACGCGCTGAACATGATCGACACGCCCGGCCACGTCGACTTCACCTACGAGGTGTCGCGATCGCTCGCCGCCTGCGAGGGCGCGATCCTGCTGGTCGACGCCGCGCAGGGCATCGAGGCCCAGACGCTGGCGAACCTGTACCTGGCGATGGAGAACAACCTCACCATCATCCCGGTCCTCAACAAGATCGACCTCCCGGCTGCCCAGCCCGAGAAGTACGCGGCGGAGCTTGCAAGCCTGATCGGCGGCGAACCCGAGGACGTGCTGATGGTGTCGGGGAAGACCGGCGTGGGCGTCGAGGCCCTCATGGACAAGATCGTCCGGGACCTGCCGGCCCCCACCGGCGACCCGAACGCACCGGCCCGTGCCATGATCTTCGATTCCGTGTACGACACGTACCGCGGCGTGGTCACCTACGTCCGGGTGGTCGACGGCAAGCTCAGCCCGCGCGAACGCATCCAGATGATGTCCACGCGGGCCAGCCATGAGCTGCTGGAGATCGGCGTCAGCTCGCCGGAGCCGAAGCCGTCCAAGGGACTGGGCGTCGGCGAGGTGGGGTACCTCATCACCGGTGTGAAGGATGTCCGCCAGTCGAAGGTCGGGGACACCGTCACCAACCTGGCGAAGCCGGCTGCGCAGTCCCTCGGCGGCTACGAGGACCCGAAGCCCATGGTCTTCTCCGGCCTGTACCCGCTGGACGGCACGGACTACCCGGTGCTGCGGGACGCCCTCGCCAAGTTCACCCTCAACGACGCAGCGCTCGTCTACGAGCCCGAGACGTCGGCGGCACTGGGCTTCGGCTTCCGCGTCGGCTTCCTCGGCCTGCTGCACCTCGAGATCACGCGGGAGCGCCTCGAGCGCGAGTACAACCTGGACCTCATCTCCACCGCCCCGAACGTCGAGTACGAGGTCACACTCGAGGACAAGCGCGTCCTGAAGGTCACCAACCCCAGCGAGTACCCTGTCGGCAAGATCGCCGAGGTGCGTGAACCGATGGTGTCCGCGACCATCCTCGCGCCCTCGGAGTTCGTCGGCGCGATCATGGAACTGTGCCAGCAACGCCGCGGTGTCCTCGGCGGCATGGACTACCTCTCCGAGGATCGCGTCGAGATCCGGTACCGCCTGCCACTGGCGGAGATCGTGTTCGACTTCTTCGACCTCCTGAAGTCGAAGACACGCGGGTACGGCTCCCTGGACTGGAAGGCGGACGGCGACCAGGTGTCCGACCTCGTGAAGGTGGACATCCTCCTGCAGGGCGAGCAGGTGGACGCCTTCAGTGCCATCACGCACCGCGACAAGGCCTACGCCTACGGCGTGATGATGACCGGCAAACTACGTGAGCTGATTCCGCGCCAGCAGTTCGAAGTGCCCATCCAGGCAGCCATCGGAGCGCGCATCATCGCGCGGGAGAGCATCCGGGCCATCCGCAAGGACGTCCTGGCGAAGTGCTACGGCGGTGACATCACCCGCAAGCGCAAGCTGCTCGAGAAGCAGAAGGAAGGCAAGAAGCGCATGAAGATGGTGGGCCGCGTGGAAGTGCCCCAGGAAGCCTTCATCGCCGCCCTGTCCTCCGACGAGTCGAAGGACAAAGCCAAGAAGTGACCTCGTACGTTGTGACACGGGATACCCGGCATGCCTAGTGCGCTCCCGCTCGGCATGCCGGCGCCCCAGGACGGCGTCCTGCCGCCCGCAGCCGCGGAGGGAGCGCTCGGGCGCGACTTCTGCCTCTACGTCCATATCCCGTTCTGCGCTGTCCGCTGCGGCTACTGCGACTTCAACACCTACACGGCCACGGAGCTCGGCGGCGGGGCCTCCCAGGACGCCTATGCCGGCTCGGTGCTCGCCGAGCTCGCCCTCGGGGCCCGGGTGCTGGAGTCCTCAGGCGTACCGGCCCGGCTGCTGTCGACGGTCTTCTTCGGCGGCGGCACGCCGACACTGCTCCCGGCGGAGGACCTCGCCTCGATCCTGGTCGCGGCCACCGCGCAGTGGGGCCTCGCGGCCGACGCCGAGGTCACGACCGAGGCCAATCCCGATTCCGTGACCCCGGAGTCGCTGCGCGTGCTGAAGGAGGCAGGCTTCACCCGGGTCTCGTTCGGCATGCAGTCCGCGGTGCCCCACGTCCTCGCCGTGCTCGACCGCACGCATTCGCCCGAACGCGTGCCGCAGGCCGTGCAGTGGGCACGGGAGGCCGGGCTGAAGGTCAGCCTGGATCTGATCTACGGCACGCCGGGAGAGTCCCTGGAGGACTGGCGGACCTCCCTGTCCACGGCCCTGTCCTACGGCCCGGACCACATCTCCGCCTATGCCCTGATCATCGAAGAGGGGACGCGGCTCGCCTCCCGCATCCGTCGCGGCCTCGTGCCGCCCATCGACGACGACGACCACGCGGACAAGTACGCGCTGGCGGAGGAGATGCTGACCGCCGGCGGCCTGCACTGGTACGAGGTGAGCAACTGGGCCCGGACTCCCGCGGACGAGTGCCGGCACAACCTGGCCTATTGGCGTGGCAGCGACTGGTGGGGTGTCGGACCCGGGGCGCACTCGCACGTGGGCGGTACCCGCTGGTGGAACGTGAAGCATCCGCGCCCCTACGCCGAGGCCCTCGGAGCGGGCCGCTCTCCCGCCGCCGGACGGGAGGAGCTGTCCGGTGAGGACCGCTACGTCGAGGACGTGATGCTGCGGGTGCGGCTGCGCGAGGGCCTGGCGACGGAGATGCTGGCGACGTCCGGCCGACGAGCCGTCGCCGGACTGATCGCCGACGGGCTCGTCGAGCCGACCGCGGCCTTCGCCGGTCGGGTGGTCCTGACGTTCAGGGGCCGGCTGCTCGCCGACGCCGTGGTGCGCAGGCTCCTGCCCGACTGAGGTGCCGAGCTAGCGGATCAGGCGCAGGTTGGCTGGGTAGCGGTACGGGCGTCCGCGATTGACCTGGATGCCGGCATTGACCGAGAAGACCGTGATCGCCACCCAGATGAGGGCGTTCACGACGGCGAAGACGCCGCCGATCTCCGGCACGAGCGACAGGAGCCACGCCGCCAGTGCGAGGATCGTGGGCGGAAGGGTGAAGTTCAGCGCCTCCTTGGACTCCTGCGCGGTGAACGGGCCGCGGTCCTTGAAGATGAGGAAGATCAGCAGGGAAGGGATGAAGCCCAGGATCCCACCGAAGTGGGCCAGTGTCGCGTACTGGCGATCCTCGGATGCCGTCAGTGGAAGGGCCTGTGCCGGGATTCCTTCGAACACCGGCTGCGATTCGCCCCGTCCGTGGTGCTGGTGGTCGGCGGTATTGGACAACGAGATTCCTTTGCTGGCTGGCGGAGGACCTTCCCCGGAAGGTGCTCCAAGGATACGTGGTGACGAGGAGCGGACGGCTCAGGCGGTGCCCGGGGGAGCGGTCAGGAAGTCGATGACTTCCTCGACCCTCCCGAGCAGCGAGGGCTCGAGGTCGGCGTAGGTGCTCACTCCGGCGAGGATCCGCTTCCAGCCGTGAGCCACGGCCGCCTGGTTGGAGTGCGGCCATCCGAGCCCCGCGAGGATACCCGTCTTCCAGTCCTGGTGGCGCGGCACCACGGGCCAGGCGTCGAGCCCGAGTGCGGCCGGTTTCACCGCCTGCCAGACGTCCACATAGGGGTGCCCGACGATCAGCACGTGGCTCCGGGCTCCGGGGACGGTCATCGCCTGCTGGGCTATCCGGGACTCCTTGGTCCCCGGCAGCAGGTGGTCCACGAGGATCCCGAGCCTGCGCTGCGGCCCGGGACCGAACGCCCGCACCGCCCCCTCCAGGTCGTCGACGCCGTGCAGCGGCTCGACGACGATGCCTTCGAGGCGGAGATCGTCGCCCCACACCTTCTCGACGAGTTCGGCGTCGTGCTGGCCCTCGACCCAGATCCTGCTGGCCCGCGCCGTCCGCGCCCGGGCGCCTTCGACCCGGACCGAACCCGACGCCGTCCGGGTGGCCGCCGGAGCGGCGCGCAGGGCGGGCGCAACGACGTGGACGGGCTGTCCGTCGAGGAGGAATCCGTGGCCGAGCCTGAACGTGCGGTGCTTGCCGCGCCGGTCCTCGAGCACCATGACGTGGAGCCCGCCGGACTTCTCGACGCGGACCACCGCTCCGACGAAGCCGCTCTGGACGTCCTCCAGGACCATGTCCTGCTCGACGGGGACGTCGGGCAGGGCGACCCGCTTCGGAGCCGTAATATCCTGTGCTCCCCAGCCGTAGTCCATGCCGGGCCCGTCCTTCCCACGAGGGCTCCGGCGGTGTGCCGCGGCCCGGGTTCCCAATGCTAACAATCGCTCCGAACGTACTAGACTTGGCACTTGGGTGTGTCGAGTGCTAACCGGCCGGGACCGCCCTGGAAGCGTGGTCGTGAGTGCGGGACAGATCCGGAGGTGCACAGGAATGAGTGAACCGCGACGCCTGGAGGTGCTCCGGGCCATCGTCGAGGACTATGTCCATTCGCGGGAGCCCGTCGGATCGAAGGCCCTGGTCGACCGCCACCAGCTCGGCGTCTCCTCCGCCACGATCCGCAACGACATGGCCGTCCTCGAGGAGGAGGGGCTCATCGCGGCCCCCCACACCAGTTCGGGGCGTATTCCCACCGACAAGGGCTACCGCCTCTTCGTCGACCGCATCTCCGAGGTGAAGCCGCTCTCGGCCCCCGAGAAGAAGGCCATACAGACCCTCCTGGAGGGTGCCGAGGACCTCGACGACGTCATGGACCGGACCGTCCGGTTGCTCGCGCAGCTCACCAACCAGGTCGCCGTCGTGCAGTTCCCCCGCGTCGGTGGTGCGTCCGTCCGGCACATCGAATTCGTGCTGCTCGCGCCCCAGCAGATCCTGGTCGTCCTGATCGCGACCAACGGCACCGTGCAGCAGCGCATCGTGCGCACCGATGGCGACCTCCAGGAGGCGGAGCTCGCCGAACTGAAGCAGCGCATCCTCTCTGCGGTGTCCGGCGTCAAGCTGTCGGCCCTGCCGGCCGAGCTCGGCATCGCGCAGTCCCAGTTGCCTCCTGCACTGAGGGCGCACGGGGGTACCATCGTGAAGGCGCTGGAGCAGCTCGCCGGACTCGGACGGGACGACCGGATCCTGCTGGCCGGCACGGCCAACCTCGCGAGGTCCACGGGTGATTTCCCGCTGAGCATCGGTCCCGTCCTCGAGGCGCTCGAGGAGCAGGTGGTCATGCTGAGGCTGCTGTCCGAGATGGAGTACGACGCGCGGGGCATCTCGGTGAGGATCGGGAGCGAGAACCCCTACGGAGGTCTCTCGGGCGCCTCCGTCGTGGCGACCGGCTACGGTCCGGATGCCGGCGCGAAGCTCGGGATCCTCGGTCCCACCCGCATGGACTACCCGACCACGATGGCCGCGGTTCGCGCCGTCGCCCGCTACCTCTCGAGGATCCTCGAGGAGTAGCCCGGCTACGGCAGCCCGCAGTATTGCCCGCCGGCACCGCCGGCGGGCAGAAGACAGAAGTCTCCAACAGGAAGTGATGTGCACGAGTGAGTAATCACTATGAGGTCCTCGGTCTGGCGCAGGGCGCGACCGGGGAGGAAATCAAGAAGGCGTACCGGAAGCTCGCCCGGAAGCTCCACCCGGACGTGAACCCGGGTGACGACGCGTCGGAGGAGTTCAAGCGCGTCAGCCACGCCTACGAGGTCCTGTCGGATCCCCAGAAGCGGCGCGTCTACGACACGACCGGCAATGAGAACGGGACCGACAACGGTTACGGATCGGGCTACTCGGGTTCCGGCTTCGCGTTCCAGGACATCTTCGAGACCTTCTTCGGCGGAGGCGGCCAGCCGGGCGCTCCTTCTCGGACGCGCCGCGGGCAGGATGCGCTCATCAATGTGCGCATCGACCTGAAGGACGCCGTCTTCGGCACGAACAAGAAGATCGAGGTGGACACCGCGGAGGTGTGCCCCACCTGCGACGGGACGTGCTGCCAGCCCGGCACCTCGCCCCGCACCTGCGACATCTGCGGCGGTTCGGGACAGGTCCAGCGCGCCGTGCGTTCGATCCTCGGCCAGGTCATGACGAGCGCGCCCTGCGGCACCTGCCAGGGGTACGGCACCGTCATCCCCAGCCCGTGCCACGAGTGCAGCGGCGAGGGACGTATCCGCGCCCGGCGCACGCTGACCATCAAGGTCCCCGCCGGCGTCAACACCGGCACGCGCATCCAGCTGGCAGGCCAGGGCGAGGCCGGCATCGCGGGCGGACCCCAGGGTGATCTCTACGTCGAGATCCGCGTCGCCACCGATTCGACCTTCCTGCGCAACGGCGACGACCTGCACGTGACGCTGAGCGTCCCGATGACGGCGGCCGCGCTGGGCACCAGCGTGCACCTGGACACGTACGACGGCGACCAGGAGCTGGTCATCAAGCCGGGCACGCAGTCCGGCGAGATCCTGACCCTCCGCGGGCTGGGCGTCACGCACCTCAGGAACCAGGGCAGGGGAGACCTGCGGGTCCACCTCAACGTGGAGACGCCCCGCAACGTCGACCAGCAGCAGGAGGAGCTCCTGCGCAGGCTCGCGGAGCTGCGGAACGAGGAATACACGGACGGCCAGCTGGCCAGCAGCGGTTCCGGCGTGTTCGCACGCCTGCGGGAGCGCCTCGGGAACCGCTGAGCATGACGCGCCCCCTCTTCTTCGGGCCCGGTGAGGCCGTCCGTGCCGCGTCCCCGGGTAGCGTCTTCGTCCTCGGCGGGGACGAGGGTCGCCACGCGGCGACCGTGCGCCGCCTCGCCGCGGGGGAACGCATCGACGTCTCCGACGGAGCCGGCTACCGGATCGGCGGGATGATCTCCGCGGTGGGGGCGGGCACCGTGGACGTCCGGGTGGAGACGGCCGGCCAGGAGCCGGCACCACGCCACACGCTCCTGCTCGTCCAGGCCCTGGCGAAGGGCGGTCGCGACGAGCAGGCCGTGGAGTCGGCGACCGAGCTCGGCGTCGACGCCGTCGTGCCATGGCACGCCGAACGGAGCATCGTCCGATGGCGCGGCGACAGGGCGGAGAAGGGTCGGCAGAAGTGGGTGTCCCTCGTGGGTGCTGCCTCGAAGCAGTCCCGACGGTCTTTCGTGCCCGAGGTCCATGCCGTCATGGACACCTCGCGGCTGGCCGCCTGGGCAGCTGCGTCCGTTGACCGCGTCGTCGTCCTGCACGAGGACGCCGGGTCGTCCCTGGCCGACCAGGTGTCGGCGCTCCGTGCCGCCGGTTCGCTCGACGCCCCGTCGTCCACCGCCGTCGTCGTCGGGCCCGAAGGTGGGATCAGCGAGGCGGAGCTCGAGAAGCTGCTGGCCGTCGGTGCTCGTGCGGCCCGGCTCGGACCCCACGTGCTGCGGTCGTCCTCGGCGGGCCCGGCGGCCCTGGTCCTGCTGAACCACCTGCTCGGGCGCTGGTAGGCCGCCGGAGCGGGTTGCCCTGCCGCGGGGTGACTACCTCACGACGACCGTCTTCGAGTCCTCGGCCTCACCGCTGCCGGTAGGGGCGGACACCGTGATCCCGTACCGTCCGGGGGGAAGCGTCACGGAGAAGGAATAGGCACCGGGAGCGCCGTCCTCGGGCAGGATGTCCACGGTGCCGTCCCTGAAGAGAGCGGTGTCGCCGCCCTCGGAGCCGTCCGCGCTGCGGTCGATCCGCCACGAGACCGTGTCCTCCGAGGCCGGTCCGAGCCCGCGGATGGTCAGCGCGGCGGATTCCGCCTCGACCCCCTCCTGGGGGTCGATGATCCATACAGGAGCGAGAGCGGACGTGTCGCGGGTCCATTCGCCGCCGAGGTCGACGGAGTCGAAGGCCCGGTAGTCCGCTGCTCCGTCCACGAGCACGACGATCGAACTCGCTTCGCCGCCCTGGATCAGGCCGGCGTTCGACGCCGCAGCCGTCGCGGTGTAGACGAGCTGCTGGAGGGCGAGGCGCGCGTCGTCCGGGCCGAGCTTCTCCGAGAAGGCGTCGGAGGAGATGTCGAGGGTGATCACGTTCTTCGTCGAGATCGAGGACCGTACGCTCGATGCCTTCCGCCAGGGCGAGCGGTAGTCGGGATCCAGCGGCCGCCCCGATGTCATGAGCTGCACCGCATCGGCGATGGGGTCGCCGGTGGTCTCGTCGGGCGCCGCCAGGAATTCCCGGAACAGCCTGTCGCCCCCATCGACGTCGCCGAGCCAGTAGACCGGCAGGAGCGGCTCGGCAGGGCCCGCTGCCGCCCCCTGGGCCTGGATGGTGGCGTCGGCGGGCGCGGACTCAGCGCCCTCCGACGCCGGGAGCGGTTCGGGCAGGGCGGTCGTGGGGGCGCTGCCCTGCAGCAGGCCGACATTCGGGGCGAGGAACACGCTGCTGGCCACGAGCACCGTGCCGGAGGCCAGGAGCATGCCGCGCAAGCCCAGGCGGCTCCTCTTCAGGGGGTCCTGCTCGTTCATGCCGGCCCCCTTCCGTCAGGCGCGCCGGTGCGCGGATCGATTCGTGGAATGCGTCGCGGTCCGGCACGAGCGCCGACAGGAGGGCGTCGGCCGGAACGCGCACCGCAGGGCGGCTGCCGGGCCCACCGGACCTGCTTCAGCTTGGCACAGGGAGGATGGCGCGGGCGCAGGAAAAGGTGCGCTCGGGGGGACTGAAACCCGATCGATACGAGACCGTTGCCGATTCGCGATGAAACCCGAGTGCTGCTCGATCCTTCGACGGGAAAAGCACGGAGGCGGGAATCAAGGCCGCTCCGCTCCTGTTGACAAAAGAGGGATGGCGTAGCATTGGCATTTCTGCGACTCCAGCAGCACATCATCAGGACGACTACTCCACTGAGGGGCGATCAGAGGCCGGACGGCCGATCTATGAGCGAATCTTCGACAGGCATCAATGCGGCAGGACTGGACACCAGGACGTTCGTCTTCGGATCGACGGCGCAGATGGTGCAGGCACTGGGTTCCAACGACGAGGCCCTCCGCCTGATCGAGGACTCGTTCCCCGGGGTCGGACTGCAGGCCAGGGGTAACGAACTGACCATCACCGGGCCGTCGGCGGACGTGCTGCGCACCGAACGGCTCATCGGCGAGATCCGGACCATGGCCGTCAACAACGCCACCGTCTCCCCCCAGGTCCTCGAGCAACTGGTCACGATGCTCAAGACGCAGAGCGCGGCCAGGCCCTCGGAGGTGTTGTCCGTCAACATCCTCACCTCGCGGGGCAAGACCATCCGCCCCAAGACGCTCAACCAGAGCACGTACGTCGATGCGATCGACCGCAACACCGTGGTGTTCGGCATCGGTCCGGCGGGTACCGGCAAGACCTACCTCGCGATGGCGAAGGCGGTGCAGGCGCTGCAGCAGAAGGAGGTCAACCGGATCATCCTCACGCGTCCCGCCGTCGAGGCAGGAGAGCGCCTCGGCTTCCTGCCCGGCACGCTCAACGACAAGATCGACCCGTACCTGCGACCGCTCTACGACGCCCTGCACGACATGATGGATCCGGATTCCATCCCCCGCCTGATGGCAGCCGGCACCATCGAGGTCGCACCGCTCGCGTACATGCGCGGACGAACCCTGAACGACGCCTTCATCATCCTCGACGAGGCCCAGAACACGACGCCCGAGCAGATGAAGATGTTCCTCACGCGCCTCGGCTTCGGCTCGAAGATGGTGGTGACCGGTGACATCACGCAGGTGGACCTCCCCGGCGGGACGAGTTCGGGTCTCCGGGTCGTCAGCGAGATCCTCCGTGACGTCGACGACGTCCACTTCAGCGAACTCGACGCCACCGACGTCGTCCGCCACCGCCTCGTCGGCGATATCGTGACCGCCTACAGCGCCTGGGACGAGGAGCAGCGTGCCGCCCAGTCCCGCGCCGCCAGGCCGGTGGCAGCCCGATGAGCGTCGAGGTCAACAACGAATCGGGATACGAGGTCGACGCGGAGGCCCTCGTCCGCCTCGTCAACTTCCTCCTCGAATCCCTCTTCGTCCATCCCGAGGCCGAGCTGTCGATCATCATGGTGGACACGGCGGCGATGGAGAAGCTCCACATCGAGTGGATGGACGAGCCGGGCCCCACGGACGTGCTCTCCTTCCCGATGGACGAGCTGCGCCCGGGCACGCCCGGTCGGGTGACACCCGCAGGGCTCCTCGGCGACATCGTGCTGTGCCCTGAGGTCGCGGCCACCCAGGGTGCGGCGGCAGGTCACAGCACCGACGACGAGCTGCTGCTGCTCACCACCCACGGAGTGCTCCACCTCCTCGGCTACGACCACGCGGAACCCGAGGAGGAGAAGGAGATGTTCGGGCTGCAGCGCCAGCTCCTCTCCGACTTCCTCGGTGGCAACGCACCCCAGGAGACCCGCGCTTGACCATTTGGCTCCTCGGGCTCATGGGGTTGCTCTTCGCGCTCACCGCTGCCCTCGTCACGGCTGCCGAAGCGGCGTTCAGCTATCTTCCGCGCCAGGAAGGCGAAGCGCTCGTCCAGGAATCGCGCACGTCCTCGCTGCGCCGGATCCTCGACGCTCCTGTCGCGCACATGCACGCCCTGCGCTTCTGGCGGGTGTGGTTCGAGATGGCCGGCGCCGTCGCCGTCGCCATCCTGTTCCACGACCTGCTCGACAGCATCTGGCTCGCGGGTCTCCTGGCGACGGCGGTCATGGCGGCGATCGGCTTCGTGATCGTAGGCGTCTCACCACGCCAGCTCGGCCGCATGCACGCGCCCGCCGTCGTCCGATTGACCGCAGGGCTCGTCGCCCTCCTCTGCGCGGTCCTCGGGCCGATCCCGCGCTGGCTCGTGCGGATCGGCAGTTCCATCACGCCGGGCGCCGACCGGGCCGAAGCGGCCTTCTTCACGCAGGAGGAGTTCCGGGAACTCCTCTCGCGTGCCTCGGACGCCGAGATGATCGAGGACAACGAGGCGGAGCTGATCCACTCGGTGTTCGAGCTCGGCGACACCAAGGTGCGCTCGGTGATGGTCCCGCGAACCGACATGGTCACCATCGAGTCCGGATCGACGCTCGACCAGGCGATGTCGCTCTTCCTTCGCTCGGGCTACTCCAGGATCCCCGTGATCGGGGAGAGCTCGGACGACATCAAGGGACTGCTGTACCTGAAGGACGTGGTGGCGAACCTCCACGGGCGTCCGGCATCGAATGTCTCGCGTCCCGTCGACGCCGACTGCCGGCCGGCCCGGTACGTCCCCGAGTCGAAGCCCGTGGCAGACCTGCTGCGGGAACTCCAGCGCGAGTCAACCCACGTCGCCATCGTCATCGACGAGTACGGCGGGACCGCGGGGCTCGTCACGCTGGAGGACCTGATCGAGGAGATCGTCGGCGAGATCGTGGACGAGTACGACTCGGAGGTCCCCGAGCAGGAACAGCTCGACGACGGCGAATTCCGCGTCAGCGCCCGCATGGGGATCGACGATCTCGGGGAGCTGTTCGGCCTCGACCTCGACGACGAGGAGGTGGACACGGTCGGCGGGCTGCTCGCCAAGACCCTCGGCAGGGTGCCGATCGTGGGATCGGAGGTCACAATAGACGGTATCGGTCTTCGGGCCGAGCGCGTGGAGGGCCGACGCAACAGGGTGTCCCACGTCATAGCACACCGCCTACCACCCGAGCACACCGAGCTGGACGAACGAGAGACGATAGAGGCTGACAATGAGCGACGCTGAGCACAGGGCGGGGTTCGTCTCGCTTGTCGGGAGGCCGAATGCCGGGAAATCCACGCTGACGAACGCGCTGGTCGGGCAGAAGGTCGCGATCACGTCGGCCAAGCCGCAGACCACCCGCCACACGATCCGGGGGATCGTGAATCGCGAGGACTCCCAGATCGTCCTGGTCGACACGCCCGGCCTGCACCGCCCGCGGACTCTCCTCGGGCAGCGCCTGAACGACCTCGTCGCCGACACGCTCGCAGAGGTCGACGCCGTCGGGTTCTGCCTGCCGGCGAACGAGAAGATCGGACCCGGCGACCGTTTCATCGCCGAGCAGCTGGCGCGGCTCAACCGCAAGCCGCTGATCGCGGTCGTCACGAAGACCGACCTCGTGGACCGGCAGGCACTCACGGAACAGCTCCTCGCCGTCTCGAAGCTCGGGACGGAGGTCGCCGGGCCCGAGGGCTGGGCCGACATCGTGCCGGTCTCTGCCGCGGACGGCTTCCAGGTGGACACGGTCGCCGAGGTGTTCAGCAGGCACATGCCCGAATCGCCGGTACTGTACCCCGGAGGGGAACTGACGGACGAACCGGAGGCCGTCATGGTCGCCGAGCTCGTGCGTGAGGCAGCCCTCGAGGGCGTCCGTGACGAACTGCCGCACTCCCTCGCGGTCGTCGTGGAGGAGATGATTCCGAGGGAGGGTCGGAGCGAGGACAACCCGATGCTCGACGTCCACGTGAACCTCTACGTGGAGAGGCCGTCCCAGAAGGCGATCATCATCGGAAAGGGCGGCGCCCGCCTCAGGGACGTCGGCACCAACGCGCGCCGGGGGATCGAGGCACTCCTCGGAACCCGGATCTACCTCGACCTGCACGTCAAGGTCGCCAAGGACTGGCAGCGCGACCCCAAGCAGCTCGTCAAGCTCGGGTTCTAGGGCACTACCTCCCGGCGTCGCTCGTTGGCCTCCGGGACCAGTGCAGCCGGCCGCACTGCCGGCCGGCCACCGCAGGTTCCCCTCCGGCGCACGCCGGATGCCACCCCGGGTGCGGTCAGGCCGTGACCGGCGCCCCCGGTGGCGGCGAAGAGCAGCGACACCCGCCGGCCGTCGAGCCGGTACCGACCACGTCCATCCATTCGAAGGAGCCCGGGCATGACCCGCCGACCGTCCCGTGAGGGCGCAGACAGCGCCAGTGACGCCCCCGCGGCGACATCCACCGGCACGCCCGGGGCCGGCGAGCCGATCGGACGGCACCTCGGCAGGGGAAGCGGACACCGCGGGCTCAGGCTGACGGCCATCCTCATGGCCTCCGTGCTCGTGGCCGCCGTCGCGTTCGTGGCCGTGCAGGTGTTCCGCCTGCAGTCCAACGTGGTCACCATGCCGCTCAACCTGGCGGACGGCCAGGAGTCCGCCCTCCCCGTCGACTCGAGTACCGATCCGCTGCAGATCCTCATCCTCGGCACCGACACCCGCACGGGCAACAGCGGGGAGTTCTTCGGCGACGAGGAGGACTCCTCCGGCGAGGGGAACTCGGACGTGATGATGCTGATGACCCTCTCGGCGGACCGCGAGAACGCCACGGTCGTCTCCTTCCCGCGCGACCTGCTGGTGCCGCTGCCCTCCTGCGTCAACCCGGACACCGGGGAGGCCTCCCAGGCAATGGACCTGGGGCAGCTGAACGGGGCCCTGGGGGAGGGCGGACCGGGCTGCACCGTGGCCGCGATCAACAACCTGACGGGCCTCTCCGTGGACCACTTCATGATGGCCGACTTCAATGCGGTGAAGGAACTGTCCTCGACCCTGGGCGGTGTCGAGGTCTGCGTCGACGAACCCGTGGACGACGAGTACTCCGGACTGTCGCTGCCCGCCGGCACCAGCGAGGTCGAGGGCGACCAGGCGCTCGCCTTCCTCCGGACGCGCCACAGCTTCGGTGACGGCGGAGATACCGGACGCATCGCGGCGCAGCAGTCGTTCATGGCGTCGATGGCCCGCAAGGTGCGCGCCGAGGGCACCCTGACGAACCTGCCCAAGCTCTACGCCATCGCGGACACGGTCACGCGCAACCTCACGGTCGACGAGGGCCTGTCCCAGCCCAGGGAACTGCTGAAGATCGCGGACCGCATGAAGGACGTCGACCTGGGCAACATCGCGTTCGTGACGGTGCCCACCGAGCAGTGGGTCAAGGACCCGAACCGGCTGGTCCTCGACGAGGACGGCGCCGCGCCGCTGTTCGACGCCCTGCGGGAGGACCGGGGGCTCACCGAGGAGTCGCCCGAGCCCGCCGCTCCGGCGACCCCGTCCGGACCCGCCACCCCGGAGGCTCCTGCGCTCGACCCGGCGGCCGTCCCCGTCCTCGTCGTCAACGCCACAGCGGACGCCGAGCGTGCGGCGGAGGTGCGGCAGCTCCTCGCCGGCGCCGGGTACACCCAGTCCTCACCCTTCGAGGCCGCACCTGCGGAGACCTCGCAGATCCTGTTCGGAACGGGCTACGACGGCGCTGCCGCGGACCTCGCGGCGCGTTTCGGGATTCCCGGACACCAGGTGCTCTTCAGCGACGCCGTGGTGGGTGTCGAGCTGCTCGTCGGTGCCGACCTCGCGACCGGCACCAAGGTCGTGGCACCTCCGCTCGGCAGCGACCTGGAGGGACAGACGGCCGAACAGGTGACCTGCCAGGCGTCGTCGGGCCTGTAGCGCCCGGTACCACGCCCGAGGTCCGGGCCGACGTCGCCGGCGCTCCGTTCCCGCGGGAGCGGGTGCGACGGATCGTGCGCCGCACCCGGCGGCGCGGTGCTACCAGATGCGGACGCGCTCGTCCGGGTCCAGCCAGAGCAGGTCCTCCGTGTCCACGCCGAACGCCTCGTGGAACTCGTCGAGGTTCCGCACCACCTGGTTGCAGCGGAACTCGTTGGGCGAGTGCGGATCGACGGTGAGGCGGCGCCGGGCCTCTTCCGGGCGGATCTTCTGCTGCCAGCACGTGGCCCAGGACAGGAAGAACCGCTGCGTCCCGGTCAGGCCGCCGATCACGGGAGCCTCCGCATCCCCGAGGCTCAGGAGATACGCGCGGTAGCTGATGCCCAGTCCGCCGAGGTCGCCGATGTTCTCCCCGAGGGTGAGCTCACCGTTCACGGGCCGGCCCGGGACCTCCGAGGGTTCGAGTGCCGCGTACTGCGCCACCAGGCGCCCTGTGAGGGCGTCGAACGCGGTCCTGTCCTCCTCGCTCCACCAGTTGGACAGACGCCCCGTGCCGTCGAACTGGGAGCCCTTGTCGTCGAACCCGTGGCCGATCTCGTGCCCGATGACAGCGCCGATCGCGCCGTAGTTGACGGCGTCGTCGGCCTCGATGTCGAAGAAGGGCGGCTGGAGGATGGCGGCGGGGAAGACGATCTCGTTCATGGTCGGCATGTAGTAGGCGTTGACCGTCTGGGGCGTCATGAGCCAGGCACCCCGGTCGATGGGCCGGCCGAGCTTGTCGAGCTGGCGGCGGTGCTCGAACTCGGCCGCCCGCAGGACGTTCCCGTAGAGGTCCGACGGCCGGACGACGAGCGGACCGTAGTCGATCCACTCCTCCGGGTAGCCGATCTTCGTGGTGAACCGCGAGAGCTTCTCGAGCGCCCGGGCCCGCGTCCCGTCGGTCATCCAGGTCAGGTCCGTGATGCTCGACTCGTAGGCCGCGATGAGGTTGCCGACCAGCTCGAGCATCGCGGCCTTGTGCGTCGCCGGGAAGTGCCGCTCGACGTAGCGTTGCCCGATCGCCTCGCCCATCGCACCCTCGACGAGCGCGACGCCGCGCTTCCAGCGGTCCTTCAGGCGTGGCGTTCCCGCGAGGTGCGTGCCGTAGAAGGCGAACGCGGCGTCGACGAACCGCTCGTCGAGGTAGTCGGACGCCTGCAGCAGCACGCGGCTCGCCAGCCACTCACGCCACGTCCCGAGGTCCTCGTCGCCCAGGGCGGCGTGGAGCCCGCGCACGAAATCGGGCTGGCTGACGACGAGTTCGGCGGACTGGTGCGGAGCGTCGGTCACGATCCGCAGCCACGGGACGAGGTGGGCGGACAACCCGGCGACGTCGTCGTGCTGCACCAGGTTGTAGGTCTTCTGCGGATCACGGCGCTCCACGCTGCCCATGGACGAGGCCGCCAGCCGCGACTCGAGCGCGAGTACGCGTTCCGCGGCACCGGCCGCGTCCTCGGTGCCGACGAGACCGAACAGGGTTGCGAGCAGGGCGCGGTACTTGTCCCTCGTCTCCGCGAACCCGTCCTCGCGGTAGTACGACTCGTCGGGCAGCCCGAGGCCCGACTGGTAGACGTGGAGCAGGTACCGTTCCGGGTTGCCGGCGTCGTTGCTCACGTACGGGGCGAGGAGGCCCTGGATGCCGGACCGGCTCAGTCCCGCGCTCAGTTCCACGAGCTCGTCGACCGTCGCCACCGCGGCGATGCGCTCCAGCAGCGGCAGGATGGGGGCGGCCTGCTCGGCCTCGATGCGCCCGGTATCCATGAAGTCCGCGTACAGCGCGCCGAGCTTGGCGTCGATACCGTCGGCCGGAGCGCCGCCGGCCCGCGCGGCAGCGTCCTCGATGATCGCGCGGACCGCGAGCTCGGACGCGTCGCGCAGCGCGGTGAAGGACCCCGCCAGCGGGCGGTCCTCGGGGATGACGGCGTCCTTCAGCCACACGCCGTTGGCGTGCCGGAAGAGGTCGTCCTGCGGCCGTACCGTCTCGTCGAGATTGTCCGGATCGAGTGTGCTGATCGTCATGGTGGCTTTCCCGTTCCTCGTGGTGCGGTACCTGGCTGACCGGGGCGCCGGTCCCCGCAAGCCATCCTATGCGCCGTGCTATGGTGGCAAAGTGCGCGCACAGACGACTCTTCTTCGGTGCCGCGGCGAGGCCACCTAGGACTTCAGAGCTACTGGCCGCCCCTCGCCGCGGAGTCTGCGTTGCCCGGCCGCCAGCACCTCAGTTCCGACAGACAAGGCCGATCCCATGCACAATGCACAGAAGCCCTCCGGTATGCCGTTCAGCAAGTACCGCCCGTTCCAGGACCAGATCTCCGTGGAACTCCCGGACCGCACCTGGCCGGACCGCGTCATCACCGAGGCTCCCCGCTGGTGCGCCGTGGACCTCCGGGACGGGAACCAGGCCCTCATCGATCCGATGAATCCCGAGCGCAAGCACAAGATGTTCGACCTCCTGGTGCAGATGGGCTACAAGGAGATCGAGGTCGGCTTCCCCTCGGCGTCGCAGACCGACTTCGACTTCGTCCGCCAGCTCATCGAGGGCGACCGCATTCCCGACGACGTCACCATCCAGGTCCTGACGCAGTCCCG
The DNA here is from genome assembly GCF_056680255.1 of Arthrobacter sp. BC5. Lineage (NCBI taxonomy): Bacteria > Bacillati > Actinomycetota > Actinomycetes > Micrococcales > Micrococcaceae > Arthrobacter > Arthrobacter sp. BC5. Next base: position 2,804,269 of record NZ_CM155273.1, read on the forward strand.
CGAGCACCTCATCGAGCGCACCTATGCGTCACTGGAGGGAGCGGACCGGGCCATCGTGCACCTGTACAACTCGACGTCCGTGCTGCAGCGCCGCGTGGTGTTCAACCAGGACCAGGACGGCATCATCGACATCGCCCTCCAGGGTGCGCGGCTGTGCCGCAAGTTCGAGGAGAACATGGGTGACACCGCGATCACCTACGAGTACTCACCGGAATCGTTCACCGGCACCGAACTCGAGTTCGCGGCCCGCATCAGCAACGAGGTCTCCGCCGTCTTCGAGGCTTCCTCGGACCGCCGCATGATCCTGAACCTGCCGGCGACCGTGGAGATGGCGACGCCGAACGTCTACGCCGATTCGATCGAGTGGATGAGCCGGAACCTCGCCGACCGGGACAGCATCATCCTCTCGCTGCACCCGCACAACGACCGCGGGACGGGCGTCGCCGCCGCCGAACTCGGCTACCTGGCCGGGGCCGACCGCATCGAGGGGTGCCTCTTCGGCAACGGGGAGCGGACCGGCAACGTGGATCTCGTGACGCTGGGGATGAACCTCTACAGCCAGGGCATCGACCCGCAGATCGACTTCTCCGACATGGATTCGATCCGCCGCACGGCCGAGTACTGCAACCAGCTCAGCGTCCCCGAGCGTTCGCCCTACGGTGGCGACCTCGTGTTCACGGCTTTCTCCGGCTCACACCAGGACGCCATCAAGAAGGGCTTCGAGAGCATGGAGCGCGACGCCGCGGAAGCCGGCGTCGGCGTCGACGACCTCCCATGGGCCGTCCCGTACCTGCCGATCGACCCCAAGGACATCGGCCGTTCCTACGAAGCGGTGATCCGCGTCAACTCGCAGTCCGGGAAGGGCGGGGTGGCGTACCTGCTCAAGAACGAGCACAGCCTGGACCTGCCGCGCCGCGCGCAGATCGAGTTCTCCGGCGTCATCCAGCGCCGTACCGAGACCCAGGGCGGCGAAGTCAGCGGAGCCCAGCTCTGGTCGGTCTTCCAGGACGAGTACCTGCCGACCCGTACCGAGGGTGGCACGGAGGCCTGGGGCCACTACGAACTGACCTCGGTCAACACGGACACGGCCGAGGACGGTTCCTTCAAGCTGGTCGCCACGCTCCTCGTCGACGGCGTCCAGCAGCGGAAGGCCGCGCAGGGCAACGGCCCGATCGATGCGCTGATCTCCATCCTGAGCCGCGACGGCGTGGACGTGCGCGTCCTCGACTACACCGAGCACGCCCTGTCCTCCGGCGGGAACGCCCGCGCTGCTGCCTACGTGGAGTGCGCCGTGGGCGAGCGCGTCCTGTGGGGCGTAGGGATCGACGCGAACACCACCATGGCGGCACTGAAAGCCGTGATCTCCGCCGTCAACAGGGCTGTCCGCGACGCAGCCTGACGGACGTCCCTCCCACCCGTCACCCCCGCGCCGGTCGAAGGCAGCGGGGGTGGCAGGTGGAAGAATGGTGTCGTGGCCTCCTCGTCTGCATCACGCTCCTATCGCACCGAAGGTGTCGTGCTGCGCACCTACAAACTCGGGGAGGCGGACCGCATCATCGTGCTGCTGACGCGTGACCAGGGCCAGGTGCGCGCGGTGGCCAAGGGTGTTCGACGCACCAGCAGCAAGTTCGGATCGCGGCTGGAGCCCTTCATGTCGGTGGACCTCCTGCTCGCGCACGGACGCAACCTGGACGTCATCACCCAGGCCCAGACGAAGGGCGCCTACGGTCACGGCATCGCCTCCGACTACGGGTGCTACACCGCGGCGACGGCCATCGCCGAGACCGCAGAGCGCCTCACCGACATCGGTGAGGCCGGGGGAGCCCAGTACGCCCTCGTCGCCGGAGCGTTCTCGGCCCTCAGCCGCAACCTGCATCCGTCGGAGCTGATCCTCGACTCCTACCTGCTGCGGGCCCTGGCGACCGCCGGCTGGGCCGCCAGCTTCACGGACTGCGCCCGGTGCGGCGCCACCGGGCCGCACTCGGCCTTCTCGGCGCCGCTCGGCGGAGCGGTGTGCCCGTCCTGTAGGCCGCCCGGCGCGGCGTCTCCGGCACCTGCCACGATGGAGCTGCTCGGAGCGCTGCTGACCGGCGACTGGACGATCGCGGACGCATCCGAGAACGGGGCGCGCCGCGAGGCCGCCGGGCTCGTCGCGGCCTTCCTGCAATGGCACCTCGAGCGCGGGGTCGCCTCCCTCAAACATGTGGAGCGTGTATGAAGAACCCCGGACAGCGTCCCGTGGCGCCGTGGCCCCATCCGAGCGGTGAGCGGGCCCCGTCCATCCCGCGCCAGTTCGTCCCGCAGCACGTGGCGATCGTCATGGACGGCAACGGACGCTGGGCGAACGAGCGGGGCCTGCCCCGCACCGAGGGCCACAGGGCCGGCGAGGCGGCGTTGCTGGACGTGATGGCAGGTGCCATCGAGATCGGCGTGAGGCACGTGTCGGTCTACGCCTTCAGCACGGAGAACTGGAAGCGCTCACCGGAGGAGGTGCGCTTCCTCATGGGCTTCAACAAGGACGTGCTGCGGCGCCAGCGCGATCAGCTCGACGAGTGGGGCGTGCGCATCCGTTGGTCCGGTCGCCGGCCGAAGCTGTGGCAATCGGTCATCCGGGAACTGGAGGAGGCGGAGCGGCACACCGTGGACAACACGACGTGCACTCTGACGATGTGCGTCAACTACGGCGGGCGCGCCGAGATCGCGGATGCGGCCCGGGCCATCGCCGAGGATGTCGCGACCGGCACGCTGAGGGCGGCGTCTGTCAGCGAGAAGACCATCCAGCGCTACCTGGACGAGCCCGACCTGCCCGACGTCGACCTCTTCCTCCGCACCTCGGGCGAGCAGCGCCTGTCGAACTTCATGCTCTGGCAGTCCGCCTACGCGGAGATGGTCTTCATGAATACACTGTGGCCCGACGTCGATCGGCGCACGCTGTGGCGCGCCATCGAGGAGTACGCTGCGCGCGACCGCCGGTACGGCGGAGCCGTGGACCGGGCCGCTGCGGGTCCGGCCTCCACCTGACAGCGGTCCCGTGGCGGCCGGACGCGGCGGGTCAGTCGCGCACGACCGGATCGAGGGCGCTCCTGGCCTGCGCCTCCGCCGGCACGTACGCCGCGAGCCACCAGACGGCAGCATCGAGGGCGGCCCTCCTCGCCGCAGCCCGCGAGAGGAAGACGTCGTGGAGGGCGCCCGGCAGACGTCGGATCGTCACGCTGGGGCCCAGTTCCGCGGCGCGGCGCACCATCGGGGCCACGTCGAGGACGCTGTCGGTCTCCAGCATGGACGGGTTCCAGGTGGCGCTGATCGTGGACGCCGCCGAACAGAGCACGAGCACCGGGGCGTCGATCGAGACCCCCCGGGCGAGGGCGGCGTGGCCTGCGAGCACGGCCGCGAGCCAGCCGGCCCGGATGGGGAAGCCCGCTTCCGGTCGCCATGCCGCGTCGATCGTCCACTCGCCGTCGCGGGTGTCACTGATGCTCCGGAAGTAGAACCCCAGCTCGGGTAGCCGGAGCCGCGTCCTGGGCCTGCGCCGCGAGACGGTGTCGAGGATGCCCTGGGCGGCAGTCCGCAGGAGGGCGCTGCCCTGCGTATCGAGCCACGGACTGTTCAGGACGAGGGCGGCGATCCGGCCCGGGTTCCGCGCTGCCCAGAGCGCGGCGGTGAGGCCGCCCGTGGAGTGAGCCATGACGGCGAGGTCCACCGCGACTGGCCCGCCCGCCCTGGCGGCCAGACGTTCCTCGAGCGCTCCGATCGCCGCCTCGAGGTCGGCGTCGTAGTCGTCGAGTGACGTGGCGAATCCCGGGGTCTGCCCGGGCAGCAGGCTCCGTCCGTACTTGTGCAGGTCGAGGGCGAAGAACGCCCAACCGCGGGCGTGCAGCGCCTCGGCGACTTCGGTGTGGAAGAAATAGTCGCTGAAGCCGTGCACGTAGAGCACCGCGCGTACCCGGCCGGCCGGTTCCCCCAGCCGCCCTTCCTGCACGGGCATGCCATCGGGCTCGAACGCGACGAGGGTCGCCACGCGCGGGCCCTCGTCGTCGGGATCGAGGGGGAGTGTGAGGGAGCGGAAGGATCTGCCGAGGATGTCCGCCGACCAGAGCTCGTCCATGCCTCGACCCTACCTCCGGTGCGGCGAGCCGTCGGGAGTCCCGAGTTGTTGCCCTCGCCGTACGCGTGGAATTCTGGAGGCATGCGCTTCTACCCGACCTTTTTCCGGATCGTCTTCTCCGGCATGGACGCCGAAAGGGCCCACAGGATCGGGTTCGCACTCATCCGGGCCGTGGACCTCACACCGGTCGGCTGGGGGCTGCGCCGCTTCTGCGCGCCTGATCCCAGCCTCGCCACCACGGCGTTCGGCGTGGATTTCCCGTCGCCGTTCGGCCTCGCCGCCGGTTTCGACAAGGCAGGCAAGGGCGTCCTCCCACTGACGGCGCTCGGCTTCGGACACGTGGAGATCGGGACCATCACGGGCCAGGCGCAGCCCGGCAATCCGGCTCCGCGGCTGTTCCGGCTCGTCGAGGACCGGGCCGTGATCAACCGGATGGGCTTCAACAACGACGGCGCGGCGGCGGTCGCCCCCAGGCTGCGCTCGGCGCGGCAGAGACTGGCCCGGCGGTACGGGGTGCGCCCGCGGCCCGTGGTAGGGGTCAACATCGGCAAGACCAAGAAAGTCGACCTCGCGGACGCCGTCGGCGACTACCTCGTGAGTGCCGAGCAACTGGCACCGGTGGCGGACTACCTCGTGGTCAACGTCTCCTCGCCGAACACCCCCGGTCTCCGGCTGCTCCAGAGCGTCGAGTCCCTGCGCCCGCTCCTCGAGGCCGTGCGTCGCACGGCCGACGAGGCCGCAGGCCGGCACGTGCCCCTCCTCGTCAAGATCGCACCCGACCTGACGGACCAGGACATCGACGACGTCGGTGCGCTCGCGCTGGACCTGGGCCTTGACGGGATCGTGGCGACCAACACCACCATCACGCGCGAGAACCTCGCCACCGACGCCGCCACCGTGATGGCCAAGGGCGTCGGCGGCCTGAGCGGCGCACCCCTGAAGGCACGGTCGCTCGAGGTCCTCAAGCGGCTGCGGTCCGCGGTCGGGGACGAGCTGGCCATCGTCGCCGTCGGCGGTGTCGAGACCCCCGAGGACGTCGTCGAGCGCCTCGATGCCGGCGCCACCCTCGTGCAGGGCTACACCGCGTTCCTCTACGAAGGTCCCTTCTGGGCGCACCGGATCAACCGCGGACTGCTGCGGTCCCGCCGGCCTGCGCCTGCCTGACGGCCGGTCGGACGAGAAGAGCCGGGCCCCTCGGGGCCCGGCTCTTTCGCTTCCGCCTGTCCTGCCCGTCGCGCGGGACGGTCAGGAGGGGTACTGACCCCGGCGAACCTGGGGCTTCGGGAGACGCAGTCGCCGCAGCTGCAGCGCGCGCGTCACGCCGTACCAGAGGTCGCCCTGGTTGGGGGAACCGAACTTCTCGGTCAGCTTCTTCTTCAGCCTGCGGCGCAGCAGCACGCAGTCGACGATCACGGCGACGATGAGCACCCAGAAGGCCATCAGCACGGCGCTCTGCACGGCGAGGGACTGGAAGAAGCTCAGGATCACGAACACCAGGGCCGCGATCATGAGGAACTCGCCGATATTGACGCGGGCGTCCACGAACTGCCGGATATACCGGCGGTTGGGCCCCTTGTCCCTCAGCGGCAGGTAGCGCTCGTCGTCGGTGTCGAGGGCCTGGCGCATCCTCGCGCGCTCGTCCCGGACCGTGGAACGGCTCTGCTCGCGGGCTGCCTTCCGGTCGTCGGGGACGAGGGGCCGCCTGCGGGCGGCCTGCTGGACGCTGCGCTTGGGCGTGGGCGCACCCTTGCCCTGCGCGCGCTGCGCTTCGGCGGTGCGTGAAGCGCTGTCAACGACTTCCTGGGCAGGGGGGGCTTGTCTCTTTCGTCCGAACACCCCTTCAGGATACCGGCTCCGCGCACCCGCCCTGCCGGTCCGCCCGGGAAAGCCGGGGGCAGGCCCGGAAGCCGCTGCGGGAAGCGCAGCGCGGTGGCGCACCATCGGTCGGGGCAGGCCTGTGTAGGGTTCTGGCATGACTTCCATGAATACGACCGGCGAACAACCGCATGAGCCGTCCCCTGCCGGCGAGCAGCTCCGAGCAGCCGTCGACGCAGCATTCCCCGGCATCGTGGAACAGCTCTCCGGCCTCGTCGGCATCCAGGGCATCGCCTGGGAGGCCTTCGACGCCACGGAACTCGACCGCAGTGCCGAAGCCGTCGCCGAGGTGATCCGCGGCGCGGGGATCGACGACGTGCGCATCCTCCGGGTAGACAACGGCGGGACTCCGGGTGGTCCCGCCGTCGTCGCCCGCCGTCGGGCCGCTGCCGGCCGGCCCACCGTCCTGCTGTACGCCCATCATGACGTGCAGCCCCCCGGTGACCCGGCGCTCTGGGAGACCGAACCCTTCGTCGCCACGGAACGCAACGGCAGGCTCTACGGTCGGGGAGCGGCCGACGACAAGGCGGGCATCATGGCGCACGTCGGCGCCATCGGAGCCCTGACCCAGGTCCTGGGGGACTCCTTCGGCGTCGGCGTGACGCTGTTCATCGAAGGGGAGGAGGAAGCGGGCTCACCGACGTTCCGCGCCTTCCTCGAGACCTACCGGGACGACCTCGAGGCCGACGTCATCATCGTGGCCGACTCGAGTAACTGGAAAGTGGGCGTACCGGCTCTCACCACGAGCCTGCGCGGCCTGGTGGACGGCACCATCGAGGTGCAGGTGCTCGATCACGCCGTGCACTCCGGCATGTTCGGAGGTCCCGTGCTCGACGCACCGACCCTCCTCGCCCGCCTCATCGCGACACTTCACGACGACGCCGGGGACGTGGCGATCGCGGGACTGCAGGGCGGGGACGTCGCATCGGTGGACTACGCCGAGGAGGACTACCGCGCGGACGCCTCGGTGCTCGACGGCGTGGAACTCGCCGGAACGGGATCCCTCGCGTCGAGGCTCTGGTACAAGCCTGCCCTGTCGATCATCGGCATGGACATTCCCAGTGTCGCCCTGTCCTCGAACACCCTCCTTCCGAGGGCTCGAGCCAAGTTCAGCCTCCGGCTCGCTCCGGGCCAGGACCCGCAGGAGGCGATGGAGGCGGTCCGCGCCCACGTGGAGTCGCATGCGCCGTTCGGGGCGCGGGTGACCTTCACCCCGGGGGAGACGGGCAGCCCCTTCCGGACGGACACCAGCGAACCGGCGTCGCGCCTGGCCCTGGAAGCACTGCACGAGGCGTGGGGAGTGGAGCCCGTCGAAGCAGGCATGGGCGGCTCGATCCCCTTCATCGCCGATCTCACGGAGCTCTTCCCCGCCGCGCAGATCCTCATCACGGGCGTCGAGGACCCCGATTCGCGGGCGCACAGCGCCAACGAATCGCTCCACCTCGGCGAGTTCAGGAAGGCCGTCCTGGCCGAGGCCATCCTGCTTGCCCGGATCAATGACGGAGGCCTCGACCGCGGTTAGCCACCGGGTACGACAGGAGGGCGGAAATGTTTCCGCCCTCCTGTCCGTTATGAGGGGAGCGGGCGCGGCGTACGATTGGACAAAGCCGTGTGCGCCACACCGCGGACGGCACTGAGAGCGGACACACCCCGGTGGAGTCCGAGCTAGGAGAAACACTATGAGCACATCGACCACCGAAACAGGGTCCCTCCAGGAGTCCACGGAACTCCCGGCGCACGAGGTCGCCCTGTCCGACGTCGCAGCCGGCAAGGTCCGCAGCCTCCTCGAGCAGGAAGGCCGCACCGATCTGCGCCTGCGCGTGGCCGTCCAGCCCGGCGGCTGCTCCGGCCTGATCTACCAGCTGTACTTCGATGAGCGCGTCCTCGACGGCGATGCCGTCCGGGACTTCGACGGCGTCGAGGTCATCGTGGACAAGATGAGCGTGCCCTACCTGTCGGGTGCGTCCATCGACTTCGAAGACACCATCTCGAAGCAGGGTTTCACCATCGACAACCCCAATGCGGGCGGATCCTGCGCCTGTGGAGACTCCTTCCACTAACACGTGCAAAAGGGGCCCGGAACGAACCGCGAAGGTGTGTTCCGGGCCTTTTGCATGTCACCGGATCGTCGGTCTTACGGGTAAGCTCTACAGTGAGTAGTAAAACTGGATGTGCACCCCGGGCAGCTTCATGGGCGGGTGGCAACGCACGTAGAAAAGGAAGGTCCGTCTGTGAGTTCGCAGGACCGAACCGGTAGCAAGCGCGTCAGGATCGCAAAGATCTCCAGCATCTCGCTGGTCGGCGCCCTCCTACTGACCGGATGTTCGGCAGAAGCCCAAAAGGGCTGGCTTCCGGCAGACCGGGACAACACCAACCACACAGGAATCATCACCGATCTGTGGGTCAACTCGTGGATCGCGGCAATGGCCGTCGGCATCATCACGTGGGGCCTGGTCATCTGGTGCATGGTCGCGTATAGGCGCCGGAAGAACGACACCGGGTACCCGCGGCAGATGAGCTACAACCTGCCCCTCGAGATCTTCTACTTGACGATCCCCCTCTTCATGGTGCTCGTGTTCTTCTACTTCACCGAGCGCGACATCGCCACGATCGACGCCCGCGTGGAGGATCCCGACGTCATCGTCGATGTCCGCGGCAAGCAGTGGTCGTGGGACTTCAACTACGTCAAGGAAGACAAGTTCTCCACCGGGGTGCAGGCGCACCTCACCGGTGAGGAGGGCCAGGTCGAGGACCTGCCCACCCTGTACCTACCCGTGAACAGGAGCGTGGAGCTCCAGCTCAACGCTCGCGACGTGCAGCACTCCTTCTTCGTCCCGGCGTTCCTGCAGAAGCGGGATCTCTACCCGGGCCGCACGAACTACATCAACCTCACTCCGACCAAGGAGGGCACCTTCGCAGGCAAGTGTGCCGAGCTGTGCGGTCAGTACCACTCGGAGATGCTCTTCAACGTGGAAGTCGTCTCCCAGGAGGAGTTCGATGCGCAGATGGCGCAGCTGGAAGACGGTCAGCTCGGCGACGAGTACGACCGCGATTCCTACCCTGAGGATGATCCCGATACCGACCCGGCCAGGAGCAGCAGCTGATGTCCACCTTCGAATACACCCTTGAGGAAGCCGGCACCGTAGCCGCTCCACGCGTCGTACCGAGGTCCAAGGGACGCATCATCGTCAGCTGGATCACGTCGACCGACCACAAGACCATCGGGTACATGTACCTGATCGCGTCCTTCGTCTTCTTCTGCTTCGCCGGCGTGATGGCGCTGGTCATCCGCGCCGAGCTCTTCGAGCCGGGCATGCAGATCCTGCAGACCAAGGAGCAGTACAACCAGCTGTTCACGATGCATGGCACCGTGATGCTCCTGATGTTCGCGACCCCGCTGTTCGCCGGCTTCACGAATGTCATCATGCCCCTGCAGATCGGCGCCCCCGACGTCGCCTTCCCACGGCTCAACGCGCTGGCGTTCTGGTTCTTCCTCTTCGGCAGCACCATCGCGGTCTCGGGCTTCATCACTCCTCAGGGAGCGGCGTCGTTCGGTTGGTTCGCGTACGCGCCCCTGTCGAGTACGACCTTCTCGCCGGGTGTCGGCGGTGACCTCTGGGTCTTCGGCCTGGCCCTGTCCGGCTTCGGTACCATCCTCGGCGGCGTCAACTTCATCACCACCATCATCTGCATGCGCGCTCCCGGCATGACGATGTGGCGCATGCCGATCTTCACCTGGAATGCCCTGATCACATCCATCCTGGTGCTGATGGCGTTCCCGCCGCTCGCCGCGGCCCTGTTCGCACTCGGCGCCGACCGTCGCTTCGGGGCCCACATCTTCGATCCCGAAGCGGGCGGAGCCATCCTCTGGCAGCACCTCTTCTGGTTCTTCGGGCATCCTGAGGTGTACATCATCGCGCTGCCGTTCTTCGGCATCGTCTCGGAGATCTTCCCGGTCTTCAGCCGCAAGCCCATCTTCGGTTACAAGGGACTCGTGTACGCGACCATCTCCATCGCGGCCCTGTCCGTGACCGTGTGGGCACACCACATGTACGTCACAGGTGCCGTGCTGCTCCCGTTCTTCGCCTTCATGACGATGCTCATCGCGGTGCCGACGGGCGTGAAGTTCTTCAACTGGATCGGCACGCTCTGGCGCGGGTCGCTCACGTTCGAGACCCCCATGCTGTGGAGCCTCGGGTTCCTCGTGACCTTCCTCTTCGGTGGTCTCACCGGCATCATCCTGGCTTCGCCGCCGCTCGACTTCCACGTCTCGGACACCTACTTCGTGGTGGCCCACTTCCACTACGTGGTCTTCGGCACGGTCGTCTTCGCGATGTTCGCCGGCTTCTACTTCTGGTGGCCCAAGTTCACCGGCAAGATGCTCAACGAACGCCTCGGCAAGATCCACTTCTGGATGCTGTTCCTCGGCTTCCACGCCACGTTCCTGATCCAGCACTGGCTCGGTGTCGAGGGCATGCCGCGGCGGTACGCGGACTACCTGCCGGAGGACGGCTACACAGCCATGAACCAGTTCTCCACCATCGGGTCCTTCGTCCTCGGCGCGTCGCTGATCCCGTTCTTCTGGAACGTCTACATCACCTGGCGCACCGGCAAGAAGGTCGAAGTGGACGATCCGTGGGGCTTCGGCGCCTCGCTGGAATGGGCGACCTCGTGCCCGCCGCCGCGCCACAACTTCACCTCCCTGCCGCGCATCCGCTCGGAGCGCCCCGCGTTGGACCTGCACCACCCCGAGCTGCAGCAGACGCACACCCCCGACGACAGTGCCGCCAGCTTCATGGGCTCGGCGGATCGAAAGGACGCCAAGGCATGAGGATCGAGAAGAACCTGTTCCTGATCGGCCTTCCGATCTTCGTCGTGATCGGTGTCGTCTACGGAGTCCTGACCGAGTTCTCGGAATGGGTCGGATTCCTCGGGATCCTCCTGGTAGGCGGACTGGCCGGCATGATCGGTTTCTACCTCGCGGTCACGGGCAAGCGCGTAGGCCAACGCCCGGAGGACCGCCTGGACGCCGAGATCCACGAGGGTTCGGGCGAGCAGGGACACTTCAGCCCGTGGAGCTGGTGGCCGCTGGTCCTCGGCCTGTCGGCCGCTACGGGGTTCCTCGGCATCGCCATCGGCTTCTGGATCATGTACATCGGCATGGGCCTGGCCGTGATCGCGCTGGTCGGGTGGGTCTTCGAGTACAGCCGCGGAGACCACGCACACTAGTCCTACGGGACGTCAGACGGAAGGGAGCCCGCCGCGTGCGGGCTCCCTTCCGTTTAAGTACAGTCGGTACTGCGGCCGGGCCCGGCTGCAGGGGGAGTGAGGGGCTGACCATCGTGACAGTACTGCCACGACCGTTCGACGCTGAGCGCCTGGATGACGCCTCGGGTATCCCGAAGCACGTCCAGTTGCGGGAGAGCCTCAGGCGCTACGTGCGGCAGTTCGGCGAGCCGGGGACGAGCATCCCGTCGGAGCGCCGACTGAGCCAGTACTTCGGAGTAGCCCGCATGACGGTCCGGCAGGCGATCGATGCGCTCGTCGCCGAGGAGGTCCTCGAACGAGTCGTGGGTCTCGGGACCTTCGTGGCGCGCAGCAAGATGGACCTGCACATGAAGATGACGTCCTACACGGAGGAGATGATCCGGCGTGGCATGGTCCCCGATGCGAGGGTCCTCAGCTTCGAGCAGCAAGGGGCGTCGCCCCTCGTGGCCAGGGAACTGCAGATCGAGGTAGGCCAGCCCGTCGTCCGCTTCCGACGGCAACTCCTCGCCGACGGTGAGCCCATGAGCGTCGACGAGAACTTCATCCCGGCGCACCGTGTGAAGGGCATCCTCGATGATCCTCCGCCTACATCGCTCTACAACGTCCTGAGTGAGAGGTACGGCCTGGTCATGGAATGGGGCGAGGACACGATCGAGGCGACCGCAGCCTCACCCTCCATCGCCAGGCTGCTCAATGTCGAGATGAACGCACCGCTGCTGAAGATCCAGCGCCACGCGTATGTCGCCCGCGCCATGGTGGACTTCTCGGTGTCCTATTACCGGGCCGACCGTTACAAGCTATGGGTACCGTTGCAGCGGCCCGGTCTCCGGACGCCTCGCGCCTACAGCTCCAAGCGGCTGGGCTAGCTCCTCGCCCGTCGCCGCTGCGCGGGCTCAGGCACGGGCGAGGAAGACGGCGAATACCGCACCGATCACGGCACCGACCAAGTGGCCTGCCGCGACCTGGGCGGGCGTGTGGGCCCCGAGGCGCACCCGTGACCATCCCACCGCTGCGCACATGAGGACGAGCGGGGCGGCCCCTGACCCGAAGAGGGAGAAGCTGCCGACCGTCACGAATGCCGCGACGGCACCATGGGCGGAGAGCTTCCACCACAGGTTCACGACCAGCACCGCGACGACGCCGGCCACGGTGCTGAGCACCGCAGCGAGCACCGCCCGGGGTGTGTCGAGGACTGCGAGTACTCCCAGGCCCGCGACGATGGACACCAGGGTTGCTGCGAGCACGGGCGCCCGCTGCCGGCGGTCGCTGATGTGATGGTCTGACAGGCGGCCGCTGCGGACGAGGAGGAGCACGCCTGCCAGGGGGATCCCCGTGGTGAAACCGACGGCGACGACGGCCGCCGGGATCCCGTCGGGCCATCCCACCGTGCCGAGTGCAGCCGCCACCAGGAACAGGGACACGAGGACGGCGGGAGCGAAGACTTCACTGACCAGGCCCGCGATCCGTGTGCCGGCGGGACTACTCGTTCTCGTGCTCGGGTCGGGCACGGGCGCACCTTCCGTCGTCGGCGGTCAGGGGATCCGGGGTGGAGGAGTCGCAGCATGCAGAAGGGCCCGGACGGATCCGTCCGGGCCCTTCTGTGAGGCGGTGAGGCCGGGGCCCCTAGTGGCTGGCGATGGACTCGCGGTCCTTCGCGCCTGCGACCTCACCATGGTGGTCGCCATGGGACGCGGCCAGTTCCTTCGGGGTCACGGGTGCGACGCGGTCCTCGAAGAAGAAACGCGAGACGCGCCCATGCACCTTGTCGAGGCGGCTGATCTTGCCGTTCTCATCCGGCTTCGGGACCATGACCTCGGGCGAATTGAAGCTGACCAGCTTGTAGCGCTTGTAGTCGTCGACGGGCTCGTGGACCTCGATGAATTCGCCGTGCGGAAGCCGCACGATGCGTCCCGTCTCGCGACCGTGCAGGGCGATCTCACGGTCCTTGCGCTGCAGGGCGAGGGCGATGCGTCGCGTCACCATGAAGGCGATGATCGGTCCGAAGAACACCAGGAAGCGGAGCCAGTACGTGACGTCGTTCAGGGACACCAGGAAGTGCGTGGCGATGAGGTCCGAACTGGCCGCAGCCCACAGCACGCAGTAGAAGACAACGCCTGCGACTCCGATGCCGGTCCGGCTCGGGGCGTTCCGAGGGCGGTCGAGCAGGTGGTGTTCGCGCTTGTCCTTGGTCACCCATGCCTCGATCCAGGGCCATGCGAACATCAGGGTGAAGACGATGATCGCAGGGACCAGTGCGGGGATCAGGACGTTCAGGGACAGGGTGTTGACGCCCCAGGGGAACGGGATCTGGAATTCGAAGTCGAAGTTCGGACCGAGGGTACCCGGCATCAGGCGCAGGGCACCGTCCACCCAACCGATGTACCAGTCGGGCTGGGTGCCGGCCGACACCGGGGAGGGGTCGTAAGGACCGTAGTTCCAGATGGGGTTGATGGTGAACGCGGCGGCGATCGCCGCGAGCACACCGAACACGATGAAGAAGAATCCGCCGGCCTTGGCAGCGTAGACCGGACCGACGGGGTAGCCGACGACGTTCGTGTTGGTGCGGCCGGGGCCAGGGAACTGCGAGTGCTTGTGCAGGACGACCATGAACAGGTGGATACCGATCAGCAGCAGGATCACGGCCGGGATCAGGAGGATGTGCAGCACGTACAGGCGGCCGATGATCATGGTCCCGGGGAACTCTCCACCGAAGAGGAAGAAGCTCAGGTAGGTGCCGACCACGGGGATGGCCTTCATGACGCCGTCGATGATGCGCAGTCCGTTTCCGGAGAGCAGGTCATCGGGGAGGGAGTAACCGGTGAAGCCGGCTGCGAGGCTCAGGATGAGCAGGACACAGCCCACGACCCAGTTGAACTCGCGGGGGCGACGGAACGCACCCGTGAAGAACACACGGAGCATGTGCACGGCCACCGACGCGGCGAAGAGCAGTGCCGCCCAGTGGTGGATCTGCCGCATGAACAGCCCTCCGCGGATATCGAACGAGATATCCAGCGATGATGCGTAGGCCACGGACATCTCGACGCCGCGCAGGGGCAGGTAGCTGCCCTCGTAGTGCGTCTCCGCCATGGACGGATCGTAGAAGAAGGTGAGGAAGGTACCGGAGATCAGCAGGATGACGAAGGTGTACAGTGCCACCTCACCGAACATGAAGGTCCAGTGGTCGGGGAAGATCTTGCGGCCGAACTCCTTGACGATCCCCGAGCCGCCGACTCGCGAGTCGACATAGTCGGTGACCTTACCCACGCGCGTCTTCGGCACGTAGGTTTGCGTCGCAGTTGAGCTGCTCATGTCAGCCTCGCTCCCAGAAACTAGGTCCTACGGGTTCTTGGAAATCGCTTGACGCGACGAGGTAGCCCTCGTCGTCGACTTCGATGGGAAGCTGTGGCAGCGGCCGCGCAGCCGGTCCGAAGATGACCTTGCACTCTTGCTCGAGGTCGAAGGTGGACTGGTGGCAGGGGCACAGCAGATGGTGGGTCAACTGTTCGTAGAGCGCTACCGGGCAGCCGACGTGCGTGCAGATCTTCGAGTACGCGACGATCCCGTCGTATCCCCAGTCCTCCCGCCCGGGAGAGGGATTGAGTTCCTCGGGGTCGAGGCGCATGAGCAGTACGACTGCCTTCGCCTTCTCCTCGAGCTTGTTCTCGACCTCGTTCAGTCCTTCGGGGATGACGTGGAACGCCGAGCCGATGGTCACGTCGGACGCACGGATCGGCGTGCCGCTCGGATCACGCGTCAGGCGGACGCCGGTGTCCCACATGGTGTGCTTCAGCGCGTCACCGGGCAGGGGACCGAGGTCGCGGAAGATGGCGATCGCCGGCAGGGGAGCCAGCAGCGCGGCGCCGAGGAGAGTGTTGCGGATCAGCGGACGACGCTTGATGCCGGACTCGTCGAGGATGTCGTTGACGATCTTCTCCGCGTCCTGGCGATCGCGCTCGGGCCGGATCTCGTGGCGGCTCTCCGTGACCTCGTGGTCCGGCATGAGCGTCTTGGCCCAGTGGACGATACCCACACCGATACCGAGCATCGCGAAGGCGGTGCCGAGTCCGAGCATCAGGTTCTGGAGGCGCAGGCGCTCCACCGTCTGGTCGAGAGGGACGAAGAAGTAGCCTGCGAAGAAGAGCAGGGTACCGAGGACGGAGATGATGAACAGCAGGGCGACCTGGCGTTCGGCGCGCTTCTCGGCGCGGCGGTCCCGGTCCGCGAGGCGCGGCCGGTGCGGCGGGAGGCCCGGGTTCTCGAACTCGTCCAGCTCCCGGCCAGGCGTAGCGACGGTCACCGAGGTTCCCGGAGCACCGTTACTAGAGTCGGCCATGATCCCTCTCATCCTTCTGTGGGTACTGCGTGCGCAGGTTTGTCATTGATTCGTTCTCGGGGCGGGCGCGGATGGTCAGGAGGACCTTGACGTGAGCCACACGGTGAAGGCGATGACGACGCCCAGGCCGGCGACCCAGATGAAGAGTCCTTCGGAGACCGGACCGAGCGAACCCAGTTCCGCTCCACCGGGGGAGCCCTGTTCCTCGATGGTCTTGAGGAACGCGATGATGTCCTGCTTGTCCTCGGGCGCGATGTTGGCGTCATTGAACACGGGCATGTTCTGCGGTCCCGTGACCATGGCCTCGTAGATGTGCTTCTCGCTCGTGCCGTCGATGGACGGAGCGAACTTGCCCTGCGTCAGGGCGCCGCCGGCGGCCGCAGCGTTGTGGCACATGGCGCAGTTCACGCGGAACAGCTCGCCACCATGGGAGGGGTCGCCTTCCGATGCGTCGAGGATCTCCTCGGAGGGAATGGCCGGACCGGCACCGAGCGACGCCACGTAGGCCGCCATCTGGCTGATCTGCTCCTCCGTGAACTGCACGGGCTTGGCCTGCGCCTGGGGCCCGTCCATCTGCATGGGCATGCGGCCCGTACCGACCTGGAAGTCGACGGACGCGGCGCCGACGCCGACGAGCGACGGCGCCGCCTGGGACCCGGTGGCTCCCATGCCATGGCAGGAAGCACAGTTGGCCGAGAAGAGCTTGCTGCCCTCTTCGACGTCGTCGGCGGTGAACGTGGTGGTCTGCGCCTGCGCCTCGTTCGCGGTGCTGGCTGCGGCGTAGATCCCGCCGGTGACGAGGAGCGCCATCAGGAGCAGGGCGAACGCTGCTAGTGGGTGACGCCGCCTCTGGGAGAGTGCCTTCACGGAGTGGTTCCTGCCTTTTGTGGTGCCAGAGCTGCTGGAGTTCTTCATTGAATTCTACCTCTAGTAGAAGAGATTACAGGAGGCAGTTACTGAAGGAAGTAGATGATGATGAACAGGCCGATCCAGACGACGTCGACGAAGTGCCAGTAGTACGAGACGACGATGGCCGACGTGGCTTCGAAATGGCCGAAGCGGCGGGCGATGAACGCGCGGCCGATGATGAAGAGGAACGCGACGAGCCCGCCGATCACGTGGATCCCGTGGAAGCCGGTGGTGATGTAGAAGGCGGAGCCGAACGCGTTGGAGGACAGTGCGACACCCTCGGATACCAGCTCCGCGTACTCGTAGGCCTGCACCGAGACGAAGATCGCGCCCATGATGAAGGTCAGCAGGAACCACTCGACCATGCCCCAGCGGGCGAGGGAGAAGAGTCCGCCGGTCCTGCGCGGCTGCAGGCGCTCGGCGGCGAAGACGCCGAACTGGCAGCTGAAGGAGCTCGACACCAGGATCACGGTGTTCACGAGCGCGAACGGCACGTTCAGCTTCTCGGTCTCCATGGCCCACATCTCGCTGGAGGTGGACCGCAGGGTGAAGTACATGGCAAAGAGGCCGGCGAAGAACATCAGCTCGCTGGACAGCCACACCACGGTTCCTACGGAGACCATGTTCGGGCGGTTGAGCGCGGGATGCGGGGCGGCGCTGGGGGCTTGGGTCGCAGATGTCACAGACTCATTATGTCCCCAAGATCATGGCGATCACCAACGCGAAACGGGGCTCCGCAGGGGTTCGCGAAGCCGTAGGGAGCCCCAACGCCCGTGATTACGCGGAAGTTCCCCGGGATGACTTTCTACAATTCGTAGATAATCTTGGACGGTGAGCCTGACAACGACCCCCGCCGCGGCGCAGCCCACCTGGCCGTCGATCTTCTCGTCCCTCCTGGCCGGCGACGATCTGAGCACCGCGCAGAGCCGATGGGCAATGGACACGATCATGGCCGGAGAGGCCAGCCACGCCCAGATCGCGGGCTTCCTGATCGCGCTTCGCGGCAAGGGCGAGTCGGTGGATGAACTGGTCGGCCTCGTGCAGGCCATGCTCGGGCGCGCTCACCGCATCCAGGTCGCGGGCCCCACTCTCGACATCGTCGGAACGGGTGGTGACGGCCTGAACACCCTCAACATCTCGACGATGTCCTCCCTGGTGGCCGTAGGGGCCGGGGCGAAGGTCGTCAAGCACGGCAATCGTGGTGCGTCGTCGGCGTCCGGTGCCGCCGACGTCATCGAGGAACTCGGTGTCCGGCTCGACCTCGCACCGGCGGATGTGGCGAGGACGGCCGAGGAGGTCGGCATCACCTTCTGCTTCGCGCAGGTCTTCCACCCGTCCATGAAGCACGTGGCAGTGCCGCGCCGGGAACTCGGTGTGCCGACCGCCTTCAACTTCCTCGGCCCGCTGAGCAACCCCGCCGGCGTCACGGCGCAGGCGCTGGGGTGCGCGGATGCCAGGATGGCTCCCCTCATGGCGGGCGTCCTCGCCGCGCGGGGCATCCGCGCCCTCGTGTTCCGCGGTGACGACGGGCGGGACAAGCTCACCACCAGCGGATCCTCCACCGTCTGGGAAGTGCGCGGCGGCGAGGTGCAGGCCTATGAGGTGCACCCCGGTGACTTCGGGCTCGACGTCGTACCCGTCGACGCCCTGCGCGGCACCGATGCCCCGGGCAACGCCGCCGTGGTGCGCGCGGTCCTGGCGGGGGAGACCGGGCCCGTACGCGACGCCGTCGTGCTGAACGCGGCCGCGGGCCTGGTTGCGCTCGACGAAGACTCGGAGGGCGGACTCGTGGAGCGCGTCGGGTCCGCCATGGAGCGGGCCCGCGCGTCGATCGATTCCGGCGCGGCGGCCGGGGTGCTCGAGCGATGGGTAGAGGTCAGCCGGACCCGCTGAGGATCGCCGGCAACGGCTGCGGCCGTTGTACCGTTCGGTCCGGGCCGGCAGGGCGGTGCCGGAGGGCATGCGATGGTCAGCTGTCGAACCCCAGGGAGAACGCCGCGTCGAGGTCGTGCTGCGAGTACGAGCGGAAGGCGATCTGCGTCGTCGTCGAACGGATGCCCTCGATCTTCGACAGGCGGTCGGCGATGACGTCCGCGAGGTCCTCGTGCCGGCTGACGCGGGCGATGGCGATGAGGTCCCACTCGCCCGTCACCGAGTAGACCTCGCTGATGCCTTCGATCTCGGAGATGGCCTGTGCGCTCTCCGGGATGCGCGAGGCGTCGGTCTGGATGAGGACGAATGCGGTGATCATGGCGTACCTTTCGGGTGGGACGGGCCTCGGCCCTACGCTACCGGCTCGGAGCGTAGGTGGTGTCGCCGCCGCCGCCCGATGACGAGGCCTGCCGCCGCGCGGGGCAGCAGGAGGAATGCCCCGAGGACCAGCAGCGTGACGAGCTGGAAGCTGAGGGCCACGCCGGCCCCTGACAGGGCGCGCAGCGCGAGCCCGCCCGCCACGGTCCCGATCCACAGGACCGTCCCGGTGGGCCAGGACGCCGCAGGGGAACGCCAGGCGCGCTGGACGAGCGCGGCGAGCGCATAGGCGAGGAGGAAGGGCCATGCGGTCTCGAGGACATCCGGAACGGTGACCCCGTGCTCGTGGGTCCGGCGGCCGGTGGCGGCGAACGCGAGGACGAGGACGACGTCGACCGCGAACCAGACGACCGGTACGAGCGGCGTGCTGGCCCGTGACCGTTCCCCGTGGGAGGAGTCGTGAGCGGTGCGGCGGGCCATGGGACCAGCCTAGTGGTTGTCGTCGTGGCGGCCGTGGACTAGATTCGGGCAACCGTCCGCGCCCTGCGGTGCGGCACGAGCGAAGGACACTTTCGATGGGATCGATCACTCCATGCCTCTGGTTCGACGGCGACGCGGAGGAAGCGGCCGCGCTGTACACCTCGGTGGTCAGGAACTCCAGCATCCTGAACGTCTCGCGTGCAGGGCAGGGGGCCGATGCTCCGGCCCTGACGGTGTCCTTCGACCTCGACGGCCAGTCGTTCGTGGCCCTCAATGGCGGCCCCCAGTTCTCCTTCACGGAGGCCGTCTCCTTCCAGATCTCCTGCGGTGACCAGGTGGAGGTGGACCATTACTGGTCCGCGCTGACCGCCGACGGCGGCGAGGAGAGCAGGTGCGGCTGGCTCAAGGACCGGTTCGGGCTGTCGTGGCAGATCATCCCTGAGGCACTGCCCGGCCTGATCGGTGGAGACGACGCGGAGGGTGCCCAGCGCGCCATATCGGCCATGCTCGGCATGCAGAAGCTGGATATCGCTGCCCTCGAGGCCGCCTACCGGGGCGACTGACGCGGACCACTCCCGTTCTCCCTTCCCCCCGTTCCTCAGGTCGACGGCCCCACAGCCCGCGCACAGGATCGCGAAAGCCCGGCCAAAGGCGGAGCGACGACAGTGGGTCGAGGGCCGTCCTGGCCCTTCAACGGAACGGACCGCGTGAGCGGCAGAGCGAGGAGACACGATGAGTCAGCGTAGGAAGATCGCCCTTGGAGTCGGCGCGGCCGCCCTGATGGCGGGAGCGAGCCTCGGCGTCACGGGCATGGCCAACGCGACGACGACGGCGACGCCGGAGCCGTCCGCGAGCGCGTCGGCCGAGCCCGGCACCCAGGGCCGAGGAGGGGGAGGTCTCGGTAGGCACGGCGGCGGGTTCGACGCCGCCGGCCTCGCCGAGAAGCTGGGAGTGGAGGAATCAGCGGTCACCGATGCCCTGCAGTCAGCTCGGGACGACATCCGCTCCGGGCCGGAGACCGGCACCAGGCCGGACCGTGACGCCCTGCAGTCCGCCCTCGCGGCGTCGCTCGCGGAAGCGCTCGGGCTCGACGAGGGCACGGTGCAGGCAGCCTTCGAAGAACTCCGGACCGAGCAGCAGCAGGAACGGTCGGCGGCCGTGCAGGAGCGGCTCGATGCCGCGGTCACGGAGGGTTCCCTCACGCAGGAGGAGGCGGACGGCGCGGCCAAGGCCGTCGAGCTCGGCATCCTCGGCGGAGGCGGCCACCGCTAGCCTCCACTCCGGTACTGGTCGGCTGGACCCGGCCAGTACCGGGGCGCGCCCGTCAGGGGAGCCGGCTGGGCCGGAGCACCGTGGCATGATGCGCCCGGGCGGCGTCCAGGGGGATCGGACTCACGAGGACCGCGGCACCGCGGTGCAGCCTGCCACTGCTCAGCGGCCGGCAGCGCAGGCCACCCCTGCCGCGCATCGCCTGATGGGCCCCCGGCGCCAGGACCCGGTCCATCCAGGCGCACGGGTGGGCGTGCCGGCCACCATGGAACGCGACGCTGTTCCCGCCCGATTCGAGCCTGAAGTCCTGCCCGATGAGCGGGACGAGTTCGGCTCCCCGGAGGACCACGTTGCGGCGCGGGAGGAGCGGGTCGAAGGGGTCCGCCCCGAGGTCCGTCGCGATGGCCTCCAGGGATTCGATGGCGAACAGCGTCACTGCGGCATCCATGTGGGCTGCTTTCCCGAAGAACCGGTCACCCACGATCCCCTTGCCGGCCACGACCTCGACGCTGTCCGCGTCGGTGGTCGCCACGTCGGCTGCGCCGTCGCGCGCCCGCCCGAAGTAGGCGTGGGCACCGGACACCAGCAGGTGCAGGATCTCGACGTCGTACCGGAATTCGTGCGTCATACCCCCACGCTATCGGTCGTCGTCGCGGCGCCGCTCCCGTCAGCCGTTTCCGGGTAGCGGCTCGCGTTCGCCGTACACCGCCCAGTGGCCGAGGGAGCGTGCCTTGTAGATGGCCGGGTTGTGCGAGGAGATGGTCCTCGCGTTACGCCAGTGCCGGTCGAGGGCCCTGGCCGTCGACGTCGCCGACGCCCCGCCGACCTCGAAGAGGTGGGTGGCTGCACGCAGTGACTGTTCGACGGCGACCAGCTGGGCCTGGCTCACCGCGACCTCGGCGAGATCGACGGCCGCCTTCGCCAGGTCGGGCTGCCCGCCGGCGGACTCCTTCGCGTCGCGTCCGTCCTCCAGCCGGGTGGCCTCGAGCCGTTGGTAGGCGGCATCCAGCGCGTCGGCGGCGGCGAGCACCACGGCGTCGGCGGCGAATGCGGACGCCGACAGCTCACCGAGGACCTGGAGCACCTGCGGATCCTCGCGCGGGGTCGGTGCCGTCGCGTTGACGTAGGACCTCGTCCGCGGACGGATGAAGGCAGCGGCGTCCGCGGCGGCCGCCCGCGCGATACCCGCCAGTGCTGCGACGAGCACGAGCTGGAAGAACGCGTGGACGTGACTCGGAGCATCGGGCGCGTAGGCGCGCACGTTCCGTGGGTCGACGCGCACGTCGGTGAAGTGGGTCGTGCCGCTGCCGGTGAGCCGCTGGCCGAACCCGTCCCAGTCGTCGATCCGGTCGACACCGGGGGCGGTGGCCCGGACGGCATATCCGACGCGCTCGCCGTCGTGCACGGCGCTGCCGGCTATCCAGTCCGCGTAGAGGCTGCCCGTGCTGTAGTACTTGGTCCCCGTGAGCGTCAACGCGCCGTCCGCTGCCGGCGGTGACGCCAGCGACGTGCGGATGTCCCGGAGGGACGTGCCCGTCAGCTCGCTCGAGGCATTGCCGATCATCGCGCCGGCCGCGATGTCGAACAGCCAACGGTCGCGGTGGGGCGACGGCGGCTGCAGGAGTGTTCCCTCGACGTAGGCGAAATGGCCGCGCCACAGTTGCGCCAGGTTCGAGTCCGCCACTGCGAGTTCGGTCAGGAGGAGGAAGAGCTGGCGGAGGCTGGCGCCGGACCCGCCGTACGCGGCGGGGACGCGCAGGGCCCCGAAGCCTGCTCCCTTGAGTGCCTCCACCTCGGCGAAGGGAAGTGCCCGCTCCTGCTCCCGCCGGGCGGCGCCGTCGGCCACGGCGGAGAAGATCGGGCGGAACCTGTCGAGGAGCGCCGCGGTGCGTGGCCGATCGGAGGGGGCATCGTGGGGGAGGGCGGGCGCGGCACCGCGGGTCCGTACCTCCCCGGTGGTCGTCGTGGACACGGGGACTCCTAGGCGAAGGACGGGGTGGCGGGCTCGACGCCGAGCGCGTCGAGGGTGCGTGCATCCGGACCGAGATGGGCGCCGTTGCGGTACCGGGCTCCGGTGTGCTCGTCGAAGAGCCTGGTGTTGCCCGGGCCGAACAGCCGTTCGCGGAGCGTCGATTCCTCGTAGGACGTGCGGTACCGGCCGCGCTTCTGCAGTTCGGGGACCACGAGTTCGACGAAGTCCTCCGCCGTCCCCGGCGTGAGGAACTGCCGCAGGTTGAACCCGTCGAGGTCGGTGCCCTCGACCCACCGCTCGATCTCGTCCGCGACTTCGGTCGGCGTTCCGATGGCGACGAAGGGCCCGCGGTCGAACCTCGTGATGCGCTCCAGTGCCTGCCCGACGGTGGTACCTGCCGGGTGCCGCCGGTTGCTCGGCTGCTTGTCCCGGCCGGGGCGGTTCTCGCGTGCCAGGATGTCGTCGATCACCTCGTCCGGCCGGTAGGCGGCGAGGTCTATCCCGCCTCCGCCGGCATGGGCGAGGTAGCCCTCGGCGCTGGAGAGGCGGCGGTACTCGTCCGCCTTGCGCTGCGCCTCCTTGTGGGTCCTGCCGACGATGACGACGGCTCCGGCGAAGGCCTTGATGTGCTCGGCCCTCCGCCCGTTGGCGACCGCCAGGCGGCGGAGGTCCTGGACGTTCTCGCGGTAGGCCGCTGCGTCACGACCCCCGACGAAGACGCCCTCGGCGTGCTTCGCCGCGAACGCCTTTCCCGCCGTCGAGCTGCCGGCCTGGAAGAGGACCGGCGTGCGCTGGAGGGACGGCGCGCTGAGGTGCGGGCCGGCGACCGAGAAGTGAGGACCCTGGTGATGGATATAGCGGACCTTGGACGGATCGGTGTAGATCCGACGCTCGCGGTCCTGGACCACGGCGTCGTCGTCCCAGGATCCCTCCCACAGCTTGTACAGCACGTCGAGGTACTCGTCGGCGATGGCGTACCGCTGGTCGTGCTCCACCTCGTCGGCCAGCCCGAAGTTCCGGGCGGCGTTGGGCAGGTAGGAGGTGACGATGTTCCAGCCGAAGCGGCCCTTCGTGAGGTGGTCGAGCGTCGAGGCCCTGCGGGCGAACGCGAACGGCGGCTCGTAGGTCGTGGAGAAGGTGGCCGCGAAGCCGAGGTGCTTCGTCACCGCCGCCATGGCCGGGATGATCAGCAGGGGATCGTTGCTCGGGATCTGCACGGCTTCCCGCAGGGCCGTCCCGGGTCCGTTGCGGTAGCCGTCGTATGTCCCGATCACATCGGCGAGGAAGACGCTGTCGAAGAGCCCGGCCTCGAGCAGCTTCGCGGTCTCGACCCAGAAGTCGAGGTCGTTGAAGCGGTGCCGGTTGTTCTCCGGGTGGACCCAGAGACCGTGGGAGATGTGTCCCACGCAGTTCATCTCGAAGAGGTTGAAGGCGATCTGGCGGGTCATGGGTGCACCTGGTCCTTCCGGAAGGCGGGGAGTTGGGGGATGGCGCTGATGAGTTGCCGCGTGTACTCGTGGCGGGGATCGTCGAAGACGTCGTCCACCGGACCGTGGTCGAGGACCGCGCCGTCCTTCAGGACGAGCACGTCGCGGCTGACATGCTGGATGACGCCGAGGTCGTGGGAGATGAAGAGGTAGCCGAGTCCGAAGCGCTGCTGCAGGTCCGTGAGGAGGTCCAGGATGCGGGCCTGCACGGAGACGTCCAGTGCGGACACGGGTTCATCGCAGATGATGACCTCCGGATCCGCGGCGAGTGCCCGCGCGATGGCGACACGCTGTCGCTGGCCTCCGGAGAGGTCGAGCGGACGGCTCCGCGCCTTGTCCGCCGGCAGGCCCACGAGATCCAGCAGTTCGAGGACCCGACCCGCCCGCGCCGCCCGCGGGGTGCCGGCGGCGGCGACGGCCTGTCCGATGACCTGGCGCACCGTCTTCCGGGGGTCGAACGAGTGCAGCGGGTCCTGATAGATCATCTGCACCGAGCGTCGGGCCGACAGGTCCCGCGCTGTTCGGTGCTCGTCCCAGGAGCGACCGCGCACACGGACGGAACCGGCGTCCGCCGATTCGACGCCGAGGGCGATGCGGGCCACGGTGCTCTTTCCCGATCCGGATTCGCCGACGATCCCCAGGGTGGTGCCCGTGTGGAGTGCGAAGGAGACGCCGTCGACGGCCGTGCGTCGGGTGCCGTCCGGTGTGGGGTAGCTCTTGGTGATCCCCTCGACCGTCAGGAGTGCTGCCGGACGCTCACCGCCGGCTGCACCGGTGGTCGCTCCGGGTGCCGGGCCCGAGACGTGGCCTGATGCCGTCGAACCCGCGCGACCTGCGGCCGGGCCGCCCGTCAGGCGGGATCCGCGGGACGCCCTCGACGGGACGGCGGCCAGCAGCCCCTGCGTGTAGGGGTGCCGGGGGTCCTGCAGGATCGCCTGGACGCTGCCCTCCTCGACGATGACGCCGTTCCGCATCACCGCGACGCGGTCGGCCAGGTCCGCGACGACGGCGAGGTCGTGGCTGACCACGAGCATCCCCGTCCTCGCGTCCTTGAGGCCGCCGAGCAGGCGGAGGACCTGCGCCGCGATGGTGGCATCCAGCGCCGTCGTCGGCTCGTCAGCGATGAGGAACCCCGGGTTCGCCGCGATCGCGGACGCGATGAGTGCCCGTTGGCGGAGGCCGCCGGACAACTGGTGCGGGTACTGGCTCGCGCGCACCTCCGGGTCCGGGACGCCGACCGAGGCGAGGAGGTCGACGACGCGCTCGCGGCGTGCAGCGCGGTCCAACTCGGTGTGCAGTCGGAGCACCTCACCCACCTCGTTCCCGACGGTCCGCAGTGAATCCAGCGATGAGAGCGCGTCCTGGAGGATGAATCCGGCCTCGGTGCCCCGGACGCGGGTCCACTGCCGTTCACCCCAGCCCGCCGCGTCCTGGCCGTTGAAGCGTCGGGCTCGCGACCGGACGTGGGCGCCGGGTCCCGTCAGTCCCACCAGGGTCCTGGCGGTCACGGACTTGCCGGATCCCGACTCGCCGACGAGAGCCAGGCACTCGCCCGGCCGGATGGACAGGGTCACGTCCCGGACGACCTCCCGCCGGTGGCTGCCGCGGCCGAATTCGACCGTGAGGCCTTCGAGTTCGACGACGGGCGTGGCCGCCGGCGACGGCGCGGCGGGCTGGTGGGTGACGGCGGGCGCGGAGCTCATGCGATCCTCCCCTCGGCGCGGCGCCTGAGCTCGCGGCCGATGACGGTGATGGACAGGACGGTGGCGACGAGGAACGCCGCGGGGAAGGTGATCATCCAGGCCGCGTTCGAGATGAAGTTGCGGCCGGCCGAGAGCATCGCTCCCCATTCGGGTGCCGGGGGAGGGGTACCGAGTCCCAGGAAGCTCAGGGAGGCGCCGGCGCCGATGGCCGATCCGACGCCGATCGTGGCCAGGACCAGCACGGGCTTGACGACGTTCGGCACGATGTGTATGAGGAGGACCCGCCAGGCGGGCAGCCCCAGCGTGCGCGCGGCCTCGACGTAGCCGGACCGCCTGACGAGGTGCGTCTGCGCCCTCGTGATGCGGGCGTAGTAGGCGATGCTCCCGGCGCCGATGGCGAGGATGGCGTTCTCGGTGCCTCCACCGATGATGCCGATGACCACCAGTGCGAGCAGGATCTCCGGGATGGCGAGCGTGACGTCGAGGAATCTCATCACGGAGGCCTCGACCAGGCGTCCGTTGAGGCCGGCGAGGAGGCCGATCGCCGTGCCGCCGACGACCCCGATCGCCGTCGCGCCGATGCCGATGTACAGGGAGGTGGCGGCACCGTGGACGATGCGCGTGTAGTTGTCGGCGCCGGAATCGTCCGTGCCGAACCAGGCCGCGGCACTCGGCGCCTCGAAGCTCCTGGCCGGGTTCACCGCGTTGGGATCGCCCGGGGCGAGAAGGCCGGGGACCAGGACCGCCGCTGACAGCCACAGGAGGAAGGCGGAGGCCAGCAGGATGCCCGGGCGGATGCGGGGCCGGCGTCGCGCCCGGGGCGTCCGGCCGGTCGTGACCGCCGGTGCCACCGGGGGGCCGCCCAGGGCGGTGGCGAGGGTCGCGACGGCGGGTGGGGAGGTGCGGGAGGCGAGGCTCATGCTGTCACCACTTTCGGATCGATGAGCGTGTAGAGGAGGTCGATCACCAGGTTGACGACCACGTAGACCGCGGCCGAGAGGAGCACGATCCCGATGATGACGGGCAGGTCCTTGTTGTAGACCGAGGCCAGCGTGAGCGAGCCGATGCCCTGTCGGCTGAAGAGCGTCTCGACGACGACCGACCCGCCGAGGAGCGCCGCGACGACGAAGCCCGACATGGTCATGACGGGGATGGCGGCGTGCCGCAGCGCATGGCGGATCCGTACCGGGAGGTCCCGCATGCCGCGGGACCGTGCCGTGAGGACGAACGGCTGCTCCAGCACGTCCTCGAGTTCGTTCCGCAGGACCTGGGACAGGGTCCCGAAGATCGCGAGGGCGAGCGTGAGTGCCGGGAGGACCAGGGCCGCCGTGCCCTGGTTGCCGCCGATGGGGAACCATCGGAGGGTGAAGGAGAAGACGATCAGCAGGGCGAAGCCGATGATGAAGGTCGGCGTCGCCGCGAACACCACCTCGATACCGGAGACGGTCGACCGGATCCAGTTCGCCCGCTGCGCAGAGAGGACGGCGACCGCGAGGGTCAGGGGCAGGGCGATTCCGACGGCGGCGCCTGCGAGCGCCGCCGTCGCACCGATCTGCTGGCCGATGGCGTCCGTCACCGGGAGGCGCAGGCGGTAGGACTGCCCCAGGTCCCCCTGCAGCAGGTTCCCGAGATAGCTGCCGTACTGGACGATGAACGGCTGGTCGAGCAGGTAGTCGACGCGGACCTGCGCCAGGGTCTCGGCGGTGGGCCGCGCGTCGGGACCGCCGAGGATCAGGAGGGCGGTGTCACCCGGGATCAGGTAGACCGCGAGGAAGGTCAGCGTGGCAGCGCCCCAGAGGACTCCGATCCCGACGGCCAGGCGTGTGACGATGCGCCGGAGGACCGCCACCTACTCCGCCTTCCAGGCGTAGGTCAGCACGGGCACGGGGTGGGAGGTGTCCACCGCGACGTCCTGGACGGCGTTGGCGTAGGCGAACTGGCTCGGGTTCTCGTAGAGGGGGACGCCCGGAACGATCTCGAGGAGGCGGTGCTGGGCCTTGGAGTACGCCTCGGCCGCCTCGGGGCCGTCGCCGGCTTCACGGGCCGTGAGGAGCAGTTCGTCGAGGGCCGGGTCGTTGACGTAGGACGAGTTCTGCCCGATGCGCTCTCCGGTGATCTCCGAGGAGTGGTATCGGATGAAGAGGACGTCGGTCGTGTTCGTGTGCCATACGCCCGCCAGCGCGTCGTAGTCGCCGGCGTAGCGCCGCTCGGAGAGCTGCGCCTGTGGGAGCTGGATGATCTGGAGGTCGAAGCCCGCCTTCCGGGCTTCGCCCTGCAGCTGGACCAGCAGGGGGCTCGGGGTCGAGCTCTCCACCGCCGGCACCTCGACCACGAGCCGCTGACCGTCCTTGGTGCGGAACCCCTCGCTGTCACGCGTGGACCAGCCGGCGTCGTCCAGCAGCTTGTTCGCCCGCTCGGGATCGTGGGTGAGCGTTCCTTCGGTCGACGGGTCGTAGTACTTGCTCTCCTTCGACAGGAAGCTGTCGATCGGGGTGTAGGTGTCGAAGCCGAGGCTGTCGGTGACGGCCTCCGTGTCGACGGACGCGGCG
Source organism: Arthrobacter sp. BC5 (assembly GCF_056680255.1). Classification (NCBI taxonomy): domain Bacteria; kingdom Bacillati; phylum Actinomycetota; class Actinomycetes; order Micrococcales; family Micrococcaceae; genus Arthrobacter; species Arthrobacter sp. BC5. The sequence goes on from NZ_CM155273.1 coordinate 2,832,469, forward strand.
AATGCCTGGCGGACCGCCAGATCGTCGAAGGGCGCGCGGTTGAGATTGAAGCTCAGGACATACGGGCTGCCCGTACGCGGCAGGTTCTCGTAGGTGAAGTTCGGATCGGCCTGGACGGCGGCCGCGTTCTGCGGTGCGAGGTTCTCGGTGAGGTCGTACTGGCCCGAGACGAGCGACTGGTGCCGGATCACCGGCTCGCTGACGAGGGTGACCTCCACGCCGTCGAGGTGGGCCTCGCCGTCGCCCTCGAGCCACTCAGGCGCCCAGTCGTAGCCGGCGCGCTTGGTGTAGCTGATGCTCTGGCCGGGCTTGTAGTCCGCGACCGTGAACGGCCCCGTGCCGATCGGCTCCTGGCAGAGCGTCTCGGGGGCTTCGGTGATCGCCTTGCCCGAGTTCATGCCGAGCCACGACTGCGCCAGGGTGTAGAGGAACGGAGTGTAGGGATAGGCGAGGTGGGCTTCGAAGGTGTACTCGTCGATGACGGCGCCGTCCACGTACGGGGCGATGTACGCAGCCGCGAGGGGGGACTTCGTGGCCGGATCCCGCATGTGCTCCAGGTTCTGGCCCAGCACCTCGGCGTTCCAGGGCGAGCCGTCGCTGAAGGTCACTCCCTCCTTGAGGTGGAACGTGTAGGTCTTGCCGTCCTCCGAGATGTCCCAGGAGTCGGCGAGGTAGGGAGCGATCTCCCCGTTCTCGTCGAGCGTCACGATGTTGTCGTAGATCAGCCGGCCGAGGAACTGCTGCTGCGTGGCCGAGATCCCGTGGCCGTCGAGGCAGCCGGGTTCGGCCGAGATCGACACGTTCAGGATGCCGCCGTCCACCGGCTCGTCACCGGTCACCGAGGAGGAAGCGGCCGGACCGGCGCAGCCGCTGACAAGGGACACCAGGGCGACGGCCGATAACGCGGTGAGGTCGCGGAATCGGCGGTGATTTCGGGCAGGACGAATTACGGATGCATTCATGGAGAATTCCTTGGAAGGGGTCCGGCGCCGCGCACAGCAGAATTCACCGGAAAAGGGGACAGAGAACAACAGGATGCGCTGGACGCGCAGGCTCTGCTAGGGGAGGGGGAGGGTGCTACAGCTCACGGGGAGTGCCTTTCGGAGTGCTCTTGCCCGCGCCGGACCAGCACGAAGTGCCAAGGCGGAGGCCGCTTCGTCATCCGAACCACCCAGGAACATGGGGTTGGTGCACGGCCTAGTCGGAGCTTGGCGGCCGCATCTCTTGAAGCTGAATTCACTATAGGCAGGCAATCCGGCAGTCGCGCCAATAAGAAGTAATATGACCGGGTATTGCGAATTCTCCCCATCGGGCCGCCACAGTCCGGATCGCGGATGGGGGTCCACGCATCCAGCCCAGAAAGGCATTCGATGATCTCTCCCCGTGCGGCTTCGCCCTGGACCACCGGCTCGTGGCTCAACCCGCCGGCAGACGCCGCGGTGGACGGCGGTCGCCTGCTCGTGACGGCCGTGGAGGGGAGCGACGCCTGGCGGAGGACGTCGTACGGCTTCGTCCATGCCAGCGCTCACGCCCTGCTGGCACCCTTCCCTCAGGACACCGCTCTCGAGGTCTCGTTCCTGCTCGACTACCGGGAGCAGTTCGATCAGGCCGGCGTCTATCTGCACGGCAGTGCGGAGCACTGGATCAAGGCCGGAGTGGAGGTGTCCGACGGCGTCTCCCAGGTGGGTGCCGTGGTGACGGATCCCGTGTCCGACTGGTCGGTCGCCCCGGTGCCCGAGTGGGGTGGGCATGAGGTGACGGTACGCATGAGCAGGAGCGGCGACGCCGTCACGATCCGCGCTCGCAGGTCGGGGGAGGCATTCCGCCTCGTCCGCGTCGTGCCTCTCGAACCCGACCTGGAGGTCTCGGCGGGTCCCTATTGCTGCTCACCCACACGAGCGGGCCTGACGGTGACCTTCACCGGCTGGGCACAGGGGGAAGCCGACGCCGCGCTGCACAGGTAGGGAGCCACTGCCGCCGTACCGGGGGCCAGCCCAGCCCGTGGTAGAAGGACCGGCCGAGGTCCGGGTCCAGGGTGGCGACGGTGATGAAGTGCAGTTGCTGCTCCATGGCGCGAGCATAGTCGTCGTTCGCCGGGGGCGTCCGGTGTCATCCCTGGGCCTGGAGGGGCTGTCGGGGTGGCCCGTAGGCTAGGGCGGAGGGTATGAGCGGTTCTCCGCGCGCCCGCCGCCGCACGCCGGTGCCCTGTGTGCGCCCGGGCCGAGCGCGTCGGGACGCGGGGCGGGTGAGGCGGGCAGTCGCTCGGACGAACGAGGCAGGACGAGGTGGTTTTCCATGAAGCTCTCGGCGGGCGGCCGGATAGGCCTGGCCGGAGCGGCGGTGGTCGGGGTCGCCTTCGGGATGGCCCGCTACGCCTACGGTCTGACGCTGCCCGGCATCCGGCAGGACCTGGGGCTCTCCGAACTGGTGCTCGGCCTCATCGCCAGTGCGACGTTCGCAGGCTACCTGGCCGGTCTGCTGCTCGCCGGGCCGCTGGCTGCTCGCCGCGGTTCGCGCGCTCCGACAACTGTGGGTGGAGCATGCGGTGTCCTGGGAGCGGTGCTCGTGACACTTGCGCAGTCCCCATGGCTCCTCGCGGTCGGCGTCGTCCTGGCCGGCAGCGCGGGAGGCTGGGTCTGGGCGCCCTACTCCGACATCGTGACCCGTGCTGTGCCCCCGGGACGCCGGTCACGGACGCTGGCTGTCATCACGACCGGCACCAGCGGTGGACTGGTCCTCCTGGGTGGCCTGGCCGTCCTCGCAGCACTGGGCTCATGGCGCCTGGTGTGGGCCGGTATCGCCCTTGCCGCGGTGTCCGCCGCGATCGTGAACCTCCGCCTCGTGTCGCCGACCCGTCCTGATCCGCGCCGGGACGGACCGCGTGGTGCCTCCTCACTGGCGAAAGCGCTGGGAGTCCCGGCCGCCTACTCCGTGATCTACTTCGCTGTCGTCGTCATCTACTTCACCTACGCTGCGGACATCGTGGGCAGCGGCCCCCTCCCGGCGGCAGCCGTCCCGGCACTCTACGCGGCCATCGGGTTGACCGGCATGGTGGGAGTGGCGACCGGGGCCGCGACACGACGGGTGGGCGCATCGCGCGTCGCCGCGCTGTGCCTCGTCACGGTCGGTGCAGCGATGGCGCTCCTCGGCCTGGGGAGCGACTCCCTCGCCGCGACGGCGGCTTCGGCCTGTATCTTCGGTGCGGGATACATGGCAGGATCGGCGGTGCTTGCCGTCTGGACAGCCGAGCTGGTGCCCGGCCGGGCAGGCGCGGCATTCACGGGTTGCCTGGTCGTCGGAGCCGTCAGTTCGGTCGCGGCGCCGGCCCTTGCCGGCGCCGTGATCCCCGGACTGGGCCTCGGGCCCCTCCTGGTCCTGACAGCCGCGGTGTCACTGCTCAGCGGTATCGCGCTGATGCTGCACCGATCGTCAGCGGCGACCGCCGACAGAACCGGGCCTTAGTTCCAGGCGCCCTGCCCGTGGTCGCAGTGCGCACCTGCTCCCCGAAGACGCCACCTCGGCAGCCGGAACAGAAGTCCCGGCCGAGGTGGGTCCGGCGGGGACTTCTGCAAGGTGCCGTGGGGCAGGTGAGGTGAGGACCTACGTGTGCCTCACCTCCTCGTCGTCCGCTGCGGCGAAGGCGCCGGCGGCTGCGAGCGCGACGCCGAGCACCAGGTGTGCCCAGCTGGTGGCCGCATTGGTGGAGAAGATGTTGGCGACCATCTCGGCATTCGCGAAGAGGCCGTAGATCCAGAGGACGAGGAAGAACGCGCCTGCGCCGACGAGGTAGGAGCGTGCTTCGATCGGCAGCCGGGACAGGAGCAGTCCTGTTGCACCCACGAGGGCGTAGACGATGCTGAGGAGGACGCTGGTCTGGAAGATGCCGAGGAACAGCGCGGACGAGTTGGCGGCGAACGCCAGGGTGCTGTAGTCCGTGGTGATCCCGGGGATGAGGCTGAGTGCCCCGATCAGGAGCGTCAGCCCGCCTGCGACGAGGGCGAGCGTGGATGCTGAGGCCCAGGAACGTGTGTGTGAGCTGTTGTGGTGAAGGGCGGAGGAGGACATGACCGGTCCCCTTTCGTGAATCGTTGTGATGTGGAAGAGTGTCACCACTCGGCGGAAGGGCCTGATCGCCGGGAGCGCTCAGGGGGCGTCCGTGCGGCGCGGTGGGCGCAGGCCCGCGCGGCTCCGTCCGACTGTCTGCGATGCCGTGATCACGCATGGTCCGTCGAAGATGTGCGACGCATTCAAGGATGCGGCGACGGCGCCGGCGCCAGTAGGGGACAACGTCCCTACTTGGCGTCCGTCCGGGAGCCGGGTCTGTCCACGGCCTCGCCCGTACGGCGCCCCGTGCGCCGCGCACCGGTCGACGTTCTTCGGGGGGCGCGTGCTGCTCGCAGTGCATACAGGATCGTCAGCAGATCGATACCTTCCTGGCCGACCGCGCCAGCAAGCGGGGGGACGAGCCCTACGGCTGCGCTCACCATCAGCAGGACGCTCAGGGCGATGCCGATTCCGATGCTCTGCAGGGCGATCCGCAAGGTTCGTCTTCCGATGAGCACGGCCTCGGTGACCTTGGAGAGGTCGTCCACGGTGATGACGACGTCCGCTGATTCGCTGGCTGCCGTCGATCCTTTCGCCCCCATGGCTATCCCGACGTCTGCTGCTGCCAGGACGGGAGCGTCATTCACCCCGTCCCCGACCATGATCACCGGACGCTCGGGAAGGTTCCGGACGATGTCGACCTTGTCCCTGGGCAGGCAGTTGGCGTGGACCGTGCTCACGCCGGCCTGCTGTGCGATGTGCCGGGCGGTCGTCTCGATGTCGCCCGTGAGCATGAGGACCTGGTGCACGCCGAGCGCCGTCAGTGATGTGATCGTCGTCGTTGCGGTACTGCGCAGGGCGTCACGGAGGCAGATGTATCCCGCATACCGGTCCCCGACGCCCACGTACACGGCGGTTCCGCCTGGCGGCAGGGGAGCATCCGGTACCGGCCCGACCGCCTCCTCCACGAACCGTCGTTTTCCGACGACGACCGTGGTGCCGGCGAGCCGGGCGTGTACTCCGCTGGTGGCGTGCTCCTGGGCGGATTCTGCGGGGTGGAGCGTCCGTCCGCGATGCACGGCCTCGGCGGTGATGGCCGTTGCCAGCACGTGGGTGGAGTACTGCTCGGCGGACGCGGCGAGCTCGAGCACGTCACCTTCCGTCAGCGGGGATGCCGTGGGGGCGAGTACGATCGAGCCCACCAGCGGCGCGCCGGAGGTCAGGGTACCGGTCTTGTCGAAGGCGATACTGCGGGCACGGGCGAGCTGCTCGAGCGCCTGCGTGCTCCTGATGATGATGCCGGCACCGGCGGCTCTGCCGATTCCCCCGAGGAACGCGACGGGGGCAGCGATCAGTAGGGGACAGGGTGTCGCGGCGACCAGGACGGCGGCGGCCCGGGTCGGATCCGAACTCGCCGCCCAGGACACTGCGGCGAGGGCCAGCGCGAATCCGGTGAAGGGTAGCGCGAACCGGTCGGCGAGTCGGACCGTCGGTGATCGGCTGGCCGAGGCTTCGGCGACGAGGGCGACGATCTGGCTGTACTGGGATTGCGCAGGTGTCGCTGTCGCCCGCATGGTCAGTGCGTCGGCACCGTTCAGGGACCCACTGAGGATGTGTGCGCCCCGGGCGTAGTCGGTCGGCAGGCTTTCGCCGGTGAGCATGGACTCGTCGAGCGACGCCGACGCCGTCATGAGGGTCCCGTCCGCGGGGACGGTCTCCGACGGTCGTACCAGCAGGAGGTCGCCGACCTGGAGCTCGCTGATGGGCACGTCCTCGATCACGGTGTCGCCGCCGATCCCGTCGTCGGCCCCGACCCCGGGTGTGGCGGCCGCTATGCGATGAGCCGTGCGGGGCGCCCGCTCGAGCAGCGCCCGCAACTCGGTCTGGGCGCGGGTGGAGGCGAACTCGTCCAGTGCCTGTCCGCCGGCGATCATCAGGACCACGACGAGGCTGGCGTAGTGTTCCCCCGTGGCGGCCGTGGCGATGATGGCCATCAGCGCCAGGAGGTCCACACCCCAGTGCCCCTGCCGGACGTCCTTGAGCATCGCGTAGGCCTGGACGCCGGCGACAGTCAAGGAGTAGGACGTCGCGAGGATCCGCGCGGGGACGTCGGACCCGGTCAGATCCAGGAGAAGTGTCAGTCCGCCGACCATGCAGGTGAAGAGGACCAGCCAGGGGAGCCCTCCGGGCCACCCCTTCCGGCGTGCCCCGTCCACCGCCGGAGGTGCCCCGCGCGGGTGCTGGTGCGGTGCACGGGATCGGGAGAGGGCGGACGTCCGGTGCGGCGCCGGCGTATGGCTAGCGTCGTCGGACGTGTCAGGCAGCACCGCTCCAATGGTCCTCGACAGGCGCCCCTTCCCTGCAGGAGCGGTCACGGAAGGATCTTCAGGGCGGTGTTCCAGTTGAAGTGGGGGTGGGCGTCGCCGACCTGCAGTCCCATGATCCAGAGCATCGTCGCCTCGAGTTCGCGTGAGCGGCGCAGGGGGCCCACGTCGACGGGGCGCATGCCGGAGGCGGCGACGAGCCTGCCGACTGCGGCCTTGGCGTCCTCGGAGTCTCCCGCGAGGAAGACATCGAGCGGCTCACCTGCCACCCTGCCTTCCTGGAGGGTGGCAGCGAACACGGTGTTGAAGGCTTTGACGACGTCGGCCCCGCCTGCCAGCAGCTCGGCGGTCTGCTCGCCGGAGGAGGTGCCGGGCGGCGTGAGGAGGCGATCGAAGCCGGCGACGTCGACGGGGTTGCTGATGTCGACCACGATCTTGCCGTCCAGGCCCGACCCGTAGTCGAGGACGACCTCCTTGATGTCGGCATGGGGGACGGCGAGGACCACGACGCGACCCTCGATGAGTTCCCCGGGGAAACCACCCTGGACGCCCGGACCCAGCTCTTCGACCAGGGCCCGTGTCTGGAGCCCGTTCCTGCCCAGGATCTTCACCTGGCATCGGGCGTGAAGCATCCTGATGGCGATGCCGCGGGCCATCCGCCCGCTTCCGATGATCGTTACAGTGCTCATGTCAATCTGCCTCTCCAGAAGGCCGCCCGGTAGTGCGGCAAGAATCCACCGATGCAACATGCGCGTCAGCCTAGGCGGCAGGACCAGTGGAGTGGAGGGGTCTTTGGTCCTGAACGTGGAGGGGGGCTTGGTCCGATCACTGCGAGGCAGCAGTGATCCGTCCAGCGGCACTCACCCTTGGTCCGACCTGACCTCGAGGTTGTTGTAGACAGCGCGAACGGTCGGCTCACACCAGCAGGCGAGGCCGGCCCGTGACTTGTCCGCAGGGGTCGGCACCGTCCCGGACAGCACCACGGTGCCTTCGTTCACGGCGAGGTCCAGGGCATCGTAGGGCGCGGCCCTGCGAACAGCGCACCGCAGCACTTCTTCGAGGGACCCGGGGTCCTGCGCGTCAGGTGCACTCGTAGCGCCCGTCGTCGGGTCGCCGCTGATCGGGATCTCCACCCGTCCACTGTGCGCCGCGACACGGGGTGGCCGGCAGGGCCCAAAGGCCCTTCATCCGTGCTGGGCGAGCGCTGCTTCTCCAGGGCGATGACTGACGGGACTTTAGGCCCTAGTAGGTGATGGCCGACTCGGGTTCGATGGGGCGGCAAGCGAAAATATGCCGCCGTGATCAGCTCGTCGGCGGCCACCGATCCTGGAGGTATCCGTCATGACCGCTATCAGCACGATCTGGACAAAGATCGACCGGACGGTGCAGCAATGGATCCTCGCTAACCCCGGCAGCATCGTACTGCCCCGCACGCTGGTCAACCGGGTGGAGGCGACAACCGGAGAGGCATTGCGCGTCGACCAGCATGGAGAGTACTGGTTCTCGGAGGAAGAACTGGTGTTCCTCAAAGCCCGCCGTCGAGCAGAAGCACTGGACGGCCTTCCTGCCACCGACTTCGACGTCGTCCCATCGGACGAGTACGCGGAGGCACTGGACCGGTGAAGCTTCGATCGAAGGCATCCGTGGCGACAGCGCCGAACGCGCGGAACGACGCAGGAATGACCCGGCTGGACGCGGAGTGGGACATGACGCCCCGCCAGCGCGCCATGGCGAGGCATCCGTCGGCCTCGGGCCGGAAGCTGGACGTCCTCGTCAGCGCCGACACGGATCTGAACAGGGTTCGTGTCGTCGTCCACGGTCGGCTGTCGCAGGCGAACCTTCATGGCGTCGTGCCGGTGGTGCGCCGGGCTGCCGCCCTGTCACCGGATGTGAACGTCGTCCTGGATCTCAGCGGAGCACAGGTATCGGACTCGCTTCGGGCGGAACTGCACGCCGGCTCGATCGATGCCACGATGCTCTCGACCCTGGCGCCGTTCGTCAGGGCGCGCGTGCGCGTCATACCTCCACTCGTCGAGTAGATCGAGCCGAGCAGATCCATCGGCCACGACAGGTCGACCGCTCACCGGACGGTTCACGCGGTGTCTGCGGGTGAAGGGTCCGAGGCTGCGACCGGGCCTCCGCGCATGCTGTGCTGTAGCTCGTGCAGGAGGTCGGCGAGGTCTCCTTGCCGCACGTCGCATTCACGCACGCGTGCCCGGAGATCTCCCAGGGCGATGTCGTAGATCCGTTCGTCCGGCCGGCTGTGCTCGTCCCGGCTGTGCTCGTCGTGCCGGGCGCGACGTAGTGCTGCTTCCCAGTGATCACAGCGGGACTCCGGTAGGTCCAAGGACCATCGGCGGGTCAGACCCGCGAGACCGCCGCTCTGAGTGACAGTAAGGCGCATGCGTGGGGCTTCCCTTCAGGGGGTATCAGGTGCACCAGAACCAGCCGGGCGGGCGCCATCCGGCCGGAACGGTGTGGTCCCTGCTGCGTCCGCAGCGGGCGCAGCAGTAGCGGATACGTGCCGGTTTGAGGTGGCCATTGGGTAGGACCACCGGTTCGGAGTACTCGGAATAGACGAGTGCGTCGTCCGAGCCGCACGTCAGGCAGACCGGCGCGAGGACACGCGGGATCCGGGCCTGAGCGGCGCGCTCCCGGATGGCTCTCCGGTCGAGAACGGTCCTACCGGCATCGATCAGGGGCTGGGGCCCGACCATTGGATCCTCCTGGTGCGGGTGCTCGTATCCGAGCTACAGCGGTTGGTTCGTCTGCGCACCGATCAGCGATCAGTGCGTGGTGTGGAATCGGCGCCCGCGCAGGCGGGTGGGCTTCAGGGCGAAGAACAGGTCCCGTAGGCCGGGGGCCCACGGCTCCTCGGCGACTTTTCCCCACAGTGTGGTAAGGAGATCGGGGTCCTCGACGCGGGTCGCCGGCCCATTGGCCAAAATGGTCCAACCGCTCTGCGTGGCGGTGTCCGCGAAGTCGGTCTGGAATGCTGCGTGCTCGAGGTAGCTGGTCGCGATGATGCCGTCGGCCCTGGTCCGGAAGTACACGTGCTCGTCGAGAACGAAGTAGTTGACCGGAAAGATCTCCAGCAGTCCCTCGCGGAAGAAGCCGAGCCGCCCCATCGATTGTGTGGTCGCCAGCGCCCAGCACTGCGAAGGTGTGAGTGCCTCCGACGCATGCAGTGCGCCGGGGGTCTCCCAGTAGCTGTCCTGGCTCGGGGGAGTCGTCATGATGCCGTCCTTCGTCGGGGCCCGAGCACCGGTGATCCCGGAGCGGGTGCTTGGTGTCGACGTTACGAAGAGTTCCGCACCCACATCAGGGCCGAAAGGCCCTGATCAGCCGTCGGCGACTCTGTGATGGTGGAGACGTGATGGGGATGCGGTGGAACGGCGTGCTCCTCACGCAGTCTGCCCGCATCCCGACGTCTCCGTTCCCGACAACCCCGGGATACTCCGCAGCGCTCCGTGGTGCGGCGTGCCGGTTCTGATCGCATCAAGGAAGGACACTTGTGAGAGCTCTCCAGTACAGGACCATCGGCTCGGCCCCGGAGGTCGTCGACGTTCCTACTCCTGTCCCGGGCCCGGGGGAGGTGTTGCTGCGCGTGACCGCGGCAGGGGTCTGCCATTCGGATGAGTTCATCATGGGCCTTCCCGAGGACCAGTACGTCTACGGGCTTCCGCTGACGCTCGGACACGAAGGCGCCGGCATCGTCGCTGCCCTGGGTGAGGGAGTGAAGGGGGTCGGTGTGGGCGAGTCGGTCCTCGTGTACGGCCCGTGGGGTTGCGGGCGCTGCTATCGGTGCTCCCGCGGGGAGGAGAACTACTGCGAGAACGCCGCCGCCGAGGGGATCCGTCCACCGGGCCTCGGGGCACCGGGGGCGATGGCCGAGTACCTGCTGATCGATGATGCGCGGCACCTCGTCCCGCTGGGGGATCTCGATCCGGTGGCGAGCGTCCCGCTCACCGACGCGGGGCTGACTCCGTACCACGCGATCAAGCGAAGCCTGCCGCAGCTGGTCCCCGGATCGGTGGCGGTCGTCATCGGGGTCGGCGGCCTCGGGCATGTTGCTGTCCAGATCCTCCGTGCGATCACGCCGGCCCTCGTGATCGCCCTCGATACGGCTGAGGACAAGGTCGAGTTGGCACGGGCGGTCGGAGCCCAGTTCGGGTTCATCACCGGCGGGGGAGACGATGCGATGTCCACGGTCGCGGAGGAGATCCGAGCCCTGTCCGGGGGGCGGGGCGCCACAGCCGTCTTCGACTTCGTGGGCATCCAGGCCACGACGGACCTCGCTGCCCGTCTGGTCGCTGTCGGTGGTGAGATCGCCATCGTCGGCGTCGGCCCGGGAACCGTGAACGTCGGATTCTTCTCCACGCCCTGGGAATCATCGGCCAGGGCGCCGTACTGGGGGTCCCGATCGGAGCTCATGGAGGTCCTGGAGTTGGCGCGCTCAGGCAGGATCGACGTCGAGGTCGAACGCTTCAGTCTCGAGGATGCACCCCGCGCCTACGAGCGGCTTGAGGCCGGGACCATCAGGGGACGGGCCGTCATCGTCCCCACCGACCACCAGGACGGTGAGGACCGCTCATGACGACGCTCCTACCCGAGGCGAGGGCAGAGGCCCCCGCGATCCACCAGACGGAACCGATGCTCGTCGCGATGCGCGATCCCGTGACGGACCGGTCTGCCGTGGACTGGGCCGCCCACCGGGCAGCCTCGCTCAACGCCCCGCTGACACTGCTGCACGCTATCGCCGACCCCTCCCTGATGCCTCCCGGGACCTCCTACGGGGATGTGGTGATCGCCGGCCGGTCGCTGGCCACCCGGGAAGCGGAGAGGGTCACCCGCCGCTACCCTGGCCTGCGGGTCGGCACGTATCTGCACTGCGGAGATGTCGTCGAGGCACTGCTGGGCCTCTCCGCGTCCGCGCCGATGATCGTCGTCGGCACGGACCGGAAGGATCCCGTAAGCGGTGAGTTCAAGGGCTCCGTGGCGGTGCAGGTAGCGCTGAACTCGAGCACGCCGGTTGTCGTCGTGCCACCGGGGCAGGCCCATCTGCCGGGGGCCGGCGAGAACACGGGAGGAGTGGCCGTGGGTGTGGACGGCTCCGAGGTGTCCCATGACGCGCTCATGCGAGCGGCTGAAGAGGCCCATCTGCTGGCCACGACCCTGACCGTGGTGACCGCGCTGGGCTCGTCCCCGGAACGCATGGCCGTCGGTGCCTCGACGATGCTCGTGGAGGTGCGGGAGCGTTACCCGCTCCTGTCGGTGAACTGGATCGTCGATGACATGCGTACTCCTGCACAGGCCCTCGCGCTGTACGGCGGAGGTTCGGACCTGCTGGTGATCGGCCGTCACGGATCCGGCGCACGATCAGCGATGTCCCTGGGGTCGGTGACCCACACGCTCTTGCTGGAGCCGCCGTGTCCGACCCTCGTCGTCACTCGTCGTGAGCCGGAGCTGCGTGTCGGCGCGACTCCGCAGGGACAGGCGGAAACGCCCGTCCGCTGATCGTCTCCGGGACCAGGCGCATGAACCGGTCCTTCCGGCCCATCTCCCACGGGTGCAAGGGCAGCTGCACCGTCGCCAACAACTCGGGTGTCTGATTGATGGTCGCCGCGTGGCCCTTGACGACGACGCTCCATACGAGGGCGCCGTCATCGAGGAGGCCGTCGGTCTCGAACGCGACTGCAGCCCGTTCGGAGAAACGCGATTTCGTCCCTTCGGAGGTCCGGAACACGATCGAGCCGTGATCGACGGCGAAGTTCACGGGGAAGATCTCCGGACTTCCCTGCACGCACAAGGCCAGGCGCCCGAAGGGAGCCTCCCGGAGCAATGCCCAGCATTCATGTGCTGCGAGGATTTTGGTGGGTGTAGTCTCGGCTTCCATAGGTCGACAGTACGAAGCGACCGGCGCGCCGACTAGGGCCCTCTGACCCTGTTGCCGTTACCGATCAGGTCTCGTCATCAATCGACGAAGCGTGACTCCCGTGGGGGCGGGGCAGCACGTGGCAGGACGGAGTGCGGAGATGACCACTTATCGAGATGAACAGCCGACGGGCGCATCGGCGCAACCGGTGGCGCTCGCCGGCGCGGAGAACCTCCTGGCTGCCTTCGCTGCCATAGCGGATGATCTGGGACTCGACACCGTGCTGGAGCGGGTCACTGCCGCTGCGTGCCACCTCGTCGACGCTCGCTTCGGTGCCCTGGGCGTCATCGGCCCCGACCGTACGCTCAGCCACTTCATCACCGTCGGTCTCACGGATGAGGAGATTCGGCGCATCGGTCCGCTACCGACAGGGCACGGCGTCCTGGGGCTGCTGATCACCGAGCCGCACCCCCTGCGTCTTTCGGACCTGCGTGAGCATCCCCTCGCCTACGGCTTTCCCGCCGAACACCCCCAGATGACGTCCTTCCTGGGGGTCCCACTCCGCATCCATGATCGGATCTTCGGCAACCTGTACCTGACGGAGAAGAACGGAGGGGTGGACTTCTCCGACGCGGACGAACAGCTCGTCGTCTCGCTCGCCTCCGCGGCGGGCGTCGCGATCGAGAACTCGCGCCTCTTCGATGAAGCGAGCCGGCGGACTCGGTGGCTGGAAGGCGGGCTCAACGCGGTGAGGGAACTGCTGCGCGAGCACGATGGAGCCCGCAACGATCTGGAGATCCTCACCACCCATGCGCTCAACGCCTCGCACAGTATCCTGGCCGCCGTCCTCAGGGAATTCGGCAACCAGGGGGAATTGATGTGTGAAGCGGTGGACGGCGTGGAGATCGAAGCCTTCCTCGGGCGACGAAGCCATGACATCGGGCTGGTGAACAAGCTGCCGACCACCCTGTCACCGGTCCTACTGGGCGCTGACGAGATCGCGGAGGTGCTTCCCGGCGCCCCGACAGGCACGATCGGGACAGCGCTGTGCTGCAGGCTCCCCGGCGAGGGCGACAGGCGTTTCCTCGTCATCAGCCGCGCACCGGGCGCCGCCCCGTTCATCGATGTCGACCACGAGATGATGCGCACCTTCGCCTCCCATGTGTCCCTGGCCCTGGAACTGCTGCGTATCCACCGCCAGCGGGAACAGGAAGCAGTCTTCGGCGATCGCGACAGGATCGCACGGGATCTGCACGACCTGGTCATCCAGCGGCTCTTCGCCGCCGGACTCAGCATCCAGAGCCTGCGCAAGTACACCCCGGATGCTGAGGCGTTGAATCGGATCTCTGCGGTGACGACGGAGCTGGACGCGACCATCAGGGAGCTGCGCGACACCATCTACTCCCTGCGCTCGGTTCCGCAGGTCACCCCGACCTTCACCTCGACGGTCTTCTCCCTCGTTGCCGATGCCTTCGACGGACACGACCTCGACCCTGTCCTCCAGCTCTCCGGCCCCCTGGACGCTGTGGATGACGAGCGGGCCGAGCACGTGCGGGCCGTGCTGCTCGAGGGGCTGTCCAATGCGCTGCGTCACGCCGATGCGCAAGCGATCACCGTGACACTGCGTGCACGGGGGGAACACCTGGAGCTGAGGATCACCGACGACGGCCGCGGCTTCGAGAACCCCAGCCGCAGCAGCGGACTGGCCAACATGAAGCGCCGCGCGGAACTGTGCGACGGCTCACTGTCCATCACCAGCACATCGGGCGGAGGGACCGACGTCCGCCTCGAGATCCCCTTGGCTGCTAACGAGGTGACGAGCCCACCGGTCTCGAGATGAAGACCGCGGCCTGTGTGCGGCGCTGGAAGCCCAGTTTCGACAGCAGCGATGACACATAGTTCTTCACCGTCTTCTCCGCCAGGAACAGCTCGGTGCCGATCTCCCGGTTGGTCAGTCCAGCACCGATGAGTGCCAGGACCTTCTTCTCCTGGCTCGTCAGGCCTGCCAATCGTGGATCCTCGGCCGGAGCATCACGAAGCCCGGCGATGATCCGTTCCTTCACTCCGGCGTCGAACAGGGATTCTCCCGACGCTGCACGGCGAACCTTGTCGATCAGGTCCGACCCGAGGATCTCCTTCAGGATGTACCCGGACGCTCCCGCCAGTACGGCACCTCGCACTGCCTGATCATCGTCATAGCTGGTCAGGATCACGCACAGCAGCGAAGGATCGATCGAGCGCACATCCCGACACACCTCGATCCCCGTGCCGTCCGGCAGCCTGGCGTCGAGGATCGCGACGTCCGGCGACAGGGCCGGGATCCTACGGGTGGCCTCCTCTGCAGATCCCGATTCCCCTATCACGGAAAATCCCTCGCCCTCGAGCAACTCCCGCAACCCGCGTCGGACCAGCTCGTGATCGTCCAGGAGAAACACCGTGATCATCTGTTCCTGCATGTCGCCTTGGGCGTTGTCCATCTCCGACTCCTCCGAAAGGCCGGACTCGAACCGGCCGAAGACATCCTGTATCAGCACCATCATCACCTGCCGACGGGCCGCTCCGTCAGGGCCGAACGGCCCTGAAGTCCGCGCGGGCCTTTCGGCCCTACCCGTGCTTCAGGGCCGAGGCGACGATGAGAACGCACGAGTTCACCGGACCCAGGAGCAGGACATCATCATGGACACCACCTCTTCGCCTCGCAAACCCCGCGTCATCGTCGTCGGTGTCGACGGCTCGGAGCCATCGATCGCCGCGCTCGAACTGGCCGGCCATCTCGTTCCCCTTGCCGGCGACGTCATCAGGGCGGTCGCCGTATGGCAGTACCCCGTCGGGTTCGGCACCTTCGCACCCCTCGACTGGAACCCCGACGAACTCGCCGAGTCCGGCCTGGATTCCGCCCTGTCGGCGGCATTCCAGGACGCGCCGCCATGCCCGGTCGAACGCAGGGTGCTGCAGGGTCCGGCGGCCCAGGTGCTCATCGACGAGAGCCGGGAGGCGTCGACGGTCGTCGTCGGTTCCCGGGGGCACGGCGGCTTCGTGGGTCTGCTGCTCGGCTCCGTCAGTTCCGCCGTCGCCGAACGCTCGGCATGCCCGGTGCTCATCGCGCACGGGACCCTCCAGCTGCCCGAGGGCGAGCGCTCCGCCACGCAGCCCGTCACCGTTTCGGCATGACCGCCGGCACCGAGGGTTCGGCAGCCACTGCGGGTCCAGCCCAGCGCAAGCCGGTGTTCGTCGGGTACGACGGCTCGGACGGCTCGAAGCAGGCGGTTCTGTGGGCTGCCCGCTATGCCGCGGCAGCCGAGCTGCCGCTCGTCGTCGTGCACTGCTGGGTGTGGCCGTTCTTCACACAGGACCTGGGGCCCGTCACGGGCATCCAGGACAGCGGCCTCCGCCGGGAGGCCCAGAAGCTCGCCGCTGAAGGCCAGGATCTGGCCGCGCAGGCGGAGCCCGACCTGGACGTGAGTAAGCGCCTGATCGTGGGATTCCCTGCTGAGGTGCTCACCAAGCTCTCGGCAGAAGCCTCTCTCCTGGTCACAGGAACACGCGGGCTCGGTGGCTTCGCGGGGCTGCTGGTCGGATCGGTGAGCCTCCACCTCGCGTCCAGTGCCTCCTGTCCGATCATGGTGGTACGTGAAGAGAACCCTGACCACGACACCGTGGTGGTTGCGATCGACGGCTCACCTGAGAGTGAGAGGGCGGTAGCCGTGGCGGCCGATCTCGCCCTCACCCTGCACACATCCCTCCAGCTCCTGCACGTTCGCGCCTATCGCAGGCATCCGCTGCCCGACCCCCTCCTCGGGGAGGGTGAACCGGTCCTGGAACGGGCTTCCGCCCTGCTCAGCGAGCGCACCGGCATCGAGGTGAGCCAGGACCTCGTCGTCGCCCCCTCTGTTCCTGGCATGATCGTGCAGCGTGCGCAGGAAGCCGCCTGCGTCGTCCTCGGAGCCAAGGGCAGCAACACCCTGGGTGCTCGGCTCGGTTCCACCGTCCACGCCGTCCTGCACCATGCCCGGGGCAACGTCGTCGTCGTCCGGTGACGTGCCGGTACGGCGGCGCTCGCGTGGGATCCGGCCGCCAGTCGCCCCCGCCCGGACAGGGAGTGCTTTACTGCTGTCATGACGCATATCTCAGGCCACGACGCCGAGCCGCATGACGGCAGCGTCACGGCACGTTTGAACTGGTTGCGTGCAGCCGTGCTCGGCGCCAACGATGGAATCGTCTCGACCGCTGCCACGGTGGTGGGCGTCGCCGGGGTGACGAACGCCCTGGCGCCCATCCTGGTTGCGGGCACGGCCGCCGTGGTCGGTGGTTCTGTGTCCATGGCGCTCGGTGAGTACGTGTCGGTCAGCAGCCAGAAGGACAGCCAGGAGGCACTGATCGAGAAGGAGCGCCAGGAACTGCGCGATGACCCCGAGGGGGAACTGATCGAGCTCGCCGGGTTGTACGAGCAGAAGGGCCTCGCTCCGGAGACGGCCCGCCGGGTCGCGGCCGAACTGACAGGACACGACGCCCTTGCCGCTCACCTGTCGGCGGAACTGAACATCGACGAACTCGAGGTGGTGAACCCGTGGCACGCGGCGTTCGCGTCGGCGGCGTCCTTCGCGGCCGGCGCCGTCCTGCCATTACTGGCGATCCTCCTGCTGCCGGCAGACCTCCGTATCCCTCTCACCTTCGTGGCGGTCCTCATCGCGTTGGCCATCACCGGAACCATCAGTGCCCACGTCGGTGGTAGCTCACGACGACGGGCGACGGCGCGGCTCGTGATCGGCGGGGCGCTCGCAATGGCTTTCACCTTCCTGGTGGGAACTCTCCTGGGAACCACGGGCATCGCCTGACCGTGGGCCACGCGGGACCGGGTACGTCCGTTTCCGGCCCATCACAGGCTCACGCCGTTGAGGTAGCCAGCGTGCTCGCAACCAGGGGCACGACCGCTTCCGGGTCGCGGCGGAGCGGTACATCGAGTGCGGCCCGGAGAAACCAGCGAACCTCCAGGAGGGGCGACTTCACCGTCGGGGCAGGAACAGCGGGCACAGCGAGAGTGAAGGGTATGTCCGGATCGCTGGATGCGGTCAGGGGTATGCGAACCTCACTCACCACCGTGTCCTCGACGAGGAATTCCCCGGCGTAGCGCTCCTGCTGCGGGCGTTGACCGGCCCAGAACATCACTTCCTCCTGCATGACGACGCTGAGGGTCAGGGCGCGTGCCCTGGCTTCGCTCACCCGTGCGACGCCGGAGAGCTCCACCCCCGGATACAGCGAGTGCGTCGATAGCTGCGCCAGTTGCAGAGACTGCTCGAAGTGCTCACCTCGGTCCGCGTCAGCCTTCGACCCGGCACCGCCTGCGATATCACCGGCAGTACCACCGCGGTGGACGGTCAGCGGGTGGTGGCGTACGACGTCCTCATGTCCCTCGATGGACACCCGCACACGCACGGACCAGGTGGAGACGATGAGCTTCCCATGAATCGTGGGTATTGCATCGGCGGGCACCATCAGCTGACTCGTCTCGTAGCAGGACTCTCCTTCACGCAAGGTGGTATCGGTCCCCACCTGGGCGCTTCCGATGTCCCGCGAAGTGCGCTCGGCCGCACGGAAGGTGCCGCCATACAGGTTCCCGTGGGTCTGCGTGAGGCTCAGCGAGTGTACGAGCGTGAACTGCACAGCCGTGACCCGTACCCGCCGGGCCGCACGGATCTCGACGCTCACAGGAGTGCTGTGGCCCAGGGTTGCGGTGCCCTCCGTGCCACGCAGCAGGAGGGAGACATCCAGGAGGTGGTGCGAGTCGGTGAGTGACATGGGAGGGCCTTCCTGCGTCAGTGAGGGTGTGACGATGATCGGCTGATCATTCGGATGATTCTCCTGATCGCGGTGACCACGAGAATGCTGAGGCCTACCTTGTACAGCACGGCGCTGTCGATCACTGCCCCGCCGATGTCCCGCGCCAGCACGGGCAACTCGCGGGTCATCGCCCTGACGTCGCCCGGCTGATGGATCAAAGGAATCATGAAGCAACCTTCCCAGCTACGGGTCTGCAGGACATGGGTCTTAAGTCACGAGCTGGGCTGGTCGCGGTCACGCGGCGGGGAGGTGGAAACGTCCCGGCCACTCACTCCGCGGCCACTCGCGGTGCCCCTGCTGATTCTGTCGAGGTACCCCGTGCGCTCGCGGCATCGGACGTGTCCCGGCCTGTCCGCCCCGCGCGACGGTGCTTCGGAGGTGGCGCGGATGTCCTGGAGGAGTGCTTGCACGTCGAGGATGATGGCGAGGTGCTGCTGGCTGAGCTGGATCAGCAGGTCGATCTCCTGTTTCGCTGCGGTGTCGGTCTCGAAGTCGTGTCGTGCCATGGCTGCGTTGATTGCGTCCTGCCGTTTCGCGGCGATGAGCAGAATTGCTCCTTGGAGCCCCGCGAGCATGGACAGGACCAGGTTGAGCAGGATGTAGGGGTACGGGTCCCACGAGTCATCGTGCAGGACGATCGTGTTGATCAGCGCCCACAGCACCATCAGTGAGATGAAGACGGCGATGAATGGCCAGCTACCCATCCCGTTGCGCACGAGGTCCGCAGCCCGCTGCCCGATCGTCAGGTTCTGGAGATGTTCGGCGTGCCAGTTCTCGTGCTTCATCGACGGCCTCCTTGCACGAACGCTCGCTCTTCTCGCGGCACGACCCGCACAGTGTTCTTCGTACCCACGCTCATTCCGGTCCTTCCTCCTCACTCAGGACGGGTAGACGACCTGCCGGCCCAGCTCAACCGGCCTGGCGGACACCGCTCCAGAGCCGTAAGCCCCGTCGGCGGCAGTCCGGTGAGCTCGCGGGTCCACGCTAGTAACCGTGGCCGGTCGGTGCGGGCGGTCTGGCGTCCGTTGTCCCTTCTTCCTCCGTGTCCGGCGTCCAGGGCGCTGGCTCGTCCGGTCCCTGGTCCAGTCGGAACGGCGGGTACTCGTCGCGCAGCAGGAACACGTAGGTCAGCACCCGATAGGTCCAGCGGTAGATGCCCATCACGAAACCGAACAGCGGCATGGGATACCGCGCCGCGAACAGCAGCGCGAATCCTGCAACGAGGACCAGCAGGCTCAGCAGCGACGGCCCGGATGCTCGAATGGTTTCACCCGGCCCGGTGCCGGTCCCGGTGGCTATGGTCCAGGACCAGGCGCCGGTCAGGCCCGCGATGATGAGCAGGTGCGGTAGGGCCAGCAGCCACCACTTGACGAGGACCAGGCCGCGGTGCAGGCGTGGAGGGTACGGAACGTGGAAGTCGGCCGGATAGTCGCTGACGGGAGCCAGGGTGAAGGGAGGGTAACGGTCCGTTCCGAGTGCCGAGGCGTAGAACTGCACCCGCCAGGTCCAGCGGACGACGCCCACCGTGAAAGTGAAGAGAGGTGCCGGGTAGCGGCCGGTGAACAGGATGACGAATCCCGCGGCCACCGTGCATACCCAGCAGGCTACCCACAGCAGGCCGAGCACCACGGCATGGGGAATGACAAGGAACCATTTCACTAGCCACAGCCACCGCGACATCCGGGGTTGCAGGTAGCCCGTGAGCTGAGCTGGGTAGGGCAGCACGTCCCGCGTGGGGTCAGCGGAATCGGTGCGATGCCGCCTGCTCTCGAGCCTACGATCCTGTTCCCGCATGCTGGTCGTGGACGGGTCCAACCCCTTGCCGAGCCCGACCGCCCCGGCGAGCACGAGGGGAACCCCGACCACCAGGAAGAGCGCCCCGGTGAGGAGCAGGGCCATCCCGATCGGGGCGAACAGGCTCGACCGGAAGCCGGCCTGCAGGTCCACCGTCCCGCCCGGGCTGCCATCGGCGTTCATCACCACCACCGCCCAACTTCCGGCTCGCAGGTCCGCGGTGATCTCCTGCGTTCCCGTTCCGGAGGCCGACGCCGTCCAGAAGGTCTGCTCGGCCGGCGGGCCTGGAGCAGCGGATCCCGGTACCTCGCGATAGTCTGCGCGGAACGGGTCGATTCGGACGTCGATCAGTTCCGTATGGGCCACGGACGACAGGTAGGTGTCCACATCAGCTTGACGGGCGATACCGATGAAGACGGCCTGGCCCGCCGGGATACCCGTCGCCTTCAACTGCAGCGTCGCGATCCCTGCGGGAAGATCCACGGGTACTTCCGCGCTGCGCAGGTTTTCGAGCCGGGCAGAGGTCAGCGCGTACGTGTCGTACTCGAAACGCTCGGTAGAGGTGCTGAGGAAGTTGCCATCACGCTGCAGGCCGGCCAGGGCGGCCACGGCGGCACCGCCGATTCCCACACCGACCGAGATCGTGACGAGTAGGGCGCCGATGAGAACCATGATGAGCGCACCTGCCGGCATGCGGGCAGTTCCCTGTGCGGGCGAGGTGCTGATAGAACGTGAGCTCATGGCATGCCGTCCTTTCGTTGTCTGGTGCTAGGGGAATCGGTGCAAGCAGACGCGCTGCTGGATGCGGCACCACGGGCCCCGGCGACGGGACCTGGCGGTCGTTGTATCCCCACCTTGTCCTCGCGGCAGCAGCTGGACTAGGGCTGAAAGGCCCCCTCCACCAATCATCGACACCATCGGCTGTCGGAAGCGGCAGCCCCGATCCCGGTCGTCAAGGTCCGCGCCGGGCCACCGAAGTGCCGGGTCATCGAAGGGATGTCGGGTATGTCGGCACTGGCCTCCCTGCAGCAGAGGCCTTCCATGCCCTGTGGGGCCGGCACCCGGTGAATGGGCGGCGATGGTCGCTCCTCTATCCGTCCCTTGGTGCTGTGCCGGTGCAGATGGCGCTTCTTGCCGTGGCAGGCCGTCCTGGCTGCGGCCGGACGGCCCGGAGATACGTGGTCGGCAGTTGCGGGAGTGCTCCTGGCCGCACGCCATCTCCCCACGCCGATCGCTACAGCCAGAGTCGGGGATCGAGGAGCATCCGGACCGGCATGGAACGGAGCAGTTCCCGCTCCTGGAGGGGGGTGGTGCGTTCGTCGAGGAAATCAAGGACGAGATCCGCGTCGTGTGACCTGAAGGCGGCCTGCATGAACTGCACGGCCGATTCGGGGTGATGCTTCCACATGTTCAGCACAGGCTTGTCGTACCAGCCGAATCGGAGCGGCGGGCGGGGAACCGTCGGTACGCCGGCCACGGCGAGTGACCGAGCAATCTGCTCCGACTGCTGGAGGATGCGGGTGAAGCCGTACCCGGTGGTGGCTTTGACCGCTCCTGATGCAGTTCCGGTGTACACGTGGCGGCCGCGGGAGGACTGCTGCGGGAGGCCCAGCGGAATGGTGCCCCGCTGAACCGCCACGGTGGAGAAGTCCGCCACTTTCCAGATGCTGCGGAGATACGCCTGTGTTGCTGCTTCGAAGGACCAGTCCGACGTCCGTTCCCGGCCCTGCGTGATCCGGGTGACTTCGACGAAGGCCTCCCGCGTCGAGAGGGGAAGGACGCAGTGGAAGTGGATCGGGTGGTGGTCGCCGTTCCGGAAATCGATGAAGGTGGCAGCCGAGGGGTCGAAGGTCTCCTGCGGCGTGCGCACCCTCCGTATCTCGCCTGACATCAGTAATGGCGCATCGACGCCCTTCGGAGGGGAGGTGCTGTCGAAACAGTACGCTGCGTCGAACCGCCGGCCGTCGGAAAGCGTCACCACCACCTTGTCCTCTTCGGTCCGGATGAGTGCGACATGAGCGTCAAGACGGGTGATGTGTGGGTTGGCGTCGATGGTTTCGTCGAATGTTGCGAAGATCCGCTGGGACGAGGTGAGGCACAAGGTGTGGCGTTCGAGTGGCAGGACGCGCTGACCGGCCTCTGTATCGACCACGAGTTTCCTGTACGTGGCTGCCGGCGCGAGGGACAACGGCCGCTCACCGGTGTGCCAGTAGATGATCTCCCGATGCCGATATGCGGGAGCGTGATCCACGATCAGGATGTTCGTTCCGGCAAGATCGGCCTCCTTGCTCAGGAAATAGGCCAGACTCCGCCCTGCAAGGCCGCCCCCTGCGATGATGACGTCGAACTCCACCACTGGTTGAATCACTGGTCGCTACGCATTTCCACAGTCGATGCCTCATCGGTTCATTGAGCACAATGGGAACGCCTGCCGCCAGGCGCTACGGGACCAGGTTGTCAGAACAATCAGGCGTCCCTGTCCTTCTGGTGGGCTGCCTCGCGAACCACGAGGACGGGACACTGCGCGTGGGATACGCAGGCACTGCTGACGGAACCAAGGAGAAGCCCGCGGAAGATCCCACGGCCTCGTCGGCCGACGATGAGCAGGGCGGCGTCCTCGGAAGCCTTGACGAGAGCTTTTGCCGGATGGTTGAACACCACGGTGTCCTTGAGACCGGCAGGCCTGTCCTCTCCGTATGCGGCGGCGAGAGCCTTGTCCAGGTGATCACGTGCGGCTTCGGAGAACTCGCTGCTGCCGAGTGG
Organism: Arthrobacter sp. BC5; assembly: GCF_056680255.1. Lineage (NCBI taxonomy): Bacteria > Bacillati > Actinomycetota > Actinomycetes > Micrococcales > Micrococcaceae > Arthrobacter > Arthrobacter sp. BC5. Next base: position 2,855,107 of record NZ_CM155273.1, read on the forward strand.
CATGAATCCCGGGTCCGCCGCGGGATAGTCCCATGCGGTGACCGCGAGAATCGTCGCGGCGAAGACGGGCGCGAGCTTCTGGGCGTACCGCAGAGCTTCGACGGATTGATCGGATCCATCGACTCCGACAACAATCGTCGGTGAAGGTGCTGTGCTCACGGCGTTTCTCCTTCTGAGGTTGCACTGTTCAGGGACCTTGCTCCCTGAACAGTGCGGCTCACCGCGCTTCCCTCCTAGGGGCTTTCGTCCCGATTCGAGGGACCCGGACTGGGAGGACGGACAGCGGACCGACCGGATCGGCAGGAGAAACGTACTCGCTCACGACCGACGATCAGCTTCAACCGGCTGTGTTCGCAGTACCTGCAGCAAGGAGGGTGACCGCGGCGATCAAGGCTACGATGCCTGGCGAAGGAAAAGGTAGTGCCGCCCTCCAAGGATTCCTGGGGGTGGCGCTATCCGGGATCACCTGTAGGAGTGAGGGGATGCCTCCTGCGGTACTCCTGCAGGTGAAGGGCAAGCTTGCGCTCTGCCTCCCGCCGTCGCTCGCCTTGCCTCCTGAGGTCGGCAGCGGTTGCTCGGAGAGCAGGGTGCTGCTGGTGTTCTCCCGCCGCCGAGGAGTTGATGCTGCTCGGAGGAACACCGGGCACGTGTGTCGTTTCTGGTTGCTCTCTGCTCACTGGACTGTCTCCGATCATGTCCGAAGTCCTCGGTGCTTGCATGCAGGCTTCGAGTGCGCTCTGCACCGCTCGCTCAACGGTCTTTTCCTCGAGGTCTGCCACCTCAGTGTCCTTCGTGGCGCAGCCGTCCTGACAGGGTCTTTCGTCACCATTGCGCCGCCTGCGACAACCCAGCAACGAGACCGCCGCGGATGCCCGAAGACCGGCGACGCGGTCTGACGGCGACACCAGGTGATGGGCGATCACGCGAGGATCAAGCGCCTGCGTCTTCGGCTGCCTGCGGAACGACAAGGACCGGGCAATGGGCATGCGCGACGCAGCCCGCGCTGACAGAACCCAGGAGCAGTCCGCGAAACGTGCCGTGCCCTCTCCGCCCGACGATCAGCAGGACTGCATCCTGTGACGCCTTGACGAGGGCTTTGGCGGGGTGGGCGAAAACCACTGTGCGCTCGAGGGCTGCCGGAGTGTCGTCTCCATACGCGGCAGCGAGGGCCTTGTCGAGATGGATCCTCGCGGCATCGGCGAACTCGCTCGTGCCAAGAGGCACGTAGTCGGGATAGTCGGCCGGATAGTCCCATGCTGCAAGCGCGAGAATCGTCGCGTTGAACACGGGCGCCAGCTTCCGGGCGTACAGCAGTGCCTCGATGGACTGCTCGGAGCCATCGACTCCTACAACGATCCGTGACGTGGAGGGGGCGCTCATGAGTTTTCTCCTTCGTGACGTGCGGGACCAGGATGACGGTCTTGCTCCCTGAAGGCTGACTCCCAGCGGCGCTCCACGGTAGGGCCTTTCGTCCTTCCTCAACGAGGGAACCGGCAGCGAGGGATCGGCAGCCCGGTTCAGGATCGTGTCAGGGGCGGAGCGGTCGTCGCCGGGCCCGGCTCCATGAAGACATCTCTCCCACAGGGATGGAGCGACTGCATCCGACATCGCTGCGAAGGGGGTCTCCTGGAGCACGGCCCGCGACTGTCCACCGACAAGCGTCCGCGGACGATGGCGCTGCTTCCTGGTCCGCGGGATCCAAAGATGCCTTATCGGTTGCTGGCGCGTGGCACCCCGATCCCGGCGTCGACCTTCTGCGGCCCGGCAGCGGACGGTCGTACATCGATATCGAAGACAGCCGTGGGGAGATAGACCGTGGAACAGGAGTTCGGGATGTCCACCACGCCGGAGAGACGGCCTTCGATGGGAACGGCTCCGAGAATGACATATGCCTGCTCGGGGCTGTAGCCGAATTTGGTCAGGTAGTCGATGGCGTGCAGGCAGGCACGCTGGTAGGAGAGGTGCGAGTCGAGGTAGCGCTGTTCACCGTCCAGCGTGACGGACGTGCCGGAGAATGCCAGCCACTGGCTGAACTGCGGATCCACGGTACCAGGCATGAAGATGGCATTCTCGCTCACGCCGTAGCTGTCCATGCCGCCCTTGATCAGATCGACCCTCAGATCGATGAAGCCGCCCATCTCGATGGCGCCGCAGAAGGTGATCTCTCCGTCTCCCTGTGAGAAGTGCAGGTCGCCCAGCGAGAGGTTGGCTCCGTCCACGAACACGGGGTAGAAGATGCGGGTGCCCTTGGACAGGTTCTTGATGTCCTGGTTTCCGCCGTTCTCACGCGGTGGCGCGGTCCGGGCCGCCTCGCCGGCTACCCGGTCGAATTCCGACTGCGGAAGGTGTCCGAGAACCGCGTGTCCCGCCTCCGGTGGAAGCGCAAGAGGGGGAACCCGGTTGGGGTTGGTGGCTATCAGGTCGCCTTCGCGCTTGTTCCACTTCGCGAGCAGCTGGGCGGATGGGGCTGTTCCCATCAGGCCGGGATGGATCAGGCCCGCGAAGGAGACGCCAGGGACGTGCCGGGAGGTCGCGACCTGACCGGTGAAGTCCCAGATCGCCTTGTAGGCGTCCGGGAACTGCTCGGTGAGGAAGCCGCCGCCGTTGCTGCGCGCAAAGATGCCGGTGTAGCCCCAGCCCTGACCGGCCAAGGGGCCCGAGTCCTCCTGCGGGATCGGTCCGACGTCCAGGATGTCGACGATCAGCAAGTCGCCTGGCTTAGCTCCCTCGACGGCGAAGGGTCCACTGAGTTTGTGGACGGTCAGCAGTGGTGCGTTGAGGATGTCCTCGGCGGAATCGTCATTGACGATTGCACCGTCGAACCATTCGCGGCAATCCACTCGGAACGAATCGCCGGGTTTCACGGTCGCGACCGGCGGAATATCGGGGTGCCACCGGTTGTGACCGATCCTCTCCTGATCCTCGAACTTCTTGCTGGAGTCCAGTGCGAATATCTTTGCGGGCATGTTCTCTCCTTAAAAGGGTGCCGCTTCCAGGTGTTCAGGGTCGCGGCAGTTTCCGATGTAACGGGTTCGACGAATGTTGCTGGACTCGCCGCGGAGAGCCCGGGATGTGTGTATCCACGACGTCGGGTTCGGACGCACTGCGACGCGTGGAATCGATCAGCCGGAAGGCCGCGGTGTTCGCGATGGACAGATGCGGCGCACTGATGACCCTGCGGGAAGATGTTCCGCAGGCGGGGCAGGGCGATTCGTCCGGCGCCTCCCCGATGGGGTGGACTGCCTCGAACGGAGGATCATCGGGGCACCTGTACTCGTATATGGCCATGGATGTCAGCTCTCTGGTTCGTCGGCGAGGTCATGTGGTGGCGGAGACATGCGCGGCCGTACCGGGCTGGGCGCTGCTGCGCATCGCCTTCCGGCCGAGGAAGAAGGCGGCTGCCAGGGCGACGGCGGCAAGGACCGCGACCAGGGCCGCGTTGGCCGTGTTGGTCTCGAATCGGCCCAGAAGGAGGAGGAAAGCCGGGATGGTGCCGGTCAGGTGGCTGATGAAGACCGTGAACCATCCCGTCATGGTGGTCAGTGTCGTCCGGTTGAGGCCCAGCAGGAGGAAGAACAGGAACCAGAGCACAGCCCATACGAACCAGATCACGCCGAAGACCGGGTCACCCACGAGGGTGAACTGCAGCACTCCGATCACTACCGCACAGGCGGCGACGAAGAGGGAGAACCATCCGAGTCCCTCACCGCTGATACCCGTGATCTGCAGGATGCCGACGTAGAGGTAGGTGAAACCGAAGAGGTAGAGTCCGGCCGCTGCGAAGATGACCGAAGCATCGCCATCGGCCTGCAGGATGATGAGCGTGGGGAACACCACCTGCATGACTCCCACGAAGAAGTTCAGGATCGCTGCCGACTTTCCCGGAATGATTCCCAGCAGCATCAGTCCGTTGATGAACAGAACAGCACCTACGTAGAGCAAACCCACACTGCCCATTTCAGCTCCACTGCCGATCGAAGATATGCGCCATTGTCGAGTTCCCGCGTCCTGCCCGAGCGGCAGGGCGCCTTGCCGATCCCGAACCCCTGATCGTGTTGTCCACCAGAGGGTAGACCTCGCCGCCGGCCTCGTGCAGGGACTTTAGGCCTGCTTTCTCTGATCCGGACAGCGGCGCGTCTTCGTGCGGTCCGCCAACAGGCCGCGTGGCAGGATCAGGGTCTTTCGTCCCTGTCCGTCCTGGCCGCACGGGTATCTACTCGAATGACACCGACCCCGCTGGGTCTTCTGCCCCCTATTGATTGGAGAACCCGTCATGTCCGATGTGCTGCGATGGTCGCCGTTCGCGTCCGGCCGGAGGAACTCGCCATTCACCACCACCATGAGGTCCCCGCTCGACCTGCTGGAATCTGTGGAGCGCCTCTTCGATTCCTCGCCCGGACCGGCTGCCATCCGCGTCGAGGAATTCGTGGATGGGAAGGAGTTGGTGGTTCGTGCAGAACTGCCCGGCGTCGATCCCGACAAGGACATCGATGTGAGCATCGACAATGCATTCCTGCGGATTCGCGCCGAGCGCCAGGAGAAGGAGGAGCACAAGGACAAGGGACGATTCCGGTCCGAGTTCCGCTACGGTTCCTTCGAGCGCGACATCGCGCTCCCCGAAGGAGTGAAGGAGGACGAGATCAAGGCGACGTACACCGACGGAGTGCTGGAGGTCCGGACACCTCTTCCGGATGGCACCCCGAAGCCCGAGGCACCGAAGAAGCTTCCGATCGCCCGCGGTTGAGACGGGCGGAGACGCAGCCCCTTCTGACCTGGATTCCTGGTCAGCGTTCCGCACAGAATTGCGGGAGCGACTCCATGCTCGCGGTTGCGGGGCAGGGGTCGAACGTGAAGATCACGAGCGAGCCCAGCATGACGATCACCGCGGAACAGGTCACCAGGATGCTCTTGAGCCACAACCGCGCCGAGGCGGTCCCGGCATAGTCGTCGATGATGACCCGTAGCCCGTTCGTCCCGTGGAGCATCGCCAACCACAGCATGATCAGGTCGAACCACTGCCAGAAGGGATGCGCCCACTTGCCTGCGACAAAGGCGAAGTCGATGCCCTGGATACCGTCCCCCAGCACGAGGTTCACGAACAGGTGGGTGAGGATCAGCACCAGGAGCAGCGCGCCGGACCACCGCATGAACAGCCAGGTCGCCAGCTCGAAATTGCTCGAGACTCCCGTTCGTCGGGGCGGATCGACGCGCTGCACGGCTCTCCCGCTACCGGTCGCCCAGGCGATCCGGACCCCCGGGGGTGCTGACGCGCTTCCGGCCCCATACCGGCTGGAGCGCTTTCATCTCCTCAGCGTCCGCGATACGGAAGGGCGGCACTGCCGGCGACGGCGGTTCGTGGCGCTCCTGACCCCGGGTCGCCCTCAGGCTTGCGACGACGGACACGGTGAGGATGCTGGTGATGACGGCGAGGGAGACCGTGGTCGGGATGTAGCAGATGTCGATCTTCAGGGCCATCTTGATACCAACCCAGATCAGGATGATCGCCAGCCCGACCTTCAGGTACACGAAGCGGTGGATGAGGTCGGCCAGCAGGAAGTACATGGCTCGCAGACCGAGGATGGCGAAGGCGTTCGCGGTGAAGACGAGGAACACCTCGTCGGTGACGGCGAAGATCGCCGGGATGGAGTCGACGGCGAAGACGATGTCGGTGACTTCCACCAGGACGACGACGGCGAGCAGGGGAGTGGCGAGCAGGACCCCGTTCTTCCGGACGAGGAACCGTTGGCCGTGGAAGGCATCCGTCATGGGGACGTACCGGCGGAACAGCTTGAGGGTCCGGGATTTCTCGGGGTCGATGTGCTCGTCGCGGTGCCGGAGCATCCGGATTCCGGTGACCAGGAGGAAGGCCGCGAAGAGGTAGAGAATCCAGCCGGCGCTGGCGATGATCGCGGCACCGGCAGCGATGAAGATCCCCCGGAACACGAGCGCTCCGAGCACCCCGAAGAACAGCACTCTGTGCTGGTACTCGCGGGGTACTGCGAAGAACGCGAAGATGATGGCCCACACGAAGACGTTGTCCACGGCGAGGGACTTCTCGATGAGATAGCCGGCGAAGTACTGCTGCCCGAACTCGGCGCCCCAGAACCGCCACACGATGACACCGAAGGCGATTCCGAAGAAGACCCACACAGCCGACCACGCAGCGGCCTCGCGGACGCTGATCACGTGGGCTTTGCGATGCGCGACAAGATCCACGATCAACATGAGAACGATGAAACCGATGACAGCGAACCAGACACAGAGGGGAACGTTCATGGACTACCTACTTCCAGTCAGTTGCTCAACCAACTGGAGGTCTCTCCCGGCTCGCATCGGAGCCTGCCCACCGGGTAGCACTGGGGCTGCCGTAGTGACGATGGGCTGGATAGGGGATACTCCCCTCCGTGCAAAATAGTGAAGCAGATACTGGTTCATCCCGCAATGGTGCGAGCGAACAGTTCACCTTCCCATCCCGCACGGGTGTCCTCGGAAGAGGTGCCGACCCCCGAACGGGTGCCTGCGCTCCCGGTAGTGGAACGCAGGAAAGCCGCGGAGGTAACCGGGATGGGACGGAAGGTCCTGGCGGTGAAGCGGAGAGGGCTCCTGTGCTGAGGCGTACAGGAGCCTCACAGCCGATTCCCGCCACGCTGATTCTCACTCTCACCGTGAACCCGGCGTTGGATGTCAGCACCTCGACGGAGCATGTCGTCAGCGCTCATAAACTGCGCTGTAGCGTAAGTCGCCTCGACCCGGGAGGTGGCGGCGTGAATGTGTCCAGGGTCGTCCAGCGTCTCGGCGGACAGACCCTCGCGGTGCACACTGCAGGTGGTGCCACGGGGGAGGCTTATCGGCGGCTCATCGTAGCCGAGCACGTTCCCAGTTTGGTTGTACCGATCGAGGGCAGTACCCGCCAGGCCTTCACCGTCGATGAGACGACCACCCAGAAGCAGTTCCGATTCGTGCTCGAGGGTCCACAGCTCAGCGAGGCGGAGTGGCGCGCCTGCCTGTCCGCGCTTGCCGCATCGATCCCACCAGCGGGATTCGTGGTCGCCAGCGGCAGCCTGCCACCGGGGGTGCCGGAGGATTTCTATGCGCGGGTCTCCCGCACGGTGCAGGAGGGAGGCGCCCATTGCGTCGTGGACACGTCCGGAGTGGCACTGACCCAGGCACTGGCTGAGGGAGTCTTTCTGGTCAAACCCAGCAGGCGCGAACTGGGGGAGCATTTCGACACGGTGCTCGACAGCACGCAGAGCCAGGTGGATGCGGCTTCCGCGCTGGTCGCGGACGGATCCGCGGAATACGTCGCGCTGACCCTCGGTGACGCAGGAGCGGTGCTTGCCTCGAAGTCAGGCGTGCTCCGCTTGCCGGTACCGACGGTGCAGGTGCTCAGCACCGTCGGCGCCGGTGACAGCTTCCTCGCTGGATTCGTGCTCCGACTCGCGCAGGGGCGTCCTGCTGAGGCGGCTTTCCGTACCGCCGTCGCCGCCGGAAGCGCGGCCGTGATGACGCCCGCCACTGAACTGTGCCACCGTGACGACGTCGAACGACTCGAGGCCGACGTCCCGGCCGCGGTGCGAGGGCCTGGTTAGTCCCGATGGTTGAGGTACCCGCCGAGCCAGCTCTCGATGTGACGGTAAGCGGTCTTCCTCACCGGCGCGGGGGAGAGGAAGATGTCATGAACGGCCTTGGATATCCGCAGGACTGTGACGTTCCGTCCGAGGGAAAGTGCACGGTGCGCCACGACGTCCACGTTCAGGGCCACGTCGGCTTCGTTGGCTGTTTCTGCCCAGCGGGGCTGAAGGTAGTCCCGCGTCGAAAGCATGGTCAACACCGGAACGTCGATGCTGAAACCGGCATCGACCGCGTCCTGTGCCTGGAAGACGGCGTTCAGGAAGGCGCTGGTGACGGGGAACCCGCGGTACGGGCGCCAACTCTTGTCATAGGTCCACTGCCCGCCGAACTCCGAGGACAATGACCGCGAGTAGATGCCCTTGTCCTGAAGTGGCAGGGGAGCCAGCGGATGGCGCCGGGCCTGCAGCTGGACCAGCGGGGAAATGGCATGGCGACCCAGCTCGGCGCCCTGGAATTCGAGCCAGGGGCTGTTCAGGATCAGCACGTCCGCCACGCCGGGATGGCGGTGTACCCACCAGCTCAGGATCAGCCCGCCCGTGGAGTGTCCCAGCAGGATCAGGGGCCGTTCCGGGGTGCGATCCATGGCAGTCAGGGCAGCGGCGAGGTCCGTGTCGTAGTTGCGAAGGTCGGTGACGAAGCCGGGGGTGTCCCCGGGACGAAGGCTTCGGCCGTAGTTGTGCAGGTCCAGAGCGTAGAACCGCGCGCCGTTCCCGTGCCAGAAGTGCGCCAGTTTCTGTTGGAAGAAGTAGTCGGACCAGCCATGGACGTACAGCACATCCGCATCCAGGGCCACGGGGTCGGGATCGGGTACCGTCGCGGCGGTGTACCGGACGAGGGTTGCCACCGCGTCACCGGGCAGGGGTAGTTCGAGCTGTTCGAATCCCTCACCGAGGACATCCTGCTTCCATGACCGGTCCACGACCCGATTATTCAACACGTTCCTGCCGGAAGAGGTGCGTGGATCCTGTTCAGCCGCAGCAATTCCCACCACTCTGGTGCCGAACGACCCTCCCCGCAGCGCTCAGCACGGGCCACGATGAAGCATCACGCCCAAGGAGCGCTGCCCGCCTCGCCCCACCGCTTTCCCCCATTGCCTTCTCGAAGGGTATAGACCATGCCGACGCTGACCGATCGCTATGTATGGGCTGCACTACGGACCGTCCCGGAGTCCCAGCGCCACGATGTCGAACGCGAGATCCGCCATCGGATCGAGGAAGCCATCCGTGCCCGTGCGGACTCCGGCGACCGGGACGATACCGCGGAAACGGCAGCCCTGACGCAGCTGGGTGACCCTGAGCGGATTGCTGCAGCCTACACGGGCCGGCACCTCACGCTGATCGGCCCGCGCTACTACCTGGACTGGCTGCGGCTGCTCAAGACCGTCACCGCGATCGCGGTTCCCGTCGTCGCAGCGGTGGTCCTCGTCACAGGGCTCCTGGCCACGGGCGACGTCGGAGGTTCCATCGGCAGCGCAGTTTCGACGGCGATCCAGGTGGCACTGCAGATCGCCTTCTGGATCACGCTCCTGTTCGTCGTCCTCGAGCGAAGCCCTGGTGCCGGTACATGGCCATCGTGGTCTCCGGAGCACCTGCCACAGGTGCCCGGCAGGTCCCGGCACGCTCGGCTCGCCGAACTCGTGGCGTCCCTCGTGTTCCTCGCGCTCTTTGCGGGAGTGATCATCTGGCAGCAGGCGTCGTCGGTCGTCCGGACTGCCGACGGACATCCCATCCCTCTCCTGGAGCCTGCCCTGTGGTCATTCTGGATTCCCTGGTTCCTCGGGTTGATCATCGCCGAATGCATCTTCGCAGGATGGATCTATGCGAGAGGGTGGTCGTGGGCGACCGCGATCGTCAACCTCTGCCTGAACATCGCCTTCACCGCGCCGGCAGTACTCCTGTTGTCCGAGGGAAGACTGCTGAACGGGGCATTCTTCGAGGCGATACGTCTGGGCTCGGATGTTGCCAGGGGAGAGGGCTGGATGGTGGGCGTCATCGCGCCCCTCGTCATCATCGCCGCCTGGGACGTCGTCGACGGCTTCCTCAAAGCCTGGCGGGCGATCGGCCCACGACCGGCGGACCACGGCGGGCCGGGCCCGTCCATGGCCGGACGGACCCCAGGCTACGGCGCGAGATAGGACAGTTCGCGTTCTGAACACCGCATGACGGGGCCTTTCGGCCCTATTGGCAGACGCGGGCCACCGCGACGATGCATGGACACGAGTTCACCGGAGACCCGAGGAGCAGGACGCGAGCATGGACACGACCCCTTCACCCCGCAAGCCCCGCGTCATCGTCGTCGGCGTCGACGGCTCGGCGCAATCCATCGCCGCACTCGAGCTCGCGGCCCACCTCGTTCCCCTTGCCGGCGACGTCATCAGGGCGGTCACCGTGTGGCAGTACTCCGTGGGCTTCGGTGCCTACATACCCACTGAGTGGAATCCCGACGAGTTGGCCGAGGCGGCCCTTGACCGGGCGTTGTTCGACGCGTTCAAGGACGAACCGCCATGTCCGGTCGAGCGCCTGGTCCTGAAGGGTACGCCAGCGCAGGTACTCATCGACGAGAGCCGGGAGGCGTCGATGGTCGTCGTCGGTTCCCGGGGGCACGGCGGCTTCGTGGGTCTGTTGCTCGGCTCCGTCAGTTCCGCCGTCGCCGAACGCTCGGCATGCCCGGTGCTCATCGCACACGGCACCCTCCAGCTGCCCGAGGGCGAGCCCTCCGTCACACAGCCCGTCACCGTTCCGGCATGACCCCCGGCCCTGGTGGCATCGGAGACTCCGTCCAGCGCAAGCCCGTGTTCGCCGGGTACGACGGCTCGGACGATGCGAAGCAGGCGGTTCTGTGGGCTGCCCGCTATGCCGCAGCGGCACAGCTGCCGCTCGTCGTCGTCCACTGCTGGATATGGCCCTACTTCACGGAGAAGCTGGGCCGCGTCACGGGAATCGAGGACAGTGGGCTGCGCCGGCAAGCCCAGAAGATCCTGGCAGAAGGACACGACATCGCCGTCCGATCCGAGGATGGCCTCGACGTACGTGAACGACTCGTTGTCGGGCTTCCCTCCGGTAGCCTCACCGCCCTGTCCGAAGAAGCTTCCCTTTTGGTCACCGGGACCCGCGGCCTCGGTGGCTTCGCGGGGTTGCTGATCGGGTCGGTGAGCTTCCACCTCGCCTCCAGCGCTTCGTGCCCCATCATCGTCGTTCGTGATGCCCGGCCCGTCCACGACACCGTTCTGGTCGCCGTGGACGGATCGCCGGAGAGCGGAAGAGCCGTAGCGGTGGCGGCCGACCTCGCGACAACGCTGCGAAAGTCGCTGCGGCTCCTGCACGTCCGGCCGCACAGCAGACACGCTTCTGCCGGCCCAGCAGTCGAGGACGGGGACGAGATCCTGCAGCGAGCCTCCGCACTGCTCTCCGAGTACCCCGGCCTCGCCGTGACTCACGACCTCGTCGTCGCGCCGTCCATCCCGGGAGTCATCGTGGAGCGGGCCCAGAACGCCGCCGTCGTCGTCATGGGCGCCAAGGGCAAGAACACCCTGGGGGTACGGCTCGGGTCAACGGTCCATGCCGTCCTGCACCACGCCCGAGGCAACGTCGTCGTCGTCCGGTGAGGCGGCACCTGTCCGGGGACCACGCACACCAGCCCGTCTGGTGCACGCATCGATCGGTCGCGGCCCGGTTCGGGCGGACGAAGATCGGATCTCGTCGCAAGTGCCTCATCCAGGATGGCCGGTGTGAAAGGCCCGAGACGCGCCGCTCACAAGCGCCGTCATGACCGGATTGCCCCGTCTCTGCTCGAGTCCGCGTAGGAGGATCCGGTGGAGGGCAGTGACATTTCCGGGCTGGTGCCGTGCAGGCGAAGCATCTCCACCAGGTGCGCGGCGTAGCCTGCGCTGATGACGGTGGTCGCGGCGAGCTTCAGCCAATCGGACTGCGGATCCGCGACGGTCACGCTGCCGCTGATGTTCAGCGGCACGTGGAACACGATGAGGGGAATGATCGTGCCGGTGACCGCGAGGAGCAGCGCGAGGACGATGCCAAGCATCACGCCGAAACCGATCTGGATGATCTGCTCGGCACCGGAGTAGCCCCTGGCCAGGTTCACGACATGGCCGATCCCGAAGGTCACGCCGGAGATCACGACCGCGTAGGTCAGGGAACGCCGCTCCAAGGTCCCTCGGAACACGAAGCCGCGGAAGATCAACTCCTCCAAGAATCCGACGCACGCCATCAGGACGATGATCAGCAGCACGGTGGGGATCTTCACCGCTGAGCGTGTTCGCGATCGCGTGGGCTTGGACTCGGATGGTTTTGGAGGGGTAGCGGATTCACGCGCACGCCCGTCACGGTGCCGGGAGTCGGTCGGCGGGGTCTTATCGAAGTCGGGTTCGGCCGCGGTGAGGGCGGGGAATACTTTCGCGGTCCCTGATTGGTGTCTTCCTCGTGTAGTGCGTAAGGTTGTGCATGCGCCGCGGGGTGGAGCAGTTCGGTAGCTCGCTGGGCTCATAACCCAGAGGTCACAGGTTCAAATCCTGTCCCCGCAACCACAGGGCACCTACTCACGATCATGGTGAGTAGGTGCCTGAATTGCATCAAGCCGGGTTTGAAGTGGCACACGATGAGTGTTCGGTGGAGGATCGGCTAGCGGACGTGCAGGGTTGTTTGGGCTGGCCTAGACACTGGGCGAGCTCCCGGCTATGCAGACCCCATAAGTATCGGTGGATTGCAATTGAGCGTCGTTGCCTTCACTGGACTTCCGGGTACAGGTAAATCAATCCTCGCAGAGGGTTTGGCTTCATCCTCAGGTAGACCGGTGTTCTCTGGCGATTGGCTGATGGGTGCGTTGAAGCCAGCGCGCGAGGCGCTGATTCAACTGGACCGTGAGTCCTACTTACGGATGCACTACGGCCTGCTGGAAACGTTGATGACCCGTCAACTGATGTTCCGACAAGCGGCCATCGTCGATGCTGTAGTCAGCGACGCGGTCCTCGAAGGGTGGCAGGAAATCGTGAGCGGCTACGGAGCAAAGCTCTACGTGATCGAGTGCATTTGTTCAGACGCTGGTGAACATCGGCGACGGGTAGAGAGTCGTGTGCGAGGCATCCCCGGCTGGCACGAGATTGATTGGGACCACGTAGAACGGATGCGAGCGGACCTCGAGCCTTTGGAGACAGCCCGGCTAACACTCGACGCCATGGATCCGATCGATCTGAACCTAAATCGCACCCAAGGGTACCTTTCGAGGTCACTAGGGACTACGGGCGCAGGTATCGCCCGCTGAAGGATCGGCGTGTGGACTCTTGTTCAGGCCGTTCCGTAGCTCTTGGTTGGTGGGGTTGGGCGTGCCTATGCCGTGGCTCGATCCCCTTGACTAGGTTGGGCAGATGGACAACGACACCCGAACTGACCCGCCGACCGCGGCCGGAGAACGGGAAACCCTGACCGGCTTCCTGGATTACTTCCGAGCCATTGTAGTGATGAAGGCCAGTGGCCTCAGCGATGCCGACGGCGCTAGGCGGCTCGTGCCCTCGCTGACAACGGTGTCAGGTTTGGTGCAACACCTGACTGACGTTGAGCAGTTCTGGTTCCAGGACCGCCTTGACGGCCGGCACGATGTTCCCAGCCGATGGTCCGCCGAGGATCCCGACGGGGAGTTCCGGGTGGGCGAAGAGGACAGCCTGGCGGGCATCATCGAGGACTACGAGGCTGCCTGCCGCCAGTCCCGTGAAGTGCTGCAGCGGCATGAATTGGACGACCGCTGCCGCGGTGGAGATGGCGGACAGAGTGTGCGGTGGGTTCTGGTGCACATGATCGAAGAAACGGGCCGGCATTGCGGGCACCTGGACATCCTGCGCGAGCTGCTGGACGGATCCACCGGAGATTAGGCAAGGAATCTCCCAGCCCGCCTCAGCTCGGACACGTCGGCAGCGTGAGCGCACGAGGACCGGCTTGCGGGCAGGAGTGCGCAGTAGTGTCGGTGGTATGGCGATGCACGAAGACCAGCTCGACATCATTGCCGTGACTGTGCAGCAGCTGATTCTGGAGCAGTTTCCGCAGTGGAGCTGCGAGGTCGTAGAGCCGGTGAAGACTTGTGGAACAGTGAATGCGATTTACCGGATTGGGCCTTCTAAAACCGCGCGGCTTTCCTTTCGCCCCGCCGATCCGGTCCTTTTGGCCGCCGACCTGCGGCGGGAAGCGTCGGCTATGCGCGAGATGCTGGCGGTGTGTCCGGTTCCTACCCCCGTGCCGATCGCCTTCGGTCGCCCAAGTCGTGAGTACCCATTGCCGTGGTCGGTCCAGTCGTGGCTGCCCGGAGACGTGGCGACGCCGGAAGGGGCCGCTTGTTCCAGAGAGTTCGCGGAGGATATGGCCGGCCTCGTCGGTGCATGTCGTTCCGCTCCTACTCGAGGGCGTCAGTTCGCGGGCTCTGGGCGCGGAGGGCAGCTGCCGGACTCGGATGCGTGGATAGGAACCTGTTTCCGGGAAAGTACGGACATCCTCAACGTGCCTGAACTCGAAAAGTTTTGGGCACGATTCCGGGTTCTGCCCCGGACCCAAGCGGATGTCATGGCTCATGGGGACCTCATCCCGGCGAACCTTCTCATACAGGACGGACGTCTCACGGGCGTACTGGATACCGGCGGTTTCGCACCTGCCGACCCCGCTCTCGATCTTGTCGCCGTCTGGCATCTATTCGACGTTGAGGCGCGGTCGGTCTTCCGTCACGCGCTCGGTACCACCCTCACTGAGTGGCAACGCGGTGCTGCATGGGCTTTCCAACAGGCCATGGGCCTGGTCTGGTACTACCAGACGTCCAATCCTGGAATGGCTCAGCTTGGCCGCAGCACACTCGAACGCATCATCAATGATGATGAGCTTGCGAGCACTCTTCCCTTTGTTCGGTAGAACGATGCATAGGTGGATCAACGCGATGGAAATATCAAGGGTGTGGTTCGGCGCGGTTGCGATGGAAGGTTAGAGCTCATAGATATCAGAGTGAGAACACCGCAGGTTGACGAGCTCGATCGGATTCTTCGTGTGCTGAATGAGTGGCAGGATGACAGCGGACCACTGCATCTGCATCCCGGTGATCTGGGTTGGTACTCGCTCCGTGGAGCCACAGCCACTGCCGCTGCAACGCGGGTGTGGTCGCGCGGTGACACTGCTTTGGCGATCGCGCTGATCGACGGCCCCCAGCTGCTGCGGTTCGCGATAGACCCGGCGCTGCACGAGGACGAAACGCTCGCCCGTCGCATCGCCACGGATGTTGGTGAGCCGATCAAAGGTGTCCTCGATGCAGGAAGCGCGACCATTGAGGCGCGCGGCGCATCGGCTCTTTCTGAGCAACTCGCGATCGCGGGATGGTTACCCGACGAGCCATGGACGCCATTACGGCGTGATTTGGCAGAGCCGGTCCCGGATTTGCAAGGGCTCGTCGACGTTGCAGGCGTCCGCGTCGAAACTGTTGAACCAGGTTGCACCGATGAGTGGGTAGCTGTTCATTGGTCCGCTTTTCGCGGAACACCGATGCCAGACGAACGGCTTCGTAGCTTCGTGGCCGGATGGCGGGCAGCCGCTGAAGGCCCATTTCTCGACTCCGGGCACATCCTGTCGCTCTACAACGACGGCAATGTAGTGGCCGTCGCCGCGGTGTGGTCGGCTGGGGCAGGGCGTCCCGGTCTCATCGAACCGATGGGTGTACATCAGGACCACCGCGGTCACGGATACGGCACGCTGATGACGCGCGCTGCCGCCACTGCGCTTCGCGAAATGGGTTCATCGAGCGCCACTGTCTGTGCAGAGAGTTCTAATGTCGGTGCGTTATCCACCTATCTGTCGGCCGGATTCTTGGCCTACCCCGAGGTCACCGACTGGCGCCGTAATTCGTGACGCCTCGGCAAAGCCCGCGTCGTAGCACTGGACCATCGCTGAGGAGATTTGCGGGACTAAGCTTCCGGGGAGCTGGGTCCGCCGTCAGAAGCCGGGCGGGGCGCGGCGTCGTATGGCAAGTGGTCTTAGTCCTCAACGGCCAGGCGTTATCTGCCGGTGGGCAGACAGGACCGCTACCCGCTGGCCGTTCTCCACTGTCTCCCCAACCCGGGTGTAGTCGAGGCTCGCCAGGAGAGCCAACGAGGACGTGTTCTCGGTATCGACGGTCGCGAACACCACCGGAAGTCGCAGATCGTCGAACCCGTAGCGGGTGACCAGCGCGGCCACTGTCCTGCCGTACCCTCGGCGCCAATGAAAGCGGTCGATGACGTACACGAGTTCCCACCCGTCGATGTCATCCCGCGGTGACGGTTTGAGCTCGGCGTGCCCAATGATCGAACCATCGACAGTAACTGCCCGGACGGCGAACTTGTTCGTCGGGTAAACACGGGAAAAGACGCGCTGAAACAACTCCCGGTCAGCGGCCTCGCTCTGCATCCCGTCACCTACGTAACGGACCACCTCCGGGTCCTGGAACAACGCGACGAAAGATTCTTCGTCCTCCTTCGTGTACGGGCGCAGCTCGATGAGACCGCTACGCAGAACGGGGGACGGAGATCCGTTAGTGCTCACGCCAGCAAGTCTGCCTGACATCCCATCCACTCAGCACCGTAAAGCAGCATCAGACCTCTCAGCGCGCGATGAGGGATCTCCACCCGGGACACTTTGGGACCGATTTTCCGCAGCTGTCCTAGGTAGGGATGGGTCTGTAGCCCGCTAAAGGAGGGGGATCTAGCTGGTGGTCGCGGGGGTTGGTGCGTTGAACGCGAGTTTCACGCCGATCGCTCCGAGGAGAGTGCCAGTCACGTATTTCTGCCAGCGGATCCAGCGGGGTTTGCGTTGCAGGAAGACCGCGACGGATCCTGCGGCGAGGATGACTGCCCCGTTCACGGCGACCCCGACAGCGATCTGAATGGCGCCGAGCTGGAACCCTTGGAGCACGATGTTCCCGGCCGCCGGGTCAATGAACTGGGGGATGATCGCCAGGTACAGGATCGCCACTTTGGGGTTGAGCAGATTCGTAATGAGGCCCATGCGGAAGAGTTTGCCGAAGGAATCGCGTGGCAACTCACTTGGTGCAAAGAGCGACTTCCCTCTTGGCCGGAGTGTCTGGTAGGCGAGCCACATCAAGTAGAGGGCGCCGATGACTTTCAGGCCGATGAACAGCCAGGGGACGATGAGGAAGATCGCGGCGAGTCCGAGATTGGCCATCGTCATGTAGACAACAAACCCGAGAGCGGTGCCGCTGAGGGACATCATGCCGGCCCGCCATCCCTGGCTGATGCTGCGCGATACCAGGTAGATCATGTTGGGCCCTGGTGTCAGAGCCATCCCTAGCTCGATGAGGGCGATACCGAGCGCAGCGGTCAGTGAGATCAAGGAATGGGCCTTCGTGACGGGAGGAGGTAAGCATCTCCCTTGATGCGCAAGCTTTCAACTGCTGATTGTGCCACAGCTCATATGATCCAGATCATGCTGGTTCCACAGCAGACCCCCTCCCGGCAAGCGTTGCGTTAAGGAGGTCCGCGCGGGTGCCGAGTAGGAATTGACCTACGAACAAATCGAATAGGGGCTAGATCTCGAGCGCGTGGTTAAGATCGTGGCAGTATCGATTGAAGTCGTGCGGAAGCCTTCAGCGAGCCTGGTACCAAGCCGCTGACAGTTTGGGCCGCCGCAGATGAAACCGACATGCATAGGAGGGCAATGGACTGCTCCGTTGTCTCAGTCAGTCACAGTGCCCAGCACCATTTCAGCAAGGAGCCACGTCAGTCGTGCCAGCTCATTGAAGGGCTGGGAGTCGAGGGCGGTGCCCACGCCGGGACCACGGTCCAGCACCTCTCAAGAGTCCGGGCTGAGTCCACCCAACCGAATCGGCGGCAGGTGCATCTGATACACGCCGAACTGTTCGACGAGCTCGAGCAGCAAGGCTTCGTCGTGAAGTCCGGCGATCTTGGAGAGAACATCACGACCCAGGGCATCGACCCCTTGGGCTTGCCCGAGGGAGCGCTTCTGCGGATTGGAGCGGACGCTGTCGTTCAGGTAACAGGCCTGCGTAACTCCGGGTCTGCTGCATGGATAGGTGACATCTGATCTGGCTTGCCGGAAGGCAGGCCTGGAAGGATGTCGTTGTGCCGAAGCCTTACCCAGACGAGTTCCGCGACGATGTGGTGCGCGTCGCCAGGAACCGTGAGTCCGGAGTGACCATCGAGCAGATCGCGAAGGACTTCGGTGTTCACCCGATGACGCTCACGAAATGGATGCGCAACGCCGAGAACGGCGACAGCAAGACGGCTGGTCAGTCTCGCAGCGAAACGGTGGAGAACCGCGAATTGCGGAAGCGGGTTCGACTGCTCGAGCAGGAGAACGAGGTTCTGCGGCGGGCAGCAGCGTCCTTGTCGCAGGCGGACCTGCCGGGAAATGGCTCTACCCGCTCGTGAGTGAGCTTGCCGTCGACGGGATCCCCGTGGCGGTCACGTGTCGGGTGTTGAAGCTCTCCCGTCAGCCCTACTACCGGTGGCTGGCAGCACCCGTCACCGGTAGCGAGATCGCTGAGGCGCATCGCGCGAACGCACTCTTCCACGCTCACGGAGACGACCCGGAATTCGGTCATCGGCTTCTCGCGGATGAGGCTCGCGACGCCGGGGAAACGATGTCGGATCGGACCGCGTGGCGGATCTGCGCGGCCAATGGCTGGTGGAGCTCGTTCGGGAAGAAGCGTGGGAAGAACGGGCGGAAGCCCGGCTCGCCGGTCCACAATGACCTTTGCACCGTCACAGACGAGAAGGGTCGGGTCCGGCACGAGTTCACCGCAGACGCCGCGAACCAGCTCTGGCTGACGGATATCACGGAGCACAAAACCGCAGAAGGGAAGCTCTACGTCTGTGCAATTAAGGACGTGTTCTCGAACCGGATCGTCGGTTCCTCCATTGACTTGAGGATGAAGTCCAGGTTGGCGGTGAACGCGCTGGAGAACGCGGTCGCTCGTCGTGGTGATGTCGCCGGCTGCGTGGTTCACAGCGACCGAGAATCGCAATTTCGGAGCAGGAAGTTCCTGTGTGCTCTGACCCGTCACCGGATGGTCGGCTCGATGGGCAGAGTCGCGTCCTGCGACGACAATGCCGCAATGGAATCATTCTTCGCTCTGCTTCAGAAGAACGTCGTGGACCGACGGTCCTGGACCACCCGAGGACAATTGCGGATCGCGGTCGTGACCTGGATCGAGCGGACCTATCATCGACGCCGTCGGTAGGCCCGACTCGGACGTTTGACGCGCATCGAGTTCGAGGCCATCATGAACACGCCAGCCGCTTGGCTGCGTGACTGAAACTGTCACCTATTCGTGCAGCAGACCCCAACACCCCCCGGGTCATGAACAACTGGGGGCAAGAACCATGCCGGGACCGACCGGCCAGCACACCCACATCCTGCAGCAGGACCAGGGTCACGAAAAAGGTAACGGGGGGCACGGTGTACCTGTGCAGTCCGGCTTGGGACCTCGATGCCTTATCTCGGCGGTGTGCGTCGCAAAGTCCCGGCGATATGGCCCCTGAGACGTTCTACGCCGAGACGATTACGTAAGACAGTCGGCGCCCTGCCACAGGAGCAAACGGACTTATCGAACTCCACCGACGGGTCGCACGCGGCTTCCGCAACCGCGACAACTACCGCCTACGCATGCTCCTCATCGGCGGCGGACTCAGCCACTCCCACCCGAAGTAAGAAGGGTCAGCAAACTGTACGCCGCGAAACGTGCCAGGGGGTGTGTCAGAAAGCTTTTCTTCTCTAAGACGGCCAGTGGGTGAGGCCCGTGCAAACCGGGCACTCGACTCCGGGTCGTGTCCCCCACGAACCGCCAATTGATAATTGACCACGGCGTTGAAGGCCGGCGCTCTCGGTCGGTGTGCCGTCCGGTGACACCACTTGGTAGGCCTTGCTCACCGCCGTCATCGCTCGGACGCATCTCGGGGAGCTCGTTGTTCCAAGCCCGCACGGAACCAGTCGGGTAGTGGTGCCGGTTTTCCATTGGTCTCGACGTGCACCGCTGTGTGTCGACCTTCCACGCAAAGTATGTCCCGCGAGTGCACCTCCCAGACGAAGGTCACGGAGGTTCTTCCGACAGAGCTGACACTGAGGCGGACTTCGAACTCGTCGTCGAAGACGAGCGTGGAGTGGTAGCTTGCCTCCACTGATTTGCGCGGAAAAACAGCAGCGTCGAAGCCTGGGCGGATCCGGCGGAAAAAAGCATGTTCAGCTATCTCCGCCCACCGGAATGCTGCAGTGTGGTGGATCCTCCCACCCGCGTCGGTGTCAACCCAAGCCACCCGGCCCCGGTGCAAACTCTCCGTGGCCACTTTTCCTTGCTCCACCTGTTAAGCCTCCTTTTCAACGCCATCACCATCGGTGACCGGATTGCTCCGTCAGAGTCAAGAATCCTTCCGACAAGTGTCGGCGACCACGTTCACCGTTGATGCTCCATAAAGACAGGCTGCCGCCGCGATCTGGTCGTGCTCGGTCGATGGATCGAAGCGGTGGTTTCGGACAGGGGTCGGCCGGTCGCCCCTGTGCGTCGAGCGATGATCTCGGCACCGATGGAAATTGCAGTCTCCTCGGGGGTTCGTGCCCCAAGGTCCAGCCCGATGGGAGAAGACAACCGCGCTAGCTGGGCCTCGGTGACGCCCCGTTCGCGCAACCGTGCATGACGATCGGCATGCGTACGTCGGCTGCCCATCACGCCGATGTATCCTGCGTCCGTCTTTAGCGCTTCCTCCAGAACGGGCACGTCGAACTTCGGATCATGGGTCAGGACACAGATGACCGTCCGTCGGTCAATTTCCACCTGAGCAAGATGCTTATGCGGCCAAGCAACAACAACGTCGTCCGCCTCAGGGAACCGTGCAACGGTCGCGAACAGCGATCGAGCGTCACATACAGTGACGTGGTAACCGAGAAATGAACCAAGTCGCGCCAAAGCGGCAGCAAAATCAATTGCTCCGAAGATCAGCATGCGTGGTGGCGGCGCGAAAGACTCGACGAACACGGCCACATCTTCTTTACGTCGTTCCCCTCCAACACCGAGGTGGATCAGACCGGTTGTACCGTGTTCCAGCAACCCCAGCGCATCAGTCACCACGGCGTCGTCTAAAGCGGCATGCCCGGTTGAGCCATATTGCTCGTGCCCGACGACGAGCACCTGCGTCCCGGTGCCCGGCCCGTCGACGACCGTGGCCATTACGGCTGGTTCACCTCCTTCCACCGCCGCAGCCAACCGTTCTATCGACTGAATGCGGGGGTCGATCCTCTGGATAAAGACCTCGAGAACGCCTCCACAGGTAAGCCCGATTTCGAAGGCCTCATCGTCGCTCACCCCATAGCGCACCAGTGCCGGGGTTCTCGTTGCCAAGGTCTCCTGACAACGGAGATACAAATCTCCTTCTACGCAACCACCGGACACGCTGCCGACCACCTCCCCGGCGACATTAACTGCCATGGCGGCACCGGGCGCGCGCGGTGATGATTTCCACGTGCGGACAACCGTCGCTACAGCGAAGGGTTCGGACCAACCACGGATATCATTCAGGATCTCGTGCACTGCGCCATTCCACTCTTCCTTGCAACACACTAAATTGCTGTAGACCGTACTGGCACGTTCCCTGTCGACCTTGGCTCGTCATGGCCGGTCCTCGGCTTGAGGGGGCGCTACGGTTGTCGGGGAAGCGTTAGCCGTATCCATCTCGTTGATTTCTTCACGGACGCCAAAGTCTTTGGTCTCGAGCAACAGTGAGGCGACCACGCCGCCGACCAGCGCCCAGAAGGGAGCGGAAATGCCGAACAGGGTCACGCCACTCATTGCGATGACGAGCGAGACGAAAGCACCGAGTTGGAAGCGCTTGCCCCCGAAACTGGATTGGAACGCTGAGAGGAGCACCCCGATCATGGCGAGTCCGGCCAATGTGGCAGTCAATTCCGGCGGCAGGGCGACAACGAGCGCCACCGCAATGCCTGCAAGAACGCCGAAGAGAGCGAAGATGATGCCGTTGATTACCGCTGCTACGTAGCGACCGTCCTTGTTCTCGCCAGCTTGATCAGAGGAGCAGATTGCCGTCATCGGACCGGCGATGTTCGCGTTGTGTCCACCGAAGAGTGGTGCGAGAAGCCCCCCGATACCGCTGATGACAGTCATGGCATTGAACGGTGGTCGATAGCGCTGGGTCATCATAACGCCCATGGCTTGAGTGTTCTCCGCCCCGACCACTAGGAGGGCAAGAGGCAGTCCGATCGCCAGAACTGCTCCGAAGTTGAAGGCCGGCGCCACGAATTCGGGTGCAGTCAGACCGAGGCCACCTTCAACGACGCCGAAGGAACCGGTGATTGCCGCCGCGATGCCTCCAAGCACCAGGGCACCTACCACTCCGGGAACTGATTTGACGAAACGGGTCAGGAGGACATAGCCAACGATTGCAGCACCAACGATGATGGGGGCCGTGAGGAGTGAGTTGACGACGCCGATTCCGAACCGGATCAGCGCTCCTGCGATCATGGCCATCACGATGGGGAATGGCAACCAGGTGACCACTTTTCGAATGAGACCTGTAAGTCCGAGGATAAGGACGAGAATGCCAGCAGCGAGGTAAGCGCCTACCATCTCAGCGAAAGTGAAGTCCTGCAGCGCACCAACGACGAGGACTGCCCCAGGGATGCTCCACGCGCCGACCACCGGCTGTTTGTAATAAAGGCCCATCACTATGCTGATAAGTCCGCCGAAGACGTAAATCCCGAAGATCCACGACGCGGTCTGGACGGTGCTGAGTCCCGCTTCCTGAGCGCCGTTGATTACAATCAGCGCCGGCCCGGTGCAGCCGAAGATAGCTGCCACTACAGCGGCACCGATTGTTGCGGCATTGAGGTTCTTCGGGAGGTCCACGAGGCCGGAAACAAAGCCGGGGCCGCGCTCAATGAGTCGCTTCTTCCCGGTATCAGAGGTCGGCTTGTGATTGAAAGACGTGGTCATTTTGAGTTCTCCCTGTCAGCGTAGATGGATTGCGGCGAAGGGGAACCAGGTGCACTGCTGGTGCCGCCCATGATGGTGTATTCACCAGCGACAAGTTTCCGGCGAAGGATCTTCCCGACTGGGCTTTTGGGGATGGACGCAATCACCAGGACGCGTTTCGGACGCTTGTACTGGGAGAGATGGGCTTCGGTACGGGTCCATTTGAGGATGCGCTCGGCGAAGGCCTGAGGATCTTCCCTGTCGTGCTTGGGAACGACGAAGGCAGTTACGGCCTGTCCCCATTTTTCGTCCTTGAGGCCCACGACTGACACTTCGGCGATGTCGGGATGCGCGCTCAGAATGTCTTCGACCTCGATGGGATGCACGTTTTCTCCACCGGTGATGATCATGTCATCGACACGACCGTCTACCCAGAGGTCGCCGTCGTCGTCAAGGTGGCCGAGGTCGCCCGTGTGATACCAGCGTTGGCCACGTATTGCTTTCGCATCCGCGTCGGGCCGACGCCAGTAGCCAGCAAAGGCCTCGTCGGAATCCAGCGATGCCACGATCTCACCCACCACTCCACGCGGCAGCGACTCATGCGAAGCCGCAGGGTCTGGATCGACTACTCGTAGCTTGGAAAGCATGCCGGCTCGACCGGCGCTACCCGGCTTCCGTGAAGCGCTTTCTTCTATAGCGAAGGTATAGATCTCGCTTGACCCGTAGTGGTTAACGAAGACTTCCGGGGCAATTTCCTGTTCGAGCTTTTGGCATAGGGTCGAGGTCATGGCGGCGCCGGCGAAGGCGAGCTTGCGCACCGTTGGAGCCACTCGCTCCAACTTCCCCGTTTGCGCGAGAGCCCAGAAAGCCGTCGGCACGAGGTAGAGGGCCGTGATTTGTTCAGTCTCGATGAGTTCAACCGCACGCTCGGGGTTGTACGCCGGCATTTCGACGAATTTGCCTCCGACGATGACCATCGAAAGAAGGGATCGCAGACCCATGGTGTGGTACATCGGCATGGCACCTAGCGTGGATTCTCCCGAGGCGTACTGGGCCTGCATGACGTGCGCGACTGAGGCGGCAAACTCGTTGCGCTGAGTACGGGGGACACCTTTCGGTTTGCCTGTTGTCCCTGAGGTGTAGAGCATGACACTGGGGTCGGACTCGCTCACCTTTATACCCGGATGTGTGGTGTCGGCCTCCGCAACGGCGGCCTCGAAGTCCATTGCACCCTCGACCGGGTGCGTCCCCGCGTGTAGCAGCCTGGCACCTGTAGACGTCTGCGTCAGCGACTCCTGCGCTACATCGGTGGCTACATCATCGCTGATGATGACGGTGGGCTCGGCGTTGCCGAGGCAGTAAACCAGTTCTGGGACCGAGAGCCGGATGTTCAAGGGGGTGGACATCGCACCCAGCTTTTGCAGCGCGAGGTGAGTCGAGGCCATCACCTCGGAATTACTCAGGAAGGTAGCGACACGGTCGCCTGGTTTCACCCCCAACGCGAGCATCGCATTAGCAATGCGATTGGTTCGCTCGTCCCACTCGGAGTAGGTCATTCGTCGTGTGCCGGCGAAAGCGGTTCGGTCCGGGAATCGTTCCGCTGTCCATGTCAGTGTTCGGCCGATCTCCATTGATCAGTCCTTTCTCTTGATATGTTGCATGACCGCCCTGGTACGGGAGGTCATGAGCCTGAAGGCCATCTTGACTGCGCTGGGCGGAGCACCGCCGTTTACCCGTTCCTCACCACGGGCGGTGGCATCAAGAGCTGCGGTGAATTGCTTGAACATGTCCTTACTGACGTCATCGGCCAAGGATCTGCCGAAGCCTGCGATCCGTCCGGTCATGTGCATCTCAGCGTGCGCGCGAATGATGCTTCCTTCTCCGGACGGTTCGACCGTGAGATGGACAACACCCTGGACGGTGCCGCCGCTGGGATCATCGGCCTCTGCGACCCCACGAAGCGAGTGAGAGTCCTGGTCCCGTTCGGTGACGTGGATGTCGCCGATGAAGGAAAGCTTGACTGGACCTAGGGCAACTTGGATGCGCCCCTGGTACTTGTCCTCTCCGAAATCAGCGACGAGTTCCGCGCCGGGCAGGCAGCGCGCCAACCGCTCCGTGTCATCGATGACCACCCACAGTTCGTCGACGCTGGCAACGACTTCGCTAGCCACGTCGATAGTCACCGTCGGCTCAGTCAGCGGCACGTTGATCTCACCCGGGCCGTCGGCCACGGCGGCGTTCTGCTCGCCATCGCTGGCGGAACGACCCCCGCTTGATCCTCGTGGCAATAGCACGGATTGGCCGCAGTTGCGCGGTTCAGGGACACCGTCCGGGTAGCTTTCGGAGACGTCAGCGACGGCGTCCATGATGTGGCGGTAGCCCGTGCACCGGCACAGCACCCCAGACATCTCGTCGGGGAGTTCTTCAGCTGAGATTCCCGGGCTGTGCGTGAGTAGGTCATAGGAACTCATGAGCATTCCCGGCGTGCAAAAACCGCACTGGAGAGCGTGGTGATCCGAGAAAGAAGCCTGGAGAGGATGAAGATCGTCGGGCTTACCTAGCCCTTCGACGGTGAGAATTTCAACGCCTTCCATCTGGCACGCCAGCAGCAGGCAGGCACGGGCCGCGTCGCCGTCGACAATCACCGTGCACATACCGCAGACTCCGTGCTCGCATCCGATGTGGGTACCAGTGAGGCCGAGATGGTCTCGCAGAGCGTCGGAGAGGGTAACCCGTGGTGCTACCTGGACCGTTGCCGATCGCCCGTTGACGGTAAAGGAGACGGCCATTGTCTCGTCAGCGCCGACCCGGACAGTGGTGTCCTCCGGGGGAGAGGTCCGACGGGGAGCGATCGTGCGTCCGAGGGAGGTGGCGATGGATCGGATGGTCATGGCTGGTTCCCTTTGACGCTCGAGCGATAGGCCCGTGCGAGCTCTCGGGCTGCGAGGACGCGAATGAGGCGTCGACGGTATGACGGAGACCCGTGCGTGTCACCGGCCGTAGTAACGACGTCCTCAGCCATCGCGTGGGCTGCTTCTTCCAGTGCTTTGGCCAATACCGCAGCGGGGGCAGTGGGGTCGCTCAGAGTGTTGACGGCTTGTTGCAGCGCTTCACTGAGATCGCGCAGTTGAGGCCGGTCGGACACGCCGAACGATGTGATCGAGGCTTCTTGTACCGCGCCGGCCGATGTCCGCACGCGGACGGCGACGCCAGCGATTGCGTAGTCCCCGTGGCGGCGGGCGATTTCGGCCAGACCGTAGCCCTCGTCGGCGCGTGCCACGGGAAACGTCACAGAGGTGACAATTTCAGTTGGACGGGCGACTGTGGCCATAGCACCGGTGAAGAAATCTGCTGCCTTTACCTGTCGCCGGCCTTCTGGGCCGGTGACTTCAATCGTGGCCCCAAGCGACAAGGCCACCGCTGGTAGCTCGGCGGAAGGGTCCGCGTGGGCGAGGCTGCCGCACACGGTGCCCCTGCTCCGGATTTCGCGGTGCCCAACCCAGGGGAGGGCCAGCCCGAG
Organism: Arthrobacter sp. BC5; assembly: GCF_056680255.1. Lineage (NCBI taxonomy): Bacteria > Bacillati > Actinomycetota > Actinomycetes > Micrococcales > Micrococcaceae > Arthrobacter > Arthrobacter sp. BC5. Next base: position 2,881,229 of record NZ_CM155273.1, read on the forward strand.
CAAGGGCACGAGTTGCGATGCTTCCCTCTGGACCTGGCGTTGGCGGACAGCTGCCCCAACGCGTAATCGCTGATCACTCGCCGTCATGTGGGTGAGTTCCTCCACGCGGGTTATATCCACCAAGGTGCTGGGTCGACCGAGCCTCATGGCTAGCACCGGCACGAGTGACTGACCGCCAGCGATGATTTTCCCGCCGCCCTGCTCGGCGGCCCCCAGTTCACTGACGGCGTCCTGCAGACGAGTCGGACGAACATAGGAGAAAGGCGCAGCTTTCACGTCAGCGACCCTCGAAGACCGGTGTGCGCTTGCCATCGAACGCAGCGACGCCCTCGGCAAAGTCGTGGGTCGAGCGCAGCATGGCGTAGGACTTGCGCTCAAGTTCCACACCCGTTGCAAGCGGGCCGTCGACCCCGCGGTCGAGGACTTCCTTCGCGGTGCGCAGAGCAATGGGTGAATACCCGAGCAACGTTTGAGTGACTCGCTCCACCTCATCGGCAAGTGCTTCAGCGTCTTCGGAAACTGAAGCAGCAAGGCCCCAGTCGAGTGCCTGCTGGGCATTGATCCGGGCCGCAGTGAGCACATGGTACTTCGCCCGTGAGAGACCGATGAGGCGGGCCAGGCGCTGGGTGCCACCGCTTCCTGGCATCATGCCGAGCCGCATTTCCGGTAGCGCGAACTGTGTGCGTGCAGTCACTAGGCGGATATCGGTCGCCAATGCCAGCTCGAAACCTACGCCGAAACAGTATCCGTCCACCGCCGTGATCACCGGTTTGGGAGAACGTGCCGGGGCGGTGATGTCGTGGCCTAGGTCGGTCAGTTCGTAAGGCTCAACCTCCATGAATCCGCGGATGTCACCACCAGAGGTAAAGTGCTCACCCTCACCTCGAATGACCACGACCTGAATGTGCGGGTCCGCGTCGATTTCCGCGAAACGCACGCCCATCATGTGGCGTGTTTCCATCGTGACGATGTTGAAGGGGCCGTGTGAAAGCGTCAGGTTTGCAACTCGCCCATCGTGGCTGCGTTCCAGTCGGATTTCTCCACCAGTGAGTGCCATAGTCTGTTTTTCCTTTTCGTAAATCGTGGGATTAGCTCTTGGACGACAAAAGCTCGTGGATGACGTTGCCGTGCAAAGGAAGCGAGGTGATCTCCACGCCGTAGGGAGCCAGTGCGTCAGCCACCGCGTTCGCTAATACCGCAGGGAAGCTCATGCTGCTTCCCTCGCCTGCGCCCTTGGCTCCGAGGCGACTCAGCGGTGACGGGGTTTCGAGGGTTTCACTCGTCAACGGAAAGGCTGCTTCGGCCGAGGTTGGGACAAGGTAATCCATGAAAGTGGAGGTAGGTTGCCCTGAATCGCTGTAGAACATCTCCTCGTATATCGCGCCGCCGAGGCCGTGCACCATGGCGCCGTGTATTTGCCCCTCGAGAAGAACGGGGTTGAGAACCGTACCGGGGTCGTGAACCGAGACAACTTTCTCGATCTTGATTTCCAGTGTCTCCGGGTCGATGCGCACAACGGCCAACTCGACAACAAAGCCATAGCACAGGGACGAGTTGATTTGATCTGTTTTCGAGGCCGCGGTGGACTGCGGCGGCGTGAAGGCAGCCTCTGCATTGAGCTGGGCCTCGAAGGCGTCAGGGAGCGATCCGGGGTCCCAATGGATTAGCCCGGCCGCATGGCGGAACAAGACGGAGCGTTGCGGATCCATGGCGACCCGGACGGTGCCCTCGGCAAGCTCTAGTTCCGTCGGGTCTGCGGCGAGGAGGACGGAGGCCGCTACCTTGATGGTTGCCGCGATCCGGTCGGTCGCCTCTACGAGCGCTGACGTAAGCAACGGCGAGAAACGAGAAGAGTAGCTGCCAGTCGTGATTGTCCACGGTGTCGTCGCAGTGTCCATAGCAACCTTAGGAACCACCTGCTCGAGGGGGAGGCCGAGTTGGTCGGCTACGATCTGGCGGGCGACGGTCGCATGCCCTTGCCCCTGCGGGACGGTGCCCAGCAGCACGGAAACCACGCCCTGGGGATCGACACTGACCCTCACATGCTCCGTGGACCCAGATTTGTCCCGTCCCCGAACTCGTTCGTCCTGCGGGGTGGCAAGCGCGATATAACCAATGTTCGTTGCCGAAGGCTCGACGATGGCAGCGACACCGATGCCCACGATCTCACCACGTTCCCGGGCCGCTTGCTGTTCAGCCCGCAACTTCTCATACTGGGCGCTCTCGGTGAGCATCGCGAAGGCTTTTTCGTAGTCACCCGAGTCGTAAATCCCACCCGTAGGGGTAGCGTAGGGAAACTCCGAGGTCGGGACGATATTCATCCGGCGGAACTCCAATGGATCCTTGCCCACCGTGGCAGCAATCTTGTCCATCAGACGCTCCAGCCCGAAGTAGAGCTGTTGCCCACCGAATCCGCGGTTAAGGCCAGTCGGCATCTTATTCGTGACCACGGCGCGCGCCCTCAACCGTACGGCGTCGATTCCGTAGGCGCCGGTGATGTTGCCGAAGCAACGGTATAACGTGGCCGGTTCTGGTGGGCGCAGGTAAGCACCGACGTTCTCCTGGAAATCCACATCCAGCGCCTCAATGATGCCGTCCGCGGAAACTGCGGCCCTGAATTGCATAGTGCGATCGGACCCGGCTGAGCTTGAAAGGAGATGTTCGATGCGATCTTCGGTCCACCGCACTGGTCTGCCAGCATGGCGGCTGGCGAGAGCCATTAGGGCGATGTAGGGATAAATACCGGATTTGATGCCGAAGCTGCCGCCGTTGTCCGCCGGGACAATGAGCCGCAGCTGCGCGGTCGTGATTCCGAGTGCGCCAGCAAGGATGGGGACGATGGAGAAGGGGCCATGAAAGTTCGCGTAAGCGGTGATTTGAGGCCCTGTTGATTCATCACGCCATTCCGCGATGACGGAATAACACTCCATTGGGGTGGAAGAATAGCGCGGAAACCGGTACTCCTCGCTGACCACATATGCGGCCCGGGCGAAGGCATCATCGACTAAGCCGAAGGTGAAATTCCGGTCGCTGGCGATATTGCTCTCCGCCCCTTCGTGAAGGGTGACACTGTCGAGCTCAACAGCCTTTTTCGTGTCAACCACCGCAGGAAAAACCTCGTATTCGACGCGGACAAGCTCCGCGGCGTCCTCGGCGGTATAGCGGTCCGTAGCAACGACGACCGCCACAGGTTCGCCCACGTAGCGGACCCGATCGGTGCCGGTGGGGTAGTACGGCATGTTCGTGCGTAGAGACAGCGGAAAGGGCTTGAGGGTCTCAAGAACCTCTTCTGGCCCAATGACAGCGGCGACGCCGGGATGTGCTCTCGCCCGGTCGAGGTCCACCCTTCGGATTTTGGCGTGAGCGTGAGGGCTGCGGACGATCGCGGCGACCAACGTACCCGGCAGTGGATCCAAGTCGTCGAGGAACCGGCCTTGCCCCGTCAACAGGGGCGGATCCTCAATCCGAGAGCCAGACGCGCGTCCAGTCAATGATGCGGGCATTTCGGTGAGTGGTTGAGTGACAGGGCGGACTGGGCCCTTGGCGGTCGCGTCCATGCGAACCTTCCCTCATAGTCCGGCGCATACGATCCGAAGTGGACGTATGCATGTGACATAGATCGTAAGATACGGTTAATTGCATGTCAACGGACCGGCTGAGCATCACGTCATACGTCGTCCTCGGGCTCATTGATATCCGTGGTCCCTCGACGTCCTACGACCTGAAGCGGGCCGTGAACCACTCGGTGGGCTTCTTCTGGCCTTTCCCCCACGCGCAGCTGTACTCGGAACCCAAGCGCCTAGCCGAGGCAGGGTTGTTGGACGTCTGTGCGGAAACGAGTGGTCGGCGGAGGCAGACCTTCTCAATCACGAACAAGGGCCGGGAAGTCCTCCGTCACTGGCTCGCCGAGCCGACCACCGAACAGATGCAGATCCGTGACATCGCTGAGTTGAAATTGTTCTTCGCCGAACTCGCCAGTGATGAGGACGTCCTTACGCTGGCTCAAGAGCAGGTATTGCAACACCGGAACCGGATTGATACCTACGAATCCATGCAGTCCCGGTTCGCAGACCGCGACGAGATTGCGCCGCGGATGGTTCCGCTCCGCCTTGGCTTGGCCATGGAACGTGCTGCACTGCAGTTTTGGGCGGACCTCAGCGAACAGATCGAGAACCGGTCGAAGCAGATCGACACTCACCTGGATGCCGCAATAGAGGAAAAGGTGTGATGGTGGTCGACAACCTACACGTCGAGAGTCAGGGTGAGGGCTCGCCGGTACTGCTGATTCATGGTGACGTGGCCACGGGGCGGACAGGGTGGCAGAGGCAGATGGTGCTGTCGGACCGTTGGCGGCTTACTTTCCCGGACCGGCCCAATTACGGAAAAAGTCCATCAACGCATCGTGTTGATTTTGAGCGCGAGGCTACGATCTTTGATTCGCTTCTTGAGCCCAGTACTCACCTCGTAGGACATTCCTATGGCGGAATCGTCGCCATGTTTCTCGCCGCGACCTCGCCTGAGCGCGTCCGCTCCCTCACGGTCGTCGAACCTCCAGCTCTTGCTGTGACGGATGCACCTGAAGCAAGCGATCTACGATTGAAGTTCCAGGCTCTTTGGGACGAAGGGCCGCGTGACACTTTCGAGTTTTTCCGCGTCTTTGCCGATCTTGTTGGCGAGCGTCCCTGGCCCCGGCCGCCCCTACCGCCGCCCATGGAAGCCGGCGTACGGTCGCTGATGGGCGAACGGGTGGTATGGGAGGCACTCCCCGACCTTGGTGCGCTGGCCCAGGCGCCGTTCCCCGTCCTCGTCGTTTCGGGTGGTCATTCACCCGGTTTCGAAGCGGTTTGTGACACGATCGCAGACCGGACGGGCGCCCAGCGAGCTGTAGTCCAAGGTGCCGGGCACAGCGTTCCTCGTGTTGGCGAACCGTTCAATGATCTCCTCGAGCGGTTCTGGCTCAATAGCGAGGGAGAGCACTTCGACATCTGAGAAGCCGTAGTACCGCGGCGAGGCACCCCTTGCCTGACGGATCCTTAGGACGCATTGCTTTAGGTGCCGTACTGAAAGTCTTTCACCGGGGGGATTGCGACTCCTCAGTATCCACATCCTGACCGTCGGCAAGATCGCCACATTCCACGGCCAAAGCGGCATGCGCACGAAGATACGGCCCGGCACCCTCTTCAGCTTGAAGCGATCCGATCAAAGGCGCTAGGTGGTCTCGAGGAACGTTGACTGGATGGCCGGGCCTGCCGTTGAACACAGCTCGAGCAAGCTGATCACCGCTGCACTGCAACACGCGCGCCACGACTGCAGGGCCGATGTCGGGATAATCAATGAGATGGATAACAACCCGCTCGGGGCCCTCCCCCAGGTGGGTGAGTCCACGGTGAAGGGAAGTGCCGATCCCCCGACCCCAATCGTCACAGTAAATCTCTAGGACACCATTGGGCAGCGGGGGACGTGCCGCACCGGTAACAACATGAACGGAATCGCAACCGCCACCTCGCAAAGCAGTAACGCTGTGCTCAAGCCAACCAGACACGAGGATTTTCGGCATGCCGTAGCGCCGTCCGGCCCCTGCCGCCAGGAGGAGCCCGGCTGACCCGCCTTGTCCAGACATATCTATGCTCCTATCTGTTAACGGTACTGAGGCAGCCGTGCGAGCAACGAGCACAGCAGTCGTAGCTTTGTAACCGCGTGAAGCGAAGTTTGCCAGTGGTTGAATGCCAGCTTCCTGTCCGATGCGAGAAGCAGCCATCTACCTGTCGTCCACTCTAATTGCCTCGGATTGGTGAGGCTGGCGGAAGGAGGGCCCAACCTCCGAGGTACTAGCGCCGCCTTACGACTTGGAACGCCCAACGGTCGTAGTGGAAGTGCCTGTTACGGTGTCACGTTCATGCAAGGCTTCAAGAGATTTGTCGAACTGCCGCCACCGAGCGAGAGCTCCGCTAACACCCTGGGCCACATGCAGGTCATCGCGGTGGATTTCGGCACTGAGCAGGTAGGCGATCTATTGATCTGGATCCTGGCACGCGTGGGTGCCCCGCATAACCCTTTGGGGCTGCCGCCCGGTACGAGGAACTCATCGAGGAGATCCAGATCCGCGCTGCCGCCATCAGGGCCTCGGAAGCACGGGACGCGGGAGCGGTGGAAGCGCCGAGGACCGCGTTTCGGGACAACGTCGTTTTCTCCCGGTTCGAGTCCCTCCACGATGGTGTCCTCGCTGCTTACCTGAAGTATGAGATTCGGGGTGGGCAGGTGTGGCTGCTGGAGACGGTGGTGCAACCACAGTTCCGCGCGTTGGACCTGAACGTGGAGGCGGTACTGATCAGGAATGTCCTGCTCCAGGCCCCCGGCGTCGCCTGACCGTCGTTCCAGCCTGCAGTGCGGTGGAGGTCTTCCTCATGGAGTACCCGCAGTACCTAAAACTCATTCCGACCCATGAGCACCGCACGGTGGACCGTGCCGCGGCGAAGGCAGGCCGGTACAGGAGTAATGGGACCTAAAATCCCTGACGACGCGCACGCAGCGCAGACCATCGCCGGAGCCCTGGTCTGCGCCGTCAGGGACGTCCTGCCCACTGCCCGCGTCTTGGACGTCAAGGCCATAGCGGTCGAACTCGATAAGGGCCTTCGGGCTTACTGGGGTCCGGGCCACGGCATCACGACCAGCGAGATGCTCGCCACTGCCCGTGACATCAAAACCAGTACCGACACCACCGGCCTCAACTAGCGAACCATGACCAACAACCCGGCGCACCGGGACGAATTAGGTGGGTGCCGGGACGAAGAGTGTGTGAAGGCTGCCCGTCCCGGCTACCCGGCATGAGTCTAGGCTGGACAGGTGCCGAAGGTGTGTCAGTCGGCGGAGTCTGGCTTACTTATAGCTTCGTCACGCAGGTACCGCCTCGGTGGGGCCATTCGCGGCGCACTAACGGAGGTTCAAGGGTATGGATTCGGGCGAGAGGGCGCGGGCAAGATGAACGAAACTACGGCGAAGCCCGACTTCACCGACGCTGAACTGCAGTTCCTGGACTCGGTTTTCGAGCTCGCAAGGGAGGGACGCACCGGTGAGCTCATGAGTCTTGTGAGTTCGGGTATCCCGGTGAACCTGACGAACTCTCGGGGCGACACATTGCTCATCCTCGCGGCGTACCATCGACGGGCGGACACGGTATCAGCGCTCCTCAGTGCAAGCGCGGACACCAGCCGGGTAAATGACATGGGTCAGACCGCACTCGCAGCGGCGACGTTCCGCTGCGATGCGGGCATAGTCGGCGCTCTGCTCCGAGCCGGCGCAGATCCACACCTCGGATCCAAAAGCGCGATCGCTGTCGCCCGGCAATTCGGTCTAACAGACATAGCGACCCTATTCACTTGATCGCCGGTGCAAGAACTGGGCATCGCCAGGAAGTGGTGAACGAGGCGGTAATGGCGGCATAGCAGAAGTCTGTTTACCGTTCGTGGTTCCAACAAGAGCAGCAGCGGAGATTCATGCCGCCACACGCCTTGCGGATCGGATCTGATGCGCGGCCAGTAGAGAGCGGAAACGGTCGAAATTCTTCCTGACGCTAGGGATCTGCTGCCAGCAGTTGGGCTCCTTCGCAAATCCCCTAACGCCGCTCAACATGTTCGACTGTCTTGAAAAGCTTTGGTGGTCTCAACCGGTCAATACACCGCTACGCCGTGTCGCGGATCGCTACCTTGCTCGGGTCACTTTTCCAGTTAGTGGGTGCTCCAGCGTTCGTGTGCGGATTGCCGGCTGATGCCTACGGCCCGGCCTATGTCGGTCCAGGAGGCGCCGGCTGCTCGAGCGGCCGCCACGGTTTTATCCAGCCGTGCTCCGGCCTGCTTGTGATCCCGCGCTGCTGCTTCCACGCCGATGACCGCTTCCGAGGGGGCGATGTGGGCTTTCCACTCCTGGTGGATGGCGTCCTCGACCTGCGAGGAAGCATCGGCGTAGTCCTCCGGGGCCACGTAGTCGCGGCGTCGGCCGAAGTCCGCTTTGGTTAGGGAGTGGGCCCGTTCCCACAGTTCGCCCCGCCACCCGCATTCGCAAACCCCGCGCCAGCCGATGATGTCCTTGTCTGGGACGATCTCATAGCCATCCAGTTGCGGATCCCGTGGCCAGCGTCCGGTGATCCCCTTGACGTGCATCCCGGCCGACGATGAGCTGCCGGAGTGCCGTCCGTCCGGAGCCTGCGGGGCGGCCCAGCCTTCGTGCTCGTTGTCGCTTGAGATCCAGCCCATGGTCAACTTTCCGTCAGGGATTCCTTTCAGGGAGTATGTCAGGGAACCCTGACGGAGGCCAGGTGCAGCTCACCCACAGGTGGACGGCTTTGAGCTCCACCCTTCGGGCTCCACCCGCCCACAAGTGGATGACCAGCATCGCGGCTACAGCTGCTCTCAGCTTTCCTATCCCTATCGCCACTCTTCGTTCTATTGGTTCTGAGCGACAACTCATGCTGCACGGCACCACGCTGGTACGAGGCTGTGCACATTCACCGTCAGCTCGAGGCGAGCTTCCTCAGTGTCGGTGACGTGAGGTGGATGTGTGCAGGCGGGCCGATGGGTTCCTGCTGTCTACGTGTGTGCGGGACAAGCAGCGGAGCGTAGGGAGCTTGTGCCGTGCCCAGGTAGGCAGGAGGCGCTCAATGCGGGTCCTTGCCTTGAGCTGTGGAGCCACCACTGTCGGTGCTGCCAAATCGTCTGATACATCCGAAGCACCGAAGTGTGACTTTCTGTAGGAGTGGCGGGGTTTTTGCGCGCTGATTGGCGGGGTTGATTGATCAAGTAATTCCGATGACGAGTGTGCTGCGGGCTGCTTCGACGACGTCGTTGGTGATGACGTGGAGGTCGTTGATTTTGAGGATGCGTTCGATCTGGGGGAAGAGCCTCTCGAGGAGTCGGAAGTTCCCTCGGGTTATGCGTTCGATGGTGGCGGCTGCTTGGGCATCGGTGAAGTCGTCCGGATCGAACTTTTGGCCCAGGCGGGACCATTGACGATGTAGGACGAATACGAGCTCGTCGTGTCCTAGTGGTCGGTATTGGTGGGCGAAGCCGAGCCGGCTGTAGAGCTGGGGGTAGCGGCTGAACTGTTTGTCGAGTCCTGGCATGCCGATGAAGATCACTGCTGTGTTTTGGCGGTCGTGGCGGTCACGGAGGATTTCCAGTGCCGTGGAGTTGAGGCGGTCGGCTTCGTCGACGATGAGCATTTCGACGAACTTGTGCCATGCTGCTGCTCGTCCGTAGGTGGGTGGCTTGTATCCGGTGGTCATATGTGGTGTTCGATGCAGATTCCGGTGCGATCGATGTAGAGGTCGAGTTCGTCCCGGAGTTGTTTGGGTCGGGCGAGGACGGGCGGGGTGTAGAGGACGGTGCGGGTTTGATGAGCTGCCGCCCACGCCTTTTCGTCGCTTTCGTCGCGGGGCCCCGAGGTGTGGACGAGAGGTTCGATGGTGTCCCAGTGGGCGTTGCGGCGGGCGGAGAGGGTTTTTCCGACGCCGGCGGGTCCGAAGCAGATTCCGATGGTGCGTTGCTTGCGCACGGCGTTCGCGAACTCGACGAATCGACGATGCTCCTTGGTGGCAATGAAGCGACCAGGCATTAGTCCTCCTCGTAGAGGCGCAGCCGTGGTCGCGGCGTGGTGCGTGACGGTATGGAGGGAATTGCCGCGGGAGGTGTCAGTTCTTCGTGTCCGTGGTCGAAGGTCAGGGCGGGAAAGGTCGTGATGCGTTCGTTGATGTGGGTGCGCAGCTGGCGGCGGCGGGCAGTTCGAGCGGCTTGGATTTCCTTGATACTGATGCTTGTGTGCTCGTACTGGGTGTTGATGGCGTTGCAGACGAAGCTGTCGCGGTGGAAGACGCGGATCTCGCTGATGTCTCTGGGGTCATATCGGAGGGTGATGGTCTCTCCGACGTAGCTGGCGAGGATCGGGCTGATGTAGCGCAGGCCCTGGAAGCGGATGCCGTCGCGTTGGACTTTGCGCGGTGCCTGGACTGTCAGGAGGAGTTCGTCGAGTTGCTCGAGTGTGTCGGGTAGGCGCGGCATCCAGCCGTCTGCGATCCACGCTTTGGTGGGGGTGAGCTTCGTTTCGCTGTGGCGGCGGTGGTTGTAGGTGTTCACGATGAGCTCGTGCAGGGCGGTGGTGAGGTCGCCGAGTGTCAGTATGGGTGTTGGGTGGGGGCGCCCTGCTGTGATGTGTCCGGGCAGTTCGGCGAGGAGTTCGGTGTTGATGGTGCCGAAGAATCGTTCCACTTTCCCGCGGCCTTGCGGTCGGGCGACGGCGGAGTGGATCATCCGGATCCGCAGGTCGTTGGTGACGTGGGTGAGGTGGTGGCTGGTGAAGTCGGAGCCGTGGTCGACGTAGAGGACGTCGGGTATTCCACAGATCGGCCACGCGGGGTCGCTTTTGGGCCAGATTGCCTGACGCAGTGCGAGGGCTGTGTTCATGGAGGTCGGTGCGCCGAGAAACACCATGTAGCCGGCGATTGCCCGGGAGTGGTCGTCGAGGATAATCGTGAGCCAGGGCCGTATGGGTTTTCCGTCGGCGCTGAGGATGAGGATGTCGAGCATGGTGTGGTCGGCTTGCCAGATCGCGTTGGGTTGATCGGCTTGGCGGCGTAGCGCCAGCTCGTATCTGTCGCGGTACGCCACCGGTCCTTCGAGGGCAAGCACTCTCATCCCGGGATCGAGGTGAGCCACAACCCGGCGGACCTGCGCATAAGCCGGTATCGGCCAGCCCTTCTCCGCGCAGATCTTTGTCACAGTGCGGGTGATGGCGGCAATGGATTGTCGGGGTCGGATGAGGGCGAACCCTTCGATCATGCGCACGACGTCCGGGTTAAGTGATTCAGGCTTGGCGCGCTGTTTCGGTTTGAGCCCCTGTAGCCCGTGGACTTTGTAGGTGTGTTTCCAGCGTTCGAGGGTCCGCAGCGGGATGCCGCTCTCGCGGGCGATGGCCGCCAGGGGGACATCGTCTTCTACGTTGAGGCGGAGGTAGGACCAGCGTTCAGTGACCACGTCCGCTGGGGTGGACGAGGAATCCTTCGGGGCCTGACCTTCTGCCATCTACACCGCCGGCTTCACCTTCGGTTTTCGGCCTTTGGTTGGTGTCACATGGTCTCGCTTTAACGTCCGGTAGATGGTGGTCCTGCTGACTCCGAGGACCTTCCCGATCTGTTCGACGGTCATGTCCTGCTGCTCGTACATGCGACGCGCGGCAGTGGCTTGGTGAGCACTGAGTCGTGGTGGTCGTCCTCCGGTGCGACCTCGAGCACGGGCTGCTGCGAGGCCGGCGTTGGTGCGCTCCTTAATAAGGTCGCGTTCGAACTCGGCGAGGGCGGCGAAGACGTGGAAGACGAGTCGGCCGCCGGGTGAGGTCGTATCGATGGTTTCCTGCAGGGACTTGAACCCGATGCCCTTGTCCTGAAGTGCGGTGAGCTGATCGATCAGGTGGCGGATGGATCGGCCGAGCCGGTCGAGCCGCCACACCACGAGTGTGTCACCTGGGCGAAGCTGATCTAGCAGCTTGGTTAGCTCGGGTCGCTGATCGAGGGATCCCGAGATGGTGTCGACGAACACCCGATAGCAGCCAACAGCATTGAGCGCGTCGACCTGCAGCGCGGCATCCTGATCGGTGGTCGACACTCGCGCGTAACCCAAAAGGTGTCCCATGCCCTCCAATGTAGCGGAACCCGTCAATTCGGGGCAGAAGTGGAGCATAGATTGTGGCACTGAGTATCGCTACAGGAAACGGGCTTCTAGGAGCCGATCAGCGGCACCTACGTCGCCTGTAGCAAATACGGTCGTTTAATACGCAGCTTCCGGACACGGTTCATGAGACACGACGCGCCGCTGTCAGCTCTCTCGGACTGCAGTGTTCTCCGGACGGTCGTTGATAACACATTCATATATCCGAGCTTTGCGCCGGGCCCTTAGTGAAATAGCAGCTACGGATCCTCGCAGAACAACTTCAGTGGTGAGAACGATCGATATCTGTTTGGAGGGTGGTCGCACCGGTAGTTGGGCGGTTTTTGTCCTCTGGGGTCAACCGGGCAAATGTTTGGGTTTTAGATTTCTCCGGTCCATTTCCCGTCGTAGGGAGCGAACGCTTGTTCCCATCGTTCCCGCTCGGGGGGAGGCAGGGGCCCTTTATCGATCGCGGTGGCTGCGGCTGTGAGATTGCGTTTGTTGGATGTTCCGACGATGGCGGTGCTGACTGCGGGGGCGAAGGCCGAGAATCGCAGGGCGGTTCCAGCCCAGTCGCCGTCGGCAGGGTGAAGGCCCATACGTTGGAGCCGATCCCAATAGGTTTCTCCGTAGATCCCGGTGGGTCGATGGGTGTGGCGCCAGGGGGCATTTGCGAGGGGACGTTTGGCGACCACCCCGAGATGGTGTTCCTGAGCGCGGGGAAGCATGTGCCTTAGTGAGTGCTGATCTGCCAGATTCACCGAGGTTTGGAGGGCACCGAAGACTCCGGCGTCCGCGGCCCATGCTAGTTCAGCGTTTTCGCCGCTGTAGCCTGGGACCCGGATTTTTCCGGCGTCGCGGGAGGCGAGCAGAGCGTCGATAACCTCTCCCTGCTGAAGGACAGGCAGGGGGCAGGAGTGCAGGAAGACCACATCGATGACATCAGTGTTCAGTACTTTCAGGGCACGGTCGATGCCGCCTGTGACGGCTCCGGCGGTCCAGTCCTGGTGTCCTGGAACGTCGTAGCCGACCTTCGTGGACAGGACGACGCGGTCCCGGTGTGGGGGCAGCCATCGTCCCAGCCGTTCTTCGGACGCACCATAGCCACGGGCGGTATCAAAAAAGGTGATGCCCAACCCAAGGGCTGTATCAAGGAGGTCCTGGGCGGTCTTCTCATTCAGATTCGTCGTGTCGATATGGCCCGCACCGAAACCAAGTGCAGAAACGCTTAGGGATGAGTTACCGAGCTGTCGCGAAATCATGCCGCTTTCGTGCTCCATTCTGAGGTGCATTTTAGGAACGGTTGTCTATGTTGCATCATGCCGACGGCGGCCGGAACCTTGGGGTTTCGGCCGCCGTCATTCCTGCGGATTGGTTACTGCGTGGTGATTACATGCGTCCGGTGATCGTAGGTGAAGGTTATCGGGCCGCCAGCGTGGTTGAGTGCGATGTTGGTGCCGTTGGGTGCGCCGCCGGCTCCGTAGTTCTCGTCCCAGCCTCGGTTCAGGGCAACCTTGTACTGGTAGCTGCCGGCGGGCAGATCAGCGACTTCAAGAACCCAGGTCTGCGATGCGTCGTCGAATATCATTTGTGCCTGGTCGCAAGCCGGGTCCCAGTCGGTTTCGCAGCCCAGTTCCGAGTCGAGGCTGCCGGCCACTGCGACCGTGCCCGGCTGCTCAATGATCGAGCCGGTGGTCACGGTCCGGATGTCGCTGATCGAGGTGCCGAGCACGGCCCGGTAGTTCACCTGGGTGCCCTCAGCAAGGTCGAGCGCCGCGAGGTCGTCAATGGCGGTGTAGGTCGGTGATGAGTCATCGGTGCCGATGGCGGTCCACGCTCCACCGGCCACGCTCCGTTCGAGCGTCACGGCGTAGTCGGAGTTCTCCGGGCTCGCCGTTGCGGTCACCTCGACCTCGCCTTGGACTTGTGTGCCTTCGGTGGGCAGGCCCATGGTGAGCCGGGGCGCTGGGACGGTGGCCGGTACCGCGGCCGAGGTCCGTGTGTGGCGGCCGTTGTCGAGGACCACTGCGCGGTACTCGACGGCCGTGCCTGAAGGGAGCGCGCTGGTGTCGTGGTACACGCTGTAGGGGGCATTATCGTCCGTGCCGATGCTTGCCCAGTCTGATCCTGCCACCCGAGCCTCGAAGGTGACTTCGTAGAACGAGGACCCGGCGACGTCAGCGGCGACCTTCATACGGCCGTTGTCTTCCGCACTGGGAGCAGGTTGCTGCAGTGTGATGGCTGGAGCCGCCTTTGAGTGCGGAATTTTCCCGGAGAGTTCGTACACCACTGTGGATAGTGCGGGTACGGTGACGTTGAGCGTGCCGTCGGCACCTGACTTCAGGCGGGTGGGTGCCTCGCCGTAGACGAGTCCGAAGCTGCGCTTGGCGGCGTAGGTGGGGATGGCCGCAGTCTGCGGTTCGGTGCTGTTGTTGAGCGCCACAACGTACTCGCGCTGGTCCTTCGCATCTATGCGGGAGAACGCGTAGATGCCTGGGCCGTCGGAGGCGTAGCGGTGCTGGTGGGCGCCGTTGCGCAGGGCAGGGTGTTCGGCGGTGACCCCGGCAAGGGTCGCGATGCCCTGGTAGAGCGGGTGGTCGGGGTCGAAGTTGTCCGTGGCGTGGGTCGCCGTGGTGCCGAGGAGGTTGTCGTCGAGGTATTCAGGAACCTGGCTTGCGAACAGGCTCTGCCGGGATTCCTTATCGCCTCCGACGCCGGTGAAGCCCTGCTCATCGCCGTAGTAGATGACGGGGTTGCCGCGCGAGAAGTACATCAGTTCGTGTGCGAGGGTGTCCCGGGCCAGCAGCTCGTCCTCCGCGGCGCCCGGGTTGTCCGAGGTGATGAAGCTGCCGATGCGGCCCATGTCGTGGTTCCCGAGGAACGTCGGGAGGCTGTAGGCGTTGGAGTCCGCGTCCGTGTACCAGTCGTCGCCGGCGAAGAAGGTCTCCAGTTCGGACGCCGGTGCGCCCTGCGACGCGTAGCCCCGGGCTGCGGCCTGGAACGGGAAGTCGAGGACGGACTGCATCCGGTTCCGGGTAGTGAACTGGGAGGTGAAGGACTTGGAGGCATCGAAGACTTCACCGAACATGAAGAACTCGTCCTTGCCCTGCTCCCGTGCGTAGGAGAGCACCTCCGGGCCGAACTCCTGCCAGAACTCGTCGTTGACGTGCTTCATGGTGTCGATCCGGAAGCCGTCGACACCGAAGTCGGCGATCCAGGTCTTGTAGATGTCGATCATGCCGTCGACCACACGCGGGTGCTCGGTGGAGAGATCATCGAGCCCGAAGAAGTCTCCGTAATAGGCGTCCTCGCCCGCGAAGGTCGTGTCGCCGCGGTTGTGATACAGCGTGGGATCGTTGAGCCACTCGGGGACCTTGAGGTTCCGGTCGGCTTCGGACACCACCGGAACGTACGGGAACGACGTCGTAGCATCCAGCTCCGGGAAGGTGCCCGTGCCCGCGTAGTCGCGATCGTCGAAGGCGTTGCCGTCCGCGTCGCGGTACGGCTTCTCGTCCTTTGAGATGTACGGGGCACGCTCTCCGGCGTCGTAGCCGATGACGTCGGCGGTGTGGTTGGTGATGATGTCGAAGTACACCTTCATGCCACGCGCGTGGGCTGCGTCAATGAGGGCCTTGAGGTCTTCATTCGTGCCGAGGTGCGGGTCGATCTGGGTGAAGTCCGTGATCCAGTAGCCGTGGTAACCCGCAGTTCCGTCCTCGGGCTGCACTGCACGGTTCTTGAAGCTCGGGGTAAGCCAGATGGAGGTGGTGCCCATGCCCTGGATGTAGTCGAGTTCCTGCAGCAGGCCTTTGAGATCCCCGCCGTTGTAATAGCCCATCCGGGTAGGGTCGAAGCCGGACACCGACGGGTCAGATCCGAGACCGCCGTCGTCGTTGGCCGTGCTGCCGTTCTGGAAGCGGTCGGCCATGACGAAGTAGAAGTTCTCGTCGGTGACGGCCGGACGCAGGGAATGCTGCGCAGTAGCGGGAGGGGAGTCGCCGGGATCCTTCGGGGCGGCCTGGGCGGGCAGGGACGTGACGGAACCGGCAACGAGGGCGGTCAGCACGACTACGGTGGCGTGGCGGGGTTTCACAGGGTCTCCTCTGGAAGGGCGAGTTATGGCGAATGCTGTGTCGCTGTGCAGTGAAAGGGTCAGCTGATTACGGTCGGGCTCTCTGGGCCGCCTTCCTTCATGGACATGTTCGGGCCGCTCACCTCGGCTCAACCATCGGGGAACGACTGTCGGTCCTGAACCACTTGGCCGCTTGCCACTGGGTGAGCAACTAGGGCGTGAAGGGCTCCACAATCGATGCGATGCCGTGCTGGTCGCAGGTCAAGCCGACGCGTAGCGCGTGATCTACAACAATGGGCTCGTCATGCAGGACCTGCCCGCAGTGCGGGCAGGTCTGTGGTTCTTCGCGAGCCTTCTCCGTTGACATGAGGATGCTCCTCTTGCTGTCAGGGGGCCGTGACAAGCCGGTAGACATGAGCTGCCGGTCCGCCGGCCGGCAGCCGCACGTTGTCAGCGTCGATCGATGTACCGGGTTCGCCGAGAAGGGGAACCAGATGGTCTACCGATTCGATGCCGAGAGCCCGTAGGGGCAGGGCCACCGGTGGGTGGCCCGCACGGGCGGCGTGCACGAGAATGCGCTCATCGGCGTGCTCGCGCAGGTACGTCATCGAATCGTCGCCAACATGAACCCAGCGCAGGCCCCCGTGGCGTAGCGCGACGTGCTGATGCCGCAATGCGATCAAGGCCTTGTAGGCGTCCAGGGTCTGCCCGTCCCAGTCCTCGCGGCGGTGCCAGGGGAACGGTGTGCGTGAGTGCTCGCCATCCACTCCAGTGAGGCCGATTTCGTCCCCGGCGAAGATCGACGGGACGCCGGGCATGGTCAGTTGCAGCGCCAACCCCACCAGGTGTTTCTCACGGCCCCGCTCGGAAATGTCCCCGGAGCCGTCACCGCCGGTCGCCGTCCGGAACCGTGGCAGGTCGTGGGAGTCGAGGTGGAGTGTGGATGCGGCTTGCGCCCGCCATGGCATCACGGCGTGCACCTCCCGCATCCCGTTGACGACATCGATGCCGCTGAGGACCGGTGACGCCGCTGGTTGACCGAAGAACGGGCGGGTCGAGGTTTCGGCCCCGCCCAGCCACGTCCATATTGGTCGGGTGAATCCCGCGTAGTCCATGGTGCCGTGCCAGCCATCACCCTGAAGGTCCGGGCCTGCGTCGTGTCCGTGTTCGGCGAGCACCCACGCCTCCGGATTCGTCTCGCGGGCTGTGGCGACCAGGGTCCGGGCGACGTCGTGAGTGAGGTCTTGCGCGCCGTGCCTGCCGGTCATGTTCGCCACGTCAATCCGCCACGCGTCGAGCCCGGCTGTGAGCCAGTGCGCCACGATGGAGTCAGGTCCTTCGTACATGCGCCGGCGCAGTGCGGTCGATGAATGGTCGAGCTTGGGCAGGGACGGCAGTCCGAACCAGCAGGCGTACTGGTCGGGGTGTTTCTCGAAGAAGTAGTACTGAGCCTCGGGTGCCTTGGCGTTGGCTTGGGCGGCGAGAAACCACTCGTGGGAGTTACCGGTGTGGTTCGGTGTGAGATCACCCATGACACGTAGGCCGCGGGAGTGTGCGTCCCGCACGAGGTCTGCGAATGCTTCGTCTCCGCCGAGGAGCGGGTCGACGTGGTCGAACGTGGAGGCGTCGTATCGGTGGTTGCTGTGCGCCGGGAAGATCGGGGTGAGGTACAGCACCGTGACCCCGAGTTCGATGAGGTGGTCGAGGTGCTCGGCGATTCCGGCCAGGTCCCCGCCGAAGAGCTGCAGCGGGGTATCCGGCCCCTGGTGGATGACTGCGTCGTCCCAGGCGGCGGGTTTGGCCCACGCCGGGAGGGTCCGGGTGTCGGCGGCGGCCGAGCGGGCGAAACGGTCCGGGAACACCTGGTAGACCACCGCGTCGGCGACCCAGTCGGGCACCGGTGGGTGCGCGACCGACCGGAAGTCCGCGGTGTCGGTGACCTCCCGCCGGTGGATCCCGGTGGCGTTCAGCCAGGTGTACGCGCCGGCGAAGGATCCGGGCGGCCCGGTCAGCAGGAATCGGTAGCGGGTCACCGGGTTGACCACCCGCAGCGGTGCCCGCCACCAGGTCCCGGATGCATCGCTGGCCTCCGGCTCAGCGGTCTCGAGGTGTGGTTCGCCGTCGTGTACCGCACGTAGTGTGACCGCGGTGGCCCCGGGCGACCCGTCGGCGCCGTGGGGCACGAAGAGGCGCACCGGGACAACATCTCCCAGGGAGGGTGCCTGCTCCGGGACATACAGTGCGGATCCGTCGTGGTGTGGCTGGTGGAGCAGGTGACGCAGGTGGTGGGGGGATGCGGGGCTCTGGCCCTCCGTGTGTGATGCGAGGATTTCCATCAGCCTTTCACCGCGCCTGAGGTGATACCGCCGACGATGTACTTCTGCAGGTACTGGAAGAGCAGGATGACCGGGATGGAGGTGAGTACGGCTGCCGCGGCGAAGATTCCGAGGTTGTTGGTCCGGTCGGCGTCGAGGAGTCCGTACAGGCCGACGGCGAGGGTTTTGATTTCGTTGTCGCGCAGGAAGATCGACGCGAGGATGAACTCGCCGAGGACACCGATGAAGGAGAGCAACCCGGTGACCGCGAGGATCGGGGTGACCAGCGGCAGGATGATTTTGAAGTACAGCTGGGTATGTGTGGCACCGTCCATGAGGGCGGCTTCGTCGAGTTCGCGTGGGATTGTGTCGAAGAAGCCTTTGATCAGCCAGACCTGGCCCAGTGCGCCTCCGAGGAGCACGATGATGTATCCGGCAAGGGTGTCCAGACCGATGGCCGGCATCACCTCACCGATCTGGGTGAACAGTAGGAACAGCGCTGCGGCCGCAAGGAACTGCGGGAACATCTGGATTAGCAGCAGTGTGAGCAGGCTGCCGCGACGGCCCTTGAAACGGAATCGGGAGAACGCGTACGCGGCCAGTGCGCTGCAGAAGAGCGACACGATCACGACAACGACCGCCACGATGAGGGTGTTGAGGAACCAGCGGGCGAACGGGCGATTCGGGTCGTTGAAGAGGGCGGCGTAGTTTTCGAAGCTGATGGCCTGCGGCAGGATGGACGCTGACGATACGCTGCCAGCCGGGTTCAGGGACGCCGAGAGGATGTACAGGATCGGGATGACCGCGTACACGATCGCGATGATGCCGACGAGGTGACGCCAGCCGACCTCTTTGAACCATCGGCCGCGGGGGATTTTGTTCGCGGGTGAGCTTTTGAAGGGCTTGCCGCGCTGGGCGGGATCGGTGAGATCGGACGGTGATACAACCTGACCGGCCTGCGGATTTACCTGTGTCATGTCAGCCAACCTCCTCGAGTGCCCGGGTGGCACGGAATTGCAGTGCGGCCAGGACACCGGTGATGATGAACAGAATCACCGAGATCGCCGAGGCGAAGCCGATCTGCTGTGCGCCGCCTCCGAACGCCAGACGGTACGTGTAGCTGATCAGGATGTCCGTTCCACCGGCGGTCGGGTTGTCCGGGCTGAAAGGCCCGCCCTCGGTGAGCAGGAAGATCGCGTTGAAGTTGTTGAAGTTGAAGGCGAAGGCAGCCACCAGGAGAGGCGCGATCGAGACCAGCAGCAAGGGGAACGTGATCTTGCTGAAATTCGTCCACCCGGTGGCGCCGTCCAGCGACGCGGCTTCCTTGTAATCCGACGGGATGGCCTGAAGTGCACCCGTACAGACCAGGAACATGTACGGAAAGCCAAGCCAAAGATTGGCCAGTAGGACAGCAACTTTCGCCCAGAACGGGCTACCGAGCCAGTTGATATCGAGGTTGAGCATGTTGTTGATCAGGCCGAACTCCGAGTTGAAGAAGCTCGACCAGACCAGCAGTGCAATGAACCCGGGGATGGCGTACGGCAGGAGCAGGATCGACCGGTACGCCCGCTGGCCGCGTACCCGGGCGTCATTGAGGACCGTGGCCAGGAACAGGCCCAGCGCGAAGGTGGTGCCCACGGACAGGACGGCGAACACGAGAGTCCAGATGAAAATGCCGACGAAATCGCTACTGATGCGTGGGTCGGTGAACGCCCGCACGTAGTTGCCCACACCGACGTTTTCGCCCCAGGACTGGTCCGACAGGCGTTCACCCTCGGCGCTGGTGAAGAACTTCCGATCCCCGGACTGGACGGGCGTGTATTCCACGCCGGTCTCGACGTTCGTGATCGTGTCCTTGGCTTCGTCGTACTCTAGCGGCGAGAAAAGTTCGACGGCGCTGAAGCCCTGAGCTGTAATGACGCCATCCTCCGTCGGCACGGCGAACCCCTCGAGCTCACCGCCTTGCTGGCTGAACTCGTTGATCTGGCGGCGGTCCAGCAGAGTGAACCCTTCCGCTTCGGTGATCACGCCGTCTTCTACCGTGACCGTGTCCGGGTCGAGCTCGCTGAGTCCGTCCGGCGTCCCGGCGAAAACCTCGTCGGTTGCAGTATCCACAAGGAGAAACGTGTAGGGGCCGGAAGTGGCCGTACCTTCGCTGCCGACAGAGAGCCCGAAGGTTTTGGCGCCCTGGACCTGCTGCGCCGCGTTCCCGATGATGCGCGAAACTGTCACTTCCTTCG
Source organism: Arthrobacter sp. BC5 (assembly GCF_056680255.1). Classification (NCBI taxonomy): domain Bacteria; kingdom Bacillati; phylum Actinomycetota; class Actinomycetes; order Micrococcales; family Micrococcaceae; genus Arthrobacter; species Arthrobacter sp. BC5. The sequence continues at coordinate 2,901,546 of NZ_CM155273.1, forward strand.
TGGTCCGAGTCCCGTCCCCGTAGTTCGTCGTCGAGAGTTGGAACGTCATGAGGATCGGGTACACCACGAACAGCACGAGCAGGAGCGTGCCTGGCACCAAATATTTGGCTGGAATGAACCGGCGGGTCGCATACGTCACCGCGAGCACGGCAACAATGCCCCAGATCACAGCAAGGAAGGCCCACTGCCCGGTCCCTACCAGGGCCGGGGTCAGCATGACCGCCAACCCGATGATCGTGCCGAGAGCGACGATTTTGACCAGCAGCCCCACTACACCGCTGGATCCTCCTTCTTTGCTGCCAAGGCCACCACTCCGTGCCTTCTTCTCAGCCCTGCTTGCTACACGCTGGTTCACACCGTCACGCTCCAAAGTCGCTTCAGAAACCTCTACGGGTCAGATAAGTGGGGCCGTCGAGGGTCCCGTGGCACCTGTGGGCCGGGCCGGTCGCCCGGCCCACGGGTGTGAGCGGATGTCACTGACCGGCGATGGCCTGCGCGATTGTCTCGTGAGTCTGGTTCATCGTCTCGGTCGGATCGGCGCCGCCGATAATCGCTGACCAGGCCTGGCCGAGTGGGGCGAACACTTCAGCCATCGCGGGAACCGCTGGCATCGGAGCGCCCTGGTCTGCAGCGGTGGCGAACGTCAGCACGTCCTCGTCGGTGACGCCTTCGCGTACTGACTCCATGGCTGGCGGCTGGTTGCTCGCCTCGAACAGCGACCGCATGGCCTCTTCATTGTTGACACCGTTGGCGACGAACTCCTGAGCGAAAGCCTTGTTCTGGCCGTTGGAGGCGACCATGAAACCCTGGCTGCCCATGAACGGTTCCGTCGGCTGCATGCCCGCGAAGCCCGGAACGGGCTGAATCGAGTAGTTGTCTCCCAGGGCTTCCTTGACATCAGGCAGCGCCCACGGACCCGAAACCATGCAACCCGCCCGGCCCTCGGTGAACAGCGAGAGGTAGTTATCGGGGCTGATTGACCGGCGGATGGTGTCCGCTCCGGTTTCGCCCAGTGAGGCGATCTTCTCGGCCGCCGCGATCGATTCGGGCTTGTTCAACCCCAGATCGGTCGGATCGTAGTTGCCCTCCGCGTCACGCCCGAAGACGTATCCTCCGGCGGAGGTGAACAGTGGCTGCATGTGATACGCGTCGCCCGGTTCGCCCTGCTGCAGGATGAGCGGAACGTCCAGGGTGCCGGCATCCACGGCTGGCTGGCCGGCCGCGATGACGTCCTCGATCGAGGTGTAGGTGTCCGGGGCGTACTCGGTATTGCAGTACAGGGCCACAGCCTCAACTGCGTACGGCAACGCGTACAGCTGGTTTTCATACGTGGATGCGTCGACCGCCGTTTCGGAGTACCCGGCCAGGGCGTCCGGTGAGAGCTGAAGCGGATCGACGGCGCCGTTCTGCACGAGCTGCCCGATCCAGTCATGAGCACCGACGACTACGTCAGGCCCATTTCCTGCCGAGTTCGCCGTGATGAAATCCTGACGGGTATTGACGATCCCCTGGACGCCGACAGTGATGCCGTTTTCCTCCGCGTAGGCGTCTGCGATCTTCTGGATGTATTCAATCCGGACCGGGTCGGCCCAAATGATGAGGTCCTCATCGCCGCGAACAGCAGGTGCGGCGCTCTCCCCGGCCGCGGGGGTCGCTGCGGTCGATTCAGTCGGCGTTGATTCTCCACCTCCACCAGAACAGCCGGTGAGAAGGAATGAAACGCTGGCTACGACGGCGAATGACCGGACAGTGGTGCGCGTAGTTTTGTTGCGCATGGTGCTCCTCAAGCGTAAATCGGTGGGCGCGGGCCCCGATTATGGCGAGAGCGCTGCGCTGCGGACAGGACGACAGTAGCGCGCCAGAAACCAGAATGGAAGCGCTTGCGCAAAAACCCTTGCTAACGAGTTGGTCTCGGTTCTCCTAGAGAGAAATCTAAGGATCTTACGGTGAACTCCGCTCAGTACTCCCGCTCCTGATGGCTCGAAGCAACTCCAGGTGTTCGGACTCCAGTAGCCCTAAGTTCCGTTTATCTGTCCGCTATCACTGAAAGGAGCGGTCTGGTATAAGTGCCCCAGCTCACTTGGCCGTCTTCCATGACCGTTGGCAAGCGAGCAGCCGAAATCAACTGGTCGATCTGCAGACTCCAGTCTGGAAGCGGTTCCACTTAGGCGGCACATTCGCTACACTCGCCATCATGTCGATCGACGCCACTACCGCATTGCCAGATACCACCACACCCCTCGTCGTCCGCCTGTCGGACGACGAATCACACCGCGGCGACGAATGGTGGCGGTCCTCTGTGATTTACCAGATCTACCCCCGCTCGTTCCGGGATGCGAACGGTGACGGGGAGGGTGACCTCCAAGGGATTACGGCAGAATTACCGAGTATCCGGGAGCTCGACGTGGATGCTATCTGGTTGTCGCCCTTCTATCCCTCGCCGCAGCGTGACGGCGGGTACGACGTCAGCGACTACCGCGACGTCGACCCCATGTTCGGCACACTCGATGATTTCGACACGCTGATCGCCCGCGCTGATGAGCTCGGCCTCCGCGTCATCGTCGATCTGGTCCCCAACCACTGCTCCTCTGAACATGCGCTGTTTCAAGCCGCACTCACCGCCGGACCGGGAAGCGCCGAACGGGACGTGTTTATCTTCCGGGACGGCAAGGGTAAGAACGGCGAGCTGCCGCCCAATAACTGGCAGTCCCACTTCGGCGGTTCCGCCTGGACTCGGGTCATCGAGCCCGGTGGCAGTCCGGGCCAGTGGTATCTGCACCTTTTCGACTCGACGCAACCAGACTTCAACTGGCACTCACCGATCGTGCATGAGGAATTCGAACAGACGCTCCGTTTCTGGCTCGACCGCGGTGTCGCTGGATTCCGGGTCGACGTGGCGCATTCGCTGGTGAAGCATCCGGAACTGCCGGACTGGGGTGGACGAGCGGACGGCGGCAGCACCAAAGGGTTTCCCGGACATGAAGCGCCTATGTTCGGGCAGCCCGAACTGCACGATATTTACCGCCGTTGGAACGCGATCATGCGCGATTACGACGGAGAGCGGGTGCTCTGCGCCGAAGCGTCGATCTCCCCGGTAGAGAGGCTTGCGGAATGGGTGCGGCCTGACCAGATGCAGCAGGCGTTCAACTTCGCCTTCCTCGGCGCGGACTGGGAGCCGGAACCATTGCGTTCGGTGATCGAGACTTCTCTGCGGGGTTTCGATGCCGTCGATGCGCCCACCACCTGGGTCCTCTCAAATCACGATGTCGTGCGTCACGCCACGCGGTTCGGCTACCCCAACGGCGGACAACCCGATGACACCAGGGCAGGCGACGGAATCGGCTTGGACGATACCCAGCCGGACGCCCAGCGTGGCCTTGTCCTTGCTCGCGCTGCAGCGATGCTCATGCTCGCCCTCCCCGGCGGCGTCTACCTCTACCAGGGTGAGGAACTGGGACTGCCCGACCATACGAAACTCCCGGATGACGTGCGACAGGATCCAACCTTCGGTCGCACCTCCGGCGCACGTCTCGGCCGGGACGGGTGCCGGATCCCCCTCCCCTGGACACAGGATGGCCCCACTGCCGGTTTCAACGACACCGGCGCCTCATGGCTTCCCCACCCGGAAGGTTGGAGCAATTACGCCCGCTCGGCACAACAGGGCGATCCTCGTTCAACGCTGTCCCTTTACCGTGCCGCGCTGGATAAGAGGCGAGCCCTGAAGTTAGGCTCGGGATCCTTCTCCTGGTACGACGGCTTCGGTGATGATGTCGTCGCGTTCGTGAACCGTGACGTGCTGGTGATTCTGAACCTCGGACCCAAGGAAGTTGCCCTTCCCCCGTTCGATGTGATCCTTGACAGTGTGGGCGTCACCAAAAGCGCGCCAGGGACGAGCCATATACTGGTCCCCGAGCAGTGCGTCTGGCTGCGATACAGGTGAGCCCACGTGGCGGTCGCGGGCAGTGACGACCGGGAGGGAACGTGGCCGTGCTCGGCATTAAGGATGTGGCACTTGCCGCCGGTGTCTCCCAGGCAACCGCGTCCCGCGCACTAAGTGGACGCGGAAGCGTGTCCCAAAAAACCCGCCACCGCGTCCAGGCCGCCGCAGCTGATCTCGGTTTCCAGGTTTCCTACCACGCGTCCAGTCTCGCGACAGGCCGGAGCCGCAACATCGGAGTCGTTCTTCCCTACGTAAACCGCTGGTACTTTTCGACGATTCTCGAGGGTCTCACGCGGCAACTGATCGACGCTGGCTACGACCTCACCCTGTATGACTTCCAGGGTGATCGACACCGCGAAAGCGTCCTGAACGACTTCCTCTTGAGGAAACGACTCGACGGGGTGATCACGGTCGGCCTTCGACTGGCCCACGACGACGTCACCAGGCTCCTCTCACTAGGCATTCCGGTCGTCAGTATCGGCGGACCGCTTCCCGGCATGGCCTCGCTGATCGTGGACGAACACGCCATTGGACGCCTCGCAGCAGAGCATCTGATTAGTCTCGGCCATACCCGGATCGCGCATGTCGGCGGTGAACAGGAGTCCGACCTCTACTTTCATGTCTCCCGGGGCCGACGAGAGGGTTACCGTACGGCGATGGAAGCCGCCGGCCTCGAACAACGACCCGCATGGTCACTCATCAGTGATTACACCGCGAACAGCGCGTACACGGTGGCAAAGTCACTGCTGGCCGACCCGCACAACCGGCCGACCGCAATTTGCTGTGCCTTTGATGAGATGGCCATCGGTGTGATCCTCGCAGCCCGTGATCTTGGGCTCCACGTCCCAAAACAGCTATCCGTCATCGGCGTCGACAATCACCCTCTCGGCATGATCTTCGGACTGACAACCATCGACCAATTCGTCCAGGACCAAGGGACACGAGCGGCACGGACTCTCCTCGATGAACTCGCCGAGGCCCAGGAAGGCAGCAGTGGCTCACTACCCGCGTTGACCGAGCTCCCTATCAACATCGTGACTCGATCGTCTACAGCAGCCCCGACTACGAACCGGAACTCAACCTTCCACTGAGCCCCTACCCCTGCGCCGCGAAAGAAAGTCCCCGACCTATCACTCCATTCCGGATTGGCGGACCCGCAGAGCTTAGTGAACCAGCCTCACCTCGCGGCAGCTGGAGGGAAAATTCCTTCCAGCACTTGGCCACGGCTGTTGCTTTTGCATCTAAGTACCTAGCGTTATCCCTACATCGACTAGCCGTCGGTGAATCCGACACATCCTCGCTTGGCTCGGCCCGCGACGAATCGTGAGCGGACTTATCGCAGGCGGAGTCAACCGAATCACCAGGAGTAAATTGTGCAGGGACTGAAGGTACTCTTCATCGGCGGCAGCGGAATCATCAGCGCCCACTGTACGAAACAGGCAGTAGAAGCAGGGATGGATGTCTATCTACTCAACCGTGGAATCAACACTCTGCGTCAGGTACCCGCGGGTGTCACCACGTTAGTGGCGGACTCCCGAGACAAGCAGGCCGTCCTCGATGCTGTAACTGGTCACAACTTCGACTGCGTGGTCAGCTGGGTCAACTTCACTCCCGAGCAGGTGAAGCAGGACATCGAGATATTCGCCGGACGCACCGGACAGTACGTCTTCATCAGCTCGGCATCGGCTTATCAGACACCGCCAACGCACCTGCCCATACTGGAATCCACTCCGTTGAGGAATCCCTTCTGGGAGTATTCGCGCAACAAGATTGCCTGTGAGGACCTGCTCACTGCCGCCTACCGCGAAGAGGGATTCCCCGTCACGATCGTCCGTCCCTCTCACACCTACGATGAAACGCTGATCCCGTTCGACGGAGGATGGACGGTTGTCGAACGTATGCGCGCCGGGCGACCCGTCATCGTGCCCGGAGACGGAACCTCGTTGTGGACGATCACCCACAGCCGCGATTTCGCAAAAGGGTTCACAGGTTTGCTGGGAAATACCTCCGCGATTGGTGAAGCTGTGCACATCACCGGTCAGGAGACTCCGTCGTGGAATCAGATCTATACCCAGGTCGCAGCGGCTGCCGGCGTCCCGGACCCTGTCCTGGTCCATGTCGCCTCAGACTCCATCGCCGAAGCCGACCGTGAGTGGGGCGCGGGCCTCTTGGGCGACAAGTCGCACACGATGATCTTCGACAACACGAAGATCCGCTCCCTCGTCCCCGGGTTCACCGCCAGCATCCCCTTCAGTCAGGGTGCTCGGGAAATGATTGCCTGGCATGACTCGGACCCGGCACGCCGATCCGTGGACGCCCACATGGACGCCCTGATGGACCGGCTCGCCGAAGCGTACGCACCACGCCTACTCTGACTCCCTCCCCCTCCGAGCCCCATCCCACAATTCCTTATCGGACGGGTCAACAGTCCTGCGATGTTGTGGAGTCAGACCCTGTTCGATACCTACATCCTCTGTCTCTACTACATGGTCGTGTGGGCGGCGATGATCCCCCTTTTCACCCTCACCACTGTCCGCAACATGGTCCACGCGATCGTTCCAGCCCCCGTCGCCCTTACCCGCGGCCTCGCTGCGTGGGTCGGACCGATCATCGTCCTGACATGCATCGCTGTCGCCGTGTCCGTGTTCTTCCGCTTCCTTCACGTGTCACCTAGGGCCACTGCTAACCGCCCCGGCGCCTCCGTAAACCCACCCAGCCCCGTGCAGTTAATGGAATTGAGGCCACCCATGTCCCTCCAGGCAGTAGCACTGCTCGCGCTGGTCCTTTACGTCATCGGCGTTAGCGCTACATTCGGGATCCGGTCCTGGATCCATTGGCGCAGAACCGGGTCCACCGGTTTCCAAGGCATCAGCGGAAAACCCGGGTCCCTCGAGTGGTGGGGCGGCATCCTATTCATCGCAGCCATGGTGCTCGGCGCCACAGGTCCCGCCCTGGCCCTCGCTGGCGTCGTCGTCCCGCCCCGGCTACCCGGCCTCGCCTGGGCCGGAACCTGCATCGCGATCATCGGCTTCCTAGGTACACTGGCCGCCCAAAGCGGGATGGGCGCCTCCTGGCGCATCGGCGTCGACGCCACCGAACACACCGACCTCGTCACCACCGGCCTGTTCGCCGTGGTCCGCAACCCCATCTTCACGGCCATGCTCACAGCCATGACCGGCATCGCGATCATGGTCCCCACCCTGGTCAGCGCAACTGCTCTGGCCTGCCTGTTCCTCGCCGTGGAAATTCAGGTCAGACTCGTCGAAGAGCCCTACCTGAACCGCGCCCACCAGCGCGCCTACGCCCGCTACACCGCAAAGGTCGGTCGCTTCCTGCCCGGTATTGGCCGCACACGGGCACGCAACACCGCACCGCACTAGCCCCCCGCAGCGTCCCAAAAGCGATCACCCTCACTGCCCAGGACGGCATAACCCCGCCGACCACGCGTGAGAAACCCCGCCACCTTTGAAGAAACGCACAGGAAAACGATGTTGGCCTGTGTGCCACAAATCAAGTACGAAACGTGTATCGTCGTGTCGTGAGGGTGGAACGGTTTCTGCCACCCCTGGAGTTGGGGGAGGGCTTGATGGAACGATCCGAACGCCTGGAGGGCGTGGAGGAGCCGAGGCTGGTCCCGGATGGGGTGTCGTTGGGGTATGCCCGGGTCTCGACCGTGGACCAGAATCTGGAGGGCCAGCGCCAGCAGCTGGTGGAGGCCGGTTGTTATGACGTCTATGCCGATCAGGGTAAGTCCGGTGCCACGATGACCCGCCCCGAGCTGGAAGCCTGTTTGAGGGCGCTGCAGCCGGGCAACACTCTGGTGGTGACGAAGCTGGACCGCTTGGGCCGCACGGTCCGCGGTCTGGTGGAGCTACTGGATTCCCTGCACGAGCGCGGAGTGAAGTTCCGGTCTCTGACCGAGGGTATCGACACGACCACCCCATCGGGGCGGCTGATGTTCAACGTCATCGCGTCCGTGGCGGAGATGGAGCGTGAACTGATCCGTGAACGGACAAAGGCCGGCCTCGCTGTCGCGGCGGGTAAGGGCGGTCGGCCGCCGCGCCTGCAGCCTCACGACGTCGTGGAGGCCCGCCGGCTCCGGGAGAAGGAGGAGCTGACCGTGGATGCCATCGCGAAGAAGTTCAAGGTGAGCAGGTCGACGGTAATTCGGGCTTTGCGCACTGATGGTCTCGCGGGTGCTGGGTACGGTGGAAGGAGTATTTCTACCGGTTCCAGGGGGACATCCGATGGCGCGATCGCGCAAGCGCAACCAGATTGACGGTCAGGCAAGTCTCGACGCATTTCTTTTCCCACAACCAGAGGAGGTTCGTGATGAACAAGTACGGCAAGTTCGCGCAGGATACGTGGAAAATGACGGCCCCGACCCAGTACGCCCTGATCCCGGACCCGGACGAGTGGTTCCGGAGGCTGGGCGAGGAAGCAGCGCAGAGGGTCGAGGAACTGACCCGGGAGATAGCGGGCCCGGACTCGATGACCGACTCGTTCCTGCAGAAGTATGGACGACTGACAGCCTCACAGAATCAGGCCGAGGAGATAGTCCGGGCCGAGATGCTGACGCCGGACGAGATGGAGACCGAGGGCGACGACGCGGAGGAGGACGAAGTGGACCGCCGGAGCAGGGAACTCTGGGAGGCGAACCAGGAGACCCTTCGCCTGCAGAGGGAACTGCTGGACGCCTACCGGGACGCGGAGAGGGATCATTACAACCAGACCTCCTAACTCCGTCAGGTGAAACAGGCGCCCGCTTCATCCCTGTCCGGCAGGATGATCTAGCCCCTTCGGGTGCTCGAGCGCGTTTCCAGGCGAACGTCGCCGCCCTGCGTGTGTTGCGCAAGCTCCAAGCGCAGGACCGGGCAGCTACCGCCGATGAGCGCGGCGTGCTGGCACGGTGGGGGAGCTGGGGTGCCACGGGCGTGGCGGAAGTCTTCGATGAGACTCGCCCCGAGTTTGAGGCTGACCGGGCTGAGTTGCGCGAGCTTTTGAGCGAAAGTGAGTACCGGGCCGCGAACCGCACGGTCATCAACGCCCACTACACCGATCCGGCCCTGGCCACGGAAATCTGGCAGACCCTGAACACGCTCGGATTCGCCGGCGGCCGCGTTCTGGAGCCGGGCTCCGGTGCCGGCACCTTCATCGGCCTCGCACCGGAGACTGCGACTGTGACCGGTGTTGAGCTGGACCCCATCACCGCCGGCATCTCGCAGGCGTTGTACCCGGATGCCGTTATCCGCGCCGAGTCCTTCGCTGACACCCGCTTTCCGTCCGGCTACTTCGACGCCGCGGTGGGCAACGTCCCGTTCGCCAAGACCAGGCTGCACGATCCGCGCCATAACGCGGGCAACCACTCGATGCACAACCACTTCATCATCAAGTCCCTGGCCCTGACCCGGCCTGGAGGCGTGGTCGGTGTCATCTCCTCAGCGTTCACACTTGATGCCCAGAACCCGGCCGCACGCCGGGAAATCTTCGAGACAGCTGACCTGCTGGGTGCTGTCCGCCTGCCCACCGGGGCGCACCGTCGCGCCGCCGGTACCGATGCCCTCACCGACGTCCTGATCTTCCGCAAGCGGCTTCCGGGCGAGGAATCACTGGATGACCGGTGGCTGGAATCGCGGGCCCTTGCCGCAGGGGATGACCCTGAGCAGGATCCGGCCCGGATGAACGCCTACTTCATCGAGAATCCGCAGCGGGTCCTCGGGGAGCCGGTGGTCGGTAACGGTATGTACGGTTCGGCCACCCTGACTGTCCGGAACGAGGACCTGCGTTCGGTGCCGGAGCAGCTGCACGACCAGCTGCAGGACATCGCCCACGCCGCCGTCGAGGTCGGCAGGGGAGCGGCCGAACGTCAGGAAGGTCAGGTCATCGAGGTGGCCGCGATTGTCCCGGCGGGCAGTGACCTTCAGGTCGGGCACATCACCGCAGAGGTCGATGGCACCTTCACCCAGGTGGGCTTGGATGGTCTGGTTGCGCCGTTGAGTGTTCCAGCAACCCAGGCGGGCGAGCTGCGTTCTCTGCTGAGCCTGCGCGATGCGGGACGTTCGGTGCTCACACTCGAGGCGGGAAATGTCGAGGACACCCCTGAGCTGATGGCGGAGCGGCAGCGGTTGCGCGATACCTACCGGGCCTATGTGGATACCTACGGCCCGATCAACCGCTTCAACGAGCGCAGGACCGGCAAAACAGATGAGGCCGGCGAAGACATCATGGCCCGGATCACGCCCAAGGCCGTTGCCCTGCTTCGAGGGGACCCCTTCGGGCCTCTCGTGAAGGCTTTGGAGAACTTTGATGAATCCACTCAGACGGCTACCCCTGCCGCGTTGCAGCGGGAGCGTCAGGTCCAACCACGCCAGCCGATCCGCGGCGTGGACACCCCCGCGGAGGCCCTCGCGGTCACCCTCGACACGGTGGGGGAGGTAGACCTGTCCCAGGTCGCGTCCTTGCTGGGGGTCGATCAGGATGCTGCACGGGAGGCCCTTGGTGACCTGGTGTATGACGTGCCGGGGGAGTCCGGTGTGCTGGAGACCCGGGCCGAATATTTGAGCGGAAACATCCGGGAAAAACTCGATGCAGCACGGGAAGCCGCTGCGGAGGACCCGGGGTTCGAGCGGAACGTCGCTGACCTGCAGTCGGTTCTGCCCCTGCCGCTGGGTGCGCATGAGATTGAGGCGAGGGTGGGGTCGGTGTGGATTGCTCCGGAGATCCACGAGCAATTTCTGCAGGACATTCTGTGTGACCCGCAGGCCCGTGTGGACCGCATCAGCGGCGCGAACTGGGATGTGCAGGCGAACCGGCAGAACTTCCGGGCCCGCAACGACTGGGGTACTGCCCGCATGTCGGCCGGTGAAATCTTCAAGGACATGTTGGAGCAGAAACTTGTTCAGGTCACCGATCCGGACCCGGATCCCAACAGCGAGCGTCGGATCGTCAACCCGGTCGAGACGACGGCCGCGCAGGAGAAGGCCCAGCTGATGCAGGACCGGTTCGGGGAATGGGTGTGGGAGGACCCTGCGCGCACTGTGGCCCTGACCGATGAATACAACCGACGCTTCAACTCGCTTGTGCTGCGCGATTACACCGTCGAGGGCGAACGGATGACCCTGCCTGGTCTGGTGAAAAATTTCACGCCGCTGCCGCACCAGCGGGCCGCGGTGGCCCGCATGATTTCCGAGCCGTCCGTGGGCCTGTTCCACGAGGTCGGCGCCGGTAAGACCTTCGAGATGGTGATGGGCTCCATGGAGCTGCGCCGCCTCGGCATGGCACGCAAGCCGGCCGTGGTGGTGCCAAACCATATGTTGGATCAGTTTGCCAGGGAGTGGCTGCAGATCTATCCGCAGGCGCAGATCCTCGCTGCGTCCGCCACTGACCTGACCGGGGATAAGCGCCGGGACTTCATCGCCCGGGCGGCCGCGAATGACTGGGACACGATCATCATGACCCGTACCGCGTTCGAACGCATCCCCTTGTCTGTCGAGTCCCAAGCTGCCTACGAGACGCGGGAGGTCGAGCGTATGCGCCAAGACCTGTTCGCGGCCAAAGAACGTGCAGAGCAACGCGGAGAACGCCCGATGAGCATCAAGAGACTCGAAAGCGGTCTCCAAGCCCATGAGGAGCGCACCAAGCGGCTCCTGGAGCGTCCAGTGGACCCTGGTCTCACCTTCGAGCAGACCGGCATTGATTACCTTCTCGTAGACGAGCTCCACGACTTCAAGAATCTTGCTACCGCCACGAATATCAAGGGCGCGGCCATCACTGGCTCCAAGCGTGCCTCGGACCTGCACGCGAAGGTCGAGTACCTAAGGGACACCCACGGGGACCGGGTAATCACCGGTGCTACGGCGACGCCGATCGCCAACAGTGTGACCGAGATGTATGTGATGCAGCGCTACCTGCGCCCGGACCTGTTGGAGCAGGCCGGTATCCATGACTTCGACACGTGGGCGGCGACCTTCGGCCAGGTCGTGACCGAGATGGAGATGACCGTCGTCGGCGGGAACGACTTCAAGATGCAGACCCGTTTCTCGAAGTTCCAGAACGTGCCCGAGCTGCTGAAAATGTTCCATACCTTCGCGGATGTGAAGACCGCAGAAGACCTGCAGCTGCCGGTGCCACTGATCGAGGAAAGAGAAGACGGCAAACGCCTGCCCCGCATGATCGCGGTCGAGCCGTCACCTGAGCTCGAGGCGTACATTGCGGACATCGGTGATCGTGCCGAGCAAATCCGAAACCGCTTGGTCGACGCGACCGAGGACAACATGCTCAAGGTCTCCACCGACGGCAGGAAGGCCGCCCTGGATATGCGCCTGGTCGACCCGGAGATGGACGCCCTGGTCGGGGAGACGAAGATCAGCGCGACCGCGGACCTGCTGGCAAAGGTGTACGAGGAAACCAAGGAACGCATCTACAACGATCCCGCGACAGGGGAGCCCCACCCGACACCCGGCGCACTGCAGATCGTGTTCTGCGATCTTGGCACACCTTCGGATAAGTGGAACGTGTACGGGCAGCTGCGCGAGGACCTGGTGATGCGCGGCATGCCGGCCGAGAAAATCCGGTTCATGCACGAAGCCAAGAACGACGCCGAGAAGGGCCGGCTGTTTGCGGCATGCCGTTCCGGGGACGTCGCGGTGCTGGTCGGCTCAACACAGAAGATGGGTGTGGGTACGAACATCCAAGACCGGACTGTGCACCTGGTGGACCTCGACGCGCCCTGGCGGCCGGCTGACGTGTCTCAACGTCACGGTCGTATCGTTCGCCGGGGGAATCAGAACTCCGAGGTTGCCATCTCGCAGGTGGTGACCAAGGGGTCATTCGACACTTTCATGTGGCAGACGCTGGAGCGCAAGAGCAAGTTCATCGACCAGATCATGCGCGGGAAACTCGACGTCCGCGAGATTGAGGACGTCGGTGACAACACCCTGTCCTTCGCGGAGGTCAAAGCCATTTCCAGCGGCAATCCGCTGATCCTGGAGAAGTCCAAAGCGGATCAGGAACTGTCACGGCTGAGCCGTCTCGAAACAGGATGGAACCGTAACCGGGCAGCACTCACGCACCGTAAGAGCAGCGCCCAAACGAGGGGGGAGGCGATGGTTGCGATGCTCCCGGCACTGCGCGCGGCCGCTGATCGTACAACTCTGGACACGACAGGGGATGCGTTCCGTATGACCATCAACGGGAAGACCGTGGACAAACGCCCGGACGCCGTGGAGGCGTTGCGGCAATGGACAAGCGCCAACGCCGCAGGGCGGCCTCCGATCCAAGGTTCCAGAGACCTTGGCATCATCGCGAACATCGCCGGCCATGACATCCGGTATGTGCAGAAGCAGGCGAACATGCTTGACATCGGTACGTCCAAGGTGGAGCTGCAGGTCGAGGGCGCGCCCGGCGTGGCAGTGGAGCTCAAACGCACCGATGCTTTGTTCCCTACCGTGGGAGTGATCCAGCGCTTGGAGAACCAGGTGCGCAGACTGCCCGAGGAGGTAACGGCTCTGCAGAACAGGATCGAGGAAGCGCGCCAGGAGTACCGTGATGCTGCCACTGCGCTGCGGGAACCGTTCAAACACGGTAAGGCGCTGGAAGCAGCCAAGTGGGACGTTGAGAGAATCGGCCGGGAGATGCGTGGAGAAGATCCGGCACAGACGACGTTGGCCCCTGACTTGGAAGCCTTGAAACGAGCTACACGTTCGAGCTTCCCGACTCCGCCGACGCCCGGCGGAACTGCTGGCGGAGCGGCGAAAGCATCACCATCTAATCACCGCCCAGGCGTTGAGAAGGATCGGAAGAACGGTATCGGTAACTGACCTTCCACATCGATTCTCCACAAAGAATGAAAGGGGTGGCTCGCCGGTGCGGTGAGCCACCCCCTTTGTCCGTTAACGACAGGGTGTTCTAGTTGCTGAGGAGTCTGCCGGTTCTGGGGAGCTGCCTGCTGGTTCGGGTGTAGTAGCCCGCCGTGCTCGCCGCTTGGCGGCTGCACCGTTGTCGAGGCCGAGCTTCTTCAGTTCGTCCTCGCTCCATCCGTCTTTGGTCGCACGCACGTACGCCTTCTTGTCCTCACGTTCGGCTTCTGCGAGCTGGGTTTGCAACTCGGTCACACGCTGCCGTGCTTTCACGAGTTCACGCACAGAAGCAACGCGAGAATTGAGGAGCTGACGTGCCTGGTTCTCGATGTCTTCCACATTGATGGTCATGTGCTGAACTTTAACGGCTCTTCGTAATTGAGGGTGTAGTGGCGATGAGCGGGCCGGGCGCGTCGAAGGCGGGATAGAGGTCGAGGCCTTCCGATGATGGAAGTTCTCACGCTCGCCATCCGAAAGACCTCGACGATGCCCCACGCTACCTTCGTCCGCCCTGACCTCACCACGTTCTGCCGGCTCGACGAGCTCGGTCTCGAAGCCGTCGGCCAACACCTCCGGCCTGATCGGGCGGTACTCGAGTGCCGCGTCCTCCAAGCTGATCCGTGGTGCCGGACCTGCGCTGCCCAGGGCGTGCCGCGAGACACGATCACCCGGCAGCTGGCGCACGAGCCGTTCGGGCACCGACCCACCACGCTGCTGGTCCGGGTACGCCGCTACCGGTGCCACGAGTGCGGGCGCACCTGGCGACAAGACACGCACCTCGCGGCCGAGCGTAGGGCGAAGATTTCCCGCCGTGGTCTCCGGTGGGCACTGGAGGCCGTCGTCATTGATCACCTCACCGTGTCCCGGGTCGCGGCCGGGCTCGGGGTGTCCTGGCATACGGCGAACACCGCTGTCCTGGCCGAGGGAAAACGGCGGCTGATTGATGACCCCCACCGGTTCGAGGGCGTCACCGCTATCGGGGTCGATGAGCACGTGTGGCGGCATACCCGACGCGGCGACAGATTCGTGACAGTGGTCATCGATCTGACGCCGATCCGCGAGAGGACGGGCCCGGCACGGTTGTTGGACATGGTCGAGGGCCGCTCCAAGGCCGTGTTCAAGGACTGGCTCGCGAACCGGCCGCAGGCGTGGCGGGACGGGGTGGAGGTTGTCGCCATGGATGGCTTCACCGGGTTCAAGACCGCGACCACGGAGGAGCTCCCCGAGGCGGTTCCGCTGATGGATCCATTCCATGTCGTCCGCCTCGCCGGGGACGGGTTGGACCGGTGCCGGCAACGCATCCAGCAGACCACCACAGGGCACCGGGGGCCGTGCCGGGGACCCGCTCTACCGGGCCCGGCTGACCCTGCATACCGGCGCGGATCTGCTCACCGAGAAGCAACAGAACCGGCTGCACACCGTCTTCGCGACCGAAGAGCACATCGAGGTCCAAGCGACGTGGGGGATCTATCAGCGGGTCGTCGCCGCCTACCGGGAACCCGACAAGAACAAGGGCAAGCAGATGATGCAGGCTCTCATCGACTCGGTCACCACCGGCGTCCCCGCCGCACTCGTGGAGATTCGGCGTCTTGGTCAGACCTTGAAGCAGCGAGCCGGTGACGTCCTCGCGTTCTTCGACCGGCCTGGCACCAGCAACGGGCCCACGGAAGCGATCAACGGGCGCCTGGAGCACCTGCGTGGTTCAGCTCTAGGCTTCCGAAATCTCACCCACTACATCGCGAGATCACTCCTGGAATCAGGCGGCTTCAAACCCTACCTACACCCTCAATTACGATGAGCCGTCATTCAGCCCGGTACTGACAGTAAAGGTGCCAGTGCTGTCGGCTGATCCTTGAAAATCGTCAAACAATTACGCGTGCCGCTACTGAAATTTCATTGTTCGTCGGCAGTTTCCCGCCCATGAACTTCGCGTGCCGGCTACAAAGCAACTCGTCTGCAGGCGGTTGAGGAGCTAACCAAAGCTTCAGGTGGTGCTGAAGCGTTCCTTCAGTTCGTCGAGTTGTCCTTTGAGTTCGTCGGGGAGGGTTTCGCCGAAGCGGGCGTACCACTGCTCGATGCCTGCGAGTTCCTCGGCCCATTCGACGGCGTCGACGTGCACGGCGGCCTCGACGTCGGCGGGGGTCATGTCGAGTCCGGTCAGGTCCAGGGCGTCCCCGGTCGGGACGAATCCGATGGGCGTCTCGACGGCGTCGGCCGTGCCCTCGAGCCGCTCGATGACCCATTTGAGGACCCGGGAGTTGTCGCCGAACCCGGGCCAGGCGAACCCGCCGGACGCCGTCCGGCGGAACCAGTTCACGAGGAAGATCTTCGGCAGCCGGGACTGGTCCGCTGCGGCGCTGAGGGTCAGCCAGTGGCGCAGGTAGTCACCGGCGTCGTAGCCGATGAACGGCAGCATCGCCATCGGATCCCGGCGCACCCGGCCCACCTCACCCGCTGCGGCGGCCGTGGTCTCCGAGGACAGGGTGGAGCCCATGAAGATGCCGTTGGCCCAGTTCCGGGACTGCGTCACCAGCGGGACGGTCGTCTTCCGCCGGCCACCGAAGAGGATCGCGGAGAGCTCGACGCCGTCGGGCCGGTTGAACTCCTCGGCCAACATGTCGATCTGGTCGATGGGCGTGCAGAACCGGGCGTTCGGGTGTGCGGCAGGGCGGTCCATGTCCCTACCGATATCCGGCGTCCAGTCGCGGCCCTGCCAGTCCATGAGGTGGGCCGGCACCTCCTCGGTCATGCCCTCCCACCAGACGCCGCCGTCGTCGGTGAGGGCCACGTTCGTGAAGACCGAGTTGCCCTTGGCGATGGCCCGCATCGCATTGGGGTTGGTGTGCCAGCCGGTGCCGGGCGCGACGCCGAAGAGGCCCGCCTCGGGGTTGACGGCCCGCAGTTCGCCCTCCTTGCCGAAGCGCATCCAGGTGATGTCGTCGCCGAGGGTCTCGACCTTCCAGCCGTCGATCGTGGGATCGAGCAGGGCGAGGTTCGTCTTGCCGCACGCCGAGGGGAACGCCGCGGAGAGGTAGTAGGTCTTGTCCTGGGGCGAGGTGAGCTTGAGGATCAGCATGTGCTCGGCCAGCCAGCCCTCGTCGCGGGCCATGACGGAGGCGATCCGCAGCGCATAGCACTTCTTGCCGAGCAGGGCGTTGCCGCCGTAGCCCGAGCCGTAGGACCAGATGGAGCGCTCCTCCGGGAAGTGGACGATCCACTTCTCCTCGTTGCAGGGCCAGGGGACGTCGGCCTCCCCGGCGGCGAGGGGTGCGCCGAGCGAGTGGAGCGCGGGGACGAACGCGGCGTCGAGTTCGGTCATGCGGTCCAGGACGGCGGTGCCGATCGTCGCCATGATGCGCATGGACGTGACCACGTAGGCGCTGTCGGTGATCTCGACGCCGAACTTGGGGTCCTCGGCGTCGAGGTGGCCCATGACGAACGGGATGACGTACATGGTGCGGCCGCGCATGGCGCCGGTGAACAGCCCGGTGAGCTTCACCTTCATCACCGCCGGATCCATCCAGTTGTTCGTGAAGCCCGCCTCACGCTCGTCGGCGGAGCAGATGAAGGTCTGCTCCTCCACCCGGGCCACATCCTTGGGATCCGAGAACGCCGCGAACGAGTTGGGGAAGATCTCGGGGTTCAGCCGCACGAAGGTCCCTGACTCGACCAGGCCGTCCGCGAGGCGCCGGTTCTCGGCCTCGGAACCGTCCACCCACACGACGTCGGCGGGCTGGACCAGTTCCTGCACCTCCTGCACCCAGGCCAGCAGACCTGCATGCGTCGTCGGCGCGGGACCGGAAGCATCCGCCCTCGCGCTGCCGCCAGGATCAGTGGTGGTGGTGTCGGCCGCAGACTCTCGTACGGGATCGCCCATTACTCTTCCCTTCGTTGGGGGACTCGGTGTTCATCGATGCTAGGGGCGGGACATTTCGGGCAATGGCACCATGCAGGAAAACATCACCTCAATCAGCCTCGTCACCCCCGCCAAGACACGAAAGTTCAGCGCTGGCCCAGCGGTGATTGCGACAAAGGTCTCCTATGCCGGCCTACTAGCGTTCAATCACCAGAGGCTGATTCGTAACCTCAACCAGTCAGATCAGCGCTGGCGCCCTCGAGATCGCAACCCTGACACCTGTGACTGTTAGCCCGTGCGAGCATGGATGTCCAAGCTGATGACGAACTGGTAAACATGCGCGACGATGGCTACGGCGGTGCGGCCCTTTCTCTTCCAGGGCTAACGGTCCGGCCGCTTGGGCCGACACCGGTCCGGATAGGAGTCACCATGAGGCGTACTACTGATGTGAGACACAGTGACGCGCCCAAGAGCCTGCTAGAGACGCATCGTGTGCGCGGATGTGCGTGGCGTGGTCGGGTTTTTAGGCAAAGGGGTCTGCCAGGCCTATATATCTGGTTTCGAGGTATTCTTCGATTCCCTCGATCCCGCCTTCGCGTCCGGTCCCGGATTGTTTGATTCCGCCGAAGGGTGCAGCGGGGTTGGAGACCACTCCGGAGTTCATGCCGAGCATTCCGGTCTGGAGCTTTTCGGCGAGGCGGAGTGTGCGGTTCAGGTCGGTGGTGAAGACATAACCGATGAGTCCGAACTCGGTGTCGTTGGCCATGCGGATGGCGTCGTCTTCGGTGGTGAAGGAGACGATCGGTGCCACCGGCCCAAAGATCTCTTCCTTCAGTACCCGTGAGTCCAACGGGACGTCGGCCAGGACGGTGGGTTCGTAGAAGTAGCCTGGGCCTTCGACGGGCTTGCCGCCGGTGAGCACTCGGGCTCCGCGGGAGACGGTGTCGTCCACCAGTTCCTGCACCTTTTCGCGGCTGGGCTGGTCGATGAGGGGTCCGAGATCGGAGGAGTCTTCGGTGCCGCGGCCTAACTGCAGGGCCTTCATGCGTTCAGCGAGTTTTTCGGAGAACTCCTTAACTACGCTTTCCTCGACGTAGAAGCGGTTAGCCGCGGTGCAGGCTTCTCCGATGTTGCGCAGCTTGGCCAGCATGGCCCCGTTTACGGCGGCGTCAAGATCGGCGTCGGCGAACACTAGGAACGGGGCGTTGCCGCCGAGTTCCATGGAGGTGCGTAGTACTTGGTCTGCGGAGTCCGCGATGAGTCGCTTACCCACTTCAGTGGACCCGGTGAAGGACAGCTTCCGCAAGCGGGAATCCTTGATGAGCGGCCCGGTAACGGGGGATGCCTTGCTGGTCTGGATGACGTTCAGCACGCCTGGTGGAAGCCCTACCTCCTCCAGGATTTTCGCGAAGAGCAGGGTGGTCAGCGGGGTGAGGGTCGCGGGCTTGATCACCATGGTGCATCCTGCGGCGATAGCTGGTGCGATCTTCCGGGTTGCCATGGCCAATGGGAAGTTCCAGGGCGTGATGAACAGGGATGGTCCCACTGGTCTTTTCAGGACCATGAGCCGGGCTTTTCCGTCCGGAGCTGTGGAGTAGCGGCCGGCAATGCGGGGCGCTTCCCCGGAAAACCAGCGAAGGAACTCGGCCCCGTAGGTGACTTCCCCGCGAGCTTCCGCTAGTGTTTTGCCCATTTCCAAGGTCATCAGCAGCGCGAAATCTTCCGTGCGTGCGTGGACGGCCTCGAAGGCTCGGCGGAGAATTTCACCGCGTTCACGTGGTGCGGTGGAGCCCCAGGATTCCTGGGCCTCGTCGGCGGCGGCAAGCGCGTCCATGCCGTCCTGCGGAGTGGCATCGGCGATGGACAGGAGGGTTTTTCCTGTCGCCGGGTCTTGGACGTCGAAGGTGCCCTGTCCGCTGGCCTCACGCCACTTCCCGCTGATGAAGAGGCCGGTGGGAAGCGAATCGAGTAGTTTTTGTTCCTTGTCGCTAGTGCTCATGGTGTTTGTTCCTTGTTATCGAAGGTGATGACCTGCCGGATGGCGTGTCCGTCCGCCAGTTGATCCATCGCTTCATTGATTCCGTCGAGAGTGATGTGGGAGGAGATCAGCGCTTCCACGGGAAGCTTTCCCTCCCGCCAGAGTTGGGCGTAGGTGGGAATGTCACGCTCCGGTACGGCGGAGCCGAGGTAGCTGCCCACGATGGTACGTGCCTCGGCGGTAATGCCCAGCGGGGCAAGGGATGCACGTGCATCCGGTGCCGGCAGGCCGACAGTCACGGTCTTGCCGCCGACGTCGGTGAGGTTCACCGCAGTCTCAAATGCGCGGGCGTTGCCTGCGGCTTCAATGACCACCGGCGCCTTCAGTCCTTTTTCAATCGCTTCCTGCGGCGTGTAGGCGGAGGTGGCACCCAGTTTTTTGGCTGACTCCAGCTTCTCCGGAACGCTGTCGACACCGATCACATCACCTTTGCCGAGCGAGATCGCGGTGATCAGCGCCGCCATGCCGACCCCGCCCAAGCCGACGATGATGACGGCGTCGCCGTCCTGCGGGTCTCCGGTATTGATGACGGCGCCGCCACCGGTGAGTACAGCGCATCCGAGGACGGCCGCGATTTCGGGTGGAACGTCGTCGCCTACCGCCACAACCGACTTGCGGTTGACCACGGCGTGGGTGGCGAAGCCGGAGACCCCAAGGTGGTGTTTGATGTCCTCGCCGTCGCGGTGTAGTCGCTGGCCGTCATTGAGTAGGGTGCCTGCGTTATTGGCGGCAGAACCGACAGTGCAGGGGAGCCGACCGTCGGTCTGGCAGTTCTTGCACTGGCCGCAGCGCGGCAAAAAGGCCATGACCACGCGGTCGTCGACGGAAAGGTCGGTGACGCCTTCGCCGAGCTCCTCCACTTTGCCGGCCGCCTCGTGGCCGAGGAGCATAGGGACCGGCCGGACGCGGTTGCCATCCACCACGGATAAGTCCGAGTGGCACACTCCAGCCGCCTCAATGCGCACCAGGATTTCGCCCGGTCCTGGTGGATCGAGTTCCAAATCGGAGATGCTGATGGGTTTTGAATCGGCGTATGGGCGGTTCCGGCCGATCTCCTCGAGTACTGCCCCCTTGATTTTCATGAGGTCGTTGTCCCTTTGTTAGTCGCGTATTTCTTCGGATGGGGTGTGTGCCCTTGCAGCGGCGTCGCCCCGTGGGCATGGGGGAGGGCGCCTGAGGCTTTGGCTTCTGTCACTGCTTTGGGGATGTCGTCCCCAGCGCGTAGGGGTTTGGCGCTGAAAATTCCCTCGTGAGCCAGGACCGGGCGCCGGTCTCCAGCCAATTCGGGGTACTTTTCTTCCAGCTTTTCGCGTTTCATGGCGAGTTCGCGCCAGTGAGCTACGGTCTCGTGGTCTCCGTTCCGCACGCCTTGCCAGCTGCGGGGCATCTGGTCCCGTGAGGGCCCGGCGTCAGCCCGGCCGCCGATCTTCACGGTACTGGGTCGGCGTTGGGTGGGAGCCGTGCAGATGGGGCACTCGGGGTTCTCGGAGAGCATGGATTGCACGCCGGCCTCGAACCGGTGTCCCTCCGTGCAGCTGAAGTCATACAGGATCATGGCTTCCTTTCGTAACGGAAACTGATGGGGACCGTCGGGCTCAGCTGTAGTAACCATCCGGTGCGTACCGCAGCTCTTTAGCTTGGCCGGCGTCGTGGCCGAAGATGACCTCGGCTCCTGTCCGGTCCGCGATTCTGCGCAGTTTTTCCACGGATTCGAGCCACTTCAGGTTGTCCCACACAATGGCCGCGCCCACTGCGGGTGGACCCCAGCTCTCTCCGAGGTACACGGCATCGGAGGTGAAAATCTTCGTGCCCTCCTTTGGCAGGTCGAGCTGCAGCGACATGGTCCCCCAGGTGTGGCCGGGTGTTTCAATCACGCTGACACCTGGCACGATTTCGGCGTCACCGCTTATCGGTTCAAGATTCAGCCCTTGAAAGTCGCTCACCAGGTGGGCACCCTTGGAAGGGCCGCCGATGGCACGGACGCCCTCGATCTCATTACTGTTCGCGATGATGCGTGTCTTGCCGTTGTTGAACATTTGGGCATTGGCCGCGTGGTCGAAATGCAGGTGGGAGAGCACCAAAATATCGATGTCATCCGGTGTCAGTTCAAGCGCTGCGAGGGAGCTGTCCAAGTAACCGGGCCCATCCACGGGCTCGCGAACGGGGAAGAAGTCCTGGAAACCAGTGGGTACCCAGCGCTCCTCCCAGTCACGGGGGACTCCCGTGTCCCAGAGGATACGACCTTCGGGATGTTCGATCAGTACTGCGTGAGTGGGACAGTCTCCCCAGACGACAGGATCGTCCTTGTGATGACGGTCCCGAATGGTGTGGCCCCCTTTGAGGAGAAGCCACGTAAGGTCCGTCTCCATGACTCCCGTCTGGAGTACATGAACCCGCATTTCATCGGTCATGACAACCACCTTTGCTTGTCGTACGGTGCCCTACTGCGCCGCGCCTTTCAGCAATGATTCCGCAATTATCAGAGCCTGGCTATATGGTCCGGGGCTATAGTTCCCCCCTGAATATGTTAAGCGGCGCCATAGGTTTCCCTATATGGGCTCATCCCAATCCAGGGTGTAGTCGGGGTCTGAACCCGCCGGTCTCGAGCAGGCTCCTGGCGATGTAGTTGGTCAGGTTGCGGAAGCCCAGAGCCGAGCCGCGGAGATGCTCGAGGCGTCCGTTCATGGCCTCGGTCGGGCCGTTGCTGGTGCCGGGGCGGTCGAAGTAGGCCAGCACGTCCTCGGCCCGCTTCGTCAACGTTCGCCCGAGCGTGCGGAGCTCGATGAGAGGGGTCGGGACGCCGGCGGTGACGGACTCGATCAGCTTGGTCATGAGCTGCTTGCCGCGGCTGCGGTCGGCTCTCGGTAGGCGCCGATCATGCGCTGGTAGATGCCCCAGGTGGCCTCGACCTGGACGTGGTCCTCGACTCCGAACAGCGCCGTGAGCCGCTGGCGCTGCCGGTCGGTGAGCAGGTCGTGGCCGGTGTGCAGGGTCCGGCGGGCCCGGTAGAGCGGGTCGTCCTTGCGGCCGCGGTGACCATGCAGGTCCTGCTGGACCCGACGCCGGCAACGGTCCAGCGCGTCGCCCGCGAGACGGACCACGTGGAACGGATCCATCACCGCCACGGCCTCGGGCAGCTCTTCGGTGGTGGCTGTCTTGAAGCCGGTGAACCCGTCCATGGCGACTACCTCCAGGCCGTCGTGCCAGGCCTTCGGACGCTCGGCGAGCCAGGTCTTGAACGCCTGCTTGGAGCGGCCCTCGACCATGGCCAGCAGCCGCGACGGGCCCGTCCTGTCGCGCACGGGCGTGAGGTCGATGACGACGGTCACGAACTTGTCGCCGCGGCGGGTATGTCGCCAGACGTGCTCATCGACGCCAATGACAGCGACGCCGTCAAAGCGGTCGGGTATGTCGATGAGGACCCGCTGGCCTTCGGCGAGGACGGCGTCGTTGGCGGTGTCCCAGGACACTGCAAGTGCCTCGGCGAGGCGGGCGACGGTGAGGTGCTGGCAGACCAGCCCAACCAGGGCCCAGCGCAGCGCGGTCCGGGACAGCTTGGTGCGCGGTTCGGCGGCGCGGCTGGTGTCTTGGCGCCAGACGTGGCCGCAGCCGGTGCACCTGTAGCGGCGGATCGTGATCAATAGCGTCGTGGGGCGCCAGCCCAACAGCTCGTGCGCCAACCGTCGGGTCACGCTGTCCCGCGGGCTGCCTTCGCATCCGTACAACCAGAGATGCCAAGCACCTACATCTAAGCACTCTTAGCAACGGGGCGACAGGGGGGGCGACAAGACTCAGCTAAGCACCCGCGAAACACCCTCGGTCAAGTACGCCCATAACACCAAAACATGGAAGCATCAGATCTCTCTGACTCGGCAGCGCCTTGGAATCGTCCTGAACACTGCGCAGTTCCGGCAGCCGATCCTCCAATCGCAAGGCGCGCGGACAGGGCGTCAGCGCATCTCGGCCAGTGACCCATGGAAGTCTTGCCCACAGACCCTTCTCGACTCGGTCAAAGCTGCGGCGTAGCGTCGATTGCTTTCGGGTGTGAGTCGTGATTGCGCGTGGGGATCCTAGACACCGGGTCTCGGCTGGTAAGGAGGACCCTGGCCTCCATCGCGTGCGGCATCCGGCTCGGCCCATCACCGGGTGCCACGCGAGCAGCTGGTCTGAGTACGGTGGCCTTGCGGTGGACGTTCTCGTTGTCTCTGTTGTGACAGGTCAGGTCCCAGTCGTCGTAGTCGTACATGCCCTCGGCACCCTCGATGGCGTCCCCGATGAGGGAGTGACCGACCCGTTGCTCGCGGCCGTCCACCAAATTTTCGTTGGTGATGTCAGTTCCTCCAATACAAGCATCTGCAACTGGTGTAGTGAAGGGCCGCTGCGGCGTCGCCGCTCGGGCTGCGTGAGCCGGACGTCGGCGCATTCGTGCAGCGGCCCTTCTGCTCCTAGGCCCCGCAACCGGGTGTCGTGATTCAGGTGGGGAGCTTGGAGGCCTGTACGTCGAGCTTGTCGATCGTGGGTTCGGAGAACAACGTGCCGGTCTGCTCGCCGAGGGCCGCCGCGACCGGACCCGACAAGTGCGTCTCGCGGCCGGCCTCGTCGGGAAACACGTCGAAGATCCCGAACGAGGAAGGCCCGAGCCGGATCCCGAACCACGCGATGGTTGCCGGCTCCTGGTTCACCAGCGTGAGGCCTGCGTCGAGGAACTCCTTCACCTCGTCCTCCTTGCCGGGGAGGGCGTCGAAGCGGACCAATAAGCCCTTGGTCACGGTCATGATGTCACCTTTCTTCGGTCGTGCTGTACGCGAACTCGTACACGATGGTATCGCAGAACGCGGGCAGGTCATCGGGTGAGCGGCTGGTGGTCAGGTTGCCCTCGACCACCAGCTCCTGGTCGAGGACCTCTGCGCCAGCGTTGCGCAGGTTGGTGCGGATGCTCGGGAAGGACGTCAGGGCGCGTCCGGCGACCACGCCGACCTCGATCAACGTCCAGGGACCGTGGCAGATCGCCGCCACCGGGCTGCCGCTGTCGACGAAGTCGCGGACGAACGCGACTGCGTCCTGGTCGACCCGGAGTTGGTCGGGGTTCACCGTCCCGCCGGGAAGCAGCAGCGCGTGGTAGTTGGCCACCAAGGCGTCGGTGACCAGCCCGTCGACGGTGAACGTGCCCGCCGCGTCCAGGTCATTGTCGCGGGCCTGGATCTCGCCGTCATGGACGGACAACAGGTCGGTCTGGGCGCCGGCCCGGTCCAGTGCCTCGCGAGGTTGCTCGAGCTCGACGCGTTCCACCCCGTCTGCGGCGAGGATCGCGACCCTCTTGCCTCGCAGCGTCTCGGCCATCTCAGCTCACCCGCGTTCCGGTCGACATTCCGGGCTTGATGACGACCTTTGTCCAGCCCTCGGACCTGGAATCGAAGTTCTCGTAGGCGTCGACAGCCTGGTCCAGCGGGATCTCGTGGGAAACGATCCACGACGGGGTCGCCTTGCCGGCCGCGATCAGGTCGCGCGGCCGGCGGTTGTACTTCTTGACCGGGGCCTGGCCGTTGCCGATGGTCTGCCCCTTGAACCAGTGCGTGCCGAAGTCGACGGCCACCTTGCCCTGCTTGGCCAGGTCGTCCTTCCCGCCTGGGTCTTGAGGGACGAACACGCCGACGGTGCCGATCCCCCGGTGAAGCGGACGGAGTTGATGAGCATGTTCAAGGTGGCGGCTGGGTCCTCGTTGCCCTGCGGATCGTGGGCCTGGTAGCCCACGCACTCGCACTCGCAACCACGATCGGCTCCGAGACCCATCGTCTCGTCCAGCACGGCCTGCACGGGGTCGGTCTTGGAGTCATCGATGACCAGAGCGCCGATCTGCTCCGCCAGGGCGAGCCGGTCGGGGTGGCGATCGACCACCATCACCTTGGCGGCGCCCTTGATGGTCGCGGACAGGGCGGCCATCAGTCCCACCGGACCTGCCCCGGCGATCACGACGCTGTCGCCCGGGATCACACCGGCCATCTCTGGCGCGTGGTAGCCGGTGGGGAAGATGTCGGAGAGCATGACGTAGTCGTTCTCCTTCTCCTCCGCATCCTCACCCAGGCGCAGCGAGTTGTGGTCGCCGAAGGGCACCCGGAGCAGCTCCGCCTGCCCGCCGCCGTAGGGGCCCACGTCGGCAAAGCCGTAGGCCGCACCCGCGAACGTCGGCTCCGGCTGGGTGGTCAGGCAGTAGTTGGTCAGCCCGCGTTCGCAGTTCTTACAGAATCCGCACGAGATGTTGAAGGTCCACGGCGATCCGTGCCGGCCTGACGATGAGGGCTCGGATCGTGCTTCTCGCGTCGGAGGGAGTCGCGAACACGCGGATCGCGGCCGAGGTGGGAACGACGACGACATCGGTGTGGAAGTGGCGGAACCGGTATGCCGAGGCTGGCCTGGCGGGGCTGGTCGACGCGTCGCGGTCGGGGAGGCCGAAGCACGTCGATGACGAGCGGATCATCTCGGCGACGCTGCAGCCGCCGCCGAAGAAGTATGCGGTGACGCATTGGTCGTGCCGGCTGCTGGCCGGTCATCTGAAGATCGGGAACGCGACGGTCGCGCGGGCGTGGCGCAAGTACGGGGTGCAGCCGTGGCGGAGCGGGACGTTCAAGTTCTCCACCGACCCCGAACTGGTCTGCGAGGTCACCGATGTGATCGGCCTGTACTTGGCGCCGCCGGAGAACGCGATCGTGCGGTGCGTGGATGAGAAGAGCCAGATCCAGGCGTTGGATCGGACCGCGCCGATGCTGCCGATGCGGATCGGAGACACCGAGAAGCACACCCACGACTACAAACGGCATGGCACGACGACCCTGTTCGCAGCATTGGAGATCGCGACCGGGCACGTCACCGGGGCGGTCAAGCCCAAGCACCGCCGGCAGGAGTTCCTGGCCTTTCTGCGTCAGCTCGATCGCGCCTACCCGGAGCAGGATCTGCACCTCGTGATGGACAACTACGCCACCCACAAGACCCCCGAGGTGAAGGCGTGGCTGGAGAAACACCCGCGCTTCCACGTGCACTTCACCCTGACATCGGGGTCGTGGCTGAACCTCGTCGAGGTCTGCTTCGGGATCATCGACAAGCAGGCCATCCGCCGCGGCGTCTTCACGAGTATGAAAGACCTCAACGCGAAGATCCGGCAATTCATCACCGGCTGGAACGACCGCAAACATGCCTTCGTCTGGACCAAGACCGCCGGTGAGAGCCTCAAGAAAGCGAACCATCAACCAACTTCAGAAACGCGACACTAGCGGCACGCGCCTGGCGACTCCGCCGCGCACCCAGTCGCTGAGCTCGCCGCACGACCCACCCCAACCCGCCATGCCCCGTGCCTTCACTCGGCGCCGGTGGGACGCGAACGACGACGTGGTGGCGGCGGGCCTGCGAGCTGACTGCGCGCCACGACCAGGTCCTCACCGAGCTCACCGCACACTTGGTCGTTCCGCGCCTCCTGCGGACTTTCCACCAGGACGCCCCGGGAGTGCGGTGCTCCTGCGGCAGGAGGCCCGCAGAAGATTCTCCGCGACCTGATGACCGGTGCGTCCGAGCTGGCCGTCACGTCGATGCGTCCACCGGGCGCGCTCGGCTGGATCCAGCTCCAGCAGAAGCGACTGATGCTGATCAGTTCGCTCGACCCACCGGCTGCGCAACCTACGCCGGGTCGGACTCCACGAGCTCGCCGGGAAGGAACTCGTGACGACGCCGGTCGGCTTCGGCTACCGCTCGCTGGTCGAGGGCTCATTGCCGAGGCCGGTGTCGCCCGCCGCAGCTCCTTCGAAAGCGGTGACCTCGCCACCATCGAGGGACTGGTCGCGTCGAGACTCGGTGTGGGTCAGGCGGTCCGGCACCATCGGGCTCGCGCTCACGACGCCCGGCGGCGCGTCGTACGGTCGGCCTGACCTGGCATGACGACGTCGAACTGGCGCCCGCGGCCGCTCGGTTCCTGGCGTTCGTCGTTCAGAACAAGACGTTCCCGGAGTGAGGTGTCAGATCACGAGCGCGGCGATCAGTCCGGGCGACGAGACGGGCGGCGTCGGACGCTGCGTAGAAGTCGCTGATGATGCTCGGGATCTGGCTCATGAGTCTGCTTGTGGTTGCTGCGCCAGGCGGCGCGCAAGGTACGGCGCGGTGGCACTGCCCTCGGTCGAGGCGACGTCGGTGGGGGTGCCGGTGGCGACCACCCTTCCACCCGCATCGCCGCCGCCGGGGCCGAGGTCGATGACCCAGTCGGCGGTGGCGATCGTGTCGAGGTCGTGCTCGACGAGGACGACGGTGTTGCCGGCCTCGACGAGCAGGTGCAGTTGTCGCAGCAGCAGGGCGATGTCGGCAGGGTGGAGGCCTGCCGTCGGTTCGTCGAGCAGGTACAGCGCGTGGCCGCGGCGTGCTCGCTGGAGCTCGGTGGCCAGCTTGATACGTTGCGCCTCACCGCCGCTGAGCTCCGTCGCGGGCTGACCCAGCCGCAAGTAGCCCAGCCCCACCTCGCGCAGCGTCTCGAGGCTCCGGGAGGCCGCGGGGACGTCGGCGAGGAACGTGGCCGCGTCGTCGACCGTCATCGCCAGCACGTCGGCGATGGTCTTGCCCTGGTAGGTCACTTCCAGCGTCTCGGGGTTGTAGCGGGAGCCATGACAGGTCGGGCACGCCGCGTAGGTGCCCGGCAGGAACAACAGCTCGACAGCCACGAAGCCCTCGCCTTGACAGGTCTCGCACCGGCCCTCGGCGACGTTGAAGGAGAACCGACCGGCGCCATAGCCGCGGGCCTTCGCCTCGTCCGTCGCGGCGTACAGCTTGCGCACCGCGTCGAACATCCCCGTGTACGTCGCCAGATTGGACCGCGGCGTGCGCCCGATGGGGCGCTGGTCGACCAGGACGAGACGGTCGAACGACTCGAGCCCCGACGCGTCCTCCACGTCGACCTCGAGGTCGGCCTGGTCGGGGTCCTCGGGGGCCAGACCGAGGTGGCAGCGCACGAGCTCGGCGAGCACCTGCGTGACCAGCGTCGACTTGCCGGATCCGGAGACCCCGGTGACGGCCGTCAGCACGCAGAGCGGGATGTCGACCGAGACGTCGGTGAGGTTGTGGCGCGAGACGCCGCGCAGGTGCAGGTGGCCGTGAGGGGTCCGCGGGGTGTGGTCGAGGGGCTCGGCGCGCCCGAACAGGTACTGGCTCGTGGCGGACTCCTTGACGGCTTCCAGGCCGGCCACCGGGCCGCTGTAGAGCACCCGACCACCGCCTTCCCCGGCGCCCGGCCCGATGTCGACGACCCAGTCGGCGCGTCGTACGACGTCCATGTCGTGCTCGACCACGAAGAGCGAGTTGCCCGACGCCTTGAGTCGGGCCAGCACGTCGAGCAGCGGCTCGGCATCGGCCGGGTGCAGGCCGGCCGAGGGCTCGTCCAGCACGTACACGACGCCGAACAGGCCGGACCGCAGCTGGGTCGCGATGCGTAGGCGCTGGGCCTCGCCGGGCGACAGGGTCGTCGAGGAGCGGCCGAGACTGAGGTAGCCCAGGCCGAGGTCGAGCAGCACCTCGACCCGCGCGACCAGGTCGGCGCAGATCCGCACCGCTACCTCGTTGGACTCCTCGGGCAGCTCGGCGACGGGCCGCAGGAGGGCGACCACTTCGGCGAACGACATCGCGTTGACCTCGGCGATGGAGCGGCCGGCGACGGTGATCGCGAGCGCCTCCGGCCGCAGCCCGCTGCCGTGGCATTCCGGACAGGGCACGCTCCGCACGAACCGCAGCGCCCGTTCGCGCATCCGCTCGCTCGTGGAGTCGGCGAGCACGTGCATGACGTGCTTGCGGGCGCTCCAGAACTTGCCGTAGTAGCCGTGGTCGACGCGGTCACGTTGTGGCTTGATCAGCACGGACGGCTGCTCGTCGGTGTAGAGCAGCCAGTCCCGGTCCTTCTTCTTCAGCCTGCTCCACGGCTTCTCGATGTCGATGCCGAGACCGCTGACGATGCTGCGCAGGTTGGCGCCCTGCCAGGCACCGGGCCAGGCGGCGATCGCGCCGTCGCGGATGCTCAGCGACGGGTCCGGGACGAGGAGGTCCTCGGCCACGTCGTGCACGACGCCCAGCCCGTGGCATCGCAGGCAGGCGCCGGCGGCGGTGTTGGGCGAGAAGGCCTCGGCAGCCAGGTGAGCGGCACCCTCCGGGTAGGTCCCGGCGCGCGAGTAGAGCATCCGCAGGAGGTTCGACAGCGTCGTGATCGTGCCGACCGTCGACCGGGAGCTCGGCGCACCACGCCGCTGCTGGAGGGCCACGGCCGGCGGGAGTCCGGTGATCTCCTCCACTTGCGGCGCACCGACCTGTTGCAGTAGCCGACGGGCGTACGGCGCGACCGACTCGAAGTAGCGGCGCTGCGCCTCGGCATAGAGCGTGCCGAACGCGAGAGACGACTTGCCGGATCCGGAGACCCCGGTGAAGGCGACCATGGCGTCGCGCGGGATGTCGACGTCGACGTCGCGCAGGTTGTGCTCACTGGCGCCCCGCACGTGCACGAAGGTGTCGCTCGGGTCGTAGGTCACCAGTCATCTTAACCCCCTGCGCCCTGGGGGGAGAATCCCTGGACATGACCTCCTACCGGTTCCTGGACGCCATGGGTGACGTGGTGGAGGAGGGCGACTTCGAGGACCACACCGCAGTGCTCGCCTGGGCGAGGGACAGCGACCACGACGAGGACGTGCAACGGGTCGAGTACCTCGGGCCGCAGCGCGACTGGCGCTGGGCGGGTCCACTGCTCGACTGACGTCCTAGGCCATCGAGGGCGCCGAGGGAATGTACGCGTGCGGCGACGGGGAACTGGCACATGACCAGCCGCTGGCGTGGCCCTCTCGCTCGAAGGCAGGTGGCCGTAGAAGTGGGCCGTCACCAGCCGGTGGAGCGTCCCGGTGGCAAGGGCAGGTCCAGCGCATCGCCGAGGACCACCACCCCTCCCGCAAGTCGCGGCTGGGCCACTCGGGCCATCGCCGGCTCTGGTCGAGTCCCACCGGCCAGAATTCTGCCTCGGCCGATCACAATGAGCCGGTCGGCGGTCTGAGCCATCTCGCTCATGAGGTGCGATGACAACAACACGGTTCGGCCCTCGGCGGCCAGGTCCCTCATCAACGTCCTCACCCACCGGACACCCTCCGGGTCCAAGCCGTTTACTGGTTCATCAAGAATGATCGTCGCTGGATCGCCGAGTAGGGCAGTAGCTATACCTAGCCGTTGGCTCATCCCGAGCGAGAATCCGCCGACACGCTTATCTGCGACCGAATCGAGTCCAGCCAGGCCAATCACTTCACGCACCCGAGAAGCTTCAATACGGTGCGTGGCAGCGATCGCAAGTAAGTGCTTGTAGGCCGAGCGCCCACCATTGACCGCCTTCGCGTCCAACAACACGCCCACCTCCCGCAACGGCGCTCGGTGCTCGTGGTAAAGACGCCCATTCACGCTCACCCAGCCTGCAGTTGGCCGGTCCAGACCGACGATCATCCTCATCGTCGTTGATTTCCCTGCCCCATTCGGACCCAGGAAACCTGTTACTTGACCAGGTCTGACCATGAAGTCAATAGCATCAACTGCAACCTTGCTCCCGTAACGTTTCACAAGAGCTTCTGCCACGATCATGTTCTCTTCTTTCGCATACCGACCACGCTAGGCACGTTCGCCAACGAACACATCGGACCTCAGTCCCGCCTTCGTGCACCACCCAGTACCTGAGTACTGCATGAAGGCTCAACCACTACGGTGGCCCCAATCGGTCAAGGCGCCGCCAGCTGTTTCGACGGTTAGACGGTCTCGTTCCAGCAATCCATGGCGATGCCGACCACTACTCTGGATCGGAATGCTTCAACTCACTTCTTATGCGCACCCGGCAAGAGTCCCCTCGTTCACCTCGAGTACCAAAGAAGTGTGTGAGACAGCGCGCGATCGTCCGTTCCATGGAAGTTGCCTTAAAAAGCATCAGGTCCTCAACTCACGATGAAGGCCCCGGTCAGCGAGGCCTGAAGGGACAGCGTGCTGTAGATAGAAATTGCAGCGCAGTGCTTTCAGAACGAGAGTCGAATAACAGGACGCGACCCGAGAACTGCTGCCTCTGTACATCCCCTATGCGATCGATCACGGGACTGGATCTACGACTTAGCGCAGAATGCCTTTGGTGCGGGCGGTAGCCACAGCGGCGGTGCGGGAAGTCACGTCGAGCTTGGAGAAAATATGCGAGAGATGCGACTTCACGGTGGGTTCGCTGATGTAGAGGCTCGCGGCGATGTCGCTGTTCGAGTGTCCGGTGCTGACGAGTTCGAGTACCTCGATCTCCCGTGAACTGAGGCTGATACCAGGAGCACGGAGACGATTGAGGAGCCGGGAGGTGATGACTGGCGCGAGGGCGCTTTCGCCGGCGGCGGCGGCCCTGACCGCGGCCACTAACTCGTGGGGCGGTGCGTCTTTGAGGAGGTAACCGCTGGCGCCGGCTTCGACGGCGCCGAGGATGTCGGCGTCGGAGTCGTAGTTCGTCAGGACCAGGACGTAGGGAGCGGCTTCCAGGGAGCGAATGCGCCGGGTGGCGTCCGCGCCGGTGGACGTTGCCCGGGTACCGAACTGGAGGTCCATGAGAACGACGTCGGGACTCTCTCGCTGGACGGCAGCTACGGCTTCGTCAGGGGAGGCAGCCTCCGCGATGACGTCCAGGTCGTTTTCGAGGCTGAAGAGAGCGATCAGGCCGGCCCGGACGATCGGGTGGTCGTCGGCGATAACGATCCTGATCATGGTGCGTCCTGCAGTGAGAGCTCGACGGTGAGGTGTGTGCCGCGCCCGGGAGCGGTGTCGAGGGCCAGGGTGCCACCGAGCTGTTCCACGCGTTCTTGGGTGGCTCGAAGCCCGAACGAATCCGACGTTTGTGTGGTCTCCTTGGCGAGGATGTTGGGGTTGAACCCTGTTCCGTCATCGACGATGGTGAACCGGAGTACGCTGTCATCGATTGCCAGTGTGATTGTGGCGGTAGCAGCGTTTGCGTGTTGCAGAACATTCGCGATGGCCCCCTGGGCGATCCGTAGCTGGTTGGGTCCCCGGGTAGGAGTCCAGTGGTTGTGTGAGTTTCGCATCCGATAATGGGTGCAGGAGGAGATTCACGAATCATGGCACGCAGACACACCCCGGAGCAGGTCATCGCGAAGGTCCGGCAAGGCCAGAAGATGCTCAATGACGGCCGGCCGATGGTCGAGGTCATCAAGGAACTCCAGGTCACCGAGGCGACCTGGTACCGGTGGCTGAACCAGTACGGGTCCGAGAAGAACGCCGAGACCTCGAAGCGGACCAGGGAGTTGGAGAAGGAGAACGCACGGCTGAAGAAGTTGCTGGCCGACCAGATCCTCGCCAACGACATCCTCAGCGAGGTGGCGAAGGGAAAATTCTGAGCCCCGAACCCCGACGCCGTGCCGTGCGCATGGCGCAGGAGAAGTTCGGGGCGTCCGAACGCTTCGCCTGTAGGGTGCTGGGCCAGAACAGGTCCGCGCTGCGCAAGGGCCGCCCGGAGACCAGCTTCGAGGAAGCCCAGTTACGCGCCGATCTGCGGTCGGTCGCGGTGAAGCATCCGGCGTGGGGGTGGCGGAAAGCCCGGTGGCACCTGCTCACCCAGCCACGCTGGGACGGGGCGGTGTTGAACACCAAGCGGATCCGCCGACTCTGGCGCCTCGAGGGGCTGACCTGCAAGCCCAAGGCGAGGAAGAAACGCAGGACAGGGCCCGGCGCCGGGGAACACAAACGCCTCACAGCTCAGTACCCGATGCATGTGGTCAGCTTCGACTTCCAGTCCGACGTGACCTCCTGCGGCCGGCATATCCGGTTCTTCAACGTCATCGACGAATACACCCGCACCGCCTTGGCGATCATCCCGCGCCGGTCCTTCACCGCCACGGACGTCGTCGCCGTGTTGGAGGACGTCATCGCCGAAACCGGGATCACCCCGACCTACGTGCGCTCGGACAACGGACCCGAATTCACGGCCGCCGCCCTGACCGCCTGGTGCAACACGGCCGGGGTGGGCACCGCGTTCATCGACCCCGGATCACCCTGGCAGAACGGGTTCGCGGAGTCCTTCAACGCCCAATTCAGACGGGAACAACTCACCGGAGAAATCATCGACACCATGGCCGAAGCCAGCTACCTCGCCCAGGAATGGAAGGACATTTACAATCATGAACGGCCCCACGGATCCCTCGACGGAATGACACCCTCGACATACTGGAAACGCTGGACCGCAGACAACCAACGAGCTATCGCATAGCCACTGGACTGCCAACGGGGACCCAATCATAGCAACGCGGTCTGCAAATGCATCGGCAGGATGACCGTGTCGGATACCCGCACCCGAACCTCGAGCCCCTGAGTGGCCCATTGGGTGGCTGCGAGTCTGCGGAGGGCGCCCCCCAGCCCGTCATCGTCGAGGTTGGGTGGGGTGAGTTCCCGGATGAATCGACGTGTGTCGGCCAGGCTTGCAGCCGCAGTTTTCCGCGCCAATCGAACGTGTTCGATTCCTGGCCGGTCGGGGTTCAACCGTTCGGCGGCGTGGAGCAGCATCTGGATGCTGGAGAGTCCCTGGGCGACGGTGTCATGAATTTCCCGGGCCAGGCGGGACCTCTCTGCGAGTACTCCTGCTTCGTGTTCGGTCGCGGCGAGCTGGTCGCGGGTGGTCAAGAGTTCCCTCACCAGTGCCTCTCGGTGCTCTGCTTCGCGGGCAAGTGCCTGGTATCCGAATCCGATGAGCAGGGCCACGGCTGCGCCGACGAAGGGGCCGACGACCCCTCCGACGGTCCAGCCACTGTGGACACCCAGAGCGCTGACCGCGACGAGTGTCGAGGCGATGATCGCTGCTGTGCCCCACCTGCGACCCAGCAAATGAAGGTAGAGAAAGAACAGGGGAAAGACCAGGTAGGCGGCATCAGGGCTGAGCGTCAGCAAGACAACCCAGAGCACCGATAGGATACCCAACCAGACGCTGGCCGGTGTGTTCGGTAGTGGACGTGATGGTCGGAGGACGACGGCCCCGAGGCAGTACACGCCTATCAGGACGATGGTCAGCACGATGGTGGCCAAAGCTGTGTCGGTGGGAACGAGGACTGCGCGGGCGAGGACCACGATGGCGAGGACGAGGAACAGGGTGTGCAGGCCGGTGCGCAGGCCCAGGAAGACCGGGGTCAGAGCAGTGTGGGCCATGATCTGAATGCTACGCGCGCGCCAGGTCCGGCTCATCGTCCGAAAGTACGACCAGGGAAGCATCCTTACCGTCAGCAGGAAGCAACCGGGAGACCGATGAACGCGCGGGCGCGTAACGGCAGAGTTGAACCTGTCACCGAATCCGGTGGCAGGAAAGGAAAAAGAACACCATGTTCGTCGCGCTACGCGATCTTCGCTTCGCCCGGGGACGATTCGTCCTCATCGGCTCTGTCGTCGCTCTCATCACCGTCCTCGTCGGTTTCCTCAGTGGTCTGACAGGAGGCCTGGCCACCCAGAACGTATCGGCTGTCCTTGCCCTCTCCGCAGACCGAATCGTTTTCTCGTCCCCGGATGGTATTGCCGGTGAGCCGACGTTCTCCGACTCTGCTATCACCGAGCAGCAGGCCCGTTCGTGGGCCGCAACCGGAGGCGTCGCCGCTGCTGAGCCGGTAGGAATCAGCCAGACCCGCGCGGAGACCGGCACCACTCGTGTGGCGGTAGCCGTGTTCGGTGTCGAGCCAGGGTTTGATGCCGTCGCACCTACCGAGGACGGATTCCTGTCCCTGTCGGAGCCGGCCGCGAAGGACCTTGAGGTGGTGACCGGCGACAGCGTCACGATCGCCGGCACTTCCTACATTGTTGAGACGGTCAGCGGTGACGACTGGTATAGCCACACCCCCGTCATCCAGATGACCCTCAACGACTGGCAGTCATACTCGACGACCACCGGTAACCCTGACGCCTACGCCACCGTCCTCGCCGTGACCGGCGACCCCGACTGGGCCGCCGCGGACAGCACCAACGACACCGTTTCCGAATCGACTTTGAGTTCCCTGACCGCCCTGAGTGCGTTCCGGTCCGAGATCGGGTCCCTCCTGCTCATGATCGGCATGCTGTTCGGTATTTCTGGACTGGTCATCGGAGCGTTCTTCACCGTCTGGACCATGCAGAGGAAAGCTGACATCGCAGTCCTCAAAGCCCTCGGAGCCAGCACCCGATCTCTTGTTCGGGACGCGCTCGGACAAGCGCTCATCGTGCTGGTCCTGGGCATCGGTCTCGGCCTCGGGATCGTCGCCCTTCTCGGCGCCCTCGCCGGATCCGCGCTGCCCTTCCTCCTCAGCCCGCTCACCACAGCACTCCCGGGCATCATCATGACCGCCCTCGGACTGGCCGGGGCAGCATTTGCCCTGCGCTCTGTCACCTCCGCCGACCCCCTCACCGCGCTAGGAAGCAACCGATGATCCGCCTGAACAACATTACCCTGACCTTCCCCGACGGGGACAGCACCATCACAGCCGTCGACCACGTAACCCTCGCCGGTCATCCCGGCACGGTCACCGGTATCACCGGACCCAGCGGCTCCGGAAAGTCCAGCCTCCTCGCTGTCGCAGCGACGCTCATCCGACCAACCTCCGGGCACGTCCTCATCAACGACACCGACGCCACACACCTGACCCTGCAGCAAGCAACAGAGCTCAGGCGCACCAGCATCGGCATCGTGTTCCAGCAGTCCAACCTCGTCCCCTCCCTCACCGCGCGGGAACAACTGACCGTCATGAACGAACTCGGCGCCCGGAACAGCAGGAGCAACCGGGCACAAGCCGCGGCTCGTGCCGGTGAGCTCCTGGACGCGGTCGGTCTCACCGATCAGGCAGACAAACGCCCCCACCAGCTTTCCGGCGGGCAACGCCAACGCATCAACATCGCGCGCGCCCTCATGAATGATCCCAGCGTGCTCCTGGTCGATGAGCCCACTAGCGCCCTCGATCAGGAACGCGGCGCCAGCATCATCGATCTCATCCTGCGTCTGACCGACGAACTGAACACCTCGACCCTGCTCGTCACCCACGACCTCATCCATCTCCCCCGCATGCATGGAGTGGTGAACCTCGTCGACGGACGCCTCGTCGAGATGGCGTCAACTGCCTAGAACTATCATGGTCTGATTTTCAGGGAGCTCTGACTGCAGCATCCTCTCAACAGCCGGGTACCACCTCGCCTTCCTCCTGCGAGGCAAGTGGAAGGTGAGGTGGGGGGAGACCGCGCAGGGGTGACGCAGCGGACGGAGGGTGACTCGTCGTAAGAGCACGCTTCCAGCAACCGAGGGGGAGGTGTGCCCCTCGAATGCTTCCTGAAACCCAGGAAGGAGCCGTACTCTTCCGGGCGTTCTGTCACCTATCAAGCC
Source organism: Arthrobacter sp. BC5 (assembly GCF_056680255.1). Lineage (NCBI taxonomy): Bacteria > Bacillati > Actinomycetota > Actinomycetes > Micrococcales > Micrococcaceae > Arthrobacter > Arthrobacter sp. BC5. The sequence goes on from NZ_CM155273.1 coordinate 2,938,632, forward strand.
GGAACATCAATTGTCTGTGCAACAGTAGAGACAAGTAGTGGTCAACCTGACCATCTCAAAGCCGGTTAGACCACCAGAGCTGGTCAACCTGACTGCGAAAAAAGGACACCCCATGGCTGTCGACAAAACAGACCGCCCGATCAGGGACGCCATCGACCGTGCTGTCCTCGAGGCGCTGGACGCTGATCCCAGAATGACGATCCTCGCGATCGCCCATCGCACAGGACTGGCCCGCGGAACGGTTCAAGCCCGCCTCGAACGATACGAGCGCCTGGGAGTGCTCAGGGCCAACAGCGTCCGAATTGATCCAGCAGCCCTCGGCATGGGCATCTCCGCCCACGTAGCGGCCGAACTCGACCAACACAGGATCGACATCGCAGTAGACGGGTTACGGGCTATCCCGGAAATCATCGAATGCCTCGCGCCGGCGGGAGAAACAGATCTTCTCTGCCGGGTCGTCGCACGAGACCCCGATGACCTGTACCGGGTATCAGAGGAGATACGACTCTGCCCCGGAATACTCCGAACCAGAACAAGCATGTTTCTTCGTCAGCCCATTCCCTACCGGATGAGCCCACTACTAGCCACTCTCACCACGAATCCCGCTCCCGCCACTGTTCCCAGGGCTGGTCCTGCCCTTCCAGGCTGAATCCGCAGTCAAGCGCAATCTCAACCACATGCTCATTGTTAAGAGCGACCAATACGTTGATCGGTTGAGGCCTCCACCCGCTGAGCACCCGTGGCTTCTGCTACACCACAGCTTGGGTAGGAGTACAGAAGGAGCTAGGCGAGGAAGCCTCGCTAGTGTTCTGTGGAGTCGAAGCAGGTTCTGCCACTCGTCCCAACATGTTGCGTGGAATGCCCCACACGGTGGTCCCAGGATCTTCATCCGGTACGAGGCACATGCAGCCCGCGACAATGATCAGGTACTGCTTGTAGTGATCCTGGTCGGTCCTGCACTGTGACTGTCGCCAACCTGGCTCGTGACTGTTGTCAGCAGGAACACGGAATCCTCCAATGCTTCGACTCCGTGGCGCATATGGGTCAGCACCACGATGTCGCCTGCAACCACCTCGGACTGCTCCTGACCGGTTACCCGCACCCTCCCATGCAGAACGTACATGCTCGCGGCCGGTGGGGAATTGTGGTCGGCGAGAACCTCGCCGACCTTCATCGCAATGACCGACTGACGCAGAGGTCCGTCGTGGACGACGATCGCGGCCGATCGACCCTTATCTGCCGCTGTCGCTTCCTGCAAAGCTTTCGCTGCAGCCGTCTCAAGATTGGGCATCACACCTCCTGCAATTCCTCGTGTGCGTGGATGTTACATGACCAAATGACCCGCAAGGACTTCACGGCTCTGGGCGTTCTCGGAGGATCCGAGCATCATGTAATTCCAGATACTGACCAACAGAGCCGAACATTAAGGTGAGGAAAATGCATCCGACGACATAGTTCAGGAAAAATAAAGATCCACTAAAAACGAAATCGAAGCGCGCAAAAACGGCAAGCATCCAAACCACCAAGAGCGTCATCGTGACAATTACTCTCACGAATTGTTTATTCTCGTCCCGGTGGGTCGCTGACCTTCTTGCTCTTGTGCAATCTGATGAGGGCATGGGTCACCCCGTCGTTTCATGAGGAGGGTAGCGATACTTCCATCATTCTTCCCTCGACTGGTGCTTCGAGAGGAGGAGGGGAGATGAATTGTGTGCCGGGGAGTAGGGTGCTGGCACGAAGGTTCGTGCCAGCACCCTACTCTTCGATCATCTCTTCACCTGAGCGAGTCCCGCACGACGACGGCAAAGATTGTTGTGCGGGCAGGGGTAGGGGTTTCGGCACCGCCGAAACCGCCGGCACCTGATGCTACCGCTGGTTCTTACGGGGCTTCGCGAACAGCGTGTCGCTGGAGCTGGCCTTCATCTTCTTATCAGCCCGCTTTTCCAGGATCGACTTCCCTGGTTTTTTTGCGCCCACACTTCTGGGGGATTTTCCGGACACCGAGATCACCACCTTTCTGCCTCGGTACTCAAAACCATACGCGCTTCTATTTTTTAAGCCAGTCCGACAGGTTCGGCGGGTGCGCGCGGCGTACTGTCAGGGGGAATTGCTAAAAAAAATTTAAGGGCTAGGATTGTGATTTATACCTTCTAGCCGTTTGTTCCGATCGTTCCCGTTCGTGGGAGCGGTCTTCTGTGTTTGAGGAGTGGAAAATGCTGTACCCCGTTGAGAACGTCACTTGGCTCACCCCGGACGCCCACGCGCGCCTGCAGAAGGAACTCAACGAGCTCCTCGACACCCGCGGGACCCAGCAGGAGGTCGTGGAGCGGGAGACCACCGAAACCCGGATCCGGCAACTCCTGGCGACCCTCAAGAACGTGCGCCTTCACGAGCCGGCCGATGACGGCGTCGTGGAGCCCGGCATGATCGTCGAGGCGAGTATCGACGGGCGCCCGGAGACCTTCCTCATGGGAAGCAGGGAGATGTTCGCGGATCAGGACCTGCAGGTCTTCAGTGAGCGCAGCCCCCTCGGCGTCGCCATCCACGGGCTGAAAGCCGGGGATGCATCGTCCTACCGTGCACCAACCGGCCGGGACATCACGGTGTCCATCATCTCCGCCAAGCCCTACCCGGGGACAGGCCAGTTACCCACCATCAAGCCCGAGACGACTCACGCAGCAAGTTGATGAGCAGGACGGCGGCACGATGGAGGGCTCACACAGAATCATCGGTCTAGGTCACGGGCGCCGGAGCATGGATAGCTTCACCCAGCTCCTGCGCTCTCTCGACGCCTCAGTTCTTATCGACGTCCGGACCTACCCAGATTTGCCCGCGCGCCCTGACTTCGCGCCCTCGGTTCTCGGACCCGCTCTCATCCTTCAGGGCATCCGTTATCGCCGGATTGAGGTCCTCAGCGGAGCAAGGGAGCATGAATGCCTCACCGTCGAACACCTCCTGCAGGGAACGAGTGATCGAGGCTTCGAACGGCACATGCAATCGAAGCCTTTCCAGGCAGGTCTTGCCGCAGTCATCCGCGAAGCCGGACATGGGCGAGTAGCTCTCATGTGCGCCGAACGGCGATGTCGATGTCATCGCCGTCTGATCGAACAGGCACTGGCTGCCCACGGTATCCCCGTAGCAGGACCACATGACGTCGAACCCTTCCACTCAACCGCAGCATGACACTCGGCGTCAGGTCAGGCGTCGTACGTTGGCGTCAGGTCTTTGGCTTGAAATGATCCTGCAGAGCGGTGGCGCTGACCGTTGTCGTCATACCGGCACCCCAGAGGAAACCTTGCTAGTAGTACGACGCCGGCTTCTTCGAATCCCAACGGCTGCTGTGCGTGATGCGACCTGGTGCTGGTGGCTCAGCGCACGACGAGGACGTTTCCATGTGCATGATGCAAGACGGCATGCACCGTGGAACCGAGCCGGGTAGTGAGCGTATTGCCCCCCTTGGCCCCAAGAACGACAGCGGACGCGGTATCCGTACGTTCTACGATCTCGCCTGGCGTCGATCTGGCCACCACCACTTCCTTCACAACCGTAAGCTCGGGGTCGGTTGAGACCAGGTCGACGGCTTGCTGAAGGACGGAATCTTGTGCTTCATCAGCTGGACCATGGCCGACCTGATCGTTATGTGACCGCACGTGCAGGATGTGAAGGGACTGCTTCAACGATCGCGCCAGGGCCGCTGCTTCCAGCACGGCACGATCACTCTCGGGCGATCCGTCGACGGCGACGAGGATTTTGTCGTGAGCAGACTGTTCCTCTCGCACAACCATGACGGGGCAGGAGGCAGTGGAGGCGAGGTACAAGCTCACAGATCCCACGAGCAGTCCCGCGAACCCACTCAAACCTCGGGTACCCGTAACGAGCATCGATGCCTCTGTCGACAGGTCGGTCAGGGTCTTGGCGGGGAAACCGGTGAGGAGGCGCTGCGTGGTCCTGATCAGTGGTGCGACCTGCTTGGCGACGCTGACGCCTTCAGCGAGCACTCTTTCGGCTTCGTGCTGCAGACCGCTGTCCTTAATTCCTTCGACGGGGTCTAGGTTGTCTGTCAGCAACGGCCAGACCGAGCAATGCACAACAGACAGTGGTGCCCCTGTTACGGAGGCATACCGGGCGGCCCAGCGGACCGCCTGCTGCGCTCCCTCCGAACCGTCGTAACCGACGATGATGGGCTGCGTGGGGGTATGAGTGGTGGTCATGAGCTACTCCTTTGTCGCCATAGCGACGAAATTGGTGGGACTGGTGAGGGGTGGGTCGGTGGTAGTGACCTGAGAGGATGAGTGAACCAGGGAGTGCCCGTTGCCGCTGGTGATGGGTGCGCTTGATCTGGGTGCCGGTATCAGGCTGCAGCTTTGGCGGAGCGTGATCCTTGGTGAAAGGTCCGCCGGCGGACGAGGAACTTGCGGATCTCCTCGACCCAGAGGACGGATGAGGCGATGAGTACGGCCGTCAGCCACTGTGCGGAGGTCAGCGCCGTGGTGTCGAACAGGTTCTGGAGCAGGTCGACGTTAATAACGCTGATGTGGATGATGATGACCGCGATGATGGAAATCCAGATGCCCCTGTTGGAGAAGGTGCTCGAGGTGAAGACCGAGCGCTGCTCGGAGCGCACGTTGAGGATGTTGAAGATCTGGAAGAACACGAAGGTCGTGAAGGCCAGCGACGTCGTGATGAGCGGGTTCTGGGCGGCTTCGGGGTACCACTGTGGTGTGCTGATGAGTACGGTCAGGGTCCCGGCGGCCATGATGAGCCCGAGGAACAGGATGCGTGCGAGACGGTTCCGGGTGAGCAGTGGTTCTCTGACGGGCCTGGGGTTGTCCTTCATGATGCCCGGTTCGACGGGGTCTACGCCGAGGGCCAGGGCGGGGGGTCCGTCCATGATGAGGTTGACGAGGAGGATCTGCAGGGCGGTGAAGGGTGCTCCGCCGGCGATGCCGAAGACGCTGGATGCCAGGAAGATCAGTACGAAGCCCCATGCGGTGGTGAGTTGGAACTTCACGAACTTGATGATGTTCGCGTAGATTCCGCGACCTTCCTCGACTGCGGCGACGATCGTGGAGAAATTGTCGTCGGTGAGGATCATCTGCGCTGCGCCTTTGGACACGTCGGTGCCCGTGATGCCCATGGCGATACCGATGTCGGCTTGTTTCAGGGCTGGCGCGTCGTTGACGCCGTCTCCGGTCATGGCGACGACGGCTCCTCCGTCCTGCAGTGCCCGGACGAAGCGGGTTTTGTGCTCGGGGGAGACCCTGGCAAGGACACCGTATTCGCCGGCGTGGTCGATCAGCTGCTGGTCGTCCATGGTGTTCAGGGAGCGGCCCTCGGCTGTGGTGCCTGGTATTCCGAGTGTCTGGGCGATGGCGCGGGCGGTGACCTCGCCGTCTCCGGTGATCATGTGGATGGTGATGCCTGCGTCCCGGGCGGTCGCGATCGCGTCGGCGACTTCGCGTCGGGCTGGATCGAGGATGCCGACGACGGCGTACAGGGTCAGTCCGGCGAGTGAGTTCCTCAGCTCATCGGGGTCTTCGGGTAGGGCGGTATCGATGCGGCGCCCGGCCAGCATCAAGGTGCGAAGACCTTCCACGGCGAGCTCATCGATCAGGCGTTTGAGGCGGGCATGGTCCTCATCGGTCAGAGGGTGGATCCCCTCGTCGTCGAGGTAGGAGTCCAACCGCTTGGACAGGACATCCGGGGCGCCTTTGGCGAAGCACCGGAACCGTGCGGGGGAGCTGTCACCTGCAGCGAAGCTCTGTTCATGGAACGTGGCCATGAACTTGTAGTCCGAGTCGAAAGGAATCTCGGCCAGACGGGGGTGGGATCGGCGGGTACCGCCGACATCCACTCCGCCCTTCTCCGCCAGGACGACAAGCGCAGCTTGGGTCGGATCCCCGGTAATCACCCCATCGGATACGGTGGCGTCGCTGCACAACGCCATCGCCAGGTACGTGTCGATCGGTACGGCCGCGGTGCGGCCATCACTGCTCAGGATGGCGCCGCTGGTTGAGTATCCTTCACCGCTGACTGTGAGGCGGCGACCGCCGACGACGAACTGTCGGACCGTCATCTGGTTGAGAGTGAGGGTCCCGGTCTTGTCAGTGGCGATATGGGAGGTACTTCCGAGGGTTTCCACCGCGGCCAGCCGACGCACGATCGCTCCACGTCGTGCCAGTCGTGAGGCACCCATGGCCAGTGTGAAGGCGACGACCGCGGTCAGGCCCTCAGGGATGGTCGCAACAGCCAGGGAAACCGCTGTTGTCAGCAGCTCGGCCAAAGGCTGACCGCGGACCAGCCCGAGGACGAAGACGACGGTCACGACGACCAGCGCGACGATCGTCAGCATGTTGGCGAGCTGGTCCGTGCGCACCTGCAGGGGCGTCTTCTCCACGCCGGCCGTTCCCAACTGGGTCGCGACCGCACCGATCTGCGTCGACATGCCCGTGTCGGTCACCACGATGACCGCGCGGCCGCGCGTCACCTCAGTGCTCATGTAGGCCATGTTCGTCCGGTCAGCGGCAGGCAGGTCCTCGTCATCCAGTCGCTCGGCTGTCTTCTCCACCGGTTGTGACTCGCCTGTCAGCGACGCCTCCGCTGCCTGGAATCGCACCGCTTCAATGATGCGCCCATCAGCGGGAACCGCGTCCCCGGCCTCGAGCAGAACAATGTCCCCAGGCACGATGTCTGTACTGGGAATCTCCTGCTGCTCGCCGTTGCGTCGTACCAGCGACGTTGTCGTACTGGAACTGCGAAGCACTTCAAGACTGTTTTCTGCCCGGTTCTCCTGTATGGAGTTCAATGTCGTGTTCAACACGATGACCAGCAGGATCACGACCGGTGTCTCCCACTCGCGAGACACGACAGCGCTGACGATGGGACTGCTGAAGGTTCGGTTTCCATCTAGCCTGTGAGGATTCTGTCCTCCTGGAAGGATGGCCATCATGGCAAAGCCGTATCCGGAAGAGTTTCGTCGCGACGTCGTGTCCGTCGCGCGGAAGCACGAAGCCCCGCTGGCTCCGATCGCGAAGGATTTCGGGATCAGCGAGGGCACCCTGAATAACTGGTTGAAACGCGCGGACGTGGAGGACGGGGTCCGGCCAGGAGCGACGCAGGCCGACGCGGCCGAGCTCCGCGAACTGAAGAAACGTAACCGCCTGCTGGAGCAGGAGAACGAGATCCTGCGTCGGGCGGCGGCGTTTTTCGCCCGTGAGTTGCCCCCAAAATGACGTACCCGCTGGTCCACGATCTTGCCGCTGACGGTATCCCCGTCGCGGTGGCCTGTCGGGTTCTGGGTTTCTCGACCCAGGCGTTCAATAAGTGGCGCCGTGACCCGGTCTCGCAGCGGGACTGGGAGGATGCGCACCTGACGAACCTCGCCCACGACATCCACCGCGACGACCCGACGTTCGGCTACCGGTTCGTCGCCGACGAGATCGCTGACCACGGCGTCAGAGCCTCCGAACGGCGGGTCTGGAGGATCTGCTCCCAGCAGCGCCTGTGGTCCCTGCACGCGAAGAAACGCGGACTCACCCGGAAAGCTGGGCCTCCCGTGCACGATGATCTCGTGCTCCGCCGGTTCCGGGCTGATCGTCCGAACCAGCTCTGGCTCACGGACATCACGGAACATCGCACCGACACCGGCAAGCTTTACCTCTGCGCGATCAAAGACGTGCATTCCAAGCGCATCGTCGGATACTCCATGGATGGTCGGATGACCTCGGCTCTTGCCGTGTCCGCGGTGCGCAACGCGATCCGGCTCCGCGGACCGGTCGATACAATTCTGCATTCAGATCGAGGGTCGCAATTTCGATCGAAGGCCTTCGTGCAGACGCTCAGGAGCAACGGGTTGACCGGGTCGATGGGGCGAGTCGGGGCCTGTGGCGATAACGCCGCAATGGAGTCGTTCTTTGCGCTCCTGCAAAAGAACGTCCTCGACCGGCAGCGGTGGGCGACAAAGGAGGACCTGAGACTGGCCATCATGACCTGGATCGAGCGGACCTATCACCGCAAACGTCGGCAGCGGGCACTCGGCCGGATGACCCCGGTCGAATTCGAGATACTAGGACAAGCCGCCCCTACAGCGGCCCAAAACCAGCAACACGCAACTGGAAACTAAACCTTCAGCAGTCCCAAATAACGGTCCGCAACTCGTGGCAGCGGTGGGCTAGCGGGAGATGCGAGCTGCATGCGGTTCGAGGGGTGAAAGCTTTGAGGGCAGGTGGTACCGCTCATGGAAACGCACGACGGCTTCTGTGTAGAGCCAACTCAGATCGTGGAGAGCCCGGCCTAGGTCACCGGTGGTGTACCCATCACCGCTAGGGGACGCTCTGGCGAGCTTTTCGATATGCCAAATGTTGACGTGACTCACGGAACTGTATTGCCACCACAGACGTAGGACTCGGTAACGAAAGTCCTGAATGTCCGTCTGTGGACAAGCTGCGTCATCACACGAGCAGTCGCCGTAAGCGACAAGGTCATCGAGCACATCCCTGATGATCTTCGATTCTTGGATGACCTGCGGTCGAGGTTGTTGTGAATCATCGTTCGGTGTTTCAAGGCCGAGGAGCTTTAGTTCCCGCGAGGCTGCGTACTCGAGGGAGGATCTATCCGCGTGGTACAGGTGCCCAAACCGAGCTTCGCGCGACTTCCGCTTGTTCGGTTGAAGGATAAAGAGCGCCTTCACAGTGGCTAACAGTGCGGAGCGGAGCAAGTTCTCGACAGGGATCGCCCCGTATGGCTCCTTGAGTAGAAACACTGCGGCCTGATGACACTTCGTGGCCGACTTCAAGCTTCGGGTCACTGAGAAGTAGTACAGGTTGGCCCCAGCTTCATTGAGCACTTCACCCACGTTTGTCCCGAACTCCGATGCCGCCCACCGCGGGTCATCCTCGCCTTTGCTCAGCTGGGCGTACCCCCACTCTAGGCGGGACATCGCAAGAACGAACCACATGAGGTCCGGGTCTAACTCACCTGCGGTGGGTGTATCCATGTATCCAACCGTAAAACCCAAGTGCCGGAAAGTGCGCAGTAGTGGGCGGAACCTAGCTGATCGCGGGACGTGTTGCGGTTGGTGCACCCCAAAGATGGGTGGGTGTTACCTGGGGAGGTGTAGCCGTTGTGCGAGGCCCGGGTAGTCGATCACGATGCCGTTACCGTCAATGACCAGTTTGGACTTAAAGCCACCATCTGCGCTGGCGTACCGGACTATTCCTGGGGCTGTTACGGGGTCGGAGGTATAGACCTGATCACTTTGGACGACCCGCAGCGAGGGGACCTCGACCCAGGCCATGATCAGCTGTGTTGAAGGTGTAGCTTTTTCCATCAGTCGTAGGCGTCGGATGGGCATGGTGTTGGTGACCGGGCATAACCCGAGATCACAGTCGAGAGCGCCCTGGAGCGTTGTCGGGTCCGCGAGCCCGGGAGGCGGGAGGTCTGGAGTGCCTGAACTAGTCGTGGTGGTGTCCCAGCGGCCGTCCGTGGCGCGCTCAAGCAGAAGGGACCGACTCCACCGCTGGCCCCGCCGGGATCCATTGACCTGGACAAGGAGGGACCGGTGATCCACCCCTCGCCGACGTCGAGGTACCAGGAGCTTGCGTAGGACGGCGTGAGCGAGGTTCCGTGGGCGCTCATGCTGTCACTAGCTAGGGAAACCGTGGCGAGGTCGAGGCGCTCGGGGTCGTCCGTTCCGCGCCAGGCAAACATGGGGGAGTCCATGACCTCAGCATGTCCTCCGGTACGGCATACGGCAATTCCACCTCCGCTCGTTTCACTGGTCCGGATCCGCGAGTGGGCATACGCTGGCGAGCCCTTCACTTAACCGTTGAGTAGGTGCATGCCTGTCCGGGTCGGCGATACATCGACGAAGCCGCGGGATTCGTAGAGGCCCCGGCCGGGCGGGTCTGCGGTCAGGGTTACGTAGGCACCTCGGGGTGCCCGGGAGCGGATGTCGTCCAGAAGGGCATCGAGGATAGCGCCACCGCTGCCTCGGCCCTGGTGGTCGGGCAGTGTTGCCATGTCCGCGATGAGGAAGTACCACCCACCGTCACCGATGACGCGGCCCATGCCTACGACCTCACCGATCGGGCTGAGAACGTGATGGAACGACCACGCCCCCGCGACTGCCAGGCGTCCTTGTTCCGGGGTCTTCACCGACAATCCGCATTCCTGCCGTAGACGCAGGTAGTCCTCCACCGCCGGCGGGTCAGTGAGCAGTCGGTAATCAGGGGAGAGCGCCATAAGGCTATTCTCCCGCGTCCAAGCAGTACCCATGGCACTCCGCACCTACACGCTCACCCTCCGCGAGGAGGCATCAGGGTGGAGTTGACAGCTGGTTCTGCTTGCCCCTGAGGTGTGGCGCTGGGGTACACCCCAACACCACAGCGCAGATCGGCTCAGATTGCGTAGCTTTAGGGTTCAGCCGCGGCTTTTGCGACAAGGACGGTTGAGGGTCTAGACATCATGCAACGCCAAGCCGGCCGTGGCTGTGTAGGGGAGCCCTTGCCCGTGCGCGGCCTCATCCCTCTCCAAACCTGCAACAAGTCACCGATAGCGTGTATCCATGATGAACAGCCAGGTAGACGCTGATGACCTACTCACCGTCGCCTTCTCGCTCTATGCAAATCCTGGCGCTTACGCGCTACTGCTAGGAGCTGGAGTATCAGCACCTAGCGGTATTCCGACAGCGTGGGGGGTACTCGAGGACCTCGTCACACGAGTTGCAGACGTGGAGGGGGCAACGCCCGATGACGCCATCGCCTGGTACACCGAAAAGTTCGATGAGTTCCCCACCTACGAAGGAATTTTGGAGCGCATCGCACCGACGCAGGTGGAACGACAGCGTCTCCTGCGAAACTACTTTGAGCAGAGCCCGGAAGACGTTGAAACCGGGCGGAAGACTCCCACCGCGGCTCACCGATCGATCGCGCGCTTGGTGCGATCGGGTGCGGTGAGGGTCATCGTGACGTTGAACTTTGATCACCTCATCGAGCGTGCGCTACGGGATGAGGGTATCGAGCCGACGATTGTGGCCAGTCCATCCGATGTGCAGGGGATGGCGCCCCTGCACACATTGGACTGCTGCGTCATCCACCTACACGGGGACTACGTTAATCCGACGTCAATGTTGAACACAGTGACGGAGTTAGCGGCATACCACCCTAGGACGTCCAAGCTATTGCAGATGGTTTTGGAGAACTACGGTCTGATCCTCGCCGGCTGGTCCTCTACATACGATCCGGCGCTACGCAATGCGATTGCTGCCCACTACCCGAATCGGTTCACCCTGACATGGTTCGAGCCCGGCCGAGTCTCCGAAGAGGCAGAGAATTTGCGCGTCCTGAAGAAGGGTGTCCTCGTCTCCGGAGATGCGGACACAGGGTTTGGTCGAATGGCAGATGGCGTCGACGCCCTTGCTAGTCGTCGGGCCCGCCACCCCTTGACCGTCCCCGTCGCGGTGGAAACAGCAAAGCGTGAACTGGCGGGGCGGACAGTCGCCATCGGCCTGCACGACACACTCCGACGCGAGTTTGTAGCCTTGCATCAACTACCCGAGTTCAACCTTGCAACCCATCAAGGAGGTGAGGACTACCAGGCGATGCTGGCCCGCATAGAAGAGGCCACCCGGCTGACCGGGGCGCTTGTGGCGACACTTACGTACTGGGGTGACAGTGACACCGACAACTGGTGGATCGACGAGCTGCCACGGTTCGCTACTCCGGTAGACGGCAGCGGGCTTGTCAAACTACTCTCCCTACGCGTGGTCTCGGGCAGCATCCTCTTCTACGCAGCCGGCGTCGCCGCTGTCGCCGCGCAACGCTTTGATCTCCTCAACCGCCTGTTCGCCCTGCAGCGGCCCAACCGGTACAACGGCGGATATGATCCACTTGCTATCAGCCTCGATGCTGAAAGTGGCTACGAAAACGCCCACAATTCGCGCACTCGGGTCTTTGACACCGTCACCCCTCTCCTCTCAGAAGCACTTTCACTTGGTTCTGAAGCCCTCAACGACTCCTGGCAGCTCTTCGAAATCCTGCGTCTAGCATGGGTAACCCACCGCAATCCACAATTCGCCCAGCTGCTCCTGAGCTACACCGAAATGGACGAAACATACCAGGACGCGAACGCCTCGCTCGAACGTGCGGGCCAAAACGATGGTGCAGCGCAGGAAGCTCGAGCGAGTGCTTGGCAGAACCGTGACCGGGTACTCGGCATCCTGGGTCGGCTCGCACCGACAAGAAGACCCCACGTCTTGACCACGGATCTAAGGATGGATGAGCGGTACCAGAGCGTCACTGCCACCCGCCTAATCTACGATCTGAAAGCAGAAGGTGCCGCCCACCCCTTGATAGCCAGCGGTTTCACGACAGATCCGAAAAGCTTCGCGGTTGCAGTTGCCGGCGTAAACGCAAGACTAGGGGCAGTGGGAAGCGAACTTTCCTGGGGCAGAGGAAGTGGGTTCATACCCTCCCAGATGTGGCTGGATACCGGGAAAACGCCCGAAGAACTGGCAGCAGAACTTAGACAGACGCCCTAATTCAGGCCGCAGTTGATTCTCCAGTGGTTGGTGCTTTCTCCGAATAACTTGCCCGAGATGATGCCCGGTGAATGTCCCTATACGAACGCTAGTGGGGAACGCCAGCTCTTGGAAGGGTCTCGTCAAAGGATCCTTTGACTGGATGTGTTGGTGAGGTCCGGCTCCTGCGAGGTGTTCTCAGCATCGGCGCGAAATCGTGGGCTGCCGTGTTGTCTCAGCAATATGTCTCACGTCGGCTATTCTCATCAAAGCAGAAACAGGCCTTTGATGAGTTTGAGGAGTGCTGGGATGGGCAGTATCGGGTATGCCAGGGTTAGTACCCTGGAGCAGAACGCGGATTTGCAGCATGCTGCGCTGACGGCAGCGGGATGCGACCGGGTTTTCACCGATCACGGTGTGAGCGGAACGTCGGCCAGTCGGCCGGAGCTCGACAAGCTCCTCGATCACCTACGAGCTGGTGATGAGGTGGTGGTGTGGAAGCTGGACAGGTTGGGTCGCAATACCCGGAACCTGCTGGCCCTGATCGATGATCTGGAACAGCGGGGTGTGCACTTTCGTAGTGTCACTGAGGGCATCAGCACCACAGGTCCCATGGGGCGGGCGATGCTGACCGTGATGTCCGCTTTCGCGCAGCTGGAGCGTGACCAGCTCGCGGAGCGCACCAGGGCCGGCATGGCCGCGGCCGCAGAGCACGGACGGAAGGCCGGGCGACGAGAGGTCACCGCCGCCGACTTTAAGGTCAGACGCGCTCACGACCTCAAGGCCCAGGGGTTGGCACCGGCCGATATCGGAAAAATCATCGGAGCCAGCCGTGCGACGGTATACCGCTATCTCAGCATTGAACTGTCCCCGATGGCGCTGATAATGGAGCGATGACAGCGTATTCCGGCACGAGGGAGTTCGAAGGGGCGACCTTCGTCAGGGCGAACTTCAAGGGTGCCACCCTGCGATTCTCCGACGTCAGCGGTGTGACGATGCGCGGGGTCGACGTGGACGGACTCGACATCGACAGCCACGACCTATTTTTTGGCAGCCTTTTGGTCAACGGGGTCGACGTGGTGCCGCTCGTGGACGCCGAGCTCAACCGGCAGTTCCCGGGCCGTGAGCTGCAGAAGTCACAGACACCCGAAGGTCTACGGGAGGGCTGGGTCGCTGTGCAGTCCGCGTGGCAGGACACGGTGACGAGCACGCCGCCGGACCTGGTGGATGCTCATGTGGAGGACGAGTGGTCCTTGGCGCAGACCTTGCGGCACCTTATCCTGGCGACAGACGCCTGGCTCCGCGGCGGGATCCTGCAGATACAGCAACCGTTCCACGAGATCGGGCAGATCTTCACCGGCGCGGACCAAATGGGCTTCGACATGTCGATCTTCCGTGTGGACCCACCCGGGTACGAGGAGATCCTCGAGGTACGGGCCGAGCGACAACTGCAGGTAACCAACTTCCTGGCCACGGCCACAGCGGAACTACTGGCGGAGGAACGCGACAACCCGTGGGGCGGTGATGATTGGCGTCCCAGCGTCGGTGACTGCATCCGCGTGATCCTGGAGGAGGAGTGGGCGCACCTGCGCTACATCCGACGGGATCTCGCTCGCATTCGTTGAGCCATCGGTAGCGAGCGAGCGAGGGCTGCGGAGCAGGTTCACCGTCTTCAACACGTCGACCAGTGATTGTCCGAGCCGATCGACGCGCCATATGACAACCGCGTCGCCCTCGTCTGCGTACCACCTTGGGGTTGGTGATGACCGGACCATGACTAGAAAAGCCTTATTTCCCGGCCACCACCTACACCCGCTTACGGCACTAGGGACTGCCCACGGTTTGGTTGACTCGTGGGGTTGATAGTTTCTAGGCGGCTAGCGCCATGTTGTTGATTGTCTCAAACTCGATCGGCGTGAGTTTGCCGAGTGCTTTCTGCCGTCTCCGGCGGTGATAGGTCCGTTCGATCCAGGTGATGATGGCAAGGCGGAGTTCCTGTCGGGTTTCCCAGCGTTTGCGGTTCAGGACGTTCTTCTGCAGCAGGGCAAAGAACGATTCCATGGCTGCGTTGTCACCGCACGCGCCGACTCTGCCCATCGAGCCTTGCAGCCCGCTGGTATGCAGCGCGGAGACGAATTTCCGGCTCCTGAATTGGCTGCCTCGATCCGAGTGCACGATTGTTCCCGAGGGGTTTCTAAGCGCTACGGCGTGGGCCAGCGCTGCAACGGCGAGGGAGGCCTTCATGCGTCCGTCGATGGAGTAGCCCACGATGCGGTTCGAGTGCAGGTCCTTGATCGCGCAGAGGTAGAGCTTGCCCTCGTCGGTACGGTGCTCGGTGATGTCCGTGACCCACCGGGTATCCCGGGCAGCGGCGGTGAAGTCCCGCTCGAGCAGGTCATCGTGGACCGGCGGGCCCGCCTGGCGTCCGCCGACCCGCTTGCGGTGGATGACCGAAAGGATGCCGTTGGCCGAGCACAGCCGCCAGATACGCCGCTCGCTGGCCACCTGGGTTGCGCCGGCGTTGAGCTCGTCGGCGATCAACCGGTACCCGAACGCTGGATCATCGGCGTGAACAGCGAAGGCGGCGTTGATCAGATGCGCTTCCTCCCAGGCCCGGTTTGGGACTGGGTTGGCCTTCCACTTATAGAAGGCTTGCGTGGAGAAGCCAAGTACCCGGCAGGTCACCGTGACGGGGACACCGTCAGCGGCCAGTTCACGGACCAGCGGGAACATCATTTTGGGTTGACGTCTCGGGAGAGATACGCGACGGCCCGGCGCATCACCTCGGCTTCCTGCTCGAGGAGCCTGATCCGTTTGCGGGCCTCGCGCAGCTCGGCGGACTCCTCCTTCGCCGCTTGAGCCTTGGGATCGTCCTCTTCGTCGGCTTGCTTCAGCCACCGATGCAGGGCGGCTGGTGAGACGCCGAAGTCTTTGGCGATCCTGGTCAGCGGTGCTTCGCCTTTACGGGCGACTGCGACCACGTCGCGGCGGAACTCTTCGGGAAAAGCCTTCGGCATGATGAACATCCTTCCACCCGCGAGGCTCATCCTCACAGGTCAGGAATCAACCAAACCTTCAGCAGTCCCCTATGGGTCCAGCACGTGCTGCCATAGGTGCATCCCAACCGTAAGTGACCGGAACCGCCAACCTGTGCGGGAGATCCTGGGTTAGCCGGAGGAAGCGCGTGAGGCAGGTTCATCCTTGCTGTGGATCATGACGGACAGGATGTCGGGGCAGAGGTAGGGCCGGGCCGGAGCGGGTGTTAGGGCAGCGATAGTGGTGTGGTCAGGGGCAGTGTGATCAGGACGGTCGTGCCCGAGTCGGAGTCTGAGTCGGGGGCGTTTGCGGGTCGAGGTCTCGATGTGATGGTGATGCTTCCTTGATGGCGGTCGAGGATTTGTTTGCTGATGGTCAGTCCGAGTCCTGATCCGGTCGCTGAGCTGCGTTTGATGTTCGAGCCCCGGTAGAAGCTTGTGAACAGGTGCGGTAGATCCTCGTCCGGGATGCCGGTCCCGGTGTCTTGCACCGTGATCAGCGCGTGCTCCGTCCGATCGGCACCAACCTCGTGAGGTGCGTGGTTTGGTCTTTGCTCCGGTGCCTGATCTGGTTCGAGGCCGTGGTCGCTGGCTGCACTGACGGTAG
The DNA here is from genome assembly GCF_056680255.1 of Arthrobacter sp. BC5. Classification (NCBI taxonomy): domain Bacteria; kingdom Bacillati; phylum Actinomycetota; class Actinomycetes; order Micrococcales; family Micrococcaceae; genus Arthrobacter; species Arthrobacter sp. BC5. Next base: position 2,954,791 of record NZ_CM155273.1, read on the forward strand.
TGCTGACGGTGACGGTGATGGTGCCGGTGGGGGCGGTGAAGTCGAGGCTGTTCCGCAGGACGTTGCGTAGCGCTTCCTCGAGCTGGCCGCGGTGGCCTGTCACGATTACCGGCTGAGTGGGCACGTCCGCGGTGAGCTGGATGTTCTTGGCAGTCATGAGGGCCTTCAATCCGGTTATGACTGTGTGCATGACGTCGACGAGGTCCACGGGTGCCGGTGTGGTGCGGGGCTGGTCCAGAACGGAGACGGTCAGGATGTTCTCCACCAACTGGTTCAGGCGCGCGGTGTTGCGCTGGATGATGTTCAGCGTTTCACGGCGGTGTTCCGGAATGGGACCGAGGAATCCGTCGGCGACCATTTCCAGGTGGCCGGTGATCGTCGCCAGGGGGGAGCGGAACTCGTGGTTGATGGTCGCCACGAAATCGTCTTTCAGGAAGTTCAGGTACGCCAAACGCTCGAGGGCCTCGGCGTTACGGGCGTGCAGTCTGACCTGCCGCAAAGCCCTCACGAAGTTCTCCCCGACGTGCTGCATAAGGGCCGAATGCACCTCGGACCACGCCACAGGGCCGGTGTCACTGATCAATTGCACGAGACCGGCCACCCGGCCGGCCTCTCCCAGCGGGACAGCGATCGTGCACGAGGGTACGTCGTCCTGATCCTCGGGATGCTCATCCATTGACGGCTTGCCAACGCTGACCGCCGACGGCTCGTAGGCGTCAGCCGCGTCCGCGTCGTCCTCATTGTCAGCATCGTTGTGGGAGTTTTTGCTGGAGGGTGCGTTGAAAGTGCCGATCTGCGAGTTGTTCCACAGGTGGTGTGCGAGGTTCTGGGCGTCAGTGCCGGTCACCCCTGGGGAGGGTAACCCCTCAAGCACGGCCGGCCACAGTTCAGTGGAGACGCCGGTCCTGTCGTCATCGAACAGGTCCAGACAGACCCGGTCAGCCGCAAAGGCCTGTTCGAGACCGCTGACGAAGACTTTGGTCAGCTCACCATGGCTTCGGGGATGAGCATCGGCAGTGGTACCTGCAGCGGACCCAGTGGAGGTGGTGGAGGCGATGTGTGCCATGGCGGTGGAGACGGAGCGGACCCGGGCACGCAAAGCGTTCGTGGTTTCTTCGGTGGCGGCAACATGTGCTTGTCGGGCAGCGATGATGCGCAGGCGATGGATCAACTCATCGGTAGAGGCAGAGGTCGACACGAAGTCCGCGACCCTGTGGCGCAGGTACTGTTCGATACTGAGCTGGTCCGGGGTTTGCAGCAACACCATGACCGGTATGCCGGCAAGATGCGGGCAGTCCTGCACCAGGTCCAGCCCAACCGGTCCTTCACCGGCGGTCACGTCCACCAACACCACGTCAGGGCGGGCAGCAGGTGTCGGTGTGTCAGGGGTGGACGCGGGGATGATCCGGAGGTGCGGATCAGCGGCGGTGAGAGCCGTGCTTAGTGCTGCGAATCGAGGAGAAAAAGCCCCTGGAGGTGCGATGATCAGGCCAAGGATCAGCCTGGGTGGCACCTCAAGCGAGCGTGAGATATGCGCTTGTTCGGTCATTACTCACCGTTCCCTACAGACCCCTGCTGAGCCAGGTGTCACTGATTTCACTGTAGGGGGTCAGAACAGCGCCTTCCTGCACCATCCATCAGCGTCATGGCTCAGAGGCTGATGGGGTTCAGGAAGTTGATTAGATCGTTGGGGTTGGTGGGCTGGGGTTGGCCGGTGAGTGCAGGGTGATAAGGGTTTCGCCGAGTCTTCTGATCCGTGATCCGCTACTGGTGTCGCCGCCTACTGCCGAGACGACGGTGCCTTGCATGAGGGTCAGCCAGCACCGGGCGAAATCATCCGGATCGACAAGGCCCATCTGTGTGGCTGCGGCTTCCACACTGGAGCGGATGTCCTCGAGGTAGGCCCGGCTCACAGTGCCCGCCCGATCGCGGGGGTCTGCTTCGAGCAGGGCGCGCAGGTACGGGCATCCGGTGAAGTCAGGGGACTGGAACCATTCATCGAAGATCTCAAAGATTGCCAGGAGCTGCTCCCGGCCCGTGGTTCCGCGGCGTTCGGACTCCGCGGACAGATAGCCGATCGTGAAGAGCTTTTGCCGGCGTTCAAAGAATGCCTCGATTAGATCGTCCTTGGACGGGAAGTGCCGGTAGAACGTTGCCTTGGCCACGGAGGACGCGGCAATTATTTCGTTGACACCTACCGCCCAGACCCCTCGTTGCAGGAACAAGTCGTATGACGCGGTAAGAATCCTCTCCCGAGCACCCGCCACCGCCGGCGCATTTGACCGCCCCGTCGTCTTTGGCATTCCTAGTGCTCCTGGCACTTCCAGCGATGCCGGTGATGCCAGTGGTGATGCTGGCGATATCGGTGATGTGGCGCTCAAGGTTCCCCTTCGGTTCGGTCTGCTTTGAATCTACCGGGCGCATGGATTCCCTGCACAGACTGGTCTGTCTTGGGGTACGGTGAAGTGTCCGGTTGTTCCCCCAGCACCCGGACACATGGATGAGGTGTGAGACCCAATTCCCGAATGCGGGCACCGGCGGAAGCTTCCTTTTGCCGGTGCCCGTTACTTGTTGGGGGCACAGTGCAGAGAGGCCGGCGCGGGAGGATCCATGGAAGATCAGCCGTTCGCCGTGTCGACCCTGCCCGCGGAGTCTTGTATTCCAGCGCCGTCCTACGATGCCTTCACCGCGAGCATGGACGGTGCGGTGCTGCGCGTGTCCTGGGACCACAGTGCGACCGTGAGCGAAGAGGATGCTCTGTCGCTGATCGATCGTGCCAAGGATGTGTGTCCGGGCGCGGGTGTTCCGATGCTGGTCGAGCTCAACGCGATGGTCTCACTCTCGCGGGCCGCGCTGCAAACCTTCGCCACCGACCTGCAGGTTCCGGCCATGGCCCTGGTGGGTACATCCGTCGTCGATGAGACGCTGGCGGTCTTCTTCATCCGGGTACACGAACCGCCCTATCCCACCCGGTACTTCACCACAGTGCCCGCCGCCCGGGACTGGTTGACTACGTACGCTCATGACACATAAACCCGCTGGCAGGGGTACTGCGCGGACTTGACCCTCCGGCGTCTAGGCGCGGAAGCGGGCGAGGCAATCGGTGACTACGTGATCCTTGTGGGCCTGCAACCCCAACCTGGCCAGCAAATCCCTGGCAGCTGAACCCGAACTCGGCGCCCTGCTGCCGTGCAACGTCGTGGTCCGCAGCGTCGATAAGGAAAACACAACGGTTGAGGCCATCGATCCGCAGACCATGGTCCAGCTCAGTACCAGCCCCCAAGTGCGCGAAGTGGCAATGACGCCGACGCGCGACTACGCGCAGCACTGTCATCTCTCGCCGAAGAATTCCCCACGATCTAAATAGGGCGCCTACTTGCGCCGAGTCCAACACCTTCCAGCATGGACGCCCCACTAACTATGGGGCGTCCATGCTGTTAACAGTCAGGATGAAGCCACCATCCCCCGGCACGAAAACGGGGCCCAACACGACATACATACACCGCCAACCACTTACAAAATCCCGCCATCCGCACGAAAACTCACAGGCGGGCTCTTGAGAGATGCTTGCTTATCGGCGGTGAGCGCATAGAACGAGTTCTGCTACCCGGGTTTGGGCAAAGCTGTGGGCGGGAGCGTTGCCTGACCAAATGACCACTCGGGCATCCTTGCCCATGGCCCGCCCTACGGGCTCTTGGTGATGATCCCGCCGCTATGGATGGGGCGTACTTCGACGCCGCCGGTGTTGGTGCGGACGGCCGGGTTCAGGCGGGCAATCGAGATTGCGGCGTCGAGGTTGGGTGCTTCGATGACGTAGAAGCCTGCGACGAACTGGTCCGCCGGCACAAATGGTCCCGCTGTTGTGCCGTCGCCCCGGATGGAGACCGCATTGGCTCTGGGCGTGAGGGCGTAGGCGAGAGACATCGATCCTGAGGCTTGGAGGTCTCGGGCGTGCTGGTCGTTCTCCTCGAGGTCAGCTTCAGCGGCTTCGAGGGCGTGGAGGGCCTCGTCTGCGTAGATGAGGACGGCGAAGGCAGGCATCGTATGGACCTTTCGGTGAGGCTGCAGCTGCAGCTGCAGGAGTCGTTCGGGGTGGGGCCGGTTAGTTCACGATGAGGTACTGGTGTCCATCGATGAGTTCACGCACGATGTCGAGGTGGCCGGCGTGGACGGAGGTTTCCGCGAGGACGCGAAACACGACCTCGTGGCCGTCTTCCATGGGCAGTTGGCCGAACTCGGCGGCTGGGGGCCACCAACGGGGAGGCGCATCCAGGTCGACGTCGCCGAGAACGAGATCACTGCTGGTGATCTGTTCGCAGTAGATACGAACGGCGTCTTCGCCGGTCATGGGTGTTGAATGCCAGCCGTCATGCAGGGCTTCGATCGCTGTGGGGTTCGCGCCGAGGACGGCCGAGATCCAGAACATCTCGTCGTCGAACGCAAGATGGTTCAGCAGACGGATCACTGTCCACCCCGACGGGACGAGCGGTGCGCTCATTTGCTGCTCTGTCAGCCCTTCGACGGCATCCAGCACATGGTCTCGTGCGGCCACCAAATGTGCGAGCAGCTGGGTGTCGCTCACGCTTTCGACTCGTAACCGATCAGCCATCGGAGCCCGTGCCGGTCGGTGACCTGGCCGTCCGCACCGTCCCACGGCCTTTGCACCAGGGGATCGATCGCTGTGGCGCCGACACTGAGTTTGTCGAACCACTCATGCAACACTGCCGGCTCGGCTGTGCCCAGTAGGGAAAGCAACAGACCCTCACATCGAACCGAGGGCTCGCCCTCCGGAGTGTCCGAACCAGCGAGGGAAACGACACCACCGAGGACTCCGTGGGCGACGGCATCCGGTGGGCCGTCCGTCCGGCTGTGATCCTTGTAAGAGTCCAGGGACAGCTCGCCTCCGAAAACATCGGCATAAAAGCCGAGCGCTTCCCTCGCGGTTCCGGGAAAGCTGATGTAAACCAGGGGTGCGGCCACGGCGATTACTCCTGACGTTGATTCTCTACGGTAGGCCGGATGGCCTTCCACTACCTCTTAGACGGTTCTGCGATAGTAAACTCATCGGCCCGCTAGTAGTGACACCTACTACCCGTTGAATCAGGGGTAGTAGATGTCACTCACGCTGACCCTTGAGATGTCTTAGAAAGCTTTAGGTTTTCGAGACATGTCAGCAGACAGCCGACCGGAACAGACGTTGCAGTTGAGGTACCCGTGCGCCCATTTTCATCGTTCTGGCTAAACGTCCCTTCGCCGGTCTGACGGTGCTGGTCGTGGGAAGGGGCTTCAGGAGATGCGGAGAACGCCGGCTCATGGGCACCCTAGCGCACCGGCTACGCTGGCCGGCATGTCTCGAATTCTGATCACCGGCATGTCAGGGGCAGGAAAGACAACAGTGCTGCATGAGTTGTCTCGGCGGGGCTACCGAACGATCGACACCGACTACGACGCCTGGGTGCTTCCTGACGGAACATGGGATGAAGCGCGCATGTCGGCACTTCTCGCGTCTAATTCGTCCCTGGTTGTCGCGGGCACTGTCGAAAATCAAGGGCGCTTCTATGACCGCTTCTCCGATGTTGTTCTCCTGAGCGCGCCGGTAGAAGTCCTCATCGAGCGAGTCTCGGTTCGCACGAACAATCCCTACGGCAGCTCAGAGACTGACCAGTCCGAGATCCGCCAATACGTTCTCGACGTAGAACCGCTGCTTCGGAACGGGGCGACCCTCGAACTCGATGGTCGTCAACCGGTCGCAGAACTGGCGGATGAGGTTGAACGTTTAATCGCGGGTCCTTTCAAACCTGATGCCCGATAGGCGATCCCTACACCGGACAGGTTCCCCTCGCCTCAATGACCTTCAAGCTCGAGCTCGCGCCCGAGTGCTTCGGACAACCAATCGGCAGCGGTGGCCACCGACGAGGGCGCGGCGCTCATCCCACCGAACCAGCTGATCCGGATCGTGCTGCGGTGGACCTTCCAGGTCCCTCCGACCCGCCCGCCAATCAGAATAAGATTCGCCCCGCCAGTAGCGATCCCCCGATGCTTGGCAGGCACGATGGAGGTCGCTGACGTGCCGGCACCGAGGACCCACTGATCGGATCCTGGCAGCAGCACCACCTGGTGAGATTCGGCCGCAGTCGCGATGGGCTCGACGTGCTCACTCAGGCACAGCGCCTCAACGCCGTCGATCCAGACCGTGGCCAGCTCGGTGTCGATCTCATCGATCCAGCCTGCGATGCGTTTGCGCCCAGCGCTCAGACCTTCACCCAGCCAGTACTGGATCCGATCCGGAGTGGTAGGCCCATACGCCGCGAGGTAGGCGCGGATCGCCCGAGGCCCCGCATCATCGAGCTCAGCTAGCCCGGTCCAGCCGGGCACGGACTCGAGAAGCTGAAACCTGGACGCACCGTCTGAGGGGCTAAAGCACAGGTCGCCCTGCCACCCGAACGGTTTGAGGAACGTGTGGGACCTACCAGCGAAGGCTGGCTTTAGATGTCGGTAAGCCGGGTCCTTCGCGACAGCCTCCGCCAGCTCATGCTGGGTCAGGGGACCGGCGACCAGCGCCTCGCGCACCGTCGCGCGCAGGCGCGGCCACTCCTCGGGTTCGATACCGTAGTGGCTGCGCCAGCTTGACCGCTCCCACTGCCGACCTGCGCAACGTAACGCAAGATGGACCGCTGCCGACGAAGGGGTCATAAGGTGTGTGGCTCCGCGAAACGCGTACGTCGCGAAGACGCGTCCCTCCGTCATCGCAGTCTCGACGTCGCCCGGGGTTGGACGAGCCAGCCGCAACCGGATTGAAGTTGCAGCGTCTCCGGACCACGAGGGCAAGGCCACAAGTCGATCCACGACATCCTCGACCGTTGCTGCTCGCTCGTCGTCGAGATACTGACGGCGCAGGCGCCAACCCAGTGCCGACGCCCAGGTCGCAGCCATGAACTAAGGGTATGCCTCTCCGGCGCCATCGGCATTCAGCTGCAGCCTGACTGCCCGTAAGCCGAGCGGCTTGCGGGCGCCCCGCGAGGATGAGGGGACTCTGTTGATGGGCTGATGTTTGAAGTAGGTTCGGGCTTATGGATGCTCAGCAGCTCATGGTTAGGGCCTTGGATGGGAATCAGTTTGCTGTGACCCGGTGGCCGGGGCCGGGGCCTACGGTTGTCTTCTTGCATGCTGGTGTTGCTGATCGGCGATCCTGGATCACGGTTGCGGATGCGCTTCGGGGTGATGGTCTCGACCTGATCGCCTATGACAGACGCGGCTACGGCGACACCGCGGCTGCTGCGAACTCGTCGTCATTTACGCATGTGGATGACCTGCTTCAGCTCATCGACGAACTCGCCCTGGAGCGCGTTCTTCTCGTCGGCAACTCGATGGGCGGGGCCCTCGCGCTTGATATGGCGCTGCTGCATCCTGATCGCGTTAAGGAAGTGGTGCTCATCGGTGCTGCGGTATCGGGCATGACCGATGAGGACACTCCATTCGCGTGGAAGCCGGACGATGCCTCGGAGCCACTGATGGTACGTGCGGACGACCCACAGGCGACAGTTGAAGACAGGATCCGGGCGCTTGCCCACCTGTGGTTGGACGGTCCAGGATCCGAGGAAGGCCGGGTCGGCGGTGACGCCCGCGCCCTCTTCGAGGCGATGAACCGGAGAATCTTGACGGTTGCTGCCCCTGACTCCGCCGGCAGTGCTGGCGTTGATGCTTGGACCCGACTCGGCGACGTGGCGGTGCCGGTGCTGTGTACCTGGGGCGACCTGGACTTGCCCTGCGACGTGCCGTTCTATGAGGAGACAGCGCGCCGGATCGGGCAGGAGGCAGTCCGTGTTTTACCCGGCGTGGCACACCTGCCCAGCTTGGAACAGCCCGCACTCATCGCAGGAATCGTCCGTGACGCCGCGCAGAACTAAGACTTCCTATGAGGGATGCATATACGGATTAATGCGATGAAGTTACTGACGGTGTGGTTCGGCGCGGTTGCGGTGGAAGGCTAGGACTCATGGATGTCAGAGTGAGAACGCCGCAGGTTGACGAGCTCGATCAGATTCTTCGTGTGCTGAATGAGTGGCAACATGACAGCGGACCACTGCATCTGCACCCGGGTGATCTGGGTTGGTACTCACTCCGTGGATCCACGGCCACTGCCGCTGCAACGCGGGTGTGGTCGCGCGGTGATACCGCTTTGGCGATCGCGCTGATCGACGGTCCTCAGCTGCTGCGGTTTGCGATAGACCCGGCGCTGCACGAGGACGAATCTCTTGCTCGTTGCATAGTTACGGATGTTGGGGAGGCAGTAACGGGTGTCCTCGATGCGGGAAGCGCGACCATTGAGGCGCGCGGTGCATCGGCTCTTTCTACGCAACTCGCGATAGCGGGATGGTCACCCGACGAACCATGGACGCCATTACGGCTTGATCTGGCAGAGCCGGTCGCTGATCTGCAAGGGCTCTTTGACGTTGCAGGCGTTCGTTTCGAGACTGTTGAACCGGGTCGCACCGACGAGTGGGTGGCTGTTCATTGGTCAGCTTTTCGTGGAACGCCGATGCCGGACGAACGGCTTCGTAACTTCGTGGCCGGATGGCGGGCAGCCGCTGAGGGCCCCTTCCTCGACTTCGGGCGCATCCTGTCGCTCTACGGCGACGGCGGTGTAGTCGCCGTCGCCGCGGTGTGGTCGGCTGGGGCAGGGCGTCCCGGTCTCATCGAGCCGATGGGTGTGCATCAGGATCACCGTGGTCACGGATACGGCACGATGATGACGCGCGCTGCCGCAACGGCGCTTCGTGAGATGGGTTCATCGAGCGCCATTGTCTGTGCAGAGAGTTCTAATGTCGGAGCGTTGTCCACCTATCTGTCGGCCGGATTCTTGGCTTACCCCGAGGTCACCGACTGGCGCCGTGATTCGTGACGCCTCGCAAAGCCCGCGTCGTAGCACTGGACCATCCTTGTTCGAACTGCTCCGGCCTGGTCAGCAACAATCTGACGACAGTTCTCTCGATCAAAGGGAACGCGGTGCGAGCATCCTCACAATGAGGAGATGAAGGCTCGACCCCAAGGATCCCACCATGCCTATGGCTGGCGACTCCTTGCGATGCTCACGGCAAGTGCGACAGGAGTAATGGCTGCACTAGCTGGGTGTAGTCCTGCTCTTTGGGGGGCCCCACCCTGCATGCCGCCCGACTACTCAGTGGATCCTTCGACTGTGCAGGTGGGTGACACGGTCTCGGTTCAAGCTCAGGACTCGGATTGTGATCCGCGCTATGGGAAGAACGCCAAGATTCAAGTGACGGTCACCGATTCGGATGGCATAACTCTCCTTCGCACGACTGCACCCATGAGTGACGCGGGCGGCTTCAAGTACTCGTTCGAAGTTCCGCAGGGAGCGGCGCCCGGGCTGGCAGCCGTTGAGGCCTACCCCTACGGCGTCGATTGGTGTGATGACACGGGGCAGAACAACCGCGTTTCCGGTGCAGATCCATCCATAGCCCGAGCATCTTGCGCAGCTCGGATCGAAGAACTTTCGATCGCCAGTTGAGGATCCTTCATCGCACGGGTGTTGAAGGACCGTCAGTTCTTTTTCAGATCCTCGGCGAGCATGACCAGGATGCCGCTTGGGCCGCGCAGGTACGTGAGTTTGTAGAGGTCGCGGTAGGTTGCCACCCCGCGCAGCGGATGACAGCCGTGCCGCGAAGCTATTTCAAGGGCTGCGTCGATGTCGTCCACAGAGAACGCGATGCGGTGCATGCCAATTTCGTTCGGAAGGGTCGGGCTTGTCTCGATGGCGTCGGGGTGGAGGTACTCGAAGAGCTCGAGCTGCCCGTGACCATCCGATGTTCTGAGTACAGCGATTTTGGCATGGTTGCCATCGAGGCCTACGGCGGTATCGGCCCAGTCGCCGCTGATCGTATCGCGGCCGACGAGTTCGAGGCCCAGGTCGGTGAAGAACGCGATCGTCGCGTCGATGTCGCGGACGGCGATGCCGACGTTCTCCAGTCTGATCGTCATGCATCGCATGCTACCGAGAGGCGCACCGAGCCGGTAGGGCAGCTTCCCGCTGCGCCTCAGCCGATCCCTCAGCGGCCGCTGTTTGGCGGTTATGTTGTGGGGAGGCTGTCCCTGCCGATGCCATCTTCTATCGCTCGAGCGAGTTCTTGTGGCGCAGTGACGTGGGCGAGGTGATCTTGATCAGCCAAGATGGTGATTTCTGTGACATGTAGAGCGTCAATGAAAAGATCCACACTCGGTCCGTAGGGTGGGCGGTTCCTGCTGTGTTCGCCCGCGATGATTGTCGTCGGGGTCGTCCATGGCTCCCAAGTGGTGAAGGCGAAGTCATTGATTGCAACTAGTTCGGCGCCGGCTGGAGCTGCGAGCTGCAGGAGCTTGGGCCAGACCGGACTTCCCCGAAGTGCCTGAACGTGTTCACGGGTGTAACCGGAAAGGTCGACGTTGATGAGTTCAACGGCAGCGTCGAGGTCACCGGCGTTCACGGCCGTCGTCACGAGTGGTTCGACTATGGAGCCAAAGGGGCGTGCGACCGGCTCGTACAGGGCGAGCGAACGAACATTAGCGCCTTGTCGAATGGCTTCCACTGCAATTAGTCCACCGTAGCTGTGTCCGACAAGGTCCACCGGGCCGTCCAACGTCGCTAGCCAAAGTAGGAGGTCCCTGACCTCCGCGTTCACGTCATAGTCTGCGGTCAGAGAGGCGCTAGGGATCCGCCCGCGGCGGTTGACCACCACCACCGGCCGCCCCGGAGCGAGAGTCTTCACGACGTTTCTCCAAGCACTTGCGTCGGCCATTACGCCATGTACGACAACGACAGGTGTTCCCTGTCCCCTTCGTGTGAGTGCCGTGAGTACCCCATGACCGGATTCCAGTGTCACCTCGGTCAGCGCCTCGACGATACCGTCGCTACTCATTGATCCCCCAAATGCTGTCGAACCGGCACATTAGCTGAATTCAGTATGATGCCCTCACTCCTTTGCCGGCGTCGTGCCGCACGAGGATCCCTTTCGGGCGCTCGAACTATGCGCTCCGAGGATCCGACCGCGTAGTACGCGTCTTCGGCGAACCTAGCGGTCCTGCACAATGATCTGCATGACGAATTCCGTACCGGTAAGGAAGGCGCGGCCAGAGGACGCACCCGAGTTGGTAAGACTGCGGCACGCGATGTTCCGTGCGATGGCAGAAGCTGGCGCCGCCGGCCGAGCACAAGATGTCGATGACACCTCGTGGTACCCAGCTGCGCAGGAGGCGATCGCTTCGCGTATCACCCAAGGCACGTTGGCCGCCTTCGTCATCGATGAGAAGCCCATCAACGGCAACGAACCGCACAGCCGACTGTCGGCCTGTGCGGTGGTGACGCTCGAAGATCGGTTGCCTGGGCCGGGGTTCCCACGAGGCACTAGTGGGTCGATGTCCTCTGTTTTCGTGGCACCAGAGCAGCGCGGACGCGGGCTGGCCCGTGCAGTGGTAACGGCTGGATTGTCATGGCTGGATGAGATGGATGCCGAGGTCGTGGACCTCCACGCAACACCTGATGCTGCGCATCTCTACCGGTCCTTGGGATTCTCAGAAGCGCGATCACTCGCTCTGCGCCGCCTGAATAAGCCTTAGCCGGATCAAGCAGTAAGGCCCCTGCGAAGCTCCCGTTGGAGGATCCTGCACCGTACACGATTGCCGTGAGAGTGCGCGCTGATTCGGACCTGTACGGCCGGGAGCCCCGTACACGCGTTAGTGTCTGGTCATGCCTCTCATAAATTCTTCGATTCGAACGATCGATAGTTCGGTGTCGCATACCTGGCACATGGCCGTGCCGGCGGATCACCTGTGGTGGGCTCTCACCGACCCGGTGGCATTGCCTCAGTGGTTAGGGCAGCTGGCTGCTGGAAGGTTCATTGCAGGAAACGTCGTAAAAATTCAGCACGCGGCAGACTACTTCTGCACCAGCCGGATCTTGGAGTGTGACCCGGAGCATCGGCTCCAGATGACGTGGAAGTTTCCAGATGAACCTCTATCGACAGTCCTCATAAGGCTCGCTCCTGGAGCGGGTGGGACCCGTATTGACGTGACGCACGAAGGGCTAGGAGAGGAGACTCGCAACTACCTTCCCGGATGGCACACGCACCTGCTCTATCTTGAAGCGCTGCTTCTGGGCCAGCCTCGATCCATGACTGACTTCTGGCCAACGTATAAAGAGCTTTCCAAGTCTGAGACCGACTTCCAATAAGTACTGAGACAGAGTCTGTCGAAGTAGCCAAGCCGCCTCGAGAACATCGACATGATGATGCCCGCAAGGCGGTCCCTCAGCGGGACGGGGTTATCCCGTGCTGCAGTCGTCCAGCTTGGTTCTCTATGTCGTGGACGGTGCATTCTTGGTAAGTAGGTCCAGGAGTTGTTGGGTGTGCGCCGGAATTTCTGCGGCCGCCAGCCCGGTAATGAGGTCTCTTAGAGGGACAGGCTCATCGACCAGGACCTCGTCGTTGGACAGGAGCCTGCTAGGCACCATGGTGCCGAGTTCGGAGTCGCTGAGTGTGGGCACTAGAGCGCACAGCGCGTCTGCGTGGGCGTGGATGCGGGCCTGAAGTCCGGCGGTGCCACCGGTCAGGGTGATCGCGCGTCCGATGGTCCATGTGTCGAGAGCGATGCGGTTGTCGTACGTGGTGTTGATCCCTGCCGACACAGCGGATATGGCCGCGATGGTGGTCGCATTCACGAGCGTGACATGGGCCAGGATCTGCTCGGCATTCCATTCCCCGTCCGGCGGCGGGGAGTGTGTGTCACCTGCATCCGCGGCAGTGGCAGCGGCGTCAAGCAGTGTTTGGTAGGCATTTCGAAGTTGAATGGTGTCCATGGCGTTTGTCGCTTTCCTGCGGTGGTGCTGCACGTGGGCCTGACTGGCAGTAGTAAGTGCTTTACGTGTGCGCGGGAGACATGCCCCAGGGTGCTTGCGGGAGCACTTTGCCGGTTTCCAGGAGGGATTTCAGGTTCGCCAAGACGGCTGGCCAGCCGTGGGAAATACCGTTCAGCATCTCCCGGTTGGGAAGATTCTCGTGGGTCACGGTGAGCCGGATGATGTCCTGGTGGGGCTCGACAAGGAAGGTCACAACTGATGGTTCCCTCGGGGACTCTGCGTCGGGAGCGTCCTCGAAGGTGATGACCAAGCGGGTGGGAGGTTCGACCGTGATCACTCGTCCGGTCACATCAACGATGCCAGATCCATCGACGCGCTGATGTTCCCACGCCGAGCCTTCCTGCCAATCCGACACGTTCGCGTGAGCCCAGTACTGAGCGGTCAGCTCTGCACTGGTCAGGGCCTGCCATACCTGCTCAGCGCTTGCCTTGATGTAAGTGACGTAGACGTAGGACGGGACGGGTTCGGTACTCATGGCGCTCTCCTCTGCTTGGGTCTTGATTGCGCCGATCGTTCGCAACCGGGGCTTGTCGAACTCCGCGATCCACCGCTGCTCAATCTCCTGAATGGGCGTCGGGTTGAGGTAGTGAAGTCGTTCGCGTCCACGCCGAACAACAACTACCAGGTTCGCCTGCTCGAGGACATCAAGGTGCTGCGTTGCTGACTGGCGCTTCATATCCAGTCGTTCGCACAACTCGCGCAGTGTCTGGCCGTTGTGCTCACGTAAGCGGTCCAGCAGCAATCGACGGGTTGGATCAGCCATCGCTTTGAAGACCGAGTCCGTTTCTCTGTCCTCTAACCTCATACAATCAATATGCAGGCAATCGCCTGCATATTGTCAAGCGGCGCAACCCTAGGTCGTCCAAGTTGGTCCTATTGTCGGCGCGCGCAACCGGCCCTCAGCGGGACGACTCGTTGAGGATCATTCCTCGATGGCTCCGGCTAGCCTGATGGTGGTTGGGCAGACGCTGGCTAGGGAACAGTGATGATCGTTAGTCTCGGCCCATGACCGGTTTCCCTCAGCTCCTTCACACGGTTCTCGACACGACTGATGTGCGAGGACTGGCGGAGTTCTACCGTGAACTGCTTGGGCTCCAGTACCGGCAAGGCGATGAGCCCGCGGGTGAGGGCATGCCTGACGATGTCGACTGGCTCGTTCTCACTGATGGACAGGGCAACCGCAGGCTCGCTTTTCAGCAAGCTGATCATTTGAAGCGGACGACATGGCCCTTGCCTGATGTGCCGATGCAGATACACCTCGATCTGACCGTTCCTGACCGGGAGACACTCGATCATCACCACTCCAGGGCACTGGCGTTGGGGGCAGAGCTCCGCTTCGATCGTACGGATGACCCGAACGAGCTGTTATACGTTTACGCCCATCCGGCCGGTCATCCGTTCTGCATCTTCGTAGCCTGAAGCGAGCATGACGTCCTCTGTCCGTTGAAGGATCCATTTACGGGACAGCTGTCGCGTAGAAGGACGAGGTAGTGGCTCACCCGCAGGTGGACGACTTTGATCTCCACCCTTCGGGCTCCACTCGCCCACAGGACCGACACCGCGGCCACAACTGACCTCAACTTTCATGTCCCTATTGCCACTATTAGTTCTATTAGCCCTAGGTGAGACCAGCCCATGCTGTTCGTAACCACGCTGGTATGAGAATGTCAACGCGAGTGGAGACCACTTCCGCAGCCTGACTTGAGCCCACCATCCCTCCTGACGACTCACCAGTGGACTAACCGCAGTTTCACTTGAGCCCACCCCACCGCAGGCCGGAAGCGTCGGGACAGGAAGCTATGTAGGAGCCCGCTTCCAAATGCGTTCTACCTGGATCCTCTACCGTATGCAACTGTGCATCCTTCTGCGCTGGGGAGTACGAGGGCTGGACCGTTTAGCGCATGGTTTCATCAGCGAGGGCTCGGAGAGCAGCAAGGTGAGAGTCCCGCCAGACGATCGACTAGCGGACGTCTTCTAGGAACTCCTGAATCTTAGTTCGAGCCTGAGTCCTGCTGGTGGATAGTTGGTTGGAAACTACTTTTGTGTGGGTTCTTCCACGAGAAACCGGTTCCTCGTCTCGATGAGCTTCTTGAGGTACCGCTCGAGGACCAGTACCTCAACCAGCCGACCTAGCGGACCTAGGGGCGCGGCAAACCGGATCCGATCGACCATGGTCGTCACCCCATCGGCGTGACTAAATTCGTGAGCGTGACGGAAACGGCGGAAAGGGCCTTTGATCTGCTCATCCACGAAGTAGTCCGGTGATTCCATCTCCACGATCCGGCTTGTCATGTGGATTGGAAGGCCGAAGTGCCATGCACGCCACGTCACCTGCTCTCCCAACGAGATGAGGCCGGTGGTGGTACCAGCGATAGCCTTCTCCCTTGAGTGAGCCATAGAGCCAGTGTGAGCATCGATGCTTCGAGAGCGGTTAAACAGCTCCGCCTGGGAAACGTGTGCTCGGGTAGTGCACTCAAAATAGACAGCCATGGACTCAGTTTCGCACCACAGCTCCAACCCTCATCAACCGCCGCTCCTAAACCCGTGAAAGGGACGTTCGTTCATCGCCATGAGAGCTGTCCGGTAGCGGATGGCTCGCCGTGCGTCGTCCGGGATCATCCGCGGGACCTTTTCGCCCGGCTGCAGTTCGAGCCCCTGTCAGAGGCACCCACCTGAGGTGCCGGCAATAGTTGTCGAATCATTGGGAATGAGCAGCCCTAGATTGAGGCCCTGTCATCGATGAGGTGTTGGTTCCGCGTTTGGGCGAGGCGGTAGGAGTCGGTGCCGGTTTCGATGATGGTGCCTTTGAAGGTGAGTCTGTCGACGATGGCCGCGCAGAGGCGGGGGTCGGTGAAGGTTCTGGTCCAGCCAGAGAAGGATTCGTTGGTGGCGATCGCGACGGAGGCTTTCTCTTCGCGTTCGGTGAGGACCTGGAAGAGGAGTTCGGCGCCGCGTTTGTCGAGTTCCATATACCCGAGCTCGTCGATGCAGAGCAGATCGACCCGCCCGTATCGGGCGATGGTGCGGGCGAGGACTTTGTCGTCTTCGGCTTCGACGAGTTCGTTCACAAGTCGGGTGGCGAGTGTGTATTTCACTCGGTATCCCTTTTCGGCTGCCGCGGTCCCCAAACCGATGAGCAGGTGGGACTTGCCGGTGCCTGAGTCCCCGATGAGGCAGAGGGGCTGGCCTTTGCGGATCCAGTCCCCGGTGGCCAGGGTGTTGATGGTGGCCTGGTTGATGTTGGGGTTCGCGTCGTAGTCGAAGTCACCCAACCATTTGTCGCGGGGGAAGTTCGCTGATTTCACTCGTCGCACTGATGAGCGGCGATCCCGGTCGTCGCACTCGGCCAGTAACAGTTCGGCAAGGAATCCCTGATAGGACAGCTGCTCCTTGCCCGCGACGGTGAGTGCTTCACCTAGGACCGCGCGGATGGTGGGTAGTCGTAGCCGGCGGCAGGCCTGTTCGACTGCAGCGGTTGCTGCTTCTTCGGTCAGCCCGCGCCGGCGCCTCAGGGTTGATGAGACGGTGATCGGGTTGGCGTTGGTCGGGCTCATGAGATGGTTCCCCTCGTCTGGCGGGTCGTTCCGGTCAGTCTCTGGTCAGCTGGATCACGGGTGGTATCTGGGGTTCGTCGGGTGAGGAGTTCGTCATAGCCAGCTACGGTCGGCAGGGGGCGGGTGTCCGGTGGTAACCCCGCGATGACGGCAGCAGGGTCAGCCAATCGACGTTGGGTAAGGCTGATGACGCGTTGTTCGCGCGCAACGGGACGCGATGCGTGCGCGCCGATCCAAGCCGGATTACTCAAAGCAGTGACCCGGCGACCGACACCTATTGATTGGGAGTCGCTTTCGGCGGGTGAACGGTTTAGCCGTTCCGCAATGATCCGATCAGTGGCCGCCCGCCGTGCTTCGACAGCGACGACGTCCGCGGTAACAGCCCCTACTGTCAGGGCAGCTGCGATTCCGTCTGCGACGTCAGTAGGGGCCATTGTTCGGTGCAGCAGGAGCACGTTGATTAGCTCCCGTGTTGCGCGGGTGTCTCCGTCGGTGCGACGGGCCGCCGCCCAGAACGCGTCATGCGCGGAGGTGAAGGACCCTGACGCGCGCGCCTGGGCCAGAGCAGTGGAACCCGGGAAAGCTCCGGGCTTGTGGTGAAGGATCTCGAGGTAGTGGTCCAGGTCAACGCAGCTACCATCCCGTGCAACGACTCGTGCGTGCCTGGCGATCAGCGTTCGTCCATCAAAGACCAGCACTTCGGATGCTCGCAGGGAAACGCGCACGGTTCGTCCTATGAAACGAACCGGGACTGAGTACTTCACCATCCGCACCCTGATCAGGGAGGACCGGTCCACTCTCGGGGTGAGCACGATTCCGGGATCGAACACTTCGGCCGGCAGCGGGTTGAGCAGGGTTCGTTCCTGCTCAAAGTCAGCACCTACTGTGGTCAGCTTCCCGCTAATCCTGCGCTTGTTGTCTTCCTCATCCCAGACGATGATCCGGGCGTTGAGTTCGGCAAGAGTATCGACAGCAGGTACGGGCGTGAGCCGGTTCCTGCGGAACCGGCCTATCTCACCTTCAATGCCGCCCTTCTCATGCGCACCTTTGATGCCTGGCTGGCAGTAGAACGCGTCGAATCCGCAATGCGACCGGAACAGGACCCACCTGTCGTTCTCTACCCGCTCACGCGAGGTCCCAAGGACCTGCTTCACTGCAGCGGTCAGATTGTCGTATCGGACATGGCCGGTAGGCACTCCACCGCACGTGGCGAATGCTTCGAGGTGCCCTTCGAGGAACGCTTCCTGCCCTTGGGTCGGATAGACGCGGTGGATGGCTTTACCGGAGTAAGACAAGCGGAAGGCGAAAATGTAGCACTTCGTGCGCACCCCAGCGAGGTCCACCCACACTTCACCGAAGTCCACTTCAGCCTCCGCACCCGGGGCATGTTCTTGCGGGACGAACGCATCCGCCGTGGTTCTACCGGCCTCACGCTCGAGCTCGGCTTTTCGGAACTTCACGTAGTGCCGGACCGTCGAATACGACAGATCCCCGCCGTGCTCGTCGACTAGCCGGTCATGAATGCGCTGAGCGGTATGCCGCTGCTTCCGTGGCGCGCTCAGATCCTCCCGCAGAAAGTCATCGATCAGAACCTTGAACCGGCCAAGCTTCGGTGCCTCCCTGACCGGTGGCTTACGTGGTGGAGGCTCTGCCGAGGTCAGCGCCTGACGCACTGTCCGCCTGGACACGCGGTACTTCCTGGCCAGGGACCGTATCGAGTCACCATTGACTCTTGCGTCCCTGCGGATCTGCTCGAATAACTCCACCTTCGACTCCATCGCTGCCTTCCACCGTTGGAAAAACATCCTGATGAATCAACGGTGGGGTGGGCTCAAGTGAAACTGCGGTTAGTCCACTGGTGAGTCGTCAGGAGGGATGGTGGGCTCAAGTCAGGCTGCGGAAGTGGTCTCCACTCAAGCTCCCATAATCACTGGTACAAGGCTGTGCACATCCACCGTTCACCCGAGGTGAGCCCTCCCATGTCGGTGACTGAGGTGGGTGTGTGCAGGCGGGCCAACGGGTTCCTGCTGTCCAGGTGTGTGCGGAACAAGCAGCGAAGCGTGGGGAGCTTGTGCCGTGCACGTCTGGTCAGGAGGCGCACCAACCCTTCAACGCCAGGTTGGTCAGCCCCGATGATTGAGAAGCCATCTTTATGACTGTCAGATTCCGAAGTCATCTGCGCTGGAGGTTGTGGAGTGGCGGCCGCAGTGCAGGGGACTACGGTCACCGGATTGTTCGAAGTCCTGTGCACCAGGAGTAATTCTGATCGAGGTCACCTGTACGAACCTTCGGTTATCAATGCCGTGAGGCTCGTCGAATGCGTCGAGGCGGCTCAGTCAGGACCTTCACTGGGCTCGCAGCCCTGCCCTGATCGAAGACATCGGCTAGTGCAGACGACTTCGGACGGCAGTGCAGTCGACTTCGGAATCTGACACGGGTGTTCGTCGACACCATTTCGGGATCTCTAGACCAGAGGCCGGAGCTCACCAAGTTGCTGGATCAGCTACGACCGGGGGACACGCTCGTGGTGTGGCGGCTCGACCGGCTCGGCCGCTCCATCCGGCATCTCATCGACCAGCTCACCGCGCTGCAGGACAAGGGCATTGGGTTCAAGTCCCTGCAGGAGACGATCGACACGACCTCACCTGGCGGCCGGCTGGTTTTTCACGTCTTCGCCGCCCTCGCCGAGTTCGAACGAGACCTTATTAAGGAGCGCACAAACGCTGGCCTCGCGGCCGCCAGGGCTCGAGGTCGCACCGGTGGGCGCCCACCTCGACTCAGTCCTCAACAGGCCGCGGCCGCAAAACGCATGTACGAGCAGCAGGACATGACGGTTGCACAGATCGGTCAAATCCTCGGTGTCAGCAGAACCACCATCTACCGGACACTTCGACGCGATGACGCAACTCCAGCGAAGGGCCGAAGGCCGAGAGTGAAGGCAGCCGGGGGAGAGGTTGTCGCTGTGATCTCGGAGGCAACGGCATCAGCACAGCAAGGCCAACAGTGACCAGGAGAACATGATGATCAGAATCATCCGCTGGTTGCTCACCTCGAGCATCCGGTATAGCTACCTGTTCGTCCGTGCGCTCATCCGACTTCCCCTGTTGTTGTTGCCGATCCCTCCGCGGGTCCGCAACCAGGTCGCTGGAGCGTTGGCCGTCGGCCTGTGGTTTTTCTCGTCGTGGTTCGTCGCCACCGCGGCCGGAGCACCGTGGTGGGGACAGCTGATGATTGCTGCTGCAGGTGCCCTCGTCGTCGCCGGTGTAGTGCGCATGGAGGGTCGCCGGCTGATCGTCCGCCGGCCGGCGCGCGTCCGATGACCTCCTGGCGAAGGTAGCTGGGGGTGAGAACGCGTAGGGGAGAGGCTGACCGGTTTTGGGAGAAAGTCGTCAAGGGCCCGCAGCCGCATGACTGCTGGATCTGGACCGGAGCCGTAGCCGACGACGGCTACGGGCGGTTCTGGGTCACGCGGGATGGCGAGCAACGCGCCCTGCGGCCGCAACGCTACGCCTACGAACACCTCACCGGAGAGACCCTGCACCCTGGCATCGCCCTCATGCACGTCTGCGACGTCCCCCTATGCGTCCACGCGAGCACCGGGACAGACACTCACCTGTTGCCCGGCACCCAAGCGTTGAACATGCTTGACCGGTCCCAGAAGGGCCGGCATGCCAACGCCTCGACCTTCCGGTGGCGCGGCGTCGGCCGCGCCCAGTTCCGCGCCCAGTCCGTCGAGCTGCGCATAGCCCTCCTCGAGCACGGATGGAACGAACCGATTATCCGGCCCCTGCTCGCCGGCATCGACCCCGAAGCCCCAACCCTGTTCTAGGGCTTCCCTAATCTGCACTATCAAGGTTGCTCGCCGTACATAGCTTCCGGACACGGCTCACGGAACACGACTACCGCTCCGGATGCAGCTACTTCTGGAAGTCCTACGGACGGTCGTTAATGGACGGCGAAGTTCCACCCCCGTCACCGCTTCGACGATGGACTGCCTACGCTCACGTGCCATTCGGCCGCCCACGCTGAGCCACCCCCGCTTGGGTGCCCGAGTAGGCTGATGGTTCAGGATCTGTGCTGGGCACACCTATAAGTGGCGAACGAATCTATTCAATAGGACGGCGGGGTGCCCCCGATGACAAGCGAAGCAACGCAGGACGGGCAGGGCATGCTTGGCGGCAGCGAGATTCCTGGGGATATTGCCAACCAGCTCAGTGACCTGGCTCGGACCCTGCAGGCTGAGTCCGACACCGAATCCATCCTTCAGGACATCGTTGGCACAGCGGTCCGGTTGATTCCGCACGCTGCCGAGGCCTCCATCAGCCTGGTCAAGGCACGCAGGACCGCCGAATCACGCGCCGCGTCCAGCGACCTTCCCCGCGACGTCGACGCCGTCCAGACCGAGACACGACAAGGCCCATGCCTGGACGCGGCTTACAAGGAGCAGATCGTCCGGGTTCCCAATCTCAGTGAGGAAACCCGGTGGCCAAAATTCTCCCAGCGCGCCTGGGCCCTCGGTGCGCGCAGCATGCTCTCCTTCCAACTGTTCGTCGAGGGTGACAACCTGGGTGCCCTGAACGTCTACGGGGACGACGTGGACGTGTTCGATGAGGAGTCCGAGCAGGTAGGGCTCCTCGTGGCCGCGCATGCGGCCGTCGCGTTCGCGGACTCCCAGGAAATCAAGGAACTCAACGACGCACTGGCGAACCGGGACCTCATCGGCCAGGCCAAAGGCATTCTCATGGAGCGGCACAAGATCAGCGCGCACCAGGCCTTCACCCTGCTGAGCACGGTAAGCGCAAACACGAACATCAAGCTCATCCGGATCGCGGAAGATCTGGCCACCAGCGGAGAACTCGTCACGAAAACGAAAACGAGGACGAGGACGAGGACGAAACCAGGTAGCTGAACCTCCTTGCGCCCCATCGTGCCGCACCGGTAACCGGGCTCGACTTGGGACATGACTGTGCCAGGGCCGCCGGCAGCCCTGATGAACCTGTCCACCCTGGTGCGAACCAGACAGCACTAGGTGTTACAGCCTCCCTCCGGGAGGCCCGAGCTGTTCCTCGATGAAGAAGGTTTTCGTGGGTAAGGATCTTGTGCCGCTGGGCGGACGCGAGCTCGTCCTACACAACAGGTACGAGGTCCTGTCGATCGTCAACGACATACTGGTGGCGCTCTGGTTCATCATCGGCAGCATCCTCTTCTTCCAGGAGAGCACGACGACGGCGGGAACATGGCTGTTCCTGATCGGTTCGATCGAACTCCTGATCCGGCCGGTGATCCGCTTGTCCCGGAACGTTCACCTGCGCACGGTGACCCGCACTCGGAACAGCAACGACTTCTGATACGACCCTGGTGGTGGGCTGATCAGGCGCTGAGGGCTGTGACTGTGGTGAGCAGCACGGCGTAGAGCACGAGGCCAATGGTGAACCACAGGAAGCTTGAGTTCCGGTTCGAGGGCAGCTCTTCCTTGAAGACGTTCAGCAGGATGGAGCCGCCCAGTGCGCCGGTGAGCAGTGCCACGACCAGCGTGCTGTTGGGTGCGAAGAGCGCATCCAGTACCCACCCCGCCAGGAGCGCGGCGGCGAGGACGATCCGCCCTGAACGCCGGAACCTCTGCCCGTAGTGTTCTTCCAGGCCCCGGTCGGTCAGGACGAAGTGAAGGCCCATGGCAACAGTGAAGAGCAGGGCAAACAGGATACCGGTTTGGAACCGCAGGGCCATCGTGTAGGTGATCAGGATGTTGTACACGACGAATGATCCGAGGTGGAGCCAGTACGCGGCATTGGAGGGAGTGCTTCTCCTGCCATCCCGGAGACCCTGACGGGACGCCATGCGCTCCAGCCCGTAGAAGACGGTGAAGCCGGCCAGGGCCACCACGAAGATCCCGAGGTCAAGAAGCGGTGTCACGGTAACGGCGTTCTCCAGCGCCTCACCGATCGCCTCATTACCCTCTGCGATGTCCGGAAGGAGGTGAAGGAAGACATACGCGACGGCGAGACCGCCGGCGAAGGAGCCGGTGTAGCGCTCAGGGACGAGCGGAAGTTTTCGGATGCGCGGTGCCAACAGGTGCAGCACCGCGAGCACCACCGTCAGGACGAAGGCGCCCAGGACGCTCTGCCCGATCGTCAGATCCATTTGCGCCACGTCATGTGCAGCCACTGTCCCGAGGGTAATCTCCCCGATATCGTCGCGGATTGTTTAGGGATCGGGTGTCTCTGATTCGCCATTATTGGTCTTTTGTCTCGTGTTCTTGGTCCTGAAGGGGCTATTTGCCTTACCTGCTGAGCTTCTGGTGCTCGCTTAGAGCAGTCGAGACACGCGTCCCCTTGTTTATCAGTAGGCTTATCTTTCAAAGCTCCCAAGGGTTCAGGCGCCGGGTCAAGCCAAAACAGGTCCTGCGCGGACGGTCGTCATGTGGCAAGCTCCGCGCACAGGACGGTCGCTTTGGGGGCGGCGGATCTTCGTTCACCTGAGAAGTTTGAGGGGCCCGAAGGTCAGGCGCGGCTGCCGGTGTCGGGCGCTAAAAGGAAAGCGGGACGGCGCAGGCGAGAGCCATCCTCACAGATCCACACACGATGGCTAGGAGCATGTCGCTGCTGTGAAGGTCACTGGTGCGGCTCCAGCACGGTGTGTGCTTCTCTGCTCGATCGGTGGTGAAGCGAGCCCTGGCCAGCTTTTCACAGGGCGTATTGCCCCCAATGCTCCTTCGCGGGCGGGGGAGAGAACCTGGTGCCCCGGTGTACTAGTGCGGATGGGTCATCCACCTGTGGTCGGGTGGAGCCCGAAGGGTGGAGCTCAAAGCCGTCCACCTGTGGTTGAGCCATAAGTTGTAGGGTTCTGCTGTTAGAGGACTGCTTGTTCCTGTTGTGGAACTCCCGGTACAGTGGGCGTTGCAACGGGCAGTAGCCCCGCGAAGTTAGCCTGGCAGTCTTCCGGATGGTATGACGAGCCAGGCTCGCGCATTTAAAGCCTGCGCACCTGGCCGATGAGCGGTTCCGCCTCAGCTCTCCAGGGTCCACCTTTCTGGAAGCACCACGCGACGGCGTCTGCGACCCACAGCAGGGGTTCTTCGGTGCGGCGCATATGCCTGTATTCCAGTGTGGTGTTGCCGCGGGTTTTCAGTTCGGCGTGGATGATCCGCCGGTCGGCTGCTGCGAGGGAGTCGTCCTGCTCGAGCACGAGGCGTTCTGCTTCGACGTCACACAGGTCCTGGATCAGGGCTCCCAGGCAGGCGGGTCGGGCGACCTTGTCGGGCTGGCCATCAACGATGTACACGACGGTCTTCACCCCGGTTCGGGCCGCGCCTTTGAGGAACGCCCGCCTGGTTGCGTCCCTCTCACTGTTGAAGTGCACCGAGGAGCTGCCCTTGTACCGCAGGCTCCTGATCGCGGAACGCGTTGCGGTAACGTCCGCCGGCGAGATGACCGCGGCCGCGATGTAGTAGGTGCCTGCCTTGGACTCGTCCACGAACACGTGGGAGCGGCGCGGCAGATCCAAAGGCATGGATCGACCCTACCGGCGCCCGACCTCACTTCCCCGACGGGGAGGGGTGAGAGGTGTCTGATCCTGTCCACTCGAACTAGGACCACAAGACGCTTGGGCTGGCCACGGACTGGAGTGGGTGCAGTTTGTCGGCTCTCGACCGGGTTCACAATTCCGATCCCTGCTCGCCGAAAATGCCTTCCAGCTGAGCAGTCATTCCCTGATCGTTGGATCGAGCGTTCTGTGCCTAGGCAGGGGCGAGACTAATGGCGAGAGCGACTGCGCCAACGCCCAGCAGTGCGACGCAAGCGGCGAGAACAAGCAATGGCCATGCCCCGAACGGCATGTGCGGCGTCTGAAACTGATCACGGCGGAAAGCCCGATAACGTCGCTGGGATGTAGTCCACATCAGTCCCGCTCCGATGACCCCTATCAGACCCATACCCGCCCAGAGCGGATTGCCGAGTAGTTCCGGCAGCAACCGGAAGGCCACCAGTGAACTCAGTGCAACCGACAGTGCTGTTCGCCTCCACGCCAGTGCCGTTCGCTCCGCGGGCAGACCAGCATCGAGGAGATCAGAACCTTCCTCCGAGTTCGGGCTCACGCCAACACAGTCCCGATGATGACGCACACTCCGGCAGCGCAAATCAGGACGGTAATGATGAGTCCCGCGATCGAGCTGGGGAGGGAGCGTTTTTGGCGCAGCGCCTGCTCGGTACCCAGCCAGCCAAACCATGCTTGAACTGGGGCTAGAACCCCGGCAGTGAGCAGCAGGAACGAGGCCGTCAGACGGAACCCGGGGTGAAGGCCGAGCCCGAACACCTCGAGAGCTACCCCTCCGGCGATCAGGGCCAGGGCCGTGCGGATCCATGCAAGGAACGTTCGCTCATTGGCCAGGGTGAAGCGGGGGTCTGGGTCTTCGCCAACGCTGAAGAGCTTCCGCGGAAAGCGTTGATCACTCATGTAAATCTCTCCAAACGGGTCGGCTCAGGCTTCGATCCTATGAGCGAGACAAGGTGGTCAACGACACGTGAACGAGCCTCGTCGGGCGCACCGCGGGGGAATCAATTGTCGGCGGCAGTACCCCGGTAGGCCTCGTCCCTGTTCGCGGTTGCCAGGTGCAGATCACTGCGTTTCGAGGCCGGCCATCAAATCCCGGCTTGTTACGGGCAGCATTTTTGAGCAGGAGGGTCGAGTCGTCCATGATGGTGCACAGCCCCTCCGATTGGTGCTCAGCCTTTTGGCTGTGGAGGGGACGTGCCTGCGTCACCGGTGGATTTAGAGCCCTAAGCCACACCATCCAGAGCAGCTGAGAGACCTGCCTCCATGACGCTGCAGCTTCCCCCGGATTCCTTGTCCGGAAAGGTGCTAATGGCAGGACCGATGGAAAGGAAAGCATCATGACACTCGATCGCATCTCCACCAGCCACGCCGGCTCGCTGCCGCGCACACCGGAACTGATCGCCGCCAACGCCGCCCGCACCTTTGCCGAGGACGGGTTCACCCTGGAACGGACACCCGAATTCGAAGGACTGCTCACGACTGCCGTGGTGGACCTCGTCCAACGCCAGAAGGAGTTCGGGATCACGATCCCGGGCGATGGCGAGTACGGCAAGGCGATGTCCAACCCGGTCGATTACGGAGCCTGGTGGACCTACAGCTTCCAGCGCACCGCCGGCCTGGAACTGACGGACTTCAATCCGATCCTCGCCGAGCCCGTCCGTAGCGAGCCCGGCGCCATCCGGCTGACCTCGTTCGCCGACCGGCGTGACTGGACCCGCTTCGCGGCGGCCTACCAGGATCCCGAGAGCGGCATCCAGATCGGCAAGAACGCCACGGCCTTTCCGTCCGCAACCGGGCCGATCTCGTACACCGGGCGTGCTGCACTGGCCAGCGACATCACGAACCTCAAAGCGGGGTTGGGCGCTGCGGGCATTCCGACAGGATTCATCACGGCCCTCTCACCCGGGTCCGCGAGCAGGATCGGCAACGACTACTACGCCACGGAGGAGGAGTTCATCTACGCCTGGGCCGATGTCCTGCGCGAGGAGTACAAGGCCATCGTCGAAGCAGGCCTGATCGTGCAGATCGACGATCCGTCCATCGCGGAGAACTGGGACCAGATCAACCCCGAACCCTCCATCGAGGACTACCAGAAGTTCACCCGGATCCGGGTCGAGGCGCTGAACTATGCGCTGCGGGGACTACCCGAGGAACAGGTCCGGTTCCACGTCTGCTGGGGATCCTGGCACGGCCCGCACACCACGGACATCGAGTTTCGCCACATCGTGGACCTTGTACTGGGCATCAACGCCGGTTCGTACTCCTTCGAGGCAGCCAACGCCCGCCACGAACACGAATGGACCCTCTGGCAGGACGTCGACCTTCCCGCCGGGAAGGTGCTGGTTCCCGGCGTCGTCTCCCACGCGACCAACGTCGTCGAGCACCCTGAACTGGTCGCCCAGCGCATCGAGCGCTTCGCCGCACTCGTAGGTCGGGAGAATGTCGTGGCCTCCACCGACTGCGGGCTGGGCGGAAGGATCCACCCGCAGATCGCCGCCGCCAAACTCGAGTCCCTGGGGCGCGGCGCGCAGATCGCAACGGAGCGGCTCTTCGCCCGCTCCTCGACATCGATCTAGCCGCCCGCACAGAGCAAGGCAAAGGACGAGGCAGGGGATAAGGCCGCGGACAAGGCTGAGGACAAGTAGGGGAAACACCAACGGGACGGCACATCGATGATGTGTCGTCCCGTTGGATTTGAAGCGTCTGCTTCAGAGGAGACAGCTACCGCTATCAGAAGCGGTGGGCTGCTGGTCAGTTGGTGAGCGCGGTTTCCTGTGCCTGTGTTTGCTGCCAGGTGTTCCAGCCGAGGTAACTGCCGTCGAGTTCGACGACGTCGTAGCCCGCCCGGCGGAGGGCACTGGCAGCGACGGAGTTCCGCAAGCCGCTCTGGCAGTAGGTGACGATCGTCCCTTCGGTGGGGACTTCGTCGAGGTGCCACATGACCCGCCCGCCGTTGAGCTGGTGAGCCCCGGGGACGTGGCCGGCGCTGTGCTCGGTGCGGTTGCGGACGTCGAGGATCATCGCGGCGTCGACCTCTGCGAGGTCTTCGGGCTGCACGAGGGCGGGCGTGGTGGTGGGCAGCCCGTCGATGCTGGTGACGTACCCGGCGACATTGTCGATGCCGACGCGGACGAGGTGGTCCCAGATCTCCTGCGCGTGGTCCTGACTGGCGGCCAGCAGGACGAGCGGGTTCTTGTCCGTCTCGGGGTTCACGACCCACGCCCCGTAGGTCGCGATCGCGGCACTTGCCGGAATGTTCAGGGAGCGAGTCACCGTCCCGGCGTGGACCTCGTTCGCGGAGCGGGTGTCGATGAACGTCACCGTGTCCGCGGCGATACCAGCAGCGACCTGGTCCTTGTCCAGCTCGGTCAGCGGTACACGCTCACCCATGACGGCCGGTCCCTGCCGGTTCTCGCGCTTCATGCGTCCGAAGTAGGCGTGGGCGTCGGGCTGCCCGTCGAGGAGTTCGTTGATGAAACCCTGCTCGTCGTTCGCGGCCAGGTACGGGCCCCACCAGGAGTAGAGACGCTCATACCCGACGGTGGTGGACGGGATCGCACCGAGGGCCTTGCCGCAGGCGCTGCCGGCACCGTGGGCGGGGTGGACCTGGACGTGGTCGGGCAGGGTCAGGAACTTCTCCTGCAGGCTCTTGAACAGCTGCTTCGCACCCTCGAAGCGCGTGTCGACGCCGCCGGCGGCCTCATCAAGGAGGTCGGGGCGGCCGAGATCGCCGGAGAACACGAAGTCACCCGAGAGCAGGTAGCCGGGCTTGTCGCTGAACGCCCCGTCGGTGACGAGGAAGGACAGGTGCTCCGGGGTGTGTCCGGGAGTGTGAAGGGCGCGCAGGGTGATGTTGCCCAGGGTGATGGTGTCCCCGTCATGGAGCCGGGTGCCCTCGAACTCGTACTGCCAGTCCGGTCCGCCTTCACCGGAGACGTAGATCTCCGCCCCGGTCGCCGCGGCGAGTTCTCGTGTGCCCGAGAGGTAGTCGGCGTGGATGTGGGTCTCGGTGACGGCCACGATCTTCATGTTGTTCTTCGCCGCGAGGTCCTGGTAGACCGCAATGTCACGGCGCCCATCGACCACGACCGCTTCACCCTTGGCCTGGCAACCGATCAGGTAACTGGCCTGGGCGAGGTCTTCGTCGTAAATACGCTCGATCAGCATCTAGTGCTCTCCTTCATCAATTCGGGAATCTGACGCCCGTAGGAACTACTCCTGATACCCCATGGGGTATCCTCTGGACTCCATCGTAATACCCCAGGGGGTATGTTGCAAGGCGAGTGCTGCCGGTGCCGAGCGGGTGCGTGGATCCAGTAGTGGAGGGGCGCGTAGCGGGCCAAGGGCGGGCGGGGGTGACCCTGTGGCCGGGCAGGATGTCGGCCTGTGTGGTGACGCCGGCGGGGGTGATAGGCAGGACCGGACCTGATCGGGGTCCGAGCGCGACCTGATGGGCCGAAAGCGGCTCCGTTGCGGACTAGCGCCGTTTGAAGATTCGCTGCAGGAAACTTGGTGCTGCCGGTGGAGCTGCGTGTCCTGCGCATCGTTGCGCCTGGGGTACTCCGCGGAGTACCTGGTCGACGTGCTGCCCGCAACCCGCCCACGTCGTCTTCCCGCACGTCTTGCAGGTCACAGCACGACACATGATGGCTCCTTTGGTGGTGATTCGTACACGCTTCGCATTATACCCCCGGGGGTATCAGCGCGGTAGGGGTGCCTGGAATTCTGCAGGCCCGGCTGGCCTTTCAGGTCATCCGTGACACTGGAGTATGCGAAGGGGGTCCTGCAGCTGGGCCATGTCATCGAATCGGAGGGACGATCACGTTGGTGCGTCGAGGGGATTCCGCAATGTCCACTGCTGAAACGGGCGCAGGCCACGGAGCGGGAGCCGATCGTGAGCAGTCTGCGGAGATCAGCATGGCCAGGCGCACGGTGCTGTCCGGGTTCCTCTTCGGCTGCGGAATCGCGGCGTCGATCATTGACCTGTTTGTCTTCCATCTGGGTTTGCAGTGGCACCACTTCTATGACCTGTCCACCACCGAGGTGGCGCTGACTGCTGACGGTTTCTTCCATGCGTTCGGGTGGTTCATCACCATCTGGGGTTTGTTCCTGCTGGCTGATGTCCGGCGCCGGAGCGAGGTGGCATGGAAGCGATGGAGCGGGGGGGTGATCACCGGGATCGGGTTCTTCCAGCTCTTCGACGGCGTCGTCGATCACAAGGTGCTGCGCATCCACCAGATCCGTTACGGCGTGGAGTTATTGCCCTATGACATCGCCTGGCTGGGCTCGGCGGTCATACTCCTGCTGATTGGCCTGTTCGTGTTGTGGCGCACCCACGTTCCTCATCAGTCCGCGGGCCAGGAGGGCCCGTAATGCATCACGACACTGCCGTATCCGGGTGGATGCTGTTCGAGGCCGTCGCCGCCCTCACTCTGGTGATCGCCGCCCTCGGGTACAGCTCTGGGCTGTGGGCGGCCCGGGGCCGCAGCCGGTGGCCGGGACGCCGCACGCTGTTCTGGTATGTGGGACTGGGGTGTGTCGGGGCCGGGTTGACCGGTCCGATTGCCGACGCCGCGCACACCAGTTTCACCGCCCACATGGGCGCACACCTGCTCGTGGGGATGATCGGTCCGGCGCTGCTGGTGCTGGCCGCTCCGGTCACCCTCGCGCTGCGCGCGCTGCCCGCGGAGCGGGCACGGGTCCTGTCGCGGGTCCTGTCCGGCCCGGTCGTGCGCGTCCTGACTCACCCTGTGACCGCCGGGATCCTCAACGCAGGAGGGTTGTGGTTGCTCTACACCACGGGCCTCTATGAGCTGATGCACGCCTCGGTGCTGGTGCACGCGTTGGTGCACACCCACATCCTCGCTGCCGGCGATCTTTTCACCGCCTCCTTGATCGGGGTCGACCCGAACCGGCACCGCGCCTCGATCGTGGTGCGGTCGGTGGTGCTGGTCCTCTTTATCGCCGCCCACTCCATCCTGGCCAAGTGGCTCTACGTCCATCCGCCGGCCGGGGTCCAGGCCGCTGACGCTGAGGTCGGCGCGCAGTTGATGTACTACGGCGGTGACGTCGTGGACATCGCACTGATCATCCTGCTGCTCGCCGGCTGGCACCGCAGCACCCGCCCTCGTCAGAGCCCCATGGCAGGTGCCCGGACAGTCACCTGAACACCACCTGAACACCACCTGAACACCACTGAAAAGCCGGCACAACCGGCACTCCGGCTCGCAAACCGGCTTACGAACCGATCAACAAGAACACGATGAAGGAGATCATGATGACTTCACGCTTGAATGGAATTGCCGCAGCGGCCGCTGCCGGAGCAGCAGCAGGACTTGCCGGAGCGGCGGTGATGGTGGTGGGCGAGAAAATTGAACAGGCCATGACTCACCGCCCGAACTCCTACGTGCCCGCTCGCGCCCTATTGACCCTGCTCGGCCGGCACCCAGGTGATGATGCAAAGCCTTTCGTGTGGAACCACCTGATGCACTACGGCACCGGCGCGACCCTTGGAGCGCTGCGGGGTGTGTGGGCGGTCACCGGTATCCGCGGCACACATGCAAATGCCTGGCACACCGTGATCCGCCTCGGCTTCGACCAGACCATCGAAAATGCCACCGGTGTCGGTGCCCCGCCGGCAACCTGGCCCGCGGGAGAGCGAACCGTCGATGTCCTGCACAAGGCAGTGTTCTCAGTGGTCACCGGCATGATCGCCGACCGGGCACTGCCCCCGGTGCTCGCATCGACTCGAGGCCGCACCAGCCACTGACCGTCCCTGCTTGCACCGTCGAACCCCGACCGGCGCGGCACCTCGATAACTCGGTCACTGCGTCCTGATTTTCCCGGATGCACTTATCGCCCGTCCGTGCGTATCATCGCAAGGGTCCTGGAGTGAAGTAGCCTCGAAGACTAGTACAACGGACGCGGGTTCCATTGCGTCTTCGCACCTTTTCTCCATGCATTGGTCGTCGGTAAGAGGTTGGATGAGCGTTCAGGAGCACGTGCCGGTGATCAACAGTGATGTCTCTGACACGAAGAGATCCCCGAGCAGCCCGTTGTGGAAGAGTGTCAGCGCCGAGTTGCTGCGCGAGATTCGCTTGGGCACCTTCGATGGGAGTTTCCCGGGCGAGCTGGAGTTAGCACAGCGTTACGGTGTCAGTCGGGGGACGATCCGGGCGGCATTGAGGCCATTGCGTGAGGCCGGTCATGTTAGTGCCCACCCAGGGAGAATGCCGAAGGTGGTCGCGGGCAAGAGCACCGCGTACGGCCCGCTCTACAGCCTGCTGGCCTCCATCCGGGAATCAGGAATGGCACACAGCAGTATTGTGCTGGAGCAGAACATTGTTCAAGATTCGACGGTTGCGGCAGCGCTGTCCATGGACGCGACGGCTGAATTCTTCCATCTCGCGCGCGTTCGCTTGGCGGATGGAGAACCCATCGGGCTTGATGAGGTGTGGCTCCCTGCGGACACCACCTCCGCGCTGCACGACTCGGACTTCAGCCAAAACTCGCTGTATGGCGAACTGGATCGACGCTGCGGCATTGTGCTGGACGGTGGAACGGAAAGCCTCTCGGCTGTCCTGGCCAGCAAGGAACAGGCTGGTCTTCTGGCGTGTAGCGCCGGGGCACCGTTGTTGCTGATAGAGAGGGTTGGCTGCTACCGGGCGCAGTCCTTGGAGTTCAGGCGCAGCTACGTCGTGGGTGAGCGTGTTGAAATTTCGACGTCCTTCGGATGCAAGGCATAACCCGATACGAGTTTGGAGCCCGCAGCGTCGGGCCATGAGCCTCGTATCACGATCCGTCGAAAGGGCGGCGTGGGGGTGACCCTGGGGTGGAGGTGGACAGTGCGTTTGGAGTCGGCTCGGCTATCGGGCTCTGTGAAGGACGTATGGGACAGCGGTCTTCGGAGGTCGCACGTTGATGGAACGCCCATCCCAGAAGTCCGACGGATACGACGGCAAGTACGGGTTGGATCGGCTCGAAATACTGCATCGCACCGGACGTGCCGAGGGCCAGGAGGACCAGTTTGTTGCACACAGGGCAGCCCACGGCGAAGAAGGTGACGACAGCACCTGCCGCACCGAACCGGCTGTGCGCTTTAGCGGACGTTGACCGCATCGGGGCAACATAGGTGGCCAGCACCAGGCCGGTGAGAACGGCGGATAGCAGCAGTACCGGAAATGACCACCACGTGGGGGGCACTTCCCGGGTGAAGAGCGGGGTGTCAATCAGATCCGTGGGTACCGCCACGAGCAGGTAGGTGCCAACCGTCCCGGCCGCTACGGCCCACCAACGCCGTCCCGGCCACTGCCTCAACGCTGCCGCCAAGGAAATCCTGGGTGTGCTTGTCATCGTCATCGGTTCCCGTCTTTTTCTTGCGGAGGTACGTGTGTCCCTGGGTCATGGGTGATTGTGGGGTCATCGCTACGGGTGCGTTTCTGAGTCTTTAGAAGATAGACGGTTGCGGTAACGATAACCACGGCCGTCGTCGCCAGGGCGACGACGGTGTTCGGGATCTGGGATGTCAGGGAACGGGCAGTGGTTTCCAGTTGGAACTGGTCGGTGACGGTGAGGATACCGCCAAGGCCCGCCGTGCCGTCGGTGGCAAGGAGTATGATCCCGATTCCTATGGAGAGGAGCCCGGAAACCACCATGACCCAGGAATTGCTCCACGAGCCGATGGTCAGGGGTCGGGGTCGAAGCCAGCGACGGCCTGATACGCCGAGGCGATCCCAGATGGAGGCGAGCAGGAACAGTGGCAGGGCCATGCCCAGCGCGTAGACGGCTAGCAGAATACCGCCGTACACCGCGTTGCTTCCTGCTGCTGCGATCGTCAGGATCGAGCCCAGGATGGGTCCGGTGCACGCACCTGCGACGCCGTAGGCCATGCCAAGGATGAAGACCGATATGCCGGTCGAACCGCTTTGCGCCTTCGGGCGGATGAGCGCCGGCACCGGCACACCGAGGACCTGCACCACACCGAGCACGATGACCACCGAGGCGGTCACTGCGACAAGGACGGGACGGTCGGCGGTGACCAGTGATCCTAGCGTTCCGGCGAAGACACCCAGTGGGACAAGGGTGCAGAGCAACCCGGCATAAAACAGTACTGTCCGTCCGATCAGGCGGGTTCTCGTCGTGAACGCATAGGCGAAAAAGGCTGGAAGGAGAAGGGCAGAGCAGGGGCTGAGTATTGTCAGGATCCCGCCGATGAAGGCACCGGCGTAGCCGATCACCATTACTGGGCTTCGGCTTCGGCTAACGCCGCGTCGATGATCTCCTCAAAGACTTCCAGTGGCTGAGCTCCGGTGAGCGGCACATCGTTGATGAGGAAGGTCGGGGTTCCGGTGGCACCCAGGGCGGCGGCTTCCTCTGCGTCGGCTGTCACTGTCTGCTGCAGTTCCTTCGAGTCCAGGTCAGCCGTGAACCGTTCGATGTCAGGCACGCCGACGTTCTTAGCGATCCGGATCAGTTCCTCTGGCGGAAGCGCGATATGACCCCTTTCCGGGGCGTCGGCGAACACTGCCTTGTTGAATTCCCAGAACTTGCCTTGTTCCCCGGCTGCGCGTCCTGCGACCGCGGCCTGGAACGATTCCTCCCCGAAGACGGGCAGATCCCGCCACTCGATCCTTACCTGGCCCTCGTCGACGTACTTGTCGACCAAGGGGGGCAACGTGTTCCGGGAGAAAACCCCGCAGAACGGGCAACGGTAATCGGCGTACTCGACCACTACCACCGGAGCATCAACGGCCCCCAGTGCTGTCGCATCGCCGTCTATTCGGCGGGACTTATCCAGGTCCACCTCGCTGGGGCCAACGGATTCCCGGACACCGCTCACGGCAGATCCTTCCTGCCCCTGGGAGGTTTGCTCTTCAGTGATGAAGAAACCGATGAGCAACACCAATGTTGTTACCGCGAGTGTGGCAAGCACGGTGAGCAGGGTGTGGCGACTCGGGCGGGAACCCGTACGTGGCCCTGATGACATAAAGAGCTCCTGATGTAACGACCGGTCCACCTCTTTTCCTGATGCTGGCGGAGGGCGGTGTGTATGGAAGGGATAGGCCACATCGGTGGCGGGGAGTCGTTCGGCCGAGCAGCCTGAGGGGCCCTGAGCCGGCAGGATCGACTGACGAGGTGGCGCCCGTTGCTCGGTCCGGGCGTGGGCGCCACCTCGTGATCGACGTCCTACTCATTCACCTCGTCGAGAACCCGGGCACGTCGCGCACCATCTCGGCTGGTTCCGCCGGCGAGGTGAATGAGTTGTTAGCCGTTGACCCGATAGTAGATGGGACCGGAACCGACGTTCACGCTCTCCTCGATGGTTTGGTTCCCATTCCAGCCGCTGTGGATCGCGCGGCCTCCGCCGAGGTAGACCGCGTTATGGGAAAACCCCATGCCGCCATCGGCGTAGTACACGAAATCGCCAGGCTGCGGGTCCGATACCTGCGTGGCGTAGGACATCAGTGACTCGGGCGATTCATCACCGACGCCCTGGATCCCTGCCGCCCGCAGAGCGACTTCACCCAGGACGGTGCAGTCCTGGATCGCACCGAGTTGAGCCCTTGCTGATCCCAGGATGGCCTGGTTGATCGAGGTCGAAGCACTCTCGCTGCCCTGACCGATAGGGGTGATGGTTGCCGACTGTGCGCTTATCCCGCTCTGAACCTGAGCCGGGATTCCGGCTGCGTCGTACTGCCGGGACTGCTCGGCAGGTGCACCAGCCGAGGAAGCAGCGAGCTTGATGCTGTCACCCGGGTAGATGATGGAGCTGATGGTGAGGTTGTTGGCGGCCAGGAGCGTTTCCAGGTCCACCTGGTGGCGTGCGCTGATCAAACCCAGGGTGTCCCCGGGCTGCACCGTGTAGACGCTTCCAGCCCCCGACATGCTGAGAGCACCGGAGGACGGATTGACCGGTGACGCAAGCGCCGAAGTTCCGCTATACGTCCCGGATGCCGTGGCGCTGGCCTGGGCCGGGGCGGCCATGGTCAGCAACAACCCTGAGCCGACAATAATGACAGCCGCCTGGCGTCCCATCCGAGATCCCTGACGCACGGTGTTACCGGACACCAAGGTGCGCGCGCTTGTGCTCGCGCGGTGCCGTCCGTGGGTTCTTGACTGTGACATACATAACCTCTCCCTATACCTGCGAGGTGAGCTGTCGGGTTCGGGTAGGAGTCACCCGGCCGGCGGACCTAGCGTCCGCGCGGCTTCACCCCAAGGATTCGCATGGAATCCGCAAAATTGGGTTCCCCGCCTCTGCCTCGATGATCTGTGGACCCGGTTTCCGGCAGAGTTCGGTAAGAAACCAGGACGCCGCAACCAGATGAGCGGCACGGGGACCAACCTACCCGAAAATCATAAATGTATGAACATTTGTGGGAGGAGGCTGTGGGCCGCGTATCGCCAGCCAGTCAGCTGGCCGCAGGATGGTTGTTCCTCTCGTCTCTTCCTGGTTCGCGCGGCGGGCCCGTTCTTGGACAACACCCGCGCGCGGCGTCAACCCTGCCGGCACAGGCCACGTTGCTCCACCAGCGACATCCAGCCTCTTGCGGCGGCTCCTCCGGCAGTACAGCTAGCTCAGCGGGGAACCGCTAACCGGTGAGGGGGCTAGCCCAGCGGAAAGTGACCGCTACCGTGACCCTTATCGTGGTCACCGCAACCGCAGTGGCTGCTTCCGCGTCCGGTCACCGAGTTGAATCACCTTGGCTGTCAGCGGGCATTACGCGAGGGGTTGCAACTGCATATGTCCCGCTTTGATTCGTGGGGAACAAGGCGGTGCCGTCGGGAAGCATGGCCAGGGGAAGCATGTACTCGCCCGAGGCGAGGGTCGTCCCGGAATCAAGATCGATTCTGGCTGCTTGGCCGTTGACCTGGGCGTAGACCATCCCGGCGCCGGCGGCCGATACCTGGGCTTGGCCGGCAAATTCCCTGGCCCACAGAAGGCCCTCTCCAGGCCGCGCGGCTGTCACTGTGTATCCACCCTCCGGGCGCTGTGAGGTGAAAAGCACGGTGTGTGAGGCGTCATCCACTGTGGCCATACCCGATGGAGTTCCATCCACCCTGCCCAGTGGCGCACCGGTCCTGAGATCGTGGATGACGGACACAGGGGCAACCACCCCCGCAGGGTCGGCCCATTCCACGATTACGAGACCTCCGGTAGATGGTCCGTAGCTGCCTTCGTACTGGGCGCTGGCCCCCGGGCTAACACCGGAGGGGCCGGGGCTTAGTTCCGCGGACGCCCATAGTGTTTCGCCGGAGTGGCTGTCGGTGGCGAAGAAGGTGTCCGCGGTGCCCGTCAACGCGGTCCCATGGTGCTCGTAGAGAGCGGCACCGGCATGTTCGTCCACGACTGCGCCTGATGCGGCATCGAGCAACGTCGCTGGGGGTTGCTCGCTAGTGAGCGCCTTGGGCGTGTTGGCAAAGAGTAATCCGCCGCCGGGCGAAGGGCCGGGAACTTCGGTCGGTCCCCAGAGGACGTCCCCGTCTGCGGCGGAGAACGCCGTGGCGACGGTAATGCTCACGCCCTGTCCGTCGCTGCGGGCACTGGAGTCCAGAATGACAATTGCGGCTTCGCCTCGCACCTGTGTCGGGGCTGTTCCTACGCAGGTGGGATTGGTGTCGACTCGCCAGGTAGTGCCGGTGGCATCGAAGCCGTAAAAGCTCAATGTGGAGCGACCGTCCCGGGGGAAGGCAGAACCGATGAACGTTTCCCTGACGGCGAAGGGAGTGCTGTCGGTCCTCACTTCAGAAACCACATCAAAGCCTGGAAACAATTCCTCACGGGTGGTTGAGTCGGATCCAGACGTGGGGGGTTCGCCAACATCAACACGCTGGGCACCACTCTGCTCGCGGGCTGGGAGGCATCCCGTTGCACCGAGCAGGACGGCCAACAAAACGCCGACCCCGACGGTTCCTCGGAGGTTATGTTTATACATTTGCAAGGTGACGCTACCACGCACTGTTGATCTGTCATCAGGCAAAAAATGCCCATTTTCCGTCATTGTTCCGTCATTGTCTGGTGGGTCTGGGCCGGTCCTAGTGTGCCGCCGCCTGATTAAAGCGTCAGCGTCGCTACGCCCTGGGGCAGGACGTTGTCGACCATGGAGCCCCCAGCATCGAGCGGGCCCGCCAGCATTCGGCTGACACTTGCGTGGCACGGCATTCAACCCAGCAGGAGCAGCCATCAGCGCGGAACAACGCTGCATCTAATTCCGCAGTCCCAGCCGCCGGAAGCATAGAACGCTCCAGTCGCACCCTGCAGGCCGCCCGACCTTGCCGACAGGGGCCGGCCTCTCCAGGAGGTCGCGCCGCCGTATGAGTGCTCCGCATCGATTCCCAGCGGGCACGTCCTGGATGCAGTAGCCACTACCGGCATGATCACCTGTCCAGGCGCGCACCGACCTCCACTTCGCGGCTTCCGGTATCTAGCTTGCTTTTAATGATCACCAGCCAACCGCAGGGCCATGATCCGCACCTGCCAAGGAATCGAGGTGCGCGGTCAGTGCTTGGCTGCTTTCATGGCTTCCTGCACTGCTTCGAGGGCCCCGATTGGAAAGTCCACCGCTCCACCGAGAGGGGCGGCAGCGATCTCCGCCTCAGCGGTTTCTTCTATTGCGGTCACCAGCCGGGCTGCGGCCACGGGATCCGGACCGAATGCGAGCAGCCCATGATTGGCCAGTAGCACGGCGTTGGTGGCTGGGTGATCCTTCAACACCTGGGCGATCCCACGGACCGACACCTCGGACCCGCGCGGCCCCCAGGGCGCGACTGGAACGGGCTGAGCTTGCCCGAAGCGTAGCAATGGCTCGGAACGGCACGGCAATGGTCGGTGAGCCATGGCAAAGGCTGTCGCCGCTGGCGAGTGCGTGTGGATGATTGCCCCAACATCGACGCGTGCTGAGTAGACGGTGGAGTGCATCGCGATAATCTCGGCGTTTTCCGGCCCAAGGTTGCCGTCCACCACCTCACCACCCAATGTCACCGTAGCCAGTTGGTCCGCACGCAGCCCACGGACCACGCCGGTAGTAGTAAGCAGGAAGTGGCCTGGCTCGGCTCGAACGCTGAGATTGCCGTGGCCTGAGTGTGACATCACTGCGGTAGTAAACAACAACTCAACGGCCTGCACTACCGCCGCCCGCGGATCATTGTGGACAGAATCAGTCATAATCTTTTCCTCTCGTCCCCGGTGGGAGACCGCCTTGATCATGGGATTACGGGACCTTCCCGGGCGGATAAAATACCCCCGGGAGTATACTAATTATGCTGCATCTACCCGTCAGCACGACAAGTCGCGGTATGAGCCGGATTACCGTCGAGCAACAGTTGTCAATGACACGGGACGGCGTTAGGGAGATGACCGAGCGGCAGGAATCCACGGCCGCTGTCGATCTCGCACCGATTTTCCAGTTCGGGCTAAGCCACCATGAGCTCACCCTCCGAGGCGAGGGGCGCGCTCGTTACCGCTGCTCAGGGGTAACCCACCACAACGGTCCGCCCCTGCACTCCTTGGGAGCCAGAGCATTTAGGAGACAAAGCAGGCGAGGGGATTAGGGTCGAAGGTAGGACCATCCTTGGTCTTGCCGGGTGACCAGATGGGCGACCCCGGAGTCCACGATGGTGACGCCTTCGCGGAGATCGGTGGAGTTTAGGTTCTTTGCTGTCATCGTGTTGCGGCACGCGCACACCACCAGTCCCCGCGACATCAGTTCATCCAGTTGGGCGAACGACCCGGCGAGGGCTGTCGTGGCCACAGCAATCCCGGGACCATGTGCGACCAGCTCCGCCTGAAGCCCCTCCTCACCGAGGGCGGTGAAGAGATTGGTGGTGTTCTGAAGCACCGCCTGGATCTTGGCGGGGTCCGCATCATTGAGGTGGATGACAGTGCGATGCATGCTGGTTCCTTTCGGAGAGGGTTACAGGAAGGCTGGGGAGAGGGAAACGGGGAGGTGAAACAGGACCGGGGTGTGGGTGTTACGGGTTTATTGTCAGGAGCTGGTGGTCATGGGCCCGCATCCTGATGGCGACCACGCCTCCGGATGCAGCGGTCAGGGCGGCGACGACAGCGACGGCGGCCGGGATGCCGAAAGCGTCGGCAACCAGGCCGGAGACCACAGCGCCTACGGCGAACCCACCGTCGCGCCATAAACGGTAGATTCCTACCGACCGGGCCCGCCAGGCGGGGTGGGCGACGTCACCGATAGCGGCCAGCAGGGTTGGATACACCATTGCGGTCCCGGCGCCCAATAGGATCATGGCCGGCAACCAGAGGTTGAAGGTGGAACCGGTCGCAATGATGCCCAGTGCTAGCGCTTGGGTGAGCATCCCGGACACGATGAGACCCTTGCGTCCCCATCGATCCGAGAGGGCGCCGGTGGCCAGTTGCCCAGCGCCCCACACTGCTGGGTACACGGCTGCGAGGATCCCGATCTGACCTAGGGACAGTCCGGCGGCGGAGAACAGGATGGGAAAAAGTCCCCAGGCGAGCCCGTCGTTGAGGTTGTTGACCATTCCGGCCTGACTCACCGCGGACAGGGATCTGTCCCGGAAACTGGTGAGGGTGAAGATCTCCTGGGTGGACAGGTTCCCGAGGCCGTGATGTTTCTGGCCGGTGGCTTCCAGGTGCGCGTGGGAGCGGGTTTCGCGGACGAACAGTGCTGATAGTCCCAGGCCGAGGGCGATGTAGGCAGCTCCGAGGAGGAACGGTCCGGGCCGCAGC
This sequence comes from Arthrobacter sp. BC5, assembly GCF_056680255.1. Lineage (NCBI taxonomy): Bacteria > Bacillati > Actinomycetota > Actinomycetes > Micrococcales > Micrococcaceae > Arthrobacter > Arthrobacter sp. BC5. Next base: position 2,994,518 of record NZ_CM155273.1, read on the forward strand.
CCGTAGGTGGCCGCGATGTACCCGGTCGCCAACGCTGTGCCGGCGAGCCCGAGGTAACCTGCAGCCTCGTTCAGGCCCATCGCCGCCCCGCGCCGATTCGGGCCGACCAGGTCCATCTTCATCACCACGGTCGTGGACCAGGTCAAGCCCTGGCTGATGCCCAGCACGAGGTTGGCAGCCACAATCCACCCCCAGGATGGCCCGTAGATCAGCAGCACCGGTACCGGCAGGGCAATCAGCCACCCGGCCACTAGTACGGGTTTGCGGCCGTAACGATCCGACAAGGTGCCCGCGGCGTAGTTGGCGGCGGCTTTGGCGAGCCCGAAAGCCAGGATGTAGGTCAACGAACTGGTGTAAAGGTCCAGGTGGAACAGATCGGTAGCTAGCAGCGGCAGGACAGTCCGTTCCTGTCCCAGCGTGCCGCCCACCAGGGTATTGACGGCTACGAGGAGAGTGAACTGGGCCAGGTTCTCTCGCAATCCCAGCACAAGGGTTCGGCCCTGACGTTTCATATCTCGGGGCGGCCGGATGCAATAGGGGCGGCGGTGGCGGACCGGTGGATGGCAGAGCCAGCCCAGGCCAAGGCGAAGAAGGCGATCACTGTGATCCCGAGGAAGTTCAGGTCTACCGCGGCTACTGCCTGAAATATCCCAGTGGAGGGCTGGAGCACTTCGACGGCGACGGAGAGCAGGCCCATGCCGCCGATGAGGAAGGCGATGAAGACCGACACCGCGGTGACGATGAGGTTGTAGTTCAGGGTGCGGCGGGCATCGGTCGCGGCTGTGCGATAGATCCGGGCCATCATCAGCCCGTCAGCACTGTCGAAAGCCGTCATGCCGGCGGTGAACAGCACCGGCAGCACCATCGCGGCGTACCAGGGAAGCCCCGGGGCCAGGGTTCCTGCCAGCACGAAAAGACTGATGGACGCGGCGGTGTCCAGACCGAGTCCGAAGAGGAACCCGACCGGGTACATCTTTACCGGGCGATCCACTGCGCGGGTGAGCGGGTGAAGGACGCGGTGCAGTACCCCACGCCGGTTCAGATGGCTGTGCAGCTGGCCCTCATCGATCGTCCCCTTACCGGTCCCTCTGTCCGGTCCGTTGTCTGCTGCGCGGCGCAGCTGGTGCAACGATCGCAGGGCCGGCAGGTTCAGGGCCCCGGCAGCAAGCAGGAAGATCCCGGAGATCGTTCCACCCCAGATTCCCGCTGCCCGGCGCAGGACGGAGTCCTCGTCGGCCAGCCCGCCGGCAAAGGCTTCCGCGCCCAGGGCCAGTGCGAGCACCGAGAGGACGACCACGGAGGAATGCCCCAGGGCGAACCAGAACCCGGTCGTGACTGTCGGCCGGTTACGGGCCAGGAACTGGCGGGTGGCGTTATCGATGGCGGCAATGTGGTCGGCGTCGAAGGCGTGCCGGACACCCAAGGCGTAGGCACTCACGGCCAGCCCGAGCAGGACCCCGGGGTATCCTCCGGCGTCGGCCTGGGCTGGCAGCAACCACGCGAACAACGCTCCCCATCCGGCCAGGTGGAGGCCGAGAACGGTGGCCGCCATGCCCGCCAGGCTGCGGAACTGCTTCCGGGAGCGGGATTGTGCGGTGCGGGTTTCCATGGGGGCCTCTCCTGACCTGCAGAATCCGGGGCGAGTGGGTGGGCGATGCCGTGGGATGGGTGGTGTTCCGGCCGGGGGCGGGCAGGAAGATTCCTGTGCACCCCCGACCAAGAAACTGGTCGCGGGGCAACGACCAGGGGCTCGTGTCAGCTGGTCATGGGCAGGCCGGCGTCGGAAGCCTCATCGAACATCGCGTCGATGTGCACGGGGTCCTTGCCGGCGCGCTCGAGCAGGCTGGCGGCCACACCGGAGCGGTAGCCGGAGCCGCAGTGAACCCACAGCCGGCCCTCGGGCACCTCATCCATGCGAGTGATCAGCTCGTGCAGCGGGATGTGGATGGCGCCTTCGATGTGGGAGGCCTCGTATTCCTCGGCCCGGCGCACATCCAGGATCGGTTCCTGGTCCGGGCGGTCGGAGAGCACGCCGTCCCACCCGACCCGCGGGTAGGACGACACCGGGACCTCAGGGGCCAGTTCGGCCGGGTTCGCTCCGACGGCGGCGTCCGGGGAGTCGATGCCGATGCGGGAGAGGTCCCGGATCGCGTTCTCCACGTCTTCCCGGTCACCGACCAGGGTGAGCTGCTTCTCGTAGGGGAAGACCCAGCCCAGGAAGGTCGTGAAGCTTCCCCCGTTGCCGTATTCGAAGCTGATGGTGCCCTTGAGGTGCTCGGAGGAGTAGGCCACACGGTTCCGCAGGTCCACCACCCACTCACCGGCGTCCAGGCGGGCTTTGAGCTCCGCCGGATCCAGTGAATCGGGCACTTCGAGGTTCGGCTCGGTGGGCCCGGCGGCATTGGCCGGTCCCATGTGTACGTAGTAGTTCGGGTACGCGTTGAGGTTTGCGATCAGTTCGGAGACGAAGTGCTCTTCGTCGGCGTCGGTGTAGACGTGGTTGGTGGCGAACTGCTCGCCCAGGGTCGATTCACCTGCCCCGGTGGCGGGCCCGGAGGAGCAGAAGGAGCCAAAACCATGCGTCGGGTACAGGGCGGCCTGCTCCTTGGCTTCCTTGGCCAGGCGCCGGGCCGAGGCCCACTGGTCGTGGGTCAGTCCGACCGTGTGGTCGGAACCGAGCAGGTCGGTACGGCCAACGGAACCGTAGAGGACACTGCCCCCGGAGAACACGGCCTGCTCTCCATCGTGCTCGACGACGAAGGAAAGGTGGTGATGCGTGTGCCCGGGGGTGGCCACCGCCTTCACCCAAAGCTCCCCGACCTGAATGATCTGCCCATCGGCGATCGGAGCGCGCTTGAACGACACGGTATCGGCGGCGTTGACCAGGTAAGCGGCCTGGTGCTTCTGCGCCAGGACGAGCCCGCCGGTGACGTAGTCGTTGTGGATGTGGGTTTCGGCCACATGGGTGAGCTTCACGCCGGTCTCCTCGAGGTGGGCCTCGACGCGGTCGATGTCGCGCTGGGCATCGATGACCAGTGCCACCTTTCCGTCGTGGACAAGGTAGCTGCGGTCGCCCAGTTGCGGGGTTTCAATGACGGTGACGTCCATGGTGTTCCTCCTGTGATGGGTGGCGCGTTCGGCACCACCTGGAATCGGATGGGGATGATGAAGCGTGCTGATCAGGTGAGGGAGACGGGGAAAGGCCGCTTGATGTGCGGGTCAGCCTTCGGTGGTGCTGCGCTGTTGTGCTGCCTGTGCATGGACTGCCGGCATGTCCAAGGCCTTGACTGCCGTGATGAGCTGCTCCAGGCCTTCTGCCGGCAGCGCCCCTGGCTGGGAGAAAACCAGCACGCCTTCGCGGAAGGCCATCAGGGTGGGGATGGAACTGATGTTCGCCGCCGCCGAGAGGCGCTGTTCGGCCTCGGTGTCGACCTTGGCGAAGACCACGTCGGGGTGCTTCTCGGAGGCCGACTGGTAGGTGGGGGCAAACATGCGGCAGGGCCCGCACCAGGAGGCCCAAAAGTCCACGAGCACGATGCCGTTTTTCTCGATCGTGGTGTCGAAGTTCGCTTCGGTGATGTCGATGGTAGTCATCGAAGATCCTTTCTCGAGCTGAACATGGGTGAACACATTGAAGGTTGGACAGTGTGAAGGGGGTGAGCCCGGTCAGGCGGTTGACGCCACCCGCAATGGGCACTTGGGTACGGTGAACCAGCAGACCGCGGCGGCGGCGGCCAGGGTGAGGGCGCCGATACCGACAGCGATCCCGGCAACGCCGGGCAGTTCCTGGACGAGGACGAACACGCCCATGACCAGCACGAAGACTCCGAAGCCCTTTCGCAGGGCTGCTTCGGGGATGCGCCCGGCCAGCCGGGCGCCGATGATCGAGCCCAGGATCGCGGCAACAGTCACTGCTCCCACCACGCCCCAGTCCAGGGACACCGTGGTGAGATAGCCGGCCAATCCGGCGAAGGACTTCATGGCGATGACCACCAGTGATGTGCCCACCGCTACCGGCATGGGCAGGCCGCCCAGCAGGGCCAGGGCCGGAACGACGAGGAAACCGCCTCCGGCTCCGACCAGGCCGGTGACCAGACCCACCACGAGTCCCTCGATAATCACCTTGCCGGTCGGCAGCTCACCGTGCTCGACGGCGACCACGTTCTTGCGGCCCCGGATCATGGCCAGGGACGTGGCAACCATCATCAGGGCGAAAGCGATCATCAGCAGCGCCCCCGGTGCGTGGCCGCCGATCAGCCCGCCACCGAATGCTCCCGCCATGCCGGCCGCCCCGAAGATCAGACCCGTACGCCACCGAACCCGACCTCCCCGGGCATGGCTGATCGCACTGAATGCCGAGGTCACGCCCACCACGAACAAGGACGCGGCAATGGCTTCCTTCGGCTCGAATCCCGCCACATAGGTGAGGATCGGGACGGTCAGGATAGACCCTCCGCCGCCGAGCAATCCGAGCGAAAGCCCGATCAACACCGACATCAGAAGAGTCAGCACGAGAGTGAAGGTCATGGTTCGTGTCCTTGTCTTCCCCGTCGATTCGGCGGGGATTGCGGTCCAGGTGCAAGCGCTGGTCCAGCACGGGACGGAAGTGCCTCGTAAAACACGGGTGAGGCGCTACGTACTGGACCAGCCCTTCGAGTATTGCAGATACCCCCCCGGGTATCCAAATACCCGCCAGGGTATCCACAGAGGCTTCATTTCCTGCGCATGGCACCACCTTGCACTCCGGCCCAGCAATGGCTGCGATTCGCGGGCCGCGAGGAGCCCCAGGTGTCGATCGGGTCGCCCCCCGGGTCGATCCAGCATTTGCCAGGCGGCGGATCACCCCCGGAGGGCGCATGGGCTGACCGGATCCGGGCGCGGGGCGCGTGTGGGGCTGTCAAGAAGATGGCGCGATACCCCCGGGGGTATACAATGGAGGCATCCGGTTCCTCTTGAGGGGGCCACAATCAATGGGCGGCCCGGGGCAGGATGACCACCACTCAACCAGCCACTTGAGCTGCCCACCGAACATCCGAAACCTTCACGAAGGGAAAACGACATGGTGAAAACGCACGACACCACGCCAGGAAGCCTTACCGGCACCCCGACCATGGCGCGCACGGAGGTGTTCTCCGCCGAGTCCGAAGCTCGAATCTGCCGGATGGTCATGGGCTTGAAGGCCCACGGAATCGATCAGCTGATACAGCCGCGCTAAAACCGCCCCGGATAACCGCTCACATCCGCCGCAACTCCTCGAGGTGCGGTGGCAGGATGCGCACGCATGGGACGTCCCCCCGTGAGCTTTGGCGCAGGAGCTTCGAAGCCGGAGCTCCGGTGGGGGAGCTTCAGTCGTGAAGCTTCAGGGGTGCAAGCAGGCATCCATAGACGGTAGAAGGCCGGGCCCTCACGATGAGGTCCCGGCCTTCTACAACACTGCTTCAGCACCGCGCTTCAGCAATGCCGGAACGTCTCAACGCTCTCCGGTGCTGGTACTGGTACTGGTACTGGTACTGGTACTGGTGCTGGTGCTGGTGCGTCGGTGTCAGGTCGGTGTCGGGTCACTGAGCTGGGGTCAGGTGGTGGGCAGGCCGGCTCGCTGCCAGGCGATCATGCCGCCGCCCATGGTGTCGGCTGCGTAACCTGCCGCGGCAAGGGCGTCAGCCACCTGCGCGCTGCGGTTACCGCTGCGGCAGACAACGATGACCGGTCGGTCGCGGTCAATCTCGGGCAGCCGAGCGTTCAGCTGATTCATAGGGATGTGCAGGGCGCCGGGAATCATGCCCTCGGCTACTTCGAAATCTTCACGCACGTCCAGGACCTGGTCCTGCGCCCGGCGCTTGTCGGCATCAGTAATGGTGATTTCGGACATTGAGGTTCTCCTTCAAGCGGTTCAGCCGATAGTGGTCAGTGGTGCGGTGAGGATCAGCGGGTTGGTTCTCCGGAGCGGCGCCAGGCTCCCATTCCTCCCGAAAGGGAGTAGGCGTCATAGCCGCGCTCAGCCAGCTGTCGGGCAGCGACCGCCGAGCGCGCTCCGGACTGGCAGACCGCAAGAACCGGGCGATCCTTGCGGATTCCGGCGCTGCTGGTCTGCAGGCGGTTCAGGGGGACGTGCTTCGCGGTCGGAATGCGGCCGGTGCGCCATTCGGCGGTACTGCGCACATCGATCACGGTCGCCCCGGAAGCGACCAGGGCCTTGGCCTCCGCCACTCCCACGCGTGTGTAGGGCTTGCCGAACACGGACTTAAGCCGACTGAAAATTCCCATGGATGTGCCTCTTACTCATGTCGCGTTACTCATGTCGTGCCCCGTTTGCCCACCCTCTACTTCCGCTCAGCGTGAAGCAGAGGGTGGGTGCGGGATCCTCCACGGGCGGGCACCGGCTGATCTACTTTCGGTGATTGCCCTGCGGTGTTGGATGATCAGGATGCCTTGGCCTGCACGGCATCGGCGTTCGCAGCAGGGATCTGAAGGATCGCGCTTTCACGGGTAGGTTCGTCAGCGGTCTTGTTCCACGGCATCGCGGACAGGGCCTTGCCCATCGCGCAGCTGTTGGATACCGCCGAGAACGTGAGCCCGGTTCCGATGATCCCGGCCAGGGTGCGCAGCTTCGGAGAGACGAAGCGTCCGCCGGCAAGTCCGAGGACCACAGCGGAGCCGGCCACCATGCGTACCTGGCGCTCCATGTCCCAGCGGGAGCTCCCGCGCACTACGTCTCCGCCGGCATCGGCGAAGCCCGGCGCACCACCGGTCAGCACATAGGCGGTGTCCAGGCCGGCCCCTGCCAGTCGCTGTCGGGCCTGCTCCGCGCGGGCCCCGGACTGGCAGACCAGTACCACGCGCTGTCCCAGCCGTTCGGCCAGTTCAGCGGTGTGCTCCGAAAGCAAGGGCAGCGGGACGTTGTAGGAACCCCGCACATGCAGGGACTCGAACTCAGCAGCAGAACGCACGTCCAGGACCACCAGGTCCTCGTGCTCGGTGATCCACTCGCGCAGGGTTTGCGGTGAAACGGTCGTGATGGTGGTGGAAGCGGAAGTCATAGGGATCCTTTCGGGGGAAGTGCCTCAAGTGCGGGCAAAACCAGTGTGCCATATACCCCCGGGGGTAATCAACAAACCCCTGGGGGTATACAATAGCTGTAGCGATCGCAACTAAGAGGAGACCCCAGTGCAACTCGAAAGCACCGAACTGACCCCCGTCATCAACCGCATGAAGCGAGCCCAAGGCCAGCTGGCCGCAGTGGTCCGCATGCTGGAAGAGGGCCAGGACTGCAAGGACGTCGTCACCCAGCTCTCAGCAGTATCCAAAGCCCTTGATAGGGCAGGGTTCGCCATCATCGCCAGCGGTCTGCAGCAGTGCCTGACGAACCCCGACGAAACCCTGAACAAGAAGGATCTCGAGAAGCTGTTCCTTTCCCTGGCCTAAGCAGGACCCGGACCTAACAGGCCGGACACCCAGCCGTCGAACACCCATCGAAGGAGCCGAGCATGACCTACACGAACGCCATTACCGTCTCACTGCCCTATGCAGAGGCCGTAGCACGTACCCGTCAGGCCCTGGCTGATCAGGGATTCGGCATCCTGACCGAAATCGACGTCCGATCCACCTTCACCACGAAGCTCGGGGCTGATGCCGGGGACGCGGTGGGGGACTACGTCATCCTTGGCGCGTGTAATCCGACTCTGGCCAGCCAGGCACTGGCTGCAGAGCCGTCCCTGGGAGCACTGCTGCCCTGCAACGTCGTGGTCCGCCGCAGCGCCGACGCGCAGGTGACGACGATCGAGGCGATCGACCCGCTGACGATGCTGGAACTCAGCGACAGCTCCGCCGTCCGAGAGGTCGCCCAGGACGCGGATGCCCGCCTGCGCTCCGCTCTCACGCAGCTGGGTGAACTCGGAACGACGCACGTACGGAGCAACTAAGAACGCAGGCAGCTATCGGCGGGGGCCCGGAAGGGCTCGCGCTGATGGTTGCCGACCGGTCTCGTTGTACTGGAGTGACGAAGAGGTGGGACGTTTGGCTGGGGTAGGCAAGCCATTCCTGCGTGGTACGGACGCTGCTGAACTGGTTGACTGCTCGCCATGACCGACGCCCAGCAGACGCGCATCGAGCCGCACGACACCGGAATTGCCGCACGATTGAACTGGTTGCGTGCCGCCGTTCTCGGCGCCAACGACGGCATCGTATCGACCGCCGCCACCGTGATCGGCGTGGCAGGAGTGACGAACACCCTCACGCCGATCCTGGTCGCCGGCACAGCTGCCGTCGTCGGCGGATCCGTGTCGATGGCACTGGGCGAATACGTATCAGTCAGCAGCCAGCGCGACAGCCAGGAAGCGCTCATCGACAAGGAACGCCAGGAACTCGCCGACGACCCCGACGGTGAACTCGCCGAACTCGCGTCCCTGTACGAGGACAAAGGCCTGTCCCCGGAAACCGCACGGCAGGTCGCCAACGAGCTCACCGCGCACGACGCCCTCGCAGCCCACCTCTCCGCCGAACTCAACATCGACGAACTCGAAGTCGCCAACCCCTGGCACGCCGCCCTCGCATCCGCGGCAGCCTTCGCCGCAGGAGCAGTCCTGCCACTGCTGGCCATCCTGCTCTTCCCCGCCGACATCAGGATCCCTGCCACCTTCATCGCCGTCCTGATCGCCCTGGCCATCACCGGCGCCATCAGCGCCCACGCCGGCAGCAGTTCCCGACGCAGGGCCGTCATCCGCCTCGTCCTGGGCGGGGCACTGGCCATGGCCTTCACTTACCTCGTAGGAAACCTCCTTGGAGCCACCGGCATCGCGTAACAGAGGGCTTCGTTCCCACAGCGCTCCGCTTCAACGCTCATGCACGTCTGCGACGTCCCTCTGTGCATCCACTCCAGCACCGCGACTGACACGCACCTGCTGCCCGGTACTCAGGCGTTGAACATGCTCGACCGGTCCCAGAAGGGCCGGCATGCCAACGCCTCGACCTTCCGGTGGCGCGGTGTCGGCCGCGCCAGTTCCGTGCCCGCTCCGTCGAGCTGCGCATAGCCCTCCTCGAGCACGGATGGAACGAACCGATCATCCGGCTCCTGCTCGCCGGCCTCGACCCAGAAGCCCCAACCCTCCCCTGAGCATGGGAGGCACCTCTGCCATCGCCGTGTCAGTGCCGTGTTCTACGCTTCGTAGTGGAGTCCTGTCTTGGGTGTCCGTCGTACCTGACCTACCGTCGTTGGAGCATCATGCCTGTGAGCTCGATCCCGCGCCCCACCGACCTGGCTCACCGCGTCCGCAGCGCGTTCCGTGCCCGGGTCTCCGGTGACCCCACTGGGGCGCCGGACTGGGTGCGCGACATCGCCCTGGTTGGGGAGGGCCCAGGCTTGTTCGAACCCGACGGCGTCGTCTGGCAGGTCCACGGTGGCCTTTCCACGTTGGTCGGCGGCGTCGCGGCCCTCCTCGGCCAGGGCGCACACCCGCTGGCGATGGCCGGAGTCGCCCGGCACTCCTCCTACCGCAGTGACCCCTGGGCCCGCCTCGCCGGGACCGCGCGCTGGCTCACCATCACCACCTTCGGCTCCGCGGAACTTGCCGAGCGGGACTCGGCACGGGTCCGCCGCATGCACGGGCGGGTCAGCGGTACCACCGACGACGGCCGCGCCTACTCCGCATCCGACCCCGCGCTACTGCGCTGGGTGCACCTGGCCTTCACCGATGCCTTCCTCGGGGCCCACGAGGCCGTCGGCCACGACCTGGCACCGCAGTTCGGCCGCAACTGGGCCGACACCTATGTCGCCGACTGGTCCCGCAGCGCCCGGACCCTCGGGGCCGAGGATCTCCCGGTCAACCGCCGGGAACTCGATGAGGCACTGCGCGCGCTGGAACCCGACCTCGAACCCGTCCCCGCCGAGCTGCTGACCTTCCTCTCCGCACCGGACGGGCTGAACCGGGCCGAGCGGATCTTCTACAGCGGCATCGCAAGCGCCGGCGCGCTGGTCATCTCCCCGTCCGTGGCTCCCCTCGCCGGGGTGCCCGGCCGCGGCGACCGCTCGCCCGCGGCTCGCCTCCGCTTACAGCGCACCCGCTTGCAGTTACGTACCTTCCAGCTGGCCCTCGGGCCGCACAGCCCCTCCGTGGATGCGGCGCGCTACCGGCTCGGCCTCGCCGGCCGCCCGGACTGGCTCGACTGAGCCTCGGCCGCGCCGGCGTTCAGTTCCGCGCCTGGTCGACGCCGATGAGTGAATGAGTATTTGAGTAGTTGAGTAACGGCCGGCACCGACGGGTGCCGGCCCTTCGTCGTTGCTGGGATTTCTGGCTGGCGCCCGCAGGTGGCCAGCGGCTCACTGCTGCCCTGGTTTCCGCTGGCGCTCCAACCAGGGCAATGGTCCTCTCGCTTCGCTCCGGCCTGATGAGGTCCGGGCGCTCCTTCGTCGCACCCGACCCTGACGTTTTTGCTGCTGTCCTTCGGATTATGCGCCCCCGCTCCACAGCATCAACCGGCTCCGCCGGCATCGGGCACACCGATCCTGTCCGGCGCTCCTGCGTCGCTTATTTCCTCCCAGGATCAGCACACCCTCGCACCTACGGCGTTGAGCACTGCTCCGTCGGGAACGAGCGAGCGAGCTCGCCAGCAGGCAAAAAACAACGGGGGAGAGAGGCCACTGCTGGTCACCAAGGCCTCACGACCTCACCACCTGCATCAGAAGGAGCAACACCGTGAACACCGATACCGCAGTTCTGGTCAGCACCACCACGAAGGACACCGAGGAAACCATCACCGCCCCCGTCCTGCCCGTGGATGACCGCACCGGCGACGGGTACGACTGGCTCGACACCCTCACCGGAAGCCCCTGGAAGGTCATGGGCGCGTGGGGCACCGATGGATGGGACGCCGGGTCCTGGCCCTACGTCTTCTTCGCCACCGCCACCCACCGGGACGAGACCGGCACCCTGTACGGGTACGGGACCTACATCGAGGGCGACACCTACACCCACTGGTACCGCGCCGAGGACGCCTGCCATAAGGCGATCACCGCAGAGGTCTTCTGGTACTGGAATCACGGACAAGCCGACGGCCCGGCCCACCTGCCCGCCACGGCCGAGGAGCTGGACGACGAGTTCACCAAGCCCTACGGATGCATCCACCGCTGCTAGGACTCGCTGACGAAGGCCGCACCCCGCCCCAGCGGGCAGGGTGCGGCCCGGCCCTCCACCTCACCAGCTTCATCCCACTAGCCCGAAAGCAGGCAAGCACTGATGCCCGAAATGCTTTTCTCCATGAACCGTGTCACCCAGGCCGACTACGTCCGGATCGCCGTCGACGAAGACGCAATGCTCGCCTGGCTGCAGGAGAATCCCAAAGACAATGACTGGATCCAGCCCGTCTACGACAAGGCCGACATATGCGCCGAAGACGTCCGCCGCTACATCGAAGCCCGCTCCGAGCTGCGCGACCACCGGCACTTCCACGAAGCCGCCGGAGAATCGCACAAGAGCTGGTCCCAGCTGGAAATCATCGGTCCAGCGGACCAAAACCAGAGTCAAAAATAACTGGAATTGTCGGGTCGAAGCGCTGTTTATTCAGATGGATAAACGGTAGAATTAGTACCAGCAGCACAGCAGTCGATTCTCACTAAAACCCACACGTAACCAAGGACTGAGCGCCATGACCATCACCATCTTCGAGAAGCCCACCGGGTGCTTCGGATGCAAGAAGACGAAGGAACTGTTCGACGCCGCCGGCGTCCAGTTCAACACCGTGGACATCACCACCAACGACCAGGCACTGGCCTACATCACCGAGGAGCTCGGCTACAGCCAGGCGCCCGTCGTGGTCTACGAAAAGGGCGGCAGCGAGGACCACTGGTCCGGCCTGAACCCCACCAAGATCAACCAGGTCATCGCCCTCGACGGAGCCAAGTAAGCAGCCGCGGACAAGGCTTGTAAAACAAGCCTTGCATTACAAGCCTTGTCCGCCAGTCCCAGCACTCAGTAGCTACCAGCAGCACCGACATTCAACGACAACACCAGCACCCCATACGAAAGGCAGTTGAGCATCATGGCCGGAGAAACCGTCATCACCGTCATCGGGAACCTCACCGCGGATCCCGAACTCCGCTTCACCCCCAGCGGGTCAGCGGTCGCGAACTTCACCATCGCGAGCACCCCGCGCACGTTCGACCGGCAGTCCAACGACTGGAAGGACGGGGAAACCCTGTTCCTGCGCTGCAATGTCTGGCGCGAGTCGGCCGAGAATGTCGCCGAGACCCTGACCAAGGGAACCCGCGTCATCGCCCAAGGCCGGTTGAAGTCCCGCAGCTACGACACCAAGGAAGGCGAGAAGCGCACCGTCATGGAACTCGAGGTCGACGAGGTCGGACCGAGCCTGCGCTACGCCTCGGCGAAAGTCACCCGCACCCAGCGCAGCGGATCCGGCAACAGCGGCCAGGATGGGGGAGCGCAGCAAGGCGGACCGGGCAACCAAGGCAATACCGCGTGGCAGCAGCAGCCCGCCGATGATCCGTGGGGAGCCCCTGCAGGAGCTGGTTCTAGTAGTGCCGGTGGATGGGGCAACGGACCCGAGAGTGAACCCCCGTTTTAGACCCGCAGGGTTCACGCACCCTCTAAGGACAAGCGTCGGTGGCCGGCCCTACGCTGGCCACCAACGCACCACGCCAATCACAGTGACCTGCCCTGTAGGGCGCCTAGTAGGAGAGAGAAACCCATGACCAGCACCCCCGAGACGCAAGCGCTCACGAACGAGCATCACTGCGGGCTGAGGTCATGGGCGAAAGGCACCTACACGATCGAGGCAGCAACGGAATTGCTGATCCGGGCTCATGAGGGCCGATTCGCCAAGCCGGGGCAGCCCTGGATCGGGATGGGCAGCCGCTGGCCCTACGTCGATTTCGAGGCGATCGAGGAGAACCTTGGAGGGCTTTCCGGTGGCGAACGCCGGTTCCTGCTGCTGGTCGCTTCCCTCGGCGACGGGGGAGCGCTGGTCGACCTCGGAGACGTCATCCCGGGCCTGGACCGCGACGTGCTAGCCCTCGTCCTCGCAGCGATCGCGCACGCCGGCGGAAGCCACGAACACTCAGGGTTCGAGTTCACCGAAGACGGCACACCGACGTCCACCGTCCGCCTCGCCCGACTCTACGACTGGCCTAACGGCAACATCATCTAAAGCCGCTGCGCGGCACACCAGCACCCAGGCGGACAGCACGAAACCTAGGCGGTGCGCTGACATACTGGAAGGATGCCTATGGACTCGCCAACGAGCGAACGCGTCGCGGAATGCGCCGAGTGCGGTCGGACATCCCCACTGACCACTACAGGGAACGGAACACCCAAGCTCTGGGCCTATGTCGCGGATGAGCAGATCACCCTTTGCCCGCTGCATAAGTTCCAGCCGCCAGCAGAGTGGAAGGACCTCATTCAGACCTACAGCAGGACTGACCTCGAACAGCTGCGCGGTGACACCAAGCCACCGCCGCCGCCGGGAGCCTTCGATAACGAGGAGCAGTAGGTGAGTAAGAGCAAACCGGCGTCTTTCACCCCGTACTTCGCGCAGGACGACGCTGACCAGGTGCGAGCTGCGTTCCTTGCCGCAGGCAATGCTGAGGGGTACCGGTCTGTGACAGACTTGATCGAAGCAGCTGTGATGCGTGAGGTGAAGCGCCTGCAGCGCAAGCACAACAACGGCAGGAAGTGGGAACCGGTAGCACCGGGAGCCCTCCGGCCAGGCCGACGGACTCTCGAGGAAGAGAAGAACCGGGCCCCATAGATTTCCTCGATGCAGGGGAATGCAAGAAAAGCAGTACGGAAGCGGGAGCTGGTGGTGCAGCCTCCCGCTTCCATCTTTTAACCCTCCGGTAGCCGGCGGCCACCACCGTGAACGGTCGCCCACTTAGCCTTCCGGGCTTTCACCTACTGCTGCCGCTGCAGCCCAGGGACAAACGATGCGAGGCCGGCGGCCGCGGGTGTGTCACCTGTAGTGCTTCCCTGGTTTCCGCTGGCGCTCCAACCAAGGCAACGGTCCTCTCGCTTCGCTCCGGCCTGACAAGGCCCGGGCGCTCCTTCGTCGCACCCGACCCTGATGTTTTTGCTGCTGTCCTTATGTTGTTGAGCGGGTGGTTTCCGGGGCAGTTGTAGTGTTTCGGCTACCCAGGGGTGGTGGGTATGGCTTTGTCTGCTGTGCCGGGCGCTTGTCGTGACGGCTTCGTAGGATTGGCCGCCTGCCGTTCCCGTGATGGCCCGACCGCTGATTGAGAGACGCGACTGAAGCTCGCTGGATAAGGACACGACGGCGCGGTTATCTGCTGGGCTTTACTGGATGCCGAGATGATTGGAGGCTGCGATGGCGCAGCTGTGGGCTGGTGTAGATGCTGGTAAGACCCATCACCATTGCGTAGTGATCGACACGGACGGGACCCGCCTGTATTCGCAGCGGGTCGCCAATGACGAGAGTGCCCTGCTGAACCTGATCGCCGACGTCGCCGGCCTCACCGGTAATCCTGGTGGGGGTGAAGTGGTGTGGGCGACGGACTTGAACCATGGGGGAGCGGCATTGCTGATCGCCCTGCTGGCTGTTCATGATCAGCGGCTGCTCTACATCCCGGGTCGCACGGTTCATCACGCGTCCAAGACGTACCGCGGTGATGGGAAGACCGATGCGAAGGACGCACTGGTGATCGCTGACCAGGCGCGGATGCGCAGGGATCTACAGCCCCTGCGGGTGGGGGATGAGGTGAGCGTCGATTTGCGGATCCTGACCTCCCGCCGAGCCGACAAGGCAATCGATCGTGTGCGGGCTATCAACCGGCTGCGCGCCCAGTTGCTGGAGTACTTTCCCGCTCTCGAGCAGGCCTTTGACTACAGCCGGTCCAAAGCCGCGCTGATGCTTCTGACCCGGTACCGGACACCCGAGGCCCTGCGCCGAGCTGGTGAGGCTCGGGTACACGCCTGGTTGAAGAAGCACGGTGCCCGTAGCAGCGCCCTGGTCGCTGAAAAGGCCCTGACCGCAGCGAAGTCCCAGTACACCGTGGTGCCAGCACAACGGGTCGGGGAAATGATGGTCGCGGCCTTGGCCCAGGATGTCCTTGATTTGGAACGCGAGCTCGCGGACCTTGATGCGCTGATCAGTGCCCGGGTTCTCGATCACCGGCACACCAGCATCCTGCTGAGCATGCCGGGTTTTGGGCCCGTCCTGAGCGCCGAGTTCCTCGGGGCGACCGGCGGGGACATGGCAGCGTTTGACGGCGCGGATCGCCTCGCCGGCGTCGCGGGCCTCGCCCCGGTCCCGAGAGATTCGGGCCGGATCTCCGGCAATAATCACCGTCCCCGACGCTACGATCGCCGGCTCATGCGGGTCTTTTACCTATCAGCAATGTCCAGCCTGAAAAGCAACCCACCCTCCAGGACGTACTACGACCGCAAGCGAGCCGAAGGTAAATCGCATACCCAGGCCCTCATCTGCCTGGCACGTCGCCGCCTCAACGTCCTTTGGGCCATGCTCCGCGACAACGTGCAATACGAAGCTCAGCACGAGCTGCACCCGAGACTGTCGTCTGCACTCTGAGGACGATCGCGTATGGAACTTGATCGTTTCGCTCAGGTGGAAGGAGCGCTGAGGGGAGAATCCGTGGCGGAATAAGGAAATACGTGCTCTGATATCCCCACCAGCAGTATCTCCGTCGCTACTCGCAGGGCTAGGAGCCGTCATGCCAGACACCGATGAACTCGCCATCGCCCTGCCAGACCGAGTACAGGTCGCCCATCAACTCGCCGTGGTCACGAGGTTCCTAGCCGTCGTCACGTGGATCGGGGTCCTGGCGATGTTAGTCGTGAGTCCGAACGGGCTCGTCTTCGTGCTGCTGGGGGTGCCATTAGTCGTCGCAGCTGCGGCTATCTGGGCGAGCCGCACATCCAGGACGAGCATGCCGACACGGCGGCAGGGTAGGGCAACCATCAAGGCTGCGACTGGAGCACGCGTGGATGGTTTGCTCCCACACGGAACCACGTTGACGCTGGGTGCGAGCCTGATGGTTCCCGTCTACTACGCGGCGACACTTGCATGGGTGGGTGTGGCATACGTCGCGCTTAACGATCCCAGGCCCATCGTCCTCATCGCTTTCCCTTTGCTAGTCACGTTCGCCGCTTACGCCGCGAACAGGCACTTGAAAGCGATCGACACACCACCCGCACCCTAGTCACCGTCATTCGCCAGACACGACGGCTGAAACCTTTCTAGCGCAGTGCGAAGTATGGAGTGACTCACGGTCGACCCCTGAGTCAGGTCACTTACCTCGGTGCATGGGCTTAATGAGCGCCCCATCTGAGTGCAGATCCCTCTCGCCATGTCTCTTGAAGAAGTGCCTTGGAGCACGGCGCGGACGTTGACAACATCATTGAGATTCCTTCGGATTATCCGTCCCCGCTCCACAGCGTCAATCGGCTGCGCCGACGGTGCCGGCGACAAACCTCTACGGCGCTCCTTCGTCGCTTATTTCCTTCGAGTTTTCCCACCACCACCGCCCTCCGGGTTGCACACTGCTCCGTCGGGAACGAGCGAGCGAGCTCGCCAGCAGGCAAAAAACAACGGGGGAAGGATCCACTGCTGGTCACCAAGGGTCCCGACACCACTCACCTGCATCGCTAAGGAGCACAACCGCTATGTCTGTTCTGGAACAGATCAACCCCGCCACCCTGACCATCGACACGAATGTGCGCGCCGAGGCCCAGCTGGACAAGGCTTTCCTGTCCTCCATCAAGGAGCACGGAGTCATTCAGCCCGTCGTCGCCCATCGCACCGAGGACGGCACCCTGCACGTCCTGTACGGCCAGCGCCGCACCCTCGCCGCCGTTGAAAACAACCTCGACACCATGCCCGTGTACGTGGTCGACTCCCTCACCGAAGCCGACCGGCTCGCGAAGCAGATCGTGGAGAACGACCAGCGGCGCGAACTGACCGACCACGACCGCGCCGAAGCATTCCACCAGCTGTCCCTGCTCGGTGTGTCTGCCACGCAGATCGCCCGCAAGACCGGGGCGAAGAAAACCACCGTGGACGCGGCCCTGAAGGTCCGCGCCGACGACACCGCGACCGCGTTCCTCGCCGCGGGCATGACGCTGGACATGGCCGCAGTGATCGAGGAATTCGCCGGAGACACCGAAGCGATCGTGAAGCTCGAAACCACGGCCAAGGAGAACCCGCAGAGCTTCGACCACACCGCCCAGCGCATCCGCGACGACCGCGCCCGAGAGGCCGCTGTCGCGGCCGCGAAGGCCGAAGCCGAAGCCGCAGGGTTGACCCTCATCGAGGACGACTCAATCGCCTACTACGACTACAAGGGGCCCATGGCCAAGATCGGCGACCTGCGCACCGCCGACGGCGGCGCACTGACAGTAGAGGACGCCGACGCCGCCTACGTCCGGTGGACCTACTCGGGAGTCACCACGACCTACATCAACAGCGACTGGAAGGCCGCAGGCTTCACCAAGCCCGGCGCGCCCCGCGCCGGGAAGATGAGCGAGGAGGAAAAAGCCGAACGCCGGACCGTGATCGAGAACAACAAGGCATGGGACGCCGTCCTGTTGACTGAACTTCGGGGAGACTGAGGCCCAGCACTCCGGAGAGGTGGTCATCGTGGACGATATGCGGCTCAAGTTGCTCGAGGGTCAGATTGGGTTGCCTGGCATTGGCGCAGTCCAGCGAACCGCAGCAGGTTTGCTGCCGTATGTCGTGGTTGATGAGGCAGGGCTGGAGATCGAGCCGTTTTCGGTGTTCCTGCGTGATCTCGTGTTGACGGATATGAGCCCGTTGACGGTGCGGTCGTATGGAAATGACTTGCTGCGCTGGTGGCGGGTGCTGCAACTGATCGGCGTTCCGTGGGACCGGGCGGGCCGCTTGGAGGTTGAGGTCCTGGTGGGTTGGATGCGTTCGGCTGTTAATCCCCAGCGGCGGGGGAGCGCGGACCGGTTGATGAATCCGCGGACGGGAAAGCGGTCACTGGCTGCGGGGTATGCGCCGGCGACGATCAATCATGCGCTGGCTGTTCTTGCTTCCTTCTATGTCTTCCACGCTCGTTTTAGCCGGGGGCCCGTGATGAACCCGGTGCCGGAGAGCCCTGGCCGTCGAGCCCGGCTTGCGCATCGCAGCCCGATGGAAGAGATTCCGGGCGTGCGTCGTGCGCCGTTGAGGCAGAAGGCGGCCGTGCTGGCGCCGAGGTCAATGACGGATGATCTTGTTGATGAGCTGATGGGCGCGTTACGGACGAGCCGCGATAAGGCACTCGTGAGCTTGTATTTGTCATCGGGTGCCCGGGCGAGCGAGCTTCTCGGGGTCCGGGGTGATCAGGTGGACTGGGCAGGGCAGCGGGTCTGGGTCGTGTCCAAGGGGTCCAGGGCGTTGGAGCCGGTTCCAGCGTCTCCAGAATCCTTGCAGCATTTAGCGGCGTACTTCCATGAGCACGGCACTCCGAGACCAGACGAACTGATTTGGCGGGCTCTGCACGGGAAGACGCGACCGTTGAACTATCACGCGGCTCGGCGGGTCCTTCAGCGCGCGAATACCGTGCTGGGCACGGACTGGTCTCTGCATGATCTGCGGCATACGACGATCAATCGGATGGTGTCGGACCCGAATCTGACCGTGCCCGAGGTGATGGCGGTGACCCGCCATCGGAGGGTGTCGTCGATGGCGCCGTACCTGCGTCCGCGCATTGATGAGGTGTTCGAGAAGGTGCAGGAGCACTTCGCCGCTCCGCGACCGGAACCCACCCTGACACCGGGATATGACGCGGATGACTTCACGGTCGTGTTCGGTGGTTAGGCCCCTTAGGCGCCCTGAGCAGCGGCGTATCGAGCCGGCATCGTCTGTGAGGAGACCGGTCCGCAGCGTCATCATGCCCGCGCCGGCGCCCCCACCGAGCGTCCCGCCGCGTCCGCAAGGAGACCTGGACACTGCTTCTCTGGAGACGATCAACGGTTTGGTGGATGCGATTTGGCCGCGATCTCAACCGAGGTGCTCACTTCGGCGCGCGGGTTTGGGGTGGTTGCTGGGCTACCTCGAGGGGCACCCAGGCCGGACGTGGCAAGAACGATGGGTGGCTTCTGGACTCAATGATGGGCACCGCCGCGTCCGGGATCTGACCACGGGCAACCTTCGTCTGGACGGGGAACTGGGGCATTCACTGATGCTGCTGTGTTGCTTGCGCGTGATCCGGCCGTCCCTCGCAGCTTTCCGGATTAGCAGCTTCGTCCGCTACCACGAACAGTTTGAACATGCGCAGAATGATCCGGAGCTGGAGCGGTTTCTGGCATTGCTCGACCGGAGCGAAACCTCAGGGCATTTCAAGAGGTGCGCCCGCTTCGATGTTGCCGCCGCGTTGACGACCCAGGGCATCGCGTTCGCCGATCTGAGCGCGGAAGCGTTGCTGCACTACGCGATAGCCACACGCGACGGAGGTTGGGGCGCCGGCTACGAGGCCTATGTCGGCCACCTCGCCTGGCGGGTCCTGGCGGAATCCGGGCATTTCCCTGCGCATGTTCCTGCAACGCTGCGCGGAGCGATGCGGTCCCCGGCGATGACGCCCGCCGAACTCGTCGACCGCCACAACATCGTCGACCGTGACATCAACGCCCTGTTTGTGGCGTACCTGACCCGGCGCAGCCACGACATCGACTACTCGTCGTTGCGGGATCTAGCCGCGGACCTTTGCGGGAAGTTCTGGACCGGACTCCTGAAAATCAATCCAGCCCAGACGAATCTCGCCCTCACGCCGGAAGATTACGAGAGTTGGCGGGCACTGCTGGAAGTTCGCCTCGACGGACGACCGCGCCTGAGCACAGACGCGATCCTGACGAACATTCGCGCGTTCTACCTCGACATTCAAGGTTGGGCGGCTCAAGAACCAGAACGATGGGCCAGGTGGGTTGCACCCAGCCCCGTCGGCAGCAGGGAGATCAGGTCACAGGCGAAAGCGAAACGCAGAGCTAAAGAACGTCTGGATGGCCGCATACGCCTGCTTCAACCAGTCCTTCCTGCCTTCGTCGCCGCCGTCACTGCCCGCCGGGACCACGTGCATGAACTCTTGGAAGCCGCGACTATTGCCGAACCGGACCAGGCACTGACCGTCGGAGCAAAGCACTACAGGCGGTTGTGGACCGTCGGTGATGCCCGGCACGCCGAGATTCATGGGCGGCCCAACATCCGGGTGCTCGATGAGTTGACCGGGCGGGCGGTCAATGTCACGTTCACCGAGGACGCTTCGTTCTGGCAGTGGGCTGC
Organism: Arthrobacter sp. BC5; assembly: GCF_056680255.1. Lineage (NCBI taxonomy): Bacteria > Bacillati > Actinomycetota > Actinomycetes > Micrococcales > Micrococcaceae > Arthrobacter > Arthrobacter sp. BC5. The sequence continues at coordinate 3,014,777 of NZ_CM155273.1, forward strand.
CGTGGAGACATTGCGGCATACCGGACTGCGGTGCGAGGAACTCCTGGAGTTGTCGCAATTGAGCATCCGCCAGTACGCCCGGCCCAACGGGGAAGTTGTGGCCCTGCTCGTGGTCGCTCCGTCCAAGACCGACCGTGAGCGCGTGATCCCGATGACCCCCGAACTGTTCCATGTAATCGCGACGATCATCCGCCGGCTCACCCGAAACCGTCGCAGCGTGCCGCTAGCAACGCGCTATGACAAGCACGAACGAATCACCAGCGAACCGCAACCGTTCCTATTCCAACGCACCATCGGGCAGCGCACCGAAGTCATCAGCCCTGAAACACTGCGCGCAGAACTAAATAAGCTCAGCGATGCCCTCGCGGTCGACCACCCCGCGCTGGCCGGCTGCAGGTTCACCCCGCACGACTTCCGCCGCCTGTTTGCCACCGACCTCGTCAACCACGGCCTACCCATCCACATCGGAGCAGCCCTCCTCGGACACCTCGACGTGCAGACCACCCACGGCTACGTCACCGTCTTTCAGGAAGACGTCATCCGCCACTACCAGACCCACCTCGCCGGACGCCGGGCCGCCCGAGCAGCCCAGGAATACCGACCCCCGACCGCTGAAGAATGGACCGAATTCGAAGAACACTTCGACAAACGCAAAGTCGAGCTCGGCAACTGCGGGCGCCCCTACGCCACCCCCTGCGAACATGAACATGCCTGCATCCGCTGCCCCCTGCTACAGGTCGACCCTAAGATGATCAGCCGCCTCGACGAAATCAACGAAGACCTCATCACCCGGCGCGAACTCGCCCAAACCAAGGGCTGGCTCGGCGAACTCGAAGGCATCGACCTCACCCTCCAGTTCCTACAAGGCAAGCGGCAAGATGCACAACGGATGGCCCGATTCGGCGCAACCGACCTAGGCATCCCAGTCGTGCGTACTCCGGGAGATTGATTGGTTCATCCCCTGCTGAGCTCCGAATAGGCCCGGTTTTCACGCTAACCACCTGCTTCAAGACCACGCGTGGGCGCCGAACAATTGCCGGTGATCGCTCTATCGTTTAGGTATGCGCCACCTTCTTCGACTCGACGACTGGACCACGACCGAACTGCGAGATGTCTTCCGCCTGGCCGATGAATACAGTGCCGGAAACGGCCCTCGTTTCAACGGATGCGCAGCGCTCTTCTTCCCTCCATCGAGCCTCCGGACTAGGGTGTCATTCGAACGAGGCGCCACGCTCATGGGGCTACAGCCGATCACCATTCCGCCTGAGACACTCGATAAGCCTGAAGCACTCGAAGATGTTGCGGGCTACTTGGCGTCGTGGGTCGATGTGCTCGTTGTTAGGCACCAGAACATCAGCATCCTCGAAGGGCTAGCCGCATCTAATGCCCTTCCAGTCGTCAATGCCATGACGGCAGATAACCATCCCTGCGAAGTCCTCTCTGATCTCTACGCGATTTCTCGCACCCGCGATCTCGACCAGCTCCGTTTCCTTTTCGTGGGCGCCGATGGAAATATCGCGAGAGCGTGGTCTGAGGGGGCCAAAGCATTCGGGTTGAATCTAGTTCAATGCTGCCCAGCAGCGCTGGCGACACCAGGTACTCGGTGGACCGATGACCTCGATGCGGCGGTTGCCTCAGCCGACGTCATTATCACGGATGCTCCCGGCACTCACACGGACGAGCTGGCACCGTTCATCATCACAGCCTCGTTGCTGAAACAGGCCCCGGAGAGCGTACAACTTGCGCCGTGCCCGCCCTTTCAACGTGGACGGGAAGTGTCAGCCGAAGCAATCGACAGCCCCGCCTTCGTAGGACACAACTTCAAAGCATCGCTACTACCCGTGCAACAAGCGGTTCTCGCTCTGGCTCTCGGGAGGGGCTGACCGCATCAGCACGCTGGAAACAAAGTTCGAAAGAGTTCAGGGAACCGCACAACTCTTACCGGGCCCGGCCGATCTGAGGCACTTGCAAAGTGCAGAGAAGCTGAGGTGGTCCGCATCAACTTTGTAAAGGGACTGCTCAAAGGCAAGACCGCCCCGAAGAACGCGCTCCGCTTCGTCGCCCACGCGATGGGAGTCCACGCGTACACCGTCGCCGAAGGACTCTCCAAGCACAGCGACTTCGCCGCCGAACTGCTCACCGGCAGGGAGCCAAAGGCCACCGGGTTCGGCACCAGCTCGGAGCTGGCGAAGATCACCAGCCGCCCCAACGCCCGTCACGAAACCAACGCCCTCGCGATGGTCCTCACGGGATACGAGAAGCGTATGAGCCGCCAGTCATGGCGCGGGTCCGACCCCACCGCCAAGCACTACCTGACGCAACTGGCCACTTGGGGCTACGAACTCAGCGACGTGGAACGACTCATCACCCACCCCGCACCTGCACCAACCCCGAAACCAGCACCGGAACCCGCGCCAGAGATGCCGGACGCCGAACCGGTCGAGACGCAGGACGAAGCTCAGGACAACGAGCCGGAAGCGCAGGCAGAGCCGGGCGAGACGTTCGGGGAAGTCCACGCGGACGAGGAGGAGATGATCGCGGAAGAGTACGCGGCCGAGTAGCACCGGGCACCGGTGGTGCAGGAAGCGACAGCCCTGCACCACCAGCCCCGGCCCGGGTAGTCAGGGCAGGGGGAGGGGATGCCGGTCGGCTTACCGCTGGTGGGTGGGGCGGTTCGCCGCCGTTACGGGAACCTCGAGCTGTAGTGGCCGGCGACGAACCGCTGTCCTCGCACTCAATCTCGACCCGGCTCGAGTGCCGCGCACCAGGTACGCGCGCCCCGGCCGCGCCACACACCGACACGACCAGGAGGAAGGACCACGCAGATGCGTTGCCCACAGAAGAGGGGACCGACATACGTCGGTTCCCTCACTTCGTGCTGCCCGCTGGAGCGTCGTCCGCTACGCGGCCTTGGTCTCTGCCGCGACCTGTTCCGCGACGTCGTCCGCTGTTGCCGCCAGGGTCGGCTCGGTCCGCGCTTCTCCGGAGGGCGAGCTGGTGCCGGCCCCTTCCAGGGCCCGCTTCAGCTCGGCGGTACTGAGCCCAAGCCGGGCGGCGACCGCTGCGCGGCTCTCTCCGGTGTCGAGCATCTGCTGCACCTTCGCGCCGGCTTCTTTCGCGGCCGCCTCGGCATCTTCCTCGGCTTTCGCCAGGATCGCATCGGCCCGCTCCTGCGCCTCGGCGCGGATCTGATCGGTCTGCTGCTGCTGCTCGAAGAACTCCGCCGCCAGGTCGATCAACCGCTCGTGCCGCTCGGTCAGTTCTTGGGCTTTCGCCCTAGCTTTTTCGCGTGCCGCGACCTGCTGCGCTGACTTCCTTGGTGCTGCCATGATGACTCGTCCCCTTCACTCATCCTGCGTTCAAGACCTGTATCTGATCCTGCCCCGGCCGCGACTTGCGAACCGGCGCATCTTCCCTACCAAACCTAACGGTTAGCGGCCGCCCACCCCTCGGGCAGCCCGGACTGCGAACAGCCGATGCGGACCTCGCTGATGCTCGGGCTGGATGCAACGGACGTTGCCCACACGTGGATAGCTCCGAGATAACCGCTGCGTCTCTCCGCTGCCCACCTGGTGGATAACGTCCGTTAGCGGTTCCACACAATCGAACGATCGGTGGATAACGAAGATCGTGTTACCCACCGCTCATTCTCATGTGCACAACCGCATCGAGAATCGATGGACCAATCGTACTGGTTTCCATGGCGCTTCATCTGGGTTTCCTCCTTCGTCGTCACCATGCGATTTCGCACCCTTCCAACCAGCACAATCTGTCACACCTCATGCACTCTTGTAAGTGAGGTCGACAATCGCGTCCCAGCCCGCGAGAATAGGGCTGTGATGACCGTCCATAAGCTCAGTGCTGGGGACGGTTACGCCTACTACACCTCCGAAGTCGCCAGCGGTGACGAGCTGCGCGCAGGCGGCCGCGAGCTGGGGGACTACTACACCGTCGACGGCATGCCTCCGGGGCAGTGGGTCGGACACTCCAAGGAGCTTTTGGAGGTCGAGGGCGAAGTCACCGAGGCGCAGATGAAAGCTCTCTTTGGCGAAGGAATTAAGCCCAACGCAGCTCAGATACTCGCTGATGGAGGCACACAGGCCGACGTCGCTTTGGGCCGGAAGTATCTTCAGTTCGGCGCTGCCAATACAGAGATGACCCGCCGCATCGACGAGGAAGCCGCCCGCTTCCGGCGCACCAGTGGACCCGGGTGGAGCGGCCCCGAGAATGCCGACAAGGCGCTTCCCACAGAGGCCATGCACGAGATCCGGTTCCGGGTAGGAGGCGAGCTATTCCGTGAATCCCACGGCCGGAACGCCCGCAGCAACGAAGAGCTGGCGCGCTACGTTACGGCGCAGACAGCGCCCAAGCAGCAGACAGTGGCTGGGTATGACCTGGTGTTCTCTCCCGCCAAATCGGTATCCCTGCTGTGGGCGCTCGGCGGAGACGAAGCCCGCAAAGCCGTCGAGGCTGCCCACAACGAAGCCATCGCCGAGACGATCACCTTCCTCGAGAAGAACGCCGTCTACACCCGCCGTGGACCGCAGGGAGTACGGCAGATCGACGTGAAGCACGGACTGGTCGCTACCCAGTTCCGGCACTACGACTCCCGCGCCGGGGACCCCCAACTGCACGACCACGTCGTCATCGCGAACAAGGTCCAGGGAGTTGACGGGAAGTGGTCCTCCCTCGACGGACGCACCCTCTATAAAATGAACGTCGCCGCGTCCGAGACGTACAACGCGAAGGTCATCGAGAAGGTCTGCGCGTCCCTCGGCGTCAGCACCGTCGCCCGGGCAACCGGTGGCGGAGAGCCCGTGTACGAAGTCGCCGGCATTGACTTGGACGCCATCCACCGGGCCTCCTCGAGGCGCACCAACATCGCCGGAGCGATTAGCCGGCTCGAAACCGAGTTCACTGATAAGCACGGGTACGCACCCTCGGACAAGCAGAAGATCGCCCTGGCACAGCAGGCCACACTGGAGACCCGACCGGAGAAGAAGAGTGCGCGCCGGCTCTCCGAGCTGGTCGACGAATGGCAAAAGGACTACAGCACCGGGCTGGACGGCGGGATGGGGATACCGGTCGGAACGGCCCTCCTCGAGCACGTCCGCAACGCAGGCCCCCACACACTCGACGGCGCACAATCGGCCCCGAGTGTCGCGGACCTTAACGAGCACGAGCACGCCCGTCAGATCGTCCACGAGCTGTCAGCCAAGCGTGCTTCGTGGGGCCGGAACCACGTCATCGCCCAGACCCGCCGACACCTCAAAGAAGCTTTCCCCGGGCATACCATCACCGACGAAACCATGGAGAAGGTCACCCGCTCCATCACCGGCACCTGCAGTCTCCAGGTCACACCAGAGGCGATTACACCGCGCCTGCGCGAGTTCCAACGGTCCGACGGAACGAGTCAGTTCCAGCAGGCCCACAGCGCTTTGTTCACCTCCCACGAAGTACTGAACGCCGAGCACAGGATCCTCGCCGCCGGACAGAAGACCGTCATCCCCGCCGTGTCGACGGAACGCTTCGAGAAGGTGCTGGCGAAGCACACGGAAGCCGCGGCCAAGAGCGGCAAGCCATCCCTGTCCCAGGGACAGATTGACCTGGCCCGCGCGTTCGCCACCGACGAGAAGCTGCTCACCCTCGGCATCGGACCGGCAGGAACAGGCAAGACCACCAGCCTCTCCCTTGCCGCGGACGCCGTCCGGGACACCGGCGGACGAGTCATCGGGCTCGCCCCCACCGCCGCCGCGGCCGCCGTCATGAGCGCAGACCTCGGAGCGGAAGCTACGACCATCGACGGGTTCCTTGCCACCCACCGCAACCAGCAAACCGGCACGAGTACGAGCACAGGAGGTTTCGCTCTCAATGCCGGGGACGTGATCATCGTTGACGAAGCCGGTATGGTCACCACCCCGAAGCTCGCTGACGTCGTCGCCGTCGCCGCCCGCAAAGGCGCCGTCGTCAGGGCCATCGGAGATGACCGCCAGCTCGGTGCCATCGGCTCGGGCGGTGCGCTGCGGCTGCTCAATAACGAGGTCGGAGCGGTCCGCCTCGAGGAAGTCCACCGCTTCCGCACCGAAGGCGAGTCGGAGGCGTCCCTGGCGCTACGCGAGCCGCCCGCCGCCGGCGCGGACACTCCGTTCCACTGGTACCTCGAGAACAAGCGCGTCACCGCAGGCACCACCGAAGCCATGACGCAGTACGCCCTCAGCGCGTGGATGGCCGACACCCAGGCGGGCAAGACCTCGCTGCTGATCGCCACGGACAACGCCACCGTCACCGACCTCAACGCCCGCGCACAGGCCGCCCGCATCGCCACCAACGACCTCGCCGACGGCACCGACCCGATCACCGAAGCAACACCGTCCGTCGTCCTGCGAGACGGACTACGCGCTTACACCGGCGATACCGTCGTCACCCGCAAGAACGACCGAACCCTGCAGGTCAACCAGGGCAAGGACTTCGTCAAAAACAACGACGTTTGGACCGTCGAGAAGGTCACCGCAGACCCCGCCACCAACACAGCCGCCGATACAGCTGCAGGTGAGGAGAGGCAGCGCATCACCCTCCGGCATGCAGGCCACCGTGGACGGATCACCGTCGACGCCGATTACCTCCACGAACACGGACAGCTCGGCTACGCCGCGACCGTGCACCGCGCCCAGGGCGCGACGGTCGACACCGCGCACGCGATTCTGGACGAGCGGACCGACCGCGCCGGCGCCTACGTCGCTGCCACCCGAGGACGTGAGACGAACCGGCTCTACGTCGCCCTTGGCGACGACAACGACCAGGCCGTGACCCGCGACAGTGTCCTGTCCATGATTACTGCGAACTACGACCGCACTCTGTCCGCGCACGAAGCAGTACGGCTAGAGGCCGTCCGATCTGGTGACGTTGCTACCCTCGCCGGCGTCTACAACGAGGTCGAGAACGCCGCATGGGAAGCCAAGACCAGGACCATCGCGGCCGAAGTGATCGGGCCGCGGACCGCCGTGCAGTTCACCTCGCACGAAGCATGGGGAGCAGTCGCAACCCACCTGCGCACAGCAGAAGCCCAGGGACTCGACCCCGCAGCACTCCTCGCCCAGGCCGCCGGCGTCAGCCGCGACAGCACGGGGCGCGGACAGCACTCCGACACCGGTCACCTGCGCGGGTTCGACGGAGCACAGGACCCGGCAGCCGTCCTCGCCTACCGGCTCGAGCAGCGCATCGACGCCGCCCACAGCCTCCTCACCAACGCCGATCACCGTCCCCTCGGCGCCGTATCCGACGAGCACCTGGCCCGCCTCGCACAGCAGGACACGAAGCACGCAGCAGGAACCGAGCTACCGCGCCGCTCGCCCGGAGAGACGCCTTTGGACACGCAGTGGGCGGCACGTCCGTTTGCGCTCGTGCAGACCGACAAGCTTACCGACGCTCACACCGATGCCCTGCAGAGGGTGCAGGCAATCGACCCGACCCAGCCCGTCGACGCCTCGACGAGGAAGGCACAGTGGACCGTGCAGGCGATGACCGTCGAGCTGGAACGCCGCCAGAGCCTCTCCCCGACGCAGGCCGCAATCGAGCGCACCACACGCGGGGAAGATCCCCGCACCGCCCACCAGGTCACCATCGGCGACGCCATCCGGAACGAGCAACAACTCCGCTCCGTCGCACTGCCACAGGTCAGCACGGCCAGCAACACGAGCACGCGCCCAGCGGCAGCCGCGACGGTCAGCGACGACCTCGCGCCGTCCGTGCTCCTGCGCGACGAGCTGGTGCCGGCCTCCTACCGGACCGAGCTTGACCGGCTCAGGACGCACCTCGGGCACAGGGTCCTCGTCCGGGGTGCGCAGCTCGCGGAAGAGAAGCCAGCGTGGACGAACGCGCTCGGGCCCGTTCCTGGGAAGAACGCGAAAGCAGCCGAGTGGCACAGCATCGCAGCCGAGACCGAGGCGTACCGGAACCGGTACAACATCGGCACCCACGAGACCGCGCTGATCCCCAAGCAGTACAGGCACGAAGCGACCGCGCAGCGCCTTATCGAGCGCGCCACTGCCCTGCACAAGCACAGCGAACTCACGACCGTTGCACCTCGGACGGCCACGCAGAGCCAGCAGGGGACGGACGAGGCAGCCATCGTCGACCGCATGACGACCGAGCAGGCTGCAGCCCGCCGGGTCATCGACCGGATGCGCGCAGAACGCGCCGCCGCCAGCGACCCGCTGCCGGCACCGCAGCAGCGCGAGGCACGCATCGTCGACGCTGTACAGGCCGAACCAGTACCGCAGCAGGGTGACGATATGTCGGCCGCCGTCGCCCGTGTGCTCGCTAGACACCGCGCACAGGCGGCAGCCGCCGCAGGTACGACAACGCCGGGTGCGCAGGACCAAATCAAGAAGGAGCCCGCGGTGAAGGAGACGAGGAAATCTACTCTGGCGCAGAACGAGGGACAAAGTTTAAGTGCCGTGCAGGCTGAAGCCATTCGTCGCCGGCGCGACGCAGCGGCAGATACCGCGCAGAGGAAGTCGGCAAGGAATGATGCGGCGACAACGAGTAGGCGTGCTCACGATCCTCATTCGCGTGACAAGGGACGGTCGCTTTAGTGGGGTGAAGAATGGCCGGACTTGAATCAAGGCCACGAACGAGTTCTTCGACTGTAGACACGTGGAGCCCCCGACTCGATCCTGAGCCTATCTTTGCCTGATCCTCGCAAACCTGCAGGACGGCCGCATTGAGGGCCAAATCGCGCCGCTCAGACACATACAGCACGGCCATGCATCGTCCCCCTTCGAGGACGCTAGCTCCGAGGACGATCTATGGAACCCAGCGGTCATAACGGACGACCGTCCACGTGAATCGCCACGAAGTCGCGTTGGCTTGGCTCGACGACGGAAGCTCATCCTGCCTCACAACACCTGCCGAGCACGGCACGACGTCCATCCAAGGCGGGTAAAGCCGGCCGCTCTCACCACGCCACTGCTTCTACCGAGGTTCGGCCCACACCTCGATAAGGTGATCCAAGGACGTGCTGGGTCTCGGACGAATACGTCCAGCAAGCGGAACAACGTCCAACCAAATCTTGAACGAAAAATCGGGGCAAAATGCGGATAACAAATTTTGACATTTCTGGACATTCTCGTCTAAAAGACATGAGCGTGGAGATCAGAGATCATCTTGTCATCGTTGGAGCTAACGATGTGGGAAAGACATCAATATTTAGACTCCTCAATAATCTTCTTGGTTCAACCGTTCAACAGATGTACCAATCCCTTTCACTTGCAGATCTACGGTCTCCTGCAGAAACACTCGTAGTCAGTGCACGCTTGGAAGCATTTACGCAAATAGAGTCTGGACTCTTTCCCTTTGAGATGACAGTCAAGGAGGGCTTTGATAACTATCTCGAGATTCGCTTGGAAGTTCGCAGTTCGCCAGAAGACCCCGAAAACGTCGTAATCGACCGATTTTTTCCTGATTCCGGAAACCGCAGATCACCATCCAGAGACCAGTTGGGGGCCATCGGGTGGCGCTACTTGCCCGCTAATCGAACCAATTCCGGAGACTATATGGTTGGCAAGAATAGCCCCTTCCGAAGCATGCTGGAGTTAACCAACATCGGCGGCGAGCTGGTCGATCTAGGTACGCTGCTGGAGCAATTTAATGAAAAGCTTGCGACCAACGAGGCTTTAAGTGAACTAAAGCGGAAGATTGCAGTGCACTTGTCACGTTCAGTCCCGCGCACCTATGACGAGGCCTCACTGTCCATTCGAACTACGGCTGATCCCCTTGAGCAGCCCTTGCAAGACGTATCAATTTTCATAAAAGACGGAAATAATTTGAAAAGCCTGGCCGACCAAAGTGACGGCATGCGCCAACTGCTAGCGCTTACTTTTTTCGATCTTGCGCAAGCATCAGCAAACATCGTCGCCGTCGATGAGCCGGAATTGCACCTCCATGCTTCAAGCCAAAGGACTGTTGCTAGTCTATTTGCAGAATCAGACCAGCAGCGTCTAGTCGTTACCCACTCACCTTACATAGTTCAAAGATTTGAGCCTAAACACGTCCTTGTCATAAACCCAGCAAGTGAAGCACTGCAAATACCTGCAACGAATTTTTCCACGGTAGAAAAAGAAATGCTTCAATGGTGGTCTCCTCAACTTTTAGAAGGGCTCACAGCTCAGCGACTGATGTTCGTCGAAGGGCTAGCTGACCGTATTGTGATCGAAGCGGCTGCCGCAGCACTAGGCATCAGCCTAGATCGCCTCGGCGTTTCGGTTTTTGCGCTGGACGGTGCAGACAAGTTCAAGCACGTGCTCCAGGTTGTGGGAAGGCACGGGTTCAACCTTCGTATGTGTGGTCTTTGCGACGAAGATAGGAAAGACTCGTGGGCGACAATTCTTGGTCTCAAACCCAAAAACCTAGGGCAGAGCGGGTTTTTTATTGCATCAACTGATCTTGAGCACGAATACGTGCGCGCGATAGGCGCCAAAGCAGTTTCACAAGTCTTGATATCAAGCGGAGTGGCCCGAGAGCAGGGCATAACTCAAGCATGTGGCGAGTCAGAACTTGATGCGGTTACCGACGAGCAGTTGGCCAAGTTTATTTCGTCTCAAGACAGTAGGAAGGTACCAGCTGCTCGAGCCGTCTCGGCAATACTTACAGCGGATCATGTCAAGGCTAGCCCGTCCCTATTGGGACTGTTGACCTTCATAGGTGCGACTGAATCCGGGGTGCTCGATGCAGAGTGAACCTTTTGGCAACCAAAGGAGGGCGGTGGAAAGTGAAGCCGCCCATGTGCTCGTGATGGCTCCGCCAGGCTGCGGCAAAACTGAGGTCCTAGCCATGCGGGCGGCTTATCTCATTCGGACTGGAGTTGTGCGACCGCAACGAAAACTGCTCGCTCTGACTTTTACAAACCGGGCAAAAGAAAATCTCGGCGGCCGGCTACGAGGACAACTCGGCGACTCCCGGATGCGTAGCTCCGTATCGGTCATGAACTTTCACGAGCTGGCAGCTCGAATCGTTGAGGCTCACTTCCGGACCATTAACCTGAATCCAGGACTCGTCTTTCCTAACGCGTCCTGGATGAGAAAGACAACGGAAAGCTTGCATGGGGATTGGAGGAATCGGAAGGAGGCAACCGAGCTACTCGCAGTGATGAAGAGAGAGACGATTGACGACTCCGAACTCTTTCGGCGTGTACAAGAATCAGGTAACTCCCTTGCCGTGGCCATCGAGGAACGGAGGCGATCCGAGAATTACCTCGACTACGGCGATATTCTGAGATACGCATCCCTACTCCTGCAAAACGAGAAAATTTCAGCCCTTTTTCAAGAGCACTTTGACGCGCTACTAGTCGATGAGTTTCAAGATTTGTCTTTGCAGCAGCATGCCATTGCCAAATCGGTGTGCAGCCATAACTCTACCTTCGTTGGAGACCCATATCAAGGAATTTTTGGATGGGCAGGAGCTTGCCCCGTCGAGGTTCATGAGTCGCTAAGGGAATCTTCTGGTGAAGTAGTTGACCTTAACGTTTCCTTTAGGTCATCTCCCGCTGTGCTGAACGTCGTTAATTCTGTCTCGCAGGGTCTGGGAGCCGGGTCTTTAACTGCGGCTGAACCTGCTGTCTGGAAACATGGTGGCTACGCTTATGCGGTCGCGTTCAAATCAGATGACAAGGAAGCTGCAGGAATTGTTGCTCTGACTGATCAGTTGGCGAAAGCCTATCCAAAGGACCGAATAGCAGTTATTTGCCGGGCGGAATACCGACGATCTGCACTTAGGGGGGCCTACGATTCTGCAGACTCTAAGCCACAGTACTGGGACATCGCTCTCGACGCGCCGAGGGTGGTGCGCCTACTCAAACAACACGTGCGCCACGTTGATGTCTCGAATGACTTTGAAACGCAAGTTGCGGAACTGCTGGAACGCGCGAGTGCCGCCGCCGCTACAACTGATCTTGACACGCAGAGTGAGATCCATACGGCTTGCGAGCAGCTTTTGGAATTGAAGTCGCCTGATGAATCCGTCAGGCAATTAATGGGACGGATTCGTGACACCCAGGACCCATCGCCCGTCCAGACCGGAGTGCACGTACTGAATGCTCATGTGGGCAAGGGTCAACAGTTCGATTGGGTCATTGTAATGGGTTTGGAGGAAGGTCATGTTCCCAGCGCATACTCGGTGACCGATGAGCAGGTGCTTGAAGAGCAGAGGGTTCTGCTGGTTATGCTTTCTAGAGCCAGGAAGGGTTTGTTCCTGACTTACGCCGAAGAAACTCGAAACAAGTATGGTCGAATCTTCCGTGAAGGGCCGTCGCGATGGTGGAGCGTCATGGCTAAGTCCTGTGGCCCGATTCCGGAGAGTGTTCGACGAATTATGCAACTCGAACAGTGATGTTTCTTCACTTAGATCCATGTTTGGGCTGTGTCGGGGGTCGCACCTGCGTTGCTTGTCTCTAGGGATGGAATCAGGGACTCGACACTTGGGGGGGGCGAAACGCAAGTGTTTGGGGGTCGGCGTGTCCTGGCTGTGTCGATGCGGTCAGCCCGCTGTCTCCTCCGGCCAGGCCTAGCTAGATCGCGACGGTTGTCAATGTAAGTTGACTTTAGGTCGCTATCGGTCCTTAGGAGCCTTGTCCTGATCGGGACGATGGGTAACTGACATCAACGGTCCTTCGGGTGGGTGTTGGTCACCCTTCGCATTCGGCGCAATACTTGGCGCCGTTCTTCTCGCGGGCGAGCTGGGTCCGGTGGTGGACGAGGAAGCACGACATGCAGGTGAACTCGTCCTCCTGCACGGGGACGACCTGGACCAGGAGCTCTTCCTCGAGGATGGCGCCGGGCAGGTCGAAGCCTTCGGCGGTGTCGCTGTCCTCGGCGTCGATGACGGCCGTCTGCGTCGTGGCGCTGCGCTGGGCCTGAATCGCATCGAGCGACTCGTTGGCGGGCTGGTCTTCCGGGCGAACGCGGGGCTCGTCGTAGTCGGTTGCCATGGTGTCTGAGTCCAATCGTTGTGGGGGTGTCGCAACAGGGTACAGGCGTCCTCGAGGCGCTCGGGTTCGGTTGTGCTAGCAGCTAATTCCTCGCACTTTGCGGTCCCACGATGGTTGGCTGCGCGTAGCAACCCAGCACGATGAGCGCAGGTTCAAATGCTGTGTGGGGGCGGTGTGCATCGCTCAGTAGGCAGCGGTGTTGTGCCTCGGCGCGTCAGTTGTGTTCGTGCTGAAAGGATAGGAATCATGACAACCTCCGACGTCGCCCTGCCTGATGAGTACGGCTCGACCCTGCAGGCGCTGAAGGATCGCGTCCGTGGTGCTCGTCAGAGGGTGCAGCGCACCGTGAATACGCAGCTGATTGAGCTGTACTGGCACCTGGGCCACGAGATCCTGATCCGGCGTGAACGCCAGGGGTGGGGGACTGGAGTTATGAAGCGGCTGGCGGAGGATCTGCGGGCCGAGTTTCCGGACATGACCGGCCTGTCGCGCAGCAACCTGCAGTACATGCGTGCTTTCGCGGCTGCCTGGGACGAGGACGCAATTGTCCAACAGGCTGTTGGACAATTGCCGTGGGGCCACGTCGTCCTGCTGCTGGACAAGCTCGACACCCCCGATGCCCGCGACTGGTACGCCCGGGCGGCCGTCGAGTACGGGTGGTCCAGGAATGTCCTGGCGAACATGATCATGAATAAGTCGATGGAGCGCACCGGGACCGCACCGTCCAACTTCACCCGCAGCCTGCCCGCGCCGGACTCCGAGCTGGCGCAGCAGACTGCCAAGGACCCGTACGCCTTCGAGTTCCTCGGACTCTCCGGTGAGGTCGCCGAGCGGGATCTTGAGCAGGCCCTCATGGACCGCATCGTCGATACCCTCCGGGAACTCGGCTCTGGCTTCGCCTTCGTCGGCCGACAAGTGCACTTCGAGGTCGAGGGAGATGACTTCTACATCGACCTGCTGTTCTTCCACGTCGAGCAGTTGCGCTACTTCGTCATTGAACTCAAGACCGGTAAATTCCAGCCCGAGTACGCCGGCAAACTGAACTTCTACGTCGCCCTTGTCGACGACAAGCTCCGCCGCGACGCTCACAACGACACTGTCGGGATCCTAATCTGCGGCAGCAAGAACGATCACACTGTCCGCTACGCGCTCGGCCGGTCGGAGTCACCGATGGCGGTGTCCACCTACACCTATGAGAGTCTGCCTGCTGCGGAGCAGCGCGCCCTGCCGGCGGCCGACGAACTCACGGCAGCGTTCGACCAGATCGCGTCGGAAAGCGCGGAATAGGAGGGAATCCAACTGTCCCTCTCCAAGCCAATACCTGGTATCAGGTAGCTGTAGATGCTTCAAGGGCATCGCGGGAGGGCTGCGCTGTACGAGCCATTACTGGAGCCGCGCCCAACTTAGTCCGCTCCGTAAGTCTGTAAGTATGTAAGTCTGTAACTCCGCAAGTGCAGAACGTGCGATGACAGCTCTTAGTGGTCCTTCAACTTCAGGTCGGGCTCTATGTGAGTCCATTAGTCCTTGAAACGAGTAGACAGTGCTCGACATGAGTGACGAGCTGCTTGTGCAGACACCGTCTGCACAAGCACTCTGACCCAGAATCTGCGGCGCAGTGCTGCGGGCGGCAGGGGAGTTGGAGCGCGGCATCCTGACGCAGCGTTTCTCGGTAGCACTTTGATTGCGGGGCGGTAGGGGATCGACCCACGTCAACATTGGTTGACATAATGTAGATTATCGGCGGATCGGAAGCGCCGTTCTGGAAGGGGTTGTCGCCGGTTGCGACCGCTACAGGAATGCGCGCGCCTTCACGACTCCATACCAACCAGTAGTTTGTAGCGGCCCCTACGCCGGCCCTTCGGAAAACGGCGTCTTCGTCGCTGTGGATGTATCAGTGCAGACCAGTTCCAACATGCTCAACTCGGATCTCATCGAGAGCTTCGACATTGACGCCGGTTCGTTCACCGCTATCGGGCCAGACGGTGTCACATCGAATGTCAGTCCGTATACGGTGGCTTCGCTTTCTTGTCTAAGTGAGGCCGAGTCGTTGCCCACAACCATAGGACCGGGTGCGAACGCGAGGGGCAAGGTCTTGTTGGACCTGCAGAGCCCTTCGGGGACGTTGATCCTTGAGGAATGGTGGACGGACAGTGCCTGGGAGTGGAATTACCCGGGTAAATCCCGAGTGTGAGTGTTATCACTGTGTGCTCACGTCCTGATCGTTCCCAGCGATGGCGCCCGATCGAGGGGTGCGAATGGTTTACGAAGGTCTAGCGGGTTATACAACTTTTCTTATAACGCTGTAGCTTCTTGTACATGCATTTGGAACTGAACCCCTACAACCCTGGGTCCGGGCTACCGCCCCGCGTCATGGGAGGTCGGCAGCAGGAGATCGACGCGTTCGACCTCATCGTCGCGCGAACCAAACGGGACCTGCCGAACCGCGGAATGGTGCTGTCGGGGCTTCGTGGTGTCGGCAAGACCGTCCTCCTCAACTATCTCCGAGCCCATGGGGACAATCAGGGCTGGTTCACTATCTGGCTCGAGGGTAAGCCTGAGGCGCAGGGCTTCACCGAGGTCCGCGAGAAGTTCGCGCGGGAACTTACCTCCGCTGCCCGCCGGTACAACGGGCCCTCCGGCACGGACCGATTACGAGAGGCTCTCGGGACTATCGAGTCCTTCAACCTCGCCCTGGGTGTGCCCGGAATCAAAGCCGAAATCAGCACGGCCCCCGCCCGTGCCAACTCCGGCACGATCGACATCGACCTCGAGGAGCTCGTCGAGGACGTTTCCCTCGCCCTCAAGGCGGACAGGAGTGCCTTCGCGATCTTCATCGACGAGATGCAGGACCTCGACCAGGAACTGCTCTCCGCGCTCATCACCGTTCAGCATGCAGCGGGCCAACGCGGCTGGCCGTTCTACATCATTGGTGCCGGCTTACCCAATCTTCCTACCACCCTCAGCGAAGCCCGTACCTACGCCGAAAGGCTCTTCAGCTACCGCACCATAGGTCCCCTCGCTGACGCAGATGCGCAATATGCCCTGACAAGACCGGCGGAAGAGATGGGAGCAGAGTTCTCCCACGCCGCACTCGACGTCCTGCTGGATGCCTCCGGCCGATACCCCTACTTCATCCAGGAGTTCGGCAAAGCGATCTGGGACGCAGCTCCGAGCACACCCTTCACCGAGGAGGACGCCGAGGTGGCGGTGTCCATCGGCCGGAGCCAACTCGACGCCGGTTTCTTCTCCTCCCGCTGGGGACGCGCAACACGTAAGGAACGCGGGTACCTCAGGGCGATGGCACACGATGGTGACGCCGGATCCAGTACCAGCCGGATCGCCGAACGACTGGGCGTCAAAGTGACCGCCCTCGGCCCCGCTCGAGCACAACTGATCAACAAGGGCATCATCTACTCCCCCGAGTATGGTCGAGTCGCCTTCACCGTTCCAGGCATGTCCGCCTTCATCCTCCGGCAACAGGACGACTGACGTCCCGGGCGACGATCGGATGCGCCCGCGGTGCCCTGTGGATGTATGCACCGCACTGAGCGCTGAGGACCCAGGGGAAGAAGGGGCCTCAGCGCCACCAGACCTGCCGTCGGGACCGAACCGACTCACCTGTGAGCGCAGCCTGTTGCATGAGGAGGGACGGATCGTGGTCCTAGCTCCCCTCGGCAAGGCCGTAAAGGTCGGGACCGCCCTGCACACGGTCACTCATCCGCTGGAGGTATTCGGCGATCGCGAGCTCATCGTCGCTCAGCCGGGCTAGATGAATCCGTTCCTGAACACCCATCTGCTGCCGGCCATGCTGCCTCGCAGGAAGAAGCCTTCGACGTTGCCGCCCTCCCCGCCGCAACATGCCGGAACGTCGTCGCAACGGGTTCGCCGGCGTCGTCGAGGTACTGCAGCTCGGCGTCGTTGATCTCTTCCCGGTGGCCCCTGATCAGGAGGCGGTTCGCGCGGATCCACGGGAACTACTGTTGCTCGGCGAAATCGTAGACACCCAGCCGGTCGCCGAAATCGAAACGCGCGGACAGTTGATCCGCGGTGTCGGTGGCCTCCTCTCGGGGGTCCCCCCCACGATCGGGCCCTTGCATGAGCGGCGATCGGAATCTCGCCGCCGTGATGGACACGTCGTCGAACCCTACGCCGAGAGCACGAAGCATGATGCTCACCGTGTGACAGTCATGGCACTGCGCGACCACCACCTGACTGATGTCTCCGAGTCCACGAACGACGGCGAAGTGCCGGCCACGAGGTCGAAGGAAGGATTCACTCCTCGATCCGCTCCCGACGATCCCGGACCGGATGCTCTCCCTCGGACCACCCGCGGTACCACTGAATGCCTTCACAGTGCTTCCTTGCAGGACGTGATCCGTATCCCTCGGATGCTGCTGGCGCCCCACGAGCCGGGATGTCAAGGATCGCGTCCTGCGGGGCTCAGGTCCTGAGCGCGTGTCCGTCCGCATCGAGGTAGTCGCGCCAGGAACGCTTGGGCTTCCAGCCGAGCATCTTCCGGGCCTTCGCGCTGGAGATGCCGGAAGCATCGGGGCGGTCGAGCTCGCGCAGTTCGATGGCGTCCCCGTAGTACTTCGCCAGGATCTCGGCGAAGTCGTACCCACCGACGTTGTCCGGGGACGCGATGTAGAACACCTCGTGTCCGGGCAGGTCCGATTCGGTGGCCAGCACGATGGCGTCGGCGAGATCATAGACGTCGATGTAGCTCCACAGGTTCGCGCTCAGCACGGACGCGTCACGGACCTGCGGTCCGAGGTTGTGCTCGTAGTTCCCCTCGAACTGGACCCAGCTGGGACGGATGGTGATGCACTGGAGATCCGATCGGGCGATCGCGGCGTCCATGAGCTGCTCGCCGAAGTGCTTCGAGAGGGCGTACGGGTCCTGCGGGTGGATCGGATGGTCCTCGTCCACGGGTGCGTAGTCGGGAAGGAAGTCCCGCTCGGGGAAGAAGAATCCGGGGACGGTCTCGCTGGAGATGTTGACGAAGCGCTTCACCCCGAAGCGTATGGCCGCCTCGAGCACGTTGAACGTGGCCATGAGGTTGGTCTGGAACACCACGTGTGGCGGATTACCGGTCGGTTCGGGGATAGCGGCGATGTGGACGACGGCGTCCACATCACGGACGACGGCGTAGGCCGCGCCGGCGTCCGTCAGGTCGGCCATCATGTACGGGAGCGTACCCTCGGGCTTGCGCTCGAAGCCGGGTCGCGTGAGGTCCGTGGTGCGGACATCGTGACCTGCCTCCCTCATCGCCTGCGTCACTGCACGTCCCACCTTGCCGTGGGCTCCGGTGATCAGGACCTTCATGGTGTCTCCTTCGAGTCGGGAGCGCTGACCCAGTTCTCGGGCAGCGCGGGATGGAGCGATGGAATCCGGTGGGACTCCTAAGCGTCGACGTCGGTGCTCTCGCCAAGAGGGCGCCAGGTTTGCAGCGAGTCGAGCTGCGCCCGAAGGACCTCGGTATGGGCATCGATCGCGTCGGAACCGAGTACGAGGACTTCCGGCGTGTCAGTGGATTCCACCGCGGTGATGATCGCTGCGGCGGCCTTGGCCGGATCCCCGGGCTGGGTGCCGTGGGTGGTGTCGTTCTCCTTCCGCCGCTTCCCGGCGGTCTCCGCGTAGTCGCCGATGGCCTCCGAGGACTGGTGGAGTGACCGGCCGGAGAAGTCGGTCCTGAAGCCGCCGGGCTCGACGACCATCGCCGTGATACCCAGGGGTTCCAGCTCCTTGCGGAGTGATCCGGTGAGTCCTTCGACGGCAGCCTTGACGGCCGCGTAGTAGCCGGAGCCGGCAGGGGTGATCTTCGCGCCGATCGATGACAGGTTCACGACGGTGCCGGAACGGCGGGCGCGCATCTGGGGCAGGACCGCCTTGATGAGGTCGACGGATCCGAAGAAGTGCGTGTCGAAGAGCGTCCGGACGTCCTCGACGTCACCCTCCTCGACCGCGGCGCGGTATCCGTAGCCGGCGTTGTTCACCAGGATATCGATGCCGCCGAACACCTCGGTTCCACGCTCGATCGCCGTTCGCGCCTGGTCACTGACAGTGACATCGAGTGAAAGGGCCAGCGCCGTGTCGGGGTAGGCGTCCGCGAGGTCGCTCACGCTCGCTACGTCGCGCGCCGTGACGACCGCGGAATCGCCGCGCTCGAGGACAGCTTCTGCGAGCGCGCGCCCCAGGCCGGTCGAGCAGCCGGTGATCAGCCAGGTGTTCATGGTGTCTCCTCCACATGCCGGCGCCCTACCGGCCTCGACACCAGTCAACGCCATCGATGCCCCTTTCAGCCAAACCGACGCGTAACCAGCGACATGACCCGGTCGGTGGTCCGTCATGCAAGGGGTGCAGATGCAAGGGGTGCGGCCGACCCTGTGATCAGGCCCCGACGTACTCCGCCAGGTGCCGGCCGGTCAGCGTGGACCGGGACGCGACGAGTTCCGCCGGCGTTCCCTCGAAGACGATCTTCCCGCCGTCATGGCCGGCTCCGGGTCCGACGTCGATGATCCAGTCGGCGTGCGCCATGACGGCCTGGTGATGCTCGATCACGATGACGGACTTCCCGGCGTCGACGAGCCGGTCCAGGAGACCGAGCAGGTTCTCCACGTCGGCGAGGTGGAGCCCGGCGGTCGGCTCGTCGAGCACGAGGACCCCGCCCTTCTCCCCCATGTGCGTGGCGAGCTTGAGTCGCTGCCGCTCGCCGCCGGACAGCGTCGTCAGGGGCTGTCCGAGGCTGAGGTACCCGAGTCCGACGTCGGACAGTCTGGCGAGGATCGCGTGCGCGGCCGGCACCTTCGTGTCGCCCGATCCGAAGAACCCGGCTGCCTCGGTGACGGGCATCGCCAGTACCTCGCTGATGTCCTTGCCGCCGAACCTGTACTCGAGCACTTCGGCCAGGAACCGCCTGCCGCCGCAGACCTCGCACGTCGTGGCGACGCCCGCCATCATCGCGAGGTCCGTGAAGATGACTCCGGCGCCGTTGCAGGTGGGGCACGCGCCCTCCGAGTTGGCGCTGAACAGGGCTGGCTTGACGCCGTTGGCCTTCGCGAAGGCTTTCCTGATCGGCTCGAGCATGCCGGTGTAGGTCGCCGGGTTGCTGCGGCGCGAGCCCCTGATCGCGGTCTGGCCCACCGCGACGACGCCCTCCCGACGTGACACCGAGCCGTGGATCAGGGAGCTCTTGCCGGATCCGGCCACTCCCGTGACCACGCAGAGGACGCCGAGCGGGACGTCGACGTCGACGTCCCGCACGTTGTGGCACGTCGCTGCCCTGACCTCCAGCGACCCGTGGCGCGGACGCACCGTCCCCTTGAGAACCGCGCGGTCGCCGAGATGGCGGCCCGTCAGGGTGCCGCTGTGACGCAGGCCATCGACCGTGCCTTCGAAGCACACCGTGCCTCCCGCGGTCCCGGCACCCGGTCCGAGGTCGACGACGTGATCGGCGATCTCGATCATTTCGGGCTTGTGCTCGACCACGAGCACGGTGTTGCCTTTGTCCCGCAGGCGCCGCAGCAGGTCGTTCATGCGCTGGATGTCGTGCGGGTGGAGCCCGATAGTCGGTTCGTCGAAGACGTAGGTGATGTCGGTCAAGGAGGACCCGAGGTGGCGGATCATCTTGGTCCGCTGGGATTCGCCCCCGGACAGGGTGCCGGACGGGCGGTCGAGGCTCAGGTAGCCGAGCCCGATCTCGACGAACGAGTCGAGGGTCTCCCCCAGGGCCTTCAGCAGGGGTGCGACCGAAGGCTCCGCCAGGCCCCGTACCCAGACGGCGAGGTCGCTGATCTGCAGTGCGCACGCGTCGGCGATGCTGAGACCGTTGATCTTCGAGGACCTGGCCGCCTCGCTCAGGCGCGTCCCTTCGCACGACGGGCAGGTGGTGAAGGTGACGGCGCGGTCCACGAACGCGCGGATGTGCGGCTGCATCGCCTCGCGGTCCTTGGACAGCATCGACTTCTGGATCTTCGGCACCAAACCTTCGTACGTGATGTTGATGCCGTCGACCTTGATCTTGGTCGGTTCCTTGTACAGCAGGTCCTGCAGCTCGCGCTCGGTGAACTCCCGGATGGGCTTGTCCGCGTCGAAGAAACCGCAGCCTCCGAAGATCCTGCCGTACCAGCCGTCCATGCTGTAGCCGGGGATGGTCAGCGCTCCGGCGTTGAGCGACCTGGTGTCGTCGTAGAGCTGCGTGAGATCCATGTCGGTCACGGATCCCATGCCCTCGCAGCGCGGGCACATGCCGCCGGTCACGGTGAAGCTGCGCCGCTCCTTGACCGTGGTGCCGCCACGCTCCAGGGTGACGGCACCTGCCCCGCTGATGGAGGCGACGTTGAAGGAGTAGGCCTGGGGGGAACCGATCCGGGGCTGCCCGAGGCGGGAGAAGACGATCCTGAGCATGGCGTTGACGTCGGTCGCCGTACCCACGGTCGACCGCGGATTGGCGCCCATCCGCTCCTGGTCCACGATGATCGCGGTGGTGAGCCCTTCGAGGACATCCACCTCGGGCCGGGCGAGCGTCGGCATGAAACCCTGCAGGAAAGCGCTGTACGTCTCATTGATCATGCGCTGCGACTCGGCGGCGATCGTGTCGAAGACCAGTGAGCTCTTGCCGGACCCCGAGACTCCCGTGAACACCGACAGCCGTCGCTTGGGGAGGTCGATCGTGACGTCCTTCAGGTTGTTCTCACGTGCACCCCTGACCCGGATCAGGTCGTGGCTGTCGGCTTCGTGCTGTGCTGCCTGCTGGGTGTCCGTCGCGGCGGTGGTCATCGTGTCTCCATCCCTCGGGCCACCTCCGTGGCTTCCGTCTCGCTGGCTCGGGCCGCGACGGGAAAGCACCGCCCGCACAGCACGTCTGATTGTCCGTCGTCGCGGGGCCTCCGGCAATGCCACGCACACCTGTCCCTGTCCGCATGTGTGGTTTCCTGTACGGATGAGTGCCGATGCTTCAAGCAACCATGCCCGGGCAGCGCTGACGCCGGACGCCGTCGTGGAAAGGGTGGAGGGCATCCTGTCCGCGGACCTGCCGTCGATCGTGGCCGCCGGTGATCCCGTCCTCCGTTGGCCCGCACAGGATTTCGACGGACAGCTCGACGACGACACCCTGGGGCGGCTCATCGCCGCGATGCGTCGGGTCATGCACGCCGCCCCCGGCGTCGGCCTCGCCGCGCCGCAGATCGGTATCCCCCTCCGCATCGCCGTCCTCGAGGACCAGGGCGTTCCCGATCCGGCGGTGGCCGAAGCCCGCTACCGCACCCCCCTGCCCTTCACCGTGATCATCAATCCCCGCTACGAAGCCGCCTCCGACACCGTCGACGCGTTCTACGAGGGCTGCCTCTCCGTGCCTGGCTACCAGGCCGTCGTCGAACGCCACCACAGCATCACGGCCACCTACACGCAGCCGAACGGCATCGCCGTCACGGCGGACTTCGAGGGCTGGCCTGCCCGGATCGTCCAACACGAGACCGACCACCTGAACGGCACGCTGTATCTGGACAAGGCGATCCTGCGCTCCCTGAGCTCCGACGCGGAGCACGGGCGGTGGTCGCAACCGACCGTCGACGAAGCGCGGCGGGGCCTCGGCTTCTGAGCCCCGCCGCGCGGCGCTCCTACTCGACGGCGGAAGCGGACGGGTTCGCCTCGGTCGGCAGGTACTTCGCCCACCAGCGCAGGATGTGGTCGAAGCGCTGCCTGCGGTGCCACGGCGAGCCCGATCTCGACAGTTCGTGCGTCTCGCCGGGGAAGACGAGCATCTCCGTCTCCACGCCCTGCTTCTTCAGCGCCGTGTAGTACCGCTGCGCCTGTTCGAGGGGGCAGCGCAGGTCCTCCTCCGAGTGGATGACGAACGCCGGGGTCCGCACGCTCCCGATCTTCGCGAAGGGGTTCTGTTCCTCGACGTGCGCCGGGTCCGTCCCCGTGTACTGCTCGGAGAAGAACCAGCCGATATCGGACGAGCCAACGAACGACGGCGGGTCCAGATAGCCCCGCTCGACGATCGCCGCCTGGAAGCGGTGGTCGTGGGCGATCGTCCAGGCCGTCAGGTACCCGCCGTAGGACCCGCCCATCACTCCGAGCCGCTCGCTGTCCATGCCGCCGAAGTCGTCGAGCGCGCCCTCGAGGAAGGCGAGGACGTCGTCGAGGTCGACGGTTCCCATCGCTTCCTTGATGACCCGTCCGTGGGCCTGCCCGTAGCCGGCGGCTCCGCGCGGGTTGCACAGCAGCACCGCGTATCCTGCCGCGGCGTACACCTGGGCCTCGTCGAAATACCCCCAGCCGTACTGGGCGAAGGGTCCGCCGTGGATGACGAGCAGGACCGGATGCGGTCCGTCGCCCTCGGGCAGGACGACCCAGCCGTGCACGGGCGTGCCGTCCGGCGCCCTGTAGCTGCGCTCCTGCAGGTCACCGATGCGCGTCTCGGTGCGCAGGGCGGCGGAGAAATCGGACAGCGGACGCAGCGAGGTACCGTCGACGACGGCGACGTCCCCCGACGTCGTGGGATCCGTGAAGGACACGACGACGGCGCCTCCGGAGGACGCGGCGCCCGTCACCACGGTGGGCCCCGTGACCAGGGTGTCGGTCTCCCCTGCCGCCGAGACGCGGAGCAGCTCGCCCATGCCGCGGGCGCGGTTGAAGACGAGGACGGATTCAGGACCGTCCGCGAGGATCTCCTGGACGTCACCGAAGTCAACGGTCTCCGGGTCGCTCAGGCGCCGTACGTCCTGCGGGTCGTCCAGCGGGAGTGCGTACAGGGCGGTGTTGCGCGCGACGAAATCCAGGCCCGAGGGCGAGAGGTCCGAGGCCAGGAAGAACAGCCACGCTCCGTCGGCGCTCGGCCGTGGCGCACCGCAGCCCAGCCGCGTGTCCCCGGCCTGGTTCGTCAGCCGGTGGCTGTCGCTGCCGTCGAGGGCGATCGAGTGGATGTCGGACACGAGGGTCGCGTCCGCGTCGGGCCCGAGGGCCGCGGTGAAGAGGATGCGTCGGCCGTCCGCCGAGAAAACCGGCTCGAGGTGATCTGCATCCGCCGTCGTGAGCTGCACTGCCGCCGGCACGGCTCCCTGCTCCTCGAGGGCGCCCGGGCCCTCCGGCTGCTCCTGCTTGAGCCGGCCGACGGCCGTGATGTAAGGCTCCGCCTCGAGGTCCGGCACAGCCACCGTGAACAGCTGCGAGCGCTTGTCCGTCGTGTAGCCGAGGCCGTTCATCCGGTACTTGTACTGCGTGATGAGGCGCGGGTCCTCGAGGCCGGCACCGACGCCGTCGAGCGTCCCGTAGCGGCCGTGCTCGGGTACCCGGGCCGCGAAGACGATCGTCCGCGAGTCGGGCGAGACGTCGAAGCGCGCGACGCCGAGCGGCTGGTCGGTCACCTGGACCGGCTCACCGCCCGAAGCGCGCACCACGAACAGCTGGGGCTTGCCGCCCGGGGCCGCCCGGAGGAACAGGAGCAGCTCGCCGTCGGGCGAATACCGCGGAGCGGTGTCGCGGAAGCCGCGCGTGAGGCGACGTCGCCCGCCGTCGAGCGTGACCTCCCACAGTTGGCCGACATACGAGTCGGCGCGGAGATCGGGCCGGGTCGCGGCGACGACGAGGCGGGAGCCGTCCGGGTGCAGTGTCGGGGCGCCCGTGGTGGTCAGGAGTTCGATCTGGTCTGGTTTCACCCTCCGACTAGACCCGAAATAGTGGCCTGAGTCAACGGTGCCCGGCAACTACTCCCTAGGATGGGTGGATGCCCGCACTCCCCCGCCAGCTCCTGCTCTGTCCTGTCTGCGGGCAACCCCTGGACCACACCGGCCGAACACTGGCATGCGGGCGCGGGCACCGCTTCGACGCCGCGCGCCAGGGCTACTTCAATCTGCTGACAGGGAAGGGATCGCCCTTCGACGGCGATTCGGCCGAGATGGTGGACGCGCGGGAGTCCTTCCTCGGATCGGGACACTACGAGCCCCTGCGGGAGGCGGTGGTCGACGCCGTAGTGCGGCACGCAGACGCGCCCGCCGTCGTGCTCGACGCCGGCGCGGGCACGGGCTACTACCTGCAGGGGCTGGTCGAGAGGCTCCCGGAGGTCCTTCCCCTCGCGATCGACGTCTCCAAGGTGGCGCTGCGGCGTGCGGCACGCCGGATGCCCGACTGCATCAGCCTCGTCTGGGATCTCTGGCGTCCACTCCCTCTCGCCGACGGCTCGGTGGATGTCCTCCTGAACGTTTTCGCTCCCCGTAATCCCGAGGAATTCCTGCGGGTGCTCGCACCCGGTGGATGCGTGGTCGCGGTGACGCCTCGTCCCGGGCACCTCTCCGGTCTCGAGGCGGTGGGGCCCCTGCTGTCCGTCCCGGCGCAGAAAGCCGACGACGTCCTGGCGTCTTTCGGCGGCCGGCTGGTGGAGACCGCCCGCGAGGAGCTCGACTATGCCATGGTGCTGCCACTCGACCTCGCCCGCTCGGCCCTGGTCATGGGCCCTGCAGCACGCCACGCCCCTGCTCCCGTCGGCACGACGGCGGAGGACCGGTCCCTCGCGCCGTTGGAGGTGGCTGCGCGCTTCACCGTCCAGGTGCTGTCGGCGCGATCCTAGCCGGGGCCGCCGGACGGCACGGAAGGATAACAACTCGGGGCGGCGGCCGCGCGGCCCTAGGTTATGTCGGTGCCGTTTGCCATCATGGGGAGCAAGCGGCGCCTCATGCGGCGCGGACATGGAGGGGATGCCCGATGGAATGGTTGCTTGCGAACGGTTGGGTCCTGTGGCTCGTCCTGTTCCTGGGGTTGGCCGCCGTGGAGACCCTCACCCTCGACCTGTTCTTCATCATGCTCTCGGTCGGAGCGCTGGCCGCCCTGGTGGCGACACTCGCCGGCGCGGGGCCGGCCGTCCAGATCGTCGTCTTCGCGGTGGTGTCCCTGCTCATGATCCTGCTCATCCGGCCCGTGGCGGTCCGGCACCTGCAGAAGGGGCCGGCGGATCAGCTGAACAACATCGACCGCCTCGTCGGGGCGGCAGCCCTCGCCCTCGAGCCCGTCACGGCGCACTCCGGGACGGTCAAGATCGGCGGCGACACCTGGACGGCACGCTCTGCGGACGGCGCGGCGCTGCCCGCCGGCGCCCGGCTGTCCGTCACGAGGATCGACGGCGCGACCGCCCTCGTCGGACCCGTCGCAGCACCTCCCGCCGACCGGCCCGTTCCTCTTCCTCCTCAGGAGCCGTAGCCGCGCACCCACCGCTTTCCGCGCCCCGGCCGTCCATCGGCGGAGCGTACCCACCACACACAAAGGGGATCCATGAACGGCTCTGCTGGAACGATCGGGCTAACCCTGGTCCTGATAGTCCTGATCATCTTCGTCCTGGTCGTACTCGTGAAGTCCGTCAGGATCATCCCGCAGGCGCGCGCAGGCGTCGTCGAACGGCTCGGCAAGTACCAGCGGACGCTGAACCCCGGCCTGACGATCCTGATCCCGTTCGTCGACAGGCTCCTGCCGTTGCTCGACCTGCGCGAGCAGGTCGTCTCCTTCCCACCGCAGCCCGTCATCACGGAGGACAACCTCGTGGTGTCCATCGACACGGTGGTCTACTTCCAGGTCACCGACCCCCGTGCCGCGACCTACGAGATCGCCAACTACATCCAGGCCGTCGAGCAGCTCACCACGACCACCCTGCGGAACGTGGTCGGTGGATTGAACCTGGAGGAGGCCCTGACCTCGCGCGACCAGATCAACGGTCAGCTCCGTGGGGTCCTCGACGAAGCCACGGGCCGCTGGGGTATCAGGGTGGGCCGGGTGGAGCTCAAAGCCATCGATCCTCCCCACTCCATCCAGGACTCCATGGAGAAGCAGATGCGTGCGGAACGCGACCGCCGTGCCGCGATCCTCACCGCCGAGGGCACCAAGCAGTCGCAGATCCTCACCGCGGAAGGCCAGCGCCAGGCCGCCATCCTCGCCGCCGAAGGCGATGCCAAGGCAGCGATCCTTCGTGCGGACGGCGAGGCCCAGGCGATCCACAAGGTGTTCGACGCCATCCACAAGGGCAATCCGACGCAGAAGCTGCTCGCCTACCAGTACCTGCAGACCCTTCCCAAGCTTGCGGAGGGCTCGGCGAACAAACTGTGGATCATCCCGAGCGAGGTCGGCGAGGCGCTGAAGGGCATCGGCAACGTGCTCGGCACCACGACTCCGGACTCACCGTCCGATGGTCCCGAGATGGTCACGCGCACCTGACGACGCCCGCGCGCGTCGCTCCGGCCGATCTGTATACTTAGGTGTTTACCCGTCCGCAGGAACATCCCTGCAGCGTGCGGTGTTATAGACAGAGCCTTCCTCTCGCCCTCGGGTGACAGATACAGGGTGCGTCGGCGGCACGCCTGGCACTCTCGGTGAACAACAGCGGCAACGGTCCCCCGGCAGACGAGGGGCCACGGTGACTAGGAGAAGAACATGAGCGATCGCAGCCTGCGGGGCATGCGCCTCGGTGCGCAGTCGATGGAAACGGAATCCGGTGTCGAGCCGGCTCCCCGGCAGCGGGTCGAGTACCGTTGCGAGGACGGCGAGCGGGTCTTCGTGACCTTCTCGTCCGAGGCCGACATCCCGGCGACCTGGGTCTCCAAGACCGGCAAGGAAGCACTCCTGGTCGACGGCGAGAAGCCCGACACCTCGAACGACAAGCCCGTGCGTACCCACTGGGACATGCTCCTCGAGCGCCGCTCCGTCGAGGAGCTGGAGCAGATCCTGCAGGACCGCCTGACGATCCTGCGGGAGCGCCGCGGAGAGCGCCGCTCGGCCTGAACCCGATCCAGGACCTACGAAGAAGGCACCCGCCGCGGCGGGTGCCTTCTTCGTTCTCGGACCGAAGCGGTCAGCGTCCGGTCAGCTTCTTCCACCGCGCAGCCAGGCCCCAGCGGGTCACATTGGCGATCGCCTCAAGAACGATGTTCCCGCTCATCTTCGACACCCCGAGCTCCCGCTCCACGAAGGTGATGGGCACCTCGACGATCGTCAGCCCGAGGCGGGCGACCCTGAAGGTCATGTCGACCTGGAAGCCGTAACCGACGGACTCGACCGCCGAGAGGTCGAGTGCTTCCAGGGTGGAGCGGCGGAAGGCGCGGTAGCCGGCCGTGATGTCCCGCACCGGCAGCCCGAGCATGAGCCGTGAATAGGTGCTGCCCCCGCGGGAGAGCACCTTGCGGTGCGCCGGCCAGTTCACCACACCGCCTCCGGGAACCCAGCGGCTGCCGATCACGAGGTCGGCCCGATCCACGGCGTCCAGCAGGCTCTGCAGCTGCTCCGGCCTGTGGGAGCCGTCGGCGTCCATCTCCACCAGCACGTCGTAGTCGCGCTCGAGCGCCCACCGGAACCCGGCGATGTACGCCGCTCCCAGTCCTTCCTTGCCGGTCCGGTGCAGGACGTGCACCTGGTTGTCGGCAGCAGCGGCCCGATCGGCGAAGTCGCCCGTTCCGTCGGGGCTGTTGTCATCGACGATGAGGACGTCCGAGGCCGGTACCGCAGCCCGCAGCCGGGCAAGGGTCAGCGGGAGTGACTCGATCTCGTTGTAGGTGGGGATGATCGTGACGACTCGCACGCAGGTGGACCTTTCCGTCAGGGAGCGCATAGCGCAGGGACTGCTCCGCACGCGGAGCCAGTCTGCAGTATAGGCGAACGGTCAGGGTGCCGCGCGGGAAGGCCCGACGGGACGGTAGGGGACGGCCGGGGACGGGCACTCGGGCAGATCCACACATCTTCGTACCGATGCCCGCACGCGTGCCGACATCGTTTTCTACTGATGTGTGAACCTGCCCTTGATGAGTACTGACTCCCTATGGATGGGCAACACGCGCCATTCGTAAGGCCGATGCGTTGCGCTTTCGGAGACCAGCCAGGTTTGCTCCCTCAGGAGTTCCTCTAACCCGTAGGGCAAAAGCTTACGTGCTGTGGAGGAGGTGTCAACAGGGCCCTGACCTGCGGAGACGTGCTTCGGTGCAGGTCAGGGTGCGGTCGATTTCCACAAAGAAAATCCTGCCGAGCGGGGCCGCGGCCTACGCTGCGGAGAAGCCGTCAGCGACGTACAGCCGGTGTCCGTCGTGCACCGTCTCGAGACACAGGGGGGCGTTCTCCGTGTCGAGAGCGGGCAGCAGGGGCGTACCGGCGCGGGGATCCGTACTCCAGGACTGGACCCGGTTGTCAGGCGTCTGGACCATCAGTTCGTCGACCTTCCAGACGGCGAATGACGCTGGGGTACCCGGCGCCAACTGACCCATCATGGGGCTGCGGCCCGAGAGCCGCCAGCTCGCCCTGGTGTGCGCTATGAAAGCAGCCCGGGCGGAGATGGTCTCCGCCGCGTTGCTGTGCTGGAGGCATGCACGGACGGACGCCCAGGGATCGAGCGGCGTCACAGGGCTGTCCGATCCGAGCGCCACGAGGACCCCCGCGGACAGGAAGGAGGCGAAGCGGTTCATCCCGATGCTCCGCTCCCCCAGCCGCTGGTCGTACAGGCCGCCTTCGGCACCCCACAGGGCGTCGAAGGCAGGCTGTCCGCTGACGGCCACGCCGTAGTGCACGAGAGCCGCTATGGCGGCGTCGTCGGCGAGTTCCACGTGTTCGAGGCGGTGGCGTGAGCGGCGCACCTCCTCCACGCCCAGCTCCCGGGCAGCGGCCTCGAGGCCGTTCAGGACGACGTCGAGACCGGCGTCGCCGATGACGTGGAACCCGGCCTGGACCGTCTCGGCGGTGGTGGCGACGAGGTGGGTGGCGACGTCGTCCTCGCTCAGGTAGATGCTCCCGCGGTTGCCTGGATCGTCGCTGTACGGCTCGCGGAGAGCCGCTGTGCGGGACCCGATGGACCCGTCCACGTTCAGGTCACCGGCGAGACCCGCGAGCCGCCCTCCGAAGCCCCGCATGGCGGAGCGCACTTCCTCCCGCGAGGCAGCGAGCTGGGCCCAGTACGGGATGACCTCCGGCAAGGGCAGCTCGGACAGCGGACCGTCGATCGACAGCAGCGTCTCGAGGTCCTCCCGCGGCGCGATATGGGGGGCGGCCATCTCGGTCAGCGCGACGTAGCCCCGTGAAGCGGCGTGGAGCAGGGCGGCCTGCTGGTAGTTGCGCCGCTGTGCCGGGTCGAGGCTGCGGGTGGCCTGTCGGGCCGCTTCGTGCGCCGCGCGGACCACGAAGCCGTCGTCCCAGCCGTCGATGCCCGCGAGGCCGAGGCCGGCCGCCAGGCTACCCGAGACCACCGCGGAGTGGATATCGGCCCGGACGAGGTAGACGAGCGCACCGTTGCCGGCCTGGTCGAGCTCCGCGGCCGTCGGCACGCGCTTCTCCGGCCAGGACGACTCGTCCCAGCCGAAACCGAGCACGGTGGGGGCCCCCGAGGACGCCGCAGCCGCCACGGCGTCCAGGAGCCCTCCCAGTGAGCGGCACGCCGTCAGGTCGATCGAGCCGAGGGCGATCCCCGTCTCGGTGGTGTGCGTGTGGGCGTCCACGAAGCCGGGCGTGACCAGCGCGCCGTCCAGGTCCACGGTGCGCACTCCCGGTCCCGTGAGGTTGGCCGCGGCGTGCTCCGTACCCACCCATGCCACGGTTCCGCCGTCGACGAGCATGGCGGTTGCGAAGGGATCGGCAGGGCTGTAGACGGAGCCGTTGCGGTACAGGACGGGCAGGGGGCGTTCAGTGCTGGGCATGGGGAGGCAGGGAGACTTTCTGTGACCGAAATGTCCCGGGACGGGGACTATTCACTGATGTTCGAGTATGCCACCACGCCGCGACGAATCAGTCGGATCGCCCGGATGCACGTCTGCTGCAGGCTGCCCGGAAGGTCCGGCACCTTGGCCAGCTGGTCGAGCAGGTCGATGACCTGCTTGGACCAGCGCACGAAGTCTCCCGCTGCGAGTTCGGTCCCGCTGAGGGCCGCCTGGAGGGACCGGCCCTGGGCCCACTTGAACATCGGCCAGACGAGCGAGAGCTCCGGTTCACCGGTGACGGGAAGCCGATGCTGCTCCTCGACGTCGTTGAGCTGGGACCACTGCCGGATGATCGTCTCCACGGAGCCTTCGAGGGACACGCTCGGCATCACCGGGCGCACCCCGCGCTCCTCGCGCTTGGCCTGGTAGACGAGCACCGTGGCGACGGCTGCGAGCTCCGCCGCATCGAGGTCGCTGAAGGCACCCTCCTCGACGCACAGGGCGATCAGGAGGTCCTTCTCGCCGTAGATCCGGCGCAGCTTCTGGCCGGCGGCGCTGACGGACATGCCGTCGTCCGTGTACTCGAGGTACCCGTAGTGCCCGAGGACCTCGGAGACGCGGTCGAAGGTCTTGGCGATCGTGTTGGTCCGCCCGCGGATCTGGCCTCCCAGCTGATCGGTCTCCCGACGCAGCTTGAACCACCGCTCGGCCCAGCGCGCGTGCTGCTCGCGTTCGCTGCACCCGTGGCAGGGATGCGCACGGAGGCGGCGCCGGACTTCGGTGATGGCACGTTCCTCTTCGGCTGCCGACGCCGAGTAGCCGGCCGCCACACGATCGGCCCCCCGCCGTGGCGGCCGCTTCTCCTGCAGCGCGTTGCGCAACGAGGACGTGAGGTCGCGGCGGTCCTTCGGGCTGCGGGCACTGAAGTGCTTCGGAATCCGGATGCGGGAGAGTACCTCCACGGGGCCGTCGAGGTCCTGCACGCCGACCCGGCGGATCTGCGTCTCGAGGGTGAGCACGGTGGGCCGTGGTTCCCGGGAGGTGTCGCTGTCCAGGACGACGGCGAAACCCTGGCTCCTCCCGCCGGGGACGTCGATCACGTCGCCGGGACGCAGCGATTCCAGGGAGGATTCGGCCGCCGACCTCAGCGTGCGCGACCGGTCACGGGATGCCCGCGACTCGAGCTCGGACAGCTCGCGCCTCAGGTTCGCATACTCGCGGAAGTCCCCGAGGTGGCACGTCATCGACTTCTCGTAGCCCTTGAGGGATTCCTCGCGGCTGCGCACCTGCTTCGCGAGCCCGACGACGGAACGATCCGCCTGGAACTGGGCGAAGGACGTCTCGAGGATCTCCCGTGAACGCTCCTGGCCGAACTGCGCCATCAGATTGATGCTCATGTTGTAGGTCGGCCGGAAGCTCGAGTTCAACGGGTAGGTGCGCCGGGACGCGAGGCCGGCCACGGCGCCGGGATCGGTGCCCGGCTGCCAGAGGACGACGGCATGCCCCTCGACGTCGATGCCGCGGCGCCCGGCACGGCCCGTGAGCTGGGTGTACTCCCCCGCCGTCACGTCGACGTGCGCCTCGCCGTTGAACTTGTCGAGTTTCTCGAGCACGACCGTGCGGGCGGGCATGTTGACGCCGAGGGCCAGTGTCTCGGTCGCGAAGACCGCCTTGACGAGTCCTGCCGCGAACAGCCGTTCGACGATCTCCTTGAAGGTCGGCAGCATCCCGGCGTGGTGCGCCGTGAAGCCGCGGATGAGGCCTTCCCGCCACGTCCAGAACCCGAGGATCTCGAGATCGTCACGCGGGATGTCCATGGTGGCCTCATCGATGGTCTCGCTGATCTCGTCCCGTTCCTCCTCCGTGGTGAGCCACAACCCGGCGTGCAGGCACTGCGTGACGGCCGCTTCGCAGCCCGCCCGGGAGAAGATGAACGTGATGGCCGGGAGGAGGTCGGAGCGGTCGAGTGCGCTGATCACCTGGGGCCGTGTGGCGCGGCGCACCGCCGTCGTCTGCGGGGGTCCTCCGCGCCCGTTGCGGGGCTTGCCGCGCCGCCCGCCGGGGCCGCCCCAGGTGGCCCGCTGGTTGAGCCGGATCTCGTTGCTCGCCAGTTCGAGCAGTTCGGGATTGACGTCGTACTGGTTGCGGGCGCCGCTTCCGGCACCTTCCGGCGCCGCCTCGTCGAACGCGACATCGCCGGCGAACAGGTCGATGAGGCTCTGGCCGACCATCACGTGCTGCCAGAGCGGGACCGGGCGGTGCTCGGACACGACGACGTCGGTGTCTCCGCGCACGGTGTCCAGCCATGCGCCGAACTCCTCGGCGTTCGACACGGTGGCGCTGAGGGACACCAGCCTGACCTCGGTGGGCAGGTGGATGATCACCTCCTCCCACACCGCTCCCCGGAACCGGTCGGCCAGGTAGTGCACCTCGTCCATCACCACGTAGCCCAGGTTGTCGAGGGCGTCCGAATTGGCGTACAGCATGTTGCGCAGGACCTCGGTGGTCATCACGATCACGTCGGCATCGGCGTTGATGTTCGTGTCGCCGGTGAGGAGGCCGACGCGGTCGGTGCCGTGCACGGCGGCCAGTTCGGAGTACTTCTGGTTGCTCAGCGCCTTGATGGGCGTCGTGTAGAAGGCCTTGAGGCCGTGCTGCAGCGCCATGAACACGGCGAACTCCCCCACCACCGTCTTTCCGGCTCCGGTGGGTGCCGCGACGAGCACGCCCCTGCCGGCCTCGAGCGCCGTACACGCCTCGCGCTGGAACGGATCGAGCTCGAAGTCCAGCGTCTGCTCGAAATGGAACAGCTGCGTCCGCGAGTGTTCGGTGCGTGCCTTTGCAGCTGCGTATCTCTCGGCGGGAGTGCTCATCTTTCCACCCTAGACGCTCCGCCCGGACCGGGCACGCCGCCCCGGCGTGCGGCCTTCGGTGATCGATGGTGCTTGCAGGACGGGCCGTGGTCGTGCTGATCCTGCCGCTCGAGCGGCAGGGGTCAGAGGGCGTCGAGGGGTGTGGCGGTGTCCGCGGTGGCCTCGACGGCGGCTTCGCGGGCCGCGGTGCGGCGGGCCCGGCGCTTGTCGTTGAGCAGGCACAGGCCGATCGCGACGAAGAACAGCAGGAGCAGGGGCACCGCGAGGTAGAACATGCTCAGTGCGTCCCCACCCGGGGCGGCCATCGCCGCGAACAGGCACACCAGGAACACCGTGATCCGCCACGCCTTGAGGATCTGCTTCCCCGAGACCAGGCCCACCATGTTCAGCCCGACCAGGACCACCGGGAGCAGGAACGCGATCCCGAACGCGAGCATCAGGCGCAGCACGAACGTGAAGTACACGGACACGCTGATGTAGTTGGAGAAGTCCTCCGGCGTGAACTCCGTCAGGACCCGCACCGCGTTGGGCAGGATCAGCCAGGCCAGGGCGATGCCGGCCAGGAACAGCGGGAAGGCCACGGCGATGAACGCCAGTGCGATCCGGCGCTCCTTCGTCTTCAGCCCCGGGGTGATGAACGCCCACAACTGGTACAGCCAGACCGGGCTGGAGATGACCAGGCCAAGGAACACCGAGACCTGGATGAGCAGGTCGAACGGGGAGGCGGCGCTGTCGAAGTTCAGTGACGCCGTCCGGCCGTCCTGGGCGTTGATCGCAATGATCGGCGCGGCCAGCGCCCGCAGCACCGGCTCGTACACGAAGAACCCGGCCACGGTCGCGAGGATGACCGCGATCGCGGACTTGAACAAGCGGTTGCGGGCCTCGCGCAGGTGCTCCTTCAGGGCCATACGCCCTTCGGGGTTCGCTTTCCTGCCGCGCTGGCGGACCTTCGCGGGTGACACCGGCTGTCCCTACTGGCTGGTGCGCGAGGAACCGCTCTGCTGCGAGGGTCCCGCCTGGCCCTCGCCACGGACGTCGGCCCGCGCGTCACCCTGCACATGACCCACCGGGGTCCCCTGCTGGTAGCCTGGCTGGCCCGGGACCTGGTGCGTGGGTGTGTAGGTCTGCGGGCCCGGGGTGTTGACGACCCGGCCCTCCACGGGATCCGTGCCGGGCTCGCCGGTGTTGTTCTCGTCCTTCATCTGCTTCACCTCGGACTTGAAGATCCGCAGCGACTGGCCCACGCTGCGCGCCAGCCCCGGAAGCTTCGGAGCGCCGAACAGAACGATCGCAAGAACGATGATGATGACGATGTGCCAGCCTTCGAGCCTCATGCCCAATTCCTCTCGTTGATCCCTCCACCAGTTTAGGTCACAGGTGGGGCATGTCCCGCAGGAGTTGGGGCTGCCCGCGCCGGTCACGCCGGGCGACCCGCCTGCTGCGCCGGTCGTCGATCCGCCGGAGCTTCGCCGATTCACGCGCCGCCCTGACCTCGACCGGCGCGGAGAATACGGCCGGTACGGGGATTCCGGGCACGCTCGCGGTTGCGGGAGCGCTCTCGCCGTCGGCCGGGATGTTCACGTCGAAGCGGTCCATCGCTTCCCCGAATTCACCGAGAGTTCGCATTCCACGTCGGAACACGCCGAATCCGACCGCGACGAGGAAGATCACGCTGACAGCCACCAGCGCAACCCACAGCACGATCCACATCCACCAGAGCATGGTGCCAGTCTAGGCCAGTGCCTGGTGGGCGCGGGCTGCCTCGAGCCAGCGGAGGGTCTCCTCGCGCACCTCGGCGGGAGCGACGACGGCTGCGGATCCTCCGAGGCCCGCGACGAGGCCGGGGATCCAGGAGCTCGAGGCGACCCTCAGGCGCGCGGCCAGGCGGTCCTCGCCGAGCTCCTGCACGGCGTCGGCGTTGTACTGTGCGGCGATCCACCGGGCCCGGGGCTCCAGCAGGAGCGTGACAGCCTGGTCCGCCTCACCGGAGCGGTAGGGCGCAGCGGTCCGCCGGTCGCGGTCGAGGGATTCCTCGTCGACGGCGGCCGTGGCCGGCTGGTCCGTCAGGGTGGCGCTCTGGATGCGGTCGAGGCGGAAATTGCGCAGCCCGTCGGAGTCGACGCTCCACGCCTCCAGGTACCACGTGTCCTGGTGCAGGAAGATGCGCAGCGGCTCGAGCAGCCGGTGCGTGATCTCGTCTCGTGTCGGCACGAAGTAGTCCACTTCCACCCGCACTCCCGAGTGCAGGGCGGCCTGCAGTACCTCGAGGGTCGGATCGATGTCGTCCTCCGTGAGCTTCGTGGCCACCGCGGCCCCGATACGGGCCGCGTCCCCGGCCGCAGCGGTCAGCTTGGTCTGTGCGCTGACGATCGCCTCGTTGTTCCTCATACCGGGCAGTTCACGAAGGGCCTGGAGCCCGACGATCAGGGAACACGCCTCGTCCATGCTCAGCTTGACCGGCTCCGCGAGGTCGCGCGCGTTGGTCAGGTAGATCCTGCCGTCCTCGATGTTCACGTCCATGAGCGCATCGGGATAGTGCCGGGGGCCACTGACGAAGAGCAGGTCCAGGTCCTTGGTGAGCTGGCTCTCCGTCACCTCGAACTTCCGCGCCGTCTCCCCCACTTCCGCCCCGGGATTGGCCAGGAGATAGGGCACGAGGTCGAGCAGGCGCAGGAGATGATCCTGCGAGGACGA
The DNA here is from genome assembly GCF_056680255.1 of Arthrobacter sp. BC5. NCBI lineage: Bacteria > Bacillati > Actinomycetota > Actinomycetes > Micrococcales > Micrococcaceae > Arthrobacter > Arthrobacter sp. BC5. Next base: position 3,050,977 of record NZ_CM155273.1, read on the forward strand.
TTTCCGGCGCGGCGCGGGCCGCACCGCACCGGTGATCTCGAGGCCCTGCGGGGCCGCGACGGCCGCGGTGTAGGCTCCCTCCAGCAGGCGCGCCACCTGGGCTGCCAGTTCTGCCGGTTCCTCGACCTTCGCGTTGGTCCCCAGCCCGGCGATCGTCGCGGCCATGGGGCTCGAGGCCGCATACGGCACCCGCAGGAGGTCCCACTCCTCCCCCGTCTCGAGGACCTCGGCGTCCTTCCGGACCCTCAGCACCTGGCAGGATCCGGGGCGGGCGGCGACGACGGCGGTGCGATCGGGCTCGCTCCGCGACAGGGAAGAGAGCGTCTGGTTCATGTCGAAGGACGCAGGGACCTCGAAGGTGCCGCGCACCGGCACGGGCTCGCCCGTCATCCGGGAGAGCCGGAAGAAGCGTTCGGCCTTGCGGGTGGTGTCGTATCCGACGACGTACCAGTGGCCGAAGCGGGCGCCCATTCCCCACGGGTGCACGGTCCGGACCTCCTCGCGCCCCGTGCTGGCCGCGCGGTAGGGAAAACGGAGGGGGGTGCGGCTGGTCAGCGCCTGCCACACGATGTCCCAGTACGGGGCATCCGTGGTGATGCGCGGCTGGATCAGCGGCGTCAGCTCGATCCCGCCGTCGGTGCTGCGCGAACTGAGCTTCCGCAGGGCCCGCGAGGCCGCGGCGTCGAGGGACCCCTGGTCCCAGACACCGGCGGCCAGGTTGAGGACCGCGTACTCCTCCGGCTGGAAGGTCACGCCGCCGAGGCGATAGTTCTCGGCATTGATGCGGTACCGCTGCACCGTGTTGTCGTTGTCGAAGAGCGTGTCCTCGCTGAAGGATTCCAGGGGGATGCCCTGCTCGCGCAGCGCCGCCTTGTCCCGGTCGAAGAGCTTCTCGCGGGCGGCCACCGAGGTCGCCTCGCGGTACAGGTCGATCTCCTCGAACAATTCCTCCTTCGTGTACCCACGGCGGCTCGACAGGAGCATGATCACGAGGGTGAGGAGGCGTTCGGTACGTTTTGCGGACACGGTGAAACCCTACCTTCACGGAAGCGGCAGAAGGGACGCACGCCAACCGGGGGTCGGCCTGCGTCCCTTCCGGACGATGGTGCGGGAACCGCGCGGACCCTTGGGGTCCGGGAGGTCGTGCTAGCGGACGCCGAGCAGGTCCACCACGAAGATCAGCGCCTCGTTGGGGCCGATGGCGGACCCGGCACCGCTGGGTCCGTACGCGAGGTGGGACGGGATCTCGAGGCGGCGACGACCGCCCACCTTCATGCCGAGGAGGCCCTGGTCCCAGCCCTGGATGACCTGCCCGACGCCGACCTTGAAATCGAGCGGTGTCCCGCGGTTCCAGGAGGCGTCGAATTCCTCACCCGTGGAGAAGGCGACACCGACATAATGCGTGGACACGGTGTTGCCGGGCTTCGCCTCGTCGCCGGTCCCCTCGATGATGTCCTCGATGAGGAGGTCGGCCGGGACGTCATGGGCGGGGAAGTCGATCTCCGGCTTCTGCCGGTCGAAGTTGCGCTGTCCGAAGGACATGGTTTCCTTTCCTGGTGCTTTCGTTGGCTGGCGGAGGCCCCGAACTACTGGGCCGCTTCCTTGCTGACGATCTCGACGTAGAACACGAGGGTGCCGGAGGGCTGTCCCTGCGAGGCATTGGGGTAGGCCCATGGCTCCGGGATGACGAGCAGGACCTTGGATCCGACCTTCTGCCCGGCGAGGCCCTTGGTCCATCCGGTGATGACCTGGTTCAGCGGGAACGTGGCCGGCTCGCCGCGATCGTAGCTCGAGTCGAACTTCTCACCGTCGCTGTAGGTCCAGCCGGCGTAGTTCGCGGTGATGCTGTCGGTCTCGGCGACCACCTCACCGGTGCCCTCCTCGAGTACCTTGACGACGAGGTCGTCGGAGGGCTCGTTCTCGGGGATCGTGACCTCGGGGGCGCCGTTCTCCCCGAAGGTGAAGGTGGGCAGGCGGCCCTCGTCGTCGAGCTTCTTGACGTCCTCGGGCGAGAGGGCCTCAGGCTCCGGCGGAGGCTGCTCGGCCGAGATGACCTTCAGGACGATCAGCTGCTGCGGTACGGCGGTCTGGCCCTCCGCCGGCTCGGGCGAGGGACGCGTGTAGGCCACCTGGGCACCGACCTTCGTACCGACGAGCACCTCGTAGAGCTCGCTGTCCTGCTCCTTGAGCATGTCGTCCACGGGCAGCACCTGGGGCTCGCCCTGGCTGTAGGTGTCACCGAGGACTTCGCCGTCCTCGGCGTTGAGCGAGACGAGCTGGTAGCGGATCTGCTGACCGGCCTGCACCTCGTCGCCGTCGCCGTCCGCGACCGTCTTCGCGGCCACGCCGGTGATGTCCAGGGGTGATTCGAATTCGACGGTCGGTGCTTCCTCGTCGGATCCGCCGCTCACCTCGACCGTGTCGAAGACCTCGGCGGCGCCGGCCGAATTCCCCGTCGTCGTGCCGCCGCAGGCTGTCAGCAACAGCAGGAGCGGAAGGAGGATTGCTAGTACTTTTCGCACAGAACCACTTTCAGATTGATGACCAGTCCAGGCTGCCCGCAGAACAAAGGGCCCTGACAAGCCTAACGGCTGCGGAGCCGCGGTTCCTCCCGGGAATGCCCTCTCGACCGCCGGCACGCCGCACCGGAGTCCGGATTCCGTCCCTCACAGCTGCTGGAGGAGTGCCTCCACGCGCTCGTCCACCGAGGTGAAGGGGTCCTTGCAGAGGATGGTCTGCTGCGCCCGGTCGTTGAGCTTCAGGTGCACCCAGTCGACGGTGTAGTCGCGGTTCGCCTCCTTCGCCCGGCGGACGAACTCGCCGCGCAGGCGGGCCCGCGTGGTCTGCGGCGGCACGTCCACCGCTTCCTTCACCGCGGTGTCGTCGACGACCCGCGCAGCCTCCCCGCGGGCCTGCAGCAGGAAGAACAGGCCACGCGACCGTGAGATGTCGTGGTACGTGAGGTCGAGCTGGGCTGCCCTGGCCGAATCGAGGTCCCCGCCCGAGCGGGCGAGGTAGCGGTCGATCAGCTTCTTCTTGATCGCCCAGTCCACCTCCGTATCGATGCTTCTGGTGTCCCCGGTCTCGACGGCGTCGAGCACACGCTCCCACAGCCCGAGGACCGCGGGGACGTGCGCGTTGTGCGCGCCGCGCTGCTCCACGAAGGCCGTGGCACGGGCGAGGTATTCGCGCTGCATCTCGAGGGCCGTCATGTGCCGGCCGTTGGCGAGCTTGAGGAGCTGCTGTCCTGTGAGGTCGTGCGAGATCTCCCGGATGCTGCGGATGGGGTTCTCCAGGCGGAAGTCCCGCATCAGCTCGCCTGCCTCGACCATGCGCAGCAGCAGGTCCACCGAGCCGATCTTCAGGAGCGTGGTGGTCTCGGACATGTTCGAGTCCCCGGCGATCACGTGCAGCCGGCGGTAGTGCTCGGCGTCGGCGTGCGGCTCGTCCCGGGTGTTGATGATGGGCCGGGAGCGGGTGGTGGCCGAGGAGATGCCTTCCCACAGGTGGTCCGCCCGCTGCGAGAACGCGTAGATGGAGCCCGTCTGCGTCTTGAGGACCTTGCCCGCCCCGACGAGGAGCTGCCGCGTGACGAGGAAGGGGATGAGGATGTCCGCGAGCCGCGCGAACTCCAGCTTCCGGGGAATGAGGTAGTTCTCGTGGCTCCCGTACGAGTTGCCCGCGGAATCGGTGTTGTTCTTGAAGAGGAAGATCTTGCCGTCGTAGCCCTCCTGCGCCAGCTTGCGCTGCGCCTCGGTCACGAGATCCTCCAGGATCAGTTCCCCGGCGCGGTCGTGGGCGATGAGCTGCGCGAGGTCGTCGCACTCCGCCGTCGCGTACTCGGGGTGCGAGCCGACGTCGAGGTAGAGGCGTGAACCGTTGGTCAGGAAGACGTTGGAGGACCTCCCCCAGCTGACGACCTTGCGGAAGAGGTAGCGGGCCACCTCCTCCGGGGAGAGAGGCCGGGAGTTCGGCCCGGAGTAGGAGATGCCGAATTCGGTCTCGACTCCGAAGATGCGGCGGTCCATCAGGTGTCCTGTTCGTGCTGCAGCAGGTTCTCGAGCTCCGGTCCGCCGATCCGGCGGAAGGCTCTCCGGCTCCCGCGCAGCGTGTCGGGGTCCCGTTCGAGGAAGGCGACTTCGAGGAGGGACGGACCCAGCGGCGGCGCTGCTGGGCGGTTGCCGTTCGTGACGGCCGGCGCCTGCGCGGCGCCGCCGTCGCTCCTGAGGGCCCGTGCGGAGGCGCGGACTGCTTCCTGGAGGCTGAGGTCGGCGGACCAGGTGCCCTGGAGCGCGTCGACGACGGCGTCCGCGGCGCCGCCCATGACGACGAAGCCGGACTCGTCCGCGATGGAGCCGTCGAAGGTCAGCCGGTACAGGTGGTCTGCGTCCCGGGTACGGCCCACCTCTGCCACCACGAGTTCGACCTCGAAGGGCTTGCTCTCCGCAGTGAATACCGCGCCCAGGCTCTGCGCGTAGACGCTGGCCAGTCCGCGGGCGGTCACGTCCTCGCGGGCGTAGGAGTAGCCGCGGACGTCCGCGTAGCGCACGCCGGCCTGCCGGAGGCTCTCGAACTCGTTGTACTTGCCCACCGCCGCGAAGGCGATGCGGTCGTAGATCTCGCCGAGCTTGTGCAGCGAGGGTGAAGGGTTCTCGGCGACGAGTGCGATCCCGTCCCTGCAGCTCATCACCACGACGGACCGGCCTCGGCCGATCCCCTTCCGCGCGAAGTCCGCGCGGTCCTTCATCAGCTGTTCGGGCGAGACGTAGAACTGCTGTGTCATGGCCTATGCCTCCCGGCCTGTCGCGGAGCGGGCGTCGATGATGGAGTGCGCTGCGGCTTCGAGTTCGCGCTCGGGGATCCGGCGCGCGCCCGCGCCGTCCACGACGTAGACCACGGGCCACAGCGCGCGGACAGTGTCCGGCCCGCCGGTCGCGGAGTCGTCGTCGGCGGCGTCGTACAGCGCTTCGACGGCGACGCGCACCGCGGAGGCTTCGTCCAGGCGTGGGTTCCAGAGCTTCTTGAGCGCTCCGCGCGCGAAGACCGAACCGGAACCGACCGAGTGGTGCTCGTGCTCCTCGTACCGACCACCGGTGACGTCGAAGGAGAACAGCCGCCCTACGTGGCGGTCGGTGTCGAACCCGGCGAAGAGCGGCACGACGGCGAGGCCCTGCATCGCCATGGGGAGGTTCTGCCGGACCATCGCGGCGAGCCGATTGGCCTTGCCGTCGAGGCTCATCATCGTCGCCTCGATCTTCTCGTAGTGCTCCAGCTCCACCTGGAACAGGCGGGTCAGGTCGAGCCCGATACCGGCGCTCCCGGCGATCCCCAGGACCGAGTAGACGTCAGCGGGGAACACCTTCTCGATGTGCCGGCTGGCGATCACGTTGCCCATCGTGGCACGCCGGTCGCCGGCCATCAGGACGCCGCCGGGAAAGGTCAGCGAGACGATGGTCGTCGCATGCGGTGCCAGGCGCGAGGTGTCCGTGGACGAGCTCACCGTGCCGAATGTCCGGTTCGACGGCAGCAGCCCGGGGTGGTGCGCGCCCAGGTAGTCGGTGAAGGACGTGGAGGCCGCCCGGGGAACCGCCGCTGCTGCATCGTCCGGAAGCATCCGCTACTGGCCGCCCTTCTGCACGAACCCTCGCACGAATTCCTCGGCGTTGGATTCGAGGACGCCGTCGATCTCGTCGAGCAGGTCGTCCACTCCCTGCGTCTGAGTGGAGTCCTGGGCCGCGGGAGCTGCGGGGGCGGGCTCGGGGATCTCCTCCTCGGATTTCGAGGATGACCCGCTGGTGTTGATGCGGTCCTGTGTAGCCATGATGGCCGCCCTTTCCGTGTTCGTGACCACTTCGGTGATCTGGTTCCTATGGTGCCACGCGACGATCCGGCCCGCTCAACAATCGCCCGAGGAAATCGCCGGCGTCGGCTGCCAGGTCGAACAGCTCCTCGGTGAGCAGGGCGGTGCCGCGGAGCGGTTCGCGTGTCTGGACGCGCTGCAGGCGCCGCTCCCCCGCGAGCTCGAAGATGAGCGAGTCCCAGCTCGCCCCGACCACTTCCGCGGGGTACTCCGAGATGCAGCGTCCGCGGAAGTAGGCGCGGGTGTCGCGCGGGGGCTCGACCGCGGCACGGGCCACCTCGGTGTCCGTCACGAGCAGCTCGACATCCCCGCGGCGTGCCAGCCGCTGGTAGATGCCCTTCTCCGGCCGGAGGTCGGCGTACTGCAGGTCGACGAGTGCGAGGCGCGGGTCCGTCCAGGCGAGCCCGTCCCGGGCCCGGTAGGCCTCCAGGACCTTCAGCTTGGCGATCCAGTCCACCTGGCGCGAGGCGCCCATCGGATCCTCGCGCAGCGTCCCGAGCAGGGACTGCCAGCGCTCGACGACGTCGCGCGTCTGCTGGTCCGCATCCGCCGGGAGTGCCGCGGAGACGGCGTCGCAGTACAGCTCCTGCAGTTCCAGCCCTGTCAGGTTCCGGCCGTCCGTCAGCCGGACGGTGGCTTGCAGGGAGGGGTCGTGGCTGACGGTGCGCAGCGCCTCGACCGGGTCCTCGAGCACGGGCACCGGAGCCAGGCCCTGCTCGATGAGCGCGAGCACGAGGGCGGTGGTCCCCACCTTCAGGTAGTTCGACACCTCGTTCAGGTTGGCGTCGCCGATGATGACGTGCAGCCGCCGGTACTTCTCGGCGACGGCGTGCGGCTCGTCCCGGGTGTTGATGATGGGGCGCCGGACCGTCGTCTCCAGGCCGACCTCGTTCTCGAAGAAGTCCGCGCGCTGGCTGATCTGGAAGCCGGAGCCCTGGTTCAGCGGGCCGATGCCGACACGTCCCGCGCCGCAGATGACCTGGCGGGAGACGAAGAAGGGGATCAGGGCCTCGGCGAGCCTCGAGAAGGGGACGCTCCGGGGAACGAGGTAGTTCTCGTGGGAGCCGTAGGAGACGCTCTTGCTGTCGGTGTTGTTCTTGTAGAGGATCACGGGCGAGAAGCCGGGCGTGGCACCTATCCGGTGCATCGCGGCGACGGCCACGTGGTCCCCCGCCCGGTCCCAGAGGACGGCGTCGAGAGGGTTGGTCACCTCGGGCGACGAGTACTCCGGGTGGGCGTGGTCGACGTACAACCGGGCACCGTTGTTGAGCACGAGGTTCATGAGCACTGCGGCTTCGGCGGGCTCGCCCCGTTCGAGGGCGATCTGTTCCGCGCTGAGCTCGGCCGGCTCGTCCGTCAGTTGGCTCGGATGGGCGCTGCTGCGCTCCATGCGGAAGCCGCGCGCGTCCGTCAGCGGCGTCTCGTCGGTGTAGTCCCACCGTGTCCCGGCGAGGTTGCCGAGCCCCTCGCGCAGCGTGGCGGCGTAGGCGTTGACCACCTGCGAGGACAGCAGCGTGGGGTTCGCGGACGGCAGGGCGGGCGCGATGATGCCGTACTCCGTCTCCGTGCCCATCACGCGGTGGACGGAGATGCCCTCACCGACCGGCGGTGTCCCGCCCGGCGGGCCGGTCCGTCGTCCGCCCGTGTCCATCACAGATACTGGCCCGTATTCGCCGTCGTCTCGATCGACTTGCCAGGCTCCTGGCCCGCCTTGCCCTGCACGATCGTGCGGATGTACGTGATGCGCTCGCCCTTCTTGCCGGAGATGCGCGCCCAGTCGTCGGGATTGGTGGTGTTCGGCATGTCCTCGTGTTCACGGAACTCGTCCACCACGGCCCGCATCAGGTGCTCGATGCGCAGGCCCTTGGAGCCGTCGAGCAGGAGGTCCTTGATGGCGTACTTCTTCGCCCGGTCCACGACGTTCTGGATGACCGCTCCGGAGTTGAAGTCCTTGAAGTAGAGCATCTCGGTGTCCCCGTTGGCGTAGGTGACCTCGAGGTACTCGTTGGACTTGTCGGTCGAGTACATCTGCTCGACGGTGCGGCGGATCATCTCGGAGATGGTGGCGTGGGCATCGTTGCCGTGCTCGGCGAGGTCCTCCGCGTGGAGCGGCAGGTCCGGGGTGATGTACTTCGCGAAGATCTCGGCGGCACCCTCGGCGTCGGGCCGCTGGATCTTGATCTTCACGTCCAGCCGCCCGGGCCGCAGGATGGCGGGATCGATCATGTCCTCGCGGTTGGAGGCACCGATCACGATCACGTTCTCGAGCTTCTCGACGCCGTCGATCTCGCTGAGCAGCTGCGGCACGATGGTGGTCTCGACGTCGGACGAGACACCCGTGCCGCGCGTGCGGAACAGCGAGTCCATCTCGTCGAAGAACACGACCACGGGACTGCCGTCGGACGCCTTCTCGCGGGCGCGGGCGAAGATCAGCCGGATGTGGCGCTCGGTCTCACCGACGTACTTGTCCAGCAGTTCGGGGCCCTTGATGTTCAGGAAGTAGCTGCGGATCTGCTCCAGGCCCGCGCGCTCGGCGGCACGGGCTGCGAGCGAGTTGGCGACGGCCTTCGCGATCAGGGTCTTGCCGCAGCCGGGAGGCCCGTAGAGGAGGATCCCCTTGGGCGGCTTGAGTCCGTGCTCGCGGTAGAGATCGGGGTGCAGGAACGGCAGCTCGACGGCGTCCCGGATCTGCTCGATCTGGGGGCCGAGACCGCCGATGTCCCCGTAGGCGATGTCCGGCACCTCCTCGAGCACGAGGTTCTCCACCTCGCTCCGGGGCACCTTCTCCAGGCCGTAGCCCGACCGCGTATCGACGGCGAGGGCGTCGCCCACACGGATCTTCTCGGCCTGGAGCGGTCCGCTGAGCTTGATGACGCGTTCGTCGTCCGTGCGTCCCACGACCAGCGCACGGTCGGTGCCCATGAGCTCCTTGACGGTGACGATCTCCCCTGCCCGCTCGAAGCCGAGGGCCGCGACGATCGTGAGGGACTCGTTGAGCAGCACCTCCTGGCCCGGCGCGAGCTGGCGGACACTGATGAGGGGGCTGACGGTCACGCGGAGCTTCCGCCCCGACTGCAGGATGTCGGCGGTGTCCTGCACCGTCGCCTCCGTGGTGGTGCCCGGCTCGGACGGGCGCTTCGGGTTCACCTGCATCACGGTGGCGAAGCTGAACGGCGCGGCGCCCTCCTTCTCGAGGGCCGCCTTGAGCCGCACGATCTCCGTCCGGGCGGATTCCAGGGCGGAGACGAGCTTCCCGTTGTTCTGCGTCGCCGACGCCAGCTGGCGGTCGATATGACGGAGCTTGTCGCGCAGCACGTTCAGTTGGCGCTGGGCCACGGGGTCGACGGGTGGCGGGGTGAAACCCCGCGGATCAGCGGAAGAAGCGTTCTCTTCGGATTCCGGCATGTCGGTTCGCCACCTTAGGTTCTTTCCGTCAGCTGTCTTTCGACCTTAGCGCAGACGCACGTCCGCGGTGTGCAGTCTTAACGGCCACGGCGCGTGGGCTTCTCCCCCGCACCCCGCGCCGCCCTCGCACACCGCCGACAGCTCGTCCGCCCTGCACTCGTCCTGCGCGACCTACTCGACCGTGCCGCCGTCCGCGATGGCATCGCGGCGTGCCTGTGCCTCTTCCGGTGGGAGGGAACCGCGCTGGATCGTCGAGGCGGCATCACGCGCCACTCGACGGAGGCGCTTGTCGGACACGTCGCGTTCACCGACGGCCTGCGGGGTCCAGGCGTTCAGGTCCTCCTCGCTGAAGCCCGTCTTCGACGGACGCCGCTTGGGGGTGAACCCGACGGCGCCGTCCGCCAGCCTGCGGGCCGTGAGCAGGAATCCCGTGTGGGCGACCATGCGGTGGTCGGGCCGGACCGCCAGCCCTTCGAGGTGCCATCCGCGCACCATGGATTCCCACGCCTCGGGCTCCGTGAACCGACCGTCCGCCCGGATGGCCTCGGCGGTGCGGGAGAGCTGCGTCACGGTGGCCACGTAGCTGATCCAGACACCGCCGGGAGCCAGCACGGTCGCGACGGCGTCCAGGCACTCCCACGGCGCGAGCATGTCGAGGACGACGCGGTCCACGGATCCGGGCTCCTCCTGCTCCACCACCTGCTCCTGGAAGTCGCCGAGGGTGATCTGCCACGCCGGGTGCGGACCGCCGAAGATCGTCTCGACGTTGCCGCGGGCGATGTCGGCGAACTCCTCGCGGCGCTCGAAGGAGTGGAGGTACCCGGCGTCGCCCACGGCCCGCAGGAGTGAGATGGAGAGGGCGCCCGAGCCCACTCCGGCCTCGACGACGCGGGCACCGGGGAAGATGTCCGCCATGGTCACGATCTGCCCGGCGTCCTTCGGGTACACGACGGCGGCACCGCGCGGCATGGACAGCACGAAGTCGGACAGGAGCGGCCGCAGGGCCTGATAGAGCTGCCCGCTGGTGTTCTCGAGGATGGTGCCCTCGGTCACGCCGATGAGGGAGTCGTGATGCAGGAAGCCCTTGTGCGTGTGGAACGCCCCGCCCGGCGTCAGGGTGATCGTGTTCATCCGGCCCTTCTCGTCCGTCAGCTGGACGCGCTCGCCGGGCCGGAACGGCCCTCGGCGGGCGGCAGCGCCGTGGGGGGCGGAAGCTGTGGTGGGGTCGGGTGTGGGGAGGGTACTCAAGGGTGGTCCTTCGGCAGGGGCCGGCGGAACCGGCGCGGATGGGGGCTGGAGCTGGGGTGGGAGGCGGATCGGTCGGGGCGGGAAGGTTCGAGAGGCACGGCGTTCGCCGCGTCGTCGTCGCCTTCACCGCCGGGAGAGCCTGCGCCGGCAGGCGGGGTCGAGGGCACGTCAGGAACCGGGCGTGCCCTTGCCCGTGATGGCCTGGACGACCGTCCGCTGGTGGAGCAGGCCGCTGACGGCACCCCGGCGGTCGATGACGGCGTACTCGTTGCCTTCGAGGCGCGCGAGGAACTGCACCAGCTCCTGGCCCTCCGCCCACTCGGGGACGTAGGCTCCTGCGGCGAGACGCCGAGCGGTCGCATTGACCGACGTCGTCCCGGCCGCCTCCTCCGGTACGGCGAGGAGCGCGCCCTCGTCGACGACGGCCTCCGGCACCCCGGCGGTGCCGGTCACGACGACGGCGGCGCCCGGGTTCTCGCGGAGCAGGCGGCGTGCAGCGAGGACGGTGGTACCCGCGGGCAGGCCGATGGCGCGCTGCTGCAACCGTCCCGCGCTGATGGCCGGGAGGCGCAGGCGCATCCTCGCGTTCTCGATGGCCGCCGTCGCGCCCATCCACAGGAAGGCCCCCATGACCACGGCGATGAGGATGACGGCGAGGTCCGGACCCCGGCCCTGGAGCAGCGGCAGGCCGACGACGACCGCGAGCAGCAGTATGACGATGATGCGGCCTGCCCAGCCGGCCGCCACCGTGCCCTTCTCCTGGCTGCCCGTCGCCTTCCAGACCGCGCTCTCCACCAGGCGGCCACCGTCGAGTGGCAGGCCCGGCAGCACGTTGAACAGCGCGACGAGCAGATTGGCCCAGACGAGGATGGTCGTGAGGAGGTAGGAGACCGTGCCGGGCGTCAGGACCTGCAGGATGCCCCAGCCCAGCCCCGCGAGTACGAAGTTCGCTGCGGGTCCGGCCAGAGCGACGAGGAGCGACCTCCCCGGCGAGGCGTTGAAGCTCGCGAACTGGGTATGGCCGCCCCAGAGGTTCAGCACGATCCGGGTGGTCGGCCACCCGAAGGCCCGCGCGGTCAGGGCGTGCGCGAGTTCGTGGATCAGCACGGACGCGGCCAGGAGCAGGGCGTAGCCGAGGGCCACGGCATACGCGCCCGGGCCGATGCCCGGGAAGGCGGCCGCGACGCGTGGTCCGAAGACCACCACGATGAACACGGTGATGACGAACCACGACCACGCGAGGACGACCGGTATCCCGGTGATCCGGCCGAGGGACAGGCCAGGGCTCGCCTCGGCGCGGGGAGGCTTCGGGCTGGTGCTCACGCGATGTCACGCACCCAGTCGTGGCCGGCGTCGTGCCCGGCATCCTGCCACGAGCCCTGCCACGCGTCCTGCCCCGGGGCCGGCAGGAGCGCCGCGAGGTCGGCGGGCGTCCGGCCCTCGAGTGTGTGCCAGTCGGTGCGGCGCTCGTCGGGCGGCAGCGCGACGAAGTGGGGGACGGCGAGCGTGACCAGGCCGGCGGCCAGCGCCGATGTGACCCCGGGCAGCGAGTCCTCCACCGCCACCACGCGGTCCTTGCTCATGCCCGGGTGGTCGGCAGCGAGGAGGTCGAAGCCCAACTGGTAGGCCTCGGGGTCCGGCTTGCCGGCACTCACGCGGTCGCCGGTCACGAGGTGGGAGAACGTGCCGTCCGGTAGCTGCGCGGCGACCGCGCCCGCGAGGAGGCCCTCGGACATCGTGACCATGGCGCACGGGATACCCGCCGCACGCAGTGCCGCGAGCAATTCCCGTGCTCCCGGGCGCCAGGGCACGGCTGCTCGGACGTCCGCCGCGACGCGGTCGGTGAGGTGGTCGATGATGTCGCGGATGCCCAGGCCGACACCGGCCTGCTGGAGCTGCCCCGCGGAGTACGTGAGGGCCTGGCCCACGAGGCCGGTGGCCTGCTCCGTGGTCCACGTCCCGCCATGGGACTCCACCAGTTCCTTCTCCGCCCGGATCCAGTAGGGCTCGGTGTCCACGATCGTCCCGTCCATGTCCCAGAGCACGCCCTGCAGCCCGTGGAGGTTCCCGCCATGGGCGGAGCCGCTGCGCCATGATGCGGGATCGGAGGGGGTCTGAACGGTGCCGGTGGGGTGGTTGGCCATGCTCCCAAGTCTACGGTGACCCCTTGACACGCCCGCACGTCTGCTCTGCGCGTAGCGCCGGAACCTCGCCTGACATCGCCGCGCGCCGGGGTTTAGGGTGAGAACGTGGATAGCTTCGAAGAGAACCAGCCGACCGGCGTGCAGGACCTTTTCCAGGACGCCGCCGAGCCCGAGCGGCGCGTCACGATCATGCTCGCGGCCTTCGAGGGCTGGAACGACGCCGGCGAGGCGGCTAGCGACGCACTGAAGTACATGGGCCGGTTCTTCGGCAGTGAGCGGATCTCCACCATCGACGCCGACGAGTTCTACGACTTCCAGTTCACCCGCCCGATGATCAAACGGAATTCCTCGGGCCAGAGGCGCATCAAGTGGCCCAACACCCGCATCAGCAAGGCCGTGGTGCCGAACTCCAGTGTCGACCTGATCCTGGTGAACGGCGTGGAGCCGTCCTACAAGTGGCGCGCCTACACCGCCGAACTCGTCGCGCTGGCGAAGGAGCTCAGCGTCGACTGCATCGTCCTGGTCGGCGCACTGCTCGCCGACGTCCCGCACTCGCGTCCCATCCCCGTGACGGTGACCTCGGACGACGATCTCGTCCGCGAGAGCCTCGAGGTCGAGCCGTCGACCTACGAGGGGCCCATCGGCATCGTGGGCGTACTGGCCGAGATGGGCCTGCTCGCGGACATCCCCACGATGTCCCTCTGGGCCGCCGTGCCCCACTACGTGGGACAGTCGCCGTCTCCCAAGGCGCAGCTCGCCCTGCTGAACAAGCTCGAGGAGATACTGCAGATCGCCGTGGACACGCACGTCCTGACGGAGGAATCGGAAGCCTGGGAGCGCGGCGTCGACGAGCTCGCCACCGAGGATCCCGAGGTCGCGGCATATGTGCGCCAGCTCGAGGAGGCCAAGGACACGGTGGACCTCCCCGAGGCGAGCGGCGAGTCCATTGCCCGCGAGTTCGAGCGCTACCTCAAGAAGCGGCGTCGCGAGCAGTAGGCCCGAGGGCGGGCCCTAGAGCCTGACGCCGAGCAGCGCGTCGAGGACGTCGGCCATGCCCTGCCGGGCGGTCGGATCTCCACCATGGTCCCCCGTCCCGGAAGCCCAGGCATCCACGGCCCCGAGTGCGGACGGCGCGTCGAGGTCCTCGGCGAGGCAGGCGCGGATCCGCTCCCGTACCGTCATGACGTCCTCCGCCGTCGCATGCTCCACGGCCCGGCGCCACGCATCCAGGCGGTCCACCGCCTGCACGAGCACTCCGTCCGTCCAGGACCAGTCCGAGCGGTAGTGGTGGGCCAGGATGGCAAGGCGGATCGCTGCGGGCTCCACGCCCGAGGTGCGCAGTGCTGAGACCAGCACCAGGTTCCCTCGGGACTTGCTCATCTTCTCGCCGTCGTACCCCACCATCCCCGCATGGGCGTAGTGCTGCGCCAGCGGCGTGCCGCCGGTCGCCCAGGCGTGGGAAGCACTCATCTCGTGATGGGGGAACACGAGGTCGGAGCCGCCGCCCTGCACCGTGAACGGGGACGGCAGGAAGCGCTGCGCGATCACAGCGCATTCGATGTGCCAGCCGGGACGGCCTTCCCCGAGCGAGGCGCCGGACCAGCTGGGCTCCCCCACCCTGGCCGCCCGCCAGAGCAGCGGGTCGAGGGCGTTGCGTTTGTGGGGCCGGGCCGGGTCCCCGCCGCGTTCGGCCGAGAGCTCGAGCATCGCGTCGACGTCCAGGTGCGATACCTGCCCCAGGAACCAGCGCGCAGGGTCGTCCTCGTGCAGCGCGGCGGCCGCGTCCAGGGAGAAGTACACGTCGCCGTCGGGCTCCTCCCCCTCGCCGGGCACCGTGTAGGCGAGGCCGCGGCGCACCAGGTCCTCCACCGCGGGGACGATCCATCCGATGGCCTCGACAGCCCCGATGTAATGGTCCGGCGGCAGGACGTTCAGTGCTTCCATGTCCTGGCGGAACAGGGCGATCTGTTCGGCGGCGAGGTCCTGCCACTGCACGCCGGTCGCCGTCGCCCGCTCGAGGAGGGGGTCGTCGACATCGGTCACGTTCTGCACGTAGGACACCGCCGACCCGGCGTCGCGCCATGTGCGGTTGAGGAGGTCGAAGGCTACGTAGGTGGACGCATGGCCGAGATGGGTGGCGTCGTAGGGCGTGATGCCGCAGACGTAGAGGCTGCGCTCGGAATGCGCCGCGAGCGGTGCGGGCTCCTGGAGCGCCGTGTCGAACAGGACGATGCCCGACTGGGTGCCGTCGAGTTCTGGGACAGGAGTCGAGTTCCACGCAATCACACGTTCTACCTTACGGCCCTGCGTCAGGCGCTGATGACCCCGAAGCCGAGGAGCACGTAGAGCGCGAGGCCGAGCAGGATGCGGTACCACACGAAGAGCCCGTACCCGCGCGTCGTGACGAACTTGAGGAACCAGCCGATGATCGCGAAACCGACCACGAAGGCGACGACCGTGGCCAGGGCGGTCTCCGGCAACGCGTAGGGGCCGGTCTCGTCATAGCTCTTGGCGAGCTGGAACACGCCGCTGCCGAACACCGCGGGGATGGCCAGGAGGAACGAGTACCGTGCGGCGGCCTCGCGGGTGTAGCCCATGAGCAGGCCGGCCGTGATGGTGCCACCGGAGCGCGACACGCCCGGGACCAGGGCAAGCGCCTGCGCGAGCCCGAACAGGATGCCGTGCCGGTAGGTGAGGCTCTGGAGGTCCCGTGCCTGCCGTCCGACGTGGTCGGCGACCGCGAGGATGAGGCCGAAGACGATCAGCATCGTGGCGACGATCCACATGCTCCGGAACGTGCCCTCGATCTGTTCCTGGAACAGGAGTCCGAGCACGACGATCGGCACGCTGCCGAGGATGACCAGCCACCCCATGCGGGCGTCCGGGTCGTTCCGGGGGACCCTGCCCCGTAGCGCACCGAACCACGCCTTCACGATGCGCACGATATCGCGCCAGAAGAAGACGAGGACGGCGGTCTCCGTGCCCAGCTGGGTGATGGCGGTGAAGGCCGCACCCGGATCCTGCGCGTTCGGCAGGAGCTCGCCCACGATGCGCAGGTGTGCGCTCGATGAAATGGGTAGGAA
Organism: Arthrobacter sp. BC5; assembly: GCF_056680255.1. Taxonomy (NCBI): domain Bacteria; kingdom Bacillati; phylum Actinomycetota; class Actinomycetes; order Micrococcales; family Micrococcaceae; genus Arthrobacter; species Arthrobacter sp. BC5. Next base: position 3,066,717 of record NZ_CM155273.1, read on the forward strand.
CTCGGTAAGGCCCTGGACGAATCCCAGGATGATCGCTTCTATCCAATTCACGCTTCTGACCCTAAGCCATGCGGCCGGGGGCAGGCTTTAGGCTTGGCGGTATGCAACGGCGAAATGTGGGAACGAGCGGCCTGATCGTCTCGGCTCTGGGACTCGGCACCATGAACTGGGGCCAGGAGGTCAACGAGGAGGCCGCACGTGAGCAGCTCCGCCTCTTCGCCGACGCCGGAGGAACCCTCGTCGAGACCGCCGCCCGCTACGGCGAGGGCCAGGCCGAAGCGATGCTCGGCAGCTTCATCGGCGACACCGTGGCACGCTCCGAGCTCGTTCTCGTGGTCCAGGGTGGCACCACCCGGTCCGGCAGCCGGCGGCTCGACGGATCCCGACGTGGCCTGCTCGATTCGCTGGACGCGTCGATGTCTCTGCTCGGCACGGACCACGTCGATGTGTGGCTCGCGCCCTCACCCGATCCGGCCGTGCCGCTCCAGGAGACCCTCAGCGCCCTCGAGTCCGCGTATGCCACCGGACGGGCGCGGTACGTGGGCGTGTCCAACTACTCCGGGTGGGAGTTCGCGCGGGCCGCGGCGACGGCGTCCTTCCCGATCCTGGTCAACGACGTCGAGTATTCGCTCCTCAATCGCAGCGTCGAGCGCGACGTCCTGCCGGCCACCGAGGCCTTCGGTGCGGCCATCCTGGCCTGGGGTCCCCTGGGCAGGGGTGTCCTGACGGCCAAGTACCGCGGCAGGATCCCCTCCGAGTCGCGGGGGGCCTCCGACGTCTGGGCGCCGTACGTCGAGCCCTACCTCTCGGGCAGACCGCAACGCATCACGGAGGCGCTGTGCACCGCGTCGAGGGGGCTCGATCTCCAGCCGCACGAACTCGCACTGCGCTGGCTCCTGCACCGCCCGGGGGTGGCTTCGGCGATCGTCGGCGCACGGACCTCGCAGCAGCTCAAGGAGATCCTGCAGACCAGCGGTGCCCCGGTGGCCGAGCCCATCGCGGAAGTCCTGGACGAGGTCTCGCAACTGGCGCCTTGACGGACCCTGTACCGACCGCGCGGGCGGATTGTCCCCATCTGCCGTACCGGGCGTGCAACGGCTCCGTGCTGCGGCAACGCGGTCAGTGTTCTACTTCGGCCTCGACCAGATCGGAGGCGTAGTCGGGGTCCTCGTCATCCTCGGCGCTTTCGTCCTCGGGACCCTCGTCGTCGTCCTCGTCGTCGTCGGACTCCTCGTATATCTCGAGCGGGGTCACTTCCCCGAAGGCGTCGTACAGGGCCTCCTCATAGACCTCGAAGGCGTCCGCAATGGCGAGATACGCCGCTTCCACCGCCGGATCATCCTCCCGCCGTCGTGCGGACGAGGCTGCGAGATGCTCTTCCAAGGCCGTCACGAGGGACTGGAGCGCGACACGCGGATCTATGCTCATGGCCTAGACGCTATCGGTAAAGTGGTCAGAATTGGAGGGATATGCGAGAACATTTTTTGAATGCGACGGCCGTCCGGGAGCGTGACTATGGGCGTCAGTACGAGTACCTGGTACTCACCGTCCATGCCGGCGAGCCCTTGCCGGCAGCCCGGAAACTCCTCACCGAACACGCCGAATACGGCAAGTGGGAACTCGAGCGCAGCTGCATCTACATGGGCGGCAGCAGGCGGTACTGGCTGAGGCGACGGGTGTTGCGCGTCGAGCGGACCGCCTGAGCGTCCGCCAGGATCCTGGAGGACGACAAGCACCGCCAGGACTCACGGAGAGGCTCAGCTCGACGGCGGACCGAGCAGGGCCGTGGCGACCGTGGCCCGGGCCGCTTCCTCGGTGGAGGGGTGGAACTGGCCCGCCAGCGCATCGCGGTGCAGACGCACCACCTCGGACGACGCGGAGAAGCCGGAGCCGCCTCCGACGTGGAGCGCAGCCGACGTCGCCGCGACCGCGGCGTCGACCGCGTCGGTCTTGAGCGTGACCAGCCGGGAGAACCAGCCGGAACCGATATCGGTTCCGGCGTCGAGGTCTTCCGTCACGGTGCGCAGTTGCGCCTCCGCCGCCGTCCGCTTCATTCCCGCTCCGGCCAGGAGGTTCCTCAGTACCGGATCATCGGACAGCGGACGGTCCGCCACGAGGCTGCGACGCCGCGTCAGGGCCTGTGCCGCGAGGTCGAGCGCCCGGTCCGCGATACCGAGGTAGACCGCGGCGATCAGGCTTTCGAAGGAAGCGAAGATCCCGAAGACCAGCAGGTCTGCGCTGGGACCTACGGGAACCCGCCGGAAGACGGCCTCCGGCGACACCCGCACCCCGGAGAGCCGGGTGGTGTTGGACTGTGTGGCGCGCATCCCGAGGGGGTTCCAGTCCTCGACCGTCTCCACTCCCGGCGTGCCCCGGGGAACGAACGCGTGCAGGATCGCATCCTCCTCGCCGCCCTCCCCCGCGAGCTTGCCGAAGATCCCGAGCCGGGTCCAGACGGGCGAGAGGCTCGTGAAGACCTTCGTGCCCGTGTAGCTGTAGCCACCGCCGGGCAGACGGTCCACCCGGGTCAGCGAATCGAACAGGACCGCGTCGTTGCCCGGCTCCGAGACGCCGAAGGCGAAGACCTCCCCCTGCGCTGCGTCGTCGAGGACGAACCGGAGCGAGGCATCGCCGCGGTCCGCGAGGAGGCCGGCGACCGCTGTCCAGACCAGATGCATGTTGACTCCGAGGGCGGTTGCCGGAGCGGCCGCGGCCAGCAGCCGCTGCGCCCCTGACGCCCGTTTCATGCCACCTGCATCACCAGGTGGTGCCTCCACGAGCATCCGGAGGTAGCCGGACGCCCTCAGCTCATCGAAGTCCTCGACGAAGAACGAGTTCGCGGCGTCGTACCCCGCGGCCCTGTCCCGGAAGCGCTCGAGCATCCCGTGGGGCAGGAGCTGACCGGAGGACCTTTCCGACGTCGTCGCCATGGCCGATGCCCGCAGCTCAGTACGTGGTCAGCAGGCGGGTGAGCACCTTCGCGCCGAAGCGGAGCGACTCCGCCGGCACCCGCTCGTCGACGCCGTGGAACATGCCGGTGAAGTCGAGCTCCTCGGGGAGCTGCAGGGGTGCGAAGCCGTACCCCGTGATCCCGAGCCGGCTCAGCGATTTGTTGTCAGTGCCCCCGGACAGCGTGTAGGGCAGGACCTTCGCGTCCGGATCCTCCGAGTGCAACGCGTCGATCATGGAGTCCACGAGGTTGCCCGCGAAGGGCACCTCGAGCGAGGTGTCCTTGTGCTCGTAGGTCACGTCCACCGCCTCGCCCGCGAGGCCCCGGATGATCTCCAGGACCTGGTCCTGCTGGCCCGGCAGCGTCCGGACGTCGATCAGGGCCTCGGCGGTGCCGGGGATGACGTTGTGCTTGTAGCCGCTCTTCAGGACGGTGGGGTTGGCCGTGTTCTGGAGGGTTGCTCCCACGAACCTCGCCACGGTGCCCAGTTCCTTCAGGATGATGTCCGGGTTGTCGGGATCGAACTCCACGCCGGTGAGCTCGGTGACGCCGTCGAGGAACTGCCGCGTGGTGGGCGTCAGCTCGATGGGCCACCTGTGGTCGCCGATGCGGGTGACGGCACGGGCCAGGGCGGTGACCGCGTTGTCGGTATTGATCTGCGAGCCGTGGCCCGCGCGGCCGTGAGCGACGAGCCGGAGCCAGGAGATGCCCTTCTCCGCGGTCTGCAGGAGGTACGTGCGCTGGCCCCCGATGGTCGCCGAGAACCCGCCGACCTCGGAGATGGCCTCGGTGGCGCCTTCGAACACCTCCGGCTTGTTGTCGACGAGCCAGGAGGCGCCGTAGGTTCCGCCTGCCTCCTCGTCGGCGAAGAACCCGAAGATCAGGTCCCGCTTCGGTGTGAGGCCGTCCCGCTGCATGGAGCGCAGGACGGACAGGATCATGGCGTCCATGTCCTTCATGTCCACGGCACCGCGCCCCCAGATCAGGCCGTCCTTCTCCTCACCGCCGAAGGGATCGACGGTCCAGTCCTCTTTCTGGGCCGGAACGACGTCGAGGTGGCCGTGCACCACGAGCGCCGGCAGCGAGGAGTCCGAGCCCTCCATGCGGGCGACGACGGACGTGCGGCCGGGCGCGGCCTCGAAGAGCTGTGTGGAGAGACCCACCTCCTCGATCAGCCCGGCGGTGTACTCGGCGGCCTTCCGCTCCCCCGGGCCTACGTTGTCCCCGAAGTTCGAGGTATCGATGCGGATCAGTTCCTGGCAGATCCTGACGACTTCATCTTCGGGTGAGATGCCCACGTGGTCCTCCTCGGTAGCGGTTGCGCCTCCAGCCTACCGAGAGACCGGGCCGGGTACGGCCAGGGCTCCGGGCACCGCCGGGCTGCTGCCGCTCTAGCGGCTCGGGCAGGTCTGCCTGCCGGATCCGCCCGGGACCGTCATTCCGCGGATTCCGGGTCATCGACGACCTCACCGAGGTACTGGATGGTCAGCACCGGCGATTCACTCTCGTCGGTGCCGGCCACGAGGGCGACGTACACGTGCTCGCCATCGAAACCGGGGGCGAGATAGTCGTAGCTCCTCCAGGTGGGGTGCTCAGCGGCGCCGTGCCAGGCGATCTGCAGCAGCAGGTCCTCCCACTCGGCCTCGGCCGGCAGTTTCGAGTACCCGAGCGCGTCCACGACCGCCTTCTCGACGGCGACCGGGCACAGGAAGTAGTGGCGGGAGGCGTACGGGCTGATGTCCTGCAGGTGCCCGCTGGAAAGCGCCTGCCGACGGGCCGGGCCCGGATACTTCTCCGGTACCTCGCTCGTGAGCTGGTGTTCGAGCAGGTCGACCTGTTCGGTGGTGGGCATGCCCTCGGGGTAGAGGAAGGCGTTGACGCGGGACGCCGGGTCATAGGGCACGAACCAGCCCTGGGGGTCGGGCTGTTCACGGTCGGCCGCCGGGCGGTAGGCCTCCTCGAGTACGGAGCTGTCCCCGAGGAGGCCGACTGTCGCGCGGTCGAGGTTGATCGCTCCCAGATTCGCGCCGTACTCGGTATCCGCGTGCCGGATGCCCTTCTTGGCGATGCAGTACGCGGCGAGTTCATGCGCGAAGGTGCGGGCACCGTGCCAGCCCGACTCGAGATCCGAGGACACCTCGGCCACGACGACGGCGAAGCGTTGCAGGAATCCCGCAGTGTAGGAACGCCGGTGCGCCGGCGGCAGCAGGTCGACCACCTGCGCCCCGGCCGAGGTGATGAACTCCTGGACGTCGCCCTCCGCAGCCTCGAGAGTGCGGATCGCGAAGACGTCGTCGAAGACTCCGTCCAGAACGAGCGGGATCGCCTGGCGCAGGGCTCCGCGGAGGAGTTGCGCGATCACCAGGGCTCTCAGCCGGTCCTCGGGCGAGTCGTAGTTGTAGGCCGGGAGCCGACCGTCCTCGTCGAGCTGCATCCGCCCGATGCACGCTCCCTGCAGTTCGGGGCCGCCGAAGTAGCCGAACAGGGAAAGCTCGATGCCTTCGAGCTTCCGGCCTTCGTTGATCAGTTCGATCTGCCTGGGCGTGAGGTTCTGCGGGTCGATCGACTCTGCCACTGCGCTCCTTGGTCCGGTGGCGCCAGAGTAGCAGCGCCCGACGGACACGAGCGGCTACGGACGCCGGACAGGATACATCGAGCGCCGCCGGCGTGGGCGTCGAGGCAGCCCCGCTCAGGCATCGCCGCCGCAGGTAACCTGTTGCGACGCCCCCACGACAGAGAGACCGAGAAACCATGGCAACCGACTACGACGCCCCGCGCGTCCGAGCCGAAGACGAGCCCGCCAACGAATCCCTCGAGGCGATCCAGGCCCAGCGCAGCTCCACCACGCAGACGGCCGCCATCGACACCGAGGACGTCGACACCGCCGAAGGGTTCGACCTGCCCGGTGCGATCCTCGACGAAGAACTGCAGGTCCAGGTCGTCCCCATCCAGACGGACGAGTTCACCTGCATGTCCTGCTTCCTGGTCCGTCACCGCACCCAGCTCGCCCGCGAGAGCAACGGCGACAAGTACTGCGCCGAGTGCGAAGGCTAGACACGCCGGCAACAGCGCTGGAAGGCGGGGCGGCCGCAGATTACCCCGCTTGCTGCTCCTGTGACCTCGCGCATCGGAACGGAAGTGGTGATGTCGCCGACGATCGTGGACTGGGATCACGGTCGGACTGGCCCGTGAGGGCTTCTGGAGTGACCGCCACGGGCAGGACCCACCTTCTCCGCAGGTGGGTTCCGCCGGCCCGTGGAGGAGGAGTCATGAGCGACACCCCAGAGGCAGGTCCGCAGGAAGGCCCGGATGGAACGCCCTCCGAAACATATCGGGCCGCAGCGGCGTTGCATGCCGCTGCCATCGACCTGTCCCACTGCAGAGCACGATTCGCCCGGCCGGCGGAGTCCCATGCCACCCTGGGGGAACTGATCGATGTGCAGCAGCACCTGGTGAACGTCCTGCATGGATTGTGCCAGTGGCACCAGCAGGTGCAGGCCGGCACGGACTGCGCGGATCAGAAGCAAAGCGTCGACGGCGTACTGGAAGCGGCATTCGAGCTCCAGACGGCGCTCCAGCATGCCGGATCACTGCACCAGGCCCTGATCCGGGCTCACCATGCCGGCACCCAGGTCCGGTGGTACAACCCGGACACCGACACGCAGGAGTGAACAGTGACGGAAGGCGTGCGCCTTCGTCGACACCTGCGTCCGGCATCGTTTCGAGGCTCGCTGGTGACGGGTGCACCGTGGTCCCGTCCTGGGAACAGCCCGTCACAAGTGCTCGCCGTCGAGAGCGCGGATGGAGGACGCATTGCCGCTGATGGCCGGCTTGTACCGCTCGATGTCCGGGGCGCGGACGAAGTCCACCACCACATCGAGCAACGACGCGACGGCTTCATGCGATCGGTCCGCCGCATGCAGGGTGATGGCCCGGAAGACCCCGAGGGCCGGGGAGTCGGGAAACGCTGCGCGGGCTGCTGCGAAGACCTCCAGCGACTTCTCGTACTCGCCCAGGTTCCGGAGCGTCGACCCGTACTGGACGTAGCACCTGCGCAGCAGATCGCCGGCGAGACCGGCAGCAAGAGCCTGCTCGTAGAACCCCCGCGCGATGCCTTCCTGTCCCGCGGTGTCGTAGGCGCCGCCGACTTCGTACAGCACTCGCGCATCCTCCGGATGGGCGGCGTAGTAGGGAAGCAGGGCATCGATGGTCGGTTGCATGTCGTCGCGGTCCCGACGCTCGACGATCAGGTCGAGTTCATCATCCAGAGTCATGGCGCCACTTTCGCACGAGGCTCGATGTGCAGGCTACCGACAGCACACTGTCGGAGGGCCGCCCGGTGCACGGCTTCCGCCGCCACGGTGCCGATGACGGCGGGCGAGAAGGGGTAGAGCGACAGGTGGTCCGTGGTGCCGGCCACGGCCAGCAGCGGTCTGCCCGCCAGCAGGAGCGCGGCGCGAATGCTGCTGCGGGCCGGTGGATCTCGGAACCTGCCTGGTCAGGATGGCCCTTCGCCCGGTCGAGGGTACAAAAAAACCCCGGCGAACCGGGGTTTTCTTTGTGCGCGGAGGGGGACTTGAACCCCCTTCTCGGCGTGTCGTTCGAGACAGAACGCCTGTAATCACGAGGATTTAGCACCCTATGTTCCTTCTTATTGCCTCAATCGACGCCGTCTTCAACCACGCCGACCACGCGACTAAGCGCCTTCGCTTCTGCGCCCGTCTGGGCCCAAGCGACCGGTCATCGCCGCTGTACGCAACGCGTCGAAGAGGCCACTCAGCGCGGCGTTGCGGGTAGAAGCTTCGGCCGTCAAGGGTCGGTCCGCATAGGTATTGGTATCAGGCCTTTCAGAGCCTGCAACCACGAAGAGGACGTGTAAATGTACACCGAGATGCAGGGCAGATTCCTTACACCTGAGCAGGTCGCTGACCGGCTAGGCATCTCGGTTCGAGCCGTGCGTGAAAAGGTTTATCAAGGAAAATGGCCCCATCTGAGACTGGATGGCAGGACGATGAGGTTCACGGAAGAACACGTCCTCGAAATAGTTCGTTCATCCGCTCAGCCCGGCAGTGTGACGCCAGCCTCCCGCTCGTCACGCGATGCAGCGAAAGAGCTCGCGGCGTTGCTAAGGCGACGATGAATTCGGGACAGGTGAGCGTCAGCAGATATACATACCGTCTCCTGACGCTGGTGCTCTCAATCACAATCGAGCGCAGGAGTAAATCTACTGCCCGCCGCCTACTCGTCGAGCAATACCCGCGCGGTGTGTAGCACCAGCTTCCGCTGCCGTGAGTTCAGGCGCTTAGCGGACTCTGGCAGCACGAACGGGTCGGGCTCCCCCGGCGGCAGGCCTGCGGCTTCGCGAAGTGTCGTCGACGGCACATTGAGCGCCAAGGAGAAGGCGGTGAGCACCGATTCGCTGGGGCCTTGGGGTTCGCCGCGGAGGTACCTAGAGATCGACGTATGGCGACTCTTACGCCCTTGGCCTCAGCGATCGCCTGGGTTCGGCGGATCGAGCTGCTCGATGTTCGGGTAATTGAACACCCCACTGGAACTGAACATTCAGCAGTCTCTTGGTCGGAATGCCCAGTTCAATCACAACGCGATCCTACTGAAGGTTCCGTTGAGCGTCTTGACCGTCGAAGACATCTGACCTCCTGACGAATTCCGCGACCTGGACGTGGCAGCGGCAACTAAGCCCAGAAGGACCGCCTGGACGGTCCTTCTGTTCAGCCCCCACGATTGCAGAGTTTGCGTTTCGCGTACTTCGTCATGGCCGCCGCCTCAGCTGCGTCCAGCATCGGGGTCATGGCGCGGGTGACCGTATCGTCACTTCGGCCAGTCCCCCGCTAGGGTTGGCAACGGCCAGTACCAGTCGCCTAAGTTTCAGACCTAGCGGGGCGGGCAGGGCGAGGGTCCACGTGAAGAGACACCACCCTGCACCGAATCACAGGCTTCGGCTGGGTGGTTATTCCGCCACTGGGCCATCTGCAGGAGGCTGGAACGGTCGGTGGCCGCGCGGCAGAACTACACGAAACTTCGGGTTCAGTGCCCCCGGAATGCCGACCGGTCGCCCTACAGCCCCCGCGAGCAGCTCGAGCAGCTCCAAGAATGCGCGATCCGATTCTTCTTGGTCCAGCACGACATTCAACTCGGCGCTAAGCAGCTCCGCCTCCAGTGAAGCGATGAAGTCGTCGTCACGGGCGCTCATTCAATTCCTTCCGTCATTCCCCGGGGTTAGCTTGGCAGGCCGAAGGGGAAATTCTCCCGGAGAAGTCTCACGTCCATTTCCCGGGGTGTTCCAAAACTGACGAAAGACATGTGTAGGGCGCTCAATGGGAACCTCACCGTCTCCCTAACAGCCCCTCACCGCGAGAAGCAGCCACAGCCCCTGCCCGGGCTATCCCCGCGCACCGTTCTCACGACCCGGGCTCACTGGCAGTTGCTGCGCCCGGCGATCAAGTCATTACCGTCTTCTAGGACAAAGTCTTCGAAAGAATTGATTCTGGTGCTAAAGGAGTTGCCGCGCGTGATCCTAATGGGCGCGTTCACCCGCCCGTCATCTGGCGCTGGTATCTTCGGCCGATGGATGCCACCCTGCCCGAACCGCGAAGCATCGCTACTGCAGCCACCGCCGAGGATCTCTCGGGCCGTGAAGGCTTCGACGAGCAGTTCCTGGGGATTCCGGTGCCCGTGCCGATGCTGGATGACGTCGAGACGGTCCTGCTGCCCTACACCCACTTCTCGGTCATGATGCGCCCCGACAAGTGCCTCACTGCCATCACGGCCCTTGGCATCGACGGGGCGAAGCTGATGGATCTCGACCGCTCCGGCATCGACTGGCGGCTGGATCCTCGGCTGCCGGAGGACCAGCAGACCGGCGAGAGAGTTTACTCGCGCAATGCCATTGACCGCGGGCACCTCGTGCGCCGGGCATCCGCCGTCTGGGGCGACACCCGCGCCGAGGCCGCCACCGCGAACGAGGACACGTTCCACTACACCAACGCCGCCCCGCAGGCCGCGAAGTTCAACCAGGGCCTCGAGCTCTGGCTGGGCCTGGAGTCGTACCTGCTGGAGAACGCCGCCGACAACGGCCGGCGCCTGATCGTGTTCACCGGACCCATCTTCAGCGACGTCGGCCCCATGTATCGCGACGTGGAGATCCCGCTGCGGTTCTTCAAGGTCGCCGTGTTCCTCGAGAGCGAGTCGCTGGCCGCCACGGGCTACGTGGTTGATCAGACGCCGCAACTCAAAAACCTCCCGGACGTGCCACGGCCGGGGGCCGTCGATGATGGCGACGCTCCCCCGCTGGGCCCGTTCCGCACCTTCCAGGTCCCTATCCGCGACATCGCCGCGCTGACCGGTCTGGACCTGGCACAGTTGATCGCCGTGGACCGGATGCCGATCGCCGCAGCACTGCCAAGTGCACAGGTGACCTCAACCTGGCGCGAGTTGTCCAGCCCGGAGTGCCTCGACCTGGACTTCGACCTCAGAGGTTAGAGCCCCCCAGCGGCCACAGTCTGGCACCGACAGGATGGGCTGCGCAGCCCCCCACCTGCCGATATGATCAGCGCGGAGAAGGGGGTCGTCGTGGCGAAGAACACGGGCAGGGGCACGCGGGTCGGACTGATCAAGGATCGGTACCAAAAGCAGAACACGAAGAGTGGGCTCTGGGAGAAGTACGACAGGAAGGGCAACTACGTCGGAACAAAGAAGACCGGCGATCCCTTCAAAAGCATCGTGCGGCTCATCGGCCGCAATCCGAAGCGAATCAGATGACCGCCCGTAGCATCCGAGTGCCTGGCAAGGGCGTAGAGCACAAATTAGTTTAGGATCCGAAGCATGGCTTGCGCATCGTGCGGATTTGAAGGACACAACAGCCGGACCTGCTCGGGTCCCCACTGGCCGTGTCCAACGTGTGGCAAGCCGACGGCCGCTATGACTGACTACTCTGAACGCCACGACAGTGCGTTTTGCTCCCCCTTCACCTCTTCGGGGTGTTGGGGTACTCCTACACTCGCCTGAACCGTGGCCGTCGTTCGCCAGGCTATCCGGCGATCTACCTGCTCTGGATGGCGGTCAAGCAGGCGCCGGAACGGGTCCAATAACAATGTAGTCGCCGTTCATACGGACGCCGAAGGCCGTTCGGGACTGCCCACGGTTTGGTTGACTCGTGGGGTTGATAGTTTCTAGGCGGCTAGCGCCATGTTGTTGATTGTCTCAAACTCGATCGGCGTGAGTTTGCCGAGTGCTTTCTGCCGTCTCCGGCGGTGATAGGTCCGTTCGATCCAGGTGATGATGGCAAGGCGGAGTTCCTGTCGGGTTTCCCAGCGTTTGCGGTTCAGGACGTTCTTCTGCAGCAGGGCAAAGAACGATTCCATGGCTGCGTTGTCACCGCACGCGCCGACTCTGCCCATCGAGCCTTGCAGCCCGCTGGTATGCAGCGCGGAGACGAATTTCCGGCTCCTGAATTGGCTGCCTCGATCCGAGTGCACGATTGTTCCCGAGGGGTTTCTAAGCGCTACGGCGTGGGCCAGCGCTGCAACGGCGAGGGAGGCCTTCATGCGTCCGTCGATGGAGTAGCCCACGATGCGGTTCGAGTGCAGGTCCTTGATCGCGCAGAGGTAGAGCTTGCCCTCGTCGGTACGGTGCTCGGTGATGTCCGTGACCCACCGGGTATCCCGGGCAGCGGCGGTGAAGTCCCGCTCGAGCAGGTCATCGTGGACCGGCGGGCCCGCCTGGCGTCCGCCGACCCGCTTGCGGTGGATGACCGAAAGGATGCCGTTGGCCGAGCACAGCCGCCAGATACGCCGCTCGCTGGCCACCTGGGTTGCGCCGGCGTTGAGCTCGTCGGCGATCAACCGGTACCCGAACGCTGGATCATCGGCGTGAACAGCGAAGGCGGCGTTGATCAGATGCGCTTCCTCCCAGGCCCGGTTTGGGACTGGGTTGGCCTTCCACTTATAGAAGGCTTGCGTGGAGAAGCCAAGTACCCGGCAGGTCACCGTGACGGGGACACCGTCAGCGGCCAGTTCACGGACCAGCGGGAACATCATTTTGGGTTGACGTCTCGGGAGAGATACGCGACGGCCCGGCGCATCACCTCGGCTTCCTGCTCGAGGAGCCTGATCCGTTTGCGGGCCTCGCGCAGCTCGGCGGACTCCTCCTTCGCCGCTTGAGCCTTGGGATCGTCCTCTTCGTCGGCTTGCTTCAGCCACCGATGCAGGGCGGCTGGTGAGACGCCGAAGTCTTTGGCGATCCTGGTCAGCGGTGCTTCGCCTTTACGGGCGACTGCGACCACGTCGCGGCGGAACTCTTCGGGAAAAGCCTTCGGCATGATGAACATCCTTCCACCCGCGAGGCTCATCCTCACAGGTCAGGAATCAACCAAACCTTCAGCAGTCCCACACGTACCCGCGGTCAGCGCGAGTCTCTCACTCTCCAACGCTTCCCCTAGTGTGCCCGCCTAAGCGCGAGCACCCATTGGTATGCCGTACCAGAACTGCATTTCATCTCTCGAGCACTAGGCGCAGTAAGGCCGAACAACCCGAAGCACACGAGCGGAAATCAAATACAGTTCGAGGCGGGACTCAAGCACCGAAGGCGCGGTGCATCGCAGCGGCAATTTCCGCCCTTCCCTCAGGGAGAAGGTGACTATACCGGTCCAAAGTGGTGGTGATGGACTCATGCCCCAGATGTATCTGGAGCTTGAAGATGTCCAGACCTGCCTGCAGCAGCCACGAAGCATTCGAGTGACGGAGGTCGTGAATACGCGGCTGCTTAGAGAGCCCGGATCGCTGCGAATCCTTAACGGCTCGATCCCACGCCTCCCACGCACGTCGGTGGTCAATTGGGCCACCGGTGATGCTCGAAAAGACGTGCTGGCCGGTTTGATGGGACTGCAAAAGTAGCTCAGACAGGGCGACAGCAGCACCGTCTTCGAGTGTGACGACCCTTCTCGATTTGTTCGTCTTCGGCGGCCCCATCACGGGCCGATTCTGCTCATCCCGAGTCCAGGCCCGAGTGATTGAAACAGAAGTTCGCCCGTCCTCATCCTTTGAGAAGTCTCGAGCGTAGAGGGCAGTAGCTTCGCCGAACCTCGTTCCGGTAGCTGCTAGAAAGCGGAACAGGGGGCGATAGTGAGTTTCAATACGCCCGTGCAGTAGCGCCCACTCCGCATGTGTGAGGAAGGAGACCGGCTCTTCGGTTCTTCTGTCCCGCGGCAGGGTCACGCCCTGACAAGGGTTGTCCGGCCTCTTTCTCTCGCGTACCGCGGACTTGAAAGAAGCCGACAGCAGACCGTGAGCATTCGATACAGACTTGGACGCAAGACCCTTTTCCTGCAAGCTTTTGATCCACCGAACGACATCGCGATAGTCGACGTCAGCGGCAGCAAGACTGCCGAACGTTGGATCGATGTGCTTATGAAGTATGCCCTTGTATCGCCGGACGGTATAGCCGTTCGCGCCGGTTCGCATCTCGATATGATCGCTCACCATGTCGCTTACTGTGTACACCGCCTGGTAGTGTCTCCGCACGTTCTCCAGCGCTTGCTCCGTGTCATGGTCATGAGCCTCCAGTACCAGGAGCATTCGCCGTGCATCGTGCTCGTCGTCGAACCGTTGAGACTTCCGCTCACGGGTCCGCTTGTCGATCCACCGCAGTAGGTAGGCCGTCTGGCCGTTCTTGCGGGATCTCTTCTCGATGTTCGCCATACGAAGAACTATGCGAGTCGTGCTCCCACGGGTGGTGAATTTCGGCATCCACGTGGTCGAGATCGCACTTCGCGTGGTCCAGGGCACAAAAAAACCCCGGCGAACCGGGGTTTTCTTTGTGCGCGGAGGGGGACTTGAACCCCCACCCTCAATAAGAGGACTAGCACCTCAAGCTAGCGCGTCTGCCATTCCGCCACCCGCGCGGGTGGTTTTTCACCGTAGAAACCGGCGAAAGCAACGAGAGAAACACTACCACGAGATCGCCCGAGTTGTTGAATCGGCAGGCCTGCGCAGACGCCGGGCGCGCTCCGCCCCTACTCGGGCGCCGGCTTCGGCGCGGGTTGGGCAGGCTCCCTACACGGGAGACGGACGGACCGGCAACTGCTCCCGACCGGGCTCACGGGACTGTCCGGCCTGCGTATGCTGGCCTCACCAGCCACCCCTACCAAGGAGGTGCCCCAGTGCCGGGAATGGATGACGTGGACCACACGAACCCCGACCAGGAGCAGTACGCCCTGACGTACGAGGCGATGAAGCGTGCGAACATCTCGACGGGCGAGCTCTGGCTCCACTACTTCAGCATGGGCGGCGGAGTGGATGAGTACGAGGTCAACGCGTATCTGCACGGCCTGATCCACCTGCCCGAACACGAGCGGGACTGCATCGCCCAGGCCGTCAACGAACTGTTCGACGACCTGTGCCGGCAGCAGGGGGCGCCCTACAGTTCGGGCCACGTCCGGCGCTGCAGCGACTGAGCAGTCACCGGACCGGAACGGCACCCTGCGCGATGACGGCCAGTGGTTGCAGGGTCAGGGCCAGCGCTCCGAGGATGGAGAGCGCGAACAGCCCGAGCCAGACGGGAGCGGGGATGCGTGTCGTCCCAGCCAGCAGGTAGGCGTCGGACGAGGCGAGATTCCGCCGTCGGACGTGGACGCGCACCACCTTGCCCCAGTCCCGGCAGGCGCCCACCAGCAGGGCGATCCCGAGGACGAGGCAGGCGTACCCGGCGGACGCCGGTTCACCGAACCGGACGAGAGCCAGCGATACGGCCGCAGTGATCCCCAGGATGAGGACGCCCTGGAGGTTCCGGATGAGGACGAGCGCGGCCATCAGGGCCAGCGCGCCGACGGACAGCGCGGCGGGCGCCCAGCCGTAGGCGGCACTCCACACGAGCGCCGCACCGACGGCGGAGGGCACGGGATAGCCCCAGAAGGTCGTGAAGGCGGCGCGCCACCCGCGCGGACCGAGACTCGTCGTGGTGCCCGAATGGTCGAGGCGTAGCGTGATCCCGGTGACGCGCTGCAGGGTGAGGAGGGCCGCGACCGCGTGGCCGAGTTCGTGGACCACGGTGACGAAGAGGCCGAAGAACCGCCAGGAGCGCCGGGGTACCGACAGCGCGATGGCCACCACCACGATGGCCACCAGACCGGGGACGCCGATCACGGGAGGCGACGCCCGGGCCAGGCCGTCCATGAGCCGTTCCCAGAACGGGCCCAGCGCATCCTGCATCACGAACTCGTCGAACGGTGCATCGGCCGGCCCGTCATCCGGTCCATCATGCGGTCCATGGCTGGTCCGCCGCCCCCTTCCCGCTGCGGGGCAGTCGCGCTGCGATGGCCTCGATCGCCACCGCGACCTCGTGGAACGACGTCGACAGCGGTGAGAGGCCCAGCCGGATCCCGTTCGGGTTGCGGTAGTCGGGGATGACACCCTCCTCCCACAGTTCCGGGACCATTCCCGCGAACGCCTGATGGTCGATCGTGATGTGGCCACCCCGGGCGGCTGGGTCCCGGGGTGAGGCGAGCGTGACCCCGTGGGGAGCGAGCACGGCGTCGACCGCTTCGACGGCGAAGCTCGTGAGCAGCTCGGACTTCGCCCGCACCGCGGCCATGCCTACCTGCTCGATGAGCGCCAGCATCTCGCGCATGGCCACCATGCCCACGATCGGCGGAGTGCCCGACACGAGGCGCCGGATGCCCTCCGCCGCCTGGTACTCGGCACCCATCGCGAAGGGATCGGCGCTTCCCAGCCACCCGAGGATCGGCTGTTCGAGGGCCGGCAGGTGCCGCTCCGCCACATACGCCCAGGCCGGCGCGCCCGGCCCCCCGTTCAGGTACTTGTAACTGCAGCCGGCGGCGTAGTCGACGCCCCACGCGTCCAGGTCCGCGGGGACGGAGCCGACGGAGTGGCTGAGGTCCCACAGGACGAGGGCTCCGGCGTCATGGGCGATCTGCGTGATTCCCGGGACGTCCGCGATGAAGCCCGAGCGGTATGCGACGTGGCTGAGCAGGACGAGCGCGGTCTGCGGGCCGACGACGGCAGCCACGTCGGCAGGCGTGGAACCGCCGTCGTAGGCCACGTCCATCCAGCGCAGCGTCAGTCCGCGTTCGCGCGCGATGCCCTCGACGATGAAGCGGTCCGTGGGGAAGTTGTCGCGGTCCACGACGATCTCGGTGCGCTCCGGCCGCGCAGCGACGGCCGCACGCGCGAGCTTGTAGAGCAGGACGCTCGTCGAGTCCGCCACGATGCACTGCCCTGCGGCAGCTCCGAGTGCAACCCGGCCCAGCTGGTCGCCGATCTGTCCGGGCAGGCCGAGCCAGCCCTCGTCCCACCCGCGGATCAGGCGCCCGCCCCACTGGTCCTGGACGAATGCGGTGAGGCTCTCCACGGTCGTCGCGAGCGGCCGGCCGAGGGAATTGCCGTCGAGGTAGGACCGTACCGCCCCCTCCGCGGTGCCGAGGAAGAGCGTGCGGTGCTGGGCGAGGGGATCGGCGGCGTCCAGGGCAGCCGCGCGGTCGAGGAGGGTGGAAGCGCTCATGGCCCCAGTCTAGGGCGGTGGTCGCGGGCGTCGTCTGACCCGCAGCCGCGGTGCGCGGGCGGTCCCCACGGAGGGAACCGCCCGCGCACCGCCGGCCGGAGATGATCGCTCGAGAACGACAGGCGGAGGCTACCGGCCGGCCGCCGTGGAGTAGGCGGACTGGATGGAAGTGCCGAAGTACGGACCGTACATGACGTTCTTCTGGGTGCTGTAGCCGAAGCTGTTGACCGAGTTCTGCGTGCCGGCTGCGCCCGAGCCGACGAACCAGGGACCTCCCGAGGAGCCGCCGGTCATGTCACAGGGGATACCCTGCGACTGTGTACCGCCGATCCGGTCAGCGGAGGCGGTGCCGTAGCAGCTGTAGAGCCGCTCGCCGTTGAACGGGGACGCGGCGGGGTACCCGTAGGCGCTGTAGGTGAGGTTGCGGGCCATGTTGAACCCGATGCTGGAAGCACCGACGGTCGCGGCGAGGGTCCGGCCGTCGAGCGTGTTCACCACGGCGAAGGCGCCGTCGTAGTTGATGTCGTTGCGCGAGACCCACTCGGTGGCAGCGTGCAGCGAGCGCGCGGTCCACTTGCCGTAGGGGGCGGCCCCGTTGCTGTAGGCGGGGACGAAGACGAAGTTCGTGGCCCAGCCGGAGGCGAGCTCGTGCGTGCAGTGGCCCGCGGTGGCGACGGTGCTCTGGTTCCCGCTCTGGACGGCGTTCCCGGAGCAGACGTAGTTCTGGCCGTTCATGGTGAAGAACACCTTGCCGATGCGGGGGACCGGCGCCTGCGCGGTGGCGCGGGCGCCGACGACCGGTTCCCTGGGAGCCCTGGTGACCGACTCCTGCCCGGCCTTGGGCATGATCGAGCGGCCCTCCGCGGCCCAGCCGGAGTTGATGGTGTTGGCGGGCTTCGCGCCCTTCATCCTGTCCTCCGTCCAGTAGGCGTCGAGGGCGGCCTGGCTCTCGTCCTGCACATGGGACGCGGTGGTGCCCGCTACGGCGGTTCCGACCGCTCCCACGACGGGTGCGGCCTGGACTGGCCCTGCTGCCATCAGCGCCGATGCCAGCAGGGCCGAAGCGGCGATCATGCCGCCTGTGAGACCTCTAGAGTTCACGAGACTCCTCTTTCCATACAGTGGTGCCGGCCGTGGTCGGCTGGTGCCTGGAGTCTGCCCTGACGGCTGGCGCCCTGCCCAGCGGAAACGGCGACCTCGGCTGAAACTCCCCCGAATACCATCGCCTCTCTGGACAGGGTCATCACGGCATGGAACTATTCCGCGCGCACCCACCCCGTGAAATGCGGCCGCCGTCGCTCGGCGGACCAGCCGACGACGTCGACGCGTCCGCCCGAGTCGTCCCCGGTGCGGGTGAACGATGTCGTCACGACGCCGGGCAGCAGGACCGGCGCGGCGAAGTCGATCCGCCAGTGCAGGCCGCCGGACGGGGCCGGCACGGCCTGGTCGACCATGCGCGCGGCGAGGTACATTCCGTGTGCGATCGCCGTCCTCATGCCGAGCACCTTCGCCGTCGGCCCGCTGAGGTGGATGGGGTTCCAGTCCCCCGACACCGCGGCGTAACGGCGTCCGGTTCCGGCGTCGAGCCGCCAGACGCCCGTCGGCCGGGGCACCGAGAACGCCGCGCGGTCCTCGGTGTGCCGCTCCCCGTCCCCCGAGGAGAGCCTGACACCCCGGGCCAGGTAGACGGAACGGCCTGACCACACGCGCTCGCCGCCGATGCCGACCTCCGTCACGAGGTCGACCTGCGTGCCGGCCGGGTGGGGACGAAGATCCTCCGCCCAGGCCACGACGTCGAGCTCCTCGAACACGGTCACCTGCCGCTCCTGGTGCACCTCGTTGCTCAGGTGCACCATGCCCAGCAGCGGCAGCGGGAAGTCCTCCCGGGCGAGCACGCTCAGGGCCACGGGGAACGCGAGCGTGTGGAGGTAGGCCGAGGGGAGCTGGTCCCGTCCGGCGGATCCGAGCAGCTGCTGGTACCGGCCGAGGGCTTCCGGATCGACGGGGACTCCGAGAGCCCGGTGCCGGACGCCGGGCAGGACGGACGGCGTGCCCACCCGCCCGATCCTGCGGCGTACGGCGAGCGCGAGGGCCCGGCGGTACAGCCCGGGAAGTGCCGGTACGCCGGGCAGCATCACGTCGTCCGGAGCAGTCCCGCTCACGCCCCCACCAGGTTCTGGCCGCACACCCGGACCACCTGTCCGTTGATACCGGCAGCGGCATCGGAGGCGAGGAAGGCGACGGTCTCGGCCACGTCCACCGGGAGGCCGCCCTGCTGCAGGCTGCTCAGGCGACGGGCCACCTGGCGTGTCAGCGGCGGGATCTTCGCGGTCATGTCGGTCTCGATGAATCCTGGGGCCACCGCGTTGATGGTGCGGCCCGCGGCGTCGAACGCCGCGGCCTGCGCGCGCACCATGCCGATCACGCCGGCCTTCGACGCCGCGTAGTTGCTCTGCCCCCGGTTGCCCGCGATGCCGCTGGTGGACGCCAGGCTGATGATCCGGGCGGTGTCGGAGAAGACCGGCGAGGCGAGGAACTCCTCGTTGATGCGCAGCTGGGAGGCGATGTTCACGGCGATGACGGAGTCCCACCGGGATGCATCCATGTTGGCCAGCAGCTTGTCCCTGGTGATGCCCGCGTTGTGCACCACGATGTCGAGCATGCCGAAGCGCTGCCCGGCGTGCTCGAGGATCCGGGCGGCGGCGTCGGGAGCGGTGATGTCGAGCTGGAGTGCCGTGCCACCGACCCTGTTGGCCACCTGGGCGAGCTGCTCGCCGGCCGCCGGTACGTCGACCGCGACCACGCGGGCTCCCTCACGGGCGAGGATCTCGGCGATCTTGGCACCGATACCGCGCGCGGCTCCGGTGACCACCGCGGTCTTGCCGGCCAGCGGCTGGTCGGGCACGCCCTCCCCCGCCGCGGTCGTCGCGGCGGCGAGGCCGGCGATGCTCTCGGCGGGAGTGGCCGACACCTCGACGAACTGGCCGTCCACGTAGGCGCTCTTGCCGGAAAGGAAGAAGCGCAGCGCGCCGAGGGCGGTGGGGTCCGTGGTCGTCGCGTCGCCGCGCAGGATGATGCCGTTGGCCGTCGCACCCCCGCGCACCTCGTGCGCCACCGATCGGATGGCGCCGTCGATGCCCTGCCGGGCGGCAGCCGCGGCGGGATCGGTGGTGTCCGCGGATGAACGGAACAGCGCGACGACGCGTCCGCCCGGCACCAGCAGCTTCACCGCCTGCCCGAGCTCCAGCATGGGACCAGCCAGGTCCGCCGGCGCGGATACGGCGTCGAGTACGACGACGGCGGCACTCAGGTTCTCGCCGGGCAGGACGTGGCGCCGCACGTCGATGTCCCACCCCAGGAGCACCTCGGCGAGCGCATCAGCCCCGGCGCCGGAGCCCGCGACCAGGACCGGCCGGGATGCGATGGCCTCGCCCGGCGTGTAGCGCCGGAGGACCGAGGGTCGCGGCAGCCCGAGGGCCTTGGCGAGTCTCCCCGGCAGCGGGGTGTTGACCAGGTCCAGGTACTTGTCGGCCATCAGTTGCGCGCCTCGAGGATCGCGGCGACGCCCTGCCCACCGGCGGCGCAGATGGAGATGAGGCCCCGGCCACCCTGCTGCGAGAGCGTCTTGGCGAGCGAAGCGACGATACGGCCGCCGGTCGCGGCGAAGGGGTGTCCGGCCGCGAGCGAGGAGCCGTTGACGTTGAGCTTCGAGGGGTCGATGCTGCCGAGGGCTCCGTCGAGTCCCAGGACCCGCTTGCAGTAGTCCGGGTCCTCCCAGGCGGCCAGCGCGCTGAGCACCGTCCCGGCGAAGGCCTCGTGGATCTCGAAGAAGTCGAAATCGTCGATGGTGAGCCCGTTGCGCTCCAGCAGGCGGGGCACGGCGTGGACGCCCGCCATGAGCAGCCCTTCCTCGCCGTGCACGAAGTCCACCGCGGCCGCTTCGGCGTCGACGATGTTCGCGAGCATCGGCAGGTTGTTGGCGGTGGCGTAATCCTCACTGCCGAGCAGGACGAGGGCGGCGCCGTCGGTCAGGGGTGTCGAGTTTCCCGCGGTCATCGTCGCAGGAGTCTCGAGGGACTTGCCGAACACGGGCTTGAGCGCCGCAAGCTTGTCCAACGACGTGTCGACGCGGAGGTTGGCATCCCTCGTGAGGCCGCGGTAGGGCGTCATGAGATCGGAGAAGAATCCGCGCTCGTAGGCTGCCGCGAGGTTGTGGTGACTGCGGTAGGCGAGTTCGTCCTGTGCCTCCCGTGTGATCTGCCACGCCGCCGTCGTGAGCGCCTGGTGCTCGCCCATGGACAGCCCAGTGCGGGGCTCGCCCGTGGTGGGGGCGTTCGGTGAGAGGTCCTTCGGACGGAGCTTGCTGAGGGTCCTGATCTTCTGCTGTGTGGTCCTGGCACGCGAGAGGTCGAGCAGCACGCGGCGCAGCCCCTCGCTGACGGCGATCGGCGCATCCGAGGCGGAGTCGACGCCGCCTGCGATGCCCGAGTCGATCTGGCCTAGCTTGATCTTGTTCGACAGCCCCACCACGGTCTCCAGTCCGGTGGCGCAGGCCTGCTGCAGGTCGTAGGCGGGCGTCTCCGCTGACAGCGCGGAACCGAGGACCGCCTCGCGCGTCAGGTTGAAGTCGCGGGAGTGCTTGAGGACGGCTCCTGCGGCGACCTCGCCGATCCGCTCCCCCTGCAGGCCGAAGCGTGCCACGAGTCCGTCGAGGGCCGCGATCAGCATGTCCTTGTTGGACGAGTAGGCGTACGCGCCGCCGGATCGGGCGAAGGGGATGCGGTTGCCGCCGATGACGACTGCCGTGCGGAGTGACTGGGCAGCGTTCTGTGCCCCGGCCTGATCTGTCATGGAAGGACTCCTGGTGCGTGAGATGGATTACCGATACCTAGCGTACCTGATACGCTGGGTATCATGAAGCTTGCGCCCGTCCTCAAGAGAGCCTCCTCCGAGGCGTCCGGCGTCACGGCCGCTCCTCCCGACGGGCGTTCCAGCCGCTGGGAGGAGCACCGGGCGGAACGGCGCCGACAGCTCATCAAGGCCGCACGGCGCGCCGTCAGCGCACTCGGCCCGAAGGCGTCGATGGAGGACATCGCCGCCGCGGCCGACACCTCGAAATCGGTGTACTACCGCTACTTCGGCGACAAGACCGGACTGCAGCGGGCCATGGCCGAAGTGGTCATCGGCCAGATGCAGCAGAAGGTGATCGACGCGGCGAAAGCAGCTGCCACCCCCCGCGAAGGGCTGCACTCCATGGTGCTGGCCTACCTGCAGATGGCGCAGACCTCACCGAACGTCTACGCCTTCGTCACCCGCGTGGGCATCGCAGAGACCAGCGCGGCCGAGGACGGCGACCAGGACACCCTCGCCCACTTCCTCGCCGCGATCACGGAGATGATCTCGCGGCCGATGCGCGCCTACCTCCTCTCCCCCGACCGTCCGGCCGGTCCCGACGACGCAGCGCCCGAGTACTGGCCCGCGGCAGCGATCGGGATGGTCCGGGCAGCCGGCGAGCAATGGCTGGCAACTCCCGACGGAGCCGGCAAACCGACGGAGGAGCAGATGGCCCGGCACATCTCCGGATGGCTCTTCGACGGCATCAGCCGGTTCGAGGCTCTCGTGCCGTCCACCGACGTACTCCCCACCCCTATCCGCCCATCAGCGAAGGACACGCCATGACCCAGACCATCTCCCGTCCCCAGCAGATCCCCGCCTCGGCCGACATCAGGGACGACGAGGGCGCGACCGTGGACACCGCCGAGCTCGGCGAGCTGCTCCTCGGCAAGTGGGCGCACGTGCGGCGTATCGCCCGCGACCTCGCCGGCCGTCCCGAGGTGCAGAAGATCGAGGGCCTGACGCACACCGACCACCGTCTGCGCTGCTTCGACCAGCTCCACTACCTGGTGGAGCAGCAGGCCGTGCACCGCGCCTTCCCGAAGGCCTTCGGCGGCGACGACGACCATGGCGGCAACATCGCCGGCTTCGAGGAGCTCGTGGTCGCGGACCCCTCGCTCCAGATCAAGGCCGGCGTGCAGTGGGGTCTCTTCGGCTCCGCCGTCATGCACCTGGGCACGGACATGCACCACGAGGCGTGGCTGCCGGGCATCATGACCATGGAGATCCCCGGTTGCTTCGCGATGACCGAGACCGGCCACGGCAGCGACGTCGCGAGTATCGCCACCACGGCGACCTTCGACCCGGCCACCGACGAGTTCGTCATCGACACCCCCTTCCGGGCCGCCTGGAAGGACTACATCGGCAACGGCGCCATCGACGGCCGCGCCGCCGTCGTCTTCGCGCAGCTGATCACCAACGGCGTGAACCACGGGGTGCACGGGCTCTACGTGGAACTGCGCGACGCCGACGGCACCTTCCGGCCCGGCGTGGGCGGGGAGGACGACGGCATCAAAGGTGGCCTCAACGGCATCGACAACGGCCGCCTGCACTTCACCGGCGTCCGCGTGCCGCGCACCAACCTGCTCAACCGCTACGGCGACGTCGCCCCGGATGGCACCTACACCTCACCCATCGCGTCCCCCGGCCGCCGCTTCTTCACCATGCTCGGCACCCTGGTGCAGGGCCGCGTCTCGCTCGACGGCGCAGCCGTGGCCGCTAGCAAGCTCGCCCTGACCGCCGCGATCACCTACTCGACCCAGCGCCGCCAGTTCAATGCGTCCTCGGATCTGAGGGAAGAGGTGCTGATGGACTACCAGCGGCACCAGCGCAGGCTCCTCCCGCGCCTCGCCGCGACCTACGCGGCGTCCTTCGCGCACGAGGAACTCCTCGAGAAGTTCGACGACGTCTTCTCCGGGAAGCATGACACCGACGAGGACCGGCAGGACCTCGAGACGTTCGCCGCCGCCCTCAAGCCGCTCAGCACCTGGTTGGCCCTCGACACGCTGCAGGAGTGCCGCGAAGCCACGGGTGGCCAGGGCTTCCTGATCGAGAACCGTTTCGCATCGCTGCGTGCCGACCTCGATGTCTACGTCACCTTCGAGGGGGACAACAACGTCCTGCTGCAGCTCGTCGCCAAGCGCCTCCTGACGGACTACGCAAAGGAGTTCACACGAGTCGACATCGGTGTGCTGGCGCGCTACGCGGTCTCGCAGGCCGCCGGGAAGACGCTGCACCGGTCGGGCCTCCGCCGGGTGGCCCAGACCGTCGCGGACTCCGGGTCCGAGAAGAAGTCCGCAATCGCGCTGCGCGACGAGGACACGCAGCGCGAGTTGCTCTCGGACCGCGTGCAGTCCCGGGTCACCGACCTCGCCGCCGTGCTCCGGGGCGCGAAGGGCATGTCGCAGGAGAAGTCGGCCTCCCTCTTCAACGAGCACCAGAACGAACTCATCGAGGTGGCCCACGCCCATGCGGAGCTCCTGCAGTGGGAGGCGTTCACGCGCGGGCTCGGCAAGATCCAAGATCCCGGGACCCGGGAGGTCCTCACGCGCCTGCGCGACCTCTTCGGACTGTGCCTGATCGAGAAGGACCTGGCCTGGTTCCTCATGAACGGGCGTCTCTCCTCGCAGCGCGCCCGGACCCTCGACGGCTACATCAACCGCCTCCTGGCCAAGATCCGGCCCCACGTGCTCGATCTGGTGGAGGCCTTCGGCTACGGCCCGGAGCACCTGCGCTCGGCCATCGCCAGCGGGGCGGAGCAGCAGCGGCAGGAGGAGGCGGCGGACTACACGCGCCGCCGCCGCGCGAGCGGTGACGCTCCCATCGACGAGAAGACGCTCCTGGCCCGCGAGGCCAAGGCGAAGAAGACCACGAAAGCCGCCAAGGCGCGCGCGAAGCGCTAGCGACGCACGCCCCGCCGCTCGGCCCGATCGTCAGAGGACGCTGCGGTACACGCCCAGGGTGGTCTCGGCGATCGAACCCCAGTCGAAGTGCCGCTCCGCCCGTTCGCGGCCTGCCGCTCCCATGGCGGACGCCTTCGCCGGGTCCCCGACGAGCGTGTTCAGCGCGGCGGCGAAGTCGGCCACGAACTTCTCGGGGTCCAGGGGGGTCCCGGTGCCGTCCTGGACCTGCTCCAGGGGTACGAGGGTGCCGGTGACGCCGTCGTCGATGACCTCCGGGATGCCCCCGGTGGCCGAGGCGACGACCGCGGCGCCGCAAGCCATGGCCTCGAGGTTGACGATCCCGAGGGGTTCGTAGATGGAGGGGCACGCGAACACCGTGGCGTGGCTGAGGATCTGGACGACCTCGCGGCGCGGCAGCATCTTCTCGATCAGCACCACGGAGCCGCGCCGCTCGCGCAGGTCCGAGATGAGCACCTCCGTCTCGGCGGCCAGTTCGGGGGTGTCGGCGGCGCCGAGGCAGAGCACGAGCTGCACATCGGCGGGCAGGTAGGCTGCCGCACGGAGCAGGTACGGCACGCCCTTCTGGCGGGTGTTGCGGCCCACGAAGACCACGCTCGGGCGGTTCGGGTCGATGCCGTGGGCCCGGAGGGCGTCGTCGTCCGCGTCGCGCGACCACAGGGCGACGTCGATCCCGTTGTGGACCACGTGCACCTTGCCGGGGTCGACGTCCGGGTAGCTGCGCAGGATGTCCGCCCGCATGCCTGCCGACACGGCGATCACCGCAGCCGCCGCCTCGTAGGAGGTCTTCTCCACCCAGGACGAGAGCGCGTAGCCTCCGCCGAGCTGCTCGGCCTTCCAGGGCCGGAGGGGCTCGAGGCTGTGGGCACTCAGGACGTGCGGGATGCCATGCAGGAGCGACGCGAGGTGCCCGGCCATGTTGGCGTACCAGGTGTGCGAGTGCACGAGGTCCGCTCCTCCGATCGCGTCGAGCATCTGGAGGTCGGTGCCGAGGGTCTGGACTGCCGCGTTGGCCCCGGTGAGGCCCTCGGGAACTCCGTAGGACAGCACCGAGGCGCCGTGGTAGTCCTCGGCCCGCGGCGCACCGAACGCGTGGACCCGGAGGTCCACCTGCGGCGCCAGGACACGGCTGAGTTCGGCTACATGCACCCCCGCGCCACCGTAGATCTCGGGCGGGAATTCCTTGGTCACAATGTCTACTCGCACTAGATCAACGTAGTGCAGTGTGTCGGAGTCCTCTAGTGTGAAGTGACCGGAAGGGTTCCGGGATGTGGACCTACGCTCGATCGACGACCAATCGGGATTGCAGAACACTCAAGGAAGAGCGGGGGGTCAGAAGTGGCACCGAAGAAAGTACTTGCCGTCGTATTGGCAGGAGGAGAAGGCAAACGGCTGATGCCGCTGACCGCGGACAGGGCCAAGCCCGCCGTACCGTTCGCCGGCAGCTACCGGCTCATCGACTTCGCCCTGTCGAACCTCGTCAACTCCGGCTACCTCCAGATCGTGGTGCTGACGCAGTACAAGTCCCACAGCCTCGACCGGCACATCTCCGAGACCTGGCGCATGTCCACCCAGCTCCAGCAGTACATCGCCTCCGTGCCCGCGCAGCAGCGGCGCGGCAAGAGCTGGTTCCTCGGCAGCGCGAATGCCATCTACCAGTCCCTCAACCTCATCCACGACGCACAGCCGGACATCGTCGTCGTGATCGGTGCGGACCACGTCTACCGCATGGACTTCGAACAGATGGTCGACGCCCACGTGAAGAGCGGTGCATCGGTGAGCGTCGCCGCCGTCCGCCAACCCATGAACCTCGTCGACCAGTTCGGCGTGATCGAGGTGGACCAGAACGATCGCGGGCGGATCGCGGCCTTCGTGGAGAAACCGAAGAGCACGCCGGGGCTGCCCGACGATCCCGACAGCTTCCTCGCCTCCATGGGCAACTACGTCTTCACCACCGAGGCCCTGGTCAGGGCGCTCGAGGACGACGCGGCGCGCCTGGATACGAAACACGACATGGGCGGTGACATCATCCCCTATTTCGTGGAGCGCAATGACGCCGCGGTGTACGACTTCACCACGAACGACATCCCCGGTGCCACCGACCGCGACCGCCAGTACTGGCGCGACGTCGGCACCATGGACTCGTACTACGACGCCAACATGGACCTCATCTCACCGCTGCCGCTCTTCAACCTCTACAACCTGCAGTGGCCCATCTACACGCGCCAGAGCGTGTCGCCGCCGGCGAAGTTCGTCCGCAGTGCCTCCGGCCGCTCCGGCGAAGCGCACGACTCGATCGTCTCCGCGGGCGTCGTCGTCTCCGGCGGGGCCGTGGACACGTCCATCCTCGCGACGGACGTGTTCATCGACGAGGCGGCCGAGGTCACCGGGTCCGTCCTCCTCGACAAGGTCAATGTGGGGCCCGGAGCGGTGGTGCGTCGCGCCATCATCGACAAGAACGTGCGGATCCCCGCCGGCGCGCAGATCGGGGTGGACCCGGACCTGGACCGCCGCCGTGGCTTCGCCGTGACGGATTCCGGGCTGACGATCGTGAGCAAGGGTCAGTTCGTCGCACCCGCCTGACCGGGACGGACGTGGGAGGGGCCCCGGCAGCTGCCGGGGCCCCTCCCTGCGTTCCGGCCGGCCGAGACGCAGGAGGGGCTAGGCGACCCTCGTGATGGCGACCGTCACGTTGAGCGTGGACCCCCCGCCACCGGACAGGATGCCCTTGAGCGGCGAGACGTCGCGGTAGTCGCGGCCCCGCGCCACGGAGACGTGGAAGTCGCTGACCGGGCTGCTGTTGGTCGGGTCCCACCCGCGCCACTCGCCGTCGTACCACTCCACCCAGGCGTGCGACTGCCCGGCGACGGTCTCGCCGATCCCCGCGCTGCGCCGCGGGTGCAGGTAGCCGGAGATGTACCGCGCGGGGATGCCGAGGCTCCGGAGGGCGCCGATGGCGACGTGCGCGAGGTCCTGGCAGACGCCCTTGCGTTCGGCCCAGGCGTCCTGCGCGTTGGTCTGGACGCCGGTGGCCCCCTGCACGTAGTCCATCTGGGTCCTCAGCCAGTCGAAGACGGCGCGTGCCGCCTGGTGGGGGTCGCGGTCGCGGACGAGCCCGGCGACGAGCGAACGCACCTCCTCCCCGGGCTCGCTGAGACCGGTCTGACTCAGCCAGTCGGCGAACTCGTCGGTCAGGGCCGGCGACGCGAGCTCCTGCCAGGTGAGGATCTCGTCCTCGCCGGGCACACGCTCCACCCTGCTCACCTCCACCGTGGAGACGGCGGTGACCTCGAGGTGCTCGTGCGGCGCATGGACGTCGAAGGACGTCACGCGGGTCCCCCAGTAATCTCGGTAGGTCGAGACCGCCGCGCTCGAGGGGTTCACCTTCAGCGTGGACTCGAGGACGACCTGTTGGGAGTCGGTGAGCGGGGTCATGCGGGCCTCGTTGTAGGACAGCAGGACGCGGCGGGGGTAGTCGTAGCCGGTGCGGTGCTCGATCAGCAGGCGTGTCATGAGACCTCTCCGACCCAGGACAGCTCGTCCGCCTGGGAAAAGTACGTACGGGATACGGCGTCGGAGGCTCTCGCGCAGGCCTTCTGGACGCGTTCCATGTGCTCGGGCAGCTCGGACATCAGGTCCTGGGTCTGGTGGAACTCGAGGAACGTCCTCGCCTGGCCCACGATCCGGCTCGCGTCGTTGATGAACCCGACCCGCTGGTAGGCGGGGTTGAGCTGGGTGAGACATTTCTCGGCGTCGCTCAGGGCGTAGACGATGGAGCGCGGGAACAGCCGGTCCAGCAGCAGGAACTCCGCCGCCTGCTGATCCCCGAAGGAAGCCCTGCGCGTTCGCAGGAAGGATTCGTAGGCCCCGGCGCACCGGAGCATGTTGACCCAGGACAGGCCCGCGGCGTGCACGTCGTGGGTCGAGAGCATCCGTGCCGTCATGTCGGCGCGCTCCAGGCTCCGGCCGAGCACGAGGAACTGCCAGGACTCGTCGTGGCTCATGGTGGTGTCCGAGAGTCCCCGCACCATCGCCGTACGCTCCACCACCCAGTGGCAGAAGCGGTAGGTCCCGACGACGTCCTTGCGATGCTGGGTGAGGCCGTACCAGGTGGTGTTCAGGCTCTCCCAGACGCTGCTGGAGACGGTCTCCCGGGCACGGCGGGCATTCTCCCGGGCGGCTCCGAGGGCGCCGGCGATGGACGTGGCGCTGGACCGGTCATAGGCCAGGGCCTGCAGGAGGTCCGAGAGGTCGATCGCGTCCTTCTCCGGCCTGCTTCCCATGACGCCGAGCAGCTGACGCGAGGTCTCCCGCTGCTGGGCCAGCGGCATCTGGTTGAGGCGTTCCAGGTGGACGTCCAGGATGCGCGCCGTACCGTCGGCCCGCTCGACGTAGCGGCCGATCCAGAAGAGTGATTCAGCGATGCGGCTGAGCATGGGGCCTGCCTTTCGTGGCGGTGGTCGCGGATGCTGTCCAGGGGGAAGGGATGCCGGCGCTCATTGCTGCTGCTGCTCCGACTGCTTGTCCTGCCAGTTGGTCTCGATCGGCCACACGCTGGTGTGCTCACGGACAGTGACCACCGCGCGTTCCTGGGGCGCGGCGTCGCCGGGGGTCCCGCGGACCTCGCCGTCGACGACCCAGGTGTCCTTCGATCCTCCGCCCTGGCTCGAGTTCACGATCAGCGAGCCTTCCTTCATGGCCACGCGCGTGAGCCCGCCGGGCAGCACCCAGACCTCCTCGCCGTCGTTCACCGCGAAGGGCCGCAGGTCCACGTGGCGGGGGCTGAACTGCCCGCCGGACATGGTGGGCACCGTGGAGAGCTGCAGGACCGGCTGGGCGATCCAGCCGCGGGGGTCCTGCAGGACCTTCGCGCGGAGGACATCGAGCTCCGCCCTCGTCGCGTCCGGGCCGATCACCAAACCCTTGCCACCGGAGCCGTCCACAGGCTTCACGACCAGTTCGTCGAGACGGTCGAGCACCTGCTCACGGGCGTCCGCGTCCTCGAGCCGGTAGGTGTCGACGTTGGCGATGATCGGTTCCTCGCTCAGGTAGTACCGGATCAGGTCCGGGACGTAGGTGTAGACGAGTTTGTCGTCGGCGACGCCGTTGCCGATCGCATTGGCGATCGTCACCATGCCGGCACGCGCCGCGTTGACGATACCCGGGCACCCGAGCACGGAGTCGGCCCGGAACTGCAGGGGGTCGAGGAACTCGTCGTCGATGCGTTTGTAGATGACGTCGACGCGCTGCTCGCCCGCCGTCGTCCGCATGTAGACGCGGTTCCCGCGGACGATCAGGTCGCGCCCCTCGACGAGCTCCACGCCCATGAGGCCGGCGAGCAGCGTGTGCTCGAAGTACGCGGAGTTGAACACGCCCGGGGTCAGGACGACGACGGTGGGGTCCTCGACGCCGGGCGGCGCGGTCTTGCGGAGCGCGGCGAGCAGCCGGCGGGGGTACTCCTCCACCGGCCGGATGTGCTGCTGGCCGAACGCCTCGGGAAGTCCCTTGGCCATGGCGCGGCGGTTCTCCAGGACGTAGCTGACGCCACTCGGAACCCGGACGTTGTCCTCGAGGACCCGGAAGGTGCCCTGCTGGTCGCGGACGACGTCGATCCCGGAGATGTGGACCCGCACGCCGCCCGCAGGGGCGAACCCGGCCACCTCGCGGTGGAAATGGGCGCTGGAGGTGATCAGGCGACGCGGGATGACGCCGTCGGACACGACGGCCATCCTGTCGTAGACGTCGCTGAGGAACGCCTCGAGCGCCTTCACGCGCTGCGCGACGCCGCGCTCGAGGACCTCCCAGTCGCTGCCGGCGATGACGCGGGGCACGATGTCGAGCGGGAACGGCCGCTCCTCCCCCGCGAAGTCGAAGGTGACGCCGCGGTCGAGGAAGGTGCGCGCCATCGAGTCGGCCCGGGCGGTCACCGCGGCCAGGTCGAGCTCGTCCAGGGCGGCCGCGACCTGCCCGTACTCGGCGCGCGGCACGTGCCCGACGTCGAACATCTCGTCGAAGGCGGGCGTCTTGCGGGCGGCGGCTGCATAGTCAGCGAAGAGCTCGGACATGGGACAACAGTGCCATGGACCACGCCTCGGTACACAGCCGCACACGCCGGTGCACACATCGTTAACGTGCCCGAAACGAAGCCGGCTGGGTGCGTGATTGAATGACCGGATGGAGAACGAGAACCTGCGCCGCGACGAGGCCGCCGCCCGGTCGGCCCTGCTGGAAACCGAGAGCTATGCGGTCGAACTGGACCTCTCGAACGCCAGGGATGCCTCCGAGCCGACGTACCGGAGCACCACCACCGTGGTCTTCTCGTGCCGGCAGCCGGGGAGCTCGACGTTCCTCGACTTCATCGGCGAGGTCACGGGACTGGAGCTGAACGGGAGGATCCTGGATCACGCAGTCGCCAGCGACGGCGCGCGGATCCTGCTCGATGACCTCGCCGAGCACAACACCGTGAGGGTGGACGGGCGGTCCCTGTTCAGCACGAGCGGCGAGGGACTCCACCGGTTCGTGGATCCCGCGGACGGC
The DNA here is from genome assembly GCF_056680255.1 of Arthrobacter sp. BC5. Classification (NCBI taxonomy): domain Bacteria; kingdom Bacillati; phylum Actinomycetota; class Actinomycetes; order Micrococcales; family Micrococcaceae; genus Arthrobacter; species Arthrobacter sp. BC5. The sequence goes on from NZ_CM155273.1 coordinate 3,097,551, forward strand.
GAGACCTACCTCTATACGCAATACGAACCGGCGGACGCCCGCCGCGTCTTCGCGAACTTCGAGCAGCCGGACCTGAAGGCATCCTTCTCCTTCAGCGTCATCGCGCCGGCGGACTGGATCGTGGCCTCCAACGGGGCCGAGAAGCAGGTGGAGCCCTTCCAGGAGACCGGTGCCGCCACCGCGCGCTGGACGTTCGAGCCCACGCGCCGCATCTCCACCTACATCACCAGCGTGCTGGCCGGCCCCTACCACCGGGAGACGGACGCCTGGGCCGGCGCGGCAGGGACAGTGGCGGAAGGCCTCGAGGTACCGCTCGCCCTGTTCTGCCGCCGCTCCCTCGCGCCATCCTTCGACGCACAGGAGATCTTCGACACCACACGGCGCGGCCTCGACTTCTTCCACGACCTGTTCGACTACCCGTACCCCTTCGGCAAGTACGACCAGGCGTTCGTGCCCGAGTACAACCTCGGTGCCATGGAGAACCCAGGGCTCGTGACCTTCACCGAGAACTACGTGTTCCAGTCCGCCGCCACGGAGGCGCAGCGCGAGGCGAGGGCTAACACGATCATGCACGAGATGGCGCACATGTGGTTCGGCGACCTCGTGACGATGCGGTGGTGGGACGACCTGTGGCTCAAGGAGTCCTTCGCCGACTACATGGGCGCGCTCGCGGTGGCGGAGGCCACCCGGTGGAGCACGTCCTGGGTCAGCTTCGCCAACCGCCGGAAGTCCTGGGCCTACGTGCAGGACCAGCTCCCGACGACGCACCCGATCGTTGCGGACATCCCCGACCTCGAGGCCGCGAAGCAGAACTTCGACGGAATCACCTACGCCAAGGGCGCCTCCGTCCTGAAGCAGCTCGTGGCCTTCGTGGGCCGCGAAGCCTTCACCGATGCCGCCCGGCAGTACTTCCGGAAGCACGAGTACGGGAACACGACCCTCGCGGACCTCCTCGACGTGCTCGCCGCCTCGACCGGTCGTGACCTCGCCGCGTGGTCGCGCTCGTGGCTGCAGACCTCCGGCGTCCCGGCCCTGCAGGCGGACGTCGCCGTGGAGGACGGCGTGTTCACCCACGTCACCATCGTGCAGGACGCCCAGGATCCGGTGACGAAGCGCGAGGAACCGAGGCCCCACCGCATCCGGCTCGGCCTGTACTCGTTCGATGCGGAGGGCCGGCTCGTCCGTACACGGGCAGAGGCCATCACGGTGGAGGGCCGACACACGCCTGTGCCTGCGCTCGTGGGTGCGACCCAGCCCGATCTGCTCCTGGTGAACGACGACGACCTCACCTACGCGAAGCTCTCCTTCGACGAACGGTCGCTGGCGACACTGCTGACGTCAGTGCACCGACTCCAGGACCCGCTGGCCCGGGCGACGTCCCTGACCGCCCTCTGGTCCAGCACGCGGGATGCGCGCCTGCCGGTGGGCTCCTACCTCGACGCCGTGCTGCTCGCCGCTCCCGCCGAGAGCGGGGTGGGCGTGCTGCAGGTCCTGCTGGCCACTGCACGGACCGCCATCGAGAGTCTCGCCCCGGCGCAGCAGCGTCCTGCGATGCGCGACCGCGTCGGTGCCTTCCTCTGGGACGGGCTGTGCTCGGCGGCAGCGGGTTCGGACCTGCAGCTCGCCTGGGCCCGCGCGCTGGCCTCCGCCGCGCGGACCTCGGCCCGCACGGCGGACGCGGTCCGGGCTGTGCTCGACGGCGAGGAGAAGATCCCCGGGCTTCCCCTCGATGCCGAACTGCGCTGGCTCTTCCTCCAGGCGCTGGCCGCCCAGCAGCGCGTACTCCCCGGCGAGCTGGAAGCCGAACGGGCCGCGGACGCGACGGCGTCAGGAAGGGTGGGCTTCACCCTGGCCTCCGCCGCCATTCCCGACGCCGCCATCAAGAAGGCGACGTGGGAGGAGGCGGTGCACGGCGAGCGGCTGTCCAACGAACTGCTCAGCGCGGCGATCGAGGGCTTCCAGCTCGGTCCGCACGACCTGCTCGGCCGGTACGAGGAGCCGTACTTCGAGGCGCTGCGCGGGGTCTGGGAATCCCGTGGCATCGAGATGGCCAGCAGGATCGTCCGCGGACTGTTCCCGGGCCACCAGGACCTCGACGGCGCTCCCGAACGCCATCCGGTGATCGCGAGGACCGATGCGTGGCTGGAGGCGAACACCGACGCCCCCGCCGCGCTCCGCCGTATCGTCGTCGAGGAGCGGGACCATCTGCTGCGCTCCCTGAGGGCGCAGGCTCAGGGCACGCGGTAGAGCCACTCGTCGGTGCCGAACTTGCTGTGCACGAGCTCCCCGGCGCGCCGTAGCTCGTCGTCGGACAGGGTGGCGTCGACGGCGCCGTAGCGCTGGCGGAAGGTGGACATCATCACATCGATGATCTCCTCGCGCGTCCGGCCGGTCTGCCGGCGCAGCGGGTCCACGCGCTTCTTCGCGCTCCTCGTGCCCTTGTCCGACATCTTCTCCTTGCCGATGCGCAGCACCTCGAGCATCTTGTCGGCGTCGATGTCGTAGCTCATGGTGACGTGGTGCAGCATGCCCCCGTTGGCGAGCCGCTTCTGCGCCGCGCCGCCGATCTTGCCGAGATCAGTGGCGATGTCGTTCAGGGGCTGGTACCAGGCCTCGATGCCCAGCTTCTGCAGGGCGTCCATGACCCACGCGTCGAGGAACGGGTAGGACTCGGCGAAGCTCAACCCGTCCACCAGCGACTGCGGGACGTAGATGGAGTAGGTGATGGCGTTGCCGTGCTCCATGAACATGGCACCGCCACCGCTGATCCGGCGCACCACCGTCACCCCGTGCCGGTCGGCGCCCTCGGGGTCCACCTCGTTGCGCATGGACTGGAAGCTGCCGATCACCACGGACGGCGACTGCCATTCCCAGAACCGGAGCGTCGGGTTGCGGGCGCCCGTGCCGACGTCGTGTGTCAGGACCTCGTCCATGGCGACGTGCATGGCCGTGGACAGCGGGGTCGGCGGGATGATCTCCCACTGGTGGTCCGCAAAGCCCGTGGCCCTGCCCAGGGCCCTGCGGACAGCGGTGGCGATGGCCTCGGGTGAGAACCCGAAGAGGACCGCCGAAGGATCCAGGCGTGCCGTCACGGCGGCGGCCAGTTCCCCGGGCGTGGTGTCCGCGGGAAGGCCCTCGAGCGCGGCATTGATGTCGAGGAGGGCCTCGTCCGGTTCGAGGAAGAAGTCGCCGTTCACCGAGACGTCGGCGAGGTGCCCGTTCCGGACCTCGAGATCCACGGCCGTGAGCTTGCCGCCCGGCGTCTTGAACTCGCCGTGCAGGCGGCCGGTGTGCGGTGCGTGCGCCATGATGGGGCCCTCCTCGGTGGTGGCCCCGGAGGGGGCCGGTGATGATGCTGGACGGGTGCCGTTAACAGAAAGAGAAGCCACGCCGATCCGGCGTGGCTTCTCTTCGGGGACGGAAGGCACGGGGCCGTCGGTCCGATGCTCGTGCGGAGCGGGACTACTTCTTGGCGCCGAAGCCCTTGAAGCGGGCGTTGAAGCGCTCGACGCGCCCGGCGGAGTCCATGATGCGCTGCTTGCCCGTGTAGAACGGGTGGGACTCCGAGGAGATCTCGACCTCGATGAGGGGGTAGGTGTTGCCGTCTTCCCACTCGATGGTCTTGGCCGAGCCGACCGTCGACTTGGTCAGGAACGCCTTGTCGGAGGCCAGATCGCGGAACACGACCGACTGGTACTTGGGGTGGATATCAGACTTCACGGGGACTACCTTCTCTGGTTGCCTGGATTTTGCCAGGCAGGGGAAAATTGAGTTGGCGATGGCGCCAGCTTGTAATACTAACGCAGGAGGCGCCCCGACGCTAAAGCACCGGCCGGGCGTCGTCGTACCGGCACTCCCAGAAGGCGACGGCCGCAGCGGCGGCGACGTTGAGCGAGTCGACGCCGCCGTGCATGGGGATGGTCAGCGCGACGTCGGCCTCGGCGAGCGCACCAGCGCTCAGGCCGTCCCCCTCCGTGCCCAGGAGGAGTGCCAGGCGCTCGTGCTCCCGCGCAGCGAAGGCGCCGAGGGCCACGGCGCCGGGCACCAGGGCCAGGGCTGCGACCGTGAAGCCGGCGCTCCGAATGGTGGCGAGGCCGCCCGGCCAGGAGTCGAGCCTCACCCAGGGCACCTGGAAGACGCTGCCCATGCTCACGCGCACGGCCCGCCGGTACAGCGGATCGGCGCTGCGCGGGCTCACGAGGACGGCGTCGATGCCGAGTGCGGCCGCGGAACGGAACACGGCGCCGAGGTTGGTGTGGTCCACCATGTCCTCGATCACCGCGACCCGGTGTGCGGAGGCCAGGACCTCCGCGAGCGGAAGCGGCTCGGGCCGGTGCATAGCCGCCAGGGCGCCGCGGTGGAGATGGAAGCCCGTGATCGCCTCGAGCGTGGTCCCGGGAGCCACGAAGGCCGGCACCGACGGGAAGCTGGCGAGGACGTCCGCCAGGTCCGGGACCCATTTGGGGGCCAGCAGGAAGGAGCGCGGGACGTGGCCCGCGTCGAGGGCGCGGCGCAGGACCTTCGAGCTCTCGGCGATGTAGAGGCCCTCGACGGGCTCCTTCGCGAGCCGCAACTGCACGTCGGTCAGGTTCCGGTAGTCCGCGAGCCGGGGATCGTCGACGCTGTCGACGTCGATGAGGGGCATCAGGGTCCCGTCGGACCCGCAGGGCGGTCGGCGCCCCGCAGGCTCACGCCCTGGCGACCGCGCTGTAGCGGCCGCTGTCCTCGCTCACCCTGAGGTCGAGGTCGAACGCCGCACTCAGGTTCTCCTCGGTCAGCACGCCGCCGATCGGCCCGGCGGACACCACCGCGCCGTCGCGCAGGAGCAGCGCATGCGTGAACCCCGGAGGAACCTCCTCGAGGTGGTGGGTCACCAGCACCATCGCCGGGGCATCCTCGTCCCGGGCCAGTTCCGAGAGTCGCTTCACAAGGTCCTCGCGGCCGGCGAGGTCGAGGCCGGCCGCGGGCTCGTCGAGGAGCAGCAGTTCCGGGTCCGCCATGAGTGCGCGTGCGATCTGGACGCGCTTGCGCTCGCCCTCGCTGAGGGAGCCGAAGGTGCGGTTCATGAAGCGGGACATGCCCCAGGCATCGAGCAGGCGGAATGCCCGGCGCTCGTCGAGGCGCTCGTACTGTTCGCGCCACCGCCCGGTGACACCGTAGGACGCCGTGACGACGACGTTCAGGACGGTCTCGTGATCCGGGACCTGCGACGCGAGGGACGCCGACGCCAGGCCGATCCGCGGACGCAATTCGAAGACGTCGACGGCGCCCATGACCTCGTCGAGGATGCCGACCACGCCGCGCGTCGGGTGCAGGCGCGCCCCCGCGAGCTGCAGCAGCGTGGTCTTGCCCGCTCCGTTGGGGCCCATCACCACCCAGCGCTCGCCCTCGCTGACCTGCCAGTCGATGTCGGCCAGGAGGGTCTTGCCGCCCCTGACGAGGCTCACTCCCGCCAGTTCCAGAACGTCACTCATGCTTCTAGACACTAGGCTAAGGAGCGGCTCCGTGGCGAAACCGGGCGTCCTCCCGCGCCCGGCCGTCCCGGCGGGGTGTCGCCTCTCACGGCCGGCGCCGGAGACACCATGCGGCAGGGACCGGCGGCTGCGCGCCGATCGCGCCGACGCGCGATGGCACGGACACACGGAGACGCCCACAGTGGCGCGGACAGGAGCAGGCATATGGCGGACAAGGCCAGGGTGGTCGCCTACGGGCGGCGTTTCGACGACGGTCACCGCGACGACCTGGCGGACACCCTGCGGACCCTCGGCGCCGACGTCGAGGACGTACGGGCCACCGGGACGTCGACCTACGAGGTCCTGACGTTCGATGTCACCCTCCCCGCCGGTTCCGCACCCGTGCGGGCCGGGCTGTCCGGGTGGACGGCGGTGTCGGGCATCGGGGCGGCCCTCGTCGGGCAGTCCGTGTACGCGCCGGGACCGAAGCTGCTGATCATGGACGTCGACTCGACCCTGATCAAGCAGGAGGTCATCGAACTGCTCGCGGCCCACGCCGGCCGGGAAGCCGAGGTGGCGGCCGTCACGGAGGCCGCCATGCGGGGCGAACTGGACTTCGCCCAGTCCCTGCACCACCGGGTGCGCGCGCTGGAGGGGCTGCCTGCCACCGTGATCGACGAGGTCGTCGGCCGGATCGAACTGAGCGATGGCGCGGAGCAGCTTGTCGCGGCCTACCTGTCCGCCGGTCACCGGGCAGGCGTCGTCTCGGGCGGCTTCTCCCAGGTCCTCGCGCCGCTCGCGGAGCGCCTCGGGCTCTCCTTCGCCCGCGCGAACGACCTCGAGATCGTCGACGGGACGTTGACCGGGCGCGTGGCCGGGCCCGTCGTCGACCGCCGGGAGAAGGAACGCGTGCTGCGGGCCGAGGCCTCGCGGGCGGGCGTCCCTCTGGCTGCGACCCTCGCCGTGGGGGACGGCGCGAACGATCTCGACATGCTGGCCGCGGCGGGCCTCGGCGTCGCCTTCAACGCGAAGCCCGCCGTCCGCGCGGTGGCGCATGCGGCGCTGGATCTTCCGGACCTCGACGTCGTCCGCCACCTCGCCGGCCTGTAGCAGGCCGTCGCATCCCCTGCAGGTGGGGCCCGCCGTGATTCTCGCGGCAGGCCCCTGGTCCTTCACGCGTCGGTCCTTCACGCATCGCGGGCGGCGGCCGCCCGCGATCACTGCGGATCAGCTCTTGGCGAGGAAGTCCTCTGCGCCGCCCACGTACTCCGTGTGGCCCGTAGGGACGTCCGCCGTCGCCATGCGGACGATCTCGGTGGCGAATTCGGCCACCGAGTAGAGGCGGCCCGCCTCCTGGCGGCGCGCCTCGATGGCGCCGGGGGTCGCGCGGTCGAGCAGGGTCGCCGTGACGGTTCCCTCGATCATGTCGCCGGAGACGACGACGAGTGAGATCCCCTTCTCGTCGAGCTGCGGGATGAGGGCGCGCAGGGCGTCCTCGCCGGCCCGCTTGCTGCGTGCGACGGGCTCGTAGGCGTCCATGGTCTCCACCTTCTCGATGAAGTGCGCCTGGTGGCTCGTGATGAACACGACGCGCGAGCCCGCCGGCATGACCTCGACGGCAGCGGTGAGCATGGCGACCTGCGCATCACGGTTGAGCTTGAGTGCGTAGTCCTCCCCCATGCCGGTCTCCATGCCCCCCGAGGCGTTGAGCACCAGCAGGTCGAGCCCGCCGAACGTGGACACGGCGGCGTCGACCAGTGCCGCAGGGCCCTCGGGTGTGGTCAGGTCGGCACCGACGGCGACGGCCCGGCCACCCGCCGCTTCGATGCCCGAGACGACCTTGTTGGCGCGCGGGGCCTTCTGCCGGTAGTTGACGACGACGGCCGCGCCCTGCGCGGCGAGCTGCTGCGCGACGTCCGCGCCGATGCCGCGGGACGAGCCGGTGACGATTGCTGTGGTTCCCTCGAGGGTGGCCATGGTGCTCCTTCTGCTCAGAACTGGACGGTGCTGTGTGCTGGGTGCTGGCGGTTGCTGCTGGCTGGACCTCAGTGCCCCATCCCGAGGCCGCCGTCCACGGGGATGACCGCACCGGAGATGTACCCGGCGTCGGCACCGGCCAGCCATGAGACGACACCGGCGACCTCCTCCGGGGAGGCGAAGCGGCCGGCGGGGATGGTGGCGAGGTAGCTCTTGCGGGTATCCTCCGGCAGTTCCGCGGTCATGTCGGTGTCGATGAATCCGGGGGCCACGACGTTGGCCGTGATGCCACGCGAGCCGAGCTCGCGCGTCAGCGATCGGGCGATGCCCACGAGCCCTGCCTTCGACGCGGAGTAGTTGATCTGCCCTGGTGCTCCGTACAGCCCCGTGACGCTCGAGATCAGGATGACGCGGCCGCGCTTCATCCTGATCATCCCGCGGGACGCCCGCTTGACCACGCGGAACGCGCCCGTGAGGTTGGTGTCGATGACGTCGGTGAAGTCGCTCTCCGTCATGCGCATGAGCAGCGTGTCCCGCGTGATGCCCGCGTTCGCGACGAGGACCTCCACGGGCCCGTGCTCCGCCTCGACCTGCGAGAACGCCGCGTCGATCTGCTCCTCGCTCGTGACATCGGCCTTGACGCCGAGCATCCCGTCGGGGACGTCACCACTTCGGTACGTGATGGCAACCTTGTCGCCGTTGGCTACGAATACCTTGGCGATGGCAAGGCCGATACCCCGGTTGCCTCCCGTAATGAGGACGCTGCGGCCGGACGCCGTCGTCTTGCTGTCTGCACCAGATGCCAAGGGGAAACTCCTCTATCTGCGGGCCGGAAGGGGTCCACGTTGTTCGATGTCCAGTTCGAGCCCGGCGATCCGGCGGACGATCCGGCGGGGCGCAACCGCCCCTCGGACCCTGTCCGCGGCTACCCGTCAAACTATCCCGACGATCCTAGCGGCGCATCCCTCGACTTCGGGAACGGGACCCGGAGTGAGACAATGGAGGGAGTCTTCTTGGAGTGTGATGAGTAAACAAACGAAGCACAACACAGACGTCCACAGCATCTCCGACGCTCGTGAATCACACAGCGAGGAAATGCGCACACGAATGATCCGGTACACCGTCTCGATGAGTATCCGTCTCGTCTGTTTCGTCCTGGTCTTCGTCGTGCCCTACGTATGGCTGCAGTGGGTGATGATCGCCGGAGCGGTATTCCTGCCGTACTTCGCCGTGATCGTCGCCAACGGCGGCAGCGACACCAGCAATATCCGACACAGCGATGCGCTGATCGACCGCGCCCCGGTCCGTGAGATCGAAGCACGGGTGGTGGCCTCCGATCCAGAGGACGGCGACGACGTCCTCAGCGGAGAGATCCTGGACGACACCGGGCCGGCGCAGTACGGCTCGCATGCAGCCGCACCGGTCCGGCCCACGAATGCCGATGCCTGACGTCCCACCGGTTCCGGGACCCGCGGGCGGCCTGCCGCCCGCGGGTCTCGGCCTGTTCGCGACACCGCAGGGCGGGCGGCACGGGAGTCCTGTGTGTTCGCGCAAGGGCTGCCGGAACGATGCCGAGTGGCAGGTGCTGTGGAACAACCCCCGCATCCATACCGCGGAGCGCAGGAAGGCCTGGGCATCGTGCCCCGCCCATGTCGGGTGGTTCGAGGAGTACCTGCGGAACCGCGGACTCTGGAAGGAGACGCTCCCCCTGAACGCCGACCGACCGATGGAGACCCGCTAGGTGTACCGCTTCCTCTTCTCCGCGCGTTGGCTCGGCTGGCTCGCCATGGTCCTGGTCCTGGCCGCCGGCTGCGTCGGCCTCGGTCGCTGGCAACTGGACCGCCGTGAGGCGGTCGTGGAGAACATCCACCGCATCGAGGCGAACTACGATGCCGCGCCCGAGCGCTACGTGCCGGGCGTGAACGGCTTCGACAGGTACGACCCGGCCCGCGAGTGGACGCCCGTCACCTTCACCGGGACGTACGACGTCGCTCAGCAGGTCGTCGTGCGGAACCGGCCGATGAACGGCCAGCCCGGCTACGAGGTACTCACGCCGCTCAGGCTCGACGACGGCACAGCGGTCGTGATCGACCGCGGCTGGTTGCCCATCGGCAATGTCGAAGCGGGACGGCCGGACGAGATCCCCGCACCGCCCTCCGGCCGGGTCGAGGTCACCGCCCGGATGAAGCCGGGCGAGCCCGCGGTCAACCGCGGCGCCCCGGAGGGCCAGGTCGCGTCGATCGACCTACCGTCACTCGCGGAGCGGTTGGACTACCCGTTGCAGGATGCCGCTTACGGACTCCTGGCACTCGAGCGGCCGGCGGCGGCACAGACGCCGGTGGCCGCGCCCAAGCCCTCCGTCGATGAAGGGCCGCACCTCTCCTACTCCATGCAGTGGTTCGCATTCGGCGTACTGGCGTTCGTCGGGCTGGGCTACGCCGCGCGCCAGCAGCGCAGGAGTGATGCAGAACAGGCCGGGACCGCTCCCGAGCGCCCGGCCCGGCAGCGCCGTCGTCCGTCCTCGGAAGAAGAAGAGGACGCCATCCTCGATGCGCAGGGCATCCGCTAGGTGTCCTGACCGGACCCGTCGATCGATCGATCGTCCTGTCCGGCTCGTGATGTGGGCGCGAGGACCGGTCGGGCCCCGCCCGGCCTACCCCGCCGAGTGGATGGCCTCGGCGAGGTCGCGGGGACGGCTCCACATGGGCCAATGGCCCGTCGGGAGGTCGATGACGTCGAGGTGCTCGAGCTGCGCGACTTCGGCGAACATGGCGTGGCCTGCGCGGGCCAGCTCCAGCACCTGCGCGCTCGGGATCGAGCAGCACACGAGGGTGGTCCGCACCGTGCGGCGGGCATCGTTCGTGAGCTCGACGGGCCCGCGAAGCACGGGGCCGGGCTCAGGGACGGCCCGTGCCCGGAAGCGCTCGAGGACCTCTGCGCTCAGGCCGTCGAGGCTCGCCTGCCGTGCGAGGACGTCGAAGGACGGCAGCGGAAGATCCTCCAGCCCCTTCGGAAGGTCCGGGGCGAAGACGCTTCCTGTCGCCACAGGGCCGGAGTCGACCCACACCACCCGATGAACGAGCTCGGGATGCCGGTCGAGGACGAGGCTGACGGGGGCGTTCGCTCCACTGTGGGCGACGAGGGTTGCCGGCTGATCCTCGGAGACACCAACCCGGGTGAGGACGGCTTCAATCGCTGCGGCCTGATCGTCGAGCGTCTTCGTCGCCCGCCCGGGATCGTCCGCATCGAGGCCGGGCAGCGTCATCGCGATGGCACGGGAGTGGTCGGTTCTCAGGTGTTCGAGGACTTCATCCCACGCCCAGGCGCCCAGCCAGTGACCGGCGATGAGAAGGATGGTCGGACTGCTCGTCGTAGGTGTCATGCCATCACCCTGACAGGCGCTGCGGTCAGGTGTATGTCACTATCTGTGTCATGAATTTACTGGGGGCGGGGCGGTGAAGCGGGCGGAGCGCCTCCATGCCCTGTCCGAGATGCTGCGCCGTCACGGAACCCGGGGGTGCTCTGCCGAACGGCTGGCACGAGAGTTCGGCGTGTCGGTGCGCACGGTCAAGAGGGACCTCGCCGCGCTCGAGATCAGCGGCGCCCCCGTATGGTCGCGCCCCGGTCCGGGCGGTGGCTACGGATTGGCCGACGGTGCGTCCCTGCCGCCTGTCAGCCTGTCTCCGGCACAGGCCGTGGCGCTCATGGCGGCCGTGTCCGCCGCGCCTGATGCTCCCTACGCCGATCTGGCAGCGGCCGGGATCCATAAGATCCTGGACGTCCTCGATCCCCGGGCCCGGGCGGGAGCCGATGAGCTGGCCGGCCGCGTCTGGGTCGATGCGCCCCCCACCTCTTCGCGCAGGATCAGGTCCTCGCTGGAGGAGGCGATGACCGAGCAGCGGGTGGTTCGTCTTCGCTACACCTCGAGGGGCGGGACCACGACCACCCGCGACGTCGAACCCGTGCTGTTCGCCTCCACGAACGGCCAGTGGTACCTGGTCGGGTGGTGCCGACTGCGCAACGCGATGCGATGGTTCACCGTGTCGCGCATCGAGCGGGCCACGGTCACCGGGACTGCCTGCAGCGGCCACACGATCCAGGAGGTCGGAGAACCGCCGGCGAACGCCGGACCGGTGCACGGTCGGGGCGGGTGAGCCGCTCGATCAACTTCTCCGGTCAGTACAGCACGGCACCTCACATCACTTCAGTGCTTGCTGTCGAGGAGCCGGGCGGCGGTTCGGTGAACAGAGGTCGGCAGATCAGGCGGTGTCCCTCGAGGCCGCCGTGCACGGGCGGAGGCGCCCCCTGCACGCGCTCGAATAGATCGAATCGGCGTGACGACGGAGTCAGGCGGCCGGGATACCGGACCTAGGCCAGGGTGACGAGCTCCAGGTAATCCTGGTTCCACAGGTCCTCCACGCCGTCAGGCAGGAGGACCACCCGCTCCGGGTCCAGCGCGTCGACGGCGCCCTCGTCGTGGCTGACCATGACCACGGCGCCGCTGTAGTTCTTGAGCGCTCCAAGGATCTCGGCGCGGCTGGCCGGATCAAGGTTGTTCGTGGGCTCGTCCAGCAGCAGCACGTTGGCGGAGGACGCGACGATCGTGGCGAGGGCCAACCGCGTCTTCTCCCCACCGGAGAGCACCCCGGCCGGCTTGTTGACGTCATCGCCCGAGAAGAGGAACGAACCGAGGATGCCGCGGACCTCCGCGTCCTGCATGTCCGGTGCCGAGGACTTCATGTTCTCGAGGACCGTGCGCTGTGTGTCCAGGGTCTCGTGCTCCTGGGCGTAGTACCCGACCTTGAGGCCGTGCCCCGCGATGACCTTCCCCGTATCGGGCGTGTCCACGCCCGCCAGCATTCGTAGCAGCGTCGTCTTCCCTGCACCGTTGAGTCCGAGGATCACCACCTTGGAACCGCGATCGATCGCGAGGTCGACGTCGGTGAAGATCTCGAGCGAGCCGTAGGACTTGCTGAGCCCCTCCGCCGTCATGGGCGTCTTGCCACAGGGGGACGGCTCCGGGAAACGCAGGGCGGCCACACGGTCCGAGGCACGGACGGCGTCGAGCCCGCCGAGCAGGCGTTCGGCGCGCTTGGCCATGTTCTGCGCCGCGACGGCCTTCGAGGCCTTCGCGCGCATCTTGTTGGCCTGGTCCATGAGGACCTGCGCCTTCTTCTCGGCATTCGCGCGTTCACGCTTGCGCGCCCGCTCGTCCGTCTCGCGTTGCTGCTGGTAGCGCTTCCAGCCCATGTTGTAGATGTCGATCGTCGCTCGGTTCGCATCCAGCTGGAACACCTTGTTCACCGTGGCCTCGAGCAGCTCCACGTCGTGGCTGATCACGATCAGCCCGCCCTGGTGGTTCTTCAGGAAGTCCCGCAGCCAGGTGATGGAATCGGCGTCGAGGTGGTTGGTCGGCTCGTCGAGGAGCATGGTCTCCGCGCCCGAGAAGAGGATCCGGGCGAGCTCCACGCGCCGGCGCTGGCCGCCGGAGAGGGTCTTGAGGGGCTGGTTGAGGATGCGCTCGGGCAGCGCGAGGTTCGAGGAGATGGACGCCGCCTCGGCCTCGGCGGCGTAGCCGCCACCGGCCAGGAAGGCGGCCTCGATGCGGTCGTAGCGGGCCATCGCCTTGTTCCGGACGGAGGTCTTCTCGCTCGCCATGTCCTCCTGCGCCTGGCGCAACTCCCCGACGACGGCGTCGAGGTTGCGTGCCGAGAGGATGCGGTCGCGGGCGAGCTGCTCCATGTTCGGGGTGCGCGGGTCCTGCGGCAGGTAGCCGATCTCGCCCGAGCGGGTCACGTTTCCGCCTGCCGGCAGCGACTCCCCCGCCAGCACCTTGGTGAGCGTCGTCTTGCCGGCGCCGTTGCGTCCCACGAGTCCGATCTTGTCGCCCTTGTCCACGCGGAAGGACACCTCGTCCATGAGCAGGCGGGCGCCGGCCCGGAGCTCGAGGTTCGATACATTGATCACGGTGAGGCCTTTCGATGGTGCCAGAGACGGCGTTTTGTTGTAGGAATCCCACAAGGGATCCCCGGTTGACCGGCGCTAGTCTCGGTACAGAAGCAGTAACAGCTGGAGGAAGCCGACAAATCACCGGATCGGCCGGTGCGACTCCGGCCCGCTGCTGAAGGAGCGTGTGCCATGCAGCCAGCCGAGGAAACCCTTGCCGGATCGACCGGCAGCAGCCGGCCGTCGTCCAGAGATCGGTGGGATACCACCGATCTCTCGCTGGTCGCGGTCTTCGCCGCCCTCATTGCCGCCCTTGCAATCTTACCCGGTATCCCGGTCGGCCCGCTCGGGGTGCCCATCACGCTCCAGACCCTCGGGGTGATGCTCGCCGGCATCGTGCTCGGCCCTGCGCGCGGAGCGGCCGCCGTCCTCCTGTACCTCGCCGCCGGACTGATCGGCCTGCCGGTCTTCAGCGGTTTCAGCGGAGGCTTCGCGGTCCTGGCCGGGCCATCGGCCGGATACCTCCTGGCCTTCCCCCTCGCGGCCCTCGTCGCCGGGTTGCTGGCCGTGGTCGTCGTCCGCAGGGCGACGCGGTTCCGGAGCGGACTCCTCTTCCTCGCCTGCCTCGCTGCGAGCCTGCTCACCATCCATCCGCTGGGCGTGGCGGGCCTCATGGTCAATGCGGGGCTGCCCCTTCAGGACGCGATCGTCGTCGACGCCGCCTACCTCCCCGGTGACGTGCTCAAGAACGTCCTCGCAGCGGTGATCGCGGTATCGGTCCACCGTGCCTTCCCGCGGCTCCTTGCCGGGCAGCGGCCCACTGCGTGATCGAGTTCCGGAATGCGGAGGTCCGCACGGACGACGGCGAGCGGACCCTCCTCCATCCACTGACGCTGACCCTGTCCGAGCAGCGGGTCTCCGTGATCGGGCCCAACGGATCCGGCAAGTCCACCCTCCTGCGACTCGTCAACGGGCTCCTCGTCCCGTCCAGGGGGTCGGTCGCGGTGTTCGGCAGGGATACCAGGACCGCGGGCAGTGCCGTGCGCCGTACCGTCGGTTTCGTCTTCACGGATCCCCTGTCGCAGCTCGTGATGCCCACCGGGCGCGAGGACGTGGAACTGTCCCTCCGTACCAGGAAACTGCCCGCAGCCGATCGCCGGCAGCGCGCCGAAGACCTCCTGCATCGCTTCGGCCTCGAGCATCTCGCGGACCGCAGCATCTACGATCTCTCCGGTGGCGAGCGGCAGATCCTCGCCCTCGCCGTCGTCCTCGCGGTAGAACCGCGGGTCCTCGTCGCGGACGAACCGACCACGCTGCTCGACCTGCGCAACGACGCGCGCGTCCGGGCGCTCATCGGAGGGCTCCCCCAGCAGGTCGTCTTCACCACCCACAACCTCGAGTTCGCCCTCGAGAGCGATCGGACTCTCGTGATCGACGGCGGCAGGGTCGTCTTCGACGGCGAACCGCACGAGGCCGTCGCACGGTACCGGAACCTGGCTGCCGTGCCCGGCCCGGAGCACCCATGAGGGGCTTCGGGAGCACGCTCGGCCTCTATGAACCCGGCCGGGGCTTCCTGTACCGCGCGCCCCTGGCCCTCAAGGCGGGGGCCTCCCTCGCCTGTGCCGTCGCCGTGGTCGGCTGGCGCTCCCCACCGTCGACCGCCGTCGCCCTGGTGGTGGCCCTCGCCGCCCTGGTGGCCGGTGCGCACGTACCTCCCGCGAGGATCCTGCGGATGCTGCTGCCGGCCGCGCCGGTCCTCGCTGTCCTCGCGCTCTACCAGGGCATCGCGCAGGATTGGCTGCGTGCCTTCGTCGTGGTGGGCGGGATCACCGCGTGCCTGCTCGCAGCGCGGGCCCTGACACTCACCACTCCCACGCAGGTCCTGCTCGACGGCGTCGTCCGCCTCGTGCGTCCCTTCCGGGCGGTCGGCGCCGATCCGGAACGGTTCGCCCTGGCCCTGTCGATCATGCTGAGGAGCATCCCCTACCTCGCGGGACTCTCCGTGGACGTCCGGGAAGCGGCACGGGCGCGCGGACTCGAACGCAGTCCCCGCGTGGCCGTCACCCCGCTGGTCGTCGGCGCGGTCGCGTACGCGCACCGGACGGGTGAGGCGCTTGCGGCGAGGGGCCTCGGCGACCACGACGAGGACGACCCCGACGACGTGCCGGACGCATAGGCGGCGCGCCGAAGCGGCCGTGGTGGTGCCGGGGAGCGGGTCAGGGCCGGATGGCGCGGTGCACGACCTCGAGGACCAGGCTGGCGACGACGGACACGCCGACGGCAACGGATACCAGCTCCGGCGAGGGCACCCCGAGTTCGAGGAAGGTCCGGGCGTCCGGCAGGGACAGGACCAGGACGAAACCGCCGTAGGCGCCGAGGACGATGCCCGCCGTGACCCTGGTCAAGGGTCGGGCGAGGACGACGAGCACCCACATCGCGCTGAGCGTGAGCGTGATGACGGCCGTCGTCCGGACATCGTCGATCGGCGCGCCGACTCCTGCATGGGTGTACGCGACGGCCCCGATCACCGCGAAGGCCACCACGGCGCCGGACGGCACGCACAACCGCGCCACCCTCCGCAGGAACCCCGGGCGGTACCGCGGGGAGTTCGGGAGGAGGGCGAGCACCAGGGCCGGGAGACCGATCGTGAGCCCGTCGACGACGGACAGCTGCCGTGGCAGGAACGGGAAGGGCCAGAGAAGCGCCCCGAAGACCAGGGCGAGCAGCACCGCGTAGACGGTCTTGGACAGGAAGAGCTTGGCGACCCGCTCGACATTCGCGATCACCTGCCTGCCCTCCGCCACGATGCCGGGAAGCGCCGAAAATGCTCCGTCGAGCAGCACGAGGTTGGCTACGGCCCTCGCTGCCGGCGCGCCGGATCCCATCGCGATGCCCAGATCGGCGTGCTTGAGTGCCAGGGTGTCGTTGATGCCGTCCCCGGTCATCGCCACGGTGTGACCGAGCGACTGCAGCGCGAGCACCATGTCCTTCTTCTGGTCCGGGGTGACCCGGCCGAAGACGCTCTCGGTCGCGAGGACGTCGGCGAGTGCTTCCCGCTCGCCGGGGAGCGTCCGAGCGTCGACGCCGTTCAGCTCGCCGGGGAGCCCCACCTCTCGGGCGACTGCGAGGACGGTACCCGGATCATCACCGGAGATGACGATCACCCGCACGCCCTGCTCGCCGAAGTAGCGGATCGTCTGCGCGGCATCAGCACGGACACGCTCGCGGAGGACCACCATCGCGACCGGCCGCAGTTCGTCCGGCAGGACCGGCTCCTTCGCGTCCGTGCTCGCGGGGAACGGCAGGAGCGAGTGCGCCAGAACCAGTGTCCTGCCTCCCGAGGCGGCGGTCGCTGCGGCCCGATCGGCCATGCCGTCCCCGTGGCCGGCTCCGCCCAGCACAACATCCGCTCCGCCGAGGACCCAGGAGCCACGCATGCTGCCGGCCGGGAAATGGGCGCCGCTCCATTTGTGGCGGCTCGAGAACGGCACCGTCGCATCCGGAGGGGCCGCTGCGGTCGCTCCGCCGAGATCCCCGGCTCCGACGGCCAGCGCGGTCGCGTTCGCCGCCGGGTCGCTGCCGAACCAGGCGAGCGCCCGCTGCCACCCGTCGGGGGCCCCGTCCACCGGCTCCAGCCGGTCCAGGGCGAACAGGCCCTCCGTCAGCGTTCCGGTCTTGTCCACGCACAGTACGTCCACGCGTGCCAGTCCCTCCACGGCGGCGAGTTCGTGGAGCAGCACCCGCCGCCGGGCCAGCCGGGCCGCGCCGACGGCGAGCGCCACGGATGTCATGAACACCAGGCCGGCCGGCACCATCGCGATGATGCTCGCGACCGCTGCGATGGTGGCCCCGCGCCACCCCTCGCTCGACAGTGCGGCGGACCATCCGCCGACGGCCTGCATCTGGCCGTTGAGCACGATCGCCGTGACCGGGAGCAGGCCGAGCGAGATCCAACGGATGACGCGACCGATCGAGCGCCGCAGCTCGCTGTCGACGAGTGAGAACTGCCGGGCTTCCGAGGTGATGCGCGCCGCATACGCCTCGGCTCCGACGCGGACGACGCGTGCCAACCCCGCACCGGCGGCGATGGTCGATCCGCTCAGCACCTCACGCCCGATCGGCACGGCCACGGGAGCCGCTTCGCCCGTGAGCAGGGACTCGTCGACCTCCAGTTCCCGGCATTCGACGATCTCGGCGTCCGCCGGCACCTGCTCCCCGGGTCGCAGGACGAGCAGGTCGTCGAGGACGACGGCGGCGACGGCGCATTCGGTGTCGACGCCGTCACGGCGCACGAGCGCCCGCGGGGCGTTGAGCACGGCCAGGCGCATCAGGGTGCGCCTGGCCGTGAACTCCTGCACCACGCCGATGAGCGTGTTCGCGACGACGAAGACCCCGAAGAGGGCGTCCTGCCACGCTCCGAGCAGCAGCAGCGCCAGGAAGCAGCCACCGACGACCGCGTTGAAGAGGGTGAGCACATTGGCCTGCAGGATGCGGACGATCGACCGCCCGGTCGTGTCGGGCCGGGTGTTGACGAGCCCCCGGGCCCTCCGGTCCAGCACGTCGGCCGTGCTCAGTCCGGGCCACCTGCTCACGATCGAGAGCCTACTCCCCGTGCCGGGCGCGGTGATCGGACCCCCGCCGGTCCGCCCGCCGGTCCGCCCGTCGGGCGCACGTCCGGCGATCGCGTGCTGCACCCGGACGGTCGGCGGCTCACGCCCTCACGGGCTCCCAGCGGAACCGACGCGCCGCGAGCACCCCGGCGGCGGCCGTCCACGACGCCAGCACGAGGATGTCCAGCCACGGCACCTCGGCCCCCGCCACGTCCCATGCCGCGACCAGCCCGTTCTGCAGGTGCTTGAGCGGGAAGAGCGACCCGACACTACCCATCCATTCCGGTCCGTCGTTCAGGAAGACGTCCGAGAAGAAGGAGAGGAGGAAGAGGAGGACCAGGCCGACAGTGCCGACAGCCCGTGCGTTCGGCACCAGGGTGGCCAGCAGTAACCCGCACGCCGCCAGGCAGACGGAACCGAGCAGGAGGACCACCAGCCCGAGCAGCAGCCCGGCCGGGCCGATCCGAAGGCCGTATGCCACCGCTCCGAGCAGGAGGATGGCGGCAAGGATGACCACCGTGAGCGTGAAGGCCGCGACGGTCCTCCCGGCAAGGTATTCCACGGCCGTCAGCGGTGTTCCGCGCATGCGCTTGAGCTGGCCGGAATCGCGGGCGCGGGCGACACTCTCCGAGAGGTTCATGAACATGGCGACGCCCGCACCCCACGTGACCATGCTGGCACCGATGACCAGTACCGCAGGTCGGCCATCGGCCGTCGTGTCGCTCGGCTGGACGGTCACCAGCAGCGTGAAGAGACCGACGGGCAGGACGACCGAGAAGAACACATCACCCGGCCGCCGCACCGTGCCACGCAGCGCCGCCCCCGCCTGATGCTCGAGGAGCGCGAGGGCGGAGGGCCGGCGGACCTCGGTCGTCCTGGGTTCGTCCGGCGACGCACCCGCGGACGCACCCGCGGTTGACAACGCCCTGGACGGCCGACGTGGGGCGCCGGCGGCGCGGGAGCCCTCCCACCGGAAGGCACGCAGGCTGACCAGGGTGCCGACGAGGAGCCAGGCCGCGATGACCGCGAGCTTCGCAGGGTGCCAGCCGTCTCCTGGCAGGAAGGGGTTGAACTGGTCCTGCAGGGAGTCGGCGTACGGTTTCAGCGGGAACACCGACGCAACGTCGTCGAGCCAGGCCGGCAGGGCTCCACCCACGAAGAAGAGCCCCGAGATGAAGGAGAGCACCACGGCCGCCCCGATGGAAGCGGCCTCGGCGATGGACGCGGACGGGCTCAGCGATCCGATCGCGAGGCCGACGGCCGAGAACGCCATCCCCCCGAGGACCAGGGTGACGACCGTGGCGAGGAGCGTCTCCGGGCGCAGACGGACCTCGTACAGCAGAACGGCGAGCAGCACCGTCACCACGAGCGAGCCCAGCGCGAACAGCAGCGCGGCGCCGATCTGCCCGAAGAAATAGCACCAGGCGGGAAGGGGCGTTCCGCGCAGGCGCTTCAGCACACCGCGCTCCCGGGCCTCCGCCACGGAGATCGCCACCGGGGGCAGGGTGGCGTAGAAGGTACCCATCGCGATCGCGGTCGGTGCCGCGAACTGCATGACCCGCACGCCGTCCTCGCCCACGGCGTCGTTGCCGGCGAGCAGTCCGACCACGAGCAGCCAGAGCAGGGGCATCGCGAAGGTGAAGATCAGCACCACCTGCGTCCGCCACAGCGCGCGCAGGGCGTGCACCAGCTGGTCACGGGCGATGCGGACGGAGACTGCCCGGCCGGCAGCAGATGCCTCGCCGATCATGCCCGGCCCCCCGGGGCTGCGGCGTCCTCCCGCTCCGCTCCGCCCGCGGGGCCGACGAGCGCAAGGTAGGCGTCCTCGAGCGAGGGACGGCGGACTTCGAGCGCAGGCAGTTCGATCCCGTGCCCGAGCGCCCAGCCCGAGAGGGCATGGAGCACCGCCGCAGGGTGCACCGTGGACAGCGTCCACCCCGCACCATCGGGGACCGGCGGGCAGCCGAGTTCCGGAAGACTCGTCACGGGAACTCCCCGCGGTATCCGGAAGGAGACCACGACGCCGCGCTGCCCGGACGTCAGGTCCGCCGGTGTCCCCATCGCCACGATGCGGCCCTGGACCATGACGGCCACGCGATCGGCGAGATGTTCCGCCTCGTCGAGGTAGTGCGTCGTCAGGAGGACGGTCTTCCCCAGGTCTCGCAGGCCCTCCACCAGCTCCCACGCGTGATGTCGTGCGGACGGGTCGAAGCCCGTGGTCGGTTCGTCGAGGAAGAGCATCTCGGGATCTCCGACCAGGCCGAGCGCGAGATCGAGCCGGCGACGCTGGCCGCCCGAGAGGGTCTTTACCCGCGCGTTCCGCTTCTCGGCGAGCCCCACCTGATCGATCAGCGCATCCACCGCCAGCCGGCGCGGGTACAGTCCGCGCTGCAGGTTCAGGAGCTCGGCGACGGTGAAGTCCTCGTCGAAGCCGGCATCCTGGAGCACGATTCCGATCCGCTCGAGGAACCCGCGCTCGTGCATCGCCGGATCGAACCCGAGCACCGACACCGCGCCGGAGTCAGCGCGTCGGTGTCCCTCCAGGATCTCTACCGTCGTCGTCTTGCCGGCGCCGTTCGGCCCGAGCAGTGCGAACACCTCCCCGGGTTCCACCACGAACGAGACCCCGTCGACCACCACGACGTCGTCGTACGACTTCCGGAGGTCCCGGACCTCTACTGCGGCCATCGCGTGTCCCGTCTGGTAGGTTGCCTCTGACCCACCGTAGGACGGCCACTGCACGACGACCAGGGCCGAAGGTCACCTCGGAACCGGGGCCGGAGACGCCGGAAGGGCGGTGCCAGCCGCCACTGGAACCGCCCTCCCGTACTGCTGCCGGACCGCTCAGATGTTGAAGCCGAGGGCCCGCATCTGGTCGCGGCCGTCCTCGGTGATCTTCTCGGGACCCCATGGCGGCATCCACACCCAGTTCAACCGCCACTCGTCGACCACGCCGTCCAGCGCCTGGCCCACCTGCTCCTCGAGCACGTCGGTCAGGGGGCACGCGGCGGTGGTGAGGGTCATGTCGATCAGGAGGGCGCCGTCCTCCGCATATGTCAGGCCGTAGAGGAGCCCGAGGTCGACGACGTTCACCCCGAGCTCCGGGTCGATCACGTCCCGCAGCGCTTCCTCGATGTCATCCAGCGCGGTCTGCGCCTGCTGCACATCACTCATCGAACTCTTCCTTTCACGCGACCTTCATACAGGGTGGCACGCGCACGTGCCGGGATGGTCCTAGGCTTCGGCCCCGGCCTGGGCCGTGAACCGATCGTAGCCCTCTTCCTCGAGGCGGTCGGCCAGTTCCGGCCCACCCTCCTCGGCGATCCGCCCGGCCACGAACACGTGGACGAAGTCCGGCTTGATGTAGCGCAGGATCCGCGTGTAGTGCGTGATGAGCAGCGTGCCCATCTCACCCTTCGAGTGCTCACGGTTGACTCCCTCGGAGACGACCTTGAGGGCGTCCACGTCGAGGCCGGAGTCGGTTTCGTCGAGGATCGCGAACTTCGGGCGGAAGAGTTCGAGCTGGAGGATCTCGACGCGCTTCTTCTCGCCGCCGGAGAAGCCTTCGTTGACGTTGCGCTGGGCGAAATCGGCGTCGATGCGCAGCTGTGCCATGGCCGTCTTGACGTCCTTGGTCCAGTGCCGCAGGCTCGGTGCTTCGCCGTCGAGGGCGGTCTTCGCCGTGCGCAGGAAGTTGGTCATCGTGACGCCGGGGACCTCCACCGGGTACTGCATGGCCAGGAAGAGACCGGCCCGTGCACGCTCGTCGACGCTCATGGACAGGACGTCCTCGCCGTCGAGCGTGATCGACCCGCTGTCGACCTTGTAGCGGGGGTGCCCGGCGATCGTCGACGCCAGGGTGGACTTGCCGGAACCGTTCGGGCCCATGATCGCGTGGGTCTCGCCGGTGTTGATCGTCAGCGTGACGCCCTTGAGGATGGGGATGTTGCCCTGCTCGGTGTCGATGCTGACGTGCAGGTCCTTGATTTCAAGTGTGGACATCGTGTTCTGTTCTCCTTCGCCTGCTGTGCAGGAAATGTGCAGGAAGTGCGGGGACGGCGGCGCTAGCCGAACTGCGGGGCGGGAGCTCCGTTGGTGACTGTCGTGATATCGACATAGACGCTGCCGTCATGGATCTCGAGCGCGAACACCGGGACGGGCTCGTACGCCGGGAGCTGGAGCGGCTGGCCGCTGCGCAGGTCGAACTGGGAACCGTGGCCCCAGCACTCGATGGCGCATCCTTCGACGTCGCCCTCGGACAGCGAGATGTCCGCGTGCGAGCAGGTGTCGCCGAGCGCATGGATCTCGCCGTCGGAGTCGCGGACGATCACGACGGGATAGTCGTCGATCAGCACGCGCAGCGCCTGCTTCACCTGGATGTCGTCGACATCGCAGATGAGCTCGCCGCGGGGAGCGTCCGCCATCAGAGGTTTCCTGCCGCGAGCTCGCGCTCGAGGGACTCGGAGAGACGCTCCTCCAGGGACGGCACCTTGATCTGCTGGATGACCTCGGTGAGGAAGCCGCGCACCACGAGGCGGCGTGCGGCCTTCTCGGGGATGCCGCGTGCCATCAGGTAGAAGAGGTGCTCGTCGTCGAACCGTCCGGTGGCACTGGCGTGGCCGGCACCCTCGATCAGGCCGGTCTCGATCTCCAGGTTCGGGACGGAGTCCGAGCGCGCGCCGTCCGTGAGGATCAGGTTGCGGTTGGTCTCGTAGGTGTCCGTGCCCTCGGCGGCCTTGCGGATCAGGACGTCGCCGACCCACACGGTGTGCGCGTCGGCGCCCTGCAGGGCGCCCTTGTAGGTGACGCGGGACTTGCAGTTCGGGACGGCGTGGTCCACCAGGAGGCGCTGCTCGAGGTGCTGGCCCGCGTCGGCGAAGTACAGTCCGTACATCTCGACCTCCGCGCCCGTGGCGGTGAAGATCGACGACGGCGTCAGACGCACCAGGTCTCCGCCGAGGCTGACGACCACGTGCTTGTAGCGGGCGTCCCGGCCCACCTTCGCCTGCTGCGAGGACACGTGCACCGCGTCGTCGTCCCATTCCTGGACGCTGACGACCGTGAGCTCCGCTCCGTCGCCGACGATGATCTCGACGTTCTGGGCGAGCGTCGCGGCACCGGAGTGGTCCAGCACGATGACGGCCTTCGAGAACGCCTCGGCGTTGATCAGGATGTGCTGCGCCGATGCCTCGGACGCCGACCCGGTGACGCTGACCATGACCTCGCCGTCGGCCACCGTCTCCTTGGGGATGGTGATGACCGTCGCCGTGGTGAAGGCGTTCCAGGCGGCTGCCGAGACGCGATCCTCGGGGGTGGCCGCGGTGCCCAGGCGGGCGTCGTCGCGGTCGACCGTCTCGACGGTGACGTTCCCCGCTCCCGTGACCTCGACTGCGGGAGCCGCACCCGTCAGGTCATCGGTGTGCAGGCCGCGGAGCCGCTTCAGGGGGGTGAACCGCCAGTCCTCCTCGAGTCCGGTCAGCGTCGGGAAGTCGGCGAGATCGAAGGACCTGCGGCGCTCCCCGCGTGATGCCTCGGGCACCACGGGGGCGTTGCCGTGGCTGTGCTTCTTCAGGCCGAGCTGCGCGGAGCCGGTGTTGCGCGAGGAGAGGCTTTCGCCCTCCTCCGTGAGCCCGTCGATCGCGGTCGAGGCGCCCGAGGGGGCGCCGAGGCGGGCCTTCTCGTCGAGGTCGCCGAGATCGGTGACCTCGTCCTCGCGGGCGGTGTCGGGTGAAATTTCGGTGTGGGTGGTCTCAGCCATCGCTAGCCTACGGCCCCTTCCATCTGCAGTTCGATCAGCCGGTTCAGCTCGAGCGCGTACTCCATGGGCAGTTCCCGCGCGATCGGCTCGATGAAGCCGCGCACGATCATGGCCATGGCCTCGTCCTCGGGAAGCCCGCGGGACATCAGGTAGAACAGCTGCTCCTCGCTGACACGCGACACGGTGGCCTCGTGGCCCATGGTGACGTCGTCCTCGCGGATGTCCACGTACGGGTACGTGTCCGAACGCGAGATGGTGTCCACCAGCAGCGCATCGCAGCGCACGGTGTTCGCGGAATGCTTCGCGCCGTCCCGCACCTGGACGAGTCCACGGTAGGCTGCGCGTCCGCCACCCCGGGCGACCGACTTCGAGATGATCGAGGACTTCGTGTTCGGTGCGATGTGCACCATCTTCGATCCGGTGTCCTGGTGCTGTCCCTCGCCGGCGAAGGCGATGGAGAGCGTCTCGCCCTTGGCGTGCTCGCCGACCAGGTAGACGGCCGGGTACTTCATGGTGACCTTCGACCCGATGTTGCCGTCGATCCACTCCATGGTCGCGCCCTCGTGCGCGATGGCGCGCTTGGTCACGAGGTTGTACACGTTGTTCGACCAGTTCTGGATGGTGGTGTAGCGGACGCGGGCGCCCTTCTTCACCACGATCTCGACGACGGCGGAGTGCAGCGAGTCGGACGTGTAGATCGGGGCGGTGCAGCCCTCGATGTAGTGCACGTACGAGTCCTCGTCCGCGATGATCAGCGTGCGCTCGAACTGGCCCATGTTCTCCGTGTTGATGCGGAAGTAGGCCTGCAGGGGGATCTCCACGTGGACGCCCTTGGGTACGTACACGAACGAGCCGCCGGACCACACGGCCGTGTTCAGCGAGGCGAACTTGTTGTCGCCCACGGGAATGATCGTGCCGAAGTACTCCTTGAAGATCTCCGGGTGCTCGCGCAGCGCGGTGTCCGTGTCCAGGAAGATGACGCCCTGGCGCTCGAGGTCCTCGCGGAGCTGGTGGTAGACCACCTCGGACTCGTACTGGGCGGCGACGCCGGACACCAGGCGCGCACGCTCGGCCTCGGGGATGCCGAGCTTCTCGTACGTGTTGCGGATGTCCTCGGGGAGGTCCTCCCACGTGTTCGCCTGCTTCTCCGTGGAGCGCACGAAGTACTTGATGTTGTCGAAGTCGATGCCGGAGAGGTCGGCGCCCCAGGCGGGCATCGGCTTGCGGTCGAAGTACTTCAGGCCCTTGAGGCGGAGATCGAGCATCCACTCGGGCTCGTTCTTCTTCGCGGAGATGTCGCGGACGACCTCCTCGCTCAGTCCCCGGCGGGCGTTGTCGCTGGCCTCGTTCTTGTCGGCCCACCCGTACTGGTAGGTGCCGATGCCCTCGAGCTCCGGGTTCTTCTCCAGGATGTCGCTGATCACCGACTCCGGCACTGGGGACGCGGCTGGCTTGCGGTCTACTTGATCCGTCATCATGGCCTTCCTTGCTGATGGATGGATAACGTTGCTGGGCTGCTGGGATCCGCCGCTTCCGGGGCCGCCGGCGAGGCGGTCCCGGGAGCGGCGGGGCCGGCCGGTGCGGCGGAAGCCGCCGTCGTCCGTCCCAGGGGTATGTGGGTGGTGCAGACATGGCCGCCGCCGGCCAGGGTGGAGAGGCGGCGGACGTCGACGCCGAGGAGCCGGGCGAACACATCGGTCTCCTGCTCGCAGAACGCGGGGAACGCCGAAGCGAGCCCCTGGATGGGGCAGTGACCCTGGCACAACTGGACGCTCAGCATGACGGGACGCGCGGCAGGCGTGCTCCGGCCCGCGCGTTCCTGCGGCATGCCCACCGTCTTGGTGGAGCCGACGAATCCGTCGGTCGTCAGGGCGCCCGCGAGTGCGTGGGCGCGTGCTTCGAGATCGGGTCCGGCCGCCTCCACGATGGGGCGGTAGCGCTCCTCCATGCCCGCGAACCGGGTGCGGGCGAAGTCCTCGATGGCCTCCGGGCCCGCAGCCGCGCCGAGCTGCGCCAGCGCGGCCGTCGCTATGTCGAGGTAGTCATCACCCAGCTTGGTCTGCCCACGCCGGCTCAGCACGTAGCGCCGGGCGGGACGGCCGGCTCCGGAGGCTGAACTGCGCACCCGCTTGACCTCGATCAGGCCGTCGGCGGAGAGTGCGTCGAGGTGCCGGCGCATGGCGGCGGGGGTGAAGCCGAGGCAGTCGCCCAGTTCGGCGGCGCTGACCGGACCCCGTTCGAGCACGGCGGACAGGACGCGGTCACGCGTGCGCTCGTCCGGATCCGGCGAGACGATCTGGGCCGTGAGGTCCACTGGCCGGGCAACGGTGTCCACCATGGCGCGTCCTGCGTCGGGGACACGACGGACTGCCGCGGAACCGGCGGCGCGGGGCGATGCGGTCACAGTCCATTCCTCCCGTTGGCGACAAAATACACAACATAAGCATGACCTAATGTATTCCGCCCCACCACTTAGGCGAGGCTACCCATCAGGGCCTCCGGGAGCACTACTACCTGACGTAGAATACTGGGGTGCCGACAACTGCCCCCGCCCTCGAGATCGACGGCCTGATCAAGGATTTCGGTCCGGTCGGCTCGCTCGACGGGCGGATGGTGCGCGTGCTCGACGGCGTCAGCCTGAGTGCCTCGCACGGGGCCATCACGGTGCTCCTCGGAGCGAACGGCGCCGGCAAGACGACGACGCTCGAGTGTGCGCAGGGTCTGCAGCGCGCGGACGGCGGCGTGGTGCGCCTCCTCGGCGAGGACCCCTACCGTGCGACCCCCGATCTCCGCGCCCGCGTCGGCGTCATGCTGCAGGACGGCGGGCTCCCCCCGTCGGTCCGGCCGATGGCCCTGCTGCGGCATGTCGCCTCCATGTACCACTCGCCCCTCCCCGTGGACGCGCTCGCCGAACGCCTCGGACTCGACGCGTTCGGTGCCGTCTCCATCCGCAGGCTCTCGGGCGGGCAGAAGCAGCGGCTGGCGCTCGCGTGCGCCCTCGTGGGCCGCCCCGAGGTCGTGTTCCTCGACGAACCGAGCGCCGGTCTCGACCCGCAGTCCCGCACCATCGTGTTCGACCTCGTCAAGGAACTGCGCGCCGACGGCCTCGCCGTCATCCTCACCACGCATTTGCTCGACGACGCGCAGAAGCTCGCCGACTACGTCTACATCATCGAGGGTGGTCGCACCGTCGCCGAGGGGACCGTCGCGGCGCTGACCGCGGACAAGGACACCGAGGGGATGCGCGAGCTGCGCTTCGAGACGCTGCCGGGCCTCACGCTCCCGGCCGATCTCCTCCCCCACCTGCACCAGCGCGAGACCGACCCCGGACAGTACGTCGTGCGCGGGTCGATCACCGCCTCCGACGTCGCGCGGCTGGCCCAGTGGTGGGCCGCGTGCGGAGTCATGCCCTCGGCAATCTCCATGGCGCCGCGCTCACTCGAGGACGTGTTCCTCGACATCTCCGGACGGAGCATCCGATGACCACCGGTGCAGCACCCCCTGCCGGCTCCCCCGCCGGGACCGCGACAGCCGCGAGCGGCGGGACAGCGGCACCCCTGCCGGTCCGCGTCCTTCGTCACGGCGCGTACGAGGCCCTGGCCATGCTCCGCAACGGCGAGCAGCTGGTGCTGGCGATCGTCCTGCCCCTGCTGGCGCTCACGGCCCTCGTCATCACGCCGCTGCTCGATGCCTACGGATCCAGTCGGATCGACATCGCGGCCCCGGGCGTCCTGGCCCTGTGCACCATGTCCACCGCCTTCACGGGCCAGGGCATCGCCACGGGCTTCGACCGCCGGTACGGAGTGCTCCGCTTCCTGTCGACGACGCCGCTCGGGCGGTCCGGCCTGATCCTCGGCAAGGCCGTCGCCGTCGCCACCGTCCTCGCCGTCCAGCTCGTGGTCATCGGTGGCGCCGCCCTGCTGATGGGGTGGTCGCCGCAGGCGGCGGGGATCCTGCCGGCGGTGTTCCTGCTGCTCATCGGCTCCGCTTCCTTCACCGCCCTCGGACTGCTCGTCGCGGGCACCCTCCGCCCGGAGGCCACGCTGGCCGTCACCAACCTCGTCTGGATCCTGCTCGCCGCAGCCGGCGGCGTGATCATCCCGGCGACGAGCCTCCCCGCTGCCGCCGAGCCGTTCGTCTCCGTGCTCCCGTCCGCCGCCCTCGGCGACGGGCTGCGGACCGCCCTGGTGGACGGGACCCTCGACCCCATCGCGTGCCTGGTGCTCCTCGCCTGGGCCGCCCTCGCCGGCCTGGCGGCCATCCGCTGGTTCAAATGGAGCTGACCACCATGACCCTTCCCACGCTCTCCCGCATCAACGGACGGCTCCCCCGGACCACGACGCCGGTCGTCCGCCGACTGGCGATCGCCTCACTCGTCTCGCAGATCGCCATCGTCGTGACGGGCGGCGCCGTGAGGCTCACCGCCTCCGGCCTGGGCTGCCCGGAGTGGCCTCGCTGCACGCCGGACTCCATCGTCACCACGCCCGAGATGGGCTTCCACGGCGTCATCGAGTTCGGGAACAGGCTCCTGACGTTCGTGCTCGTGCTGATCGCCGTCGCCATGATCGTCTCCGTGCTGGGTATGCGGCGGGAGCGCCGGGACCTCTTCCGCCTGTCGATCGGCCTCTTCCTGGGCATCCCCGCGCAGGCCGTGATCGGCGGCATCACCGTCTGGACGGGACTGAACCCCTGGATCGTGGGCCTGCACTTCCTCGTCTCGATGATCCTGGTCGCCCTGGCGACCCTGCTCGTCAATCGCGCCCGACTCTCGACGGAGCAGTACCGCGCGGAGCGATCCCCGGCCGCCTCGCCCCTGCTGCGCCAGCTGCTCGTCACGGCCACCGTCCTGACCTCGATCGCCATCGTGCTGGGGGTGGTCGTGACCGGCTCCGGACCTCATGCAGGGGACCATGGCGCCGCACGCAACGGGCTCGACCCGGACCTCGTGACGCGCCTGCACGCCCTCCCCGTGTACCTGCTCGTCGCCACGGTGGCCCTTGCTCTGGTCGTCGCCTACCGCTCGCCGGTCCACGCGAAACTGCGCAAGGCACTCGGGATCCTCGCCGCCGTCGTGCTGGTGCAGGGGGCCATCGGCTACACGCAGCACTTCCTGCACCTGCCGATCGTCCTCGTGGCACTGCACATGCTCGGGGCGTCGCTGCTCATGGCGGCGGTGATCCACGCGCAGTACACGGGTACCACGCGGAAGGCCCTGCCGGGGACGCACGCCGGGGCCAGGGCGCGCCAGGCCGTCTCCTAGGGCCGAGGACGGGGCCGGCCGAAGGACGCCGGGTCAGCGGTCGTCGAACTCGGACTCGAGGACGTCGAGGAGCCGCCCCAGCTCACGCAGTTCAGATCCCGGGCTCGGCAGCAGCGGAGGGCGCGGGTCCCCGGCCGCGACGCCGCACGCGCGCGCCAGGAGATGCAGCCCGCTGATCTTGCGCAGGCCGGCCACGTGGTCCACGAGGGGCCCGAGGACGTGGCGGACGCGGTCGATCTCCCGCTGATCCTCCCCCAGGACGGCGGCCCTCAGGCGCGCGTAGTAGTCCGGCAGCAGCGCGGCCGGCCCGCTGTGCCACGCGTCGGCCGCGACCTCACCCGTCATCATGAGCAGATCACCGCTCACGCCGTGACTGAAGGAGCCGGGCACGAGCTCGGCAAGTTCGGCGTGGCGCCCGTTGAAGGTGGCGGCGTCGGCTGCGGTGTCCTTGAACGCGACGACCTGCGGCAGCACGGCGAGTTCCGCGACCACCTGCAGCGAGTAGTCGAACTGGGTGGTGCCCGGGTTGTTGTAGAGGCAGACCGGCAGGTCCGTGGCGGCGCAGACCGCCCGGACCTGGGCCAGGACCTCGTCATCGGTGAGGGGTACGTAGGAGACCGGAGACAGCACGAGTCCCGCTGCGCCCGCCTCCTGGGCGTCGACGGCGGCATCGAGCACCTCGCGCGTACCCACGGAGCTGACGCCCACCGCGACCGGCAGTCGCCCGCCGACCGCCCCGATGGCGGTGCGGGCGACCAGCGAGCGTTCGGAGCGGTCGAGGTAGGCGAAGCTGCCCGAGGACCCGAGTACGGTGATCGCGTCGACGCGCGAGGCTGCGAGTCCGTCCACGAGGCCGGTCAGGGCTCCGACGGCCACTGTGCCATCGGCGGCGAAGGGAGTCAGGGGGTAGGCGATCAGGCCGGTGAAGTCCATGCACGCCAGCCTAGGGGGTGCGGCCCCCGGACCGGGTCGCGCCGCTCATCCCGGACGGAGTCCGGATCCGTCCGGGGGCCGTACCGCCGGCTCAGGGCAGGACGGCCGAGCCGACGAAGGGATCGATGGCCAGGGCCAGGAAGAGCACGGTGAGGTAGCTGATGGAGCCGTGGAAGACCTTCATCGCGGCCTTGCTGCTGAGCTCTCCCTGCTGGGCCAGGAAGTACAGCCGGTGGGACTCGCGGATGAACCATGCTCCGCCGATGAGCGCAGCGGCCGAGTAGACCCAGCCAGCGCCGGCGGGTATCAGCAGGAGCGAGCATGCCACCATGGCCCAGGCGTAGAGCACGACCTGCACGGACACCACGCGTGCCCCGGCGATCGCGCCGAGCATCGGGACGCTGGCCGCCCGGTAGTCGTCGCTGTACTTCATGGACAGCGGCCAGTAGTGCGGGGGTGTCCAGAGGAAGATGATGAGGAACAGGACGACGGCGGGCCACTCGACCGACCCGGTGACCGCCGCCCAGGCGATGAGGACCGGCATGCAGCCGGCGGCGCCGCCCCAGACGATGTTCTGCGAGGTGCGGCGCTTGAGCACCAGCGTGTACACGACGACGTAGAGGAAGATCGCGGCGACGCCGAGCATTCCAGCCAGCGGGTTCGCGCCGAACCACAGCACGACGATCGCCACGACGCCGAGGATCCAGGAGAACACGAGGGCCTCGCGCGGTGTCACCTCACCCGTGACGAGCGGCCGGTTCTCCGTCCGGTGCATCAGCTTGTCGATGTCGCGGTCGATGTAGCAGTTGAAGGCCCCGGCGCTGCCTGCTGCGAGGGCGCCGCCGATCATGGTGGCGAGGATGAGGCCGAGCGGGGGGAAACCGCCCTGCGCGAAGATCATGGTGGGAAGAGTGGTCACCAGGAGGAGTTCGATCACGCGGGGCTTCGTCAGAGCGAGGTAGGCCTTCGCTTTGCGGCCGAAACCCTGACGGGCCTGCGGGGAACGTGCCGGAGCAGGAACCTGCTGGGTCTTCACAAGGCAACACTTTCGTTTCTTCCGGAGTAAAAGACAATGTCCATCATACCCTTTTACGCTCTGTAGAAATTGGCGCCGGGCCATGCGGACCCGGCGCTTGCCGGGGTGTGCCGTCCGTGCCCGCCGGGGCCTGCCTGCCGGGCTGCTCCCGGGGCCCTGCCCCGGCTGCCGTGCAACCCCGGGATGTGAGTTACGACATTCTTCGACTCCCAGGCCGCAACGTGAGCCGGAAGGGATAGTGTGGGTTCGAAAGCCCGCTGTGGAAACATGCCCGGAACAAGTCGTCGGGTTCGATGCTGTCCGCGGTCGGAGCCGAACTTCGCAGTATTCAATGGTGAACGGCCAGCCCGACGGCGTGCCTGGAGGCACTTCCCGTCGACGGCCGTTCCGCACAGAGAGGGGCCCGGAAACGTGCCACAGACGCAAGAGCAGGAACTGACCTGGACCGAACTCGACCGGAAGGCGGTCGACACGGTCCGAATCCTCGCGGCGGACGCCGTGGAGAAGGTGGGCAACGGACACCCGGGAACGGCCATGAGCCTGGCCCCGGCGGCGTACCTCCTGTTCCAGAAGCTGATGCGGCACGACCCGACGGATCCCGAGTGGACCGGGCGCGACCGCTTCGTCCTCTCCCCCGGGCACACCTCGCTGACCCTCTACATCCAGCTCTTCCTGTCGGGCTACGGCCTGGAGCTCGATGACCTGAAGGCCCTGCGCACGTGGGGCTCGCTGACCCCCGGCCACCCCGAGTACCGCCACACCAAGGGCGTGGAGATCACCACGGGACCGCTGGGCCAGGGCCTCGCGACCTCGGTCGGTTTCGCCTACGGCCAGCGCCGCCAGCGCGGCATGTTCGACGCCGACGCGCCGGCCGGTACCAGCCCCTTCGACCACACCATCTGGGTCATCGCCTCCGACGGCGACCTCCAGGAAGGCGTGACGTCCGAGGCGTCCTCCCTCGCGGGCCACCAGCAGCTGGGCAACCTCGTGGTGCTCTACGACGAGAACCACATCTCGATCGAGGACGACACGGACATCGCGTTCACGGAGGATGTCCTGAAGCGCTACGAGGCCTACGGCTGGCACACCCAGCGCGTGGACTGGACGAAGACCGGCGAGTACGTCGAGGACGTGGCCGAGCTCTACTCCGCCCTCGTCGCGGCGAAGAACGAGACGTCGAAGCCGAGCATCGTCTCGCTGCGCACCATCATCGGGTTCCCGGCTCCGAACAAGCAGAACACGGGCAAGATCCACGGCTCGGCCCTGGGCAAGGACGAGGTGGCAGCCCTCAAGGAGGCCCTCGGGTTCGACCCGGACAAGCACTTCGACGTCGACCCGGAGGTCCTGGAGCACGCACGCGGCGTGGTGCAGCGCGGCTCCGAGGCCCACAGCGCCTGGCAGGAGGGCTTCGACGCCTGGAAGGCCGGCCACGCCGACGAGGCGGCACTGCTCGAGCGCATCCAGGCCCGCACGCTGCCCGAGGGCTGGGAAGCCAGCCTTCCCTCGTTCGAGGCGGGCAAGGACATGTCCACGCGTGCCGCGTCCGGCAAGGTGCTCACCGCCATCGGTCCGGCCCTTCCGGAGCTGTGGGGCGGCAGCGCCGACCTCGCGGAGTCGAACAACACCACCATCGAGGGGTCGCCGTCGTTCATCCCCGAGGGCCGCCAGACCAAGTCCTGGTCCGGTAACCAGTACGGGCGCGTGCTGCACTTCGGTATCCGCGAGCACGCCGCAGCGGCGATCGTCAACGGCATCGTGATGCACAGCAGCACGCGGGCCTTCTCCGGCACCTTCCTGATCTTCAGCGACTACCAGCGCCCCGCCGTGCGGCTCGGCGCCCTGATGGGCGTCCCGGCCATCTACGTCTGGACGCACGACTCGATCGGTCTCGGCGAGGACGGTCCCACGCACCAGCCGGTCGAGCAGCTCTCCTCGCTGCGCACCATCCCGGGGCTCGACGTCGTCCGCCCCGGTGACGCGAACGAGGTCGCCGTCGCGTGGCGCACCATCCTCGAGAACACCGAGAACCCGGCGGGTATCGTGCTGACGCGCCAGAACATCCCGACCTACGAGCGGGGCGAGGGCGCAGCAGAGGGCGAGACCTTCGGTTCGGCCGAGGGCGTCGCGAAGGGCGGCTACGTGCTCGCGGAAGCGACGAACGGTTCGCCCGACGTCATCCTGATCGGCACCGGGTCCGAGGTCCAGCTCGCCGTCGAGGCCCGCGAGGCCCTCGGGGCGCAGGGTATCTCGGCGCGCGTCGTCTCGATGCCGTGCCTGGAGTGGTTCAACGCCCAGGACGCCTCCTACCGTGAGAGCGTGCTGCCGCGCACGGTCCGCGCCCGCGTCTCCGTCGAGGCCGGCGTCTCGCAGAGCTGGCACGGGATCGTCGGTGACGCCGGCCGCAGCGTCTCGCTCGAGCACTTCGGTGCCTCGGCGGACTACAAGACGCTCTACCGCGAGTTCGGCATCACGACCGACGCCGTCGTCGCGGCCGCCAAGGACTCCCTGGAGGCCGTAGCCGCCGACCCGCTGGCACCCAACGGCACGGCTGCCATGGCCTCGGGCCACCGGGCCACCGAGACCGGCGACCAGCAGTAACCCCACACTCGTCCCGTACCTCCAGCAGAATCTCCAGCAGAATTTCCCAGCACACATTCCGCGGAAGCGGAAAAGGAGCACACCATGACAACACCCACAGCTGATCTCTCGGCCGCCGGCGTATCGATCTGGCTCGACGACCTCTCGCGGGAGCGCATCAACTCGGGCGCCTTCAAGCACCTCATCGAGGACCGCAACGTCGTGGGCGTCACGACCAACCCGAGCATCTTCGCCGCGGCGCTCAAGAAGGGCGAGTCCTACGCCTCGCAGGTCGGTGCACTGGCGGAGGCCGGCGCCGACGTCGACCAGGCCGTCTTCGACATCACCACGCACGACGTCGCGCAGGCCTGCGACATCTTCGCCGAGGAGGCCGAGCGCACCCACGGCGCCGACGGCCGCGTCTCCATCGAGGTGGACCCCCGCCTGTCCCGCGACACCGCGGGAACGGTCGCGGAGGCCAAGCGCCTCCACGCCAAGGTGCAGCGCACCAACGTGCTCATCAAGATCCCGGCGACCGTCGAAGGCCTGGAGGCCATCTCCTCGACCCTGGCGGCCGGCATCAGCGTCAACGTCACCCTGATCTTCTCCCTCGAGCGCTACCGCGCCGTCATCAACGCCTTCATGGTGGGCCTCGAGCAGGCGAAGGAGAACGGACACGACCTCGCCAAGATCCACTCGGTCGCATCCTTCTTCGTCTCCCGCGTCGATGCCGAGATCGACGCGCGCCTCGACGCCATCGGGACCGCCGAGGCCACCGCGCTCAAGGGCAAGGCGGGCCTCGCCAACGCGCGCCTCGCGTACCAGGTCTTCCAGGAGCAGTTCTCCACCGAGCGCTGGCAGGTCCTGAAGTCCGCCGGCGGCAACGCGCAGCGTCCCCTCTGGGCCTCCACGGGAGTCAAGGACCCGAACCTCCCGGACACGCTCTACGTCGCAGGCCTCGTCGCACCGAACGTCGTGAACACCATGCCGGAGAAGACGCTCGAGGCCATGGCCGACCACGGCGTCGTCGAGGGCGACACCATCACGGGCACGTACGAGGAGTCCAACGAGGTCCTCAACCAGCTCGACGCCATCGGCATCTCCTACGACGAGGTCGTCGAGCAGCTCGAGACCGAGGGCCTCGACAAGTTCGTCACCAGCTGGTCGGAACTGCTCGAGACCGTCCAGACCGCACTCGACGCAGCAAAGGGCTGATCTCCGTGGGCTCATTCGCTCTCACCGCGTCCGGCGCGGCCCTTGCCGCCATCGAATCGGCCGTGCCCGCCCTCGTACAGGATCGTTTCGCCTCCCGCCTCCTGGCGAAGGACGCCACGCTGTGGGGTAGCGACGCCGAAGCGGAGGCTTCGATCCGCCTCGGCTGGGTCGACCTGTTCGAAGGCTCCCGCGCACTGCTGCCGGAGATCGCCGGGCTCCGGGCCGATCTCCAGGCGGAAGGCATCGACCGGATCGTGCTCTGCGGCATGGGCGGCTCGTCGCTCGCACCCGAGGTCATCACGAAGGCGGCCGGCGTTCCGCTCGTGGTCCTCGACGCCACGGACCCCGAACAGGTCCGCGCAGCCCTCGAGGAGGACCTGCAGCGCACCGCGATCGTCGTCTCGTCGAAGTCCGGCTCCACCGTGGAGACGGACTCGCAACGGCGCCTGTTCGAGCAGGCCTTCACCGACGCCGGGATCGACGCGGCATCGCGCATCATCATCGTCACCGACCCCGGCTCACCGCTGGACGAGGCGTCCCGTGAGGCCGGCTACCGGAAGGTCTTCAACGCGGACCCGGAGGTCGGCGGCCGCTACTCCGCGCTGACGGCGTTCGGCCTCGTTCCGTCCGGCCTCGCCGGAGCGGACGTCGGGACCCTGCTCGACGACGCCGAGGACAGTGCGGAATTCCTCGGGGACGACGTCGACGACAACGTGGGCCTGCAGCTCGGCGCCGTCCTCGGTGGAACAGCCCCGCTCCGCGACAAGATCGTGTTCGCCGACGCGGGCGCGGGCCTGCCCGGCTTCGCCGACTGGGCGGAACAGCTGATCGCCGAATCGACCGGCAAGCTCGGAACCGGCCTGCTGCCGGTCGTCGCATCGATCGACGCGCCGGAGCTGGCGGAGGTGGCGGACGACGTCCTGCCCGTGCTCCTCGCGCCGTTCGACGAGGCACCGAGCGACGAGCTCACGGACGGTACGCGCGTCACCGTGAGCGGCACCCTCGGGAGCCAGATCTTCGTCTGGGAGTACGCCGTCGCGGTCGCCGGACGCCTGCTGGGCATCAACCCGTTCGACCAGCCGGACGTCGAGGCGGCCAAGAAGGCCGCCCGCGGCCTGCTGGATGCTCAGCCCGAACCGGCCCCCGCCGCCTTCGTCGACGGAGTCATCGAGGTGCGGGGCGACGCCTCCCTCCTCGGTTCGTCCGGTACGGTCGCCGGAGCGCTCGAGGCCCTCCTCGCCGCACTCCCGGCCAACGGGTACCTCTCCGTGCAGGCCTACCTCGATCGCCACCGCCAGGCGGCCCTCGAGGAGATCCGCTCGCCGCTCGCCGCGGCCACGGGCCGTCCGGTCACCTTCGGCTGGGGCCCGCGCTTCCTGCACTCCACGGGCCAGTACCACAAGGGTGGCTCGCCCATCGGCGCCTACCTGCAGCTCACCGGTGCCGGCAGCGCGGACCTCGCCATCCCCGACCGGCCCTTCACGTTCGGGGAGCTCATCTCCGCACAGGCCGCCGGCGACGCCCAGGTGCTCGCGGATTCCGGACGCCCTGTCCTGCGGCTGCACCTCACGGACCGCGCGGCCGGAGTCGAACAGCTGCGGACCGTCATCTCCACCCTCGCCTCCGGCCAGGGCCATCACGGGATCGGGTGAGTATGCCTGGAAGCACGACGGCGAAAGCCGCCAATCCGCTGCGGGACCCGCGTGACAGGCGGCTCAGCCGGATCGCCGGGCCCTCGTCGCTCGTCCTGTTCGGCGTGACGGGCGATCTCGCCCGGAAGAAGCTCATGCCGGCCATCTACGATCTCGCGAACCGGGGGCTGCTGCCCCCGAGCTTCGGCCTCGTCGGCTTCGGCCGCCGCGAGTGGACGCGCGAGGAGTTCGTGGAACAGGTCAGGGAGTCGGTGACGCAGTACGCACGGACGCCCTTCAACGAGACGGTGTGGGAGCAGCTCTCCGCGGGCATCCGTTTCGTCACCGGCAACTTCGACGACGACGAGGCGTTCAAGAACCTCAGGGAATGCCTCGAGGACCTGGACCAGAGCAGGGGAACCCGCGGCAACCACGCGTTCTACCTCTCCATCCCGCCCAACGCGTTCGAGACGGTCTGCCAGAAGCTCTCCGAGCACGGGCTGGCGCAGCCGGACGACGGCCAGTGGCGCCGGGTGGTCATCGAGAAGCCTTTCGGTCACGACCTCGAATCCGCGCGCGAACTGAACGGCATCGTCGAGGAGGTCTTCCCTCCCGACGCGGTCTTCCGGATCGATCACTACCTGGGCAAGGAGACCGTCCAGAACATCCTGGCGCTGCGCTTCGCGAACCAGCTCTTCGAACCGCTGTGGAACGCCAACTACGTGGATCACGTCCAGATCACCATGGCCGAGGACATCGGGATCGGCAGCAGGGCAGGATATTACGACGGCGTGGGTGCGGCGCGTGACGTCATCCAGAACCACCTGCTGCAGCTGCTGGCCCTGACGGCGATGGAGGAACCCATCTCGTTCGACGCGGACCACCTCCGGTCCGAGAAGGAGAAGGTCCTCGCGGCCGTGTCCCTGCCGGAGGACCTCTCCGGAAGGTCGGCCCGCGGCCAGTACGGCGCCGGGTGGCAGGGCGGTGAGCGCGTGAACGGCTTCCTCGAGGAGGACGGCATCCCTGCCGATTCCACGACGGAGAGCTTCGCCGCGCTGCGCCTGGACATCAACACGCGCCGCTGGTCCGGCGTGCCGTTCTACCTGCGGGCCGGGAAGCGGCTCGGCCGCAGGGTCACGGAGATAGCAGTGGTCTTCAAGCGGGCGCCCAACCTGCTGTTCCGGGACCATCACGAGGAGGACTTCGGGCAGAACGCCGTCGTCATCCGTGTCCAGCCCGACGAGGGCGTGACCATCCGCTTCGGCTCGAAGGTGCCCGGGACGCAGACCGAGGTCCGCGACGTGACCATGGACTTCGGCTACGGCCATTCCTTCACGGAGTCCAGCCCCGAGGCCTACGAGCGGCTCATCCTCGACGTCCTGCTCGGCGAGCCGCCGCTCTTCCCGCGGCACGCGGAAGTGGAACTGTCCTGGAAGATCCTCGACCCGTTCGAGAAGTACTGGGAGTCCCTCGACGGCCAGCCCGAACCCTATGTACCGGGGAGCTGGGGTCCCGCATCCGCTGACGAGCTGCTCGCAGCCGACGGACGTACCTGGAGAAGGCCATGATCGTGAACCTGCCCGACACCACCACCTCGAAGGTGTCGAAGGAACTGATGGCGTTGCGCGACCGCGGTGGCGTCGTCGCGCTCGGGCGCGTGCTGACGCTGGTCGTCATCACCAAGTCCGGCTACGAGGAGCAGGCGATCGACGCGGCGAACCAGGCGAGCCGGGAGCACCCGTGCCGCATCATCGTCCTCGCCGAGGAATCACCGGACGAGCCCACCCGGCTCGACGGCCAGATCCGCGTGGGCGGCGACGCCGGAGCCTCGGAGGTGGTCGTGCTCCGCGGGTACGGCGAGCTCGCGCACGAGAACGAATCGCTCGTGTCCGCGCTCCTGCTGCCGGACGCTCCGATCGTGGCCTGGTGGCCGCACGGCGTCCCGCAGGCGGCATGCCGGACGTCGATCGGCAGCATCGCGCATCGCAGGATCACCGACTCCGCGAACGAGGCGGACCCGACGGCCGCGCTGTTCAACATCAGCAGCACCTACGCCGCCGGTGACACGGACCTCGCCTGGACGCGCCTGACCAACTGGCGGATCCAGCTCGCGGCGGTGCTGGACCAGCTGGAGGGCGACGAGCCCATCACCGCGGTGACGGTCGAGGGTGCCTCCGACTCCCCCAGCACGGTACTGCTCGCCGCCTGGCTGACGAAGGCGCTGGATGTCCCCGTGACGATCGCTGCGGGACCGGCCGGGACGGGCCTCAAGCGCGTGCGCTTGGCCAGGAGCGGTGGCGACATCGAACTGCACCGTCCCGGCCACGACGTCGCTGAGCTGTACCAGCCGCACCAGCCGGTGCAGCACATCTCCCTTCCTCGCAGGGGACTCCGCGATTGTCTCGCGGAGGAGCTGAGGCGGCTCGATCCGGACGAAGTATTCGGCGAGGTCATCACCGAGGGTCTCGCCCGAACCAACCTAAGGAGTGTGCAGACGAGTGAGCGCTGAACCGAAAGTCAGCATCCATCCTTCCCAGAGCTCCCTGGCAGCCGCCGTGGCCGCCCGACTGATCACCCGCCTCGTCGACGTGCAGAGCGATCGGGGAACGGCGACGGTCGTCCTCACCGGCGGATCCGTCGGCACCGCGGTACTGCAGGCCGTCGTCGAGTCCCCGGCCCATACGGCCGTCGACTGGGCGAACGTCCATTTCTGGTGGGGCGACGAGCGCTTCCTGCGTGCTGAGGATCCGGACCGGAACGCGGTCCAGGCGCGGGCCGCCCTCCTCGACCGCATCGCCGTGGACCCCGTCAAGATCCACGAGTTCGGGTCGAAGGACGAGTTCCCCGACGAGGACGCTGCCGCGCTGGACTACGCCGAACAGCTCGCGGCGGCAGCCCGGTCAGAACTCGCAGCGGACGGGGAGACGGTGCAGCAGGATCCGCGCCTCCCGCGCTTCGACCTGCTCCTGCTGGGCGTCGGACCTGACGCGCACATCGCGTCCCTCTTCCCGGAGATGGCGGGCATCCGCACCAGGGGCGCGACGACGGTGGGCGTCGCCGACGCGCCGAAGCCTCCCCCGCAGCGCATCTCCCTGACCCTCGAGGCGATCAACACCGCCCAGGAGGTCTGGCTCTCCGTCAGCGGCAGCGACAAGGCCGGCGCCGTCGGACTCGCCCTGGCCGGAGCCGGGCACGTGCAGGTTCCCGCGGCCGGCGTGCGCGGGGTGCGCAAGACTCTGTGGCTGGTCGACCAGGACGCCGCGCAGAAACTGCCGGGTCGCCTGATCGACCACGAGGACGACGTGCCCGCCTGACCTCACGGCCCTGCTACGGAGAATGCCCCCGCTTCCTGCTGGAAGCGGGGGCATTCTCCGTGGAACGCTGGAACGGACCGGAGCCTACGACTCGCCGGCGAACCGCTGGATGAGTCCCAGCGAGATGATGACGACTCCCCATGCGAGGCCGAGGGCCACCGTGAAGCGGTTGAGGTTGCGCTCGGCCACCCCGGAGGATCCCA
Source organism: Arthrobacter sp. BC5 (assembly GCF_056680255.1). Taxonomy (NCBI): domain Bacteria; kingdom Bacillati; phylum Actinomycetota; class Actinomycetes; order Micrococcales; family Micrococcaceae; genus Arthrobacter; species Arthrobacter sp. BC5. The sequence goes on from NZ_CM155273.1 coordinate 3,137,464, forward strand.
TGCTCGAGGTCATGCCGCCACCGAACATGTCCGACATGCCGCCGCCACGACCCTTGTGGAGCAGGATCAGCAGGGTCAGCAGGAGGCTGGTGATCCCGAGCAGGACGAGCAGGATGATACGAAGGATTTCCACGGGGCCCTTTCAAGGCTCGGTAGCCGCTCGGTGGAGCGGCAGGCGCACGGAACTAGTCTGTCACCAGATGCTGTTCGAACCTGACAATACTAGCAAACTCGGCTACGTCGAGGCTCGCACCGCCGACCAGGACGCCGTCGACGTCCCGCTCCTTGAGGATGCTCGCAGCGTTGGCCGCCTTCACGGAGCCGCCGTACAGGAGGCGCGTCTTCGAGGCGGTCCCGGCGTCGAACAGCGAGCCGAGTTCGGCGCGGAGAGCGGCGCACATCTCCTGCGCGTCCTCGGGGCCGGCGACCTCGCCGGTGCCGATCGCCCAGACGGGCTCGTAGGCGACCACGAGTGTCGCTGCCTGCTCCGCCGACAATCCGGCCACGCCCTGGCGGAGCTGCTCGAGGGTGTGCGCGACATGCGTGCCTGCCTGGCGGACCTCGAGGCCCTCCCCGACGCAGAGGACCGGGACGAGCCCGTGCCGGTAGGCGGCCTGTACCTTGCGGTTGAGCAGCTCGTCCGACTCCGAGTGGATGGTGCGGCGCTCCGAGTGGCCCACCAGCACGTAGGTGCAGTCGAGCTTGCTCAGGAACTGTCCCGAGATGTCGCCCGTGTACGCGCCGGAGTCCTCCGGCGAGAGGTCCTGCCCGCCGTAGACGACCTCCAGGTTGTCACCCTTCACGAGGGTCTGGACGCCGCGCAGGTCGGTGAAGGGCGGGAACACCGACACCTCGACGCGCGAGAAGTCGTGGCCCGCGTCGTCGAGGGTCCAGGCAAGCTTCTGCAGGAAGGTGATGCCCTGCATGTGGTCGAGGTTCATCTTCCAGTTGCCCGCGATGAGGGGCCGGCGGTCGAAGGCGCCGTTGGTCGAGGTGGTCATCGTCGTACTCTCTTCTGTTCGTTTCATGACGGCGGGATCCGCACGGCGCAGGCCGTGCGGATCCCGCCATTCCGGTGCCGCCGGAAAGGGGCGGCTGGTCGTGCCGGTGCTGCCCGCTAGTCGCGGACGAGCGCCGTCAGACCGGGCAGTTCCTTGCCCTCGAGGTACTCGAGGCTCGCGCCTCCACCGGTCGAGATGTGGCCGAACTGATCGTCGGCGAAGCCGAGGCCGCGCACGGCGGCTGCGGAGTCTCCGCCGCCGACCACCGTGAGGGCACCGTTCGCCTGGGCGTCGACGAGGGCCTGCGCGACGGCCCGCGTCCCGCCGGCGAACGCTTCGAACTCGAAGACGCCCATCGGCCCGTTCCAGAACACCGTCTTCGCCTCGGCGATGTTAGCCGCGAAGTCCTCTCCCGTGACAGGCCCGATGTCGAGTCCGATGCCGGACCCCCCGTAGGGGCCCGACTCGATGGCGTCGGCTGCGACCACGCTGGATCCGGCGTCCGCTGCGAATTTCTCCGCCACGATGATGTCCGTCGGCAGGACGAACTGCGTCCCGTCCCGGGAACCTCGCTCGAGGTAACCGCGGACGGTGTCGAGCTGGTCCTCCTCCAGCAGGCTCGCGCCGACCTTGTGGCCCTGGGCCGCGAGGAACGTGAAGACCATGCCGCCGCCCACGAGGATCCGGTCGGCGGTGCCGATCAGGTTCTCGATCACGGCGAGCTTGTCGGACACCTTGGATCCGCCGAGCACGACGACGAAGGGCCGCTGGGGGTCCTTCGTCAGCTTCTCGAGGACCACGAGCTCCGCCTTGACCAGGTCTCCCTGGTAGGCGGGCAGCAGCGACGCGACGTCGTAGACGCTCGCGTGCTTGCGGTGGACGGCTCCGAAGGCGTCATCGACGTACGCGCCGTCCGCGCCGACGAGGGCGGCCAGCTCACGGGCGAACGCCGCGCGCTCGGCGTCGTCCTTGCTGGTCTCGCGCGCATCGAAGCGCACGTTCTCGAGGACCAGCACCTCACCCTCGGAGAGCGCTGCGGCCGCACGGCGGGCACCCTCCCCCGTGGTGTCCGTCGCGAGGCTCACCGGGAAGTCCGCGAGCCCGCGCAGGGCATCGACGGCCGGCTTGAGGGAGTACTTCTCCTCGGGGGCGCCCTTCGGACGACCGAGGTGGGCGAGCACGATGACTGCCGCCCCTGCCTCGCTCAGCTTGCGCAGAACGGGCAGGGACGCGCGCACGCGGCCGTCGTCGGTGACCCTGAGCTCCGGGACCTCGCCCTCGAGGGGCACGTTGAGGTCCGAACGGACGAGGACGCGGCGCCCCCGGACGCCTTCGGCGAGCAGGTCGTCGAGAGATGCGTAAGCCACGGGCGATCGCCTAGGAGAGCTTGGCAGCGACGATTTCGGTCAGGTCCACCAGGCGGTTCGAGTAGCCCCACTCGTTGTCGTACCAGCCCACGACCTTGACCTGGTTGCCGAGGACCTTCGTCAGGCCGGAGTCGAAGATGCACGACGCCGGGTCCGTCACGATGTCCGAGGAGACGATGGGGTCCTCCGTGTAGGAGAGGTAGCCCTTGAGCGAGCCATCGGCAGCGGCAGCCTTGTAGGCGGCGTTGACCTCCTCCGCGGTGACCTCACGGCCCAGGGTGACCGTCAGGTCCGTGGCCGAACCGGTGGGGACGGGAACGCGGATGGCGTAGCCGTCGAGCTTGCCCTTGAGCTCCGGCAGGACGAGGCCGATCGCCTTCGCCGCACCCGTGGAGGTGGGCACCATGTTGATCGCTGCGGCCCGGGCGCGGCGGAGGTCCTTGTGCGGGCCGTCCTGGAGGTTCTGGTCGGCGGTGTACGCGTGGATCGTCGTCATGAGGCCGCGCTCGATGCCGAAGGAGTCGTTCAGCACCTTGGCGAGGGGGCCGAGGCAGTTCGTGGTGCAGGACGCGTTGGAGATGATGTGGTGGTTCGCGGGGTCGTAGTCGCCGTCGTTGACGCCGAGCACCACGGTGAGGTCCTCGTCGGAGGCGGGAGCGGAGATCAGGACCTTCCGGGCGCCGGCGTCGATGTGCTTCTGCGCGTCGGACGCCTTGGTGAAGAACCCGGTGGACTCGATCACGATGTCGACGCCGAGATCCTTCCAGGGGAGCTTCGCCGGGTCGCGCTCGGCCAGCACCTTGACGCGCTTGCCGCCGACCACGAGGTCGCCGCCGTCCACCTCGACGGATGCCTTGAGGCGGCCGGTGACGGAGTCGTACTTGAGCAGGTGGGCGAGGGCCTCGGGGCTCGTCAGGTCGTTGACGGCAACGATCTCGAGGTCAGCGCCCTGCTCGAGGGCCGCGCGGAAGTAGTTGCGACCGATGCGGCCGAAGCCATTGATTCCAACACGAGTAGTCACTGGTTTCCATCTCCTTCATAGGTGGTGCCGCCGTGCTGACCCTTCTCGGGTGACGCCGGCGACGAATAAATCTGTACCGGGCACACCATCGTGCCGACGTGGATCGGGTCCTGCTGGCTCCCTGCGGAGCGGTGTCCCGTCATGGGAGCCGTGCCGGGATCACTCCCTGCACGGCTCCAACCTTACTCAGCGCGGCGTTCCGCGCGCACTCATGACGATGTTCGCCGGGATCGGGTGGGCGTGGTGCCTGCCCTGCCCGTCCGCGGCCCTTCGGGGTCCGGCCCTTCGGGGCCGGGTGTCAGAGGCCGGGGGTGATGAGGGTGGAGGCCCCGGTGCGGGCTGCCTGGAAGCGGGTCTGGACGTCGGCCCAGTTCACCAGGTTCCACCACGCCTTGACGTAATCGGGCTTGACGTTGACGTAGTCCAGGTAGAACGCGTGCTCCCACATGTCCAGCATCAGAAGCGGCACGGTACCCACCGGCACGTTGCCCTGCTGGTCGTAGAGCTGCTCGATCACGATGTTCTTGCCCAGCGGCTCGTACGCCAGCACCGCCCACCCCGACCCCTGCAGGGAGGTCGCAGCAGCGGTGAAGTGGGCGCGGAACGCGTCGAAGGACCCGAACGCGTCGTCCAGGGCCGCGGCGAGCTCACCCTCGGGCTTGTCGCCTCCCTCGGGGGACATGTTCTTCCAGAAGATGCTGTGGTTGATCACGCCGCCGACGTGGAACGCGAGGTCCTTGGAGAGCTTGGGGATGGTCCCGAACTGGCCCGTGGCGCGGGCCTCGGCGAGCTGCGCGAGGGCGTCGTTGGCGCCCTTGACGTAGGTGGCCTGGTGCTTGGAGTGGTGCAGCTCCATGATCCGGCCCGAGATGTGCGGCTCCAGGGCCGCGTAGTCGTAGTCAAGATCCGGCAGTACGTATTCGCTCACGTAGTCCTCCATGTAGTGATCTCAGGTACCTGCGCGGTCGGCAGCTCCTCCGGGAGTCCCGACGGCAGGCGCCCCGCTTGATCAGAAGCGGGCTTGTCGTTCCATCCTATGCACTCATTCACTCGTCGAGCATGTCCGGGGTCACATTGGCGTCGGTCCCAGGGATACCGATGTCGGAGGCCCTCTTGTCCGCCATCGCGAGGAGCCTCCGGATGCGTCCGGCGATGGCGTCCTTCGTCATGGGCGGGTCGGCCAGACGCCCGAGTTCGTCGAGGCTGGCCTGCTTGTGGGCCACGCGCAGTTCCCCGGCGTACCGCAGGTGATCAGGAACGGTCTCGCCGAGGATCTCGAGGGCGCGCTCCACGCGTGCGCCCGCTGCGACGGCGGCCTGAGCGGAGCGGCGCAGGTTCGCGTCGTCGAAGTTGGCGAGGCGGTTCGCCGTCGCGCGGACCTCCTTGCGCATCCGTCGCTCCTCCCAGACCATCAGCGCGTCATGGGCGCCCATGCGGGTGAGCAGGGCCGCGATGGTGTCACCGTCACGGATCACGACGCGGTCGACGCCCCGGACCTCCCGCGCCTTCGCGGCGATGTCGAGCCGGCGTGCGGCACCGACCAGCGCCAGGGCGGACTCCGGGCCGGGGCAGGTGACCTCGAGGGACGAGGACCGCCCGGGTTCCGTGAGTGAGCCGTGTGCGAGGAAGGCGCCGCGCCACACGGCCTCGGCGTCCGCCGTCGACCCGTTGACGACGGCGGACGGCAGGCCCCGGACGGGGCGTCCGCGGCCGTCGAGCAGCCCGGTCTGGCGGGCCAGGGATTCACCGTCGCGCACCACGCGCACCACATACCGGTTGCCGCGCTTCAGTCCCCCGCCCGTGACGACGATGATCTCGCTGTTGTGGCCGTACACCTCGGCGATGGCCGCACGCAGCCGGCGGGCCGTCGAGGCGAGGTCCACTTCGGCTTCGATGACGATCCTGCCCGAGATGATGTGGAGTCCACCGGCGAATCTCAGCAGCGCGGACACCTCGGCCTTGCGGACCGAGGACTTCTTGACGTCGAGGTGCGAGAGCTCCTCTTTGACGTCGGCGGTCAGGGCCACAGATACACTCCTAGTTCTCTCCGAACATGTCGTTGTAGGACGTCGCCAGCCGTAGCGGATCATGGACGGGCTTGCCGGTCGAAACTCCCACTGTACCGAAGACCGCGCGTCCGCCCATCCCCTCGACCGCTTCCTCGAACTCGGAGCGATCGGCTATGACGGCCGGATCCGCGAGCACCACGTCGACCGTGAATCCTGGCGCATACCGTGAGATGACGTTCAGGTGGTCGATCGCACTCATCCCCTGGGTCTCCTTGGTGTCGTTGCTCAGGTTCATGGTGAGGCAGCGCTTGGCCGATGTGCGGCACAGGGCGTCCCGCAGTTCGGGAAGCAGCAGATGCGGCAGCACGGAGGTGTACCAGGAGCCCGGGCCCAGGATGACCCAGTCGGCCAGTTCGACGGCCTCCAGTGCGTCCGCGCAGGCGGGGGCGCCGGACGGGAGGAGGCGTACGCTGCCGACGTTGCCGGTCTCGGCGGCGACCGCGAGCTCGGCCTGCCCGGTGATGGTCCTGACGCGCAGCGATCCCTGCACCTCGCTGAGGACATCGCCCTCGATGGTCAGGGGTACGCCGGCCATCGGCAGGACCCTGCCGCGCGCCCCGAGCAGGGCACCGGCCCACTGCAGGCCGGCCACCGGATCACCCAGCAGTTCCCACAGCGTGACGATGAGCAGGTTGCCCATGGCGTGGTCGTCGAGTGAACCGGCCACCCCGTCCCGGGAGGTGAAGCGGTGCTGCATGACGTCGCGCCAGGTGCGGCCCCAGTCGGTGTCGTCGCAGAGCGCCGAGAGCGCCATGCGGAGGTCTCCGGGAGGAAGCACTCCGAGCTCGTGCCGGAGCCGGCCGGAGGATCCTCCGTCGTCGGCCACCGTCACCACGGCCGTCAGCTCCTGCGTGAGGAGGCGCAGTGCGGACAGCGAGGCGGAGAGCCCGTGGCCACCACCGAGCGCGACGACGGAGGGCCCGGAGCCCTGTCCCTCACCGTGCCTGCGCGCAGCGGGAGGGACGAGGGGCAACGGCCCGGAGAACAGCGCCACTACTCACGTCCGAGGTCGCGGTGGTGTGCGGTGACCTGCACGCCCGGAAGCTGCGCCAGGCGCTGCGCGATCTCCTCGGTGACCGCGACCGAGCGGTGCTTGCCGCCCGTGCACCCGACGGCGATGGTGGCGTAGTGCTTGTTCTCGCGGCGGTACCCATCGAGGACGGGGACTAGCGCATGCACGTACCGGTCGATGAAGTCGCCCGCGCCCTGAGCACCGAGGACGTAGTCGCGTACTGGTGCGTCGAGGCCCGTCTGCGGACGCAGGACGGGCACCCAGTGCGGATTGGGGATGAAGCGGACGTCGGCCACGTAGTTGGCATCCACGGGGAGGCCGTACTTGAAGCCGAAGCTCATGACGTTGAGCCGGAGGACGATCGGCCCGGACTCGGAGAAGAGCTCCGTGACACTGGTGGCCAGGGCGTGCACGTTGAGGTTCGTCGTGTCGACCACGACGTCCGAGGAGTGCTTCAGTTCCTTGAGTACCTCACGTTCCTCGGCGATGCCGTCCAGGATCCGGCCGTCCCCCTGGAGGGGATGCGGGCGGCGGCCCTGCTCGAAACGGCGGACCAGCACGTCGTCGTCCGCGTCCAGGAAGAGCACGCGATAGTTCACCCCGGCCGAGCGAAGCCCGTCCAGGGAGGCCTTGATGTCGTTGAAGAGCTCCTTGCCGCGCACGTCGATGACGACGGCGAGCTTCGGGATGGACTGCGGCGTCCGGGCGACGAGCTCCGTCAGGGTGGTGAGCATCTGCGGGGGCAGGTTCTCCACGACGTACCAGCCGTGGTCCTCCAGGGCGTTCGCAGCCGTACTGCGCCCGGCGCCCGACATGCCGGTCACCACCAGCAGCTCGGATTCGGTGGGTTTGACCGGAGTCAGGCTCGTGGCCTCAGTCATCGTGGTGCATCCGTTCCGGCTCGACGGGGCACCCGGTATCCCGGCCTGCCCTGGTATGTGCGGTCTCAGCGGCACGCCTTCGACCGCGCCTTCAGCCTAGCTAATCTTCGATGATCTCGCCCGTGGCCATGTTCACGGCCGGAGCGGGTGCCTCGTCGGTGGTCGAGGCGAGCGAGGATCGGATGGTCTCGGCGAGGGCCCGACCGACGCCCGGCACCTCGACGAGCTCCTCGACCGACGCCGTCCGGATCTTCTTGACCGAGCCGAAGTGCTTGAGCAGGGCCTTGCGCCTGGCCGGTCCGAGCCCGGGTACTTCGTCGAGCGCGGAGGCGGTCATCGACTTGCCGCGCTTCTGCCGGTGGAACGTGATCGCGAAGCGGTGTGCCTCGTCCCGGATGCGCTGCAGCATGAACAGCCCTTCCGAGGCCCTCGGCAGGATGACGGGGAACTCGCTGTCCTGGACCCACACCTCCTCGAGCCGCTTGGCGAGGCCGATCACGAAGATGTCGTCGATCCCGAGGTCCTCCAGGGCGCGGGAGGCCGCAGCCACCTGGGGCGGACCACCGTCGACGACGACGAGGCTGGGCGGGTACGCGAACCGGTTCCGGGTGACCGCCGTCGTCGTGTCCCGAAGCGGTTGGCCCTGTTCGTCCACCGCGGGATGCGCGAGGACCGAGGCGTCGTCGTCGACCGGGTCGACGTCCGGATCGGGAGCGGCGGCATCGCGTTGCTCCCCTGCCTTGCCCGCGAGGTAGTTGCGGAAGCGGCGGTGGATGACGTCGTACATCGACGCGGTGTCGTCCCGGGCGGCGTCGCCCGTGATGGAGAACTTCCGGTACTCGGACTTCCGAGGAAGGCCGTCCTCGACCACGACCATCGACGCCACCACGTTGGTGCCCTGGACGTGCGAGATGTCGAAGCATTCGATGCGCATGAGCGGCTGGGGCAGGTCGAGGGCCTCCTGGAGTTCCTGCAGTGCCGCCGAACGGGTGGTGATGTCCCCGGCCCGCCGGCTCTTGTGCAGGCGCAGGGCGTCCGCGGCGTTCTGCTCGACCGTCCCCAGAAGGGTCGCCTTGTCGCCGCGCTGCGGTACCCGGACGTCCACGCGCGCGCCGCGGAGCCCCCGGAGCCACTCGAGCATCTGGTCGGAGTTGCTGGGCAGGACCGGCACGAGGACCTCGCGCGGGATCTGCTCGTTGCTGCTGTCACCCTCGCCGTAGACCTGCTGGAGCAGGTGCTCCACGAGATCCGACGTGTCCATGTCCTCGACCTTCTCCACGACCCAGCCGCGCTGGCCCCTGATCCGGCCACCCCTCACGTGGAACACCTGCGCCGCAGCCTCGAGCTCGTCCTCCTTCAGCGCGAAGATGTCGGCGTCCGTGTCCTCGCTGAGGACGACCGTATTGCGCTCGAACACCCTGCGGAGGGCCGCGATGTCGTCGCGCAGGCGCGCGGCGCTCTCGTAGTCGAGCTCGGCGACGGCGGCAGCCATCTTCCTCTCGAGGCCGGAGATGAACTTCTTCGCCTCGCCGGACATGAAGTCGCAGAACTCACCGGCCAGGGCCTTGTGGTCCTCCGGGCTGATGCGTCCGACGCAGGGCGCCGAGCACTTGTCGATGTACCCGAGGAGGCAGGGCCTGCCGGTGCGCTCCGCGCGCTTGAACACGCCGGCGCTGCAGGTCCGTACGGGAAAGACGCGGATCATCGTGTCGACGGTCTCGCGGATGGCCTTCGCCGGGTAGAACGGCCCGAAGTAGCGCGTGTCCTTCTTCTTGTCCCCGCGCATGACCTGCACGCGCGGGTACTTCTCCCCCATGGTCACGGCGAGGTACGGGTACGACTTGTCGTCGCGGAACATCACGTTGAAGCGGGGGTTGAATTCCTTGATCCACGTGTACTCGAGCTGGAGCGCCTCGAGCTCACTGCCGACGACCGTCCATTCGACGCCGGCGGCCGTGAAGACCATGGTGCGGGTCTTGGCGAGCAGGCCCTGCGGATTCGCGAAGTAGGAGTTGAGCCTCGACCGCAGGTTCTTGGCCTTGCCCACGTAGATGACCCGGTCATGCTCGTCCCGGAAACGGTAGACACCCGGATCGGTCGGGATCTCGCCGGTCTTCGGACGGTATGTCACGGGGTTTGCCACGTCATCAATCCTAGGGCTGGCCGGTGACACGGCTGGACACGCGGCGGTCCTTTCCGCTGACCGCTGATGCGCCCGCCGGTTGCGGCACCGCAGGGAACCCCGCGGCCGCGCTATTCGGCGGCGGGGCTCTGGTTGTAGTGGGGCACCCGCTCCTGCCCGGTCAGACCGGCGATGCTGTCCATGATGGCATCCGTCGCACTGCGGCGTGCCGGGAGCGGGTGCCCGGGGCCGGTCTTCGCGAAGACCAGCGGCTCCCCTATCCGCATCGTGAAGTGCTGCGGCCGGATGCCCTTCTTCCCCGCGGGCTGCAGGGCATCGGTGCCGAGCAGGCCGACCGGCACCACGGGCGCGCCCGTGGTGAGGGCGAGCCAGCCGACGCCGGTCCTCCCCCGGTACAGGCGGCCGTCGCGAGAGCGGGTCCCCTCCGGGTAGATGCCGACGCCGTCGCCCTGCTCCAGCAGGTCCAGGAGTGTCTTGAGTGCCTGCACGCTGGCGGCCTGCTGACCGCGTTCCACGGGAATGGACCCGACGCCCTCGAAGAAGGACTTCATGAGGGCGCCCTTGATCCCGGCGCCCGTGAAGTACTCCGCCTTGGCGAAGAACGCGACCGGCCGAGGCATGAGCGCCTGCACCAGCACGCTGTCGAGGAAGGAGAGGTGGTTCGCCGCGACGATGAAGGGCCCGTCCTTCGGCACGTTCGCCAGTCCTTCGACGGAGGGCCGGCAGAGCCCGGCGATGAGTCCGCGCGTGGTGCTGCGGGTCAGGTCATAGACGCCCACGGAGCACCACCAGCAGCTCGTCCGCGGAGTGCACGACGGCGGCCGCACCGGCGGCCCCCAGCTCGCCGGGCGCGGCGAACCCCCACGAGACACCGATGCAGTCGATCCCGTTGGCGATCGCGCCCTCGACGTCGTGCCGGCGGTCACCGACCATCATGGCCCGCCCTGCCTCGTACCCGTGGTGCTCGAGTGCCGCACGGATGATCGGCGCCTTGCCGCCCACGGTCGCGGCCTCGTCCCGGGGAGAGCCGTGGACCGACGCGAAGAGGTGCCGGAGCCCCTGCGCGGCGAGGAGCTCCTCGGCGAGCCACTCGGGCTTCTGGGTGGCGACCGCGACCACGGCTCCCGCGTCGGCGAGTGCCTCGACGCAGCGGGCGATGCCCGGGTAGGGACGGCTCTGCGCCATGCCCGTCGCCACGTAGCCGGCCCGATAGGTCGCCACGACGTCCTGCACCCGGGAGGCGGGAACGCCGCCGAGGGCGGTGAGGGACTGCACGAGGGAGGGTCCCACCATGGCGTTCAGTGAGGGGTCGGGCGGTACCGGGAACCCGTGGCGGACGAGGGCGGCGCTGATGCCGCCGGTGATGGCTCCCGCCGGGTCGACGAGGGTTCCGTCGAGGTCGAAGAGTATCAGCGCACGTAGATCTGCCACCGGGCAAGCTTGCCATAGCACCGGGAGGGCATGCATCATGCATGCCCTCCCGGGTATATCCAGGCACCTCCGGCCCGCTTGCACCGGAGCGCGGAACGCTAGACGGCGGCCTTGTCGAAGATCTCCTTCAGGAAGGTGCCCGTGTAGCTGCGCTCGCTGGTCGCCACCTGCTCCGGGGTGCCGGTCGCGATGATCTGGCCGCCGCCGGAGCCGCCGTCGGGGCCGAGGTCGATCACCCAGTCGGCGCTCTTGATGACGTCCAGGTTGTGCTCGATGGTGATCACCGTGTTGCCCTTGTCCACGAGGCCCTGCAGGACGATCAGGAGCTTGCGGATGTCCTCGAAGTGCAGGCCCGTGGTGGGCTCGTCGAGCACGTAGATGCTGCGCCCGTTGGACCGCTTCTGCAGTTCGCTCGCGAGCTTCACACGCTGCGCCTCTCCACCCGAGAGGGTCGTGGCCGGCTGTCCGAGGCGGACGTATCCGAGCCCGACCTCCACGAGCGTGTTGAGGTGCCGCGCGATCGGGCTGAAGGCCGCGAAGAACTCGGCGCCCTCCTCGATCGGCATGTCGAGCACGTCCGCGATGGTCTTGCCCTTGTAGTGCACCTCGAGCGTCTCCCGGTTGTACCGCGCGCCGTGGCATACCTCGCACGGGACGTAGACGTCCGGCAGGAAGTTCATCTCGATCTTCAGCGTGCCGTCCCCGGAGCACGCCTCGCAGCGTCCACCCTTGACGTTGAAGGAGAAGCGGCCCGGCAGGTACCCGCGGACCTTCGCCTCGGTGGTCTCGGCGAACAGCTTGCGGATGTTGTCGAACACGCCCGTGTAGGTGGCCGGGTTGGACCGGGGCGTGCGGCCGATGGGGCTCTGGTCCACGTGGATGACCTTGTCCAGGTGCTCCAGGCCGTCGATCCGCTTGTGCCGCCCGGCCACCTGCTTGGCACCGTTCAGCTTGTTCGCCAGGACCTTGTAGAGGATGTCGTTGACGAGGGTCGACTTGCCGGATCCGCTCACGCCGGTCACGGCCGTCATCACGCCGAGCGGGATGGTCGCGTCGACGTTCGTCAGGTTGTGTTCCCGCGCGCCGATCACCTTCAGCTGGCGCGAACGGTCGATCTTGCGGCGCTTCGCGGGGATCTCGATCTTCCGCCGGCCGGAGAGGTAGTCGCCGGTGAGGGACCTCTCGTTGGCCAGCAGGTCCTCGAGCAGGCCCGAGTGGACCACCTCGCCACCGTGCTCGCCCGCGCCCGGCCCGATGTCGACGATCCAGTCGGCCTCGGCGATGGTGTCCTCGTCGTGCTCGACGACGATGAGCGTGTTGCCGAGGTTGCGCAGCCGGGTGAGCGTCTCGATGAGGCGGCGGTTGTCGCGCTGGTGCAGGCCGATCGACGGCTCGTCGAGGACGTAGAGCACGCCGACGAGGCCGGAGCCGATCTGCGTGGCGAGCCGGATGCGCTGGGCCTCGCCGCCGGACAGGGTGCCGGACGCGCGCTCGAGGTTGAGGTACTCCAGGCCGACGTCGAGCAGGAAGGTCAGGCGGGCCTGGATCTCCTTGAGCACCTGGTTGGCGATCTGCGCCTCGCGGCCGGTCAGCACGAGGTTGTCGAGGAACTCGGCGCAGTCGCGCATGGGCATGGCGGAGACCTCGGCGATGGAGCGGCCGTTGATCAGGACCGAGAGCGATGCCGGGTTGAGGCGCGCACCACCGCACGCTGGGCACGGGATCTCCCGCATGTACTCCTCGTAGCGGTCCCGCGCGTTGTCGGACTCGGTCTCCGCGTGCTTGCGCTGGATGTACTGGATGGCACCCTCGAAGCCCGTGCTGTACTTGCGTTCCCGGCCGAACCGGTTCTTGTACTGCACCACGACCTTGTGGTCCTTGCCGTACAGGGCGGCCTCGCGCGCACGGTCGGGGAGCTTGCGCCACGGCGTGGTGATGTCGAAGTTCAGCTCGGAAGCCAGGCCCTCGAGCAGGCGGGTCCAGTACTCCAGCGTCGCCGTCCCCAGCGACCACGGCGCGATGGCGCCCTCCGCGAGGCTCAGGTCCGGGTCGGGGACCACGAGCTCCTCGTCGACCTCGAGCTTGGTGCCGATACCCGTGCAGGCCGGGCAGGCACCGAAGGGGTTGTTGAACGAGAAGGAGCGCGGCTCGACCTCGTCGATGGCGAGCGGGTGCTCGTTGGGGCACGCAAGGTGCTCGGAGAAGGCGTGGAGTCGCTTCTCGTCGTCCTCGGGCAGGTCCACGAACTCGGCGAGCACGCGGCCGTCGGCGAGCTTGAGGGCCGTCTCCACGGAGTCGGTGAGGCGCTGCTGGATGCCGCCCTTCACCACGAGGCGGTCGATGATGACCTCGATCGTGTGCTTGTACTGCTTGCCCAGCTTCGGCGGATCGCTGAGCTGGATGAGCTTGCCGTCCACGCGGGCGCGCGAGTAGCCCTTGGCGGTGAGCTCCTGGAAGAGGTCCACGAACTCGCCCTTGCGCGCCCTGACGACGGGCGCGAGGACCTGGAACCGCGTGCCCTCGTCGAGTTCGAGGAGCTGGTCCACGATCTGCTGGGGGGTCTGCTTCGCCACGGGCTCGCCGCAGACCGGGCAATGCGGGCGGCCCACGCGCGCCCACAGCAGGCGCATGTAGTCGTAGATCTCGGTGATCGTACCCACGGTGGAGCGGGGATTCTTGCTGGTGGACTTCTGGTCGATCGAGACCGCCGGCGAGAGGCCCTCGATGAAGTCGACGTCGGGCTTGTCCACCTGGCCGAGGAACTGGCGGGCGTAGGCGGAGAGCGATTCGACGTAGCGGCGCTGCCCCTCCGCGAAGATGGTGTCGAAGGCGAGCGAGGACTTGCCCGAACCGGAGAGGCCCGTGAAGACGATCATGGCGTCGCGCGGGAGGTCGAGGTCGACGTTCCGCAGGTTGTGTTCGCGGGCGCCCTTCACGATCAGCCGGGACAGGTCCTGGGGAGCGGGATCCGGGTTGTGGGCGTGCTGCTCGAGGGAATTTGCTATAGACACCAGACCACTGTAAGAGAAGAACCGTTCGAAAGCATATTCGAATAGTGCCGGATCCGTGCGGTTGCGGCGCTCGCGCGGGCGTCGTTCACGCTCGGCGCAATGCGGCCCTCACCATGGCCACGGCCTCGGCCTCCGGCACCCCGGCGGTGTGCACGACGGCGGCGAAGTCGTCCGCGGCGTCGGCCACGCGGCGGCGCGCAGCGTCCCCGCCGGCGGCGACGACCGTCCCCGCCCTGCCCCTGGTCTCGACGACGCCCGCCTGCTCCAGCTCGCGGTAGGCACGGGCGACCGTATTGGCGGCGATGCCGAGGTGGGCGGCCAGGGCACGCACCGGCGGCAGTCGCGTGCCGACGGTCGCCCTGCCCGCGTTGGCGGCGGCAAGGATGGCCTGCTTGATCTGCTCGAAGGGGGGCACGGCGCTCGTCGGATCGAGTTTCAACCACCGGGGAATCGCCTGCTCCACGCCCTGCCCTTCATTGGTCCCCGCGCTCCAGTGCCGAGGTCTCCCTGTGAACCCTACCGTCGGCGAGCCGTCCGATCACCTCCTCTGCGCTGCCGGGGCGGGAGAACCGCGGTGGCGGATCCGAGGACCATGGCAGGGTCGACATCGACGAACCTCTTCGAGGCTGGTCCTGGAGTGCGGCGTGGCGACCACCCTCGTCAGAGCAGTGCCGTGACGACGGGGATGGTGGTCGTGGGTTCCGGCGGTATGCGCCCCGAGGGCGACGATGGCGAGGCGACCCCCGATCCCTCCCGCCACGGTGCCACCGACAACGGCTACGACGTGGAGAGGCGGTCCGGATCGGCTCCCACCGTTACCGCCATCAGCTATCGGGCCCTCCGCAGGTACCCGTTCGAGGACCTGGGGTCATCCGGGCCGAGGCGGCGACGACGTCGGACCGGAGGCTCCGCCGGACCAGCACTTCCGGCACACGCGGATCGACGCCCGCCCTACCAATGCGCAGGCGGCGAGTATCCGTAGCTGTCGAGGTCCGGTGGTCGGCCAGTGCGTCCAGCACGGGCACCTCATCCTGGTCCGTGGGCCGCCCGATCGCGCTGGTCACGGATGCTGCCTGCTGCTGAGCAGGAACGCCCGGGTGCGGTCCTGCAGGACGGTGGCCGGCAGGCTGCTGGCGTCCACCGCGTCCGCGACCACCCCGCTCAGGCTGTCCGCCCTGGCGTAGGCGCTGCGCTGGCGGACCGCACCGGTGCCCCTGGTCAGCACCTGGAACAGCAGGAACTCCACGGTGCCCAGTTCTCCCTGGTCCTTCAGCACCGGCCGGATATGGTCCAGCAGGGCTATGAACACGTCGAAAGCGTCGCGGGGCTCGCCCGTCAGCGGGTCCAGCAACAGCCCGGACCCGCCGAACCGGCCGGCCTGCCAGGCCGCGAGCCGGAGCTGCACGGCGGAAGCCGGTACGGGTTCCACGCCCGCGCGCCACTGCCGGGCGGCTGTCTCCACGAGGCCCCGCACCAGGGCGGCCAGGAGGACGGCATCATCGGCGTACAGGCAGACATCGCCCACCCGGATCTCGACCGTGGGATGGCGGTGGCTGAGCCGCGCGTCGAAGTAGATCTGTCCCTCGTCCAGGGGGACGCCGGACCGGATGATCTCGTCGACCTGTGCGTGGTAGGCCCCCGCGGAGCCGAAGATCTCGCAGGGCCCGGCGGTGGGCCACCGATTCCAGGCCTGGGAGCGGTAGCTCGCATAGCCCGTGTCCACGCCGTTCCAGAACGGGGAATTGGCCGTGAGCGCCGCGATCACCGGGAGCCAGACACGGATCCGGTCGAGGACGGCAACGCCCTCGTCGTCCGAGGCCACCTCCACATGCACGTGGCAGCCGCACGTCAGCTGCTCCACCGCGGTGAGGCCGAACCGCTGGACCATCCGCTCGAAACGCGGGCCCGGCGTCGTCGTGGTCTCCACGGGGAGCGGTGACGTGGCCAGGGCCACCGAACGGGCTCCGGCCAGCCGGGCTGTGGCGTCCGCACTCCTGCGTCCGGAGGTGATGTCTCGGGCCAGGTCGTCGAGGGCGATCCGCGGAAGGGTGCGGGTCTCGATCTGCTCCTGCTTCATCTCACGGCTCAGGCCGTCGTCGCCATCCAGGCGTTCGAGCACGTCGCCCAGCGCCACGGGCTGCCCGTCGGCACCGTCGACGATCAGGAACTCCTCTTCGACACCTACCCGGCGCATCGTCGTCGTCCTGCAGCAGCGGGCGGTACCGCCGCGCCCGGCACGAAACCGTCGACGGGCGGGGAATCTCCATCCTGAAGGACAAGCACACCCGCTCCTGAGCGTAGAAACGGTGGCCATCTGCTCAACCACCGTGCTGACCGCAGAGTAGGCCTGCTGAGCTCGTCCCTGCAAGCACTACTTCCACCCGTCCCCGGCTGCTGTCCTGCCTGCAGGCGGTCTCTAAGGAGGAGCGGGACACCACCGCCCGGAGGGCCACCGCGAACACCGTCGAGATCGCGGCGCAGTTCTCGTAGGCTTGCGGCATGATGCTTGCTGACCTCGCAGAGGTGACCGTCCGCTCCATCCCTGTTTCGGACATGGACAACAACGTGTACCTGCTCACCTCGAGGTCGAGCGGCGCCCAGGTCCTCATCGACGCCGCCGACGACGCACCCGCCATCCTCGACCTCCTCGCCGATGCGCAGGAGGACACGGACGCCGAGGCCCGGGTGGCACTGATCGTCACGACGCACTCGCACTGGGACCACGTGCGGGCGCTCGCCGCGATCAAAGCGGCGACGAGGGCCCGCACGGCCGCCGGCGAGGACGACGTCGCGGACATCGCCGTGCCGACCGATGTTCCGCTGGCGCACCACGACATCGGATCCTTCGAGGGTTTCGAACTCGAGGCGATCCACCTGCGCGGACACACGCCCGGTTCCATCGCGCTCCTCTATCGCGACCCGCACGGGCCCGCGCACCTCTTCACGGGAGACTCCCTGTTCCCCGGTGGCCTCGGTAACACGCAGGGTGATCCGGACCGCTTCGCGTCCCTGTACGACGACGTCGTGACCCGCATCTTCGACTACCTGCCGGACGACACCCTCGTGCACCCTGGCCACGGCAAGGGCACCACGCTCGGCGCGGAGCGCGGCGCACTGGCCGGGTGGAAGCAGCGCGGCTGGTAGGACTTCCGGCGGGGACCGCGACCCCGCCCCGGTAGGCTGAATGGACCATGACGATCCAAGAGCACCTCCCCCGGCATGACGACGGCCGCCTTCCCGCCGACGCGGTCTACGCGGCCTTCACCGGCTGGGCCACGGCGCGCGGCCTGACGCTGTATCCGGCGCAGGACGAAGCGGCGATGGAGCTCGTCTCGGGCAACAACGTCATCCTCGCCACACCCACCGGGTCCGGGAAGTCCCTCGTCGCGATCGCCGCCCACCTGAAGTCCTTCGCCGAGGGCCGCACCAGCTACTACACGGCTCCGATCAAGGCCCTCGTGTCCGAGAAGTTCTTCGCGCTCTGCGACATCTTCGGGCCGGAGAACGTCGGCATGATCACCGGCGACTCCGGCGTGAACCAGGATGCGCCGATCATCTGCTGCACCGCAGAGATCCTCGCCAACCTGGCCCTGCGGGAGGGCGCGCAGGCTGACGTGGACACCGTGGTCATGGACGAGTTCCACTTCTACTCCGATCCGCAGCGCGGCTGGGCATGGCAGGTGCCGCTGCTCGAACTGCCGCAGGCGCAGTTCCTCCTGATGTCCGCGACCCTCGGGGACGTCTCGCGCTTCGAGAAGGACCTCACCGAGCGCACGGGCCGGGCGACGGCGACCGTGACCTCGGTCGAACGCCCCATCCCGCTCCACTACTACTACGTCGAGACGCCCGTGCAGGAGTCGCTCGAGGAGTTGCTGTCCACGCGGCAGGCGCCCGTCTACGTGGTGCACTTCAGCCAGGCAGAGGCCATCGAGCGCGCGCAGAACCTGATGAGCGTCAACATCTGCACGCGCGAGGAGAAGGACCGCATCGCGGAACTGATCGCGACGTTCCGGTTCTCCGCGGGCTTCGGGAAGACCCTCAACCGGCTGGTGCGCCACGGCATCGGTGTGCACCACGCCGGGATGCTCCCGAAGTACCGCCGGCTCGTCGAGCAACTCGCGCAGGCCGGACTGCTCAAGGTCATCTGCGGCACGGACACCCTCGGGGTGGGCATCAACGTGCCCATCCGCACGGTGCTCCTGACGGCGCTCAGCAAGTACGACGGCGTACGGACGCGCCTGCTCAACGCCCGCGAGTTCCACCAGATCTCGGGCCGCGCCGGCCGCGCGGGGTACGACACCGCCGGCACCGTCGTCGTGCAGGCCCCCGAGCACGTCGTGGAGAACGCCAAGGCCATGGCGAAGGCCGTGTCCAAGTTCGGCGACGACCAGAAGAAGCTGCGCCAGGTGGTGCGCAAGAAGCCGCAGCAGGGCTTCGTCTCCTGGGGCAGGCCCACGTACGAGCGGCTCGTGGAGAGCATCCCCGATCCCCTGACGTCGTCGTTCTCCGTCAGCCATGCGATGCTGCTGAACCTGCTCGAGCGACCCGGGGATCCCTTCACCGCGGCGAAGCGCCTGCTGACCGAGAATCACGAGACACGTGCGTCCCAACTGCGGCTCATGCGGCGCGCCATCGGCATCTACCGTGAACTCGTGACCGCCGGCATCGTGGAGAAGCTGCCCGAGCCGGAGCCCGACGGCCGGACCGTCCGCCTCAAGGTGCACCTGCAGGCGAACTTCGCCCTCAACCAGCCACTCTCGCCGTTCGCCCTGGCGAGCCTGGAACTGCTGGACCCCGAGGCGCCCGGGTATGCGCTCGACGTCGTCTCCATCATCGAGGCCACGCTCGAGAAGCCCCGCCAGGTCCTGAACGCGCAGGAGAAGAAGGCCCGTGGCGAGGCCGTAGCCGCGATGAAGGCCCAGGGCATCGACTACGACGCCCGGATGGCCCGCCTCGAGGAGGTCAGCTACCCGAAGCCGCTCGAGGAGCTGCTGCAGCAGGCCTTCGACGTGTACCGGTCTTCTGCACCGTGGCTCGGCGACTTCGAGCTCGCACCGAAATCCGTGGTGCGGGACATGTACGAACGGGCCATGAGCTTCGGCGAGTACGTCGCCTTCTACTCCCTCACGCGCTCCGAGGGCATCCTCCTGCGCTACCTCGCCGACTGCTACAAGGCCCTGCGCCACACCGTTCCGGTGGAGGCCCTGCGCGAGGACCTCAGCGACATCCTGGAATGGCTCGGCGAACTGGTCCGGCAGGTCGACAGCAGCCTCCTCGACGAGTGGACGCAGCTTGCCGCTGGGATCACTCCCGGGGCGACCGTGGACGCCGTCGACCTGCCGGAGGAGCCGCCCTCCGTGACGTCCAACGAGCGCGCCTTCCGGGTGATGGTGCGTAACGAGATGTTCCAGCGCGTGAAGCTCTTCGCCGACGAGCAGGACGCCGCCCTCGGCGCGCTCGACGCCGAATCGGGCTGGACCGCCGAGCGCTGGGCCGATGCCCTGGACGGCTACTTCGGTGACTACGAGGACATCGACGACGGGCCCGAGGCGCGTGGACCGAACCTCCTGCTGATCACCAGGCTTCCGGGAGTGTGGAGGGTCCGCCAGATCCTCAAGGACCCGGAGGGCAACAACGACTGGGGCATCAACGCCGAGATCGACCTCGCGGCGTCCGACGAGGCCGGCAGCCCGGTGGTTCGGATCCTCGGTGTGGGGGCTCCCGCGGCCGGTTGAGCGGCGTCGATCCCGGCTCCGCCCCCGGCGGGGAGGACTCCGAGCGTCAGCCGCTTGGCTAGGCTTGGGCCATGTCTACCATTCGCGAAGCACGGCCGGCGGACGTTCCGGTCATCCTCCAACTCATCCATGACCTCGCCATCTACGAGCGGGAGCCCGACGCCGTCAGGAACACGGTGGGCTCGCTGGAGGATGCCCTGTTCGGTGAGCGGCCCACCATCTATGCGCACGTCGCGGAAGCACAGGGCAGGGTGCAGGGCTTCGCCCTCTGGTTCCTCAACTACTCCACGTGGGAGGGCGTCAACGGGATCTACCTCGAGGACCTCTACGTCCGCCCTGAGG
The DNA here is from genome assembly GCF_056680255.1 of Arthrobacter sp. BC5. Lineage (NCBI taxonomy): Bacteria > Bacillati > Actinomycetota > Actinomycetes > Micrococcales > Micrococcaceae > Arthrobacter > Arthrobacter sp. BC5. The sequence continues at coordinate 3,157,477 of NZ_CM155273.1, forward strand.
CACGGGGGGCGGGCTACGGGAAGGCTCTCCTGGCCAACCTGGCGAGGATCGCCGTGGAGCGTGGCTACGCCCGGGTCGAGTGGTCGGTGCTCGACTGGAACGAGCCCTCCATCCGTTTCTACGAGAGCCTCGGTGCACGGCCCCAGTCGGAGTGGAGCACGTTCCGGCTGACCGGCCCGGCGCTCACCGACGTCGCCGCCCGGTGAGCGTCCCGACGGGCGGCCGGAAAGCCGTCGACGCCACGCCGGCCGCGGGCTCCTTCGGCGACCCCGCGGACCACGCCGTCGGCAGGACAACCGTCATGCGTGGCCTGCGCGCCACCACCCACCGGTTCCGCGTCCCGCTCGACCACGCGGACCCGGACTCCGTGCTCATCGAGGTGTTCGCCCGGGAGTACACCTCGCTCGAGCACGGCGACGAGGATGCCGCGCGGCTCCCCTGGCTCCTCTTCCTGCAGGGCGGGCCGGGAGGACGGGGCGTGCGCACCACGCAGCTGTCGGGCTGGATGAAGGCCGCCGCACGGGACTTCCGCATCCTGATGCTGGACCAGCGCGGCACCGGGCTCTCGACGCCGGCGGATGCAGCGACGCTTGCAGCACTGGCGACGCCCGAGGCCCAGGCGGACTACCTCGCGCACTTCCGGGCCGACTCGATCGTGGCCGACGCGGAACTGATCCGCCAGCGCCTCGGCAGCCCGCCCTGGACGGTCTTCGGCCAGAGCTACGGCGGCTTCTGTACGCTCACCTACCTGTCCTACGCGCCGGAAGGCATCGACCGCGCCCTGATCACGGGCGGACTGGCCCCCCTGTCCGGACGGCCGGACGAGGTGTACCGCGCGACGTTCGCCCGGGTGCAGGAGCGCAACGACGAGTACTTCTCCTGGTACCCGGAGGACCGGGACCTGGTGACGCGCATCGCCCGGCACCTCGACGACGTCGAGGAGAAACTTCCCAGCGGCGAGCGGCTCACCGCCCGGCGCTTCCAGATGGTCGGCTCGTTCCTCGGCGGGAATACGAGGGTCCACGGCCTCCATTACCTGCTGGAGGATGCCTTCACGACGACGGCGGACGGGCCGCGCCTCTCGGCGGCCTTCCTCGAGCAGGTCCACGGCGTCGTCAGCAGGGCATCGCAGCCGCTGTACGCGCTCCTGCACGAATCGATCTACTGCCAGGGCTTCGACTCCTCGTGGGCGGCCCAGCGTATCCTCGGCGAGTATCCGCAGTTCCGTGACGACGCACGGGATGTCCTCCTCACCGGCGAGATGATCTACCCCTGGTACTTCGAGGAGGATCCGGCGCTGCGGCCGCTCCGGGCGGTCGCCGAGGTCCTCGCGGCGAAGGAGGACTGGGGGCCGCTGTACGACCCCGACGTCCTCGCGACGAACACCGTCCCGGCCGCGGCAGCGGTGTACCGCCACGACATCTACGTGGACAGGGGTCTTTCCCTGACGACGGCGGCGACCGTGCGGAACCTCCAGGTGTGGGAGACGGACGAGTTCCACCACGACGGGATCGCCGACGACGGCGAGGCGATCTTCGAACGCCTGCTCTCGATGACACGGCTGGGAACAGAGGCATAGGCGTTCGTCACGGGTCCGGCGGGTTCCTCTCTAGCGGGTCCCGGCGCCCTGATCGAGAGGGATCACGTCGAATCCGATGTCCGTGCCACCGGCCGGCGCGACGACGATCAGCACATGTCGGGACGTGACTCCCGCCAGTGCCTCGGCCACGCGCCGGGCCAGTTCATCCGGGGCGATCCGCTTCGTCCCCGTCGTGTCCGTGCCGGTGTCGGCCCGTCGCCAGGACGTGACCCTGACGCCCGTCGCCTGCGCGACGGCACGCGACAGGCCGTCGTGGGCAGGGCCGGCCACGAGCGTGATCTGCTCCACGGCGACCGGCCTGTCCCGGGAAGCCGCCGCCAGCACCACCCGTTCGCGTCGCCACAGGCCGAAGTGGTACCCCGAGACCAGGGCCGCTGCGATCAGCAGCCCGAGCGGTCCCCGGATCCGGTCCACGAGGCTGCCGCCCGACACATCACCCAGGACGAACTCGAAGAGCCTGTAGCCGATGACCAGCAGTGCGATGACCGACACCACGGCACTGATGCCGAAGAAGGCGACGAGGTAGACACGCCTGCCCGGTGGGATGGACGAGGCGTTCCGGGGAGGCCTGGTCGGCTTCCAGGTGTGCCACCAGACGGGGCCTCCCACCGCGAGTGCGCTGAGGCCGGCGAGCAGCAGAGTGCGGGACCCGCTGCCGACCAGCGGGGAAACGGTGATCGCAAAAGTCGCGTTGATGATCACGCCGACACCCGAAGCGGCCGCCGCCAGGGCGACGCCCGAGGTCATCAGGTTGCCCGCACGCCGCACGGCGATGGCACGATCGTCCGCGACCACCCGATGATAACGCCAGACGAGAGCGCCGATACCGGCAGCCGCAACGGCTGAACCCAGGGGGGCCAGCACTTCACCCGTCCGGCCGGTGCTGTCGAACACGATCCTCAGGAGGACGAAGAGTGCGGTTCCCGCCGCCCCGAGCGCCACAAGGCCGGCACAGAAGATGCCCACGCCGACCAGCGCGATGTGCGCCAGGGGGGGTCGTCAGCCTGCGTCCTGCGTCCCGATACCAGTGCCACCACCAGACGAGCGTTCCGCCGGTCGCCCACACAAGGGCCCGCAGCACGGGCTGCCACCAGGTCTCACCACGAGGGATCAGACTGGCGTGCCCACTGAGCGCGACGTCGAGCAGTCCGCCGAGGGCGGCGATCGCGGAGAAGCTGCCCAGCACCAGCCCGTAGACCGATCCGATGACGGCCGGGACGTCCTCGAGACTGCTCGGGGACTTCGCCGGATGGCGCCACATCCAGCGGTGCCAGACCCACACCAGCAGCCAGACCAGACCCGTGGACAGGGATGACGACCAGGGCGATCCGTACGGACCGATCAACGACGCCGCCGTGGAGAGGAGCGAGGTCACGACAACGATCAGGGACACCGTGTAGACCGCGGACAGGTAGAGTCCCCATCCGTCCGACCTCCGCTCCGCGCGGTCCCCGAGCCGCCTCCAGACCACCCACCACAGGAGGGCCGCGAGCGGACCACCGATCAACGTGAAGGCAAGCGCGCGGGCCAGCTCTGTCACATCGGCAGAGACCAGGACAGCCTCCCTGGTGAGCAGGCGGTCCAGCAACCCGCTGAGCCCGACGGCGGCGACCACCACCAGCGCGAACAGCAGACCGTAGAGGATCAGGCGCCGGAGTGCGAGCTGTTCCGGACCTGGCGCGGGGGCAGCAGACGTGGCGGGCCGGCTCACGGACCCACCCGGGTGTCCGAGCACACCAGAAGCTGATAGGGCGCCTGGTCGATCTTCCACTGCCCGCCGACCTTCTGCAGGGTGAAGCGGTCCTCCGTCTCGTACTCCGCGGGCCCGAACGGGCCACCCGGATTCGAGGTGACGAGGGAGACCCGCACCAGGGCCGAGTCCTCCCGTTCGTCCGTCGAGATCAGGATGACGCGCGAGGGAAGCGGAGCCGTGTCGACGACCGCCCGACAGTCCGCGCCTGCCGCCGTCGTCAGGTAGGCGGCGGCCTTGTCGGTGTCTCCATCGACGACGGCCGCACTGTACCGCTGAACGACGCCCGCGGGACTCGACTCGTCCAGCGCAGCGGGGTCTCCACGGCTGAATACCGCAACCAGGGCGACGATCACCAGCACCGCGATCCCCGACAGGATGGCAAGCAGGAGGCGGTCGCTCTGTTTCGCCGCGGCGTCCATGCGGTAAGTATGGCGCATCACAGGCATCGGGCTGGAGTCCCTGGGCATGATTCGCCCGGACCTCTGCTGGTCCCCGGAAGCCGGCGCAGCCTCCGTCGCGGGGGGCGGGACCCGTCCCCTGCGGGATCCGCAGGAGCGCGAGCTCCCCTGCCCCCGTGGTGGACTGCGCCGGCGGTCCGGGCCTTGACGCTAGCGGCGGAAGTCCTTCGCGCCGGCCTCGCCGGCAGCCTGGTCGAGCTCCTCGTCGACCGCCGGGTCGTCGGCCACCTCACCCTTGGCATCGGACTCCACTGCGGCGTTGTCCAAGACCCGGGAGCGGATCAGGCTGGCGATCACGGCGATGACGATGGTCGCGACGATCACGGCCAGCGACACGAACGTCGGGATTTCCGGAGCCCACTCGATGTGCTCGCCACCGTTGATGAACGGCAGTTCGTTCACGTGCATGGCGTGGAGGATGAGCTTCACGCCGATGAAGGCGAGGATCACCGAGAGCGCGTGCTTGAGGTAGATGAGGCGGGTCATCAGACCGCCCAGCAGGAAGTACAGCTGACGCAGGCCCATGAGGGCGAAGATGTTCGCCGTGAAGACGATGAACGCACTCTGCGTCAGTCCGAAGATGGCCGGGATCGAATCGACGGCGAAGAGCAGGTCGGTCAGGCCGATCGTCACGAAGACGATGAGCATCGGCGTGAAGACCTTCTTGCCGTCGACGACCGTGCGCACCTTGTTGCCGTCGTAGGACTCCGACATCGGAAGGACGGACTTGAGCTTGCCGATGAGCTTGTTGTCGCCGGCGTGCTCCTCGTCCTCGCCGGAATCCGTGGCCTGCTTGTAGGCCGTGTAGAGGAGGAAGGCTCCGAAGATGTAGAAGATCCAGCTGAAGTTCTCGATGACGGCGGCACCGAGGGCGATGAAGATGCCGCGCAGGATCAGCGCGATGATGATGCCCACCATCAGCACTTCCTGCTGGTACTTACGCGGTACCGAGAAGCGCGCCATGATGATGATGAAGACGAAGAGGTTGTCGATGCTGAGGCTGTATTCGGTGATCCAGCCCGCGACGAACTGCCCCCCGTACTCCGGCCCCGTGAAGGTGAACATCAGTGCCGCGAACACGAGCGCCAGGCCCACGTAGAAGGCGACCCACAGTCCCGCCTCCTTCATGGAGGGCTCGTGCGGGCGCTTGACCACGAGCAGCAGATCGAACAGCAGGATGATCCCGAGCACGACGAACGTGCCGATCTCGAACCAGAGGGGTAACGCGGGCATGGAGTACCTTCCGGAGTATGCGGTGAATTGCCGTAAGTCTCTCCGCCGCGGCTCATCGCCGATCGACCGCTACGCCCGGCGGAGCATCGATGCCCTGCGTGTTGACGTCCGTAGCGCTTGGGATACTCCCCTACGTCCGGTCAATGCTACCCGGGCGGCAGCGAAGCCGACGAACAGCCACCCCTCGGTGACCGTCTGCCGGAACCCTTGACGTCCTGCCGTCACGTCCCATCCGGCCTCGCCCCGACCGCCGCTCCGTCTCCGGACGGGTGCTCAGGCGTGACCGGCGGACTGCATCTGCCGGAGTTCCTTCTTCAGGTCCCCGACCTCGTCCCGCAGGCGGGCGGCGAGCTCGAACTGCAGTTCGCCGGCGGCGGTGTGCATCTGGTCCGTCAGCTGCTGGATGAGGTCGGTCAGGTCCTCGGCGGGCACGGACGCCAGGCCGGAGTGGTTGCCGGCGCCCTTCTTCGGCTTGCGGTTCTTGCCGGCCTCCTCGAGCAGGGCACGCGTATCGGCGTCCTCCCGGTTGATCGTGTCCGTGATGTCGGCGATCCGCTTCCGCAGGGGCGTCGGGTCGATCCCGTGCTCGAGGTTGTGGGCCACCTGGATGGCGCGGCGCCGGTTGGTCTCGTCGATCGCCCGTGCCATGGAGTCGGTGATGCGGTCGGCGTACATGTGGACCTGCCCGGAGACGTTGCGGGCCGCGCGACCGATGGTCTGGATCAGCGAGGTGGCACTGCGGAGGAAACCCTCCTTGTCGGCGTCGAGGATACTGACGAGCGACACCTCGGGCAGGTCGAGTCCCTCGCGGAGGAGGTTGATGCCCACCAGCACGTCGAACGTGCCCATCCGCAGTTCGCGCAACAGCTCCACGCGCCGCAGGGTGTCCACGTCCGAGTGCAGGTACTCGACCTTGACGCCGTGTTCGAGCAGGTACCCGGTGAGGTCCTCGGCCATACGCTTGGTGAGCGTCGTGACGAGCACGCGCTCGTTGATCTCCACGCGCTTCCGGATCTCACCGAGGAGGTCGTCGATCTGGCCCTTGGTCGGCTTGACGACGATCTCGGGATCGATGAGGCCGGTCGGGCGGATGATCTGCTGCACGTAGCCGTCGGCCTTGCCCAGCTCGTACTTGCCCGGCGTGGCGGACAGGTAGACCGTCTGCCCGATGCGTTCCAGGAACTCGTCCCACTTGAGCGGGCGGTTGTCCATCGCCGACGGGAGGCGGAAGCCGTGGTCCACGAGGGTCCGCTTGCGCGACATGTCGCCCTCGTACATGGCCCCGATCTGCGGGATGGTCACGTGCGACTCGTCGACGACCAGCAGGAAGTCGTCCGGGAAGTAGTCGAGGAGGCAGTGCGGGGCCGTTGCCGGTCCCCGTCCGTCGATATGACGTGAATAGTTCTCGATGCCGTTGCAGAATCCCATCTGCTGCATCATCTCGAGGTCGTACGTCACCCGCATCCGCAGGCGCTGCGCCTCGACGAGCTTGTTCTGGGCCTCGAGTTCCGTGAGCCGCTGCTGGAGTTCGTCCTCGATGTCCTTGATGGCGCGCGTCATGCGGTCCTCGCCCGCCACGTAGTGCGAGGCAGGGAAGACGTACATCTCCTCCTCCTCGCGGATGACGTTCCCGGTCAGGGGGTCGAGCGTGTAGATGTTCTCGACCTCGTCGCCGAAGAACTCGATACGGAGTGCGTGCTCCTCGTACATGGGGATGATCTCGATGGTGTCACCCCGGACCCGGAAGGTGCCACGGTGGAAGTCGATGTCGTTGCGCGTGTACTGCATGCCGACGAACTGGCGCAGCAGCTCGTCCCGGTTCATCTGGTCGCCGCGGTGCAGCGTGACCATCTTGTTGATGTACTCCTCGGGCGTGCCGAGGCCGTAGATACAGGAGACGGTGGCCACGACGATCACGTCACGGCGGGTCAGCAGGGCATTGGTGGCGGAGTGCCGGAGCCGTTCCACCTCCTCGTTGATCGAGGAGTCCTTCTCGATGAAGGTGTCCGTCTGCGGGACGTAGGCCTCGGGCTGGTAGTAGTCGTAGTACGAGACGAAGTACTCGACGGCGTTGTTCGGCAGGAGCTCCCTGAATTCGTTGGCGAGCTGCGCCGCGAGGGTCTTGTTCTGCACCATGACCAGCGTGGGGCGCTGCACCTGCTCGATGAGCCAGGCCGTGGTCGCGCTCTTTCCGGTTCCGGTGGCGCCGAGGAGGACGACGTCCTTCTCCCCCGCGTTGATGCGCTCCGCCAGTTCCTTGATGGCTGTGGGCTGGTCACCCGCCGGCTGGTACTCGCTGATGACCTCGAACGGGGCCACGACACGCTTGATATCCTGCGCAAGACTCATGCTTCAACGGTAGACCCTGCCGGTGACACTTCCCCCCGGATTTGCTGGGGGCTGAAAGCCCCGCACCTGCCCGGAGCCGTCATGCGGGATCGGGCAGGGTGCGCACCAGGACCGTGACGTCGAGCGCCGGATCCGCTGCCCGATGGACGGCGGACACGCCTGCCCCGCCCTGCTCCCGCGAGCTGCCGGCCTGCGGGAAACCCGCCCCTGCCACGGCCATCGATGCGCTACCGGGACCGACGGCGCTCGGCACGCGGACCTGCAGCACGGCCGATACGGTGTCGTCGTACCCGGACGTGCCGCGGGACGATGCCTCAGGGGCTTCGTCGGTTCCGTCGGGCTCGACGACGGCCCCGGCTGGCAGCGCCGCGGTGAGTTTCGCCTGCAGCCGCCGTCGGAGTCCGCTCGTGCCGGCCAGTCCTGCGGCAGCGGGCTCGAGGCGGCGCGCGGCCGGCCGGTCCGCCACGAGGTTGTCCCGGAACGGCACGATGCGCCCGTCCCACAGCGCCGCCGTCGCGGCATGGAGGTCGTCGAGTCCGCGGTCGTTGACGAGGACGGCGTCCGCTTCCCTCAGCCGCACCGACCGTGGTGCCTGCGCTGCGATGCGTCGCTCGGCGTCGTCGCGCTCCATGCCGCGCAGCCCGATCATCCGTCCGATGCGCACCGCGTCCGGCGCGTCGACGACGACGACGAGGTGGAATCGGGACGCCTGGCCCGTCTCGACGAGGAGGGGGATGTCCTCTACCACGATGGCGTCGTCGGGCGCTTCGCCGATCCGCCGGGAGGCCTCCGAGCGCACGCGTGGATGGATGATGGCGTTGAGCCGCTCCCGCGCGGAGCCGTCGGTGAAGACGAGCCGGCCGAGCGCGGGCCGGTCGAGTGAGCCGTCTGCTCGGAGGACCTCTTGGCCGAAGGCGGCCACCACCTCGTCCAGTCCCGGCGAATTCGTGTCGACGGCCTGACGTGCCAGGATGTCGGCGTCGATGATGACGGCGCCGAGGTCCCCGAGCTGACATGACACGGCGGATTTCCCGGCGGCGATGCCTCCTGTCAGTCCGATGCGCAGCATGGACCAACCCTAGCCCGGAGCCCGTCCCGGGCTGTCAAGGATCCTGATCCGCATCGACCGGCCCTGAGAAATGTCGGTGCCCCTCAATACGCTAAGGGTACTTACCTTTCGTGGAGGAGAACCGTGACCATCACCCTGCAGGACCTACAGGACACCGCTGCCTCCACCTTCGGCTGGGCGGATCTGCGCGCCGACCAGAAGCGCGCGATGGAGGCCGTGCTGGACGGCCACAGCGTCCTGTGCGTCATGCCGACCGGCTCCGGCAAGTCGGCCATCTACCAGGTGCCCGCCATGGCCCTGCCCGGCGTCGCCGTCGTCATCTCACCCTTGATCGCGCTGCAGCACGACCAGGCTGAGTCCATCAATGAGAGCGCGGGCGCCACTCGCGCCCACGTGATCAACTCCGGCATGAGGAAGAGCGAGCTCGACGCGGCGTGGGACGCAGCTGACGACCGCGACGAGTCCACGCGGGCCAAGTTCCTCTTCCTAGCTCCCGAACAGATCGCCCGTGACGACGTCGCCGCTCGCCTCCGCGCGCTCGACGTCTCGCTCGTCGTGGTCGACGAGGCGCACTGTGTCTCCTCCTGGGGCCACGACTTCCGGCCCGACTACCTGCAGCTGGGCCACCTCCTCAGGGACCTGAAGGTCCCTGTCGTGGCACTCACCGCCACAGCTTCGCACCCCGTGCAGAAGGAGATCATGGAAAGACTCCACCTGGCGGAGCCGGTGGTGATCGTCGGGGGTTTCGACCGCCCGAACCTCTCACTGGACGTCGTCCACCACGTGGAGGGAGCCGGGAAGGAGCACGCCGTCCGCGACCAGGTCCTCAACCTTCCAGGGCCGGGACTGGTGTACGTCGCGACGAAGAAGTCCGCCGACGCGCTCGCAGCCGAACTGCAGGAGCACGGGCTGAGGGCCGATGCCTACCACGCAGGACGCCGGAAGAAGGAGCGCGAGGCCGTGCACGAAGGTTTCCTCACCGGGACCATCGACGTCGTCGTCGCGACGACCGCCTTCGGCATGGGTATCGACAAGCCGGACGTGCGTTTCGTCGTCCATGCGGACATCTCCGATTCGCTCGACAGCTACTACCAGGAGATCGGCCGGGGCGGGCGCGATGGGCTCGCATCCCGGGCGATCCTGCACTACCGGCCCGAGGATCTGTCCCTGCGCCGGTTCTTCGCAGCGAAGTCCGTCAATCGCACCCGGCTCCGCGAACTGTTCCTGCTCCTCGCGGCCCAGGACAAGCCGGTCAAGGCCAAGAAGCTCAAGGACCTCTCGGGCCTCCCACCGCGGAAGCTGGCCGGTCTGCTCAACCTCCTCGAGGCATCAGGTGCCGTCGGGGACGGAGTGAAGGGGTACCGGGCCAGGAGGATGTCCGCCGACGAGGCTGTCGCCAAAGCCGTGGACCAGGCGGAGACCCGGGAGCGGATCGACCGGTCACGCATCGAGATGGCACGGCGCTACGCCGAGACGAAAGGCTGCCGGCGGCAGTTCCTGCTCTCGTACTTCGGGGAGGAGCTGCAGGAGCCCTGCGGGAACTGCGGCAACTGCGCGCGCGAGGAATCCGTGATCGGAGATCCGGAGCCGGTCGGGGTGACGGTCGCGGACACCGGCGACCTACCCTTCGGGATCGACAGCGAGGTGGAGCATCCGCAGTGGGGACGCGGGACCGTCATGGGGTACGAGGAGGGCATCATCACCGTGCTGTTCGATTCGGTCGGCTACAAGACGCTGTCCTTGGAACTCGTCGAGGAGAAGGAGCTGCTCGCAGCCGTGCCGTCCGCATAGGTGATACGGACGGCACGGCTGCATCCGGGGGCCTCTGCAGTCACGGGCCCCGGGACGCATTCGGGGCTTCCCGGACGAAGCGGTCGCCTTCGAAGGGCTAGCGCGGCTGGGCGGGGTTGGTGGGGTCGCCCTGGGACGGCGGGTTGATCGGAGGGCCCGACGTCGCGGGGCTCACGGGCGAACCGCCGGCGGTGCTGCTCACCTCGGGCATCGAGGTGCCTGCTCCGTCGGAGAGCTCGGCGCCGCCCTGGACTGCCTCCAGCCGCTGCTGCAGGACGAGCTTCACCGGAAGTCGGTCGCCGTGTGCTTCCTCGTAGTCGAGGAGCACCCGCAGGCCGCCCTCGTCGAGGCCTGTGATACGTGTGGGCAGCGTGCCCAGCGGGATGTGGTCGTAGTCGGGCAGCGGCAGTGCGTCATGGCCTGATGATCCGGTCACGTCAACTCCTTGACTCATTGGAAAGGGTGCTTAGTAATTCCAGCCTAGGCACGTCGGACAGCCACGGGCAAGCAGGTCTTGGGCGGTGTCGAGCCGTGACAGCGGGGGCCACTGGGGCTCCCCTACACCTTCGGACGGCAGCGCGACAGGACCAGCAGGGGGCGGAACGCCGTGTGTATCCTGATACTTTGTAATCGATCGAAACGACTCTGTTGCCGAGGCTGGAACTGTGACTTCACCGATGGAAGAACTGACTTTCGTCTTCGCCAGACTCAAGGGCCTCCTGCTGACGGAGATGAAGGCCGGCCGCGCCGTGGAGGATCTGGCAGAGGCCGTGAAGAAGTCCATTCCCGGCTCACTCGGAGCGGGTGTCTCCCTCCTCGACGACCAGGGACGCAAGCGCAGCACCGGCTACACCGACGACGTCGTCGCCACCGCTGATGCCCTGCAGTACGAGCTGGGCCAGGGCCCGTGCCTGACGGCCTGGGCCGCCGAGTCGAGCGTGCAGGTCGATGACGTCCGGTCGGACGACCGCTGGCCCCTGTGGCAGAAGGCCGTCGCGCATCTCCCGCTGCGCTCGACCCTCAGCACCGCGCTGGTTCATGACGGCAGGAGCATCGGCGCGCTGAAGGTCTACTCGCCGTTGCCCTCGGCCTTCTCCGGGCAGGACAGGAAGCAACTTGCTCTCCTCGCCTCGCCGGCGGCGACGCTGCTGGGAAGCGCACAGCCGGACGGCGCTCCCGCAGCGGCGACGCGCGCCCTCCAGGAAGCACTCGGGACCCGCGACCTCATCCATACCGCACGGGGAATCCTGATGGAACGACACGGGCTGGACGCCGAGCAGGCGATGCGGCGGATGCTGTCGGAGGCGTCCTCCACGAAGACCGACCTACGCATCATCGCCCGCTCCGTCCTCGACGGCACTGCCGGTAGCTCGCACTAAGGCGTAGCTCGTGGAGAACCGTCCGGATCACGAATATCAGCGGGTCAACCTCCTTCGGGCGATCCGTCATGCCCAGATCGGTGGCAGTGAATTGTGGCTGCACTACTTCGCGCTGGGCGGTGATGCGGGCGAGTACGAGGTCGAAGCCTACCTCCACGGATCCTTCACGCTCCCACCGCTCCAGCGCGACCTCCTGGCTCACGCTGCGAACGAACTGATCGACCGGCTGCCTCCCCCTCTGCGAGCCCCCTACAGCACGGACCCCGCCGGGGAGGGCGAGCAGCCGGAGAACGCGATGACCCCCCGGGAGGCGGCGGGCAGTCCGGATGCAACCGCACTCGACTGGCTCTTCGAACGCCGACCGGGCGCAGAGACCGACCCGGGCGGCAACGAGTCGGGCTCCGGCACCACCCCTCCCTGACCGCCACCGGGTCGCAGCGGCACCTAGGATGGATGGGATGAGCCCGTTCTCCCTCGACCTCCTGCGCCGCCGCCCCGACGTCGAGGCACCGGAACTGGTCGCCGTGGACGCCGCCGACCGCCTGCTCCTCGACACAGCAGCAGAGCGTCTCCGGTCTGGTGGCGCCGTCGCGACCGTCAACGACTCCTACGGCGCGCTCACGCTCGGTGCCGCGCACCTCTCGGGCCTGCAGGATATCCGCGCCTTCCAGGACGGCCTCGTCCACGAGCAGGCGCTCGCTGCGAATGCCGCCGAGCAGGGAATGGACGGCGCCTACCGGTCCGTCCCCCTCGACGCCTGCCTGCTCGATGGCGTCACCACCGTCCTGCTGCGACTACCCCGTTCACTCGACGAGCTCGAAGAGATCGCCTGGACCATTGCCTCGTACGGGCGGCCGGACGTCCGGGTGCTGGCCGTGGGCAGGGTCAAGCACATGTCCCTGTCCATGAACGATGTGCTCGGACGCTACTTCGCCGACGTCACCGCGGGCCTTGCCCGGCAGAAGTCACGCGTGCTGATCGCGGGTGAGCCGCGCGTGGTCGCCGCGTCCGCGTTCCCGCGGAGCGCGAGGTACGACGTCGGCCTCGACCGGCCGCTCGAACTGCGCGCCTACGGTGCCACCTTCGGCGGCGCATCCCTGGATCCCGGGACACGGATGCTGCTCCCCCACCTCCGGGGGGTGGCTGACCGGCGTCCGGACGGGGGACGCGAGGTCATCGACCTGGGGTGCGGCAACGGCACGATCTCCGCGTACCTCACGCTGAGCGATCCTCGGCTGAGGGTGTACGCGACCGACCAGTCCACGTCGGCCGTCGCCGCCACAGCCGCGACGGCACGCGCGAACGGCGTCGCGGACCGGATCAGGGTGAGTCGGGACGACGCCCTGTCGGCCATTCCCGATCGCTCGGCCGGCGTGATCGTCCTCAATCCGCCGTTCCACACGGGCAGCACCGTCCACGCCGGTATCGCGCACCGGCTGTTCGACGCCTGCGCGCGCGTCCTCGAGCCCGGCGGGGAGCTCTGGACGGTCTGGAACAGCCACCTCCGGTACCGGCCTGTGCTCGAACGGACCATCGGGCCGACGCTCCAGCTCGATCGCTCCCCCCGCTTCACCGTCACGCGATCCACGCGGCGGTAGGAGCCGCACCGGCCGACGTCGAAGAGCGCCCTGCCGGCGATCCGTCCGGATCGGATCGGTCCCGGATCAGATCCGCCTCCCAACGAGTCCGCCTTCCATCGAGGAAGAAGAAGGCCCCCGTCCAATGGACGGGGGCCTTCTTCGGTTCAGCTGGAACGCGGTAGCCTACGCTCCGGTCAGCTTCTCCCGGAGTGCTGCGAGTGCCTCGTCCGAGGCAAGCGTGCCGGATCCGGTATCGGCGGCAACGGGCTCCGAAGAGTAGCTCGTCGCGTTCGACTCCACAGGCTCGTTCGCTGCAGCGGCGTCGTCGGACGCGTGCTGCACGACCTGCTTCTTGTGGGACTCCCAGCGCGACTGGGCCTCGGCGTACTGAGCTTCCCAGGCGGCGCGCTGCGTCTCGTAGCCCTCGAGCCATTCGTTCGACTCGGGGTCGAAGCCCTCGGGGTACTTGTAGTTGCCCTCTTCGTCGTACTCGGCGGCCATGCCGTAGAGCGCGGGATCGAACTCGGTGCTGTCGGCGTCGACGCCCTCGTTGGCCTGCTTGAGGCTGAGGGAGATGCGGCGGCGCTCGAGGTCGATGTCGATGACCTTGACGAAGAGCTCGTCACCCACGGAGACGACCTGCTCGGCCAGTTCCACGTGGCGGACGGCGAGCTCCGAGATGTGCACGAGGCCTTCGATGCCGTCCTCGACGCGGACGAACGCACCGAAGGGAACGAGCTTCGTGACCTTGCCGGGGACAACCTGGCCCAGTGCGTGCGTACGAGCGAAGGTCTGCCAGGGATCTTCCTGGGTGGCCTTCAGCGACAGGGAGACACGCTCGCGGTCGAGATCGACCTCGAGAACCTCCACGGTGACTTCCTGACCGACCTCGACGACCTCGGAGGGGTGGTCGATGTGCTTCCAGGAGAGCTCCGAGACGTGTACGAGGCCGTCGACGCCGCCGAGGTCCACGAACGCACCGAAGTTGACGATCGAGGAGACGACGCCCGGACGGACCTGGCCCTTTTCGAGCTTGTTGAGGAACGTGGAGCGCACCTCGGACTGGGTCTGCTCGAGCCACGCACGACGCGACAGCACGACGTTGTTGCGGTTCTTGTCGAGCTCGATGATCTTCGCTTCGATCTGCTGGCCGATGTACGGAGCCAGGTCGCGGACGCGACGCATCTCGACGAGGGACGCCGGCAGGAAGCCGCGCAGGCCGATGTCCAGGATGAGGCCACCCTTGACGACCTCGATGACGGTACCGGTGACGACGCCGTCTTCTTCCTTGACCTTCTCGATGTCGCCCCAGGCGCGCTCGTACTGAGCACGCTTCTTGGAGAGGATCAGTCGGCCTTCTTTGTCTTCCTTGGTGAGAACCAGAGCCTCGACCTGATCGCCCACGGAGACGACGTCTCCGGGATCGACGTCGTGCTTGATGGAAAGCTCGCGGGAAGGAATGACACCCTCGGTCTTGTAACCGATGTCGAGCAGAACCTCGTCGCGGTCGACCTTGACGACCGTACCCTCGACGAGATCTCCGTCGTTGAAGTACTTGATGGTGGCGTCGATCGCTGCGAGGAAGTCCTCAGCGGTGCCGATGTCGTTGATGGCGACGACGGGGGCACCTTGCTTCTCGGTGGTGGTGATGGTCATGTAGTTGGGGCTCCGTTGTGGATGATTACTTGCTCCGGTCATGGCGGACACCGCGATTCCAGCTGGGCCGGGAGCGGGTTCCGATGTCCGGATGTGGACGAAATGGAAAGAACCTCGGAAGATTCAGGAGTGGTACCGCGCCCCGGGGATCCCGGTCTGCACCGGAACCGTCCAAAGCGCACTACGCGCCTGTTCAGTCTAGCCTCGGGGCCAAACACCGTCAAAGCAGGGCTTCGCCTCGCGACGTAGTCCGTCGCGCTCAGAAATGCGTGATGCAGTACGGTTCCCGCGCGAGCCCGAACAGCGTGTCGAGCAGCTCGACGGCGTCGTCCGCATGAGCCGTCAGTCCACCGGCCGCCGCGAGCGTGGAAGCCTGGACTCCCCCGAGGTACAGCGATCCGAGCGCGTTCACGGTGAGCGTCACGTCCGGTGCTGCTGCAGCGTCCACATGCTCCACCTGCGCCACCCCGTCGACGACGGTCAGGAGGTAGGAGCCGCCTGCGATCCCGAGGGTGTCCAGCACTTCCAGGACGATACTGCCGCTACCCCGGTAGGACCGCTGACGGAGCGCGGCCGGCACGTCGAGCAGGCGGACCCAGAGGACGTCGTCGGTGCCCTTGACGCTGTAGCAGCGCCGGTCGCGGAGCGACCACGGCAGCGCGTCGTCTCGCCGCGCCTCGTCCCATGTGATCACCTGCACGAGGTCGAGCGACCCGAGGTAGCGCCAGAGCTCGAGGTAGGCAGAAGGTGTGGTCGCCACGAGGTCCACGATCTTCATGGTGTAGGGCGTGGTCTCCCAGCCCGCGAAGCGGTAGGACACATACCCGGCCGGCGTTCCCGCGGCGTCGTAGTGCACCGCCATTCGCACGCCGCGATCCTCGACCGGCCGTTCCCTGCCCCATTCGCCCGACGCGCGGCGCGGGTAGGCGTACTGCCGGTCGACCGATCCGAAGGTCACGGCATGGAAGCCTGCGAAGATCTCCTGGGCGAGGCGCACGGCGTGCTCCCGGGCGACGAGGGTGGTGGTTCCCGTTCTCGGCGCCGTCACCTCGAACCGCTCCCTGACATCCACCTCGATGGTCTGCGTGAACGTGGCACAACCGAACCCGAAGCGCCCGTAGATCGTGGCCTCCGACGCGGTCAGGATGGCCAGCGGGAGCCCTCGTTCCGCGGCCTCGCCGAGGTCCCTCGTCATCATGGAGCGCAGGATGCCGTTGCGCCGGTGGCTCGGCCGTACGGTGACCGCCGTGATCTGGTGGGCATCGATCTGCCCTGCCCCGACGTTGAGCGGGTGCACCATGGTGCCGTAGGTTGCCACCGGATGGTCCGAGCCGAGGGCTTCGGCGGGCTGGGCGCGGTCGTGGACGCCCCACAGGACGCGCTGGTCCGCTTGGTACGCCCCGAGGAACTTCGGGATGTCCTCGGGATCGAACGTTCCCTCGTGGAACCCGATGCCCTCGGCATCGAGCCACTTCGTGAAGCGGCCGTCCGCCGTGGCGTCCTCGTCGGCGTCAGGGGTGAAGATCTCGGTGTACAGGTCCGGTGCGGTGTTGTCGCTCACCTCATCACCCTAGCCGGGGCTGTCCGGCGGGGACAGGGGCGCCATGAGGGCGTGTCGGGCTGTGTCGGGCCGTGTCGGGCTGCGGCTTCGAGGGAGTCCCCCCCCTGCGCGTGCGTATGTGGATAAGGGGTGTCGTCTTGTCCTCCACAGCGCCCTGTCTCCATCGTGGTTAGTACACGTGTTCGATGAAATCGGGGTATGGTCATCGCCCCGCTCGAGCGCTTCACGCACGAGCACAGCCCGCACAGCGGTGGCACCCCTAGTGGGCGGCGTCGTGCCAGCTGGCGCCCGTACCGACCGAGACATCGAGGGGCACCGAGAGATCGGCCGCACTGCCCATCTGCTCACGGACCAGGGCCTCGACCTCTTCGGATTCGCCCTCCGCTACTTCGAGGACCAGTTCGTCGTGGACCTGCAGCAGCATGCGCGACGCCAGCCCGCGGCGCCTGAGGGCATCGTCGACGCCGAGCATCGCCTTCTTGATGATGTCCGCGGCCGAGCCCTGGATCGGTGCGTTGAGGGCGGCCCGCTCGGCCATCTCCCGCAGCTGCCGGTTGTCGCTGGAGAGGTCCGGCAGATAGCGCCGTCGCCCCTCGATGGTCGAGGTGAAGCCGTCCTTCCGGGCTTGCTCCACGATCCCGCGCAGGTAGTCGCGGACGGCCCCGAATCGCTCGAAGTAGTCGCGCATGAGGGTGCGTGCCTCGTCGACCGAGATGTTGAGCTGCTTCGAGAGCCCGAACGAACTGAGGCCGTAGACCAGGCCGTAGGACATCGCCTTGACCTTCGACCGCATCGCGTTCGTGACTTCTTCCGGCGCGACACCGAAGATGTGCGAGCCGACGAAGCGGTGGAGGTCCTCGCCCTCCTGGAATGCCGAGATGAGCCCTTCGTCGCCCGACAGGTGCGCCATGATGCGCATCTCGATCTGGGAGTAGTCAGCGGTCATGAGGCTCTCGTACTTCTCGCCGTTCCGACCCTGCCCGACGACGAACACCTCACGGATGCGCCTGCCCTCGTCCGAGCGGACGGGGATGTTCTGCAGGTTCGGGTTGGTCGAGGACAGGCGGCCGGTCGCAGCGACCGTCTGCAGGTACGTGGTGTGGATGCGTCCGTCGTCGCCGACGGCCTTCCGGAGCCCCTCGACGGTCTGGCGCAGCTTGGTGGCATCGCGGTATGCGAGGAGTTGCTCGAGGAAGGGGTGTCCGGTCTTGGTGATGAGGTCGGTGAGCGCATCCGCGTCGGTGGAATAGCCCGTCTTGATCTTCTTCGTCTTGGGCAGTTCGAGCTCGTCGAACAGCACGGTCTGCAGCTGCTTGGGCGAGCCGAGGTTGATCTCCTTGCCGATGATCCGGTACGCCTCGGACCCGGCCGTGCTGATCGTCTTCGAGAAGTCGTCGAGGAGCCTGTCCAGGCCCTCCACCGAGACGGCCACACCCGTGAGCTCCATGCGGGCGAGCACCTCGGCGAGAGGCAGTTCCAGTCCCCCGAGCAACTGGTTGGCGCCCCGCTCCACGAGCTGTCCGGCGAAGTGCTCGCTGAGGCGCAATGCCGCGTAGGCCGCCACGACGGCGGGCGATGCCACGTCGTTGCCTCCGAGGTCGAGCGCCTGCTGCCCCGACGAATCGCTGGCGGACGCCGTGATGGAGAGGCGCAGGTGGTACTGGGCGAGGTCGGCGAGGTCATAGCTGCGGCGGTCGGGCTGGATGAGGTAGCCCGAGATGGCGGTGTCGTCGATCTCACCGGCCAGCAGGAAGCCCCGGGAGGACAGGAGTTTGAACACCGCCTTGAAGTCGTGGACGATCTTCGGCGCGTCGGTATCCGCCAGCCAGTCCCCGAGGACCTTCTCGGCCGCCGCGTCGAGGGGCTCGAGCTCGATGAACGCCGCGTGGAGGCTGGTGACGATGGCGATCCCGACGACATCAGTGGCTCCTGCCGTCGTCTCGGTCGCCAGGGCCACCGACGCCTGCGCCTGGTTCGTCGCCCTGAACCACCGTGTGAGCGCGGCAGCGTCCTCGAGCACGACGTGCGACGGTGCACTCTGCTCGTCGCCCTCCTCCTCGGTCTCCTCCTCACCGAAGAGATCGAACAGTCGCTTGCGCAGCGTGTTGAACTGCAGCGAGTCGAAGAGGTCCTCGACGGCCGGGCGGTCCGGGTGCTGGGAGACCATCGCGTCGAGGTCCACCGGGAGGTCCAGATCGGTGAGGAGGCGATTCAGCCGACGGTTCCGCTTCACGTCCTCGATGTGGGCGCGCAGGGAGTCGCCGACCTTGCCGCCGATCTTGTCGAGGTTCTCCAGGATGCCCTCGAGGCCGCCGTACTGCTTGATCCATTTCGCCGCCGTCTTCGGGCCCACGCCCGGGACGCCCGGCAGATTGTCGGCACTCTCGCCGACGAGCGCCGCGAGATCCGAGTACTGGTGCGGCGGGACGAAGTACTTCTCCTCGATGGCCTGCGCATCCATCTGCGGGATGTTGGTGACGCCCTGCTTCGGGTACAGGACGGTCACGCGGTCGTTCACGAGCTGGAAGGCGTCGCGGTCTCCACTGACCACCTGCACGTCCCAGTCCGACGCCGCCGCCTGGTACGCGAGCGTGGCCAGGATGTCGTCCGCCTCGTAGCCGTCCAGTGAGATGGTGGGGATGCGCATGGCCTCCATGACCTTGATGATCAGATCCACCTGGCCGTGGAACTCCTCGGGCGTCTTGGAACGGCCGCCCTTGTACTCCGTGTACTCCTCGGAGCGGAAGGTGGGGGTATCGAGGTCGAAGGCCACCGCGACGTGGCTCGGCTTCTGATCCTTGATGAGGTTGATGAGCATCGCGGTGAAACCGTAGACCGCGTTGGTGTGCTGTCCGGTATCGGTGGAGAAGTTCTCGGGCGGGAGCGCGTAGAACGCCCGGAAGGCCATCGAATGCCCATCGATGACGAGGAGCCTGTTGCGTGAGCCATCACTGCGCCGGGCCGGCGCCTGTCCCCCGGAGGGAGCCTCCGCATCCTCCGCGGTGCTCTCGGCGGGCGGCGCCATGGTCAGGGTTGCAGCAGGTTTGGTTGTTTCACTCACAGGTGCCAGCCTAGTTGCCATGACAGACAACCGCACCCAGCCCGACGCCGTCCAGGAACCGTCCGAGGAACGGCTCGCGGAGCTCGTCGCCGCCGGTGTTCCCGCGGAGATGCACGGCTGGCTGGGCCGGTACGGCGTGGGCGCCCTCACGGTCAAGATGGGCATCGTGTTCCAGGAGATGAGCGCGGAGCGCATGGTCGCGACCATGCCGGTCGAGGGCAACCAGCAGGTGGCGGGCATCCTGCACGGCGGAGCGCACGTGGTGCTCGCCGAGACCCTCGGGTCCTTCGCGGCCGGGCTTCACGCAGGGCCGGGACGACAGGCCGTCGGCATCGAGGTGGGTGCGACGCACCACCGCAGCGCGGACTCCGGACTGGTGACCGGCACCGCGACCGCCATCCACCTCGGCCGGACCCTGACCACGCATGAAGTCGTCATGACGGACGAACAGGGACGCCGTCTCTCGACCGCGCGCATCACCAACCTGATCCGCGACTCCCGCACCTGAAACCGGGCACGGGCGCACGGTTCGACGAATCGCCCGCCATCCGCTGGGCAGGCTCCTGCAGCGCTACGGTCTCCTGCCCGGATAGGAACGGCAGCCCGGATTGCAAGCCGGCCAACCGGAGGGCCGCTGGTTGCCGGTTCTCCTACCCCCTGCCTAGCGTGGATCAGGGACGGCGGGACCGTCGTCCCTGACCGGCACCCGAAGGATGGAGCCTCCCATGGCCGACAAGAAACTCAAGTCCATCGCCGCCCTCCTCGCCGCGAGTGCACTCTTCCTCGGCGGTTGCGACCTGGGCACCAAGGACAGCGACAATTCCGGGACAGACACCGGCAACTACGACGACAACAACGGGATCGACACCGATCTCGACGATGACGCGCGCGGGGAGGACAACCAGTGACGGGACGCCGGTCCGTCCTGGCCGGGGCCGCCCTGCGGGGCGTGGCGGCAGGCCTGCTGGGTACGGCCGCGATGACCGTCGGCGAGCTCGTGGAGCAGCACTTCACACACCGCCCCGACTCGCACATCCCGGCTCGGACGCTGCGGCTGCTATGCGGGCGACCCGCGAGTGATTCGGCGCACTATCCCGCGTGGAACCATGCGATGCACTGGCTGACCGGAGCAACTCTCGGCGCCCTGCGCGGCATCTGGTCCGTGACAGGGATCCGGGGTGGCTCCGCCACGGCCGCCCACACGGTCCTCCGCCTCGCCTTCGACCAGACCCTGGAGAACGCCACGGGTGCCGGAGCCGCCCCGTCCCTGTGGCCGGCCGGCGAGAAGACCGTCGACTATCTGCACAAGGGCGTCTACGCCCTGGTGACAGGGCTGGCCTCGGACGCGCTCAACGAACCGTTACTGGTGAGCACTGCGGGCGCACGGTCCCACTGACGGGGCCTGCTCGACGGTGACCGATCAGGCGTCGGACGTCGCCGCCGTGCCCTCCTGCAGGTGGCGGCGCAGCTCGGCGGGCCGGAAGGGCTTCCGCAGGTAGCGGTCGGCGCCGGCCTCGAATCCTCTCTTCTCGTCGGACGCGTCCGTGCGCGCCGTCAGCATGACGATGAACGTGGTCGAGAAGCGGCGAATCCTCTCCGCCACCTCGAAACCGTCGATATCGGGCAGTCCGACGTCGAGCGTGACGACGTCCGGCATCAGGCGGCGCACCATCTCCACTCCCGCGAGGCCCGCGGGCGCGGTGTGCACGCGGAAACCAGACCCGGTCAGCACGGTGTGCAGCAGGTCGCGCACGTCGTCGTCGTCTTCGATGACCACAGCGGTGCGGGGGTTTTCCTTGCTCGGCATACCGTGAGTTTACTCCGCGGCGCCGTCGACTCGGGGCGCCGGTGCCTACGATTCCGGCCTAACGGTGGCCTCCACGGGCTCGCCACCGGTCGGCTGGACCATCACCTGTCGCACCGTCTCCGGCACCTCGGGGAACGCCCCGATCATCAGGAGCTCGCTCGTGTCCCCGGGCACCGCTCCCCCGCTGTACTGCTCGACGAGCCCGACGACCTCCGACGAGGACTCGCCGCCGTTGGATGCCGCGCCCCACTCCTCGATCACCGTCGCTGCGGGACGCAACTCCAGGTCCTGGCCCTCCGGCGTGAAGACGGTGATGGTCTCCAGCTCGAGGGGCGTTCCGCCTTCGGGATTCTGCACCGTCACGAGCGCGTAGGTCACCGCATCCTCGCCCAGCCGGGTGCGCAGCCCCTCGATGTCCCCGGGAGCTTCCGCGGGGAGGACGATGTCGCCCCTGGCCTGGTCGATCAGGAACGCGAAGCTGCCGCTGCTGGAATCGGTGAGTCCCTCGACGGACGGCGCATCCGACGGCGCAGCAGCAACGTCGCTCTGGGTCTGTGCGGGATCCGGCGTGGGACCGGGCGGCTCGGCATCGGTCGCGGGGTTGCCGCCACATCCCGTCAGGAGCAGCAGGAGGAGGGTCGATGACAGCACGCTCTTGTTCATGGGTCTCCCAGTGCCGACGGGCGGTCCGGCACGGAATCAGGCCCGGCTCGACGCGGGGCGCGGCAACGTTCTCCTTCCGTTCTACCAGCGGCTGCACGTCCCCGGGCAGGCGATACAGGTGGTGGCAGGGCCGTTGACAGGGCGGATCAGTCGCGGCTACGTGCGCGGCTCGGCTGCACCCTCATGGGCTCGCCGGGCATCTTCGGGAAGTCGGGCGGAAAGGGCAACTCTCCGAGTCCGTTCTCGACGTCTCGGTCCCACCACCTGCGCAGCACGTCGATCGTGCCGGGCTCCGCATGAAGGTCCTCCCACGGGTCGCCCTGGGTCCGCAGCCTTTCGGGCACTGTCATGATGGTGAAGGATGCCGGCTCGAGGCCCGGCAGCTCCTCCCAGGAGACGGGGCAGGACACCGGGGCGTGCGGCAACGCCCTCGGGCTGTAGGCGCCGGCCATGGTCCTGTCCCGGTTCGCCTGGTTGTAGTCGACGAAGATGCGCGCGCCACGCTCCTCCTTCCACCACGCCGTCGTCACGCGATCCGGCATCCGCCGCTCGAGCTCCCGGGCGGCGGCGATGACCGCACGGCGGACCTCGAGGAACTCGTGCAGCGGCTCGATGGGCGAGAAGACATGGAGGCCGCGGTTGCCCGAGGTCTTCACGAAGCCGGTCAGGCCTGCTTCGTGCAGGACGGCGCGGAGCTCGTGAGCGGCGGCCACGACGTCGGCGAAGGTCGTGCCGGGCTGCGGGTCGAGGTCGATCCGCAGTTCGTCGGGGAGGTCCGGGTCTTCGGCGCGCGAGGCCCACGGATGGAAGACGACCGTGTTCATCTGGACGGCCCAGACGGCCGAGGCCGGCTCGTCGAGGACCAGCTGGGGGTGCGAGCGGCCACTGGGATAGACCACCGTCACACTGCGGACATAATCGGGAGCGCCCCTGGGCGGGTTCTTGCTGAAGAAGTACTCGCCGTCCACGTCTCCGCCGAAGCGCTGGAGCGAGAGGGGACGGCCGCCGTTCGCGCGGAGGAACGCCGGCGCGACGGCGACGAGGTACCGCGCGAGGTCGAGCTTCGTCAGGCCCATCTGGGGCCAGAGCACGCGGGACGGGCTCGACAGGCGGACCGCCCGCGTGCCGTCCGGGCCGTCGACATCGAGGATCATCGCTTCGCTTGCCATGGGCTCAATGTACCCCCGGCAACTCCGATGGATCTCTCCCGGCCCCGTTCTCGTGCGACGCTTGGTGCATGGATCTGGAGGTGACGCCCGCGCTCACGATTCCCGCGTCGGAACTGGGCTGGCGGTTCTCGCGTTCGTCCGGGCCGGGCGGGCAGCACGTCAACACCTCGGACAGCCGCGTGGAACTCTTCTGGGATGTCGCACGCTCGGCGGCGCTCTCGGACAGCCAGCGCCTGATGCTGCTGACGCGTCTCGGAGCCCGTCTCGCCTCCGGGGTGATCACCGTGACCGCCTCGGAACGACGCTCCCAGCTGCGCAATCGGGAGATCGCCCTGGCCAGGCTCGCCGGCCTTCTGGCAGAGGGCCTCGCGCCCGAACCGGCTGCGCGCAGGGCGACTCGGCCGACCCGGGGCTCGGTCCGCCGGCGAGTGGCTGCCAAGGAACGACGGTCAGCCACGAAACTGCAGCGAAAGCGGCCGACAGCCGAGTAGCCCTGTTGCCGGCCGCCGGTCGGGAACGTCGTGGTGCCCGAAGTGGGACTCGAACCGGACAAGCGCGACCTGAGGACAAGGCTGACATGGAAAAGTGCCGGGGACTCCAGGGAACTGACGAGAACGACCCCAAACAACGGAACGAGGGTGTGCACAGCGTGCACACCCTCGTATGGGTCACGGGCCTAGCCGACTGTTGAAGCCGGCCATGTCGCTATGGGACCTTGCCGTTTTGCGGGCTTGAACCAGAAGGTCCATTGATACGGAGGTGAGTATAGGTCGTAAAGAACATGCAGATTGTCGTCAGCACGATGAGGCCGACCAAGAGACCGTAATCGAACTGAGGTGCTTCTGGAAGCTGTGTAGCACCGTTAGCTATCGCTAGCGCGATATTAGCAGCCCGGTCTATGAGGCTGTAGCCCAGGTTTAAACCAGCAATTATGAGCATCGGCAAGAAGGTGACCGCAACATTCACCTGCCCTACAGGAGACCCAAACTCTACTTTCAGTGCCACCTTGAGAACGTGGGCTATGGAGCGAAACAAGCTATTGTCGTCGGATTTACTGCCTCTCATTCTACTAAGCCTTTGGTGCACTAAGCAAGAAAAGTACCACACCTAAACCCAGTGTCCCGACTAAACCATAAAGGGCGACCGAAGGACTGAGACCGACCCCTGCAAAAAATGCAGCACCTGCTAATACGCCTGCCACCAATGCAAAGACAACAAGAAATAGCCACATGCGACTGTGCGCAGCACCTAGGCTAACAACTCGAACGAGACTCTCCGTTGCTCCGTGACGCTCGTCAGATTCCTTCAACGCCCCGACCTCGGCCGCACTTGGGGTTTGGGCGACTACAAGGTCGCCAGTCGCAGCGGTGGAAGACGGCTCGAAAGTGTCCATGCCGAATTGCATCTTCGCATCATCAATAGCGCGAATTGCTGCGTCCATGCGACTAATCTGGTGAGAACGCAACAGACCTTCTGTGCTCTTCTCGACAGCGAGATCGAAATCCTCAAACCGGAAGAGCTCAATCTCCTCGTCGAGCGTTTTGCGTCGGTATCGCCCAGGTTCGAGAAGATCGTCATACCTAGGACTCATCGTTAGCTACCTCTGCCGAATCTTTTGGCTCATACGGATCCCAAACGAGAACAGATTTAGACAACATCTCAGCTTGCAATTTCAGTTGCTCTTCAAGTGATCGATCAATCTGCTTTCTCAGAGCTACTAAATCACGATGATCAAGAGCTAGTGACTCGCTAAAGTTACGATCTTGGAGCCGCGCTGCGTACTGAATACGTAGGGTGTGCCAAGGAACGATGCCCTCCAGCTTGCCGGCATTCGATAGTTGGGGTCGAAGGTCTATGCGAATTGAAGACTCAATAAACATCCGCTCATGATCTCGATCCGCGTGAGCTGAACGAGCCGCTAATACGAGACTCGGCGACATTATCAGGCGTGAGAGTCGCCGCCTGAGTTCGGCCCTCTGAGCTTCAGAAAGCTCCAAATTGTCAGCGTTCGACATGCGCGAGAACGTCTTGATGGATCGACTCTTGCCATCATCGTGCCCTAATCGTTGAATCGCCCCGGGTTTAGTGGAGGCTCTCAACCCATGGAGGATGAGAGTTATGGCGACGAAGTACAGCGATGAGTTGCGTCAGCGGGCGACCCGGATGGCGGTCGAGCTGCGGCGTGATCCGGACTCCCGCGTTGGTGCGGTGGAGCGGGTGGCGAAGCAATTGGGGATGCACCCGATGACGCTGCGTAAGTGGGTTCGACAGGCTGAGGTCGATAACGGGGTTCGGGCGGGCACCACGAGTGCGGAGGCCGAGCGGATCGCGAAGCTTGAGAGCGAAGTCAGGGAACTGAAGCGGGCCAACGAGATACTGCGGACAGCGTCGGCTTTTTTCGCCGCGGCGGAGCTCGACCGCCAACTGAAGTAGTTACTGGCTACATTGATGCCCACCGTGATCGTGTCGTGGAGGGCAAACCACTCGGGGTCGAGCCGGTCATCGAGGTCCTGCGCTCAGCAGGCGTCGAGATCGCCCCGAGCAGTTACTACGCCGCGAAGAGCCGGCCGCTCTCAGCGCGTGCGGTGCGGGATGCGGAACTGATGCCGGTCATCACCAAAGTGCACCAGGACAATATTGGTGTTTATGGTGCCCGGAAGGTCTGGGCGCAGATGAACAGGGAAGGCCACCCTGTCGCCCGGTGCACCGTGGAGCGATTGATGCGAGCCGGCGGCTTGCGTGGGATCAGCCGGGAGAAGACCCGCAAGACGACCCTCGTCGCGGGCGCGGAAACACCGCGGCCGGCGGACCTGGTCGAGCGGCAGTTCGTTGCTGCAGCCCCGAACCAGTTATGGGTGGCGGATCTGACCTACATCCGGACACACTCGGGGTGGGTCTACGCCGCGTTCATCATCGATGTCTTCAGCCGCCTCGTCGTCGGCTGGCAGGTATCGACCTCTCTGCGAACCGATCTGGCCCTGGACGCCCTCGAGATGGGGTTCTGGAACCGTCAAAGAGCCCGACAAAGCGTTGCGGGTCTGACGCATCATTCCGATCGTGGAGTGCAATATCGTGCGATTCGCTACACCGAACGGCTTGCCGAAGCCGAAGCGGTCGCTTCCGTTGGATCCAAGGGCGATTCCTACGACAACGCCATGGCCGAGGCATTCAACTCACTCTTCAAAGCTGAGTGCATCCGCAACCCGATCATGCGGCCCAAAGGCGGCTGGAAAACCGTCAGTGACCTTGAAATCGCTGTCGCTGAATACATTGACTGGTTCAACCATCGGCGCCTCCACGGCGAAATCGGGCTGATCCCACCGGTGGAGTTCGAGAACAACCATTGGGCGCACGAGTCCACGGAGGCCTACAGTCTTACCAACGTCCCCACCGGGGCCGGAAGCAAGTGAACCGAGCCTCCATCAAACCCGGGGCGATTCACGTCCGAAGGCCATTAGCATGCCCGCCAGCGCCTCGGCCTCATCTGGGTCCTCGCTAGGCACGGCACCTTGAACGGCTTCGGTGACAGCATGCAGCGTTGTCAGAGATCCATGATTACTAAACGCTGCGTCGATTGCGTCAACTTGCTCATCCGATAGGGACGCCAGAAACGTGATTGGTTCTAGCAAACTTGTGGGCAGTGCTTCAGACAACTCTGGCTCCTTGGCGTACGCGTAGCTGTGCTGACAGTATGCCATTCTAAGTCTGGCCCAGCGCCACCAACCGATCCGCGTCGCCTTCTTCGAATCAAGTGCGCACGGGTTCCCTTGCAAGAGACGCCGCTTTTTCGAAGGTACTAAGCGGCCGAGCAGTACACCAGAACACCCCTGTCAGCCCCTGCCCTTGTTCTTGCTTCGGCATCAGGTTGACGAGCTTGGCGACGTCGGCATCCCATCCACCTCGTGTGACGGCATTAGGATCAGTTCATGAGTGTTCAACCTCGTTTCATGACTCTCACTGATGCCGCCGAGGAGCTGGCGGTGAGCCAGTCGCAGATGTATGCCCTCGTCAAGTCGGGAGATTTGCCCGCAATCCAGGTCGGGGGCCGTGGTCAGTGGCGGGTGGAGCGGGCGAAGCTCGAGGAGTACATCGCTCGCATGTACGAGCAGGCAGAGAAGCAGCGCGGGGCTCTGAAGCCCGCTGATCTCCCTTCGGTCGACTGATTACACGGAGCAGGCTTACATAGGATCACCGCATGTTGATGACACGCGCTACCCAAGCGATGGAACTGGGATCCGTGGCCGAATGGGTGGGGGCTGCTGGGTCAGTCTTCGGAGCGATAGGTACTGTTGCCGCGGTAGTCGTCGCTATTGTCTTGGCTCGACGGGACGGTAAGCGCCTTGAGACGGAGCGTCGCGAAGCTCGGGAGGACCGCGAGCGTTTCCGGGCGCGAGAGGACGAGGAAGCTCACGAGCGGCTCCGCCTTCAGGCAACTCAAGTTTCCCTGGTGCATCAGGACGAGCGCTTTGACCAGAGTGGCCGGGACCGGATTACTTCTCTGGTCATTCACAATTACAGTGCACAACCGATTACATGGGTCGTGCTGCTGAACCGACGCACAAGCCTCGAAAATGGGAACGAGACGGTCAGGGTGAACAATTGGCGGGCCATCGAACCCGGAGGCAAGCAGGAACAGACGGTAAGGACGCCATCAGGACACGCTGATCGGTTCGAGTTGCAGTTCGACGACGTCCGCGGCCAACGATGGCAGCGCTTCGACCTCGGCGACCTACATGAGCTGTCAGCGGACCATCCGGACGTAGTACGCGAACTGCGCTTTTCATTGAGCAATTTCGACTCCTAACGTCCGTGCACTTGCCCGCTTACTTCCTTCGCTGCGCTCGCAGCCGATGGGTGAACGTGACCCCATACGCGCGGTAGGAGCCCGGTATCGTCAGATCATGACTGAATGCAAAGTGCTGCGATGCTCCAACGACTCCTCCGACACGCTAAGACTTCATCCCGAAGATCCCGCTAGTGTCCCCATATGCCGAGAGCACAAGCGTGCGGTGGATGAAGGCGCGAGATGGATATTCGACGCTGACTTCGGCGTACCAACGGAACCTGGAACACCACCAGTTCCGGGGTTCTCCATCCGCATGGGTGGCGACCTGCCGCCGAAGGTACTGGGGTACGGGTTCGCGCCTTCCGAAATCGGAAGTGAGCCTGGCTGGATACATACAGTGACGATCGAGAACCCGGACGGCTCGCAGAACAAGCTGGAACTGTGGGCGCCGATTGACTCGCTGTTCGGCTTCGAAGACCGAGCTCCCTCCAACTGAGAATGGCGTTGAAGGAGCGAGCGTACGGTGCGCGCTCGCTCCTTCTGGCGACACTGGGAAACATCACCCGAAGCTGACTCCCAGGCGTTGAGCTCGCGGCCTGTCCCTTGTCCCCCGCTGCGCTCGCAGGCGACGGACGAGCATCGGGTTCCAGGCGTAGGCCGCCTCGGTGTCGATGATCTGGTTGATCTGTTGGTAGAAGGCGGTAGGGGTGATGTTGAACAGCTTGGTGATGTCGCTGTCGCGGGCGCCCTGCCTCTTGTAGGCGGCGCCGGCCATTCGGAGCATCTGTTGCTGGCGGTCAGTCAATACTGTGGAGGGCATCGCGTTCTTTCGCGTCGAGGTGGGTGAGTCGGTCCCAGAGAACTTCGGGTGTGACCCAGAGTTCGTCGGCCATCTCCCAGAGGTTGTTGCCAGCCCAGCGGTACGCGGCAATGAGGTCCTCAAGCGGGATGAGCCGGCGGGCCACGATGACCCGGACCACGAGCTCGATGCGGAGGCACTGGTGCCCGCGGTGCCCCATGCGGATGTGCTGGAGCTCGTGAGCTAGGGCGCAGCGCCGTTCGACCTGCAGGAGCCATTTGTCCATGAGGATGCGGTCCACACCATTAGTCCTAGCGTCGATGCCCTCGGGCAGTTCGACCCATTCCACGGTAATGTGAGGCAGTGAGCGCAGTTCGCGCCAGGGGTGGGCTGAGACCATGCCACCAAAGTAGACAGCTGCGGTGACCTTATTAGTTCGTGACAGTGAACTACATCGATGTGATTCAGTGGCAGTCTTTCGCTACCTCTTTGGCAGGTTGGCGACTCGGATCCTCGTGGTTTGCAAGCCCGCATCAGTCGCGCGGTAGTGCAAGTCGTAGACGACCCCATCAGGCCCTTCAAGCGTGACGGCAGCAGTTGAGTCCCCTCCAACCTCATGTCCACTAACGATGAGCTCGGCGACGTTCACCTTGTAGCGCATAGCAACGCGGTGCTTCGCGTCCGAGATCATGGCAGATTCGTCGACCCAGCCTGGCCGAGGCACTGACGCGACCTTGCTTCGAAGAACGGCCTCGATCCCCCTCGCCACCGGGTGGTCCGTGACTGCGGCGGTCAAGTGAGCCATCTGGATGAGGATTCCAAGGCTGCCCCCAGAAGCACCCCAGTTTGTGACGCCCACCCGCTCATCGAGGTAGTAGCTGTACTCGTGCGCGGCGTGAAGACTTTCGATAGCGGCCCGGCGGATCTCACCCGGCATCCACTGGACGGGCCAAGTGGGTATTGAAATTTGAAGAACGTCGCTGTAGTCAGCGCTCCTCCTGTCGTCGTCCAGCGTGCCGACGACCTCCACGAGCGCCACATCGTAATAGTCAGGTTCCGCCTCATATACGCCGCCTGCCATCATGAGCCATCCTCCTGGGTAGCCTCAGCCGCCTCATCCTGCAGCCGGCGCAGGCGCCTTCCCTGGCTTTCCCGACCCGTGTCATAAGCGGCTAGGTCGACATCGTCCTGCGTCGTCTCATCCTTGCTTTCGGCAGGGCTCTCCCCTGCTCGGATAATGGGGGCGGTACTGACATTCCCATCACTCTCCTTCTCCGTCAGCTTCACGATCTCTCGTCCGAGGTCGCGAAGGAGATCAGTCACCCGCGGAGGCGCGGTCGACAGACCGTGGATCCTCATGGTGTCCGGATCGTCTGATGTGACGGGAAGCCCTAGAGATCTGGCGGACGCCATGACGATCTCGGTTGAGCTGAATCCCGTGCCCTTGGCAAGAGCCTGAATGGTGAGCGGATCCGGGAAGTTCTTCAGCGGTCCGTTCTCGAGCTGGTGCAACCGCTTGGCCGAGGGTGTGCCCCCGCAGGCCTTCGACAGTCGCTCATACGAGATCTCCCCGCCGCGTCGTGCGGCGTTGAGGAGTCTCGACAGGTCCAGTTCGTTCATCACGGTTCCTAGCTTGGGGTGGAGAAAGCCAGCGCACCAACGCGCGTTCTTAGGCACTGCCTAGGGTCAGTCAATCATCCAGTACCACTTACCGCCTAAGAAGAAAGTTCGGAAAATCTTCCTCCCGCCCCAGTACTGGCGGGAAAGGTGCGTAAGGCGCTTGCCAAGGTGCCTAACTCTAGGTACTGTTCCATTACCTACTGCTTGACATACCTGCCTAAGGAGGCTTCACTTGAACACACGTAGCACCGCACATACTCAACGAAGGAGGTGGCCTACCGGCATGAGAATGAAGCTCGTCGCCCGCGACTCCCTGGTCGATCGGATGGAGCGGAAGGGCTTTTCCAATCGGCGCCTTGCTCGATACGCAGATGTTGCTCCCGGCACGATCGACAATTTGGTGTCGGGCCGGACGCAATCCGTGAATAGAGGCCGGGTCGCTGAACTGATCTGCGAAGCGCTCGACGTGCCATTGGATGTCTATTTCGTGCCCGAAATACCCAGCAGTGCTTCACGGAGCGTTACCCCAAAAGCCCGGATGGTCTCAGCATGACGACAGCGGAACTCCACGAGAGGTTCGCCAAACTCCAGCATCAGGCTCGATTGGCTTACGCCGACATGAACTGGGATCGGCTGGTTAGAGCTACAGCAGAACTATCCGACGTCGCGCAGGCTCTGCGCGAGGCGGAAGCAGAACCAGGAATTTAAGACAAGCGGCCCGGCATCTATCCCGCGAAGAAGTGAATGCCGAGCCGCTCCAAACCAGACGACAACCACCGCCAAGTGGTCTTCGTCGAG
This sequence comes from Arthrobacter sp. BC5, assembly GCF_056680255.1. Taxonomy (NCBI): domain Bacteria; kingdom Bacillati; phylum Actinomycetota; class Actinomycetes; order Micrococcales; family Micrococcaceae; genus Arthrobacter; species Arthrobacter sp. BC5. The sequence continues at coordinate 3,188,609 of NZ_CM155273.1, forward strand.
TAATCGAAGGATATGCAATGCGGTCTTGCCTTGCACCACTCGTCTCACCCACCCGCCCTACTTGGGCCAGTACTCGCGGCAACCAGCCATGAGCCGTTTCAGCACCGGCGGCCGTGACGAGAACGGCGCGATGTGCCCAGCAGAGTACGAATGCAACTGCGGGTTCTTTCTCGAGTGGCCCGTCACCGAAGGTGTCGCGCCAGCTGAGGATCCCGCCCAAGCAGAAATGCGCCAGCTCGTTGACGAGCACAAGGCGACCTGCCACTTCCACTCTTCCGCTCGGGCTGAAGCTTCTTCCACAGCGCAGCCCGCTGCGGTCCCCGTCAGCGAAGCGACCGCACTCCCCCACGTGCTGGCCACCGCTGACAAGAAGGCTCTGGACGCGCCGCTCTCCCCCGGCGGCGCGCCCAGGCCCTTCCAACGCCTCGGCAACGGGCATCTCCTCTGCCACACGTGCAAGAAGGCATCGATGGAGCAGGACCCGAAGCTGATGGCGGAGTTCGAGATGCGCCACATGCACCACGACAAGGAGGACCTCCGGATCCCGCGGTTCTTCGCGAAGTCAGAATCTGCGTTCCCGAGCCCGAAGTCGCTGGCAGACAAGGCGCTCGCGGAGCGACAGATTGCGGCGTTCAACCGGTTCTCGACTGGGTCGCATCGCTTCGACCGGGAGCTGGCCACCGTCCGGACTCTGGACCGCTCAGGTCAACTCGACGCCGGCCTCGTGCACCTCGAGGCTGCCTGGCACGAGCTGGAGCGCGAGTACTACGAGCTACACGCTCACCTCGCTCGCTTCGTCGCCACCGAGTACTACTCCGCGGAGCGACCACCCGCAGCGGCCTTCGTGCCCAGCGCGGAAAACGAAACGGCCAGCTAGTTCGAGCTAGCCGGCCGCATCAACAAATCCTTCAGCAAAGAAAGATTCATGGCCACGATACAGCCCTTCACATTCGAAGGCCACGAGGTGCGCACCGCGACGGTGGCGGGAGAACCATGGTTCGTCGCCGCCGACGTCCTCGCCACCCTTGACCTCAACCGCTCATCAGTTGCCCTCCTCGACGAGGACGAGAGGGGCGTACACAGGGTGGACACCCCTGGCGGCGTCCAGACGATGTCCCTCATCAACGAGGCCGGCCTCTACTCCCTCATCTTCAGGAGCAGGAAAGAACAGGCCCGCTCCTTCAAGCGGTGGGTCACCCACGAGGTGCTCCCCGCCATCCGCACCACCGGTGAGTACACCGTCATGCCGCAGCTCACCCAGCAGGAGCTGGTCCTCGCTCTCGCCCGCCAGGTGATCGACCAGGCCGAACAGATCCAGCTCACCGCCCCGAAAGCTGAAGCGTTCGACGAGCTGATGGATGCCCATGGTCTCTACAGCATGGAAGCAGCAGCGAAGGCTATCGGCTACGGCCGCAACGTCCTCTTCCGGGAACTTCGGCACCTCGGCATCCTCCAGGGCAACAACCTGCCCTACCAGCGGTACATGCACCACTTCGAAATCAAGGTTGGCACCCGCCGCAACCGGGCCGGCGAAACCATCCCCACCCACACCACATGGGTTTGGCCCTCCGGGGTGGACTACCTCCGCCGGAAGCTCGCCCAGTCCCAGCAAGCCGTCGAACGGGCAGGTGTCCTCGTATGAGCGCCGCCCAGACCAACGATTCACAGAACGAGGCCAGCCATGGATCTTGAGTTCTACGAGCCAGCCGAAGCGGCGCAGCTCATGAAGTGCACGGAGAACTTCCTCCGCGACCAGGCCTACGAGGGGAAGATCCCGCACCTCACCTGGGGCAAGGGGAAGCTCGTCTTCACCAGCGAGCACATCCGCGAGATAGCAGCCCTCCGCACCCAGCCCGTAAGGGACGCCGCACCGGCCTCAGCCTCCGAGCAGATCAGCGCCAGCAGCACCGCCAGCGTCCGCCAGATCGGCACCCGTGCCCGGAAGCGAGCCTGACATGCGACTCGCCCTGACCCGCAGCACCGCCACCTACATCATCCTCATCTTCACGCTCGCGATCGGTGCCCTTGTGTACCTCCTGACGTACCCCGCTGCGGCAAATCTGAACGCTGCGGGCGCGGTCGTCGTCGCCGCAAGCGCCCTCATCCTGTCCAACAAGCTCTGGAAGTAGCCCCATGATCACCCATCCCAACCCTGTGCTGCCCGTCGCAGCTCTGACGCCCAAAGACCTGATGCTCAGCGCGGAGGAGCACATCACCCGCTCGCTGCTGCTGTCCCAGGACAACCAGCCCGTGCACGCGCTCGCGCAGCTGCGCGCCGCCGAGGGCTTCCTACGTACCTACGTGGAGAGCCAGGTGCAGCCATGAGCATCGCCCTACGACGAGGAAGACTGACGGCATCGGTCGCCTGATGATGCTGAACAAGCCGCTGAGCCCTTCGCCTCGCTGTGATGAGCTGCCTCACCCGAGGGCCACTGTTCGCCCCAACGGGGATCAGTGGATCGTGACCGTGTGGGCTGAGCCCTACGTCATTTCCGACGCTGACGGCGCTGTGAAGAACTTCGAGACCCGCGCCGACGCTCTCGCGTGGGCGGCACTGCACGTGCGGACTCACCGTATCGCCGCTGGCCAGTTCTCGTACCGCCGGGAGGTGTCCGGTGCCGAAGCTGCCTGAGTTCACCCCCACAGCGCCGCATCCACGCGATGTTGACCGCTGCCCGTCCTGCAATGTGCCGATTCACCCTCTTACGGGCGATTGCAGGTGCAGCGCCTGATGCTGACTCTCACCGATATGTTCTGCGGTGCTGGCGGGTCCTCCACCGGGGCCACTGAGGTTCCGGGCGTCACCGTCAAAAGCGCCATGAACCACTGGCAGCTCGCCATCGACACCCACAACAGCAACCACCAGAACGCGGCGCACCTCTGCGCCGACGTCTCCCAAGTTGACCCCCGCTACGTCGCCAGCTCCGACATCCTCTGGGCTTCCCCGGAATGCACCAACCACTCCGTGGCGAAGGGCAAGAAGCGTGGCACCAATCAGCCCGACCTTTTCGGAGACAGCCTCCCCGATGAAGCTGCTGATCGGTCCCGCGCCACCATGTGGGACGTGCCGCGGTTCGCCGAGCACCACGGCTACAAGATCATCATCACGGAGAACGTCGTCGACGCGGCGAAGTGGATCATGTTCGACGCCTGGCTGATGGCCATGACGTCTCTCGGCTACGACCACCACATCGTCTACCTCAACAGCATGCACGCACAGTACGGCGGGCTCCCTGCCCCGCAGTCCCGCGACCGCATGTACGTCGTGTTCTGGCTGAAGGGCAACCGGCGCCCCGACTTCGACAAGTACTTCCGCCCGAGAGCGTATTGCAGCGGCTGCGACGCCGTCGTGAACGCGATGCAGGTCTTCAAGAAGGCCGAGCGCTGGGGACGGTACCGGGCGCAGTACAACTACCGCTGCCCGAACACCGTCTGCCGCAACCAGATCGTGGAGCCAGGCTGGCTACCCGCATCCAGCGCCATTGATTGGTCGATCATGGGTGAGCGGATCGGAGACCGTGCCCGCCCGCTCGCGCCGAAGACTCTCGCTCGCATCCAGGCCGGCCTACGGAAGTACCACGGCCGCGACATGCACCTAGAGGCCGCTGGCAACCAGTACGACTCCGCGGACCCGCGGCGCGGTGGCGACTACTTCCGAATCTGGCCCGACACTGATCCGCTGCGCACCCTGCATACCTCCCCAACGAAGGCCCTGCTTATGCGCAACAACACCGCGCGTGGGGACCAGGGGCAGATGAGCACGCCAGTCGACGAGGTCATGCGCACACTCACGACAGCCGGGCACCAGTCCCTACTCGTCCCTGTCGAAGGCCGCGAGGGTAAGCAGGCTGCCCGCACTGCTGAGGCAATGCGGACCATGACCACGCGCAACGAGACTGCCCTCCTGATGACGAACAACTGGGCAAACCGCATGCGCGAGGTGGGCAGCGAACTGCCAACCCTGACAACGGCCAACACGCAGGCACTGCTGATGTCTTACTACGGCAACGGCGGCATGAAATCCGTCGGGCACCCGATCGACACGCTGAGCACCCGGGACCGCTTCGCAATGATCACCACGCTGCGAGGCACCAACGCGCCAAAGGACGTCGCCGAGCCCTTGGACACCTTCGCAGCGAACGGCACACACCATGCCCTCACAGAGTGGAAGGTGCCGGACCTCGAGGACTGTCTGTTCCGAATGCTCGAGCCCCACGAGATCAAGCGCGGCATGGCGTTCCCTGCGGAGTACAAGATGCTCGGCAACAAGCGTGAGCAGGTCAAGATGTCCGGCAACGCTGTGACTCCGCCTGCAGCTCGCGACCTCATTGCCTGCGCGGCTGAGTCACTCGGAGTAGCGGCATGAAAAAGCTAGCTCTCATCGATTTCCCGGTGGAACAGGTTGCTCACGAAAAGCAGCAGCGCGAAGAACAGCGACCAGAACGCAATGGTCACCCACCAATCGGGCCCGGCGCCAGTGGGACTCCCGGTGGCCACCAGAATGCACTGAAAGGTCGCGACCAGGCTAGTCAGCACCGCCAGGACTCTGGTGAGAAAGCGCAGTCTACCCAGCCACCGCTTGAGTTGGCCCTTCGGCCCGCGAATCTCAATTGCGAGAGCAATGAGCAGCGTGGGGAAGATCTGAGCGAGCAGCTCAGCCGAGTCTTTCGTAACCGTGATCATCATGCGCTGAAGCCTATCCAGCACAGCGGAGCTGCCACGGCTCGCTCACGCCCAACAGGGCTGGTGCCCGCATGACTGAGGGCCTCGCCCCTGTCCCCGTGGTCGCAGCACCGCACCTGTGCGGCGGTCCTGGCTGCACCCTCTGCGAGTGGTCGAATCCGCCACTCGAACTTCCAGAGATTCCTCCAGCACTCGCACACCTCGCCCCTCGATCAGCCAAAGGAGACACCTGATGGCCAGCAAGGAACCGAAGCCGACGCCGATCGGCAGAGCCTGGGCGCACCACGGACTGGAAGGCGTCCCCAAGCTCAGGCTGCAGGGGCCCGCACTCATCGACGGCCGCAAGCACTACCTCTTCGCTTACGAGCTGGACGGCGAGCCCCGGCAGTACTCCATCCCCGCCGACGACTTCTGGTCTGCACAGCCGGCGCTCGCCGACCACGGCCGGATCCGCGTGGCCGACATGGTGCCCGGCGACGTCGTCTACCCGACGGGCTCCATGAGCCCACGCCTGCGGGTCATCGAAGTCATCAAGGACGACGGCGGACCATACGCCCGCAAGGTCATGGTCTACCACCGACTCGGTGAGCAGGTCAGCAAGACAGCAGTAGCTTCCGCCGGCACCCGCTGGGTGCTCCACGGAAAGGCAGCACGATGAGCAACACCGTAGTCGCGGTAATCGCCCTGGCATACCTGCTCGCGATCCTTGTGGTGGGTGCTACCAGCAGCCGTCTGGACCTCACCGAACCACCACCTCCACCGCCCAGCTCTCCACCACCACCAGCAACACCGCCAGCTGACGACATCCTGACCGTGTACATCGCCGGTCCCATGACGGGCCTTCCTGAGTTCAACTATCCGGCGTTCCATGCCGCTGAGATGCAGCTGCAGGCCGCCGGTTACCGCACCCTCAACCCGGCTCGGAATCCGAAGCAGTCCTCCTGGGAGGACTACATGCGGGTAGGGCTGCGCATGCTGCTGCGGGCCGATGCGATCGCACTCCTTCCCGGGTGGGAGAAGAGTCCTGGCGCGAACATCGAGAAGCAGCTCGCCTTCGACCTCGGCTTGGGAGCTGGGACGGTCGAGAACTGGATCACCATCTCCGAGAAGGTCGGCGCGCACCGAGTCGAGTCGCCGTACCGGGCGAGGCTGCAGCAATGAGCATCATCCTTTCCCCCGACTGCCGCGACTCCAACTGCCACAAGTGCGACGAAGCCGCGTGGGACGACGAGCTGGATGAGCCCGCGAATTGCGAGTGTGGGTGCCACGAGCAGGAGGAACGAGTGTTCCTATGCGGCACCGACACCGGCATCACCTACAAGCAGCTCATCGACGTCGGAAAGTGGCTTCAGGACCACGGCCCAATTGCCACACCTACCCCCACCGAACCCCGTGAGCGGGCGCTGCACCTGCGCAAGCACCGCAACACGGGCCCCGCGAAAGCCGTCCCAGGCGGTCGCCGGCAGTACGGGGGCACGCGGTGACGGCTGAGGACCTCGCCCGCGACATTCAGGCATGGCAGGACGCCCGGTGGCATATCACCTGCCCGGACCAGCCAGCCCGTTCCGCCGTAGATCTCGCGCAGCACCTCACCGCTGCCGGGTGGCGGCGGATCGAGTCCGAATCGAGGTCCGATGCGTGACCCGAACGTCTGCCCCTACTGCCCCTTCAGGCACCCCGTGTCCTCCCTCGTGCAGGACCACATCCGTAAGCAGCACTCACAGGAGAGCAAGCCATGACCACCGAGACATTCACCAATCGCAACACGAAACTCGTCACCATCGAGAAGCTAACGCATCACGGGGACGGAGCCACCCTGAAGATGAGCGACGGCTGGACCATGCTGTCCCCCGTCGACTCTGAGCACTTCGCTGAAGGCCAGGCGGTCGTTCGCGAGATGTTCGGCTTCAACTACATCGGCGGTCTCCGCCTCCCCGATTCTGAGGACTGGATCTTCCACCGTTCCGACGAGCACTTCGCAGCTATGGAGGCTGAGCGGAAGGAAAAGTGGGATCGGGAGAAACGGGAGCGCCTCGAGGAAAGCCGCGAGGACTGGCAGGAGCGCGAGGCCGCGCTCCCCGAATGGCTCCGCCGACGCCTGCAGCGCTTCCACGAAGCAGGAGGGAGGCAGTTTGAGCTGGAGGGCTGGGGCTACGAACTGATCATCTGCGAGCTTGCCGCCATCTACGCCCGCAACGGTGGCGCCGACGACGACGAGATCGACAAGTTCGCCAGCGTCAACGGCACCTCCGACTGTGCAAAGGCGCTCGCCGCACACCAGGACGAAGCAGCACTCATGCCGGCAGGGCTGTCCCCGCTGACAGGATCCGCGGACTACTCCGACCCCGAGCCGCTCCGGCGCGCACTGGACAAGCTGAAGACCAAGGCCGAGGATCTGACCGACGTCGAGCACAAGGACCTGACAAAGGCCCTCAACCCATTCCTCAGCAACTTCGTCGAGCTGCTGACATCGCTTGAGTCCGCGGTTGAAGGTGCCGCCGAGGCCATCGACTGGAATGACCTCGTCGCCCTCCTCGCGGAGGACGGCGATGACGATGACGAGCTGCTGCCGCTCCGGCCCTTCGGTCAAATGACGCCGGAGGAAGTGGACGCCTGGTCCATCAGCCACACCGCCGACACCATCGAGCAGCGTCACATCAGCGCCGCGCTGCCTCAGATGCTCCGCCGCATCGCCGACGACCTCGACCCCGAAGGCGCTGACCTCCGCCGCGAAGGCCGAGAGGCCCACCAGAACACGAAGGGAGCAAGCTCATGACCGAGGTCAAGCACTACCGGGCCCGGCCCACCCGCATTCAGGCCATCCAGCTGACGGAGCTGAACCTGCCCGAGGTTGAGACCTTCGCGGGTGGGAAGGCCCGTTTCGCGAAGCTTCCCGCCTCCGGCCGCGGACTTACCGACGGCGTCATCGTCACGAACGCGCACGACAACGTCAGCGCCCCGTGGGGTCACTATCTGGTGAAGGACTCCTTTGGCCGTCTGTCCACGCTCTCCCCGGGCATTCTTACTGCTCGCTACGAGGTCATCCCACCAAGGGCGGAGGCGCCACGAACATGATCATCGACGTCAATACCAACGACCTTCGGAAGGCCCTGCAGGCTGTCGTCCCGCACGTGCACTCGGATGAGGCGTTCGGCAGCATCTGCAACGTCCACTTCGACGTGACCGATGAGAACCTCTACGTACAGGCGACGAACACCGCATCCGCAGCCCTGGCCATCGCGAGCATCTGGGAGCACAGCGGCCTGACGGGCAGCGCACGGGAGGACTCCTTCGAGCTGTCCAGCACCACGGTGAAGGAGTTGCTGGCGATCTTCAAGGCCAGCAAGAACAACCCCGAGGACAGCATCGGTGACGCGCTCCGCCTCACCGTCACGGACGAGAACCTGCACTTCCTCGACGTCAGCGGGCTGTTCCCGGGTAAGGCCTTCACCATTCCGAACAGCGCCGCCGGCGGGGACTACCCGAACCTGCCCCGCATGTTCCTTGGCGCCCTCGCCTCGGACATCGACGTGCCGGCCCGCATCGTCACCAACGGCAAGCTCCTGCAGCTCTTCGCCCACGCGGCCTCTGCCTACAAGGAGGCGCTGACGATCGAGCCGACCGCTACGAAGACCAGGATGCTCATCTCCTGCGGTGAGTCCTTCCTCGGACTGCTGATGCCGATTAGGGCTGAGGACGGCGACGAGATCTCGAACGACCTGAACGAGTGGCGGACCGGCTGGCACAACCGTCTCCCCGACATCGCGCAGAACGAGTCCTTCACCACGGCGGCCCGCGACTGGCTCCGCTTCGGGTCCGGCTTCCACGGCCCGACCACAGTCACCGTCGAGGTACCGGAAACCACGACCGAGCCCGAGGACGAGCCCACGCAGACGCTGCACCTCGTCAAGCAGCCCGACGACAAGGGAGCTGAGGACGCCGACCTGCTCAAGCAGGCCGCTGAACTCGTCATCACCACGCAGTTCGGGTCCAGCTCCATGCTTCAGCGCAAGCTGCGCGTCGGCTTCGCGAAGGCAGCCCGCCTCATGGACCTCCTCGAATACCGCGGCATCGTCAGCCCGGCTGACGGAGCGAAGGCCCGAACAGTCCTCTACACCCCCGAGGGCCTCGGCGACGCTCTGGCCCACCTGGGTGGCGAAGACTGATGCCCGCGCCAATCCAGATCACCGAACGCCTCGCAGCGGCAGGCAAAGCCCTCCAGGCAGCATCACCAGCAGGCGCTCCCCCATACAAGGGCTACGAGCCCCGCTGGACGGGACGAGCCAACGCCACCCTCAAAGCAGCCGACACCAGCGACGCGACCCGCGGCATCCGCCGCGTCCTCGCCGACGACACCGTCATCGAACGCATCGCCCGAGCCATCAACCAAGACGGCGCCTACTGCGGCCAGTGCGACTGGGAAAGCGGCTGGGACGCCTGCGTTGACTGCCAACAAATCACCACCCGATACGCGCGCTCAGCGCTCGCCGTACTGACAGGAGCAGCACGATGATCCGGCACACGCAACAGATCGTTGGAGACCCGGAGCGCGGCGATGGGCACGACGCGGATGGCGTCCCCGGGGATTGCTGGAAGACCTGCATCGCGTCCGTCCTCGACCTGCCCCTCGCCGACGTGCCGCACTTCGCCGCCCTCGAGGGTGAAACCGAGTGGTGGCATGCCACCCAGCGCTTCATCAAGGAGCACCGCGGCCAGGACATGGAAATGCGCTGGTGGGCCGATCTTGAGAACGTGCTCGGCGAAGACGATTACCTCATCGCCACCGGCCCGAGTCCTCGAGGCGACTTCGAGCACGCCGTCGTCGCAAACCGGAGAGGCACCATCGTGCACGATCCGCACCCCAGCCGAGCCGGGCTCGAAGGGCTCCCAACCCAGTACTTCGCGATCGTGACCGTAGCCTCACGCGAGCAGGCCGGCGGATGAGCGGCAAGGTTGCGGCGACCTTCCATGGTGCCGAGCCGGATCCGCAGACGGCGCAGCAGCTAGCGGTTGCCAGGGCGTACGTGGCCCGGGTGAACGCGTGCCCGTACCAGCACACCCACACGAGCCTCTACTGCTCGAAGTGCGGGTGGTTCGCGGAAAGCCCGATCATGTGCCTCGTCGCCGAGGTCGACCGACTTACAGCCGGCGCCCCTGAGGGGCAGGAGCAGCGAGACCTCTCCAAACGATTCAGCGACGTCGAGCTGGCAGCCGAACTCTTCCGGCAGGTCTTCCAGGAAGCCGAATCAGAAGTCCGAGGCAGGAAGACCGGGGACCCGCGATGGATTCCGTTCCAACGCGAAGAATGCCTCCGCTCGATAGTCGTCGAACGCTTCGCCAGCCTCCCCCACCACGACGCCGCATAGCGGCACCACAACGAAGGAGACCACCATGTCCCGATTCTCAGGCAAGCAGTACCCCGGAGCCCTCAAAGACCTCCGCGCCAGCAAGCGCGAGGAAGCCAAAGCCCGACAGGCAGCGTCCCGACTGAAGACCCTCCAAGCCATGCAGCAGTTCGGCGAAGCAGCGAAGCAGCCCGGGCCCTTCCAAGCCCTCGTAGATGCCTTCGACTCGATCGCGAACGTCTTCACCAACAGCCGCGACACCACCCAGGACGACTACGCGCTCGCAGCAGACGCAGGCAGGAAGGCGCAGCAATGAGCCTCCAGGACGAGCTGCGCGCCGCAGCACACGAGTCCGAGGACTACAGCCTGCTCACCCGGGCAGCTGAGGCCTTGGACAGAACCGAAGCCGAGAAGGGCATTCACCGGGCGAGCGCGGAACGAGCTGCAGAACGAGTTCGCGCGCTCTTGGTCCTCCCCAACATGACCGACAGGGTGAATGGCGACCCCATGTTCATCCTTGGCTGGGAAGCCGCGTCCGAGGAAGTCCTCGCCCGGACGCCCGAGATCATGGCGGCATTAGAGGACGAGCCGCCGAGTACCAATTCGCGACCAGGCAGGAACGTGCCTGCGAGCGCCCTGGACGACATCCGAGCACGCGCCGAAGCAGCCACCGACGGACCATGGATCATCTTCCCCGGCTACGGTGCAGACAACGAAGCCATAATCTCGGTCATCCAGCCCGACGACCCAGGTGAGTGGGTGGCAGGCCTTGAGACCAACGACCAAGGCATCCTCGACGCGCTGTTCATCGCGCACGCCCGCACGGACGTTTCGAATCTGATCGCTGCACTCGACGCCGTGCAGGACCTGGCACGGGTGCGACAAAACCTCGGCTACAGCTTGGTTCCAGAAGAGATTCAGCATGCGATTGCGGAGGCCCTCGCGTGAGCCCGCACAGGATTCAGCGGAAGCGCACGAAGGGCTGGAGGAAGCCTGAGGGCGCCGTCTACGTCGGACGCGGCTCGCGCTGGGGCAATCCGTGGGTGCCGGGCAAGTTCATGCTCCTCACGGGCAAGCGCGCCGGCGAGTGGATCGACGAGAAGGACGCGGTTCGGATGTTCCGCAACACGCTGAAGATCGCCATCCAGGGCAAGCCAGAGGTCTGTGAAGCGCTCGCGGAACTGCGAGGCAAGGACCTCATGTGTTGGTGCCCGCCCGGCCGACCGTGTCATGCCGACGTCCTCCTCAAGTTCGCCAACGACGACAACACCATAACCGCCGCCTTCAAGGACAAGGCGACACCTGCCATCGCGCTCGCCGCTCCACCGAGTGAGAGGCAGGGCCCCTAAACCTCATGTCTTGGGTAAAAGGGTCCGACACCGCCGCATTCCACCCCATCGTTCTGCGAGCGCTGGAGTTTGATGAGGCTGATGATCGGACGGTCAATGAACTGTACGGGTTCGTGCAGCGGTGCGTGACTATGGCTGCGGCGCACGAGCAGGACTATCTGGTGACGCTGGGGACGGCGAAGTCGGTAGCTGGAATGTCTCGGTATCGGGTTATGACGGACCAGGCGGTCCGCGCTGGGTACATGAGCTGGGTGAAGGTCGAGGAGGAGGGTGTTGAGCGGGACGCGCTGAAGCTGGTCGAGGACGAGAACCTCTTCCACATGGTGTTGAAGTCTGAGCGGGAGTGGATGAACCAACGGAAGCGGGATGCCCGCAATCCGGAACTCACCATCCCGGCTCGGCTGCGGGACGGTGATCAGTGCCGGTACTGCGCGAATGTCGTGTACTTCGGTGATCGGAAGTCGGGCCGTGGCGGCACGTATGACCACGTTGTGCCCGGACAGGGCGAGCCATCGCTCGAGATGTTCGTCGTTGCTTGCCGGTCCTGTAACTCCTCCAAGAAGGACGACCAGAGCGGAAAGGCGTGGAAGCCACTGCCACCGCCGGCTGAACCGTACTACTCCGAGTCGACGGCCGCGTTCCTCGCGAAGAACGACGTCGTCGTCAAGCCATCCCCACGCAAGCCCTTCATCTCTGGACCGGTCAACGGACCACAGGCAACGGCAGAGCGACCCGTTGAGCAGCCATCAGTGGCAGCTCCGGTCGACCAGGCAACGGATACTTCCGGCCCGGTCCACGCTCGTCCGGCCTCACCGGACCACAGCAGCGATGAAGCCTCGCCATCCTTCCGGCAGATTCCGGCAGGACATCAGGCTGACGGAACTGGATTTGCTGGGACGGGTCAGGACGTGACGGGACGGGCTGTGAAGGGACAGGTCAGGCCGGGTGGTGATGGTGGGGCACTCAAGCATCCGCCCTCTCAATCCTCTGGCAATCGCAGACGTCGACCACGCAATAGGAAGAACCGATGACCACAGATAGGACTCTCATGCCTACTGCCTCTGATCACAGAACTACGACTGTCCTAGCTCTCTCCGAGAAGGACTTCCAATCCCGTGTCGTGCAGACCGCCAAGCTCCTCGGATGGATGACCTACCACACTCATGATTCCCGTCGGTCGGAGCCTGGCTTCCCTGACCTCGTCATGATCCACCGGGCGCGGGCAACCATCCTAGTGCGGGAACTGAAGACGATGAAGGGCAAGACGACTCTGCCTCAGCAGCAGTGGCTTGCCGCCTTCGCGTTGCTCGGTATCGATGCCGGCGTGTGGCGCCCGGACGGAATCCTCGATGGATCGATCATCACCGAGCTGAAGGGAGAGCCCGGTGCCGGGTCACGTTGAGGGCGAGTGCAAGTGCTGGGGATGCGTGCAGCGATGGACCGACGAGAAGCAGGAAGAAGCCGACCATGACGAACCACGACCTGAGCACCCAGAAGCTTGACCAGGCGATCTCCCTCCTCGTGAACGAGACACCCCACTCGATCGAGCAGGAGACACCAGACGGCGGGACGAAGACCAAGTGGGTGCGGGCTGACTCTTTGCTGAAGCAGCTGCGGAGGGCCAAGACCCCAGGCATGGAGGGTGGATCCGGTGGCAGCGGCGGCCGTCCCACCCCGCTCGCTCTCAACGCCTTCGACCTCTACCGCGAGATCGATGAGCAGGCAGGCTTCCTGTACTGGACCAATCGCGACACGAAACCGCTACGCTCATACGATCTTGAGGACCGGATCCAGTACTGGGCGGCACGGGCTCGTCTTGATCGGGAGAAGCTGGTCGAGGCCGAGAAGATCGTGCTCGGATGGAACCGGTCCATCGAGTCGCTCTTCAACCCGAGGAAGGTGATCCCGTTGGCCGGCACCTGTCCCGCATGCAAGAAGGCGTTTCACTTCATCGAGGACGACGGCGAGCGCACGAAGAAGACCGCGCTGCACATCAGCACTGACGATGCCGGCCCGTACGCAGAGTGCTCCATCTGCGGCAAGCACTGGCCCGGCTTCGACCTGATCGAACTCTCCGAGCAGATCAGCGCAGACAACCAGACGAAGGAAGGACGAGCGTGACCATTGTCGGCACCGAAACCTATGAGGCGCTCGCGGCGCTGCCCAAGTCCCACCGAGATTTCTTCCTAGCTAGGCAGGACACGAAGCTCGACAGACAAGCACCTCGAGCGACCGGCGTCAGCTCGACGTACTCACCCACTTCGCACTCGGGTGGGCACCTGAACCCGCCTACGGGTGCGGGCTTTACCCCGCTGACCGAAGCGACTTTGCGGCCTGTGAATACACCTACGACATGGCTCCCGCCGACCTGCGCCGGAAGATGCTTCCGCTGCTCGCCAAGTACCGGAAGCACCTTGAGAATAAGCCGGCGCCTTTCACGGGTCCGAACTACTCGGCCCACCCGGGCCAAGACCACGCGGACTGCTGCAAGTAGCCGGGAGGGGGGTACACAATGTGTACCCCCCTCCCATCAATCCCACCCGACCCTGATACCCGATCGGGAGTTTCCCGACACGGTGTGCAATGAATGCATGTCGAGCAGTTGTTAAACGTCCGGCATTGACGCTATCCTGAAGGGGCTTTGGAGAAGTGTCTTCAAATGCTGAGGCCCGGTGACCGCACATAGTTCCCGGGCCTCAGCTGTGCCATCAGCAATTCGCTATTCGGCAGGACATCCAATGCCAAGAGCTCCGAAGAAATGCGCGGACCACAAGTGCGAGACGCGAGTCGTCGGCAAGCGCTACTGTCCCGAGCACACGACGGTGAACTGGCAGCGCGAAGGCACACCGCGAACCGCGACGACTGAGCACAAGGCATGGCGATCGGCTGTACTCGCTCGAGACAAGGGCCAGTGCAAGATCCGCGGGCCGCGGTGCACCTACCGAGCGACCGAGGCCGACCACATCGTCGCCGAGGCATTTGGCGGCAAAACGACGCTGGATAACGGGCAGGCAGCCTGCTCGCCGTGCCACCGGGACAAGACTCAGCAGGAGGCGGCCAAAGGTCGCCGTCGGCTTCGATCTGACTACGATTTCGCAGTCGGATGAGACCCAGGGGCCTATCCCCCTCCCCCGCCCCGGAAGCTCTTACGGAGAGGTGCTGCAACTTTCTGTTTGTACGGGTCTGGGTATTTCTGGCACCAGCGGCCACGAAATGCCCGCATATCGCCTAATTCGCCCCGTCGGGTCATTCCACGCACCGGGAAAGGCTTATCGGTGCTCGCAGAGTCGCCTTTCCTGCATCCGCTTGATAGCGCGGATTATCCGTAACAAAAGAGTAGAATAGGGGCATGACGAAACGAGCGTGCGCGCATTGTTCATCCCCTCTGAATTTGCTTCGGAGTGACGCGCGCTTCTGTTCTGCGAAATGCAGGGTGTACGCAAACCGTGCCCCGATCCCAGTCGAGCTGAGGCGCCTAAATCGGTGGGTCCGGTGGGACCTGGTCGAGCGCCGCGGCCGCGCCGACAAGGTGCCGATGACACTCGCGGGCCGCCATGCGTCCTCGACGGACCCGGACGGACTACACCGCAGCGAAAGCGTCCCGCGTCGGCGTCGGGCTGGGGTTCGTCCTGAACGGCGACGGAGTGTCCTGCATTGACCTAGACGACTGCATGGTGGGCGGGAAACCGAACGCGCAGGCGCAGACGCTAATGAACCGATTCCCGGCCGCTTGGGTCGAGCTCTCACCCTCCGGCGCGGGGCTCCACCTTTGGGGCAGGGCGCCCGCCGGACCAGGGCGGCGAACCACCATCGATGGACTCAGCGTCGAGTTCTACTCCACCGGCCGGTACATCACCGTCACCGGACACACCGTCCGCGCCGGCGCTTTGAAGCAGGCCCTTGATCTCGCCCCGCTGCACCGCGACCTATCGCCTAGCCTGTGACCAACGCGGGAACTACTCGCTCATCGTCTTGAGTGTGGTCAAGCTTTCGACTTCGACTTGCCCAAGTAGAACGGCGTTCATCACAATCTCTCGCGCTTCGGCCCGCTTGGTTAGAGCCTTCCTCATCAGCGTATAAGCGCCCATGAGCGTGAGCACGGTTAGTGTGATCGCGATGAGACTGTACCCCTCGGTAACCAGACGCCAGTCGAGCACGCCCACTAGCAATAGGGCGGGTAACACCGGGCTTGCCCGAAACTCAGCTTCGCTCTGAGCCTTCTCAAACCTGTTATAGGAGGCCTCGTGCTTGTGTCCGAGCTGCACAGCGAGGAGATCCATGTCGGTCAGAATCTGACTATCAATCTTCCACCAAATCGCGTCTGTCAAAGCCTCGTTTCTCTCTGCGTATCCAAACTGATGATCAAGCTGTGCTGTGCTTATCCCCTTCTCCCGCATGGAGGCAAGGTTTGCGCGGTCCGAGGCTTCGATCTGTTCAGGCGCGATTTCAAGCGCGAGATAGGGCAAAGGCAGGTTCGCATTGCTGATCCGTCTCCTGATGAGTTCCTGCAGCCTGCCCCTAGCGTGGAGCGGATCGCTGCTTGTCGACCGGATTCGCAACAAACCTGCGAGTCGAAACGCCCGTTCGTCAAGCGACAAGATAATCCCCAGGAGGTAGGCGAGAAAGCTGAGAAGACCCACGGTGGGCAACGGACCGAGGTACTCCGCCAATCGTCGGAAATTGCCTGCTAAGCGATCATCTGGGGGCGTGTCCACGAGCGCATTCCCGAACATCAGCCAGAGCGCAAGCAACACGATCATGCCGCCCGTCAAAGAGGCCTTCATGTCGCGGAAATTTCCCAGGAAGCTCAGCACATCTATCTCCTTCGTAGAACCAGCTAGGCAAGAATAGTGCGCTGCATCCAAGGAACTCGTATCAGAGGTAGATCACTGACGGATTGCATGAGTGGAGGTGCCCGATGGCAGGACGTGGACCCGTCGGCAAGAATCCCTCCACCCGCTCCCGGCGGAACAAGGACCAGCAGGGCATGCGGGTCATCAGCATCACCCCGGACGAGCAGCCGAAGCTGCCGACGATCTACTTCACCGACGACGAGGGCAAGAAGAAGCGCTTCACGTGGCCGCTGGTCACGGTGCGCTGGTGGAAGATGTGGGGCGAGTCCCCGCTCGCCGCTGAGTTCACCGCCAACGACTGGTCGGAGCTGCTCGACACCGCCCTCCTGCATGCACGGGTGTGGTCCGGCGACTTCCGCTTCGCGTCCGAGCTCCGGCTGCGCGTCGCGAAGTTCGGGGCCACCCCGGAGGACCGCGCGCGACTGCGCATCATGTTCGCGCTCGCGGAAGAGGGCGAGACGCGCAACCAGGACCGCGGCCGGGATCACAGCCAGGCTGGCACCCCCGACGAGGGGCCCGACCCGAGACAGATCCTGAGGTCGGTGAACTAGCGTGGCGGTCCTGATTGTCCCCGAGCTGGATGATCAGCCATGGCCCACCCTCGGCCCTCAGCTGGTGTCCTTCATCGAGGACAGATGCGTCTTCGGGCCCGGCTCCCTCGCTGGCCGCCCGGCCGTCCTCGACCCCGAGAAGCGTGCGGCTCTCTACCGGCTCTACGAGGTGTACCCGGTGGGTCACCGTCTCGCTGGGCGCCGCCGATTCAAGCGAGGCGGCATCGAGTGGCGGAAGGGACTCGCCAAGACCGAGTTCGCGGCTTGGGTGTCCTTTGCTGAGCTTCATCCCGAAGCGCCGGCTCGCTGCGACGGCTTCGACGCCTACGGCCGACCGGTCGGACGCCCGGTGATGTTCCCCTACATCCCCATGATGGCCACCAGCGAGGAGCAGGTATCCGAGCTGGCCTACGGCGTCCTCAAGTACGTCGTTGAGGAAGGCCCCGACGCGGACCTCTTCGACTCCGGACTCGACCGCATCATCCGCCTGGGCGCTCGCGGCCAGAACGAGGGTCAGGTCGTCCCGGTATCGAACGCTCCGAACTCCCGCGACGGTGCGCTGACCACGTTCCAGTGCTTCGACGAGCCGCACCGCCTGTACCTACCGAACCAGAAGAACGCCCACGAGACGATGACAGCGAACCTCGAGAAGAGGGTGCTGGAAGACCCGTGGTCGCTCTACACATCGACGGCGGGCCAGCCTGGGCAGAACTCCATCCAGGAGGACCTGCGCAAGGAAGCGGACGACATCGACAAGGGCCTCATCGAGGACCCGCAGATGTTCTTCTTCGCCCGGTGGGCTGGTCCGGAGCACAAGGACCTCACGACGCTCGACCTGCGTGTGGCGGCTATCTCGGAGGCGACCGGCCCGATCGGAGAGTACGGGCCCGGCCAGTTTGAGTCCATCGCCCGGCAGTGGGACCGCAAGGGCGCCGACAAGTCCTACCTCGAGCGGGTGTGGCTGAACCGCTGGCAGAAGTCAGCAGCGCAGGCCTTCGACCTCGACAAGTGGGGCACGCTCGCGCGGCCTGACCAGACAATTCCCAACGGCGCGTTCGTGACGATCGGCTTCGACGGCGCACGATTCCGCGACGCCACCGCGTTCGTGGTCACCGACATCGAGACCGGCCTGCAGATGGGCGGCAAGGACCTCCTGTGGGAGCAGGATCCGAAGGTCGAGGACTGGGAAGTCGACGAGGACGAAGTCACCGCGAAGCTCGAGGAGCTGATGAAGCGGTTCAACGTCTGGAAGCTCTACGGCGACCCGCCGCACTGGACCGAGACGATGGGCTCTTGGTCTGCGAAGTACCCGGACCAGGTCGAAGAGTGGTGGACGGCGCGGAAGACCCCGATGTCCTACGCGGTGCGAGCCTTCACCGAAGCCATCGACGCCGGAATCCTCACCCATACCGGGGCCGAGGACTACACCCGGCACATCGGCAACGCTGGCCGCCGCGACCTACGCATCCTCGACGACCAAGGGCAACCGCTCTGGACGCTCGGGAAGATCGAGCTCGACCGCAAGTTCGACCAAGCGATGGCAGGAGTCCTCTCGTGGAAAGCCTGCCTGGACGCCCGCAAGAGCGGCGCCAAACCGCGCCGCAAGAAGCGCTCTGTGATCCGCCGACTTCGCTAGGAGGTGCCCTGTGACCATCGACATCGAAACCCCGAATAGCCCCGGCTGGTGGCTCGCGAAGTTGGACAAGAAGCGCACGGGACGCCTGAAGCGCCTCAACCTGCTGCACAGCTACCACATCGGGGATCCGCCCCTGCCGACCAACGTCGAGACCGCTCGGGAGTCGTTCCGCGAGTTCCTCAAGACCGCCCGCACGAACTACGCCGACGTCCTCGTAGGGTCGGTGGCCGAGCGCATCACCGTCCGAGACATCCGCACCGCCCTCAGCGGCGAGGAGGTCGACGACGAGGCGCAGCGCATCTGGAAGGAACACGGCCTCGACGTCGAGTTCGCTGACGTCATGGAGAACATGCTGGCGCTCGGCGACAGCTTCATGATGGTCGGCAGGGACTCGGAGTCCGACGAGCTGATCGTCACGGGTGAGGATCCTCGCCAGGTCGTCACCATCCACAACCCGGTGAAGCAGTCGGAGATCCGCGCCGCGTCCAAGACGTTTCACGACCCGGACGAGGGCAAGGACTACATCTTCCTCTTCATCAAGGGCCAGTGGGACGAAGAGGCCAACGCCTTCGGCCCGGCGATGCGCTACGTCGCGTCGCGGAAGTCGAAGGGAAGCCCCCGCGGCCCGCTGTTCAGCAAGAGCGCGTGGTCCTGGGACGAGGACTTCGGTGGGGCGGGGGGAGAGCCGCTCCCCCACAGCCTCGTTCCTGTCGTCCGATTCCGGAACCGCCGCGGCGTCGGCGAGTTCGAGCCTCACCTGGACCTGCTGAATCGCATCAACGACACCGTGTACCAGCGCATGGTCATCACCCTGTACCAGGCGTTCAAGCAGCGCGTGGTGCACATGGACGAAGACGAGGACGACGAGGACGAGGGAGGCAACGGATCGGGTGCTGAGAAGCTGACACTCGATGATGTCCTGACGTCCGATCCCGGGTCGTGGATTCAGCTCCCGAAGGACGCCACCATCTGGGAGTCCACTCAGGCCGACCTCAACGGGATCCTGTCCGCCATTAAGGACGACGTGAAGCAGCTCGCGGCGGTCACCCGCCGGCCGCTGTCGATCCTCGCCCCGGACAACCAGTCCGCGACGGGAGCGTCCTTCACACGCGAGGGTCTGACCTTCGCGACTGAGGACAAGATGACCCGCGCGGCCCAGGCACTGCGGGACCTGTTCTACCTGATCTTCCTCACTCTCGAGGACACGGAGCGGGCGAACCGGTCGAAGATCATCATCGGATGGATGCCCACCGAGCGGCACTCGCTCTCGGACATGTACTCCGCCGTCGCACAGGCGCAGGGCTCGCTTGCCAAGAAGACGATCTGGCGCGAGATCCTGCAGAAGACGCCCGAGGAGATCCGCCAGCTCTCCTCGGAGCTGGCGGACGAGATGCTGCTCGCGGAGGACCTCAATGCTCCCGCAAACACGGCTTGACGCGAACTACCGGCGCCAGGTCGGCGACGTACGGGCCCGGGTCCTTGCCTACGCCGAACGACAGTGGGGAGGGCTCGGGTCCTACCGTGACGCGGACTACGAGATGCTCGTCGCCCAACTGGTGCCGCGGGTCGAGGCCGGGCAGCAGCGGATTGCGGACCTCACGGACGCGTACATCCGGCAGGTGTCCGAGCTCGAGCTGAAGCAGGCTGTGCGGACGGGCAGCGCGATCACCGCGACCACGATCGCGCTCCGCGGCGTCGACGCGGAAACCGTCTACCAGCGGCCGTTCAACACCGTCTACACGAAACTCGGCGAGGGAAAATCGCTCACCGCAGCAGCCGCCGCCGGCGGCGCGCGCCTGACCGACATCGTCGGCACCGGCCTGCAACTCTCTAAGGCCCACGCGGCCCGCGACACCATGAGCCGAGGCAGGTTCTCCGCCCACCGGAGGGTTCTCACCGGCCGCGAGAACTGCGCGCTGTGCGTCATCGCCTCGACCCAGCGCTATACGACCGGGAACCTGATGCCGATCCATCCCGGCTGCGACTGCGACACCAAGCCCTACGCCGGACCGGATGAGCACGTTATCGACCCGGACCTGTTGGAGCAGACACAAGCCGCCGTCGAGCAGGAGTTCGGCGACAGCGACCGCGACGCCAGGATCCTCGACGGCCGCAACGAACGCTCCGACTACCTCGACCTCATCGTCGCAAACCAGCACTCCGAGATCGGACCCATCATCGGCTGGCGCTCGCAGCACTTCGCCGGACCCGAGGTCTTCACCTAGAGAATTCCGCGCGGCGCTCGCCCGTGGCGGATGCCCCGCCATGGGGCGCACCACTACCCCGTCATGGGAGGAAACAGCATGCTCACGAACACCCTGCAGCCCCACGGGCTGAACCTGCACGAGCCCGGCGCTCTGGCCAAGCTCTTCGAGTTCCGTCGCCTCACCTTCGGAAACGCCCGCATGGACGAGAACGGAGGCGGCAAGGACGGCGGAGACAACGGCGACGGGCCCAAGTCTGGCGACGGTGACGCCTCAGCCAACGGCTACCCGGCCAATACGTCCGTCAAGGACATGAAACCGGAAGAGCAGGCCGCCTACTGGCGCAGCGCCGCACGCAAGCACGAGGACCGGGTCAAGGCCTACGGGGACCTCACCCCCGAGCAGGCACGCCAGCTCAAGCAGGACATCGAGGCCAACCGGACCAAGAACCTGCCCGACCAGGAACGCGCCATCGAAGCGGCCAAGGAAGCGGGCCGGAACGAGTACCGCTCCGTCCTCGGTCAGGAACGCGCCCGGAACGCCTTCGAGAAGGCGCTCGCAGGTCGCACCGTGGAGCCGGGCGCCATGCTCGGCCTCAACATCGGTGAGTTCATTGACGGCGATAAGGCCAAGACCGATGACATCAAGAAGTGGGTCACGGAGAACTCCTCGGAGTCCTCGAAGCAGGAAAAGCAGCGCTTCCCCCACACGGGGCAGGGCCGTCGTGAGCAGGCATCATCCACGCCCGGCGACGCAGGTCGGGCAGAAGCGGCACGCCGCTTCAAGAAAAAGGACTAACCACTCCCATGAAAGGACCGGATCATGACTGAATTCGGAGTCATCACCACCACCCACCAGGCCGAGGACCGTTCGTGGCTCGTCGGCCCGCACGGCACCGATCCCGGCACCACGCCGTCGATCACCCTCGACCTCTCGCAGTTCCAGGACCGCCACAAGCCGAACGGAACGGTGCCCTCCGGCATCGTGCTCGGCAAGGTCACGGCCACCGAGCTGTTCGTCCCCTACGACGGGGCTGCCACCGATGGCCGTGAGACGGCGCGCTGCATCCTCTTCGGATCGCTGCCCGCCCGTCCGGGGGGCGCCCGCGTCGGCGGCGCCGGCCTCGTGCACGGCTTCATCAACCCCGACCGGCTGCCCCTCAAGGACGGCACCGGCTCCCTGGACGACGCAGCACGCGCCGACCTCGCCCTCATCCACACCGGACTCTAGGAGTACCTCATGGCCATTTTCTACGACGCTCCGGTCCCTCCGGTCGACCTCACGGTCTTCGTCCGCGAAGTCCCTGTCCCCGCGAACCTCGCGTTCCTGAACGCATTCCCCCGCCGCGACCTCGACACCAACACCGTCGACTTCGCCGAGGTCCTCCGCACCAACCGCGCCGCCAAGTTCCGCACCTTCGACGGCGCCATCACCGTCTCCCAGCGCGACGGCGGCTCCGACAAGCGCGTCCCGCTGATCCCGCTCTCGACCTCGCTCAGCCAGGGCGAGTACGAGCGGCTGAAGCTCGAGTTCGCGCGCACCGGTGGCACCCGCTCCGAGGCGCTCGCGAACGCCACCTACAACGACGGCGAGCAGCTGACCCGCGAGGTTCAGAACCGCCTCGAACTCGCCTGGGGCGATCTGCTGACCGACGGCAAGATCACCATCAACGAGAACGGCGTCAACGGCGAGTACGACTTCGGCGTACCCGCCAACCACATCGTCGACGCGGCCATCCTCTGGTCGAGCACCGAGGCGGCCCTCGCGCTCGACGACATGATCGCCTGGAACGACGAGTACCGTCGCACCAACGGCACCCGGCCCGGCGAGCAGCGAACCACGGAGGGCGTCCTGCGCCTCCTGCAGCGTAACCGCCAGATCATCAACGCCGTGCACGGCGCTCAGACGGGCAAGACGCGCGTCACCTACAACGAGCTCAACGACCTGATGGACTCGGAGAACCTTGCTCCGGTCGTGCTTCAGGACGTCGCCCGCTTCGATGTCGACGGCGTCGTCACCCCGGTCATCCCTGATGACCGCGTGATGCTCACCCCGGCTGACCTCAGCGAGCTCGGATACACCGCGTACGGCGTCTCCGCGACCGCTCTCGAGCTCGTCAACTCGGAGAAGGCCGACTTCGCCTTCGAGAACGCTTCCGGCATCGTCGGCGTCACCGAGAAGGTCGGTCCCCCGTACCGCGAATTCACCTTCGTGGACGCCACCGCCCTGCCGATCCTCACGGACGCCAAGCGGCTCTTCGTCGCAAAGGTACGCAACCCGTGACCGGCAAGCTGAACACCTTCGTGTTCGTGCACCGCGACGGTGAGTCCAAGGCCTTTGGGCCGGGTGACACCGTCCCGGAGTGGGCCGCTGAGCTCATCACCAACCCCGACGTCTGGGCAACTCCCCCGAAGAAAGCCCAGGAGCCCGACTCCGGTGGTGGCGACGGCGGAGACGATCAAAGCGGCGCCGGCACGGGCGCGGACGACCAGAGCGGCGCACAGGGCTCCTCCGAGGTGCCCATTCCGCCCAAGGGCGGCAAGGGCTCCAGTGCCACAGCCTGGGCCGCCTACGCCGCTTCCAAGGGCTTCGAGGTCGACGAGGACGCCAAGGCATCCGAGATCATCGACTCGCTCGCCGAAGCCGGCATCCCCACCGAGTAACTGAAGGAGGCTCTCATGCCCGAGATTGCGACGAAGGACAACGTGATCGAGGCGTGGGGGCCTCTTTCGGTGCGGGAGGAACAGGTCATCGAGTGGCTCCTCAGCGAGGCATCAACGAAGCTCCGGCTCCGCGTGCCCAGCGTTGACGCCATGGTTGTCGAGGGCGGGTTGCTGGCGGAAGCGGCGAAGATCGCCGTCGTCAACGCCGTCAAGAGGGTCCTCCAGAACCCTGAAGCTGTCCGGCAGATCAGCACCACGACCGGTCCCGTGACCGACTCCAAGACGATCGACGCCGCCGTGTCCTCGGGGTTCATCTACATCTCGGAGGAGGACCTCAAGGGACTCCGGAGGAAGCGCTCGCGGCAGCGCATCCGGTCGTTCCGGGTCAGGTCGGGGTACCGATGACTCGCCGCATCAGCGAGACGGTGCAGCGGCTCCCGCACCTCGGAGGCCGGATCGACGAGGACGGGAACCCGGTCCTTGACGGGCACGGAAACGAGATCACGGGCTGGGGCGACCCGATAGAGGTCGGCATCTACGTCTTCGACCCCGGATCGTCCTCCGAGCCGCGCGAGCCTGGCGGCTCACGCGTCGTCGTCGAGCCGAAGATCTACGGGCCCTTCGACATGCCGTTCACGCACCTGGACAAGGTCGAGGCGCGCGGCAGCACGTACACCGTCGAGGGCGAGCCGGCGAAGTGGCGGCACCCAGACGGCCGGGAGGTCGTATCCGCGATTGAACTGAGAAAGGTGACTGGCTGATGGCGAGCAACCTGAAGCTCAACCTCGAGGGGTTCCGCAGACTGCGCACCAGCGAGGCCGTCGTGAAGGACCTTGAGCGCCGCGGCCGAAATATCGCCGCGGCCGCCGGGCCCGGCATGCAGGTCTCGACCTACATCGGCAGGAATCGCGCGCGCGTTTCCGTCACTGCGCAGACACCGGCAGCCAAGCGCCGGGAGGCCAAGGAACGGGCGCTTACCAGGGCACTCGACGCGGGGCGGCGCTGATGGCGGAACCTCTGTTCGGGGACGCTCCGGCACTCCTGCGGAAGATCCTCCTCGCGCGTCTCCGCACACGGTTCAGCGTCGCAATTCCCGTCGCCACTCAGCGACCGCGCGACCTCCCGCCCGAGTTCATCCGGATCCTGCTGGTCGGCGGGAACCGGAAGAACAAGATCACTGTCTCTCGAACCTTCGCCATCGAGGCATGGGCGGGGAGCTCCGGACGAGCTGTCGAGCTCGTCGAAGCCACCTACGCCATCATCCACAGCCTCGAGAACTCCGTCGTCGACGGCGTGCAGTTCGGAGCGATCGGTGACTTCGCACTCCCCGCGGACCTGCCGGACCCCGACACCGCGCACTCCCGCTTCACGTTCACCACCGAAATCGACATGAGCTACATCGACACGATCTAGGAGATCGCCATGGCTGAAGCAGCCGACAGCACGACCCTTTTCCACCCGACCGTTCCGGGCCTCACCCGGGAGCGCTCCGACCAGACCGAGGTCGACGCGCACGTGGAGGCCGGCTGGCTCCTCGAGGACCCCAAGGTCACCGCAGAGAACGAGGCCGCCGAGGAAGCTGAGGCGGCCAAGCGATCCGAAGCGGCCAGGAAGGGTGCCGAGACCCGCAAGAAAAAAGCGGAGACCGGCACGCCGGACACCTCGGACGCGCCCGTCGTGGCGATCGTCAGTGAAACCCCCCAGTAGTCCCCCACCCCATCGGCTCTCCGGGCCACCCCTATTTCCCTTGGAGGAATCATGGATGTACGTAATCTGACCGCTGGCGGCCCGGCGGCCACCGGCGGAGTGCTGCGCGCCCCGATCGGGTCCGCGCTGCCCGTCGACGCCACCACGGCGTTCGTCGAAGCGTGGAAGCGCCTCGGCCTCGTCGGCGAGGATGGCCTCGCCCCGTCCGGCGAACGTAACCTCGAGAGCATCCGCGACTGGGCCGGCGACACCGTCGCGGACCTCCAGACGGACCACTCGTCCTCGTTCACGTTCCCGCTGCTCGAGGTGTTCAACGAGGACGTCCTGAAGACCGTCTTCGGCGACGCCAACGTGACCGTCACCGCGGCCACGGCGACCCGCGGCAAGCTTTACTCCGTCATCGAGGACGGCGCGCAGCTGCCCTTCGCGGCATACGGCTTCGACATGCGCTACGTCGAAAAGAAGATGCGCATCCTCGTGCCGAACGGCAAGCTCACGACGATCGAGGAGACCCCGTTCGTCGTCGGCGGGCTCAACATGTTCAACTGCACGGTCTCGGCCTACAAGGACGAGTCCGGCATCAAGGTCTACCGCTACTACGACGACGGCAAGTTCACCGCCGCGTAGCTAATCACTGCTTGCTTCCCTGTTCGCCGATGGCGGGCCGGGGAAGGACTCGTCGTGGCAACTCCTGGCCGGTAGCACCGGCTGAGGGGCCAGAGGGTAGCGCCCTCGGAGCGGCAGGGCAGCAAGCAGACCGGCGGCGCGGGCTTTTCCATGGTGGGCTTCCCCGCGCCGCCACCCACCAGCACCACCAGAAGCTCACCACCAGCCCACCAGGGCGCCAGAATCCCACCAGCAGAGAGAAGAACCCACCATGGCACAGACCAACACCGCAGAAGCAGCCAAGGCCGCCGGCGCGAAGACCCCCGAGGACAACAAGAAGCCCCGCCACAAGAAGTCCGAGCGGTTCGAGTACACGACGGACGAGGGCGCGGTGCTGCGCGCGAAGTACGTCGAGAACCTGCCGTACAAGCTCGCCAAGGAGTTCCGCAACATCCCCGAGGAGGAGGTGCAGGACCGCATCGTCGCAGAGATCCTCTCCCCCGAGGACGTCGAGGGTTTCGACGAGCTCTCGATCGGCGAGGTCCTCGAATTCCTCGAGCAGTGGCAGGAGGAGTCCTCGATTTCCCTGGGGGAACTCTAGGCCTCGCCGAGCTCATCCTCGAGGGCGGCGAGGCGCTGGAGGCGCTGGAGTATGAACTGATCGGGCGGAACCTTCGGCTGCGGGACGTGGGCAGCCGGCGGTTCAACTGGCGCGACCTCTACGTCATCATCAGGCACCTCCCGGAGGACTCCGCAATGCACCGCCGCCTCAAGGTCATCAATGAGGACAGCATCTGGACGCCCGAGATGATGGTCACCGCCGAAGTCGTCGACCTCGTCGCCTACCTCGTCTGGTTCCAGACCAAGGACAGGCAGACCGGCCGCAACCGCCCGAAGCCCTTCCCCCGCCCGGGCCACCGGCCGAAGAGGGAAGACTACGCACCCCTGCCGTCGAGCGAAATGCTCGAGTGGTTGGGCTGGACGGCCCCGGACGACATCGCCGAGCTCGAAGCGGTCATGGAAGCCGAGGAGCGAGCCGAGGCTGCCCGCACGCGCACCAAACTCACCGAGGACGACGTCCGGGCCATCCGGGCCGATTCCGGCCATTCACAGGCCGCGCTAGCCGCGCGTCATGGAGTGTCCAGGTCAACGATCAGCGCGGTCCTCAATGGGCGCACCTGGCAGCACGTCAACTGAAGAGGCCGGAGGGCCTCCTGAAGCACTAGGAGGCCCTCTTGCCTATCGTCGAGCTTGGAACAGGAGCCATCAACCTCGTCGCGACGACGAAGGGCCTCGGCAGGTCCGTCATCTCCGAATTCGACGAGGTGGAGCGCGGCGCCGAGCGCACCGGCAGCCGTCTGGGCCCCAGGCTGTTCGGCGGCCTCCGCGGGCACCTGTCCAAGGAGCTCGCCCCGGCGCCGGCTGAAGCGGAAGCCACGGGCCGGAAGGTCGGGCAGAAGCTCGGTGGCGGATTCGCCTCGACACTCAAGAGCGCTATCGGACCCGCCCTCGCTGTCTTCAGCGCCGGGGCGATTACGGGCTTCGCGAAGACCTCGGTTGGGGCCTTCTCGGAGCTAGAGGACTCCACCGCTGCCGCTGGTGTGGTCTTCGGCGACAGCATGCAGAAGATCATCAACCAGTCTGCTTCCGCCTCGAAGCAAATGGGCCTGACCAAGCAGCAGGTCATTAACGCCGCGAACACCTTCGGCACCTACGGCAAGGCCGCGGGTCTGTCCGGTGACGAGCTGGCCGACTTCGCTACGCAGCAGACGCAGCTGGCCTCCGACATGGCCTCGTTCAAGGGCACCAGCCCTGAGCAGGCGATCGAGGCCATCGGTGCCGCCCTGCGCGGCGAGACCGAGCCGATCCGTGCCTACGGCGTCATGCTCGACGACGCGTCCCTGCGGCAGCAGGCCCTCGCCATGGGCCTGATCAGCACCACGAAGGAGGCGTTGACCCCGCAGAACAAGACCCTTGCCGCGCAAGCGCTGATCATGCAGCAGACCGCCGACGCGCAGGGCGACTTCGCCCGCACCTCGACGTCGACGGCGAACATCCAGAAGCAGCTCTCCGCAGCCACAGCAGACGTGTCTGCCAAGTTCGGGCAGGTCCTCGCCCCGGCCTTCACCGCAGCGCGCACGCGGGCACTGGGGACCGTGGAGGGCGTGTCGGCGCTGCTGGATCGGGTGCTGGCCTTCCAGGTCGCCCTCGGCGAGGGCGCGACCACTCCGGTACTCGTGCAGGCGCTGGGCCTGGACCCGTCGCAGGGCTTTGGCCTGGCGGTCAACGAGGGCATCGGCGCGATCAACGCTTTCGGCGCTGCATGGCGGGCCAACGACGGGGACATTACCAGCAGCGGCTTCCCCGGGTTCGCGGAGAAGGCTGGCTACCAGGCGCGCCAGCTCTCCGACTCCCTTGGCAACCTCTGGAACGTCGTCGCAAAGGGAGACTTCACCGGTCCGATCTTCGGGCAGCAGGAGGACTCGGTCTTCGCCGACAACCTCTTCAAGATCAGGGACGCGGCTACATCCCTGACCGGTGGCGATTTCAGCCAGCTGCAGCCGCTATTCACCTCCATCATGGCCGTCGCCAGGCCCGCAGCACCGATCATGGTCGAGGTCGGCAAGGCCATCGGTGGCATGTCCGGTGAGATCGGCAAGCTCGTCGCTGGCGCACTCCCTCTGGCGATCCCGCTCCTGCAGGGCGCGACCTCGGTCATGAACTACCTCGCCGAGAACACGGGCGTGCTCTCCGGCGTCATCATCGCCCTCGCGGCCGGCTACGTAACGATGAAGGCAGCCACCGTGGCGGCGACGGTCGCAGACCTGCTGCGCGTGCCTCTGCTCGCGACGCAGGCAACCGCGAACCTTGCCCTTGCCAGCGCCATCCGAGCCCAGACGGCAGCCCAGTCCGCGAACACCAGCGTCGGACAGGCAGCCCTCGGGAACAAGAAAGCAACTACCGCAGCCCTTGCCGCGAACACGGCCGCGACGACGGCCATCACGGCGGCCACGGGCGGCCTCACGGTCGCCCAGGGCATCGCTGCGGTCGCGACCCGCACTCTCGGTTTCGCGGTCAAGGCACTGCCGTTCGTGGGGCTCCTCGCGATCCTCGCCTCGGCGGTCGCCGGGATCGTCCTGTTCTTCACCGAGACCGAGCTGGGCCGTCAGGTCGTCCAGAACGCGTGGGCGGGGATACAGGTCGCAGTCGGCGCCGTCGTGTCCTGGTTCCAGGGCACAGTCGTCCCGATCGTGCAGCAGGTCTTCGGCGCCATCGGCACAGCCGCGTCCTGGCTCTACACGAACGTCATCCAGCCCGCCTTCGCCGGCATTCAGGCGGCTGCAGGATGGGTGGTCAGCGCCTTCCAGAACGCGCTCGCGGTTGCCCAGCCGGTGTTCTCCGGCATCGGCATGGTCCTGAACGCCTTCTGGATGCTGGCGTCGAAGATCTTCGAAATCATCGTCGCGGTCGTGACGAAGATCCTGATCCCGGCGTTCCTGTCCTTCTGGCGGGACACGATCGTGCCGGTGTTCGCCGCGGTCGGCTCGATCATCTCGTCGTGGTGGAATACGGCGCAGGCGGTCTTCTCCCTGGTCGTCGCTTTCGTCCGCAACACCCTCGGCGCGATCTTCACCTGGTTCCGCGACTCGATCATCAACCCTGTCTTCGGCTTCATCTCCGGGGTGATCGACACGCAGATCCGCGGGTGGACAATCATCTTCCAGACCGTCGTCGACTTCTTCCGGCGCACCCTGGGCCCGGTCTTCTCCTGGCTGTACGACAACGCCATTAGGCCGGCGATGGACAACATCGGCAACGCCGTGCGGTGGGTCTATGACCGCACCCTGAAGC
Organism: Arthrobacter sp. BC5; assembly: GCF_056680255.1. Lineage (NCBI taxonomy): Bacteria > Bacillati > Actinomycetota > Actinomycetes > Micrococcales > Micrococcaceae > Arthrobacter > Arthrobacter sp. BC5. The sequence goes on from NZ_CM155273.1 coordinate 3,218,058, forward strand.
CGATCTTCGACGGCATCGCGGACATCATTCAGAACAAGGTCCCCAAGGCCTTCGACCTGGGCGTGTCCGCCGTCAAGACGGCATGGGACAAGCTGCAGGACATCGCCAAGGCCCCGGTCCGGTTCGTCGTCGACACGGTCCTCAACAAGGGCCTGATCGCGAACGTCAACAAGATCGCCTCCAAGGTCGGCGTCAGCCCGCTGCCCGACGTCGCGCTGCCGAAGGGCTTCCGGAAGGGTGGCTACACCGGCAACATCCCGCGCAACCAGAAGGCCGGCGACGTCCACGGGCAGGAGTTCGTGTTCGACGCGGACGCCACGGCGGCGGCGGGCCCGAAGAAGCTCTACGAGATGGCGTCGGCCCTCAAGTCCGGCGGACTCAACGGCCTCGCATCGAACCTCCTGGCGGACGGGTCATCACCGCTGTACTTCGGTGGCCTGCAGCAGGCCTTCCGGTCCGCGGGGACGGCATTCGTGCGGAGCAACGGTGCGGGGGCTTGGGACCTTCCGGGTGCTGCCCGCATGTGGGACGGTGCAGCAGGCCTCCGAGTGAAGGTCGGCGACGGTTCGCCGAGCATGACGGCCACCCAGCGTCCGCTGGGGTCCAACATCCTCGGCTACGCCTACAGCAACGGTGACATCAGCCTGGCCTCGGCGTGGGCGAATGTCCTGAGCGCTCGTGACCGGCGGACGACGTCGGCGCACGAGATGGGCCACGTCTTCGGCCTGCCGCATGAGTCCGGGCAGCGATCGATCATGCACCCGAACCTCGGGTCGCAGTCGCCAACGCCGACGCCCTTCGACATCCGCAACCTGCAGTCGCTCTTCCCGGGCGGCAGCGGCAAGGCCGGCGAAGGAAGCGGCGACGGCAAGGGTCTGCTGGACACGATCCTCGGCCCGTTCAAGAAACTCGCGGACGGACTCATCGACAGCATCCGGCAGAACTTCCCCGGCGCCGGAACTTTTATCGACCTCGCGGTCGGTGCCGGCAAGGAAGTCCTGAACACGGCCGCGAAGTGGCTGACCGACAAGATCAGCGGGCTCAAGGACATCGCCTCGGACATCTGGGACGGCGCCAAGAAGCTCGTCGGACTCAGCGTCACCTCCCCGCAGGCCATGTTCCCGACCCTGTACGACAACGGCGGGGAGGTTCCCACCAATGGGGGCAAGCCGTTCCTGATCCAGAACAAGACCCGCAAGCCCGAGCTGATCCACACACCCGGCCAGCTTGCGGCCCGGGACAGGTTCGTGGCCGCCGAGGCGCTTGCCAGCGCGGGCTGCGGGGATACCTACCGGTTCGAGGGCCCGTTCTACGGGAACCCTCAGGACATAGTTGACGAGATCCAGACGAAGGTCAGCCGTTACGGCACCCTAAACAACCTGCGGAAGGCGGTGAGCATCTAGTGCCCATCCTGTTAGGTGTCCCCTACGTTCCGGTCGTCCCGGAGACCTTCCAGCCATGGCGGGGCATCAAGCACACCTGGACAGGCTGGGACGGCTCCGTGTGGGAACTCTCCAATGCTCGAGGCGGGGTGTTCCTCCTGGCCGAGGGCCTCGAGGGTATGGGCTTGCCGGAGATCAAGAACTACACGCACGATTCCCCCGTCGTGCACGGCGTGGAGTGGGACGGGTGGCTGGCGACGGGCCGGAAGGTGTTCTGGAACGTCGGCGTCTACAGCGACCAGGGGTCCGCCGAGTGGCTCGAGCTGAACCGGGCGTTCTGGCGGACCCTTCGCCCGGGCACCACCGGCGTGTGGACGGTCGAACTGCCGACCGGTGACCGATTCTCCATGACTCTGCGGCTCGCGGACGACAACCGGCAGCTCTTCAACCGTGACCCTGCCCGCCACGGCTGGCAGGTCTACGGGATCGCGATGTTCGCCGAGAACCCCTTCTGGGATGCCGGCACCATCGTCGGTTCGTGGGTGGTAGGACGGCAAATCCCGTTCTACGGGCTCCAGGGCTTCGGACCTCCGTTCTACCACTCACCCGCCTCCCAGGTGGCGGCTGCGACTATTACTAACCCGGGCGACGTCGAAGCCTTCATCGAATGGACGGTCGTCGGTCCAGCCACGACCGCGGCCGTGGGCTTGGACGGGCAGGTCACCGTGGTGCCGTTCGTGGTGCCCTCGGGGTCTCGTCTGGTCATCGACACGAACCCGCTGAACATGATCGCCGAGCTCGACGGTGTCGACGTCATGGATCAGATCGGGTTCGGAAACTGGAACCCGGCCCCATTGCCGCCCGGTGAAGACGTGCAGCTGACCTTGGAAATGACCGGAACCGGCGCGATTGAAGCCCGGTTCAAGCACCACGTCCTGATGAGTCTCTGATGGGCGCCCGCGACTTCCGGATCGACATCTTCGACAAGGACCTGCAGTGGGTCGCTCCACTGGGGAACTTCACCTCTCTGAACGCCACGATCCGGTGGAACGCCATCAGCGAAACGACCGTGGCCCTCCCGTCGAACCACCACCGGATCGGCGCCATGGCTGCCGAGGGCGCCCGGCTCCGCGTCAATTTCCGCGGCGAAACCCTTATGACCGGGATGCTCCGTCAACGCTCCGGTGCCGGGCCCGGTATCAGCGGCGAATCGGTGTTCAGCTGCCAGTCCGACTTCCGGCTCCTCCACAACTTCCTCGGCTGGCCGGCCCCGGCCCGGCCGGCGAACCAGCAGGGCGCCGACGAGGCGTACTACACGATCGGCAACCAACCAGCGGAAACCGTCCTGAAGGACGCCGTCACCCGCAACATCGTGGAGCGCTCGCAGCAGGCGACAGTGGCCGTCGCCCCGGATCTGGGGCGTGGCGCGCCGACGTCGGTGTCGTTCCGGATGCACCCGCTCTACGACCGGCTGTTCCCGGCGATGGAGGTCGCGGGCCTCGGCGTGACGGTGGAAATGGTCGGCGGCAAGCACGTCGTCGACGTCGTCGTGCCACGCCCGTACCCGCACGTGCTGACCGAAGCCTCCCGCGTAATCCAGCACTGGGAATTCAGCGGCAACCCACCAGAGGCCACCCGCGGCATCGTGGGCGCCCAGGGCCAGGGCACGGAGCGGGAGTTCATCCCGTTCAGGGACGCAGCCCGTGAGCAGCTCTGGGGCGATGTGATCGAGGTGTTCCGCGACGCTCGGGACACCAGCGACACCGCAACGCACGCGCTACGAGCCGCGCAAGCGCTGGAGGACACCACCGGATCCTCGTCCCTCACTGTCCGGCTCGCGGAGTCGGGGAACTTCCGGATCTTCGGCCCCAAGGGGCTGCGGCCCGGACAGCTGACAACGGCGCGGGTCGGCGGAGGCATCGAAGTGTCCAAGGTCGTCTCCGAGGTAAACGTCGGCTACGACCGCGCCAAAGGCCTGCAGCTCTCGGCGACCATCGGCGTCAAGGACAACTCGGAGGAGCTGGCCATGAAAGCAATCAACGCGCTCGCACGCGCGGTAACGGATCTGAGAGTGAGCATCTGATGGCAGTGGCAATCCAGAGTTACGGGTACCCCGCGGTGTTCGACGCCGACGGCGAAGTCATCGAGGGCGCGATCACCTCCCAAATTGGGGCGCGGTACTGGCCCGCTATCCAGTCCGGCCGGTTCTCCGCGCTGGGGATGGAGGACTGGAAGGTCACTTCCCAGGTCGGCATCGACCGCGGGATTCGCGTCAACGCGGGCACAATCACCGGCGACGCCGTGATGGACGTCCTGCCGACCTACGACACATTCTCACTACCTGCAGTGACCAGCGGGTCGCGGTGGTTCATGGTCGTCGCCCGTCGCTCGTGGGGGGCGCCCTCGCTGACCGCGGTGCGCTTCATCGAAGGCGGAACGACACCGCAGGAACTTCCTGCCCGCTCGGACGATCCAGGGTCGGAGTCCGACCAGCCGCTGGCGTTGTGCCGGGTCGACGCCGCGTCGACCGTGGTGCAGCAGATCATCGACCTGCGGGTCATCGGCGGGAAGCGCATTCTGGACAAGCTGGCGCTCGAGTACCTCAAACAGCCAGGGGCCAGGATGGCGCTGGGCGACATCGACTGGGTGTACGTCGCCGACGGCAACGGGCAGTTCACGTGGCAGCGCTTCGGGGCCAAGAGTCGCGCGTATCTCCGAGAGGGTTCCTTTTCGGAGCCAGCGAACTCCGGCCAAGGTGGCGGCTTCGACATCTACACCCAGAGCATCCCCGACCCCGGCTTCCCGTACCACCTGGCCGTGAACGCCACCGTCGAGGCCGGCGGGGGCGGCCCGGGCACCCGATGGGACGTCATGCTCGACGTGAACGGCATCTGGCTGGACGCCTCCCGCGGCGATGCCGTCGCCCCGTGGTGGAAGGTCAACGGCACCGGCCCGCGATCTCCCCTCACCGGCCCTGCCACCGTCAAGATCCTCGCCCGCAAGCAGTTCGGCAGTGGCAACTTCGGGCTCTCCAGCTTCAACCAGTTCTTCAGCGCCCTCGTGGTGCCCGCGTAGCTTGTACCGCTCCGACGCACTACCCATTTCAGGCACCCGTTCGGGTGCTTTTCTGTGCCCGGCACGGGGAGGACAACACGTGTGGATTCTGGACTCATCACCGCCATTACGGCGCTACTTACGGCGGTCGGCGCCGGCGTCGGCTTCCTCATCCGCCGCGCGGACAAGCGCCGCGAAACGAACGAGGCCCTCTTGATCGACAACCTCAAAGCCCAGGTGGCGAAAGCCGAGCGGGAGGCCCGCCGCTGGAAACGGGCATGGGCACTTGCCGATGCGGACGCGGCCGCGTACCGGGAGCAGCTGATCCAGAACGACATCCCGCCGGAACCGGCGCACCGCACACCTTTACCCGAGGAGGATGAATGAGCGACGAACCAACCATCGAGCAGCTCGAGAGCAAGGTGAAGTCCTCCCGGCACGTGGACAAGCGCCAGAAGTGGATCCTGTTCTGGCTCGTCGGTGTCGTCACCGCCCTATCGGTCGGCTTGCTCGCCCTGTACCTCGACACCCGCGATCAGGCTGAAGCCTCCGCCGTCGTGGCTGTTGAAGCACAGCAGGAGAAGGTCGAGGTCGCCAGTGAGGCGAGGCAGGCGATCTGCGGGGACCAAGATCAAGAGATCTACGACCGGGAGCTGTGCGAGAAGCTCGCCGGCATCGCCGAGGAGGACTCTGAGCCGATGATCGACCGACCCGCGGTGGTCATCGGCGGTCCATCGCAGGCCGAGATCGTGCAGGGCTTCCGCCAGTACTGCGCGGAGGGGAACTGCCGCGGACCCCAGGGGGCTGAGCCAACCCCGGAGGACATCGCGGACGCCTTCGCCCGATACTGCGCCGACGGCAGGTGCACCGGCCCGGCCGGCCCTGATGGCGAGCCAGGCACGGATGCGCCCCCGGCGGAGGACGGCGCCGATGGCGCTCCCGGCACTGACGCCCCTCCTCCTTCGCTCGAGCTGATGGCCGCCGCCGTCACCCAGTACTGCGCTACCGGAGCGTGCGTCGGGCCCGAGGGATCACAGGGCCCACTGCCGACCGCTGAGGCTGTGGCCGCCGCGGTGGCGTCCTACTGCTCGACCGGCGCCTGCACAGGGGCGCCGGGTGCCGACGGGCAACCAGGCGCCGACGGTATCCCAGGAACGAACGGAGCGCCCGGACGCTCGCTCGTCGACGTCGAGTGCCAACAGGTCCCCGACTACGCGTGGATCTTCACCTACTCCGACGGCACCACCGAGACGGAACCCGGCCCATGCCGAGCGTTCGCGCCACCGCCGACAGAATCCACAGCCCCACCGACTACCGAAGCCCCGTAACCACGGGGCTTTTTCTTTGCCCGGGAAGGGGCGCGCATGGAATTCGTAGACGGACCCACATCGCAGGTCTTCGGAGCGAACCCGCAGTTCTCCTGGCAGCCATGGGGGCACCTCGGCGAGGACAAGGCCGTACCCATCGGCACCGAAGGCAGGGTGATCGCCGACGGCGTGGTCATCTGGGCGGACTGGAGCAGCAAGCTCGGCGGTGCCCTCGCCGACGAGATGATGATGATCCGCAACTCACCCGCCGGCGGGATCTGCGTCATCGTGCAGCACGACGGGTGGCGGTCGATGATCGCTCATCTGGACAGCACACACCTCAACCGCGGCGACCGTGTCCGCCGCGGGGACCCGACCTGCAAGACCGGCAACACGGGCAACAGCACGGGCCCCCACGCTCACATCGAGGTGTTCCTCGCCCCGTCGCCCGGCGCCGCCCCGTTCGGCCGGTACAACCCGCGCTCACAGATCGCCCACGAGGACCAGGTTGCGGCCATCGCCGCGCAGGCCGCCACGATCCTCACGCCGAACCAGCGGAAGGTCGGCCCGGCGAACCTCGTGCAGCGCGCCGAAGCGTCGACCTCGGCGCAGCAGGTCCGCGTCATCGAGGCAAACACCTTCGAGACGTTCACCGGATACGTCATCGGTGAGGAGGTCACGCTCGGCGGCGTCACCTCGAATATCTGGTACGTCGATTCGCACGGCATGGTCTGGGCCGGAGGCTTCACGTCCCAGACGATCACCGGCCTGCCGAACCTCACGCCTCCTCCGCCTGCGCCCCCGACACCTGCAGCGCCCAGCCTCAAGGCGAACCAGCGGCTCGCGGGCGCCGGCGGTGGGGTGCAGCGCTCCTCCGCGTCCCGCTCCGCGAGTGTCGTCCGTACGATCCCCGGGGACACGATCGAGAACTTCACCCACTGGGAACGCGGCGAGAGCATCAGTCTGGGCGGGGTGACGTCGGACGTCTGGTTCCGCGACAGCATCGGCACCGCATGGTCGGGCATCTTCACCTCACAGACCACCGACGGGCTCGTGGAGTACATGGCACCCGCCCCAACGCCCACGCCGACGCCCGTACCGACGCCCGCCCCGGCCCCGGACAGCGGCGCCCCCGCGCCGGAGCCGTACACGTTCGCGGCGGACCTGCCGTGCATCACCGAGGTCCGGCCAGCCGCAATCGGGAAGTTCCAGTACGGCGGCATGCCGTCTGTCGTAAAGCGGATACGGCTGCACCAGTTCATCGCCGGCGACACCCGATTCGCCGTCCACCTCGACTCCGTCATCCGGACGTTCACCGAGAACCACCCCGATCCGGCACAGGACCGGATCGCATCCGCCCACTTCGGCGCTGAGAAGAGCCGACGCGCCCAGTTTGTGGCCCTCAAGGACCGCGCCTACCACGCGGGCCCCGCGGGCAATGACGACTGGAGCATCGAGATCTACGGCGGCATGGACGCCGAGACCCTCGCTTCCGTCGTCATGATCATCCGCGACATCGAGAAGCTCGAAGGCCGCCGCCTGGAACTCGCCGACCACCGCTCGATCATGAACACCCGCTGCGGGGAGGACGTCGACCTCGACCTCATCCGCGCCATGGTCGATGCCGTGCCCACCACCGGTGCCACATCCGATGCCGAGCTCATCGCAGGCTTCCTCGCCTACGCCGTCACCCAGATCCCCACCTACCTCGAAGCAAGGAAGTAGCCCCATGGCAGCATCGGCAGACCCAAAGCAGCTCTCCCCCAAGTTCACGTGGCCGCTCATCATCGGCTTCCTCGTATTCGCTGGTGCCGGGGCACTGAGCCTCGTCACCGTCGAACACTTCGGCTGGGCCGGCCAGTGGGCGGGCGTGCTCCACGCGTTCGTCACCCTGACCGCCATGGCCGCCACCGCGTACTACAAGATGGACCCGCTGCGGCAGAACTTCGCACAGCAGGTCGAAGCGCACTACGCAGACCAGGACGCCAAACTCGCCCGTGCATCAGCAGCAGAGCAGGAAGCCATCGCGGCCGAGCCCAGCGCTGACCAGCCCGAGGGCAAGCACCGCGCCCAGCCCGTCGTCTACGACCCGCCAAGCGACCTCATCGGATAGCAACAATCACCCCGCACGCTGAGAAGGAGCCCGCCATGACCCGATACCCCTACCGAGCTGAAGTGACCATCGATCCTGCGACCGGGGTGCAAGCACCGAACATCGAAGGACAGCTCTTCGATATCGACGACACACGGTACTCCGTGCCGATCACTGCATATGACGCCAGCGGGGCCACAGTGGTGCTGCGCTCGAACGAGAACTGCGTCCTGCCCACATTCTTCCTCGAGGACCGAACCTCAGTGATCTGGAAGTCAGGGAACTTCACAGCTCCGCTCGTCACCACAATGCCGATCCCAGGGCCGCCCGGCGCCTCAGTAGTACAAGCCAACGGAAACGGCGACGGAACCGCGAACTTCACCCTGTCCGACGGCACCGTCCTCGGACCACTGCCTCTGCCCGAGGGCCCACAGGGCAAGACGGGCCCAAAGGGGCAACCAGCAACTGACGCTGCCGCCAATGACGAGGCACTAACCGAGTTCGCGACGACTCCGGGAACCCTCTTCAACGCTGCACTAAGTGCCACTATTGCTGGCTCGATCGGGTCGACCAGTGCCGGAAAGCCAAACGACAGCACGGCCAGCATCAACGCGACCCTGTCCGGGGCAGGGTCGTCGTTCTTCCTCCCAGCCGGCGACTACCCAATCTACGGGCCCGTTGTCGTACCCGAAGGCAAGACCGTATTTATTAGCCCGAAGGCGACGATCCGCCCAATTGGCGCGCAATTCAACGCCTTCCAACTTAACGGCGGCACCCTCGCCGCTACCCCGTTCATGGGCGTCACCATCGACGCGAGCGGGCTGACTTCGCCAGCGATATTCCCCTTCACTTACGTCGTTCGCCACGCGAAAGGATCAGTGGCACGCGGCATCACGATCACCGGGGTAAACACGAACGTCGGCGGCATCGGCAATTTCATCTCCAACACCGCCGCCCCGACTGTAGGCAAGACAGATCAATGCCAGGTGAAAGCCACTCCCGGCGCGAAACCCTTGAACGGTATCGCCTGCAACCACTTCGTCGGAACTGGCTCAAACATGTACGGCTACGACGTGACAGGCTGCTTTGTGGACTATTCGCAGGCAGACAAGTCGATGACGATGGCCGGAATCAATCTCTTCTGCGAACCAAACTTCTACCTGCTCGACACCAAAGTCACCGGCAACACCGTCTGGATGCCGCCCAACCCCACCGACTCCGGTCACCGGGCGCAGTGCATCATCTACAGGCGGGCCAACGGCATTCTCGTCGAAGGCAATCACACCCGCGGCGGCTCGATGGGCGTCTCCAGCGACGAATCGGACTACGCCATCGTCCGAGGCAACAACATCTACGGCCCCACCTATGCGCTGATCGAGGTTCCGGGATCCCTGGGCAACCTAATCGAAGGGAACATCGGAGACGGAGCGGGCTTGTGCGACAACGGCGTTACCCTCGATGGCGGGACTCCGTGTGATCGGACGATCGTGCGCAACAACATTCTCATCGGAGGTAACCCAACTCCACGGGCCCCATCCTTCCACCCCTCCGCTGCCATGCGTATTGCCATTGCCAGCGCTGGAGCCTCATTCTCGGGCAACCAGATCGACAACTCGTGGGCTTTGAAATGGGCGAATCCCAGCAACCTGAGTGTTGGAGAAGTGGATGCCCGCAACAACATTGGCTACAACCCGGTGGGGCCGCTCACCGCACCCGCCATGCCCGTGTCGGGCACCGCGCTGAGGAACCCTTACCCGGTCGATGCGACGGTGTTCGTAACAGGCGGGACGGTATCAGGGGTGTCTATTGGTGGAGTTACCACGGGCATGACATCAGGGCAGTTCCGGGTCCCGGCGCGTCAAACAATCACCGTGCAGTACTCCGTAGCGCCGGCGTGGATGTGGGTCGGCGAATAACCCTTCCGCCTTCGGCTATGGCGATCGTTGCGTCTGGTTTCGAGCTCAGCCGCCCTTGGGGCCGCATCCCCAGCTTTGTCGATGGGATAGGGCTCGAAGCGAAGAGAACGACAACGACGAGCAGGACAGCGCCGTTAATCGAGGCGGTACTGATGTTGAGTGGGGTCTCCACCACGAAGCGTGAGAGGTAGACGGCAAGGATCGCGGCGGCTGCGGGGCGCCGCGATTCTTGAGTCTTTGCGACAGCAACGATCAACAGCACGACGAGCAACGCGAGCATAACGGCGCCGAGCAAACCGCGCTCCACGAGTGTCTGGACGAACTGGTTGTGCGCGCTATTGAAACTCAGGCTAGACCCGAGGCCCAGGATGCTCGCCCGATACTCGGGCGCGAAGACGGAGGGGCCCGCGCCGATGAGCGGACTCCGGGAGAAGGCCTCCAGAGAAGCGAGCCACAGCCCAGTCCTGCCGTTGAGTGTGGAGAAATCGCCTCCGCTACTCCAGCTGCCGATGGACGCCGCCACCTTCGGAACAACAGTGGACATCATTAGTGCACCGATTAGCCCCGCGAGGGCCCATACCATCGCCCAGCGCTTACCCGCCTTCACGATGGCAAATACGACGAGCCCGACGATGACGCTGAGCCACGCACCCCGTGACTGAGTGGCAACTAGGATGATCAGGGCGAGCAGGAGGTTTAGCCGACGGAACCGGTCGTGCTCAGTGCGAATTAGCTCGAGGAACACGGCCAGCGCGGCAACACTCCCCAGCCCGTTCGGGTGTGTCGTTACACCGACGAGTTGCGGGATGCCCAGCCACTCCCTGCCTTGTCCGTTCCAGAACGCTAGCCCCGGTGCGACCAAGGCAAGAGCGATGCTTCCCCAGAGGAACAGCCGCAGCCCGTTCCTTGCGAGCCTGACGCCTTGGTCTGGGGTTAGCGGGGTGGCGATGAGAACGCAGGCGGCGGGTAGGAAGATGTACAGGAGGTCAGCCCCGATGGGCTGGTTTGTGAAGTAGGCGGAGAAGATGCCCGCGGCGGCGTACCCTCCGAGTGCGGCGACGATCGCCGGGATCTTCCATCGCCGAAGTGCAACTTGCATGAGTACGAACGCGAAGGCGAGAAGGTAAGTAGCGCTGGCGGCCTGAATGATCCGACCGCCCCAGACACTCGTTGTCTCGAATGACGCAAAGCCCCCAGCCAAAGTGGAGATTCGAGGAGTCACAAGCGTTACGGCCATGGGAGCAACCATTGCCAAGTAGAAGAGCACCGCGGCGAAGTGGAATCTCCGTCTGTCGACCGTCGAGCTAAACGCTCGGACCGCTGCGTAACCGAGACCGATGATTGCCACGCAACCGAAAACGGTCGCCAATGCTAGTTGCAAGTGCCCTCCCCAGGATCAGCCCCCATCGTACCGTCGCCCCTAGCGGGAAATATCGACAGGGCCCGCCGAGCTAGCTGCGTTTTTGCCAGCGCGAATTTTCTTGTCCAGTGGGATCTCTACGAACCTGTGAACCAGCCAGGCAGTCAGAATGCTCAGCCCCAGGGCGGCAACCCACACTGGCCAGCCGTTCAGAGGGAGCCGCTCCGTCGTCCCGTCGATCGGCTCCCCAGACGAGTACCCCAAATGATAGAAGCCGTCGGCCAGCACCCGGATCACCATGGTGTGGAACAAGTAGAAGCAGTATGACCACGCGCCCAGATTTACGAGCGCCGACGTGCGGAGCCAGGGGGAACGGCCCTGCAGATCACTGGAGGCCGCCGCCGCGATGAGCAGGACGAACGGGGCAAGCGGTAGTGCGACGAATCCCAGGATGCTGGGGAATACCCCAATGGCGAGGATGGTAGATACCGCTAGCGCCAATGCTCTATTTACGCCGATATCAAAGAACTTCCCGCGCCGCATGTGGATTGCCAGTAGCATGCCGATCACGAATTCCGGGAACCTCGACACGGGGAAAGCCTTCACGAACCATGCTGTCGCGCCTTCCTCGTGGAAGACGGCACCGCCGAGGATAGATTGCCCGTAGATGCCAAGTCCGACAATCACGGCGGCCATCACACATCCAAGTGCAAGACGACCGCGGGCGGACAGGCAGAACAACCTGCCGATCACCAGCGGGAACATCAGATAAAAGAACGCTTCCACCGAAAGCGACCATGCGACCGTGTTCAGGGCGAAGTAGTAGCTGGAATCAGGCACCCACGCCTGCAGCATGAACGGCGCAAATAGCCCCCTCGCGAGTTGCGCTAGGTCCCCGGTCATCACTACCAAGAGCCCGGCCGCGCACAGTGACAGAAGATACGCGGGGTAGACGCGTGCAAACCGCCGGCGATAGAAAGCCCTCGGAGTGTCGTTCTCGCGGTATGACCACGCGAGGACAAATCCGCTCAGGATGAAGAAAAAGGAGACCCCGGCGTGGCCAGCACCGAATAGGATCGAGGTGACATCCCTGCTTGGCTGCTGGAGAAGGCTTACAGAGTGAAAGCCGAAGACCAGTAACGCGGCCGCAAAGCGCAGGCTAGTGAGCGAGTCCAGGCGCATTTCTTCCCCCAAGTGTTGAGACCTGATCCGAATCGTACCTGCCATAAATCCGGCTTAGTGCAGTGACCTGCAGCGCCCCACCCTCTTCGTGAGGGTGGGGCGCTTTCGTCGTCGGCGAGCTGGGGGCTAGAAGTACTCTCGAAGCCAGTCGTCGAGACATGCTGTTGAGCAGAAAGGTCCGGTCTCGTCATCGCGCAGTGGTCTGGAGCAGAACCGGCACTGGCCGCGCTTTAGATTTTCCTGCATCCGATGTCTGGCGATTGCTTCCCGGATTCCCACGTCAGAAGAATATCCGTATCCAAGTACTGACTGGGTGCAGCAACCGGTAGCGCCCGATCCCCTCGTGAGGGTGGGGTGCTTCCGTCGGCGGCGGGTACTACGGTCGGGCGAATGGAACAGAGAGCACCTCGACCAGGCTGGCACGGCATACCGCCATCCCATGACAGATTCGTCCCACCCGAGTCGCTGCCCGAGCAGTCCGGAGGCGTGCACTGGACGACCGAGAAAGCCCCACCGGTGTGGGCTGAGCTGAACTACTCGGACGGACAAGTGCAGACGGTGAAGGGCTTTGCGATGGCTTGGACGAAGGAGCTCGTGCAGGTGCAATGGGTCGAGTACTCCATGGCGCGGGAAGCGTGGGTGCGGGCGGGCAACGTCCGGCGCCGGCAGATTGAGGAGCGTCGCCCGAATCGGGACGGTTGAGGGGATCCCTTACCTCCTTCCGGAAGGCGTAGGAGCTAGAACCGTAGACCCTGGAGGGCCCGCTCGCTGGCGTCGGCGGATCTCTGCAGGGCGTCGGGCATCCTGTGACCGTAGATACGGTCTGTCATGTCCGTTGAGCTATGGCCGAGGCGGCGGCTGACGCTGAACAGCGATTGCCCGTCCTGGATAAGCCAGGATGCGTGCGTGTGCCTCAGATCGTGGATGCGCGGAGCCTTTGTAAGGCCTTCTGCCTGCGCTCGCCGTACCGCGGGTACCCAGTGGTGGTGCCAGAACAGTTTGTGCTGCACACGACCGCTCTGAGGGCCGGTGAAGAGCAGGTCGGTCGCGAGCCGACTCGCTACGAGCGGGATGAGCATTTCGACGAGCGTAGGCGGTAGTGAGACGGTGCGCTTGCTGTTGGGTGTCTTCGTAACTCCGACGTAGTGGCCCTTGGAGCCGTCGCGCTTCCACGCCTTCGTGATGCGCACGGTCGGCGGTTTAGCCATCAGGTCGACGTCTCCCACGGTGATGGCTGTGGCTTCCCCGTAACGGGCTCCTGTGAGCACGAGGAAGGCCGCCAGGTCCTTGTACTGGTCATCGAGCTGCCGGTGCACCATGGCGAACTCCCCGGCCGTCAGGAACTGAGCGTCGTCCTCAACCTTCTCTACACTCGGCAGGGCGGTCCCGCGGCATGGGTTGTCCCCGCGGTACCCATACCGGACGGCAGTCTCCATAGCGCTCGCCAGCAGTCCGTGCACGTTGCGGATCGTCTTCGGGCTCAGCCCCTTGTCCATGAGGGCTCGCACCCAGTGCGTGACGTGCTTGTGATTGAGCTTGTCGATCGGGATGTGGCCTATGACGCTGGCGATGTGTCGCTCGAGCATGGTCCGGTAGTTGTGGATCGTCTGCTTCGTGGGCCGGATGAGCTGATCGATGTGCTCGGTGACCACGGCGCTGACGGTCGGCACCGTCGTGTTGTTCTGCATGATGGCCTGCTGCGCGATTTCGAACGAGTTGCCGTTGGTTTCGAGTAGCCGCTTGAGCGTCTCAGCCTCGCCCTTGGAATCGAACGTGATGCCCTGGGCACGCTTGGTCTGCGGGTCCCGCCACCGCACTGTGTACGACTTCGAGCCGTCTTTGCGCAACCGTTCCATGATGCTCGCCATGGCGGTAACTATGAATTGCTGTGCACCGATTTACAACTTCTGTGCACGCTTTCCGCCGTGACCCGCCTCTGACTAGGCGTTTTAGGTGCCCGAAGTGGGACTCGAACCCACACACCTCTCGATACTGCATTTTGAGTGCAGCGCGTCTGCCAATTCCGCCATTCGGGCCATTCGCGCCCCGGCGTGACGTGAGAAGGCTGACTTCCTCCTCCGCCGGTGCGCGAATCCACTGTACATGCCGATAGTCTGTTTCCGGGAACGGGAGCAAGCACTCCCCGACCCATCGGAACGCCAATTCATCAAGGAGCAACAGTGTCTGAACCCACCGAATCCGCGCCCGCCGGACCCGCACGTCGGGTCATCGTGGCCGAGGACGAGACGCTCATCCGACTCGACATCATCGAGATCCTGCGTGGGGAAGGCTACGAGGTCGTAGCGGAGGCGGACAACGGGGAGAAGGCCGTCGCCCTCGCCGAGGAGCACAAGCCGGACCTCGTGCTCATGGACGTGAAGATGCCCGTCATGGACGGCATCACGGCCGCGGAGCAGATCGTGAAGGCTCGCATCGCCCCCGTCGTCCTGCTCACCGCCTTCAGCCAGAAGGAACTCATCGAGCGCGCGCGCGACGCCGGCGCGATGGCGTACGTGGTCAAGCCCTTCACTCCCGCGGATCTCATCCCGGCCATCGAGATCGCGATGTCGCGCTACGAGGAGATCAAGGCCCTCGAGGCCGAGGTGTCCGACCTCCAGGAGCAGTTCGCGACCCGCAAGCTGGTGGAGCGCGCCAAGAGCCTGCTGACCACGAAGATGGGCCTCACGGAACCCGAGGCCTTCCGTTGGATCCAGAAGACCTCCATGGACCGCCGCCTCAGCATGCGCGAGGTCGCCGAGACGATCATCAACCAGGTCAACTGACCGCACAGCGCCGGTCACGGCGCAGGCCCGACGGACGCGAAGACCCCCACCCGATCGGGTGGGGGTCTTCGTGTCCTGCCCGGAGGGCCGGGCTACTTCTTCTTGACGGGCCAGGGGCCCACGTCTTCCTTGATGTAGGACGTGTGGCCGTCGGGGAGCTGGCCGGCGTCCGTGATGTCGCCGACGCGGTGCACCTTGATCGAGTTCGTCGAACCGGCCTGTCCGGGAGGGGAACCGGCGGCGATGACCACCAGGTCGTCGACCTCCACGAGGCCCTGGTCGAAGAGCACGCGATCCACCTGGGCCGTCATCTGGTCCGTGTGCTCCACGAACTCGACGAGCCTGGGCTGGATGCCCCAGATGAGGGACATGGCGTTCAGCGTCGACTGCACGGGGGTGAAGGCGAACACCGGCTTCTTCGGGCGAAGCCGCGACAGGCGCCGGGCGGAATCGCCGGACTGCGTGAACGTGCAGATGTACTTCGCATCGAGCTGGTCCGAGATCTCGACGGCGGCACGCGTGATGGCACCGCCGCGGGTCTTCGGCTTGCTGCCGAGCGGCGGAACGCGCTCGAGCCCGTGGCGCTCGGTGGATTCGATGATGTCCGCCATCGTGCGCACGGTCTCGATCGGGTACTTGCCCACACTGGTCTCGCCGGAGAGCATCACGGCATCCGCGCCGTCGAGGACCGCGTTGGCGCAGTCCGAGGCCTCGGCGCGGGTCGGGCGCGGGTTGTCGATCATCGACTCGAGGACCTGCGTGGCCACGATGACCGGCTTGGCCCAGCGGCGGGCGAGCTCGACGGCGCGCTTCTGCACGATCGGGACGTCCTGCAGGGGAAGTTCCACACCGAGGTCTCCGCGGGCGACCATGATGGCGTCGAACGCATCGATGATCTCCTCGAGGGCGTCCACCGCCTGGGGCTTCTCGATCTTCGCGATGACGGGGACGCGGCGGCCCTCCTCGTCCATGATCTCGTGCACGCGCTTCACGTCACCGGCATCACGCACGAAGGACAGCGCGACCATGTCGACGCCGATCTGGATGGCCCAGCGGAGGTCCTCCTCGTCCTTGTCGCTGAGGGCGGGGACGTTGACGGCAACGCCGGGCAGGTTGATGCCCTTGTTGTTCGACACCATCCCGCCGACGACGACCTCGGTGGTGACCTTCACGTCGTCGACCGCGGTGGCGCGGAGCGAGACCTTGCCGTCGTCGATGAGCAGCATGTCGCCGACGTTGACGTCCTTGGGCAGGCCCTTGAACGTCGTCGAGCAGATGTCCTGGGTGCCCTCGATGTCCTCGACGGTGATGGTGAAGACATCGCCCTGAGCGAGGGCGTGGGGGCCGTCGGCGAAGCGGCCGAGGCGGATCTTCGGACCCTGCAGGTCGGCGAAGATGCCTACGGGCTTGCCGAGTTCCTCCGACGCGCGGCGCACGTTCTCGTAGGTGCTGCTGTGCACGGCGTAGTCACCGTGGCTCATGTTCATCCGGGCGACGTCGACGCCCGCCTGCAGCACAGCCAGGGTGTTCTCGTAGCTGGCGATTGCGGGGCCGAATGTTGCAACGATTTTTGCGCGTCTCATAAACCTAGCCTAGTCGTGTTTGGGTCGAGGGGTTGGTGTGGGGGCCGGTCAGAGGACGGCGATGGAGCGGTCCGTCGGCGCGACGGGCGCAGGCAGCTTGGTGGAGCCCATGAGCCACTGGTCCACCGCGGCAGCGCACGCGCGGCCCTCGGCGATGGCCCAGACGATGAGCGACTGGCCGCGCCCGGCGTCGCCCGCCGAGAACACGCCGGGCGTGTTGGTCATGTAGTAGCCGTCGCGGGCCACGTTCCCGCGCTCGTCGAACTCCGCCTGGACCTGCTCGGTGATCCCGGCCGGCTCGGCACCGGTGAAGCCGAGGGAGAGGAAGACGAGGTCCGCGGGGATCTCGCGCTCCGTGCCTGCCTTCGGGACGCGGCGGCCGTCGACGAACTCCGTCTCCGCGACCTTGATGCCGCGCAGCACACCGTTGTCGCCGACGAACTCGACGGTGGACGCCAGGTAGCGTCGCTCCCCGCCCTCCTCGTGCGCGCTCGCGATGTCGAAGAGCGTGGGGAAGGTGGGCCAGGGCTGGTCCGGGCGACGCTCGGCGGGCGGCTGCTGCCCGATGGCGAGCGTGGTCACGGACGCGGCCTTCTGTCGGTGCGCCGTGCCGAGGCAGTCCGCGCCTGTGTCGCCACCGCCGAGGATTACCACGTGCTTGCCCTCGGCATGGATCTGGTCCTCGATCGCCTCGCCGGCGACCACGCGGTTGGCCTGCACGAGGTAGTCCATGGCGAAGTGGACGCCCTCGAGGTCACGGCCCGGGATGGGGAGGTCCCGCGGGACCGTGGCGCCCGTGGCGACGACGACGGCGTCGTAGCGTCGCTTGAGCTGGCCCCAGCTGATGTCCTTGCCGACCTCGACCCCGGTGCGGAAGCGCGTGCCCTCGGCCTTCATCTGGTCGAGGCGGCGCTCGAGGTGGATCTTCTCCATCTTGAAGTCCGGGATGCCGTAGCGGAGCAGCCCGCCGATGCGGTCGTCACGCTCGTACACCGCGACGGTGTGGCCGGCCCGGGTCAGCTGCTGCGCGGCTGCGAGGCCGGCGGGTCCGGATCCGACGACGGCGATGGTGCGGTCGGTGAGGCGTTCGGGCGGGTGCGGTTCCACCCAGCCCTCGCCGAAGGCCTGGTCCGCGATGGACACCTCGACCTGCTTGATGGTCACCGGCGGCTGGTTGATGCCGAGCACGCACGAGGACTCGCAGGGCGCGGGGCAGAGCCGCCCGGTGAACTCCGGGAAGTTGTTCGTCGCGTGGAGCCGCTCGATCGCCTCGCGTCCCTTGTCGCGGAACGTGAGGTCGTTCCACTCCGGGATGAGGTTGCCCAGCGGGCAGCCCTGATGGCAGAACGGGATGCCGCAGTCCATGCAGCGGCCCGCCTGGGACTTCAGGACGCCCTTCTCCTGGGCCTCGTACACTTCCTTCCAGTCCATGATGCGCACCGGGACGGGGCGGCGTGGCTGGGTCTGGCGCTCGCGCACCTTCATGAATCCGCGTGGGTCAGCCACCGGTTACCTCCAGGATCTTGGTCCATGCCTCTTCGCCGTCAGGATCGAGGCCCTGTTCGACGGCGGTGGCGCGGGCGTCCAGTACCGCAGCGTAATCGCGCGGCAGGACCTTCGTGAATCGTCGAACGGTGTCCTCGAAGGACGCGAGCAGGCTCTCGGCGAGGTTCGACTCGGTCTCCTCGACATGCTGGATCAGCAGTCGCCGGACGATCTCGATGTCCTCGGCGTCGAGGCCGACGAGCAGGAGCTCGCCGTTCTCGAGGCTCTGCTTGTTGACGCGCGCTCGGTCGAGGTCCAGCACGAAGGCCGTTCCGCCGGACATCCCGGCACCGAAGTTCCGGCCTGTGCGGCCGAGGATCAGTGCCTGGCCACCGGTCATGTACTCGCAGCCGTGGTCGCCGATGCCCTCGGCCACCGCGGTGGCACCGGAGTTACGGACGAGGAACCGCTCCCCCACCTGGCCGCGCAGGAACATCTCGCCGCTCGTGGCACCGTAGCCGATGACGTTGCCCGCTATGACGTTGTGGTCCGCACGGAAGACGTTCGCACGGTCCGGTCGCACGACGATCCGTCCTCCGGACAGCCCCTTGCCCACGTAGTCGTTCGAGTCGCCGAGCAGCCGCAGCGTGATCCCGGCGGGCAGGAAGGCGCCGAGCGACTGCCCCGCCTGCCCCGTGAGGGTGACGTCGATGGTGTTGGTCGCGAGCGTGTCCAGCCCGAACGTCCGGGTGACCTCGTGGCCGAGCATGGTCCCCACCGAGCGGTCGGTGTTGACGATGTCCACGGAGATGCGGACCGGCGAGCGGTGCTGCAGCGCGTCGGCGCTCATCTCGATGAGCTTGTTGTCGAAGTGCTGGTCCAGCTCGTGGTTCTGCTGGAGCATGTTCCGCATCGGCTCACCCGAATCGGACTCGTTGCCCCGCAGGATCGGATCGAGGTCCAGGCCGTCGGCCTTCCAGTGCTCGATCGCCCGGCGGGCGTCGAGCAGCTCGCTGTGGCCGATGGCCTCCTCGAGCGTCCGGAAGCCGAGCTCCGCCAGGATCTCGCGGACCTCCTCGGCGATGAACTCGAAGAAGTTCACCACGAACTCGGGCTTGCCGGTGAACCGGCTGCGCAGCTCGGGGTTCTGTGTCGCGACACCCACGGGGCACGTGTCGAGGTGGCAGACGCGCATCATGATGCAGCCGGAGACCACGAGCGGTGCCGTGGCGAAGCCGAACTCCTCGCCGCCCAGCAGGGCTGCGATGACGACGTCGCGCCCGGTCTTGAGCTGGCCGTCCACCTGCACGACGACGCGGTCGCGCAGCCCGTTGAGCATGAGCGTCTGCTGGGTCTCGGCGAGGCCGAGCTCCCACGGGATGCCCGCGTGCTTGAGCGAGTTGAGCGGGCTGGCACCCGTTCCGCCGTCGTGCCCGGACACCAGGACGACGTCGGCCTTGGCCTTCGTGACGCCCGCGGCGACCGTGCCGATGCCTACCTCGGACACCAGCTTCACGTGGACGCGCGCGCTGGGGTTGGACCGCTTGAGGTCGTAGATCAGCTGGGCGAGGTCCTCGATGGAGTAGATGTCGTGGTGCGGCGGCGGCGAGATCAGGGCGACGCCCGGGGTGGAGTGCCGGGTGCGAGCGATCCAGGGGTATACCTTCTGGCTCATGAGCTGTCCGCCCTCACCGGGCTTGGCTCCCTGGGCCATCTTGATCTGGATGTCGTCCGCGTTGGTCAGGTAGAGGCTCGTGACGCCGAACCGGCCGGACGCGACCTGCTTGATGGCGGAGCGGCGCTCCGGGTCCAGGAGCCGCTCGACGTCCTCGCCCCCTTCGCCGGTGTTCGACTTCCCGCCGAGGCGGTTCATCGCGATGGCCAGTGTCTCGTGGGCTTCCTTCGAGATGGAGCCGTAGCTCATCGCGCCGGTGGAGAAGCGCTTGACGATGGCGGAGACGGGCTCGACCTCGTCGATGCTGATGGCCTCGCGGGCGTCACCACGGAGCCTGAGCAGCCCGCGGAGCGTCATGAGCTCCCGCGACTGGTCGTCCACGCCCTGCGTGTACGCCTTGAAGATGTCGTAGCGGCGCTCACGCGTGGCGTGCTGCAGGCGGAAGACGGTCTCGGGGTTGAAGAGGTGCGGAGGGCCCTCGCGACGCCACTGGTACTCGCCGCCGTTGTCGAGGCCGCGGTGCGGATCCTCGATGCCGTCCTGCGGGTAGGCGCTCTCGTGGCGTGCGGCGGTCTCCGCCGCGACGACGTCGAGGCCGACGCCGCCGAGCTGCGTCTGCGTGCCGTGGAAGTACTCGTCCACGAGCTCCTGGGACAGTCCGAGCGCCTCGAAGGTCTGGGCGCCGCAGTAGGAGCTGACCGTCGAGATGCCCATCTTGGACATGATCTTCAGGACGCCCTTGCCGAGGCCCTTGATGAGGTGCGCGACGGCGGCTTCGGCCGTGACGCCGGTGATGTCGCCGTTGCGGACGAGCTCCTCACAGCTCTCCATGGCCAGGTACGGGTTCACGGCGGAGGCACCGTAACCGATGAGCACCGCGACATGGTGGACCTCGCGTACGTCGCCGGCTTCGACGACGAGGGAGGTCTTGGTGCGGTTGGCGCTCTTGAGCAAGTGATGGTGCACGGCGCTCGTGAGCAGCAGGGACGGGATGGGAGCCCACTGCGCATTCGAATCGCGGTCGGACAGCACCACGTACTCGACGCCGCGGTTGAGCGCACTGGACACCTGCTCGCAGATCTCCGCGAGGCGCGCACGCAGGGCGGCCTCGCCGCCGTCGTGCCGGTAGAGGCCGCGCACGCGGACCGTCAGGCGGTCGCCGTCCTCGGTCTCCAGGTTCGCGATCTTCGCCAGCTCGTCATTGTCGATGACGGGGAACTTCAGGGCGATCTGCTTGGAGCGCACCTGCCCGGTGGACAGCAGGTTGCCGTCCGGCCCGATGGTGACTCCCATGGAGGTGACGAGTTCCTCACGGATGGAGTCCAGCGGCGGGTTGGTGACCTGCGCGAAGGACTGCACGAAGTAGTCGAAGAGCAGGCGCGGGCGCTTCGACAGCACCGCGATGGGCGTGTCGGAGCCCATCGCTCCCAGAGGCTCCGCACCGTTCTTCGCCATGGGACCGAGCAGGATGCGCAGCTCCTCCTGCGTGTAGCCGAAGGTGCGCTGGCGGCGGTTGATGGACGCCTTGGTGTGGATGACGTGTTCGCGCTCCGGGAGGTCCTCGAGCTGGATCAGGTTCTCCTTGACCCACTCACCCCACGGGTTCGCGGCGGCGACCTCGGCCTTGATCTCCTGATCCTCGATCAGGCGGCCTTCCTCGGTGTCGACGAGGAACATCTTGCCGGGCGAGACGCGGCCCTTGCGCACCACGCGGGAGGGCTCGACGTCGAGGACGCCCACCTCGGAGGCGAGGATGACGAGGCCGTCCTCGGTCACCCAGTAGCGGGCGGGGCGCAGTCCGTTGCGGTCGAGAACGGCACCGACGAGGCGGCCGTCCGTGAAGGACACGGCGGCCGGACCGTCCCAGGGCTCCATGAGCATGGAGTGGTACTGGTAGAAGGCGCGCCGGGCAGGATCCATGGTGGCGTGGTTCTCCCACGCCTCCGGGATCATCATCATGATCGAGTGCGTGATCGGGCGGCCCGAGAGCGTCAGCAGCTCGGCCACCTCGTCGAAGGACGCCGAGTCCGAGGCGCCCGGCGTGCAGATCGGGTAGAGCTCCTCCGGCGCGTCGCCGAGCAGGGGGTTGGACAGCTGGGACTGCCGGGCGCGCATCCAGTTGCGGTTGCCCTTGACCGTGTTGATCTCGCCGTTGTGCGCGATGGTCCGGAACGGCTGGGCCAGGGGCCACGACGGGAACGTGTTCGTGGAGAAGCGTGAGTGGACGATGCCGAGGCGCGTCTTGAAGCGTTCGTCCGAGAGGTCCGGGTAGAACGGCTCCAGCTGCGCGGTGGTCAGCATGCCCTTGTAGACGATGGTCTTGGAGGACAGCGAGGGGAAGTAGACCCCGTACTTGTTCTGCGCACGCTTGCGGACCCGGAAGGCCTTCGCGTCGAGGTCCGAGGGATTGCCGTCCGCCGGCGCCAGGAACAGCTGCACGAAGTGCGGCATGCAGGCCCGGGCCATCGCGCCGACGAGATCGGCGACGACCGGGACCACGCGCCAGCCGAGCACGTCCAGGCCCTCCGACTCGGCGATGGACTCGAGGCCTGCGCGGGCCGTCTCCTCCTCCTTCGCCTCGGACGGGAGGAAGGCGGTCCCCACCACGTACGAACCGGCGGGGGGAAGCGGGAAGTCCACGACGGCACGGAAGAACTCGTCGGGGACCTGGGTGAGCAGGCCTGCGCCGTCGCCGGTGCCCTCGTCCGCGCCCACCGCACCTCGGTGCTCGAGGTTGCGGAGCGCGGTCAGTGCCGCGTCGACGATGTCGTGTCCGGGTTCACCGCGAAGGGTGGCGATGACGGCGAGGCCGCACGCATCCTTCTCGTTCTCCGGGTTGTAGAGGCCGGTCGCCTCCGGTAGGGAAGCGAAACGCGTGAAGGGCGACTCCACGGCCTCGGCCATTGTCGACGTCGTTCCCGGGTGTGTCCCGGTCGACTTTCCTGGCGTCAAAGCAGTCATAGAAAGGATCCTTCCCCCATGATGGAGCGTCGGGAGGGGACAGCCTTGGCCCCGCGGGCACCGCTGTCTGGAAGCGGGCACCGTCTGTGTATTCCGTGCACACCACCTGTGCCGGCGCTGCCCGGCGCTGTTGGCGGGCGATCGCTGCAGTTCTCCTGCGCCGGTCGGAGGCGGTGTCGGTGCAGGCTCGGACGGTGATCCGGCCATCGCACCAGGGGTCCACAACTGTGTGGTGTTGCGTCCTTTAGGGGCGGTGGCCCGGGGACTGCTGTCGGGGATCCGAATCCCGCGGCTCCGCTCTCGCGGGGTCCCAGGAACGCGAATCGTTACTCAGGAGCCGTTTGTTTCGGAAAGATTACCACGATCATTCCGCGCTCCCCGACCCTTGTCCACGCTGTGGCTACCTGTGGCTGAAGCGTTACCGGACAGGCTCCCTTCCGGGTCGTCACCGTGTCCGTCCGACGACGGTTCCGCACTCGCCGGAGAGGCCGTCGGGGCGGAAGAGGTGTCCTCCCCCTCCCCTGTCGTCCCGGCGTCGGCGTCGGCGTCGGCGTCCGCCGTATCGGCATCGCGAGGGGCGCCGCCCTCCGGTTCCCGCCCGGGCAGGTAGACGGACGGCGCGTCGACAGGACGGCGCCTGACCGTGAGGAACACGAGGATGGCGAGGGACACGAGGAAGACGGCGATGCTCGTCCACACGTTCAGGCGCTGGGTCGCCCCGAAGAGCGTGACCATCTCGGCGTCGTCGATGCGCAGCATCTCGATCCAGACGCGTCCGAGCGTGTAGTAGGCGGCGTAGAGCCAGAACATGCGGCCGCCGCGAAGACGGAACCTCCTGGCGAGCAGGAGCAGCAGTGCGACTCCCGCGAGGTTCCAGAGGAGCTCGTAGAGGAACGTGGGGTGGAAGAGGGTGCCCGGCTCCTGGTCGAGCGGGAAGTTCGCGTTGTCCGCGTCGATCTCGAGGCCCCACGGCAGTGTGGTGGGGGCACCGAAGAGCTCCTGGTTGAACCAGTTGCCCAACCGACCCACGGCCTGTGCGAGGAGGACGCCGGGGGCAGCGGCATCGGCGAACGCCGAGAGCTTGACGCCGGCCCGGCGCGCACCGATCCACGCTCCGACGGCGCCGAGCGCGATGGCACCCCAGATACCGAGGCCGCCCTGCCAGATCTGCGGGATCCGGGCCAGGTCACCCTCGGGGCCGAAGTAGGCGTCCGGGGAGGAGACCACGTGGTACAGCCGCCCGCCGATGATGCCGAAGGGGATGGCCCAGATGGCGATGTCCCAGACTGCGTCGGCGTGCCCCCCGAAGGAGACGAACCGCTTCTGCGTGAGGATCAGCGCGAGGATGATGCCCGCCAGGATGCACAGCGCATAGGCGTGGACGGTCACCGGGCCGAGGCCGAAGCTCGCCCATTCAGCGGGCGGGCTGGGAATCGATGCCGCGAGGCTCCCGCCGATCACGCCGATGCCTTCGGGGTACCCGTACTCAGCTCGCGCGTCAGCTCCGCGACGGCTTCCACTCCGCCGTCGCGCAGTGCGGCGACCAGCGCCGTCCCCACGATCACGCCGTCGGCGTAGGCGCCGATCTCGCGCACCTGGGCGGACGAGGAGACGCCGAGGCCCACGCAGACCCGGTCGGCACCCGCGTGGTGCGCGGCGTCGACCACGGCGCGTGCTGCCGCACCGACGGAGGTCCGCGCACCGGTCACACCCATGACGGACACCGCGTAGACGAAGCCCCTGCTCGCGTCGACGGTGTTCTGCATGCGCTGCGGCGACGTGGACGGAGCCACGAGGAAGACGCGGTCGAGGCCGAGTTCCTCGGAGGCCTCGAGCCACTCGGACGCCTCGTCGGGGATGAGGTCCGGCGTGATGAGCCCGGCGCCGCCCGCTGCGGCGAGGCGCTCGGCGAACTCCCGGACGCCCATCCGCATGACGGGGTTCCAGTAGGTCATGACGAGGACGGCGGCATCGGTCCTGCTGGTGATTCCTTCGACGACGTCGAAGATCTGCGGCACGGTGAAACCCTTGGCCAGTGCCTCGACGGTCGCTTCCTGGATGACGTGGCCGTCCATGACGGGATCCGAATAGGGGATGCCGATCTCGATGAGGTCCACGCCGTTCTCGGCCATGGCGATCCCGGCGTCGATGGTGGTCCGGACGTCGGGGAAGCCCGCGGGCAGGTAGCCGATGAGGGCTGTGCGGCCTTCGCTGCGTGCCTTCTCGATGGCAGCTGCCGCCTTCGAGCCGGCAGCGATGTGTGCGGGACGGTCGGTGGGATGCGTGGTCACAGCTGTTCACCCTCCTGGGCGATCTCCTGCTCGGCGCTGTCGTCCGGAAGCAGGTCGAAGTAGCCCGCGGCGGTCGCCACGTCCTTGTCGCCGCGGCCCGAGAGGTTGACGACGACGATCTTGTCCGACGCCTGCTCCCCGGGTCCGAGGTCCGCGGCGAGCCGCCGGCCCACCTTCATGGCGCCCGCGAGGGCGTGGGCGGTCTCGATGGCCGGGATGATCCCCTCGGTGCGGCTCAGGAGCTTGAACGCCTCCATGGCCTCCGCATCGGTGATGGGCTCGTAGTTCGCCCGTCCGATGTCGGCCAGGTAGGCGTGTTCGGGTCCGACGCCGGGGTAGTCGAGGCCCGCCGAGATCGAGTGCGACTCCATCGTCTGCCCGTCCTCGTCCTGCATCAGGTAGGAACGGGCGCCGTGGAGCACGCCCGGCCGACCCAGGGTGATCGTGGCCGCGTGGCGGCCGGTCTCGACGCCGTCGCCGCCCGCTTCGAAGCCGTGGAGCGCCACGTCGCGATCGTCGAGGAACCCGTGGAACATGCCGATCGCGTTGGAGCCTCCGCCCACGCAGGCGCAGACGGCGTCGGGCAGCCGGCCGGCCTGCTCGAGGATCTGCTCGCGCGCCTCGTCACCGATGACCTCGTGGAAGTACCGCACCATCGCCGGGAACGGGTGGGCTCCCGCAGCGGTTCCGAGGAGGTAGTGCGTCGTCTCGACGTTCGCGACCCAGTCGCGGAGGGCGTCGTTGATGGCGTCCTTGAGCGTCTGCGAACCGTTCGTGACGGGGATGACGGTCGCCCCGAGCAGTTGCATGCGCGCGACGTTGAGGGCCTGGCGGCGCGTGTCCTCCGCGCCCATGTAGACCACGCACTCGAGGCCGAGAAGCGCCGCAGCCGTCGCGCTCGCGACGCCGTGCTGGCCCGCGCCGGTCTCGGCGATGACGCGGGTCTTGCCCATGCGCTTGGCGATCAGGGCCTGTCCGAGCACGTTGTTGATCTTGTGGGATCCGGTGTGGTTCAGGTCCTCGCGCTTCAGGAAGACCCGCACGCCGCCGCAGTGCTCGGCGAAACGCTGTGCCTCGGTGAGGAGGGACGGCCGCCCGGCGTAGTTCCTGTTCAGCTCGGCGACCTGCGCCGTGAACTCGGGGTCGGCCTTGGCCTTGTCGAACGTGTCCTGCAGTTCGTCGAGGGCCGCGATCAGCGATTCCGGCATCCACCGGCCGCCGTACGAGCCGAAGTAGGGACCGGGGGCGTGGCGGAGGCTCTGGTCGTGGCTGAGGAAGGCCTCCGCCGTCCCGGCGTCGATGGCATCCGCTGCTCCGGCATCCGTGCCGGGGAGGCCCGTGTCCTGGTGCATATCAGTCATGACTTCAGCATTCCTGTCCTGTTGGTCCTGACCCGGCGGCGGTGCCGCCCGGGTCCCTGGCGGATCGGCGATGGCCGGTCCGTTTCCTGCTCGCTGTGCTCCCCGTCCATTCCGGCGGGCGTCCGCTCCGGCTGCCGCCCGCTGTCAGGCGTCGGCTGCGTCCATGGCCCGCCAGGCCTCGCTGCCGGCCCGCCGGAACTCACCGATCGTCGCTGCGGGGTCGGTGTGCCGCACGAGTGCCTCCCCCACCAGGACGGCGTGGGCGCCACTGCCTGCGTAGTCGGCGACGTCCGTGACATCGCGCACTCCCGATTCGGCGATGACGACCGTGCCGGACGGGATGAGGTGCGCCAGCCCGCTGAAGACGCTCCTGTCGATATCGAGGGTCTTCAGGTTGCGGACGTTCACGCCGATGATCGTCGCCTCGGCGGCCACGGCGCGCCGCACCTCCTCGGCGGTGTGCGTCTCCACGATCGCGCTCATCCCGAGCCGCTGCGTGAGGGCGAGGAACGAGCGCAACTCCTCGTCGGTGAGCGCCGCGACGATCAGCAGCACGACGTCGGCACCGTGGGCCCGGGCCTCCCAGATCTGGTACTCGTCCACCGTGAAGTCCTTGCGGAGCACCGGGAGGGCCACGGCGGCACGCACGGCGTCGAGGTCCGCGAGCGACCCGCCGAAGCGCCGTTCCTCCGTCAGGACGGAGATGACGGCCGCGCCGCCCTCCTCGTAGGACGCTGCGAGGGCCGCGGGGTCGGCGATGGCCGCCAGCGCACCCTTGGACGGGCTGCTCCGCTTGACCTCCGCGATGACCGCCAGCGCGCCGCCGCGTCCCGCGCCGAGCGCCTCGAAGGCATCGACGGGAGCGGGTACCGCAAGGGCTGCCGCCTGCACGTCCTCGAGGGGCAGCGCGCGCCGACGCTCCGCGAGATCCTCGCGGACGCCCTCGATGATGTCGTCGAGGACCGTCATCTAGTGGCCGTTGTTCTTGAGCTTCGATCCACCCACGCCGTAGCCGATCCTGCGCAGGATGAAGCCGACGAGGAGGCCGACGAACATGATCCCGATACCCACCCAGAACAGCAGCGTCCCGAAGTCGTGGTTGCCCTCGGTGCTCGCAAGGATGTAGGCGAAGGAGGCCAGGGCCGCACCGGCAAGCATGATCAGCACGCAGGTCCAGGCAGCGGGGCTGTTGCCGTGACCGATCGTCTCGTCGCCCATCTGGGCGTGGTTCGCCGGGGTGTTGCGGGTAGCGGCGCTACGGGTCTCGGATGCCATGGGAAATCTCCTTCGAACGGGTCTGGTTCCATTCTGCCATTGATGGAGCGGCCCGGCCGAACACCTGCGGGCGCGGCAGGGCTGGCGGAACCGCCGCCCCGGGGTGCGCCGGGGCGGGCGACGGCGGGTGGAGACGGACGACGGCGGGTGGAGACCTGCGTCGGCGGGTGGAGACCTGCGTCGACGGCTGGAGACCTGCGTCAGGGGGCGGCCACCCGCGTCAGCGCGTCGGGTCGTTGCCGCGTGAGAGCTGATCCCAGCTGTCGATCTCGTCGGCGTGGGCGCTGGCCCGGCTGCGGCCCCGTGCCGGCCCCCGGGTGCCGGGCTCGCCGGAGGGCGCGACGGCCGCCGGCGCATCATCGGTCGACGCGTCGCCGGACCCCGTGTCACGTGCAGCGGTCGTGCCGGCCGCTGTCGCGTCATCGGGCACCCTGCCCGTCGCATCCGGCAGGACCGGATCCCCGTTCCCTTCCGGGCCGGCGCCGGGAGCCACATCACCGGTCGACGGAGCGGGCGCTCCGGGCTGGAGGATCCCGGGCGCCGACCGGGCCGTGCGGGACGCCCCGGCGTCGTAGCGCCTGTTCACTCCCCAGGTCCTGCCGGCGAGGACCACCCAGACGGCCGAGAGGACCAGCAGGACCCCTGCCGTGACCGCGAGCCAGGGCATGGCACTCGCCGTCGCATCGGCTCCGGCCAGGCCGCTGACGCCGATGGCCGCGCCGATGGCGGGCTCGGCGGCGGTCGCGGGATCCAGTGCCACCGAGGCGCTGGACAGCGCGATCCCGATGCCGGAGAGCACCAGGATCCCGGCGATGACCCAGCGGGCCACGCGGCCCGCGATCGAGACGGCGAGGGCGGCGGCCAACGCGACGAGCGCGAACGCCGTCACGGGTGTCGCCGCGTCACTGCCGGGAACCCGGAGATCCGGTGTCTGGACGGCTTCCTGGGGCAGGCGCACGGTGAGCCACGTCTGCGTCGTGGACCCGAAGGCGAGCAGTGCCAGGACCACGATGCCCATCACCACGATGCCGCGCCGGGTGAACCGGCCGGGAGCGGGACGCCCGGTGGTGCTCACTGGGAGTCCGTCGTCGCGGGCCGCAGACCAGCCGCCGTCAGGGCTGCCCGGAGGGGAGCGGCCGCCTTGTTGACCGTCTCGAGGGCTTCCGCCTCGAGGACCGAGTCGGCGACGATCCCCCCGCCGGACTGCACGTAGGCCCTGCCTCCGCGCAGCAGCGCCGACCGGATGGCGATGGCCATGTCCATGTCCCCGGCGAAGTCCAGGTAGCCGACCACACCGCCGTAGATGCCGCGCCGGTGCGGCTCCACCTCGTCGATGAGGCGCAGCGCGCGGGGCTTCGGCGCGCCCGAGAGCGTTCCGGCGGGAAAGGTCGCCGCAAGGACGTCGTAGGCGCTCTTCGAGGGCGAGAGCCGGCCGACCACGGTGGACACGAGGTGCATGATGTGGCTGAACTTCTCCACTTCCATGAACTGCGTGACGTCGACGCTGCCGGGGGTGCAGACCTTCGAGAGGTCGTTCCGCGCGAGGTCGACGAGCATGAGGTGCTCGGCCTTCTCCTTCGTGTCCGCGCGGAGCTCGACGGCGAGGTCGCGGTCCTCCTCCGTGGTCCTGCCGCGAGGACGCGAACCCGCGATCGGATGCGTGATCACCTCGTCCCCCGTGACGGTGACGAGCGCTTCAGGGGAGCTGCCCACGATCGAGTAGGCCCGGCCTTCGGCGTCCTCGAGGCTGAACAGGTACATGTAGGGGCTCGGGTTGGTGGTGCGCAGGATGCGGTAGACATCGAGCGCGGAGGCGTCGCACTCGATCTCGAAGCGCCGGCTGATGACCACCTGGAAGACGTCGCCGTCGACGATGGCCCGTTTGCCGCGCTCGATGGCCCGCAGGTAGTCGGGCTCGAACCAGGAATCCCGGACCCGGTCCATCAACTCCTCGGCGGTCGGCGCGTCCTCGGCCATCACCGAGACGGCGAGTTCCGTCGGAGCGACGAGCTTCGCGAGCATCTGCCGGATGCGCGCGACGGCGTCGTGCCAGGCCTCGTCCACGCGCTCGTCGGTGCCGTCGAAGTTAATGGCGTTGGCGACCAGCGTGAGCGAGCCCTCGGAGTTGTCGTGGATGGCGAGGTCCGAGACGAGGCACATCGCGAGTTCGGGCAGGAGCAGGTCGTCCTCGGGCGGGCTCGTGAGCCGCTCCCAGTGGCGTACCGCTTCCCAGCCGACGAACCCGACCATCCCGGATGTGAACGGCGGGAGCTCCTCGAACCGTTCGGTCCGCAGCGCCTCGACCGTGAGGCGCAGGGCCTCGACCGGGTCTCCGCCCGAGGGTACGCCGGCGGGCGGTTCCCCCAGCCAGAAGGCCTCGCCGTCCCGGGTGGTGAGCGTGGCGCGCGAGGACGAGCCGATGAAGGAATAGCGCGACCAGACGCCGCCGACGGCAGCGGACTCCATGAGGAAGGTCCCGGGCTGGCCCGCTGCGAGCTTGCGGTAGATGCCGATCGGCGTGTGCGCGTCCGCGAGGACTTTCAGGTGCACGGGAACCACGCGGCGGGCCTTGGCCAGGTCGCGGAATTCCTTCAGGGTGGGGCTGATGGTGCCCAGCTGCTGCATCGGGTCAGGATCCTTCGGTCTCGGGGCGGCCGGCGGTCGCGGCGGGCAGCGTCCGTCCGTCGAAGCATGTACGCGTGCCGGTGTGGCATGCGGCGCCCTCCTGGTCCACGGTGACGAGCAGCGCGTCGCCGTCGCAGTCGAGGGCCACGCCCTTGACCCACTGGCGGTGGCCGGAAGTGTCCCCCTTGCGCCAGTACTCGGCACGCGACCGCGAGTAGAAGGTCACGCGCCCGCTGGTCAGTGTGCGCCGGAGGGCCTCCTCGTCCATCCAGCCGAGCATCAGGACCTCGCGCGTGTCGTACTGCTGCACGACGGCGGCGACCAGGCCGGCGTCGTCCTTCTTGAGGGCCGAGGCGATGGCGGGATCGAGGAGCCGGCCGGCTTCCCCGGTGGCGGCGTCGGCGGAGGTCTCGGGGTTCTTCTGGGGGGACGTGGTGGAAGGCATCACCTGTGATTCTAGTGCCGTCCACGGCGGGGCGCGGCGCGCCTGCCCCGCCCGCGCGGGACATGCTACTTTCAGCTGTGATGCACTACGTAGCCCCGTCCCGTGAGGTCCTGGCCGAGACGCTCTTGGCAGCCGGTCCCGACGCCCCCACTCTGTGTGAGGGGTGGCGGACGCGCGACCTGGCCGCGCATCTCTACCTGCGCGAGCACAGGCCCGCGCTCGGGCTCGGGATGGTCGTGAAAAAGCTCGCGGGGGTCACCGAGCGTGCCACGCGGGAGACGGCGGAGCGCGCTGCGTCCCCGGCCGGTTACGAGGCCTTGGTGAACCGCTTCCTGGCCGGACCGCCGTCGTTCTCGCCGATGCGCATCAGGTCGATCGACAGGAGCGCCAACCTCATCGAGTACTTCGTCCATACCGAGGACGTCCGACGCGCCACCACGCGCTGGGCGCCCAGGTCCCTCGACGAGGACTACGCCGGAGCGCTCTGGGAAGAACTCGTCAAGCGTGCGGCGATCCTCTACCGCGGCGTGGACCTCGGTATCGTGCTGGTGCGGCCCGACGGCCCGCGGCACGTGGCCAAGCGTGCACCGGTCTCGGTGGCGATCGTGGGCGATCCGGGCGAACTGCTGATGCACGCCCACGGGCGCCGCCGGCAGGCCCTGGTCACCTTCGAGGGCCAGCCCGACGCCGTCGCCCTGCTCGAGAGCGCCGACGTCGGCATCTGAGCGGCCCTCCGGACGTACTCTGTCCTCGGGGACGGCCTCCTGCGGCAGAACCCTCAGCGGACGGGGAAGCCCGCGTTCCGGATGGCGGTCTTCACCTGTGCGATCGCGTCCACCGGTCCGAAGTGGAAGACCGACGCCGCGAGTACCGCATCGGCACCGGCCTGCACGGCCGGCGGGAAGTGCTCCGGCCTGCCCGCCCCGCCCGAGGCGATGAGCGGCACGCCCACGGCGGCACGCACGGCGCGGATGAGTTCGAGGTCGAAGCCCTCCTTGGTCCCGTCCGCATCGATCGAGTTGAGCAGGATCTCGCCCACGCCCCGGTCCGCGGCCTCCCTGGCCCAGGCGACGGCGTCGATCCCGGTGCCCTTGCGGCCACCGTAGGTGGTCACCTCGAACCCCGACGGCGTGTCGGCATCGCGCGTCCGGCGTGCATCGAGGGAGAGGACGAGGACCTGGGCCCCGAAGTGCCGCGTGATCTCGTCGATCACGGACGGGCGCGCGACGGCGGCCGTGTTGATGGATGCCTTGTCCGCGCCGTAGCGGAGGAGGCGGTCGACGTCGGAGATCTCGCGCACGCCCCCGCCCACGGTCAGCGGGATGAACACCTCCTCCGCGGTCCGGGCGACGACGTCGAAGGTCGTCTCCCGGTTCCCGGAGGACGCGGTGACGTCGAGGAAGGTCAGTTCGTCCGCTCCCGCGCGGTCGTAGCGGTGCGCGAGTTCCACCGGATCCCCGGCGTCGCGCAGGTCCTCGAAGTTGACGCCCTTCACGACGCGCCCGGCGTCGACGTCCAGGCAGGGGATCACGCGGATGGCGACGGTCATGGCTGCCCCTCCCCTAGATCCGGCAGGCGTGGATGGTGCTGACGAGGATGGCGCGCGCACCGAGTTCGTACAGTTCGTCCATGACACGGTTGGTCTGGTTGCGCTTGACCATGGAGCGCACGGCCACCCAGTCGGAGTCGCGCAGCGGCGAGACGGTCGGGGACTCCAGACCCGGCGTCAGGGCCGCGGCCTCGTCGACGAGGTCCTTCCGGATGTCGTAGTCCATCATCACGTACTGGCGTGCCACGAGGACACCCTGGAGGCGCCGCAGCAGGACGTCGAGCCCGGCCGGGGCCTCGACGCCGGCCCGGCCGATCAGCACGGCCTCGCTCCGGAGGATGGGCTCGCCGAAGATCTCCATGCCCGCGGCGCGCAGCGTACTGCCGGTCTCGACGACGTCGGCGATCGCGTCGGCGACACCGAGGCGGACCGAGGATTCGACCGCGCCGTCGAGCCGGACCACGGCGGCCGTGATGCCCCGCTCGGCGAGGTAGTCCTTGAGGAGTCCCTCGTAGCTGGTGGCCAGGCGCTTGCCCTCGAGCTCCTCCGGCGAGGCGAAATCGCCCACGGGTCCGGCGAACCGGAAGGTGGACGCACCGAAGCCGAGCTGCATGAGCTCCACGGCCTCGACCTGCGCGTCGAGGAAGAGGTCGCGTCCGGTGAGGCCGACGTCGAGGGTTCCCGACCCGACGTACACCGCGATGTCACGGGGTCGGAGGAAGAAGAACTCGATCTCGTTCTCGGGATCGACCAGGACGAGCTCGCGGGAATCGCGGCGCTGGCGGTAGCCGGCCTCGGCGAGCATGGACGAGGCGGCCTCGGAGAGGGCGCCCTTGTTGGGGACTGCTACACGGAGCATGGGATGTCTTTCGCTGGAGGAGGGACGGGCAAGCAGGAGCCGCGGGCGGAGACGCCGGCGCGGCTACAGATGCTTGTAGACGTCCGCCAGGCTGAGTCCCTTGGCCAGCATGAGCACCTGCAGGTGGTAGAGCAGCTGCGAGATCTCCTCGGCCGCATCCTCGGTCGACTCGTACTCGGCAGCCATCCAGACCTCGGCGGCCTCCTCGACGACCTTCTTGCCGATGCCGTGGACGCCGGAATCGAGCTCCGCTACCGTCCGCGAACCGGCCGGCCGTTCGGCGGCCTTCGCGCTGAGTTCCTCGAACAGGGAATCAAAGGTTTTCACACCCCCTAGGTTATCGGCTCGCGGGCCTGTCCCGGCACCGGGCCCCCGTCCTGTGACGGACGCCTCCGCGGCCATCAGGCCCAGGACCGCAGGACGGCCGCGGTCGCCAGGGCCGCGGAGACGGCCTCGTGCCCCTTGTCCTCCGAGGAGCCGGGCAGTCCGGCGCGGTCGAGCCCCTGCTGCTCGGTGTCGCAGGTCAGCACGCCGAAGCCGACCGGCACGCCCGTGCGCACGCTGACGTCGGTGAGGCCCGACGTCGCCGCCTGGCAGACGTACTCGAAGTGCGGCGTGCCTCCCCGGATGACGACGCCGAGGGCTGCGACGGCGTCGACGTGCGGCGCGATGCGTGCGGCCGCGACGGGCAGTTCGAAGCTTCCCGGCACGCGGATCTCCGTCACGTCCGCTCCGGCCTCGGCCGCGGCGCGGCGTGCGCCGTCGAGCAGCCCGTCCATGATCTCCGTGTGCCAGCTGGCCGCGATGATCGCGAGGCGCAGGGGCGCGCCCTCCTGGCCTGTCAGTCCGCTGATGTCGATGCTGGGTGCTCCGTGACCGCTCATGGTTCTCCTTCGGTGGTGCTGTTTCGGTGGTGCTGTGGGGTGGGTGGTCGGGCGCCGTCAGGCGCCGGCGGGGTCCGTCCGGACGGCGCGCTCCCGCGGTTCGTCCTCCTGCCCTTCGTCGCGTCCGCGGACGAAGGCGACGAGGTCCTCGATCGAGACGAGCGGTATGCGGTGCTCGTCGGCGAAGCGGCGCAGCGCGGGCAGGCGCATCATGCCGCCGTCGTCGTGCACCAGTTCGGCGATGACGGCCGCGGGGCTCTTTCCTGCGAGGACGCTCAGCTCGACTCCCGCTTCCGTGTGCCCGGGGCGTTCGCGGACGCCGCCGGGAGCAGCGCGCAGCGGGAAGACATGCCCCGGCCGCGTGAGGTCCGCCGCCACGCTGGACCGATCGGCGAGGACCCTGGCGGTGCGGGCCCGGTCCGCGGCACTGATGCCCGTGCTGACGCCGGCCGCCGCATCGCAGGACACCGTGTAGGCGGTGCCCTTGGAGTCCTCGTTCACCGCGGTCATCGGCGGCAGGAGGAGGCGGTCGGCGTCGTCGGCCCGCAGCGGCACACAGAGGACACCGGAGGTCCAGCGAACCGTCCAGCCGACCAGTTCCGGCGTCGCGTCCTCGGCTGCGAAGACGATGTCGCCCTCGTTCTCGCGGTCCTCGTCATCGACGACGACGACGGCGCGGCCGGCGGAGATCGCCGCGATGGCGTCGGTGACCGGGTCGAGCAGGATCGCCCCGCTGCCCGTCACTGTGCTCCCCCGACGCCGGCGGCCCGGGCGTCCGCGGCGGCGAACCCGAGGAGGCGTTCGGCGTACTTGGCGAGCACGTCCATCTCGAGGTTGACCGGATCGCCCAGGGCCTTGGCGCCGAGGCCGGTCTCCTTGAGGGTGGTCGGGATGAGTCCCACCTCGAACCACTGCTCCGGTTCGTCGGGCGTGCTGACGGCCGTGACGGTCAGCGAGACACCGTCGATCGCCACGGAGCCCTTCTCCGCGGCATAACGTCCCAGCCTGGCGGGCAGCCCGAAGCGGAGCCGGTGCCATGCGCCGAGGTCCTCACGCTCGAGGAGAACGCCGATGCCGTCCACGTGGCCCTGCACCACGTGGCCGTCGAGGCGTCCACCCGCAGGCACGCACCGCTCGAGGTTGACGGGTGCGCCGGGCTGCAGCGCACCCGTGGTGGTGCGGCGGAGGGTCTCACCCATGACATCGACGCCGACACGCCCGGCGTCGAGGGTGACGGCCGTCAGGCACACCCCGTTGACGGCGATCGAGGCACCCGGCGTGAGGTCCCTGCCGGTCTCCGGCGCTTCGAAGACGAGCAGGCCGCTCTCGCCGTCCGCCGTGAGCTCGAGTGAGACCACGCTGCCCTGCTCGGACACGATTCCTGTGAACACTGGTACTTCCTTCGGGTGGTGGCTTGCGGGTGGAAGAGGATCAGGAGAGCGGCGGCGGACGCAGGTGCAGCCGGACGTCCTCGCCGAGCTGGCGGACGCCTGGTCCGCCGGCGTCGTCGAGCACCCACCGGCCGGCATCGGCGAGGGTCCCGACGCCGAGATCCGGAAAGGCGGGTGCGCCGTCGCCGAGGATCAGCGGCGCGACGTAGCTGAACAGCTCGTCGACGACACCGGCCCGGAGGAACGCGGAGGCGATCCGCGGGCCTCCCTCGACGAGGAGGTGGCGGACTCCCCTGCGGTGGAGCTCCTCGAGGACCTCGTCCACGTCCCGGCTCTGCAGCTGGATGAAGCCCTCTCCCCTGACGGCGGCGCCGTCGGGCACGGGGGTCTCACCCATGACGACCCGGAGACCTCCCGCTCCGGGGGCCTCCCCGCCGGCGCTTCGCGCGGTGAGCTGCGGATCGTCGGTGAGGACCGTGCCGGTGCCCACCAGGACGGCGTCGGCGAGGGCGCGGATCCGGTGCCCGTCCGCGCGCGCTTCGGCGCCGGTGATCCACTGGCTGGAGCCGTCCGACGCCGCGACACGGCCGTCGAGGGACTGCGCGGACTTCAGGGTCACGAAGGGTCGCCGACCGAGGACGGCTGCGCTCCAGCGCTCGTTGAGCTCCTGCGAGCGGGCGGCCTCGTGTCCGCCCAGGCAGTCGATGCCGGCGTCACGGAGCCTTCGGCCGCCTCCGGCAGCGGCACCGTTGACGTCGTCCGCGGCGTAGACCACGCGTGCCACGCCGGCCTCGATCAGGGCACCGCTGCAGGGCCCGGTCCGGCCGGTGTGATCGCACGGCTCGAGGGTGACCACCATCGTGGCGCCGCGCGGGTCGTTGCCCCGCCGGCGGGCGTCCGCGAGGGCGGCCGGCTCGGCGTGCGCAGTGCCCGCACCGCGGTGGTATCCCTCGCCGAGGACTACGCCGCCGGCGGAGAGGACGACGGCCCCCACCAGGGGGTTCGCTCCCCGCACGCCCCTCGCGGCGAGGTCCAGGGCGCGCAGCATGGCGGCTGATTCGGCCGCGGTGGTCCCGGGCGTCGTCGTGCTCATCGCAGCGTCGGATCCGGCAGGAGGGTCTCGATGCCGGGCTTGGCCGTGCGCTGGGCGCGGGCCCACACGAAGAAACCGATGAGGGTGAATGCACCGTAGAACACGTACATGAAGGCGCTGGCGTAGTAGCCGGCGCTGAAGAGCAGGGGTACCCCGACGATGTCGACGGCGACCCAGACGAGCCAGAACTCGACCCAGCCCTTGGCCATGCCGTAGGTGGCGAGCAGGGATCCGACGAAGGTCCAGGCGTCGGCCCAGACGGGCTCGTAGGAGCCGAGGGCGCGGAAGAGCGGGGTCAGCGCGAAGGTGCCGACGATCAGGAAGGCGACCATGCCGAAGCGGGCCCTCGTGCCGGCCCACTGCGGCGTCACGGCCTGCCCGTCGCGGTGGCGGCTGGCCTGCCACTGACGCCATCCGTAGATCGAGACGGCGATGAACATGACCTGGCGCCCGGCCTGTCCGAGCAGGTTGGCGGCGCTCGCAGCCCCGAAGACGGATCCGAGGAAGACCGTCAGGAGCAGGAGGTTGCCGAGGATCCCGACCGGCCAGGCCCAGACGCGACGGCGCATGCCGCCGAGGGCGCTGAGGAGGCCGAACACGTTCCCCACCACTTCACGCAGCAGGAGGGAACCGCTACCCACCGGGATGCGGGCTTCGAAGAGCCACTGCAGAAAATCCATGCCGATCCTTCACCGATACGACGGCTCCGGGCGATGGCAGCAGGAGGGACGCTCCGTGGCGGGCGGAGCCGCGACGGGTGCCGGCGCCCGTCGCGGGCAGCGGCCAGTCCCTGCTGTTCGTGCTTCTCCCATCCAGACTTTGACTGTCGGTCCCGGAATTCCACCGGCTCAACCGTCGCGGTCCCGCGGGTGCGGGACCCCTGACGGGTCGCGGACTATGACCGCCGGTTCGGACTTACACCGACCCCGGAGCACGTACTGACCCGATTATTTCACAGCGCGCCCACGCCCTCGGCCGATACGTCACAATTCGTCCGACAGCGATCGGCGACGGCGCATCCAGGGTTCGCGCCGGGACGGCACCGACGCGGAGGGACGGGACCCTCCGTGAGGAGTGCCCCGTCCCTCCGGGCCGGCATCAGGGCATGGGGAGCGCCGCTCAGCCCTCGGCCTTCGGCCTGGCGTCGACGCCGGCCTCCTTGCGCTGCTGGGCCGTGATCGGTGCGGGTGCTGCCGTCAGCGGGTCGTAGCCGCCACCGGACTTCGGGAAGGCGATGACGTCGCGGATCGAATCCGCTCCCGCGAGCAGGGAGACGACGCGGTCCCAGCCGAGTGCGATGCCGCCGTGCGGCGGCGCGCCGTACTTGAAGCCCTCGAGCAGGAAGCCGAACTTCTCCTGGGCTTCCTCCGCGCTCAGGCCCATGACCGCGAAGACACGCTCCTGGATGTCGCGCTGGTGGATACGGATCGATCCCCCGCCGAGTTCGTTGCCGTTGCAGACGATGTCGTAGGCGTAGGCCAGGGCGTTCTCCGGGTCGGTGTCGAACGTGTCGAGGAACTCGGGCTTCGGGGACGTGAAGGCGTGGTGGACGGCTGTCCACGCGCCTCCGCCGACGGCGACGTCGCCCGCGGCCACCGCGGCCGACGCCGGCTCGAACATGGGGGCGTCGACGACCCACACGAAGGCCCAGTCGCCCTCCTTGATGAGGCCCGTGCGCCGTCCGATCTCCACCCGGGCCGCGCCGAGGATGGCGCGCGACGACGAGCGGTCGCCCGCCGCGAAGAAGATGCAGTCGCCGGGCTCGGCGCCCGTTGCAGCCGCGAGGCCGTCCCGTTCCGCGTCCGTCAGGTTCTTCGCGACCGGGCCGCGGAGGCTGCCGTCGGCGTCGATCAGCACGTAGGCAAGGCCCTTGGCGCCGCGCTGCTTGGCCCATTCCTGCCAGGCGTCCAGCTGGCGGCGCGGCTGGGCAGCGCCGCCGGGCATGACGACCGCTCCGACGTAGGGCGCCTTGAAGACACCGAACTCCGTGTCCCGGAAGAAATCGGTCAGCTCCGTCAGCTCGAGCCCGAACCGGAGGTCGGGCTTGTCCGAGCCGTACTTCGCCATCGCCTCGGCGTAGGTCATGCGGCGGATGGGCAGGGGGATCTCGACGTCGATGAGCTTCCACAGCGATGACACCAGCTGCTCGCCGAGGGCGATGATGTCGTCCTCCTCCACGAAGCTCGCCTCGATGTCGAGCTGCGTGAACTCCGGCTGCCGGTCGGCGCGGAAGTCCTCGTCCCGGTAGCAGCGGGCGATCTGGTAGTACTTCTCGAACCCGCCGACCTGCAGGAGCTGCTTGAACAGCTGGGGCGACTGCGGCAGGGCGTACCAGGAGCCGGGCGCGAGGCGCGCCGGCACGAGGAAGTCGCGGGCACCCTCGGGGGTGGAACGGGTCAGCGTCGGGGTCTCGATCTCCACGAAACCGTCCGCGTGCAGGAGC
This sequence comes from Arthrobacter sp. BC5, assembly GCF_056680255.1. NCBI lineage: Bacteria > Bacillati > Actinomycetota > Actinomycetes > Micrococcales > Micrococcaceae > Arthrobacter > Arthrobacter sp. BC5. The sequence goes on from NZ_CM155273.1 coordinate 3,257,054, forward strand.
TCGCGCGCCACCCGGCTGGCCTCGGAGCGCAGGCGGAGGTTCGCCTGCGGGCCCGGACGGCGGAGGTCCAGGTACCGGTGGCGCAGTCGCGCCTCCTCACCCACCTCGACGTGCTCGTCGATCTGGAACGGGAGCGGCTCGGACGTGTTGAGGATCCTCACGGTGTCGGCGATGACCTCGATGGCCCCCGTGGGAAGTGCGGGGTTCTCGTTCCCCTCGGGCCGCTGCTGCACCGTGCCGACGATCTGCAGGACGTATTCGTTGCGCAGGCTGGAGAAGACGTCCTCCTCGCGCACCACGACCTGGGCGAATCCCGACGCGTCGCGGAGATCGAGGAAGGCCACCCCGCCGTGGTCCCGGCGGCGGGCGACCCACCCCGCCAGGGTGACCGATTGTCCTACGTGCTCGGGCCGAAGGGAGCCGAGTTCATGCGTGCGGAGCACAGCATTCCTTCCCACAGATGTGTCAGATGAGTCGCAGGCGTCGTGAGTACCTGCCTAGAGTTGCTTCAAGCCCGACCAACTTTACCGGTCCCGGTCCGGACGCCCGGACAGGAACCCGGAGGGTCGTGTCGTCCCGCGTCCACCGTCCGGCCGCTGCTACCGATCCCCGAGGAGGACCATGTCCGAGCAACCGGCGCTCCGCCGCATCCTGGGCGGTTTCGACGCCACCACCGTGGGGATCGGCGCCATGATCGGAGCCGGCGCCTTCGTGGTCTTCGCCCCGGCCGGCGCGGCCGCGGGAGCGCTCCTGCCCCTCGCCGTCGTGATCGCCGGCTTCGTCGCCTACTGCAACGCCTCGGCGACGGCCTCCCTCGCCGTGCGGTACCCCTCGAGCGGAGGCACCTATGTCTATGGACGCGAACAGCTCGGGCACTGGCCCGGATTCCTCGCCGGCTGGAGCTTCGTCACCGGCAAGGCGGCGTCCTGCGCGGCGATGGCCCTGGTCTTCGGCCTGTACGCGGCCCCGGGCGCCGAGAAGGCCGCAGCGGTGGCCGCCGTCGTGGGGCTCACGGTCGTGAACCTCCTCGGCGTGACCCGCACGGCCCTCGCCACGCGTGTGATCGTCTCGCTCGTGGTCCCGGTCCTGGCCTTCGTGGTCGTCGTCGGCTTCTCGTCGCCCGCGGCCCCGTCGCCAACCGCTGGGCCGGCCGGGATCACAGGCGTGCTGCAGGCCTCCGCGCTGATGTTCTTCGCGTTCGCCGGCTACGCCCGGATCGCCACGATGGGCGAGGAGGTCCGGAATCCGCGCCGGAACATCCCCGCGGCCATCCTCGGCGCCCTCGGCTTCACACTGCTGCTGTACCTGCTCCTGGCGCTCTCGCTCCTGCACGCCCTCGGACCCGAGGCGCTCGCGGGCGCTACAGCACCGCTCCGGGACGTCATCGACGTCGGCGTCCCCGGGGAAGGCTCCATGGGTCGGGGTGGAGCCGTGGTCACCATCGCTGCAGCACTCGCCAGCCTCGGGGCCCTCCTCGCGCTCATCGCGGGGGTGGGCCGCACGAGCCTCGCCATGGCGCGCCAGGGCGACCTGCCGCGCGCTCTCGCGCGCATCTCTGCGCGCTACTCCGTGCCCTGGGTCGCCGACGTCGCGACAGCCGCCGTCGTCGTCGGCCTCCTGCTCACCACCGATGTGCTGACGGTGGTCGGGTTCTCCAGCTTCGGCGTCCTGGTCTACTACGCGGTCGCCAACATCGCCGCCTTCACGCTCGCCGAACGGCAGTGGTACGCCCCGCGCTGGTTGAACGTGCTCGGCGCGGCAGGGTGCCTGCTGCTCGCCTTCACCCTCCCGGCGGTTTCGGTCGCCTCGATGCTCGGCGTCCTCGCAGCGGGCGCCGCTGCCCGGGGCGTGGTGCTCGCCCGGCGCCGCCGGGCGGCCTGACCGCGCCAGGCGTCTTCGCCACGGACCAGAGCACCGGGGACGGGACCGTCAGGCGGAGGCGACCACCGGGCGGAGGTCCTCGGCCGGGGGCGACCACGAGGCGGGGTCGGCGGGCACCTGGTCGCCGGAGCGGATGTCCTTGACCTCGTGCGAGCCCTCGGGCGAGGTGAACCACACGAAGGGGATGCCGCGCCGGTCCGCGAACTTGATCTGCTTGCCGAACTTCTCTGCGGTCGCCGCGACCTCCACGGAGATGCCGCGGTTCCTCAGCGCAGCGGCGACGTCCTGCGCCTGCGACCACGAGTCGTCGTCGGCGAGCGTCACGAGGACGGCCGTGGGTACCTTCCGGGACACCGTGGCGAAGCCCTGACTGAGGATGCGCGAGACGATCCGTGTGACCCCGATGGACAGCCCGACGCCGGGGAAGGTGCGGTTGCCCTTGCGCGCGAGGGAGTCGTAGCGGCCGCCGGAACAGATCGATCCGAGCCCCTCGTGTCCGTCGAGCACCGTCTCGTAGACCGTTCCCGTGTAGTAGTCGAGTCCGCGGGCGATGCTCAGGTCCGCGACCACACGCCCGGGCGCCCGCCGGGACGCCTCGCCGACGACCTGCCGGAGCTCCTCGAGGCCTTCTTCGAGGAGATCGTTCGTGACGCCGAGGGCCCGCACGCGGTCGACGAACGAGGTGTCCGGCGTACGGATGCCCGCGAGGTCGAGGGCGAGCCGGACCTGGTGGTCGTCGGCGCCGACCTCGTCGCGGAGCAGGGCGCCCACCTTCTCGGGGCCGATCTTCTCGAGCTTGTCGATGCTGCGCAGGACAGCCGCGGTGTCCTCGAGACCGATGCCGCGGTAGAAGCCCTCGGCGAGCTTCCGGTTGTTGACGCGCAGCGTGAACTCCGGGATCGGTAGGGCGCCGAGGGCCTCGACCACCGCGAGGGCGAGTTCGACGTCGTACCGGAACGGCAGGACACCGTCGCCGACGACGTCGATGTCCGCCTGGGTGAACTCGCGCGCCCGGCCCTCCTGGGGCCGTTCACCGCGCCAGCATTTCTGGATCTGGAACCTGCGGAAGGGGAAGGCGAGGTGGCCGGCGTTCTCGACGACGTAGCGTGCGAAGGGCACCGTCAGGTCGTAGTGCAGCGCGAGGCCGCCTTCGGAGGCGGACGCCTCCTCTGCCTGCAGGCGGGAGACGGCGTAGACCTCCTTGTCGATCTCGCCCTTGCGGAGGAGCTGGTCCACCGTCTCGACCGCGCGGGTCTCGATGCTGGAGAAGCCGTGGAGCTCGAACGTCCGCTGCAGCACCTCGAGGACATGGAGCTCGATCAGGCGCTCCTCCGGTAGCCATTCGGGAAAGCCGGACAGTGATGCCTTGCGGGCCATGGGGTTGGTCTCCTCCTGCGCTGGGTGCCGTCATCGCCGCCCGATGGGGAGAGCGGCCCGGTTCTGCGGCCTCAATCCTAGGTCCCGCGGGAGGTTCCCGGGAAAAGGCGCCGTACCGACGGGACGGCGCCCGTCCAGCGGAAGGCCCGGCATTCGCTCCCCGGCGCGGATCAGGGGGCTGATGGGTAAAGTAGCCTCAGGGCAGGGACCGCGGTGTCCCGGTGATCGGTGGTACTGGTGAAGGTCGTCCACGGCTCTGCCGCCACGAGCCGATCGGCCGGACCGATAGACTCCTAGACCCTGCATGAAATGGCCCCGGCGTTGCTCACGGCCATCCGACGAGCGAAAGACTTCTAGCGGTGACAGACAGTCAGCAATCCGACGAAACGACCATCGACCAGGACACGCAGCAGGACGCCGTGTCAGCCGATGGAGCCGGCACCTTCCCGTCCGCAGCCGACGGCGCCGGTCCCGGCACCCTCCCGTCCGCAGCCGACGGCACGCATGAGACCGGCACGGACGGAACGGGCGCGGACGCGCCGGAACCGACGGCGTCGCCGGAGCCTCCTGCCGACGAGGCGGCGGCGGCGGACGCCGCAGGTACCGCCGAGGCCGAGGCGTCGGCGCCCGGCGAGGAAGAATCAGCCGCCGCGCCCGCCGAGGCGGACCAGCTGCCGGTACCCCTCGCTGACGGACCCGCGCCACTGAGCACCCCGTCGCCGACCGTGGCCGCCCCACGACCGCCGCTGCCTACCGCCATGGCGCCGCGGCCGCTCAAGAAGGCCGCCCAGCCCCTGGCCGCTCCCACTGCACACAGCACGTCCCTCGAGGTGGCCGCCCACTTCGCCCGGGTGGAGGAGGACGGCCATGTCTTCCTGCTCGTCGCCGGTGAGGAGCACCCGGTCGGCCAGTACCCCGACGCCACGCGCGACGAGGCCCTGGCCTACTTCGTGCGCAAGTACGACGACGTCGTGAGCCAGGTCGCGCTGCTGGAGCAGCGTGTCGAGGCGAAGGCGCCGTCCTCGGACATGGCCAAGACGGCCAAGCACCTGCGCGCCCAGGTCGGCGAACGCAAGATGGTCGGCGACGTCCTCGCCCTCGAGGCCCGGATCGATGCCCTTCTCGACGCCGTCAAGGGCCTCGAGAAGGCCGAGCGTGCCGTGCAGGACGAACTGAAGGCGAAGGAACTCGCGGCTCGCGAGGCGATCGTGGCGGAGGCCGAGGAGCTCGCCGGCCGTGATCCCTCGACCGTGCAGTGGAAGGCCAGCAGTACCCGCATGAACGAGCTCTTCGAGCTCTGGAAGGCGGCCCAAAAGAACGGGCCGCGGCTCGGCCGAGGCACGGAGGACGCCCTCTGGAAGCGCTTCCGGTCCGCGCGCACCGTGTTCGACCGCCACCGCCGGGCATACTTCTCCCAGCTCGACAGCGACAACGCGGAGGCGAAGCAGGCCAAGGAGGCGCTCATCGCCCGGGCCGAGCAGCTCGCGGCGTCGACGGACTGGGGTCCGACGGCGGCCGAGTACCGGCGCCTGATGGACGAGTGGAAGGCGTCGAAGCGCGCCAGCCGCAAGGACGATGACGCCCTCTGGGCCCGGTTCCGTGCGGCGCAGGACCGCTTCTTCGAGGCTCGCAAGTCGGCCAACGAGGCCGTCGACGAGGAGTACGCCGGCAATCTCGCCGCCAAGGAGGCTCTCCTCAAGGAGGCCCAGCAGATCCTGCCGATCAGGGACCTCGCCGCGGCCAAGAAGGCGCTGCAGTCCGTCCGGGACCGATGGGACGAGGCCGGCAAGGTCCCCCGCGCCGACATGGGCCGCATCGACGGCGGCCTGCGTCAGGTCGAGGACGCGGTCAAGGCTGCGGACGACGAGAACTGGACGAAGACGAACCCCGAGACGAAGGCACGCACGAACAGCGCGCTGAGCCAGCTCGAGGCGACGATCGCCCAGCTCAAGGAGGACCTCGCGGACGCCGAACGCGCGGGGAACGCCAAGAAGATCGCTTCAGCGAAGGAAGCCCTCGCGGCGCGCGAACAATGGCTCGAGATGCTGCAGAGGTCCGCGCAGGACTTCTCCTGACAGCAGGCCGCCACGGGCGGCACCCGGGCCCTCCGGCACCGTTGTCCACATCGGCCGCCGGAGGGCTTTTCCGTGGCCGGCACGATGGGATGCTGGGGCAATGCCTCCCCTGGACAGCGCCCATGCCGCAGCCCCTCCCGAACGCATCGTCGGCGGGGCGCGGAATCCCGTGACATCCACGGGCGGCGCTCTGTTCCATGCGGGCGAGATCTTCACCTCGGCCGAGCTCCAGGCCATGCGGCTCGACGGGCTAGTGCACCTGGTCATCGGCGATTCCTACCTCCGCAGCGACTTCCGGGAGGATCCCGCGACGAGGTCGCAGGCCGCCGCCCGCAGCGTCCCCTCCTCCATCCGCCCGCGGGTCGCGCTGGGACGCTCCTGCGCGGCCTGGATCTACGGCTGCGCCCGGCCACCCGTGCTGATCAGCCTCGTGACGGACCACCGCCGGCGCACCACGGCCCTGCCGCCCTTCACGCCCGCCGTCATGCACCAGGTGGCGCTGGGCCCGTTCGACGTCAACCTGGTGGGTGGCGTGTCCGTGACGACCCCGCTCCGGACGGCACTGGACATCGCGGTCCACGGAGAGGACGGCGACGCCGTCGCCATCCTCCGCGCGATCGGCCGGGCGGCGGAGCTCGGCTGCCCGCTGCGGCTCGTCGAAGCAGCGCTCATGAACACCTCGCGCGTGCCGGGCAAGACGCGTGCACTGACGCGGCTGCGCACGGCACAGCAGCCGGGAGGCAGGACGTGACCGCGCGGCGTGTCAGGGGCTCGCCTCAGGGGCGGCGCTGGGAGCCCGTGGTCCGGTAGACGTCGAACACGCCGTCGATCCGGCGGACGGCGCTGAGGATGTGGTTCAGGTACTTCGGGTCACCCATCTCGAACGCGAACCGTGACATCGCAACGCGGTCCGAGGAGGTGTTCACATTGGCCGCCAGGATGTTCACGTGGTTCTCGGCGAGCACGCTCGTCACGTCCGAGAGGAGGCTCTTGCGGTCGAGGGCCTCCACCTGGATCTCCACGAGGAACACGCTCGACTGCGTCGGGGCCCAGTCCACGGGGACGATCCGGTCCGGCTGGTCTCGCAGCTCCTGCACGTTGCGGCAGTCGCTCCGGTGCACGGAGACGCCCGAGCCGCGCGTCACGAACCCGATGATCGGATCCGGTGGCACCGGCGTGCAGCAGCGGGCCAGCTTGACCCAGACATCACCGACGCCGCGGACCGTGACGCCCGAGTCGGAGAACTTGGGGCGGCGCGGCTGGGTAGCCACGGCCGTCTCCGCGATGTTCTCCTCGGCGCCCTCGTGGCCGCCCATGAGCGCCACGAGGTGCTCGATGACGTTCTGCGCGGACGTGTGGCCGTCTCCTACCGCAGCGTAGAGGGCCGAGATGTCCTGGTGGCGGAGTTCCTGGGCGACGGTCAGCAGCGCACTGTGCGTCATCATGCGCTGCAGGGGCAGGTTCTGCTTGCGCATCGCGCGCGTCAGCAGCTCCTTGCCCTTGTCGATCGCCTCCTCGCGGCGCTCCTTCGTGAACCACTGGCGGATCTTGTTACGGGCACGGGGGGACTTGACGAAGCCCTGCCAGTCCTGGCTGGGTCCGGCACCCTCGGCCTTGGAGGTGAAGATCTCCACCCAGTCACCGTGGTTGAGCTCGCTGTTGAGCGGCACGAGTTTGCCGTTGACCCTCGCACCGATGGTCCTGTGGCCCACCTCGGTGTGCACGGCGTAGGCGAAGTCCACCGGCGTGGAACCCGCCGGCAGTGCCATGACCTCGCCCTTGGGCGTGAAGACGAAGACCTCGCGCGCGTTGATCTCGAACCGCAGGGAGTCGAGGAACTCGTCAGGGTCGGAGGTCTCCTGCTGCCAGTCCACGAGGCTCCGCAGCCAGCCCATGTCCCCGTTGTCGGAGGCCTCGAGCTGCCTGCCGCCGTTCTTGTACTTCCAGTGCGCGGCGACACCGTACTCGGCGCGGCGGTGCATGTCGTGCGTCCGGATCTGGATCTCCACCGGCTTCCCGCCCGGGCCGATCACCGTGGTGTGCAGCGACTGGTACATGTTGAACTTCGGCATGGCGATGTAGTCCTTGAACCGCCCCGGCAGGGGGTTCCACCGCGAATGCAGCGAACCGAGGGTCGCGTAGCAGTCACGCACACTGTCCACCAGCACGCGCACACCCATCAGGTCATGGATGTCGTCGAAGTCCTTACCCCGCACGATCATCTTCTGGTAGATGGAGTAGTAGTGCTTCGGGCGCCCCGTGATCGTCGCCTTGATCTTCACGGCGCGCAGGTCCTCTTCGATCTGGTTGCGGACCAGGCTGAGGTGCTTCTCGCGTTCCGGGGTCCTGTCCCCCACCATCCGCACGATCTCCTCGTACACCTTGGGATGCAGGGCCGCGAAGGACAGGTCCTCGAGCTCCCACTTGATGGTGTTCATGCCCAGCCGGTGCGCGAGGGGCGCGAAGATCTCGAGGGTCTCCCGCGCCTTCTTCGCCGAGGACGCAGGCGAGACGAAGCGCCACGTGCGGGCGTTGTGGAGGCGGTCTGCCAGTTTGATGACGAGCACGCGGATGTCCTTGGCCATCGCGACAACCATCTTGCGGACGGTCTCGGCCTGCGCCGCGTCCCCGAAGGACACCTTGTCGAGCTTCGTGACGCCGTCCACGAGCATTGCGACCTCGGGGCCGAAGTCACGCTTCAACTCCTCGAGCGTGTACGAGGTGTCCTCGACGGTGTCGTGGAGGAGTGCCGCGGCGAGGGTCGTGCCCGTCATGCCCAGCTCGGCGAGGATGGTGGCGACGGCCACGGGGTGCGTGATGTACGGATCGCCGCTCTTGCGCGTCTGGCCCTCGTGGCTCCGCTCGGCCACGAGGTAGGCACGCTGGATGAGGTCGAGGTCTTCCTTGGGGTTGTTCACCCGTACCGTGCGGAGCAGTGGCTCCAGGACCGGGGAGTAGCCGGATGAGCCACGGCCCGTGAGGCGGGCGATACGGGCCCGCGTCCGGCCGCGCCGTCCGGGGGCCACCTGGTCGGCGCTCGTCGCCGACGGCGCGGAGGTCGGCGAAGCAGGTTGCACGAGTCCGCGGGACGGAGCCGGCCGCGGCGCACCGCCGGTGAACGGACGGGACGCGCCCGGCGCCTCGGCACCCTGGTCGTCCCCGGTCCGTACCGCGGGATTCACCGCTTCAGCCATGTACAGTCCCTCAATCTCGATCCCGGAACCCGAAAGGATTCAAGATGCCACAGGTAGCGCGACAACTCCAATTCTAGCCGCGCCGCGAACAGCTCAGCCGCAGGAGGCCCGGAGGGCTTCCTGCGGCTGAAGGGCGGCGCCGGTGTCCTCGCGCCGGACGGACCCGGCTGTCAGGCGGACGCCGCTTCGAGCGCTCGCCGGTCCAGGACCTTCTTCTCCTGCTTCTTCAGGTCCGGCTCATTGAGCCGCAGCGCCGCATACAAAGGCGCGGCGATGAAGATGGTGCCGAGGGTGCCCAGGATGATGCCGATGAACAGGGCCAGCGAGAGATCCTGCAGCGTGCCCGCTCCGAGCAGGAACGCACCGATGAACAGGATCGAGGCGACCGGCAGGATCGCCACCACCGACGTGTTGATCGACCGCACGAGCGTCTGGTTCACGGCGAGGTTCACCTGCTCCGCGAACGTCCGCCTGGTCGTGGTGGTGATGTCCGCCGTATTCTCACGGATCTTGTCGAAGACCACCACGGTGTCGTACAGCGCGTAGCTGAGGATCGTCAGGAATCCGATGATCGCCGACGGCGTGACCTCGAATCCGCTGAGCGAGTACAAACCTGCGGTGACCACCATGACGACGACGAGCGCGGCCATCGCCGCGAGGGACATCTTCCAGGTACGGAAGTAGATGGCCATCAGGATCGCGGCCAGGAGGACGAACACACCGAACCCGATCAGGGCCTGACGGCTCACGTCCTCCCCCCACGTCGGCCCGACGAAGCTCGAGGTCACCTGGTCCTCGCCCACTCCGTACCCGCTGATGAGGTTGTCACGCACGTTGAGTGTCTGGTCGTCCGACAACCGCTCCGTCTGCACGCGCATGGTGTCGCCGGCGATGTTGGTGACCCGCGGAACGGCGTCGGGCACGACGTCGGTCACTGCCGCCTCGCCGATCGCCACATCCGTGTTCTCGGTGGCGGAGACCGTGAACTCCGATCCGCCGCGGAAGTCGATACCGAGGTTAAAGCCGCCCTTGACCACCGGGATGATGATCGAGACCAGGAGGGCGATGCCCGCGATGAGGAACCAGAGGTTCCGCTTCTGGACGAAGGGGTAGGAGCGCTTCCCCGAGTACAGCTCGTTGCCGAACGTGGCAAAGCTTGTGCGGCTCATTCGTTGTTCTCCTTCTCGGAAGAACCGGCGCGCCCTACGGCGGAGGAACCGGTGCGCCCGGCGAGGGCCTTCTGCTGCTCCGCGCGGCGGCGCTCGGCGATGGTCAGACGCCGCTCGGCTTCCGCCGTCGCGCCCTTGTTCTTGGCCCGCGTGATGGCAACGGGCTTCTCGACCGGCTCGCGCAGTCTTCCGGCTCCGCGGTAGAGCGGAATGCCGCCGAGACGGCTCGGGTCGAGCCCGGACCACGGATGGCCTTCGCCGAAGAACTTCGTCTTCGCCAGCAGCCTGAGCACGGGGTGCGTGAACAGGAAGACGACCACGAGGTCGGCGATGGCGGTCAGGCCGAGCGTGAACGCGAAGCCCCGGACGTTGCCGACGGCGACGAAGTAGAGGACGAGTGCGGCCAGGAGGTTCACGGCCTTGGAGGCGAGCACGGTGCGCTTGGCGCGGCGCCAGCCGTTCTCCACGGCCGAGATGAGGCCGCGCCCGTCACGCAGTTCATCGCGGATGCGTTCGAAGTAGACGATGAACGAGTCCGCCGTCTGGCCGATGGCGACGATGAGGCCTGCCACGCCCGCGAGCGAGAGGCGGTAGTTCTCCGTCCAGCCGAGGATGCAGATGGCGAGGTAGGTCAGGATCCCGGCGACCACCAGCGAGGCGATCGTCACCAGGCCCAGCAGGCGGTACTGGAACATCGAGTACACGGCGACCAGCAGGAGCCCGATGAGCCCGGCGATCAGGCCGAGCCGCAGCTGGTCCGCACCGAGGGTCGCCGAGATCTGCTGCTCGCTCTGGATCTCGAAGCTGATCGGCAGCGCACCGTACTTCAGCTGCTCCGACAGCGCCGCGGCCGACTCCTCCGTGAAGTTGCCGCTGATCTGGGGGTTGCCGTCGGCGATGACCGCGTTCGTGGTCGGCGCCGAGACGATCCTGCCGTCCAGCACGATGGCGAACTGGTTGCGAGGATCGCCGGTCCCGATCGCGTAGAGGCGCTCGGTCACCTCGCGGAAAGTCTCGGTGCCCTCGTCGTTGAAGTCGATGTTGACGGCCCAGGTGTTCAGCGCCTGGCCCTGCGGGCTGCGCTGCAGCCCGTAGCTCGCCGTCGAGATGTCCGTACCCGGGACCTCGACGGGTCCGAGGATGTACTTGCCCTGCGTGTCGGGCTCACAGGCGACCATCGGCTGGTCGGCCGGTGCAGGTTCCTCGGCAGGCTCGAGAGCAGCCGGATCGAGGCAGTCCAGGGCTTCGAACTGCTTGTACAGCTCGGGCGTGATCCAGTTCGGATCGCTGGCGTCCTGCGGCTCGGCGGCCGGCTTCGGCAGCTGGTCCTCCGGTGTCGGGGTGGTCGCCGCGGCTGCCTGGCCGGGCCCGCCGGCGAGGACCGGACGGAATTCCATCTGCGCCGAGGCCTGGATGAGGTCACGCGTCTGCGCGTCCGGCGTACCGGGCAGCGAGACGATGACGTTCTGGCCCGACTGCGTGTTGATCTCGGCTTCGGCGACACCGGAGCCGTCGACGCGCTGGCGGATGATCTCCACGGCCTGGTCGAGCTGTTCGGGGGTGATCTCGCTGCCGCCCTGGACCCTGGGAGCCAGGATCATCTGGGTTCCGCCCTCGAGGTCGAGGGCCAACCGGGGGCTCCAGCTCGCGGTGCTCCAGTAGGAGCCCGCCCCCAGCAGGATCGCGAGCAGTGCTGTCAATGCGCCCAGCCAGACTAGTGTCCGCTTGGCTGCCGTCCCGGGACCGGTACGAGGCATGGTGGGTGTCCTTATTCAATGGCTGTTCAGGTGCGCTGCCCGGGTGCGGGCGGATCGTAGGGCTCGGCCGAGCGGCAGCGCCCTACGGAATGCTAGTTCTCCGGGTTCGCTTTGGGGTCGTGGGAGCCGCGCGCGTCGCGGTTTTCCCGCGACGCCTCCCGGTTCAGCCGCTCCAGGGTCTCTTCCGGGCTCTCGACGCCCGAGGTGGTGCTCGAGGATCCCGCCGCGGTGGACCCTGCGGCGGGAGTGCGGTCGGCGCCGTCGATGGAGGAGACGTCGTCCGGCACCGTGGTGCCGTGGTGGGCGTCGGCGTCCAGGCGCGTAGCGGCGTCGTCCTCGGTATCAGCGGCGACGACGGGTTCCTGCTGGATGACCTTGGAGAGGGCCTGCGTGTGGACGGTCGCCAGGTTGCCGGGCGACAGTTCGAGCACTGCCTTGTTGTTCTCCTGGTCGATCGAGACGATCGTCCCGAAGAGTCCGAACTGCGTCATGACCTCGGTGCCCGGTTCCATGTTCGTCCGCATCTCCTTCACCTGCTGCTGCGCCTTCCGCTGCCGCCGGAACATGGTGAAGATCAGGAAGGCCAGCGCCAGCGGCAGAAGGAGGGAGAAGATATCGAAGCCCGGAGCTTCTCCGGACGCGGGCTGGGCGACTACATGTGCAAGCACTGGAAATTCCGTTCCTGGGAATGGGGCTGGGACTGGATGTGGGCGGCAGGACTGTGCCCCGGCACACATCGGAAGACTCCAGTGTAAAGGGGAAAGCTGGGCGTTCCCGCGTCAGGAGTCCGGCTGCGCCCAGCTGTCAAGGCCCGCTTCGGCGCCCAGCAGGTCCTCGGGTGCCACGGAGAAGAGGTCCTCGGGCATGGCCGCGGCGACGTTCTGGGGCATCTCGATGCCGAGGTGCTTCCACGCCGCCGCCGTCGCGATCCTTCCGCGCGGGGTCCGCCCGAGCATGCCCTCGCGGACCAGGTAGGGCTCGGCGACGGTCTCGACGGTCTCCGGTTCCTCCCCGACGGCGATCGCCAGCGTGGACAGACCGACGGGCCCGCCGTTGAACTTGGTGATGAGTGCGGTGAGCACGGAACGGTCCAGCCGGTCGAGGCCGCGGGCGTCCACCTCGTACATGTCGAGGGCCGCACTCGCGGACCGGGCGTCGATGAGGTCGATTCCGTGCACGAGCGCCCAGTCCCGGACGCGCCGCAGCAATCGGTTGGCGATACGGGGGGTGCCGCGTGAGCGGCCGGCGATCTCGGCGAAGGCGGCAGAGTTGACCTTCATGTCCATGAGCATGGCCGAGCGGCGGAGCACCAGTTCGAGCTCCCCGGTGGAATAGAACTCGAGGTGTCCGGTGAACCCGAACCGGTCCCGCAGCGGACCGGGCAGCAGGCCCGCGCGCGTCGTCGCTCCGACCAGCGTGAAGGGCGGCAGTTCCAGGGGGATCGCGGTGGCGCCGGGGCCCTTGCCGACGATGATGTCGACGCGGAAGTCCTCCATCGCCATGTAGAGCATCTCCTCGGCGGGCCGGGACATGCGGTGGATCTCGTCGAGGAACAGCACCTCGCCCTCGGTCAGGGAGGAGAGGATCGCCGCGAGGTCACCGGCGTGCTGGATGGCGGGGCCGGACGTGATGCGCAGCGGCGCGTTCATCTCCGCCGCGATGATCATGGCCAGCGTCGTCTTCCCGAGGCCCGGAGGACCGGACAGCAGGACGTGGTCGGCACTGCGTCCGCGCAGCCGAGAGGCCTCCAGCACGAGCGACAGTTGCCGCCGCACACGCTTCTGGCCCACGAAGTCGTCGAGGTTCTTCGGCCGGAGGGCTGCTTCCACCGCACGGTCCTCGGGATCGGCGGACGGGGCGACGAGCGGCGCCTCCTCGGGCTGCCCGTCCGTCATGATCCGACCCTCGTGCGGGCCGAGCTGCGGGCGCCGTCCTGGCCGAGCCGGCGCAGCGTGAGCTTGAGGATCTGGCCGACGTCGCCCGTGGCGGCGACCTCGGGCGCCTCGGCCACAGCGGCGTCGATGGCCGCGCCGGCGTCCTTCTCGGACCAGCCGAGGCCCATCATCGCCGTGAGTACCTGGCCCTGCCAGGTCTGCTTCGACACACCCGGCTTCGCCTCGAGCGGCACGAGCTTCCCGGCGAGCTCCAGCACGATCCGGCGCGCACCCTTCGGTCCGATGCCGGGCACCTTGCTGAAGGCCTTGTCGTCCCCCGAGGACGCCGCGACGCGGATGGCGTCGGGCGCGTGGACGGCCAGGACCGCGAGGGCCAGGCGGGGGCCCACCCCGCTGACCGCCAGGAGGGTCTCGAAGACCTCGCGCTGGTCCGCGTCCTCGAACCCGAAGAGCGTCATGGAGTCCTCACGGACGATCATGGCGGTGGCGACCGTTGCCTGCTCGCCCAGCCGGAGGCCGGCGAGGGTCTGCGGCGTCGCCTGCACCTGCATGCCGAAGCCGTTGACGTCGATAACGGCGGAGTGCAGGCCCACGTGGGTCACTGTTCCGCGCAGTGAACTGATCATGAAGGGCTCCAAGGGCACGTGCGGGAAGGGACGACCGGGCGGTCACCCGGTGTCGAACATACGTTCTATTGATCAACGGTACCGGCTCCCTCGGTCAGGAGCGAGGCGCCACACCGCGAACGGCCCGGCGTGACCGGTCGGCGCGGCGTGCGGAGGACCTCGCCATCACCCGTGCCCGGCGCTACCGGCGTCGGGCACGGGCCTCGGCCTCGGCCCAGATCCGCTGGGCCGGCGTGACGGAGCCGCCTGCGGCAGCGGCCGCTCCCTGCAGTCCCACTCCCCTGCGCCAGGCATGGGTGATCGCGAGGGCCAGGGCGTCGGCGGCGTCGGCGGGTCGAGGCGCCGTCTCCAGGCGCAGGATCTTCGTGACCATCTTCGTGACCGCGACCTTGTCCGCCTGCCCGTTGCCCGTGACGGCGGCCTTGACCTCGGTCGGCGTGTGGAGCGCTACTGGGATGCCACGGCGCGCGGCGGCCACGATGACGACCCCGGACGCCTGCGCGGTTCCCATGACGGTACTGATGTTGGTCCCGCTGAACACGCGCTCGACGGCGAGGGCCTGCGGTCTGTGCAGGTCCAGCCACGAGTCGACGGCCTCCGAGATGACCAGGAGCCGCTCGTCGAGGCTCCTGCCCGCCTCCGTCCCGACCACGCCGACGGCGACGAGCGTCGAGCGCCGGTTCGGCTCGATGTCGACGACGGCGAGCCCGCAGCGCGTCAGTCCCGGATCGACGCCCATCACGCGGTAGGTCACGGTGCTACCCGTTCCGGGCCGGCGACGAGGGCGTGGAGCGGTGCGATGTCAGTCGTCGTTCTCGAGCTCGCCCAGGACGTCGTCCGAGAGGTTGGCGTTCGAGTAGACGTTCTGGACGTCGTCGAGCTCCTCCAGGGCGTCCACGAGCTTGAGGAACTTGCGGCCGCCCTCGGCGTCGAGGTCCACCTGCATGGACGGCACGAACTCGACCTCGTCGGTCTCGTACTCGATGCCGCTCTCATCGAGCGCCGCCACCACGGCCCGGAGATCCTGCGGCTCGGAGATGATCTCGAAGGTGTCGGCCGATTCCTTGACCTCGTCCGCGCCGGCATCGAGGACGGACATGAGCAGTTCGTCCTCGGTGAGCCCGTTCTTCGGCAGGGTGACCACGCCCTTCCGCGCGAACAGGTACGCCACCGAACCGGGATCGGCGATGGTCCCGCCGTTGCGGCTGATCCCGAGGCGCACTTCGGACGCAGCGCGGTTCTTGTTGTCCGTGAGGCACTCGATCAGCAGGGCCGAGCCCTGGGGTCCGCGGGCCTCGTACATGATGGTCTGGTAGTCGACGGCCTCCCCGAGCAGGCCCGCGCCGCGCTTGACCGCCCGGTTGATGTTGTCGATGGGCACGGAGGTCTTCTTCGCCTTCGAGACGGCGAGCTCCAGACCGGGGTTACCGGCGACGTCGGCGCCACCGGCCCGCGCGGCGACCTCGATGTTCTTGATCAGCTTGGCGAAGGACTTCGCGCGCTTGGCGTCGATCGCGGCCTTCTTGTGCTTGGTTGTTGCCCACTTAGAGTGCCCCGACATGCTTACGCTTCTCCTCTGATCATCCGAATAAACAGTTCGTGGACCCGCCGCTCACCCGTGACTTCCGGGTGGAAACTCGTGGCCAGCAGGTTCCTGGAACGCACTGCGACAATTCTAGCGACCGGCTCCAAGTCGGCATCCGCACCCTCGGACGGGCCGGCCTGCGGCGTCTCGGCCGCGGGCACCTGCGCCAGGACCTCGACCCCCTCGCCCACCTTCTCGACCCACGGTGCGCGGATGAAGACCGCGCGGACCGGATCGTCTCCCGCGGCCTCGCCCGTCGTCGCGAGGCCCGCGAAGGAGAGGTCCGCCTCGAAGGACTCGCGCTGGCGTCCGAAGGCGTTGCGCCTCACCACCATGTCGAGCCCGCCGAACGTCTGCTGCGGGTTCCCCTGCCGGTCGGTCGAGGGGTCCGCGATGACGTCGGACAGCAGGATCATCCCGGCGCAGGAGCCGTAGACGGGGAGGCCGCCCCTGATCAGTTCGCGCAGCGGCCCGGCCAGGCCGAAGCTGCGCGTCAGCTTGTCGATCGTGGTCGATTCGCCACCGGGAAGGATCAGGCCGTCGACCGCGGCGAGTTCGGACGCGCGCCGGACCGGCACGGCGCGCCCGCCGAGGGACTCGATCGTGGCGACATGCTCGCGGACGTCGCCCTGCACGGCCAGCACGCCGACGACGACCTCGCGGCGCGCGTGCGCGGGAGTCGCCGTCGTCGTCGCACCGGCTGCGTGGCCGGGAACGGACACGACGGGTCCGCCCGGGCCCGGAGCCTCGGGCGTCGGCAGCGGAGCCGGGAAGGAGGGGGAGGTCATCCCCCGATTCTAGGCCGTTCGGGCCCCGTTCCCGGTGTCGCACGGCAGGCGTGAGCAGCACCTCCCCGCCGGATACAGGGCAGGAGGGCGCGCCAGCGATACTGTGGAGGCATGAATCCCCTTCCAGTCCTCGTGGGTAAGGCCGTGCGCTTCGCCTCCCGCCTGCGCGGCGGCGGCTCCGCGTTCCCGGGCCTCGTGGTCGAGCGCCTCGACCCCGGCTTCATGGGCCGGGCGCTCTCCGCCCTCCCCCACGGCGTCGTCGTCGTCAGCGGGACCAATGGCAAGACGACCACCACGAAGATGGTCGTGGAACTGCTCGAGGGCCAGGGCCTGACAGTCTTCACGAACCGCACGGGCAGCAACTTCACGCGCGGTGTCGCCGCCGCGCTGCTGGGCGAGGTCGACCTGCGCGGCCGGCTGAAGGCGGACGTCGCCGTCCTCGAACTCGACGAGGCGCACGCCGTGCACTTCGTGAAGCTCGTGCCCCCACGGTATTCCCTGCTCCTGAACGTGCTGCGCGACCAGCTCGACCGCTTCGGCGAGATCGACGCGACGACGCGCCTCCTCGAACGCATCGCCCTCGCCACCACCGGGACCGTCGTCCTCAACCGGGAGGATCCCCGGGTCGCCGGACTCGCGCCGTCGATCACCGCTGCCGATGTCGTCTACTTCGGCCTCGACGCATCGCTCCGGAGTACGTTCCCGAACGACGACGAACTGCGCGGGGCAGCGGGCGCCGAGCCGGCGTCCGCGCTGCCGGCCGACGTCGTCCTCCGTTCGGTGGACGGCAACTCGGCCGAGTTCGAGGTGGACGGGACAAGGACCCGCACCGATCTCCGCCTGCGGGGTGTGTACAACATCTTCAACGCCGCGGCCGCCCTCGCGGCGGCCCGTGCCGTCCTCGGCGGGACGGCGGACCCCGGCAGGCTCTTCTCCTCGCTGGCCGCCGTGGAACCCGCCTTCGGACGCGGCGAGAGCCTCGTCGTCGACGGCCAGGCCCTCGAACTCGTGCTGGTGAAGAATCCCAGCGGTTTCCGGCTGGGCCTGAAGTCCTTCGACCCGGCCGGCTGCGCGACGATGATCGCCATCAACGACAACTACGCCGACGGACGCGACATGTCCTGGCTCTGGGACGTGGACTTCGATTCGCTCGGCCTCGGCGGCGTGGACGTCGTCAGCGGTGTCCGCGCGTACGACATGGCGCTCCGGCTGAAGTACGACGACGTCCGCGTGGGCACGGTCGAACCCGACATCGCGGACGCGCTCGGGCAGTTCGTCGGAGGCTCGGCAGGACGGCCCAAGCGCATCTTCTGCACCTACACAGCCATGCTCGCGGTCCGTCGCGAGCTCTCCAAGATCACGAAGGTCGAGGTGGTCTCCTGATGAGTGACGCCCCATCCGCCAGTGCCCTGACCGAAGCCCCCGCCGATCCGTCCAAGGGGTCCCTGCGCATCCTGCAGCTGTATCCGCGCGAGATGAACATCTACGGCGACTACGGGAACGTCCTGGTCCTCAAGCAGCGCCTCGCCTGGCGCGGCTACGGCGCCGAGATCCTGGAGCACAACGCCGGGGACCCGTTCCCGGACGACGTCGATCTGATCGTGGGCGGCGGCGGCCAGGACAGCGGGCAGGTGGTCATCCAGGACGACCTCCAGTCGATCGCCCCCAGGCTCCGCGAACTCGCGGAGGACGGCACCCCGATGCTGCTCATCTGCGGGCTGTACCAGCTTTTCGGCAACGTCTTCCGCACGCATGACGGCACTGTCATCCCCGGCATCGGTGCGCTGGACCTCGAGACGCGCGGCGGGACGGAACGGCTGATCGGCAACGTCGTGGCCATCAGTGACGAGTTCGGCGAGATCCACGGCTACGAGAACCACAGCGGCCAGACCTTCCTCGGCGACGGGCTGAAGCCCCTGGCGACCGTGGTCAAGGGAGCGGGGAACAACGCCGAGGAGAAGCACGAGGGCGCCCGGTACAGGAACATCGTGGCGAGCTACCTCCACGGTTCGCTGCTGCCCAAGAACCCCGCGATCGCCGATTTCCTGCTGCGTACCGCTGCGGAGCGGAGGTTCGGCGCTTTCGAGGACGACGGCGTGGACGATTCCCTGGCCGAGCTCGCCCGGCAGCACGCCGCCGCCAGGCCGCGGTAGGAGGGACCGCACGGGCAGCTGAGCGGTACGCATCACCCCGCGGGAGGACGCCCGGATCAGCACGACGGCGGATGTGCGCCGGCGGACCGCTTCCTAGGCTGGAACCATGACCTCCCCTGCCGATCCTGCCCGTCCATCCGTCTGGCCCGATGTCGTGTCCGGTGCAGGGATCGCCCTCTGGTACTCCCTGCCCGACTACACCGCACGCCGGAGGACCCGCGCGGTGGTGAAGACCGGCATCATCGCAGCAAGCGCCGCGTACGGTGCGTATGTGCTGAGGGGAGTGTCGGTGTCAGCGGACGGCGGGAGCCCGGTGCTCCCACACCCCGCACCCGGAGATCCGGTTCCCGGGGAGCCTGCATCGGAGGAGTCGGGACCGGGGCGTCCCGGGGCACGGTCGGACCGGACGAAACCCGGACGTCCTGCACTGATCGGCGTGGCCGCCGTCCTGCTCGGAGCCGTCGCGGCGGTCACCGTCTGCATGGAACGGGTCGTGTACCGGTTCGGCGAGAGGCTGTCGGGCCGGGGCGTCCGCCTGGCCCACACGCGCATCGGCGTTGCACTGGCCGTGCTCAGTACCCTGGCCGTGGTGGCCGGGGATGCGCTGCGGGACCGGCGGACGGACGCGGCTCCGGGCCACCCGGGCCCGATGACCTGACGCCGTTCGGTCACCGGCCGAAGGAGGCTCCCCCGTGACGGGAACCTCCCTCGCCGGCAGGACGACGGTGGACGCTACGTCGGCCTCAGGGGATGTCGCTGCGCGAGGCTTCCCGGCGCAGGGCCCGCGCGTCGTAGTCGGTCAGGAAGCCCTGGTCCTCGAGGGAGCGCACGCTGTCGCGCACAGCGCGGATGTACGCGCCGTGGTTCCGGTAGAGGACATCGAGGGTCTCCTGGGGCAGCGGCCGCTCGTACCCCGCGATGAAGCAGAAGGACGCTCCGGTCGCCGTGCCGTACCAGGTACTGGTCGGCGCGTCGAGGAACGGCGAACGGAGGCCTCCCTGCACGTTGCCGAACTCGTCGAGCACGGGTGCGCCGTCGCGTACCAGGATCGGCTCCGCACGCGGTGGGGCGACGCCCTCGCGCACCCAGAGATCGAGGTTCCGCAGTGCGGCGTCGAAGAAGATGGAACTCGGGAACCTGCTCCGCGGTCCCTCGTTGCACGAGGCCGGTGGGACGGCACGGCTTGCCGCGACGATATCCGCGGACGACGCCGAGAAGGCGAGCTCGTCGGGTGTCGCGTGCCCGGCGCCGGCCATCTCGTAATGGCGGTACCGGTCGCCGGGGGCGTCACTGTCGGCCCGGCGGGATCCGATGCCCAGCAGATAGTCGGACTGCGACATCATCCGCATGATCGGCACGCCGACGTCCTCGAACTGGCGGCGGGCATCGCCTGCCGGCGGCGCCGGCTCGCACTGGTTCATCGGGTAGGCACCGGCGAAGGCTCCCCCGGCGACGGCGACGATGTAGGCGTCGTAGATCGGCTTCCCGTCGGATTCGACGACGAGCGGATGCACGCCGTTGATGTAGTTCACGAGATAGCCACCCGTCTGGGAGTAGCCGAACCCGTAGGCGTGCTCGACCTGCGTGGTGGGTTCGCCGTACCGGAGCGGATTCGCGGCGTCGTCGCTCCGGAGCCACGCACCCACCTGCGAGTAGATGTCCCAGACCAGCCCGTTCTCGGTGGTCCTCGAGGAGTCGGCGGCGACCGAGGTGCAGTTGAGGGGATCACTCAGCGACAGCGGATTCGCGAAGGAGAGGGACGCGTACCGCTCGGGATCGAAGTTCTTGAGCGCCTCGACGGCGATCGGCTTGGCGGTGATGCCCACCCAGGCATCACCGTTGTCCACGATCTGCTGCTGGGCGACGGCCCAGCCGATGTTGAGGTCGAACAGGTTGCTCGGATTGAGCATCTCGACCACCACGTTGCCGCTGAACTTCTGGCCTTTCGCGGGTTTCCTGACGAGCACGCGCGTGGTGTACGGGGCGTCGGCGGTCCGGACCTGGGCGGGTCCGTCCGCCGGCCACGTGTAGACATCGGACGTACCGCTGACCAGGTACTCCTCCTCCACGTAGCCGAGCTTCGCCAGGTCCTGCGGGACCTCCTGGTGATCGGCGGCACCGAAGGGGTAGGACTCGGCCGTGGCGGCGAGGGGTCCTTCGACGGCGGGAATCGCCGTCGTCCCGTCGGGCTGTGGCGGGGAGGGCGGCGACACGGCAGTGGCCGGCACCGCTGCGGTGAATCCGGTCAGTGCGAGGGCCAGTGTCAGCAGGACGGATGTGCGGGAACGGGTTCTCATCGGTGCTCCTTCTCGGAACCGGGCTGCGCTGCCCGGGGATGCTCCGCGGCACTCCGGCTTCGGTGCCGGGTGCCCCTGCGCCGAAGCCGGGGTCCCCTGGGGTCCCCTCCATCATCAGGCGGCGAAGCATTCCGACCGTAGGTACTCCCGCTCGGCAGGGTCAAGGGTGGTGCGCGCGGATGCAACAACGTGCAAAAGTTAGTTCCCATGAGCAACCCTTTCCTTGAGCCCAGCACCCTCGACTACCAGCTGCCTCCGTTCGCGGCCATCCGGGACGAGCACTACCTGCCGGCCTTCGACACCGGTATCGGGGAGCACCTCGCCGAGATCGAGGGCATCACCGGCTCGGCGGCGGATCCCACCTTCGAGAACACCGTCGTCGCGCTCGAGCGTGCGGGCAGCACCCTGGACCGGGTGTCGCGCGCCTTCTTCAGCAACTCGGTCAGCCATGCCACGGATGCCGTCCAGGCGCTCGAGCAGCAGATCGCCCCCCGCCTCGCCGAGCACGAGGACAACATCAAGCTCAACCGCGCGCTGTTCGAACGCCTCCGCGGGGTTCCGCTGGACAGGCTCGACGACGAGTCCGTACGGCTCGTGGAGGAGTACATCCGCAGTTTCGTGCGGGCAGGGGCGGAGCTCGACGACGACGCCCAGTCCACCCTCCGCCGGCTCAACTCCGAGCTCTCGGGCCTCAGCACCGAGTTCTCGCAGAAGCTCCTGAAGGACACGAACAGCTCGGCACTCCTGGTGGACACCGCCGAGGAGCTGGACGGACTGTCCGCCGACGCGATCTCCGCAGCAGCGTCGGCCGCCACGGAGGCGGGACACGACGGCAAGTACCTCCTGACACTCATCCTGCCGACCGCGCAGCCTGCGCTGGAATCGCTCACGGATCGGGACACCCGCCGTCGGCTGCACGAGGCGTCCGTCCATCGCGGGGCCCGCGGGAACGACGCCGATACCCTCGCCATCGCCACCCGCATGGCCACGCTCCGAGCAGAGCGCGCAGCCCTGCTCGGCTTCGACACACACGCGGCTGCAGCCACGGACAGCCAGACCGCGCCATCGCTGGAGGCGATCATGGAGCGCATGCGCGAGCTCGCGGCCCCGGCCGTCCGCAACGCGCGCGCCGAGGCGGCCGAACTCGAGGCAGAGGCGGGCCACCCCATCGAGCCCTGGGACTGGGCGTACTACGCGGCCAGGGTGCGGAAGGCCCGGTTCGACGTCGACCTGGACGCCCTGCGCCCCTATTTCGAGCTGGAGCGTGTTCTCCACGACGGCGTGTTCTACGCCGCGAACCGCCTGTACGGCCTGACGTTCACGGAGCGCCCGGACCTCGCGGGCTACCACCCCGACGTGCGCGTCTGGGAGGTCTTCAACGAGGACGGCTCGGGGCTCGGCCTGTTCCTCGGCGACTTCTACACGCGGGACACCAAGAGCGGCGGAGCCTGGATGAACTCCTTCGTGGACCAGTCGCGCCTCGAGGGGACCCGTGCCGTCGTCGTCAACAACCTGAACATCTCGAGGCCCGGCCCGGGTGAGCCGACGCTGCTCTCCTACGATCAGGTGGTCACCACCTTCCATGAGTTCGGCCATGCCCTGCACGGCCTGTTCTCGGACGTCACCTACCCGCTCTTCGCGGGCACGTCGGTGCCGCGCGACTTCGTGGAGTACCCCTCGCAGGTCAACGAGATGTGGATTCTCTGGCCGGAGATCGTCGCGAACTACGCCCGCCACCACGAGACCGGCGAAGCGCTTCCCCAGGACGTCATCGACCGCATCCACGCCGCCGGCGCCTGGGGCGAGGGATTCGAGACGACGGCCTATCTCGGCGCCACCCTGCTCGACCTGGCCTGGCACTCCCTCTCCCCCGGCACGGTGATCGAGGATCCTCTCGCCTTCGAGGCCTCGGCCCTCGCCGAGGCGGGCATCGACTTCGCCCCGGTGCCGCCGCGATACCGCACCTCGTACTTCAAGCACATCTTCGCCGGCGGGTACGCGGCGTCCTACTACGCGTACATCTGGAGCGAGATGCTCGACGCCGACACGGTCGAGTGGTTCAGGTCCTCCGGCGGGCTCACGCGCTCGAACGGCGACCACTTCCGGCGCGAACTGCTCTCACGGGGCAACAGCATCGACCCGCTGGAGGCCTTCCGCAGGTTCCGTGGCCGGGACGCGGACCTCCGTCCCCTGCTCGTGCGCCGCGGCCTGGCATGAGCGGTATCCCGAACATCGCGCCGCCATGGTGACGATCGTCCAGTGCCAGCGGCTGCAGACCGCCTGGTGTGCTGCACTGGCGACGGCCACCGGCGGAAGGACCTTCTCGACGCACGGTGCCACCTGGGTATGGCTGCCGGCCCGGCGGGAACTCATGATGATGTTCCCGCCCACGGTCGGCGCCCACGCCGTGCGGCCCGCCCTGGCCGAGGGCATGAGGCTCGGCGCCTCCTCGGCCCGGATCTGGCTCAACGGCGCGGTGAGCGCCACCGAGCTCGCGGACCTCGGCTTCTCCCCGAGCTGGCAGCCCTGGTGGATGGCCGCGCCGGTCTCCGCCGTCGTCGTTCCCGATGACGGCGACGCCCTCCTCACCACCGAGGTCCCCGACTACTCGGGACCCCTCGAGCAGGAACTGCGCGTGGTCCGTTCCAAACCGAGGCAGTCCTGGCATGCCGTGACCAGGGACGCTCGGGGCGGCAATGTCTCGGGTGCCGCCTACTCGTTCTACCCGTCCGGAGTGGCTGGGTTGCGGCAGCTCGGCGGCATCCATCATCTCGAAGTCCTACCCGACTACCAGCGGCAGGGACTCGCGACAGTACTGCTGAGCGCGACGGCGCGTGCCGCAGCTCAGGCGGGGGCGGTGGACCTCGCGGTGAACGCAACCCCTCAGGGGTACGAATTCCTATCCCGTCGTGGATTCACCCTGCTGGGTCGCGGCAGGACGTACTCCCTGCACCTCTGAGGGCGTGCCTCCCGCTGCGCGCACGTGATCGGTGGGAGAACAGGGAAGGACCGCAGCCCCGTGGGCTGCGGTCCTTCCGGATCCGTTGTCGTTACCAGCCGCGCTCGGCGAGGCGGTGCGGCTGCGGGATCTCGTCGACGTTGATGCCCACCATGGCTTCACCGAGGCCGCGGGACACCTTGGCGATCATGTCCGGGTCGTCGTGGAACGTCGTCGCCTGGACGATGGCGTTCGCGCGCTCCGCCGGGTTGCCCGACTTGAAGATGCCCGAGCCGACGAAGACGCCGTCCGCGCCGAGCTGCATCATCATGGCGGCGTCCGCCGGGGTGGCGATGCCACCGGCGGTGAAGAGGACGACGGGGAGGCGTCCGGCGGAGGCCACCTCCTTGACGAGCTCGTACGGTGCCTGAAGCTCCTTGGCGGCGACGTAAAGCTCGTCCTCGGCCATGGAGGACAGGCGGTTGAGTTCGGCGCGGATGGTGCGCATGTGCATGGTGGCGTTCGAGACGTCGCCGGTGCCTGCCTCGCCCTTGGAACGGATCATGGCAGCGCCCTCGTTGATGCGGCGGAGGGCCTCACCGAGGTTCGTCGCGCCGCAGACGAAAGGAACGGTGAACTTCCACTTGTCGATGTGGTTCGTGTAGTCGGCCGGCGTGAGGACCTCCGACTCGTCGATGTAGTCGACGCCGAGGGACTGCAGGACCTGTGCCTCCACGAAATGGCCGATCCGGGCCTTGGCCATGACCGGGATGGACACGGCTTCGATGATGCTGTCGATCATGTCGGGATCGCTCATGCGGGAGACGCCGCCCTGGGCACGGATGTCCGCGGGAACCCGTTCGAGCGCCATGACGGCTACCGCACCGGCGTCTTCGGCGATGCGGGCCTGCTCGGCTGTGACGACATCCATGATGACGCCGCCCTTGAGCATTTCGGCCATTCCGCGCTTGACCCGGTTGCCACCGGTCCGTGCTGTGGTTGCCGAATTGTCTTCAACGGTGGACACAACTTGCCCCTAAAGGTAGATAAAAACTGACACTTCATGATACGCCGCCCGGGCCGCACTCCGGCTCCGCGGCGTCGTCCCGTGACCGGCCGTCATGGACGTGCTCCTGGGCGGGTGGCCCCCGCCTGCCTCGGGCGTCATGCGGAGGGTGTCGAGGCGCCAGCCACCGCCAATTCCCGGCGCTCGAGTTCGTCCAGCACGGTGTCGAGCGACCCCTCGGGCCACGGCGCGGACCGTCTCTCGGTGCCGCCCGTGCCGACCGCGCCGCCCCGGGGTGACGCTCCGCGCTGGAGCAGGAGCAGATCGGCGTCCGAGACGATCTGCAGGTCGGTCGGCAGGAACCCTGGTGCGTGCGTCATGGTGGCCCTCCTTCGTGTCGTAGGGACTCTTCCCGGTTAGACGGAGCATCGGCCGCCGATTCATCGGCGATGGAGCACCCGGTACTGTGACGGGCATCGGCCAGCAAGCAGGAGGCGCACAGAATGGCAGTGGACGGTTACGGGGACGATCGCCTGGTGGCGCTGTACGACGAGTTCAACCAGGGGACGTGGGACACGGATTTCTATGCAGCACAGCTCGGCGGAACCGGCCTGCGCATCGCGGATGTCGGCTGCGGCACCGGCTCCTTCGCGGTACGGCTGGCACAGCTGGGGCACACGGTGACCGGCGTCGATCCTGCACCGCGCATGCTGGCCGTCGCGCGGTCTAGACCCGACGCGGACCGCGTGACCTGGCTGGATGGAACCGCCCGCGACCTGCCCACCGGGCCCTTCGACGCGGCAGTGATGACCGGGCACGCCTTCCAGTGCCTGCTCACGGACGAGGAGATCCTCGAGACCCTGACCGAGGTTCGCCTCCGTCTCGCACCGGGCGGGCGCTTCCTGTTCGAGACGCGCAACCCCGCACGGCGGGCGTGGCTGGACTGGCAGAGCCCGGACGGTCCGGATGCCGTCGATTCGAGTGCGGGCCCGCTGCTCACAGCGTGGACGCTGGTCGAGGTGCGGGGCGAACTCGTCACGTTCGAGGGGTGGACGCGGTTCGAGGCGGACGGAGCGGAAGTGACGGACACCAGCACGCTCCGCTTCGTACCGCCCGCTCGGCTCGCCGCGTTGCTCGACGAGGCGGGCTACTGTGCCGTCGAGTGGCGCGGCGACTGGGACGGCTCGGCTTTCGATGCCTCCATCAGCAGGGAGATCATCGTGGTGGCCTCCGTGCCGCAGGAGTAGGCGCCATCCTCTGCGGGCAGCCTCGAGCACCTCACCACCAGCGGCGGACTCGTCGCGAGGGCGAAACCAAGAACCTGAATATCCGCAGCGCTCTTCAGGGCGCCGACCTCGCCCGCATCATCGTCTCCGGCGGCACTGCCTCGTACCGGGGGAAACCCGCAGAGCGGAAGACTCCACAGACCGCGCAGCAGGGACTGGTAGCACCGACGCTGGTTCACCGTGCTTTCGGCTCGTCAGGGATGTGACTCCAGCCCAGATTCATGGCGCGGCGACGCGACATCATGTGCTGTCGCTACCGCAGCATTGACTGCGGATGCGGTGATCGATCCTTCATACCGGACGTTGTTGATGAAGTACGTCGGAGCTTGTTCAAGACGCATCGCTCTGGAGTCCGCAGAGTCTTCGTCGACACGCTCCGAGCCGACCCCCACCGTCCAGTCACGCTCGAACCGTCGAAGATTCAGCCCCGCTTGTGCCGCTGCCCGCATGATCTGCCGGTCGTTCTCGATAGGCGCTTCCTGGATGAGTGCATCACGCATCTCCCAGAAGCGCCCCTGCGCAGCCGCAGCCTCATTGGCGAGAGCTACTGTTCGCCCATGGGGCTGGTCCGATGGAAGGTACCTGAACGCGTAGACGACTCCATCGCCGAACCGTCCTTCCATCTCGCGTCGCATCTCGCCGGCGGTCGGTGAATAGGGTGTTGCGTAGGAACCATACTCGACGACCGCCACGACGGAGCTTGCTGGGTTGCCCAGAACGTGGTCCTGGAGTGGATCGAGTGGTCGGATGAGTCGTTGCCGGCGGGGTGCGCGTCGCCTATCTCCAGCACCGATGGTGGTCAGGGCTACCGATCCGAGGATCGCGGCGATGATGGTCGCGGCGAAGACTCCGATCTGCGCGCGGGTAACATCAACAGGATCATCGAAGGCTAGTTCTGCAACGAACAGAGAGATGGTGAAGCCCATCCCGGCCAGCATGCTCAGACCGACAATGTGTGACATGCGCATCTCGGGGCCAAGCGCATTTGGCCGGATCAGGGTGATGATCCATGTGGAAAGTGAGATGGCCGCGATTTTTCCTACGACCAGGCCGAGGATGATGCCGAGGGTGAGGCGGGAACTGAACGCGTCAGCCAATGATTCTCGAGTGATGCTGACACCTGCGTTCGCGAGGGCGAAGATGGGCAGGATGAGCCAGGTGATGTAGGGAGTAAGCGCTTGGTGCGCTCGCTCGTTGACTGATATTGCCCGCGCGAGCGAGTCCTCCGCTGTTCGTGCGTACCCTGCTGTGGGGGACATCTGGAAAGCACGCACGTGATCCTGGGCGGTGCGGAGGTCTTCCGCCCGTGTGCGGAAGATCGGCAGCAGTAGTGCGATCGCAACGCCGGCCAGAGTGGCGTGCACGCCGGAGAGAAAGAAACCTACCCAGACAATGGCTGACGGCAGCAGGTAGAGCGCACCGCGCCATACGCCGAAGAAACGCATTAGGCCGATCATCGCCAGACCCGCTGCTGCGATGAGCAGCGGCAAGGGATCGAAATCGTCGGTGTAGGCGAAGGCAACAACAGCGAGTGCACCCACATCATCCGCGACGACCAGGGTGACGAGAAAGACTCGAAGTTGAGGCGGCATGGCCTGTCCGACGAGGGCGAGTAGACCGAGCACGAAAGCTGTGTCGGTGGACACCACTATTCCCCAGCCGCCGACTGCTCCCGTGTTCCACGTCGTGCCGATGTAGATCAGTGCGGGGATGATCAGTCCGGTGACGGCGGCAATTACCGGGATACTTGCCGTCCGCCAGTCGCGGAGCTCCCCGAGCTCCAGTTCTCGACGGACTTCGAGAGTGACATGCGCGAAGAAGGTCGCCATGAGTAGGTCATTGACCCAGTGCTTCAGGTCGAGCTCGAATCTGAAACCGCCCACGTCGAAGCCGAGAGGAAGGTGCCAGAAGGCGTCATAGGTATGACCGGGCAGGTTCGCCCATAGCAGTGCGGTAACGGTTCCTGCGATGAGGATGAGAGTTCCGCGCACGGCTTCGGGCGTAGCCAGGACGCGAGAGATCAGGTGGCCGCGGGGCTTCACGGAAGAATTCATGATGCCTACACCCCGACGTGGATCCGTCACGGTGTTGCTGTGGGTAGCAGGAGTACCTCGGCGAGGTTCACGGTCCGAGGAAGAGCAGCGGCCAGTGCTACAACGGCGGCGATTGCTTCCGGCTGCACGTCGGCGGTGACGCGGGCGTGCTGTGACTCATCCCCGGTCAGCGGTTCGTTCGGCTGACGGCGGGTACGTTCTGCCGTGAAACTCGGTTCGATGATGTGGACCCGCATGCCGTTGGGTCCGTATTCGTGGCGAAGCGCACGGGCAAGTTGCTTGATTGCTGCTGAGAGTGCATTGAAGACAGCAAATCGTGGTTCCCTCACGTCGGTGCTGACCGCCCCTATCAGCATGATGTCAGCCGGTGATCCGCTCTGCGCGACCTGCATCAACGGATCGGCGAAGGTCTGGCACGCATGAAGCAGACCGCGGAGGTTCGCATCGATCATCTCGCCCCAATCCGCCGGGATCCCCTCCCCGAAAGCGGACCCCGTGATGACTCCAGAGGCGACGACAAGGAGATCGACATGTCCATAGCGCGTGAACGCGGCAGCGTGGGCGTCGTTGACTTCGAGTTGGGAGGTGACGTCCGCGACGGTGGGGAGGACTCGGTCTCCGCCTGCGAGCTCGCGCTCGAGAGCGCCAAGACGCAGGGGGTCGCGCCCGACGATGACGATGCTCGCACCGTCTCGCAGCAGTTCATGGCAGATTGCGCGCCCTATCCATCCGGTAGCGCCGAAGACGACGGCGACCCTGCCGTTCAGGGAATCTGTTGCGCCGGCGTACGCGTTCATACTTGCTCCTTCAGGGAGGTGAGGGGCAGCAGAGGCTCCCAGTAGTGCGACGTGGGTTGTGCGCGGTGACCGGGAGCTGCGACCTTCGGGCTTGGCATCACGACCTGATCGTTCTCGAGATAGGAGCCGGACGGCACGTCGGCTTCGGCGGCGTGCATGACACGCCGGGCTCCGTGAGTGGGAGGGCCACCTATCCGTTCCACCCTGGGTGCACTCAAAGGGGTGTCGTCCAGTCCGGGGCACAGTGCGACCACACGGACGCGCGCTGGCCGTAGTCCTTCCGCAAGCAGGGATGACCATGTGACCATCGCAGGTTTTGCTCGCGCATAGGCCGCGATCGGGCAGTAACCGTGCTTGAGGTCACGGTCATCGAAGTGAAGGTGCTCCACGTGATGCGCGGTGGAACCAACGTTGACGATCCGCGCGCCTCGTGCGAGCCATGGAACGAGTCGTCGGGTGAACCGCGCAGGGGCGACGTCGGACAGGCGGGTGGAGCCCGCTGCTCGGATGTGTCGGGTGACTGGTGCAACCGCTGCCTCCGGCTCGGGACCCGGAACGATCAGCACCTCTGTGATAGAAGCCAGGCTACGAGCTGAGGCTTCCCCGATTCCGCTGGTGGCGCCGGTCAGTACCACCGTGCCGGATCTCTTCCTCATAGCGCGTACCCTCCTGCGACGTGAAGGTCCTCCCCTGTGATCCATCCGGAATCATCCGAGACGAGGAATGCAATGACCCTGCCGATGTCCTCCGGCTCGCCCAGACGACCCAGTGCAGTCCTGGCAGCAAGCCCGGTGATGATGTCTGGGTACTTCTCGAACGCATCGTCGCCGATGCGGGTCCGTGTCGGTCCTGGGGCAATGGTGTTGACGCGGATACCTCGAGGACTCAGTTCTTTCGCGAGGTAGCGGGATGAGACAACGAGCGCGCCCTTCATAGCCGCGTACCCGGAATACCCCGGCTCCGTGTCACCAGGACGGACGGAGCTGCTTGAGGTGTTGACGATCGCGCCGCCGTCGTGAATGAGCGGCAGGAGGGTTTGGGTCAGGAAGTACGGTCCACGTAAGAGGACCTGGTAGTACTGGTCGAAGGCTTCTTCTGTCATGTCCTCGAACGCGAGGCCGCCGCCGAACCCTGCATTGTTCACCAAGCCATGAAGGGTGTCGGTGTTCCATTCCTCGAGCAGGACCCTGCTCAGCTCGCTTTTGAAAGCCGAGAACGTCTCGCTCCGCCCAACGTCCAGAGATAGTGCAACTGCTCGGCCCCCAATGTCCCGGATGGCGGACGCTGTGTCCTGCGCGCCGTCGGGGTGCGACCGGTACGTGGCAATTACCCCGCACCCACGTGCGGCGATCTCGATGGCGGCGCTCCGCCCGATTCCAGCACTCGCACCGGTAACAACTACCACTCGCTGTTCTGATATTTGCTCATTCATGTTTCTAGCGTCGCGTAATGGCAAGTCATCGAGTTAGGGGAAAACCACCGTCTTCTTGCCCGATCCTGCTACCGCAATCGCCATTCAGTACTCTCGCGAGAACATCACTGTTTAGATTGAGAAATGTTGATGCAGGAGTTTCGGGCGTTGATTGAGAAGCATGCGGGAACAGGGGTTACGCCTACCGCAATCCCCGGCGTGCTCGTCAGCAGGATGGAGAAAGGAGGCAAGCAGGAGGAGTCGGAGACAACGTCGATCCTTGCTGTGGTTGCTCAGGGCACCAAGCGTCTCTCTGTGGGCGACACGGTCCACAATTTCGGGCCAGGTCAGTATCTGGTCGCATCAATGGATCTTCCCGTGTCAGGGGAGTTCGCAGATGCGACCCCTGAGAAGCCAGCCCTTGGGTTCGGTCTGGAGTTGCGACCCGAGGTTGTGGCCGAACTGATGTTGAATCCCTCTGCTTTAGATTTTCAGCGGTCTGCACGAGGGCAAGCTCCTCCGGCTATCGCGGTCGGGCGGGCATCCCAGAGGCTGCTCGATGCGGTGATCCGCATGCTGCGGCTGCTCGATTCTCCGAGGGATATCCCCGTCCTGGCTCCGATGATCGAGCGGGAGATCCTGTGGCTGATCATGTCTGACGAGCAGGGAGCAACAGTGCGGCAGTTAGGTCTGGCTGACAGTAGCCTCAGCCGCGTACGTCAGGTCGTGAGGTCCATACGAGGCCGGTATGCAGAATCATTTCGAGTGGAGGACCTGGCTCGATTGGCGCACATGAGCCCATCGGCCTTCCACAAGGCGTTCCAGGCTGTCACCTCGATGAGTCCGATTCAGTACCAGAAACACATCCGCCTTCAGGAGGCTCGGCTTCAGCTCCTTGCTCGCCCCGGAGATATCGCTGCCGCTGCCTACGCTGTCGGATACGAAAGTCCCTCCCAGTTCAGCCGTGAATATCGCCGCCAGTTCGGGAGCTCGCCCCGACAGGATGTCGCGTCCCTGCGCGGGAAGATCCTCGAACCTCACGCGATCAAACCCTGAGCTGAAGCCGGGTACGGTTGGATCGCCGCCGCTCGTCGGGAAATGGCAGGAGCCGGACGACGATCCATCCGCGGACGCGCCGGCTCACCACGCTCGCACGTCTAGCTGTGATGCCCGCGGAACAGGGCCCGGCACTGGTTTGCTACCACGGGGGAGAATCACGACAGGGTGGTTCGAGCCGTTCCCGCTGCGGCCGAGGTGCCCAGGTCGCTTCCAGGCAGTGCCTGCTGCGCGCTCACGGCTGCCGCCCAGGCGCCGGTGGTGCCCACGGAGGCCCAGTTGGAGTTCAGCAGTGCGAGCAGGGTCGTGTGCACGGTCCTGGCATCCGCGAAACCGGCGTCGTTCGCGATGTTGATCGCACCCGTGGCATCGGAGAGGACCTCCGTGGTGAAGCCGAGGGCTTCCGCCTCGACGGCCGAGCCGAGGATGCAGTTGTTGGTCATGTAGCCCACGAGGGTCACGGTCCCGACGTCGTGCTCACGCAGCCATCCTGTCAGGTCGGTACCGGCGTAGACCGAGCCGTACTGCTTCACGACGTTCTTCCATGCCTCGGTCCGCCGGCTCTCGACGTCGGGGTGGAGTTCGAACCCGGGGGTGCCCGGGGCGAAGACGGGCGCTCCCTCGCCCGCAGTGTGCTGGATGACGGCGATGGGAAGACCGGCGCCCGGTCCCACGGCCGCTTCGACACCCGCCCCTCGACACCGCCCCCGCACTGACGCGGCCTCCGGCTCACTCCAGTTCGGTGACGAACCCGATCGTGTTCCCGTCAGGATCCGAGAGCTGGAAGAACTCGACGGCTCCCTCGAAACGCTCCACATCCGTGACGTCCAGCCCGAGTCCGGCAAATCTCTGCTGCTCGGCTGACGCGCTCTCGACGCTGATATTGAGCGATATGCCCTCGCCACCCGCCTGCTCCGGAGACACGGCTAGCTGGAGCCAGAAGGACCCGAGGTCGAACTCTGCGAGGCCGTCCATCGGCCGCAGGTCCGGTTCGCCCAGATCGAACGCGCGCCGGTACCAGGCCACGGCCACGTCGAGATCACGCACGGGAACGCCGACGGTCACCGCTGTGGGTTTCATGGGTGCAGGCTAGCATCGGCCGCGGGCGCGGAGAAGGCCGCCTCAGGGAGCTTGTCGATCCGCGAGCGACTGGCGGCGGACCGTCCGGACCCGCTGGTACACCGTGACGAGACTCGCCACCGCGAGGAGAACGAGGACCATCAGCAGGAAGGGCTCCGGCAGGCCCAGTCCGGTCAGGCCTGTCACCACCAGTACGGAGACGAGCCGCTCCGCACGCTCGGCAACCCCGACGTTCGCCGTGAAGCCCAGCGATTCGGCCTTCGCCCGCGCATAGGAGACGAGCATCCCGAGGACGAGGCACGCGAGGGCGGCCACCGCGATGCCTGCGTTCTGCCCACCGGTGAAGAACCAGATGGCGACGCCGGCGAAGAGGGCGCCGTCCGCGATCCGGTCGAGGGTCGAGTCGAGGAAACTCCCCCAGAGCCCGCTGTGGCCCTTCATGCGCGCCATGATCCCGTCCACGACGTCGGAGAACACGAAGAGGGTGATGAAGACCGTGCCCCAGAAGAGCTGGCCGAGCGGATAGAAGACCAGTGCACCGCCGGCCACGCCGACGGTTCCCGCTATGGTGACGGCGTCGGGGGTGACGCCCCATCTGAGCAGCAGGCGGGCCAACGGCGTGAAGAGCCTGGTGAAGAAGCCCCGCGCGTACCTGTTGAGCATCAGGCGCCCGCTCCTGGAGTGCCGCCCTCGGACGGCCACGCGGCGGCGACCTGAGCGCGGACCTCGCCGAGCGTCTGGGTGATGGCCTTGGTCTGCGCGATGATCGGGAGGAAGTTTCCGTCACCGCCCCACCGGGGCACCACGTGCTGGTGCAGGTGGGCGGCGATGCCCGCCCCTCCGGTGACCCCCTGGTTCATGCCGAGGTTGAAACCGGACGGGTTGGAGACCCGGCGCAGCACGCGCATGGCGGTCTGGGTGAGCGCGGCGATCTCCGCGGTCTCCGCCTCGTCGACGTCCGTGTAGTCGGGTACGTGCCGGTAAGGGCAGACCAGGAGGTGTCCCGCGTTGTAGGGGAACAGGTTCAGCAGCACGAAGGCATGCGTGCCCCGATGCACGATGAGCGATTCCTCGTCGCTCAGATGGGGGGCCCGGCAGAACGGGCATGTCTTCTCCGACGTGACCTGCTCCTGCCCTCCCTTGATGTAGGCGAGGCGGTGCGGCGTCCACAGCCGCTGGAAGGCGTCCGGCACGCCCGCCAGCTCGAAACCGTCCGTGACCGCCGGGTCGCCCGGGTAGGACGCGGGCATCCCCCGATTGTCCGCGTCCTCCATCAGACCGTGGCCTCCCGGCTGCGTACCGCCTCCACGATCCGGCGGACGGCCTCGTCCACGGGCACCTGGTTGTCCTGGCTGCCGTCGCGGAACCTGAAGGAGACGGCGTCCGCCTCCTGGTCCTCGCCGCCGGCTATGAGCACGAACGGCACCTTCTCCTTGCTCGCCGTCCGGATCTTCTTCGGGAAGCGGTCCGAGCCGGCGTCGACCTGCGCGCGGATGCCTTCGGCCTTCAGCTTGTCGACGACGTCGAACAGGTAGTCGTTGAACGCTTCGGCGACCGGGATGGCCAGGACCTGCACGGGTGCCAGCCACGCCGGGAACGCTCCCGCGTAGTGTTCGGTCAGCACGCCCATGAAGCGCTCGATCGACCCGAACAGTGCGCGGTGGATCATGACCGGACGCTGGCGCGAGCCGTCCGCCGCCTGGTACTCGAGCTCGAAGCGCTCGGGCAGGTTGAAGTCCAGCTGGATCGTGGACATCTGCCAGGTGCGGCCGATCGCGTCGCGGGCCTGCACGGAGATCTTCGGACCGTAGAACGCCGCTCCCCCGGGATCGGGCACGAGCTCCAGCCCGGAGGCCTCGGCGACCTCGGCGAGGGTGCGGGTGGCCTCCTCCCAGATCTCGTCCGAGCCGACGGACTTCTCCGGGTTCCGGGTGGACAGCTCCAGGTAGAAGTCCTCGAGACCGTAGTCCTTGAGCAGCCCGAGCACGAAGTTCAGTGTCTCGGTGAGCTCGTCCTTCATCTGGTCGCGGGTGCAGTAGATGTGGGCGTCGTCCTGTGTCATGCCGCGCACGCGCGTCAGACCGTGGATGACGCCGGACTTCTCGTACCGGTAGACAGAGCCGAACTCGAACAGGCGCAGCGGCAGTTCGCGGTAGGACCGTCCGCGGGACCTGAAGATCAGGTTGTGCATCGGGCAGTTCATGGGCTTGAGGTAGTAGTCCTGGCCGGGCTTGCGCACCGTGCCGTCCTCGTTGAGCTCCTCGTCCACGTGCATGGCCGGGAACATGCCGTCCCGGTACCAGTCGAGGTGGCCGGAGACTTCGTACAGGTGACCCTTGGTGATGTGCGGCGTGTAGACGAACTCGTACCCGGCGTCCGTGTGGCGCTGGCGCGAATAGTCCTCCATCGCCTTGCGGATGATTCCGCCCTTGGGGTGGAACACCGGCAGGCCCGAGCCCAGCTCGTCCGGGAACGAGAAGAGATCCAGTTCCGTGCCGAGGCGCCGGTGGTCGCGGCGCTCGGCCTCCGCCAGGCGCTCCTGGTAGGCCTTCAGTGCGTCCTTCGTGGGCCACGCCGTCCCGTAGATGCGCTGCAGCTGCTTGTTCTTCTCGCTGCCGCGCCAGTAGGCGGCCGCCGACCGCGTCAGGGCGTAGGCGTTGGAGATGAGCTTGGTGTTCGGCAGGTGCGGGCCTCGGCAGAGGTCCTGCCACACGACGTCGCCGGACTTGCGGTCCACGTTGTCGTAGATGCTCAGCTCGCCGGCCCCCACCTCCACGGACGCGCCGTCCTCCTCCGTCGCCCCGCCCTTCAGGCCGAGCAGTTCGAGCTTGTACGGCTCGTCCTTCATGGCCTCGCGGGCCTCGTCCTCGGACACCACCCGGCGCACGAAGCGCTGGTTGGCGTTGACGATCCTGAGCATCATCTTCTCGAGCTGCTTGAGCTCGTCGGGCGTGAACGGCTCCTCGACGTCGAAGTCGAAGTAGAAACCGTCGGTGATGTACGGGCCGATGCCGAGCTTCGCCCCGGGGCGCAACTGCTGGACGGCCTGGGCCATGACGTGCGCAGCGGAGTGCCGCAGCACCTCGAGCCCTGCCGGGTCCTCGAGCGTGACGCCCTCCACGGAAGCGCCGTCGGGCAGTTCCTGGTCCAGGTCCTTCAGATCGCCGTCCACGCGCATGACGACGACGTCGCGCCGCTCGCCGAACAGCTCCGTGCCGGTGATACCCGTGGTCGCCTGCTTCTCTTCGCCGTCGACGAGAAGTTTCATGGGCTGGGGCGCTGACACGGATGGTCTCCTTGAGGCTGGGAAATGGGTGCCCGCAGGGGGCGCGACGGGATCCGACCGGAGCCGGGACCGCCCTCCTGATCGTATCGGGTGGCCGGGAGGCCGACCAACAAGCTCGCCGCTGCGGGGCGGGACCGGCGGGAGGAATGGGCCGGGAGGGTACAGCGTTGACACCGGTGCGGGAGAGAACTGCCCGCGCATCGACACCAGAGTGCGGTACCACCGCACCCAGCAAGAGGAGCACCGTGGACTACACGCCAGAAGCAGGATCCATCACCATGTTCTCCACCTCGTGGTGCGGGTACTGCCGTCGCCTGAAGTCCCAGCTGGACGCACAGGGCATCGGCTACAACGAGGTCAACATCGAAGAGGTCGAGGGCACCGCCGAGCTCGTGGCGTCCCTCAACGGGGGCAACCAGACGGTGCCCACCGTGATCTTCCCCGACGGCAGCACCGCCACGAACCCGTCCGTGGCAGAGGTCAGGGCCAGGGTCGCCGTCTAGCGCAGGCGGCCTCCGCGCACCGCGTCCGTCCCCCATATGCTGGGAGCGGTGGCTCCGTTCTCCGGGCCACCGCTCCCAGCGGAAGGACAACGAAGACATGGTGCACAAAGTTCAGGGCGTCGTGGTGCGGGCGAAGGACGCCCCCGCCACCATCGAGACCATCCTGGTTCCGGACCCGGGGCCCGGCGAGGCACTGGTCGACATCCTCACCTGCGGCGTCTGCCACACCGATCTGCACTACAAGCAGGGCGGTATCAACGACGAGTTCCCGTTCCTGCTGGGCCACGAGGCCACCGGCGTCGTGAGCGCCGTCGGCGACGGCGTCACGACCGTGGCCCCCGGTGACCGCGTCATCCTGAACTGGCGCGCGGTCTGCGGCGAATGCAGGGCATGCCGCCGGGGTGAGCCCCAGTACTGCTTCAACACGCACAACGCCACGCAGAAGATGACGCTCGAGGACGGCACCGTCCTGTCCCCCGCGCTCGGCATCGGCGCCTTCGCCGAGAAGACCCTCGTGGCCGCGGGCCAGTGCACCAAGGTGGATCCCGCAGCGGATGCCGCCGCGGTCGGGCTGCTCGGATGCGGCGTCATGGCCGGGATCGGCGCCGCCATCAACACGGGCAACGTCTCCCGCGGCGACTCCGTCGCCGTCATCGGGTGCGGTGGCGTCGGCATCGCCGCCGTCGCCGGGTCGAAGCTCGCGGGAGCCACCACGATCATCGCCGTCGACATCGACGACCGGAAGCTCGAACTCGCGAAGGGCCTCGGGGCCACGCATGTGCTGAACTCCAAGACCGAGGACCCGGTGGAAGCCATCCGCGCCCTCACCGGCGGGAACGGGGCGGACGTCGTGATCGACGCCGTCGGGCGCCCCGAGACCTACCAGCAGGCGTTCTACGCCCGCGACCTCGCCGGGACCGTGGTGCTCGTCGGAGTCCCCACGCCCGAGATGACCATCGAGCTTCCGCTGCTCGACGTCTTCGGACGCGGCGGATCGCTCAAGTCCTCCTGGTACGGGGACTGCCTGCCCAGCCGGGATTTCCCGATGCTCGTCAGCCACTACCTGCAGGGCAACCTCGACCTCGACGCGTTCGTCACCGAGCGCATCCGCCTGGACCAGGTCGAGGAGGCCTTCGAGAAGATGCACGGCGGCACCGTGCTCCGATCGGTGGTGGAGCTCTGATGGCAGCGAGGGTCGAGCATCTCGTCACCTCGGGCACCTTCTCGCTCGACGGCGGCACCTGGGACGTCGACAACAACGTGTGGATCGTGGGCGACGACGAGGAATGCGTGGTGATCGACGCGCCGCACGATGCCGCTGCGATCGTCGACCAGATCAACGGGCGCGTCGTCCGGGCTATCCTCCTGACACACGCGCACGACGACCACATCCGCGCTGTCGGGGACCTCTTCGACGCCGTGCATGCGCCGATCTACCTCCACGACGGCGACCGGGAGCTCTGGAACATGGTGTTCCCCGAGCTGAGCCCCGACCAGTCCATCGCCGACGGCGACACGATCGAGGTAGCCGGCGTGACCCTCACGGCGCTGCACACGCCCGGCCACTCCCCCGGCTCCGTCTGCTACTACCTCGAGGAGGCCGGCACCGTCTTCACGGGCGACACTCTCTTCCAGGGCGGACCGGGCGCCACGGGACGTTCCTACAGCGACTTCCCGACAATCATCGAGTCCATCCGCACCAGGCTGCTCACCCTGCCGGCGGACACGATCGCGCGCACCGGCCACGGAGACAGCACGACGATCGGCGACGAGGCACCGCACCTCGAGGAATGGATCGCGCGCGGGCACTGACACCCGTGTACCCGGCGTTCCGCCCTCCGTTCAGGACACGCGGGACGCCGAGGGCGCAGGGGAAGAGCCCTCGAGACGGACCGCCGCGGCGTACGCGGCCAGCAGCGAATCCTCGACGTCGTCCACCGTCACACCGGCGGCGAGGTCTTCGGCCGCGCCGGCTGTGGCGGGCCGCCACGGGAGCTCCAGGGCTGCGTAGACGTCGGTGAGGACCGCGCGGAGCGGCGCCGAGTCCTCGACGACGATCACCGAGGAGAACAGCCACGCGCCGGCGACCACCCGCTGGGCCGTGCCCACGAGCTTGAGGGCAGGAACGCCGCCCTGCCGTCCGTGCACGCTGAACTCGCCCGGGCAGTACTCGCCCGGCACCTCGCCCACGCGCGCGTCGAGTCCGACGTCGGCGAGCACGCCGGCGAAGAAGTCCCCGAAGGCGGCGAAGCGGGCACGCGTGCCGGCCACGGCGTCGTGCGCGGGTTCTACGTGGTCGACGACCAGGCAGCCCCGATGGTAGGCGGCCGCACGCCCGCCGGCCCGCCTCACGAGCGGCACGAAGCCATGCCGGACCGAGGCTGCGCTCGCCGCATCGTAGCCCGGAAGCCGGGCGTCACGCTGTCCGAAGGCGACGGTCGGGCTCGGCCTGTAGAGGCGGAGCGTCGGCGGCCGGAGACCTGCCGCGACGTCGCGCAGCAGCGCGATCCCGCGCTCGAGCTCGGCAGCCGCACAGCCCGACACCGGATCGACGACGAGCGCCAGTTCGCCGGCGCCCTTCCACGGATTACTCATCCGTCCATCGTAGGCAACGCGACGACACCCGCAACGACAGCTCCCTCCATGAGGACCGACCAGCAGTGACAATCCTGCCCCCGGCGGTCCTGGGAGGTGTGGCGGCCGTCGTGCTCCTGAGCGCTCCTCGAGGCGATGACGTATGCAGATCCGCGCTAGACAGACCGGTCTGCTCACTGTTTCGATGGGGCATCCGGCTATGCCCCGATGGCTGGAACGCATAGAGGCGTAAGACCTGGTCTGCGGTGCTGGCACCAGTGGTGCTTCTGGAACCTGGTTCCTGGTGCCCGCACTCCCCACGTCCCAGGAGAACACGGTGAGCGGCAATCAGGCAGGACAGGCGGATGATACGCAGTGTCGCGTGTGCGCTGCTGGGATTCCGGCGTCGTGGTGCCCGCAGGATGAAGGTACTCGCCATTGGTCGTGTGACCTGCCCAGGGCATCCGGGGGCACATCAGGCGCACGGTGCCCCTCGCCGAGCGGTCGCCGCCTAGCCCTCCGAACCCCCAGGGGCAGAAGTACCACTCAGGACAGGACGGCCTGTCTCGGACGATCGCGAGGGACGAACGGATGACCGGTCAGGGGTCCGGGCACGGACGGGTGCTCACGGTATGCATGGCGTTGCTGCTGGCACTGCTGACGGTCGCGGCGGCGCCTGCGAGCGCCGGCGGCAGGGTCGGGGTGGGGCAGGAACCCCTGGAAGGCCCGTACCTTGGGGCCCTGCTGGACTGGGCCACCGATTCATCCGCCGCCCACGCGCGGCGCCTGGGAGCGCCGGCAGCGATCTATGGACGGACGGTGCCGCTGCCCATGAGCGACCAGGAGCAGGGCTACCTGCGCGCCTACTTCGGCCAGATCTCCGACCAGGGCGCTCATGCCCTCCTCACGGTCCGCCCCGACGTCGCACTGGACGACGTCGACGATCCCTACGCCTCGGCATTGGCCGCGCAGATCGCCGATGTCGCGGAAGGCTACCAGGGCAGGGTGTTCGTTCGTTTCGCCCCGCAGATGAACGTTCCGTGGGTGCCGTGGGGGCAACAGCCCGAGGCATACC
Source organism: Arthrobacter sp. BC5 (assembly GCF_056680255.1). Classification (NCBI taxonomy): domain Bacteria; kingdom Bacillati; phylum Actinomycetota; class Actinomycetes; order Micrococcales; family Micrococcaceae; genus Arthrobacter; species Arthrobacter sp. BC5. Next base: position 3,296,917 of record NZ_CM155273.1, read on the forward strand.
GGGACGCATTCCGGGTTCTTGCAGCGGCGATGGACGAGGAACTCGAGGACCCGGTGATGGTGTGGTCTCCCGCCGCTGCCGAGGACTACCCCTTCCGTGAGCCGTCCGGGACAGGACCCGCAGGCGGGGCACTCGGGTCGCTCGATACGGATGGGAACGGGGTGTGGGATCTCGATGACGATGCCTACGCACCCTATTATCCCGGCGACGAGGTCGTGGACTGGGTGGGCCTGTCGGCCTACCACGACGAGACCGGCGAGACCTCCGTGCGGAACGCGGTTCCCGAGCCCGGCGAGTTCGAGGCCCTGCTCGGGCCCGCGACATCGACCGGTCCCGCGACGGACGACAACTTCTACGCCGCATACGCTGCCGGGCACGGCCGCCGGCTGATGGTGGAGACCGCGGCTTTCTACAGCTCGGACGTCCGCGGCGGATCCTCGGAACGCGAGATCAAGAGCACATGGTGGGAACAGGTGCTGGCCGCGCCGGGTGACGGCTATGGACTGATCGGTGCCGTCGTGTGGAACGAGACCGTCGAACAACGCCAGGAAGGGACGGTCGGCGTGGAGTGGCGGGTCACCGCCGAACCGGATCTGGCAGGCGCGTTCGCCCGGCAGGTGGCCGAGAGCGGAGCGGTGACCGGACCTGTCGTCGCCCCAGCCGTCCTGGAGGGCGTGGCGCCACCGGCCACAGGCACGACGCTGCATGCGCCGGTTGCCTGGACCGTGGCCGGCACCGCCGTGGCCGCGGCCCTGGTCCTGTGCCTGCTGCCGCGCTGGCGTCCCGTCCGGCGCTGGGCGTATGCCGGTACAGAATCCCGGGACACGCGCATCGACATGCTGCGCGGGATGGCCATCGTCTTCGTCGTCGTCAACCACGTCGGCCTCACCTCGCTGTTCCAGCTCCTCACCCAGGAGACCCTCGGGGTCGTCTCCGGAGCCGAGCTCTTCGTGCTGCTCTCGGGCGCCGTCCTCGGCCTGGTCTACGGGCCCAGGATCAAGGACCAGCTGGGCGACGTCGTGGACCGTACGAGCAAACGGGCATGGAAGCTCTACGTCACCGCCCTGGTCGTGGTTCTCCTCGTCCTGGCACTGAGCCGACTGCCCTTCCTCGACGCCACGGCCGTGACGACGTTCACGGACCAGGGCACGGGAGCGGCCGGCACCGGAGGCGCCGGAACGGTCTATGACCTCTACGCCGGCATGGATGGACTGTTCCGGTTCCCCGTCCCCGCACACCTCATCCCGGATCTGTTCCTGCTGCAGATCGGGCCCTGGCAGTTCAACGTCATGGGCCTGTACGTGATCCTGCTCGCCATCAGCCCCCTCGTGCTGCTCGCGCTCAGTCGCGGCCTCGTGTGGCTGGTCCTCGCAGCGAGTCTCGGGCTCTACACAGTCGGCTTCACCACAGAGATCAGGCTTCTGCCGTCGCAGTTCGAGGATTCCTTTCCCCTGCTGGTCTGGCAGGTGCTGTTCGTCCTGGGCATCACCGCCGGCTACTACCGCCGCCACATCGTGGCCTGGTTCTCCCACCGGCGCCGGAGGCTCCTGCTATGGGCGTGCGTACTCCTCGCCGTCGCCCTCGCCGTGTTCTCCGCGACCAGCACGTACTTCACCAATGCCTACGACGTCCGGCTGGCGTTGCTGCCCGAGCAGACCTTCCGTGCCGTCTACGACAGCTTCTTTGCACGGACCTACCTGGGACCCGGACGGCTGCTGAACGTACTGCTGGTGGTGATCGCCGGGTATGCCCTGCTCACCGCCTACTGGAAACCCCTCGAACGGATACTGGGATGGTTCCTGATACCCCTGGGGCAGGCGACCCTGTACGTGTTCATCCTCCACGTCTTCCTGATCCTCGCCGCCACCAACATCCCCGCTCTCCGCCAGGGGGATGTCTGGTTGAACACGGTCGCCTACGCGGTGATCCTCATCCTGTTGTGGGTCATGGTGAGAACCCGGTTCCTGTTCCGCATCGTCCCCCGCTGATGCATCCACCCCATGACAGGCAACCGACCGACAGCTCGCGGCGAATCTGCCGGGAGGCATACCGCCGTGCCCACACGTGCACCGTCCTCATCGACGTGACGTCGTTCAAGCGTCCACCGCGAGATCCTGGCGATCGGTCTGCCGCCCGAGGATCTCAGGACAATGCTCTTGCAGCGCCTGCGGTGGGCGACCGCGTGGAGCTACTCGCCGGGTTCGCCGCGGTCGTCCGCAACGTCTGGTTCGGCCGCCCTGGGCTTCGCCGTGGCATCGAAGGTGATGAAGGGCAACAGCCTGGACTGGCACCTGATCCGGCCACAGCTGATCGCAACGGCCCTGCTCATCCTCGAGGAAGTGCCCTCCGACGCAGCCAGGCGGTGAGCGCCCGGATACCAGGGAGAAGGTCATGTTCCGGACAGGAAGTAGCGGATACTCGTCGTTCGGCGCAAGCCGTCATGCGGGGATCAGATACTGCGGTGGGTGCGTACAGCATCCTCGAGGGCATCGAGGCGCGGTGCCAGCATGGCGTCTACGGCCAGCGGGTCACTCCGGTTCAGGTCCTGCATCGTGCGCCGGGTGGCTGCCGCCGTGTTGATCTCGTGGTGGCCGGCACCCAACCCTGCCAAGATCTCGTCGACGACGTCCTCGACCGGTCTGCGTCCGAAGCCGAGATCCTCACCGGCGGTGGAACTGGTCATCATGTCCGTGTCCGTGGCACCGGGGTAAGCCGTGGCCACATGGACGCCCGTGCCATGCAGTTCCCGCCTGAGGGCCTCGCCGAAGTGGGCTATACCGGATTTCGTTGCCGCGTACACCGTGTAGAAGGGCAGACCGGTGAGGGCGATGCCACTGGAGACGGCGAGCAGGATACTCCCCCGCGGAGAAGCTGCCTCCTTGAGGGAGGGTAGTAGTGCCCGTGTGAGCAGGATCGGCGCGGTGAGGTTGAGGGCGATCATGGCCAGCACATCCTCTTCCGGCAGATCTTCCAGGCGCCCTGCTCGTACGTTCCCTGCGTTGTTCACCAGGAGGTCCACCGGGCCGCGCCGTCGGGCGGCGTCGGCGACCCTCCTGGCGGCTCCTGGTCCGGTGATATCAGCAGCCAGCACCTCTGCCTGCCCGCCGAGAGAACGCACCATCTGCGCCGTTTCCTCCAAGGGGCTGCGGCGCCGGCCCACCAGCAGCAAGCTACCGCCGTGTTCCCCGAACTTCATGGCGAGGGATCGTCCGATGCCGCTACCGGCACCGGTGATCACCCCGGTCCTGTTGTCGATGTCCATACGTCGTCCTTACCGATGATGGTTTCTGCGGCGGTATCCACGGCACGGGCCTCCGATGCCATGACCGGGATCACTCTGGCTCCTCGCCGGAACGAGGTCATGGGCGGGATGCACGCCCGGTCCGTGTGGTCATCCGGAGCACTGCTTCGGTGGTCACCCCGAGGACCAGGTGAGCGACTGCGCCGCGTGCGTGGGCCTGCCATGGATACCGGCTCGGGCCTGCTGCGATGCCGAGCAAGGGCGCGGCCGTCTCGTCCATGATCGCGAACAGTGCCAGACCGTAGGCTGCTCCGCTGCCGGCCCGCACTGCCGGGGCCCTGCGTCGAAGCACGCCGTAGGCGGCGCCGGGCAGGACGCCCAAGGCGTAGTGCACCACCATCCCGGCGATGTTCGGCTGAGCCGGCAGCCGGCGCCCGACGAGCGCGGCTGCCTTATCCGCTGCGGCATGAGCCACGTCGAGGTTTCCCGGGCGGGCACGGTGTTCGCGCTGAAGTGCTGAGAATTCCTCGTTGTCGTACATGACCCAGCCGACCCGGTCCATCACCCACACCCCGGCAGCACCAGCAGCGGCCCCGAGCAGCAGGCTCGCACATATCCCACCGGAGGAACGCCCACCGCGTGTTGTACGAGGTGTTCCTCGGATGTCCGTTGTGTCCTGCCCCGAGGGCGCGTCGTCATCCGACTCGATCTGGCCGGCTTTCGTCATGTGCCTCACCTTTCCGCAGGAGTCCTCCTCAGTTCCGGACCACGTTAGCTGCTCCGCACCTCCAGCGGTCCACAGAACTCGAACCCGCGCGGTGTTGACGCATGTCCTGCTGCTACCCGAGCGGACGATCACCACCTCTGGTCGGAGGAGACGGCAGAAAACAGGATGGAGCAGTCAGCCCTCGGATGAGCGTGCCCCGAGTTAGCGCAAGTCCACCTCCTACCTCTCCCAGGACGTCGCGGCACTCCTCGATCACGTACGGTCGTGGACATGACGTGGAAGCCGGTGACGCCGTGAACATGGAGATGACAACCGGGCAGAGCCTGCTGGGCGCCCTCGCGCTGGCCGTGGTGCTCTCGGTCCTGCATCTGCTGGCCCCGAGGATCCGGAAGCTGCCTCTGGTACCAGAGCGCTACACGGGCTCCTTCGCCGGCGGCCTCGCGGTCGCGTATGTCTTCCTGCACCTGCTTCCGGACATCGCCGAAGGGAACGAGGCGATCGGTGAGGCGCTGGAGGACACGGTCACCGTCACTCCCCTCCTCGACCTGGGGATCTTCGTGGTGGCCCTCGCCGGTTTCACCGTGTTCTACGGGTTGGAGCGCATGGCCTCCCGCCAGGGCCTGCGCGACGGTGCGAGGACTGCGCCCTCCAACGGCGCGTACTGGCTCCACCTCGGGTCCTTCGTCGTCTACAACGTACTGATCACCTACACGATGGCCCTTCGACTGCAGACCGGCATTCTGTTCGCCCTGCTGTTCACCGTCGCCATGGGACTGCACTTCATCCTCACCGACCGTGGACTGGAGGAACACTACGGACACCGGTTCCAGCGCTCAGGCCGGATCGTCCTCGCTGCCGCACTGATCGCCGGATGGGCCCTGGATGCCCTCTTCGCGCCGAACAGCACCCTGGTGGTCGCCCTGCTCACCGCCGCTCTGGGAGGATCCATCCTGCTGAACGTCTTCAAGGAAGAACTGCCGTCGAACCGGAACTCGAGCTTCCTCTGGTTCACCATCGGCCTCGTCCTCTACGCCGTCCTCCTCGGCACCATCACCGCCCTCAGCACCTGATGCGCTCCTCCCGCAACGAACGACGGATCAGCGTATGGACAGGCTGACAGTGGGATTGATGGCAGACCCAGGCCTGCCGGAGAAAGTAGCTTCCTCGCTCGGTGCACAGCTCTCCCGGGATCTCGCAGATGCTGCTGCTCCTGGCGTGCACTGGGAAACAGAGGTCAGCCGCGCATCCCTGCCGCTGACCGTGGACGGAGACATACCGTTACTGGACTATGCGGGCCGGCTGCGCGACGAGCACCGGTGGGAGTACGTGGTGTACCTGACAGATCTGCCCCGCACCTTCGAGGACGAACCGATGGTGTGCGAGGTGAGCGTACCCGATCAAGCGATCCTGATCTCCCTGCCGACTCTGGGCACCTGGCGCCTCCGCGCCAGAACCCTGAAGCTCATCAGTGCCCTCATAGTGTCCATGCACGGTCGCGGGGATCTTCCGCCCCCGGCGACGATCACACGGGTACTGGGAAGCACGATCGCCTACCGCGTGCTCTCCCCGGAGGACACCGACACCTCGTACATCGTCGTGCCCGGACCGGCCAACAGGGTACGGCTACTGGCCGGCATGGTCCACAACAACAGGCCCGGACGCCTGCTATCAGCCCTTTCCGGGTGCATGGCCGCGGCTGCAGCGACAGGTGCTTTCGGTATCTTCTATGCCTCGATCTGGAACATGTCCGATGCCCTCCATCCGGTGCGGCTGGCGGTCATCACCCTGGTGGTGATCAGTGCGCTCAGCGGATGGTTGATTGTTCGCAATGGTCTGTGGAATCGGGTCCGGAGCGCCGATCTGCCACGCCGCGCGCTGTGGGACAACGTGTCGACCCTCATCACGGTGGGGCTCGGTGTGGCCATGATGTACGTACTGCTGTGGGCCGCGCTCTTCCTTGTGGCTCTGGCCGTCATCGCCGCCAGTTACCTCCACTCCGAACTCGGTCACTCCGTCACCCTCCTCGACTACGGGCACCTCTCCTGGCTGGCTGCTTCCCTCGGCACCCTCGCCGGCGCCCTGGGATCCAACTTCGACAGCGACACTGCGATCCGGGAAGCCACCTACAGCCGGCGCGAATACCAGCGCAGACAACTCTCCGACACCGGAAATCCTCCTGATGATGCCGCTCACCGCGGAGATGGCTAGGAATTGTCCCTGGGATCATCCGTCGAAGGAAGGTGGAAGGGCATCGCCCGGCGGCAGGCTTCGGCATCTGATCCATGGATGATGACGGGACCGGTGGGAGACCAGAGCCGATCCACAGTAGCCTTGTCGTTCCGGTCCCGGTCAACCACGCCGAGGAGGTTCCCGCACCCTGCTGGAAAGGAAGGTGAACGCTGCCATGGATGCTTTTCTGACGATCCTTGGGATCGCGGTGGCGGCCGTGGGCCTCAATGACATCTTCCACACCCTGCTTCACCCCAGCGGGAGAGGTTGGCTCAGTCACCGGATCGTTGCCGGGGCGTGGAGGCTCTCAAGAACGTCCGGTCACCGGTTCGGTCACATTGCCGGTCCAGCTGCCATGGTCGCGGTCATCATCATGTGGGCTCTCCTGCAGGCTCTTGGGTGGGCGCTCATCTATTACCCCCACATCCCGGAAGGCTTCAGCTATTCACCCGGTCTCGATCCGGACCGCTACAACACCTTCGCGGAGGCTCTTTACATCTCGCTGGTATCGCTGGCGACTGTCGGGTACGGCGATGTCATTCCCATCCAACCCTGGATCCGCCTCTTCTCCCCCATCCAGGCCCTGACCGGTTTCGCCCTCCTTACCGCAGCGCTGTCCTGGTTCAGCCAGGTCTACCCCGCGCTGGCACGCAGGCGCGCTCTGGCCATCCGGCTGCACCTGCTGAAGGACAACCGATACGCCGACAGCCTGAACGAGCTCGGCGCCTCAGCGGGAAGCCGCGTCGTGGAAGAGGTCGCCGCTGGCATCACCGCAGCGCGGGTGGACATGACACAGAACGCGGTTACCTACTACTTCCGGGAGACCGATCCCCGGATGTCCCTGGCTCACTCCGTCCCCTATGCGATGACGCTCAGCAGCACCGCACGAAACGCGCCCACCCCTGAGCTACGGCTGAACGGGTTGATCCTGCAGGCGGCCCTGGATGACCTCGCGGAACATCTCACACAACAGTTCTCCCTCCCGGGAGATTCACCAGAGGAAATCTTCACCTCCTTCATGTCCGACCAGGGACACCCTCCCCAGCAGTGACATCTGGGCACCAAGGATCTCCGACCAGGCACGGTCCTGCCCGCGTGACAACCGGCGCTAGCGGATGGCAGTTCCAGCTGCTTGCCGGCCGAGCTGTACGGCGCCCACGGCGACGTCTCACGCGGGCTCCCGTTCCTCCTCGCCCGTTGGCCGGCCGAAGCGGTACCCGCACGGGCCCTCCTTGCGTGCCCGCCGATTTGTTCATGGCAGGCCCTCCCCGGGAAAGCTACGGTGAACCCCATGGAACCGGTGAAGTCGGAACCGGTGCGCGTGTGTGGGCCGGAGCCCGCAGGGAGAATCGAGGATCGGCATGGATATCAACGTGGTGCTGGCCCTGTTCGCCGGCGCCCTACTCGTGTTCGCTGCCTTCTCCACCGCGCTGCAGCGTGCCAGCCTGCCCGGGCCCTTGCTGTGCCTGGTGTTCGGGGTGCTGATCGGACCCCACGCCCTGGGCCTGCTGCGGATGGAGGACTTCGGGGTACCCACCGGCACACTGCTCGAGCAGACCGCCCGCATCACCCTCGCGGTCGGCCTGGCCGGAGTGGCACTACGCCTTCCCCACGGCTACTGGCGGGACAACGCCCGGTGGATCACCGTCATCATCGGCCTGGGCATGGCATTGATGCTCGTCGTCGCCACCGGGGTGCTGTCGTGGGGGCTGGGCGTACCGTTCCTGGTCGCGCTGCTGCTCGCGGCGATCATCACCCCGACCGATCCGGTGGTCACCACTCCCATCGTCACCGGGTCCCAGGCCGAGCAGAAGGTACCCGAACGGGTCCGACACAACCTCTCCGCCGAAAGCGGACTCAACGACGGACTGGCCTACCTGTTCGTGATGCTACCCGTCCTGCTGATCACCGAACCGGAGCAGGCATGGCACGAACTGCTGACGAAGGTCCTGCTGTGGGAAGTGCTCGGCGCCGCCGTCGTCGGATTCATCGCAGGGTACCTGCTGGGCAAGGCCTTCGTCCTCGTGCAGGCCAAAGGCCTCATGGAGGAAAGCTCCTACCTGGCGTTCATCGTGCCCCTGGCCCTACTCCTGCTCGGGGCCGGCAAACTCATCGGCACCGATGCCCTCCTGGCCGTCTTCGTGGGCGTGGCCGTCTTCGGTCAGGTCATCCCCCCGCGTGAGGAAGCACAGGAGGAAAAGGTCAACGACGCCGTGGCACGGCTATTCCTGTTGCCGGTCTTCCTCCTTCTCGGAGTAGCGCTGCCGATCAGCGAATGGGCAGCGCTCGGCTGGATCACTCCCGTGGTGGTCGCTGCCGCGGTGCTACTGCGCAGGCTGGTCACGACGTGGTCGCTGCGGCCATTGTTCAAGGGCATTCACGACCGCTCCGAAACAGCATTCCTGAGCTGGTTCGCGCCCGTGGGAGTTTCCGCGCTGTTCTATGCGACCCTGGCCGAACGCCACACCGGTAACCACCAGATCTTCGTCTACGCCACCCTGGCCATCACCGTATCCGTACTGGTCCACGGGCTCACCTCGGCACCTTTCAGCGCCTGGCTGAAGCACCACGAACCACAGGTAAAGGAGCAAAGGGAAACCGACGCGTAGTCCGTTGCCATCCACGGCTGAGAACCGTCTCCCGGCAGAAGGCCTCTGCAGGTGTGATCTGTCGGTCGTCGTTGCAGCGGGAAAAGGGAGAAGGCCGCCCTTTGCCGACGCCGCCCTCCGCCACGCAGCGTGATGGAGGCGCTGATCCGACCCGGAGCAGAATCCGGTGGTCGTACCTGGCTCCTCGTCGCAGCGTATTGTCGGAGCAGTGTTTCAAAGGTCTGCGCTGGTTGCGTCGGAGGAGGACTTGATGATTGACCCCAGCACCATAGCTGCAAGGAGGTTCCCGCCGGCCAGGTCCGGGGACAGCACCATCAGTGGACGCGGGGGTGGCGACGATGTGGTTTGACTCGTGGTCGGACATCGTCCGGGTCCTTGTCGTGGGAGCAGTCGCCTACGGCACGCTCATCGGGGTTCTGCGGCTCTCCGGCAAGAGGACTCTGAGCCAGCTCAACGCTTTCGATTTCATCGTCACCGTCGCGTTGGGATCGACCCTCGCGACCATCCTGCTCAGCTCCGATGTCGCCTACGCCGAAGGACTCGCTGCTCTCCTCCTCCTCGCGGGACTGCAGTTGATCGTCGCCTGGGTTTCCGCGCGCTGGCCCGGCGCAAGGAACACGGTGACCGCTAAACCCACCGCCCTCGTCGTGAATGGGCGATTGCAGTTCGACGAGCTCCGCCGGAATCGGCTTACCGAGTCCGAAGTCCTGCAGGCGGTGCGCAGCACCGGCACCGGGGATCTGTCCTCAGTTGCCGCCGTCGTCCTGGAGACCAACGGGAAACTCAGTGTCATCCCGATGCAAAAGCTCGGTAGCGGCTCCGCCATGCGCGGCATCGACGGCTACCCCCGCGAACACGAGTGATGGCCAGCACTGATGGTCGAGGCATTGCCGGACGCACCGTCGGAGTCGACTCCGTGAACGAACCGGTGACGGGGCGGGACACGGGCCTGCTCCGCGCTGAGGCCGTGGCAGATCGTCTGGACAAGCCCATGGGCATCCTGGGCGTCATCTTCCTGTTCGTGGTGCTCGGGCAGATCCTGGCCACCAGCAACGGCATGGTCCTGTTTTTCACCGTGGTGGGATGGGTGTTCTGGGCGGTGTTCGTCGCGGAATTCCTGCTCAGGGCCTACATCGCCGGGTTCAGCCGGACGTTCTGGAAGAAGAACTGGTGGCAGGTCGTGTTCCTCCTGGTACCGTTCCTGCGCTTCTTCCGTGCGTTGCAGGCGTTACGCTTCGTACGGTTGGCCCGTTTCGCGCGCTTCGGCGGCATCGTCTCCGCAGGGGTCCGCGGCTCACGATCAGCCGGGCGGCTGCTGTCGAGTCGGATCGGCTGGCTGGCGGCCGTGACAGCGGTCGTCATCCTCGCCTCGAGCCAGCTGTTGTACGCGACAGGCACCCACGCTTCCTATGCCGATGCCCTGTTCGAGTCCGCGATGGCGACGATCACCGGCAGCGGTCTCACCCCCACAACGTCCTTCGCCCGCATCCTGCAGGTGATCCTTGCTGTCTACTCGGTCGCGGTCTTCGCCACTCTCGCCGGATCCCTCGGTGCCTTCTTCCTGCGCGGAACCGACCCGTCCTCACCCTCACCCGACCAGCCATCGACGACTGAACACCCGTGACCGGGGCGCCCCGGCTCAGAACCACCTGCGGTGGCTTCCGGAAGGGTTCGGTCGTTGAGGGCCGCAGATTATTCCCACAGCTCTATGCCGGTGAGCCTGTTCGTCAGATCGTGCTGAATCACCGCGTCGAAGGGTGAACCATCGATCGACGTCCGCACTCGTTCAATCTGCGCGAGGAGCGGGGTGGTGAGGTCGGCCAGTGAGCCGGCGCGGGTGGCGCTGAGGGTGATTTCCGCGAGCATGTCGATGGTCCGGGCGGCTGTGCGCGGATCGCTGAACGCGTAGGTGATGAGCTGATCCATCACGAGTTCGAGGAGACCGGTGAACGTCGGAAGCGTCAGCTGCGCCCGGGCGTTCCCCTCACCATCGGTGAGCGTTCGTGGTCCTGTGGACCGGCCGGTGAGGGAGCAGAGGATCGCGGAGATGTGGCTGAGAGCGTGGACGGCTGTGGTGGGGTCGTTCACCCCTGGAGACAGCGCCTTGTCGGTGACATCCAGGAGCTGCTGAAGACCGAAGGACGGGTCCTGGGTCGAGGTGCGCTCGAACCCGGTCCTGAACGCCGCAAGCACCTCCTGCGCTGCCTCTTCGCCTCGTCCGTCGTCGAGTGGCGCCCCATCCGTGCTCCACATCCGGGCAACCGGGATGCCTTCGACCAGGGAGGTTCCGGGGCTGACGTCGACGCAGACGAACACCTCCCGTCGGGTAGCACTGGTCAGGAGGGTGTACTCGTCGACCCGGGTGAGGAAGCCTGAGCGCGGGGCCCGCAGCGGTAGGCCTCCGGAGCGGGAAAGCCGTTCCTGATTCTCCCTGAATCCTTGGTCGGGGTAGATCCGCTTCAGCGTGTGCTCTGCCTCGCGGTGCACATCGCGCAGCATGGTCTCCACGCGGATCTGCCGCGCCAGGTGAGCCAGGAACAGGACGAGCCCCACGACGCTTGCGACGGTCAGCATGAACGCGGTGGTGACGGCGATCTCCGGGACGAAGCCGGCGCCGGCGCTACTCTCCACCCGGATGCTTCTGAGCACGGTCAAAGCGAAGACGAACGTCGCAAGGAACAACGCGAGCGTGTTATGGACGAACCGATCCCTGGTGAAGGTACGCAGCAGGCGCGGGGAGAACTGGCTGCTGGCCAGCTGGAGGGTAACGACCGTCAGGGAGAACGTCAGCGACGTCACCGTGATCGTCGAACTCGCGATCGTCTCCAGCAACGACCGTGCCGCCTCGGGTCCCCCGCCGAAAAGAACACCCGACACGACCACAGGCATGCTGTCATCGAGGCGCTCATCCAGGAACGGAAGAACCTGCCCCAGGACGAGTGCGACAAGGACAGCAGCCAGCGGAACCGGCCACAGCTGGGCTCGGAGGGACTCCCGAACAGACTGCCCATCCATACGACTCACCCTGGATCGACCTCCTCATCCTTGTCGTTCACCAGCGGAACCATCGAACCGCAACCATACTGTCCACGAGGGCTGCCTGAGGACCACCAAGGGTGCGGGACGGGGCCCGGCGCCCCCGCTGCCACTCGCGCACCAGGCGAAGGGATCCGCACCCGCTCGGGCCGCCGCGGCTGATCAGTTCAGGGGAGGCGGTGCACACTCCGGTACTCCCTCGCTGATCGAGGGCGTACCGGCGAAGATGCAGGCGGCGATGCAGCCCCGCGCCAGCAGCGTCATCGCGATCGGAATCGTCGCCGCCCGGAACCTGCTGGCTCGGCCCGGGAACGCCTGCCCCACGCGGCATCGACCCCGCTAGCACGTCAGGGCGTCGGCGAAGGAGTCCAGTCGAGCCACAACCCGGCCTCGAGCGCGATGGCCGCCGGCACGGTGTGCGGCCCGTCGAACTCCCGGTACACGACCTCGTAACCGCGCCGCTTGAGGGTCGGGACCACCCGGCGGCTCGTCGCATCGATCGGGAGGACGGAGTCCTCGGTGCCGTGCGAGATGAAGACGGCCGGCTGTCCGTTCTGCGGCCCGGGCGGAACGAAACCGGGCGAGAACGCGACCACCTTGCGGAAGAGGTCGCCGTTCGCCAGTCCGAGCCCCAGCGCGTAGGAGGCTCCGTCGGAGAAGCCGGCCACACCGATCCGCTCCGGATGCACCGGGACGAACGAGAAGACCTCCTCGAGTGCCTTGTCGATGACCTCCGTGTCCGGCCCGAAACCCCCACGGATGGCATCCCAGGTGCCGCCGCGCGACGCCGGCGCGAGGATGACGATCCCGAGCTGCTCTGCCGCGGCGCGCAGCACCGACAGGCCGCCCTGCGCGTCCCCGCCTGCTCCGTGGAGGGCCACGAGCAGCGGGGCCGGTTCATCGGCGGCCAGGGATTCCGGGACGTACACGATCGGATCCCGGGTCCCCGCGACACCGAGGGCGTGTACCCCCGTCCTGATCGCCGGGCCGGGGTCCGCGGCGCCCGGACGGGCTGTGAGCACGGCGGGATCCTGCCTGTCCTCACGCTGTCCTGTATCCATGGGTCCTCCCTCGCAGGCCGTCGCAGCCACGAGGAGCGGCGCGATCATCGCACCGGCAAGCACGGATCTCCTCGTTGCCACACACGGAGTCTAGGTTTCCCGGCACGCCCTGATCCCGGTTGCCGTCCGCCGTGAAGTCGGCTAGCAGCGGGCAGAGCCTCGCGAGCAGACAGCCCCGGCACGGGGTCGTCGCCCGGCTCCTACGAGTCCCAGGCTCCGAGCAGGGATCGGGCGGCCTCAGCAGGATCAGGTGCCGAGCACAGGGCCGACACGACGGCGATTCCCGCCGCACCTGCCCGGCGGAGTGGAGCGGCGTCCGAGGCGCTGATGCCACCGATCGCCACACAGGGAAGCACGGAGCCGCCTGCGAGACGGGCGAAGCCGTCGACGCCGAGCGGTGTCGGGTGGTCCGGCTTGGTCGCGGTGGCGCGCACGGCGCCCACCCCGAGGTAGTCCACGGTGCCGGGCGGGAGGGCATGGGCGACGGCGGACTGTTCCGGCGTCGCCGCGCTCAGGCCGACGACGGCGTCGGGGCCGACGATGCTCCGCGCCAGGCCGGGCGGAAGGTCGGACTGGCCCACATGGACGCCGTGGACCGGGGCGCCTTGCTCGCGTGCCGCGAGGTACACGTCGACCCGGTCGTCGACCAGCACGGGCACGCGGTCGCCGACTGCCTCGGCCACCGCGACCAGGAGCGCGACGAGGTCACGGCCTCCCGCGTGCTTGTCCCGCACCTGCACGCACGTCACACCACCCGCCACGGCTGCCGCGACGACGTCCGCGACGGTGCGGGGAGCGCACAGCAGCGTGTCGGTCACGAGGTAGAGCGGCAGGTACGACGCCGGGAGCGGGCGCGGCATCAGTCGCCGTCCGGGAGGTTCAGGCCCTGCACGACGTCGGCCGGCGTGATGGCGGCGAGCGCGTCGAGGAAAGCGGGTGCGAAGGTGCCGGGACCCGCCGCGAGTGCGGCGGCCTTCTCGGCCGCGAGCGTGTACACACCGGTGGCGGCGGTCGCGGCGAGCAGCGCATCCGGTGTGAGGGAGGCGAAGGCGGCCATGACGGCGCCGAGCGCGCAGCCGCCGCCCGTCACGCGCGTCAGCAGAGGAGTGCCGTTGTCCACCCGGAGCACCGCGCCGCGAGCGGGGACGACGGCGTCGACGGGGCCGGAGATCGCGACGACCGATCCGTGGCGCTGCGCGAGCGAGCGGGCGGCGCCGAGCGCCGCTGCGGTCCCGTCGGTGGAGTCCACCCCGCGTCCTCCGCCTCCTGCACCGGCGAGGGCGATGATCTCGGAGGCGTTGCCGCGGATGATCGTGGGCCCGAGGGCGACCAGCTCCCGCGCGGCGTCGGTCCGGACGGTGAGGAAGCCCACGGCCACGGGGTCGAGGACCCACGGGGTGCCGGCCGACCCGGCGGCGTGCGCGGCCTCCCTCATGGCAGCGCGCTGGCTGTCGGTCGGCGTGCCGAGGTTGACGAGGACCCCCGAGGCGACGGGCGCGAACTGGCCGGCCTCCCCGGGGATGTCCACCATGGCGGGAGCGGCACCGAGGGCGAGCAGGACATTGGCGGTGAAGTTCGTGACGACGGCATTGGTGACGCACTGGACCAGCGGCGAGGCGGTCCGGAGGTCCGCGAGCAGTGCCGCGCATGCTTCGGCGGTGACCGGGCCGTCCTGCGCTGCTGCGCCGCGCTCCGGCGCTGTGGGGCGTGGTTCCGCGTGTGTCTCGGTCATGGCTGCCTTTCGCTGGGTGGAGCGGAAGGACGGACGGACCGAGGGCCCGGCAGGACATCCCTTCGCCAGTATGAGCTGGATCAGGTTCGACGGGTCTTATCTCAGCCCCTCCCGTGGAGGGACACCCCGTGTCGCTGTTCGAACGATAACGCCTCGGCGGGGAGCATCCAAGCCGGGGCGCGGACGGGCGGGCACCCGTGCAGCAGGCACGTGCACCCGCCCAGGGATCAGCGGCCGCCCTCGATCCGGCGGCTGTGCTGCTCCCTGCCGGGGCCCCCGTAGGGGTAGTCACTGAACGTCGGCGCGCTGACGTCGTCGAGGCTGCCGAGTTCCTCCGGTGTCAGCTCGAGGTCCGCCGACGCGAGGTTGTCCGCCAACTGCTCCTGCGAGCGCGCTCCGAGGATCACGGACGTCACGGCGGGCTTCGACGCGACCCAGGCCAGGGCCACGTGCGAGGCGTTGACGCCGCGCTCGGCGGCGATGCCGGTCACGGTATCGATGATCCGCCACGTCCGGTCCTGGGCGTTGCGCTTCTCCCAGGCCTCCATGCCGCGCTGCGGGTTCTCCCCGAGCCGCGTGGCACCGGTGGGCTCGGTGTCGCGGGAGTACTTGCCGGTCAGCCAGCCGCCGCCGAGCGGCGACCACGGCAGCATACCCATGTCCGCGTCGAGTACCGCAGGGACGATCTCGGCCTCGATCTCGCGCACGAGCAGCGAGTACTGCGGCTGCAGCGTCACCGGCAGGGAGTAGCCCCGCTGGCGGGCGATCATGACCGCCTTCGTGAGCTGCCAGCCGGTGTAGTTCGAGAACCCGTAGTAGCCGATCTTGCCCTGGACCACCGCTTCGTCGAGGAACCCGAGGGTCTCCTCGAGCGGAGTCAGCGGATCCCACGAGTGCACCTGGTACAGGTCGATGTGGTCCACCCCGAGCCGCGTCAGCGAGGCGTCCAGCGCCCGGCGGAGGTGGCGCCGGGACAACCCGAGGTCGTTGACATCCTCACCCATGGGGAACCTGCCCTTGCTCGCCAGGACCATCCGGTCACGCTCTGCCGGGTTCCTGGCGAGCCACCGCCCGATGATCTCCTCGGAGGTGCCGGCCGTGTAGACGTCGGCCGTGTCGATCAGGTTGCCGCCCGCCGCCGCGTAGTCCGACAGGATGGCGTGGGAGGCGCCCTCGTCCGCTTCCGCGCCGAAGGTCATCGTGCCGAGTGCGAGATGCGATACCGAGGTGCCGCTGTTGCCGAGTTTCCGGTACTCCATGGTTCTCCTTCGTCAGTGGACGGCGCCCTGTGCGCGGTGGTCATTCGCTGACCGTGACGCCCTTCCAGAAAGCGTAGTAACCACGGATGTTCTCCGCCGCTTCTTTCGGTTCCGGGTAGCTCCAGGCCGCATCCTTGTTCTGCTCACCGCCCACCTCCAGCGTGAAGTAGCTCGCCGTGCCCTTCCAGTGGCAGACGGTCTGGGTGCGGGTCGGAACGAAATACTCTTGCGAGATCGAAGTCGGCGGGAAGTAGTGGTTCCCCTCGACCATCACCGTCTCCGCTGATTCCGCGATGATCGTGTTGTTCCAGATTGCTTTCGGCATGATTCCTCTTCCTCGAAGGTTCCCCGCGCGGGCGCGGAGGGCGCCTCCTGCCTGTCGGCGAGGGCACCAGTACCTTCCCCAACTCCCTGGGGAGCCGGAGCATTCCGAGCGCGGGCCGCCTCCGGGGGGTCAGAGCTTCCGGACGGTCAGGATCTGCTCGAGGCGGCCGAAGGGCCCGTCGAGGTCGTGCGCGACGCTCGAGGTCAGCCCTACCCCGTGCTCACCGAAAGTGACCCGGGTGTCGAGCCCCAGCCACTCGCCCCTAGGCAGTCGGTGGAGGTGGATCTGGAGGTCCACGTTGGGGAACATCCAACTGTCCCCTCCGGGCGGTACGCGCGCGGCGATGCCGTTGGCGGCGTCCATCATGCCGACGAGCCGCACGACGTCGGACGTCGTCGTCTCCTCGAGCATCGAGTAGGGATTCCGCATCCACACCTGCCCGCGGCCGGGGCGGTGCCCCGGGACGACGCGGACCTCGAGCGAACGGATGAAGCCTCCGGGCCACGCCGTCATGGCCTCGTGCGGACCGGCCTCGTCCGGGCCAGGCATGCGGGGATCCTCCACCGCGGTCACGGCGGCCGTGTCCTGTGCGCCCAGTCGCCAGGCCCTCGCCACGATCGCCGTCCGCCCGCCCGCCTCCATCCGGGCCTCCAGCAGCTCGATGGTCCGCCCGGGCCGGACGACGGCGGTGGAGACCTCGAACTCGCCGCCGGGGATCATCCCGAGGATGTCGAAGCTGATACGGCTCAGCTGCATGCCGTCGCGAGGCTCGCACTCGAGGAGGCATTGCGTGAGGAGGCCGGAGATGGGAGCCATGTGCTGCTCCTCCGGGTTCCAGGCGCCCTGGGCATGGACGGTCGATTCGAACCTTCCGCCACCGAGGTCGCGGTAGAAAGAATCTGGCACGGGGAGATCTCCTTCATCGGGGAAGCCGGGTGTACTGCGGGCAGCACGCGGGAGCCCGGGGGCATGGCCCCGGGGGCGGCACCCGCCCTATGCTAATGGAGCACCTGCTCGTCGACGCCTCGAGGCGGACCGGCCGGTGGACCGAGGCCCGGCCGGAATAGAGTCCGGGTGTCCTCGGTTCAGTTGATTGACCGGGCGAACGATTCAGCGCCCCGGTCCCACCCAGTATTCAGCCACGGCCGCCGGACGCATCACCTCCGTCGCAGCCGCGTAGCAGATCGAACCGAGCGGATCACGATGACCCAGAGCCCCCCGTCCCGCGTCTCCGACGCGACTCCCAGTCCCGAGGGCTTCGCCCCGTCCGGTGGCGCGCCCGCCGACACCACCACGAGCGACCGCGCGCCCGGTACCCTGCCGGCCCGCGGCCGGCTCGTCATCACGCTGCTGCTGATCTCTGCCTTCGTGGTGATCCTGAACGAGACCATCATGGGCGTCGCGATCCCCCGCCTCGTCGAGGACCTCGGCATCACCGTCGGTGCGGGGCAGTGGCTGAGCACGGCCTTCATGCTGACCATGGCCGTCGTCATCCCGATCACCGGTTTCCTGCTGCAGCGGTTCAACACCCGGCCGGTGTTCATGGCCGCCATGGGGCTGTTCAGCCTCGGCACGCTGATCGCCGCCCTGGCACCCGGTTTCGGGGTCCTGGTGGTGGGACGCGTGGTCCAGGCGAGCGGGACGGCGATCATGATGCCCCTGCTCATGACCACGGTGATGACCCTCGTACCGCCCGCCTCGCGCGGCAAGATCATGGGCAACATCTCGATCGTCATCTCCGTGGCACCAGCGCTCGGCCCCACCATCTCCGGAGCCATCCTCAGCGTGCTCGACTGGCGCTGGATGTTCTGGCTCGTCCTGCCGATCTCGCTCGCGGCGCTCGCCGTCGGCTCGGCCAAGATGCAGAACGTGACCGAACCCCGCAGGTCGGCCATCGACGTCCCGTCGGTGATCCTGTCGGCCGTCGCCTTCGGCGGCATCATCTACGGTCTCAGCCAACTCGGTGAGGCCTCGACCGGCAGCGCCGTGCCCGCGTGGCTCCCGCTCGTCGCCGGCGTCCTCGGGCTGGCCGCCTTCGTCTCCCGCCAGCTGGTGCTGCAGCGGCGCGACGCCGCGCTGCTCGATCTCAGGGTCTTCACCTCGCGCAACTTCAGCATCTCGATCGTCGCGATCGCCGTGAGCATGATGGCCCTCTTCGGGACCATCATCCTGATCCCGATCTACGTACAGACCGTCCTCGGCATGGATCCGCTCGCCTCCGGTTTGCTGCTCCTTCCCGGCGGCCTCGCGATGGGCCTCCTCGGACCGGTCGTCGGCAGGATCTACGACCGCCGCGGACCCCGGGTGCTCCTCGTCCCGGGCGCCTTGCTGGTCAGCGCGGTGTTCTGGTCGATGACGCGGCTCACCGAGACCACGCCCGTCGCACTGGTGCTGGTGGCGCACGTCCTGCTCAGTGTGGGCCTGGCCCTGATGTTCACTCCCCTGCTGACCTCGGCCCTCGGGTCCGTCAAGCCGCGCCTGTACTCGCACGGCAGCGCCGTCTTCGGTACGGCGCAGCAGCTGGCCGGAGCGGCCGGCACGGCGCTGTTCATCTCGGTGATGACCCTGCAGAGCACGGCCCTCGCCGCGGAGGGGGTCGCCGAGCTGCCGGCGTTGGCGGGCGGTATCCGTTCGGCCTTCCTGTACGGGGCCGTCATCTTCCTGCTGGCCGTCGTCGCCTCGTTCTTCGTGCGTGCACCCGAGGAGACCGGGGACGCCCCATCCCCCGTGCACTAGGAGCAGGTCATCACGACAAAGCCCTGCCGGGTGCGCCCGGCAGGGCTTTTTCGTGCGGGCTGGTCAGGACCCGGGCTGGCGCAGTTCGATGAAGCCGTCGCTCGTGACGCGCGTCTCGTAGACGGGCTGGGGCACGGCGGCGGGGCCGCGGTAGTTCTTGCCGTCGTCGAGCCTGAACATGCTCTGGTGCCAGGGGCAGGTGATGCAGCCGTTCTCGATGGTGCCCTTCTCCAGGGGCCCTCCGAGGTGGTTGCAGACACTGTCCATCGCGGTCAGCCGTCCTTCGTGGCGCAGCAGCAGGATGGGGACGCCGTTGGCCTCGACCGTGTGCCGTCCGCCCTCGACGACGTCGGCATCGCTCGCCACGCGCGTCCAGTCCTTGGGCGCCTCGTGCCAGGCGGTCCGGTTCACGTTGACGGCGCTCGCGTAGCTCAGGTGGCCACCGAGGTACGCGCTGAACAGCATCGACCCGAGCCCGCCGAGGCCGAGCAGGACGCCGAGGGCGCGCCTGTCCTTCGCCCTGGCCACCGCGGAGGCCGTGTAGAGCGCCAGGGCGAGGGAGTTGCCCGCGGCATGGACGATGCCCACGCGGCGTTCCTTCTCCTGGGTGTCCGACCAGTCGTGCAGGCCCGCGACCGCCGTCGGCACCGCCGACAGGATCCCGACCGTGACGAGGAGATCGGCCGCCTTGCGGGAGCTCCTGCCGCCTGCGAGGTCGAGGAACGAGGCCATGCTCCAGGCGCCCGACGGGACGACGATCATCATGGGATGCAGGTGGTGGCCGATGGCGGTACCGCTGAGCACGTTGCGGACGGCGCGCGGTCTGACGGCCTTGGCGACCGCAGCGGCCAGGGGGTCCGCGATCCGGTCCAGCGACGTGGCATGCTCCAGTCCGTCCAGCATCGTGTGCAGGATGTTCATGCGTTGCTCCTTCAGATCGGGGACGGCGGTGCGCCGGTCCAGCGGGTGGTGACCGCGGCGCCGCACCGTCCCCACCGTTCCAGCAGCTCCTGGACCTGACAACCCGTGCGGACGCGCCGAGGTTTTCCTTGGTCCCGAGGAGATTCGGTGCGAGAATCCCTCCGCGGAGGCGAGCTCTCAACCATCCACCTGCGGGCAGAACAACAGAGGGGTAGAACTTACGTATGACTCCGACTCCCCTGGTCCTTGGCCCCATACTCCGGTACGTCGATGGAACCTCGGCGAGTATCTGGGTGGAGGTCGGCACCGCGGCGCGCGTCGTCGTCCGGGCCGCCCGGCGGTCCTGGGAAGCACGCACGTTCGCGGTCCACGGGCACCACTACGCGCTCGTCGAGGTGGACGGACTCGAGCCGGGGAGCGTCACCTCCTACACCGTGGAGATCGACGGACACCAGGTCTGGCCCGACCCCGGATCGGTTCCCGGATTCCCGCCGTCGAGCATTGCGACGCTCACTCCGGGGAAGCCCCTGCGATTGGCTTTCGGGTCCTGCCGCACGAGCGTCCCCCACACCGAGGAGGGCAATCGGACCCACGGCGTCGATGCCATGCGTGCCTACGCGCTCAGCCGGACGCAGGACGACAATCCACCGCGGCCGGACCTGATGCTCTTCCTCGGCGACCAGGTGTACGCCGATTCCACCAGTGAGGAGATGCAGCAGTTCATCCGCGCGAGGAGGGACATCGAGGAGGAGCCCGGCGCCGAGTTGAAGGACTACGAGGAGTACGCCCACCTGTACAACCTGGCCTGGTCCGACAGCGCCAACCGCTGGCTGCTGTCCACCCTTCCCAGCGCCATGATCTTCGACGACCACGACATCCGCGACGACTGGAACGCCTCCATCTCCTGGAAGCAGGAGATGGAGGCGACCTCCTGGTGGCAGGACCGCATTGTCGCGGGCCTGGCGTCGTACTGGGTGTACCAGCACCTCGGCAACCTGTCACCGGACCGGCGCGCCGAGGACCCCATCTGGCAGCGGATCGTCAACCATGACGACGACGCCGAGCTCGACCTGAGCGACGAGCTCGACGCCTTCGCCGACCGGGCGGACAAGGACCCGGCGAGCTACCGCTGGAGCTACTGCCGCGACTTCGACGACACGCGCCTGATCGTGGTCGACTCCCGCGTGTCCCGCGTCCTGGCACCCGATGCTCGGGCCCTGCTCAGCGAGGAGGAGACGGCGTGGCTGGATGACAGGATGGTGGGCGGATTCCGGCACCTGCTGGTGGGAACCTCGCTGCCGTTCCTCCTGCCGCTGGGGCTGCATCACATCGAGTCGTGGGACGAGGCCCTCGCCCAGGGTGCGTGGGGCGGGTGGGGCGCACGGCTGGGTGAGAAGCTGCGGCAGGGCATGGATCTCGAGCACTGGGCCGCCTTCCAGAACAGCTTCCGCGCCGTGGCCCTCATGGCGACGGAGGTGGCGGACGGCAAGCGGGGCCCGGCACCGGAGACGGTGGCCTTCCTCTCGGGCGACGTCCACTTCTCGTACGTCGCGGAGGTGGACAGGACGTCGGGCAGCCGTATCCTCCAGCTGGTCTGCTCCCCGATCCGCAATCCGCTGCCGCGGCTCCTGCGCTCCTCGACCGCGATCCTCTCCTACGGGGTGGCGGCACCTCTCGGGGCCCTCATGGCGCGCTCGGTGAAGGTACCCGACCCACCGTTCCGCTGGCGGAACATCAGGGGACCGTGGTTCGACAACAACCTCGCGTCGCTCGAGGACACCCCGGACGGGCTCACGCTCTCGTGGCAATCGGGAACGGTGGACGGCGATGACCATCTTCACCCCCGGCTCACAGAGGTTGCCGCCATGACGGTGCCGCGGCGTGGGTCCGGGAACGCGCCGGGAGGGGAAGCCGTGCCGGAGGCAGCGATTTCGACGTCCAGGGGCACTCGGGCACGGAGGGGACGGCGGTAGTAGGCCGCGCCTCCAGCGCCGGGAGTCGTTCACGATCAGCAGTTGGAGCCTGTCCTCGAGGAGGAGGGAGATCCTGTTCTCGGGCCCGGG
Source organism: Arthrobacter sp. BC5 (assembly GCF_056680255.1). Classification (NCBI taxonomy): domain Bacteria; kingdom Bacillati; phylum Actinomycetota; class Actinomycetes; order Micrococcales; family Micrococcaceae; genus Arthrobacter; species Arthrobacter sp. BC5. Next base: position 3,318,856 of record NZ_CM155273.1, read on the forward strand.
GCGGAAACGTCGTCATTCGGCTGGACTTGGACGTGTCGGCGACCTTCGGCGACAGGGTAAGGACAAAGGAGTGGACGATGGCAAGAATGCAGCGATCGATGCAACGATGCACTGCCGCCGCAGCCGCGGGGCTCGTACTGGTTTCCCTGACAGGATGCGTGGGGATCAGCGACACCAGTCCCCGTGACGGGAAAGCCTCGGCGGAGGTTGACGGCCACCGGCTGCAGACAAGCCTCGACGGGCTCGTGCAGGATGGTTTTCCTGCCGCACTGGGTACGCTCACGGAGGCTGACGGGGACCGCGCGAGCCTGGCCTCCGGTCTCGGCAGCCTCGAAGACCGGCGGCCGGCAGCGCCAGACGGACGGGTACGCATCGCCAGCAATACGAAGATGTTCACTGCGACGGTGGTGATGCAGCTTGTCGATGAGGGCGATATCGCACTCGACGAATCGATTGAGACCTACCTACCGGGTCTGGTGACAGGTGAGGGGATCGATGCCGGACGGATCTCCGTCCGGCATCTGTTGCAGCACACGAGCGGACTGCCCGAGTACGTCGCTACTCTGCTCGGCCACGAGGATGGTCTGACCCGGTACTGGTCGCCCCGGGACACCCTCGACATGGCGTTCACCCGACCTGCGGCGTTCGCGCCGGGCGCACGCTGGGAATACAGCAACACCAACTACCAGGTACTCGGTCTGCTCATCGAGCGCATCACCGGGGAGCCGCTCGACAAGCAGATCGACGAGCGCATCGTGGAGCCACTGGGATTGACAGCCACCCTGCTGCCGCACGGCGGAGATCGCAGGATTGAGGGCGATCACCCCCTGGGGTATCACCCTGACGCCGCGACCGGTGACCTCGTCGACACGACTGCGCTCGACCCTGGAGCGACCTGGGCGGCGGGAGGTATGGTCTCGACGCCGTCCGAGCTCAATACCTTCATGCAGGCGTTGTTCGCGGGCAAGCTCACGAGCGCTGCGGCACTGCAGGAGATGCTCACCACCGTTCCGGCGGAGGACGAGGTGTGGCCCGGTTCGGGCTACGGGCTCGGCGTCCAGTCCTACCCCCTGACCTGCGGCGGTGTCGCCTGGGGACACGGCGGTGACATCCTCGGCTATGAGACCCGCAACGCCGTGAACGAGCGCGGCGACGCTGTCACCGTAGCCGTGACAGCATTGCCCTCCACGGTGATCGACCCCGCCGACGAAAAGGCCCTGCTCGCCAGCTACCGCAGCGTTTTCCAGGCGATGAACGACGCCCTATGCTAGGCGAAGCGCGAAGGCCGACGCCGATCAGTCTGCGGCGCCCGTGCATCTGGACACCGACCCCGGTCCCGCGTCCGTGACCCTACTGGCTCGAAGGACACCGGCCGTGCAGCAGTTCGTCACCCGAGATGCCAGACCGCTTCTCTCGTCGCTCCTCATCCTCGTCCTCGTGCCCGTGTTGCTTGCCCTGCCCGAGGCCTCCCCTTCCGATACGGTGTCGCTCACCGTATCGGCCCTCGTCGCCCAGGCGATCGCCCTTCTAGGGGGGCGTCGGTTCCCGGGCCCGGTTCTGGCCGTGGTGGCGCTCATCGATTGCGCGCTGCTCGTGGCCTCTCCAGGCAACAGCACCGGCAGTCTCGGCACCGTCCTCGCCGTCTACGGAGCGCGGCGCGGACTGGATCGAGGGCGGGCCGTCATGTGGATCGGACCGCTCGCCGCTACAAGTGTCGCCGCAGCGGTGATAGCCGGTCCACATGCCGGGATCGAGGGCGCCTGGGTCGTTCCGTTCGGCGTCGCTCGGATGGTGCTGCTGTTCGGGATTCCAGCGTTGCTCGCCGAGGTCGCGGTGAGCCGGGTGCAGCTCATCGAGGCACTGCGGCAACGGGCAGAACTTGCGGAACGTGAGCAGGCGGCCACGGCCCGCCACGTGGTGCAGCAGCAACGCACTCAGATGGCCCGTGAGCTGCACGACATCGCCGCCCATCATCTCACCGGCATCATAGTGAGTGCGCAGGCCGCCGGTGCCCTCGCCGACCGCGACCGTCCCGAGCAGCGGAAATATCTTGCCGCCCTGCAGGCTGACGCGCGCGCAGCACTCGACCACCTCCGGTTGACGGTGGGGCTCCTGCGTTCGGAGGATGGAGACCGTGTCCTGCCCGCCCCCGGCATCGACGATCTCCCACGCGTCGTCCAGGAAGCCGCGCATCGCGGGACACCAGTAGATCTCGATACGGTGGGAGAGCCCGGCACGATCGGGCCGGTCGCCGGAGTCGTGGTCATCCGGGGCGTTCAGGAGGCTCTTGCCAATGCCCGCAAACACGCTCCGAACGCCCCAGTCACCGTCATCGCGACGTGGAGCGGCGCCGAGCTGCGCGTAGCCATCGAAAACGGTTCCACCACCGCCAGCCCCTTGCCGGTGCCGACAAGCGGCTACGGCCTGGCCGGCCTGCGCGAGCGACTCATGCTGGTCGGCGGCACCCTCGATGCCGGCCCGACTCGTTCCGGATGGCAGACAACTCTCACGCTGCCCACGGCTCCCGCAGCTCCCGCAGCTCCCGCAGACAAGGACGAGCATCCGTGACAACCGTACTCATCGTCGACGACCAGCCCATCGTGCGGGCAGGGCTCACCGTCGTACTCGACGCGGAACCGGATCTGCTCGTCGTCGGGCAGGCAGCGGACGGACAGGAGGCTGTGCGACTGGCGTCCTCGCTCCGCCCGGACGTCGTGTGCATGGACGTGCGCATGCCCGGGATGGACGGCATCGCCGCGACCCGGCAGATCGTCGCCGAGCATGGAGGGGCGGTGCGGGTGCTCGTCCTCACGACCTTCGACATCGACGAAGACATCTTCGCGGCTCTTGAAGCCGGTGCCGCCGGATTCCTCCTGAAAGGGGCTGAAGAAAAAGCCATTGCCGCGGCCATCCACTCGGTCGCCGCGGGCGACGGAACCCTGGATCAACGAATAACCCGGAAAGTACTTGCTGAATTCGGCCGCCGTCGCGCATCCCCAGTACCGACACGAGCAGCCCTCGAGCTGCTGACACAGCGTGAACTCGAAGTGCTCGACCTCATCGCCCGAGGGCTGTCCAACGCTGAGATCGCCCGCGAGCTCTTCATCGAAGTGACAACGGTGAAGTACCACGTGCAGAGCATCTTCTCGAAAACGGGAAGCCGGGACCGGCTCCACGCCGCACTGTGGGGATTACGCCACCGCATCGGGAGCGTACCGGACTGAGGCCGCGGCCACGACGGGCCGTGCCCAGGGGAACGCTAAGTACGCTTATTGTTGTGTCATGAGCTTCAATGACAATGCACGCTTCGACCCGTCCCGTGTCAGTGACCGGCGTGGGCGTGGACGCGGCGTCGCCGTGGGCGGCGGACTGGGCGGCGGACTGATCCTGATCCTCTCCCTGATCTTCGGCCCAGGCGTCGTCGACCAACTCGGCCTCGACGAGGGTACGGCGACCACCCAGGAGCAGGAGCCGGGTGGCGAGAGCGCCATCAACGAGTGCCTGACGGGCGTGGAGGCCAACGAACGGCTCGACTGCCGGATCCTCGGTACGGCCGAGAGCCTCGACAGCTTCTGGACGCCGTACCTGGACCAGTTCGGCGTCGCCTACAGCCAGCCCGGCGTCGTGCTCTTCACCGGAAGCACCGATACCGGCTGTGGAGCGGCGACCAGCGCCGTCGGCCCGTTCTACTGCCCCACGGACCAGCAGACGTACTACGACACCGCCTTCTTCGACGACCTGGTGACGCGTTTCGGCTCCTCCAGCGGACCGCTCGCGCAGGAGTACGTCGTCGCCCACGAATTCGGGCACCACATCCAGAACCTCATCGGCACCCTCGGTGCCGCCCAGCAGGATCCGCAGGGGGCGGAATCCGGCGGTGTCCGCGTGGAACTGCAGGCGGACTGCTTCGCCGGCATGTGGGCGGCCCACGCCACCTCGGTCCCCGATCCGGAATCCGGCGAACCCTTCCTCCGGGCCTTCTCCGCCGCGGACCTCCAGGACGCCCTCTCCGCGGCTGCCTCCGTGGGCGATGACCGCATCCAGGAGTCGGCGACAGGACAGGTCAATCCCGAAGGCTGGACCCACGGTTCGAGCGAACAGCGCCAGGCCTGGTTCTCCCAGGGGTTCGAGACCGGCGACATCCGGTCCTGCGACACGCTGGCCGCACGCGACCTCGACAACCCCTGACCCATGCATCCCGCCCCTGTTCACACCCCGAGGATCGAACCGTGACCGACCAACTCGCCGTCGTCGTCCCCGTGTACAACGAGCCGGACGTCGCCCGCACCCTCGACGCGCTCCTCAGGCAGCGGGACTGCCCGGACCTGCGGGTCTACGTCGTGGACAACGGCTCCAGCGACGACACGGTACAGCGGGTCGAACGCTTCTCGGCGGCCCACCCCGCCCTCGATGTACGGATCCTGCATGAGCTGCAGAAGGGCACGGGAGCCGCGTGCGATACGGGGTTCCGGACGGCGATCGCCGACGGTTTCACCCTGATCGCCCGCACCGACGGGGACAGCGAGCCCCTGGAGGACTGGGGCAGCCGCATCCTCACCGTGTTCGCCGGGCACCCCGAGGTGCAGCTCGTGGGGGGCACCAGCATCCCGCTGCGGGACGTGTACCACCGGTGGGGTGACGGGATGCTCCTGCCCGCCGCGCTGAGGCTCCTGCGCATCATGATGGCGGTGAACCACCTGGACATCGCCTACCTGCGCTTCGTCGCCGGCCACAACATGGCGGTCCGGGCCTCCGCGTACCTCGCGACCGGTGGGATCGGGCGCACAGCGATCGACGAGCGCGACGAGGACATCGACTTCTCGGTGCGGGTCTCTCACCGGCTCGGCTTCCGTGCCGTCCGGATCGACCCCCGCCTGAGGGTGGCGACCTCGATGCGGCGCGTCCGCCGTTACGGCCTGGGCCGGATGGGCCTCCACCACATGGTGCCGTCACTGCGGGGCCGGATCAGCCGGACCATCGACATCCGCTAGCAGTACGGCTAGCGCTACGGCTGGCCGGCTCCGCTCAGCCGCACGAGGTCGAGTGCTTCCTCGACCACCGCCACTCGCCCCTGCTGCGCCGCCGAGACGAGGCGCACGGTCCGGCGGAAGGAGGCGTCGTCGCCCTCGCCCGACCGGAACGCCGGCAGGTGCGCGAGGACGGCAGCGCGCCGCAGCCAGGCGTCGTCCGCCGCGGCCCAGCGGTCGAGGACGGCGGTGGCGCGCACGGCATCCTGCCCGCGCAGCCGCAGGAGCAGGGGCCCGACGACGTGGACGGCGAGCGGGTCCACGAGCTCGGGGAGCCGGGCGGCACGCAGGAATCCCTCGATGCGCGTGAGGTCCGACGGCCGTAGCAGGCGCCCGGCCGACTGCAGCAGCACGACGGCGGCGAGACGACGCTCGAACACCGGTCGGGCCCACAGCTCCGACGCGAGGGCGGTGACGTCGTCGTGCCCCAGGTCCGGGTACCGGCGCCCGGCGTTGCGCACGGTCCCGCGGACCGCGCCCACGGACGCCCCGTAGTACTCGAGGTCCGTCCCGAACCGCCGCTCGTAGTCCTCCGCCCGCTCCCACGAACTCTCGTACTGGAGGGACTCGTCGATGAACCCGGCGGGATCGCTCGCCGGCACCCTGCCCGTCGGCATCAGTAGAGGAAGATGTCGATCCACGCGCGGTTGTGCGCGTGGATCAGGACGAGGAACAGGACGAAGTCGAAGAGGAGGTGGACACAGATGATGTAGGAGAGCGACCGCGTCCGCGTGAAGATGAACGCCTGCAGGAGCGCGAAGGGGAAGATGAACAGCGGCGCCCACGCATGGAAGCCCAGGTCCCACAGGAACGAGGTGAAGAGCACGGCCTGCAGGAGATTCGCCTGGACCATGGGCAGGTGCCGGCGCAGGAGTGCGAAGACCGTGCAGATGAAGAACAGCTCGTCCCAGATCCCGAGCCCGTTGGTGCCGATGAACAGGCGGGTGATCTCGTTCGGTGTGGAGGCCGCCGGCCAGTTCGTGTAGACCCCGGTGCCGAGCATGTAGACGGGGAGGAGGGCGTAGCCGATGACGACGACGGCGGGCAGGTACCACTTCTCCGTGCGGGTCCAGGGCACCCCGGTACGGACGGGGAACCTGACGGCGTGGTCCCCGTAGGCGAAGCGGGAGACCGCGTAGGGGACACCGACGGCGAGGATCATCGCCGTCCCCATGACGCCCATGTGCTCGAAGCCGATGTCCGTGGTGATCGGCACGAGGCTCATGACGGCCAGGCTGAACGCGACGAGCAGCAGGTCGCGGAAGAGCGCACGGTTGATCACTGCGGCGGCTGCGAGCGCCACCACCAGCGACGCATAGCCGATCACCGCCTGGTGGAGCACGAACAGCGCGAACCCGGCGAACGACACCAGGGCGGCCGGGACCAGCTCCCGTGAGGGCGTGTTCCAGGCACCCTGCTTCCAGGCCCGTTGACGCGTCTCCTCCGGCAGCCTCCGCGCTGCCGCGTGCGCTTGCTGCTCCACCTGATCGTGCTCCTCTGTCGGGTCCCGGCCACCATTCTTTCGCGTGCCCTCCTTCCGGTCCACCGCGGGCCCCGCCACTCCCCCGCGGCCACCCGGCGCCGCCCGGCACCACCCGGCACCACCCGGCGCCGCCCGGTGCCGCCCGATGCGAGACTGGGGGCATGCGTGAGCTCGTCATCCTCGGCACGGCATCGCAGGTCCCCACGCGGACCCGCAACCACAACGGCTACTTCCTGCGGTGGGAGCGCGAGGGCATCCTCTTCGATCCCGGCGAGGGCACCCAGCGGCAGATGATCCACGCGGGCGTCCCCGCGTCGCGGATCACGCGGATCTGCCTGACGCACGTCCACGGCGACCACTGCTTCGGCCTGCCGGGCGTGCTCTCCCGGATGGTGCTCGACGGCGTCGCCCACCCCGTCGAACTCCACTACCCGGCCTCCGGCGGGGAAGTGGTGCGGGCCCTCGTCTCCCTCGCGACGCCGGGACTGGATCTCCGCCTGCTCCCCCACGGCGCCGCCGGACCCATCGCCCCGGGGATCGACGTCGAGCCGCTGCGGCACCGCATCGAGGCGTACGGCTACCGCCTGGCGGAACCGGACGGCCGCACCTTCCTGCCCGAGCGGCTGTCGTCCGCCGGGATCCAGGGGCCCGACGTCGGGCGGCTGCAGCGCGAGGGCCGCCTGGGCGCAGTGCGGCTCGAGGACGTGAGCGTGCACCGGCCGGGGCGGCGCTTCGCCTTCATCATGGACACGGCGGTGTGCGACGGCGCCGTCGCGCTCGCGGCCGGCGCGGACCTGCTGGTCACGGAGAGTACCTTCAGCGACGACGACGCCGCCCTCGCCGACCAGTACCTGCACCTGACGGCGGGCCAGGCCGGCGCCCTCGCCGGCAGCGGCGGTGCGGAGACGCTCGTGCTCACGCACTTCTCGTCCCGGTACGACGACGTCGGCGTGCTCGCGGCGCAGGCACGGGAGGCGGCCGGCCCGGCCACCGTCCTCGCCGCGTCGGACCTCGACCGCATCCCGTTCCCCCAGCGTCGGTGAGAGCCGGCCCCTGCTCCGTCAGTCGAAATCGGCCTTGCGGATGAGCCCGTGGACCCCGACCGTCCGGTCGACCACCTGGGACACCGCGAAGTCCGCCGCCGCGGAGAGATAGGCGTAGGCCACCGCCCGGTCCATGCCGCGGTCGTTCTGGAGGAAGTCCAGGGCGTTGATGATGGCCCGACGCATCGCCACATTGAGGTCGCCGCCGACTCCTCCTCCGGCGAGGCCGTCCGGATCGGAGAGGCCGATCGGTATCCAGGACTCGGCGGTCTCCCCGAAGGGGTACGTGTAGGCGACGGACGGCGCGTCGCCCGAGCCGGGCTTGCACACGGTCAGCCGGAACGTGCCCCGCAGCGATCCCTCCATCGCCGTCAGGGCAACCTCGCCGTCGCCCATGCCCATGTGCGGGTCGCCCACGTAGAACAGCGCGCCGTCCGCCTTCACCGGCAGGTAGAAGGTGGAGCCGGGGCCGAGGTGGCGGATGTCGATGTTGCCGCCTCCGAGCGTGGGTGGGACGGAGTTCGCCTCGGGCGACGTCAGGCCCTCCGCTTCGGCGAAGGCCACGCCCATCATCCCCAGGAACGGACGCAGCGGGAACCGGACCGTCATGTCCCCGCTGGTCATCACTCCCCTGCCGTCCTCGATCGCGGTGAACACGGAGACGTTCCCGTAGTCCGAGGGGATGCCGGAGGCCCGGTTGTCGGTGCCGACCGGCGGCATGATCTCCTCGAGGCTGATGCCCGCCGGCGGCTGGACGTTCGGCTGCACGGCGAGCCCTCCCTTCCCGTGCCTGCTGGAGACGACGCCGTACGGAACGCGCGGCACGGCCTCGAGGGTCTCGATCTTCAGGACGTCGCCGGGCTCGGCGCCCTCGACCGCCACGGGCCCCGTCACGATGTGCGGGCCGTCGGCGTCGAAGTTCCGCGGTGTCCTGGTGTAGCCGGCGGCTATGCTCACGGCGTCCTCGAGGATGCTGCTCTCGGGGACGCCGAGTGCCCCGAAGTACTCGAGCGGATTCCGTCCCTGGTCCTCGAGGATGCCCTCGTGGGACAGGGCGTCGATCGTGACGGTCTGGCCGGAGCGGATGGACAGCGCCGGAGTGGCATGGACGGTGGGGACGTACCCCCAGAGGACCTCATCGGGAGTCGAGGCGAGGTACGCGTCGCCCTGGATCGTACCCTTGCCCGGTTGCAGGATCTCCCCGAAGCCGCTCGCGGACGGCGCTCCCCCTGCGGAAGCCGACGCTCCTGCCGACGCTACCGCCGTCGACCCTGCGGTAGCTCCGGTGGCCACCGGCTGTGCCGCCGTACAGGCCGTCGCCGCCGTCAGCGTCCCGAGGGCCGCGACCGCTCCCATGAACCTGCGCCTGCCGAGCCCCGACACCAGGGTCTCCGCTGCGTCCCGACCGAAACTGTCACTCATGCTGGTTCCCTCCACGCGTCGAAAGGCCGACGGTAACGGGGGCTCGTTTCGACGACGTTTCGACCAGGAGTCGGACGGGAATCGGACCGAATGTGTCGGAGTCCCGACCGTTTACGGCGGGCCGGCACCGGGCGAGCAGAGGTGCCTGTCGCGAGCGCGACGGCGGCGGCGGCTCGGGTAGGGGAACAGCACGACGATCCCGGCGATCACGAAAAGGGGGACGCCGATGATCAGCCCGGTGAGGAGGACGAAGACTCCGACGGCGGCGACCAGCCTCGGCAGGAAGAGGTGCCAGGCCGCCGACGGCACGGTCAGGGTCCACGGGTCCTGCAGGAGCACCGTGCCGGGTCCGGCGGTCAGGGACCGCTCGAGTTCCCGCCACGCGAGCCGTTCATCCTCGGAGAGCGACATGCCTCTCCTTCCCACGGGGTCCGGTGCACAGTGCCATGGGCCGAATCTAGACCGGGCAGGTGATCGGGCGGCATGCGTCGGGAAGCATCCCGTGAAGGCCGGGTGAACACTGCCGTCATAAAGCCACCGTTCCGCGACGCGCTGTTCCCTTGACGCGGCTGAAGCGGTTCGATGGCTCCATGCCTGCTTCCCTCTCCGCCGCTGACTACTTCGCCGCCAAACTCGCCTATGAGACAGACCCGGCCGACCTCGCTGCCGACCGGGCGTCCGGTCACCCGCCGATCGTCATCGACACCCGCTCGGCTGCTTCCTGGAGCCAGGGCCGCATCCCGGGCGCCGTCCACATCCCGAACGCGGACCTCGCAGCGCGTATCGGCGACGTCGCCCCCGGGAAGGACGCCGCCATCGTCGTCTACTGCTGGGGGCCCGGCTGCAACGGCAGTACGCGCGGCGCGTTGATCCTCGCGACGCTGGGCTACACGAACGTCCGCGAACTCATCGGTGGCTTCGAGTACTGGGCACGCGAGGGGTTCGCGACCGTCAGCGACGACGGCCGCGGACGGCGGTCCCCGGACCCCCTTGCAGCTCCCGTGACCGACGTAGTCGCCGCCGTCGCGCCGTAGAGCTCATCGACCGCTCTGCAGCGTTGTTCGTGGCTACACTCGGTGAACACACGAGGTGTCATTGCACGAGGTGTCATGGGGGAACAATGCAGTCAACGGCCAGGAAGTGTATCCAGTGGGGCGTCGTCCTCGTCCTCGCAGGAGGATTCGTCCTCGTGCTGCTCCCGCAGCTGCTCGGCCTTCTGGCGGAAACGGCCGGTTCCACTGCAGCCATCGGAGTCGGGGCGGTGGACATCGTGCTGACCCTCGTCCGCTGGGCGATGATACCGATGGGCACCACCCTGATCGGTGCTGGGATCGTCATCCGGGCCCTCGCCCCGTCGCTCGAGCGCTGCAGCGCGAACACCACGCCCCGGAGCTAGGGGCAGAGCGGGGCAGCCGATGAATGTCGGGGTGCCTTCTGGAAAGACATCGGGCGATCCCCTGCCATCGGATGCGGAGCCCGACGTCGTTGGGGCCCATCCGATGGTGGCGGTGAGAGCGCTCTGCAAGGTCCGTCACCTCACCTCCAAGCACGCGCTACCTTGCGTGTTGGTTGGGCGTCCGGCTGAGCGGTCGGTCCAGTGCGGTGTTCGCCAGTCGCTGTTGCATCGTGAGTCGCCGCTCGAGCAGGAATTTCTGAACCAGCGTGTCCGCTTTGCCGGCCATGCCGTCAGTGTCAGGTCCAGCAGTCGCGACCCGGATCAGTGATCGGTACTCGCGCCCGGACCGGTACGTGTCGATCACCTCGCTCTCACCCACGACCGGGGCCAGGCCATTGGACTCGTTGGAGCACTCACACCGCGGATCACCGTCATCACTCAGGCCGAAGCCGCGGTGGTGTTGCAACGACCGGCTGGAACAAGGCCCTTGAAGGGACACAGTCATAGATGTCGGGACCCGACGGTTGCGGCGTCGTTCCGGGTTTCCTCGGGTTGGAAGACATGCTCTGCCATCCGCTCGGCGATCGTGTCCCAGTTGTATTTCCTGAGCAGCTTCCGGAGCGTCGGTTGAAGCTCCGAGGTGTCGAAATCGCGCAGCAACTGGCATGCGTCGGCAAAGCCCGCTGCTTCGTCGCGAAGGTAGACGACGTGCCCGAACTCGGTGACGACATCCGGCACCCGGGTCGAGACAACGGGCAGATTGCAGGCCAGGTACTCGAGGGTCTTGGTCGGGCTGATCGAGCTTGTCTGATCATTCAATGCGAAGGGCATCAATGCGACGTCGAACTCCGCCATCAAGCGCGGTAGGTCCTCGTAGGCCTGCTGTCCCAGGTACGTGATGTTGGGCGCCTGAGGAAGCTGCCCGGGAGCGAGTTTGGCAAGGGGCCCGATCATTCTGATCTCCCACTCGGGTAGTCGTTCCGCGAGGTCCGCAATGAGGCCGAGGTCGAGGCGTTCGTCGAGAACTCCTACATAGCCCGCAACATAAGTCCTACCTTCTTTCGGCTTCATATCAGTTGGCCGGCACCGCACCGCGGCATAGTGCTCCGGGCTGACACCACTTGGGAAGAATTCAGCGTCATGCCGTCCCTGCCGGACGACGCTCCGGTGCAGTGACCGTCCTCCTGCAAAGACAACGTCGGCACGGTCTAGTGTGCGCAGGTGCTGGTCCGGCAAGGCTGGGGCGGCGTTCTTGAAGGAAGCCAGGTCGTCCATGACGTCATATACGAGAGTGCTGGTTCGTAGTGCCAACGCGATGTCCAGCGCCAGGGGCGTGTACAGCCAGACGACGCGTTGTCCCCGGGGAGGCCCGATGAGTTCCGGCAACTGGTCGGCGTAGTCAGGAATCAGGTCGTCCTCATATCCGACATGGCGTCCCTGCTCCGGGATCTCAAGCCACACCCGAGTGACACTGTCCGTTTCCTCGGACACCAGTCGCCTACCGGTGACAGTTCTTGCCGGAGACGTCGCCGGCTCCTCCACGAACCAGACTTTCCGGAGTTCGCCGAGCCGGGAAATGAGCTGCTGAGGACGCTGCCAGACCCCGTTCCAGCGCAGATGGGACAGAACGATTACTTCATCGTGCATGAACAGTCCTTACATAGTGGTCGGCGGGCATTTCTGCGCGGCCGGCCGACGGGACACCAGTCAGTGCTGTCTCTGTAGCCGGGTGCGCGCTCGCAGGGCCGGCCGGAGCATACAGGGACCTAGCTTCTGCCTGTTTCGCTGCCGCATAGCTGCGGCACCGCTCGGGGAAAAAAGGATCGATGTCCGGGTAGGGCATGGTCCCCAGACCCTCCAGCCCGGCATACTCCCAGCCCGTGCCAAGCTCCTGTAGCGACCTGTGCTTGATGTCGTAGTAGCCCGGCGCTACCCCGAGGGCCGTTCCGGCGGCGCCGAGGGCTGCCGCTGAGAGGTGCAGGTGGAACCTCGAGGTATACCAGTGCTGGTCGGGCCGGGCGGGGAACCCGCCATTCCAGAGCTTGGCGAAGGGGACGAAATCCGCCTCCGACAGCAACCCTTCAAGAGCTTCGAACATCCGTCGGTCCGATCCCGGTAGTGCCTCGACGTATCCGACTGTTCTTCCCTCATCCAGGCAATCCCTGACGCGGCTTCTCAGCAGTGTGGTTGCCAGTGCGAAGGCCTCGGGTTGGATGAGGTCCTGCTGAACGCAGACCATGACGTCTCTGACCGCGTCCGTGGCCGGTTGGAACGGCGGCAGGTCCGTCGTGATGCCCAGGAACAGGTCGTCCAACCCGATCGGTAGCCCGAAGCGTTGAGCGCTGGGCCGGTCCCGGCAGGAAACATGATCGAATCCCTGTAGTGCGGACGCCAGCTGGGGCAGGTCCGGACACGCGGGCAACAAGCCCAGTCCAGTGCCGTACACCGCGGCCCCCGAGAGCTGCTGGGCGGCCGCAACACCGGCCACCACGGCGGTTTGGTGCGGCCACACCCCGTTGATGTACCCGCCGCCGAGCAGGTGGATCGATGCCGCGCGACTCAGCGGTTCGAAGTCGGGTTCGGTTTCAGCCAGGACAAGCGATTCAACGTCCGCCCATACTCCGGCAAGGTCCTTCTGCGGGCTCCTGTCGCAGGCTCGCCACAAAGCATCGACCACATCGAGCTGCGGGTGTATACCCTGAAACAGAGTCCGGGCAGCAACAGGGTGTGGGCAATCCAGAACTACTTCCACCTCAGGACGGGCGCGGGCGATGAACCGCAGCCAGCCGGCAACGATCGCCTCGTCGCCGAAGTTCGGGTGGCCCGCCACCGAAACCAGATACACCAGTTCACCCATGGGCCGACGCTATTCCCACGACATGACGACCAACCGACACTCGAATGAACTCGATCTGAAACAACCGGTCCTCGGCGAGGCGGCCGCTTCACGGTGGAACGGCTCCACCCAGGAGGGGGCAGTTCAGCTCTCTTCTGAAGCCGTCTTCCTACCTGCCTGGTCGTCAGCAGCACCTGAGCGGTATTCATCGACCGGGCTCAAGCCTGGTACCTGCTGACGTGCGTTCAATGACGCGGCGCTACCGGCCTGCCGGACCGGGTCGATGTCCTCGCCGGTGGCCTGCTTCGGGATGTTGATGTCCTGGCGGAGGTGCGCGCTCTCGGGCAGCTGCCCCTCGGATGGTGGTGTCATGCCATCAGCCAACCACTTCGCTCTTACAGCTTCCACTGCGAGCCCCACCCCCAGAGTTCACTGGCGGGAATACGAAGGACGGGGAGGGGGTCCACCTGCGTCAGGTCCCCGTTGCTTCTCGCAATGCTGCCGCCATGTCGTTCACATGGGTCAGGATCGGCCGTAGCTCGTTCTGACGGACTTCACGCAGCGAAGTGATGGGACGACCGGTACACCGCTGAATCACTGTCAGACGCTCCTGCAGGGTGATAACCCGTGCGTTGTGAAGCGCCTGCTGCAGCATCAGGATCTGGCGCTCACGCAGGGGACTATCAGCAGGAAGGATTGAGAGAGAATGCACCGGATGCAGTGCGGTGAGCGCGATCATGAACCCGAGCCTAAGCTCGGCCCCCGAACGACCAGCACACGATCGGCGTGCTACGCGTGAAAGCTGCGTGAATACTGCCTGTAGAACCTGTTCCAGGGTCACCTGTTACTCCTGAAGCCTTTCCACCTGATCGGGTTCGTTACCGCACAAGGCTCTGGTTATGCAGGACATCATGAGCGGACAGCGACCACCCAGGTTCCCTGCCCGGACCGAGATCGATGACGGCGAGCATCCCGAGACGATCGAGGCGGCCGAAACCATCGTCGAAACTCAGAGCGCGGACATCGAGGAGATGAAAGAGCTCCTCGCCAGCCTTCGAGCCCGCGGCCCCCACGTCGCAATCCCGGCACAGACCTACCGAGCTTGTCGGTCTCGTGACGAGCACCGACGTCGGCCGGACCTGAGAACCCGTGTCCCGCCAGAGCAGACAGACCTTTGTGCTCTCGCTGCGACCGGCGACGGACCAATCGGTCATGAGGGGCGGGGTATCACGAGCCCCGGCGGACACCACTGGACCGCCGCATCCGTCGACGTGCCTCCTCACCATCCCGTCGGAACCAGCAGCGGATCCGTCTTGGTCAAGGTGGGTGCACCGTACTCGGATTGCTCTTCGCCGAGAAGGCCGTGATCCTGGTCGGCCCGAGATCGGGATGTCCCAGGCTGACCTGCCATCGCTGGAGCCGGCTGCGGAATCGCCCTCATCTCACGCGTTCTCCGAGCGGGGTGGAACGCGTCATCTGCGGCCAGGGGCGATTCGGGTGGATGCTGAGAGATTTCGAGCTGACATGGCGCTCTTGCGGACGGCTCCGGCTCCAACCGAATAGAAAAGCACCTCCTCGAGTATCGGCCAGGCTCGGAGCGGGATCACTGCGCGGCACTGGCCAAGACGCGGACGTCGGGTCACGATGGTAGTGATCCAAGCCGTTCCGCCGTCCACTCCACGGAGCGACGGCGGCCGAACCCGGTTGGGCAGACGCAGGAGCATCCGTCAGGGGTGGACGAAATGACCGACGACAAGTATCGCGACCACAGCGCATCACAGCTTCCGCGGACTCAGGCCGTCCGGCGCAAATGGTGGCTGAGGTCCGTCCTCCTGCTGGCCATGGCGGTCTTCGCCGTATCCATCGCCTTCGTCCTCATCTACGCCACGAGCCTCTCCTGGCCGCTGGCCATCCTCATCAGCGTGATACTCGTCGGAGGCCAGGTCTACGCCCTCCGACGCAACCTCTTCGGCGGGGACGGCGACGACCACTCTAACCTATAGCCGAGCCGGGCTTTCTTCTCCTTGGATCAGCGCACGACGGCGGCGGCGGCACAGCGGCGGCGCGGCGGCGGCGCGGCGACGACGGCGGCGCGGCGACGACGGCGCGGCCTGCACGGCGATGACGGCAGCGCGGCGGCACGGCCGGTCGGCCCGTCGGTCCGTCGGTCCGTCGGTCCGTCGGTCCGTCGGTCCGTCGGTCCATTGCTCCATCGCTCCATCGGAAGAGGGTGTGGATAACGGTCCCTCCGGGCATCAAAATGTCAGTGGTACGCGGGAAAATGGGGCATGGACAGCGACGGAGCAGCACGGCGGGAGTCAGCCACACAGTGCTGTGGCGCTCCCACGGACGCCGCTGTCCGTCAGGCACGCATGCGGAATCTCATCGAAGAGGTCACCACACTGCGGCCCTGCGCCGAGAGCGCCGGTTTGATCGGCCAGCTGCGTCAGCTCGAGGACCTCAAGTCCGCTGTCGCCGGCGCACAGGCGCGGATCGCAGTCGCCTTCGACCAGATTGAGCGACGCGTGCAGTCCGACGCCGACGTCCCGGAGGCGAAGCAGGGTCAGGGCGTCGCCGCGCAGGTCGCCCTCGCCCGTCGCGAGTCCCCCTCCCGCGGAAGCCGCCTGCTGGGCCTGGCGAAAGCACTGGTGACGGAGATGCCGCACACTCTCGCGGCGCTCGAAACGGGTCAGCTGAACGAATGGCGAGCGATGCTCCTGGTCAGGGAGACAGCGTGCCTGAGCGCGGCGGATCGCTGTGCGGTGGACGAGGAGCTATCCGCCGATACGGGTGCTTTCGAGGGCGCCGGTGATCAGGCGATCGTCGGCGCCGCCCGGACGGCGTCGTACCGCAGGGATCCCCGCTCCGTCACGGACCGCTCGCGCCGCGCTTCGGCCGAGCGGCATGTCAGCCTCCGGCCGGCGCCCGACACGATGACGTACCTGACCGCCCTCCTCCCCGTCGCCGAGGGAGTGGCAGCCTATGCAGGTCTCGCCCGGCACGCCGACTCGTGTCGTTCGGACGGTGATGACCGCAGCCGAGGCCAGCTCATGGCCGATGCCCTCGTCGAGCGGGTCACCGGCACCCCGGGCGGTGTATCCGGCGTGGAGATCCAGCTCATCATGACGGACCGCACGCTCTTCCAGGGAGACTCCGAACCGGCGCGGCTCGCCGGGTGCGGCGTCGTCCCCGGTGGCTGGGCTCGTGCCTTGCTGGCCACGCACCCACGTCGACCCGTGGCAGACCGCGGGGATTCTCCCGACCTCCAGCACCGCAGGGACTTCGTAACCTGGATCCGGCGCCTCTACACCGCCCCTGGGAGCGGCGATCTCCTGGCCGTCGACTCCCGGTCCAGGCTCTTCACGGCGGGTCAACGCCGATTCCTGGAGGCTCGTGACGACTGCTGCCGAACCCCATACTGCGACGCGCCCATCCGCCACTTCGACCACATCGTCCCCTGGCGCGACGACGGATCGACGAGTCTTCCCAACGGCGCCGGTCTCTGCGAGGGCTGCAATCACACCAAGGAACTCCACGGCTGGACAGTGAGGCCGCACTCGGCGGTACGGCACGCCATCGAGCTTCGCACCCCCACCGGTCACACCTACAGGTCGACGGCGCCCCCTCCACCCGGCACCGGCGTCGTCGAGCCACATGATGCTTCACTTCGCCGACACCGACAGTTCCGGCGGCAGCAGCTGAAGGCGCTTCGGCGAGCCCGCCGGGCAGATCCGCTCATCGCCTGATGTGAATTCCGGTGGAGAGCTATCAGGCCGGACGATAGCGAGCTCCTGCTCCCCGTCCTGGTGCGGTAGCTTGGACGCAATCCCATCGAATCAATGCATGGGCCGCTTCGGCGGCGACGCGTTCAGGCCCACTCACCGCAATCTATCGACTCCCTGCTCTTGAGTCGCTCAGGAGAAAAAGTATGGCCGCCAGCCGCAATCCACTCGATGACCTGCGCGAGACGCTCGGCCATCTCACGGACCAGCTCAAATCATCGGGGTCGGACCGCGTCGAGGACCTGCGCGGCGAGTACTTCCCGGTGCGTCCCGGTCCGGCTCGCCCGCTGGCCGACGTGCAGGCCGAACTCGACGCCCTGGTCGGACTGGACACCGTCAAGGAGCAGGTGCGAGCGCTCGTCGCCCTCCTGCAGGTGCAGGCCCGTCGCAAGGCCCACGGCCTGCCGGAGGTTGCCACCTCCCAGCATCTGGTGTTCCTCGGGAACCCGGGTACCGGCAAGACCACCGTGGCTCGGCTCCTCGCCGAGATGTACCGCGCCGTCGGGCTGCTGCAGAAGGGCCATCTCGTGGAGGTCGACAGGTCCGGGCTGGTGGGGCAGTACGTCGGTGCGACAGCCATCAAGACGGACCGCGTGATCCGGCGTGCACTGGACGGCGTCCTGTTCATCGATGAGGCGTACGCCCTGACTCCGGAGGACGGCCGGATGGACTTTGGTCCCGAGGCCATCGAGGTCCTCCTCAAGCGGATGGAGGATCACCGTCATCGCCTGGTGGTCATCGTGGCCGGGTACCCGCAGCTGATGGAGGCGTTCCTCCTCTCAAATCCCGGCCTCCGGTCGCGCTTCGCACGGGAGATCACGTTCCCGGACTACTCGGTCAGCGCGCTGCAGACGATCTTCCACCAGATGCTCGCCCAGCACGAGTACATCCTGGCGCCCGGCGCCGACGACATGCTGCGCCGCATCTTCTCAGGCCTCCATGTCGGTGAGGACTCGGGAAACGCCCGCTTTGCCCGCACACTGTTCGAGCAGGCGCTGAACCGGCAGGCGCTGAGGCTGTCACTCGACGAGGACCGCGACTTCGATGCGCTCGACCGGGAGGACGTCATGACGCTCACCGCGGACGATCTCGTCGAGGCTGCGCAGGCGCTGGGCGGCGAACCGGAGCCGGAACCCCGACCCGAGCCGGAGCCATCACGCTGGTGGAGCTGGCTGACCTGATTCGAGGCCAGGGCGACCGCCTGGATCAGTCCCAGGGATCTCCGCGCTCTACCGGTTCATCGTCCAGCGAATCCCCCATTGAATCGTCACTGTGATCCAAGAACCAATCGTCGACCGACCCAGCCATGAGCGCCCTTCCTGACTTTTCAAAGATAAAGTGGCAACAAGCCACGCCTGCCGCCGAGAAACGACCACAGGTTCCAACAGAGGTAGTAGCGCACTTAACAGCACCTATCGGTCTGCAGCAGCAATGTGTTACTTCGGAGGCTCGTCCAACTTAAGGGTGTCCACTGGTGAAGCCCGGCATCGGCAGACCTCCGCCGCACGACGGGCGTTGATACCTAGCCCGGAATCTCGATCCGAGCAGCCGCCTGCATCAGGGGATCAGTGATCGATACCGTGACAGGACCTGCCGCTATGTCGAAGGCGATGAATCCGCGGGACTTGTCTCCGGGCAGCACCTGGCCGGACCCAAGCTGACCGTCGGCGAACAGGTCGAGATCCGCACTACGACCCTCCGCATCCTTTGCGCTGAAGTAGAAGGGGTTGGAACTGGTCTCCCCCGCTTCGGTCTCCCACAGGACGTCGAGCAGAAGATAGCTCCCGTTCTTCGCTGGCGTGCCGAGGGTGGCACTGACAGTGTCGGTCCGTACGGCGGAAAGCACTGTGATGCGGGCGATGTTCCCGTTGCCCATGTCGGCGCTGAACGGTGTTCCTACGGCAGGAGCCGCTGCTGCCGGAGCGTCAGCCGGAGCCGCTGGCACCTCGGCCGGCGCGCCTTCCGACGCAGCAGCTGAGCTGGCAGGAGCTGCCGGAGTCGCGACGCCGGCTGCCTCACCCGTTGAGCACCCTCCGAGCACGACACTGAGCAGCACGGCCGCCACCGGCACCGAAAAGCGCCTGGCCCGGGTGGCTGGCGCGGGGCGGAGGGAAGCAGCGGGCGAGGGCAGCCGGAAGCTGGTGGTACGGGACATGATGGTCCTTCCTGAGGTGTTTGATGAGAAGAGATTCACGGCTGCTTTTCCCAGCTGCCGCAGCGGGTCGAGTTGAAGTCCTGACCCGGCGACAGTGCGACGACGGGCCGCCCTCCGCCGGGGATGTCGTTCTCGATGATGTCCGCGCCGTTGGAGCCGCTCTGATAGATGCCCCAGTAGCAGCTCGAGCCCACGTTCGCGGCGGACCGGTAGGTGCCGGCTTCGATGTCGGTCCCCACGGTCCACGTGCCGTCGCCGATGGTGTTGGCGGCCTTCGTCTGCTCGGCGGCAGTGACTGCTTCTTCACGCTTCCTGACAGCCGCCTCAGCGGCCTTGGCGTCGGCTGACGCTTTGTCGGCGTCTGCCTCCCGAGCGGCCACCTTTTCTTCCCGCGCCTGAATGCCGTCCCGCAGCGATTCGTACTCCCCCGTCACGGCGTCGTACTTCTCCGTAAGCGAGCCATAGTCGGCCTTCAGTACATCCCGTTCGGACTGCACGCTGGACCGCTGGGCATCCAGCTCTCGGTACGCGTCACTGGTGGTCGGGTCCGGGAGTGTGCTGCCGATGCCCAAGCCGCCTCCCACCAGGGCCAGCGCCGCAAGCCCGCCCAGCACCGAGCGCTTCCGAACGCGGGTGTTTCCTCGTCTGCCGGGGCCCTCGACCCCGGCATCAGCCGCGGCTTGTGAATCATCCTCTTGATGGTCGTTGTCGGTCACTGTGCTCCCCATGTCTCGTTCCTGGTGACAGCGGCGGAACCGGATCCCCACGTCACCGCCCGCCGCTGCCGCAGCTCCGAGACGTACTCGGTAGCTGCACGATGAACTGTAGGAAGCCTTGTGTGCGATTCCGCCGCCCTGGCTGATAACCGGCCTTATCACCCGCAAGAGCTGTATGTCGGAAAGGGTGCCTAGGCTGAAGGAACCGACAACCAGGGGGATTCATGGAAGACACAGCGGCGCTCTGCATGACACTGACCGATGTTGCAGCGCTTGCGAGGGTGCAACGGCCGGTCGTCTCCATGTGGCGTAAGCGAAGCGCCGGCTCCGCTGACCCCTTTCCTGCGCCGGTCGGCGTCGAGCGTGGACTCGACGTCTTCGACGCGCACGAGGTCGCGGTGTGGCTGGGCACAACGGGCCGGGGCAACAATCCGGACGCTGCTGCGGACCTTGCGTCCTTCTCGCACCTGCCGCAGGTGGAAGGCGAGTCGGCCCAGCAGCGGATGCGGCCCAATTTCGATGGCCTCACGTCGCTCCTCACGCTCAAGGCGCTCCTGGGGTCATCGCTCGGCGAATTCGACAGGGATGATCTTCTGGACGCCGCCGATGAGCACGATCCCGACGATCTCTTCCTGTATTCCGAGCTGGAGGCGCTGGGTCCGACCGTGACATCTCTGGCACGGTTCGCCGACCATCTGGCCGACAGCGCCTACAACGAGGCCGAAGCATTCGAGGGGTTGCTCGCCAACCGGTTCCGCACGGACCTGCGCGAACACTCGGACACGGCCCTGAGCGATGCAGCCGTAGAACTGGTGGCCTCGGCCGCCGTCGACCTCGCTGTGGAGCTCGACGGCGACCCGGTCTTCGTCGATTCGACCAGCGGTGGCAGCGATGTGCTGCTGGCCGTCGTGGAGGCGTACAGCGACAAGGGTCCGTTCACTGTGCTGACAGGGAACGACGGCGGGCCTGCTGCCCGGCTCGTGCGCCGGCGCCTGCGGGTGCACGGTGTGGAGAACGCATCCGTCCGGGTGAACACGGATGGCACCCTCGGCGCCCAGGTGCCGGCCGTCCATGTGGCGCAGTACCCATCGCCCGGGAACACCGGCATGGACGCGGCGGCGGTCCTCGCCGCGATCGAACAGACCGCCCTGCAGTTGGATGACAGTCAACGCGCCGTCATCATCGCCCCGGCCCGTGTGCTGTGCGACGCACTCGGGGGAAAGGACGCCCCCGAGCTGCGGTCCGGGTTGCTGCGATCGGGCAGGGTTCGCGCCATCGCCCGCCTCCCCCAGGGATTGCTGCGCGCAAAGCCCCGCGAGACTCAGGCGCTCTGGGTGCTCGGGCCGTCCTATGCAGATGTCAGCATCGCTGATCGGTGGACCATGGTCGCCGATCTGAGCCAGCAACGCCTGACCGGCGACGTCGCCCAGGACCTGATCAGCGACGTCGTCGCCTCCATGGGAGACCTTCCGACCGTGCGAGCGCACTCCTTCCGTTTCGCGCGGCTGGTCCGTACGCGATCCCTGCTGGCAGCCCGCGGGGCCCTGGTGACTCCCCCGGCGGTCCGTGAGGACCTCCCGCCGCGCCGCTCCGCCGACGATGCCCTGCGGGCTGAGCACCTCCTCCGTCGTCTGGGCACCAGCAACAGCTCCTCATTGGCCGTCTCCGTCATTCCCTCGGACCAGGGACAGGTCCCGGGACCAGCGAGGGTCGCGCAACTGATGGCGGCCGGGCACCTCCGGTACATCCAGGGCAATCGACTCGGTCATGCAGCGGCACGGATCACGACCGACGACGGCGGGCCGCGCCTCATCGGACCACCCGACCTGGTGCAGCGTGACGCTCCGATTCGCAGGACCACGCTGCTCGACTTCGCCGCCGATTCGCCCTCGGGCAGGCTGACGCAGGCGGGCGACGTCGTCTTCTGCACCAGCCCGCGGCCCGCCGCGATGGTCGACGCGTCCGGCGGCTCCGTCGTCGTGTTCCCTGCGCGTGTCCTGCGGATCGATGACGGCGACCCCGGCGGCCTGCATGCCGACGTCGTCGCCGCGGACATCAATGCACTGCCCGACGCCGACAAGAACTGGCGCCACTGGGCGCTCCGCCGCATGCCCGACCACCAGCGCAATCCGCTCCATGGCGCGCTGGCAGCGCTGCAACACGAACGGGACATCGTTCGCCAACGCCTCGCAGACGTGGAGGAACTGGCTAGTCTGATTCTGGACGGTGTCACCGGCGGAAGCCTTACCCTCACGGAGCCGATCTCACCCGCAGCAACAACCGAAGGAAATGCCTGAATGCCCCCGAAGACGCGAGCCGCCGCAAAGGCTCCTGCCGCCCCCTCCACCATGAAGGAACTGAAGGACACCCTGTGGAAGGCCGCCGACAAACTGCGCGGCTCCATGGACGCTTCCCAGTACAAGGACGTGATCCTGGGACTCGTGTTCCTGAAGTACGTGTCGGACGCCTTCGAGGAGCGGCGCTCGCAGATCGTCGCCGAGCTCGAAGCCGAGGGCCTCGATGAGGACCAGATCGGCCAGCTCATCGACGACGTCGACGAGTACACCGGCCGCGGCGTCTTCTGGGTACCCTCCGAGGCGCGTTGGGAGTACCTCGCCGCCAACGGCAAGGGCCTCCCAGCAATGAACGGAGATGAGCCGAAGTCCATCGGTCAGCTGATCGACGAAGCGATGGACGCCGTCATGAAGTCCAACCCGTCGCTCGCGGCCACGCTCCCCCGCATCTTCAACCGCGACAACGTGGACCAGCGCCGCCTCGGTGAACTGCTGGACCTGCTGAACTCGGCCCGGTTCACCGGCCAGGGCGTCAGCAAGGCCCGCGACCTGCTCGGTGAGGTGTACGAGTACTTCCTGGAGAAGTTTGCGCGTGCCGAGGGCAAACGGGGCGGCGAGTTCTACACTCCCGCCGGCGTGGTCCGGGTGCTCGTCGAGGTGCTCGAGCCGAACCGCGGACGCGTGTACGACCCCTGCTGTGGGTCGGGCGGCATGTTCGTGCAGACCGAGAAGTTCCTCGAAGCCCACCAGAAGGAGGGCTCGGACATTTCCGTGTACGGGCAGGAGCTCAACGAGCGCACTTGGCGGATGGCGAAGATGAACCTCGCCATTCACGGGCTCAACGCCAACCTGGCCTCCCGCTGGGGCGACACCTTCGCCCGCGACCAGCACCCCGAACTCACCGGTGCCAACGGCGCGGACTTCATCATGGCCAACCCACCCTTCAACATTAAGGACTGGGCGCGCTCCGAGTCCGACCCGCGCTGGAAGTACGGCATCCCGCCCGCTGGCAATGCCAACTACGCGTGGATCCAGCACATCATCTCCAAGCTCGCTCCCGGCGGCAGCGCAGGCGTGGTCATGGCCAACGGCTCCATGTCCTCGAGCTCGGGCGGAGAGGGCGAGATCCGCGCCGAACTGGTGGAGGCCGACCTCGTCTCCTGCATGGTGGCCCTGCCCACCCAGCTGTTCCGCTCGACCGGCATTCCCGTCTGCACGTGGTTCTTCGCAAAGGACAAGACCGCGGGGACGCGTGGCTCCGTTGACCGGACGGGCCAGGTGCTCTTCATCGACGCCCGGAACCTCGGCTACATGGTGGACCGCGCGGAGCGCGTCCTGTCCGACGACGACATCGCCAAGATCGCGGGCACCTATCACGCGTGGCGTGGCACCGCGTCGGCTGCTGAGGATGGCCTGACGTACGACGACGAAGCCGGCTTCTGCTACTCGGCCTCGCTCGCCGAAATCAAGGCAGCGGACTATGCCCTGACCCCTGGACGCTACGTCGGCGCAGCGGATGTCGAAGACGACGGCGAACCGATCGAGGAGAAAATCGCGCGGCTGTCGAAGGAGTTACTGGAGCAGTTCGACGAGTCGGAGCGGCTTGCGTCTGTCGTGCGCGAGCAGTTGAGCAGGGTGTCGTAATGGAGATGGATGAGCGCTCCTTCACCGACCTTTTAGAGAAGATTGTGGACAACCGCGGCCGCACATGTCCTACTGCTGACGACGGCCTACCACTGATCGCGACGAACTGCATAAAGGATGACCGCCTATACCCGGTCTTTGAGAATATTCGCTACGTCAACGAAGAGACCGTTCGTACCTGGTTCCGCGGCCATCCTCAGCCTGACGACATCATTTTTGTGTGTAAAGGGTCACCGGGTCGGGTCGCCATGGTCCCAGATCCAGTCCCGTTCTGTATCGCACAAGACATGGTCGCGCTAAGAGCTAACCAACAGGTTGTCTCGCCGCGCTACCTTTACTACGCGCTGAAGTCTCCCGCAGTTCAGGCGAAAATAAATAACATGCACGTAGGATCAATGATCCCTCATTTCAAGAAGGGAGATTTTGGCAAGCTGAGGTTCTCCATCCACCGAGATATGGGCCAACAGCGAGCTATTGAGGAGGTGTTGGCAGCGCTCGACGATAGGATCGCTGCCAACACCAAACTGGCCGCTACGGCTGATGAGTGGATCCGGGCGAGCCTAGCGGGCCTCCTCGCTACGTCAGAACAAACGATTCGCTTAGGTGAACTCGCGATCAACAGGAAAACACTGGTCGAACCGATGGCTATTACAGCTGATCTAATGTATCTCGGCCTTGAGCATTTGCCTCGGCGAATGATGTGGGCAGAATCTGCTGGAACTTCTAAATCAGTTACTAGCACCAAGGCTGCGTTTGAAGGTGGCGACGTCCTCTTCGGGAAGCTTCGTCCTTATTTTCACAAGGTGATTAGTGCGCCATCCGGCGGAATTTGTTCTACTGACATACTGGTCCTTCAGCCGACCTCGGAAGATCTGTCAGGCTTTACTCTGGCGAGCGTGGCAAGCGATTCCGTTGTCGAGCGTGCAACGGCCGCGAGTGAAGGTACGAGAATGCCTCGGACTAGCTGGAAAGATCTTGCTGCCGTGGAAATCCCCTGGCCAGGTCTTTCTGAAGCTAGGGAATTCAGTGCTCGGGTGTCTGGTGTTCGACGCGCCGTGGAGTCTTCACTCCGCGAGAATAAAGCTTTGGCCGACATCCGTGACGCCCTCCTACCTCAGTTCATGTCCGGCAAGCTGCGGGTTAAGGATGCCGCGAGAGCGCTGGACGAAGCGGGAGTGTGATTTAGACCGGATTAAAACTCAGTGCCGTCTCGGGCACCAAAGCAGGGCATGCAAGAAGGTCTCAGAAGAATGTCAGGTTCATCAGGGGGAAGATCAATGACAGCAACACCTGCACTAGCTTTTTCGGAAGCCGACTGGGAGGGCATGGCGCTCGAGCTCCTGGCCGAGCCGCTCGGCTGGGAGCCGATGTCAGGGCAGGCTATCGCGCCCGGCACGGGCGAACGGGACACTTGGGACGAGCTGCTGATTCGTCCCCGGCTGCTCGCTGCCCTGCAGCGGTACAACCCAAAAGTGCCGGTGCAGTACCTCCAGCAGGCCCTCGCTGAAATCGCGTCGCCCACGTCGAACGACGCCATCACCGAGAATCACCGCATCCACAGCTACCTGGTCAACGGGTATCGGCTCAGCTACATCGACACGGACGGCACCGAAGCCAATCCGACGATTCACCTGCTGAGCGCCGACCCGGACCAGAACGACTGGCTCGCCGTCACCCAGGTCACTCTGGTGCAGGGCGACCACAAACGCCGCTTCGACGTCGTCCTGTACTGCAACGGCATGCCGGTCAGTGTGATCGAACTGAAAAAAGCCGGCAGTGCCACCGCGGACGTCGCCGCTGCTCACGCTCAGCTGCAGACGTACTTGCGTGAGTTCCCCATGGCGTTCCGTTTCTGTGTGTTCACGCTGGCCTCGGACGGCATTCAGGCTAAGTATGGGACACCGTTCACTCCTCTAAACCACTTCTCACCGTGGAATGTCGACGACGATGGGGTGCCGGTAGCGCCCGGGTACATGGAGGACGGCGAAGCCGTAACCGCACTGGAGATCGCTCTCCAGGGTCTCTACAACCAGGAACGTTTCCTGCAACTGGTCCGCAACTTCACCGCGTTCGACGAGGGCTCGGATGGACTGTCTAAGCGCATTGCGAAGCCGCACCAGTACTTCGCGGTGACCAAGGCTGTGGGCAGCACCGTTCAGGCGGTGGAGAGTAATGGCAAGGCAGGTGTCGTCTGGCACACCCAGGGATCCGGCAAGTCCATGGAGATGGAGCTCTACGCCAACCTGGTGGCACGGCACCCCAAGCTTCGGAACCCGACCGTCGTCGTCATCACCGACCGCAACGAGCTGGACGGCCAGCTCTTCGAGGGATTCTCCCGGAGCCTGCTGCTGGCGGAGTCCCCGCGGCAGATCAAAAAGCGATCCGAACTGCGCGACGAGCTGACCAACCGCACCACCGGTGGGATCTACTTCACCACGCTGCAGAAGTTCGGACGCAGCAAGTCAGAGAAGGACGCCGGCACGGATCACCCTCTGCTGTCCGACCGACGCAACATCATCGTCGTCGTGGACGAAGCGCACCGCTCCCACTACGACGACCTCGACGGCTACGCCCGACACCTCCGCGACGCGCTGCCGCACGCGACACTCATCGCGTTCACCGGCACGCCGATCTCCTTTGATGACCGCAACACGCAGGACGTGTTCGGCGAGTACATCGACATCTACGACCTGTCCCGTGCCGTCGAGGACGGGGCGACGGTGCCGGTCTACTTCGAGCCACGGCTGATCCGAGTCGGGCTCGCCGAGAATGTCACCGAGGAAATACTCGACCAGGCCGCTGACGAGGCAACTCGAGGACTTGACGACACCGAGCGGGCTCGCCTCGAGGCGAGCGTCGCCGTCGTCAATGCCGTCTACGGCGCGCCGGAGCGCATCGCGGCGCTGGCTGCCGACCTCGTGGAGCACTGGGAGAACCGCCGGACCCGCATGGGGAAGTTCATCGAGGCGCCGGGCAAGGCCATGATTGTGGGCGGGACCCGGGAGATCTGCGCCCGGCTGTACTCGGCGATCGTCAAGCTGAGGCCGGACTGGCACTCCAATGATCTGTCCAGGGGAAAAATCAAGGTGGTGTACTCCGGAACGGCCTCCGACGTCCCGCCGGTCGCCGATCACGTACGCCGTGACTCGCTGAATGCGTTGGTGAAGGAACGGCTCAAGGACGTCGACGACGAGCTTGAACTGGTGATCGTCAAGGACATGATGCTCACCGGGTACGACTCCCCTCCCCTGCACACCCTGTACCTCGACCGGCCGCTGAAGGGCGCGCTGCTCATGCAGACCCTCGCGCGGGTGAACCGCACCTTCCGCGGCAAGCAGGACGGGCTGCTGGTCGCGTACGCACCGCTCGCCGACAATCTCGCGAAGGCGCTGGGCGAATATACCAAGGACGATCGGGCGAACAAGCCGGTCGGCAAGAACATCGGCGAGGCGGTGGGCCTGACGGTATCGCTGGTCGAAACCCTCCGCGGACTGCTGTCCGGCTACGACTGGAAAGCAGTGCTGAAAAGGGGCGGCCCCAAGGCTTTCCTGAACGCCGTCACCGGCGCGGTGAGCTATCTCCGCAACCCTGGTACGCCGGGCAACCAGCCCGCCGACGGCGAGGAGACACTTGCCTCTACGTACCGTCGTCTGTCCGGTCAGCTCTCCCGCGCCTGGGCCCTGAGTTCAGGGTCCGAGACACTTGCGGAACTGCGCCCTGAGATCCAGGTGTATGAGGAGATCCGCGTCTGGATGGCGAAGTACGACGCCGCCGACCGGCAGGCCAGCGGTGAGCCGGTACCGGAAGAAATTCAGCGGCTGCTGGGTGACCTCATCGCGTCGGCGACGTCGTCGGGCGAGGTGCTGGACATCTACGAGGCGGCCGGCATGCCGAAGCCGTCGCTGGATGACCTGACCCCGGAATTCATCGCGAAGACCCAGCAGGCGCGCAATCCACAGCTCGCCATCGAGGCGCTGCGGAAGCTCATCGCTGACGAGTCGACGGCTTCGACCCGCAACAACGTCATTCGGCAGCGCGCCTTCTCGGAGCGCATCACCGAGTTGATGAAGAAGTACACGAACCAGCAGCTCACATCCGCTGAAGTCATTGCCGAGCTGGTCGAACTCGCCAGAGAGGTTGCCGCGGAGGGCAACCGCGGCGCGCAGTTTACTCCCCCACTGAACTCCGACGAGCTCGCGTTCTACGACGCTGTCGCCACGAACGAGTCCGCGGTGGAGGTTCAGGGCGAAGGTGTGCTCGCCGACATCGCGCGCGAGCTCGTCTCGGTGATGCGGCGCGACGTGCGGACGGACTGGACGGTGCGCGACGACGTCCGGGCCAAGCTCCGCTCTTCCATCAAGCGGCTCCTCGTCAAGTTCGGTTATCCGCCGGACAGGCAGCCAGAAGCCATCAAGCTCGTCATGGAGCAGATGGAATCCATGGCGCCGCGCTTCGCGGACGCACGCGTCTAGCCATCAACTGGCCTCCACTGTTTCAGGTCTCAATCACTCAATAAGGGGAAACATGTCTGCCTACGATCAACCAACTGCTCCTGAGGCGCACCATCTGCCACCGGTACCTGCGGAGGAACCGCGCATGGCGCCGGAGAACACATCGAGCCATAACGGGTCAGCTCGCAAGGGAAAGCTGCAGGCACTTCGTCGGAAGGTCGGAGCAGTTCAGATAGCGCGACTCATCCTCGGGATTGTGCTCCTGGTACTACTCACCGTGACCTGGATAGGGGGCACGACCGCTATGAACGCTGCCGGCTCGCCCTCAGACTGGATTTCGGACCTCGACAGCGCGGCAATGATCAATGAGTTGAACAACGAAGAAACGGAGGGCGCTCCTCAACAGGCCGTCGTCAACGGTTGGTACGCGAATGACATAGCGGTTGTTCAGGCATCCCAAAACACTCACCTTGCTGCCACATCCGCACGGAACGGCAGCCTGCTCTTCCTGGTTGGTCTCGGTGTCGCCAGCGAGCTGATCATTCGCGGGTTCGACAGAGCAGGATCTACGGAAGCGAAACGCAGGCTGTCAAGAGAGGTCACCACAGCCTGATGATCAAACAAATCGTCCTGGTTCTCATTGGTGTGCTCGTAGCTGTGGCTGGGCTGGGCGCAGCAAGCACGTTCGGATTCAGCCCGTTCCAATCGACGCAGACCGACCGGAGCCAGCCCGCACTTCTGGTGTCGATTCAGAAAGCCAGCCGCTACACCGCAGCGACCGGAAACCTCGAGGTCGTGGTCGATGTGGAGGACGACGCGACCTGGATCCCAGACTTCATCGATGGACGGCGGACGCTTTTTGTCGCGGCAGGAACGGTAGACGCGTATGTCGACTTTTCCGGTCTGAGTGACGAGGACGTGATGCTCTCCTCGGACGGCGAATTGGCAACCATACGGTTGCCCGAGCCGGAACTCGAGAAGCCGAACCTCGACTCCAAGCGGTCCTACGTCTTCAGTCAGAACCGTGGCGTGCTCGAACGAATCTCCGATGCCGTCGACACACCGCAGCAGGCCGAGTTCTACCAGCTTGCCGAGACGAAGCTGACGGCGGCCGCCGAGGAGTCAGAATTACGCAGTCAAGCTGCCGAGAATACACGGACGATGCTGACCGGTTTGTGCAGCTCTCTCGGACTGGAAGTCGCATTCATCGATGGCGCAACAGACTGAAGCCCAATATCGCGTCATCTAAACTCTCCGATTCTCTGTTGGCGAATGCCGCGAAATGGGTGCGGCCACCGATACTATTCACAAATGACCGACAACCAAAATATCGTCAATTCTGGAGTGAACTTCACACAAGTGCTGGAGACGGCAGCGAAGCTGCCCGGTGTGAAGATCGATAGGGCCGCCTATCTCCGTGCAGCACTCAAGCGTCACTGCACCGAGGCAGATATCGAGCGGGCAGTCGCCGAAAGCCCTGCGGCGGCGGGCATCCCGCTCAAGGTCATCTCGGAAATCGCGAACGGTTCCATCGCTTACGAGACGAGCAAAGTAACCGGCCTGTCTACTCTCGCTGGCGTCCCTGGTGGTTTCGCAATGCTCGGTACCGTACCGGCGGACCTGGCTCAGTACATCGGTCACATGCTCCGCATCGCCCAGAAACTCGCCTACATCTACAGTTGGCCTGATCTGTTTGCTGACGACGACGGAGACGATATCGATGAGGCAACTCAGAGCATGCTGATTCTGTTCGTGGGCGTGATGTTCGGCGTGCAGATCGCTCAGAGTGGAGTGTCGAAAGTTGCAGGCATGATCGCCGCCAATGTGGCAAAAAAGCTGCCACAGCAGGCGCTCACGAAGGGAATCATCTATCCGATCGTGAAGAAGGTTGCCAGCTACCTCGGTGTGAGCATGACGAAGAAGGTCTTCGCGAGCGGGGTTGCAAAGGCGATCCCCCTAGTCGGCGCAGTCCTTTCGGGTGGTCTTACCCTGAGCACTTTCCTTCCCATGTCAAAGCGGCTGCAGAAGCACCTAGCCAGTCTGGAGTTGACCAAGCCGGGTTTTCGCCCGGACGAGGTCATCATCGTCGACGCTGAAGCCACCGCTGAAACGGTGCTCAGCGACTCCTAGTCGACAGTCGAGTCACCATTACCGGCTCTCAGACCGCCCGAGGAGGGCGTCGCCCGGATCTAGCCGTGGCTCCTGCTTAAGCTCGAGAGACCCCGCACGTTGCTGAGTGCGGAGTCTCTCGTGTTTAAAAACCGGCTTCCTCTGGACACCGGCCGGCGAAGAATGAGGAGGACTAGAAGTCCCAGTCCTCGTCCTCGGTGTTCACAGCCTTGCCGATCACGTACGAGGAGCCCGAGCCCGAGAAGAAGTCGTGGTTCTCGTCGGCGTTCGGGGACAGCGCCGAGAGGATCGCCGGGTTCACGTCCGTCACGGAGGACGGGAACATCGCCTCGTAGCCCAGGTTCATCAACGCCTTGTTGGCGTTGTAGTGCAGGAACTTCTTGACGTCCTCGGCCAGGCCCACGGAGTCGTAGAGGTCGTGCGTGTACTGGACCTCGTTCTCGTACAGCTCGAAGAGCAGCTCGAAGGTGTAGTCCTTCAGCTCCTGGCGGCGCTCCGGCGTCGCGCTCTCCAGCCCGCGCTGGTACTTGTACCCGATGTAGTACCCGTGCACGGCCTCGTCACGGATGATGAGGCGCACCAGGTCCGCCGTGTTCGTGAGCTTGGCGCGGGAGGACCAGTACATCGGCAGGTAGAAGCCGGAGTAGAACAGGAAGCTCTCGAGCAGCGTCGAGGCGACCTTGCGCTTCAGGGGGTCGTCGCCACGGTAGTAGTCGGTGACGATGTGCGCCTTCTTCTGCAGGTTCACGTTCTCCGTGGACCAGCGGAACGCCTCGTCGATCTCCTTGGTGGAAGCCAGCGTGGAGAAGATGGACGAGTAGCTCTTGGCATGCACCGACTCCATGAACGCGATGTTCGTGAGGACGGCCTCCTCGTGCGGGGTCAGCGCATCCGGGATGAGGCTGACCGCGCCGACCGTCGCCTGGACGGTGTCGAGCAGGGTGAGGCCGGTGAAGACGCGCATGGTGAGCTGCTGCTCCTCCGGCGTCAGGGTGGCCCACGACTGCACGTCGTTGGACAGCGGCACCTTCTCGGGCAGCCAGAAGTTGTTCACCAGGCGGTTCCAGACATCCACGTCCTTGTCGTCCTGGATACGGTTCCAGTTGATGGCCTGGACCTGGTCTACGAGCTTAAGCTTCTCGCTCATGGTGTGTTCCTTGTCTGGGTAAAAGTAGTGCCGGTCGTCCCGGTGGAGCCTGGAGTGCCAGGCCGGGCATACCGCCCGGCCTGGCAGAATCTAGTTGCTTAGAGCATGCAACTGACGCAGCCCTCTACCTCGGTCCCTTCCAGCGCGAGCTGGCGGAGACGGATGTAGTAGACGGTCTTGATGCCCTTGCGCCAGGCGTAGATCTGCGACTTGTTGATCTCTCGCGTGGTGGCGGTGTCCTTGAAGAACAGCGTCAGGGACAGGCCCTGGTCCACGTGCTGCGTGGCAGCGGCGTAGGTGTCGATGATCTTCTCGTAACCGATCTCGTACGCGTCCTGGTAGTACTCCAGGTTGTCGTTGGTGAGGTACGGCGCCGGGTAGTACACGCGGCCCAGCTTGCCTTCCTTGCGGATCTCGATCTTCGACGCCACCGGGTGGATGGAGGACGTCGAGTTGTTGATGTACGAGATCGAGCCGGTCGGCGGGACGGCCTGCAGGTTCTGGTTGTAGATACCGTGCTCCATGACCGAGGCCTTGAGCGCCCGCCAGTCCTCCTGCGTGGGGATGCGCACGTCGGCGAACAGCTCACGCACGCGCGCCGTCGCCGGCTCCCACGCCTGCTCGGTGTACTTGTCGAAGAACTCGCCGCTGGCGTACTTGGACTTCTCGAAGCCGGCGAACGTCCGCCCGGTCTCGATGGCCATCAGGTTCGACGCCCGGATGCAGTGGTACACCACGGAGTAGAAGTAGATGTTCGTGAAGTCCAGGCCCTCCTCGGAGCCGTAGTGGACGCGCTCACGGGCCAGGTAGCCGTGCAGGTTCATCTGGCCGAGGCCGATGGCGTGCGAGGCGTCGTTCCCGGCGGCGATCGAGGGCACAGAGCTGATGTGGCTCATGTCCGAGACGGCGGAGAGGGTGCGGATGGCGGTCTCGATGGTCCGGCCGAAATCGGGCGAGTCCATGGTCTTCGCGATGTTCAGCGACCCCAGGTTGCAGGAGATGTCCTTGCCCACGGTGTCGTAGGACAGGTCCTCGTTGTACGTGGTGGGCTGCGAGACCTGGAGGATCTCCGAGCACAGGTTGGACATGATGATCTTGCCGTCGATCGGGTTGGCCCGGTTCACGGTGTCCTCGAACATGATGTACGGGTAACCCGACTCGAACTGGATCTCCGCCAGGGTCTGGAAGAACTCGCGTGCCTTGATCTTGGTCTTCTTGATGCGGGCGTCGTCCACCATCTCGTAGTACTTCTCGGTGACCGAGATGTCGGAGAACGGCATGCCGTAGACGCGCTCGACGTCGTAGGGCGAGAACAGGTACATGTCCTCGTCGCGCTTGGCGAGCTCGAACGTGATGTCGGGCACGACGACGCCGAGGGACAGCGTCTTGATGCGGATCTTCTCGTCCGCGTTCTCGCGCTTGGTGTCGAGGAAGCGGTTGATGTCCGGGTGGTGCGCGTGCAGGTACACCGCGCCGGCGCCCTGGCGGGCTCCGAGCTGGTTGGCGTAGGAGAAGCTGTCCTCGAGGAGCTTCATCACGGGGATGACGCCGGAGGACTGGTTCTCGATCTGCTTGATCGGGGCACCGACCTCGCGGATGTTGGTCAGGGCGAAGGCGACGCCGCCACCACGCTTGGAGAGCTGGAGGGCCGAGTTGATGGACCGACCGATGGACTCCATGTTGTCCTCGATGCGGAGCAGGAAGCAGGAGACCAGCTCGCCGCGCTGGCGCTTGCCGGCGTTGAGGAAGGTCGGGGTGGCGGGCTGGAAGCGGCCGTCGATGATCTCGTCGACCATCTGCTCGGCGAGCTGCTCGTTGCCGCGGGCCAGGTGCAGGGCGACCATGCACACGCGGTCCTCGTAGCGCTCCAGGTAGCGCTTGCCGTCGAACGTCTTCAGCGTGTACGAGGTGTAGAACTTGAACGCCCCGAGGAACGTCTCGAAGCGGAACTTCTTGGCGTACGCACGCTTGTAGAGGCCGCGGATGAAGTTCATCGAGTACTGGTCGAGCGTCTCGCGCTCGTAGTACTCGTTCTTCACGAGGTAGTCGAGCTTCTCCTCGAGGTCGTGGAAGAACACCGTGTTGTTGTTGACGTGCTGCAGGAAGTACTGGTGCGCAGCCTCGCGGTCGGCGTCGAACTGGATCTCTCCGTCCGGCCCGTACAGGTTCAGCATGGCGTTGAGCTCGTGATAGCCCATGTCCTTGAAGCGGTCCACTGCGGCTGCGGGTGCGCCCGTCTCCGTCTCTGCAACACTCATGTCCAAAACTCTTCCAATCCTTTGGCTACTCGGTCCACGTCCTCGGACGTGCCCATGACTTCAAATCTGTACAGGACGGGGACGTTGCATTTGGCGGCGACGATGTCGGCGGCAAGGCAGTAGGTCTCACCGAAATTGGTGTTACCCGCCCCGATGACCCCCCGGAGGAGGCTGCGGTTCTGCTCGTTGTTCAGGAACTTCACGACCTGGCGCGGTACCGCGCCCTTGCCCGTGATTCCCCCGTAGGTGGGGAGGACCAGGACGTACGGCCGGACTGCCCGCAGCGTCGGCTCCTTGGTGAGCAGGGGCATGCGGGCAGCCCGGACCCCCAGCTTCTGCACGAAGCGGTGGGTGTTGTCGGAGACCGACGAGAAGTAGATCAGCGGCGCATCGGTGACCGGCCCCTCCGAGTCACCGGTCGGAGCCGGGTCGGCGGAGGTGGAGCGGTCGTCCACTGCGGTGGCGGTCATTGCTGATGCCGGTCCGGCGGATCCCCCGAGGGGATCCGTTCAGGCAACCGAGCTGACCGCGGAGTCCGCGAGGGAGCTGATCTTGTCGGGGCGGAAGCCGGACCAGTGGTCGTTGTCCGTGATGACGACGGGAGCCTGCATGTACCCCATGGAGCGGACGCGCTCGAGGGCGGCAGGATCCTGCGAGATGTCGACGCTCTGGTAGGCGATGCCCTTCTTGTCCAGAGCGCGGTAGGTGGCGTTGCACTGTACGCAAGCCGGCTTCGTGTAAACCGTGACGGTCATGTCCTGGTCCCCTTTTCTGTACTGCTGTCGTGCTGTGTCATGGGCGGCGCGCGGCCCCGGATAGGGGAAGAAATCCGGGGATTTCCGCGCTTCCGGGCCCATGCCCGTCCAGCGGTTGTTTCTGTGCTTCGATACTACATCTAGTGCGACCCACTGGAGTGAACCCCTAGATGATGTATTACAAGTATGTCATTACACGATCGAGTAGTCCACACGATGTCCACAGATGCGGGCCTTCGGAAAGCCCGGAAACGAGCCGATCGGAGGTGTTCGGAGGAGTCCGTCCACAGCGCTGTGGAGTACTTCCGCACAGGCTGAAAAACTTCCGTGTCGCGTTTCCTGCGGCGTGTCGCGCGGACTTGCTTGACGACGAACCGCGAACAGGGAACGCGCCGCCAGGACGATCGGTACCGCTACCGCTCCGGGGTGAGCACCGTGGAGTAGACCGTGGCGCCGTTGGCATTCCGCAGGCTGACGGTGAAGGTGTCATCCTCCAGCTGGACGTGCCCGAAGAACTGGTTCTCCCCGTCGCGCGGTGATTCGCCGGGGAAGCGGCCGGCCCGTGAGAAGACCACCTCGGGTCCGAAGGTGCCGTCCATGGCATTGGGCCCGAACGAACCGGCCGCGATCGGCCCTGCGACGAACTCCCAGAAGGGGTCGAAATCGGTGAACGCAGCCCGTTCGGGCGAGTAGTGGTGCGCGGCGCAGTAGTGCACGTCGGCGGTCAGCCAGACCACGTTCTTCACCCGGTTCCGCTTGAAGGCGCTCAGTACCCCCGCGATCTCCAGTTCCCTGCCCAGTGGGGCACCGGGGTCCCGGTTCGCGAGGCTCTCCTGGTGCATCGGACCGTCGGGCACGATGATGCCCAGCGGCAGGTCCGCGGCGATCACCTTCCAGGTGGCCCTGGACTTCGTCACCTCGCGGATGAGCCAGTCCACCTGCTCCTGCCCGAGGATGCTGGTGGCGTAGGGTTCCTTGCCGTCCGTATTCGGGGACTTGAAGGTGCGCATGTCGAGGCAGAAGATGTCGAGTTGGGGGCCGCGGCTGATCTTCCGGTAGATGCGTGCGGGCTGGTACTGGCCGGCGTCGTCGAACGTTCCCGGCCGCCACAGGGCGGCGCTGTCCGGAATGGGCATGTTCTCCTGCCATGCCTGCCGTCCGCGTGCTGCCAGGGTGTTGACGTCCCGGACGGTGTAGCGGGGATCGTCCAGGATCTCGCCGGGGTACCAGTTGTTCGTGGTCTCGTGATCGTCCCAGTTGGCGATCACGGGGACGTCGGCGAAGAGGGCGCGCATGTTGGCGTCCATCGAGTTGTACCGGTGCCGGCCGCGGTATTCGGTGAGGGTCTCGGCCACCTTGGACACCTCCTCCGTGACGAGGTTCCTCCATACCTGCCCGTCCTGCTCCACCACGGTCTCGGCCAGGGGCCCGTCCGCGTACACCGTGTCGCCGGAGTGGATGAAGAAGTCCGGGCGCGTCCGGTGCATGGCCCGGTAGCCGCGCATCCCGCCGATCTCCTCATTGATGCCCCAGCCCTGGCCGGCGGTGTCACCGGTCCAGACGAAGCTCTGCGCGGACGACGGCATGTCGCCTCCGTCGCTCTTCCCACCGGTGCGGCCCTTGCCGTTGTACGTCCCGGCGTCGGGGGCCGTACGGAAGGTTCCCCGAACCGTCTCCCCCGCGGCGCCGCCGTCGTCCTCGAAGCTGATCTCCAGGGCGAACCGCGTGTTGGACGGCAGGTTGCCTGCGTGGATCTTGGCCGTGAAGTCGGAGGCCTGGTTGGCACGGGGCCCCCGGAGGGTGCGCTCGAACGCACCGCGGCCGCGAAGGACCCCGCCGCCGTCGTCCACGGCGCGCAGCACCGCCCTCATCTGCCCGGCGCCCGACGATCGCGACCACAGCACCGCCGAGTCCGAGGTGACGTCGCCGGTGGCGATGCCGCTGGGCAGCGTGAGGCGGTTGCGGACCAGCGCGACCCCGGCAGGGGACCGGGTGGGTGCCACTGCATACGCGGCGGCGGGAACGGAGGCCAGAGCGGCGGCCAGGACCGAGCCCTTGACGATGGTGCGGCGAGAGATACCGGAGGAGGAGTCGGACGTCATCTCCTCAGGCTTCCGCGGCCCGGAACATGGACCCTTTCCCGCGCGTGAACAACCGGTAGAGCCGCGTTGAACAGGCGGGTGCCACCCCCGGAGCGGCCGCCTCCCGCCCTCGCGGGTAGGCTCGGCGGGAAAAGACCACCGGGATGGAGGGTGTCAGTTGATCAATCCGATCCACCTGCGGACGCTGCTCGAGGTCATCCGCCACGGATCCTTCAGCGGAGCCGCGACCAGCCTCGGCTACACCGCCTCCGCCGTGTCGCAGCAGATGTCCGCGCTGGAGCGCGACACGGGTGCCACGCTCTTCACCCGGTCCGCCCGCAGTGCCCTTCCGACGGACGGGGCCATCGCCATGTCCCGCCACGCCGCGAAGGTGCTGACGGACATCGACGCACTGCTCGCCTCCACCGCCCGCGCAGGCTCCGGCCCGGCGCACGAACTCCGGCTCGGCATCTTCCCCAGCCTCGCGACGTTCGCCCTCCCCCGGCTGCTCCGCATGCCCGAGTGGCAGCGGCTCGGTGTGTCG
This sequence comes from Arthrobacter sp. BC5, assembly GCF_056680255.1. Taxonomy (NCBI): domain Bacteria; kingdom Bacillati; phylum Actinomycetota; class Actinomycetes; order Micrococcales; family Micrococcaceae; genus Arthrobacter; species Arthrobacter sp. BC5. The sequence continues at coordinate 3,356,020 of NZ_CM155273.1, forward strand.
CTGCGCCTCTTCGTGGGAGAACCCGCCCACACCATCCAGGGCCTGCGGACGGGCGGGGATCTCGACCTCGCGCTCGTCTACCAGGTGGGACAGGCGGGCCTCGCCTGGCCGTCGACGCTCAGCCGCCAGTGGATCGGCGACGACGACTTCCGGGTGATCCTGCCGGAGGGCTGGGGCATCCGCAGCGGCTCGCGCGTCACCGCCGACCAGCTCGCCGACATGCCGTGGATCATGCACCATCCGGGGACGGCCGACGCGACGGTCATCGAACGGCTCTTCGCGAGCTGCAACCTCCACCCCCGGATCGCCGCCTACTGCGACGACTTCAACGCCAGCCTCGAGCTCGCGGCGGCCGGACTGGGGGCCGCCCTGGTGCCCGAACTCGCCATGGTCAACCGGCCCGAGGGCATCGTGGCGCTCGACGTCCCGGAGATCCGGCTCGCCCGCAGCATCTTCGCGCTGCGCACGGGTGACGCCGACGACGCCCGCGTGCGCCTCTTCATGGACCACCTGGCCGAGATCCTCCGCGGCAAGAGCATCGCCCCCAAGCACACCGCCCCCGGATACGCACCCTCCTCCGGCCGCTGATCCACCGTTGCGCCCGTCCCGTGACGGTTTGTACCTTCGGGACAGACGCGGGCACGGGTCCGCCGGAATCCACACTCTTCGGGGAGGAACCAATGCGGATCAAGAACAGCGTGGTCGTCATCACCGGGGCGGCGAGCGGCATCGGACGCGCGACCGCCCTTCGCTTCGCCCGACGTCGGGCCTGCCTGGTCCTCGCGAGCAGGCGCGTGGAGGCACTCGAGTCGCTCGTCGCCGAGTGCACCGCCCTCGGCGCCCGGGCCATCGCGGTGCCCACCGACACCTCCGAGTACGAGGCCGTGCAGGAGCTGGCGAGCAGGGCCGTCGAGGAGTTCGGGCGTATCGACGTCTGGGTCAACAACGCAGCGGTGTCCTTCTTCTCGCCCTTCCTCGAGGTACCCCTCCGGGACTTCGAACGCGTCATCGACGTCAACGTCATGGGCTATGTCTACGGGGCACGGGCCGCCCTGGCACGCATGCAGGAGCAGGGCTCCGGTGTCCTCGTCAACGTGGCCTCGATCGTCGGTGAGATCCCCCAGCCCTACACCTCCGCCTACTCGATGTCGAAGGCCGCGGTGCGTGCCCTGGGCGTGAGCCTCCGGTCCGAGCTCACCCTGGACAGGAAGAAGCACATCCACGTATGCACCGTCCTGCCGCCCACCATCGATACGCCGTTCTTCGACTACGCCGCGAACTACACGGGACGGCGGGCGGTGGCGATGCCCCCGGTCTACAGCGCGGACCGGGTCGCAAAGGCCATCCTCGATGTCGTCGAGGTCCCGGTCCGCGAGGTCGCGGTCGGGCGTATCGGCCGGTCCATGGTCCGGCAGCACCGGCTCATGCCGGGCCGGCTCGAGAGGGTGATGGCGCACCAGGTGGAACACACGCACCTGTCGAAGAAGGAACCGGCGGAGGACTCCACCGGCAACCTGTACGGCCCCTCGCTGGATCCCGCCAACGCGTCGGTCTCGGGCGGCTGGAGCGGCAGACGGCGCACCGCCCAGCGGATGGTCCTCGGAACCGCCCTCCTAGGCGCCGGCGCGGTGGTGTTCGGCGACAGGCTGAAGGCTGCCGCTCCGGCGGTGGCAGGAGCGGCCGCCGCCGTCGGTCGGGCCGTCGGCAGGAGTTCCTGACCCGCGGCGCTCGCACCCGCCTCCCTGCACATGGGGATCGACGCGGGACCCACGCTCGGGGCCCGGCTACAGCGAGGCCGCGAGACCTGCCTGCGGGGGCCGCTCGAGCTCCAGGGCGTCGAGCACGTCCAGGGCGGCTGCGTGCTCGTTGAACGTGTAGAGGTGGATGCCGGGTGCGCCGTCGTCGAGGGCCGCCCTGGCGAGTTCGACGGTGGCGGCGACCCCGACCCGGCGGCGGTCCTCGTCGGTCCGTGCTCCCTCGAGCCGGGCCCGTAGGGCCTCGTCGACGTCGATCCCCGCAAGCCCGCCCAGCTTCGTCAGCCTCCGCGTGCTGGTCATCGGCATGACGCCCGGGATGATCGGGATGGTGACCCCGGCGCGGCGCGCCCGGTCCACCAGCCGCGCATAGTCGGAGGGCTGGAAGAAGACCTGTGTGATCGCGAAGTCGGCGCCCGCGTCCTCCTTGGCGAGGAGCACTTCGATGTCCTGCTCGAAGCTCGGCGAATCGGGATGCCGCGTGGCGTACGCGGCCACACCCACAGACACCCTGCCGGCCGCGAGCTGCGCGGTCCGCTGCGACTCGACGTCGCGGATCAACCGGACGAGTTCGTCGGCGTGCTCGACGTCGCCCGGCCGGGGCTCGACGTTTTCCGGAGCGTCCCCGCGGAGCGCGAGGATGCCGCGCACACCCCCGCCGAGAAGGCGTTCGACGATCCCCGTCAGCTCCGCACGGCTGCTGCCGACGCACGTCAGGTGCGCCAGCGGCTTGAGGGTGGTCTCGGTCAGCAGCCGCTTCAGGAGATTGATCGCCGTCTCCCTGTTGCTGCCGGCCGCCCCGTACGTGACCGACACGAAGTCGGGGCGCGTGTCCTCGAGCCTGCGGATGGTCGTCCACAGGGACTCCTCCGCATGCCCGTTCCGCGGCGGATACAGCTCGTAGGACAGGGCCGGGTAGGACAGCGGCGGCAGCTGGGTGCCCGTCATGGGCGCATCCCGTCCACGTGCGGGATCAGTCGGTCTCCTCGGGCACACCCGCGGAGCGGACGTCGTTCTCGATGATGCCGAGCTCCTCGAGCTGCGCCGACATGCCGGCACCGTCCGGAGCGTAGATCCAGGGGATGCCCGGGGTCGGCTGCACCCCGGTCTTCGAGCGGCCACCTGCGAGCACCGCTTCGCCGGCGGACAGCTGGCGGATCGCGATGGCACGGACGTTCTGCGGGTGGCGCTGTGCGAACTCCGAGTAGATGGTCTCGTCGTGCTGGCCGTCGTCCCCCACCAGCAGCCACTTCATGTCGGGGAATTCCTCGGCGAGGCGCTCGAGCGACGTGCGCTTGTGGTCCTGCCCGCTACGGAACCAGCGGTCTCGCGTGGGCCCCCAGTCGGTCAGCAGTTTCGGTCCGGCCGGGTAAAGGTTGCGGGACAGGAACCGGGACAGCGTCGGCGCCACGTTCCATGCCCCGGTCGAGAGGTAGAGCACGGGAGCCGAGGGGAGGGTGCGCACGACCCGCTCGTACAGCACAGCCATACCGGGAGTGGGTGTCCTCGCATGCTCGTCGAGCACGAACGTGTTCCAGGCGGCCAGGAACGGCCGCGGCAGGGCGGTCACCATGACGGTGTCGTCGATGTCCGAGACGACGCCGAACTCGGTGCCGTCGGCGACGACCCGCACGGGAGCCTCCACCACTTTCGACTCCCCGGACTGCACCGTGATGGTGTGCCAGCCGGCGTCGAGCGCCACCGGGATACGGGCATCGACGATACCGCCACGGTCCGCCTCGACGTCGTGCACCGTGCCGCCGATGGTCACGTGGACGACGGCGTGGGCCACCGGAGCGCTCGTGAAATTGCGCCACCCCCGCATGCCCTCCTGCAGGGGTTTGAGCGGCCCGTCATCCTTGCTGTGTCCCGTATCCCTCGGGTCACTCAGGACCACGCGGGCCAGGACCCGCACCCACGCCGTCGTGCCGTACCCGGTATACGGAATGACGGTCTCGACCCTCCCGCGCCGGATCGAGCGGCGCGTCTGGAAGCGGAGCCAGGCGTCATCGAGACGCACCGCGAGGTGGCGGACCTCGGCTCCCGGCGTCGTCGTACTGCTATTGCTCGGACTGGTGGAGGAAGTGTGCGGCTTTGCCGGGCGTGGACACATGCGTTCCAGTCTGGCACGGCGATACTCGGTAGACGAGTCACAGGCGCAAGCGGTGTCCCTGCCGGTTCAGGGTGCACAGGTCACGGAGGGCTAACAACTTGGCTTTCCCCGTTGCGCGCACTTGTAGGCGGGAGGAACGGGCTGAGACGCTGATTGTTCGATGCAGGGGACGACGGTCGGGGGATTCAATGGCACATGAGTGGGAGCAGGTCGGCGTGCGGCTGAAGGAGGACAGGCGGTTGCAGGGCTGGGACGCGGCCGCGGAGCAGGATCCCGAGACCACCGCGAATGATCTGGCCCATGCCATCCTCTTCGGGAGGGCGCAGGCGGCCCTCGAAGCAATCTCTGCCGGCGGTGCCGGGCTCACCACGGATCATGCCCGTGCCCTCCACTTCGCCAATGAGATGGCGGAGCTACGGCACTACGGGCCGCTGATCGCCGTGGCGGAGGGCCTTCCCACCCTCGCCCCCGGTGTCCGGGACGTCATCGCAGGGCTCCGCGAGCGCGGGCTCTGGGACGGTCAGCCCGCCTGGGACCTCTGACCCGCCGCACCGACCCCGTGAACGGTCGTCGACCTCACCCATCCGGGTCCGGCACCACTCCGAAGTGATGGAGGGCGGGTCCATCCGGCGCGCCTGCCGCCGTGGCGGCCCACCTGGAGTCCGAGGCCGGCAGTGATACGACCGTGAGCGTGCCGATACCTGGCACAGCCATGCGCGACGACGCCTACCAGCGGTTCTCCTTCACCGTCCTTCCCACGTTGTTCCAGCTCCGATGGCGGCGAGGGCTCGTCATCGACCGCTCCGACATCGCCCGGGCACGATCGGCCGTCGTGGCATCGGACAGTTGCGCGCTCCCCCTGCTGGTGGAGGTGACAGCCCTCCGGGAGATCACCTGGGATGCACGGGAGGCGTTCGTCGCCTACGCCCACCCCGCTCCCATCGCCATCCTCGGTTCCGACGCCGTCGATCTGGTACTGACCGCCTTCGCCGTGCGGTCCCCGACGGAGACCCGCTTCTTCACGGACCGGGACGAGGCCATGCAATGGCTGCTGCCGGGCCAACGCACGCCGGGCCCGGACATGGCACACTCGGAGCCATGGCGGCCGTAGTCCTTCCGTGGAATCCCGATGAGCACGCATGGCCCGGGGTCTATGCCAGGGATGTCGTGACCGTGCGGCGCACCGGCGTCCTGAGGCTGCGGCGGGAGCTTCCCGGGAGCACGGCGGTGGACGTCGGCGTGGATCTCTGGCTGGTCGTCGTCGGGGACCACCCGGCCGCGCGGGGCCTGATCGGACACGGCATCGTGAGGGGGGCCACGCCGTTGCCGGGCTCGTCCTCGGTCGGCGCGGACATCGATATCGACCTGCTGCTCCCCCACGGGGACCAGGTGCCGCTGGCGCAACTCCTGGAACGGCTGCCTGGACTGGACGTCACCGGAGTCAGCGCGGTCCCACTCACCGGTGCGGACGAGGTGTCGCTGCGCGAGCTGTGGGCGGAGACGAATCCGCCCGAACCGGGCACGCTGGATCCTGTTCCGGGCGCGTTGCCCTCGGATCAGGTGAAGCGTGTACCGGCCAGCGGCTTCGAGCGGGACCCGGAGCTGCGCAGGAGGGCCATCGCGAACGGGGGCTCCGCGTGCCGCGCCTGCGGGCTGGACCTCGAACTGGCCTACGGCGCTCCGGGAGCCGACCTCGTCCAGGTGCACCACATCACGCCCCTCGCCCACATCACGCAGGGTTACGAGATCGACCCGCTGGTCGATCTCGTTCCGCTGTGCCCGACCTGCCATGCGGTCGCCCACAGCCGCTGGCCCGAGCCCTACACGGTCGAGGACATCAGGATGATGCTGCGCTCGCGCGGGTTTCTTCGCGGAACGGTCGCGACCGAGGAGCATCTGGAAGCGGAGGCGGCTGCCGCGCGCATCCTCGGCGCCTGACGACGCCGTCACCGGGCCGGCGCCGCCCTGTCTCCGTCACCACGCACATCAGCGTCAGGTGGTGAAGACGTGCAGGAACCGGAAGAAGACCGAGGCGCCGACGGCGATGTAGGTGATGGCGATGACCGGTCCCACCCAGGCCGCGAGCCATCGGGTGAGGGCAGCGGGTGCGGGGATGACACCGTGGGCCATGTTGCGGACGGTCGTGAGGATGAAGAGCGGGATCATGGCCGCCCACACGACCATGCAGTACAGGCAGAGGATGTAGATGTCGAACAGCGCCTGGCTCCACAGCCAGACGGCGAACACCGCGCCAAATGTCACGCCCACCTGCAGGCCCGCCCAGTACCAGCGGGCGAACCGGGCCCCCGCGAGCAGCGCCATGCCGGTGGTGATGACGACGGCGAATCCGACGAGCCCGATGAAGGGGTTCGGGAAGCCGAGGAGTTCGGACTGCCAGGTCTGCATGACCTGGCCGCAGGACACCCACGGGTTGATGTCGCAGCTCGTGACGTGGTCCGGATCCTGCAGCAGCTGAAGTTTCTCGAGGATCAGGATGCCGGCCGCAACCCACCCCGTGATCCCGGTGACGAGGAGCATCACCCCGAAGGGGACCCGGCGGGCGAACACGGGCAGGTGCGTCTCCTCCCCCGACCCGGTGCCGGCGGATGGTGGAGGAGCGGTCGCGTATGCCATGGCCTTGTCGGTCCTCGTCGTCGTTGGTTCGGATCAGTCCGCGATGGCGGTTTCGATGAGGCTGCGGAACTCCTCGACGCTGGCGGGCTGGATCTTCCGACCTTCCAGGAAGAAGGTGGGCGTACCCTCGACGTCCAGCGCGAGGCCGTCAGCCCTGTCGCTGTTCACGCGATCCAATGTGGCGGGGTCGGCGATCGCGGCGTCGTAGTCCGCCATGTCCAGGCCCAGGGACTGCGCGTACTCGCGGAAGGTGCCGGCCCTGGATTCGGGCGTGTGCGCCCACTCGGTCTGCTTGTCGTACATCAGGGCGTGCATGTCCGTGAACCTGCCCTGCCGGGCGGCGGCCTCCACGGCAGCCGCGGCCGTTTCGGAATTGGGGTGACCCGGCAGGGGGAAGTACCGGGACACCACGGTCAGGTTCTCCCCGTACTCCGCGGAGAGCTCCTCCACGAGCGGGTACGCGGCGAGGCAGACTTCGCACTCGAAATCGAGGAACTCCACCAGGACGGCCTTCTCATCCGGCGCCTGGGACAGGCGGTGGCTGTCCTCCCGCACCACCTGCACCTGGGAGTCGCCGGAGCCCGGGGCCCCGGATCCTCCGGACCCGATGTTGTTGACGAGGATCACCAGTGCCACGACGAGGGCGGCCGCGAGGAGCAGGCCGATCGCGATGCGGTTCTGCAGGCTCAGGGCCCTGATGGGAAAGGCGGCAGGCACGGGTGTGTCTCCTCGGGATGTGCGGTGTGCGGCTGTGACGGTCAGGTATGGGTGCAGCAGGAGCAGGACGACGACGTGGCCGGAGGTGCTGCGTCGGGCTCGATCAGTGCCGTATCGGCGGTACCGAGGGAAGGCGCACAGCAGGCATCGCCCCGCCAGGCGTCCCGCCCCTCCTTGAGGGCGACGGCGGCGATGACCAGGGCAGCCATGGGGTCCGCCCAGGACCAACCGAGGGTGCTGTTCAGCAGCAGGCCGACCAGCAGGACCCCCGACAGGTACGTGCAGAGCAGGGTCTGCCGGGAGTCCGCGACGGCGGATCGCGAGCCGAGCTCGCGTCCTGCCCTGCGCTGGGCCCAGGACAGGAACGGCATGACGGCGAGGCTGACCGCGGCGAGGAGGATACCGACCAGCGAGTGCTCGGGCTCTGCTGCGCCGAGCAGGGTGCGGACGGCGTCGAAGGTCACGAACGCCGCGAGGCCGAAGAACGAGAAGGCGATCAGCCGCAGGGCGGTCTTCTCGCGCGCCTCGGGGTCCCGACCGGCGAACTGCCAGGCCACAGCGGCTGCCGAGAGGACCTCGACGATGGAATCCAGGCCGAACCCGATCAGGGCGCTCGAGGAGGCGATGGTTCCGGCGCTGATCGCGACGACCGCTTCGATCATGTTGTAGGTGATCGTCGCGGCGACGAGCAGGCGGATCCTGCGGGACAGGACCGCCCGGCGCGCCACGGGAGGGACCGGCTGCGCCGGTGCGTGGGTGCTCATCCGCGCCACGCCCGTGCGCCAGGACGCCTCATCGAGGCGCAGCCGCAGCGGGCCGAAGGCTCAGAAGGTAGTTCCACCCTCCCATAGTACAGCGGGCTGTGTACTGACCGCGGGCCCCCTAGGAGGCCAGCCGGGCGGCTGCACCGGAACCAGGGACGGTCGGGGCGGCACCGGGTTCCGGCTTGCTGACCTCGGCCCACAACTCGTCGAGCGACAGGCCGAGGATGTAGGCGACGGCGGCGATGGTGGGGAAGGCGGGGGTGGCAACCCGGCCCGACTCGATCTTCCGCAGCGTCTCCGGGGAGACACCGGCGTCGAGCGCGGTCTCGAGCATGGAACGCTCCCCGCGGGCCCTACGGAGCAGGGCCCCGAGACGCTGTCCACGCTCGACCTCGGCGGGTGTGAGCGGCAATCTGACCATGGCTCCGATTCTAGTACCGGGATAATATGGCCGGGATAGTTATTGGTCCCCCGGAAAGGCCTCCCATGATCGAGATCCTCAACCGCACGGAGCTGGAGCGGGCGAAAGTGACGGGTGCACTGGTCGCCGACATCCTGCAGAGCGTGAGGAGCCGGAGCACCGTCGGCACGAACCTCCTGGACATCGACCGCTGGGCCCAGGCGATGATCCTCGAGGCCGGAGCTCAGTCCTGCTACGTCGACTACGCCCCCTCCTTCGGGCGCGGGCCGTTCGGCCACTACATCTGCACCTCCGTGAACGACGCAGTACTCCACGGACTGCCCCATGACTACGCGCTCGCCGACGGCGACCTGCTGACACTCGATATCGCCGTCATCAAGGGCGGAGTCGCGGCGGACTCCGCCATCAGCTTCGTCGTCGGCGACTCCGCGCCCCCGGAGAGCGTCGCGATGATCGGCACCACCGAACGCGCACTCGCTGCGGGGATTGCGGTCGCCGGACCCGGTGCCCGCATCGGCGACATCTCCCATGCCATCGGATCCGTGCTCGGCGAGGCAGGCTACCCGATCAACACCCAGTTCGGGGGCCACGGCATCGGCTCCACGATGCACCAGGACCCCCACATCGCGAACACCGGACGCCCGGGCAGGGGCTTCATCCTGCGCCCTGGGCTGATGCTCGCACTGGAGCCGTGGATCATGGCCGACACTGCCGAGCTCATCACCGACCCCGACGGCTGGACGCTCCGAAGCGCCACGGGCTGCCGGACGGCGCACAGCGAGCACACCATCGCCATCACCGACTCCGGCGCCGAGATCCTCACCCTGCCGACCTGGGCCCGCTGAGGGAGCGCGTCCGCCCTGAGGTGTTATGCCGACTCTGCCGATACACTGGCGGCGCAGGCACAAGGCCTGCAGACTGGGGAGTCCTTTGAGCAAGCATCTGAACCGGGCACTGTCCGCCGCTGTCGTTCTGGTCGGCCTGACGCTGGGTGCGCCGGCGGCGTCGGCAGCGGAGTGCCCGCCGCCAGAGACCGCGGTGGGGTGCGCGAACCTACCCACCGCGCCCCCTCCTGGTCTTGGCACGACGGACCCGACATCAGATCCGACGGCGACACCAGATCCGACGCCGACGGCGACACCGACATCAGGGCCGACCGAAACCACACCGGCTCCCCTGGATCCCCCACCCTTGCCGACGCCAGACCCTCCCCTGGCGCCCGAAACCGCCCCAGTGCCCGTTTCGACCACGCTCACACCAGCGCCCGTTCAGACGACACCCGCCCCCGCACCTGTGAATGTTCAGCCCGTGCAGCCCATCCAGCAGGTCGGCCCGTCGATCCTGCCTCCCGCCGCGCCGGAGGTGGCGCCCGACGTCGTGCTGGACGAGGTGCAGCCACCCGAGGAAACAGCAGCAGAGGCTCCGCCGACCGAAACCGCGACGGTGAAGGCTTCGCCGCCAGCATCGCCCTCGGTGACGCCTCGCCCGACTCCCACGGCTTCGGCCACGGCGACCCCGGAGGCTGCCGCGTTCGAGCCCGCCAACTCCCGGCAGGGCCCGAACATCCCGCTGCTCGCCGTCCTCTCGGTCGTCATCATCGGATGCCTCGCCGGCCTCGCCAAGGTCGTCGGTCTCCCCGGTTCCCTTGCCGGCCACTCGCGCGAAGGTCAGCACTTCCGCAAGGGCCGGTGACGACCGCCGTCAGGACTTGCCAAGGCCCTTGGAGGGCGACTCGAAACGCCGCGGCCCGCCCAGGCGTTGCAGGCGGTGGCACGTCGGCGCACTCGGCTTCCGCAGCGCGTGTGCGCCGGGCTCAGCACCGGAAACCGGTTGCCGGAGTGGCACGTGCGATATACGGTGGCCGACATGGCGCAGATCATCGTTTACGGTCACCGGGAGTCGATCGACCGGCACCGAGATGAGATCTCCGATGCGATTCACGGGGCCGTCGTGTCCGCACTGGCGTACCCCTCCGAGAAACGCTTCCACCGGTTCGTTGCACTCGACCCTCGCGACTTCATCCACCCACAGGACCGGGGCCGGGCCTACACGATCATCGAGATCTCGATGTTCGAAGGAAGGTCAGAGGCAGCAAAGCGCGAACTGATCCGCGAATTGTTCCGCCGCATCGACGCGGAGGCGGGAATTGCTCCTCACAGCGTCGAGATCACCATCACGGAGACGCCGAGGGTGAATTGGGGCATCAGGGGAACCAACGCGGCCGACCTCGAACTCGGATATGTGGTGGATGTCGCACACGGGACGTGATGCGGCTGAGCATGCCCCGGAGGTCTTTGCCTCATCTGTCCTCCAGCCGGCCAGGACAGGCGACGCAGCCGGAGTGCGCGAGGTCTTCACCACGTGCAGGAGCCTGAGCGTCTCGGCCGATGGCACAACGACAATGACGGCCGTGTCCCCCATCTCGCCGGATCAGGCGCTGTGATAGGTCTTCGGCGTGGCGGGACGGGCTCGGGCACCGTGGGACTCATGGCTTCCGGGCGACGATCGTGTAGGTGCAGGGAACGAGGTCCCGCTCGGATTCCGGCCATGCGAAGCCCCCGGGTACCTCGACCATGCGCGGTGAGAACTTCCAGGGGAGTGTTTCCCCCTCATCGACGCGGAGTATTCGCAGCTCGGCACCGAGGAGGGAGTTGATGATGTCGGACAAGGGGTGTGCCCATTGGTACGTCCGGGCATGAGCGACGGTGCCATCTCCTGCGTAGGTCGATTCCTCGTCCCACACCTGCGCCTGACCGGTGTTGAAGTACGGGTACCGGAGGCGCAACCCGTCGGCATGCTCATCGAGTGCATAGAGCACAGGGTGTCCGTCGCGGATGTAGAACGTTCCGCCGGGTCGGAGGAGCCCGGCTACCTGTGCTGCCCAGCGGTCCAGGTCCGGGAGCCAGGTGATGGTCCCGATGCTGGTGTAGACGAGGTCGAAGTCACCGTTCACTGCGGCGCGAGCATCGAGGACATCGGTCTCCACCCACGTCGCATCGAGGCCCAGCCGCTTCGCGAGGCCGGCAGCGGATGCCAATGCTGCTGAAGAGAAGTCGACGCCGGTCACCCTCGCTCCCGCCCTGGCCAGCGACACCGTGTCCGTGCCGATGTGACACTGGAGGTGGCACACGTCCAGGCCGGCGACTCCACCGCCCGGCAGGAACGGCACCAGAGCTTCCAGATCCGCCCGGATGACGGAGCTCAGCTGGTCGGGATCGTCGAGCTCATCGATGCCGTACGCCTTCTCGTGCAGGGGAACGCGGTCTTCCCAGTTCTCCCGGTTACTCGCGCGTGCAGCATCCCACTCGATCACAATTCGCTCATCGCTCATGAAGCGAGCTTAGAAGCTGCGCAGGGCACTCTCGGCCGTACTACCGGTCGGGGCTGCCGTCGGCGGAGCGGACGCCCGGAGGGGTAGTCCACCCACTGGTCGACCGCAGACCGAGCCCCGTGCTCGGTAGACCAGCGGTCCGCCGGGTAGCGTCCGCCCTGGAGCACCGCGTCGAGGTTCACGCCGTGCCGCACCGTGACCTCGAAGTCCGCCGGCGCCCGCCGGTACATGACCTTCACGAGCTCGATGTCGTGGTCCACGGATCCGTCTGCCCAGAGGACGTCGTAGCGGAAGGCGCGCTCCTGCCGGCGCAGCCACCGGGAGGTGCGGTAGTAGGCTGTGGCCCGGAATGCGCGCGGAACTCGGTCTTTCGCCTGAGCGGCATCGCTGGTCACAGGGTATCCGCCGAGGGTCGGGCCATGGGCGGGCTGAGGTACTCGTCCTTCACGGTGAAGACGGCGGCCGGCGCGCCCTTGGACCGGGCGACCTTACGGCCGGTGTCGGTCAGGGCCCCGGTCATCTTCCTCGTGAAGTTGCCGGCGTCGAGCTTCGCAGTGTTCCAGACGGCCTCGTAGACGTGGCGCAGCTGGGAGAGGGCGAACTCCTCGGGCACGAGCTTGGCCGCGGTGAGCGTGTACTCGATCTTGCCCGCCAGGCGCTCGAGCGCGGCGGTGAGGATCTCCCGGTGGTCGAAGGCCAGCTCCTCGTCGGCGAGCACGTCGTGGACGGGCATCCAGTGCGCGGCGCCGGCGTCGCTGCCGGGGTTGAGCTCGGGCAGGGTCCTACCGTCGGTGGCGAGCAGTGCCAGGTGGGCGACGGAGACGACGCGCATGCGCGGGTCCCGTTTCGGGGAGCTGTACGTGGCGAGCTGCTCGACGTGCGCGCGGTGCTCGCCGAGGTCCAGTCCTGTCTCCTCCTCGAGCTCCCGCCAGGCGGCGTGGAGGGCGTCCTCGTCGGGCTGCACGAATCCTCCGGGCAGGGCCAGGGCTCCCTTGAACGGGTGACTGCCGCGGCGGACGAACGCCGCGTGGAGGACGCCGCCCGTCACGGCGAAGACGACGAGGTCCACGGTCAGCGCAACGGAGGGGTACTCCTCGGGCTCGTAGTCCTTGAGGAACTGCTCTTCGGTGGACATCAGTCTCCTGCCAGTACTGTGCGCCTGGCCCACGGCGGGGAGGTGAAGCGGTTCCGCTGGGCGATGATCAGATCAATGATCGCAGTCGCCGTGGCCGTGCGCTCGGCCGGGGTGCCGGTGATGAGGATCCACGAGTGGCCGGCGGCGGTGAGCTCCTCCTTGAACCATTCGGTCATCTCTGCCCGGCGGTGCTCGCCTTCGCGCCAGCCGTCGTCCTCGAAGGCGACGCCCTCGTGGTCGGTGATGAGGTAGATGTCACGGTGCGGCAGCTGGTCCAGCGCCCGGTAGGAGCCGTGGCTGCCTTCGCCGATGTAGAACCTCTCCCAGAGAGTTGTAGCGAGGCTGTCGGTGTCGGCGATCACCAGAGGGCAACGCGCTGCCGCCTCGTTCTCCATCTCGTTCTGCCGCTCACCGATGACGGAGAAGTCCTGGGACGTCCACACGAGGTCGGAGAGTACAGCGTCAGGGTCCTGGGCCTGCGCGGCGGCGAACTTGTCGTAGGTGTACTGGCGACCGAACTCGGGGACGTCGACCAGCTCGGGGTACTGGGTCCGGTAGTGCTCGGTGAGGGCCCGGGTGAGTGTGCTGGTGCCGGTGGATTCGGCGCCGACGAGGATGATCCGCACGGCCATGTCCTGCCGTGCCGGCTTGACGATGTTCCGCCAGGCAGCGGTGAGGTCGTCGCGGCAGAGCGTCCCGCTGACCGGGTAGGCGGTGCGGGCGTCGTCGACCATGACGTGCTCGGCGTTGAAGTCGGCGGCCAGCTCCTTGCCGTACTCCTCGGAGCTGAAGACGGCGTCGACGGCCGTGATGCCCTTCAGCTTCAGGGCGATGCGCATCAGCTCGTTGTGGGCCTTCCAGATGGCCCTGGACGAGTAGTCCTCGGGGCAGTCGTCCGGCATCCCGATGACGGTCACATTGGTCTCGTCGAACTCTGCGGCGAGCCACGTCACCCGGTCCTCGACGGAGATGTTCTCGAAGCGGTTCCCGAGGACGACGACGGCGAGCCTGGTGCTGGCCGCGGCGGCGGTGGCGATGAGGTGCCGATGGCCTGCGTGGGGAGGGTAGAACTTCCCGATGACGAGTCCCTGGTCGATGGTCATGCCGGCACCTTCTGGGTCTCGATGGCGGGGGTGGTCTGGTCGGTGCGGGTGCGCTTCCAGTCGATGAGGCCATAGACGCACAGGGCGGTGAAACCGACGTAGAGGATCGCGGTGAGGTTCAGGCCGCGGGAGAAGTAGAGCGGGATGCTCACGAGGTCTATGGCGATCCAGACGTACCAGTGCTGGAGGATCTTCTTGGCCTGCCCGTACGTCGCCAGCAGGGAGGCGGCGAGGACGAAGGCATCGGGCCAGGGGACCTGGGAGTCCGTTCCATGGGTGAGGATCATCGCGATCCCGACGGTGGCGAGGACGACGGCGCCGGGCCCCAGGAGGATCTCGTTGCGGGTCGCAGCGCGGATGGGCAGGTCGCCGGTCACTTCGGTGTCCCTGGCTCCGCGGACCCAGTTGTACCAGCCGTAGACGGCGACGGCGGCGAACACGGCCTGCAGGACGGTCTCCCCGTAAAGACCGGCGCCGAGGAACAGGATCATGAACGCGATGTTGTTGACGATGCCGACCGGCCAGTTCCAGGCCCGCTGCCGTGCGACGCCGTAGACGCAGGCTGCGCCGGTGATGAAGCCGACGACTTCGATCCAGCTCACGGGTGCTCCGAGCAGCTGCGCGGCCGGGGAGTTCATCCAGTCCAGTACTGCGTTCATGTCTCGCTCCTGTTTTATTGTCGTTCTGACAATAAATACTATAGGCCCACGCCGGGCAGAACGGAACCCCCGGCGACGGGGAGCAGGTAGGACGTGAGACACACGGGCCTGTTCGAGGCAACAAAAAACCGCCGGACCAGGGCTTTCGCCCTGGGTTCCAGCGGTTCGTTGTGGAGCTAAGGGGATTCGAACCCCTGACCCCCTGCATGCCATGCAGGTGCGCTACCAGCTGCGCCATAGCCCCTCACTCGGCTGCTTCCGGAGGTTCTCACCCCGCCGAAGCAACTTGATTAGTGTAGTAAATTCTGGCGGCTTCACCAAATCGGCCGGCCGGGGCCCGCTCAGCCCTCGAGTGGCTCCACGGGTAGCGAGCCGAGGCCGACGTTGTGTTCCGTCAATTGCCACGAGAACAGCGCCCCGGCCCTCCCCACGACCTCATGCACCTCGGACCAGTGGCAGTTGGACAACCCGGCCAGGGTGCCCCAGCGCTCCGGCGGCAGTCCCATCAGCGCGGCGAGGGCCGCCCTGATGGCCCCGCCGTGGCTCACGATGACGAGGGTCTCCGACGGCGCGATGCGAGACACCGCGTCGTTGACCGCAGCCAGCATGCGCTCTCCCACATCGAGCCGATTCTCCGCGCCGCCCGCACGCACCCTAGGGTCGCCACCCCGCCACGCGGCGTTGTCGTCCGCGAACTGCTCGTCGATCTCCGCGAACGACAAGCCCTGCCATCGCCCGGCGTCCGTCTCGCGCAACCGCTTGTCGAAGGTGACCTCCACGCCGCTGAGCTCAGCCAGGGCAGCGGCTGTATCAGCTGCACGCCGGAGATCGGACGAGACGATCATCGACGGCCGTCGCGTGACGAGCACCTCTGCCGCACGCACCGCCTGCTCACGGCCCGTCTCGTCCAGGTCGATGTCCTCCTGGCCCTGGAACAGCCCGGAGCGGTTCCACTCCGTGCGCCCGTGACGCCAGAAGATGACGCGGCGAGCCGCAGGATCGGCGTGGGGGTACCGCGTCACTCCGCGACGTCGTCGGACGCTGCGACCTGCGGGGAACTCTGCAGCGCTCCCTCCAGCTGGAGGTCCACGGAGGGGCAGTCCTTCCAGAGCCTGTCGAGGGCGTAGAACACGCGGTCTTCCTCGTGCTGGACGTGAACGACGACCTGCGCGTAATCGAGGAGGACCCAACGGCCCTCGCTGCGGCCTTCACGCCGCACCGGCTTGAGGCCCTGCTTCGACAACTCCTCCTCGATGCCGTCCACGATCGCGTTGACCTGCCGCTCGCTCGGCGCGGATGCGATCACGAAGATATCCGTGATGGCCAGCCGGTCACTGACGTCGATGGCAACGATGTCCTGGGCAATCTTGTCCACCGCCGCGTGCGCCGCGGTGCGGGCAATGCCAATGGACTGTTCGGTAGCGCTCACTGATCTCCTTGTGTGTAGCCAGCAATTTCACCCATTGAGGGAGCTGACGGTCATTATTATCCCGGTTGCGAGCGCTGCTGCGCCCACACCGAGCATCGAATACTGGATATAGCGCAGTCGTCGCAGCCTGCCGAGGCCCGCGGTCATGGCATCGAGAGGCTCGAGCCCGAAGGCGCTCCGGGCCTGGATGGGCTCCGTCCCGACGTCGGTATCGGCAACGACAGCGCGTTCCGGCGCGGCCTCCTCACGCTCGGTGCCGGTGTCTGCCCCGGTCCTCGACGGCGAGGCGGCCGGGGACTCCCGCGGTCGCGCCAGCACCACCGGGATGTGCGACGTGGCCGGTGCCCGCAGGACGGACTGGAGCCCACCCGGCACCTGGACGAACTCGGGCGGCGTGATGATGGACAGGTTGTCGGCCGCGCCCGGATCGTTGGGGACGGTCTTGCGCTGCTGGTTCTGCTCCGAGAGCTCCTGCATCCGCCGCGCCCGCGCATTGAGGATGGCGGCCCGTTCGGCCAGGGCCTTCTGCTGCTCCAGCACCTCGGGGTCCACGGTGAGAGGATCGTCGGGACCGGCTGCCTGCAGCGCGGCGAGGTGTTCGCCGGCCTCCGTGGCGATGGCCTTCCGCGCAGAGAGTGCTTCCTCGACGCTCATGTCCGGGGCTGCCTCGGCAGCGGACTCCTCGGCCGGTCCCACCGCTGGTGTTCGGGATGTCTGCTGGCGTCGACGGTCCCTGCGCCCGCCCGGCACGGGCGACCGCGGCACGCCCAGCGCCGTCGCCGTCAGGTCGACGGCGGCCGGCGCGATGGCCCGGCCCTGCGATTGCTCCAGCCTCAGCTGGCGGCGGGTGGGCGTCTCGATCCGGGTGCGTCCGTCGTCCTGCATCGCCTGCGCCTCGGCCAGCGCGCGGAAGGCGCGCAGCGCTTCCCTGTTGCGGGCGCGCGCCTGCGATTCACGCTCCGCGCGCGGATCGGGCACGGTGTCGACCGCAGCCTCGGCAGCGCGCCTGCTGCTGCGCCGGGACACGCTGTCGGTTGTCGCGGGACCGCCGCCGTCGTCGACGGAACCCGGGTTGTCACCGGCCGACGGATCCAGCCCCCATGACGCGTCACGGTCCGCTTGGAGAGACCCGGAGACCCGTGCGTCGTCGTTCGCCTTGCTCATCACAGATTCACCCAGTCGGTTGTTGTACGGAGCTGGGGTTGCCCCCGTGCTTTCCTTCCGTCGAAAAGGCGCCCTCGCCCTCGAGGCCCGAGGACGGCCCGTCCCCCGGCCGTGCCATCCGCCGGTACAGGCGGTGCTTGGCGATGTACTGCACGACGCCGTCCGGCACCAGGTACCAGACCGGCTTGCCCTCCCCCACGCGCCGTCGGCAGTCGGTGCTCGAGATCGCCATGGCAGGCACCTCCAGCAGGCTGACGTCGCGACCCCGTCCGTCCAGTTCATGGCCCGGGCGCGTCACCCCGATGAAGTGCGCGAGGGACCAGAGTTCCTCCGCGTTCTTCCAGGTGAGGATCTGGGCCATCGCGTCCGCGCCCGTGATGAAGAACAGCTGGGCGTCGGGCCGCTCCACCTTCAGGTCACGCAGCGTGTCGATCGTGAACGTCGGTCCGGGGCGTTCGATGTCGACGCGGCTGACCGTGAAACTGGGGTTCGACGCCGTCGCGATGACGGTCATCAGGTAGCGGTGCTCGGCCGCGGTGACATCCTTGTCCGCCTTCTGCCACGGTTGGCCCGTGGGGACGAAGACCACCTCGTCGAGGTCGAACACAGAGGCGACCTCGCTCGCTGCCACGAGGTGGCCATGGTGGATCGGATCGAAGGTCCCACCCATCACGCCCAGGCGCCAGGGCGAGCCGTCGCGATGCCGCTGCCGCAGGCCGCCCATGACGTCCCGCTCGATACCGTCTGCTGCCACCAGGACTGCTAGTGCCGGTTCGCTTCGCCGTGGTCGTGGTTGTTGGCGTGCTGCTTGTGCGGGTCGATGTGCTCCTCGACGGCCTCGTGGCGGTTCCGCACGTTCGAGAAGGAGACCGTGACGATCATCAGGGTGAGCAGGATGCCCATGGCGATCAACCCGTATGCGATGGGCGACATCGGCAGCTCGGTGTGGTGTTCCATGGCTTCGTTCGCCAGCAGTGCGCTGCCGAGGGAGTAGAGCATCGTGGTTCCTCTGTACGTCAGGTTCTGCCGGTCATTCAGCCCGGCCTGGGCATTTCTCCAATGGTACGCGCAAAGGGGCAGGCTCCTCCCCCGGCGACGGAAGCGCCGTCAGCGGCGGATCTGCCCCTCGCCCTGCACGATCCACTTCGTCGTCGTCAGCTCCGCCAGGCCCATGGGCCCGCGGGCGTGCATCTTCTGCGTGGAGATGCCCACTTCGGCGCCGAGCCCGAGTTCGCCGCCGTCGACGAAGCGCGTGGAGGCGTTGACCAGGACGGCAGCGGAATCGACTCCGGCGACGAACTCCTCGGACGAGGCGAGGCTGTTGGTGATGATGGCCTCGCTGTGGCCCGTGCTCCATCGACGGATGTGCTGCAGCGCCTCGTCCACGGTGTCGACCGTCCGCACGGCGAGGTCCAGCTGCATGTACTCGCGCCCCCAGTCCTCCTCCGTGGCGGGCACCGCGTCCGTCCCCTCCGGGAGCAGCGCGCGTGAGCGGTCGTCGGCGTGGAGTTTCACGCCCGCGCGCCCGAGTGCGGCGAGGACGGCGGGAGCGGCCGTCGAACGGCTGTGCACGAGGAGGGTCTCCACGGTGTTGCAGACGCTGGGGCGCTGGGTCTTGGCGTTGAGCAGGATGTCGATGGCCATGCCCTCGTCCGCGCTCTCGTCGAGGAGGATGTGCACATTGCCCTCCCCGGTCTCGATCACGGGAACGCGTGCGTTGGTGACGACCGACTGGATGAGCTCGCGTCCGCCGCGCGGGATCAGCACGTCGACGCGTCCGCGGGCCTCCATGAGCACGCGTGCGCCGTCCCTGCCGAACTCGTCGATGGTGAGGACGGCGTCGTCGGGCAGTCCATGGTCCTCGAGGGTGTCGCGGATGATTCCGACGAGCGCGGCATTCGTGGCAGCGGCCGCACTGCCGCCACGGAGAATCACGGCGTTGCCGCTCTTGAGGGCGAGGCCGGCGATATCGACGGTCACGTTGGGGCGTGCCTCGTAGATCGCCGCGACGACGCCGAGGGGTACGCGGACCTGCCGCATCCGCAGACCGTTGGGCAGGGTCTCAGCGCGGACGGCCGTGCCGACGGGATCGGGCAGTGCCGCCAGTGCGGCGAGGGCGTCGGCCAGCCGTCCGATGCGCTCGGGGTCCAGGCTCAGCCGGTCCAGCAGGTAGTCGGAGGTGCCGGACGCACGTCCGCGCTCGACGTCGGCGCGGTTGGCTTCGAGGACGAGGTCACGCCGTGCGACGAGCGCATCGGCGATGGCGAGCAGGACGCGGTCCTTGCGGGCGCGGTTCGCGCGGCCCAGGGTACGCGATGCGACGCGTGACCTGTCCGCGATGGCGTGGACCGCCCGGGTGAGCTCCTCCGGCGACAGTGCTGCGGCGTCGTCGGTCCGGGTGGTGGTCTCGGCGTGCAGGTCGGTCATCCCGCCATTCTATCGACGACCGGCGGATGGGGGCTCCCGGAGGTCGTTTCATGACGTGCCGGAAGCGCGCAGCACCACGAGGTCGTTGACGTGCACGACGGAGCGTTCGTACTCGGCGCCCAGCTCGTCCGCGAGGTCGTGCGTGGAGCGGCCGAGCATCCGGGGCAGCTCCGCGGAACTGTAGTTCACGAGGCCTCTCGCCACGACGGTCCCGTCGCCGCTGACGAGCTGCACGGGATCCCCGGCCTCGAAGGCGCCCGAGACGTCGACCACGCCGGCCGGGAGCAGCGAACGGCGGCGCTCGCCCACGGCCCGTACCGCGCCGTCGTCGAGCACGAGCGTGCCGAGCACCCGCGCGAGGTGGGCCAGCCACAGCAGGCGGATCGGCTGGCGCTTGCCGGTCGCCGTGAACCAGGTGCCGACGTCGTCCCCCCGCAGCGCTGCCGCGGCGTTCGCGGTCGAGGTCACGAGGGCGGGGATGCCGGATGCCGCGGCGATCGTCGCAGCCTCGACCTTCGTGACCATGCCGCCCGTGCCGACACCCGCCCTGCCCGCGCGTCCGATCGTCACGCCCTCGAGGTCGGCTGCCGAGCCGACGAGCGGGATGCGGCTGGCCCCGGCACTCGGCGGCCCGTCATAGAGCGCGTCGACGTCGGACAGCAGCACGAGGGCCTCCGCCTTCACGAGGTGGGCGACGAGGGCCGCGAGGCGGTCGTTGTCGCCGAAGCGGATCTCGTGGCTTGCCACGGTGTCGTTCTCGTTGACGATGGGCACGACGCCGAAGTTCAGCAGCCTCTCCATCGCGCGGTGCGCGTTGGCGTAGTGGGACCGGCGGACGAGGTCTTCGGCGGTCAGCAGGATCTGGCTCACCGTGACGCCGTGGGCCGCGAAGGCCTGCGAGTACTGGGCCATGAGCAGACCCTGTCCCACGCTCGCTGCCGCCTGCTGGGTGGAGAGCTGGGACGGACGGCGCGCCAGACCGAGCGGCGCAAGTCCGGCAGCGATCGCCCCGGAGGACACCAGGATGACCTCCGTGCCGGCCGTGCGCCGTCGGGCGAGGACGTCGGCGAGCCCGACGAGGGCGTCACCCGAGATCCCCCCGGAGACGGAGGTCAGCGACGACGAGCCGACCTTGACGACGATCCGCCCCGCGGAGGCGAGCCCCGACCGCGACGCGAGGGGCTGGCGCGGCTGGTCCACGACCACGCGCGCCTACTCCCCGGACTCGGCGTCTGCTTCCTGCTGGGCAGGTGCAGGCTGGTTGCGGTTCTGCACCGATTCGGTCCAGATACCGGCCTTGCGGTCCGCCTCCAGGTCGGCTCGGGCCGCGGCCTTCGCCTCCTTGCGCTCCTGGTACTCCTCACGCTTCTGTTCGCGCGTGGGCCGAACGTACTCGGCCAGGCGGAGGTCGCTGCCGCGCGGTCCGGCAAGGAGCTCGGCCCCGCCCATCATGGTCGGCTCCCAGTCGAAGACGACGCCGTCGCCCTCGCCGATCACCACGGTGTCGCCCGGCTTGGCACCGGACTTGAAGAGCTGCTCCTCGACCCCGACCTTGGCGAGGCGGTCCGCGAGGTAGCCGACGGCCTCGTCATTCGTGAAGTCGGTCTGCTTGACCCAGCGCTCGGGCTTCTCACCGAGCACGCGGAAGAGCGGCAGGGCGTCCTTCTCCTCATGGCGGATCCGGAACGGGGCCGCGTTGACTCCGCGCGGGCGCAGCACCGGAGGTTCGACCTTCGGGGGCGCGGTGGCCACGGCCTTGCGCGCAGCCTCGACGATCTCCGCCATGGCGAACCCCAGCTGGCGCAGTCCCTCGTGGCTCGAGGCGGACACCTCGAAGACCCGGTAGCCGCGCGCCTCCAGCTCGGGGCGGACGAACTCCGCCATGTCCTTGCCGTCGGGGACGTCCACCTTGTTGAGGGCGACCAGTCGGGGGCGCTCGTTGAGGGGCACGACGTCGCCGTCGGGACCCGCGAAGCTCATGTCGACCGAGTACTTCTCCAGCTCACCCTCGATGATCGAGAGGTCCTTCAGCGGATCGCGGTCCGTCTCGAGGGCGGCGCAGTCCAGGACGTGCACCAGGGCCGCGCAGCGCTCCACATGGCGCAGGAAGTGGTGGCCGAGGCCCTTGCCCTCGCTGGCACCCTCGATCAGGCCGGGGACATCGGCGATGGTGAAGCGGGTGGAACCGGCTTCGACGACGCCGAGGTTGGGCACGAGCGTGGTGAAGGGATAGTCGGCGATCTTCGGGCGCGCGGCCGACATCGCTGCGATGAGGCTCGACTTGCCGGCCGACGGGAAGCCCACGAGGGCGATGTCCGCGATGGACTTCAGCTCGAGGACGACGTCCCGCTCGTCGCCGGGGATGCCGAGCAGCGCGAAGCCGGGGGCCTTGCGCTTCTGGGAGGACAGTGCGGCATTGCCGAGACCGCCCTGGCCGCCTGCCGCCGCCACGAACTCGGTTCCCTGGCCGACGAGGTCCGCGAGGACCTCCCCGTCCTTCGTCTTGACGACGGTGCCGTCCGGCACGGAGAGGATCAGCGTCTCGCCGCTCTTGCCGCCGCGCCAGTCACCCATCCCGTTGCCGCCGTTCGTGGCATGCCGGTGGGGAGCGTGATGGTAGTCGAGGAGGGTGGTCGTCTGGTGGTCGACCCGGAGGATGACGTCGCCGCCGTCGCCGCCGTTGCCGCCGTCGGGCCCGCCGAGGGGCTTGAACTTCTCGCGGTGGACGGACACGCAGCCGTGGCCACCCGTGCCTCCGGATACGTGCAGGACTACGCGGTCAACGAAGCTCGCCACGTCGGTCTCCTTCTACAAATGCTTCACTGTGCCGGCCTGGCCGGCTTAAAAGAAGGTGGGGCGAGCCGTAGAGGCTCACCCCACCCGAATGCTTGGTGCATCGTGCGCCGGCAGAATTACTCTGCTGCGGCGCCTACGATGTTGACGACCTTGCGTCCGCGACGGGTACCGAATTCGACGGCACCTGCCTCGAGTGCGAACAGGGTGTCGTCGCCGCCGCGGCCGACGTTGGCGCCCGGGTGGAAGTGGGTGCCGCGCTGGCGGACGATGATCTCGCCGGCCTTGACGACCTGGCCGCCGAAGCGCTTCACGCCGAGGAACTGAGCGTTCGAGTCGCGACCGTTGCGAGTGGAGCTTGCGCCCTTCTTATGTGCCATGAGTTATGCCTGCCTTCGCTGAAGTGTGTTGCGGAACCGATCGGTAGCCCGAAGGGACTACGCGATGCCTGTGATTTTGACGCGGGTCAGTTCCGAACGGTGACCCTGGCGCTTCTTGTAGCCGGTCTTGTTCTTGAACTTCTGGATGACAATCTTCGGTCCACGAAGATTCTCGACGATCTCGGCAGTGACGGTGACCTTCTCGAGGTCCTCCGCTGCGGAGGTGATCTTGGCGCCGTCTACCAGAAGGAGGGCGGGGAGCTTGAACGTGCTTCCTGCCTGACCGGTGACGCGGTCAAGGGTAACGAGGTCTCCTACAGAAACCTTTTCTTGGCGGCCGCCTGCGCGGACAATCGCGTACACCACTTGGGAACTCACTTCTCTCGACATTCTTGACTTCTGATGAAAAAACCTGGGTGCGCCTCGGCAGCAATCCGGGAGGTTGCTCCTCGTGCCGGACCCGCACCGTGCATCCTCGACACCGCGGCCCGGGAGCCGCTCGTGCCTGATGGACAGCCTGTACGTCCTGCTGACTGCACGTTCTGCTGACCGCATAGTCTGCAAAGCTTGCTCTGCTGCCGCCGGACATGCCGGTTAACAGGCGAGTGCACCGAGGGTCCAGATTACGCCAGTACAGCGTCTTCCCGCAAATCAGCGGGCCGCGGCGTGGCGCCCGGGCCGTGGACCCGGGGGGCGTCGAAGAAATCGCGCTCGTACACGGCGGACCACCGGAACGCCCTCAGCATGGCATCCTTCCCGGCTGCCGAGGCACTCCTGTGCGCGCGGTCCACGATCTGCTTCGCCTGCGCCGTCGCCGCCGCGAAGGCGGGGTCCGCGTAGGTGCGGATCCACTCCGCATAGGGGTGGGTGCCGCCGTCGTGGCCGGGCTTCTGATGGTCGCCGTCACGGACTTTCTCCTGCACGTGGTCGCCCACGGCCGCGTAGAGCCAGAAGCACGGCAGCACCGCAGCGACGAGCTCGGCGTACGAGCCGCGTGCGGCGACGGCCGCCAGGTGGTCGCAGTAGGCGCGCGTGACGGGACCGGCGGCACCCTCACCGAACCGCAGACCCGTCTCCCGCGCCAGCCACGTCCGGTGGAGCTCGGCCTCGGTCTGCAGGCACGACGTCGCGGAGGCCAGCCAGAACAGCTGCTCGTCCTCCGAGGGGGCCATGGCTGCCGCCCGGGCGAGCACGCCCGAGTACTCCCTGAGGTAGAGGGCGTCCTGCTGCAGGTAGTAGGCGAAGTCCGCTGCCGGCAGAGTGCCCCCGGTCATGCCGGCGATGAAGCCGAGCCCGAGGATCTCCCCGCGGATCGCTGAGGTGTCCCTCCAGGCGAGATCGGTGAAGCGCTGCAGCATGCGCGGATCCTGGGCGGCATGGAAATGATGGACGGGCCCGCTGCCGTTCCCCACGTCGAGCAGGTCGGCGGCCTCGAGTGCCCCCTCCAGCCAGAACTTGGCCTCCCGTACCGCCTGGGGCCAGTCCCCTCCGACGGCATGCCTCGTCGCGATGGCCGACGACAGGGAGCATCCCGTCCCGTGCGTGTTCGTCGTCCCGATCCGCCGGCCGTCGAAGACCAGGGCGTCCGCCGCGTCCGCCCCGGGGACGAGGAGCGCGTCCGGGCACCGCTCCCCCGGCAGGTGCCCGCCCTTGACCAGGACGCGCGTGCCGAGCTGCTCCGCCAGGGCGCTGCCCTGCTCCAGGGCCTCGGGCCAGGACCGCGCGTGCGCGGCTCCGACGAGCACTGCGAGCTCCGCGATATTGGGGGTGACGAGCGAGGCGCGGCGGGCGAGGTCGACGACGGCGCGCACGGCGTCGTCGTCGAGCAGCCGGGCGCCACTCGTGGCGACCATGACGGGATCGAGCACCACGACGGGAGGGCGGGCCTCATCGAGCCATCCGGCGACGCAGCGGGCGATGCCGGCGCTGCCGAGCATGCCGATCTTCACGGCGTCGATGGCGACGTCTCCGGCCACCGCGTCGAGTTGCTGCCGCAGGAATGCCACGGGCGGGGTGTGCACTCCTGCGACGCCGAGGGTGTTCTGCGCGGTCAGGGCCGTCACGACCGCCATCGCATAGCCACCGCCGGCGCTGATGCTCTTGATGTCCGCCTGGATGCCGGCACCGCCGCTGGGATCCGAACCCGCGATGCTGAGGATGTTGGGAATCCTGGAGCGTGGACTCCCCGATGCACGGACAGTTTCCATGGCGACATCCCTCCGCTAGGCCTCGGGCGCCGCGCGCCCACTAGATCAGGTTCGACGGGTTTGATCTCAGCCCTGCATCCGGCAGGGCACCCCGTGTCGGGATCCAGCCTATAGCAGTCCGCACGGCCCCGGCTGCGGACGGCGAAGGCCGGAGTCCTCGCGGACTCCGGCCTTCGTGGTTCACAGTACGGGACGGGGCGCCCCGGTGGTCCTACAGCTCCGAGGCGGGCACGCCCACGCCGAAGATCAGTGGCTCGGCCGCGGACGGCTCGGGCCTCCGTGCGAGAGCAGGAGCCTTGGCGACGTGCCGCGTCCCCGCGTGCTCGACGGGCGCCTCGGCACCCTGCGTCTCGATCGTCGTATCCGCTGCTCCCTGGGCGCTGCGCGCCACCCGCCGGCGCGGACGCGTGCGGCGGGCCGGTACTGCAGCCGGTTCCGCAACGGGTGCGGCGACCGGGGGCTCCGGCGCGTTCCCGCCGTCGGACTCGCCTGCCTGCAGCGCGGGCTCGTCGACGCCTGCGCCGGCGTCATCCGCTGCCGGCTTCCTGTTGAACGCCTCGCTGAGGCTGTCCAGCGTCAGGCGTGTCGACGGCGCCTCCTGGCGGTCCTGCACCTCCTGGCGGCGGTTGTCCGCACGGGGAAGCGTCACCGTCTCGCCGTTGATGGTCAGGACGGCTTCGGTCACCTGGATGTCAGCCGGGGCCTCCGGTTCCCCGGCGGGCTCCTCGTGGGCGTGGTGCGTGGCGGCCGCGATGGTCGCCAGTGCGGCACGGGCTGCCTCCGCCTTCGCTGCACGGTCGGCACTCTCCGCGACCGGCGCTGCGGGCAGGGCGACGGCGGCTTCCTCGTGCTGGCCACCCCGGCCCCGGTTCCGCTTGCGTTCGCTGCGGGACATCTTGTCCTGGCGCACCTGCTGCTGGTCCTGCACGGGCGTGTGGCTGCGGTGCTCCACGGGTTCCATGTGCGTGACCACACCGCGGCCCGCGCAGTGCTCGCAGTCCTCCCCGAACACCTCGAGCAGGCCGGTGCCCATGCGCTTGCGCGTCATCTGCACGAGCCCGAGCGAGGTCACCTCGGCGACCTGGTGCTTGGTCCTGTCACGGCCGAGGCATTCGACGAGGCGGCGCAGCACGAGGTCGCGGTTCGCCTCGAGGACCATGTCGATGAAGTCGATCACGATGATCCCGCCGATATCGCGGAGCCGCAGCTGGCGGACGACCTCCTCGGCCGCCTCCAGGTTGTTCTTGGTGACGGTCTCCTCGAGGTTGCCGCCGCTGCCGGTGAACTTTCCGGTGTTGACGTCGACCACGGTCATGGCCTCGGTGCGGTCGATCACGAGCGAGCCGCCCGAGGGCAGGAAGACCTTGCGCTCGAGCGCCTTCGAGATCTGCTCGTCGATGCGCGAGGCCGCGAAGATGTCCTCGTCGCTCGTCCACTTCTCGAGCCTGCCGACGAGGTCCGGCGCCACGTACATGACGTAGGCCTCGATAGTGTCCCAGGCCTCCTCGCCGGAGACGACGAGCTTGGAGAAGTCCTCGTTGAAGACATCGCGGACGACCTTGATGGTGAGGTCGGGCTCGCCGTACAGCAGCTCCGGGGCCAGGGTCTTGGTCGAGCCCGCCTTGCGCTCGATCTCCTCCCACTGCGCCCGCAGCCGGTTGATGTCGTGGGTGAGCTCTTCCTCGCTGGCACCCTCGGCCGCGGTCCGGACGATCACGCCCGCGTTCTCGGGCAGGCGGTCCTTGAGGATCCGCTTGAGGCGGTTGCGCTCGACGTCGGGCAGCTTGCGCGAGATGCCGGTCATGGAGCCCCCGGGCACGTACACGAGGTAGCGGCCGGGCAGCGAGATCTGGCTCGTCAGGCGGGCACCCTTGTGGCCCACCGGGTCCTTGGTGACCTGCACGAGCACGGGGTCGCCGGACTTCAGCGCGAGCTCGATGCGGCGCGGCTGGCCTTCGAGGCGCGCAGCGTCCCAGTTGACCTCACCGGCGTAGAGCACGGCGTTACGGCCGCGTCCGATGTCCACGAACGCCGCTTCCATGCTGGGCAGCACGTTCTGCACCTTGCCCACGTACACGTTGCCGATCAGCGAGTCCTGCTGCGTCTTGGACACGAAGTGCTCGGCCAGGATGCCGTCCTCGAGGACGCCGATCTGGATCCTGTCGTCGCGCTGGCGCACGATCATCTGGCGGTCCACGGACTCACGGCGCGCGAGGAACTCCGCCTCGGTGATGACCTGGCGGCGGCGACCGGTGTCCCGTGATTCGCGACGGCGCTGCTTCTTGGCCTCGAGCCGCGTGGAGCCGCGGACGCTGGTCACGCGGTCGGAGACGGGCTCGCCGGCCTGCCGCGGGGCGCGAACACGGGTGACGGTGTTGGGCGGGTCGTCGTCCTCGCCGCCGGACAGCTCGAGGTCCTGGTCACCACGCCGACGACGGCGGCGCCGGCGTGAGGTGACTCCCGCACCGTCCTCCGGTCCGGTGGAGCGCGGGCGCTCGTCGGAACCCTCGGCGTCGGCTGCGTCCGGCTCCGCGTCCGTCCGGCCCGCGTCCGGCTGGCCCGCGTCGCCGCGGGTGCGGTTCCTGCTGCGGCGGCTCCGACGCGACCGGCGACCGGACTCCTCGGATTCCTCCTCCTCCGTGTCCTCCTCGGGGGACGGCGCGATCCTGACGGACGGCACGGCGACGGCGGTGAGGTCCGGGGCGTGGAACAGCAGGGAGAGCGGTGACTCGGGGACGGCGAACGGGTCGAAGCGGTTCTCCGGCTCCGATCCGTCCTGTCCGGCGTCCTCGGGCGCGGCGGCGGCCGAGGTGGAGCCCGCGGCGGGTGCGGAGGCCGGCCGCGATGCACGGCCGGCAGGGGCCGCCGCGGCGGCGTCCGGTGCTGCGCCGGCATCAGCCTGCGCGGTGTCTTCGGCCTGCGCGGTGTCTTCGGCCTGCACGGGCTCCGACGCCCTGCGGGTGCGGGTCCGGCTCGAGGTGCGGCGGGTCCGCGCCGGCTTCTCGGAGGAGGGTGCATCGGCCTCCGTGCTGCCCGTGGTCCGGGCGTCTGCCGGCGCAGGCAGGGACTCGGCCGGCGCCGCTTCGGGAACGGAAGCGGGGGCCGGCGCATCGGTGGCGGTGGTCTCCGCGGCGGCGGGCTGCTCGACCGGGCGGGCCGGGCCGGCTTCGGCCGTCGCGGCACGACGGCGGGTGCGGGGCGCGCGGGCGGGTGCGGTCGGCGGGGCGTCGGACCCGGCCGGCGCACCAGCCGTACCGCCGGTGGGCACGTCGTCGATCGCGGCGGCGGCCCGGGCGGGAGCCTCGGCGGCGGTCTCGTCGGCGGTCTCGTCGGTGACGACGACCGGCTTACGGACCCGGGTGGCCCTCTTGCGGACGGGCTCGGCGGCCGCTGCCGCCTCGGGCGACGGCTCCGGCACGCTGGGTGGCGCTCCGGCCGGTGCGCTCGCGGTGCGGCGCTTCCGCGGTGCCTTCACCGGGGCGGCCTGCTCCCGGGGTTCCTGCACGGCAGCGGATGCTTCCGTGACGTCCTGTTCGTTCCCCTGCTGTTCTGACTGATCCATGGGTACTCGCTCCAAGCCCCTGCGGCACCGTCCACATTCCAGCGCCCTCCAGGGCGGTATGTCGGCCGGCCGCGGGCCCTTCGCCCGGCGGCTGACCGGAAGTCGTTGTCATGTCGTCCGAGGTCACACCGACATTGGGGTGCGGAATCGCTCGGCGACCAGTGGCGCTTTTCCAACTCAGCCGCCCGTGTGGACGGTGGGTCCCGCCAGCGGATTCCGCCTACTTCCGCCGACATGGCGGACTCGGTAGGACGGAAGCATCGCTCGTGGAACGGAAGCCTGTCACTGGACCGGCGCGGGAATGTGGTTCCCCCGCCAGCCTTGGCCATTGTCTCACATCGCCCTCGGGAAGGGGCCTCGGCCGGGCCGGACCCGCCGGGAACAGGCCGACGACCGCGGACGCGCAGTACCCTCCGCGGCTCCCGCCGTGAAGGGTACTGACGATCAGTGCTTCGGGAGTTGGCCCGTGGCGGGTGCGTGGTCGCCGGCGAGCGGCCGGGCGACGGGCACCTTCGTGCCCAGGACCTGCGCGACGACGTCGTGCGTGATCTTCTGGGCGGTCAGGCCCACGCGCTCGAGGACCTGGTTCCGCGAACCGTGGTCCAGGAACTCGACCGGGAGGCCCACCTCGTTGAGCGCCGTGTCGACGCCGGCCGAGCGCATCTCCTGGCGGATCCTCGAGCCGACACCGCCGGCGCGCACGCCGTCCTCGATGACGATCACGATGCGGTGCTCGGCGGCCAGGTCGATCACCGATCGGCGGACCGGCAGGAGCCAGCGGGGATCGATCACCGTGGAGCTGATGCCCTGCGCTCCGAGCCTGTTGGAGACGTCGAGCGCGAGTTCGCTCATCGCCCCCACGCTGACGACGAGGACGTCGTTGGAGCTCGAACCGGCGGGCCTGCGGGAGAGGACGTCGACGCCGTCGGCGAGGCGTTCGATCGCCTCGACCTCCGCGCCGACGGACCCCTTGGAGTAGCGGACCACGCTGGGGGCGTCGGAGATGGCGACGGCCTCGCGCAGTTCCTCACGCAGCCGGGAGGCGTCGCGCGGAGCGGCCAGGTGCAGCCCGGGCACGGCCTGCAGCATGGCCAGGTCCCACATGCCGTGGTGGCTCGCGCCGTCGGGCCCGGTGACGCCGGAGCGGTCGAGGACCACCGTCACGCCCGCCCTGTGCAGGGCGACGTCCATCAGGAGCTGGTCGAATGCGCGGTTCAGGAAGGTCGCGTAGAGGGCGATCACCGGGTGCAGGCCGCCGAAGGCCATGCCGGCTGCACTGGTGAGCGCGTGCTGCTCGGCGATGCCGACGTCGAACACGCGGTCGGGGTGCCGGGCGGCGAAACGGTGCAGGCCGACCGGGATGAGCATGGCACCGGTGATGCCGACGATATCGGGGCGCTCGTCGGCGATGTCGGCGATCTCGTTCGCGAAGACGGAGGTCCAGGACTGCTGCCCGGCGGCGCCGACGGGCTCGCCCGTCTCGGGGTCGATGATGCCGACGGCGTGGAACTGGTCGGCCTCGTGGGCACGGGCCGGGGCGTACCCGTGGCCCTTCTCCGTGATCGCATGGACGATCACGGGCCCCTCGTAGTTCTTGGCGAGGTGCAGGGCCTGCTCGACGGCGGACTGGTCGTGGCCGTCCACGGGACCCACGTACTTCATGCCGAGGTCCTCGAAGAGCCCCTGGGGTGCCCACCAGTCCTTGATGCCCTTCTTCATGGCGTGCAGGCTCTTGTAGCTGAACTCGCCGACCGTGCCGCCGTTCAGCATGCGCTGCTTGAACCAGTCGAGGGTGCGCTCGTAGCGGCGGTGCGTGCGCACGGAGTCGAGGGTCGGACGCAGGGAGGCGAGGTAGTCCGCCACGCCTCCGATGGTCGGGGCGTAGGAACGGCCGTTGTCGTTGACCACGATCACGACCCGCCGACGCTTGTCCGCAGCGATGTTGTTGATCGCCTCCCACGCCATCCCGCCGGTCAGGGCGCCGTCGCCCACGAGCACGACGGTGTAGCGGTCGCCCTCTCCGTTCAGCACCCGCGCGCGGGAGATGCCGTCCGCCCAGGAGAGCGAGGAGGAGGCGTGGGAGCTCTCGACGACGTCGTGCACGGACTCCGCCCGCGACGGGTAGCCGGACAGACCGCCCTGCTGGCGCAGCGTGCTGAAGTCCTGGCGTCCGGTCACGAGTTTGTGCACGTAGGACTGGTGCCCGGTGTCGAAGATGACGCTGTCACGCGGCGAGTCGAAGACGCGGTGGATACCGAGCGTGAGCTCGACGACCCCGAGGTTGGGGCCCAGGTGCCCGCCCGTGCGCGAGACGTTGCTGACCAGGAAGGTGCGGATCTCCTTCGCGAGCGCGGCCAGTTGCGCTTCGCTGAGCTTGCTCAGGTCCTGCGGGCCGTGGATCGTCTCCAAGAGTCCCATCGGCGCCTCCTCGGTTCGTTCGGCGTGGCGAGAAAATCGCCTTCGATTCCATTAACTCTAACGTTCGGGGTTCGGAGGGGGTGCCATCGACGGCACCTGGGCGAGGACCGGGCCGGTCCCCGCTCAGGCCGGCGGCGGCAGGAGGCGCGCGAAGGACTCCATGTGGTGGGTGTGCGGGTAGAGGTCGAACACCCGCAGTGTGTCGAGGGACCAGCCGGCGGCGAGGAAGTAGCCGAGGTCGCGCGAGAACGACGCCGGGTCGCAGGACACATACCCCACGGCCCTCGGCCTGGCCTCCACGATCTGCCGGACGACCTTCTTCCCGGCTCCCGCCCGCGGCGGGTCGAGCAGGACGGCGTCGAGCGGTTCGCTCCAGCGTCCGAGCACGGCGTCCACCCGGCCCTGCACGATGGCCACCTGGTCCTGGCCGTGCAGGTTGCGGCGTGCGTCGCGGCTCGTCCCGGCGGAACCCTCGACCGACAGCACGGCACCCTCCGCCCCCACGGCGCGGGCGAGCGGCACGGTGAACAGGCCGACACCGGCGTACAGGTCGGCGAGGCGCTCCCCGTGCGCAGGCTGGAGGCCGTCGAGGACGGCGGAGACCAGGGCCTCGGGCGCTCCGCGGTGGATCTGCCAGAAACCGGCCCCCGTGACGCGGTAGTCGGTACCCAGGACGCTCTCCTGAAGCCAGGTCCGCCCTTTCAGCCGCTGCACCGCGCCGGACTCCGGCTCGAGCACGCCCACCGACGCGCCGTCGATCGAGTTCGCCACGGCCGCTACCCGGCGCGGGGAGGTCCCGGCAGCGGGCACGAGCAGGACGAGGGGCTCTCCCCCGCCGGAGGGCACGGCGACATCGACCCGCTCGATGCCGCTGAGGTCCAGGGTCCACAGGCGGAGGTCGTTGACGGCCGCGACGGCCAGCGGCATCTCCCGGACCGGGAGCACCTCGTGCGAGCGGTGCAGGTGCATCGCGAGGCGGCCCGCGGCGTCGACCGCGAAGGCCGCGCGCGTGCGCCAGGCCAGGCCGTCGTCGGCTTCGCCCGGAGCGGGCTCTGCCACCACCGGCCGCTCGGTCTTCGCCAGGCGCGACAGCTGTTCCTCGAAGATCGCGGCTTTCAGGCTCCGCTGCTCGTCCAGGCGGATGTGTCCGAACTCGGCACCGCCGACGGCGGACCGGCCCTTCGCTGCTGCCTTCAGGGCATCGGCGAGGGGCCAGGGGTGGGGCACCCGGTGAGGAGACGCCTCGAGCACCTCGACGACATCGGCGCGCCAGAAGCTGGCGTCGTCGTCGGTCTCGGTGAGACGCACGCGTACCCGCTCCCCGGGCAGCGCGTGCCGCACGAACACCACACGGCCCTCGTGCCGGGCCACGAAGTGGCCGCCGTGCGCCGGCCGCTCGACGGTGAGTTCCGCGGTGTCGGCCGGGCCGCCGGTGTGGACGGTGTCGGCCGGGAGTACCTCTTCCGCCCCGGCGGTGGACGGGTCAGCGGCTGGTTGGTCGGTCATGGTGTCTTCCTACTTCAGGTCCTGGTAGATCTGGGCCGCGTCGGAGGACGCGAGCTGCCACGGCACGCTGGCGACCATGACCCCCGGCACGTAGTGCAGGCGCGCCTTGATGCGCAGGGCGGTCTGGTTGTGGACCAGTTGCTCCCACCACTTTCCCACCACGTACTCGGGGATGTAGACCACGATCAGATCCCGCGGCGAATCGCGGCGCATGGACTTGATGTACTCGAGGATCGGCGTGATGGTGTCGCGGTAGGGCGAGGCCAGGACGGTGATGGGCACCGGGATCTCGTACTTCTCCCAGTCGGCGAGCGTGCGGCGGGTCTGGTCCGGGTCGACGTCCACGGTGATGGCGTCCAGGCGGGACGGTCGCGAGGCGCGCGCGAAGGCGAGGGCTCGCAGCACGGGCTTCCGGACATGTGAGACGAGGATCACGGCGTGCACGCGGGACGGGAGGGCACGCAGGCGCACGGCGTCGTCGATCGCGAGTTCCTCCGCCACCGCGTCGTAATGCTTCTTGATGCTGCGCATCACGGCGAACAGGATGGCCATGGCCAGCACCGCGATCCACGCCCCGTATTCGAACTTCGTGACGAGGACGACGACGAGGACGGCGGCGGTGAGGCCGAAGCCCAGCGAGTTGATGGCGCGCGACTTGTGGATCCGCCAGCGCTCCTGCTTGCCCACGGTGCTGCGGAGGGTCCTGTTCCAGTGCCGGATCAGCCCGAACTGGCCCCCGGTGAAGGAGACGAACACGCCCACGATGTACAGCTGCACCAGGGCGGTGACGTCCGCCTGGAAGACCAGGATGAGCACCACGGCCCCCAGGCCGAGCGCGAGGATGCCGTTGCTGAAGGTCAGCCTGTCCCCTCTGGTCCGGAGCTGCCGCGGGAGGTAGCCGTCCTGCGCCAGGATGGAGGCCAGCACGGGGAACGCGTTGAAGGCCGCATGGCCGGCGAGCATCAGCACGAGCGCCGTCGCCGCGACGACGAGGTAGAAGGCCGGCGGAGCCGCGTCGAAGACGGTCCGCGCCAGCTGGCTGACCACCGGTGCCTGGATGTAGTCCTCGGGTACGGGCTGCCCGTCGAGCAGCAGCTGTGCCGACGGATCCTGCACCACGTGCACCCGCGTGGCGTTGGCGAGGTAGAGAACGCCGGCGAGCATCGCGGAGGAGACGACGCCGAGGACCAGGAGCGTCGTCGCGGCGTTCCGGCCCTGGGGGGCCTGGAAGCGCGGCACGTTGGACCCGGGGCCCTCGAGGCCCGTCAGCGCCGCGGCCCCGGCCGAGAACGCCCGCAGGATCAGGAGTGCACCGGCCAGACCGACGAGGCCCGCATCGAAGGCGGCGTCCGGGACGATCTCGAACTGTGCGCTCGGTGCCTGGTCGAGGTCTCCCGCGAGTGCCTGGGCAATCCCCGTGGCGCACAGGGCGAAGATCCCCGCGAGGAAGGCGTAGGTCACCACGGCACGGGCTCGGACACCGCGCGTGATCCCCCGGAGGTTGAGCAGCACGAGGAGGGCGACGCCGACGACGGCGAGCGGCACGCGCACGTCCTCCAGCGACGGGGCGAGCGAGACGACGTACTGGGCGGCGGCCGAGACGGAGACGGCCACGGTGAGCAGGTAGTCGATCATGAGCGCGGACGCGACGGTGGTGCCGGTTCGGGGGCCGATGTTCCGCCTGGCGATCTCGTAGTCGCCGCCGCCCGACGGATAGGCGTGCACGGCCTGGCGGTAGGAGGCGACGACGACGAGCAGGACGGCGATCACGGCGAGACCGATCCACGGTGAGATCGCGACCGATGCCACGCCCGCCAGCGCGAGCGTCAGGAGGATCTCGTCCGGCGCATAGGCGACCGAGGAGAGCGCGCTCGCGGAGAAGACGGGGATGGCGAAGCGCTTGGGCAGGCTCCTGTTCCTCAGCCTGTCGCTGGCGAAGGGCTTGCCCACCAGCACCCGCTTGACGGCCTCGAGAAATGTCAGCACAGCCCAAACACTAGCGCGTCCACGCGGATCGACAGCCACTAGGCTTGGTGCTGGTACGGCAGGGAACAGCAGGATCTAGACCAGGAATCAGGGGTGCCCCCGGTGGCTCATTTTGTGATCATGGGATGCGGCAGGGTGGGCGTCAGCCTCGCCCACACGCTCGACGAATCCGGTCACTCGGTGGCGATCATCGACCAGGACGACCGCGCCTTCCGCCGCCTGCGGTCCTCGTTCGGCGGGCGCAAGGTCACGGGCGTCGGCTTCGACCGGGAGACCCTCAAGTACGCGGAGATCGAGAACGCGTACGCCTTCGCGGCGGTGTCCAGCGGGGACAACTCGAACATCCTCGCCACGCGCGTCGCCAGGGAGACCTTCCACGTCCCTCACGTCGTCGCGCGCATCTACGACCCGGGACGCGCCGAGATCTACCAGCGCCTCGGGATCCCCACCGTGGCCGCCGTGCGGTGGAGCGCCGACCAGGTGCTGCGGCGCATCCTGCCCGAACAGACCATCAACGGCGACTTCCGGGAGACCTCGGGCCGCCTGATCCTCGCCGAACTCGCCGTGAGCGATGCCTGGCTCGGACGCTCGCTGCGCAGCATCGAGGCCGCCGGCGGCGTACGGATCGCCTACATCACCCGTTTCGGGGAGGGCATCCTGCCGACGGCGGAGACGAGCTACCAGCAGGGCGACATCCTGCACGCCATGATGAAGACGACGGCGACGGACGAGATCACGCGCATCCTCGCCGCAGCGCCGCAGGAGGAGAAGCCATGAGGGTCGTCATCGCCGGGGCCGGAAGCGTCGGGTCCTCGATCGCCCGGGAACTGCTGGGGAACAAGCACGAGATCCTGCTCATCGACGAGAAGCCGGAGGTGATCGGGCGCAGTGGGCTGAAGGGCGCCAAGTGGCTGATCGGCGACGCCTGTGAGCTGACGACCCTCAAGGACGCACGCCTCGACGAGGCCGACGTCGTGGTGTCCGCGACGGGCGACGACAAGGTGAACCTCGTGGTGTCGCTGCTCGCGAAGAGCGAGTTCGGCGTGGGCCGCACCGTCGGGCGCGTCAACAACCCGAAGAACGACTGGATGTTCGACGACTCCTGGGGCGTGGACGTCGCCGTGAACACGCCGCGGCTCATGACGGCGCTCGTGGAGGAAGCCGTGGAGATCGGCGACCTGGTGCGCCTGCTCACGCTGCAGACCGGGGTGTCCTCGATCGTCGAGTTCACGGTTCCGCAGGATTCGCCGCTGGTCGGCGGGACGATCGGCTCCATCCGCCTGCCCGAGGACTGCGCCGTGGTGGCCGTGCTGCGGGACGACTCCCCCGTCACCCCGAGCCCCGACGACGTGGTCGAGGGCGGCGACGAGATGTTCTTCCTCGCGGCCATCGCGGCCGAGGACGAGCTGCGGGTGGCCCTCTCCGCCCGCAGCGACGAAGACCCCCGCTAGCTCCCCGGCAGGACCCCGCGGGCGGTGCCGGAGCCGGCGGTGCCCGGGGTACGCGGACGCGGACGCGAGACGATCCACGCGAGCCAGAGGCCGAGCGCGTACAGCGGCAGGCCCATGGCCACCCGTGTGGAGCCGAGGGCTGCGACGTTCTCCACGAGGTAGAGCGGCACCTGCACCAGGAGTCGCAGCGCCAGGACGGACACGATGATCCAGGTCGCGATCGAATAGGCACGCACACGTGCCGGGTCCCTGCGCCACTCCACGCCCTCGTTGCGGATGAACCCGAAGATGAGGCCGGCGAAGGGCCAGCGGAAGAAGACCGATGCGGCCATCGCGACGATGTACGCGCCGTTGATGAAGAAACCGGGGAGGAAGAAGTCCTCCGCGTTGCCCGTCCGCAGTGCCACGAAGGCGCAGAAGGCGACGCCGACGAGCCCGGCGAGGGCCTGCGTGACCGGGGTCCGCGAGACGAGCCGGATGGCCGTGAACACCGCCGAGACCGCCAGCGCCGCGATCAGGGAGAGGCGCAGGTCCGTGGTGAAGGTGAAGAGGACCGTGAAGACCAGCCCCGGTGCGATGCTCTCCGCGAGGCCCTGCACGCCTCCGATCGAGGACAGCACGTCGATCCGGCCGGCGTCGTCTCGCTGCACGCCGGACCTCGCCGCATACTGCGTCGCGAGCTCGGCCGCCGTCGGTCCCGACCGCTGGCCGCCCTCGTTCCGTGCTGCCGGCCCGGAGCCGTCGCCCGCAGGATCCGGGACTGCTACGGGCTCGTCCGGTGGATGGCTCATGTCGGGTTCCTCACTCGTACTCCTCGGGGCGTCCGATGATCTCGTAACGGGGGTTGTACACGGTCGGGGTGCCGCCGACCCGGCTCAGCATCCCCTCGAGCCGCAGGGACACTCCGGCCTCGATGCCCGGAACGCGCCGTTGGCCCATCCAGACGATGCGCACGTCCTCGGGCGTGCCGTTCCAGTCGATCCTGGCGAGGACCGTGAACGACGGCGGGGCCGTCACGGGTGCGACGGTGATTCTGTCGATGACCCCGCGTGCCTTGATCCTGCCGCGCTCGGGCAGCGCCTCGGGGACGGCCGGCCGCACGCTCGGCCGTGGAGCCGCGGGCTTCGACGGCTCAGCAGCACGGTGCGGCGCGGGTACGGACCGACCCACCGGCCCGTGGGGACCGGTGGCTCCGGGTGCGTACTGCCGTGCTGGCATGGGAGGGCTAGCGGGTCTCGGTGATCTCGGGGCCGCGCTCGAGCGGGTTGAGATCCGGACGCACGGGTGTCGCAGCGGCAGGCGGTCCGGCCGTCGCGTCCTTCGGCAGGCGGAGTTGCAGCAGCTCGCGTGGAGGAAGCGGGTGGTCGCCGCGCACCACGACGACGCTGCGGAAGAGCTTCTCGATGGGTGCCGCGGCGCCCTGCTCGAGGGCTGCGGGTCCGCCGAATACTCCGCGGAGGAACCAGCGCGGGCCGTTGACGCCGACGAACCGGGCCACGCGGTAGCCGGCCTGACCGTCCGGGGTCTGTGCAGGCAGCTTGGCGAGGAGTTCGGTCCCGAGGCGACCGGGCCGTTCCTCGACCGTCCCGCCCTGCGCGCCGACCGACGTGCCGATCTGCTCCCGGATCTCGTCCCAGAGCCCCTCCGTCTTGGGTGCGGCGAACGCCTGGAGCTGCAGCGTGGAGCCTGCCAGGTCCAGTGTCACGGCGATTACGCGCTTGCTGCGCTCCTCGACCTCGAGGCGCAGCTGCAGCCCTTCGGTCGCGTTGATCCTCAGGGCGCCGAGATCGATGTAGCCGCTCCCGGTGTCCTGCTCCGAGACGTCGAACGGTCCGAGCGTGGCGCGGTCGTAGTCCGCACTCCGGACGTGGCCGGCCGGCGGCGCGGGAACAGCATCTCCGGCGCTCTCCGGCGCAGCAGCGCCGGTCGGAGTCTCCTGCGGCTCGGGGACGGGTTCCGCTTCCTCGCCGGGCGCCGCCGCGTCCTCCGTGACCGAGGCCTCGGCCTCGTCCTGCTTCTTCTTCCTGAGCCGCCCAAAAGCCATGTCCGGGGTCCTTTCCTGGGTTTCGTGCTCGAGTATGTGCGATCTTCGATGGAGCGTTCCGGGGCCTCCGGGGCGCCGTCAGCCGCCCGTGAGGGGCAGCGGTGCGGGAGCGGCTGCGGGATGGGGGCCCGCGGTGGCGAAACCCCCGGTCGAGCCGAATCCACCCGCACCGCGCACGCTGTCGGGCAGCTCCCCGACGATCTCGAACACCGCGTGTTCGACGCGCTGGATGACGAGCTGGGCGACGCGGTCGCCGCGCACGAAGCGGACGGTCTCGTCCCGGTCCGTGTTGAGGAGACACACCTTGACCTCACCCCGGTACCCGGCATCGATGGTGCCGGGCGCATTGACGACCGTGACGCCGTGCCGTGCCGCGAGGCCCGAGCGCGGGTGGACGAGGCCCACGTAGCCGCGCGGGAGGGCGAGGGCCAGTCCTGTGGGGACGAGCGCGCGCTCGCCCGGCGCGAGGACGACGTCGACGGCGGTGCGCAGGTCCGCGCCCGCATCGCCGTCGGTGGCGTACGCGGGTGGCTCGAGACCGCCGTCGAGCATCAAGATCTGGACCGGGAGGTCCTGCTGTGTACCCATTGACCGCATCTCCCACGCAAGCTATCCGGTTACCAGCCCCCCACTTTAGCGCCTTTGCCGGAGCGGCAGCTGACAGTTCCGCGGGTCGGCTCCGACGCGCTCGGCATGCCCCGGAGGGGGTTCGCGCGCACCCGCCGCCGCACCCCGGCACCCCTGCCCGGCGCGCTGGGCGGTGGCGGCCGGGATGAGACCGCACGCAATTGGTGGAATGCTGGTGTCATGTCCAGCGCGCCGGGGGAAGCACCCCAGAACTCACCTGACCAGGCCGTCCTGTACGAGGAGCGGCTGTGGCCCTCGCCCTGGATCTGGCTCATCGCGGCAGGCTTCTCCTCGGCGACCATCGTGATGTTCGCGCCCATCTCCATGGAGGTCGGCTACGGAGCCGCCATCGTGGTCGCGATCATCGTCTTCACCCTGCTCATCCTGTCGACCCCGCGCATCACCGTCACGGCGACGACCCTGACGGTCGGGCGCGCGAGCATCGAGCGGAAGTACCTCGGGGCGGTGGAGTGGTTCACCGGGGAGGACGCCACCCATCAGCGCGGCCCAGGCCTCCACGGGCTCGCCTACCTCTGCATCCGGGGCTGGATCTCGCCGGTGGTGAAGATCGAGGTCAGGGATCCCGAGGACCGCACGCCCTACTGGCTCGCGTCCTCCCGCACTCCCGAGCGCCTCGTCGCGGCACTCGCAGGCTGATCGCACTCGCCCACGGATCGGGGCCGGGGACCGTCAGCCCTCGCAGTCCACGCAGTACAGCTGCCCGCCCCGGTCGAGGGCGATCTGCGATCGGTGGCGGACCAGGAAGCACGAGGCGCAGGTGAACTCGTCGGCCTGCGCCGCGAGGATCTGCACCGAGATCTCCTCGCTGGAGAGATCCGCGCCGGGCAGGTCGAAGGAATCGGCCGCCTCGAGTTCGTCGTCGTCGATCAACACATCCGTGAATGCCGCCGCCGGAGCGGTCTGCCGGACAGGACTGCGCTCGTGGAGCCCGCCGCTGCGGGTGTCTCCGCCGTCGTCGCCCGTCCTGTGCGACGCGTGGTCATCTCGTGCCATACCTGTCTTTTCACGCTCCATCATGTCTGGCCGTACCGGCAAGTGCTCTTCCGGCTGCGACAACGCTGAGCGGCCCGGATTTGTGCCCGCTCCTGCTGCGCCGCCCGCCACGCCTTACCGCGTAGTAGGAAAGGCTGCCATTCAATGGCAAAGTTTCCCCTAGGAATTATTGTCGGCTGGAGGATCTGATGCAGGAGTTACGCCTGGTGGGTGTCCATGAGGATGGCGAACATCTGCTGTTGAGCGGCGAGCAGGGCGCGCCCTATCGGCTGCCCATCGATGATGCGCTGCGCGCCGCGAGCACCGGGACGGCCGGAGCGCCGAAGGCACCTGCGCCCGCCGTGCCCGTTGAGCCCCGCCAGAAGCCCGCGAAGACGCCGGTCCACCTGACGCCACGCGACATCCAGTCGCGCATCCGCTCAGGCGCGACGGCGGAGCAGGTCGCCGCGGAATCGGGCCTGGACCTCGCCCACGTGGAGCGCTACGAGGGCCCCGTCCGTGCCGAGCGCGACTACGTCGCCTACCTCGCGCAGCGCGTCGAGGTAGCGACACCGCTTCCCAGCCACGACGGCTACCGCTCCGCCTTCGGCGACAGCCCGGCACTGCTCGGCGACATGGTCGCGTTCCGCGTGCAGAGCTACGGGATCGATCCGGCGTCGCTCGAATGGGACTCGTGGCGCCGCCAGGACGGCTCCTGGCACGTGGAGGCCTCCTTCGACCTGCCCGACGGTTCGACCGTGGATCTCGGCGAGCAGCCTCCCGCACGGTGGACCTACAACCCCACGCGGAAGACCGTCGCGAACGGCAACCGGTGGGCCCAGGTGCTCAGCGAACTGGAGCCGCTCGACGGCCCCCTCCCCTCACGCCGGCTCAGCGCCGTGGCGGACCGCGTGTTCGACTTCGAGGCGGAGAAGGAGGACGAGGCGCCGGAACCGGCGAACGCCGACCAGGACGGCCTGCTGGACGTCCTGCGGTCGCGGCGCGGGCAGCGCCTGGGCGCGGACGAGGACGGTGACGACGCCCTCGCCGAGCTGCTGTCGCGGGGCGGTATCCCCGCAGCGCATCCGAGGAACGAGGACGGCGCGGATTCCGATGCTCCCGAGGAGCGGGCCGACCTCCTGCCGGGCCTGGCGCTGGCGCCCCGCGCTGCGGAGGACGACATCCTCGACGACGGCGCGGAGCCCACGCACAACCAGGACGGCACTCCGAAGCTGTACGACGGGGTCAGCACCGACACGCGCGAGATCAGCATCTTCGCGCAGCCCATGCGCCGGCTGCAGCCTCCCGCTGCGGGAGGGGCGGCCGACACCGGTGCGCCCGACGGACCCGGGGACGCGGTGTCCCGGGACACCGGACGAACCATGGGACGGACCCCGGGCAGGGGACGGGACAAGGACACCGGGAAGGACACCGGGACGGCGCCCGGCAAGGACGCCGCGGAGGCGGGTCCCGAGCGCCGCGTGAAGCCGAAGAGGTCCAGCGTCCCCAGCTGGGACGACATCGTCTTCGGGCGCAAGGGAGACTAGCGCGGGACCAGGCCCCCGAACGGCGTGGCCTTCCCTCGCTCACGGGCACGACCTGGCTACACGCTGCGGGGGCTCGCCCCGGCTGCACGCTGTCCCTCACAACCTGTCGTTGGCTCAGGCGCCCCCGGCGCCGGGATCGGCTCCCTGCAACTGCGTGGGACCGTTCCCGACCTGCCGAGCGGTCCGCTCCTCGAACGGGAGCGGCACCTCGTTGGAGTACAGCGACGGCGACGTCCTCGAGGTCTGCCGGCGCATGTGGTGGCGTCGGCACAGTGTCTCGTAGCCGACCGCCTGCTCGCCATCCGGGTCCCGGGGCGGGTGCGCGCCGGCTGCGGGCGTCGCGGCGGAATCCTGGTCCAGCGGCTGGTCGACGTCGCCCACCACCATCTGGTCGCCCTCCACCACCATCACGCCGTCGACCGTCCGGGCGTTGTGGGTGGCCCGCTTGCCGCACCAGCACAGGGCCTCGACCTGCAGCACCTGGACGCGGTCGGCGAGCTCGATGAGGCGCTGCGAGCCGGGGAAGAGGCGCGTGCGGAAGTCCGAGGTGATGCCGAAGCTGAACACGTCGATGTCCATCTCGTCCACGATCCGTGCCAGCTGGTCGATCTGGTCCGTGGTGTAGAACTGCGCTTCGTCGCAGATGAGATAGTCGATCCGCGCACCCATGGTCTGGCGCAGCGTCAGTTCCATCCAGAAATCCGTGTCGGGGAAGACCTCGACGGCCGGGACCTGCAGTCCGAGCCGGCTCGAGATCATCGATTCGCCGGCGCGGTCGTGCGAGCTGAAGAGGATCCCGCGCCGCCCGCGGGCCTTGTGGTTGTGGTCCATCTGCAGCGCGAGGGTCGACTTGCCGCAGTCCATGGTCCC
The DNA here is from genome assembly GCF_056680255.1 of Arthrobacter sp. BC5. Classification (NCBI taxonomy): domain Bacteria; kingdom Bacillati; phylum Actinomycetota; class Actinomycetes; order Micrococcales; family Micrococcaceae; genus Arthrobacter; species Arthrobacter sp. BC5. The sequence continues at coordinate 3,398,055 of NZ_CM155273.1, forward strand.
GGAGAAGAACAACAGCTCAGCCACGGCGGGTCCCCTTGCTCCCCCGGCGCTGGCCGCCGGCGGGTTTCTTCAGTGTCAACAGCGGAATGTCCCGCTCTGCCCGGGTCAGGGAACCGTGCTGTCCCACCATCTCGAAGGCGGCTGGTTGCCCGCGCCGGCCATCGATGAGAGCGATTCCTTCGCGGGCCAGGACGAGGAGGTCACCGATACGAGGAAGCACGGCATCACTCACGGCACCGAAGTAGCCGTGGTCGACTGCCTCCTCGCGCGTCAGGATCCACGCCTGCGAGCCGAAGGCTTCGTGCCAGCGCAGGGCCAGCGTCCCACGAGCGTCCGCCGACAGCCCGGCGTCGAGGTACAGGTGGAGCATGCGGGGCTCGCCACCCGTCTGGGCCACGCCCTCCAGCAGGTCCGCGCGCTCGGAGTAGTCGATGCGCTGGGAGGGTGTGACGTCCACCATGCCGTGGTCCGCCGTCAGGAGCAGGAGGGTGTCGGACGGCACCCGGCGGGCCAGGAGCCTGAGGGCGGCGTCCAGGTCCTCCAGCGTGCGCACCCACTCCGGGGAGTCGACGCCGTGCCGGTGGCCCGCCTTGTCCAGGTCGTTGACGTAGAAGTACATGAGCATGGACGGCACCTTGGCAAGCTGCTCGGCGGCGGCGTCGATGCGCGCATGGATGGTGCTCGCTCCCACGAAGGTACCGCCCCGCAGCGCCGCGCGGGTCATCGGCGACTCCGCGAAACGGGGCTGGCTCACCGTGACCACGGGCAGGTGCTCGGACACCCTCTCGAACACCGTGGGGTGCGGTTGCCAGGCCAGCGGGTCCACCTCCGCGTCCCACCGGCCGAGCATGTTCACCACGCGCCCCTGGGCGGGATCGAGGACGTCGTAGCCCACCATGCCGTGCCGCCCCGGCTCGAGGCCGGTCCCCAGGCTCGCGAGGGAGGCCGCGGTGGTCGACGGGAACGCGGAGGAGAGGATGCGGGCGGAGTCGAGGCTCTCCCGCAGGAACGGCGCGTGCGCCGCATACTTCCGGAGCAGCGCCATGCCGAGGCCGTCCACCATCACGACGGCGATGCGACGGGAGGCGGGCAGTGCGAGGGCGTTGGTGAAGCCGTCGACGCCGAGCGCGGCAGCCGAGCTCGTCATCACCTCGGCGACGGTGGACACGCCGTAGGCCGGCGGAGCCGGAAGGGGCTCCGTGTGCAGGAAAGCCATCAACCGCTACCGCTGGTGGTGCGCCCGGTTGAACCGTCCGCCGAAGCCGGGCTGGCGGCGCGGCGTCGCCTCGGGAGCCACGACATATCCGCCGGACGCCGGGCTCGCGGTGTTGACCTTCCGCAGGGCGCGGGCGAATCCCTTCGCGTTCTGCACCGCCTGGACGCCGTCGGCCTCGGCGCTGACGCGCAGCACGATGTCCTCCTGCGCCACCGTGCCGGTGAGGCCGTGGTCGGCGTCGCACTGGGGGTCGCCGCAGCTGGCGGGTCCGATGTCGAGGCGCTGCCCTCCCGACCAGGCGATGGCCAGCGTCATCTCCCGGACCTGGTCGCTGGGCTTGTAGTCCTGCGGCTGGGCGTACAGGTAGCTGAGGACCACCGAGCGGATCTGGCTGACGGGGACGGACTCCGTCGAGACCTGTGCCATGACCTGCTCGCCGGCGTCGTCGAGCTGCTGGTCGTCCACGTGCGTGATCACCAGCATGTCCTCGGTGAGCACCAGGACGGTGATGTGCCGGTGCACCTCGGTGCGCTCGAAGTGCGTCTCGAGGTGGGCCACGTGGGACAGCGGCTCACGTCCGTCGAGGGCGTCGTGGACGACGTCGGCCACGAGCCGAGGATAGAAGCCTGCCCGCTCGAGCGATGCATCGAGGTCACGCCACTGGGCGGAAAGCGATGGGGTCATGCCCCCAGTTTCCCCCACCGGGCGGCGTTGTGCCTAACCAGGGGGCGTCAGTCGCGCATGGCGCGGCGGGCGCTGTCCGTGCGGCGCTGCGGGTTGCCGACGTCGATGGCCGCACTCAGGACGGTGAGGCCCGATGCCGCGACGAGGACCGGATTGAGGTCGAGCCTCGCGATCTCGGGGTGGTTGTCCTTGAGGAGGGCCACGCGTGCCACGAGGTCCTCGACCGCCGCGACATCGGCCGGCGGCAGGCCCTGGTAGCCGAAGAGCTTGCGCGATGCGCGCGGCGCCCGGACGAGATCCGCGATGTCCCCGGTGCTCAGCGGCGGTATCCCGTGGGCCCAGTCGTCGAGCAGGTTGACGGCGTCGCCGGCCAGTCCGAAGGACACCACGGGACCCATGAGGGGGTCCTCGATGGCACGGATGCTGCAGGCCTGGCCGGACGGCGCCATGGACTGCACCTCCATCCCGAAGCTGCCGAACGGTGCGAGCACCTTCTCCATCTGCGCGATGTTGCGCCGCAGCGACTCGGGGGTGTCGATGCTCAGCCGCACACCGCCGAGGTCGAGCCGGTGCCGCAGGTGCTCGTCCATGGTCTTGAGCGCCACGGGCCATCCCAGGCGTTCGGCGTGGGCGACGGCTTCGTCCACCGAGGTGAAGCGCGCCGACGGCAGGAGGGTGATGCCGTACGCGCCCAGCAGCGCACCGCACTCGTCCGGCGTCAGGCGCTTGAGCTCCACGTCCGAGACGCGTTTGCGGACGGCCGCGAGCACGCGCACGGCCTCGTCCGCGTCGACGCCCTCGGGGTCGAGGAACTCGCCGTGGTCGCGCGTGCGCCACTGCGAGTACCGGACGACGGCGCCGAGGGCCGCGAGTGCCGCACCGGGGCTCGGGAAGCACGGCAGTCCGCGCTGCAGGGGAAGGACCGGGCTGGTCTCCTCGGGCGCGGGCCCGGCTGGCCCCGATCGGGCCCCCGGGTCGGCGGCATCGAGCGGCACGCGCACGGGCGCGGCCCCTTCCCGCGCCGGATCCGACGCGCTCGCGGACGGGGACGACGACGGCGCGGTGGCAGCGACCAGTCCGTCGAGCTGCATCCCTGCATCGAGGATGCCGGTGAAGGAGGCGACGACGGGCTTGCCTGCCTGCTCGGCGCAGTGCTGCAGGCAGGCGGCCACGGCATCGGCGGTCAGTCCCCGGGCGGGCAGCGTGGTGACGACCGCGGCGTGGACCGCCGGGTCGCGGAGGGCATCCGTCACCGTCGCAGCGAGGGCGGGCAGGGCGACGGACTGCCCGGTGTCGAGCTGGAGGTCGGCGTCCAGCCGGGCGACCGTCATCCCCTGCGAGACGACGCCGTCGGCCACCACCTTGCCCAGAGCGGAGGAGTTGCTGAAGACGGCCACGCCCGGGCCCTGCGGCAGCGGCTGGCTCGCGACGATCTGCGCGATGTCCATCAGCTGCTCCGTCGTTTCGACCCTCATGACCCCGGACTGCCGCAGCATCGAGTCGAGCGCTCCGGGAGGCGCCTGCGTGGTACGCACGGCGTGGCCCGGTGGGAGCTGCAGTCCCGTGACGTCGGACTTCGCGACGATCACCGGCTTGGTCCTGGCGAGGCGACGGGCGATGCGCGAGAACTTCCTCGGATTGCCGATGGATTCGAAGTACAGCCCGACGGCGCGCGTGGTCTGGTCGTCCTCCCAGAACTGCATGGCATCGTTTCCCGAGACGTCCGCGCGGTTGCCTGCCGAGATCACCGAGGAGACCCCGAGTCCGCGGCGCCGTGCGCTCGCATACAGGAGCACGCCGAGGCCGGCGGACTGGCTGAACAGGGACAGGGCACCGCGCTGGGGCAGGTCGGGCGCCATCGAGGCGTTCAGCCGGACCGCCGGGTCGGTGTTCACGAGACCGAGCGACGCCGGCCCGACCACGCGCATGCCGTGCGCCCTGGCCTTGTGCACGAGGGCGCGCTGCCGCGCGAGCCCGTCGCCGTCGCCGTCCGCGTAGCCGGCCGTCACGACGAGGAGCCCCTTCACCCCTGCGCGCGCGCACTCGTCCACGACGGCGTCCACCTGCTCGTGGGGCACCGCGACGACGGCGAGGTCGACCGGCTCCGGCACCTCGGCGAGCGAGGCGTGGGAGATCATGCCGTTCAGCTCGAAGGCCTCGGGATTGACCGCGTACACGCGTCCCGTGAAGCCGCCGTCGATCAGGTGTTCCAGCAGCGCGTACCCCACCGTTCCCCACTCGCGGCTGGCGCCGATCACGGCGACCGACGACGGCGTCAGCAGCTCCGCCATGCTCCTCGCCTCGGCCCGGTGCTCGCGCGCCTCCATCACGGCCTGCGACCTGCGCGTGGGGTCGATGTCGAAGCTCAGCATCACGACGCCGTCGTCGAAGTGCCGCTCGACCTCGTAGCCGGCCTCGGCGAAGACGGTGATCATCTTGCGGTTCTCGGGCAGGACCTCCGCTGAGAAGCGGCGGATGCCGTTCTCCCGGGCGGCGGCGGCGAGATGCTCCAGCAGGATGGAGCCGACCCCCCGGCCCTGGTGGTAGTCCGAGACGTTGAACGCGACCTCGGCCTCGAGCGGATCGTCCAGGCGGTCGTAGCGGCCGATCCCGATGATGTCCTCGCCGCGCGTGATCACGAAGGCGACGCGGTCGCGGTGGTCGACCTCGGTGAAGCGCTTGAGCTCCTTCGCGCTGAGCTTCGCCTTGTACGTGAAGAACCGCAGGTAGATCGAATTCTGCGACTGGCGGACGTGGAACGCCTGGACCGCGTCGGCGTCGAGGGGCGAGATGGGCCGCAGGTGAGCCGTCCCGCCGTCACGCAGGACGACATCAGCCTCCCAATATTCCGGGTATTGTCCGTCCGCCACCATAGACTCAGGGTAGTCGGCATCCCCTCGGCCATGGGTCGAACCGCGGCCGGAACCGCCCGCGGCGCGCGGATGCCCGCCGACCACCCGCTTCGCACACCCGAGTTGTTGAGGAACCGCCACGCACATGGCCAGGCGCCAGAACTCCGCCCCGCCGGAGGATTTCACCGAGAAAATCATCGACATCGACGTCGAAGCCGAGATGGAGGAGTCCTTCCTGGAGTACGCGTACTCCGTGATCTACTCCCGTGCGCTGCCCGACGCGCGCGACGGCCTCAAGCCCGTCCAACGGCGCATCCTCTACATGATGACCGACATGGGACTGCGCCCGGACCGCGGGCACGTGAAGTCCGCGCGCGTCGTCGGCGAGGTCATGGGGAAGCTCCACCCGCACGGGGACAGTGCCATCTACGACGCCATGGTGCGCATGGCCCAGGATTTCTCCCTCCGCCTCCCCCTCATCGACGGGCACGGCAATTTCGGGTCGCTCGACGACGGCCCCGCGGCCGCCCGGTACACCGAGGCCCGCCTGGCCGCGGCCGCCCTGACGATGACGAACCACCTCGACGAGGACGTCGTCGACTTCGTCCCGAACTACGACAACCAGCTCACGCAGCCCGAAGTGCTGCCCGCGGCCTTCCCCAACCTCCTCGTCAACGGCGCCAGTGGGATCGCCGTGGGCATGGCCACCAACATGCCGCCGCACAACCTCGGCGAGGTCGTCGCGGCGGCACGCCACCTCATCGCGAACCCGGACGCCTCCCTCGAGGACCTGACGCGCTTCGTCCCCGGACCCGATCTTCCGAGCGGCGGCAAGATCGTGGGCCTCGACGGCGTGCGGGACGCCTATGCCACGGGGCGAGGCTCCTTCAAGACCCGCGCCACCGTGACGGTCGAGCAGCTGTCGGCCAGGCGCACGGGCCTCGTGGTCACGGAACTCCCCTACACGGTGGGTCCGGAGAAGGTGATCGAGCGGATCAAGGACGCCGTCACCGCCAAGAAGCTCCAGGGCATCTCGGACATCGTCGACCTGACGGACCGGATGCACGGCCTCCGCCTGGTGATCGAGCTCAAGAACGGCTTCAACCCCAACGCGGTGCTCGCCCAGCTCTACCGCTTCACGCCGATGGAGGATTCCTTCGGCATCAACAACGTGGCCCTCGTGGACGGGCAGCCGCGCACGCTCGGACTCGTCGAGCTGCTGAAGGTCTACGTCGACCACCGGATCCTGGTGGTGCGCCGCCGCACGTCCTACCGGCTGCAGCGCAAGCTCGACCGCCTGCACCTCGTGGAGGGCCTGCTCGTCGCGATCGTCGACATCGACGAGGTGATCCAGATCATCCGGTCCTCGGACGAGTCCTCGGAGGCGCGAACGAGGCTCATGTCCATCTACGACCTCTCCGAGATCCAGGCGAACCACATCCTGGAACTCCGGCTGCGCCAGCTCACCAGGTACTCGCGGATCGAGCTCGAGAAGGAACAGGAGCAACTCCGGCTCGACATCGCCGAGCTCGAGGCCGTCCTCGGGTCCGAGGAACGGCTCCGCACGCTCGTGTCCGACGAGCTCGGCGAACTGTCGGAGCAGTTCGCCACGCCGCGGCGCACGGTGCTGCTCGAGTCGGAGGCCGCCGCCCCGCTCAAGGGGTCGGTGCTGCCGGCTCCCGCAGGCAAGGGCGCGAAGGCGCTGATGCCGCTCGAGATCGCCGACGATCCCTGCTGGGTCCTGCTCTCCGCCTCCGGACAGCTCGCTCGTACGTCCGACCGCCAGCCCCTGGGCGACGGCCAGCGCATCAAGCACGACGCCTTCCGGTCCGTGCTCCCCTCGACAGCCCGCGGTGAAGTGGGAGCCGTCACCTCCGCGGGCAGGATGATCCGCCTCCAGGTCCTGGACATGCCCGCCCTGCCGCCCACCGCCGGCGTGCCGAACCTGGCCGGCGGGGTGCCGTCGTCGGAGTTCATCACCCTCGAACGGGGTGAGAGCCTCGTGGGACTGGCACCGCTCAATGCTGTGGTGGCCCTCGGCACGTCGCAGGGCGTGGTGAAGCGCGTCCAGCCGGAGTACCCGCTGAACCGGGACGACTGGGAGGTCATCGCCCTCAAGCCGAAGGACAGGGTGGTGGGCATCGCCTCCGCCCCGGACTCCGAGGACCTCGTGTTCATCACGCGCCGGGCGCAGCTGCTGCGCTTCCCAGCGGCGTCGGTGCGCCCGCAGGGACGGACCGCCGGCGGCATGGCCGGCATCAAGCTGGCAGCAGGAGACGCGGTCCTGCACTTCGGGGCGCTTGCTCCCGAGGACGACCAGGGTGTGGTGGTGACGGTCACCGCGGCGGATGACGCACTGCCGGGCACCTCCGCCGGCTCGGCGAAGATCACCGAGTTCGCCGAATACCCGGTCAAGGGCCGGGCCACGGCGGGCGTGCGGGCGCACCGGTTCCTCCGCGGGGAGGAAGCCCTCTCGCTCGCGTGGGCCGGCCACGGACCCGCCCGCGCGGCGTCGGCCAACGGTGTGGCGCGGGCGCTGCCCACGGAGCACGGGCGGCGCGACGGCTCCGGCGTTCCTCTGACGCAGCAGATCGATGCCGTCGGCCCGAGCCTGCTCGGACTCGTCCGAGCACCGCGCCCTGCCACGGGCACCATCGCAGGATCCGGGGCGGCCGTGGGCGTCGGGGAGGGCCCGGACGAGCCCGTGCGCTCAGGACGTGGCGGGGACGACGACGCCCAGGGGACGCTGCTGTAACTGCTGCAGCCCGGGGTAGGGCCGGCGCGTACGGACGGGGCAGGTCACCCGGCCGGCGCCGTGAGCGGGAGGTCGAAGACGATCGAACGCTGGGTCGGCACGTACCCCATCCGTTCGTACAGGCCCAGGGCCCCGGAGGGGTTCTCGGTGTCGACGCCGAGTCCCGCGTTCTCCATGCCGGAAGCGCGATAGCGCTTCATCGCCTCCGCGAGCAGCGCCGGTGCGAGACCGCGGCCCCGCCAGGTGCGCCGGACGCCCAGCAGGTCCGTGTACCCCTCGGAGTGGCCGAGCAGTTCCTTGGAATCGGGGTCGTAGCTGGCGAGCTGGTACGCCACCACCTCGCCCTTCGCCGGATCGAGGAGCGCAAGGCTCCAGTCCGCGCGGAACTCCGGGTGGCTGACGGTGAACTGCCAGGACTCCTGGTCACGGGGCTCGCTCCCCCAGTGGTCCTGGAAGGCGTCGTTGTGCGCGAGGCGGACGAGCTCGGCGATGGTGCGATCGGTACCCTCGGCGAAGCTCACGAGCTTCAGCTCGGCGGGGAACGGCAGTTCGGGGATCGGCTGGTCGAGGGGCCTGGTCATCTCGGTGAAGTACCGGACGATGGTGCTGCCGCTCGCCCTGAGCAGTGCCAGGTGCGAGGCGTTGCGCTCCTCGACATAGTTGCGGAAGGTCCCCTCCGTCCGCCCGGTCTCCCGCAGCCGCATCCCGGCGAGCCACGCCTGCCAGGCAAGGACGGCACGTCCGATCCCGCGCCGGCGCCATGCCGGGTCGACACCACCGGCGCCGTGCACGAGGGAGGAGCCGGGGTTCATCGACAGCCGCCCGAAGGCGCGCGGCACGCCGTCGCCGTCGAACCCTGCGATCGTGTCCCGGCGCGGATCGTTCTTCGACGCCCGCAGCGCCTGCTCGAGGTCGGCGCGCTGCTCCACCCAGTCCGGTTCGTCCTGCACGGCGATCCGACGGATCAGCGCCAGCCAGGGGTCGATGTCCGCGTGACCGAGCGGCCGCCAGCGCAGGATTCCGGGCAGGGGCGGCGCAGCCGGGCCCTGCCCGCTGGCGGGGACGGCGTCCTGTCGGGGTGTCTCGGGCGTCATCCCTCCAGCGTATGGCAGGGCGCGTCCGCCTGCCCTGATTCCTGCGGATCGAGCCCCGGGCCGCCGGCCACGATCAGCGCGGGCGCGCCGCTCCGGCGGAGAGGGTGGGGCGGGGCGAAGCGTCCAGCGCCACCACCTCATCGCACAATGCCGCCTCGTCGCGGTCGTGGGTGACGAGGAGGACGGCGTGCCCGGAGAGCCCGGCCCGCAGGTCCTCGAGCAAGGAGCGGGCACCGTCGGCATCGAGGTGGGCGGTGGGCTCGTCGAGGAGCACGACGCCGGACCGGGTGAGCAGGGCGCGGGCGACCGCGAGGCGCTGCCGCTGCCCGCCGGAGAGGCGGGATCCTCCGGCTCCTGCGGGAGCATCCAGCCCGTGCTCGAGGCCGCCCACCATGTCCGACAGTCCCACGGCGCGGACGGCGGACTCGAGCTCCTCCTCCGTGGCGGGGTCTCCGGCCGACCGGGCGAGCTGCAGGTTGGAGCGGAGGCTGGAGTCGAAGAGATGGCTCTCCTGGGGGCACCAGGCGATCCGTGGCACGCTCCCGGGCGCAGCAGGCACGCCGTCCACGAGGAGCCTGCCCTCCTCGAGCGGCAGGAATCCCAGCAATGCCCCGATCAGGGTGGACTTGCCGCTGCCGGAGGGTCCGGTGAGGGCGGTCCAGCGCCCGGGGACCAGGGCGAGGTCCACGTCGGCGACGACCGGTCGGGACGGCTCGTAGCCCACCGAGGCGCCCTGCAGCCCGATCGTCCGCACGGGGGCGCCTGACCGGTCCCCGCCCGTGCCGGTGTCCTGCCGCCAGTCCCGGGAGGGGCCGAGCCTCGGCAGGATGCGACGCGAGACCGTGGACAGCGGGCCCCAGTGCTGCACGGCGGAGGCTCCGGCGACGAACGGTTCGATCAGCGCGAGCTGCATGAGCACGAGCACTGCCGTGATGTCCGCCGGCAGGCCGGCTGCGGTGACGAGGATGCCGAGGGAGGCAGCACAGCAGGCGGCGACGATCACCGCCGTCGAGGCCCCCGCAGCAGCAGCCGACCGTCCGGCTGCCGTGGCGGCCCGCTCGTCGAACCGCCTCGTCAGGTCGAGGGCCGCCCGGTGGGCGCCGTTCACCCTGAGATCCGGAGCGGCACGCAGGAGACTGGTGATGCGTTCGAGGGCGTCGGCCCGCACCTGCACGGCCGCAGCACCGGCTGCCTGCTCGCGGACGACCGCGATGACGGGGGCGACGACGAGGGCCGCACCCACGGCGAGAGCCTGCCAGCCGAGGGAGGCAGGGTGCAGGAGGGCCGTGGTGACGAGCGCGGCGAGCCCGGTGAGGACGGACGTGACGAAGGGCAGCAGGGCACGCGACGAGAGGTCCCGCAGCTCGTCGATGTCGCCCACGAGCCGCTCGATGCCTCCGGAGCCGCGGGCGATCGTACGCCACGAGCGTCCCGCCCGGAGCAGGCCCGTCCACAGGCGCAGCCGGGTGTCATCCGCCCGATGGAACACGGCCCGATGCAGCCAGAGGCGTTCCTCATAGCGCAGGAGTGATCGCCCGATGCCGAAGAACCGGACGCCGACGATGGCGGTGAGCAGGTAGAGGATCGGGGGCTGCTCAGCGGCCCGGACGATCAGCCAGCCGCTCAGGGCGGTCAGGGCGACCGCGAAGCCGGAGGCGCCGAGGCCCAGCGCCGCGGCCGCGAGGAACCGGCGATCCCACGGCTGGACGAGGGCCAGCACGTCGCGCGCGGAGCGGAGCCAGGCCACCGGGCCGACCGCGGTGGGTCGCGGCTCGGGTCCGTCCGCACCGGCGGCGTCGGCCCGCCGTGGCCCACGGTTTGCGGCGGGTCCTCCGGCGACGCTGTCCCGCGCCGGGAACGCTGCGGGTGCGGGGACCGCGGGCGCCGGCGCATCGCTGCCGGAGGTCCACGGTCCTGCCTCCGTCTCGGCTTCCGCACCGAGCCGGACCTCGGCCGAGGCCAGGGCGGCCGTCTCGTCGTCGTGCGCGATCAGCAGGACGGCGAGCCCCGGCCGGCGCGCCTCGATGGCCGAACGGATCGCCTCGGAGGCTCCCTCGTCCACATGCGCCGTCGGCTCGTCGAGCAGGAGGAGGCGGACCGACGGGTCCTGCGCCCTCACCAGCGCCCGGGCGACGGCGACGCGCCGCAGCTCGCCGGGGCTCAGCTCTCCGGCCCGCCGATCGGCGAGCCCTGCGGCACCGACGGCGGCGAGCTGGTCCTCGACGGCCAGGGAGTCCGTCCCGGGACCGCCGTACAGGGCGAGTTCGGCCCCCACGGTCTGCATCAGGAGCTCCGGGTGCTGCGGGACCCAGGCGACGACGCCCTCCTCGAGCCCCGTCACCTGCCCCTCCAACCGGAGGCCTGCCGGGACCGCCGCTCCCCCGGCCAGTGCGCGCATGAGCGTGGACTTGCCGGACCCGCTCGCTCCGCGCAGTGCGGTGATGGAGCCGGGCGCGAGGACGAACGAGACGTCCTCGAAGACGGGCCGGAGGACGCCGTCGTACCGTGCCCCCAGGCCCGTGACGGCGATGCCGCCCGAAGCGCCGTCCCCGGCTACACGGGCCCGGGACGGCGCCCGTGCGGGAACGGCCCCGTCAGCCACGGGAGCGTCGATCACCGCACGGACGCGGGCGCCGGACTCCTCGCCGTCCTCGCTGGCATGATGGGCGGCACCGACGTCGCGCAGGGGCCCGTAGCACTCCGGCGCCAGGATGAGCGCGATCAGGGCCGTCTCCAGGCCGAGGTCCCCGTGGATCAGCCGGACCCCGGCGAACACGGCGACGACGGCGACCGAGATGGTGCTGATGAGTTCGAGCGCCAGGGACGAGAGGAAGACCGTGCGGAGCGTGATCATGGTGCGCGAGCTGTAGGCGCCGGCGATGTCACGGAGGGCCCGCGTCTGCTCGGCGGCGCGGCCGAGTCCCACGAGGACGGGGAGTCCCCGGGCGAGTTCGAGCAGGTGGTCGGACAGGCGGCCGAGCGCGGCCGCGGCCTGCTGCGTGCGCTCCTGCGTATGGAGGCCGATCAGCGCCATGAAGACCGGCACGAGCGGCACCGTGAGGATGATGACGAGGGCGCTGACCAGGTCGGCCGCCAGGATGCGTGCCCCGACCAGGAGCGGGACCACCGCGCAGGTGATGAGCGCGGGCAGGTACTGCGTGTAGTACTTGTCCAGTCCGTCGAGCCCGCGCGTGAGCAGCACCGCGAGGGATCCCTGGCCGCCGGCGTCCGCACGCGTGGTGCCGCCGTCGTCGAGGACGCGCAGCAGCGCGGCCTCCCGCATCCGTTCCTTGACCCCGAGGGCGAGGCGCGCCGCGGTCGCGTCCTGCCCCCAGGCCGCGACGGTGCGCAGGCCGGCACCCAGGACGCCCTGCAGGAGGACCGCCCGGACGTCGGGCGATCCGGCGGCCACGGAGGCGATGCCGAGGGCGAGGGCCTGGGCCATGAGGACCAGCCCCGCTGCCCGTGTGGCGGCGAGGATTCCGAGGAGGTACAGGGCCGACGTCGAACCCGCTGCTCCCGCCGGCCCGCCCGACCTCAGCACTGCCATCGGGGAGACGGCCCGGGCCTCCCGGGCGGCAGCGTGGTCCGTCGGCGCCGCGACGGGTCGTATCTCGGGCACGGATGTCCCGGTGGCTCCGCTCACAGGGCTGGGACGTCGTGTGCCGCGGGGATGCTGGCCTCCGAGACGCGCCGGCGGAAGACCCAGTACGTCCACGCCTGGTAGGCGAGGACGAGCGGCACCCCGAAGCACGCGACGATGCTCATCAGGCCGAGCGTGTAGGGCGAGGACGAGGCGTTGGCGACTGTCAGGTCGAACGCCGTGTCCAGGGTCGAGGGCAGGACGACGGGGAAGACGGCGCCGAAGATCGATGCGACGAGCGCGAGCATCCCGGCTCCGAGCGCAGCGAAGGCACGGCCGTCGCGCCCTGCGAGGGACCAGCGGTAGGAGGCCGTGAACGCCGCCGCTGCGAGGACGACGAGCAGCCACGTGACCACGGAGCCCGTGGTGAGCTGGACGAGGAGCGCCCACCCCAGGAAGGGGATCATCGCAACGGGCAGGAGCCGGCGGAACAGTCGGTCCGCCTGGCCGCGCACTCCGCCCTCCGTCTTGAGGGCGACGAACGCCGCAGCGTGCACGAGGCAGAACAGGACGACGGCCGCCGCTCCCAGCAGCGCGGGGGCGGTGGCCCAGGCGAAGGGCCCGCCCACGCGATCGCCGTTGGCGTCGAGCGGCAGTCCCGTCGTCGTGAGTGCGAGGGCCGCGCCGATTCCTGCCGCGGCGGTGAAGGACCCGAGGGCGATCGCCCAGTCCCAGCGGTTGCGCCATGCGTCACTGTTACGCTTGCCGCGCCATTCGAAGGCGACCGCGCGGAAGATGAGGCCCAGGAGCACGAGGAGGAAGGGCAGGTACAGCGCCGACAGCAGGGAGGCGTACCAGTACGGGAAGGCGGCGAACATGGCGCCGACGGCCGTCACCAGCCACACCTCGTTGCCGTCCCACACGGGGCCGACGGTGTTGAGGAGGACACGGCGCTGCGTGTCGTTGCGGGCCATGAGCTTCATGAGCATCCCGACCCCGAGGTCGAAACCCTCGAGGAACAGGTAGCCGGCCCACAGCACGGCGATCAGGACGAACCAGAGGGTAGGCAGGGCCTCGGTCATGGGAGAGCGTTCCGTTCGATCGGAGAGATGAGGAGTAGGGGGCCTCGGCGGCCGGCGCCGGCGGCCTGGCAGGAGGGCCCGGCGGGCGGGTCAGTAGGCGAAGGCGAGGACGTCGCCGTCGTCCTTCCTGCCGCCGTCCGGCGCGGACGCGTCGTCACCGGCGTGGACCAGCTCAGGCATGGCGGATGCGGTGCCGCCGCGGACGTACGTGAAGAGCAGCTTCACCTCGACGACGAGGAGGACGGCGTACACCAGGGTCAGCAGGACGAGCGAGGTGACCAGCTCCGCCAGGGAGACACCGGGCGAGACCGCCGCCGCGGTGAACATGAAGACGCCGTCGATGCCGGTCGGGTCCGGATTGGGCGCGACGACGAAGGGCTGCCGGCCCATCTCCGTGAAGACCCAGCCCGCGATGTTCGCCCCGAACGGCGCGAGGATCCCGAAGACCGCCAGCCGCATGAGCCAGCGCGACTCCGGCACGGTCCCCTTCCGCAGTACCCAGAGGGCGGCAGCGGCGGCGGCAGCGGCGATCGCCCCGAAACCGATCATGATGCGGAAACCCCAGTAGGTGACCTCCATGACGGGCAGGTAGTCGATCTCCGAGCCCGCCAGGTCCCCGTACATCGGGTCGTCCGGCAGATGGGTGCCGTACTTCTCCTGGTACTCGGGCAGGAGGGTGTTGACGCCCTTGACCTCGGTGGTGAAGTCCCCGTTGGCGAGGAAGGACAGCACGCCCGGCACCTCGATGACCGCGGTGATGTCGTCGCAGCTCTGCGCGCCGAGGTTCCCGACCGAGAGGATCGAGAAGCCCGTGCCGTCATGGCAGGCGGCCTCGGCGGCCGCCATCTTCATGGGCTGCTGGTCGAACATGAGCTTGCCCTGCAGGTCGCCGGTGATGCCCGTGCCGGCGAACGCGATCATGGCGACCACGGCGCCGGCCCGCGCCGAACGCAGCCACACCTTGTGGTCGGTCGCGTCCCTCGCGCCCGTGGTGCCGCCGACGACGATCGTCCCGTCGGGTCCGACCGTGTCCAGGCCGTCGTGGCGCCTCTTCCACAGGTGGTACCAGCTGATCCCGAGGAGGAAGGCGCCGGCGACGGCGAGGCAGCCGAACAGGGTGTGCGGGAAGGCGACCAGTGCGGTGTTGTTCGTGAACACCGCCCAGGCGTCGACCATCACGGGCCGGCCGTCGATCATCTCGACGCCGACGGGATGCTGCATCCACGAGTTCGCGACGAGGATGAAGTAGGCCGAGAAGACGGACGCCAGCACGGCGGCCCAGAGCGAGAGCAGGTGGATCAGGCGCGGGAGCCGACCCCAGCCGAAGATCCAGAGCCCGAGGAAGGTGGACTCGACGAAGAACGCCAGGAGTGCCTCCATCGCGAGCGGTGCGCCGAAGACGTCACCGACGAACCGGCTGTATTCACTCCACGCCATGCCGAACTGGAACTCCTGCACCAGACCGGTGGCGACCCCCACGATGAAGTTGATGAGGAAGAGCTTCCCCCAGAACTTCGTCATGCGGAGGTAGTGCTCCTCGCCCGTGCGGTGCCACATGGTCTGCATCATCGCGACCAGGAGCCCCAGCCCGATGGTCAGCGGGACCATGATGAAGTGATAGACGGTCGTGATTCCGAATTGCCACCGGGCAATCTCCAAGGCTTCCATCAGGCCCTTTCAGCAGTGCCTCGCGCCGGCCCCGGCGCATCTTCTACAGAGTGTAGAAGAGTTTCTTCTACGTATCGTAGAACAAATCCGAGAGCTCTTCTACGTGGAGTAGAATTGTTCGCTCCGAGGTTGTACGTTAGAGGCACACGCAGTACTCCCCACGGGGAGCGGATCCGGTCCCGGGAGGACGCGGATCACGTATTGATCGAAGGAAGAACATGGCAACGCTCGGTGACCTCGAACGCACGGTGATGGACCTCCTGTGGGCAACGCCGGAGGCGATGACCGCCAATGAGCTGCGGGACGCCATCGCGGAGGCGCCCTCGGGAGAAGTAGGGCGCGAACTCGCTGTGACGACGGTCCTCACCGTGCTGTCACGGCTCGAGAAGAAGGGCCTCGTCGAGAGGGAGCGCGACAGCCGCCCCCATCGGTACAGGTCGGTGACGAGCCGGGAGGACCACACCGCCGAGCTCATGCACGAGGTGCTCGTGACCGCACCGGACCGGGAGGCGGTCCTCGCCCGCTTCATCGGCAGCGTGTCCGAGGCCGAGGCGGAGACCCTGCGCAAGCTGCTCGGCGGCAGCTGACCGGACCGTGTTCTGGGCCTCCTATCTGCTCGCGGCTCTCGCGATCATCCTCGCGTGGCCCGCTCCCATCGCGCTCTCGCGCGCCTCCTGGCCCGCCCGCGCACCGTTCACCGCGATGGTGCTCTGGCAGTCGATCGCCCTCGCGGGAGGCCTGTCGATGATCGGCGCGATGCTCGTCTGGGGGCTCGAGCCCCTCGGTGACAACCTCATCTCGGCGTCGGCGGGCTTCTTCGACATCCTGGTCGACGACGGGTCGGCGCAGACCCTCGGCGTGATCCATGTCTTCGCGATCAGTGCGGCGACCCTGCTCTTCGGGCACCTCGTCTTCACCCTGGCGCTGACCTTCGTCCGGATCCGCCGGCAGCGGAGCCGCCACCGCGACATGCTCAACCTGCTGAGCTCCCCCGCCGTCGACCAGCCGGCCACGCTCGTGATCAACCACCCTGCACCGGTGGCCTACTGCCTTCCCGGCGGCGCCAGGTCGGTGACGGTCATGTCGGACGGCCTCATGGACCTCCTCACCCAGGCCGAACTCGACGCCGTCCTCACACACGAGAACGCGCACCTCCACCAACGCCACCACCTCCTGCTGTGGGCCTTCGCGGCCTGGCGGTCGGCGCTCCCGTGGCTCCCGACCTCCCGGCTCGCGCAGCGGGCCGTGAGTGAACTGATCGAGATGCTGGCCGATGACGAGGCCCTGCGCCATGTGGACGAACCCACGCTCGTCCGTGCCATCGCCATCGTCGGCTCCGGGGCCCTCCCGTCGACGCCCGATGCGCTCGAGGATCCCCTCGCCGAGGAGGGCCGGAGCAAGGCCGTCGGAGCGGCGGACGTCACCGGAGGCATCACCGACGCCCGATCGACCGCCCACCGGATACGCCGCCTGCTCACGCCCCTGCCGCCCCTGAACCGCGTTCAGCA
Organism: Arthrobacter sp. BC5; assembly: GCF_056680255.1. Classification (NCBI taxonomy): domain Bacteria; kingdom Bacillati; phylum Actinomycetota; class Actinomycetes; order Micrococcales; family Micrococcaceae; genus Arthrobacter; species Arthrobacter sp. BC5. The sequence goes on from NZ_CM155273.1 coordinate 3,414,497, forward strand.
GGGGTTGGCCCTGTCCGCGGCCGGCATGCTGATGGTGGTGCCGCCGGTCCTGCTGGTCGCTCCCGAACTGCTCGGCTGAGCAGCCGGGGCGCCGGCCGGAGGCCGCGGTGGTCCCCGCCGGCGTGAGCCGGCTCGCGCACTCAGGCGTCGATGCGATCCCTGTCGAGCGACGAGGCTCCCGCGATGATGAAGTCCTTGCGCGGAGCGACGTCGCTGCCCATCAGCAGGTTGAAGACGCGCTCGGCCGATTCCGCCTCCTGGATGCGGACGCGACGGAGCGTCCTGTGCCTCGGGTCCATCGTGGTCTCGGCCAGCTGCCCCGCGTCCATCTCCCCCAGTCCCTTGTAACGCTGGATCGGGGACTTGTACCGCTTGCCCTGCTTCTCCATCGCCGCCAGGAGGCGCGTCAGCTCCGCCTCCGAATAGGTGTAGATCATCTCGTTGGCCTTCGAGCCGCCGTTGATCACCTCCACCCTGTGCAGCGGCGGGACGGCCGCATACACGCGCCCGGCCTCCACGAGCGGGCGCATGTACCGGAAGAACAGCGTGAGGAGCAGGGTGCGGATATGGGCTCCGTCGACGTCCGCGTCGGTCATCAGGATTACCTTGCCGTAGCGCCGGGCATCGAGCTGGAAGCTCCGCCCGGAGCCGGCGCCGACGACCTGGATGAGGGCGGCGCACTCGGCGTTGGACAGCATGTCCCCCACGGATGCCTTCTGCACGTTGAGGATCTTGCCGCGGATCGGCAGGAGCGCCTGGTAGTCGGAGGACCGGGCGAGCTTGGCGGTCCCCAACGCGCTGTCGCCCTCGACGATGAACAGTTCCGAGCGCTCCGGATCGTCGATCCGGCAGTCGGCCAGTTTGGCAGGCATGGTCGACGTCTCGAGGGCGTTCTTGCGCCGCTGCGTCTCCTTGTGCACCCTTGCCGAGATGCGCGACTTCATCTCCGCCACGACCTTCTCCAGCAGGAGGGCAGACTGCGCCTTGTCGTTACGGGCCGGGGAGGACAGCCGCGCCTGCAGTTCCTTCTCCACCACCCTCGCCACGATCGCCTTGACGGCGGACGTCCCCAGGATCTCCTTGGTCTGGCCTTCGAACTGCGGCTCCGCGAGCCGGACCGTCAGCACGGCGGTCAGTCCCGCGAAGACGTCGTCCTTCTCGATCTTGTCGCTGCCCGCCTTGAGCTTGCGCGCATTGGCCTCGATCACCTTGCGGAAGGTCTTCAGCAGCGCCTGCTCGAAGCCGCTCTGGTGCGTTCCGCCCTTCGGGGTGGCGATGATGTTGACGTAGCTGCGGACGGTCGTCTCGTACCCGATGCCCCAGCGGAGGGCGATGTCGACGTCGCAGTCCCGCTCCACCTCGGCCATCTGGCTGTGCCCGCGCTCGTCGAGCACCGGCACCGATTCCTTGAAGCGGCCGGACCCCTGGAATCGCCACACGTCCGTCACGGCCGCGTCGAGGGCCAGGAACTCGGCGTATTCGGAGATCCCGCCATCGTGCTGGAAGACCTCCTCCACCGGGCCGGACTCCCCCGGCGTGCCCGGCAGCTTCCGCTCGTCCCGTAGCGCGATCCGCAGGCCCGGCACGAGGAAGGAGGTCTGCCGCGCACGGGTCTGCAGTTCCTCGTAGGAGAACGTCGCATCCGGCGTGAAGATCTGCCGGTCGGCCCAGTACCTGATCCGCGTACCCGTCACGCCACGCTTGGCCGATCCGACGACCTCCAGGCGCGAGCCGTCGAGGAAGGGCTCGAAGGCGGAGGCGGGCGACGGCGTCCTGCCGTCCTTGAACACACCCGGCTCACCGCGGCGGAAGGACATGGCGTAGGTCTTGCTGCCGCGGTCGACGAAGACGTCCAGGCGGGAGGACAGCGCATTGACGACGCTCGCGCCCACGCCGTGGAGCCCTCCCGAGGCGGTGTAGGACCCGCCGCCGAACTTGCCGCCGGCATGCAGTTTGGTGAACACCACCTCGACGCCGCTCAGGCCGGTCTTCGGTTCGATGTCCACCGGGATGCCTCGGCCGTCGTCGTGGATCTCCACCGAGCCGTCCGCGTGCAGGATCACGGTGATGCTCTGGCCGTAGCCCGCCAGGGCCTCGTCGACCGAGTTGTCGATGATCTCCCAGAGGCAGTGCATGAGGCCGCGCGAGTCCGTGGACCCGATGTACATGCCGGGACGCTTCCGCACCGCTTCGAGGCCTTCGAGGACCGAGAGGTGCCGGGCTGTGTAGTCCGAGGTGGGGGGTGTCACGGTGGGAGGGTCTCCTTGGCGGAACGGGCACGATCCAGGACAGGCGTCAGGAGGGTGATTGCGGGGAAGAGTGCCTCCAGTTTATTACGGACCACCGACACGGGGCGGCAGGCGCGTCCCGCCGGGCCCTGCGGCGCATACTGCGGGGATCCATACCCCTGGTACGCCCGGAGCGAAAGGAGGCCAAGCCTGCGAAGGGACGGTGACGAATAGTGGTTATATGAGTACACGATCCACATGAGGAGGCATTCATGACCACCGCAGTAGCAACTCGCGAACTCACTGCCCTGGACCGCTGCGACCGATGCGGCGCCCAGGCTTACGTGCGGGCAGTCCTTCAGTCCTCCGGTGGAGAGCTTCTGTTCTGCGGCCACCATGCGCGCGCCGTCGAAGCAAACCTGAAGCCGCTCACCTCGGAGTGGCAGGACGAGACGCAGCGGCTTCACGAGAAGCCGGCCGTCGCCGTCGACTGACCATCGGACGCCACACCCCACCCGTCCAGGACAGGCGCCCCGTGTACAGGCGCTGAAGAATGAGAATGGGCCACCTCCTCGGAGGGGGCCCATTCTGCGTTCCGGGCCGGCGACGACGTTCCCGGACGGCCGCAAACGCAGGGGGACCCTCGGGGTCCTCCCCTGCGTCGCACCGACGCAGCAGGGCCCCTCCCGAAGGAAGGGCCCTGCTCCGATGTCCTCGTGACGACCGGTGGTCAGTCGAGGTAGTCCCGCAGCACCTGCGACCGCGAGGGGTGGCGCAGCTTGGACATGGTCTTCGATTCGATCTGCCGGATGCGCTCACGCGTCACGCCGTAGACCTTGCCGATCTCGTCCAGCGTCTTGGGCTGGCCGTCGGTCAGCCCGAAGCGCATGGCCACGACGCCTGCTTCCCGCTCCGAGAGGGTATCGAGCACGGAGTGCAGCTGCTCCTGCAGGAGGGTGAAGCTCACGGCGTCGGCCGGAACGACGGCTTCCGAGTCCTCGATGAGGTCACCGAACTCCGAGTCGCCGTCCTCGCCGAGGGGAGTGTGCAGCGAGATCGGCTCGCGGCCGTACTTCTGCACCTCCACGACCTTCTCGGGCGTCATGTCGAGCTCGAGGGCGAGCTCCTCGGGGGTCGGTTCGCGGCCGAGGTCCTGCAGCATCTGCCGCTGGACGCGCGCCAGCTTGTTGATGACCTCCACCATGTGCACGGGGATGCGGATCGTGCGGGCCTGGTCCGCCATGGCACGGGTGATCGCCTGGCGGATCCACCAGGTGGCGTAGGTCGAGAACTTGAAGCCCTTGGTGTAGTCGAACTTCTCGACCGCACGGATCAAGCCGAGGTTGCCTTCCTGGATGAGGTCGAGGAAAAGCATGCCGCGGCCCGTGTAGCGCTTGGCGAGGGACACGACGAGGCGGAGGTTCGCCTCGAGCAGGTGGTTCTTCGCCCGCTTGCCGTCGTGGATGACGAACTCGAGCTCGCGCTTCAGCTTCGGATCCATGTCCGGGTCCGCGGCGATCTTCTCCTCGGCGAACAGGCCCGCCTCGATGCGCAGGGCGAGGTCCACTTCCTGCTCGGCGTTGAGCAGTGCCACCTTGCCGATCTGCTTCAGGTAGTCCTTGACGGGGTCCGCGGTGGCGCCGGCGGATACGACCTGCTGGGCCGGGGCGTCGTCGTCGTCCGCGTCGGAGTAGACGAAGCCGGTGCTGGTGCCGACCTCGGCCGCCTCCGGCTTGAGGTCCTCGGGATCGACGTCGACCGCTGCATCGACGGCGGGATCCGCCCCATCGAGTGTGTCCACCGAACCCTGGGCGTCAGAGGTCGAAGCCTTCGCGGCCGCAGCGGAGGAAGCAGCCTTCGTGGCGGGCTTCTTGGCCGCTACCCGTCGCTTGGTAGTGGTGGTACCGGCGTCTGTCGACACCGGTGCTGCTGTCTTCTTGACCGACACAGAGAACCTTTCGTACGGCGGTGTGTGGTGCCATCAGAGGGACAACACCACTATGACCCTGTCAAGTCCGCGCTTTTCTCCAGACGGTACCGACGGGGCGGTTCCCTAGGGAACGGTCCTGTCGCCCTCGCTATTCCCCCGGACACCGCCCGTGGGCGGGGGCCGTCGTGGAATACTCGGTGATGTTCTGGTGCACGGACCCAACCGGGTCTCAACCTTCATTGTCTCACGATCGCTGCCGCGCCGGAAATTATCATCGGGCCGGCCACCACCGCTCACGGCCTGTTCCTCGACACTGCCGCCACGGCTACACGGCACGGTTACACGGCACTCCGGGGTGCGACGGGCACACCGGCGATCCAGGCGGTCGAGCGGCGCCGCGCCCAGGCCGGCAATCCTCCGCGCCGGAGGAGTTCGTGGAGCAGGCGCGCGAGCCTGTACCCCGGCACCGCCTGCTCTGCGGCATCCAGGAAGACCGCAGCCCGTGAACCTCGCCCACGCGCATACTCGAACCATGCGGACATGGTCAGCGCTGCAGCGCGCGACTCGCCGTCTGACACCTCGGCGATCCGCGTGAGGATGACGGTCATCGCATCGACACGGTGCCATGCGATGGCCCCCGTGTAGCGCCCGGCGAGGACGTCGGCGTACAGCAGTGCCGCGTCCTCGTCCGGCCTTACCTCCTGGGAGGCTTGCGTCCCTGCTGCGGCCGCGGCCTCCGCTGCGGCCAGGCCGGCATGCGCCGCCGAGACACGGCGATGCAGGCCGCCTGCGGTGCGGACCTCGGGCAGCAGCCACACCGTGGAGCCATCAGGGCCGCCGACGGGTCCGGGCGGTGCATGCCGGCCTGGTTCGAGCAGACCGGATCGTGCGGCGCCGTCGAGGGCCGCGATCGACCCCAGGCAGGCGCTCGCGAGGAGGAAGTCCCGGACGGTGCGCGATTCGATGCTCGCCAGCAGGAAGCCCGCCACCTCCGGTTCGGCCTCGACACAGAAACCCTCCGGCTGCACCAGGACGGCGTCCCACAGGGCAGCCGTGGCACGGAACTGGGCTACCGCCGTCCAGTGGCCGGAGCAGCAGGCAGCGTAGTGCGCCTGTGCGTCCTCAACCGCGCTGCAGGCCGCCGGCGACGCAATGCTCCGAGCCGCGATCGACGGCGCTGAGCGCAGGACCGCCTCCGGAGCCGACACGTCGAACGAGCTTCCGCCGAAGATCAACTCCGCATTGAGTGCGCTGTGCACGACCGTGTCGAGGGGGTGCCCCGGCCAGGGGCAGCACGCCCCGTCGGTGCAGAAGTAGTCGCGCCACCCCGAACGCGAGACGAACCATCCGCCGCGGAGGGGAAGGCCCCCAGCGCCGAGGGCGGCTTCGACGCATTGCACCAGGGCCGCGCGCGGAGGGGGCGCGGGCTCCCCCCAGTCCTCCTGCGTGTAGACGACCACGAGCGCGCCGTCCGCTGCGGAGTCACCCTGCAGGAACGACATCACCCCTTCGGCGAACACGAGGGGATCGGCCCCGTCCGCAGGCAGGTCGACGCGCAGCGTGGCGCCCAGCCGCTTGCCGGCCGTGGTCAGGACGACCAGGCTCTCACCCGGCATGAACCCGAGCGCGTGCGGCACGTAGGACAGGATGTCTTCCGGCGAGGAGACGGTGAAGGACGGGGATGCGGGGTTGCCCTGCGCGGGGCTCGTGGGAGATGACATGCGGACAGCCTGCTAGGCCGGGGCCGTGTCCGGTCGGTGCGGGGCGCCTATGTGGACAACGCCGCGGGGCACCCGGCAGCAACGCCACGGTGAGATCCGGCAGCAGTGGACAGAGCCTCCCGCCTAGCCGCGCCGGGGATTCCGCGCGCTCTTCCGTTCACGCCGACGGCGTCGCTCGCGGGCCAGGGCGTGGCGCAGGGGCGGCACGACCACGCCCTGTTCGGCCATACGACGTCGCACCCTTCGCCGTGCGACGACGACGGCCACCGCACCCGTCGCGAGCACCACGAGCTGCACCGCCATCGCGAGGCGGAAGGACGGCAGTGCATACAGGTCGCCCTCCGAGAACCCGCTGCCGAGGAGGACGTCCAGGACGACGCCGATGACGAACATCGACAGCAGGGACGCCATGAATCCGCCGATGTTCACGATGCCCGTCGCCGTCCCCATCCGGGCTGCGGGGTTGAAGGTGCGGGCGAAATCGAACGCGATCATCGAGCCGGGCCCGCCGACGGCCAGTGCCATGACCAGCAGGGTCAGCAGCGGCAGTGGCGCGGGCCCCGGGTACAGCAGCACGGACAGCCATGCTCCGGCCATGAGTGCGGCGATCGCGAGCACCATCGTCGATCGCCGGAGCGGGTGGCGCCCGACATAGCGGCCGAGGAGCGGCCCGCAGGCGATGCCCACCGCCACGAACAGCGTCATGAGGGCCGAGGCTGCGCCCTCGCCGACCTTCTCGGCGCGGACCAGGTAGGGGTAGCCCCACATCAGCACGAAGACCGTTCCCGGGAACTGGATGGTGAAGTGCGACCACAGGCCGAGGCGCGTACCCGGCTGTCTCCACGCCTCCGCGAGGGAGACTCCCGTCTGCCTGAGGGTCTGGGCGATGCGCTCGCTGCCCGCATGGGGCGAGTCACGGATGGCGACCACCGAGAGCACGACGGCGAGAACCGAGAGGGCCGCTGCCGAGAGGAACGCCGATTGCCACCCGACGGTCGCCAGCAGTGCGACGAACGGGACGACCGACACCACCTGGCCGAGCTGTCCGATGATGCCGGTCCACTGGGTGAGGACCGGGATCCGCCGCGGTTCGAACCACGCCGGCAGCAGCCGCAGGACGCTGATGAAGGTCGTGGCGTCCCCGGCGCCCACGAACAGTCGACCGACGATGCCCGCGCCGACGGAGTCCGCGAAGGCCAGCTGCGCCTGCCCGAGCGCCATCAGGACCCCGCCGGTCACGATGAGCGCCCGGGGGCCCCAGCGGTCCACGAGGACTCCGACGGGCACCTGCAGACCCGCGTACACGAGCAGCTGCACCACGGTGAAGATCGAGAGCTGCGATGCGGAGGCGCCGAAGCGGTCCGTCGCCTCGAGTCCGGCCACCCCGAAGGTGGTGCGCTGGGTGACTGCGACGAGGTAGGCCGCCACACCTGCTGCCCAGACCAGGAGCGCCCTCGAAGAATTCACTCCCCCATTATCGCGCGGCGCACCGGACGCCCCACTCCCACTCCCAGTGCGCGTCGGGCCCGGCGCAGGGAGTCCAGGGGAGCTTCCTTCTCCTGGGGCTATTCCTGCTGCTTCACAGCATGCACGCGGGTCACGACGGTGGGGCACGGCACCCGCTGCAGAACCGCATGCGCGGTGGAGCCCAGCAGGAGCCTGCTGAAGCCTCCGCGACCACGGCTGCCGAGGACCAGCAGCCGGGCATGCGCTGCAGCTGCCACCAGCGCCCTCGCCGGGTCCTCGTTCCTTTCGAGCCGTTGGTGCACTGCGAGGTCCGGATACATGTCGGTCAGGCCCGCGACGGACTCCGCCAGGACGATCCTGTCCTCCTCCTCGATCGACTCGGCCAGTCCCCTCCCGGGCATCCCGCGCTGAGCCCACCAGGACGGGCGCCGGAATGCCAGCACGGCAGTGAGCCCGTCCCCCTCGCGGTCGGCTTCCGCCGCCGCCAGTGCCACCGCCTGCAGTGATTCCTCAGAGCCGTCCACCCCGACCACCACCCCGGTGCCCGCCGGTCCCTGGCCCGCCGGAATGACGACCACCGGAATGTCCGATGCAGCGACCACCTGCAGCGCCCGGTCCGTCATGGGTCCTCCATCAGGCCAGGTCCGGGTGTGCGATCCGATGACCACCATCGAGGCATCCCGGGAGAGCTCCTGCAGCACGAAGGCCGGGCTCCCGTGCCCCAGCCTGATCCGGACGTCGACGTCGGGCTCCTTCTTGGCGGCATCCTCCCGGACCTGCCGCAACAGCTGCATGCCGGATTCCCTGATCACGTCCTGGTAGGCGAACTCCGGCGAAACCCACCGGTCATCGAGCGCGTGCACCGCGACGACGGGAACCTTGTTCCGGGCAGCGCGCTGGAGCGCCCACAGCATAGCTGCCTCACTGCCGCCCGACCCGTTGACTCCGACAACGATTGGCTTGTTCATCTGGCACCTGCTCTTCCGGGCGCGATCGCGGGAACCGGCACCGAACCGTGCCGACGCGCTCAGTCTGGTCCTCCGCCGGTACAGCCGTCAGGGCCCTTAGCCCTGAAGGGTCCGACGTCCTGTCCGGGGACGACTAGGCCAGGGACGACTAGGCCAGGGACGACTAGGCCAGGGACGACTAGGCCAGGGAGCGCGGCTCCGGCCCGGACGGGCCGTCGTCGTCGTGTCCCTCGGGCGCCGTGGGTTCCTCGCGGTCGCCGCGGCTGCCGTAGTCGATCGGACTCGTACCGAGGAACTCCGTGTCCCACAGCAGGGTGGACTCCTCCTCCGCCTGCGGGCTCGCCAGGTACGCCTCGACGGCGGCGCCGAGCTCCTCGGCGCTGGCCAGCTCGCTGTTCTCCTTCACCAGCAGCGAGCGGCGCTCGGCTCCCTCTGCGTACTCGTCGTACCGCTTCTCCAGCGATGCGACGACCGACTGCACCTCCGCCGAGTTGCCGACCTGCCGGGCGATCTGCCGCTCGACGTCGCGCCCCGTCTCGCGCAGCCGGTCGGTCGGCAGCACGAGCCGCGCGGTGGCGCCCAGGTACTCGAGCCCCGCCACCGCAGCGGGAGGGTACTCGGCCTCGGAGAGGTAGTGCGGCACGTGGATCACGTGGCCGACGACGTCGTGCCCCGCCTCGATCAGACGCAGTTCCAGGACATGGCCGATGGACGCCTGGATCTCGGCGGTGGGACGCCAGGCGTTCATGCCGTCGATGATGTCCGACCGGTTGCCGTGCAGCGTCACCCCGATGGGGCGCGTGTGCGGGACGGGCATCGGGATCGCGTGGATCCAGGAAATGAGGGACACCTCCAGGTCCTCGACGAGTCCGACGACGGCGCTCGCGAACCGCTCCCACTGCAGGTCCGGTTCGACGCCGGTGAGGAGCAGGAACGGCTCGCCCAGGCCGTCGTACAGGCGGTGCAGCTCGAGTCGATGCGGCCGGTAGTCCGTCAGGTGGTCCTCGACGAAGGTGATCCTGGGGCGGCGACCCCGGTAGTCCATGAGCTGGTCGGCGTCGAACTCGGCGACCGTCTCGTGCTCGAGGACCTCGAGGAGTTCCTCGCTGACCTGCGAGACGACCTGGCCTGCGTCCATGAAGCCGGTCAGGCTCACGAGCAGTGGCAGGCCCCTGCTCGTGGGGTCGCCGAACACGTCGGCATCGGTGTTGTACAGGGTTCGTGGATCCAGCATGGTTCTCTCCTGGCGGTCGGGTCCTGCCTGTTCCAACACCGGCCGCATCTCCTTCATTCCGGAGCGTGGTGCCACGAACAGCGGAGGACGGGCCACGGTGGGCGGCGGGCCAGAGACTACGATCGTCAGGACGGTTCCCGGACCACCAGATACCGGGAGACCGTGAGTGTTGCTGCATCTGGACAACCCATCCGGACACGAGGAGACAGATTCCGTGATCAAGACGACCGAACTACACCTGACCGCTTCCGCGAAGGACCTCAAGAAGATTCCGAGCGACGCGCTCGTGATCGGGGTCGCCAAAGGGGCGGAGGGACCGGTGCTGCTCGACAGCCCGCTGCCCGCGAAGGCCGCGCGTGCCCTCGGGGATTCCCTCCAGGTGCTCGGCATCAGCGGTGCCGCCGACGAGGTGCGCCGCCTCCCCGGCCTGCCCGAGACCGGCGCGGACTCCCTCGTGCTCTCCGGCGTCGGGCCCGTCGCGCCGGACGCCGTGCTCGTCCCGGAGACCCTGCGTCGCGCCGCAGGTGCGGCGATCCGCCAGCTGACCGGCCTCGACACCGTGGTCCTCGCGTTCCCCGCGGACACCGTCGCCGCCGCCACCGCCGTCGCCGAGGGCGCCGCCTTCGGCGCCTACAGCTACGAGGGCCACAAGTCGGGCATGAAGCCGGACGGCACGGTCGCTCCCGACAAGGACAGGGACGCGGTGCGCAACGTCGTCGTCCACACCTCCGCTGCCGACGACGCCGACCTCACCCCGGCTTTCCGCCGCGCCGTCATCCTCGGCAAGAACGTCAACGCCACCCGCTCCCTCGTGAACCAGCCCCCCAGCCACCTCTACCCCGAGACGTTCGCGCAGGCCGCGAAGGACCTCTCACGCGGGCTGCCGGTCAAGATCACCGTGATGGACGAGAAGCGCCTCGAGCGGGACGGCTACGGCGGCATCCTCGGCGTCGGCAAGGGCTCCTCACGGCCGCCGCGCATGGTCAAGGTCGAGTACTCCCCCGCCAGGTCCGCCGTCCACCTCGCCCTCGTGGGCAAGGGCATCACGTTCGACTCCGGCGGACTCTCGCTCAAGCCGGCCGCCGGCATGCAGACCATGAAGCTGGACATGGCCGGCGCCGCCGTCGTCCTCACCACCCTGCTCGCGGTCGCCGAGCTGGGCCTTCCCGCCAAGGTCACGGCCTGGCTCTGCCTCGCCGAGAACATGCCGTCCGGTACCGCGCAGCGCCCCGAGGACGTGCTCTCGATCTACGGCGGACGCACCGTCGAGGTCCTCAACACCGACGCCGAGGGCCGGCTCGTGATGGCCGACGGCCTCGCCGCCGCGAGCGAGGAGTCCCCCGACGCGATCATCGACATCGCGACGCTCACGGGCGCCCAGATGATCGCACTCGGCACGCGCGTCTCGGGCGTCATGGGCGACGACGGCGTGCGCGACGCCGTGAAGGCCGCGGCCGACCGCGCGGGCGAGCAGTTCTGGCCCATGCCCCTGCCGGAGGAGCTCCGTCCCAGCCTCGACTCGCAGGTCGCCGACATCGCCAACATCGGCGAGCGTCACGGCGGCATGATGACCGCCGCCGTCTTCCTCCGGGAATTCGTCGGCCAGGTCGACGGAGAGAAGATCCCGTGGGCGCACCTCGACATCGCCGGGCCCGCCTTCAACGAAGGCGCCCCCTACGGTTACACCCCGAAGGCCGGAACCGGTGTCGGGGTCCGCACCCTGCTGGCCTACGTCGAGGACGTCCTCGCACGCACCGCCTAGCACGGACGGGGTGCCGTGGCGGCGGCGGCACGGCACCCCGTCGTCCCCGTCCCGGGCCGGTCCGCGCCCGTGCGTGACACTGCGCACATCGGGGCCCTCCGGCGTTTGCGACATGCACTTCGAGTGGATGCCGGCTTGTTCTGGGGATAGGGTGAAAAACGAGAGCAGATCGGGCCGGTGCATCCTGCACCGCGACCGCATCAGCAGAAGATCTATCAACCGACGCGTCCTGCGCGTCAACAGACCACGCGAGGGAGCGTTCAAGTGGCCGGATCGGCAACTGCGCAAGAATTCGACATCCTGGTACTCGGTGGAGGCAGCGGCGGTTACGCGGCCGCCCTCCGCGCAGTGCAGCTGGGCTTCACCGTGGGCCTCATCGAGAAGGGCAAGCTGGGCGGCACCTGCCTCCACAACGGCTGCATCCCCACCAAGGCCCTCCTGCACTCGGCCGAGATCGCCGACGGCGCCCGCGACTCGGAGAAGTACGGGGTGAAGGCCTCCTTCGAGTCGATCGACATGAACGCGGTGAACGCGTACAAGGACGGCATCATCGCGGGCAAGTACCGCGGCCTGCAGGGGCTCATCAAGTCCAAGGGCATCACCGTCATCGAGGGTTCGGGCAAGCTCGCATCGCAGAACACCATCGACGTCGACGGCACCGTCTACACCGGCAAGCACATCATCCTCGCCACCGGTTCCTTCTCCCGCAGCCTTCCCGGCCTGGAGATCGGCGGCAAGGTCATCACCTCGGACCAGGCCCTGAAGATGGACTTCGTGCCGAAGACCGCCATCATCCTCGGCGGCGGCGTCATCGGCTGCGAGTTCGCGTCCGTGTGGAAGTCCTTCGGCGTGGACGTCACCATCATCGAAGCGCTCCCCTCGCTCGTCCCGAACGAGGACGCCTCGATCGTCAAGAACTTCGAGCGGGCGTTCAAGAAGCGCGGCATCAAGTTCAACACCGGGACGCGCTTCAAGTCCGTCGAGCAGAACGACGACGGCGTCGTCGTCTCCCTCGAGGACGGCAAGACCTTCGAAGCGGACCTCATGCTGGTCGCCGTCGGCCGTGGGCCCGTGACGCAGAACCTCGGCTACGAGGAGGCCGGGCTCACGATGGACCGCGGGTTCGTCATCACCGACGAGCGTCTCCACACCGGTGTCGGCACCATCTACGCGATCGGGGACATCGTCCCCGGCCTGCAGCTGGCCCACCGCGGCTTCCAGCAGGGCATCTTCGTGGCCGAGGAGATCGGCGGCCTGAAGCCGGTCGTCGTCGCCGACCTCAACATCCCGAAGGTCACCTACAGCGATCCCGAGATCGCCTCGGTCGGCTACACCGAGAAGGCCGCCCGCGAGAAGTTCGGCGACGACCGCGTCGAGACGCACGAGTACAACCTCGCCGGCAACGGCAAGAGCTCGATCATCGGCACCGGTGGCATCGTCAAGCTCGTCCGCGAGAAGGACGGCCCGATCGTCGGCGTCCACATGCTCGGCAGCCGGATGGGCGAGCAGATCGGCGAGGCGCAGCTCATCGTCAACTGGGAGGCCTACCCCGAGGACGTCGCTCCGCTCATCCACGCGCACCCGACGCAGAACGAGGCCCTCGGCGAGGCCCACCTCGCCCTCGCCGGCAAGCCGCTGCACGGCTGAGGCACGCACCGTCCCGGCTTGGTCCACGCCCCGAGGGCGTGGACTAAGCTCGGAAGCAGGAATTTCAAGCACGTCCAGCTGAACGGGCCCCGCTCGTCGACCAGCTGCCAAGGAACGATCTACAAAGGAGAAACGGGCGCATTATGTCTGAATCCGTGAACTTGCCCGCTCTCGGTGAAAGCGTCACCGAAGGCACTGTCACCCGCTGGCTCAAGCAGGTCGGTGACCGCGTCGAGGTCGACGAGCCCCTTCTCGAGGTCTCCACCGACAAGGTCGACACCGAGATCCCGTCGCCGATCGCCGGCGTGATCGAGGAGATCCTCGTCGCCGAGGACGAGACCGCCGAGGTCGGCGCGCCGCTCGTGCGCATCGGTGACGGCTCCGGCAGCAGTGATGCGGGCAGCGGTGATGCGGGCAGCGCGGCTTCCGCCGCCGAGGAGGCTCCGGCCGAGCCCGAGCAGCCCGCCGCAGAGCCTGCGGCAGCCGAGGACGCCCCGCAGGAGGCCGCTACCGCGGACGGTGATCCAGGCGAGGGCACCGAAGTCACGCTCCCCGCCCTGGGTGAGAGCGTCACCGAAGGCACCGTGACCCGCTGGCTCAAGGCCATCGGCGACGACGTCGAGGTCGACGAGCCCCTGCTCGAGGTCTCCACCGACAAGGTCGACACCGAGATCCCCTCGCCGGTCGCCGGCAAGCTGCAGGAGATCCGAGTCAACGAGGACGAGACCGCCGAGGTCGGCGCCGTGCTCGCCGTCATCGGATCCGGTGCTTCCGCACCGAAGAAGGTCGAAGCCGCATCAGGTGAGCCGCTCGTGGCCGCACCGTCCGAGGAGCGCAACGACGCCCCCACCGAGAAGCCCGGCGCCGGCCAGGAGGCAGCGCGTGCCTCGGGTACGTCCGAGCCCGATGACGACGCCAGCGGATCCCCTGAGGCGAAGCCCGCCGCAGCCGAGGAGAAGCCCGCCGCAGCGGACGAATCCACGGGCTCGGACGCCTCCGCCTACGTGACGCCCCTCGTACGCCGCCTGGCGAACCAGAACGACGTCGACCTCTCCACGGTCAAGGGCACCGGGGTCGGTGGTCGTATCCGGAAGCAGGACGTCCTGGAGGCAGCCGAGGCCCAGAAGGCCCAGAGCGCCCAGCAGCCCGAGCCCGCAGCAGCCCCGCAGACCTCGCTGGCGGCCGCCGCACCGGCAGCGCCCTCCAGGCCGGCAGCTCCCGCCGTCGAGCCCTCCAAGCTCCGCGGCACCGTCGAGAAGGCTCCCCGCATCAGGCAGACCATCGCCAAGCGCATGCGCGAGTCGCTCGAGGTCTCCGCTCAGCTGACCCAGGTGATCGAGGTCGACATGACCCGCGTCGCCAAGCTGCGTACGGCCTCGAAGGACACCTTCCTGGCCCAGAACGGGGCGAAGCTCACCTTCCTGCCGTTCATCTCCAAGGCCGTCACCGAGGCACTGAAGCAGCACCCGAAGCTGAATGCCTCCTTCGACGAGGAGAAGAAGGAAGTCACCTACCACGACGCCGAGCACCTCGCGATCGCGGTCGACACCGAGAAGGGCCTGCTGGTCCCCGTGATCAAGGACGCCGGCAACCTCAACCTCGGCGGACTCGCCAAGAAGATCGCCGATGTCGGGTCGCGCACCCGCAGCGGGCAGATCGGTCCGGACGAGCTCTCCGGGGGCACCTTCACGATCACGAACATCGGGTCGGCCGGCGCGCTCTTCGACACCCCGATCATCAACCAGCCGCAGGTCGGCATCCTGGGGACCGGCATCATCGTCAAGCGTCCCGTGGTCGTCACGGTCGACGGTGACGACACGATCGCCATCCGTTCGATGATGTACCTCAGCCTGACGTACGACCACCGCCTGGTGGACGGGGCGGACGCGGGCCGCTTCCTGCAGACGCTCAAGGCACGCCTCGAAGGTGGCGCCTTCGAGGCCGACCTCGGCCTGTAGCACCACGGTCTGATCCAGCTCGGACAGGAGCCGCTTCCCGGAAGGGAGGCGGCTTCTGCCATTCTCGGCACGACCGGCTCCTGCCCCTGATCGGGCGCACCCGGCGAGGTCGGTTCGCTCCGATGGAACTCCGTTCCGCCGCTCCCTAGGATGGAGGTGAAGTACCGGATGCGATCTCCGCGTCCGTTCGACAGCAAGGAGAACCATGGCTACCGTTCGCACAGCCCACACCGTCTGGAGTGGAGACCTCCCCACGGGCTCGGGTCAGGTCACGCTCGACTCATCCGGCCTCGGCACGTACGACGTCACCTGGCGGGCCCGCGCCGAGCAGTCCGAGGGCAAGACGAGCCCCGAGGAGCTCATCGCGGCCGCACACTCCGCATGCTTCTCGATGGCCTTCAGCCACGCCCTGGGCGAGGAGGGCAAGGTCCCCGAGCGCGTCGAGACCAAGGCGGAGGTGGACTTCCAGCCGGGTACCGGCATCACGGCCATCCGCCTGACGCTCGATGCGACCGTACCCGGCCTGTCGGAGGACGACTTCCAGCGCGTGGCCCAGGCTGCGAAGGAGGGCTGCCCCGTGTCGCAGGCCCTCGCCGCCGTCAAGGACATCACCCTCACGGCGACGCTGCAGGGCTGAGCACTCCCGTTTCGAGCAGAAAGGACCCCGGACGGCGCCCGGGGTCCTTTCTGCGTCCGGGCCCGCCCGCGCCGTTCCGCCGGGGTCAGCCCCGGAGGTCCTGGGGGCGCGGGGGCAGCGGGGCCGGCCTGCGGGACGGGTAGCCCTCCTTGGCGGGAGGAATGTCGGTGGGAATCTCGGCGAGCATCTCCCGCAGCACCTCGACGCCGTGCTCGAGCTGCGGGTCCTCGCCCGCGGCGTAGGCGTGCGGCGGGAACGGCACCTCGATATCCGGGTCCACTCCATGGTTCTCGATCGCCCACCCCACTGCCCCGGTCACATGGAACCCGTAGCGCGGCTGGTTGACGCCGGTCCCGTCCGCGAGCTTGAACCTGCCGTCGATGCCGATCACACCGCCCCAGGTCCTCGAGCCGATCACCGGACCGATGCCGCGGAGCTTCGCCACCTGGGTGATGATGTCGCCGTCGGATCCTGCGAACTCGTCGGTCAGGACGACCACCGGCCCGCGGGGAGCGTGCGCCGGGTAGGTGCCGGCCGCCTCGCCGCGCGGCATGGACCACGCCGTGACCCGGCGCCCGATCAGCTCCGCGACGAGCTGCGAGGTGTGCCCGCCCCGGTTGCGCCGCACGTCGATCACGAGGGCGTCGCGGGCCGTCTCGCGGTCGAGGTCGCGATGCAGCTGGCCCCACCCGTTCGCGACCATGTCCGGAATGTGCAGGTAGCCGAAGCGCCCGTCCGAGGCCCGGTGGACGGTCGCCCGGTTCGCTGCGGCCCAGTTCTGGTAGCGCAGCCTCTCCTCGCTGCGGAGGGGTACGACGGCGACTCGGCGCCGCCCGGCCGGGCGACCCGCCGTCCCGGACCGGACCGTCAGCTCGACCGTGACGCCCGCGGCTCCCGTCAGCAGTACCGAGGGACCGAATGCCGGCGGCACCGGGACCCCGTCGACCGCTTCGATCACGTCACCGGCCCGGACCGCCACGCCCGGGGCACTCAGTGGGGAGACGGCCTGCGGGTCCGATGACTCCGTGTCGAAGACCCGCGTGACGGCCCATCCACCGTCCGCGGGTGCGACGTCCGCCCCGAGGAAGCCCTGGTGGCCGCCGGGCTCCGTGATGAGCGGCGGGGCGACGTACGCATGGGAGGTGCCGAGCTCCCCGTGGAGCTCCCACAGGAGGTCCGCGAGGTCGTCCTGCGTGCCCAGGCGGTCGACCAGCGGCAGGTAGCGAGCCCTCACGGCGGCCCAGTCGATCCCTGCCATGTCCTCGGTCCAGAAGAAGTCCCGCTGCAGTCGCCAGGCCTCGTCGAAGGCCTGCCGCCACACACTGACCGGATCGAGCAGGACCCGGATGCGCCCGAGCGCGACGTCGATGTGCTTGGGCGAGTCGGCATCCGTCCTGCTGTCGGTCGGGATCGCCGTCACCTTGCCTGCAGAGGTGAGGACCGCCGTCGAGCCGTCGCTGCTGACCTCGAAGGCGTCCGTGTCCGCCGCCAGGACCTCGACCGTCCTGCGGGCGAGGTCGAAGCGCTCCAGCCGGCGTGCCGGGCCCTCCGCCGAGGAGGAGGCGCGGCCGTCGCCCGTGACGCCGCCGATGTCGCCGGCAGTCCAGAGCAGCCCGCCGTCCACCGCCCGGAGGTCGTCGTACGTGCCCTGGGCCACGGGCAGCGGGATGGTGCGCGCCATCAGGAGATCGGGGTCGACGACGACGGCCGGGGACGCGTCCGTTCCGTCCGCTACCGGATCCGTCCGCCGCCCACCGTCCGACTGTTCCTCCGCGAGTGCGACGCCCGGGCCGAACGGCGACGGCGTCCCGTCCGCGAGCGCGACGAGGTAGGGCTTCGTCGACGCGGGGAAGCTCAGGTCGAAGCGGTGGGTGTCGTACACGGGGTCGAAGCTGCGGTCCGACAGGAAGGCGAGGTACCTGCCGTCGCGGGTGAAGGTCGGCGACCAGTCGCGGAAGCGCCCGTCGGTGACGTCGACGATCGCGCCTCCCGCGGCGGCCACGAGCCGGATCCGGCTGCGGGCACCTTCCTGGGCCATCGGCTCGGACCAGGCGAGCCAGGCGGAGTCGTGGGAGAAGGTGACGGCCTCGATGACTCCGAGGTCGGTCGAGGCGATCCTTCGGCGCGCGCCGCCTGCCAGGGTCACGACTTCCAGCACTCCGGTCTCGGATGCCACGGCAATGCGGTCACCGTCCGGACTGACGGCGAGCGCGGAAGCACGGAAACGCCCCTCGAAGGAGATCCGCTGCAGCGCGCCGGCCGCGGTGGACGCCTGGGCGTCGAGCAGCGCCACCTGGCCGTCCGCGTCGCCGCTGTCGCGGGGCCCGGCGGCTGTACCCTTCCCGGCCTCCGCCGCGGCACGGATCGGAGCCGGGGCCCGCTCCGTCGATGGCGGGAAGACGTCGCGGACGTAGAGGGCCTCCTCGCCGTCGGTGTCTGCGATGTACGCGACACGGGAGCGGTCCACAGGGCGTCCGAGACGCGCACGCACGCCCGGCGCGGCCTCGACGACACGCGACGGACCGTCCCTGTGCGTCAGCCAGTGCAGCGTCCCGTGCGCCTCGACGATCGATGCCGACCCGTCCCGGGTGGGCACGACGGCGCCGAGGTGGCGTTCCACCTTCAGCGGATACGGCCGCCGCGCGGTGGAGGCGGACCCGAGCGTGATGGACAGCCGGACGGGTTCTCCGTCGAGGGACGGCAGATGCCAGAGTGCACCGGCTGACTCGAACACGATCCCCGTGCCGTCGGAACTGGCATGGCGTACGTAGAACTCGTCGTGGTCCGTGTGGCGCCGCAGGTCTTCCCCGCGTGCGCCGACGGAGTAGACGTTGCCGTGGCCCTCGTGATCGGACAGGAAGGCGAGGCGTCCGGACACCCACATCGGATCGCTGATGTTGCCGTCCAGCTCGGAGAGGAACCGGACGAACTGCCCGCTGCCGTCGGCGTCCATCCAGAGCTTGCCTGCCGTACCGCCGCGGTAGCGCTTCCACCAGGCCGGTTCCCGGGTCAGGACGCTGCCGATGACCACCGGCTTCCCGTCTCCGACGGCGGGCCCCTCGGCGACGACGTCCACCGGCCCGAGCGGCAGGACGGACTGCGCCGAACCGTCGAGCGGCACCCGGTAGGCCCAGCTCAGGCGCGAGTCCTCGTGGCGGAAGGCGCTGGTGGCGAGAACCTCCCCCGACGCGGTGAAGCCCTTCACCCGGGTGCTCTGGTGACCCCAGAAGGTGAGCCGCCGGAAGCTCCCGCCTTCCGTGTCCGCTGCCACGACCTCGGGCGCCCCACCCTGGACGACGGTCCATGCGATGGTCGAGCCGTCCGGGGAGAACCGGGGATTCCGGGCGGGCAGCTGCAGCGCGGAGATACGCCACGCGCGCCCCCCGTCGAGCGGCGCGACCCACACGTCGTTCTCGGCCACGAACGTGACGAAATTGCCGTGGACGTGCGGATAGCGGAGGTAATCGGAGACCATTGGTCGATCTTAGCCATCGGGTCGGTGTTCCCTGGCGGGCCGCTGCGTCCCGTCGCCGGCCGCGGGGCGCCCTGGTGGCCGCCAGGCACGACGCATCATCTCGGAGCCCGCGGCCCGGCACCCGCGGTACCCTTCGCTCCTGACAAGTGGTTCGATGGGATCATGCGCATCCTCCTCGCCGGCGCGTCCGGGACCATCGGAACAGCCCTCACCCGTCAGCTCGAGAAGAACCACGAGGTGACGCGCCTCGTCCGCAGGGCCCCCAAGGGCCCCGGGGAGATCCGCTGGGATCCCTCCGCGGGTGAGCTCGACGTCGCCGCCGTCGAACAGGCCGACGCCGTCATCAACCTGTCCGGCGCCGGTATCGCGGGAGGGCTCTGGACGAGAAGCTACAAGGAGACGCTGTATTCGTCCCGTATCCTGCCGACCAGGACGCTCGTCCGGGCGATGCAGAAGGCGAAGAATCCGCCCGAGGTATTCATCAGCCAGTCGGCGTCCGGCTACTACGGAGACCGCGGTGACGAGGTCCTGACGGAGCGCTCGGTCTCCGGTGGAACGCTGCTGGCCGACATCTGCCGCAGATGGGAAGCCGAGGCCCTGGCTGCTCCGGACTCCGTCCGCGTGGTGCTCGCCCGGACCGGGATCGTGATGGCGAAGGGTGGCGGGGCGTTGCCCAACCTCCTGATTCCCATCCGGCTCTTCGCCGGGACGTCGCTCGGTTCGGGCCGTCAGTGGTGGCCGTGGATCAGCCTCCATGACGAGGTCCGTGCGCTCGAGTTCCTCCTCACCGCTCCCCTGTCCGGTCCCGTCAACCTGAGCGCTCCGGCACCGGCGACCCTGGACGCGATCACGCTGCAGCTCGGCAGGGCGTTCCACCGCCCGGTGTGGTTCCGGGTGCCCGCTCCCGTCCTGACGGCGGTCATCGGACAACTCGGCTTCGAGCTCCTGCTGGTCAGCACGCGGATGGAACCGCGGGTACTGACCGCAGCGGGTTTCGCATTCGACCAGCCCACACCCGAGGCGCTTGCCCAGTGGGTCCGCAGTACCGTCACCGGCAAGGCTGCCCCGGTCCCCGCCTGATCACCGGGCCGCTCACGCCGGAGGTGAGACGACGGAGTGGATCCGCCAGCCACCGCCGGCATCCCAGAGGATGAAGATCAGGTCCTGCTGTCCGGCTGCCATCAGCGGGCTGGGCATGGCCCCCGGCAACGACGCTTCCGCCGTCGTCGTGGTCTCGGTGTACGCGGAGAGCGCGGCCGTGGCCCTCACCAGTGCGACCTCCGTCGAGCCGGGGGGCGCGGCCACGGCCGTGAGGGCGCCGACCGGCGAAGCCGCGACATCTGCCTCGGCCAGCAGCGACGGGTCCCGGATGGTGATCGACAGGTCCTGGAGGCTTGTACCCGATTCCGCCAGCGCGGCCACGGCGCCCCGGTCGGCGGTCATGGCGGGCGATCCTTCGACGTCGACCCTTGCGAGGACCGCGGGATCAGCCGCCGCGAAAGCCGACGCGCGAAGTGCTGCCAGCCCCCCGAGGGCGGTCACGGGATCGGGTGCCAGGGCGGCCTCGACGGCTGCTTCGGGTGGCGCGGCCTCCGCCGGTGGCTGCTGACCGGCACCGCCCCCCTCCGACATGTCTGCTTCGTCCTGCGGTGTCGCCTGACGGGGTGCAGCCGGGCTGGTAGCTGCACCGGAGATCCCCTCCCCGGCCGATCTTCCGGGTGCCGCAGCCGGGCCGGGCATGTCCTGGAGCGTGAGCGCGATCCCTGACACCAGGAGGACGACGGCGGCAAGCCCGGCGGCGAAGGCGACACGCCCTCGCATGACGGGCTCATCGGGGACGTCCTGGCCACTCGGCCGGAACGGCGCCGAACCGACACCTCGGCTGCCCGACGACGCCCTGCGCGAGGCCGTTCCGCCCGGTGCCCGATCCGCCGCTCGAGGCAGCAGTCGCCGCCGGCCGGGTACGCGTTCGGCTGCCGGGGTCGCGGTGCGCAGGGTGAGCAGTTCGGGCAGCACGCTGGGATGGACGGCAGACACCAGGTTCACCGGCACCGGGGCGGCACTGGACATCAGGATGCGGGCGAAGTGGTCGGCCGTGGGCCGGCGCTCCCGATCGGAGCTCAGTCCGTCCTCGACCAGCTGCATGAGCTGCGGAGGGACGTCGGGGATGATCCGTGCGAGGGGAGGCCTCTGCTCCGTGGGCCCGGGGATGCGCCCTGTGAGTGCGAACCAGGAGACCGCTGCCAGCGAGAACACGTCCGCTCCCGTGTCGAAGGAACCCGTCCGGATCGGGTCGAGGAAGCCGGGCGTACCCGCACCCCTCCCGTGATCCGATCCGAGGAGCCTGCCGGTACCGAAGTCCCCGAGCAGCGGCTTGCCCTCGTGCGTGAACAGGATGTTTCCCGGCGTGACGTCGCCGTGCAGGGCACCTGCGCCATGGAGATGATGGAGCACCTGTGCGATCGGAACAAGTGCGGTGACGACTTCCGCGATGGGCAGTGGACCCCGACTGGTCACGAGCGCCAGCAGTGAACCGCCCGGAGCGAGATCCATGAGCAGGCCCGGGCCCTGGTCGGTGTCCAGGATGCGCTTCACCCTGACGAGGTGGTCGTGGGTGAACCTCTGCAGCAGCCGGAGCTCCGCGGCTACCTCGTCCGTCGCGTCCGAGCCGGGTGGTGCTGCCGCTTGCAGTCCAGGGCATTCCGGTGGTGCTCCAGGGGAAATCTCTCCGGGGACCCTCGCGGCCCGCCTGCCCCGCCTGCCGCCGTCGTCCGCCGCCGGGGTCCCGGCCGCGCCCTCCTCGGGCCGACGACCCTGCGCCACCTTGAGTGCGAACCGCTGATCGTCGTCGTCCGTCACCAGCCAGACGGAGGAGGAGCCGCCGCGTCCGAGCAGTCGGCCCACCTGCAGACCGGGAACCGTCGGCCGCCCCTCGCCGTCCTCCGACCCCGGGTGCTGCCCTGCCTGCCCCCGTCGCGCTGCTTCACTCATGTATCTGTTCTAGGCCACCGGGTCGCCGTGTTCTCCGTTATCCACAGGTGCCAGTACCGGATGATCTCCGGCCGGTTGATCCGATAGAACATGTGTTCTATTTTTAACCCTCCATCTCCTCCGAGGAACAGGTATGCCATGACGTCCAGTACCTCCGACTACGTCGGCACCTGGCGGCTGTTCGACGAGGCCGTAGCGCTCACACTCGAGGACACCGACGGTACTGGGCAGCCCCTCGACCTGCACTGGCGCGGAACGCTGTGGCGCGTCATCGGGGAGAGCCGTCACTGGTCCACCTGGCGCGCGCTGCCCGTTCCGCCACGAGGAGACGACATGCAGAGGGCACGCGGCTACAGGGCTGACTTCTGGAGATTCCGCGCTCAGGCCGGTCCCGGCTCCCCCGTGCTCCACTTCGAAGTGAGGCAGACCGACTGCGGCTGCCGCCTGGTCCGGCTCGGTGCCACCTTCGACGTCCCGGGGCGGGCAGGGAGCCCCCGACTGGATGAAGGGTGACCGGCGCCTGCATCCCCCCGTGAGGAATGTGTCGGTACGCGGGACTACTCTTGCACCATGACTCTTGTGCTGTCGCGCGTCGGCCTCGCCCCGGACTACATCGAGTACATCCAGGCGTGGGAGATGCAGAAGACCCTCCATGCGCAGGTGGTCGGGGGCACGGCTCCCAGCACGGTCCTCCTCCTCGAGCACACGCCCGTCTACACCGCCGGCAAGCGCACCGAGGACCACGAACGCCCCTTCGACGGAACCGCCGTCGTCCCGGTCGACCGGGGTGGGAAACTGACCTGGCACGGTCCGGGCCAACTCGTGGGCTACCCGATCCTCGCCCTGCGGGATCCGGCCCGGGTCGCCGAATACGTCCATGTCCTCGAGGAGGTCATCATCTCCTCACTGCGACCCTTCGGTATCGAGGGCATCAGGATCGACGGACGCTCCGGCGTGTGGCTGGCGGCGGACGACCGACCGGCGCGGAAGATCGCGGCGATCGGCATCCGGGTCAGGGACCGCGTCACCATGCACGGGTTCGCGGTCAACTGCAGCAACGACCTGGCACCCTTCCAGCAGATCGTTCCCTGCGGGATCAGCGATGCCGGGGTGACGTCCATCTCCGCCGAGTGCGGCCGGACCGTCACGCCCGCCGAGGTCGTTTCGCACATCGAGGCCGAACTGCGCAACAATGAGGCGGTGCTGGTGGGCGGGAACATGGCCGGCGCGCACCCGGACCACCCTGCTGACGCCGCCGTCACCGCCGGTCCCGTTCATGACACAGAAGGAGCTTCACTGTGAGCCTTGCACCCGAGGGCCGCCGCATGCTGCGTATCGAGGCGCGGAACGCCGAGACACCGGTGGAACGGAAGCCGGACTGGATGAAGGCCAAGGTCAACATCGGCCCGGAATTCGTCTCCATGAAGAACCTCGTGAAGAAGGAGGGACTGCACACGGTCTGCGAAGAGGCCGGCTGCCCCAACATCTTCGAGTGCTGGGAGGACCGCGAAGCGACGTTCCTCATCGGCGGCTCCGAATGCACCAGGCGCTGCGACTTCTGTCAGATCGACACCGGCAAACCCCAGCCGCTGGATCGGAGCGAGCCCTTCAAGGTCGCCCAGTCGGTGCAGTCCATGAACCTGCGCTATGCAACGGTCACCGGCGTGGCCCGGGACGACCTCGCCGACGAGGGCGTCTGGCTCTACGCCGAGACGATCCGGCAGATCCACAGCATGAACCCCGGTACGGGTGTGGAGATCCTCATCCCCGACTTCTCGGGCCGCCCCGAGCACATCGCCGCCATCTGCGACGCCGCCCCGGAGGTCTTCGCCCACAACGTCGAGACGGTACCGCGCATCTTCAAGCGCATCCGGCCCGCGTTCCGCTACGACCGATCGCTCGATGTCATCACCCAGGGTCGCGACCGCGGGATGGTCACGAAGTCGAACCTCATCCTGGGGATGGGCGAGACCCGCCAGGAGATCTCCGAAGCCCTGCGGGACCTGCACGAGGCCGGATGCGACCTCATCACGATCACCCAGTACCTGCGCCCGAGTGAGCGCCACCTTCCGGTCGACCGCTGGGTGAAGCCCGGAGAGTTCGTGGAACTGAGCGAGGAAGCCGAGGAGATCGGTTTCCTCGGCGTCATGAGCGGGCCGCTCGTGCGCTCCTCCTACCGCGCCGGTCGTCTCTGGGCGCGGGCCATGCGCAAGAAGGGCCTCGAGCTACCCCCTGAACTCGCGCATCTCGACGAGTCCGGTTCGGCGTCGCAGGAAGCGTCCTCCCTCCTCGCCGGCTGACGCATCTCCTGCCGCCTCCCGTAGCGCACAACGCCGCCGTCGACCCGGCAGCCCTGCCGATCTCATCACGTAGAATCGAAGCACTATGTCGCACATGATCGATCCTTCAGGCTCACCCACGCCCAAACGCCGTCTTTTCTCGCGGAAGCCGAAAGCCGAGAAGGGGCCGAAGAAGACCGGGCGGATGAAGCAGGTCGTCGAGGTCTTCAAGATGACCCGGCGCAACGACCCCAGCGCCGTCTGGTTCATGCTGCTGGCGTTCGTCGGTGTCATCGCGGCGGGCCTGCTGATCGGCCTCCTGATCGACAACGTCATCACCCTGATGATCATCGCCCTACCGCTCGCGTTCCTCGCGGCGATCTTCATCCTGTCCCGACGGGCCGAACGCGCCGCGTTCTCCCAGATCGAGGGGAAGCCGGGCGCCGCGGGCGCGGCCCTGAGCGTCCTGCGCCGTGGGTGGATCCTGCAGGAGCAGCCCGTCGCGGTGAATCCCCGGACCCAGGACGCCGTGTTCCGCGTGGTGGGCCGCCCCGGCGTCATCCTCGTCTCGGAGGGACCCTCCACGCGGGTGAAGCAGCTCGTCGACGGCGAGAAGCGCAAGATGGCCCGCATCATCCCCAACGTGCCGGTGCATGTCATCGAGACGGGCCGGGGCGACCGGCAGGTCCCGCTCGCGAAGGTCCCCAAGACCGTGCAGAAGCTGAAGAAGACGCTGACCAAGCAGGAGGTCTACGCGGTCGACAAGCGCCTGACGGCCCTGGGCACGAAGCTGCCCGTCCCGAAGGGCGTCGATCCGTTCAAGGCGCGGCCCGACCGCAAGGCCATGCGCGGACGGTGACCCTCCCGCTCGCGTCGGCATGCGAAGAGGCCTGGCCCACGGGCGCGGCCGTGCCTAGATGCGGAAGAGGCCCGTCCCACGGGCCCGGTCGTGGAGACCGCGCTGATCGACGTCGATGACGAGCGCAGGGATGACGAGGCACAGGAGCACACTGCGGATGGTCGCCGTGAGGTATCCGGCCGGTCTTCCGTCGAGGGTCTGGACCTGCATGCGGAGCAGGCGATGCCCGATGCTGTATCCGAAGAACCCGACGAACAGGATCTGCTCCACGAGGAAGATGGCGAGCGTGGCGAAGCCGTCGTAGCCGAAGAACGCGGCGGAGACCAGCGAGCACAGCACCCAGTCGATCAGGAGCGCGCCCGCCCTCGGGCCGAACCGCGCGATCGAGCCGGGGCCGGACTCCGGCCGCCCGAGCCGCTGACCGGGCCACTGCTGGTTGCCCGACGGCGGCGGGCCTTCCATCCACGACCCGATGTCTTCTCTGTTGACCACGTTTCCAGCCTACCCGGCCGCGGGCACCCGCATTATGCCCGCGCACCGCCGGACGCGCTAGGGTGGGGAGCGCAGTCCACCTCATGTAACGTCCCGGAAACAAAGACGACACCAGCGGGAAACTGCCCGCTCCTAGAGTTGGAGCGAGTCGGCGGCAGCGTTCCATCCTGCCCGAGCTCGTGACTTCCCGTGCGGTACAGGGACACGCGCTGGCGCCGGGTTTCCCCCAGCCATGCGTTAGGAGCATGAATCGATGTTTAAGAATGCGGACGAGGTCCTCAAGTTCATCGCCGACGAAGACATCAGGTTTGTCGATGTCCGGTTCACCGACCTCCCCGGAGTGCAGCAGCACTTCAACGTTCCTGCCAAGTCAGTCGACGCGGACTTCTTCGTGCATGGCCAGCTCTTCGACGGATCCTCCATCCGCGGCTTCCAGGGCATCGCCGAATCGGACATGCAGCTCATCCCCGACGTGACGACCGCCTTCATCGACCCGTTCCGGACGGAGAAGACGCTCGCGCTCAACTTCTCCATCGTCAACCCCCGCACCGGTGACCCCTACCACCGCGACCCGCGCAGCGTCGCAGAGCGGGCCGAGGCGTACCTCTCCTCGACCGGCATCGCGGACACCGCGTTCTTCGCCCCCGAGGCGGAGTTCTTCATCTTCGACAACGTCCAGTACGAGTCCTCGCCGCAGGGCAGCTTCTACAAGGTGGACTCGATCGAGGCTCCGTGGAACAGCGGACGCGAGGAAGTCGGCGGCAACCTGGGTAACAAGACACCCTTCAAGGGCGGCTACTTCCCGGTGTCGCCGGTCGACAAGCAGGCCGACCTCCGCGACGCGATCTGCGTCGAACTGGACAAGGCAGGCCTCGAGGTCGAGCGCTCGCACCACGAGGTCGGCGGCGCCGGCCAGGCGGAGATCAATTACAAGTTCACCACCATGACACACGCTGCGGATGACCTGCAGAAGTTCAAGTACATCGTCAAGAACGTCTCGAACGCGTGGGGCAAGTCGGCGACCTTCATGCCGAAGCCGATCTTCGGCGACAACGGCTCGGGCATGCACTGCCACCAGTCGCTGTGGAGCGGTGGACAGCCCCTGTTCTACGACGAGCGCGGCTACGCCGGGCTGTCGGACATGGCCCGCTGGTACATCGGCGGGCTCCTGAAGCACGCGTCCGCCGTCCTCGCCTTCACCAACCCGACGGTCAACTCCTACCGCCGCCTGGTCAAGGGCTTCGAGGCCCCGGTCAACATGGTCTACTCGCAGGGCAACCGCTCCGCCGGCATCCGCATCCCGATCACGGGATCGAACCCGAAGGCCAAGCGCATCGAGTTCCGCGCACCGGATCCTTCGTCGAACCCGTACCTGGCGTTCGCTGCCCAGCTGATGGCCGGCCTCGACGGGATCAAGAACCGTATCGAGCCTGCCGAGCCCATCGACAAGGACCTCTACGAGCTCCCCGCCGAGGAAGCGAAGCACATCCAGAAGGCACCGGGGTCGCTCGAGGAAGCCCTGCTGGCCCTCGAAGCCGACAACGAGTTCCTGCAGGCCGGCGATGTCTTCACGCAGGACCTGATCGACACCTGGATCGCGTACAAGCGCGAGGTCGAGATCCTGCCGCTGTCGATGCGCCCGAACCCCTACGAGTTCGAGCTCTACTACGGCGTCTAGCAGTAGCGTCTCGCGACAGCACGACGACGGCGGTCTCCCGGTGCGGGGGGCCGCCGTCGTCATGCCCGGGCCGAGGACGATCCCTTCTTGACGGGCCGACACTCCGATGATCGCTTCGATCCACCATGACCCCGGTCGGCAGCCACTGCTCGTATACTCGTCGAGGCCGCATATGTCCTTGATCAACGTCACCGAACCTGGGCTGAATGTTCCTCTTGCGGCTCCTCAGGAGAACCGATGACAGTTACCCAGGACGCTGCCGCACGCCGGAGTCGGCTGCGGGCCGGCGGAGCCCGCACCGGCACGACGAAGGGCGGAGCGCCGCGCAAGGATATCCAGGCACTGCGCGCCCTCGCCGTCGCCTTCGTCGTGGCCAATCATGCCGCGCCGGGCCTGCTGCCGGGCGGGTACGTGGGCGTGGACATCTTCTTCGTCATCTCCGGGTACCTCATCACCAAACATCTTCTCGGCGAGCTCGAGCGCACCGGACGGATACGTCTCGGTTCGTTCTATGCGCGCCGGGCGGCCCGGCTCCTTCCCGCCGCCCTCCTCGTCTCCGTCGTCTCACTCGTCGCTGCGTGGATCGTGATGCCCTTCACGCGGTGGGCCGGTATCGCACAGGAGACACTCGCCGCCAACTTCTACGTCGAGAACTGGGTCCTGGCGCTCAAGTCCGTCGACTATTCGGCGCACACCGAATCCGCGTCGACGATGCAGCACTACTGGTCGCTGTCGGTCGAAGAGCAGTTCTACCTCGTCTGGCCCCTCCTCCTCGTCGTCGTCTTCACCCTCGCCGTCCGCCGTCGCCTTCGGCACCGCGCGCTGCTCACGGTGGTACTCGGCCTGGTGTTCCTGCTCTCGCTGCTCTTCTGCGTCTACCTCACGTACACCAGCAGGAGCGCAGCCTACTTCGTGACGCCGGGTCGGGCGTGGGAGTTCGCCGCGGGGGCGCTCATCGCCCTCGGTGCACGGAAGAGCGACAGAACCCGACCCGTCCCCACGAGGCTCGCGCTCGTCGGCATGGCGCAGTGCGTGGGTTATGGCCTCATCCTCTTCTCGGCGGTCTCCTTCACCGACCGGACACTGTTCCCGGGCTATCTGGCGCTCGTCCCCGTGGTGGGTACGGTCCTCATCATCACCGCGGGCCCGGAGCATCCTTCCTGGTCACCCAACTCGGTCCTCGCGGTACGTCCGGTGCAGCACCTCGGTGATGTCTCCTATTCCCTCTACCTGTGGCATTGGCCGGCCCTGCTCCTCGTGCCGGCCGTCCTCGGACGGGAGCTCCGGCCGTTCGACACGGTGCTCCTCCTGGTGGGGACGGTCGTGCTCGCTTCCCTGAGCAAGGTCGTCGTCGAGGACCCCGCGAGGACGACACTCTTGGCCCGCTACGGCACCCGCAGGGTCATGGTCGTCCTGCTGTCGGTCATGCTCGCGATGATCCTCGCCGCCATCGCGATGACCGCCTCCGCAGGCGCTGCAGGAAACCGCCAGCAGGCGGCGCTCGATGCGATGTCGGGTGGTCCGTGCTTCGGCGCGAAGAGCCTTTCCAACCCGGACTGCAGTGATGCTTTCGGACCACCGGCGCTCGCGAACGTCGGGCCGGACGAAGCGCCCTGGTTCACCGTTGAGGAATGCGCTGAAGCCGAGGACCCGATCGTGGTCAGTGGCGGTGCCCGCCTGAGTACCTGCGACTTCGCCGGCGGGGGGCCCGCAACCGCCGATGTCTGGTTCGTGGGCGACTCGCACGCGGAACAATGGAAGACCGCCCTCTACGCGCTGGCGAGGGAATCCTCATGGCACGTTCAGGAGAGCCTTGTCGGCGGTTGTCCCTACGTCGGCGTTCGTCGGACGGAGTTCGACGGAAAGCCGACCGACGCGCCGTCGCAGGAGGCCTGCCTCGGCTGGAGCCAGGAAGTCTCCGACCGCATCATTGCGGAGAAACCGGACACGGTGTTCGTCTCGGCATTCGGCGCGCGCGAGGTGATCGACGACGGGTCGGGTCGGGACCAGGCCAGCCAGTACCGGGATGCTTTCGCCGCCCGCATCAGCCCCTGGGTCGACGCCGGTGTGCGCGTCCATGTCCTGCGTGACACACCCCTCACGCAGGGCACGATGGGCCCGGCGTGCCTCACCCACAATGCCTCCTCGCCCCTGGCGTGCTCCCTGCCGTCACATGAGGCGCTCGCGGGCGATCCCCTCGCCGATGCCGCCGTGGCCCTGGATTCGCCCATGGTGACGGTCCTCGACCTGCAGGACCAGTTCTGCCCGGACGGGCGTTGCTATTCCGCGATCGGCGGCGTGCACGTCTACTTCGACTCCAACCATGTGACCAGCACCTTCATGCGGTCCCTGTCGCCGATCCTCGCCGAACGCCTCGCTGCGGCCGAGGGGTGACGGGCAGGGCCGGGAAGACCTAGTACCCGTAGAAGTGCCGCTCGAAGATGGCCCGGCTGCGTCGCGTCATCCGCAAGTAGTCCTCCTCCAGTTCCGAGCCGCTGCCCGGTCCGTACCCGCACCACCGGGCCACCGCCTCCAGGTCCCGCCGCGGGGAGGGCAGCACGTCCGAACCGCGACCGCTCCAGATCACGATCGCCGCACGGATCCGCGTCGTCAGGCTCCAGCTGTCGCGCAGCAGAGCCGCATCCTCGACCGGAAGGAGGCCTTCAGCGGCGATGACGTCCAGGGCCGCGAGCGTGGACTGCACCCGCAGGGCCGGTATCGCCCGGGCGTGCTGCAGCTGGAGGAGCTGGACCAGCCACTCGACGTCGCTGAGGGCGCCCCGCCCGAGCTTGAGGTGCCGCGACGGATCGGCCCCGCGCGGGAGCCGCTCGGACTCGACCCGGGCCTTGATGCGCCGTATCTCCCGGACGTCGGATTCACCGAGCTGCTGCGGATAGCGCACGGGATCGATGACGTCGAGGAACTCGGCCGCCAGCCCGTCGTCGCCCGCCAAGGGCCGTGCGCGCAGGAGCGCCTGCGCCTCCCAGACGAGGGACCAGCGCCGGTAGTACTCGCGGTAGGAGTCGATGGACCGCACCATGGCTCCCTGCTTGCCCTCCGGCCGGAGTGCCGCATCGATCTCCAGCACCCGTTCGGCGAGCACCGGTGGCTTGCACGGCTGGGTGAGCAGGGCCGACAACCGGGCGACGATCGCTTCGGCCTGCTTCTGTGCGGCCGCCTCGTCCACGCCCGGCAGGGGACGATGGACGTAGATGACGTCGGCATCCGAGCCGTAGGTGATCTCGCGGCCGCCCTGCCGGCCCATCGCCATGACGACGACGTCGGTGAGCTGATCCTCCTGCCCGAACACCTGTTTCTCCGCGACGTGCAGCGCGCCGAGGACCGCCGCGCGGTCCGCGTCGGCCAGGGCCTCCCCCACCTCCGCCTGCGAGATCAGGCTGGAGCTGTCGGCGATGGCGATGCGCAGCAGTTCTCGACGCCGTATGAGCCGGATCAGCCGGATGGCCTCGCCCGGCTCGGGATGCCGGCTCATCTTGGACCGGATCTCCTGCCACTGATCGTCGAAACTCACGGGCACCAGGGCCGTGTCGGAACCGAGCCACTGGGTCGACTCCGGCGAGACCTCGAGCAGGTCCGTGATGAAGCGGCTGCTCGAGAGGACGGCGCAGAGCCGCTCTGCGGCGGCATTGGAGTCACGCAGCATGCCCAGGTACCAGTGGCTCTCGCCGAGGGATTCGCTGAGGCGGCGGAACCCGAGGAGGCCGGCGTCGGGATCGACGCCGTCGGCGAACCAGCCCAAGAGGATGGGCAGGAGCTGCCTCTGCAGCATCGCCCGCCGTCGCAGGCCGCCGGTGAGGGCCTCGATGTGGCGCAGGGCACCGCGCGGGTCCTGGTAGCCGAGGGCGGCGAGCCGGGCCTGGGCGGCCTCGGCCGTCAGCTGGATGTCCTCGGGCTGGAGCGTCGCCGCAGTGTTGAGCAGGGGGCGGTAGAAGATCGACTCGTGGAGCCGTTTCACCAGCCGCCGGGTGCGCTGCCACTGGTCGTGGAGGCTCTGGGCGCTCGGGCGGACGGTGACCATGCATCCTTCGGACGATCTCGCCAGCGCCCGCAGTGCGGTCTCGTCCTCCGGCATGAGGTGTGTCCGGCGCATCTGCATGAGCTGGATCCGGTGCTCGAGGACCCGCAGGTAGCGGTAGGAGTCATCGAGGTCCAGGGCGTCCGAACGGCCGATGTAGCCGGCGGCGCTCAGTGCTCCGATCGCCGAGACCGTGTCCCTGGCCCGCACCGACTCGTCCAGCCGGCCATGGACGAGCTGCAGCAGCTGGACGGTGAACTCGACGTCGCGCAGCCCGCCCGCTCCGAGCTTGAGCTGTCGGGCCTCCTCGTCCCTGGGGATGTTGTCGGTGACGCGGCGACGCATGGCTCGAACGGCCTCGACGAACCCTTCCCGCTGCGACGAAGCCCACACGAAGGGAGCGATGGCTTCTTCGTAGCGGCGGCCGAGCTCCGGATCCCCTGCGGCGGCCCGGGCCTTCAGCAGCGCCTGGAACTCCCAGGTCTTCGCCCACCGCTCGTAGTAGGACACGTGGGACTGCAGGGTCCGCACGAGCTGCCCGTCCTTGCCCTCCGGGCGCAGGTTCGCGTCGACCTCCCAGAGCGCCGGTTCCGGCCCCGGTGAGTAGACGCCGCGGGACACTCCGGACGCCAGGCCGGTACCGATCCGCGTGAGGGTCGTGTCGTCGAGGTCCTGGCCCTCCACCACGTACACCACGTCGACGTCGGAGATGTAGTTCAGTTCACGGGCACCGCTCTTGCCCATGGCGATGACTGCCAGCCTCACCCGCGCGACGGCGTCGGGCCCGTACACCTCGCCCAGCTCCGCCCGCGCGACGGCGAGGGACGCCTCCAGCGCCGCGGCGGCGAGGTCGGCCAGTTCACGACCGACGACGGGCAGGTAGTCGACCGGCGAGCAGTGGCACAGATCCCGCACGGCCAGGTCCGTCAGGAGCCGCCGGTAGGCCACTCTCAGACCGCAGTAGGCGTCGAGCCCCAGGACGCCTGCCACCGGGTTGTCCCCGGCAGGATCGGCGCCGACGGAGCGGAGCAGCTCCGATCTGAGATGTTCGGGCGCCACGACGGGCGGTGCGACCGGCCCCGGCCGCACGACGTCCAGGTGCTCGGGATGCCGCATGAGGAACTCGCCGAGCGCCTCGGACGCCCCCAGGAGCCTGAAGAACGGCCCCCGCCGCCCCTCGTCGGAGAACGCGTCCGAGGCGGCCTTCCGGTCCACGGCCAGCAGCCGCACGAAGGACTGCAGGGCCTGGTCCGGGTTCGCGGCCACCGCCAGTCCTCCGAAGAGGTCGTCGTCGTTCAGCCCCTGCAGCTCCGGCGCATCCAGGAAGCGCCGGCTTTTCTCGAGGTCGGTGAAGCCGTAACTGATCAGCTTGCGGTTAAGGCTCATGCGCCAACACTAGCCATCGCAGCAGGCCTGTCAGCAGGCCCTACAGGATGTTGAGGTTCCGGCGCAGCTCGTACGGGGTCACCTGGATCCGGTAGTCGTGCCACTCCGCTCGCTTGTTCCGCAGGAAGTTCTCGAAGACCTGCTCACCCAGGATGTCGGCCACGAGCTCCGAATCCTCCATGACGCGGATCGCGTCGTGGAGGCTCGCGGGCAGCGGGGCGTGCCCCATCGCACGACGCTCGGCCGGGGTCAGGCTCCAGACGTCGTCCTCGGCGGCGGGCGGCAGCTCGTAGCCCTCCTCGATCCCCTTGAGGCCGGCGCCCAGCAGCACCGAGTAGGCGAGATAGGGGTTGCTCGCGGAATCGATGCCGCGGTACTCGATGCGAGCGGACTGGCCCTTGTTGGGCTTGTAGAGCGGGACGCGGACCAGGGCGGAGCGGTTGTTATGACCCCAGGAGAGGTAGCTGGGCGCCTCTCCGCCGCCCCACAGCCGCTTGAACGAGTTGACGAACTGGTTGGTCACGGCCGTGAACTCGGGGGCGTGCCGGAGGATGCCGGCGATGAACTGGCGCGCCGTCGTCGACAACTGGAATTCGGCGCCGGCCTCGAAGAACGCATTGGTGTCGCCCTCGAACAGCGAGAAGTGCGTGTGCATGCCCGAGCCGGGGTGCTCGGAGAAGGGCTTCGGCATGAAGGTGGCGTAGCTGCCGGACGTCAGCGCGACCTCCTTGATGATCGTCCTGAACGTCATGATGTTGTCCGCGGTCTGCAGTGCGTCCGCATACCGCAGGTCGATCTCGTTCTGGCCCGGCCCGGCCTCGTGGTGGCTGAACTCGACGGAGATACCCACGGACTCGAGCATCGCCACGGCGGTCCTGCGGAAGTCCTGGGCGACGCCGCCGGGCACGTGGTCGAAGTATCCGGCGGAATCGACGGGCACGGGCTGACCGTCGATGCCGAGTTCGGCGGACTTCAGCAGGTAGAACTCGATCTCCGGGTGGGTGTAGCAGGTGAAACCCATGTCGGCGGCCTTCGCCAGGGTCTTCTTGAGCACGCCGCGCGGATCAGCGGTGGACGGCTGGCCGTCGGGCGTCAGGATGTCGCAGAACATGCGCGACGTCTGCTCCTTGTCGCCGCGCCACGGCAGGATCTGGAACGTCGTCGGATCGGGCTGGGCCAGCATGTCCGATTCATAGATCCGGGCGAGGCCCTCGATCGATGATCCGTCGAAGCCGAGACCTTCCTCGAAGGCTCCTTCCACTTCCGCGGGCGCCAGGGCGACGGACTTCAGCGAACCGACGACGTCGGTGAACCACAGGCGCACGTAACGGACGTCGCGCTCCTCGATCGTTCGCAGTACGAACTCCTGCTGCCGGTCCATGACCATCCTCATTCCTTGATTCGTCACCCGCGCCCTCTCGGGCTGCGGGCTGTCCATGCCCGACGTCGTGCGCGTCCGGCGCGCCCGCTCGGGGCACCCAGGGCGCACCCACCGTGCCGTCGG
This sequence comes from Arthrobacter sp. BC5, assembly GCF_056680255.1. Lineage (NCBI taxonomy): Bacteria > Bacillati > Actinomycetota > Actinomycetes > Micrococcales > Micrococcaceae > Arthrobacter > Arthrobacter sp. BC5. Next base: position 3,448,749 of record NZ_CM155273.1, read on the forward strand.
GCGCGCGTGGGCCTGCCGTCCTCACTCTACTGACCCGGACGGGCTGATCAGGCGTGGCGGCCCCGTCCATTCTGGCGTGCCGACGTTAACGCCCGGTTACGCGCCCCGCGAACGGGCGATGGGGCCCTGCCGGCTGGGCGGGACGGGGCCGGGAAGCGGCGCCGGCCGTCCGATAGTCTCGTTGCATGACTTCCGCCGAACTGCCTGCACCCTACGGAGAGGGAGCGGCCGCGGCCCCCCGCTCCGGCGCCGCCACCCCGACGCGGCCCGGGCGGATCCGGATCCACCACCTGCAGCAGGCCAAGGACCAGGGCAGGCACTTCGCGATGCTGACGGCGTACGACCAGTACGCGGCCCAGGTCTTCGACGAGGCAGGCATCGAGCTGCTCCTCGTGGGCGATTCGGCCGCCAACAACGTGCTGGGGCATGCCACGACCCTGCCGATCAGCCTGGACGAGATGATCCTGTTCAGTCGGGCGGTGAGCACGGCGGCGAAGCGTGCGCTCGTGGTGGCGGACCTCCCCTTCGGCAGCTACGAGGTCTCCCCCCAGCAGGCCGTGGAGTCCTCGGTCCGCCTCCTCAAGGAGGGCCTGGTGCAGGCGGTCAAGATGGAGGGAGGCGCGGACTACGCGGACACCGTGCGTGCCCTCGTCCGTGCCGGGATCCCGGTCATGGCGCACATCGGCTTCACGCCGCAGAGCGAACACGCCCTCGGCGGCTACCGGGTCCAGGGCCGGGGTGACGCCTCCCGGCGCATCGTGGACGACGCCGTCGCGCTGGCGGACGCGGGCGCGTTCTGCATCCTGATGGAGATGGTCCCCGGTGAGACGGCGAACGCGGTGGATGCCGCCGTTCGGGTCCCGACCATCGGCATCGGCGCGGGGCCGGGCACGACGGGGCAGGTCCTCGTCTGGCAGGACATGGCCGGGCTGCGCGGCGGCAGGCAGGCCACCTTCGTCAAGCAGTACGCCGATGTGCGGGCGATCCTCTCGGGCGCTGCCCGGGCCTATGCGGACGACGTGCGGGACGGCACGTTCCCGGGCCCGGAGCACACCTTCTAGCCGGCCGGCACCCGCCCGGACGTGCCCTAGTCGTCGTCCTTGTCCCAGGCGTCGTTGCGCTGCTGGACCTTCTCGAGGGCCTTCTCCGCCTCGGCCCGTGTGGCGTACGGACCGATCAGCTGGGACCAGTCCGACTGCCGGTCCTCTTCGACCTCGTGCGTGCGCACATTGAACCAGTACTCCGTCATGACGACCTCCTAGATCGGGGACAGGGCCGGTGTCACCGGCCGATCACGGCGTCGCCGCCTTTCGGCCGCCCACCGGAGCCCGCTATAGGATCAAGGGTATGCCCCAGTCTTCCGCCACCGCTCCCCTCGGGACCCTGACCCCCGGCACCGTCTCGCCCCAGCGACCCGTTCCCCCGGGCATCACCCGACCTGAATACGTGGGCCGTAAGGCGCCGGCGCCGTTCACCGGATCCGAGGTGAAGACCCCGGAGACGATCGAGAAGATCCGGATCGCCAGCAGGATCGCGGCCTCCGCCATCGTGGAGGTCGGCAGGCACGCGGAGCCCGGGGTCACGACCGACCAGCTGGACCGCATCGGCCACGAATTCCTGCTCGACCACGGCGCCTACCCCTCGACCCTGGGCTACCGGGGCTTTCCCAAGTCGCTGTGCTCCTCGCTCAACGAGGTCATCTGCCACGGTATCCCCGACTCGACGGTCGTCCAGGACGGCGACATCCTGAACATCGACATCACCGCCTACAAGGACGGCGTCCACGGCGACACGAACTACACGTTCTGCATCGGCGACGTCGACGATGAGTCCCGCCTGCTCGTCGAACGCACGCAGGAGTCCCTGAACCGCGCCGTCCGCGCCGTGGCGCCCGGCCGCGAGATCAACGTCATAGGACGCGCCATCGAGTCCTACGCGAAGCGCTTCGGTTATGGTGTTGTCCGTGACTTCACCGGGCACGGCGTCGGGGAAGCGTTCCACACGGGCCTGATCATCCCGCACTACGACGCCGCTCCCGCCTACAACCGCGTCATCGAGGCGGGGATGGTCTTCACCATCGAGCCGATGCTGACGCTCGGGACCATCGACTGGACCATGTGGGGGGATGACTGGACCGTCGTCACGAAGGACCGGAAGAGGACAGCGCAGTTCGAGCACACACTCGTTGTCACCGACCGCGGCGCGGAGATCCTGACCCTGCCCTGAAGCAGCCGCCCGCGGACCCTTACCGCACACTGCACCACCCCGATCCCGGCTCGCGCCGGCCCACACTTCGACGGAGAATCATGCCCAAGGACACCGACAAGAAGAAATCGAAGAAGATTCCCACCACCGTCATCGGTATCGACATCGGCGGTACCGGCATCAAGGGCGGCATCGTCGACCTGGACAAGGGTGTCATCATCGGCGAGCGGTACCGCATCCCGACGCCGAAGCCCGCCACGCCGGAAGCCGTGGCCGACGTCGTCGCGCAGATCGTCACCGAACTGTCGTCGCGTCCCGAAGGACCCCCCGCCGAGGTGCCGGTGGGGGTCACGTTCCCCGCCATCATCCAGCACGGGGTCGCGCGTTCTGCAGCGAACGTGGACAAGAGCTGGGTCGATACCGACGTCGATGCCCTGTTCACGCAGGTGCTCGGTCGTGACGTCCACGTGATCAACGATGCCGATGCCGCCGGCCTCGCCGAAGTCCGCTACGGCGCCGGCAAGGGGAAGATGGGCACCGTCCTGGTCATCACCCTCGGCACGGGCATCGGCTCGGCCTTCATCTTCGACGGCAAGCTCGTGCCCAATGCCGAACTCGGCCACCTCGAGATCGACGGGCACGACGCCGAGACCAGGGCCTCGGCCGTCGCCCGCGAACGCGACGGCATCGACTGGGACGAGTACGCCGTCCGCCTCCAGCGCTACTTCTCGCACGTGGAGTTCCTCTTCTCGCCCGAGCTGTTCATCGTGGGCGGCGGCATCTCGAAGCGGAGCAGCGAGTACCTGCCGTCGCTGCAGCTGCGCACCCCCATCATCCCGGCGCAGCTGAAGAATCACGCCGGCATCGTGGGCGCGGCCCTGCAGGCGGCGCTGCTGTTCACGCCGAAGGCCTGAGCCCCCCGACACAGAAGCCCGGTACGGATCGGATCCGTACCGGGCTTCCGCGTTCCCGGGCACCGGCCACGCTGGTGCGGACGGTGGAACCGGTGGTGGCGTCGGCTTCCCCTCCGCAGCCACCACCGGGGTCTTCTGGGCGCTAGTGCGCCGTCAACGGCCGCTGCGCCCCGGCGGGCACCCGCTCGTTGTCCTTCGCCTGCCGGCGGAGGGTCTCTATGGCTTCCTCGAAGTCCTCGAGCGATTCGAAGCCCTGGTACACGCTCGCGAAGCGCAGGTAGGCGATCTGGTCCAGCTTCCGCAGCGGTCCGAGGATGGCGAGCCCCACCTCGTGGGCATCGATCTCCGCCACGCCACTCGCCCGGACGTTCTCCTCGACCTCCTGAGCCAGGAGCGCGAGGTCGTCCTCGGTCACGGGCCGGCCCTGGCAGGCCTTGCGGACGCCGTTGATGATCTTCGTCCGGCTGAAGGGTTCGCCCGCGCCCGAGCGCTTGACGACGCTCAGGCTCGTGGTCTCCACGGTGCTGAAACGACGGCCGCACTGGGGGCACTGGCGGCGCCGGCGGATCGCTGACCCATCATCCGCGAGGCGACTGTCGACGACCCGGGAGTCGGGGTTACGGCAGTACGGACAGTACATCGCTACCCCTCCGCCTCGAAAACGATCGTCGCACCCAGTTTAGAACTACATATGGTGAAACAACAACACTGTAATTACCAGATGTAGTGGCTGGGATCATTCCATGGCCCCGGCCGGCGGGCCCTGGAACCGTGCCGCGACGGCCTCGCCGTGCGCCGGCAGGTTCTCCGCCTGCGAGAGGGAGACGATGGACGACGCCACCTCGTGCAGCGCGGCACGATCGTAGTCGACGAGCTGCATCGCTCGCAGGAAGGTGGTGACGTTGAGCCCGGAGGCGAAGGCCGCCGTCCCGCTCGTGGGCAGGACGTGGTTGGATCCGGCGCAGTAGTCCCCGAGACTGACGGGACTGTACGCACCGACGAAGACGGCACCCGCGGTGCGGATCCGGCCTGCCACGGTGCGGGCATCAGCCGTCTGGATCTCGAGGTGTTCCGCCGCATAGGCATCGCACACCGCGATACCGTGCTCGATGTCGTCGACCAGGATCACCCCTGACTGCGGGCCGGACAGAGCCGTCCGCACCCGATCGGCGTGGCGCGTCGCACCTGCGCGCACCTCCAGGGCCTCGACGACGGCGGCGGCGAGTTCCGCCGAATCCGTCACGAGCACCGACGCCGCCTGGGGATCGTGCTCGGCCTGGCTCACGAGGTCGGCCGCGACGAGCTCGGCGTCCGCCGTGGAATCGGCGAGGACGGCGATCTCGGTGGTGCCGGCCTCGGAATCGATGCCGACCTTCCCCCGGACCAGGCGCTTGGCGGTCGCCACGAACACGTTGCCCGGCCCCGTGACGACGTTGACGGGGTCGATATTACGGCCGGATCCCGACGGGTCCGGGATGCCGTACGCCAGGGCCGCGACCGCCTGCGCGCCACCCATGGCGTACACCTCGGTGATCCCGAGCATCGCTGCCGCCGCGAGGATGACGGGGTGCGGCCAGCCACCGAACTCCTTCTGGGGCGGCGAGGCGAGGGCGATGGAGCCGACCCCGGCGGCCTGCGCCGGCACGACGTTCATCACCACGGACGACGGGTAGACGGCCAGCCCGCCGGGAACGTAGAGACCCACACGGTCCACGGCGATCCACTTGTGCGTGAGGAGGGCGCCGGGCGCCACCTCCACCTCGACGTCCGCGGGAACCTGCGCCTGCGCGAAGATGCGCGCACGCCGGATGGCCTCCTGCAGGGCCTCGCGGACGTCGTCGTCGAGCCCCGCTGCAGCAGCCTCGATGACGTGCTCCGGCACCCGCGGGTGTTCCTGCTCCACGCCGTCGAACCGCCGGGCGAGCTCGCCCAGCGCCTCGAACCCGCGCGCGCGGACGTCGTCGATGATCGCCTGGACGGCGGCCTCCGAGGACTGGGCACTGGCCGCCGCCCTCGGCATCGCGTTCTTAAGGTCCCCCGGGGACAGGGTCCGCCCCCGGAGATCGATGGTGCGGAAGCCGATGGTCGGGGAGGTGCTGGGCGCTGGAGTCACCCTCGAAGTCTATCGGGAGCGCTGCAGGAAGGTTGCTGCCGCGGAGGCATCAGGTCCTGCGACGCGCCAGCCCGATGAGGGCGGTGGCGAAGATGATCACCGCGGCGACGGCCGGCCAGATCGCGAGGGCCCCATAGGACTGCAGCAGGAAGTCCGAACCGGGCAGGTCGTCCTGCCCGTGCGGTCCGAAGAGGTAGGCGAAGCCTTCACCGACCCCGAGGGCGAGGAGTGACCCGAGGATCGATCCCCCGATCGCGGCCAGGATGCGCGCCACCACTCCCGGCAGGTTCAGGCGGCTCGCGACGACGGCTCCCACGGCGACGCCGGCGACGAGTTCGAGCCCGGCGAGGGTGAGGTCGCGGAGCACCCATTCCGTGGCGACCTCGGGATCCCCGAAGAGGCGCCCGGTCGGGGCGAGGAGCCACCAGGCCGCTCCGAGCACGGCGCCGAGCAGGATCGTGGATCCGAGCCACCAGAACACGCCGGCCGGCGGAACCGACCGGCGGTCCTCGGCCACCGCGTAGACAGGAGGCGGGTAGTTGCTCGAACCGGTGTCCGGTTCCTGTCTGGCGCGCATGACTTCTACATTAACAAACCGCCCTGCGTCCGGGCACCGCGCCTAGGGTGGTGGTGGCAGCGTGAACGGCCTCCGCTCGGAGGGGCCCGTCCGCAAGCGCGTTGTCCGCCGCCGTCGATCCTCCGGAGGAACCACGTGAACAACCCCAGCATCGCGCCAGCAGCCCTGCAGCCAGCGCCCGAACTGCACGGCGATTCATTCCGCGAGGTGTTCCGGCGCCATGCCGCCGGCGTCGCCATCATCACGGCGACCTACGACGGCGTGCCGTACGGCTTCACCGCGACGTCCGTCGCCTCGCTGTCCGCCGAGCCGCCGCGCTTCTCCTTCAACATGGCCAGGACGTCCTCCTCGTGGCCGGCGGTCGCGAACACCAACTTCGTCGGGGTCCACATGCTCAGCACGGAGAACGAGGGACTGGCGAACCGTTTCGCCCGCACGAAGGACCGCTTCACGGGCGACCACTGGGAACCGGGGCCTGAGGGAGTGCCCGTCCTCAAGGACGTGGCCGGCTGGCTCGTGGGGCGGATCAGCATGCGCCTGTCCTTCGAGAACAACGCCGTCGTGGTCGCCGAGGTCGTCGCAGCGAGCATCGGGCCGGACGGCGCTCCCCTGCTCTACCACGGCGGCAGCTACGGCACACCGACGGCCACCGACTACGTCATCTAGCCGGCGCGGTTCACGCGTCGAGGCAGGCGGGGCCGAGCAGCACCTTGAGGTCGCCGAAGAGTCCCGGCGTCGGATTGACCCGCAGGTCGACGCCGAGCTTCATCACCTCGACCTTGCGGGACCCGTTGAGGCGGATCAGTACCTCGCTCGTTCCCGGGTGCGTCCTGAGCACATCGCCGAGCGCGGTCACGGCCGTCTCGGTGGCCTTGTGCTGCAGCATCGAGATCACCACCGGCCCGGAGTGCCCCTCGCTGAGGTCCGGCACGGAGAGCTCCTGCGCGTTGAGCATCACGGCGCCGTCGTCCCGGCGCTGCAGGCGTCCCCGGACCACCACGATCAGGTCCTCCGCCAGCACCCCGGAGATCGGACCGTAGACCTGGCCGAAGAACATGACCTCCATGGAACCGGCGAGGTCCTCGACCTCGGCACGGGCGTAGGCGTTGCCGCTGTTCTTCGCGATCCTGCGCTGCAGGGAGGTGATCATCCCCGCGATGGTGACGATGGCGCCGTCCGCCGGTCCTTCCTCGCTGATGATCGACGGGATGGAGGAATCGGCGTGCTGGCCGAGGATGCCCTCCAGGCCCTGCAGCGGGTGGTCGGACACGTAGAGCCCGAGCATGTCCCGCTCGAAGGAGAGCTTGTCCTTCTTGTCCCACTCGGGCAGGTCGGGCACCTCCACGGAGAGCCCGCCCACGGCGCCCCCGCCGTCGTCGAACGCGCTGAACAGGTCGAACTGGTTCGCCGCCTCGTTGCGCTTGAGGACGATCACGGAGTCCACGGCCTCCTCGTGGATCATCGCCAGGGCCCGGCGGGGGTGCCGCAGCGAGTCGAAGGCCCCGGCCTTGATGAGGGATTCGATGGTGCGCTTGTTGCAGACGACGGCGGGCACCTTCTGCAGGAAGTCGCTGAAGGAGCCGAAGGCGCCCTTCTCCTCCCGCGCGCCGACCATCGCGCCGACGACGTTCGCACCCACGTTGCGGATGGCACCCATGCCGAAGCGGATGTCCTTGCCGACCGGGGTGAAGTTCACGCTCGACTCGTTGACGTCCGGCGGCAGGACGGTGATGCCCATGCGGCGGCACTCGTTGAGGTAGATCGCCAGCTTGTCCTTGTCGTCGCCGACGCTCGTGAGCAGCGCCGCCATGTACTCCGCCGGATAGTGCGCCTTGAGGTACGCCGTCCAGTAGGAGACGAGGCCGTAGGCCGCGGTGTGGGCCTTGTTGAAGGCGTAGTCGGAGAAGGACTCGAGCACGGTCCACAGCTTGTCCATCGCGGCCTGCGAGTACCCGTTGGACTTCATGCCCGCGAAGAAGTCCGCCTGCTGCTTGTCCAGCTCGGACTTCTTCTTCTTGCCCATGGCGCGGCGCAGCATGTCCGCCTGGCCGAGGGTGAAGTTCGCCAGCTTCTGCGCGGCCGACATCACCTGCTCCTGGTACACGATCAGGCCGTACGTCCCGCCGAGGATCTCCTCGAGCGGCCCCTCGAGCTCGGGGTGGATCGGCTCGATGTCCTGCAGCCCGTTCTTGCGCAGCGCGTAGTTCGTGTGCGAATTCACGCCCATGGGGCCGGGCCGGTAGAGCGCGAGGACGGCGGAGATGTCCTCGAAGTTGTCGGGGCGCATGAGCTTCAGCAGGGACCGCATGGGACCGCCGTCGAGCTGGAAGACGCCGAGGGTGTCGCCGCGCGCCAGGAGCTCGTAGGACTCCCTGTCGTCGAGCTCGAGGTCCTCGAGCACGAGCTCGGTGTCCTTGTTGGCCTTGATGTTCTCGACCGCGTCCGTGATGATCGTCAGGTTCCTCAGGCCGAGGAAGTCCATCTTGATCAGTCCGAGCCCCTCGCACGTGGGGTAGTCGAACTGCGTGATGATCTGGCCGTCCTGCTCCCGGCGCATGATCGGGATGATGTCGATCAGCGGATCCGAGGACATGATGACGCCCGCGGCGTGCACGCCCCACTGGCGCTTGAGCCCTTCGAGGCCGAGCGCCGTCTCGAAGACCTTCGCGGAGTCGGCGTCGGTCTTCAGGAGCTCGCGCAGTTCCTCGGCCTCCGAGAAGCGCTTGGCATCCTTGTTGTGCACGTCCGCCAGGGCGAGGCCCTTGCCCATGACGTCCGGCGGCATGGCCTTCGTCAGGCGCTCGCCCGTGGAGAACGGGTAGCCCATGACGCGGGAGGAGTCCTTCAGGGCCTGCTTGGCCTTGATGGTGCCGTACGTGACGATCATGGCCACGCGCTCGTCGCCGTACTTCTCGGTGACGTAGCGGATGACCTCCGAGCGGCGGCGATCATCGAAGTCGACGTCGAAGTCGGGCATGGAGACACGCTCGGGGTTCAGGAACCGCTCGAAGATGAGCCCGTGCTTGAGCGGGTCGAGGTCGGTGATGCGCATCGCGTACGCCACCATGGAGCCCGCACCCGAGCCACGGCCCGGGCCCACCCGGATCCCGTTGTTCTTGGCCCAGTTGATGAAGTCCGCGACCACCAGGAAGTAGCCGGGGAAGCCCATCTGGGTGATGACGCCCACCTCGAACTCCGCCTGCTTGCGGACGTCGTCGGGCACGCCGGCCGGGTAGCGGAACTGCAGGCCCGTCTCGACCTCCTTGACGAACCAGGACTGCTCGTTCTCCCCCTCCGGCACGGGAAAGCGCGGCATGTAGTTGGCCTTGGTGTTGAACTCGACGTCGCACCGCTCGGCGATGAGCAGCGTGTTGTCGCAGGCCTCGGGGTAGTCCCTGAAGATCGCCCGCATCTCGGCGGGAGACTTGAGGTAGAACTCGTCGGCGTCGAACTTGAAGCGCTTGGGATCCGCGAGGGTCGAGCCGGACTGGACGCAGAGCAGCGCAGCATGCGCCTTGGAGTCCTCGGCGTGGGTGTAATGCAGGTCGTTGGTGGCCACGAGGGGCAGGCCGAGCTCCTTCGCGAGCCGGATCAGGTCGGCCTTGACGTTCCGCTCGATGTCGAGCCCGTGGTCCATCAGCTCGCAGAAGTAGTTCTCCGCACCGAAGATGTCACGGAAGTCCGATGCCGCCTGCCGTGCCTCGTCGTAGAGGCCGAGCCGGAGCTTGGTCTGCACCTCGCCCGAGGGGCAGCCGGTCGTCGCGATGAGGCCCTTGCCGTAGGTCTGCAGGAGGTCGCGGTCCATGCGGGGCTTGTAGAGGTAGCCCTCGAGGGACGCCAGCGAGGACATCCGGAAGAGGTTGTGCATGCCGCCCGTGGTCTCGGACCAGAGGGTCATGTGGGTGTACGCGCCGGCACCCGAGACGTCGTCGCGCCCTCCGCCGCCCCACTGGACACGCGTGCGGTCGTTCCGGGCGGTGCCCGGGGTCAGGTATGCCTCGACGCCGATGATGGGCTTGATACCCGCGCTGTTGGCCTTGCTCCAGAAGTCGAAGGCCCCGAAGACGAACCCGTGGTCCGTGGTCGCGAGGGCCTTCATCCCGAGTTCCTCGGTGTGGCTGAACAGGTCCGTCAGGCGGGCCGCGCCGTCGAGCATCGAGTACTCGGTGTGGTTGTGGAGATGGACGAACGAGTCTGTTGATGCAGGAGTAGCCACCGGACAAGTCTAGTGCTCCCGCACCGCGCGGGCCGTCGTCGGACCTATCGCCCGAGGTGGCTACGGCGTGTCACACGAGTCCGTTCGACAGGGCGGTCAGCGCGTAGGCGAGGTCGACGGGATAGGGACTCGTGACCGAGACCGGCTCCCCGGTCCGGGGGTGTGCGAAGCCCAGCCGGTGCGCGTGCAACCACTGCCGCGTGAGGCCGAGCTCGGCGGCGAGCCGCGGATCCGCCCCGTACGTGAGATCTCCCGCGCAGGGGTGGCGCAGCGCGGAGAAGTGCACCCGGATCTGGTGTGTGCGGCCCGTTTCGAGGTGCACCTCCACGAGGCTGGCACGGCCGAAGGCCTCGAGGACCTCGTAGTGGGTCACCGAGTCCCGGCCTCCCTCCATCACCGCGAAGCGCCACTCGTGGTGGGGATGGCGGCCGATGGGGGCATCGATCGTGCCCTTCAGCGGCTCCGGCAAGCCCTGCACCACGGCGTGGTAGACCTTCTCGACCGTCCGCTCCTTGAAGGCGCGCTTGAGGGCGGTGTAGGCGGGCTCCGTCTTGGCGACCACCATCGCACCCGAGGTCCCGACGTCGAGACGGTGCACGATGCCCACGCGCTCGGATGCGCCCGACGTCGAGATCCGGTACCCGGCGGCCGCGAGGGCTCCGACGACGGTCGGTCCGACCCACCCTGGTGACGGGTGCGCGGCGACGCCGACCGGCTTGTCCACGACGACGAAGTCCTCGTCGTCGAGCAGGATGCCCATGCCGTCGACGGCCTCCGGGATCACACGGTGCTTGTCCTCGGGATCCGGCAGGTCCACGTGGATGCGGTCGCCGCTCCGGACACGGTCGGACTTCGCGAGGGGGGCGCCGTCGCGCAGCACCCTCCCGTCGGCGCACCACTGCGCGATCGCGGACCGGGAGACCTCCAGGAGCCGTGCGAGGGCGGCGTCGGCGCGGCTTCCCCCGTCGGCGTCCGCGATCACGACCTCCCGGCGTTCACCGGCCATGATCGTCTCCGTCCGTGGGACCCACGGCATCGTCGGGCGGGGTCGCGGCGCCGGCCCGCCCGTCCTCGCCGCGGCTGCCGTCCATGCCGATCCCCCGCAGGGTCAGGATGCAGATGAGCACCACTCCGCTCACCACGGCGGAATCGGCGATGTTGAAGATCGCGAAGTTCGGCAGGGCGATGAAGTCCACCACATGTCCCTGGCCGAAGGACGGTTGCCTGAAGAGCCGGTCCGTGAGGTTGCCGAGCGCGCCACCGAGGACCAGGCCCAGCGCCACCGACCAGCCCCACGACGCCACCTTCCGCACCTGCAGCACGATCGCGGTGGCGACGACCACCATGATGATCGTGAAGACCCAGGTGTAGTCCGTGCCGATCGAGAAGGCCGCGCCGGGGTTGCGGATGAAGCGCCAGTTGAGCAGCGGCGGGAGGACCGGCGTGACCTGCCCCTCGCTCATGGTCGACACGACCCACCACTTCGTGAGCTGGTCGATCACGTAGGCCGTGACGGTGCACAGGAGCATCACGACGCCGTAGCGCGCCGGGTTCCTCCCGGCATCGCCGGGCTCGGCGCGGGGCCGGGTCTGCGCCGCGGAATCCTCTGGGGCCTGCCTCGCCCTGTCCGGTTCGGGCGTGGGGTCGGCTGGCTGGTGCTCGTTCACGATCCATCCAAGGTCTCGGTGCTGATGGAGTGCCGCTACGAGGGCCGTAACGGCGGAAGGACCGGTTGCAGGGGTCATGCCCCCGGCAACCGGCCCTTCCGTAGCGGGCCCGACGGCGGTCGGGCCGGATGTACTGCTAGGAGGCCGCCGCGTCCGATGCGAGCGAACCGCGGGCATCCAGGTCGCGGAGCTGGCCCTCGATGTAGGCCTTGAGCCGCGCCCGGTAGTCGCTCTCGAAGCCTCGGAGCTGCTCGACCTTGCGCTCGAGGACGCTCTTCTGCTCCTCGAGGTCCCCGAGGGTCTTCCGGCTCTTCTCCTGGGCGTCGTTGACGAGGCCGCTGGCCTCGATCTGCGCCTCGGCGATGATCTTGTCGCGCTGCTCGACACCGGCGTTGACGTACTCGTCGTGCAGGCGCTGCGCCATGGCCAGGACGCCTGCGGCGGACTCGGCGCTTCCTGTCGACGCTGCGGGAGCGGCAGGCGCGGGAGCAGGTGTGGGTTCCTCGTCCGTCGCGGTGACTGCTGCTGCCTTGGCATCCGTGGAGACGTCCTCGGTCTGCGAGCTCGCCGCGACCGGGGCGGGCACCGACGTGGTCTGCGTGGCATCGGAGGGGCCGTCGCCGATCCTGCGTCGCAGTTCCTCGTTCTCGGAGTTCAGGCGGCGGAGTTCGACGACGATCTCGTCGAGGAAGTCGTCCACCTCGTCCTGGTCGTAGCCCTCGCGGAACTTGGTCGGCTGGAACCTCTTGTTGACAACGTCTTCTGGCGTCAAGGCCATCTGGTCACCTCATACTCTGGGAAGCCCGCCCACGTGAAAAGCGGACATGGCTGCGGTACCGAATTGTGGACATGAATTACTCGATTCACGCCGAACTGTGAATCAGCGTATATCTACTCGAACTGCATCACGAAACGGACTCGGACGCTAGTCCGCGAGACCCGCGGACACGGACATCAGTATCAGCACCACGATGAAGAGCACCAGGAACGCGAGATCGAGCTGCACTCCGCCGAGACGGAGCGGTGGGATGAGCCGGCGGAGGGCCTTGATGGGCGGGTCGGTGACCGAGTAGACGCCCGAGGCGAGCACCAGTGCGGACTTCTGCGGCCGCCAGTCGCGAGCAAAGCCCTGGACGGCGTCGTAGATGATGCGCAGGATCAGGGCGAGCTGGAAGAGCATCAGTACGAGGTAGATCAGTGCGAATACCAAACTCACAGAGCGGTTCCAGTCCTTCGGGCCTTGAGGGGGTCGAACGCGACCGTGGCGGCCGCCGGGCTCAGCTCTGGTTGAAGAAGCTGGTCTGTGCTTCGCTCGCCTTCAAGTCCTCGCCGAGGACTTCAATATACGACGGCGAGAGCAGGAACACCTTATTGGTGACCCGCTCGATGCTGCCGTGGAGGCCGAAGACCAGTCCTGCCGAGAAGTCGACGAGCCGCTTGGCGTCTGCCTCGCCCATGTCGGTGACGTTCATGATCACGGGGATGCCGTCGCGGAAGCTCTCTCCGATCAGCTTGGCGTCGTTGTAGGAGCGGGGGTGGATCGTGGTGATCTGGCGCAGGGCCGCGGAGTCCTCGCGGGACGACGGCGCGCGCTTGATCGGCGTGACGGGAGCGCGGTACTCCTCGGCGGGAGCTACGCGGGCGGCGGGAGCGGGCTCCAGGTGGCGTTCGTCGCGGTCGTAGTCCACTGAGTACTCCTCGTTCCTGCTGTGCGCGCTTTTCGTTTCGGGCTCGTAGTGCTCATCACCATCGGCGAGCCCAAGGTAGATCATCGTCTTGCGCAGTGCGCCAGCCATGGTGACTCCTGTTCTGAGAGAGTGGATTGGTGGGTTCCGGGGCATGCCCCACTCGGCAGACCCGGCCGCCCGTCGTGCCGCCGTTCTAGCTCAGACGCTACCCCACGGCCGGACGCGGACCGAGAACATCAGATCCAATCCGCAGGTGTGTCGCCCCGGCTGCGACAGCCTCCTCGAGGTCGCCGCTCATACCGGCCGAAACGGCCGAAGCCGAGGGTGCGACGGCGCGCACCGTGTCCGCGATCCGCAGCAGACGACCGAACGCCGCTGCCGGGTCCGCACCCAGCGGCGCGACGGCCATGACGCCGGCGAGCCGGAGACCGGCGGTCCCCACCACGGCACGGGCGAGGTCGGCTCCCTCCTCCGGGAGGGCTCCTCCCCTTCCCCCGGACGCGGCTCCCGGGTCGAGGTCGAACTGGAGGAAGCAGTCGAGGTCGGCACGGGCGGGGATGCCCGCAGCGGCCCGCCGTTCCTGCTCCGCCGCGACGGCCTTCCCCAGGGACACGACCAGCGGTGCGCGGTCCACGGAGTGCACGCTCCGGGCATACCGGACGACGGATCGGGCCTTGTTGGTCTGCAGTTGCCCGATGAAGTGCCAGGCGAGGCCGAGGTCCTCCAGTTCGGCTGCCTTGGCGGCCGCTTCCTGGTCGCGGTTCTCGCCGACGGCCCTCACGCCGAGACCGGCGAGGATCCGCACGTCCGACGCCGGGAAGTACTTGGTCACGACGATCAGTTCGGGTTCGGGCCGCCCCGCCGCGGCTGCGGCCGCGGAGATGCGGGCCCGGACCGAGGCGAGGCGCGCCTCGAGGTCCTGAGCGCGCCCGTCCGCTTCCCGGTTGCTGTCCGGGCCGTTCACGTGCGCCAGACCAGTCCGGCGATACGGCCGGCTCCCGGTTCTCGGCGGTGCGAGTACAACGCGCCGTTCTCCAGGGTGCAGGCCGTTCCCGTGCCGTACACCTGCTCCACCGTGACCCCCGACTCTTCGAGCTGACGGCGTACGGCCGCCGGCAGGTCGAGCGCCGGCGTACCGGCCCGCGTACGGGAGGCCGCCTCGGGACACTCCGCCGCGAGTGCCAGCATCATGTCCGCGGGCACCTCGTAGCAGGATCCACACACCGACGGGCCGATCCACGCCGAGAGAGCCCGTGCGCCCTGCTCCCGCAGCACCCGGACGGCACCCGGGACGATTCCGTTGCCCACGCCCGCGCGCCCGGCGTGGACGACGGCGGTGGCTCCCGTGCCGCCGTCCGCGGCGGACGCATCCGCCAGGACGATCGGCACGCAGTCCGCGACCAGGACGGCCAGCGCATCCGTTCCGTCCGGGGAGACCATCCCGTCGGCATCCGGGGCCCGGGTCTCCGCCCCGCCGACGAGCACGACGCGATCGGAGTGGGTCTGGCTCATGAAGCGCAGCGATCCCGCCGCGACGCCCATGATGGACTCCAGCACCAGCCGGTTGCTCCGGGCCCGGTCCGGGTCCCCACCCACGTGGAGGGCGAGGTTCCCGGCGGCTGCGGACGTGAAGCCGACCCGGAGACCGGGACGGACCTCCTCGTTCCAGTAGAACGGGGAGGTCCGTACGGGACCAGCGGCTGGGTGCATGGACTGCCGGACTACTTCAGGAAGTCGGGGACGTCGAGATCGTCCGAGCGTCCCGCGGACAGGTCCGGCTCCACGATGGCGGGGAGGTCCACGTCGAAGCCCGAGTCGGCGGGCACGGCCTGGACGTTCTGCGCGCGCTGCTGCGACCATGCGCCGAGGCCTGCAGTCGCGGCACCGGCCATACGGCGCTGGTCCCCTCCGACGCTCGGCGCGACGGCCGGTCGGCTGGCGGGAGCGGCGGCAGCGGCCGGCTGCGAGGTGGCATCGACCTGGTCGAAGCCGGCCGCGATGACCGTCACGCGCGCCTCGTCGCCGAGGGCGTCGTCGATGACCGCACCGAAGATGATGTTCGCCTCCGGGTGGGCGACCTCCTGCACGAGGCGGGCGGCCTCGTTGATCTCGAAGAGCCCGAGGTCGGAACCACCCTGGATCGAGAGGAGCACACCGTGCGCGCCATCGATGGATGCTTCGAGCAGGGGCGACGCGATGGCCAGCTCCGCCGCCTTCACGGCGCGGTCCTCGCCGCGGGCCGAGCCGATACCCATGAGCGCCGAGCCGGCGCCCTGCATCACGGACTTCACGTCGGCGAAGTCGAGGTTGATCAGGCCCGGGGTGGTGATGAGGTCGGTGATGCCCTGGACACCGGACAGCAGGACCTGGTCGGCCGACCGGAAGGCGTCGAGCATCGAGACGTTGCGGTCGCTGATGGACAGCAGGCGGTCGTTCGGGATGACGATGAGGGTGTCGACCTCCTCGCGCAGGGTGTCGATACCGCTCTCCGCCTGGTTGGAGCGTCGGCGCCCCTCGAAGGTGAAGGGACGCGTGACGACGCCGATGGTCAGGGCGCCGAGGGACCGCGCGATGCGGGCGACGACGGGGGCGCCGCCGGTGCCCGTGCCACCGCCCTCTCCTGCCGTGACGAAGACCATGTCGGCCCCGCGCAGGACCTCCTCGATCTCCTCGGAGTGGTCCTCGGCGGCCCGACGGCCCACTTCCGGATCCGCTCCTGCACCGAGGCCGCGGGTGAGCTCGCGGCCGACGTCGAGCTTGACGTCCGCGTCACTCATGAGCAGCGCCTGGGCGTCCGTGTTGATGGCGATGAACTCCACGCCGCGGAGCCCGACCTCGATCATCCGGTTGACGGCGTTGACGCCGCCGCCGCCGATGCCGACGACCTTGATGACGGCCAAGTAATTCTGAGGTGCTGCCACGTCCTGTGTCCCTTGTTCGAATCTGTGTGCTGTACGGGGGCTGCCGGTGGTCCGGCTTCAACCTTCACCTGCAACAACGTTAACGTTCAGGTTGAGAGTTAACGTTATGTCAAGTAACTTCTATGTCCGACGCTAGTGCATGCGTCGGACGTTGCAACGACCCGACACCGCGTGTCGGGCGTGTCGGCGCGGCGTGTTGCCCGGATGCGCTGCGCGTCCGTCACCTCGTCACCGGCCGGCCGGGGGTGCTGACGTCGAACTCCTTGACCGGCGGATCGGTCTCCGGCATCGCCAGCAGCGCTTCGAGCACGTCGGCCTTCTCCGCGCTGCGTTCCGCGCTCCCCCAGAAGATCTTCCGGTCCCCGGCCAGGGACAGGCGGATGGAGTCCACGCTCGCCGCCGACGCGTTGTTGAGCCGGGACAGGACCGAGGCGGGCAGCTCGGCCAGGACCGTGGTGATCGACGAGAAGACCTCGGAGTTGACCGCGTTGGTCCCGCCGTCGATCAACGGCAGCCTGACGTCTTCGCGCTGTGCCACGCTCGTGAGCTGGCGTCCCTCCGAGTCGATGAGGACGAACGAGGCACCGTTCTGCAGGACGGCGACGGGGACGCGCTCCCGGACGGTGACCACGAGGGTCGACGGCGGTTCAGCGGCGATGTCGACGTCCTCGATCGGCGCCTTGTCGGAGAGCAGCCCGCGCACCTTCTCGGGCGAGATCCTGGTGAGCGATGTCCCCATCAGGGGGGCGAGGGCGGCGTCGACCTCCGCTGTCGTGACCAGCGAGTTGCCCTCGACCACGACGGCCCGCAGGGCGAGGGCGGGTGAGAAGACGACGTAGGCCACGACGCCGCCGAGGACCAGGACCACCGTCATGACCGCGAGGAGGGCGTTCCGCAGCCGGTGCGATCTCCTCCGCGCGGGGAAGTCGAGGACGTTCCCCTGCGGCAGGGCTCCGTCCTGGCGGTCGAGCAGCGACACACTGCCGCGACCCGGTGCCGTGCGCGTCGTGACGCGCGGCTTCCGTGGCGTCATTCCGTGCCCTCCGACGGTCCTGCAGCGACGGCGCGTTCCCTGAGGCGTGCCACCAGCTGGACGCCGTACTGGGTGACGTCTCCCGCACCGATGGTGAGGACGATGTCTCCGGCCCGCGCATGCCCGGCGACGATCCGCAGGGCCTCGGCCGGGTCCTCCACGTACGCTGCACCGGACCCTGGCATGAGGTCGGTGATCGTCCAGCCCCCGACGTCGTCGACCGGATCCTCACGGGCCGCGTACACCGGCAGGACGGTCGCGGTGTCCGCGAGGGAGAGCGCGTCGGCGAATCCACCGGCGAATTCCCGCGTGCGGGAGAACAGGTGGGGCTGGAAGAGCACGTGGACGCGGTGCTGCCCGGCGACCGTGCGGGCTGCGGTGAGGGCCGCCCGCACCTCGGTCGGGTGGTGGGCGTAGTCGTCGACGACGCGGACGCCGTCGCCCTCGCCGCGTGCCTCGAAGCGGCGCGCCGCTCCGGAGAACAGCGAAAGGCCCGTGGCCGCGACCGCCGGGTCCACACCGAGTTCCAGCGCCACGGCGAAGGCCGCCGCGGCGTTCAGGATGTTGTGGCGTCCCGGCACGCTCAGCTGCAGCTCCTGCTGGGCGTCCAGTCCGTCGACGGCGAACGAGAGCACGCTGTTGGTCGTGCTGCCGACGGCCCTCGTGTCACTGATCCTGATGTCCGCGGTCGCGGCGTACCCGTAGGTGCGGACGCGGCGCGGCTCCGGCACCCCGGCGGCCAGCGCGGCGGCCCCGGGATCGTCGGCGCAGGCCACGAGCAGGCCGTCCTCGGGCACGCGCCGGGCGAACTGCCGGAACGCCTCGTGCACGGCGTCGGCCGTGCCGTAGTGGTCGAGGTGGTCCGCCTCGGCGTTGGTGACCACGGCGATCCGCGGGGTGTAGTTGAGGAAGGAACCATCGGACTCGTCCGCTTCCGCCACGAAGACGGCCCCGCCGGTCCACTCGGCATTCACTCCGAGCGCCGCGACGTCGCCCCCGATCGCGAAGGAGGGATTCAGCCCCGCCTGCCGCAGCAGGACGGTGATCATCGCCGTCGTGGTGGTCTTCCCATGCGTCCCGGCGACGGCGACCGCCTGGCATCCGTTCATCGCTGCGGCGAGTGCCTGCGACCGGTGCAGGACAGGGAGCCCGCGCCGACGGGCCTCGACGAGTTCGGGATTCGTCGCACGGATCGCGGAGGACACGACGACGGTCCCCCCGGCCGGCACGGCACCCGCCGTGTGCCCGACGTGCACGTCGGCTCCGAGGGCCGCCAGGGCGCGGAGGCCCCTGGAGTCGGCGGCGTCCGAGCCGGAGACGCGCAGTCCCTGGCCGAGGAGGACGCGAGCGACGGCCGACATCCCGGCGCCGCCGAGTCCGATGAAGTGCACGGGTTCCTGCAGGGCGGCGTTCATCGTGCTCCCTCCGAAGCCTCGAGGACCAGGCCGGCCATCCGGCGGTCGGCGTCCCGCACGCCCCGCGCATAGGACGCACCCGACATCGCCCTGAGCCGCGCGGGATCGGTGACCAGCGTCAGGACGTTCGCCCGGATCCAGTCGGCGGTGAAGGCCGCGTCCTCGACGAGGACGGCACCGCCGGACTCCACGAGTCCCGCGGCGTTGAGCTTCTGCTCCCCGTTGCCGTGCGGGAGCGGTACGAGCACGGCCGGCAGGCCGACGGCGCTGATCTCGCTCACCGTGGCAGCCCCGGCACGGGCGATCAGGAGGTCGGCCGCCGCGTAGACGCGCTCCATGCCGTCGACGAACTCGACCTGGTGGTAGCCGGGCACTGCGAGCCGGGCGCCGTCCTCCCCGAGGACCTCCTTGCCACGCCCCGTGATGTGGAGCACCTGGACGCCGGCCGCGGTCAGCGCGGGCACGGCGGCGGCGATGGAGCGGTTGAGGCTGGCAGCCCCGGATGACCCACCGGTCACGATGAGGGTCGGCCGGTCCCGCTCCAGCCCGAGGGCGGCGCGGGCCCCGTCACGGGTCACGGCGCGGTCCAGTTCGGCGATGCTCCGGCGCATGGGCATCCCGACCAGCACGGCGCCGGCGAGGCCGGTGCCCTCGAAGGCGACGGCGACGCGGAAGGCGATCCGGGCGCCGACGCGGTTCGCGATCCCGGGACGTGCGTTCGCCTCGTGGATCACCACGGGCACGCGCTGCATCCACGCAGCCAGGTAGACGGGCGTGGAGACATAGCCGCCGACTCCCACGACGACGTCGGCGGCGGCCTCCCTCACGATCGCGCGGGCCTGCCGGACGGCGCGGACGAGGCGGACCGGCAGCTTGACGAGGTCGACCGACGGGCGCCGCGGCATGGGCACGCGGTCGATGGTGCGCAGCTCGAAGCCGGCGGCGGGGACGAGTCGCGTCTCCATGCCGGCCTCGGTCCCGACGGCGGTGATGCGGGTACCGGGCCGCTGGTCGACGATCGCCCCCGCGATCGCGAGGAGGGGACTGATGTGGCCGGCCGTGCCGCCGCCCGCGAGGACGACCGACACCGCGCGTTCAGGCGTGGAGGGGTGTGTCATGGATGTGCGTGGTCTCTTCCTGGGGTGGAGGGCGTGGCGATTCGGGAGGCCGCCGATACCGGTGCCTGTGCGTGCGGCATCTTGCGCGCGAAGGACAGCAGGACGCCGACGGCGGCGAGTGTGAAGGTCAGGGCGGACCCTCCATAGGAGGTGAAGGGCAGCGGCACCCCGATGACGGGCAGCAGGCCCGTGACCATGCCGATGTTGACGAAGGCCTGCCCGATCAGCCACACGAGGATCGAGCCCATGAGGATCCGCACGAACGGATCGGTGTAGCGCAGTGCCACCCGGATGGTGGCCACCGCGAGGATGCCGAACAGGAGGACGACGACGAGGGTGCCGATCAGTCCGAACTCCTCGCCGATGATGGCGAAGATGAAGTCGTTGTGCGCTTCCGGGATCCAGTTCCACTTCTGCCGGCTCTGGCCGATCCCCACGCCGAACCATCCGCCGGAGGCCATGGCGAACAGCCCGTTGTCGGACTGCAGGCACAGATCCGCCCCGTCGTCGCAGTTGAGCCCGAGCCAGGCGCTGATGCGCCCGCCCCGATTGGAGCTCGTCGCGACCATCAGCAGGGAACCGGCCAGCGCGGCGGTCCCCGTGAGGGCGAACAGCTTGAGGGGGGCGCCCGCGAAGAACAGTGCAGCCCCCGCGATCATCATGAGCACCAGCCCGGTCCCGAGGTCGCCACCGATCAGCACGAGGCCGATCGGGAGTCCGCCGAACGGCAGGGCCGGGATCAGGGCGTGCCTCCAGTCCCTGATGAGCGCCTTCTTGCGTTCCAGCACGGCCGCGAACCACAGCGCCAGCGCCAGTTTGGTCGGCTCGGACGGCTGGAAGGTCTGGCTGCCGATCCGGATCCAGTTCTTGTTGCCGTTGATCTCGACGCCGATGGCGAGCACCAGGACCAGCAGCACGATGGCGATACCGAGGCTGGGCCAGGCCAGCGCCTTGTAGGCGCGGGGGCCGAGCCGGGAGAGCACGAGCATCAGCACCAGCCCTGCTCCGGCCCAGACGGCCTGCTTGATGAAGAGGTCGAACGTGTCCTTGCCCTCGGAGATCGCCTCCACGGAGGATGCCGAGAGCACCATCATGAGGCCGATGGCCGTGAGTGCGAGGGCCGCACCGAGAATCAGGTAGTAGCTCGATCCCGAGGGGGTGTGGTCCGATCCCTCGAGGAGCACCCAGCCGCGCCGCAGGCGTGCACGCAGGCCCTTCGGCTGCTGCTCCGCCGTCTCCGCCGGGTGCGCCGCCGTCGTCGCCCCGCCCGCCTTCACGGTATGCGCCTTGGCAGCGGCACTCGTGCCGGCGGAGGCCGGGGTTGCACCGCCTGGACCGGCCGGCCGGACCGCCTCCTTGGCCCGGGCAGGCCGGACGGACGGCTTGCGTCCGCCAGGACGGGTTGGCGTGGTCGCCATTACGCCTCCTTCGCGCTTGTCCCCTGAGCGCCACGTGCGCGGACGGCCGCCATGAAGGCGGCTCCCCGATGCGCATAGGAGGAGAACTGGTCCATCGACGCGGCAGCCGGAGCCATCAGCACGGTGTCGCCGTCCCGGGCGAGGCGCGCTGCTTCGGCAACAGCCCACTGCATCAGGGCTTCGCCGGCTACCGGATCGGGTGACCCGCCGCTCGTCGGCCCCCGTCCAGTGTGAAGGCTGGGGTGGAGGGAGACGGGAACCTCGGGCGCGTGTCGGCTGAGGGCCCCCTGGAGCGGGGCGGGGTCCGCCCCGAGCAGGACGACCGCGCGGAGGCGCTTCGCGTGGCCCGTGACGAGGTCGTCGTAGGAGACGCCCTTGGAGAGGCCGCCGGCGATCCAGACGACGGAGGAGAACGAGGCGAGGGACGCGGAGGCGGCGTGCGGGTTGGTGGCCTTCGAATCGTTGATCCAGAGCACGCCGTCCTCGTTCGCCACGACCTGGATCCGGTGGTCCCCCGGCTGGAACGCCCGGATGCCGTCGCGGACGGCCGACGCCGGGATGCCGGCGGCGCGCACGAGGGCGGCCGCAGCCAGGGCATTGGCGACCAGGTGCCGCGGGACGACCTCGCCGAGTTCGCCGATGGAGGCCAGTTCGGCGGCGGAGTCCTTGCGCTGCTCGATGAACGCACGGTCCACCAGCAGGTCCTCGACGACGCCCATCATGCTGACGGAGGGCGTGCCGGTGGTGAATCCCACGGCCCTGCAGCCCTCGACGACGTCGGCGTCCTCGACCATCACCTCCGTCTCCCGCTGCTCGGCGTTGTAGATGCAGGCGACCCGGGTCCGCTCGTAGACCGAGGCCTTGGCCGCGAGGTAGGCCTCGTAGCTGCCGTGCCAGTCGACGTGGTCCTCGGCGATGTTGAGGCACACGCTGGCGAGCGGCGAGATCGAGTGGGCCCAGTGGAGCTGGAAGCTCGACAGTTCGACGGCGAGGAAATCGTAGCCCTGCGGGTCGCGGATCACGTCGAGGATCGGGGTGCCGACGTTACCTGCCGCGACGGCCCGCTTCCCGGCGGCCAGGAGCATGGACTCCGTGAGGCCCACCGTCGTCGTCTTCCCGTTGGTGCCGGTGATGGTCAGCCACTCCGCAGTGGGACGCCCCTCCCGGATCCGCACGCGCCACGCCAGCTCGACGTCCCCCCAGATGGGGACACCGGAGGCTGCTGCGTCCACCAGCAGCGGCTGCGTGGGTCGCCAGCCGGGCGATGTCACCACGAGGTCGGGCTGCTCGCCGTCCACGCGCGGGAGTGCGGCGGCGTGCTCGGCGCCGAGGAGCACGTCACGGGCGCCCACGATGCGCAGTGTGTCGGCTTTCGCCTCGTTCTCCTCGGTTGCGCTGCCGTCGACGACGACGACGACGGCGCCCAGCTCGATCAGGGTGTCCGCTGCCGAGAAACCGGAGGCGCCGATGCCGGCGACGACGACCCGGAGGCCGGCCCAGTCCGCGTCCCAGGTGGTGAGGTCCTCCAGCCGTGGGGTCTCCCATATGGTGGGGGGCGCGACGCCGTCCGCCCCGCTCATCCCACGACCCATTCCGCATAGAAGATCCCGAGCGCTCCGGCCACGAACAGTCCCGCGAGGATCCAGAACCGCACCACGACCGTCACTTCCTGCCAGCCCTTGAGCTCGAAGTGATGCTGCAGCGGCGCCATCTTGAACACGCGCTTGCCGCCGGAGAGCTTGAAGTAGCCGACCTGGATGATGACCGAGAGCGTGATCATGACGAACAGTCCGGCCAGGATGACCAGCAGGAGCTCGGTGCGGGACAGGATGGCGAAGCCCGCGATCGCGCCGCCGATGGCGAGCGATCCGGTGTCCCCCATGAAGATCTTCGCGGGTGAGGTGTTCCACCAGAGGAACCCGACGAGCGCCCCGCACATGGCCCCGGCGATCAGGGCGAGGTCCAGCGGATCACGCACCTCGTAGCAGACACTGCCGGCGCCGGGCGTACCGCAGCTCTGGTTGCTCTGCCAGATCCCGATCAGCATGTAGGCGCCGAAGACGAGGATGGAGGCTCCCGCCGCGAGTCCGTCCAGCCCGTCGGCGAGGTTCACGCCGTTGCTCGCCCCGGTGATGATGAGGTTGGACCACACGACGAAGAGGATCGCGCCGACGAGAGTCCCGGCGAATGCCAGGTCGATCGGGGTGTCGCGGATGAAGGAGATGGCCGTCGAGGCCGGTGTGCGGCCCTCGTCGTTCGGGAACTTGAGTGCCAGGACCCCGAAGACGATCCCGACGGCGCTCTGGCCGATGATCTTGGCCGGGGCGCTCAGGCCGAGGCTACGCTGCTTGGAGATCTTGATGTAGTCGTCGGCGAACCCGACCAGCCCCATGCCCGCGGCCAGGAACAGCAGCAGCAGTCCGGAGGCGCTGGGCCCGCCGACCGGGGCTCCCGTGGCCATCATGAGCAGATGGGTCAGGAAGTACGC
Organism: Arthrobacter sp. BC5; assembly: GCF_056680255.1. Taxonomy (NCBI): domain Bacteria; kingdom Bacillati; phylum Actinomycetota; class Actinomycetes; order Micrococcales; family Micrococcaceae; genus Arthrobacter; species Arthrobacter sp. BC5. The sequence goes on from NZ_CM155273.1 coordinate 3,472,522, forward strand.
CAGCAGGACGGAACCGACGATCACGGCCCCGCCCATGGTCGGCGTACCGCGCTTGGTGTGGTGGGCGGTGGGTCCGTCGTCGCGGATGAACTGGCCGTAGCCCTTGTTCACCAGGAGCCTGATGAACAGGGGCGTGCCGACGAACGCGAAGAAGAGCGCGGAGGCCGAGCCTATGAGGAGTGCTATCACGGCTGGTGGGCCTTTCCGGAGGCGTCAGACGCGCTGTCCGCCTCGAGGTCTGCGTTCGGGAGGTCTGACGTGCCGGCTGCCTGTTCGCCGGGCGCCGCGCCCGGCCGCGCGTGGGCCACGCGGTCGCCGAGGAAGCGCAGTCCGGCGCCGTTGGAGGACTTGAAGAGGACGATGTCACCGGGCTCGAGTTCGGCCGACAGCAGCCGCTCAGCCGCCTGAACGTCCTCGACGTGCACCGCCTCGCTCCCCCAGGAGCCCTCGAGCACTGCTCCGTTGAACAGCGCCCGCGTGTTCGGTCCCACGCAGATGAGCTTCGAGATGTTCAGACGGACCACCACGCGGCCGAGCAGGTCGTGCTCCTCGATGGAGCGGTCCCCCAGTTCGAGCATCTCCCCGAGCACCGCCCAGGTCCGCCGTCCCCGTTCCCGCCCGAGTTCGGCGAGGGTCCGCAGAGCGGCCCGCATGGATTCGGGGTTCGCATTGTAGGCGTCGTTGATGACGGTCACGCCGTCGGCGCGCTCCGTGCGCTCCATGCGCCAGCGGCTCGCGGCCGTCTGGATCCGCAGGCTCGCGGCGATGCGGTCGGGAGCGACGCCGAGCCCGTAGGCGACGGTTGCGGCGGCCAGCAGGTTCACGGTGTGGTGCAGGCCGAGGAGCGGGGAGACGACGTCGTGCTCGCTGCCGTCCGGGAAGACCAGGGTGAAGGAGGGGTTGCCCGCCGAGGTCGTCGTGCTGTTCCGCGCGCGCACGACATCGTGGCCGTCCACGGGGAAATCGGCCGACGAGGTGAAGAACGCCTTCCGTGCCCCGGTGCGGCCCTGCATCGCCAGGACGCGCTCGTCGTCGGCGTTGATCACGGCCGTGCCGGCAGGCGCCAGCGCTTCGAAGAGCTCTCCCTTGGCCAGGGCGATGTTCTCGACGCCGCCGAACTCACCGGCGTGCGCAGAGCCGACGCCGAGGACGACGCCGATGTCCGGCTGCACGAGGGAGGCGAGGTAGGCGATGTGGCGGGGTTTGGTGGCGCCCATCTCGATCACGAGGTAGCGCGTGTCCCACCCCGCCTCGAAGACGGTCAGCGGCACGCCGACCTCGCCGTTGTAGGAGCCGCGGGGCGCGACCGTGGGTGCCTCGGCCGCGAGGATCCCGGCCAGGAGGTCCTTGGTGGTGGTCTTCCCGGCCGAGCCGGTGATCCCGATGACCGTCACGTCTCCGGCGGCGCGCAGGCGGCGGACCGTCTCGGCGGCCAGCGTGCCCATCGCGAGCACGGCGTCGGGCACGACGACGGACGGGAACGGGACGCCGTCGGCGTCGGGCACCGACCGTTCGGCCAGCGCGAGCACGGCGCCGCGCCGGAAGGCGGACTCGACGAACAGGTGCCCGTCCGATTCCGCACCGGGCTTCGCGACGAAGAGCGACCCGGGGACGCTCTCGCGCGAATCGGTGGCCGCGGAGGTGACGGTGATGGCAGGACCGGCGGGGTCGGTACCGACCAGGACCCCTCCTGTGAGTGCCGCGATCTCGGCTGCGCTGAATTCAATCATGTCGGTTCAGGACTCTATCCCGGACGCGGAAAGCCCAGAGAATCCGTGCCTTGTCAACGCGGAACGCAGTTCCACGCGGTCGTCGAGGGAGAGGTTGATGCCCTTCACTTCCTGCCACACCTCGTGGCCGCGGCCGGCGACGATGACGGTGTCCGATGCCGTGGCCAGGGAGACGGCGCGGTCGATCGCATCGGCTCGCGGGAACACCTCCAGCACCTCGCACGCCAGCCCCTCGTCCCGTACGGCGGCTTCGGCGCCCTCCCGGACCGCACGTCGGATCACGGCGTCGTCCTCGTCGTGGGGATCGTCGTCCGTCACGATCAGAATGTCGGACAGGCGTGCGCCCACCGCACCCATGACCGGGCGCTTCGTCTCGTCACGCTGGCCGGTCGCCCCGAACACCGAGATGACCCGGCCTCCGGGCCTCCGCACCGACGCAAGCGTGCGCTCGAGCGCATCGGGGTTGTGGGCGAAGTCGACGATCGCCGCCGGGGCCTCCCCGATGAGCTGCATGCGGCCGGGAACCTCGGTGGTGAACGGGTCATGCGTAGCCAGCGCGTGCTGGATGTCCTGGACGGGGACTCCCGACGCGAGGACCATCACGGTCGCGAGCGCCGCGTTCGAGATGTTGAAGGTCCCGGGCAGTCCGCTGCGCACCCGGAGCTGGTCTCCCGCGCGGGACCGGAGGACGAAGGCGTGCCCCAGCCCGCTCTGCTCGATGTCGCTGACGGTCCAGTCGGCGGGGTACGGATCCTCGCGTGTCTCCGCCCGGGTGCGCAGGGTGAGGACGGGGACCTCCGCGGTTCCGGCGAGCCTGCGGCCCCAGGCGTCGTCGACCAGTACCACCGCGCGGCGGGTGCGCTCGCGGGTGAAGAGTGCGGCCTTGACGGCGAAGTACTCCTCCATGCTGCCGTGGAGATCGAGGTGGTCCTGGGTCAGGTTCGTGAATCCGGCCACGTCGAAGCGGACGCCGTCCACGCGACCGAACTCCAGCGCATGGGAGGACACCTCCATGGAGGCCGCCGCCAGGCCACGTTCGCGCATCAGGGCGAGGAGGGAATGGACCTGAGGCGATTCGGGGGTGGTCAGCGCGCTGGGGATGGCCTCGCCGCCCGCGCGGATCTCGATGGTCCCGATCAGGCCCGTGGACCTGCCCAGTGCCTCGAGGAGCGCAGTGAGGAAGTAGGTGGAGGTCGTCTTGCCGTTCGTCCCCGTGATCCCGAAGAGCGTCGGGGCGGAGCCGTCGTCGTCCGGCCGGCCACCGAAGATGGCGCGGGCGAGCGGCCCCACGGCGCGCCGCGGGTCGGGCACGACGACCACAGGAGGGAGATCGCGACCCGGTGTGGCCCGGCGTCCCACGATCTCCGCCCCGGCAGGGTCGGTGAGGATGGCGACGGCTCCGGCGAGGACGGCCTGCGCAGCGAACTCGGCCCCGTGCCGGGTTGCGCCCGGCAGGGCGGCGTAGACGTCGCCGGGGAGGATCGACCGCGAGTCGAGCGTGATGCCGGAGACGACCGGCAGCTCCCTCGGGACGGAGGGACCGGCGAGCGTCCCGATGGCGTCGAGGGCCTCCGACAGGCCTACCGGGTGCGGGACACGGGGTCGCATCAGGGAAGCGGCGCTTCCCTGCGTGGTGTTCGATTGCACGGTGCTATGGCCTCCGGGTCAGTATTCGACCGGGTAGATGTCCGGCTTGGTCGTCGAGGCCGGGACGTTGTTCGAATTGAGGACCTGCTTCATGACCTTCTGGAAGGACTGCCCGGGAATGAGGTAGTACAGGTCTCCCTGGGGCCGCTGAAGCGTGACGACGACGACGTACTCGGGATCCTCGATGGGCGAGATCCCGGCGTAGGAGAGAGTGTAGCCGTCGTATCCGCCGGTCGCGCTGGGCGCCTCCGCGGTGCCGGTCTTGGAACCGACACGGTACTGCTCGAGCTCTCCCGACTTGCCCGAGCCTTCCTGCGTCACCGTCTCGAGCATCTTACGCATCTCGGTGGCCGTCTCTTCGGACACCACCTCGGTACCCTCGTCCTGGGGCACCTCGTGCTCCGTGCCGTCCGGATCGATGTAGGCGTCGATGAGGCGTGGCGTGAGGCGCACGCCGTCGTTGGCGATGGTCTGGTACACCATCGCCGTGTGCAGTGCCGTCTGGGTCAGGCCCTGCCCGAACAGGACGGTGTACTGCTGGCGGTCGTCCCAGTTGTCCGGCGTCGTCAGCAGGCCCTGGTTCTCCTCGCCGAGACCTGTTCCGAGCGGCTCGCCGATCCCGAACTTCTTCAGCCAGTCGTAGCGTTCCTGCTTGGTGAGCTTCTCGCCGATCTGCACGGTGCCGGTGTTCATGGACTTCGCGAGGATGCCGGCGGCGGTCCGCTTCTCGGTCTCGTGCTCGGACGAATCCTTGAAGGTCTGGTTCCCCACCGTGTACCGGTTCTCGAGGACGAACTTCGAGGTCGGTTCGATCAGTCCTTTCTCGAGTGCCGCGGCCATTGTGACGACCTTCGTCGTCGAACCCGGCTCGAAGGACGCGCTGACGGAGTTCGGGCTGCGCTTGTCCCCCGGTGTCGCCTCGGGGTCGTTGGGGTCGAGGGTGGTCGACTCAGCCATCGCGCGGACCGCACCGGTCTTCGCCTCGACGACGACGATGTTGCCCCACTCCGCGTCGTAGTCCTTCACCTGGGAGGCGATGGTCTGCTGGGCGAACCACTGCAGGTCCTGGTCGATGGTCAGCCGTACGCTCTGCCCGTCCACTGCCGGGACGTCCTCGTTCGTCGCGTACGGGATGCGGATGCCGTCCCCACCGATCTCGAAGGTCCGGCTTCCGGCCTCGCCCGTCAGCTGGTCGTCCAGGGACACCTCGAGCCCCGACCGCGCGGCGCCGTCGGTCCCCACGTAGCCGATGATCGATCCGGCGACCGGCCCCGCCGGGTAGGTACGGACGCTCGTCATGTCGGCGTAGACACCGGGGATGCCGACGGCGAGGGCACGGTCCTTGACCTCGGGCGTCACCGACTGCGCCACGTAGTTGAAGCTCTTGTCCCCCATGATGGACGCCTTCAGGGTCTCCGCGTCAATCCCGAGGACCGCCGAGAGTTCGTCGAATCCCTGATCGATGGGGATGTCCGTCTCGCGTTCGTCCGAGCCGACCGCCGTGCGGTCGAACTCCTCGACGGCGCTCAGCCGCTGGTCGACCACGATGTCGTAGCGTTCGACGCTCCGCGCGAAGTACTTGCCGTTCATGTCGACGATCGAACCGCGGATCGGCTGTACCGCGGTGCTTGTCAGCCGTTTGGACAGCCCGGCCTGAGCCATCCCGTCGAGGTCGAGTGCCTGGAGCTGGAACAGGCGGAGGCCCAGGACCGTCAGCAGGACCAGGACGAAGGCCAGCCCCACGCGGAGCCGGGTCGATCCGAGGGCCAGACGGAGGCTGTCGGGGCTGCCGGTGCGTGCAGGGGTCACGGAGGAATCCTTGTCGATCAAAGGGTGCTGCGGATAGCGGGACGACGGGCGTGTCGCCTGCTACCGGTCGGACCCGACCTGCTCGGGGCCGGGGATCGTTCCCGACGCCGAGCTGTCCGCCTCCGCGGCCGCGCTCTCCGCTGCGACACCGTCGCCCTCGACGCCCGCTTCCGCAGGCGCCTCCGCTGCCACCGCACCCGGCTGCCCGGTGGCGAGGTGGGGCGCGGAGATCAGGACCTCGGGCTTCGGGCCTTCCTTCGCAGGCTCCGGGGTGCCCGTCACCTTCTTCGAACCTAGCTCAATGGTCCCGAAGGTCGGGGAGGAGACCATGCCGAGTTTCGTGGCGGACGCCGCGAGGTTCTGCGGGGCTTCCTTCCCCTCGATCTCGAGGACGAGAGCCTCGTTCTGCTGGCTCAGGGCGACCTGCTGGTTCCGGAGCTGCACCAGTTCGTACTGGGTGCCGGACACGGAGATGTTCAGCATGAGGACGGCGGCCAGGGCGGCCCCCAGCACGAGGAGGCTGAAGACCGCGAACGGCACGCGCCGGCGCGTGGGCCGGGCAGGAACGACCGACAGCGGCGTACGGGGCCTCTGCACCGTCTCCCGCACCGCGCCGGTGGAGGCTCCCGCCAGCCGTTCGTGGGAGACGGCGAGGGCGCCGTTCCCCGCGAAGGCGACAGCGCCGTGTCGCTTCTCAACAGTCAATGCCTGGCTCATCTGGTTTTCCTGTCGACGGGTCGTGCCGTGATTCGCTCCACTGCCCTCAGCTTGGCGGAGGCAGCGCGTGGGTTCTCTTCGATCTCCGCCGGCGTGGGCGCTTCGGTGCCGCGCGTCAACGAACGGAGGTACGCCTTGTGCTCCTCGAGTTCCACAGGGAACCCGACGGGCGCCGAGGACTTCGTTCCTGCGGTGAAGGCGCTCTTCACGATGCGGTCCTCGAGGGAGTGGTAGGACATCGCGACGACCCGGCCACCGACGCGGATCGCGTCGACGGCAGCCGGTACGGCTCGCTCGAGGACGGTCAGTTCCTCGTTGACCTCGATCCGCAGCGCCTGGAACGTCCGCTTGGCGGGGTGTCCCCCGGTTCGCGCTGCCGCAGCCGGCACGACCCCTCGGATGACCTCGACGAGCTGGGCCGTGGTGCGGAAGGGCTCGGTCCGGCGCGCCTGCACGATCGCCGTCGCGATCCGGCCGGCGAACTTCTCCTCGCCCCACGTACGGATGATGCGCAGCAGGTCCTCCGCGGCATAGGTGTTGACCACTTCGGCAGCGGTGATGCCCCTGCTCGTGTCCATGCGCATGTCGAGCGGCGCATCGAAGGAATACGCGAAGCCGCGGTCGCGCTCGTCGAGCTGCAGCGATGAGACACCGAGGTCGAAGAGGACGCCGTCGACACCGTCGATGCCCAGGTCTTCCAGCACCTCGGGCAGCTCGTCGTACACGGCATGGACGAGGTCGGTGCGGCCGGCGAAGGGAGCAAGGCGCTCCCCTGCCAGCTGGAGGGCCTCGGTGTCGCGGTCGATCCCCACGAGGTGGGCATCGGGGAAGCGTTCCAGCATGCTCTCGGAGTGTCCGCCCATGCCGAGCGTCGCGTCCAGGACGACGGCGCGGCGTCCAGCGGCCTCGGCTGCGGCGACGGCCGGCGCGAGGAGGGAGACGCACCGATCTCGGAGGACGGGAATGTGTCGCTCGCCCGTCGGCCGGTCACCGCGCATGCACCCTCTCCTCCCTGCAGTTCGTCATACGTCGTCTCGGTGTTCTGCAGGCTGCATGGAGGACTGTGCGCCTTCTTGAATCAGACCCCCATCCGGCCGGCGGATCGTCGCCTGGCTCCGGGGAAGTGGAGCCAGGTGGATGACCTGTCCGGCGGCTGGAGATCTCATCCAAGGAGACGTTCCCACCCGCGTCGTTGCTGCGCTCTTGTCCTGCTGGTCCTGCTGTGCTGTCAGATGATGCCCGGGAAGGCATCCTCGTCCGTCTCGGAGAACGCTGTCTCCTTCTCCGTCAGGTAGGACTCCCATGCCCCGGCATCCCAGATCTCCGCGCGGCTTCCGGCTCCGATGACCGCGAGGTCCCGGTCCAGTCCCGCGTACGTCCTGAGTGCCGGCGGGATGGTGATCCTGCCCTGCTTGTCGGGCACCTCGTCCGAGGCCCCTGACAGGAAGATGCGGTTGTAGTCCCTCGCCTGGCGTGACGAGATCGGCGCCGCCCGCATCTGTTCGTGAACCCTTTCGAACTCACTCATGCTGAACACGTAGATGCAGCGCTCCTGGCCCCTCGTGAGGACCAGCCCCTCGCTCAGTTCCTCCCGGAACTTGGCGGGGAGAATGAGCCTGCCCTTCTCGTCCAGGCGGGGGGTGTGAGTTCCGAGGAACATCCCTGACCGCCTGTTCCGAGTCCGCCAAGCCCAGCCCGTTGCTGCCTTGCTCTTATATTCCCCACTTTACTCCACAAGTCCCCACCGTCAACGTACCCGGGCCGTGGCGCGCCCCCTTCCGGGCCCCTTTCCGGGATGTCCGGTCCGGTAACGGCGCGGTGCGACGGACCTGCGGCTGCCGGGGAGCGAAGTGGAGGGAGCTGGACGAGCCGGCCGCGCAGCAGGCCGATCGGTCAGGACGGGGACAAGGGCGTTAAACGGAGAAGAACCCGCCGTGGCGGGTTCTTCTCCGTTTACGTGCCAGGGGATGAGTCCCTGTGCCGGCGCATCGAGCCTAGGACTGGTCGCGCTTCCGTTCGTCCCACTTGTCCTCCAGGCTGGACATGAATCCGCTCTTGCCACCCGTCGGGGCCTTCGAGGGACCGCCGGCCGCCGGGCCGGCCTCGACCTGCCGGGACTTCGAGGTGGCGAAGTAGACGCCACCACCCATGATCAGGAAGCCCGCGACCCCGATGAAGATGTTCTGATAAACGATGCCTGCGAGCAGGACGAGGATTCCGGCGATCGTGATGAGCGACCCGATGACCAGGCGCCTGGTCGACATCGACTTACGGGTGTCCGAAGCCATCGAGTGCGCGAACTTGGGATCGTCGGCGTGCAACTGCTGTTCAAGCTGATCAAGCAACCTCTGCTCGTGTTCCGAGAGTGCCATGACCGCCTCCTTGATGTGGGTACCAACGTTCCTCCATCCAGCCAACGTCCCGAACGCCGGCCAGGTTCCCGGCGGAGGGGTCCCGGACCACGGGCTCCGGGCGACTGACGTGCGTACTGGGCGGCAGCTGGACCACCTGCTTAAAGACTAGTTTGCTACCTGGTGGGTGCAAAGTCACAATGCGGCGTTGATACGCGCCTCCGAGGGATGATAGCCACCCCCTCAGCCGCTCGCCGGCACGGATTTCAGGGGTCCCCGGCATCCGCATCCGGGAAGCGCCCAGGAGGCCCCTGCCGGGAGGAGCGAGGACCGGCCCCGCCGGCCTCCGCCCGCCGCCCGCCCGGGCCCTCACGGGACCCGCCGACCGCGCCCGCCCTTCCCTTCGAGGAGAGCAGGCCGGCCGGCACCACGCCGGCCTGTCCGAACTTCCGGTTCACGTCGTCCAGTGCCCGTTCCGCGATCCGCCAGTTGTCGTCCCTCCGGTCGATCGTCAGCTGCGTCGACCCGTCCCCGCCCGTCTCGAGGGAATCCGCACGCAGGCCGATCAGCCGGACCGCCATGGGGCGATCCCCCAGGGCGTCCAGGAGCGCTGTCGCCGCCCCGTAGAGCGCGTTGGCGCTGTCCACCGGCGCGTCGAGCTTCTTCGACCGGGTGAGCGTGGAGAAGTCCGCATAGCGCAGCTTGAGCGCGATCCCGCCTGCGCGGTGGCCGGAGGCCCGCAGCCGCGCGGCCGTCCGGTGGGCGAGTCGAAGGAGTTCGCGGCGCAGGATCTCGGAGTCGTCGATGTCGGAGGAGAAGGTCTCCTCCGCACCGATGCTCTTCTCGGGGCGGGAGACCACCACTCGCCGTGGATCCCGCCCCCACGCCAGGTGGTGCACGTGCTCACCGGAGGCGCCGAGCAGGCGCTTGAGAGTGCTGAGGGGCGTATGGGCGACATCCTCGACGGAACGGATGCCGATCCTCGCAAGTACTTCCTGCGTCTTCGAGCCCACTCCCCACAGGGCGGACACCGGCAGTGTGTGGAGGTAGGCGACCGTCTGGTCCCCGGGGATGAGCAGCAGGCCGTCGGGTTTCGCCCTCGTCGAGGCGATCTTCGCGACGAACTTCGTGGTCGCGGCTCCTACGCTCGCGGTGATGCCGAGGGTCGAGCGGATCTCGGCACGCACCTGCTCGCCGATGTCGCGCGGGCTGCCCAGTCTGCGGATCGACCCGGCGATATCGAGGAAGGCTTCGTCCACACTCAACTGCTCGACCTCCGGCGTGACCGACCGGAAGATCCGCATCACCTGGGCCGAGACCTCCGAGTAGCGGCCGTGGTGGGGTGGCAGGATGATCGCCGTCGGGCACTGGCGCATCGCGACCGACATCGGCATGGCCGAGCGCACACCGAACCGCCGGGCCTCGTAGGAGGCGGACAGCACCACGGACCGTCCCGTCGGGGAACCCACGACGACCGGCACACCGTGCAGATGGGGATGGTCGAGGAGCTCGACGGAGACGAAGAAGGCATCCATGTCGATGTGGAGGATGTGGCACTCGGCGTGCTCGATCATCCCCTGCTCCCGGTCCTTCACCACGCCCATATCGTACGCAGTGCCACCGACACCCCGCCGTCCGGCCCGTGCTGACGCATGCCCCTGCTCCCGGGGCCCAGGCTACGGTCGGCGGCTACGGTCGGCGGCTACGGTCGGCGCCGTCGGACCGCCCACTAGAGTGGGAGCACCACGTCCAGCCGAGCTGCCCGGGAGATCCATGCTGTCCGCACCCGCCACCCCTGACCGGGGCGGCCACGTTCCCGATGCCGTCTCCGCGGAGCAGGACCGCTTCCGGTCCTCCCTCACCCGGACCATCGAGGAGTTCCTCACCGAGCAGCGGAACGTCCTGGCAGAGATCTCGGAAGAGTCCCTTCCGCTCATCTCGAGCATCTCGGCCCTGACGAGTGGCGGGAAGCGGATGCGGGCGCTCCTGTGCTACTGGGGCTGGCGTGCAGCTGGAGGACCGGCCGGCGCAACCGCTCCCGTCATCGCCGGGACCGCACTCGAGTTCTTCCAGGCAGCGGCCCTGATCCATGACGACATCATCGACCGGTCCGACACGCGGCGCGGGCGTCCCAGCGTCCACCGGCAGTTCAGCACCCGGCACTCGGAGGCCGGCTGGCACCTCGATCCGGAGCGCTTCGGCGTGGCGGCTGCGATCCTTGCAGGGGATCTCTGCCTCGCCTTCAGCGAGGAGCTCTTCACGGCATCCTGCTCCGATACGCCGGGAGCCGGAGCCCGCGTGATCTTCGACCGCATGCGCACCGAAGTCATGGCCGGCCAGTACCTCGATCTCCTGGAGGAGGCTGTCGGACCGGACCAGACGCCCGAGATCGCGGAGGAGCGTGCGCTCAACATCCTGCGGTTCAAGTCGGCGAAGTACTCCATGGAGCGTCCGCTCATGCTCGGCGGCGCTCTGGCCGGAGCGGACGAGGATCTCCTGTCGGCCTATTCGGCCTTCGCGCTGCCACTGGGTGAGGCGTTCCAGCTGCGCGACGACGTCCTGGGCGTCTTCGGGGACCCGGAGGTGACGGGCAAGCCCGCGGGAGACGACCTCCGCGAGGGCAAACGCACGTTTCTCATCGCACGCTCGCTGAGGGCGAGCGGTGACGACACGCGGGCCACGATCAACGCGATGCTCGGCGACATCGCCCTGGACGACACGGCGGTCGCGACCCTGCGCCGCCTGATCGTCGGCAGCGGCGCCCTCGAACACACCGAACAGCTCATTGCGGAGAAGTCCGAGGAAGCCTTCACGGCGCTGGAAGGGCTCCCGATCGACCCCGTCTCCCAGCGCGCGCTCCGCCTGCTCGCGGAAGCGGCCGTCACGCGGAGTGCGTGAGGCCGCGGACACGTATGCCGCGCCGCTCGGGCCCCGCGTCGGGCGCCTGCTACCAGGCGGCTGCCTGGGCTCGACGCCGGATCTCGGTCTTCCGTCCCTCACGTAACGCGTCGATCGGACGCCCGGGGAGGGTCTCGTCCTCGGTGTAGAGCCAGCTGATGATGTCCTCGTCGCCGTACCCGGAATCCGACAGCACCACCACGGTGCCGCGCAGGCTGTCGAGGACGGCGCCGTCGACCAGGAAGTCGGCGGGCACGCTGCGGATGTTGCGCTCCCCGATCCGGACACTGACGAGGGATCGATCGCTGATGAGCGAGTGCACTCGCGTGATCGGCAGATCGAGGGCTTCTGCTACCTGCGGAAGGTTCAGCCAGGCAGGTACGAGGTGTTCTAGTTCAGTCACCGTCCAAGGGTGCCATGCTCCGGCACCCAACTCCACTTCGCTCGGCGCACGGGGGACGGTGCCCGGCGGGCGGATCGGCCGCGACGTGGCCCGGCCGGAGCGCGACACGCAGGAGTGCCGGTTCACGGGCTTTCGGCGCCTCTTGTGCTACTCCCTTTTTCGTGTAAATTCACAGGAGTCACACAAGTAACACTAGCAACAGCATTACCAGTACTTGCACGCAGCCGGCCGGACTCCCCTGCCGGGCACGTGCGTCCGCGCGGACTCAGCCGCCAACAGACGAGGAACGAAACATGACTGCCCAGCGATCGAATGCACCGCTGAACGGCACCCGCAGGAAGGCCGCCGGCACCAGCCGCCGCCTGAACGTCGCCGTAACCACCGCCGCCCTGCCCGCGGTGATTCTCTCTTCCGTCGCCCTCGCCCAGCCGGCGACGGCGGCACCAGCCCCGCAGGCTCCCGCCGCCCGGCATCTCGGAGGGACAGCGACACCGATTCCCCCACGAGCAGTCGTGCCCGCCGCGCTCGTCGCCGTCCAGGTACCCGCGCAGAAGATCACGGTCGGCACCGAGACCACTCCGAGCGAGTACACGATCAAGCCGGGCGACACGGTCGGCGCGATCGCGAAGCGCTTCGGGTTGTCCACGGACGCCGTTCTCACGCTCAACCGCCTGGACGCGCGGACCATCATCTACCCGGGCCAGAAGCTCAAACTGACCGGGAGCACCGCACCGGCGGCAGCGCCGGCCCCTGCCGCTCCGGCCCCTGCCTCCCAGACTTCCGGGTCGACCTACGTCGTCAAGCCCGGTGACACCCTCGGGGCGATCGCCGCCCGCAACGGCGTCAGCCTGCAGAGCGTCCTGACGGCCAACAGCCTCTCGATGAACTCCATCATCTACCCCGGCCAGAAGCTGAATCTCGGCGGCAACGCGCCTGCTCCAGCTCCGGGCAGCCCCGCACCCGCTCCCGCACCCGCTCCTGCTCCGGCCGCCGCCAGCTACACGGTCAAGTCAGGTGACACGCTCGGGGCCATCGCCTCCCGGAACGGCATCGGGCTCGATGCACTCCTCAAGGCGAACAACCTCTCGATGACGTCGATCATCCGCCCCGGCCAGACGCTCACGCTGACGGCAGGCGTGACTCCGCAGGCGACGCCGAAGGCACCGGAGGCGGCACCCGCGCCCGCGCCGGCCCCCGCCTCCTACACGGTGAAGTCCGGCGATACGCTCGGCGCCATCGCCTCCCGGAACGGCGTCGCGCTCGATGCACTCCTCAAGGCGAACAACCTCTCGATGACGTCGATCATCCGCCCCGGCCAGCAGCTCTCGATCCCCGCCAAGGGTTCTGCACCCGCGCCGACTTCGGCGCCGGCGCCGACCAATCTCGTGCCCTCGACGTTCCTCGGCTACACCTACCCGCAGGGCGTAGTAGCCAATGCCAATGCCAACAAGGCGCTGCTGAACTCGATGCCCGCGCCCTCGACGGCGGAGATGAAGCAGATCGTCGCGGACACCGCACGCTCCATGGGGGTCGACCCGAGCCTGGCACTCGCCTTCGCCTTCCAGGAGTCCAGCTTCAACCAGCGCGCTGTCTCCCCCGCGAACGCCATCGGGACCATGCAGGTCATCCCCTCGTCCGGCGAGTGGGCGAGCACTCTCGTGGGCCGCAAGCTCAACCTGCTGGATCCGCACGACAACGCGACGGCGGGCATCGCCATCATCCGCTCCCTGGTGCGCACCAGCCCGTCGATGGACATCGCCATCGCCTCCTACTACCAGGGGCAGTACTCGGTCCAGAACCGCGGCATGTTCGAGGACACGAAGCGCTACGTCGCGGGCATCAAGGCCCACCAGAACAGCTTCCGGTAGTCAGCTCCCGGCCCGGGCCGGAGCGATGGAGGGGACGGGATCGCGTGGTGGTCCCGTCCCCTCCTGCTGTGCCCGTTTACTATCGGATGGTGCACCAGCAACGGAAGGACCCTCTCGAGGGCGCGACTGTCGACGGTCGGTACGTCGTCCATTCACGGCTGGCGCGCGGGGGCATGTCGACCGTCTACCTGGCCACGGACAACCGGCTGGACCGCCGTGTTGCCCTCAAGGTCCTCTACCCGCACCTCGCCGAGGAACCCGGGTTCATCGACCGGTTCGAGCAGGAAGCGAAGGCCGCCGCCCGGCTGTCCCACCCGCACGTGGTCGGGGTGCTCGACCAGGGTGTCGACGAGATCGACGGGCAGCCCGTCGCCTACCTCGTCATGGAGTACGTTCCCGGCCGCACCCTCCGGGATGTCCTGCGCGAGCACGGTCGCCTCACGCCTCGCCATGCACTGGCGCTGCTGGACTCCGTCGTCGAGGGCCTCGCCGCGGCGCACGAGGCCGGACTGATCCATCGGGACGTCAAACCCGAGAACGTCCTGCTGTCCGACGCCGGTCACGTCAAGATCGCCGATTTCGGCCTCGCGCGTGCTGTTTCGGCCACTACCGGGACCGCCACCCTCGTGGGCACCGTCGCCTACCTCTCCCCCGAACTGGTGCTGGGCAGGCCCGCGGAAGCGCAGAGCGACATCTACTCGACCGGCGTCATGCTCTTCGAACTCCTCACCGGAGAGCAGCCCTTCACGGGGCAGACTCCCATCCAGGTGGCGGTCCAGCACGCGCAGTCGGATGTCCCGGCGCCCTCCGCCCTCCTGCCCGGCCTGGCAGTGGACATCGACGAGCTGGTCCGGTGGTGCACCTCGAGGGACCCCGAGGAGCGGCCGGTCGACGGCTCCGCCCTCCTCGGCGAGCTTCGGCACATCCGCACCACCCTGAGCGACGACGAGCTGGATTTCGCGCCGGAGGACGCCTCCGATCCGATCGGCGAACAGGACCAGCTCACCGCCGCCGTCGTTCCGCGCCACCTCCTGGAGGACGCACGGACCGAGGCGCTGGCCTGGCCCCCACGCCTGGACGACGGCGACTCTCCCGCCGACCGCGCGGGATGGACGGAAGTGCTGCCGGGTGTCCGGCAGGGGGAGAACCCGACGAGCGTCCTCGGCAGGGACCGGAATGCGACGAGGGTGATCGGCGCACAACCGTCGAGCCCGACGTCGGGCCCGCCGCCTACCGGGGCGACGGCCGCGCGGCCCGCCGGGCGCCCGCTGTCGAAGCGGCAGCTCGCCCGCCAGGCACAGCGCCCGCAGAAGACGCTCCAGGGCCGCACGGCCCGCCGGTCCGCCCGACTCCTCGTGGTCCTGCTGATCCTGCTCGCGGGCTTGGTGGCCGGTACAGCCTGGTTCTTCGGCGCAGGACCGGCGGGCGTCGTATCACTCCCGGATGTGTCGAACGTCCCTCTGGCGGAGGCGCGTGCCGTCCTGGACGAGGAAGGGCTGGGGTCGCTGTCGACGGAGGAGGTGTTCGACGAGGACGTCCTGGCAGGGCTGGTCATCCGCACGGATCCAGCCGCCGCTTCCGAGGTGAGGCGCTTCGAACGCGTCGAGCTGCTCGTCTCCCGGGGGCCTGAACTCTTCACCGTTCCCGATCTGCTCGGCAGGACGCAGGTGGAGGCGGCCGCGGAGCTCGGCGCCGCCGGGCTCACCGTCGGCAGCCTGGACGAGGAGTACGACGAATCGGTGGCAGCCGGAGAGGTGCTCCGGCAGGCCCCGGAGGCGGGTGCCGAACGCCGCGGTCGATCCGCCGTGGATCTCGTGGTGTCGCTCGGGCCGGCGCCGGTCGCCGTCCCGGATGTCACGGGGCTTCCCGAGGAGGATGCCGTCGCGGCCATCGAGCAGGCCGGGCTCGAGGCCGTGGTGGGCGAGGTGCGTGAGTACAGCCCGTCCGTGCCCGCCGGCGCTGTCCTGGAGCAGAGCCCGTCGGGTGCCGAGGCGCAGCGCGGGTCGCCGGTGACGCTCACACTGTCCCAGGGCCCGCGCATCGTGAAGGTCCCCAATGTCTTCTCCCTGTCCGAGGAGCGCGCCATCGCCACGCTCGAGGCGGCCGGGTTCGTCGTGCGGGTCGACTACACCTTCGGCAGCCCGGTCCTCGGACTGGTGGCCGGGCAGAGCCCCTCGGGTGAGCAACCCGAGGGGTCCACCATCCGCATCACCGTCACGTAGGCGAGCAGGCGCACGGTGCCACGACGGGGAGAAGGCGGTCACCCCGGGGTGACCGCCTTCTCTCCGTCGGACTGTCCCTGACGTCTGCGACGTCAGGGACAGAACCGGTCCGTCAGCTCTTCGAGAGGGCCCCGGCGACGAGGAACGCCATCTCGAGCGACTGCATGTGGTTCAGGCGCGGGTCGCAGACCGACTCGTAGCGTTCCAGGAAGGCGTCCTGGTCGATCGGGTCGGCGCCCCCCAGGCACTCGGCGACGTCGTCACCGGTCATCTCGACGTGCAGGCCGCCCGGGAACGTGCCCAGGGAGTTGTGCACCTCGAAGAAGCCGCGGACCTCGTCGATGACGTCGTCGAAGTTGCGGGTCTTGTAGCCGTTGGGCGACGTCACCGTGTTGCCGTGCATCGGGTCCGTCACCCAGAGCACCTGCGCGCCGGAGCCGGTCACGCGCTCGACGAGTTTCGGCAGCTTCTCGCGGATGTTCTGCGCACCCATGCGCGTGATGAACGTGAGCCGGCCCGGTTCACGGTTCGGATCGAGCTTGTCGATGAGCGCGAGCGCATCGTCCCCCGACGTGGAGGGTCCGAGCTTCACGCCGATCGGGTTCCTCACGCGTGACAGGAAATCCACGTGCGCGCCGTCGATGTCGCGGGTCCGCTCCCCGATCCACAGGAAGTGGGCGGAGGTGTCGTAGGGGAGGGAGGTCCGCGAGTCGATGCGGGTCAGCGCGCGTTCGTAGTCGAGGAGCAGGGCCTCGTGACTCGCGAAGAACTCCACGCGCTTGAGTGCCTCGAAGTCCGCGCCGCACGCATCCATGAAGCGCACCGCGCGGTCGATCTCCCGGGCGAGCGATTCGTAGCGGGAGTGGGCGGGATTCGCCATGAATCCCTTGTTCCAGTGGTGGACCAGCCGCAGGTCGGCGAATCCGCCCTGGGTGAAGGCCCTGATGAGGTTCAGGGTCGAGGCGGAGGTGTGGTACGCCTTCACCATCCGCGACGCATCGTGCCCGCGGCTCTCCGGCGTGAAGTCGTAGCCGTTGACCATGTCGCCCCGGTACGCGGGGAGGGTGACGCCGTCGCGCGTCTCGTCATTGGACGAGCGCGGCTTGGCGAACTGGCCGGCCATCCGTCCCATCTTGATGACGGGCAGGGAAGCGCCGTACGTCAGGACGACGGCCATCTGGAGGATGGTGCGGACGCGGGCGCTGATCTTGTCGGCCGTCGCGCCGTCGAAGGTCTCCGCGCAGTCGCCGCCCTGCAGGAGGAACGCCTTGCCCTGCGCAGCGGCCGCGAGGCGCTCCCGCAGCACATCCACCTCACCGGCGAACACCAGTGGCGGAAGGCTCGAGAGCTCCTTGACCGACGCCGAATAGACTCCGGGATCCTGCCACGAGGGCTGCTGCACCGCGGTCATCGAGCGCCAGGCGTCGAGGCCGGCGGTGGTGGATGAGGCGGATTCCGCGATACGCGGGAGGACGGGAGCTAGTGAATCAGTCACAGCTGAATTCTACCGGCTGGGCGTCGGGGCCCCGATTCGGCCCGTCATCGCCCCTTAGCGCGGTGTCACACAGAAAGGACGGGTGTCCTGCAGCCGGACGGGTCGACCTCGTCGGCCTAGCCAGCCTCCGGGCGTGCGGCTGCTCCGCCGTCGCCCTTCCCGTCGCCGGCGGACGGACGCGTGTCGGCGGGCCGGCCGATCTCGGTGATGGTGCCGGGAGCCGGTGTCCCGGCGTCGTTCGAGATCCTGACCGCGGCCCTGCGGGTGTCGGCACCGGGCTTCGGAGCCTTTCGCCCTGCAGCCTTCTCGGCGGCGAGGCGCTCCTTGACCGTGCTCGCGTAGGCGTCGACGTACTCCTGACCGGACAGCCGCATCAGCTCGTACATGATCTCGTCGGTGACGGACCGCTGGACGAAGCGGTCCTCCTCGAGCCCCTCGTAGCGGGAGAAGTCGAGGGGTTCGCCGATGATGATCCCGACCCGGCGGATGTTGGGGATGCGCCGGCCGATGGGCTGCACCTTGTCCGTGCCGATCATGGCCACGGGGATCACCGGGACACCGGTGGCGAGGACCAGCTTCGCCACTCCGGTCTTGCCTCGGTAGAGGCGCCCGTCGGGGCTGCGGGTACCTTCGGGGTAGATGCCGAGGACACCTCCGCCGTTGAGGATGTCCATGCCCGCCGTGAGGGAGGAGGACGACGCCGCACCGCCCGAGCGGTCCATCGGCAGCTGGTTCGACAGCCGGAAGAAGAGGGCGGTCAACCTGCCCTTGACGCCCTTCCCCGTGAAGTACTCGGACTTGGCGAGGAAGACGACGGGACGGGGGACGACGATCGGCAGGAAGATGGAGTCGGAGAAGGACAGGTGGTTGCTGACGATCACCGCCGGGCCCGAGGAGGGGATGTTGTCGAGGCCCTTGACCCACGGCCGGAAGAGGAGATTGAGGATCGGACCGACGATGATCCGCTTCATCACCCAATAGAACACGCTGCCAGCCTCCCTGCATGGACGGTTCGGCATTCGGCATGCCGCCCGCTTTTTCATTGGAAGCCTACTCTAGGGGCGTGGTCGCCCAGGACGCCCGATGCGAGGACCCTGCGGGCCGGGCCTCCGGCGGAAGCCGGGGCTTCGCACCCTGACGGGATGGCACGGGAGCCGCCGGGAGCACGTCGAGCGGTACCGACACGCTGGGGACCGGTTGACGTAGCGGCGCACGGTGTCCACGATTGAACCAGCACGCCCTCTGATTTCCAGGATGCCGGGCGGAGACCCTCCGAACCCAGGCCGCACCACGCGACAGCAGGTAGCAAACTATGGGCCCCCGAGGTCAGGAACCGAACGAATCCACGGATGACGCCGTCTGGCTGGACCTCGTGGCGCGGCTCGAGGGTCCCTCCGCGGATCCCGACTCCCCCGACGCGCCCCAGCGCCGGTCCGGTGCCACGCCCGCCCGGCCGGTTCCTCCGCACCAGGGCACCTCAGCGGTCCGCAGGACGGACGACGACGACGACGCGCGAACGAGACCAGACGCGGACGGGGACGGCCTGACCGACCGCGAGCGGGTCGATGCCGTCTTCCGGAACCAGCCCGGTACGTCGGCAGGCCCGCGTGACTACGAGGCCTTCGAGGATCCGGACGACGACGGCGGGTTCACCCCGGAGGAGCCTCCGCCCCTCGGCTCGGGCGATCCGCTGACCGTGCTCGCGTGGGTCGGTGCGGCGGGCGGTCCCATCCTGCTCCTGCTGTTCGCGATGTTCTGGCAGGACGCCCCCCTGGCCGCGACCCTCGGCGTCCTCGCACTGTTCCTCGCGGGAGCCGGCTACCTCGTCACCAAGCTGCCCAAGCACCGGGACATCGGGGACGACGGCGCGGAGGTCTGACCCGACGCGGGGCGCCGCCGCGCGGTCAGGTTCCGCTGCGCGAGAGCATGCGGGACAGGTCTGCCGCCCCGATCAGGCCCGCTTCGGGTCCCAGGGCGGCCCGCTCGATGCGCGCCGCCGGCCGGAAGCCCCGACCGGTCAGGTTGCGGCCGAAGGCCCGCCGCGCCGGGTCCAGCAGGAGCTCACCGGCGGTGCTGAGCCCTCCGCCGATGACGAACGTCCCCGGATCGAGGGCAGCGGCCAGATTGGCCAGGCCCAGCCCCAGCCACTGCCCGACGTCGTCGACGAGTTCCTGGGACGCGGGATCCCCTTCCATCGCGAGGCGGGTGACGAGCGCACCCGTGATCGCCGAGCCATCGGCAGGCGCGGCGTCGATGATCGCCTGCGCCACCGGGGAGTTCGCCGCCGCCAGTTCGCGTGCCTCACGTCCCAGTGCGTTGCCGGAGGCGTACTGCTCCCAGCAGCCGCGGTTGCCGCATTCACAGCGATGACCCTGGGGCACGATGATCTGGTGGCCGAACTCCCCGGCGACCCCGTGCCGACCGCGTTCGACCCGACCGCCCATGATCATGGCCCCGCCGATCCCGGTACCGAGCGTGACGCAGACCAGGCGCGGCTCCCCCCGGCCCGCACCGAACCGCCACTCGGCCCAGGCGGCGGCATCGGCGTCGTTCACCACCGTCACCCGACGGCGGAGCAGCTTCTCGAGGTTCCTCCTCAGGGGCTCGTTGCGCCACGCGAGGTGCGGGCTGAACAGCACGGTGCTGTTCGACAGGTCCATCCATCCCGCCGCCCCGATACCGACCGAGCGGATCCGGTATTCCCGCGAGAGTTCCCGCACCAGTTCGGTGATGACCGACTCGACGGCCCGGGCGTCCTGGCCCGGTGTCGCCCGGCGTGCTTCCGCCAGGATCCTCCCGTGCACATCGACCACGCCCGCCGCGACCTTCGTGCCGCCGATGTCGACACCCACGGAGAGTCCGCGGCGCGCGGGATTGGGGAAGGTGCTGCGCGCCGCCCGCGCGGTCAGGCGTCCGTCGCCACGCCACGCCGGACCTGCTTCGGTGCGGTGTCGGCGGACGTGGGGTCCCGCCGCATCGGGCATGATCGGCATGGGGTCCTCTCCCGGTCGTGGATCAGCGCGCCGGCGCCGCCGTTACAGACTTGTACATTACTGGACGGTAATTTGAGCAGGTAAAGCTATAGGCTGAAACGACCCCAGGGTCAAGGTGATATCAAAGGAGCTATCGTGCGCGACATCAGCGTTCCCGTCCTCGTGGACGTCCCCCGCAGGAGCAATACGGCGGACCTCGTCATCCGGCAGGCGGCCAAGCCGTCGAATCCCGCGCTGTTCGCCGTCAAGGGGACGTCGGGCGAGTGGGAGAACATCTCCGCGACCGAATTCCGCCGCCAGGTCGAGGACGTCGCGAAGGGGCTGATCAGCTCCGGCGTGCAGCCCGGGGACCGCGTCGCCATCATGGCCCGCACCCGCTACGAGTGGTCCCTTGCCGACTTCGCCATCTGGTTCGCCGGCGCCGTCTCGGTGCCGGTCTACGAGACCTCCTCACCCGCGCAGGTCGCCTGGATCCTGAGTGATTCCGGCGCAGTCGGCGCCTTCGTCGAGTCGGCGCGGCACGAGAACGTGGTCCGCGAGGCCGTGGCACTGGAGGGCATCGGATCCCTGCAGCATGTCTGGCAGTTCGACGGCGACGGGCTCGATACCCTGCGCACCGCCGGTGCGGGGACCGACGAGCAGATGCTCGTCGACCGACGGTCCTACGCCGGCCTCGACGACATCGCGACGATCATCTACACCTCCGGCACCACGGGAAAGCCGAAGGGATGCGAACTGACGCACGGCAATTTCGTCGAGCTCTCCGAGAACGCCGCCGCCGCACTTCCCGAAGTGGCGCACGAGGGCGCCCAGACCATCATGTTCCTCCCCCTCGCCCATGTCTTCGCGCGGTTCATCTCCGTGCTGTGCGTCGCGGCCGGAGCGACGGTGGCCCACACGCCCGACGTCAAGAACCTCCTCCCGGACCTGCAGAGCTACAAGCCGACCTTCATCCTGGCCGTGCCGCGCGTCTTCGAGAAGGTGTACAACAACTCGATGCTGAAGGCCGAGGACGGCGGCAAGGGGAAGATCTTCCACGCCGGGGCCGACGTCGCCATCGCCTGGTCGAAGGCCGAACAGGCGGGGAAGATCCCGCTGGCCCTCAGGGTGAAGCACGCCGTCTTCGATCGGCTGCTCTACGGCAAGATCCGCACCGCGATGGGCGGCCGCGTCCAGCACGCGGTCTCGGGCGGCGCTCCCCTCGGCGACCGGCTCGGCCACTTCTTCCACGGGATCGGCCTCATGGTCCTGGAGGGCTACGGCCTGACGGAGACCACGGCGCCCATCACCGTGAACACGCCCAAGCGCATCAAGATCGGCACCGTCGGCGCTCCGCTCCCCGGCAACTCCGTCCGGATCGCGGATGACGGCGAGATCCTCGCGAAGGGCGTCTGCGTCATGAAGGGCTACTTCAACCGCCCGGACCTCACCGACGAAGCGTTCGTCGACGGCTGGTTCCGCACCGGTGACATCGGCGAACTGGATGATGACGGGTTCCTCCGCATCACGGGCCGCAAGAAGGAGATCATCGTGACGGCGAGCGGGAAGAACGTGATCCCCGCGATGCTCGAGGACGCCATCCGCGCGAACGCGCTCGTCTCCCAGTGCGTCGTGGTCGGCGACCAGCGCCCCTTCATCTCCGCGCTCATCACCCTCGACGAGGAGGCGCTGCCGGGCTGGCTCGACAGGCACCAGCTGCCCGCGGGCACCACCACGGCCGAGGCGGCGGAGCACCCGAAGATCCTCGCGGAGATCCAGGAACTCGTGGACACGGCCAACACGACGGTGTCCCGGGCGGAGGCGATCAAGGTCTTCCGCATCGTCCCGACCGACTTCACCGAGACCACCGGTCACCTCACACCGTCGCTGAAGATCAAGCGCGCCCAGGTGCTCAAGGACTACTCGGACGTCGTCGAATCCATCTACTCGTCCGCCAGGGTCTGACCCCGGGGCTTCCCTCCGCGTGCCGCGGCGGGAAGCCCGTCAGTCGGTCTTCAGATTGAGCAACGCGTTCTCGAGGACCTCGGTGAGTGCCGGGTGGATCCAGTACTGCCCGCGGGCCATGGTCTGCGCATCGAGACCGAAGGACATGGCCTGGATGACCGGCTGGATGATCAGCGACGCCTCGTGACCGAGGATGTGCGCGCCGAGGATGCGCCCGGTCGACTGCTCGGCGATGATCTTCACGAACCCGGTGGTGTCCTCCATGGCCCACCCGTAGGCCGTCGAGCCGTAGTGCTGGACGGCCGTCACGACCGCGGCACCCGTCGCATCGGCGTGTGCGAGTGCCTCCTCCTCCGTCATGCCGACGGCGGCGACCTGCGGATGCGAGAACACCGCTGCCGGTACGAAGCGGTGGTCGCTCGCGCGCAGTGCCTCCGGATGCAGCAGGTTGTGGGCGACGATCTTCGCCTCGTGGTTCGCCACGTGCTTGAGCTGGTAGGCGCTGCTCGCGTCGCCGAGCGACCACAGCCCCTCGACGGGCGCCCCGTTCCGCAGGACGCGCTGGTAGCCGTCCACGGCGAGGCGGCCGTCGTCGTGCAGGTCCAGGCCGGCCTGGGCCGCGCCGAGGGTGTCCGTGTTGGGGGTGCGTCCGATGGCCACGAGCACGGCATCGACCCCGAGGTCCGTCGGGCCGGCAGGGCCGTTCAAGCGTGCGGTCACGCTGCCGTCGTCGTTGGCGGTGATCTGGGTGACGTCCGTGTGCAGGCGGAGGTCCCACTGGCGGGCGGCCTGCTCCGTGAACGCTTCGGACACGGTCTCGTCCAGGTGGCGCAGCATGCCGCCTGACCGCACCGCGATGGTGACCTCGGTGCCGAAGGCCCCGAACACGTGCGCGAACTCGGCCGCGATGTATCCTCCGCCCAGGATCAGCAGGCGCTTCGGGAGGTCCTCGAGTCGCATGACGGTATCCGACGTGTGCACCTGGGGCAGGGAGATCCCCGGGATCTCCGGCCGGACGGCGCGGGAACCGGTGGCGATCACCAGCTGGTCCGCCGTGACGACCTCGCCCGACGGCGTCTCGAAACTTCTCTCACCCGTGAGCCGGACGTAGTCCTCGATCAGGCGCACGTTCCGCAGTTCGTCCGCCCGGTACTTCCTGCCGCCACGGGAGATGGCATCGATCCGGGTGAAGATCCTGTCCCGGATGTCCCGCCAGCGCACTCCGTCGAGGAAGAGGTCCACACCGAGCCGCGACGACTCCGCCGCCGCGGTCGCCAGCCCGGCCGGGTAGACGTACATCTTGGTGGGGATGCAGCCGACGTTGAGGCAGGTCCCCCCGAAGGTGCCGCCCTCGACGAGGACGACCTGCCGGTCATCCCATTCCGGTGAGATGAGCGTGTTGCCCGAGCCGGAGCCGATGATCGCGAGGTCGTAGTGGGTCACCCCGGCAGTCTAGCCGCGCTCAGGTGGCCAGCTGATCCACCACGAGCGCCGCCAGTTCGGTCACGGCCCGTCGCGTTGCCGGACTCAGCTTGCCGAGGTCGATCCGCGAGCCCTCGGCGAGGTGCCGGTCGTACGGGATGCGGACGACCGTCCTCACGCGAGACCGGAAGTGCTGCTCGATCTCCGAGACGTCGACCTGCGTGCCATGACCGGAGGACAGGTTGACCACGACGATCGCCCTGGCCACGAGGTCCTGCCGTCCGTGTGCCTCGAGCCAGCTGAGGGTCTCGGAGGCGAGCCTCGCCTCATCGACGCTTCCGCCCGACACCAGCACCACGGAGTCCGCCTTCTCGAGCGTCCCCTTCATGACCGAATGCACCATGCCGGTGCCCGAGTCGGTGAGCACCACGGAGTAGTAGCGGCTCAGCAGGTCGGTGACGGCGCGGTAGTCCGAGTCGTCGAAGGCCTGCGCGACCGTCGGGTCGGTATCCGAGGCGAGCACGTGGAGCCGCGAGCCGTCCCGGGTCACGTAGTCGGCCAGTTGGGCGAAGGAGTCGATGGTGTAGCGGTTCTTCACGAGCTGCCGCGCCGTGTGGTCGGCTCGTCCGGGTGAGCGGTCGGACAGGGTTCCGCGATCGGGGTTCGCGTCCATGGCGATGATGCGGTCCTCGCGGATGTCGGCGAGGGCCATGCCGAGCAGGGTGGTCACGGTCGTCTTTCCCACGCCACCCTTGCGGGAGAGTACCGGGACATACCGCGTCCTGCCGCCCAGCCGCACGGAGATCCTGTGTTC
This sequence comes from Arthrobacter sp. BC5, assembly GCF_056680255.1. Classification (NCBI taxonomy): domain Bacteria; kingdom Bacillati; phylum Actinomycetota; class Actinomycetes; order Micrococcales; family Micrococcaceae; genus Arthrobacter; species Arthrobacter sp. BC5. The sequence goes on from NZ_CM155273.1 coordinate 3,496,835, forward strand.
CAGCGCGCGCTGGACACGCACGGCGTCCGAGTCGCCCAGGTTCACACGGCCGAACGTCAGCGTGTGGAGCCAGCGGCGCCACCCGGCCACCGGCGGCCTGGCGGTCCCCATGAGCAGGCGGTCGGCCGTCAGTGCCGACGCCGGCTCCGGGCCCAGGTCCTTCTCCCGCCGGCCGGCCCGCTCCGCGCGGGCCGAGGCTTCTGCTGCCACTGGCGTCTCGCGCGCACCTGCGGAGGCGCCGGCCGATGCCGGGCCCGTCGTCGACGGGACCCAGCCCGGAGGGTCCGTCTCCCGCGCAGCGGCGGGCTCGTCCGCCGGTACGAAGCTGTCTGCGGGGGTCGGCGTGCCTGCAGGAGTGAGCGGTGCAGGGACGGTCAGGGTCGGGCCCTGGAGGACGGACGGGACGGCGGATACCGGGACCGCGTAGGCGTTGAGGTGGACTCCGTTGGGCGCAGTGGCCGCGTCGCCCGTCAGCGCTATCGCGCCGCCGGGCACGCTGCCGGTGCTGTCGGTGCTGTCGGTGCTGTCGGTGCTGTCGGTGCTGTCGGTGCTGTCGGCATCCCCGGAAGGGTCGTGGCCCGGTTCCTCGCCGGCCACCGCTGCGCTCTCCTCCCCTGCTGCGCGCTCGCCGTCACCGGCATCGTCCGTACGGGCCTGCGTGTCCGTGAGCTGTCCGGCCAGGAACGGGACGCCGGGGACGATGGGTACGCCGTGCGTGGCGGCCGTCCTCGTCCGGTCACCGCCGGGCGGCACACCGTCGGGGTGGGTTGCCGAAGGATCGGTCGGATCGCTTGCCATGGTTCCTCACATCGTCGCTCGCGCCACTCCGCCCTGGTGCGCGAAGCCGCCGTCCTGCTTTCTCCAGCGCCCTACTCTAGCCTGCCGTCCTGTCGCCGCTCGCGCGAGGCGCAGCCTCACGCGGGAGCGATGACGAGGAGGAGGTCGCCTCCCTGGGCGGGTGCGACGCCGGTGTGGGTGGTGCGTTGGACGGTGCCGGTGATGGGCGTGGTGATGTTGGCTTCCATCTTCATGGCTTCGATGGTGGCCACGGTGTCGCCGGCGGTGACGGTGTCCCCCTCGCCGAGGGTGATGCTGACGGATCCGGCGAAGGGTGCGGGGATGTGTCCGGGGGTGCCGGGGTCTGCTTTCTCGGCGGTGGTGATGGTGCTCGTGATGGCCTTGTCGCGGACGCTCACCGGCCTCATCTGCCCGTTGAGGGTGCACATGACGGTGCGCATGCCCTTCTCGTCGGGTTCGGACACGGCCTCCAGGGTCGCGATGAGCCGGACCCCCTTCTCGAGCTCGATGACGTGCTCGGTGTTCGGCTGCAGCCCGTAGAGGTAGTCCGCGGTGCCCAGGAGCGACACGTCCCCGTACGTGTCCCGGGTGGCTGCGAAGTCCCTCGTCGGGCCTGCGAACAGCAGGCGGTTCAGGGCATCCCGGCGTTCCTTCGACGTGCCGGCAAGCTGCGCTTCGTCGTCGGCGGTGATCTCCACGTCGCGGGGTTTGAGTTCGCGGCCCTTCAGTGCCTTGGTGCGGAACGGTTCGGGCCACCCGCCCGGAGGAAGCCCGAGGTCCCCGTTGAGGAACCCGATGACCGAGTCCGGGATGTCATAGTCCTGCGGGTTCTCCTGGAACTCGGCGGGGTCCGCGTTCCTGCCCACGAGGGCCAGGGCCAGATCCCCCACCACCTTGGAGGACGGGGTGACCTTCACGAGCCTGCCCAGGATCCTGTCGGCCGCGGAGTACATGTCCTCGATGGCTTCGAATCTCTCACCCAGGCCCAGGGCGATGGCCTGCTGCTTGAGGTTGGAGAGCTGCCCGCCGGGGATCTCGTGCCGGTAGACGCGCCCCGTGGGTCCGGGCAGGCCGGACTCGAACGGGGCATACATGCGCCGCACGGCCTCCCAGTAGGGCTCCAGCGCGCACACGTTCCCCAGGTCCAGGCCCGTGTCCCGGGGTGTGTGGGCCAGGGCCGCGACGAGGGCCGAGGCCGAGGGCTGACTGGTGGTGCCGGCCAGGGGTGCGCTGGCCACATCCACGGCATCCACCCCGGCATCCACCGCGGCCAGCAGCGTGGCGAGCTGGCCCCCCGCGGTGTCGTGGGTGTGCAGGTGCACGGGCAGGCCGAAGCGCTCCCGCAGCGCGGTCACGAGCCGCGCGGCCGCGGCGGGGCGGAGGAGCCCTGCCATGTCCTTGATCGCCAGGATGTGCGCGCCGGCGTCCACGATCCGCTGGGCGAGATCCAGGTAGTAGTCCAGCGTGTAGAGGGTCTCGGCCGGGTCGAGCATGTCCGCGGTGTAGCAGAGCGCGACTTCGGCGACGGCGGTCCCGGTGTCCCTGACCGCCCGGATGGCCGGTTCCATCTGCGACACGTCGTTCAGGGCGTCGAAGATCCGGAAGATGTCGATCCCGGACGCCGCCGCTTCCCGCACGAAGGCCGCGGTGACCGCTTCCGGGTACGGGGTGTAGCCCACGGTGTTCCGCCCACGCAGCAGCATCTGCAGGCAGATGTCCGGCAGGTCGCGGCGCAGCGCGTCCAGGCGTTCCCACGGATCCTCACCCAGGAACCGCAGGGCGACGTCGTACGTGGCACCTCCCCACGCCTCCACCGAGAACAGGCCCGGCGTCAGGGCCGACACCGCCGCACCGGCCGCGGTCAGGTCACGCGTCCGCACCCGGGTTGCCAGCAGTGACTGGTGGGCGTCCCGGAACGTCGTATCCGTCACCGCCACGGCTGTCTGCTCCCGCAGCGCCCGTGCGAAGCCCTCCGGACCGAGCTCCAGGAGCTTCTGTCGGCTACCTGCGGGCAACGGCTGGTCGCGCTGGTCCTCCGATAGGTCCGGGAGTTTCTCCCTCGGGTCCAGGTGCGCGGGCCGTGCGCCGTTGGGCTGGTTGACGGTCACGTCCGCGAGCCAGGTCAGCAGCTTCGTACCCCGGTCGGCAGGGACCCGGGCGGTGAGCAGTTCAGGGCGCTCGTCGATGAACGAGGTGGCCACATTCCCTGCGATGAAGTCCGGGTCGTCCAGGACCGCCTGCAGGAAGGAGATGTTCGTGGAGACACCGCGGACCCGGAACTCCGCCAGGGCACGACGGGCGCGGGTGACCGCGGCCGGGTAGTCCCGGCCCCTGCAGGTGAGCTTCACGAGCATCGAGTCGAAGTGCGGGCTGATCTCCGCCCCCGCATACACCGTCCCGCCATCCAGGCGCACCCCCGCGCCGCCTGCGGACCGGTACGCGGAGATCCGTCCGACGTCGGGCCGGAACCCGTTCGCGGGGTCCTCCGTGGTGATCCTGGACTGCAGGGCGGCACCGCGCAGTGTCACCGTGTCCTGGCTCAGGCCCAGGTCCGCGAGCGTCTCACCGGCGGCGATGCGCAGCTGGGACTGCACCAGGTCCACATCGGTGACCTCCTCGGTGACCGTGTGCTCGACCTGGATGCGCGGGTTCATCTCGATGAACACGTGCTGGCCCGCCCGCTCCCCGACCGTGTCCACGAGGAACTCCACCGTTCCGGCGTTCACGTAGCCCAGGGCGGTCGCGAACTTCACCGCGTCCCGGTGCAGCGCCTGCCGGATGCCCTCGTCGAGGTTCGGCGCGGGCGCGATCTCGATGACCTTCTGATGCCGGCGCTGCAGCGAGCAATCGCGCTCGAACAGATGCATCACATTGCCCTGCGCGTCCGCGAGGATCTGCACCTCGATGTGACGCGGCCGGAGGACCGCCTGCTCCAGGAACATCGTCGGATCCCCGAACGCCGACTGCGCCTCGCGCATCGCGGCCTCGAGCGCCTCCGGCAACGCCTCACGCGTATCGACCCGCCGCATGCCACGCCCGCCGCCACCGGCGACGGCCTTCGCGAACACGGGGAACCCGATCTCGTCCGCCGCCGCGATCAGCTCGTCCACGTCGGCGCTGGGACGCGACGACGCCAGCACAGGGATCCCCGCCGCGCGGGCGGCGTCCAGGGCCTTGACCTTGTTCCCGGCCAGCTCCAGCACATCCGCCGGCGGACCCACGAACGTGGTCCCCGCCTCCGCCGCGGCACGTGCCAGGCCGGGGTTCTCCGACAGGAACCCGTACCCCGGATAGATCGCATCGCAGCCGGCTTCACGGGCCACCCGGATGATCTCCTCGATGTCCAGGTACGCCCGGACCGGATGGCCCTCCTCACCGATCAGGTACGCCTCGTCGGCCTTCTGACGGTGGATCGAGTTCCGGTCCTCGTGCGGGAACACCGCGACCGTCTTCGCGCCCACCTCATGCCCGGCCCGAAAGGCACGGATCGCGATCTCGCCGCGGTTGGCCACCAGAATCTTCGAGAACATCGCACTCCTGCATCCTTGCGGGTCGGGTCATGCACGCTGCACTGATCCTACCCGGCAGGCCCCGGGCGTCCATGGGCACAGCTGGCCGCACCGGTACTGCCCCTCCGGGACCGTCAGCCGCGGCGCCCTATGATGGACGGGGATCAACATGCGAGCCGCCCCGACCGGCGGCCGAAGATAGGTATGGGTTTATCACGTGCAGGTAGTGAGCATCAGCAGCCTCAAAGGCGGCGTGGGCAAGACGTCGGTGACCATGGGGTTGGCCTCGGCGGCACTGGCAGCGGGGATCCCTACCCTCGTGGTGGACCTCGACCCCCACGCGGACGCCACCACCGGCCTCGCGGTCCGGCCATCCGGTCAGACCGACATCGGACGGCTGCTGAAGAACGCGAGGCGCGGCGATCTCGCCGCCAACACGGTTCCGAGTGGTTGGGCGGAGACTGCCGCGAAGCGGTCGAGCGCAGGAGCGGCCAGGCTCGACGTCGCGATCGGTTCCGCCTATTCCGGTATCTACGACCGCCCGGACCTCGGGCGCCGCGACCAGCGCAGGCTGGCGACCCTCCTGTCCCGCGTCGAGGGGTACAGCCTCGTGCTGATCGACTGTCCGCCGTCGCTCAACGGACTGACGCGTATCGCCTGGACCGCCAGCAACAAGGTCCTCCTGGTCGCCGAGCCCGCACTGTTCTCCGTCGCGGGCACCGAGCGGACCATGCGCGCGCTCGAGCTCTTCCGCCGCGAATTCGCCCCTGAGCTGCAGACTGCCGGAATCGTCGCGAACCGCGTCCGCTCGACCTCGAACGAGCACTCGTTCCGCCTGGCTGAGATGAAGCAGATGTTCGGCGATCTGCTGCTGAGCCCCGCCATCCCGGACCAGGCCAACTGGCAGCAGATCCAGGGCGCCGCCCACTCCGTGCACCACTGGCCGGGCGATTCCGCGCAGCAGTCGTCCGGGTACTTCGACGAACTGCTGAAGAGCGTCATGGACTCGGGCAGGATGCGGAGTCGGGGCGCGAGGCGCTGATCGCTGCCCCCGTCGATCGCCCGTAGCGGTTCGACGGCCCGGGACGGACCGGGCCAGCTGAAGCAGGTGGACCGGCGAGCAGCACTACCTGCTGGTGCTTTCCGCCCCCGGTGGGTGGTGCTCGGTGACTAGCTGATCCGGCGCGTGGCGCGGCGCTTGCTGAGCTCGTCGCCCGGGAAGTCCTGGTCGAGCGCATGCTCGCTCGGAAGGGCCGCGAGGCTGCCTTCCACTTCACGCCAGACACGACCGACGGCGATGCCGAAGACACCCTGGCCGCCCTGCACGAGGTCGATGACCTCGTCCGCCGACGTGCATTCGTACACACTGGCGCCGTCGCTCATGAGGGTGATCTGCGCGAGGTCCTCGACGCCCCGCTCGCGCAGGTGCTCGACGGCGGTTCGGATCTGCTGGAGGGACACTCCGGTGTCGAGCAGGCGCTTGACCACCTTGAGGACCAGGATGTCGCGGAACCCGTACAGCCGCTGCGTACCCGAACCGGACGCGCCGCGGACGGCAGGCTCGACGAGACCGGTGCGGGCCCAGTAGTCGAGTTGGCGGTAGGTGATGCCTGCGGCCTTGCACGCTGTGGGGCCGCGATAGCCCGCATCCTCATCCAGCACGGGGAGGTCTTCCGTGAACAGCAAGCCCTGGGCACTTGCCGGGACACCAGCGCCTGCCGGGCTGGCTGCCTTGCCGGCGTCACCCTTCGGACTCACGTGTTGCCTCCTCGTCGGGTTCCCGCAAAGTTTGCTGATCAGGCGGAACCTCAGGCGTGCACTCAAGTGTGCCCCGAGTCCCCCACACACGCAATGGGAACTGTATGCTTCGACGTTAGATCGAGGAAGGGGCAAGGTCAAAGAGGCAGCCACTCAAGAATCAGCGTGTCGCCGGCCGGCCTGCGTACCGCCCGTTCGCAGTTCCGGCGGAGCCCCGGATCTCAGCGCTCGAAGTCCTCCGGCTCGACGTCCGCGAGGAACTCACGGAACTGGAGGACCTCCTTCTCGGCTGTCTCCTCCGTCCCTCCATCCTCCGCGTCCTCCGCATCGGCGTCGGCGATCTCGACGCCCGCGACGGCGAGGACCTCCTCGGCGCAGTAGATGGGGCACGGGACGCGCAGTGCCACGGCCAGGGCGTCCGAGGCCCTCGAGCTCACGGTCACACCGTCACGGAAGACGAGCTGCGCGTGGTAGACGGTGTCCTCCACCGAGGTGATGCGCACCTCCGTGATCTCCTTGCCGGCCGCGGCAACGACGTCGACCAGGAGGTCGTGCGTCATGGGGCGCGGCGGCACGATGCCCTGCTGCACGAAGGCGATGGCGCTGGCCTCGGGGGCTCCGATCCAGATGGGCAGGTGCCGCTCCCCCGCAATCTCCCGCAGCAGGACCAACGGCTGGTTGGACGGCAGTTCGATCCGGACGCCCACTACTTCTACTTCGATCACAGGAAGCCGCCTAACTGTCCATCCGGGCTATGTGGCTGTGCACCAGGGCACTGTGCAGTCCCAGGCAGAGTTCGCTGATCTCGCGCGCCGTCTCCGCCGCACGGGCTTTGGACGCCACGTCCTTCCGCGACGCAACAGGAGCGACGACGCGCTCGACGAGACCGAGTTCACGGTCCGCAGCCGCACGGAACGGCCGCAGGTGGCGCGGCTCGATCCCGTGGCTCTCCAATTGCACGCACGCCTTCGTGATCTTGAGCGCGTGCTCGTCGAAGCGGTTGTCCACGGCGGTGATGAGCCCGAAGCTCACGAGGTCGTCGACGAGTCGGCGGGGTGCCCCGGCCTCGGCCGCGAGGGTCTCCGAGGTGAGCCGTCGACCGTGCGCGCTGAGTTCGCGGGACAACTGGTCGGAGACCACGCGCGGTGAGAGCGTCATGCCCCCGGGCAGGGACTCGGGCCGCTCGCCGCGGTCGATCGCGTCGACGTAGTCCTTGATCACCTTGAGGGGAAGGTACTGGTCGCGCTGCAGCGCCAGGACGAAGCGGAGGCGTTCGACGTCGTGTGCCGTGTACTTGCGGTACCCGGCGCGCGTCCGCTGGGGGGAGATCAGGCCCTTCTCCTCCAGGAAACGGATCTTCGACGCCGTGACCTGGGGGAACTCCTCCGCCAGTTCACGCAGAACCTCACCGATGTTGTGGACACCGGTGCCTGAATGGCCGGAAGCTACGCCGGCCGGTCGGCGGGCGGGTTGGGAAGCAGGCATGAACCGGACTAGGCCCGCGCTGTCGTGTGCTGCGTGGACTGGCCCGCCGGGGTGCGGGCGGCGTAGAAGGTCAGACGGAACTTGCCGATCTGGACCTCGTTGCCGTTGCGCAGGGCGACGCTGTCCACGCGGTCGTTGTTGACGTACGTCCCGTTCAGGCTGCGGGTGTCCACGACCATGAAGCCGTTCCCGGTCCGGCGGAACTCGGCGTGCTGGCGTGACACCGTCACGTCGTCGAGGAAGATGTCGGCGTTGGGGTGGCGCCCGGCCTTCGTGATGTCCTCGTCGAGGAGGAAACGTGCACCGGCGTTCGGACCGGAGTGCGCGATCAGCAGCGCGGAACCGGCGGGGAGCGCAGCGACGGAGGCCTGCTCCTCCTTCGTCAGATGGCGTTCCAGCTCGATCGCCGCGGCTTGCGGCGGCAGACCGATCGTCGTTGTCTCAGGAGACGTCATGTGCGGCTCTTCTCCATTCACGGCTGGATTGTCGTTGGGCACCATCGGTCATTCCTCCCCTACTGCAGTACGGCTGATTGTGGCCGACCGCACCACCCCTGCTGCCTTCCGCAGGGTAGATCTAGCCTACCTGCTGGGAGTAGTCGGCTGAACTCAGGAGGCCCTGGACCACGGACGGATCGGACACCTTGATCTCGAGCAGCCAGCCCTCGCCGTACGGGTCGGAGTTGATCAGTGACGGATCGTCGTCGAGCGCCTCGTTGCGCGCGACCACCTCTCCGGTCACGGGGGCGTAGATGTCACTGACGCTCTTGGTCGACTCGACCTCGCCGATGACGTCGGACCCGGCCACGCTGGTGCCCTCTTCGGGCATCTGGACGTAGACGACGTCTCCGAGCGCGTCCTGGGCGAAGTCGGTGATACCGACACGCACGGTGCCGTCGATGGCGGGCTCACTGACCCACTCGTGCTCCGCGGTGTAGTACAGGCCATCGGGGATGTTGCTCATGGTCGCCTTTCGGACGCGCGGGGTGCAGCGGCGGCCAGGACCGCCGCCCGGTACGGGTACTGGTCGAGTATAGGCATAACGGGCGCGAGCGTGACGCGCCTCTCACCCCGGCCGCCGGCGGCCCGGTGGAGTACCCTCCGGACATGCAGAAGGCCCGTCCCCTCCGGCGAAATGCCGGTGGGAACGGGCCCTGCAGTGTCGGGATGACAGGATTTGAACCTGCGACCCCTTGACCCCCAGTCAAGTGCGCTACCAAGCTGCGCCACATCCCGATCAGCCTGCTCAGCAGGCCAAACCACTCGGATAACAATACAGCATTCTCCGAGTGGATCCGCACACCCGGGAGGTGTCAGCGCTTGCGGCTGCGCTTCTCGCGGACGCGCATGCTGACCTCGATCGGTGTGCCCTCGAAGCCGAAGGTCTCACGCAGCCGGCGCGTGATGAAGCGCCGGTAGCCCGGGTCCAGGAAGCCCGTGGTGAACAGCACGAACTTCGGCGGACGGCTCGAGGCCTGGGTGCCGAAGAGGATGCGCGGCTGCTTGCCCCCGCGCACGGGGTGCGGGTGGGCGGCGACGAGTTCACCGAGGAACGCGTTCAGGCGGCCCGTGGGGATTCGGCGGTCCCAGGACTCCAGCGCGACGTCGAGCGCGGGAACCAGGCGATCCCTGTGCCATCCGGTCAGGGCCGAGATGTTCACGCGGGGAGCCCAGTCCACGTGGGCCAGGTCCTGCTCGATCTCACGTTCGAGGTAGCGGCGGCGTTCGTCGTCGAGCAGGTCCCACTTGTTGAAGGCCAGCACGATCGCGCGGCCCGACTCGATGGCCATGTTGAGGATACGGATGTCCTGCTCACTGAGCACCTCGTCGACGGCGAGGAGCACGACGGCGACCTCCGCCTTCTCCAGCGCGGACTGCGTGCGCAGCGAGGCGTAGAAGTCCGCGCCCTGCTGCATGTGCACGCGGCGGCGGATGCCTGCCGTGTCGACGAAGCGCCACGTGCGCCCGCCGAGTTCGATCATCTCGTCCACGGGATCCCGCGTGGTCCCTGCCAGCGGGTCGACGACCACGCGCTCGGAGCCGGCGAGCTTGTTGAGCAGCGAGGACTTGCCGACGTTCGGCCGCCCGATCAGGGCGATGCGCCGCGGACCACCGGACCGTTCGATACCGCCGTGCTCGGAGAACTCCGGCAGGGTCTTGTTGACCTGGTCGAGCATGTCCGCCGTGCCACGGCCGTGCAGCGCGGAGACCGGCCAGGGCTGGCCGAAGCCGAGCCCCCAGAGCACTGAGGCGTCGGCCTCGTTCTGGATGTCGTCGACCTTGTTGGCCACGAGGATCACGGGCTTCTTCTTGCGGCGCAGCATGCGCACCACGGCCTCGTCGGTCGCGGTGGCACCGACGGTCGCGTCGACGACGAAGAGGACGGCGTCGGCCATGTCGACCGCGATCTCCGCCTGGTCGGCGACGCGCGCGGCGATGCCCTTGGCGTCCTGCTCCCAGCCACCGGTGTCCACCAGGGTGAAGTTCCGGCCCGACCACTGGGCCGGGTAGGACACGCGGTCACGGGTGACGCCGGGGGTGTCCTCGACGACGGCCTCGCGGCGGCCGAGGATCCGGTTCACCAGGGTGGACTTGCCGACGTTGGGTCGCCCGACGATCGCGAGGACGGGATTGAGCCGGCCCTCGGACTCGTCGTCGAAGTCCTCGTCCTGCCGGGCCAGGAGCGCGGCGTCCTCGTCGTCGAGCTCGTAGTCCTCGAGGCCGGCGCGCAGCGAGGCGGCGCGCTGCTCGGCCTCGGCGTCGTCGAGGGTCTCGAGCAGCTCGCTGACCTGGTCCTCGCCGCTCGGCTCGTAGTCCTCGTCGGCTCCGGAACCCTGGTCCGTCGCGTTCGGCGAAAGGTTCTCGCTCATGGTTGCATCCTTCGGTTGGTGTTCACCGTCTCCCGACGGCGATCCTGGTGGGCTCGCGCCCGAAACTTCTCGGTGGTCTTCCGCTAGTGCGCCACGGTGCGCACGATGCCGAGGACGGCTGCCACGGTCTGTTCGAAATCGAGGTCCGACGAATCCAGGGTGACGACCCCGTCCGCCGCCTGCTGGAAATTGACCACGGCGGAATCCTTCGCGTCGCGCTCGGTGACCTGCTGCTTCAGCTGCTCCTCCGACTGCGTCCCGCCGAGCTGGTCCCCGCGGCGGCGGAGCCTGGCCTCCTCGCTCGCAGTGAGGAGGATGCGCACCTCGGCGTCGGGGGCGACGACGGTGGTGATGTCCCGCCCCTCGGCCACGATCCGGTGGCCCGCCCCCGCGATCAGCGCCCGCTGGCGGCGGATCAGCTCCGCGCGGGCGCCCATCGTGGTCGCGACGGCGCTCACGGCGGAGGATACCTCCGGCTCGCGGATGGCGGCGGTGACGTCGTCGCCCGAGAGGGTCACGGACTCACGGTCCGGGCTGGTGCTGATGAAGAGCTCGACGTCGCGCGCTGCTGCCTCCACCGCCGCTCCGTCCTGCAGGTCGATCCCGCCGGCGATGCAGTGGAGCGTCACCGCGCGGTACATGGCACCGGTGTCCAGGTACGCCGCGCGAAGACGGCGTGCCACTTCCCGGCTGACGCTCGACTTGCCGGACCCGGAGGGACCGTCGATGGCGACGACGAGGGATTTGCCGAGGCGGAACCCCGAGTAGGGGCTGCCCTGCCCTGTCGCGCCCGGAGCGCCGGCGGCCTGCGTGGTCTCTGCTGATGCCTGGGTCACTGCACTACCTTCCAGCCCCGCTGTGTCAGGGACTCCGTCAATTCGTGTCGCTTGCCCGGCAGGACCGAGAGCTCCGCGAGGCCCACCTGTCGTCCCGGTGAGTGCTCGAGGCGGAAGTCCTCGACATTGATGCCGGTGTGCCCGATCTCCGTCAGGAGCTTGGCGATCTGGCCCGGTACGTCGTCGACGAGCACGGTCAGGCGCGCGAACGAGTTCGGCGGCGTGCCGTGCTTGCCGGGCACGCGTGCCTGGCCGGCGTTCCCCTCGGACATCAGCTGCGCCATGTCGAGGCGCGCTCCGCCCGCCGTCGGGTCCTCGAGCGTGCCGATCAGGCGGTTCAGGTCCTCCCGCACGCCGTAGAGGATGTCGACGAGCCGACCGGCGTTGGCCGACAGGATCTGCACCCAGAGGCGCGGATCGCTGGCGGCGATGCGCGTGACGTCCCGCAGTCCGTTACCGGCCAGCGCGAGCGCCTGCACCGGCGAGTCCTGCAACCTGCTCGCGACGAGCGACGACACGACCTGCGGCAGGTGCGAGATCAGCGCGACGGCCTCGTCGTGCTCCGCGGCGGACATACGCGCCGGCACGGCACCGAGATCGACGGCGAGCGACTCCGCCCGGAGGACGGCCTCAGGCGCGCTCCCGGCGTGGGCGCAGAGGACCCAGGGCGCACCCGAGAACAGCTCGGCACGTGCAGCGACGGGACCGGACTTCTCACGGCCGGCCATCGGATGGGTACCGACGTAGCGGGACAGGTGCCCTGCGGTACCTGGCGTGGCGGCGAGTTCGAGCAGGATCGCTTCCTTCACGCTGCAGATGTCGACGACGACCGCGCCCGGATAGGCCCTCAGAGCGTCCGCGACGACGCGCGCGGTGACATCGGGCGGCGTCGCCACGACGACGACCTCGGGCGCGAACTGCTCCTCCGCGTGCCGGTCCTCGGCGAGGAGCCGCCCGGCGCCGATGTCGCGTGCAACCGCTTCGGTCGAGGGCGAACTGTCGGACAGGACGACGTCGAGCCCGCGGGCACGCAGGCCCAGCCCGATGCTGGCCCCCAGCAGGCCCGCCCCGATGATCAGGACCGGCCCGGCGAGGTGTGTCCCCTGCTCCGTGCGCATGGTCATCGGCTAGAGGCCCACCGATGCCAGCAGGTGCCCGACCTCCTGGCGCCCGAGCACGCGGATGCTGCCCTGGCGCTGATCGCCGATGCGGATGGGACCGACCTGGGTGCGGACGAGGCGTTCTACGGGGTGGCCGACGGCGTCGAACAACCGGCGGACCACGCGGTTGCGGCCCGAGTGCAGGACCACCTCCACGAGGATGTGCCCGGGCGTCGAATCGACGAGCTTGAAGGAATCCACCTGCGCCAGCCCGTCCTCGAGCTCGATGCCCTCCTTCATCTGGGCTCCGATGCCCTGTGCCATGGGCCCGCGGACCTGGACGAGGTAGGTCTTGGGGACCTCGTAGGACGGGTGGGTCAGGCGGTTGGTCAGTTCGCCGTCATTGGTGAGCAGGAGCAGTCCCTCGGTCTCGGCGTCGAGCCGGCCGACATGGAAGAGCCTCTCGTTCTTGTCCTTGTTCTTCAGGAAGTCGCTGATGCAGCGACGGCCCTCGGGGTCCTCCATGGTGGAGACGACACCGCGAGGCTTGTTGAAGACGTAGTACTTGAGGTTCTCGTTGAGCTGCAGCCGGATGCCGTCCACATGGATGGCCACCTGCTCCGGGTCGACGCGCACGCCGAGCTCGGTCACGATCGTGCCGTCGACCTCCACGCGTCCGTCCAGGATCATCTCCTCGCAGACACGGCGCGATGCGACGCCGGCGAGCGCCATGACCTTCTGCAGTCGCACACCCTCCGGGTTGTGGACGTCGATCTCGTCGGCGGGCCGGCTGGCACGCTTGGGCTTCGAGACCCGCACGGGCCCGAGGTTCTGCCCGAACCTCTCGCTACCGAACGCCTTGCCACCGGCCGGCTTCGGGCGACCCGCGCCGCCCTGACCGCCCGAGCGTCCGCCCGGGGTGGAACCTGCGCCCGGTCGGCCGGGCTTGCCGCCCGCACGCCCCCCGGCACCGAACCTGCCCGCAGGAGTCCCTGCGGAGGGACGACCGGCAGCCGAACGGGCTCGGCCCTCGGCGGATTCACGGCGGTCGCCGCCGGCACCGGGCGCCCGGCCCTCGCCCGAGCGGCCGTCGGTGCGCTCACCGCGGCCCTGGAACGGACGGCCGTCGGTACGCTCATTGCGGCCCTCGCTGTTACGGCCGGCGCCGCCCTGCGCCGAACCGTTGCGCGGTGAGGACTTCCCACGGCCACGGGCAGCATCGGATGGGCGTCCGGCCGACCCGCCGCGGCGCGGCGTATTGCGTCCGGAACCGGATCCTGGCTGCTGTGTCATGTAGAAAGTCCTTGTCGTAGGTCGTGCTCAATACGTTGTTTCGTCATACTCCCCGAGGCTCTCGATGCCCGGCAGATGGGGAGCGATCCGGGGCAATTCCTCGACGCTGCCCAGTCCCAATCTTTCCAGAAACAGCGGGGTGGTCCCATATAGGACTGCTCCGGTCTCCGGATCGGCCTCCATCTCGATAACCAGCCCGCGTTGCAGCAGCGTGCGGACCACGGAATCGACGTTGACACCCCGAATAGCGGAAACCCGGGCACGGGACACGGGCTGGCGATAGGCGACGACCGCCAGGGTCTCGAGTGCTGCCTGTGAAAGCCGGGCAGTCTGCCCATCGAGCACGAAGTCGGCGACAACGGATGCGAAGTGCTTCCGGGAGAAGATGCGCCACCCGCCGGCGATGTTCCTGAGTTCGAACCCGCGTGGCACTGGTGGTTCGGTGCTCTCGGAGCCTGACCCAGTATAGCCGTCGTACTCGCGCTGCAGGTCCACGAGCACGGCGCGCACCTGCGCTGGCGGGCGCGCAAGGACCGACGCGACCTGCTCGTCCGTCACCGGCCTCTCGGCGACCATCAGGATCGCCTCGACCGCCGCGCGCAGCCCGCCGGGGAGCTCCTCGATGGGGACCTCCTGCCCGCCAGGGGCGGCGTCCGACGACTCATCCATACTGGACTCCTTCCACAATCCCCGGTCCCGCACCGGCTCCGGCGTTCTTCGCCGGCGCTTCCACCGTCCACCGGTCGTCCTCCGCGCTCCACCTCACCTGCAGTTCGGCCAGCGGCGCCGCCTGTTCGAAGGAGACTGCTCCGTCCCGGAACAGCTCGAGCAGGGCGAGGAAGCGCACCACGATCACCAATCGAGATCCGGCGTCCTCCGTCAGCCGGCGGAAGGACATCGGGCCGCCCGTGCGCAGCAGGTCCACCACCACCACCACCTGGTCCCGGACGCTGACCGGCGGTGCGTGCAGGTGCTCGATGCTGACTTCGGCCCGCTGCTCCCGGCGGGGGGCGAGCACCTTCGCGGCCAGCGCGGCGAACTCCTCCGGTGAATGCTTCCAGATCAGTTCGGGCAGGAGACGGGTGAACTCCGGCTCGAGGGGCGCGTTGCGCGGGTGCCGGGAATCCTCCTCCTCCAGCCGGCCAGCCAGCTGGCGCGCCATCTCCTTGAACGCCCTGTACTGCAGGAGCCGAGCGAAGAGGAGGTCGCGGGCCTCGAGGAGCGCGATGTCCTCCTCGTCCTCGACGGCACCGGCGGGCAGGAGACGGGCCGCTTTCAGGTCGAGGAGCGTGGCGGCGACGACGAGGAACTCGCTCGCCTCGTCGAGCTTCCACTCACCATCGGCGGCCTGGATCCGGCGGATGTGGGCGATGAACTCGTCCGTGACCTGCGCGAGGGCGACCTCCGTGATGTCGAGTTCGCGACGCGAGATGAGATTCAGCAGCAGGTCGAAGGGACCGGTGAAGTTGGTCAGCTGGACCTCGAAGACCGGGGCGGCCACCACCTAGTGCATCCGGGCGGACCCGATGATCCGAGGCACTACGGCGCTCCGCCCCTGCTGATGAGCTCCTTGGCCAGCCTGCGGTAGGCGTCCGCTCCTGAGTGGTTCGCCGCGTAGGACGTGATCGGTTCGGCGGCGACGGTCGCATCGGCGAACTTGATGGTGCGCTTGATGACGGTCTCGAAGACCTTGTCGCCGAAGGCCTCGACGAGGCGCGCGATGACCTCGCGGCTGTGCAGGGTCCGCGCGTCGTACATGGTGGCGAGGACGCCGTCGATCTGCAGCCGCGGGTTCAGACGGTCCTGCACCTTCTCGATGGTCTCCACCAGCAGTGCCACGGCGCGCAGGGCGAAGAATTCGCAGATCAGCGGGATGATGACGCCGTGGGCGGCGGTGAGTGCGTTGACCGTGAGCAGTCCGAGGGATGGCTGGCAGTCGATGAGGATGACGTCGTAGTCGTCCGACACCTTGCGCAGGGCGCGGTCGAGCACCTGCTCGCGTGCCACCTCGTTGACCAGCTGGACCTCGGCCGCGGACAGGTCGATGTTCGCCGGCAACAGGTCGATGTTCTCGATAGCCGTGTGCTGGATCGCGTCCTGGATGGACACCTTGCGGTCCATCAGCACGTTGTAGACCGTCACGTCGAGCTCGTGCGGGTTGGTGCCGAGCCCGGCGGAGAGCGCGCCCTGCGGATCGAAGTCGACCAGCAGCACCTTGCGCCCGGCTTCCGCGAGCGCGGCGCCGAGGTTGATGGTGGAGGTCGTCTTGCCGACCCCGCCCTTCTGGTTCACCATCGCGATGACCCGCGCAGGGCCGTGCGATTCCAGGACCCTGGGCTCAGGGAATTCCGTCACGGGACGGCCGGTCGGGCCGAACTCCGCGTCCGCTGCGCTGGGCAGAGTTGTGGAACCCTGTTCACTACTCACGTATTTCTCCACGCTTCCATCAGAATCGGTGCAGGCCGGCCGGTCGTCGGACCCGGGCGGGCTTTTCTCATAGTCCACGGTACAACGCCTGCGGCGGCGCCCGTGGCGGCCCGTGCCGATCGACAGCGAGCCTTGATGCTCGACCTGAGGTCGAACGTCGCTTCCGGAACCGGGTTCCGGGTGCGGACCGCCGGCTCCCCGCGGGCCGGGAACGACGACGGCGACGGCCCGGATCCGCTCCGGGCCATCGCCGTCCTCCGCTACCGGGCCGTCGCCCGGCGTTCCGCCGCACTCAGTGGCGGGACGTCCCGCGTACCGCGGCCTCGGTCCGGGCCGCGGCACCATCCTCCACGTCGTCGTCGTCGTTCTCGAAGCGGTGGTCGGTACTCATGGTCGACTCGTCGAAGGGCTGGCGGCCCTCCAGGACCTCGTCGACGCGGCCGCGGTCGATCTCCCTCGTCCAGGTGCCGATGAGGACGGTGGCGACGGCGTTGCCCGTGAAGTTCGTCAGGGCGCGCGCCTCGGACATGAACCGGTCGATGCCGACGATCAGGCCCACGCCGTCCACCAGGTCCGGGCGGTGCGACTGCAGGCCGCCGGCGAGGGTGGCCAGGCCGGCGCCGGTGACGCCCGCTGCACCCTTGGAGGCGATGATCATGAAGACGAGCAGGGAGATCTGCTCACCGAGGGCCAGGGGCTTGCCGAGGGCTTCGGCGACGAACAGGGCGGCCATCGTGAGGTAGATGGCGGTGCCGTCGAGGTTGAACGAGTAGCCGGTCGGGACGGTGACGCCGACCACGGGCTTGGAGACGCCGAGGTGCTCCATCTTCGCGATGAGGCGGGGAAGGGCCGCCTCGGAGGAGGAGGTGCTGAAGATCAGCAGGTACTCGCGGCCGAGGTACTTCATCAGCTTGAAGATGCTGACGCCGGTGACGAGCTTCAGCAGGCCGCCCAGGATGACCACGATGAACAGGATGCAGGTGATGTAGAACGCGACCATGAGGGTGGCCATGCTGATGATCGCCTGCACGCCCGTCTCGCCCACGACGGCGGCGATGGCGCCGAAGGCACCGATCGGCGCGAGCCACATGATCATGACCAGGATGCGGAAGACGAGCGCCTGGATGTGCCCGATGCCCCGCAGGATGGGCTTGCCGGCCGAGCCCATCTTCTGCAGCGCGAAGCCGACGAGGAGCGCCACGAACAGCGTCTGCAGGATGCTCGGGCCGGTCAGCGCAGACAGGAGCGTCGTCGGGATGATGCTGAGCAGGAAGCCGACGGTGCCCTCGGGAGCACCCTCGGCGGTGGCGGGCACCTCGTAGGTCGACGATGAGATGTCGAGGCCCTCACCCGGCTGGATGAGGTTGCCGACGACGAGGCCGATCGCGAGCGCGAAGGTCGACATGAGCATGAAGTAGCCGAGCGCGAGGCCGCCCACCTTGCCGACGGTCGCCGCCTTGGCGATGGAGCCGACGCCCAGCACGATGGTGCAGAAGATGATCGGCGCGATCATCATCTTGATGAGGTTGATGAATCCCGTGCCGAGTGGCTTGAGCGATTTGGCGAACTCGGGGGCCATGAGTCCGAGGACCGCGCCGAGGATCACGGCCGCGATGACCGCGATGTAGAGGAAATGGGTCTTGTCGACCCGCTTGCGCGGTTGTGCCGGTCCGCTCTCGGACCGCGATGGCGCCATAGCCATGGTGTTCTCCCTTGGTGTCAGCCGCCCGGCGGAGCCGGCGGCGAAGGTCGTTCTTCGTCCGCGGGGGTCTGACCAGGAAGCGTACTGTTGAGTGTTCCCCTTCATACTGGCACCGGGAGTGACCGGGCTCACGATTGAGTTCATACTGGTCGTGGCCGGTTGCGACGGGGCGTGCCGGCCACGACCGAGGCCGGCAGGACCCGAAAGGAGCAGGATCACCGCGTGAGTCGAGGGAGCCTCGCCCGGCAGTTCTTCCTGGCCCAGCTCGTCTTCATCCTCGTCCTGTCGGCCTCACTGTCCGTGATCCTGTATGCGGACGCGGAGCAGGGCGTGAACGAGGCCACCGCGGAGCGCATGGTCGCCGTCTCCACCTCGATCGCCCTCGAACCGGCCGTCCTGGAAGCCGTCCAGGGGCCGGATCCCTCCGCTACGCTCCAGCCCTACGCCGTCGAGGTGATGGACCGGCTGGGCGTCGACTTCATCACGATCCTGGGCACCGACCGCACGCGCTTCACGCACCGCAACCCCGAGGAGATCGGCAAGCCGTACATCGGGTCCGTCGACGAGGCCCTGGCGGGGAAGACGCACACTGAGACCTACGCGGGCACCCTGGGCCCGTCGATCCGCTCGATCGTCCCGGTGCTCGACGACGACGGTACGGTGTGGGCGATGGTCGCTGCGGGCATCACGGTCGACCGTGCCGCGATCGCCCGGAACGCGCAGCTCCCCCTCATCGCCTTCATCGCCCTGGGCGCGCTGGCGCTGGGTGCCCTGGTCTCGTTCCTGCTCAGCCGCCGCCTGCGGGACGCCACGCTGGGCATGGGTCCGGCCGAGCTCTCGCGTACCTTCGTGTTCTACGATTCGGTCCTCCACTCCGTGCGGGAGGGGTTGCTGCTGACCGACGCCAGCGGTCGGCTCGTGCTCTACAACGACCAGGCGGCCCGGCTCCTGGGACTCGACGGGACGCCGGAACCGGTCCAGGCGTCCCGTCTGGCCGTCGCGCCGTCGCTGCGGGACCTTCTCGCCTCGGGCCGACGGGCGCGCGACGAGGTGCACCTGACCGAGAACCGGGTGCTGGTCGTCAACCAGGAGCCGGCCGTCCCGCCCTCCCCCGCGCGCCGCGGAGGCCATGCCCAGGCCCCACTCGGCACCGTCACCACGCTCCGCGACCACACCGAGATCGAGGCCCTGACGGGGCAGGTGGAGACGATGCGCACCCTGACGGACGCATTGCGCTCGCAGACGCACGAGCACGCCAACCGCCTGCACACCATCGTCTCGCTGGTGGAACTCGGCAGGAGTGCCGACGCCCTCGACTTCGCGACCCGCGACCTGCAGCAGTCGCAGCGGCTCACGGACGAGGTGGTCGAGGCCATCGACGAACCGTTCATCGCGGCCCTCCTGGTGGGGAAGGCGGCGCAGGCGAACGAGCGAGGGATCGAGCTGACCTCGGACATCGCACACGACGCGCAGGCGGGCGCCCTGAATCCTGTGGACCTCGTGACGGTCATCGGCAACCTCCTCGACAACGCGTTCGACGAGGCAGCCACGTCCGAGGAACCCCGCGTGCTGCTCACCGTACGGCGCGTGGCGGACGAGGACGGCGCACCCGAACTCGAGATCGTGGTGGAGGACAGCGGGAACGGGCTGCCCGACTCGGAGAAGGCGAGGATCTTCGACTTCGGCTACAGCACGAAGGAGTCGGACGGGCCGAACAGTGGCGGGCGCGGCTTCGGGCTCGCCCTCGTCCGCCAGGCCGTCCAGCGCTTCGCCGGATCCATCGAGGTGACCGACGCGGACGACGGCGGTGCCCGCTTCGCCGTCCGCCTCCCCCTCCCCCCGAACCCGGGGGTCGGCCCGGAGATGTCCGGACGCCCGGCCCTGCACCAGGGCGCCGACGACGGAGGCCGGGCGTGAGCGCCATCCGCGTCCTCGTCGTGGAGGACGATCCCGTGGCTGCCGCCGCGCACGCGGAGTACGTCCGGCGGCTCGAGGGGTTCGAACTCGCCGGGGTGGTCCGGAGCGGTGCGGAGCTCGCCACTTTCCTCCATCTCGCCGGAGAGGGAGCCGGCCGTCCCGAGGCCGCCGCCGACCTCATGCTGCTGGACATGAATCTGCCGGACGCCCACGGACTGGACATCATCCGTCGCGTCCGGGGGCTCGGCCTGCCGCTGGACATCATCGCCATCACCGCGGTCCGCGATCTGCAGGTGGTGCGCTCCGCCATCTCGTCCGGCATCGTGCAGTACCTGATCAAGCCCTTCACCTACTCGGCGTTCAGCGAGAAGCTCGGGGCCTACCAGGACTTCCGCCGGAACCTGGTGGAGCAGGCGTCCGCCACCACGCAGGCGGAAGTGGACCAGGCCTTCGCCTCGCTGCGGCCCGTCACCGCGGCCGCGCTCCCGAAGGGTCTCTCGGCGGAGACGCTCCGGGCGGTCTCCCGGCTCCTCAAGGAGCTGCAGGCGCCCACCTCGGCCATCGAGGTCTCGGAGGCCCTGTCGATGTCCAGGGTCACCGCCCGACGCTACCTCGAGCACCTCGCCGACCAGCAGTCCGTCCTGCGCACGCCGCGCTACGGCACGCGGGGGCGGCCGGAGTTCGAGTACAGCTGGGCGCGGAGGAGCGCAGACCGCTAGCGTGCGGAACCACCCGGGGCGGAAGCCCCCACGGCGGAGGCGGTCACGGCGCGGACAACGGCCGGAGCAGCGGCGCCAGGGCCTCGAGGACCGCCGGGTCCTCGATGGTGGACGGCGCCGCACAGGCCTCACCGGCCGCCATCTGCCGCACGGCGGTGGTGGGCGGTGTGATCCAGTCGATGGCGCGGGCCGCGTGCAGCCATGATCGCCCCTCGTCGCGCGGCTGGTCAGGAACGGTACTACGGCAGCATGAGGAGGCGCAGTGCGCTGTATACAGGAAGTTCCTCGGACTCCATCCGAGCCCTCTTCCTGTTGTAAGTTCTGGGTTCTCTGTATACATTGAGGTCCGATGTCCGCCCGTCAGGAGGGCCGACGTCGATGATCGGGAGGAGGCGCGTGTGCGGGCCAGCGATCGCGCCTACTCCCTCCTCCGCTCCGACATCGTCGAATGGCGGCTCGCTCCCGGCGCGGTGCTGGCGGAAGTCGAGCAGTCCGCCAGGCTCGGCGTCTCGAGGACTCCGCTGCGCGAAGCCCTCTCGCGGCTCGTCGCCGAGGGTCTCGCCGTCTCCCATGCCGGACGCGGGGTCGTCGTCTCCGCCATCTCCCTCGAGGTGGTCGCCGATCTGTTCGAGGTCCGGCTGCCCCTGGAATGCGCCGCCGTCCGGCTCGCTGCCGCCCGGGGGGACGGCGGCGTCTTCGCGGCCCTCGCCGCCGAGTTCGCCGCGGCGGGGCGGCTCATCGAGGACGACGGCGGCGGGCAGGACGCGTACTACGCGCTCGTCGCCCGGCTGGACCAGCACATCGACGACGCGGCCCGGAACCCCTACCTGCTGCAGGCGCAGAAGCCGATCCGGACGCACCTCGCCAGGGTGCGCAGGCTCGCCCGGGACAATCCGCACCGGCTCCTCGCCTCGGCCAGGGAGCACGAGCAGATCGCCCGTGCCCTGAGCACGGGGAACGCCGACCTCGCCGAGGCATCGATGCGGGTGCACCTGCACCTGAGCCTGCAGCACCTGCTCGCCCCACACTCCGGCACACCGATGCACCACTGAACCTGCGAACCGCTGAAGCACTGAACCACCGAGAGGAACACCATGGTCGAGCTCCATCCCGTCCGCGTCCACCGCAGCGAGGAGAACCTCCCCCGAACTAGGCAGCTCGCCTGGAAGATCGCCGAGGTGGCCGCCGACCCCGTCGAGGTCACCGCCGACGTCACCGACATGGTGATCAACCGCATCATCGACAACGCCTCGGTGGCCGTCGCCTCCCTGAACAGGGCGCCCGTCGTGGCTGCCCGCGCCCAGGCGCTGAGCCATCCCGTCTCCTCGAACGGACACGGCGCCGCGGTGTTCGGCGTCGACTCCCCCGTCTCGGCGGAGTGGGCGGCCTGGGCCAACGGTGTCGCCGTGCGTGAGCTCGACTACCACGACACCTTCCTCGCCGCCGACTACTCCCACCCGGGCGACAACATCCCGCCGATCCTTGCCGCGGCGCAGCACACCGGGGCGTCCGGCAGCGACCTGGTGCGGGCGATCGCGACGGGTTACGAGATCCAGGTCGATCTCGTGAAGGCGATCTGCCTGCACAAGCACAAGATCGACCACGTCGCACACCTCGGTCCCTCCGCCGCCGCGGGCATCGGCACCCTCCTCGGACTGGATCCGGACGTCGTCTTCCACGCCGTCGGGCAGGCACTGCACACGACGACGGCGACCCGCCAGTCCCGCAAGGGCGAGATCTCGACGTGGAAGGCGCATGCGCCGGCGTTCGCGGGCAAGATGGCCGTCGAGGCGGTGGACCGGGCGATGCGGGGGCAGACCTCCCCCACGCCCATCTACGAGGGCGAGGACGGCGTGATCGCCTGGCTCCTCGACGGTCCCGAGGCAGCCTACGAGGTGCCGCTGCCGGCGCCCGGCGAGCCCAAGCGCGCCATCCTCGACACCTACACCAAGGAGCACTCCGCCGAGTACCAGGCCCAGGCCTGGATCGACCTCGCCCGACGCCTCCATGGATCGCACCCCGAGGCCACGTCCCCGGAGAACGTCGTCTCCGTCGTGATCCACACCTCCCACCACACCCACTACGTGATCGGCTCGGGAGCCAACGATCCGCAGAAGTACGATCCGACGGCCTCACGCGAGACCCTGGACCACTCGATCCCCTACATCTTCACCGTGGCCCTGCAGGACGGCCGGTGGCACCACGAGGACTCCTACGCGCCGGCGCGCGCCGCCCGGCCGGACACCGTCGCGCTCTGGCACAAGGTCACCACCCTGGAGGACCCCGAGTGGACGCGCCGCTACCACTCCCTGGACATCGCGGAGAAGGCCTTCGGCGGCCGGGTGGAGATCACCCTGACGGACGGGACGGTCATCACGGAGGAGATCGCCGTCGCGGACGCCCACCCCCTCGGGGCGCGGCCGTTCGTCCGCGAGGACTACATCGCAAAACTGCGCATGCTGGCCGACGGCATCGTCGACGACACCGAGATCGACCGCTTCCTGGCCGCCGTAGAGCAGTTGCCGGACCTCCCGGCCGGCGCACTCGGCCGGCTCAACATCGTGGCGGCGCCCGACGGTCTCGAAGCGGCCGGGCCGCAGGGACTCCTGTAGGAGGGCCGCCATGCTGTATTCGAACGTTCCCGCCGAAGAGAAGCGCCGCGCACTCCGCGCGGGGCTGTCCTCGGGGCGCATCCAGCAGTTCCCCGGCGCCTTCAACCCGCTGTCGGCCCGCCTCATCGGCGACAAGGGCTTCGATGGCGTCTACATCTCCGGCGCGGTGATCGCCGCCGATCTCGGACTGCCGGACATCGGCCTCACCACCCTGACGGAGGTCGCGCACCGGGCCGGGCAGATCGCCCGCATGACCGACCTGCCGTGCATCGTCGACGCCGACACCGGCTTCGGTGAGCCGATGAACGTGGCCCGCAGCGTGCAGGAACTCGAGAATGCCGGGCTTGCCGGCTGCCACATCGAGGACCAGTTCAACCCGAAGCGGTGCGGGCACCTCGACGGCAAGAACGTCGTCGACCTCGACACGGCCGTGAAGCGCATCCGCGCCGCGGCCGACGCCCGCCGCGACCCGGACTTCCTCATCATGGCGCGGACCGACATCCGGGGCACGGACTCCCTGGAAGCAGCCCAGGAACGGTCCCGGGCGCTCGTCGAGGCCGGCGCGGATGCCATCTTCCCGGAGGCGATGAGGAGCCTGGACGAGTTCCGGGCCATCCGGGACGCCGTGGACGTGCCGATCCTCGCCAATATGACCGAGTTCGGCAAGAGCGAGCTCTTCACCGTCGGGCAGTTGCAGGAGGTCGGCGTCACCATGGTGATCTACCCGGTCACGCTGCTGCGCAGTGCGATGGGGGCAGCCGAGCGTACGCTGGACTCGATCAGGGCCCACGGGACCCAGGAGCCGGCGGTACCGGACATGCAGACGCGCAGCCGGCTGTACGAGCTGGTGGACTACGAGGGGTACAACCGCTTCGACTCCTCCGTCTTCGACTTCGAGGTCCCGGGCGGTCACCGGACGGGCAGGGGCACATCAGCAGGACCGGACGCACAGGAGGACCAGCCGTGACAGAACCAGAGATCCACAAGGGGCTCGCCGGGGTGGTGGTGGACACCACAGCCATCTCGAAGGTCAATCCCGAGACCAACTCCCTGCTGTACCGGGGCTACCCCGTGCAGGAGCTGGCCGGGCACCGCGACATGGAGGACGTGGCCTGCCTGCTGTGGAACGGCGAGCTGCCGGACACGTCCGAACGACGGCGGTTCGATGCCTTCGAGCGCGCGCACCGGGCCCTGCCGGAGGAAGTGGTCGCGGCCATCGACCTGCTGCCCCTGACGGCGCACCCCATGGACGTCGCGCGCACGGCCGTGTCCGTCCTGGGCGCGATCCACCCGAAGGCGGGCGACAACGCGGTCGAGGCGAATATGGAGAAGGCCGCGGCGCTGTTCGCCGTGTTCCCGGCCGTCGTGGCCTACGACCAGCGACGCCGCCGGGGCCAGGCCCTCGTGGAGCCGCGGGAGGACCTCGGCTATTCGGCCAACTTCCTCTGGATGACCTTCGGCGAGGAAGCCCCCGCCGAGGTGGTCCACGCGTTCGATGTCTCGATGGTCCTGTACGCCGAGCACTCCTTCAACGCGTCGACCTTCACCGCGCGGGTCATCACGTCGACGCTGTCCGACCTGCACTCGGCCGTCACCGGCGCGATCGGGGCGCTCAAGGGTGCACTGCACGGAGGGGCGAACGAGGCCGTCATGCACACCTTCGAGGAGATCGGCATCCGCGAGGACGAGACGTCCGAGGAGGCCGCCGCCCGCGCGAAGGCGTGGATGGAGGACGCGCTGGCATCGAAGAAGAAGGTCATGGGATTCGGCCACCGGGTCTACAAGAACGGCGACTCCCGCGTCCCGACCATGAAGTCGGCGCTCGACGCCATGATCGGCTACTACGGCCGCGGAGAGATCCTGGGGCTGTACACGGGCCTGGAGACCGCGATGGAGGAGGCCAAGGGCATCAAGCCGAACCTCGACTACCCCGCCGGGCCCACCTACCACCTCATGGGCTTCGACACCGAGATGTTCACGCCGCTGTTCATCGCCGCGCGTATCACCGGATGGACGGCCCACATCATGGAGCAGGTCGCCTCGAACTCGCTCATTCGGCCGCTGAGCCTCTACAACGGTCCCGACGAGCGGCACGCCCTGGAGAGCTGACGGGCGGGCACCTGTCGTCCGGGGTCGACGGCGGCGTGGTCCTGCCGTGCCGTTGGCGGCAGGGTCAGTGCACGACGGCGCTCGCGACCCCCTCGCCGTCCCGGTCCATCAGGATGTGGGCGTCGATGCGGTGCCCGGCCAGCAGCGACGGGAGCCAGTAGGGGGCGTCCTGCCACATCTCGTGCCAGGGGATGGAGCCGACGGCGTACCAGCGCGGCTCGATCTCCTCGCTGGCCACGGCGGCCGTGGTGCCGGCATCGGCGGTGAACAAGAAGGCCACCATGTTCCACTCCGGCCGGGCGGGAAAGGACCACGAGATGCGGCCGGCCTCGCGCAGGTCATCCGGTGCGAGGACGATCCCGCCCTCCTCCGCCACCTCGCGGATGGCGGCCTCCCCCGCCGACTCCCGTCCGTCGATCTTCCCGCCGAGGGCCACGACCCTCCCGGTGCCGAATCCGGTGCGCTTGAGGCCGAGGAGCACGTCCCGGCTCGGGCCGCTGCCCCTGAAGAGGAAGCACAGGACCACGCAGCGGTAGACCGCGCCGTCGATGGTCATCCACTCACCGGGCTGCACCGCGCCGGCGGGCAGCCCGGGGGCGGACGCCGGCTCAGGCACGGGCGCGGGGATGGGCGGCCGCGTACACCTCCCGCAGCGTCTCGGCCGTGACGAGCGTGTAGACCTGGGTCGTGGTGACCGATGCGTGGCCGAGTAGTTCCTGCACGACACGTACGTCCGCACCGCCCTCGAGCAGGTGGGTGGCGAAGGAGTGCCGCAGCGTGTGGGGCGAGACCTCCCGCTTCACGGCGGCCCGCTCGGTCGCCGTCTTCAGGATGCTCCAGGCGCTCTGGCGGCTCAGGCGCCCTCCCCGCATGTTGAGGAACAGCGCTGGGCTGCCCGTGCCCTTCGAGGCGAGACCCGGCCTGCCCTGGACCAGGTAGGCGTCGACCGCCCGCGCGGCGTAGGACCCGACGGGGACGAGCCGTTCCTTCGACCCCTTACCCCTCAGGCGGACGACGGCGGGGCCGTCGAGCGCATCGTCCACGGAGACGTCGTCGACGTCGAGGCCAACCGCTTCGCTGATCCTGGCGCCGGTGGAGTACAGGAACTCGAGGAGCGCGCGGTCGCGCTGACCGGAAGGGGTAGAGGTGTCGACCGCTTCCAGGATGCGGACCACCTCGGCCACCGGGATGGCCTTCGGCAGTCGCTGCCCGATCATCGGCGGATGCACGTCACGGGCCGGATCTCCCTCGGTGATGCCCTCCAGTGCCCAGAAACGGTGCAGGCCCCGCACCGCGACCACGGTGCGGGCCGCCGACCGCGGGCTGAGGGGCGACAGGCCGTCGTCCCCCGAGACGACGGCCTGAGCGAACGCGGAGACGTCGTGCCGGGAGACCCGTGCGGCATCCCGAACCCCGCGGGAATCGAGGAACGCCTCGTACCGCCGCAGGTCGCGCCTGTAGGCGGCGAGTGTGTTGACCGAGAGCCCCCGCTCGACGGACATGTGCCGCAGGTAGTCGCGCACGAGGACGGCCAGGGGTCCTTCCTCGTCCGCGGTCACCGGGCCCGACACGGCGGTCAGCCCTCGAGTACGGCGCCGCGCGGCCAGGTCGGGTGCTGGCTCGGATGCTCGGGCCAGAGCGACGTCGCGGGGCGCAGGTCGACGAACCCGTTCTCGCGGGCCACGCGGGCCGCGAGAATGGCCGCGGCAGCCGACGGACTGTGGATCCTGCCCCCGAGCACCGCGGCCACCGCCTCGTCGAGGTCCACCCACTGCAGTTCGATCTCCGCTTCCTCGTGCGTGCGCGTGTGGCGATCGGCCTCGGGCACGTCGCCGACACCGCGCGCCAGGTACACGCGCAGCGCCTCCGAGGACGAACCGGGAGACAGGAAGAGATCGACGAGGACGTGCCACTGCTGCGCCGTGAGGTCCGCTTCCTCCGCGAGTTCCCGCGCGGCCGCATCGACGAAGTCCTCGCCCTCCTCGTCGAGGAGGCCGGCGGGGATCTCCCACAGCGCCATGCGTACCGGATGGCGGTACTGGCGCAGCAGGAGCACCTGCCCCTCGTCGTTCAGGACGAGGACGGCGACGGCACCGGGATGCTGGATGAAGTCGCGGGTGATGCTCTCACCGTCGTCCGTCAGGGTGAACTCCTCGCTCACGACGTCCCACACGCGGCCCTCGTAGACCGTGGTGGCACCCAGGAGCCGGCGCGGGCTCTGCTCGTCGCTGAAGGCGGTGCTGTCCCCGGACACCCCGTCAGACCTTCGCGCCGCGTCGTTCGAGGGCCGCCTTGACGAGGCCTGCGAACAGCGGGTGCGGCCGCGTGGGGCGCGAGCTCAGTTCGGGGTGCGCCTGCGTGGAGACGTAGTACGGGTGCACGTCCTTCGGCAGTTCGGCGAACTCGACGAGCTTGCCGTCCGTGGTCGTACCCGAGAACACCAGGCCGGCCTCCGCGATCTGCTCGCGGTACTCGTTGTTGACCTCGTAGCGGTGGCGGTGCCGTTCGAAGACCGTGGTCTTGCCGTAGGTCCCGGCGATCACGGACCCTTCCTGGAGCTTGGCCTCCCAGCGGCCGAGGCGCATGGTGCCGCCCATGTCGCCGTCGCCGCTGACGATGTGCAGCTGCTCGGCCATGGTCGCGATGACCGGGTACTCCGTGTCCGGCTCGAACTCGCTGGAGGAGGCGCCCTCGAGGCCGACGACGTTCCGTGCGTACTCGATGACCATGCACTGCAGTCCGAGGCAGAGGCCGAGGGTGGGAATGCCGTTCTCACGGGCGTAGGTCAGGGCGCCGAGCTTCCCCTCGAGGCCGCGGATACCGAAGCCGCCGGGGATGCAGACGGCGTCCACTCCGTCGAGCGCCTTCTTGGCGCCTTCAGGCGTCTGGCACTCGTCGGACGGCACCCACTTGATCGTGACCTTCGCCTTGTTCGCGAAGCCGCCCGCGCGCAGCGCCTCGGTGACCGAGAGGTAGGCGTCCGGGAGGTCGATGTACTTGCCGACCAGGGCCACCTCGACCTGGTGCTTCGGGTTGTGGACGACGTCCAGCAGCTTGTTCCACTTGGTCCAGTTGACGTCCTTGAACCGCAGGTCGAGCGCCTGGACGATGTAGGCGTCGAGGCCCTGGGCGTGGAGCGTCTTCGGGATGTCGTAGATGCTCGGGGCATCGGCGGCGTTCACCACGGCGTCGATGTCGACGTCGCACATCCGGCCGATCTTCTCCCTCATGGCCGTCGGCACTTCGCGGTCGGAGCGGATCACGATGGCATCCGGCTGGATACCGATGGAGCGCAGCATCGCGACGGAGTGCTGCGTGGGCTTGGTCTTGAGTTCCTGCGACGGACCGATGTAGGGGACCAGGGAGACGTGCAGGAAGAAGACGTTGTTCCTGCCGATGTCCTGGCGGACCTGGCGGGCCGATTCGAGGAAGGGCTGCGACTCGATGTCGCCCACCGTGCCGCCGATCTCGGTGATGATGACGTCGGGGGCCTTCTTGCCCGGAGCGGCCTCGGCCGGCAGCCGCATGCGGCGCTTGATCTCGTCGGTGATGTGCGGGATGACCTGGACCGTGTCGCCGAGGTACTCGCCGCGGCGTTCCTTCGCGATGACGGTCGAGTAGACCTGGCCCGTCGTGACGTTCGCCGACCCGTCGAGGTTCTCGTCGAGGAACCGCTCGTAGTGCCCGATGTCCAGGTCGGTCTCGGCGCCGTCGTCGGTGACGAACACCTCGCCGTGCTGGAACGGGTTCATCGTGCCGGGATCGACGTTCAGGTAGGGATCAAGCTTCTGCATCGTCACGGAGAGACCGCGCGCCCTCAGGAGGTGACCCAGGCTGGATGCCGTCAGTCCCTTGCCGAGTGAGGAGGCCACGCCGCCAGTCACGAAGATGTGCTTGGTCGTTGCGGATTTAAGGAACCGGGAGTTTGTTTGCTGCGCCACGGAGTTCAATCTTATCACCGAGCGGTGGAGCGGGCGGCATCAGCGAGGAGTTCCTCGGCGTGGGCGCGGGCCGAGGCCGAGTCCTCCTGCCCCGCGAGCATCCTCGCGAGCTCCCGCACGCGTTCGTCCTCGGGCAGGACCTCGACGTCGCTGGCGGTCACGCCGCCACCGTCGCCGTCGCGCGAGACGTTCTTCGTCACGCGGATATGCCGGGCGGCGAAGGCCGCGACCTGCGGCAGGTGGGTCACCACGATGACCTGGACGTGCTCGGCCAGCATGGCGAGCCGGCGCCCGATCTCGACGGCGGCCTTGCCACCGACGCCCGCGTCCACCTCGTCGAACACGAAGGTGGGCACGGGATCGACGGCGGCGAGGACCACCTCGATGGCCAGCATCACGCGCGAGAGTTCACCGCCCGACGCACCCTTGCCCAGGGCGCGCGGCGCCGAGCCGGGGTGCGGCTGCAGGTTGAAGGCGATGTCGTCGGCCCCGTGGATCGTCAGTGCGTCGGCCGGGGTGACCTCGATCAGCAGCTGCGCATCGGGCATCGCGAGGGCCGTCAGTTCGTCGCTGACCTTCGCCGCGAGGCTTCCCGCTGCGGCCCGGCGCAGCGAGGACAGGTCCTCGGCGAGTGCGTGCACCCGGCGGTCCAGCTCGGCGATGACGTCGTCGAGCTCCTCCACGCGCGAGGAATCGCTGCTGAGTTCGAGCAGGCGCTTCACGGCGTCCTCCTGCCAGGCCAGCACCTCGTCGATCGTCGGCGCATACTTCCGCACGAGCACGGAGAGCGCCGCCCGGCGGGATTCGACTTCCTCGAGCCGGCCCGCACCCTCCCCGTCGAGCGCCGCCCCGTAGCCCGCCAGCTCCGCGGACACGTCCGCCAGCAGGTACCCCACCTCGGCGAGCCGTTCGGCCAGCTTGCCGAGATCGGCGTCGTGCTCGGCGACCGCCTCGAGCTGGCGCTTCGCCTCGTCGACCAGGGACACGGCGTCGGCACTGGCCCCGATGTCCTCGGACACGAGTGCCTGATGGGCCACGAGGGCCGCGGTCCGGAGCTCCTCGAGATTGCCGAGACGCATCGATTCGGCCTTGAGCGCGGCGTCCTCCCCCGGCTGCGGGTCGACGTCCCCGATCTCGGCGAGGGCCGCTTCCAGTCCCTCCGCCTCGCGCAGGCGCTCCCGTGCCTCGCTCCGGAGGCGGTCGCGTTCGGCAAGGGCATCGCGCCATCGGCGGAAAGCATCCCCGTAGGCCTGCAGCGCTTCCTCGACGGGCCTGCCGCCGAACTTGTCCAGTGCCTGCCGCTGCGCGGGGGCGCCTTTCAGCCGCAGCTGGTCGGACTGCCCGTGGACGACGACGAGTTCCTCTCCCAGTTCGGCGAGCACACCGACGGGAGCTGCACGGCCGCCGACGTAGGCACGGCTGCGCCCCTCGCTCGTCACGGTGCGCGCGAGGATGAGTTCGGCGACGCCGTCGTCCTCCTCGAGCGCGGCGCCCGCCTCCGCCGCCCTGAGGGCAGCCGGGCTGACAGGGTCCAGGCGCAGCACGGCCTCCGCGGACGCGGACTTGGCACCGAGCCGGACCGCGCCGGCGTCCGAGCGGGCGCCGCGGAGGAGGCCGAGGGCCGTGATGACCATGGTCTTGCCCGCACCGGTCTCACCGGTGACGACGGTCAGTCCCGGACCGAGCTCGAGCGTGGCGTCGGTGATGACGCCGAGGTCGCGGATGCGCATCTCCTCGATCATCGAACCGGTCCGTCCTGGTGCTTGACCGGGCCGCGCCAGCCCTGGATGGGTAGCTCGAACTTGCGGACCAGCCGCTCGGAGAACGGTGTCTGCCGGGTCCGGGCGAGACGTACCGGATGCTCCGAGCGCCTCACTTCGACGCGGGCACCCGGCGGCAGGTCGATGCTCCGCCGACCGTCGCACCAGAGGACGCCTGAGGCCTCGGTGCGGGTGAGGAGCTCGACGGCGAGCACCGAGGTGGGCGCCACCACGAGCGGCTTCGCGAACAGGGCGTGAGCGCTGATCGGAACCATGAGCAGCGCCTCCACCTCCGGCCAGACGATGGGGCCGCTGGCGGAGAACGCGTAGGCGGTCGAGCCGGTGGGCGTGGCAAGGACCACGCCGTCGCAGCCGAAGGAACTCACGGGGCGCCCGTCGACCTCCATGACCACCTCGATCATGCGCTCCCGGTTGGCCTTCTCGATCGCGGCCTCGTTGAGGGCCCAGCTCCTGCCGAGCAGGGCATCCCCGTGCCAGACGAGGACCTCGATCGTGGTGCGCTCCTCCACCGTGTAGCTACGATCAGCGACCCAGCGCACGGTCTCCTCGAGGTCGGCGCGTTCGCTTTCCGCGAGGAAACCCACGTGTCCGAGGTTGACGCCGAGGAGGGGGATGTCCGCTTCCCGCACGAGCTCGGCAGCCCGCAGGATCGTTCCGTCACCGCCGAGGACCATGACGAGTTCGACGTCGCCGAAGTCCACGCCGTCACCGAGCGCTTCGGCAGGAGCCGCGAGTTCTCCGTACTCCCCCTGGATGTCGGCCAGCTCCTCCGGTCGCATGACCGGCTGGAGTCCGAGGTCGTGGAGGCGCGTGCACGCTTCCTGTGCCGCGATCATCGCGTTCCTGCGGCCGGTGTGCGCGAGCACCAGAATTCGTCTACTCATCAAGCTCCGTCTGATCGGTGGGGCGGGGGCGGGAACAGTGCGCCCTGGGTGAGTGCCTGTTCCGTCAGCCGGTCCAGCTCCCCCTCGATCCTAGGCATCAATCCGCTGCTCGGCACCTTTATCCACACGAAGTACTCCAGGTTGCCGTCCTGGCCCGGCACTTCGCTCTGCGCGATCCCGCCGATATCGAGCCCGCACCCGAGCGCACTGCGCAGCACGCCGGCGACGGCCCGGCGGCGTGCCTCGGCCGAGGTGACGACACCCAGCCTGTTGAGCCCGCTGCGTCCCACCTCGAACTGCGGCTTCACCATCAGGAGCATCTCGCCCCCGGCCTGCGTGGCGGCCGCCAGCGCGGCGATGACCAGGCGGAGCGAGATGAAGGAGAGATCCGCCACGGTCAGCTGGACCTGTCCGCCGATGGCGGCCGGTGCGAGGTGACGCACGTTCATCCCCTCGAAGACGAGCACGCGCGGATCGTCACGTAGCTGCTGCACGAGTTGGCCGTGGCCCACATCGACGGCGGCGACCTCGCGCGCACCCCGCCTGAGCAGGACATCCGTGAACCCTCCCGTGGAGGCGCCGGCGTCGAGGCACCGCTTGCCGTCCGGCACCACCGCGGGGAAGGCCCGGAGGGCGCCGTCGAGCTTGTTGCCGGCGCGGCTCACGTAATCCTCACCGTGGTCGTCGACGATCAAGACGTCCGCGGGCAGGATCGATGCCGACGCCTTGCTCGCTACGATGCCCTCCCGGCGGACCCTGCCTGCTGCGATCAGTTGCGCCGCATGGGAGCGGGACCGGGCGAGGCCCCGTGCCACGAGTTCCTGGTCAAGGCGAGCCATGGGCTCCCGCCTGGCGGAGCTTCTGCTCCGGATTCAGGGCACCGGCCAGGCGGTCGTGGACGTCGAGGTAGATGGCGGCGTGCTCACCGACGGGCACGTCACCCAAGGTGTCGAGGACGGCCAGGATCCTCTCCACCTGCACGTCGCTTCCTCCGCCGCTCCCGCTGTCTGTCGTGTCGTTCACGGTCGCCTCCCTTCCAGGTCCCATCGGCTGTCGCTCCGGTTCTCCAGACTAACCAGCCGTCGTGAACGCGACGTCGGGCGCCCCGTCAGGAGCCGTATCGGGGTTCGCTGCCCACCAGGCGGCGCATGCCGCACGCCAACTGTCGACGTCGTCCTCGCGGCCGGTGACCTCCACCGTCCGCCCCGCAACGCGTGCTGACGCGTCCCCGCAGGCGTAGGAGCCGTCCTCGAGCGTGACCGCCGGGTACTCCTCGTACAACTCGGCCAGCGAGCTGATGAGATAGTCCGGGCGCTCGTCGACACGCGCGGCCAGGGCCGTCCGGACCGAATCCACCCCGGTGAGGACGAGAGCCGTCGACATCCCGGCGCGATTCCCGCCGAGGATATCCGTATCGAGCCGATCGCCGATGACCAGGGCGCGCTCGACACCGGAGTGCCGCGCTGCAGTCTCGAAGAGGGCCGCTCCCGGCTTTCCTGCGACCATCGGTGATCGCCCCGTTGCAGCGGTGACGGCGGCGACGAGGGTGCCGTTACCGGGAGCGATCCCCCGCTCCTGCGGAATGGACATGTCGGTGTTCGTGGCGACCCAGACGGCACCGGCGGATACCGCATAGGCGGCCTCCGCCAGGTCCTTCCAGCCGAGTGCGGGCGAGAAACCCTGGATGACGGCGTCCGGCCCGTCGTCGGCCGAGCCGACGACCGTGAAGCCCTGTTCCCGCACAGCGGCCTCGAGGGTCTGGCTCCCGATCACGAGGACTGCCGACCCGGCAGCTACCTGCCCCGCCAGCAGTTCGGCGCCTGCCTGTGCGGAACCGAAGACCTGCTCGGCGCCGGCCGGCGCGCCGAGCTCCCGGAGATGGGCGGCCACCTGCTCGGAGGAGCGCGACGCGTTGTTGGTGACGTAGGCCAGGCTCTTGCCCTCACCCGCCAGCTGTTCCAGAGCCTCCGTCGCGCCGTCGATGGCGCGTGGTCCGGCGTACACGACGCCGTCCAGGTCCGAGAGCACGCCGTCGTATGCGTCGATCAGACGGTCAGTCATCGACGGCGTCCGGCTGATCCGACGCGGACGTGACGGCCCGCCGGCGCTGGGGCGCGGCATCGGCACCGTCCTGGCCCGCATCGGTGGGGGACGGGCCGACATCCTGCCCGTCGGTCACCACGTCTCCTGCCCGCGGGGCCGATGAGGCTTCCGAGAACTCGACGGTGGTGCTCCGGGTAGCCTGCGCCTGCACTGCTTCCTCCTCCTGGGTGCCAGGGATGTCCGCATAACCCGCATCATCCATGCTGAAGAGCATCTCGGTCTGGAGTGCCTGTACCGGGTGCGAGGTCTCGCCCGCCGGTACCGCGTCAGCAGCCACTGCCCCTTCTGCTGCCCCTGCTTCGCCTGTGTCGTCGCCAGCGGAACGTGCGTCGGCTGCGTCAACCGGGGCTTCCGCTGCCTCCGTGGGCGCGTCCACCGGAACGTCGGGCAGATCCGTGCCCGTTTCGTCCGTGCTGCTCGTGGTCCGCTCGCCTTCCGTCGCAGGATCACCCTCGAGGGAGCCGGTAGCCGGCACCATGTCGGGAGCGGATGCGCCAGCAGCATCGCTGGCATCGGCACGTGTGCCGGCCTCCGTCTCCTCGTCCCTGATACCGGCATCGCCGGAACCGGCGTCCGCAACACCGGCACCGCTCTCCTCCGCGGCATCATCGGCCGGATCGGCCGGATCCGTCACCGGAGCGGCAGCAGCACCGCCCAATACATCCGCCACCCTGGGCACGCGGACCGGCGCGGGAGCGTCGTCGTCGTCCTCGCCGAGGTCGATGATGTCCGGCTCGAGGTCGTCGTCGAGTCCGAGGGCCTTCTCCGCGACGCCTGCCTGACGCCGCCACGCGCCCGACTCGTTGGAGCGGCCCACAGCATCGAGTGCATCCGCGTAGGCACGGAACAGCCGAGGGCTGAAGGAGAAAGCCCGGTGCAGGTCCAGCTGCGGGATCTCCAGGGCCGAGACGGCTGCCTCGAGTTGTCCGAGGTCGGCGCGGGCACCGGAGATCACCATGGCCAGTTCCGCCTTCCCGGCTGCGTCCAGGGTCTCCGCTTCCTCGCTCCGCGCGAGATCGAGCGCCCTGTCGGGTCGGCCGAGTCCCCGCTCGCAATCGGCCATGACCGGCAGATGGACGTTCGAGCCACTGATCCGCCGGAACGTACGGAACTCCCGAAGCGCTTCGCCGTAGTGGCCGGCCGCGTAGGCAGTGAGGCCCACGGCTTCGCGTACTGCTGCGAGGCGCCCGCCGCGACGGCTTGCAGCCAGCGCGTGCTGGAATGCGAGCTCCGGGTCGAGGTCGATGAGTCGGCCTGCCATCACCAGGTGCTTCGCTACCCAGAGTGCGCTGCGCTCCTCCAGGTTGCGGACCTGGGCCCGGGTCACCCGATCGAGCTCGTCACCCTTGACATCCTCGTCGATCTCGGGGGACCGCTCACGATCCGGTCGGTTGGCGCTGCGGAGATCACGCGCATTGTGAGGCCGCGCTGCCGACGAGGCCGTGTCCTCCGACCGGTTGCCGTACCGTCGATCGTCGTTCCCGCGCTCCACGCCGTTACCCCGCTCCTGGCGGTCGCCGGGTCGGCGGAAGGAACTGCTGCGCTCAGGTGCACGCCTCCCGCCAGGTCCCTGTCCCTCACCCGCGGTGCGCGTCTGCCAGGGACGGTCCCGGCCCTCGCCGGTACGGCCCGTCGGCGCCTCGCCCCGTCCGCTGAATCGGGCCTGCTTGTCGCTGGCCGAACCGGATGCCGCGCCACCTCGGGACGCCGAGCCACGCAGCTGCGCTCCACGGCTGTCATCCGCCCCCCTCTGGGGCCGCTCCGAGGATCGCCGGTCCGGCCTGCCCTGGTTCTGGCCCGCCCGATCGTCGCGCCGCTGGCCCGCGGAGCCCCCACGCTCCTGACTCGGCCGTGCATCACGTGCGTGGGCCGGGCGGGCGCGCTGCCCGTTCTGGTCGTCCCTGCCCTGACGGCCGCCGGCGCGGTCCGCGCCTCGCGCCTCGGACTGACCCTTCCACGCGGGCCGACCGCCCGTAGGCCGTCCACCGCTGCTCGAGCCCCTGGACCCACCTTCCGGACGAGCACCACGACGGTCATCGCTGGACTCCCCGCGGTCACTCGCCGAACCGCGGCGCTGTGGCCGCTCCGGGATCGACCCGTCACGAGCCTGGGAGCGATCGTCACCGCCGGCGCGCGGCGCCTCTGACCGCGCGCCCTGTCCGCCGGACTTGGAACCCCAGGAATGACGACGGCCCCCCTGTCCGGACGCTCCCTGACTGCCGTCCGCGGCGCTCGAGTGCTCGGGCTTCCCGTCTCGTCCGGCGGTGTGCTCCTGCTCAGCCATGGCAGCGGGGTCCTCTCATCAGGTGCCGGAGAAATTCCACCGGCGGGTCTCTATTTTGCTGTGGGTACTACATATCTATGGAACCACGAAGCGCTGCCCGGGTTGTCACCGGTGCCGGCTCCTCGAGCGGATGTGATGGATGCCTCTCGTCCCGGCCTTACGGGCACCATCCCCGGGTGGTGGTCGGGGTGTGGGTTAAAGGGGGGAAGGCCCCGCACCTGGTGGTGTGGGGCCTTCCCTGTGTTAAGTGTTGTCCGGCGGTGTCCTACTCTCCCACACTCTCTCGGGTGCAGTACCATCGGCGCTGTGGGTCTTAGCTTCCGGGTTCGGAATGGGACCGGGCGTTTCCCCCACGCTATGACCGCCGTAACCCTTGCTACCTGACGCACCGTCTCGTCCCGTACCTGGTGGTGCGGGGTGTGGGGTGCCGGTAAATCTGTGGGGTTACATCCGTCGTGCTGGATGTACTCATATTCAGTTGTGGTTCTCCGGTTGTTGGTTGGGAACCGCATAGTGGACGCGTAGCATGTGATCTTCACCGTCCCCCGTGGTCACTGGTGTCCTGGTTGCCCAGGGGTCCCGGTGGGGGGTGGTGTGTGGTGTAAGTTATCGGCTTATTAGTACCGGTCAGCTTCACAGGTCTTTCGTCCCTGCTTCCACATCCGGCCTATCAACCCAGTGGTCTGGCTGGGGGCCTCTCACACTCGAGGTGTATGGAAATCTCATCTTGAAGCAGGCTTCCCGCTTAGATGCTTTCAGCGGTTATCCCATCCGAACGTAGCTAATCAGCGGTGCACTTGGCAGTACAACTGACACACCAGAGGTTCGTCCGTCCCGGTCCTCTCGTACTAAGGACAGCCCTTCTCAAATTTCCTGCGCGCGCAGCGGATAGGGACCGAACTGTCTCACGACGTTCTAAACCCAGCTCGCGTACCGCTTTAATGGGCGAACAGCCCAACCCTTGGGACCTACTCCAGCCCCAGGATGCGACGAGCCGACATCGAGGTGCCAAACCATGCCGTCGATATGGACTCTTGGGCAAGATCAGCCTGTTATCCCCGAGGTACCTTTTATCCGTTGAGCGACGGCCATTCCACAATGTGCCGCCGGATCACTAGTCCCGACTTTCGTCCCTGCTTGAGATGTCTCTCTCACAGTCAAGCTCCCTTGTGCACTTACACTCGCCACCTGATTGCCAACCAGGCTGAGGGAACCTTTGGGCGCCTCCGTTACTTTTTAGGAGGCAACCGCCCCAGTTAAACTACCCATCAGGCACTGTCCCTGACCCGGATTACGGGCCGAAGTTAGATATCCAGAGTGACCAGAGTGGTATTTCAACGATGACTCCACATGAACTGGCGTCCACGCTTCACAGTCTCCCACCTATCCTACACAAGCCACACCGAACACCAATACCAAACTATAGTGAA
This sequence comes from Arthrobacter sp. BC5, assembly GCF_056680255.1. Classification (NCBI taxonomy): domain Bacteria; kingdom Bacillati; phylum Actinomycetota; class Actinomycetes; order Micrococcales; family Micrococcaceae; genus Arthrobacter; species Arthrobacter sp. BC5. Next base: position 3,534,392 of record NZ_CM155273.1, read on the forward strand.
GGTCTCGGGGTCTTTCCGTCCTGCTGCGCGTAACGAGCATCTTTACTCGTACTGCAATTTCGCCGAGTTTATGGTTGAGACAGCGGGGAAGTCGTTACTCCATTCGTGCAGGTCGGAACTTACCCGACAAGGAATTTCGCTACCTTAGGATGGTTATAGTTACCACCGCCGTTTACTGGGGCTTAAATTCCCAGCTTCGTCCCACGCAAGCGTGAAACTAACCGGTCCTCTTAACCTTCCAGCACCGGGCAGGAGTCAGTCCGTATACATCGTCTTGCGACTTCGCACGGACCTGTGTTTTTAGTAAACAGTCGCTTCCCCCTGGTCTCTGCGGCCCTGATCCGCTCCGGTGAGCAAGTCACCATCACAGTTGGGGCCCCCCTTCTCCCGAAGTTACGGGGGCATTTTGCCGAGTTCCTTAACCATAATTCTCTCGATCGCCTTAGTATTCTCTACCTGATCACCTGTGTCGGTTTGGGGTACGGGCGGCTAAAACCTCGCGCCGATGCTTTTCTCGGCAGCATAGGATCACCGAATTCCCCCATACGGGGGTCCCATCAGATCTCAGGCTCGTGATCGAACACAAGAACGCGGATTTGCCTACGTTCTGCCCTACATCCTTAGACCGGGACAACCATCGCCCGGCTCGGCTACCTTCCTGCGTCACACCTGTTAATACGCTTACCTCCCGAGATCAGGTCCCGCGATCCACAAAAAACCACGTCACCACAAGGGTGGGCGGTCATGCTTCTGGCGGTTAGTATCCCTCGATCAGTATTGGCGGTTTTTCGCCGGTACGGGAATATCAACCCGTTGTCCATCGACTACGCCTGTCGGCCTCGCCTTAGGTCCCGACTTACCCAGGGCAGATTAGCTTGACCCTGGAACCCTTGATCATTCGGCGGACGGGTTTCTCACCCGTCTTTCGCTACTCATGCCTGCATTCTCACTCGTGTAGGCTCCACCGCTGGTTTACACCGCGACTTCACTGCCCACACGACGCTCCCCTACCCATCCACACCCTTGAACCAGGAGAACAAGTCTCCGGCTTGGGATATATGTGAATGCCACAACTTCGGCGGTGTACTTGAGCCCCGCTACATTGTCGGCGCGGAATCACTTGACCAGTGAGCTATTACGCACTCTTTCAAGGGTGGCTGCTTCTAAGCCAACCTCCTGGTTGTCTGGGCAACTCCACATCCTTTCCCACTTAGCACACGCTTAGGGGCCTTAGTTGGTGGTCTGGGCTGTTTCCCTCTCGACTATGAAGCTTATCCCCCACAGTCTCACTGCTGCGCTCTCACTTACCGGCATTCGGAGTTTGGCTGACGTCAGTAACCTTGTAGGGCCCATTAGCCATCCAGTAGCTCTACCTCCGATAAGAAACACGCAACGCTGCACCTAAATGCATTTCGGGGAGAACCAGCTATCACGAAGTTTGATTGGCCTTTCACCCCTACCCACAGCTCATCCCCTCCATTTTCAACTGAAGTGGGTTCGGTCCTCCACGACGTCTTACCGTCGCTTCAACCTGGCCATGGGTAGATCACTTCGCTTCGGGTCTAGATCACGCCACTCTGGTCGCCCTATTCAGACTCGCTTTCGCTACGGCTTCCCCACACGGGTTAACCTCGCGACGTAACACTAACTCGCAGGCTCATTCTTCAAAAGGCACGCCGTCACAACTACTAAGGTTGCTCCGACGGTTTGTAGGCACACGGTTTCAGGTACTATTTCACTCCCCTCCCGGGGTACTTTTCACCTTTCCCTCACGGTACTGGTCCGCTATCGGTCATCAGGGAGTATTTAGGCTTACCAGGTGGTCCTGGCAGATTCGCACGGGATTTCTCGGGCCCCGTGCTACTTGGGATCCTCTCCAAACGGCGTCACGCATTACGGTTACGGGACTAACACCCTCTCCGGCCGGGCTTTCAAACCCGTTCACCTATACGCACGCACTCATTTCACCAGTCCGGCAGAACTGGAACGGAAAGTCCCACAACCCCAGTGATGCAACGCCCGCCGGCTATCACACACCACTGGTTTAGCCTGTTCCGCGTTCGCTCGCCACTACTAACGGAATCACTATTGTTTTCTCTTCCTGTGGGTACTGAGATGTTTCACTTCCCCACGTTCCCTCCACGTACCCTATGTGTTCAGATACGGGTCACCCGGTCACTCGCGCGCCGGGCGGGGTTTCCCCATTCGGACATCCTGGGATCAAAGTTCGGTTATCAACTCCCCCAGGCTTATCGCAGATTCCCACGTCCTTCTTCGGCTCCTGATGCCAAGGCATCCACCGTGTGCCCTTAAAAACTTGACCACTAAGATCAAAAACATATCGAGAAAACCAGGCCCGGACATACGTCCGAAACCAGATTTATCTTAGAAATTGCTTCTTTTTAAGATGCTCGCGTCCACTATGCAGTTCTCAACCAACAACCCCAACACACCCGGACACCACCCCAACCAAGGGGACCGGCGACCAGCATGCGCAGGAAAACCAGAAACAACCCAACCCCCCCCACCACCTCGCACCGACACAGACACCCGGCAAACACCGGACACCCGCACCACCACGAACCACGCAGGAAGGCCCTGTTATCTCAGGACCCAACAGTGTGCCAAACACCACCCGGCAACCACACCGGCAACCCGCTTTCCAGAACCACCACCGAACCGCACCCCACCCCGAAAGGAAGGAACACGGACACAGACGATGAGACGTACTCACGAACCGCCAGGAGCCACCAGGCACCTATTCATTGATATTCCACCCATGAGCACCCACCGCGGAACAAACGCCCGCGCTATGGGCTAACTCCTGCACGCCACACACCCGACACACTGGACGGGCACATGAACATGAGGCGCTCCTTAGAAAGGAGGTGATCCAGCCGCACCTTCCGGTACGGCTACCTTGTTACGACTTAGTCCCAATCGCCGGTCCCACCTTCGACGGCTCCCTCCCACAAGGGGTTAGGCCACCGGCTTCGGGTGTTACCAACTTTCGTGACTTGACGGGCGGTGTGTACAAGGCCCGGGAACGTATTCACCGCAGCGTTGCTGATCTGCGATTACTAGCGACTCCAACTTCATGAGGTCGAGTTGCAGACCTCAATCCGAACTGAGACCGGCTTTTTGGGATTAGCTCCACCTCACAGTATCGCAACCCTTTGTACCGGCCATTGTAGCATGCGTGAAGCCCAAGACATAAGGGGCATGATGATTTGACGTCGTCCCCACCTTCCTCCGAGTTGACCCCGGCAGTCTCCCATGAGTCCCCGGCATAACCCGCTGGCAACATGGAACGAGGGTTGCGCTCGTTGCGGGACTTAACCCAACATCTCACGACACGAGCTGACGACAACCATGCACCACCTGTAAACCGGCCACAAGTGGCTGACACATCTCTGCATCATTCCGGTTCATGTCAAGCCTTGGTAAGGTTCTTCGCGTTGCATCGAATTAATCCGCATGCTCCGCCGCTTGTGCGGGCCCCCGTCAATTCCTTTGAGTTTTAGCCTTGCGGCCGTACTCCCCAGGCGGGGCACTTAATGCGTTAGCTACGGCGCGGAAAACGTGGAATGTCCCCCACACCTAGTGCCCAACGTTTACGGCATGGACTACCAGGGTATCTAATCCTGTTCGCTCCCCATGCTTTCGCTCCTCAGCGTCAGTTACAGCCCAGAGACCTGCCTTCGCCATCGGTGTTCCTCCTGATATCTGCGCATTTCACCGCTACACCAGGAATTCCAGTCTCCCCTACTGCACTCTAGTCTGCCCGTACCCACCGCAGATCCGGGGTTAAGCCCCGGACTTTCACGGCAGACGCGACAAACCGCCTACGAGCTCTTTACGCCCAATAATTCCGGATAACGCTTGCGCCCTACGTATTACCGCGGCTGCTGGCACGTAGTTAGCCGGCGCTTCTTCTGCAGGTACCGTCACCAACCCAAAGAGCCGGCTTCTTCCCTACTGAAAGAGGTTTACAACCCGAAGGCCTTCATCCCTCACGCGGCGTCGCTGCATCAGGCTTGCGCCCATTGTGCAATATTCCCCACTGCTGCCTCCCGTAGGAGTCTGGGCCGTGTCTCAGTCCCAGTGTGGCCGGTCACCCTCTCAGGCCGGCTACCCGTCGTCGCCTTGGTAGGCCATTACCCCACCAACAAGCTGATAGGCCGCGAGTCCATCCAAAACCACAAAAGCTTTCCACCAACATGGCATGCGCCAGAAGGTCGTATCCAGTATTAGACCCGGTTTCCCAGGCTTATCCCAGAGTCAAGGGCAGGTTACTCACGTGTTACTCACCCGTTCGCCACTAATCCCCCCACAAGTGAGGTTCATCGTTCGACTTGCATGTGTTAAGCACGCCGCCAGCGTTCATCCTGAGCCAGGATCAAACTCTCCGTAAATGCATTACAGACACAACAACATCACCCGGGAAAACGGGTGACACCATTGCACAAAATTCGAAACCAGCCAAAAAAACCAGCCACCACACGGGGTGCGGCAACCAGCAAATTCAACCAATCAAAAAACAATCGGTATCAACAAACTTGGCACACTATTGAGTTCTCAAACAACAGGAGCTACCGGCACCAAACACAACCAAACCGCTGTGTCCTCGCTCCGAAGCAACTTTACAAGCTTACCCGCTCCAACCCGGCCTTGCAAATCCGCCCCCAGCCGCACCACCAGTCCGAAAACCAGCACCACAACCAACCAGCAGACCCACACAACCGACAACAAACCAGAAGCCAACCCCAGCACCGTGCACAGCACACGCCGGAACAACTTCAACTTCATCAAGGGGGGTTCGTCACCCTCACCGGGGCAACTCCATAACTATACGACCACCCCACCCCCACCACCAAATCCACCCACACCCCAACCACAACCACCCACCACGACCACACCGACCCCACACGGAGCTATCGGAGGCCCCGTCCGTGCGCAGCCGAACGACAGTCGCCCAACCGGAGGATCCTGCCGTCGCAGGATGCTCCGGTGCAGGCGTCCGTGGAGGAATGGTCGCACGGTCCGTCCCGGACCAGGCATATCCGGTCGTCGGCAGCACGGCGAACAGGGCCTCTCCGATATGTCCCGGCTGGTGAGCGGCAGGCCACAGGAGATGACCATCGTCTCGGTCCTCTGGTCCCGCGGGCCGAGTCGTAGTAGACAGGGCGGCATGAAGAAGAACGAGGGAGTGGCACCACGGCTGGCCGATGCCTTGGGGATCGTCCTGGGCACGAAGGAGATCCCGCTGAGGCTACGGGCGTGGGACGGGTCGGAAGCGGGGCCGGCCGGGGCCCCGGTGCTCGAGTTCCGATCCCGGCGGGGCCTGCGGCGGATGCTGTGGTCCCCGAACCAGCTCGGACTGAGCCGCGCGTATGTCGCCGGCGACATCGACGGGCCCGGAGATCTGTTCGAGAGCTTCTCGGCGCTCAGTTCAGTGGGCAAGTTCGCGGAGTTGAAGGCGTTCAGCCCACCCACGGCCGGCGAGCGGCTACGGCTGGTCCGGACGGCCGTCCGGGTCGGGGCGCTCGGGCTCCCGCCGGCGCCCCCGCCCGAGGAGATGAACCTCAGCCGATCGGGACGGAAGCATTCCAGGAGACGCGACGCTGCAGCGATCTCGCATCACTACGACGTCGGCAACGCGTTCTATGCCCTCGTGCTCGGCCCGTCCATGGTCTATTCCTGTGCCGTCTGGGACGAGGAGACCGTGAGCCTGGATGCGGCTCAGGAAGCCAAGCTCGACCTGGTCTGCCGCAAATTGGGCCTGCGCCCGGGCATGCGGGTGCTGGATGTCGGCTGCGGCTGGGGCAGCTTCGCCCTGCATGCGGCACGGAACTATGGGGTCGACGTCGTGGGTGTCACCCTCTCGAAGGAGCAGGCAGCCCTCGGGCGGGAGCGCGTGGCCGACGATGGCCTCGCCGACCGTATCGAGATCCGCGTCCAGGACTATCGGGATGTCCACGACGGCGCGTTCGACGCGATCAGTTCGATCGGCATGGCGGAACACGTCGGTGGGTGCCAGATCGGCTCCTACGCGTCGCATCTGCGCGGCCTGCTGCGTCCTGGCGGGCGCCTCCTCAACCATGCGATCTCCTGGAACGCAGGTGAGATGCCGGCGGACCCGGACTCCTTCATCCCCCGCTACGTCTTTCCCGACGGAGAGATGCTCAGCCTCACCGTCATGATCGGCGCGCTCGAATCGGCAGGTCTGGAAGTGCTCGACGTCGAGGCGCTGCGCCGACACTACGGCCTGACGCTGCGGGCGTGGGTGCACAACCTCGAGGAGAACTGGGACGAGGCGGTAGGCCTGACGAGCGAGGGACGCGCTCGGGTGTGGCGGTTGTACATGGCCTCGAGCGCGCTCGGGTTCGAGCGGGGGCTGAACGGCGTGAATCAGGTGCTGGTGCAACGCCCGGGTGGAGAGGAACCTCCCCTGCGGCGCCGCGACTGGCTTTGAGCGATCAGATCCGGCCGTTCGGTCTTGATCGGGTTGGGCGGTGGGGTGTGGGTTGAAGGGGGTCTTCACGAACGAGAGTGCAGAACGGGTGTGAAGCCGCCTGATTCGAGCAACGATCGGGCGATGTAGTTGGTGAGGTTCCTGAAGCCGAGAGCTGAACCACGACGGTGCTCGAGCCGTCCGTTTATCGCTTCCGTGGGCCCGTTGCTAGTGCCGGGGCGATCGAAGAACGCAAGAACCTCAGCAGCACGTTGTTTCAACGTCCGTCCGAGCCGCCGGACCTCGACCGGGGCCGCCGGAACTCTGGTGGTGACCGCGTCGATGACGGCCCGCATCATCGCCTTACCCTTCTTCTTATCGGGTTCTCGGTACGCGGCGACGATGCGCTGATAGATGCCCCAGGTCGCTTCGACCTCGAGGTGCTCCTCGGATGCGAAGACCGCATGTAGGCGGGTGCGCTGCTTGTCGGTGAGCAAACCTGCTCCGGTATGCTACGTCCGCCGGGCCCGGTAGAGAGGATCCCCGGAGCGACCTCGATGCCCGGTCGTGGCTTGCTGGAGGCGTTGCCGGCAACGGTCCAATCCGTCACCTGCGAGACGGACAACGTGGAGCGGGTCCATCACCGGAACCGCGTCGGGGAGCTCCTCGGTGGTAGCGGTTGTGAATCCGGTGAACCCATCCATCGCCACCACTTCCACCCCATCCCGCCATGCCTGGGGCCGGTTCGTGAGCCAGGTCTTGAACACCTGCTTGGAACGTCCGTCGACCATGTCCAACAAGCGTGCCGAGCCCGTCTTCTCGCGGATCGGTGTCAGATCGATGATGACCGTGACGAACCGGTCACCGCGCCGGGTATGCCGCCAGACGTGCTCATCCACGCCGATCGTAGTGACCCGATCGAATCGGTGAGGGTCATCGGTGAGCCGGCGTCGGCCTTCCGCGAGGACAGCATCGTTTGCGGCACTCCACGACACGCCGAGCCCGGCTGCGACCCGGGACACTGTGAGGTGATCAACGACAACACTCTTCAATGCCCACTGGAGTCCGCGGCGGGAAATCTTCGCCCTTCGCTGGGCGGCAAGGTCTGTGTCCTGCCGCCATACTCGTCGGCACCCGGTGCACTGATACCGACGGACCCGCACCAGCAGCGTGGTGGGCCGGTGCCCGAGCGGCTCATGCGCCAACTGGCGAACCACCGTGTCTCTGGGCACCCCTTCGGCACCGCAGGACCGGCACCACGCGTCCGGCGCGATCACACGACATTCCAGCACCGCACGCTTCGCATCGAGATGCTGGCCAACGGCTTCGAGGCCGAGCTCGTCGAGCCGGCAGAACGTGGTCAGGTCAGGGGTCGCGAAAGTTGGGTGGGGCATGTCGAGGTCTTCCGGCCGGGATGGTCAGTGTGAGAACTTCCATCTTCCGGGCGACCTCGACTTCTCACCTACCGACCGCGCACCACACGTCGACCACTAAACCCTCGTTCGTGAAGAACCCCTTCGACCCCGATCATTGATAGGTCGATTTGTGAGGAGTGGGGTGCAGTGTCAATGGGAGGCTGCTTGTTCTGCCCCCCCAACTGGCGAGGAACGGTAGCTTTCGGACTGTCTGGGAGTCAGGTTGTGCCGTGTAGACCACAAGGACCTGATCGACGGCTCGTGGTGATGTGACTGTTTCGATGTCGAAGGACAGTTCCCCGACCACGGGGTGCAGGATTCGTTTTGCTGCCGAGGTGTAGTCCTGCACGCTGTGGTCATTCCACCACCGCGCTGCATCCGCGTCCCGCGACGTCAACTCATCGATCAAGGCGGTCAGTCGTTCGTCGGCAGGATGGCGGCCTAGTTCTCCACGGAGAGCGGCGATCGACGTCGCAGCGTATTGCGCCCAGTTCACGATACGTTCCCGGGCAAGCGGGTGGAAGAACATGAACCTTGCCAGGGATGTCGACGGTTGGAGGCCTTCCAGGACTGCGGTGAGAAGCGCATTGGTTGCCAGTACCTCTCCGCGGCGTCCCAGGACGAGGGCCGGCGCATGGTCCAGCGTCGTCATCAATCTCAGTAGTCCGAACTCATGCCTGCCAGCACCGCGAGTTCCTCTTTGCGCAGGCCCGGTACCCGGCGTGGTCCGGGAAAGGCCTCGATACCGGCCGCAGCTGGGGTGAGGGCGTCTCGACGAGAGCGCAGGAATGCTCCGAGCTGTGTCCGATCGGCGATCATTTCCTCACTGTAGATCTCCTGGACCGTCAGAACGTGGTCCTGCCATGCCCAGGTTGAGCGGGGTCTGGTCCGGGCGATCCGCGCGATCTACAACTGAAGGTATGACAACACACACCACACCCACCACAGCGACTCCCCTCGACGGGCGAACTGCTCTTGTCACTGGTTCCACCAGCGGCATCGGAGTTGCCATCGCCGACACTCTGGCCGCAGCCGGTGCCCACGTCGTGGTGAGCGGACGCGACCGAACCCGAGGAGCGGAAGTCACGGCTCGCATCAAGGGAAATGGTGGCCGCGCGGACTTCCTCGCTGTCGACCTGTCGGGTTCTTATGCAGAGATCCGGCACTTCGCTACGGAGGCGACAGCGATGCTGGGAGGACACATCGACATCCTCGTCAACAACGCGGGAATCCACCCTGCGACATCGACCGCTGACCTCACCGACGACGACCTCCACGCAATGCTCGCGGTCAACATCCGGGCTCCACACGTCCTGGCCGCTTCCATCCTTCCCACCATGGCAGATACCGGTGGCGGTGTCGTGATCAATGGCGGTTCGTGGATGGCATCTCTTCGACCCGTCCCGGCATGACGCCGGCCCTGCCCTGAGCGAACAGCGACAACTTACCCGACTACTCCTAAGACAGGGCACCTACCCATGACCACCATCGACTCACCGTTCACTGCCACGAGTACCGCCAGTGAGGTCATCGAGGGCATCGACCTTACGGGCAGGACCGCGATCGTCACCGGCGCTTCCTCCGGCATCGGCATCGAGACCGCCCGCGCCCTCGCACATGCCGGCGCCGAAGTGACGCTCGCCGTCCGCGACATCGACGCCGGACGCCGCGTCGCCGAGGACATCACTGGCACCCGGCCCGGCGTGATCGTCCACGCCTCATTGCTCGATCTCGCCGACATCGACTCGGTCAACCGGTTCGCGGATATCTGGTCGGGCCCATTGCACCTGTTGATCAACAACGCAGGCATCATGATGACCCCGGAGCTACGGACACCTCGTGGTTGGGAGTTGCAATTCGCCACCAACCACCTCGGGCACTTCGCTCTCGCACACCGACTACACAGTGCACTGGCAGCAGCAGGGGGAGCCAGGATCGTGTCGTTGAGTTCCAGCGGGCACGGTATGTCCGACATCGTGTATGACGACCTGTTCTTCGATCAAAGGCCCTACGATGCAGGGCACGCTTACGGGCAGTCAAAGACAGCGAATGTCCTCTTCGCCGTCGAAGCCACCCGACGGTGGGCTACCGATGGAATCATCGCGAACGCCGTCATGCCCGGCGGGATCTGGACCAACCTGCAACGCCACTGGAACCCGGACACCCTCGCCGCAACGAAGAAGCACGTCGCTGCCGCCGGCTTCACGACGAAAACACCGGAACAGGGAGCAGCGACGTCAGTATTCGCCGCCATCTCCCCCCTTCTCGACGGAATCGGAGGTAGATACCTCGAGGACTGCACCGAAGCCGCCGTCGTACCGGAGATCATCAACGGAACCCATGGTGTCCGCGCCTACGCCCTGGACCCCTCCAACGCCACCCGGCTCTGGAATACATCCCTCGAACTACTCGACCGACGCACGGACGACCCAAGGACGACCCAAGGACGTGACCGCAAAAGGACAATCAGCAACCCCCACCGATACGCTGTCTCTCCACGACCAGGACCAGAGTCACAAGGGTTGACTAGGTTCTCCTGATCGGCCTCGCTCGTACACCGCCCAAGCGTTCATCCACCATCCATGAGATGGACGTGCTTTCGCCACTGACCCCACTATCAAGCAACTGCCCACAGCGCTGGGAGCTCTCAAGACACCACATCTCAGACCCGCGCTACACCCTCGGGGACTGTCAGAAAAACGGTGTGTGAGGGTTCGGCCTGATCCGAGAGGAGATGGCCGTGAACGACTTCACGACCGAAGTATCAGAGGCGATGATCGATCCTGTGACGGGAGAAACCATCGATCAGAAGGACCTTGCTGAACGCCTGCTCGCCCAGGCGAAGGAGCAGGGCGTGAGCCTGGTTGGCCCTGGTGGCTTGTTGAGCCAGCTCACGAAGAACGTGCTGGAAACCGCTCTGGAAGCGGAGCTGACCGAGCACCTCGGGCACGAGCACGGGCAGACACCGATCGCAGAGAACATGCGCAACGGTACGAGGCCGAAGACGGTGTTGACCGAGATCGGCCCGGTCGAAATCGAAGTGCCAAGGGACCGGGACGGTTCGTTCGAGCCGGTGATCGTACCCAAACGGAAACGACGCCTGGACGGCATCGACGAGATCGTCCTCTCCCTCTCCGCCCGCGGACTGACCACGGGTGAAATAGCCGCGCATTTCGAGGAGGTCTACGGGGCCAAGGTCTCCAAAGACACGATCTCGAGGATCACGGAGAAGGTCGCCGGCGAGTTGGGCGAGTGGGCTTCCCGTCCGCTGGACCCGCTCTACCCGGTCCTCTTCGTTGATGCGATCGTGGTCAAGGTCCGGGACGGGCAGGTCCGCAACACCCCGTTCTACGTCGTCATGGGCGTCACCACGAACGGGGAACGCGACATCCTGGGCATCTGGGCCGGCGACGGAGGTGAAGGAGCGAGGTTCTGGCTGCAGGTCCTTTCCGAGCTGAAAAACCGAGGCGTCGAGGACGTGCTCATCGCCGTCTGCGACGGGCTCAAAGGCCTGCCCGAGGCGATCAACACGACCTGGGAGCGGACCGTCGTGCAGCAATGCGTCGTGCACCTGATCCGCAACAGCTTCCGCTACGCCGGCCGGCAACACCGGGACGGAATCGTGAAAGCCCTCAAACCCGTCTACACCGCGCCGTCCGAAGCGGCGGCGAAGGACCGGTTCGCGGAGTTCGCAGCCGAGTGGGGCCAGCGGTATCCGGCGATCGTAAACCTCTGGGAATCCTCCTGGGCGGAATTCGTGCCGTTCCTCGAATACGACGTGGAGATCCGACGGGTCATCTGCACGACGAATGCGATCGAGTCGATCAACGCCCGCTACCGCCGAGCGGTGCGCGCCAGGGGCCACTTCCCGAACGAGGCCGCGGCGCTGAAATGCCTGTATCTCGTGACCCGGTCCCTTGACCCCACTGGCGGCGGCAAAGCACGCTGGGTGATCAGGTGGAAGCCGGCGCTCAACGCGTTCGCGATTACCTTCGCGGGCCGGTTCGAGAAGACCACTTACTGATGAAAACCGCCGGACCCCACACACCGTTTATCGGACAGTCCCCACCCTCGTTCGTGAAGAGCCGTTAAAGGGGGGAAGGCCCCGCACCTGGTGGTGTGGGGCCTTCCCTGTGTTAAGTGTTGTCCGGCGGTGTCCTACTCTCCCACACTCTCTCGGGTGCAGTACCATCGGCGCTGTGGGTCTTAGCTTCCGGGTTCGGAATGGGACCGGGCGTTTCCCCCACGCTATGACCGCCGTAACCCTTGCTACCTGACGCACCGTTTCGTCCCGTACCTGGTGGTGCGGGGTGTGGGGTGCCGGTAAATCTGTGGGGTTACATCCGTCGTGCTGGATGTACTCATATTCAGTTGTGGTTCTCCGGTTGTTGGTTGGGAACCGCATAGTGGACGCGTAGCATGTGATCTTCACCGTCCCCCGTGGTCACTGGTGTCCTGGTTGCCCAGGGGTCCCGGTGGGGGGTGGTGTGTGGTGTAAGTTATCGGCTTATTAGTACCGGTCAGCTTCACAGGTCTTTCGTCCCTGCTTCCACATCCGGCCTATCAACCCAGTGGTCTGGCTGGGGGCCTCTCACACTCGAGGTGTATGGAAATCTCATCTTGAAGCAGGCTTCCCGCTTAGATGCTTTCAGCGGTTATCCCATCCGAACGTAGCTAATCAGCGGTGCACTTGGCAGTACAACTGACACACCAGAGGTTCGTCCGTCCCGGTCCTCTCGTACTAAGGACAGCCCTTCTCAAATTTCCTGCGCGCGCAGCGGATAGGGACCGAACTGTCTCACGACGTTCTAAACCCAGCTCGCGTACCGCTTTAATGGGCGAACAGCCCAACCCTTGGGACCTACTCCAGCCCCAGGATGCGACGAGCCGACATCGAGGTGCCAAACCATGCCGTCGATATGGACTCTTGGGCAAGATCAGCCTGTTATCCCCGAGGTACCTTTTATCCGTTGAGCGACGGCCATTCCACAATGTGCCGCCGGATCACTAGTCCCGACTTTCGTCCCTGCTTGAGATGTCTCTCTCACAGTCAAGCTCCCTTGTGCACTTACACTCGCCACCTGATTGCCAACCAGGCTGAGGGAACCTTTGGGCGCCTCCGTTACTTTTTAGGAGGCAACCGCCCCAGTTAAACTACCCATCAGGCACTGTCCCTGACCCGGATTACGGGCCGAAGTTAGATATCCAGAGTGACCAGAGTGGTATTTCAACGATGACTCCACATGAACTGGCGTCCACGCTTCACAGTCTCCCACCTATCCTACACAAGCCACACCGAACACCAATACCAAACTATAGTGAAGGTCTCGGGGTCTTTCCGTCCTGCTGCGCGTAACGAGCATCTTTACTCGTACTGCAATTTCGCCGAGTTTATGGTTGAGACAGCGGGGAAGTCGTTACTCCATTCGTGCAGGTCGGAACTTACCCGACAAGGAATTTCGCTACCTTAGGATGGTTATAGTTACCACCGCCGTTTACTGGGGCTTAAATTCCCAGCTTCGTCCCACGCAAGCGTGAAACTAACCGGTCCTCTTAACCTTCCAGCACCGGGCAGGAGTCAGTCCGTATACATCGTCTTGCGACTTCGCACGGACCTGTGTTTTTAGTAAACAGTCGCTTCCCCCTGGTCTCTGCGGCCCTGATCCGCTCCGGTGAGCAAGTCACCATCACAGTTGGGGCCCCCCTTCTCCCGAAGTTACGGGGGCATTTTGCCGAGTTCCTTAACCATAATTCTCTCGATCGCCTTAGTATTCTCTACCTGATCACCTGTGTCGGTTTGGGGTACGGGCGGCTAAAACCTCGCGCCGATGCTTTTCTCGGCAGCATAGGATCACCGAATTCCCCCATACGGGGGTCCCATCAGATCTCAGGCTCGTGATCGAACACAAGAACGCGGATTTGCCTACGTTCTGCCCTACATCCTTAGACCGGGACAACCATCGCCCGGCTCGGCTACCTTCCTGCGTCACACCTGTTAATACGCTTACCTCCCGAGATCAGGTCCCGCGATCCACAAAAAACCACGTCACCACAAGGGTGGGCGGTCATGCTTCTGGCGGTTAGTATCCCTCGATCAGTATTGGCGGTTTTTCGCCGGTACGGGAATATCAACCCGTTGTCCATCGACTACGCCTGTCGGCCTCGCCTTAGGTCCCGACTTACCCAGGGCAGATTAGCTTGACCCTGGAACCCTTGATCATTCGGCGGACGGGTTTCTCACCCGTCTTTCGCTACTCATGCCTGCATTCTCACTCGTGTAGGCTCCACCGCTGGTTTACACCGCGACTTCACTGCCCACACGACGCTCCCCTACCCATCCACACCCTTGAACCAGGAGAACAAGTCTCCGGCTTGGGATATATGTGAATGCCACAACTTCGGCGGTGTACTTGAGCCCCGCTACATTGTCGGCGCGGAATCACTTGACCAGTGAGCTATTACGCACTCTTTCAAGGGTGGCTGCTTCTAAGCCAACCTCCTGGTTGTCTGGGCAACTCCACATCCTTTCCCACTTAGCACACGCTTAGGGGCCTTAGTTGGTGGTCTGGGCTGTTTCCCTCTCGACTATGAAGCTTATCCCCCACAGTCTCACTGCTGCGCTCTCACTTACCGGCATTCGGAGTTTGGCTGACGTCAGTAACCTTGTAGGGCCCATTAGCCATCCAGTAGCTCTACCTCCGATAAGAAACACGCAACGCTGCACCTAAATGCATTTCGGGGAGAACCAGCTATCACGAAGTTTGATTGGCCTTTCACCCCTACCCACAGCTCATCCCCTCCATTTTCAACTGAAGTGGGTTCGGTCCTCCACGACGTCTTACCGTCGCTTCAACCTGGCCATGGGTAGATCACTTCGCTTCGGGTCTAGATCACGCCACTCTGGTCGCCCTATTCAGACTCGCTTTCGCTACGGCTTCCCCACACGGGTTAACCTCGCGACGTAACACTAACTCGCAGGCTCATTCTTCAAAAGGCACGCCGTCACAACTACTAAGGTTGCTCCGACGGTTTGTAGGCACACGGTTTCAGGTACTATTTCACTCCCCTCCCGGGGTACTTTTCACCTTTCCCTCACGGTACTGGTCCGCTATCGGTCATCAGGGAGTATTTAGGCTTACCAGGTGGTCCTGGCAGATTCGCACGGGATTTCTCGGGCCCCGTGCTACTTGGGATCCTCTCCAAACGGCGTCACGCATTACGGTTACGGGACTAACACCCTCTCCGGCCGGGCTTTCAAACCCGTTCACCTATACGCACGCACTCATTTCACCAGTCCGGCAGAACTGGAACGGAAAGTCCCACAACCCCAGTGATGCAACGCCCGCCGGCTATCACACACCACTGGTTTAGCCTGTTCCGCGTTCGCTCGCCACTACTAACGGAATCACTATTGTTTTCTCTTCCTGTGGGTACTGAGATGTTTCACTTCCCCACGTTCCCTCCACGTACCCTATGTGTTCAGATACGGGTCACCCGGTCACTCGCGCGCCGGGCGGGGTTTCCCCATTCGGACATCCTGGGATCAAAGTTCGGTTATCAACTCCCCCAGGCTTATCGCAGATTCCCACGTCCTTCTTCGGCTCCTGATGCCAAGGCATCCACCGTGTGCCCTTAAAAACTTGACCACTAAGATCAAAAACATATCGAGAAAACCAGGCCCGGACATACGTCCGAAACCAGATTTATCTTAGAAATTGCTTCTTTTTAAGATGCTCGCGTCCACTATGCAGTTCTCAACCAACAACCCCAACACACCCGGACACCACCCCAACCAAGGGGACCGGCGACCAGCATGCGCAGGAAAACCAGAAACAACCCAACCCCCCCACCACCTCGCACCGACACAGACACCCGGCAAACACCGGACACCCGCACCACCACGAACCACGCAGGAAGGCCCTGTTATCTCAGGACCCAACAGTGTGCCAAACACCACCCGGCAACCACACCGGCAACCCGCTTTCCAGAACCACCACCGAACCGCACCCCACCCCGAAAGGAAGGAACACGGACACAGACGATGAGACGTACTCACGAACCGCCAGGAGCCACCAGGCACCTATTCATTGATATTCCACCCATGAGCACCCACCGCGGAACAAACGCCCGCGCTATGGGCTAACTCCTGCACGCCACACACCCGACACACTGGACGGGCACATGAACATGAGGCGCTCCTTAGAAAGGAGGTGATCCAGCCGCACCTTCCGGTACGGCTACCTTGTTACGACTTAGTCCCAATCGCCGGTCCCACCTTCGACGGCTCCCTCCCACAAGGGGTTAGGCCACCGGCTTCGGGTGTTACCAACTTTCGTGACTTGACGGGCGGTGTGTACAAGGCCCGGGAACGTATTCACCGCAGCGTTGCTGATCTGCGATTACTAGCGACTCCAACTTCATGAGGTCGAGTTGCAGACCTCAATCCGAACTGAGACCGGCTTTTTGGGATTAGCTCCACCTCACAGTATCGCAACCCTTTGTACCGGCCATTGTAGCATGCGTGAAGCCCAAGACATAAGGGGCATGATGATTTGACGTCGTCCCCACCTTCCTCCGAGTTGACCCCGGCAGTCTCCCATGAGTCCCCGGCATAACCCGCTGGCAACATGGAACGAGGGTTGCGCTCGTTGCGGGACTTAACCCAACATCTCACGACACGAGCTGACGACAACCATGCACCACCTGTAAACCGGCCACAAGTGGCTGACACATCTCTGCATCATTCCGGTTCATGTCAAGCCTTGGTAAGGTTCTTCGCGTTGCATCGAATTAATCCGCATGCTCCGCCGCTTGTGCGGGCCCCCGTCAATTCCTTTGAGTTTTAGCCTTGCGGCCGTACTCCCCAGGCGGGGCACTTAATGCGTTAGCTACGGCGCGGAAAACGTGGAATGTCCCCCACACCTAGTGCCCAACGTTTACGGCATGGACTACCAGGGTATCTAATCCTGTTCGCTCCCCATGCTTTCGCTCCTCAGCGTCAGTTACAGCCCAGAGACCTGCCTTCGCCATCGGTGTTCCTCCTGATATCTGCGCATTTCACCGCTACACCAGGAATTCCAGTCTCCCCTACTGCACTCTAGTCTGCCCGTACCCACCGCAGATCCGGGGTTAAGCCCCGGACTTTCACGGCAGACGCGACAAACCGCCTACGAGCTCTTTACGCCCAATAATTCCGGATAACGCTTGCGCCCTACGTATTACCGCGGCTGCTGGCACGTAGTTAGCCGGCGCTTCTTCTGCAGGTACCGTCACCAACCCAAAGAGCCGGCTTCTTCCCTACTGAAAGAGGTTTACAACCCGAAGGCCTTCATCCCTCACGCGGCGTCGCTGCATCAGGCTTGCGCCCATTGTGCAATATTCCCCACTGCTGCCTCCCGTAGGAGTCTGGGCCGTGTCTCAGTCCCAGTGTGGCCGGTCACCCTCTCAGGCCGGCTACCCGTCGTCGCCTTGGTAGGCCATTACCCCACCAACAAGCTGATAGGCCGCGAGTCCATCCAAAACCACAAAAGCTTTCCACCAACATGGCATGCGCCAGAAGGTCGTATCCAGTATTAGACCCGGTTTCCCAGGCTTATCCCAGAGTCAAGGGCAGGTTACTCACGTGTTACTCACCCGTTCGCCACTAATCCCCCCACAAGTGAGGTTCATCGTTCGACTTGCATGTGTTAAGCACGCCGCCAGCGTTCATCCTGAGCCAGGATCAAACTCTCCGTAAATGCATTACAGACACAACAACATCACCCGGGAAAACGGGTGACACCATTGCACAAAATTCGAAACCAGCCAAAAAAACCAGCCACCACACGGGGTGCGGCAACCAGCAAATTCAACCAATCAAAAAACAATCGGTATCAACAAACTTGGCACACTATTGAGTTCTCAAACAACAGGAGCTACCGGCACCAAACACAACCAAACCGCTGTGTCCTCGCTCCGAAGCAACTTTACAAGCTTACCCGCTCCAACCCGGCCTTGCAAATCCGCCCCCAGCCGCACCACCAGTCCGAAAACCAGCACCACAACCAACCAGCAGACCCACACAACCGACAACAAACCAGAAGCCGACCCCAGCACCGTGCACAGCACACGCCGGAACAACTTCAACTTCATCAAGGGGGGTTCGTCACCCTCACCGGGGCAACTCCATAACTATACGACCACCCCACCCCCACCACCAAATCCACCCACACCCCAACCACAACCACACCGACCCCACGACGAGACCGACCCCCACACGGACAGCGAAAACCGGCACCCCCACGAGGAGAGTGCCGGTTTCGAGGCGGAAGCGAAAGCGGACGGTCAGGCGACGTCGACCATCGCGAGGTTGCGCTTGCCGCGGCGGACGAGCAGGTAGCGGCCGTGCAGCAGGTCCTCGTCCCCGACGGCATGGTCGGGGTCCGTGATCTTCGTGTTGTTCACGTACGCTCCGCCCTCGGCGACGGTGCGGCGTGCCGCGGAGTTGCTCGCCGCGAGACCCGACGCGACGAGGAGTTCGACGATGCCCCGCCGGTCCCTCGGAACGGAGACCGACTCGAGCTCCGCTGTGGCGGCCTGCAGCGTGGTCAGTTCCAGCGTCTCCAGGTCGCCCTGCCCGAACAGGGCGGCAGACGCGGCGATCACCTTCTCCGTCGCGTCCACCCCGTGCACGAGCGAGGTCACGTCGAAGGCCAGCGCACGCTGCGCCGCCCGCTCGTGCGGGCGCTCCGCCGTCGCCCTCTCGAGCTCCTCGATCTCTTCCCTGGTTCTGAATGTGAAGATCCGCAGGCGCTCGGCGACGTCGGCGTCGGAGGTGTTGAGCCAGAACTGGAACATCGCGTACGGGCTCGTCATCGCGGCGTCCAGCCAGATGGCGTTGCCCTCGCTCTTGCCGAACTTCGTGCCGTCCGAGTTGGTGATCAGCGGTGTGCCGATGGCGTGGACACCCTTGCCCTCGACCTTGCGCACAAGATCGGTGCCGCTCGTGAGGTTCCCCCACTGGTCGGAACCTCCGGTCTGCAGGACGCACGCGTACTCGCGGTACAGCTGCAGGTAATCCATGCCCTGCAGGATCTGGTAGCTGAACTCCGTGTAGCTGATGCCCTCGTCGGAGTTCAACCGTTTGGCGACCGTCTCCTTCTTGATCATCGTGCCCACGCGGAAGTACTTGCCGACATCGCGCAGGAAGTCGATGACGCTCATCGGACCGGTCCAGTCCAGATTGTTCACCATGCGGGCGGCGTTGCCGCCCTCGAAGTCGAGGAATCTCTGGACCTGGCCCTGGAGGTACCCGACCCACTCGGCGACGGTCTCCTTGGTGTTCATGGTCCGTTCCGCCGTCGGGCGCGGATCTCCCACGAGGCCCGTGGACCCTCCGACGAGGCCGAGCGGCCGGTGCCCGGCGAGCTGGAGCCGGCGCATGGTCAGGAGCTGGACGAGGTTGCCCAGGTGCAGGCTCGGCGCCGTCGGATCGAACCCGCAGTAGAACGTGATGGCCGGACCGGCCAGCAGTTCCCGCAGCTCACCCTCGTCCGTGGAGACATAGACCAGCCCGCGCCACACCAGCTCGTCGTAGATGTTCGAGAACGAAGGATCGTTGCGCTGGCCCGCGAGGCCACTGACGGGGGTATCTGTTTGCTGGGACACCCCTCCAAATTATCAGTCGGCGATACCAGCCGGAATTCTGCCGGTCGAGATGACGCGGAGGCGCTGTGTGGGACGCGTCATCGCGACGTACAGGTCACCCACCCTGGCCGTCGCGGAATCGAGCATCTCCTGCGGTTCGAGGATGACGACGCCGTCGAACTCCAGTCCCTTGGACTCACGCGGACTGATCACCACGATGTCCTGGGCGGGGCCGCCGGCGCCCGTGCCGATGCGGTCACCGTAGACGGGCACCAACGCCGCGCGGACCGCCGGGAGGAGGTCTTCGGGGGCGATGACGGCGAGCAGTCCGCCGTCGATCGCCGACAGTTCCTCGGGCAGGGCGTCCACCAGCGCCGGCACCAGCTCCTGCACGGTGTCCAGGATCGGCGGGAAACGACCCTCCCGCACGGCCTTGGGCGCGGAGACCACGAGCCCCGCGGCGTTGGCCATCCGTACTGCGGCTTCGGCGATCTGGGACGGCGTGCGATAGTTCACGGTCAGTTCCTCCAGCTGCCAGCGCTCCCCCACGAACGGCTCGAGCGCCTGCTGCCAGGACCGGGACCCCGCCGCCGAGCTCGTCTGGGCGATATCACCGACGATGGTGAAGGACTTCACCGGGCAGCGGCGCATCAGCAGGCGCCACTGCATCGGGGACAGCTCCTGGGCCTCGTCCACCACCACGTGCCCGTAGGCCCAGGTGCGGTCGCCGGACGCACGCTCGGCGGCGGTCAGGCGGGTCGCGGAGACGGCGTTGTGCTGCGCGAGGTCCTCCGCCGTGAGCACGCCGTCCACCCCGGCGTCCTCGAGCGAGGCGTTGACGTTCTCCAGGGCACGCTCGGCATTGGCGAGATCGCGTTTCTGTTCCTGGTCACGTGCTGCACTGTCACGGCCGGCGGATGGATCGAGCTCCCCGAGCAGTTCGGCGGCCTCGTCGAGCAGGGGCACGTCGGCCTCGGTCCACGGGGCGTCGGCCGGCCTGGCGAGCGCGGCCAGTTCGTCGTCGGCCAGGGCGGGAGCAGCGGCACGCAGCAGTTCGGGACGCGCGAACAGCTCCGACACCAGCTTCTGCGGCGTGAGGGGCATCCAGGCGAGGTTGAGGGCGATGCGTACGTCGCGCGCACTGCGGACGTCCTCGGCGAGGTACGACCGGTCGGCGTTGTTCCCGCCGCCGGAGGACTCCTCGAGCTTGTCCAGCAGTTGCTCGGTGAGCTCGCGGAGCAGGATCTTGACGAAGGTGACGCGGGCCTCGTTGTGGGGCTTGCCGGTGGCGCGGGCGCGGTCGCGGGCGCGGGCGACCTGCCGGGGCGTCAGGGTGAGCATCGTCCCCTCGACGTTGAGGCGCTTGTTCTCCGCCGGGACCCGCTCACGGTTCGCAACCGCAGTCCTCAGGATCTGCACCATGTCGAGCGAGCCCTTGACCGCGGCGGCCTTCTCGTCCCCCTCCTGGACGGTGTGGATGCCGGGCATCAGTGTGCCGATACCCGCCATGACGACACCGGTCTCGCCGAGGGACGGCAGGACGCGCTCGATGTACTTCATGAAGGCATCCGTGGGCCCGACCAGCAGCACACCCGCGGACTTCAGTCGGTCGCGGTACGTGTAGAGCAGGTAGGCGGCCCGGTGGAGCGCCACCGCTGTCTTGCCGGTACCGGGGCCGCCCTGGACGACGGTCACCCCGGGCAGCGGTGCCCGGATGATGCGGTCCTGCTCGGCCTGGATGGTCCCCACGATGTCGGACATCTGGCCGGTGCGCCGGGTGTTGAGGGCTGCGAGCAGCGCGCCCTCGCCCTGCAGGGAGTCGTCGTCGCCGAGCAGGTCCGCGTCGAGGACGTCGTCCTCGATCGCGACGACGTCGCGCCGGGAGAGGATCAGGTGGCGGCGGCGGCGGACGCCCATGCGCTCGAAGGCCGTGGCCTGGTAGAACGTGCCCGCCTCGGGTGCCCGCCAGTCGACCATGAGCTGCCGGAGCTCCTCGTCCGAGAGGCCGATCCGGCCGATGTACCGCTTGTCGCCGTCGTCCAGGTCGAGCCGCCCGAACACGAGGCGGTCGTCGACGGCGTTCAGCTGGGCCAGGCGGTCCTCGTACATGGTGGCGAAGGCATCCCGCTCCGACCTGTTCTGGTGCGATCCGGCCGCCTGGGTACGCCGTACCTCTGCGAGCTGCTGGGCCTTCTCGGCGCGGAGCTCATCGAGGCGGGAGTACAGGCCGTCGACGTAGTCGCGCTCGTGTTCCAGCTCGGCGTTGGCCTGCGACGTCTCGTGCATCGGAGAGTTCCTTCCATCAAAGGCGGACCGTCAAGTCTAGCGCGGCGGGACGCTATACGATCTGCAGCGCGTGGACCGGCCGGCCGGTCAGCCGGTCGCGTCCGCCGAGGGCACCGAGCTCGAGGACCACTCCGCAACCGGCGACAGCCGCTCCTGCCCTTTCGAGCAACGCGCATGCGGCGACGAGTGTTCCGCCGGTGGCGAGGACGTCGTCGAGCACCAGCACGCGGGCTCCGGCGGGGAGATCGGACTGGTGGATCTCGAGCGCCGCCTGGCCGTACTCCAGGTCGTACGACTCCCGGTACACGGCGCGGGGCAGCTTGCCCGCCTTCCGCACGGTCACGACGCCGGTGCCCGTCGCGTAGGCGACGGCAGCGGCGAGGACGAAGCCACGGGCCTCGACCCCGGCCACGACGTCGAAGGATCCCGCGAAGGGCTCCGCGACGGCGTCGACCACGGCGCGGAAGGCGGAGGCGTCGGAGAAGACCGGTGTGAGGTCACGGAACATGATGCCGGGTGACGGGAAGTCGGGGACGACGGCGCACAGGCGGTCGATCGCTTCAGCCGCCCGGGCCGACATCCCGGATGGTCCTGCTCCTGCGCCCGCTGGATTGCCGGTGTTCATTCCGCTGATTCTCACGGATCAACCTTACGGGCTCGGCGCGGCTTCCCCGGACGGTAGCGGGACACCGTGGGGTCCTGCGGGAGCCAGAATCGCCACGGGTATTCCTCGCTCCCCGCGACACCGCTCACGCCGACCCTGGGCCCCCGCGCGATGACCTCCGGCGGGCTGTCCGGGAGGGCCAGCCGGAACGGGTCCGCGAGCGCATCGGCGCCGTCGAACCGGCGGTCCAGGCCGAGGGCCTGGGCCAGCCGGGCCGGGCCCCGGGCCAGGTCGAGATCGGAGGCCGGGCGGGAGCGCCGCTCCCGTGCACCCTCGACGCCCTCGACGATCTCGCCCGCCCG
Organism: Arthrobacter sp. BC5; assembly: GCF_056680255.1. Lineage (NCBI taxonomy): Bacteria > Bacillati > Actinomycetota > Actinomycetes > Micrococcales > Micrococcaceae > Arthrobacter > Arthrobacter sp. BC5. The sequence continues at coordinate 3,557,138 of NZ_CM155273.1, forward strand.
CAGGAGCAGGCCGGTGGCCCACCCGTCCGTGCCGCAGACGATATTGGCGCAGTAGTGCATCCCGTAGGTGAAGTAGACGTAAAGGTGCCCGGGGGGACCGAACATCGTGGCATTGCGGGCGGTCTTCCCGCGGAACGCGTGGGACCCGGGATCGTCCGGGCCGAGGTAGGCCTCGACCTCCGAGATCCGCACCGTGACGTCCCCGTCGCCGTGGCGGTGCGTCAGGTGCGCGCCGAGGAGCAGGGGCGCGACGTCGAGGGCGCTCCCACCCAGCCTCGTGCGAAGGTCCTCGTCGATCCCGGGCTGCTCGTCCACCCGTCGACCGTAGCAAACGCCGCAGCCACTCCGTCCCACAGCCGTGTCCGAAACCCGCCAGTTCCTCGAGCGGCGGGGTGGCAGGATTGCGGCATGGACTTCTGGCAGCAGTACCGGGCGATCGATGCCCGCGACGTGCGTTTCGACGGGCAGTTCGTGACTGCCGTGTCCAGCACGGGAATCTACTGCCGGCCGTCCTGCCCGGCCCGCACACCCAAGGCGTCCAACGTCACCTTTTACCGCACGTCCGCCGCCGCACACGAGGCAGGCTACCGTGCCTGCCGGAGGTGCCTGCCGGAGGCCGTCCCGGGGGACCCGGGATGGAACCTGCGCAGCGATGCCGCCGCCCGGGCGATGCGGCTCATCGCCGATGGCGAGGTGGACCGCGCCGGCGTCGCGGGTCTCGCCGCACGCCTGGGGTACTCACCCCGGCACCTCAACCGGATACTCCGGGAGGAGCTGGGTGCCGGCGCACTCGCGCTCGCACGCGCCCACCGCGCCCAGACCGCCCGGACCCTGCTGACCGCCTCGTCGCTTCGACTCGCCGATGTGGCGTTCGCGGCGGGTTTCGGCAGCATCCGGCAGTTCAACGACACCGTCCGGCAGGTCTTCGACCTCACCCCCCGGCAGGTTCGCGAGGCCGCCCGGCAGCCGCGTGATGCCGTCGGCGGCGCCGTCGCTACCGGTGCGATCGTCGGTGGCACCGTCAGGATCTCACTGGCCCTGCCCGTGCGTGCTCCCTACGACAACGGGATCTTCGGCTTCCTTGCTGCGCGATCCGTGGACGGTATCGAACGAGGGACCGCTGCCGGCTACGAGCGGCTCGTCGACCTGCCGGCCGGGCCCGCCTGGTTCGAAGCCGCCGCCGTCGAGCCGCGCGGCGTCGGACAGGCCGCCCTGCCGGTCTCGGTGTCCGTGTCCGGGCTGGGCGACCTCCCCGCACTCCTCGGCCGCATCCGCCGCCTGTTCGACCTCGACGCCGATCCCGTCGCCATCGATGCGGCCCTGTCACGCGATCCGTCCTTCGCCGCCCTCGTGGCGTCCTCGCCCGGCATGCGTCTGCCCGGTTCGGTGGATCCCCATGAGACCCTCGTCCGCGCGATCGTCGGTCAGCACGTACCGGCCGCTGCGGCGACCCGTTCGCTGGACCACCTCGCCGGGGCGGGCAGCACGGTGGACGCTCCCGGCAGCGCCCTGACCCGGCTGTTCCCCACGGCGCAGGAGCTCTCGGAGGCGCCCGATCTCCTGCTCCGCGGACCGCGCCCACGCAACGATGCGCTGCGCGCTGTCGTGAGGGCGCTCGCGTCCGGCGCCCTGAGGATCGACGTCGGTTCGGACGCGGGTACGCTCCGGTCGGAACTGCTCCGACTCGACGGCGTCGGACCGTGGGCGGCGGACTATGTGCTCATGCGCGTTCTCGGCCACCCCGACATCCATCTCCCCTCCGATGCCGCCGTCCGCACCGGCTGGTCCCTGCTCGCCGGCGCGCCCCTCCGCAATCGGGACAGGCCGCTCGAGGCCGCGATGGCCGGCGTCAGCCCCTGGCGCTCCTACGCGACGATGCACCTCTGGAGGACTGCGAGCGCACCGACCGCGCAGAGAGGCAGGAGGCACCTCGATGTCCTCCCGTGACGCAGCAGCCACGTACCCTGTTCCCACTCACCGAACGGAATCCCCATGACCACGGCGCCCACCCATTCCCCGGCCCTGCGGGGCGCTACCACCACCACCGTCGACACTCCGGACGGTCCCTTCACCGTCATCGAGGCGGAGGGCGCCGTGCTCTCGTCCGGATGGACCGCCTTCGCCTCCGAACTGACCGGGCAGATCCATCCGAGCATCAGGACATCGGCCTTCGACCCGGCGGCCTCCTCCGTGCAGCCCATCCTCGACGCCGTGGCCCGCTACTACGACGGCGACTTCGGCGCCGTCCGGACCGTGACGGTGCGCCAGGCATCCGGCCCCTTCCGCGCCCACGCGTGGGATGTCCTGCGCACGGTGGAGCCGGGGGCGCCGGTCACCTACCTGCAGTACGCGGAGCGGGCAGGCAACCCCACCGCCGTCCGCGCCGCCGCCGGAGCATGCGCGAAGAACGCCGCCGCCCTCTTCGTCCCGTGCCACAGGATCATCAGGACCGACGGCTCGCTGGGCGGCTTCCGCTGGGGCCTGCCGGTGAAGCAGCGACTGCTCGACCGGGAGGCCGGGCTGCCCGTTCCCGCCTGACGCGGGCGAGGACCGCGTCAGGCGTGGGCCACCAGGCGCTGGCGGGCTGCCATGTCCCGGTAGAGCTCGCTGCTCTCCAGGAGTTCCTCGTGCGTCCCGACAGCGGCGACCCTCCCCTGGTCGAGCACGACGATCTGGTCGAAGTCCGCCACCGTCGAGAGGCGGTGGGCGACGACGACGACGGTGCGGTCGCGGGCTGCCTCCGCCAGGGTCTGCTGCAGGAGCTGCTCCGTCCGGGAGTCCACGGCGGAGGTCGGCTCGTCCATCAGCAGCACGGGACGGTCGGCGAGGATGACGCGCGCCCAGGCCAGGCGCTGCCTCTGGCCGCCGGAGAGGCGGATGCCGTCCTCCCCGAGGTCGAGGTCCAGGCCGTCGTCGGATCTGTCACCGAGGGCGTCGAGGCCGACGGCGGCCAGGACGCTCCGGAGCTGGTCGTCCGTCGCGCCGGGAGCAGCCAGCCTCAGGTTGTCGGCAAGGGTGCCGCTGAGGACCGGCGCCTCCTGCTCCACGAGACCGATGCGGGACCGGAGGACGGACCGCGGCATGCGGGGCAGCGGGACGCCGTCGAGGCTGATGCTGCCGCCGGTCGGCTCGTAGAATCGCTCGAGCAGGGCCAGCAGGGTCGATTTCCCGGCGCCCGACGGGCCGACGAGCGCCGTCCTGCTGCCCGCGGGGACCGTGAAGCTGACACCGTCGAGGACGAGCCGGCCGTCGTCGTCGGGCACTGCCGCCTCCCGCGGGGACTCCGGCGACCGCGGGGACTCCGGCGAACCCGATGATTCCGGCGGCCGCCGCGGATCCTGCTGGTCCCGCGGACCACGCGATGCCTCGGCCCCTCCGGTGGGTGATGCCGCTGCCTCCGCGACGGCGTACCGGAAACTCACGTCGCGCACCTCGATCGTGCTGCTCCCGAGGGCGGCGGGAGGTTCGGCGCGGGGTCCGGCGAGGCCCCCTTCATCACGCCGCTCCGGCTCGAGCCGGGCGATCTCCTGGATGCGGTCCAGCGCGGCGAGTCCCGACTGGATCTGCACGAAAGCGCTCATCGCGGATCCGATCGGCATCACGAGCAGGAAGAGGTAGAGGATGAAGGCGATGAGGTCGCCGAGCCGGAGCTCCCCCGCTGCGACGCGGATGCCGCCGACGGCCAGGACCACGATGAACGCGCCCTGGACGCAGATGGACATGATGGGCTGGACCGCGGCCTGCAGCCTGGCCATGGCGATGCCGGCGCGGAAGGCCTTCGCCGCCTCGACGTCGATGACCGCCGCTTCGCGCTCCTCCGCGACGGACGCCTTGATGGTGCGGATGCCCGAGAGCCCGCGTTCCACGGCCGCGGTCATCGACCCGACGGCGTCCTGCACGTCGCGGCTGCGCCTGCGGATGAGTCGTCCCAGGAACAGGACCCCGCCCGCACCCAGGAGGACGGCGGACAGCGTGATGGCGAACAGCAGCGGATCGATCAGGACCATCAGGACGACGGCGGCGCAGAACATCAGGATGGACGACACGATCTCGAAGAGTCCCGAGGTGATCACGCTGCGCATCAGGGTCGTATCGGACCCGACGCGGGACATGAGGTCCCCGACGCGCCGCCGGTCGAACTCGCGGATGGGCAGCGCGAGCAGTTGCCCCACCAGCGAGCGGCGGACGCCGAGGACCACCGACTCCGCCGTCCGTTGCAGGAGGTAGGACTGGGCCGCCCCGAAGACGGCGCCGCCCAGGGTGATCGCCACGAGGAACCAGACGAAGAGCGCTGCGGGTTCGCTCGCCGACACGGCGTTGACGAGTTGCTGGACCAGGAGCGGCTGGGCGATCGACAGGCCGGTCGACACGAGGGACACGACGGCGACGAGGAGGAGGACGCGCACGTGCCCCCTGAGGTAGGGGAAGAATTCCCGGAGCGAGGCGCGCTGCACGGTGGGCTGCATGCTCACACACTGCGCCGGGCTCCGCAGCCTGTCAAAGCACTTCGCGGCGGGCGTAGCGGGGTCGTCGCGGCCCGGACCGGGAGCGCGCCCTTCGTCGGCAGGGGGTGTATCCGGAGGGACCGGCGCTGTAGGGTGACCGCGTGATCGTGCCGGACATCTCCCAGAACGAGGCGGCGGTCGCCGACCACTACGACGAGCTCGATCCGGTCTATCGCCGGGTGTGGGGCGAGCATGTGCATCACGGGCTGTGGGCCACGGGTCGCGAGACCCCGGCCGAAGCCGTCGAGGCGCTCGTCGACACCGTCGGTGACCGGCTGCGCCTCATGCCCGGCGAGACGTGCATCGACATCGGATGCGGCTACGGCTCCACCGCACGGCGGCTCGCCGAGTTCCGCGGCGTCCGTGTCACCGGCGTCACGCTGTCCGCCCAGCAGGCCGGCTACGCCGCCGCTCACCCCTCGCCCGACGTGGACGTCCGGCTCCGGGACTGGCTCGACAACGGATTGTCCGACGCCTCGGCCACTGCCGCGTGGGCGATCGAGTCCAGCGAGCACATGGTCGACAAGTCCAGGTTCTTCGCCGAGGCGCACCGCGTGCTGGCACCCGGCGGCCGCCTGGTGGTCTGTGCGTGGCTCGCCGGGACGGGTGCCGGCAGGTGGAAGGTGCGCCACCTGCTCGAGCCGATCTGCCGTGAAGGTCGCCTGCCCTCGATGGGCACGCGCGAGGAGTACGAGGCGATGGCACGAGCGGCGGGCTTTGCGGTCACCGGCTACGAGGATGTCAGCCGCCGCGTCGCGCGCACCTGGACGATCTGCGCCCGCCGGGTCGTGACGGCCCTGCTCGTCGATCGCGAGACACGTCGCCTCGCGACCGACGGACGCAATCGCAGCTTCCTCCTGAGCATTCCCCGCCTGATCCTGGCCTACCGCACCGGCGCGATGCGCTACGGGATCTTCACGCTGTCCAAGGAGGACGGGGTCCCTGGATGACGTGTCAGGCGGCGCCGTCCGCCCTGACGCCGTCGAGCTCGGCACGCAGGGCGGCGAGCTGCCGCCGGACGGCGGCCGGAGCCGTGCCTCCCTGTGCGTCCCTGCTGGCCAGGGAGCCTTCGACCGTGAGGACCTCGCGGACCGCGGGAGTCAGGTGCACGGAGATCCCCGCGAACTCCTCGTCCGTCAGGTCCCACAGCTCCACGCCGCGCTGCTCGGCGACGCGGACGGCGGCGCCGGAGAGCTCATGGGCCTCCCGGAAGGGCACGCCCTGCCGGACGAGCCATTCGGCGATGTCGGTCGCCAGCGCGAATCCGAGCGGAGCCAGGGCCGCCATGCGCTCGGTGTTGAAGACGAGTGTGGCGATCATGCCGGAGACCGCGGGCAGCAGGACCTCGAGGGTGTCGACGGCGTCGAACACGGGTTCCTTGTCCTCCTGCAGGTCCCGGTTGTACGCCAGTGGCAGCCCCTTGAGAGTCGCCAGCAGGCCCGTCAGGTCGCCGATCAGCCGGCCGGCCTTGCCGCGCGCGAGTTCCGCCACGTCCGGGTTCTTCTTCTGCGGCATGATCGAGGATCCGGTGGAGAAGGCATCGTCGAGCGTCACGAAGGAGAACTCCTTCGTGGCCCAGATGATGACCTCCTCGCTCACGCGGGAGAGGTCCACGCCGATCATCGCCGCGACCCACGCGAACTCCGCGTAGACGTCCCGTGAGGCGGTGCCGTCGATGGAGTTGTGCGTCGCGGAGAAGAACCCGAGGTCCGCCGCGACAGCCTCGGGATCGAGGCCCAGCGACGATCCCGCGAGTGCACCGGACCCGTAGGGTGAGACGCCTGCGCGCCGGTCCCAGTCCTGCAGCCGCTGCACATCGCGCAGCAGCGCCCAGGCGTGGGCCAGCAGGTGGTGGCTCAGCAGGACCGGCTGGGCGTGCTGCAGGTGCGTGCGCCCGGGCATCGGCACCTCGAGGTTCGCCTCCGCCTGGTCGACGAGCGCCCCGATGGTCGCGAGGACGCCCCGCGCGATGATCCGGGCATGGTCCCGCAGGTACATGCGGCCGAGCGTGGCGACCTGGTCATTGCGGGACCGGCCGGCACGCAGCTTGCCGCCGAGGGCCGGGCCCGCGCGCTCGATCAGGCCGCGCTCCAGGGAGCCGTGCACGTCCTCATCGCTCTCCGCCGGCGCGTACGCACCCGACCGCACATCGGCGTCGAGGCGGTCCAGCGCGTCGATCATGCCGGCCAGCTCGGCGTCGTCGAGCAGTCCCGCCCGGTTGAGCACGCGCGCATGGGCACGGGATCCCTCGATGTCGTACGTCGCGAGCCGCCAGTCGAAGTGCGTCGACTTGCTCAGTGCGGCGAGGGCATCGGCGGGACCGCCGGCGAACCGGCCGCCCCACAGCGATCCCTCGTTCGTCCCCTGCGCCCGCGGGCCGCCGTCGTGCTGTGGCACCATCAGGCGCCTGCCCGCTGGTCCCGGCTCGATGCCACCTTGGAGGACAGGCCGAAGATCTCGATGAAGCCGCGGGCCATCGACTGGTCGAAGGTGTCCCCGGAATCGTAGGTCGCGAGGTTGAAGTCGTAGAGCGCGACGTCGGAGCGGCGCCCCGTCACGGTCGCACGCCCGCCGTGGAGGTCCATGCGGATGTCGCCGGTGACGTACTTCTGCGTGTCGTCCACGAAGGTGTCGAGCGAGCGCTTCAACGGGGAGAACCACTGGCCGTCGTACACCAGCTCGGTCCAGCGCTGGTCCACGGTCTTCTTGAAGCGGGCCTGCTCGCGCTCGATGGTGACGTTCTCCAGTTCGCGGTGCGCGGCGATGAGGGCCATCGCACCGGGCGCCTCGTAGATCTCGCGGCTCTTGATGCCGACGAGGCGGTCCTCGACGATGTCGATGCGGCCGATGCCCTGGGCGCCGGCGCGGCGGTTGAGCTCCTCGATGGCCTGCAGCGGGGTGACGGCGTTGCCGTCGATCGCCACGGGGATGCCTTCCCTGAAGGAGATGGTGACCTCGTCCGAAGCCGGGGGGAACTCGGGAGAGGCCGTGTAATCGTAGACGTCCTTGGTCGGTCCGTTCCAGATGTCCTCGAGGAAGCCTGTCTCGACGGCGCGGCCCCAGACGTTCTGGTCGATGGAGAACGGGTTCTTCTTCGTGGTCTCGATCGGCAGGCCCTTCTCCTCCGCGAAGGCGATGGCCTTGTCACGCGTGAGCGCGAGGTCGCGAACGGGCGCGATGCACTTCAGGTCCGGGCCGAGGGTCTGGATGCCGACCTCGAAGCGCACCTGGTCGTTGCCCTTGCCGGTGCAGCCGTGCGAGACGGTGGTGGCGCCGAATTCCCGCGCCGCGGCGACGAGGTGCTTGACGATGACGGGACGCGACAGCGCCGAGACCAGCGGGTAGGCATCCATGTACAGGGCGTTCGCCTTGAGGGCGGGCATGCAGTACTCGGTGGCGAACTCCTCGCGGGCGTCGGCGACGTAGGCCTCCACGGCACCGCAGCCGAGGGCACGCTGGCGGATGGTCTCGAGCGATTCGCCGCCCTGTCCGACGTCGACGGCCACGGCGATCACCTCGGCCCCGGTGGCTTCGGCGATCCAGCCGATGGCGACGGAGGTGTCGAGTCCGCCGGAGTAGGCGAGGACGATGCGTTCGGTCACGGGAATTGCTCCTTCGATTGTCCGGGCGGGGCGCCCGTGGTGTCATCTGTTCGTGTGGTCCGGACGTGGAGTCCGGGAGGTGAAGCCTGTGTGTCCGGCCGGAAGGTGCGTCGTCGGTCCGCACCCATGCCAGCGTAGCGGCGCGGCGGTCAGGACTGCTCGGCGGGCCCCTGTGGTTCCTGCGCGAGGCCGAGGAACCGTTCGGCGACGGCGGCGCCGCCGTCGGGCTCGCGGCTGACGAGCATCACGGTGTCGTCCCCCGCGATGGTGCCGAGGATGGACGGAATCACCGAGTGGTCGATGGCCAGGGCCAGGAAGTTCGCCGCTCCGGGCGGTGTCCGCAGGATCACGATGTTGCCCGAGGATTCCGCGGTCACCAACAGCTCGTTGCAGAGCTTGGCGAGCCGTGCGTCGAGGATCTCCTGCGAGACGCCGCTCCTCGCGTGGCGGCCGCCGCCCTCCACGGGGACGGCGTAGATCAGGGCGCCGTCGGCTCCGCGGACGCGGACGACGCCGAGTTCCACGAGGTCCCGGGACAGCGTGCCCTGATTCACCTGGACGCCGTCCGCGGCGAGGAGTGCCGCGAGTTCACCCTGCGAGCGCACGGACTGCGCGGTCAGCAGGTCCGTGATGCGGGCGTGCCGCGCGGTCTTCGTGGTGGGCCGGACGGGATCCCGCTGCACGGTCATGAGCCGCGCTCCGTGCGGCCTGGTCCGGCCGCGGACGCCGACTGTGCGACGAGCCACGTCATCAGCGCCTTCTGCGCGTGCAGCCGGTTCTCCGCCTCGTCCCAGACGAGGGACTGCGGCCCGTCGATGACCTCGGCGGCGATCTCGTAGCCGCGGTAGGCGGGCAGGCAGTGGAGGACGACGGCGTCGGGAGCGGCCTGCGCCATCGCGGCGGCGTCGACGGCGTACGGGCGGAAGAGGTCCTGCCGTGCGGCCTTCTCGTCCTCCTGGCCCATCGACACCCAGGTGTCGGTGGCGACGACGTCGGCGCCGGCCAGGGCGGCGGCGGCGTCCGTGGTCACGAGGACGGACCCGCCGGTCTCGGCCGCACGCGCCTCGGCGGCCGCTACGACGGCCGGATCAGGGAGGTAGCCCTCCGGCCCGGCGATCCGCACGTGCATCCCCGCCGTCACGCCGGCGAGGAGGTAGGAGTTGGCCATGTTGTTGGCGCTGTCCCCGAGATAGGTCATCGTCAGACCGGCGAGCCTGCCCTTGTGCTCGCGGATGGTGAGCAGGTCCGCCAGCAGCTGGCACGGGTGGTAGTCGTCGGAGAGGGCGTTGATGACGGGGACGCCGGACGCCGCGGCCATCTCCTCGAGGCCCGCCTGGTCGTAGGTGCGCCAGACGATGGTCGCGACCATGCGCTCGAGGACCTTGGCGGTGTCGGTGATGGACTCCTTGTGTCCGAGCTGGGAATCCCCCGCGCCGATGATCAGCGGCACGCCGCCGAGGTCTGCGATGCCGGCGGCGAAGGACACCCTGGTGCGGGTCGAGGTCTTGTCGAAGATCACGGCGACCGTCCTGCGGCCCGCGCCGTCACCGGCGAAGGGGGCGTGGGAGTAGGGCTTGGCCTTGAGTTCGGCGGCGAGGTCGAGCACCTCGGCCTGCTCGGCGGGCGAGAGGTCGGTGTCGACGAGGAAGTGGCGCGTCATGCTGTTGCCTCCCGGGCGGTGGTGAGGGCGGTGCTGAGGATGGCGGGCAGGGCGTCGAGGAAGGTCGCGGCCTGCTCGAGGGTGAGGATGAGCGGTGGTGCCAGCCGGACGGTCGCCGGTCCGGTCGCATTGATGATGAAGCCTGCCGCGAGGGCCGCCTGCACCGCCGCCGGCGCGTACTCGCCGTCGAGGTCGAAGCCGATCAGCAGGCCCTCGCCGCGCACCGTGGCGACGCCCTCGACGGCTGCGAGCCCCGACCGCAGAAAGGCACCGACCCCGCTCACATGCTGCAGGGCGCCGGATGCTTCCAGTGTGTGCAGCGTCGCGAGCCCGGCTGCCGTCGCCACCGGGTTCCCGCCGAAGGTGGTGCCGTGCTGGCCCGCGCCGATGAGGGTGGACACGTCCTCCCCGAAGGTGATGAGCGCGCCGATGGGGAAGCCTCCACCGAGGCCCTTGGCGAGTGTCATGGCGTCCGGGACCACGCCGTCGACCGCCTGGTGGGCGAACCAGCGGCCCGTCCGCGCGATGCCCGACTGGACCTCGTCGAGGATGAGCAGGGCACCGTGCCGGCGCGTCAGCTCCCGCGCCGCCCGCAGGTACTCTGGCGAGAGCGGCCTCACCCCCGCCTCTCCCTGGATCGGCTCGAGGACCAGGGCGGCCACGGAGTCGTCCATGGCGCTGCGGAGCGCCTCGATGTCGTCGAAGGGCACGTGCTCGACGCCGGCCGGGAGCGGTTCGAAGGGCTCCCGGTAGGCCTTCTTCGCGGTGAGGGCGAGCGCGCCCATGGTGCGTCCGTGGAAGGCGCCGTCGAGGGCGAGGATGCGCTGCCGCTCCGGCGAGCTGTTGCGGCGCGCGAGCTTGACGGCGGCCTCGAGGGCCTCGGTGCCGGAGTTGGTGAAGAACACGCGGGACCCGGTGGGGGCCTGCGCGAGGGCGAGCAGCTTCTCCGCGAGCGCCACCTGCGTGGGGCTCGTGAAGAAGTTGGAGATGTGGCCGAGTGTGGCGAGCTGGCTCGTGATGACGGAGGTGACGAACGGGTGCGCGTGGCCGAGGGCGTTGACGGCGATCCCACCGAGGAGATCGAGGTACTGCGTGCCGTCCGCGTCCCACACGTAGCAGCCGGAGCCGCGGACGAGCACGCGCTGCGGCGTCCCGAACACACCCATCAGCGCCCCGCTGTAGCGCGCGAGCCAGGCCGCGCCGGAATCCCCGCCCGTCAGGAGCTCCACCGCACCATCCCCCGTCGCGGGTCCGCTGGGCTCGCCCGCATGCCGGCCCGTGGTGGCCGTACCGGTCTCGTTCATGCCCGTACTCCTGACGTGTCGGTGTCCGTTGCCGTGGTTGTCGCCGTGGTTGTTGCTGTTGCCGTCGATGGGGCTGCTGCGGCGTCATCCGGCACCACCTGCGTGCCGATGCCCGCGGTGGTGAAGGTCTCCAGCAGCATCGAGTGGGCCAGGCGCCCGTCGACGATGTGCGCGCGTTCGACGCCGGCCTCGACGGCCTGCAGGCACGCCGCCATCTTGGGGATCATGCCGGACTCGAGGCTGGGCAGCAGCTCGCGGAGCTGCGCCACCGAGAGGGAGGAGATCAGGGACGAGCGGTCCGGCCACGAGGCGTACAGGCCCTCGACGTCGGTGAGGATCACGAGCTTCGACGCACCGAGGGCGGCCGCCAGCGCGGCGGCCGCGGAATCGGCGTTGACGTTGAGCACCTGCTGCGTCGCCTCGCCGTCGGCGTCGTACTCCGGGGCCACGGTGGAGATCACGGGGATGCGCCCCGCCTGCAGGATGTCCAGGATGGCTCCCGGATGCACCGCTGTCACCTCGCCGACGAGGCCGAGGTCCACCTGCTCGCCGTCCACCACGGTGCCGGTGCGGACGGCGCGGAGGAGGCCGCCGTCCTCTCCCGAGAGTCCCACGGCGTAGGGGCCGTGCGAGTTGATGAGGCCCACGAGTTCCCGGCCCACCTGCCCGGTGAGGACCATCCGGACCACGTCCATCGCCTCGGGGGTCGTGACGCGCAGGCCGCCCTTGAACTCGGACTCGATGCCCAGCTTCTCCAGCATCGCGTTGATCTGCGGGCCGCCGCCGTGCACCACCACCGGGCGGATGCCGACGTGGTGCAGGAAGACGATGTCCTCCGCGAAGGCCCGGCGCATGTCCTCGTCCACCATGGCGTTGCCGCCGTACTTGATGACCATCGTGGTGCCCGCGAACCGCTGGATCCAGGGCAGGGCCTCCATGAGGGTGGCGGCCTTGTCCTGGGCCCGCAGGGTGGAGGCCGACGGCGTCGCCGCGCCGGTCCTGTTCGGTGTCGTATCAGCCATGGCGTCCCCGTCAGCTCGAGTAGGCGGAGTTCTCGTGCACGTATTCGTGCGTGAGGTCGTTGGTCCAGATGGTGGCGGCGGCCGAACCGGCGGCGAGGTCGATCTCCACCGTGACGTCGCGACCCGTCAGGTCCACGAGGTCGCGGGGCTCCCCGATGCCCCCGTTCCGGCAGATCTGCACGCCGTTCATCGAGACGTTCAGCTCATCGGGCTCGAACACGGCGTCCGTGGTCCCGACGGCGGCGAGCACCCGGCCCCAGTTCGGGTCGTTACCGAAGATGGCGGTCTTGAAGAGGTTGGACCGGGCGACGGCGCGGCTGACCACCTCGGCGTCGCGCTCGGATGCCGCGTTGACGGTCCGGACCGCGATGGTGTGACTGGCGCCCTCGGCGTCGGAGATGAGCTGCGCCGCGAGGTCGAGGCAGACGTTCGTCAGGGCCTCGGTGAACTGCACCTGGTCGGGAGCCATGCCCGCCGCGCCGGAGGCGAGCAGCACCACGGTGTCGTTGGTCGACATGCAGCCGTCCGCGTCGGTGCGGTCGAAGCTGACGCGGGTCGCTTCACGCAGGGCGGCATCGAGCGCCGCCGGATCCAGCGCGGCGTCCGTGGTCAGGACCACGAGCATCGTGGCGAGTCCCGGTGCCAGCATGCCTGCACCCTTGGCCATGCCGCCGATCGCGTAGCCTTCGCTCGCCGAGTCGGCGGTCGCCGGGTAGCGGGCCTCCTTCGGCACGGTGTCCGTGGTCATGATCGCCTCGGCCGCGGTGGGGCCGCCTCCCCTGCCGAGGGACCCGGCCGCGTCGGTCACCCCCGCGATGAGCTCGTCCATGGGAAGCTGCTCGCCGATCAGGCCCGTGGAACAGACGAAGACGTCGGTGGCGGAGACGCCGAGGAGGCCGGCGGTGACCTCGGCGGTACGGTGCGTGTTCTGGAATCCCTGGGGACCGGTGCAGGCATTGGCGCCGCCCGAGTTCAGGACGACGGCGTCGACCCGTCCGTCCGAGACGACCTGGCGGGACCAGAGCACGGGGGCGGCGGCCACCCGGTTGGAGGTGAAGACGGCGGCAGCGTTGTGCAGCGGGCCGTCATTGGCGACGAGCGCGACGTCGGGCTTCCCCGTGCTCTTGAGGCCGGCGGCGACGCCCGCGGCACGGAACCCGCCCGGATAGGTGATACTCACGGTGCGATCCCCTGGATGGTCAGGCCCGCGGTCTCGTCGAGTCCGAGGGCGATGTTCATGGACTGCACGGCTCCGCCGGCGGTCCCCTTGGTGAGGTTGTCGATCACGCTGCTGACGATCACGCGGCCCGCGTGGTCGTCGAAGGCGAGCTGGAGGTTCGCGTAGTTGGAGCCGAGGACGGATTTCGTGGTGGGCCACTGGCCCTCGGGCAGCACGCGGACGAAGGGCTCCTGTGCGTAGGCCGTCTCCCAGGCCTCCCGCAGCCGGGCGTGGCCGACACCGGGCCGCACCTTCGCGGTCGCGGTCGTCAGGATGCCGCGCGCCATCGGAGCGAGGGTCGGGGTGAAGGAGAGGGAGACGCGCTCGCCGGCGGCGAGGCTCAGGCCCTGCTCCATCTCGGGCGTGTGGCGGTGTCCGCCTCCGACGCCGTAGGGGCTCATGCCGCCCATGACCTCGGAGCCGATGAGGTTGGTCCTGGCGGCCTTGCCCGCGCCGGACGTACCGGACGCGGAGACGATGACGACGTCGTCGGGCTCGAGGAGTCCTGCGGCGAAGCCCGGGGTGAGTGCCAGCAGCACGCTGGTGGGATAGCAGCCGGGGACGGCGATGCGCCGCGCCCCTGCCAGGCCCGCTCGGGCACCCGGCAGTTCCGGCAGGCCGTAGGGCCAGGTGCCCGCGTGGGCCGAGCCGTAGAACTTCTCCCACGCCGCGGGGTCCTGCAGGCGGTGGTCGGCGCCGGCGTCGATCACGAGCGTGTCCGGCGACAACTGCGCGGCGATCTCCGCACTGGCGCCGTGCGGCAGGGCGAGGAAGACGACGTCGTGTCCGGCGAGCACCTCGGGCGATGTCTGCTGCAGCACCCGGTCTGCCAGCGAGTGGAGGTGCGGCTGCAGCTCACCGAGCCGCGCACCCGCATTGCTGTGGGCCGTGATCGCACCGACCTCGATGTCGGGATGGTTGGCGAGGAGGCGCAGGAGCTCTCCTCCGGCATAGCCGCTGGCGCCGGATACTGCTGCGGTGAACGTCATACAGGAAGCCTACAGCAAAGGTATGCAGAGCAACACATAGTTATGCATGGCCGTGCCCGTCCTGGCCGGAATAGCATGAGGACACCCCATCGAAAGGATCGGCACCGTGCCCTCAGCCATCGTGATCAGGAAACCGGGCGGCCCGGACGTCCTCACCCTTGCGGACGTCGACCGCCCCGAACCCGGGCCGGGCCAGCTGCTGGTGAAGGTCGCGGCTACCGGCGTCAACTTCATCGAGACCTACCAGCGCAGCGGTGCATATGCCGTCGGGCTCCCGTTCACGCCGGGAGCCGAAGCGGCCGGGACGGTGGAGGCCTTCGGCGAGGGCGTCGCCGACTTCGCGCCCGGGGACCGCGTGGCGTTCGCGGAGGGCACGGCCACCTACGGCGAGTTCGCTCTCGTCGACGCGGACAGGGCGCTCCCGGTACCCGACGGGGTGGACCTCGAGACCGCCGCCGCGCTCCCCCTGCAGGGCATGACCGCCCACTACCTCATCAACTCGACCTTCCCCGTGCAGTCCGGACACGCCGTCCTCGTGCACGCCGGAGCCGGCGGCGTCGGACTGCTGCTCATCCAGCTGCTCAAGGCGAAGGGCGCCCGGGTGATCACGACGGTCTCGACGCCCGAGAAGGAGGAACTGGCGCGCGGCGCGGGAGCCGACGAGGTGCTGCGCTACGAGGACTTCGCCGACGCCGTCCGCGCCCTCACCGGGGGGACCGGGGTGGACGCCGTGTTCGACGGCGTCGGCCGCGAGACCTTCGAGGGCTCACTGCGCTCGCTGAGGATCCGCGGCACCCTCGTGCTCTACGGCGCGGCGTCCGGCCCCGTGCCGCCCTTCGACCTGCAGCGGCTCAACGGCAGCGGATCGCTCTTCGTCACGCGGCCCACGCTCGCGCACCACCTGCTCTCCCCCGAGGAACGGCGCTGGCGGTCGGAGGAGCTCTTCGGCGCCGTCGTCGCGGGACAGCTCGCCGTGCGGATCGGCGCCCGGTACGCGCTCGCCGATGCGGCCCGCGCCCACGAGGACCTCCAGGCGCGGCGCACCACCGGCAAGGTCCTCCTGATCCCCTGAGCATGTCCCATGCCGAGAAGGCCCGCCCACGCTCTCGGCGTGGGCGGGCCTTCTCGTTCGGTCGCTGCGGTCAGCGCTGCACGGCGCCGAACCGTCCGGCGGCGAGGGACACCGCGGCATCACGCGCCGCGCTCGCCTCCTCGGCCGTCAGGGTCCGGTCCGGTGCGCGGAAGCGCAGGGCGAAGGCCAGGGACTTCTTCCCCTCGCCGATGCCGGGCCCCGTATAGACGTCGAACAGGCTGACGTCCTCGAGGAGTTCGCCGGCCCCCTCGCGCAGTGCCTCGAGCACGTCGCCCGCCACCACGGAGGACTCCACGACGAGGGCGACATCCTGCGTAGCCGGCGGGTACGTGGACAGCGGCCGCGCGACGATGACGTCCGCGGCGGCCTCGAACAGGAGGTCGGCGTTGATCTCGAGGGCCACCGTGCGCGCGGGGAGGTCCTGTGCGGCGATCAGCTTCGGGTGCAGCTCACCCGCGAAACCCAGCACCTCGCCGCTGCGCAGCGAGAACTCCGCGGTGCGCCCGGGGTGGAACGCCTGGTGGCTGCCCTGCCGCACGACGACGTCGACGCCGGTGACCTGCGCCATGAGCTGCACGGTGTCCACGGCGTCTGCCCAGTCCCACGCGCGCGGCACGACGCCGGCGGAGGGTGGGACCTCGTGACCCGTGAACAGTGCGGCGACGACCTGCGGCTGGTCCGGGATGCCGGCGTACAGCGCGTCCAGGACGTCGTCGTCGGGCTTGATGCCCAGCGGTGGGATGGACTCCGTGCCGAGGGGACCCTCGGGCAGGAAGACCGCACCGGCCTCGAACAGCGCCAGGTCGCGGAAGCCCCGCGAGGAGTTCCGCTTCGCCAGCTCCACGAGGCCCGGCAGGACCGACCGGCGGAGGTGGCCGAGCTCGGCGCTGAGCGGGTTCGCGAGCTTCACCGACGCGGCGGCTGCTCCCTCCTCCGGCGTGCCGAAGACGGCGTTGGCGCGTTCGCTGACGAACGGGTAGGACAGTACCTCCGTGAGCCCTGCGGCCGCGAGCGCGTTGAGGAGCCTCCGGCGCTGCTGCTGGACGCGCGTCAGGCCGCGCCCGGGAGGTGCGACCGGCAATGACGAGGGGATCGTGTCGTACCCGAGCAGGCGGATGATCTCCTCGGTCAGGTCCTCGCGTGTCTCGAGGTCGCTGCGCCAGCTCGGAGCGGTGACGCGGTAGCCGCCCTCGACGGTGTCCACCGTGGCCCCGAGGTCGGTCAGCGTGCCCCTGATCTGGGCGTCCGTGAAGTCGCGTCCGATCAGGCGTGCGGGGAAGTCCGCGGCGAGGTCGATGACGCGCGGAGCCGGCGCCTGCCCGACGTCGGTGACGGTGTCGTCCGCGGTCCCGCCGGCGAGCTCGAGGAGGAGTCCGACGGCACGCTGCGCGGCGATGTCCGCCACCCGCCAGTCCACGCCGCGCTCGAAGCGCTTGGAGGCCTCCGAGGGCAGCCGATGGCGACGGCGGGACCGGCCGATGCTGACGTCGTCGAAGTGCGCCGACTCGATCAGCACGTTGCGTGTGCCGCCGGAGACCTCGGTGGCGGCACCGCCCATGACACCGGCGATGCCGATCGGGCCCGAGGCGTCGGTGATCAGGAGGTCCTCGGCGTCGAGCGTGCGCTCCTTGTCGTCGAGGGTCCGCAGCTTCTCGCCCTGCACGGCACGGCGCACCACGATGTCGCCCGAGAGCTTGTCGAGGTCGTAGAAGTGCAGCGGCTGGCCCAGTTCGAGCATCACGTAGTTCGAGATGTCGACCACGAGGGAGATGGAGCGGATGCCGGCGAGGCGAAGCCGCGCGGACATCCACGGCGGCGTGGGGCGCGACGGATCGACGCCACGCACCGTGCGCGCCACGAACCTGTCGCAGCCCTGCGCGCCGTAGATGGGGGCGGCGTCCTCGAGGCGCACCGGGTACCCGGCGCCCTTCGCCTCCGCGACGACGACGGCGCCGGCCGGGTCGGTGAAGGCGGTCCCCGTGGCGTGCGCGTACTCGCGTGCCACGCCGCGGATGGAGAAGCAGTAGCCGCGGTCGGGTGTCACGTTGATCTCCGCGGCCTCGTCGTACAGGCCGAGGAGCTCCATGGCGTCGGTGCCGATCTCCGGGTCGAGGCCGAGGGTCGAGAGCACGAGGATGCCGTCGTGGTCGTCCCCGATGCCGAGTTCCCGGACCGAGGCGATCATGCCGGCGGACACGTGGCCGTAGGTCTTGCGCGGGCTGATGCGGAAGTCTCCGGGCAGCACGGCGCCGGGCAGGGTGACCACCACCTTGTCACCCTCGACGAAGTTGTGGGCCCCGCACACGATGCCCTGCACGCCCGAGGGGTCGATCCCGTCGCCGGTGAGGGTCTGCGCGGCACCCTCGGGCACCACGCGGACCTCGCACCAGTTGATGGTCTTGCCGTTGGACTGCGGCTCCTTCACCAGGCTGAGGACCTGGCCGACCACGATCGGACCGGTCAGCTCGTCGGTGGGACGATGCACGTCCTCCTCCTCCAGGCCCACCTTCACGAGCTCGGCCATCACGTCTTCCGCGGTCGCATCCGCGGGTACGGCTGCGTACTCGCGCAGCCAGGACAGTGGGACTCTCACCTAGATCTCCATCCCGAAGTGTTCGCTGAAACGTACATCGCCCTCGATCATGTCCCGCATGTCGACGACCTCGTTGCGGAACATGAGCGCCCGCTCGATCCCCATGCCGAAGGCGAACCCGGAGTAGACCTCCGGATCGATCCCCGTGGCACGCAGCACGTTGGGGTTGACCATGCCGCAGCCACCCCACTCGATCCACCGCGGCCCGCCCTTGGCGCCCGGGTGCCAGATGTCGAGCTCGGCGCTCGGCTCCGTGAACGGGAAGTAGTTGGGGCGCAGCCGGACCTTCGCGTCATCGCCGAAGAGCTGCTGCGTGAAGTGCTCGAGGGTGCCCACGAGGTCGGCCATGGTGAGGCCCTTGTCGATGGCGAGTCCCTCGAACTGGTGGAACACCGGGGTGTGGGTCGCGTCGAGCTCGTCCGTGCGGAAGACCTTGCCGGGGCACAGAACGTAGATCGGCAGGTCGCGTTCGAGCATGGAGCGGACCTGGACCGGCGAGGTGTGCGTGCGCAGCACGAGGTGCGCCTCGGGGGGCTCGACGAAGAACGTGTCCTGCATCTCGCGGGCCGGGTGGTCCGGCTTGAAGTTCAGGGCGTCGAAGTTGAACCACTCGGACTCGAGCTCCGGGCCTTCCGCGATCTCCCAGCCCATGCCGACGAACACATCGCTGACGCGCTCCTGCAGGGTGGAGAGCGGATGCCGGGCGCCGGTCCTGCGGCGGCGTGGAGCGGCCGTGACGTCGACGGCCTCCTCGACGAGGATCCGGGCGTCGCGCTCGGCCTCGAGCTCGGCTGCCCGGGCGGCGAGCGCCTGGTTGATCCGGCCGCGGGCCGGGCCGATGTTCTTCCCGGCTGCGGACTTCTGATCCTTCGGCAGTGCACCGATACCCCGGTTGGCGAGGCTCAGCGGTGACTTCTCGCCGGTGTGCGCGATCCGGACGGTCTTCAGGCCGTCGAGGTCGGTGGCGGCCGCGATGTCCGCGAGCGCGGCGTCGACGGCGGCGGCGACGGAGGCGGCGTCCAGCGGATCGGGGACCTGGGCGTCGGGGGTGTCGTGCCCGGCGTGCTCTGGTGTTTCGGACATGGGGGTTGCTTACCTTGCAGTCTCGGTGTGCGGCGGCGGCTTGCGGGCAAGCCGCGCCGTGGACAGGAAAACGCCGGGTCGCAGCAAAAGGCGCACCGGCGTGTCAAGTCTAGGCGACCCGTTCAGCGGCGCGACAACCCGGGTGGACGGCCGCACCCGGGATCCGCCCCTGGCGGCAGGGGCCGCTGCCGATGGGCCGCGCCGGTACCATGTCCCCATGCATCCGCGGCTCGTGCCCTTCCTCAACTGGATCAACCTGTCGACGCCGTGCGGCCTGGCCGTGGCCGCACTGTCCGGGTGCCGCGTCTCCGCCGGACCCTCCGGGGTGCTGCTCGCGGAGGGCTACGGCCGTCGCCTGCCGAAGGCCCGGGCCTTCACGGTCGGCAGCGTGGTGCTGCTCCGCGGCCGCATCCCCGACGGCGCCCCTGCGGGCTTCGCCCGGCTCCTCGAGCACGAGGCGCGCCATTCCCGGCAGTACGCAGCATGCCTGGGGCTGCCCTTCCTTCCGGCGTACCTGCTGGCCGCGGGCTATTCGCTCCTGAGGACCGGCGATCCGGCGTCCCGCAACGTGTTCGAGCGCGGGGCCGGACTGTCCGACGGCGGCTACACAGAGAAGCCGCTGCGGCCCATCGCGGTGGCGGTCAGGGCGGCCCGCGCCACACGGGGTCCGCGGTAGGCACGGTCTCCCGTGCGGCCCGTCGCCGGGCGGGTCGCCGTCGTGGGTACTCCCCGCCGTCGCCCCTCGTCGACCCGACTCCGGCAGGGTGCGTCAGTGCTCCGCTCCCGCGGTGACCCGCGCGTCGGTCGTGGTGCCCGCCGTCGTCGTCGCGATGGCGACGAGGGCTGCCGCCATCGCCTCGACGGGCACCCCTGGCTGCCCGTGCGCCTGGCCCTGTTCGGCGGAGTAGGGGACGTGGACGAAGCCGCCGCGCACGCCCTGACGGGCTGCGAGGAGGTCCATGAGGCCGTAGAAGATGTGGTTGCACACGTAGGTACCGGCCGTCTGCGAGACCTCGACGGGGATGTCGAGTCGCGCCACGGCCTCGCGGCAGGCCTTGATCGGCAGGGTGGAGAAGTACGCCGCCGGGCCGCCCGCCACCACGGGCTCGTCGATGGGCCGGCGTCCAGCATTGTCGGGGATGCGTGCGTCGTCGACGTTGATGGCCACGCGTTCCACGGAGATGCTCTCGCGCCCGCCCGCCTGCCCGACGCACAGGACGATCTGCGGCCGGAAGCGCTCGAGGGCGGCCCCGAGCACGTCGAGGCTCCGCCCGAACACGCAGGGCACCTCGACGGCGACGGCCTCCCGGCCCTGTCCGGTGAGCAGCTCGGCGGCGCGCTGCGCGGCCTGCCAGGACGGGTTGGTCGACTCTCCCCCGAAGGGTTCGAAGCCTGTCAGCAGGATCATCCCACCAGCCTAGACGCCGCCGACGGAATGCAGCGACAATCCATTAGTACACGTGTTCTAATTGTCCGATGCGGTGGGAAGGTCAGAAGATCACGAACGACAGCGTGCTCACGGAGCCGGCGCTGGTGCCCCTTGCCGGCCTCGTCCGGAGTGTGCGGACTCCCGATTTCGCGGGGATCACCTTCCATGAGGTCACGGCGAAGTCGGTCCTCAACAAGGTCCCACCCACCTCGTCGATGCCTTTCTCCTGGACCATCAACCCGTTCCGTGGCTGCTCCCACGCCTGTGTGTACTGCTTCGCCCGCAAGACGCACAGCTACCTCGACCTCGACACCGGACTTGATTTCGACGCTCAGCTCGTCGTCAAGATCAACGCCGCCGAGGTGCTCACCCGCGAACTCGCCCGCCCGTCCTGGCAGCGCGAGCACGTGGCCCTGGGCACGAATACCGATCCGTACCAGCGTGCGGAGGGTCGGTACAGGCTGATGCCGGGCATCATCTCGGCCCTTGCGGACTCGGGTACGCCCTTCTCCATCCTCACCAAGGGCACGCTCCTCGCCCGTGACATCCCCCTCCTGCAGGCGGCCGCTCAGTCGGTCACCGTCGGGATGGGCATCTCGCTCGCGCTGGTGGATCCGGTCCTGGCCGAGGCGATCGAGCCCGGCACCCCCGCACCGAAGGCTCGCCTGGCACTCATCTCCCGGCTGCGCGAGGCAGGGTTGCCCTGCGGGGTGATGGCCATGCCGATCCTTCCCTGGCTCACGGACGGCGACGAATCGCTCGACCAGCTGTTCGGTGAGCTGGCTGCAGCAGGCGCCACCGGTGTGACCGCCGGCCCCCTCCACCTGAGGCCCGGCTCGCGGGAGTGGTTCATGCAGTGGCTCGCGACCCACCATCCCCGCCTCGTGCCGCGGTACGAGGCGCTCTATCGCGGCGGCAGCTACGCGTCGAAGGAGTACAGGGAGTGGCTCACGGGGCGGATCCGCATCTTCCGCAGGAAACACGGCCTCACGGCGGGTGCCGGCTTCCTCCGCAACCTGACTCCGGGCACGGAGCCGGATGCGCCTCCCGTCGCGGGCAGCACCCCTTCGCCGGGCCCGGTCCAGGTGTCGCTCTTCTAGCCTGCGGGGCTCGCGACCGTTGCGGCGCGCAGTGCTACGACGATGGGCCGATCGGCGGGGATCCACGGCAGGGCATCGATGTCCCGGGCGGGATGCAGGGGCACCCAGCGCAGCTCGTCGTGGTCCTGCAGCGGTGCCGCCTCGCCCGCCGCCGCCTCGACCAGCCAGACGCGCATCGCGGCGGCCGCAGTGAGCGGCCATCCCTGCGGGCCGGGCCCGGGGATCTCGGCACCCAGGCGTGCCTGGATCCCCAGTTCCTCCTCGAGCTCACGCCGCAGCGCCGACTCGCACGTCTCCCCCTCCTCGACCTTCCCGCCGGGGAACTCCCACATGCCCGCGAACTGGGGCGGAGCCGTCCGTCGGGCAACGAGGAGCCGGGTCGGGTGCTCGAGGGAGTCGACGACGGCCGCGCCGACGATCTGGCGGAGCGCGGAGGAATCTGGTGGTGTCACGCGCCCGAGTCTATCGACCGCGGGCCGCGCACGACCGCCCGGCCGCTCCGGCGGATCCTCCCGCAGGTCAGCTCTCCTCGGGCGAGGCGAGCTGGTCACCCGTCGGCGCCGTCTGGTGCTCCGGGTTGTCTCCCCGGCGGTACTCTCCGTGGGGGCTCAGCCCGGGGACCTGCTGCCCCGCGTTGAGCTCGGTGGAGGTATAGGTGTCCTCCGAGAACTCCGCGGCACTCTCGGCTTCCGGCTCCTGGGGCAGGTTGATGTCCTCCCTCAGGTGCTCGCTCTGCGGCAGTTCGTACGAGTGCGGTGTCCAGCCCATGGTTCGGTCCCTTCAATCGATCGTGATCGGTGCACTACCGGCGCCGCGTGACGGACACACCCGGTCGCCGCTCACGGCGTCGCCGCCCGGCCCCGACCCGCGATGCCCGCGATGGTGCGGCGCACAGGACGGGGTGCCACCTCGTGGTGGTCGGTGATCCCGCCCCGGGCGAGGTTGGTCACGCGCACGGCCTCCGAGACGACGTCGCCGAGCTCTCCCTTGCGCAGCAGGGCGGCTCGCTGCCTCCTCGCTCCGGTACCTCGGGCGAGGAGTTGGCGCAGGAGCGACTCGGCGATCTCCGCATCGCCCTGGTCCCGCAGTGCCGGCCGGATGTACTGCAGCAGCGCGAACGCCACGGCCCCTGCGTCCTGCGGCCTGGCTTCGGTGGGATGCAGCAGCTTGCCGTCCATACCGAACCTCCCGGCGCGCCACGAAGCCATCCTCAGCGTCGCGGTCGGCACCGCGAGCGGAGCGGTGCCCGCGCGCCACTCACGCGCTGCCGTCTCCACGAGTCCCCTCGTCAGGAGGGCTATCAGGACGGCATCGTCCGAGTACAGGCAGACGTCGCTGACCCGCACCTCCACGGTGGGATGGTGATGGCTGAGGCGCGCGTCGAAGTAGATCTGGCCGAGATCCACCGGCACGGCCGTGTCGAGCAGCCCGGTGACGGTGGCATGGTAGCGCTCGGCGCTGCCGAACAGGTCGCACGGGCCCGTCATGGGCCAGCGGCTCCAAGCCTGTGACCGGTAGCTGGCGTAGCCGGTGTCGGCACCGTTCCAGAACGGTGAATTGCCCGACAGCGCCAGCAGGACCGGAAGCCATGCACGGATGCGGTCCAGAACCGCCACTCCTTCGTCGTGGTCCTCGACGCCGACGTGGACATGGCACCCGCACGTCAGTTGCTCACTCGCCGTCACCGCGAACCTGTCCTGCATCTCCTCGTACCTGGTGCCGGGTGTCGCCAGCGGACGCGCGGGCTGCGGCGACGTCGCGAGGGCCGCCGCTCGTGCTCCCACGCGAAGGGCGGTCTCATCGGCGAGGGCGCGGCACCGGGCGATGTCCAGTGCGAGATCGTTCACGTCGCGGTGCGGGCGGGTCCCGGTCTCGATCTGCTCCTGCTTGATCTCACAGGTCAGCCGGTCGTCGTGGCATTCGCCGAAAGCCTCCTGGCCCCGCGGCACGGGAAACCCCGTGCTCGGATCGACCAGGAGGAACTCCTCCTCCACGCCGAAGGTCCTCACGATGTCACCCCCGAGCCGGGGGCGGTTGTTGTCGTCGCCCGCAGCGTTGCGGGCCGGACAGTAGCTTCCATGGTGGATCTCCTGAGCAGAAAGATCGACAGGCCACTGCTCAACCAAGATGTCGTCCACCAAAGGTAAGTCTGCTGATGATCCCGCTGCAAATCCGCCCCACCGCCATTCGCGCTTGCATTTCGGGCGAGGAGCTGCCGATCACCTAGGCTTGAACCCGACGACGGCGTCCCCATCCG
This sequence comes from Arthrobacter sp. BC5, assembly GCF_056680255.1. Classification (NCBI taxonomy): domain Bacteria; kingdom Bacillati; phylum Actinomycetota; class Actinomycetes; order Micrococcales; family Micrococcaceae; genus Arthrobacter; species Arthrobacter sp. BC5. The sequence continues at coordinate 3,580,994 of NZ_CM155273.1, forward strand.
CCGTCAGGGCGGTCCTCCGCCCGGTGTGAACGAGGCGGCAGCAATCGCCCCACACCTTCGATGATCCGCCGCAAGGACCTCCATGACCGCTTCCGCTCCCCCGTCAGCACCCCCGCTCCGCCTCGCCGGCCGCCGCCTCACGCTGGCCATCGGCGCCCTCGCGGTCGGTGGCTTCGCCATCGGGACCACGGAGTTCACCATCATGGGGCTCCTGGAGGAGATGCGGGCCGACCTCGGAGTGGACTACGAGCAGGGCGGACACGTCATCGCCGCCTATGCCCTCGGCGTCGTGGTCGGGGCCCCGGTCCTCGCGACGATCGGAGCGAGGAAGCCCCAGCGCACGATGGCCCTCGCCCTCATGCTGGTCATCACGCTGGCCAACCTCTCCTCCTTCTTCGCGTCGGGTTTCGGCTGGATGCTGGCCTCGCGGTTCCTGTCCGGAGTGCCGCACGGCGCCTACTTCGGCGTCGCCGCCGTTCTCGCCGCATCCCTGGCGGATCCCGCGAAGCGGGGCCGCGCCATCTCGATGGTGATGCTCGGGCTCAGCATCGCCAACGTGGTCGGGGTTCCCTTCGCCACGTGGCTGGGCCAGCAGCTAGGTTGGCGATCCATGTTCCTGCTCGTGGGGCTCATCGGGGCGGGGGCGCTGGTGCTGATCAGGGTGTTCGTCCCGTCGGTTCCGGTGCGGGCCGACGCGAGCGTCCGGGGCGAGCTCGGCGCGCTGCGCCGTCCGCAGCTGTGGATGACGCTGCTGATCGGGATCGTGGGGTTCGGTGGATTCTTCGCCGTCTACTCGTACATCTCGCCCGTCATGACCGAGGTCGCGGGCCTGGAAGCATCGTTGCTACCCCTGGTCGTCGCGCTGTACGGGGTGGGCATGGTGGTGGGGAATATCCTGGGCGGCCGGCTGGCCGACACATCCGTCATGGGCAGCATCTACGGCGTCATGGCGACGATCACGGCCGTCCTCCTGCTGTTCCCCCTGGCAGCGACGGTTCCATGGACCGCATGCCTCTTCGTGTTCCTGGTCGGCGCGAGCGGGTCGTCCCTCATTCCGCCCCTGCAGGCGCGGCTCCTGGACGTCTCACCCGGCGCACCGTCCCTGGCCTCCTCGATGAACCACTCGGCCCTGAACACCGCCAATGCGCTCGGCGCGGCCGTGGGAGGCGCCGTGATCACCGCGGGTTGGGGCTTCACGGCCCCCGCCCTCGTCGGAGCCGGGCTCGCCGTGCTCGGACTCGGTGTCGCCGTCGTCAGCGGCCGGATGGAGCGCCGCGCCGGGGCCGGCCAGGATCCCGCACCGGCCGGCGCGGAGTCAGCGGCGGCGCTGCGCGCGGGCTGACGCGTAGAGACACACCGTCGCGGCGGTTCCCACGTTGAGTGACTCGGCGCTGCCATAGATGGGGACGGCGACACGGGCGTCAGCGGCGTTCGTGACGTCCTCGGAAAGCCCCTGTGCCTCGTTGCCGAACAGCCAGGCGCTGGCGTCCTCCAGCCGGATGCCGTCCGTCGCCTCGGCATCCCCGTGCGCAGCAGGGCGCGCGGCGGACTCCGCGAGAGGATCCCCCGCGGGCGCGTCCCCGCTTCCCTGCCCGGTCCGCCCCGTGGAAGGCACCGCACCGAACCTCCGTGCCGCGCTGGCGTCCTGGAGATCGTCGAGGTTCGTGGTGCCGTAGCCGTCGGCCCCGAGGACCGTCATGCCCGCGTCCCGCAGGCGGCCCGGCAGTTCGTCGAGCTCGGCTCCGATCACGAGCGGAAGGTGGAACAACGAGCCCACCGTCGAGCGGACGGTCTTCGGGTTGTAGGGATCGACGCTGGCGCCGGTCAGGATGACGGCATCGGCTCCGGCAGAATCCGCGGCCCGGATGATCGTTCCCGCATTGCCCGGGTCCCGCACCTCGACCAGGACGGCGACGAGTCGCGGCCGCGCAGCGAGCACGTCCTCCAGCGACGTGTCGACGAAGGCGCAGACGGCCACGAAGCCCTGCGGCGTGACCGTCGACGACATAACCGCGAGTACCTCGGGGGTCACCTCCCGAACGCCCGGAGCCCCGGGCCGATCGAGGAGATCGGCGACGTCGGAGTGCCGTTCGAGCGCGTCCGCTGTCGCGTAGACATCGACGACGACCCCGTCCCTGCCGGCACCGCGTCGGTCGAGATGGAGGCGCAGCGCCTCCCGCACTGCTTGGGGGCCCTCCGCCAGGAACTCGCGGCGCCTCAAACGCGAAGGACGCCCGGCCAGGCGGGCCACCTCCTTCACCCGGTCTGCCTGGGTGTTGGTCATCAGTGGCGCCTGGGGGCGTCCGTTCACAGTCATCGTGTACCGGTGCGCGGACCAGCAGGTCCGCAGCAGCCGATGGGCCTAGGCCGAAGCCTTGAGCGGAGCCGAGGTGTCGGCCGGCAGGGCGTTCTTGGCGATCTGGACGAGCGCTGCGAAGGCTGCGCCGTCGGTCACGGCAAGGTCGGCGAGCATACGGCGGTCGACCTGGATCTCGGCGGCCTTGAGGCCCTGGATCAGGCGGTTGTAGGTCAGGCCATTGGCGCGGGACGCAGCGTTGATGCGCTGGATCCACAGGCGACGGAAGTCACCCTTGCGCTTGCGGCGGTCGCCGTAGCTGTAGACGAACGAGTGGAGCAGCTGCTCCTTCGCCTTGCGGTACAGGCGCGAACGCTGGCCGCGGTAGCCCTTGGCTCGCTCGAGGATGACCCGACGCTTCTTGTGGGCATTGACTGCCCGCTTCACACGTGCCACGTGCGTACTCCTTTTGTTCTTCTTCGGTCACGGCCGCAGCCGCAGCGCCGCACGATACGTGCGCGCTTTCCCGAGGGGTGGATTGGTGGTTAGATGCCCAGCATCTTCTTGATGGCCTTGGTGTCGGCCTTCGAGACGATCTGGTCGCTTGCGAGACGGCGCGTCACGGTCGAGGACTTGTGCTCGAGGTAGTGGCGGCGGTTGGCCTGCTGGCGCTTGAGCTTGCCGCTACCGGTCAGCTTGAAGCGCTTCTTGGCTCCGCTGTGGGTCTTCATCTTCGGCATGGGAACCGATCTCCTTTTGATAGCCGGGGCGGTTGCACCCGGAGGTCGGCACCCGAGGGTGCCTGCTGGTGTTCGAACGTGCCCGGGAAGGACAGGGCCGGAGCCCTAGTCCGTGCTTCCGGGCTGGGGACGGCTGGTCGGGCTCTTGGGCGCCGTCCTGCCGGCAGGCTTGGGGGTCGCCGACGGCTTCGGCGCTCCGGGCTTCGGCATGGCCGAAGGCTTGGCGGCGACGGCCGGCTTCGGGGCCGGTGCCGCTGCTGCCGGACGGGGAGCCGGTGCCGCTGCGGGCCGCGGTGCCTGTGCAGCTGCCGGTCGTGGCGGCTGGGCTGCCGTCGCAGGCCTCGGTGCCGAAGCAGCCGGAGCCTGGCGGGAAGCCGCTGGGCGCTCCGTGGCGGGTCGCGACGACGTCGACCGCGGGGCCGATGACGTGCGGGCCGGCGCGGCCTTCGGCTCGGCCTGGGCGGCCGGAGCCTGAGCCGCTGCGGTCTCCACAGCAGGCGCCTCCGTTGCCGGGGGCTCCTGCGTCGGAGCCTCCGTCGCGGGTGCCGCCTCGACGGGAGCCTCCGGCTCACTCGTGATCGAGTAGCCCTCGGGCAGCAGGTCCGCGAGGGACTGCGTCAGGGGCGCGGTGCCCGCACGGGAGGTATCGACACGCTTGACCTCACCGCCGGCCTTCACGGCTTCGTTGGCGGCCTTCGCCTCGGCCCGCTGGGTCTCCCGGCGCGCCTCAGCCTTGGCTTCGGCCTTGTTCTTCGTCGGACCGATGACCATGACCATGTTGCGGCCGTCGATGCGCGGCGAGGACTCGACGATACCGACCTCGGCGACGTCCTCCGCGAACTTCTGGAGCAGGCGGATGCCCATCTCGGGACGCTGCTGCTCGCGGCCGCGGAACTGGATCATGGCCTTGACCTTGTCGCCGGCACCGAGGAAGCGCATCGCGTGTCCGCGCTTCGTCTCGTAGTCGTGCGTGTCGATCTTGAGGCGGAACCGGATCTCCTTGAGGACCGTATTGGTCTGGTTCTTCCGCGCCTCGCGCGCCTTGACGGCCGCTTCGTACTTGTACTTACCAAAATCCATGAGCTTGGCGACCGGAGGCTTGGCCTGCGGTGCTACCTCGACAAGATCCAGGTCGGACTCGGCGGCAAGTCGGAGCGCGTCCTCGATACGGACGATTCCTACCTGTTCGCCGGCAGGTCCGACCAACCGCACCTCGGGAACGCGGATACGATCGTTGATTCTTGGCTCGCTAATGTGTGACTCCTGTGGATTCTCAAACCGGAACCGCGTGCGAACGAAAGAAGGCCTCCCATTGCATGCGCAATCGAAGGCCTCGTCAACCGGTTCCGGATGGTCGGCGGAAGCGGGAGCTTCCTGCGCGCTCATCAGCAGGACCGACCAGGTGACCCGGCTACCTGCAATGCGACCGTGGGTCGCACCAGGCAAACGCGGGTGGGAGAGGACTCCGCTTGCAGACCGATCGCTCCCGCACTGCCCTGGAGGGGCACAGCGAGTAACTCCGACCGGTTGGTCTATGCCAAGCTTACCAGTATGAACACCCCACACGACAATCCGCAGGACGCCTCCGACGAGGGAGCGACGACAGCCTCCCGACGCAGCTTCGCCGACGAGCAGGAACACGGCGCCGCGCCCTCCGACACGGCGGAGCAGGACGTCCGCCAGCAGATGCGCGATATCTCCGAGGTGGCCGCCGTGGAGGTCATCGTGACCTCCGCGGTGCACCTCATGAGTGCTGCCGCCGTCAAGTGCGGCCTGGGCCACGAGGAGAACGCCGAGCAGCTCAAGGACCTCGACGAGGCACGCAAGCTGATCACGGCCCTGGCCGGCTTCGTCACGGCAGCAGCACCGGAGATCGGCTCGCAGCACGCCGGGCCCCTGCGCGACGGGCTCCGCTCCCTGCAGCTCGCGTTCCGCGAAGCCTCGATCATCCCTGACCCCCCGGGGAAGGGTCCCGGCGAGAAGTACACGGGCCCGGTCAACTGATCCGACGACACCCGGCCCTTCGGTCGAAGGGCCGGGGACGAGCCGCACCGGCCGGTGCGGCTCGTTCGCGTTTCGGGGTGTTCGCCGGTTGCCCCGCCGTCCCCGATCGCCGCCGCGCGGCTCGACGGCACCGGGTCGGTGCGGCAGTTCGCCGGCAGCCGGTCAGTACGGCTGGTTCGCCACCCGGGCTGCCTCCGCCGTCGCGGGGCGCCTGCCGAGGTTCCGGGCGGCGAAGCCCGCCGCCCCGATGACGGATGAGACGACGGCCACCGCGGTGAAGCCGCCCCACGGACCGGTGGCGTCGATGAGGACGCCGGCAAGGGGTGCCCCCAGCGCGACACCCGAGGTCAGGGCGGATCCGTACCAGCCCATCGCCTCTCCCCGGCGATCCTCCGCGACGAGGTCGGCGACCTTCTCGGAAGCCGCGGAGAGCACGGGGGCGCACAGCAGGCCCGCGGGAATCGACAGGAGTGCCAGTGAGAGCGTGCTGTCGGCGAAGGCCATCGGCAACGTCAGCAGCGCCATGCCGAGCAGGAGGAGCGACGGCGGGACGGGCCGGTGGAGCGCGCCGTAGAGGAGGCCTCCCACCACGGACGCCGCACACCACGCCACGAACACGAGGCCGAGCTGTCCCTCGTTGCCGGCGTGCTCGAGCGCGGCGACGATGCCGACCTCCGAGCCCGACAGCACCAGCCCCGCTCCCGCCGCAATGATCATCACGATCACCAGCGGAACCGTCAGCCATGGGAAGGCGCGCCGCACTCCCCGTCGGAGCAGCGAGCTGCTCCGCCGCCCCTGCTGGCCTGCGTCATGGGCCCCGATGAGGTCCGCTGCGGCCTCGCCGATCCCGGCGGGCGCGGCGGCCGGGACCGTTCCGGCGTCGGGCAGTTGCTCCGAGCGCGTCGGAGGGTTGAACCACATCAGGAAGAGACCGGCGGAGGCCGTGGCGAGCCCCACGAGCGTCAGTCCGAGCACGGTGGAGACCTGCGTCGCCAGGACCACGCCGACAGCCGGCCCGGCCATGAAGACGACCTCCGTGGAGATCGCATCGAGCGTGAAGGCCGTGCGCCGCCGGTCGCCCTCGACGAGGACGCCGAGCGCCTGGCGGATGACGGAGAACGCCGGAAGCGTGAAGAGTCCACCGACCAGCGCGGCGACCAGCAGCCACTGATACGGAAGGTGCGGCGCCACGGACCAGATGGCCGCTTCCGCGACGATGGACGGGATGAGCGCACGGCGCAGTCCTGCGGTGTCGATCCGCCGCCCCCGCCAGGGCGCGCCGACGGCGATCCCGATGGTCACGACCGCGGCGACGGCGCCGGCCTCGGCGTAGCCGCGGTCCAGCGTCTGGACCACGTGCAGGGTCAGCAGGACCCCTGCCGCGGAGTGCGGGAAGCGGGCGATCATCCCGACGAGCAGGAGCATCCGGACGGACCTGATGCGCAGGAGGTCCCGGTATACGGCGAAGTTCACGGACTGTCCTTCTCCGCCGGCGGCTCCGTCAGCGGGTGAGTTTGATGTCGAGCGAATCGACGCGTTCCACGAATTCAGTGAGGTCCAGGAGCCTGGCACGCAAGGCGGACACGATGTCCCGCACGGCCTGCGGAGGAAGTCCCCCGCGGAGCTGGAGATCCATGCGCAGCTCGGGGCCCGGTCCCCCACCGAAGGCAATGCTACCGTCGGCAGCCCGAGTGAGGACTCCCGCACCGGGCCTCAGCAGCACACCCAGGATGTCCTCCTGCCCGCGTGCGACCGCGTCGATGAGCGCGGCCAGTTCCTGGTCCTCGTAGGACGGCGTCCAGCTCGCCTGTTGGGCGAGGGCCCAGACGGCAGGACGCCGGAGGACGAAGGTCACCTCCGCACCGGGGTCGAGGACCATGAGCTCTGCCTGCTCCGCCGCCGCGGCGAGGGCGGCCCGTGCTGCGTAGGCGGCGACGGGCCGGGCGTCCGGGTGCCAGTGTGCCAGCGCCTGCGTCGACGAGAACACCGGCAGCGCCTTCCGTCCGTCCGGCGCCGTGAGGGTGACGAGCGCCATGTCGGCCTCCTTGTCGGCCTGCAGGCCGGATGCCGCGTCCCCGCCCTGGCTGAGCTGCGCGACGATCGGGATGAACACCCGTGCCGTCGTCAGCGCCGCGAAGACGGCCCGTTCGTGCGGGCCCGGCTGGCCCGACGCGCCGAGGAGCCCCGCCACCGCCGCAGCGAGCCGCGCGTCGGCCGAGCCGTCGTCGTCGTCGAACGCGTGCAGCGGGTTGGCCGGACCGGTAAGGTCCCGGCCCGCCCATGGCCGGCCGGCGGAGTCGGTGGTGTTGCCCGCCAGCGCCGCTGCGATGTGCGCGGGCAGCTGCCTGGCGGTCACGCGTCCGCGGCGGGAAGTCCTGCCACATCCAGCGCCTGGGGCAGGGTGAAGGCTCCGGCATACAGGGCCTTGCCGACGATCGCGCCCTCGAGACCGCTCGGCACGAGTTCGCGGAGGGCTGCGATGTCGTCGAGGCTGGAGATGCCGCCCGAGGCGACGACGGGACGGGAGGTCCTGGCCAGGACCTCCCTGAGCAGCGCGAGGTTCGGGCCCTTGAGCGTGCCGTCCTTCGTCACGTCCGTGACGACGTAGCGCGCGCAGCCGGCGTCCTCGAGGCGCTGCAGCACTTCCCACAGGTCGCCGCCGTCCTCCGTCCACCCCCGTGCCGCGAGGGTGGTGCCGCGGACGTCGAGCCCGACGGCGACGGCGTCGCCGTACCGGGCGATGGCCAGCTCGGTCCATTCCGGATTCTCCAGCGCTGCCGTGCCGAGGTTCACCCTGGTTGCTCCGAGTTCGAGGGCAGCGTCCAGCGATGCGTCGTCGCGGATCCCCCCGGAGAGCTCGACCTTGATGTCGAGGTGCTTGACCACGCGCTCGAGCAGGTCCCTGTTGGAGCCCCGGCCGAATGCTGCATCAAGATCCACCAGGTGCACCCACTCCGCGCCGTCCTCCTGCCAGGCGAGGGCCGCGTCGAGCGGATCGCCGTAGCTGGTCTCGCTGCCCGCTTCCCCCTGCACGAGCCGGACGGCCTGTCCGTCGGCGACATCGACGGCGGGAAGGAGCTGGAGGGTGGGTGATTCGGAGAAGGGACTCATGGTCTGCTTTCTTGCGGGCGGCGGAGGCCGGGATGGCGGGGCGGTCGGGAGGGTGGTCCGGCTATCCGCCGGAGAACGTGAACAGGTACGCGGCGAAGAGCGACAGACCGGCCAGCACGAGGAAGGCGATCCACACCCAGCGCGGGACCTTCTGGCTGCGGAGCGAGAACGCCCCGCCGATCAGGAGGCCGGCGACGCCCATGAGGACGACACTCAGCATCGGCTCACCGGAGGCCCTCGATCCAGTTCCGCAGGAGCTGAGCTCCGGCATCGCCGGACTTCTCGGGGTGGAACTGCGTGGCGCTGAGGGGGCCGTTCTCCACCGCCGCGATGAACGGACCACCGTGATCGGACCAGGTGACCTGCGGGGGCTTCATCGCCGGTTGGGTGACATCGAAGGACCAGTCCTGGACGCCGTACGAGTGCACGAAGTAGAAGCGCTCGTCGCGGATCCCGTCGAAGAGCACCGTGTCCTCGGGCGGCTGGACGCTGTTCCAGCCCATGTGCGGCACGACCTCGGCCTTCAGCCGTTCGACCGTCCCCGGCCACTCGCCCATGCCCGGCGTGCGCACACCGTGCTCCACGCCCTCGTCGAACAGGACCTGCAGTCCGACGCAGATGCCCAGGACGGGACGACCGCCGGCCACGCGGCGTCCGATCATGCGGAGGGCGTCGACATCCTTGAGCCCCTTCATCACGGCGGCGAAGGCGCCGACGCCGGGCACGAGCAGGCCGTCGGCGTTCAGGACGTCAGCCGGCTTGGCGCTCAGCACCACCTCGGCGCCGACGTGTTCGAGCGCTCTCACCACGGAACGGACGTTGCCCGATCCGTAGTCCAGGACCGTGACGGTGCGCGGTGTCATAGTGCTCCCTTGGTGGACGGAATGCCGTCGACCCGCGGATCAGGCTCGACAGCGGCGCGCAGGGCCCGGGCAAGGGCCTTGAACTGGGCTTCGACGATGTGGTGCGGGTCCCGGCCCGCGATGACCGTGACGTGCAGGCAGATCTGGGCGTGCAGCGCCAGCGCCTCCAGCACGTGCCGGGTGAGGGATCCCGTGAAGTGGCCCCCGATGAGGTGGTACTCCTGCCCCGCGGGCTCGCCGCCGTGCACGAGGAACGGGCGCCCGGAGATGTCGACGACGGCGTTCGCGAGTGCCTCGTCCAGGGGAACCGTCGCCTCGCCGAAACGGCGGATGCCCGCCTTCGTTCCCAGCGCGAGGCGTAGCGCCTCGCCGATGGCGATGGCCGTGTCCTCGACGGTGTGGTGCACATCGATGTGTGTATCGCCCGAGGACCGGATGGTCAGGTCGATCAGCGAGTGCTTCGACAGCGCGGTGAGCATGTGGTCGTAGAACGGCACCGTGGTGTCGATCGAGGACACACCGGTTCCGTCGAGGTCGAGTTCCACGAGGACACTGGACTCGCTCGTGACGCGCTCGATGCGGGCCGTACGGCCGCGGGCGGCATCAACTGTCATTGCATTCCTTCTGTGCGCTGCCGGTCATCCGGGCGCGGTTCGACGTGGTGTCAGGCGGGCTGGAGGTGGTGCACGGCGCGGCGCCTCAGGCGTCGTGCGCTTCAATTCTAGGAGACGTTTCCAGAGGGCGGACCGTCCGCGGGAGCTAGAGCAGCTTCTCCAACGCGGAGAGGAACGCCGTCGTCTCCTCCTCTGTTCCCGCGGTCACCCGCAGGGAGCCCGGGATGCCGACGTCGCGGATGAGTACTCCCGCATCCAGCAGGCCCTCCCACACGCGGCGCGGATCCTCGAGTCCCGAGAAGAACACGAAGTTGGCGTCCGACGGCGCCGGTGAGAGGCCGAGGACCTCGAGTTCCCGCACGATGCGGTCCCGCTGCACCTTGATGGCCTCGACGTTCGAGAGCAGGGTGTCCGCGTGGGTCAGCGCTGCGTTGGCCGCCGCCTGGGTGATGGCGGAGAGGTGATACGGCAGGCGGACCAGCCGGAGGGCGTCCGTGACCTCCGGTGCGGCCGCAAGGTAGCCGATCCTCGCCCCGGCCAGGGCGAAGGCCTTGCTCATGGTGCGGGACACCAGCAGGCGGGGTCGGCCGGCCAGCAGCGTCAGGGCACTCGGCGTGTCCTTCTGCGCGAACTCTCCGTAGGCCTCGTCGACGATGATGATCGCGCGGGCGGCCTCTCCGGCCTCATAGGCGGCCTCGATGACATCGAGGCCGAGCGCCGTGCCGGTCGGGTTGTTGGGCGAGCAGAGGAACACCACGTTCGCGGCGGACTCGCGGACCGCACGGGCCGTTGCCCCGGGTGTCATGGCATAGGCTGCTCCCCGCTCCGCCGTGACATAGCGTGTTCCTGTTCCGCTGGCCAGCAGCGGGTACATGGAGTAGGTGGGCGGAAAGCCGATCGCCGTGCGCCCCGGCCCGCCGAAGGCCTGCAGGACCTGCTGCAACACTTCGTTCGAGCCATTCGCGGCCCACAGCTGATCCGCCGTCAGGCCGTGGCCGAGGTAGTCGGCGAGGTTCTTCCGCAGCTCGGTGAACTCGCGGTCCGGATAGCGGTTCAGGCCCTGGGTGGCAGCGGCAACCGCCTCGACGATGGCTGCGTGCACGTCGGCAGGAACGCCGTGCGTGTTCTCGTTCACGTTCAGCAGGATGGGCACATCCAGTTGCGGGGCACCATACGGGTGGAGCCCGACGAGGTCATCACGCAGGGGAAGGTTCGCAAGGGCGTCGACGGAGGATGGCACCCCTCCAGTTTAAGGGATGCGGACTTCAGCGGCTAATACCGGCGCCGGCCCCTGGCGGATCACGGGCCGAGCGGCGGATCGGCCCCGCGGCCGGCGCGCCTGTCGCCTAGCCCTCGGAGGGCACCGAGATACGCTGGCCGGCCTGGACGACGGAGGTGCCCAGGTTGTTGAGCTCGACCATCTCCGCCACGACGTCGCGCGGGTCCCGCTCCGGGGCGTACTGGACCGCGAGGTCCCACAGCGACTCCCCCGCGGCGATGTTCACCTCCAGCGTCTGCGAGGACGTCGGCGCGGACTCGCCCGCCTGCGCCTGCGATGTCAGGAATGCGCCGAGGAGGATCAGTGCTGCCACGCCCAGGGCGATCGGGAGACCGACCAGCAGCAGCCGGCCCCGCCGGGTGAGGGTCAGGGGGCGCTGGGTGCCCCGCTGCCCGTCGTCCGAAGGTACGGCGGCCTGCGGGAGGTCGCGGACGCTCCGAAGGTTCACCCTGGAACGGGCGGGCGTGAACGCCCGCAGCGCCGTGCTGCCGTGCAGTGCTTCAGCCATTGCGTATCCTCTTTCCCTTCGAACATCCGATGCGGGCCCGGGGCCTTTTTCGAACATACGTTCTATTTCGTGTCTGCCTATTTCTAGCACTGACGAACGACCGTTGTCGAGACTCGGTCGAACATATGTTTGATAACTGCCCCGGACTGTCCTAGCGTGAGCAGGAGAGTGCACCACCGGTGGAACCTGCTCCCAAGCGGCGGGCGAACCGTCGATGTACCCCAGACAACCACCCGCCACTGACATATCGGCTTCCGGCCCATCGGGAGCGGATCGGCGGACACGACGGGATCAGCGTCCCAGGCGAAAGGCACACCAGTGGCGGAACCAACCCCGGCAATCCGGCAGGAATCGAACACCGCCGCCGTTGCGGCCGATGCCGTGCCCATCTCTACGGGCCGCGGCCGTCCGCGCGGCCGTTCCGTGTCCAAAGGGCTGACCGCCCGCCAGCTGACGATCCTCGAGACGATCCAGCGCTCGATCGCCGACAAGGGGTATCCGCCCTCCATGCGTGAGATCGGTGACACCGTGGGGCTTGCGAGCCTGTCGAGCGTGACCCACCAGCTGTCGCAGCTCGAGCGGCTCGGATACCTTCGGCGCGATCCGAAGCGCCCCCGGGCCATGGAGGTACTGCTGCCGCTGACACTGGCCTCCGAGCAGTCCGCGGATACGCACGGTTCGTCGCCGGCCCGGAAGCCGGCGGAGCACCAGATCGCCGTCGACACCGCCCTGGTGCCGCTCGTGGGACGGATCGCCGCAGGCGGGCCCATCCTCGCGGACCAGGTCGTCGAGGACGTCATGCCCCTGCCACGGCAGCTCGTGGGCCACGGTGAGCTGTTCATGCTGAGGGTCTCGGGGGATTCCATGGTGGATGCCGCGATCTGCGACGGTGACTGGGTCGTCGTCCGCAAGCAGCAGAGTGCGCAGAACGGCGACATCGTGGCGGCGCTGCTCGATGACGAGGCGACCGTCAAGACCTTCCGGCAGCGCGACGGCCACACCTGGCTCCTGCCGCAGAACACCCGCTACGAGCCGATCCTCGGCGACCACGCCAGCATCATGGGCAAGGTCGTCTCGGTGATGCGCGCCCTGTAGCGCATACCGGTCCGACGGCCTGGCAGCCGATCCGGGCGACGGCCCTCTCGGCCGCGCCGCCCGGGGATCGCGACGCGCCCGGCGGATTCCCTGCCCGCCGGGCGGACGCGTCAGCGTCCCGAGAGCCGCTCGAGGATGCCCGTGACCGTGGCGCGGTCCGTCGTCGCCCAGAAGGGCGGGAGCGCGGCCCTGAGGAACCCGCCGTACCGGGCGTTGGCGAGCCGGCTGTCCAGGACGGCCACCACGCCCCTGTCCCCCGCCGCGCGGATGAGGCGACCAGCGCCCTGCGCCAGTCTCACCGCAGCATGCGTCGCCGAGACGCTCATGAATCCGTTGCCGCCGTTGCGGGCCACAGCCCTGGTCCGCGCCGTCATCAGTGGATCGTCCGGCCGCGGGAAGGGGATGCGGTCGATGACCACGAGCCGGCAGGACGAGCCGGGCACGTCCACCCCCTGCCACAGTGACATGGTGCCGAACAGGCACGTGTCCGGCTCCTCCGCGAACCGGGTCACGAGCGCGCTGAGGGACGAGTCCCCCTGGCACAGGATCTCGAAGTCGACCTTCGGGCGCAGCGCCTCCGCCGCCTCCTCGGCGGCCCGCTTCGACGAGAACAGTCCGAGCGCTCCCCCGCGGGAGGCCGTGAGCAGGGTCAGGAGCTCCGCCAGCTGCGCGTCGGACGTGCCCCGCTCGGGCTTCGGAAGGTCCTTCGCCACGTACAGGACCCCCTGCCGGGGGTAGTCGAACGGACTTCCCACGTCGACCCCGGTCCACGCGGGGGCGCCGGGACCACTGAGGCCCAGGGATCCCGCAACCGGTCCGAACTCGGAGCCGATGGCGAGCGTCGCCGAGGTCAGGATCACGGTGTGGTCCTCGAACAGTCCTTCCCGCAGGCGCCCGGCGACCGAGAGCGGTGCCACGTTCAGCGTCGCGGGCGAGCTCTCGTCCGGCTGTTCGTACCCCGCGCCGGGCGTGAAGGTACTGGGGCGCGAGGCCCAGACCACCTCGTTCAGCTCCGTGGCTGCCAGGATCCGCTCCGCGAGCTCGAAGACCAGGGCCACGCGGGACCGGGCGACCTGCCGGCCGCCGTCGACGTCGGCCTCGGACTTGCCCTCCGTCTTCGTGTCGGAGAGCGCAGCGCGCGCCGCGTCACGGACCTGCGCCAGCGCCTGCTCGACGTCGTCCGGCAGGCCGCCCGGCAGCAGTCCGGAGGACAGGAGTTCGGACGCCGACTCGAAGGCCGCCGCGGCGGTATCGAGGGCCGCGGTGCCGATGGAGGCGTGACGCCGCAGCGCCGTGGCCGCGGCGCTCACCATCGAGGCCGACAGCTGACCCGACACGGCCCCCGTGACGCGGTCGTGGAGTTCGTGCGCCTCGTCGATGACGACCACGTCGTACGCCGGCAGCACGGCGAGGCCCTCGAAGGCACTGATCGCGAGCATCGCGTGGTTGGTGATGATGATGTCCGCGTCCGCGGCGGCGGCGCGCGCCCTCTCGCTGAAGCACTCCTGGGCCACGGGGCAGCGGGCAGCACCGAGGCATTCCATGCTGGACACGGACACCTGGCGCCACGCGCGGTCGCTCACGCCCGGGACGAGGTCGTCCCGGTCGCCTGTCGTCGTCTCCTCCGCCCACTCCCGGAGCCGCACCACCTCCCGGCCGAGCGCCGATGCGGGGGCACCGCCCGACGCGGGTGCCGGATGCGGTGCAGCGTCCTCACCGAGGCTGAAGAGGGTGTCGGGGGCGTCCTCCTCGGGGAAGCCACCTCCGGTCTTGTGGAGGCAGACGTAGTTCGAGCGGCCCTTGAGGAGCGCGACGTCGACAGGCCGTGCCAGCGCGGGCCGGACGGCATCGAGGAGGCGCGGCAGGTCCCGGCCGACGATCTGAGCCTGCAGCGCGAGTGTCGCGGTCGAGACGACCGACGGGCGGTCGCTGTCCATGGCGTGGGCGATCAGGGGCACCAGGTACGCGAGGGACTTGCCGGTTCCCGTACCGGCCTGGACGAGGAGGTGGTCGCCCGAGCGGATGGCCTCGCTGACCTGGCGCACCATCTCGTGCTGGCCGGCGCGCATCTCCCCACCCATCGCCCCCACGGCGGCGTCGAGCAGGTCGAGGGCCTGCCGGGCCTTTGCGGAGCGGTGCGCCGCGTCCGGCGCCGCGACGGCGGCACCGGACCTCGGGCTGTCAGTCATTGCGTACGTACGGCTCCAGCTCGGCTGCCAGGCCCTCCCGGACCATCACTTCGAGGCGCGTCCCGTCGTCGACATGCTCCATGCCGAGAATCTCCACGTCCTCCTCATGGAGGCGGCTGAGGACCTCGCCCCGCTCGTAGGGCACCAGGATGTCCAGCTTCACTCCGGGGCGCGGGATGTTCGTGCTGATCAGCTGGCGGAGTTCGGTCAGCCCCGCTCCCGTGCGGGCGGAGACGACGACCGACCGGGGCTCGCGCTGCCTCAGGCGCTCGATGACGAAAGGATCGGCGGCGTCGGCCTTGTTCAGCACGATGATCTCGGGCACCTTGCGTGCGTCCACCTCGGTAAGCACCGTGCGTACCGCCGCGATCTGTCCCTCCGGATCCGGATGGGACGCGTCGACGACGTGCAGGATCAGGTCGGAGTCGGCCACTTCCTCCAGCGTCGACCGGAACGCCTCGACCAGCTGGGTGGGCAGGGAGCGGACGAATCCGACCGTGTCCGCCAGCGTGTAGCCGATCCCGTCCGGTGTCTCGGCCTTGCGGACCGTCGGATCGAGGGTGGCGAACAGGGCGTTCTCGACGAGCACGCCGGCATCCGTGAGCCGGTTCAGCAGGGAGGACTTGCCGGCGTTCGTGTAGCCGGCGATGGCGACCGAGGGCACCTGGTTACGCCGTCGGTTGGACCGCTTGGTCTCACGCGCGGGCTTCATGCCGGCGATCTCGCGGCGCAGTTTGGCCATGCGGGTACGGATCTTGCGCCGGTCGAGCTCGATCTTCGTCTCACCCGGACCACGGGAACCCATACCGGCTCCGGCGCTGCCGACCTGGCCACCGGCCTGGCGTGACATGGACTCGCCCCAGCCCCTCAGGCGCGGGAGCAGGTACTCGAGCTGTGCGAGTTCGACCTGGGCCTTGCCCTCACGGCTCTTGGCATGCTGGGCGAAGATGTCGAGGATCAGGGCCGTGCGGTCGATGACCTTGACCTTGACGATGTCCTCCAGCCCGCGGCGCTGGGACGGTGACAGCTCGCTGTCGACGATCACCGTGTCCGCGCCGGTCGCCTGGACGATCCCCTTGAGCTCCTGGGCCTTGCCCGAGCCGAGGAACGTCGCGGGGTCCGGCTTGAGTCGGCGCTGGACGATACCGTCGAGCACCTCGGAGCCGGCGGTCTCAGCGAGGGCTGCCAGTTCCTGGAGCGAGTTCTCGGCGTCCTGCGCGGTTCCTTCGCTCCACAGGCCGGCGAGGACGACCCGCTCCAGCCTCAGCTGCCGGTATTCGACCTCGGTGACGTCCTCGAGCTCGGTGGACAGTCCGGCGACACGGCGGAGCGCGCGGCGCTCGGACAGGTCCTGCTGGTCGCCGTCCGACCCGGATGGCTCCTCGTCCTGCGACAGCGCGAGGGCCCGGGACCGCCAGGTCCTGTCGATCGGTGCGGAGGTCTCCTCCGGCTTCGTCCCGTTCTTCGCCTTCGCCACGGCAGCTTCGTCGCTGGCGAGGATCCGGTCGATGACGGCTTGGATCTCCTCCGGGCCCATGTCGGCTCCGGCGGAATGCCCGTTGTTCGTGGTCATAGTCTCCCTCAGTGGATGTCGGTCAATTCTACGGCCGACCACGAACGCGGTGCGGCGTATTCTCCCAGCGCGAAAACCGCCTTGCCCGGGTGCTTCGCAGGTGCCACTAGGCTTTCCTCCATGGATCCACAGCACTATTTCAGCGCCCAGCCGGCAGGACCGGACACCCGCCGGCCACTCTCCGTCGTCCTGGCCGGCGCATCCAGGGATCTCGTGACGTCGTCCGGACTGTTCAGTCCCGACGGCGTCGACAAGGGTACGGCGATCCTCCTCGACACCGTCCCCCCTCCCGAGGGGCAGCGCCTGCTGGACATCGGCTGTGGCTGGGGGCCGATCGCCCTCACGATGGCGCTGCGGTCCCCCGGTGCCGAGGTGTACGCCGTCGACGTGAACGAGCGGTGCATCGCGCTGACGACCGAGAACGCGGCGCGGCTGGGGCTGGGCAACGTCACCGCCGGTCTCCCCGACGCCGTCGACGAGGACCTCGAGTTCGACACCATCTGGTCGAATCCGCCCATCCGCATCGGCAAGCAGGAACTGCATGCCCTGTTGCTCCGCTGGCTGCCACGACTCGCCCCGGGTGGACGCGCGTGGCTCGTGGTGCAGAAGAACCTGGGGGCCGACTCGCTGCAGCGCTGGCTCGCGGAGGAACTGCCGGAGGGCTTCGGCGTCCGGCGGGCGGAGACCTCCAAGTCGTTCCGCGTCCTCGAGGTGCACCGGGCCGGCTGAGCCGGGGCCGTCCCGTCAGACCGCGGGCAGCAGCACGCCGTCCGCCACGAGGACGGCGGGCCCGCTGAGCTGCACGTGCTCGCGGCCCTCGGGTCCGTCGAAGAAGGTCACTCCGACCACGCCACCGGGAACGGTCACGCGCCACCGGGAGGGCGCGTCCCGGCCCGCCCAGAATCTCGTGGCCGCGGCCGCGGCACACGCCCCGGTACCGCAGGACTGCGTCTCCCCGACTCCCCGTTCGTGCACGCGCATCGTGAGGCGCCCGACGCCGTCGTCCCCCACGAGCGGTTCCGACGGGACCACGAGTTCGACGTTGGTTCCCGCTGGTGGCACCGGCTGGACGGCCGGTGCGCGGTGCAGCTCCGTCCGTTCGAGTTCGGCGTGCTCGGCAAGCGCGACGACGGTGTGCGGATTACCCATGCTCACGGACAGCGCAGGGCGGTCGACGTCGAGGCCCCCGATGGCGACGAGGGAATCCATCCCACGCGCTACGGCGGCCTCCGGGAAGATGAACTCCCAGGGCCCCATGTCGACGGCGTAGCCGTCACCGGACCGGGTCACGCGCTTCACACCTGCGCGCGTACCGATGGCCAGCTCGCCGCCGTCGGGCAGCTCGGCGACGGACCGGGCGAGGAGGAAGTGCGCGAAGACGCGCACGCCGTTGCCGCACATCTCCGACACCGACCCGTCGCCGTTGCGGTAGTCCATGAACCATTCGGCGGCCGGCTCGGTCTGCAGGAGGGCGCGGCCCTCGGGAAGCGCCGATGAGCGCACCGCGCGGATGTACCCGTCGGCACCGATGCCTCGGTGGCGGTCGCACAGGGCGGCGACGAAGCCGGCGTCGGTGGGGCCGGTGCCCTCGGGATCGAGCGTCAGGACGAAGTCGTTGCCCGTGCCGTGACCCTTCGTGAAGGTCAGGCCCGAGGGCTCGACGGCGGGCACGGCGGTATCGGCTGGGAGGACGCTCACCGTCCTAGGATATGTCCCCGTGCCGCCGGACGAGCTCGACCGCCTGATCCGCCAGCCCGGGCGCCCGCCAGTCCGTCCAGGCCACGCGCGGATCGCCCCGGAACCAGGTCAGCTGGCGCTTGGCGAAGCGCCGCGTCGCCGCGATCGTGTCCTCGACGGCCTCCGCCTCCGTCATGGAACCGTCGAGGACCTGGAGGAACTGCCCGTAGCCGAGGGCCCGGGACGCCGTCCGGCCATCCCTGATCCCGACGGCGGCAAGGCGCTCGACCTCGGCCCCCAGGCCGTCCCTCACCATCGCGTGCACGCGCTCGGCGAGCCGCTCGCGCAGGATCTGGCGGTCCACGGCAAGACCGATCTGCACGGTGGCCTGCTGGTACTCGCGGCGCGGCATGAAGGCACTGAAGGGGCGCCCGCTGATCTCGTACACCTCCCGCGCCCTGACGAGCCGGCGGTCGTCCTCGATCCTCTCGGCCGATGCGGGATCGACGGCGCGCAGGCGCTCCCGGAACGCCGCGCGTCCCTCGGTCGTGAGCTCGGACTCGAGGCGGGTCCGGACGTCCGGATCCGTGGGCGGGAATTCCAGCCGGTCGAGGGCCGCCCGTACGTAGAGGCCGGAGCCGCCGACCAGGATGGGGACGTGCCCTCGATCCCGGATACCGTCGATGATCCGTCGGACCTCCGCCTGGTAGGCGGCGACACTGGCTTCCTCGGTGACGTCGAGGATGTCGAGGAGATGGTGCTCGATGCCCTGCCGCTCCTCCACGGACAGCTTGGCCGTGCCGATGTCCATGCCCCGGTAGAACTGCAGGGCGTCGGCGTTGACGACCTCCCCGTCCAGCCGATGCGCCAGCGCGATGCCGAGCTCGGACTTGCCCGAACCCGTGGGCCCGACGACCGCGACGACAGGAAGGGTCAAAGGGCGCTTCCCCGCACGGGCAGTGCCGGCATGCCGAGGGATACGGCGCGGGGACCACCGTCCGACGCCGCAGGGACGCCGCAGGAGTCCGCCTGGCTCCTGTCCCAGGCGTCGCCCGCGCGCGAGCGACGCAGCGTGTACTCGTGCGGAGCCGGATCGGAGAGGAGGTGGAACGACGCCGCCTCCGTGATGGGCAGGGACACGAAGTCACCCGGCCGCGGGACATCGGCACCGCCCGGGACGGAGAAGTGGACGAGGCGCTGGTCGCGTGCGCGGCCCGTCAGCCGGTGGGTCTCGCCGCCCTTGCGGCCCTGCTGGTCGGTCACGAGGACCTCGACGAGCCTGCCGACCTGGCGGGCGTTCTCCTCGCGTGCGATGCGGTCCTGGAGGGAGGTCAGCCGCTCGAAGCGCTCCTGCACGACGGCCTTGGGCAGCTGGTCGGGCAGGTCGGCAGCGGGCGTTCCGGGACGGCGGGAGTACTGGAAGGTGAAGGCCGTGGCGAATCGGGACTCCGCGACGACGTCGAGCGTCGCCTGGAAGTCCTCCTCGGTCTCGCCGGGGAACCCGACGATGATGTCGGTCGAGATGGCCGCATGGGGCATGCGGTCCCGCACGCGCTCGAGGATCCCGAGGAAGCGGGTGGAGCGGTACGAGCGGCGCATCGCCTTCAGTACACGGTCCGAACCCGACTGCAGGGGCATGTGCAGCTGGGGCATCACGTTCGGCGTCTCGGCCATCGCGTCGATGACGTCATCGGTGAAGGCTGCCGGGTGGGGGCTCGTGAAGCGTACCCGTTCGAGGCCCTCGATGGAGCCGCAGGCACGCAGCAACTTGGCGAAGGCCCCCCGGTCCCCGAACTCCACACCGTACGAATTCACATTCTGTCCGAGGAGCGTGACCTCCACGGCGCCGTCGGCCACGAGTGCCTCGATCTCGGCGAGGATCTCCCCCGGCCTGCGATCCCGCTCCTTGCCGCGCAGCGAGGGCACGATGCAGAAGGTGCAGGTGTTGTTGCAGCCGACGGAGATGGAGACCCAGCCGGCGTAGACGGACTCGCGCCTGGTCGGCAGGGTCGAGGGGAAGACGTCGAGGGATTCGAGGATCTCGAGCTGCGCATCCTGGTTGTGCCGCGCCCGCTGCAGCAGGGCCGGCAGGGCGCCGATGTTGTGCGTTCCGAAGACGGCGTCGACCCAGGGCGCCTTCTTGAGAATGGTCTCCCTGTCCTTCTGCGCGAGGCAGCCGCCCACCGCGATCTGCATCCCGGGACGTGCTTCCTTGACCGCCTTGAGGATCCCGAGATTGCCGTACAGCTTGTTGTCCGCGTTCTCGCGGACCGCGCAGGTGTTGAAGACGACGACGTCCGCCTGGCCGCCCTCGACGCGCGCGAGACCGGCGCCCTCGAGCAGTCCGGAGATGCGCTCGGAATCGTGCACGTTCATCTGGCAGCCGAAGGTACGCACCTCGTAGGTGCGCCGGCCGGCGGGACCGGCGCCGGTGGTCTCATCCGGGGAGACGGGAAGTGTCATGCTCACGCGTCCAAGCCTACGGCCGGCGGCATGGACGCCCACAATCGCCGGCGCTAGTCATCGGGCCTCCCGGCATCCGCGAGAACGTCCTTCACGATGGAGAATGCGGCTCCGGGGTTGTATCCCTTGCGGGCGAGCACGCCGACGAGCCGGCGCATCTCCTTGTCGCGTGCTGCACGGTCCGAGAGGTCGGCTCCGCTCCGGAGTTTCCGGCGGACGACCTCGCGCGCCTGGTCGTGCTCGTCCTCGTCGGAGATCTGGAGGAGGGCGCTTTCCGCGAGCTCCGCGTCGATGCCCTTCTCGGAGAGCTCGCGCCGTAGGGAGGTTCGCGACAGGGACTTCGCAGCGGTGCGCGTTCGTACCCACATCCGGGCGAACTCCGCGTCGTCGATCAGCTGCACTTCCTCGAAGCGGTCCAGCAATGCCGAGGCCACCGCCGGCGGGACATCCCGCTCGGCGAGCTTGCGGTCGAGCTGATGCCTGCTCCGTGCGCCGAGAGCCAGCTGCCGCAGCAGGATCGAGCGCGCCATGGACGCCCATTCCTCATCGCTCCTGTGCGGCTCCGCTGCCTCCGGCCCCGCACCTTCGGACGGGGACTCCGCCGAGGCGGACCCGTTGCGCCCGACGCTGCGCTGCCGTGCGCGGGACCCGCCCGCGGCACCTTCACCTGCCCTGCTGCGCGCGGAACGTCCGCCCCCGGACCTGCCACCCGAGGTCGTTTCCCGACGGGAAGCCCGGCGGCGGGAATGGCCCGAGCCGTCATCGGTGTCATCGGCGCCCTCGGCGGACGAGCCGACGACCGGGCCGAAAGGATCATCTGCAGGGGGGCGTCCCGAGGTTCTCCGGCGACGGCCAGGAGCGCGGGGAGAACCCCACCCTGCTCCGCCCGCCCGGGGATCGCCGAACGATGACGAAGCGGACCGGGTCAGCCCCTGTCGCTTCGTCGCAGGGCTGCGGGGAGCCTGCTCGGAGCCGGGGACATCAGCCGAACCGGCCGAGCCGAACCGGCCGAACGAGGTTCCCCATTCGACCGGCTCCGGCCCAGCATCCGATGACACGCGGGCTACTCGCCGCTGACGGCCTTGAGCTTGGGAGCTTCCGGCTCTTCAGCCTGCACCCCGATGCCCAGCTTGACCCTGATCTTCTGCTCCAGCTCGTCGGCCAGATCAGGATTGTCCTTGAGGAACTTCCGGGCATTCTCCTTACCCTGCCCCAGCTGGTCCCCGTCGTAGGTGAACCAGGCACCGGACTTCTTGACCAGGCCGTTCTCGACGCCGACGTCGATCAGGCCGCCTTCGCGCGAGATCCCGTGGCCGTACAGGATGTCGAATTCGGCCTGCTTGAAGGGCGGCGCCATCTTGTTCTTGACGATCTTGGCGCGGGTCCGGTTGCCGACCGGGTTCACGCCTTCCTTCAGGGTCTCGATACGGCGCACATCGATGCGGACGGACGCGTAGAACTTCAGCGCCTTGCCACCCGTGGTGGTCTCGGGGCTTCCGAAGAACACGCCGATCTTCTCGCGCAGCTGGTTGATGAAGATGGCGGTGGTCTTGGTCTGGCTCAGGCGGCCGGTGATCTTCCTGAGGGCCTGGCTCATCAGGCGGGCCTGCAGGCCGACATGGCTGTCACCCATCTCGCCCTCGATCTCGGCACGGGGTACGAGCGCAGCGACGGAGTCGATGACGACGATGTCGATCGAGCCGGAGCCGATCAGCATGTCCATGATCTCGAGCGCCTGCTCGCCCGTGTCCGGCTGCGACACGAGGAGCGCATCCGTGTCCACGCCGAGCTTCTTCGCGTACTCCGGATCGAGGGCGTGCTCGGCGTCGATGAAGGCTGCTATGCCTCCGTTGCGCTGTGCGCTGGCGACAGCGTGCAGGGCGACGGTGGTCTTACCGGACGATTCCGGTCCGTAGATCTCGACGATCCTGCCGCGCGGAAGACCGCCGATGCCAAGAGCGGCATCCAGGGCGATGGAACTCGTGGAGATGGTCTCGATCGGCGCCCGGGTCTCGTCACCGAGACGCATGATGGAACCCTTGCCGTACTGCTTGTCGATCTGGGCGAGAGCAGCTTCAAGAGCTTTCTCGCGGTCTGGAGCGGCCATTCTTCACCTCGGTTGTTCATGGCCCGAAGGGCCGGTGTGTATGTTCGAATTCGACTGTAGTAGCCTGCGCCGACAGTTTGAGGTGGGTCCGCCGCTATGTGCATAAGAGCGCGCCGCCTCCACCATCATCATATCCCGATCCGAACAGGTATTCGATTATTCCTCGGGAGCCCGGCGCGTCCCACGGCCGGGCGGGACGTCCCCGGGATGCCGCTCAGCGGGGCTTCACGTCCCGACCGAGCCACCGCTCCCGCGGCACGTCCTGCGCGCGGCACACCGCTTCCCATACGGCTTTCGGGTCCACGCCTGAACCGAGCGCCTCGGCTGCGGTCCTGTCACCCAGCTGGTCCACGACGAGGTCACGGGCGAGGGTTCGCGAGTACCCCTCGCCGAACTCGTCATCCATCAGTCGCCAGAAGTCGCTCAACCGCATGTCCTGTCCCTGCTCTCATCGTCCGATCGGGACGCGGTGCACCTTCCGTGCCGCCACGCCCCCTCCATTCTGCGTACCGAAGCCGGCGCAGCCGTCGGTCCCGCGTCCTGCACGACGGAGTGCGCAGTACCGGACGCCTTGTACCGGCCTCTCCTGCCCGAAGCAACCCGATCCGCGGGAACGGACGGTGTTGCATGGTGTCACCGCTCCTGCGGAACCCTACAATTGGCCCATGAACGCGAAGCCGAGCACAACCGACACCGGCCCGGGCCTTGCAGCCTATCCCGGGGAAGATGCCGACACCGACGCCGCCATCGAGGCCCTCGAGCAGCAGCTCAGCATGCTGTGGCGCCGAGCCCGATCGAACTCGTACAAGGTGGCCCGCCGCGTGCACCCGGACATGGAGCCGGCCGCCTACGGCCTCCTCGTGATCCTGCAGCGCGAGGGATCCATGCGCCTCACGGACATCGCCGCCAGCGTGGGCGTCGGAAAGCCCTCGGTGAGCCGCCAGATCGCGATGCTCGAACAGCTCGGACTCGTCCAGAAGGAAGCGGATCCCCTGGACGGGCGGGCGCAGGCCATCTCGCTGACGGAGGCAGGGACACGGCAGCTCGTCGCTGCGCAGACCGCGCGCAAACAGGCATTCCATCAGCTCATGGAGGACTGGGATGTCGAGGACCTGACCCGGCTCGGCACGCTCATCGCCCAGCTGAACAACACCTACACCAAGGACAACTGGTAGGAGACAGCAGGAAGGCCCGTCCCTTCGGGGACGGGCCTTCCTTGTCGTGGGGCCTAGCGGTTGGTCGCCGCGAGTCCCCGACGGAAGTCGTCGTTCAGTTCGTCGGTGAGGCCTTCCCCGAATTCACGGGAGAAGTCCTGGGGGATGGTGTCCGGGATGGACACGCCCTCTGCTTCTGCGAGGCGGTCGCTGACTTCCCGCAGCATCGAGGAAAGCGGCACCTCGAGTGCACTGCAGATTGATGAGAGGAGTTCGGAGGATGCTTCCTTCTGTCCGCGCTCGACCTCGCTGAGGTATCCGAGGGAAACCCTCGCACTGTGCGACACCTCACGCAGGGTGCGGCCCTGGCGCTGGCGGACGTCACGGAGGACGTCGCCGATCTCATGGCGGAGAACTACCATTTTGCGCTCCTTGGGTTTGCGTTGTGCATCCTCTGCCAACCCCACATCACGCCAACGGACCACGCCGTTTACGGATACGGGTTGCTTTACCATCTGTATCGCCTTGCTCCCTCATGTATGCGGCACCGCCCGGATCGGGCTGCGCCACGTGATGATGACCTGCCCGACCTGCTTGAGCCTAAGTCGCCCACCCTATCAACGGCCGGCACAGTTTATAACTACCCTCGGTCGCTGTTTGTTCCCTTGGACAACTCACCGAGGAGCTCGGTGAGCACCGCGTCGCGGGACGCGCACCTGATCTCCTCCCGCCCGCCGGTGAAGTGGTGTTCGAAGGCCCGGGTGCCGGACGCCGTCGAGATCGCCGTGAAGACGGTACCGACGGGCTTGCCCTCATGGGACGTCGGGCCGGCCACACCCGTGGTCGAGATGCCGATGTCGGCGGACAGCGCCGACCGGGCACCGTCCGCCATGGCCGCGGCGACGCGCGCGTCGACGGCGCCGGCCGTCGCGAGAAGATCTCCGTCGACCTTCAGGAGATTCTGCTTGACCGGGACCTGGTAGGCGACTATGCCGCCCTGGAGGACGGCGGAGGCGCCGGGGACGGCGGCGATCGTGGAGGCCACCATTCCCGCCGTCAGGGACTCGGCCGTGGCCACGGTGAGGCCGAGCCGGGTGGCCAGTGCGACGACGTCGGACGCGGGACCGGCGGCAGTCACCTGCGGGCGCCCGCCCGCAGGCGGATCGCCTGGAGGACGTAGTCGACGCCGGTCACCACCGTGATGATCACCGCTGCCGCCATGACGGCAGCGGCAGGCCACCATGCCCACTCCCCCGCGATGGACTGCAGCGGGATGAGGAACAGCAGGATCGCGACGGTCTGGACGACCGTCTTCAGCTTGCCGCCCCTCGAGGCCGGCATGACGCCGTACCGGATGACGGCGAAGCGCAGCAGCGTGATGCCCAGCTCCCGGACCAGGATGACGAGGGTGACCCACCACCACAGCTCGCCGAGGACGGACAGGAGCACCAGGGCGGAGCCGATGAGCAGCTTGTCCGCGATGGGGTCCGCGATCTTCCCGAAGTCCGTGATGAGGCCCCTGCTGCGGGCGAGGTCGCCGTCGAGCTTGTCGGTGTAGATCGCGACCACGAAGGTGAGGACCGCGAGCCATCGGAACAGCCCGGCACGCCCGTCGTCGAGCAGGAGGAACCAGATGAAGAACGGCACCAGCAGGATGCGCACGACCGTGAGGACGTTCGCGATGTTCAGGACCGGCACCGCCGGGCTCGGGGAGCTACTCACCATGTCAGGCTACCTGCCGGTGAGGTTCCAGGCATCGTTGTCCTCGTCGTCCCCGGAACCGTCCGCGCCGTCGTGGTACTCCACGGCCTGCGTCCGGGACGCGAGGTCGTCGGCGACGAGGTCGATGGGCTCGGCAGCCGCACGGGGACGGGCGGGCGGCTCGTCACCCCGCATCGCGGCCAGGACGGGCTCGAGGTCGTCGGGCTTGACCAGGACGTCGCGGGCCTTGGATCCCTCGGACGGGCCGACGACGCCGCGTGACTCGAGGAGGTCCATGAGGCGCCCGGCCTTCGCGAAACCGACGCGCAGCTTGCGCTGCAGCATCGAGGTGGAACCGAACTGCGTCGTGACGACGAGCTCGGTGGCCTGCAGCAGCACGTCGAGGTCGTCCCCGATATCGTCGTCGATCTGCTTCTTCGGCGCCTCCACGGCGACGTCCTCGCGGTACACGGCCTGGAGCTGGCCCTTCACGTGCTCGACGACGCGATGGATCTCGGACTCCGTGACCCAGGCGCCCTGCACGCGCATCGGCTTGGACGCGCCCATCGGCAGGAACAGCGCATCGCCCTGGCCGATCAGCTTCTCGGCGCCCGGCTGGTCCAGGACCACGCGAGAGTCCGTGACCGATGACGTCGCGAATGCCATGCGGGACGGGACGTTCGCCTTGATCAGGCCGGTGACGACGTCGACCGACGGCCGCTGGGTCGCGAGGACGAGGTGGATGCCCGCGGCGCGCGCGAGCTGGGTGATCCTCACGATCGAGTCCTCGACGTCGCGCGGTGCCACCATCATCAGGTCAGCGAGCTCGTCCACGATCACCAGGAGGTACGGGTAGGGCCGCACCACGCGCTTGGATCCCTCGGGCGGGACGACCTTGCCGTTCCGGACCGCCTTGTTGAAGTCGTCGATGTGCTTGTAGCCGTAGTTCGCGAGGTCGTCGTAGCGCGTGTCCATCTCGCGGACCACCCACTGCAGCGCCTCCGCGGCCTTCTTCGGGTTGGTGATGATGGGCGTGATGAGGTGCGGGACGCCCTCGTAGGCGGTGAGTTCCACGCGCTTGGGGTCCACCATGACCATGCGCACCTCGTCGGGCGTCGAGCGCATCAGGATGGACGTGATCATCGAGTTCACGAAGGACGACTTGCCCGCGCCCGTGGCACCGGCCACGAGGAGGTGGGGCATCTTGGCGAGGTTGGCGACGACGAACCCGCCCTCGACGTCCTTGCCGACGCCCATCACCATCGGGTGGTCGGTCTTGCGGGCGTTCCCGGAGCGCAGGACATCACCGAGGGAGACGGTCTCGCGGTCCGTGTTGGGGATCTCGATGCCGATGGCCGACTTGCCGGGGATGGGCGAGAGGATGCGTACGTCGGAGCTGGCGACGGCGTAGGAGATGTTCTTCGACAGGGCGGTCACCCGCTCCACCTTGGTGCCCGGTGCGAGTTCGATCTCGTAGCGGGTGACCGTCGGGCCGCGCGAGAAGCCGGTGACCTTCGCGTCCACGTTGAACTGGTCCATGGTGTGGGTCAGGGCGGCGACGACGGCGTCGTTGGCTTCCGAGCGCTCCTTCGGAGGCGTGCCGGCCGGCAGGTAGTCCGAGGGCGGCAGGGTGTAGGCGACATCGCCGGCGAGCTGGAGCTGCTCGGTGCGCTGCGGGATGGGCGTGGGCGGGACCTGCGGCTGCACCGGGGTGGAGGGCACGATCAGCGCCTTCGCGGCGGGGACGACGTCGATCGCCTCGGTGGCGCCCTCGGGTACCCGCTCGGGCTCCGCCGGCGCCGGCATCCGGGCGCCCTGCGACCGCTTGAGCTCCTCGGCTGCGAGTTCCTGCTTGGTCGGACGGCGGACACCCGGCGGCACGGCTGCCTCGGCCTCGCGTGCGCGGCGCTCCTCGTCCTCGATCACGGCGCGCTCGAACGCCTCGTCGCCGACGTAGCCGTCCCAGTCGGGCTCCTGCTCCGCGTCGAACGGCGCGTCCGCCCTGTCCTTGCCGAACAGACGCTTGCGCCGCTTGGGCTCGGGCTTCACTGCCGCCGCACCGTGCGTCTCGTAGAGGTAGCTCTGGTCGTGGCCGTCGTCGCGCCGGTGTCCGGCGTCGTTCGGGTCCTGGCCCATGAGGTGCTCGTACAGCGTGCGCAGGCGCGAGGGGATGTGGCGGAAGGGCGTGGCCGTGACGATCAGGAGGCCCAGGAAGATCCCGACGGCGAGCAGGATCCCGACGGGCCACGCCGTGAGGACGGCACTGAGCGGCCCGGCGACGAGGAACCCCACGACGCCGCCGGCACGCCACAGCGCGTCCAGTCCGTCCGCGAGGCCCGGCCGCCCGCCGACGAGGTGCGCGATGCCGGAACCGCCGAACAGGATGACGAGCTGCCCGATGGCGATGCGGTTGTTGGCGCGGTGCCGCTCGGGATACCTGAACAGGCGGACCGCTCCGATGCCCAGCATGAACGGTACGAGCAGGGCCATCCAGCCGACGGTGCCGCCCGCGGCGGCATGCACGATATCGGCGGCGGTACCGGTGAGGGCCCACCACTCGACGGTCGCGACGGCCAGGGCGAGCAGGAGGAGGAAGAAGCCCGAGCCGTCCCGACGGACGTCGCGGTCGGGATTGACGTCGTGTCCGAAGGTTCGCACGCCGGAGGCGACGACGCGCGCCATGCCCATCCAGACGGCCCTGACGGCCCTCAGCGGAAGCGCGAGGTGGTCCTCGTGCTGCGGTTCGGGGGGTACCGGGACCTGCCGGGTCTTCGCGGGGGCGCGGCCCGCCGCCTTCGCCGGTGCCTTGCTCCGGGACGGTCCTGCAGCCGCGGACGCTCCCTTGCTGCGGGTCTGTTGCTGGCCCCGCGGGGCAGGGGACGTTCGAGTGGCCATGATCCTCACGGTACCGGAAGGCTCCCCCGAATCGTCGGATTTCCGATGGCCGGGGGGCCCGCCGCACCGGCGACGCCCGTCAGGACGCCGCCGGCGCGGGCCTGCTGCGTCAGGCTTCGAGGACCACCGGGATGATCATGGGACGCCGACGGAGACGCCGGTTGACCCAGGTCCCCACGACCCGGCGCACCACCTGCTGCAACTGGTAGGTCGTGTGGTCCGCGTTGGTCATCACCGCCTCCTCGAGGGCCTCGCTGATCCTCGGCCTGATCTCGTCGAAGACGGCATCGTCCTCGGCGAAACCCCGGGCGTGGATGTCCGGGCCGGAGACGATCCTGCCGGTGGTGCGGTTCACGACCGTGATGATGGAGATGAAGCCCTCCTCGCCGAGGGTCCGGCGGTCCTTGAGATCGGCGTCCGTGATCTCCCCGACGCTCGAGCCGTCCACGTACACGTAACCGCACTCGACGGCTCCCACCACGCGCGCCCTGCCGTCCACGAGGTCGACGACCGATCCGTCGTCGGTGAGCAGGACGTTCGACGCCGGGACGCCGGTCTGCTGTGCGAGCTTGCCGTTGGCGATGAGGTGCCGCGTCTCGCCGTGGACGGGCATGACGTTCCTGGGCTTCAGGATGTTGTAGCAGTAGAGGAGCTCCCCTGCCGCCGCATGTCCTGATACGTGCACCTTGGCGTTGCCCTTGTGGATCACGTCGGCGCCGAGCTTCAGCAGCCCGTTGATGACGCGGTAGACCGCGTTCTCGTTGCCCGGGATGAGCGAGGATGCCAGGATCACGGTGTCGCCCTTGCCCACCGTGATGCGGTGGTCGCCGTTGGCCATGCGGGACAGCGCGGCCATGGGTTCGCCCTGCGACCCGGTGGACATGAGGACCACGCGGTCGTCCGGCAGGTCGTCCACGTTCTTGATGTCCACGAGGATGCCGTCCGGCACCTTCAGGTACCCGAGCTTCGCGGCGATGGCCATGTTCCTGACCATGGATCGTCCGGCGAAGCACACGAAGCGCCCGTGGGCGTGGGCGGCGTCGAGCACCTGCTGCACGCGGTGCACGTGCGAGGAGAACGACGCGACGATGATCCGCTTGCGGACCTGCCCGAACAGGTTCTCGAGGACGGGGCCGATCTCGCGCTCCGCCGTCGTGAAGCCGGGGACGTCCGCGTTGGTCGAATCGACCATGAAGAGATCGACGCCCTCCTCGCCGAGGCGGGCGAAGGCCCGCAGGTCGGTGATGCGGCCGTCGAGCGGCAGCTGGTCCATCTTGAAGTCGCCCGTGTGCAGGACGTTCCCGGCCTCGGTGCGGATGAAGACCGCGAGGGCGTCCGGGATCGAGTGGTTGACCGCGACGAACTCGCACTCGAAGGGGCCGAACTGCTCGATCTGCCCTTCCGAGACCGTGAGCGTGTAGGGACGGATGCGGTGTTCCTGCAGCTTCGCCTCGATGAGCGCGAGGGTGAGCTGCGAACCGATGACGGGGATGTCGGCCTTGAGGCGCAGCAGGTACGGTACCGCGCCGATGTGGTCCTCGTGGCCGTGCGTGAGGACGAGCCCGACGACGTCGTCGAGCCTGTCCTGGATGTACGAGAAGTCGGGCAGGATGAGGTCGACCCCGGGCTGGGTCTCCTCGGGGAAGAGTACCCCGCAGTCCACGATCAGGAGCTTTCCGGAGATCTCGAAGACCGCCATGTTGCGGCCGATCTCGCCGAGTCCTCCGAGCGGCACGACCCGCAGCGTTCCCGGTTCGAGGGCCGGCGGAAGGGCCCGGAGTGCTGGTCCGACGCCGGCCGCGTCACTCATGCCCGGATCTCCCCGCGGCCGCCGGCCGGCTCCAGGTCCCAGCCCGCCTCCGCCAGGTCGGCGAGGACGGGTGCCACTTCGCGATCGTCGGGCTCGACCAGGGGCAGGCGCACGACGGCATGCGGGAGCACGCCCTGCAGGTGCAGGATGTGCTTGGCGGAGATGGCTCCCGGGAGGTGGGTCATCACGGCCCGGATCACGGGGTCGAGCTCGAAGTGGATGCGGCGTGCCTCGGCGAAGTCCCCGGCGGCTGCGGCGTCGACGAGGGCGCGGAACGCGGCGGTCGCGACGTGCGCGCTGACGCTCACGACGCCGACGGCACCGGCGGCCATCCACGGCAGGGTCAGTCCGTCGTCGCCCGAGTAGACATCGAGGTCGGTGGCGGCGAGGACACGCGTGATGGCGGCGAAGTCCGCCTTCGCGTCCTTCAAAGCACCGATCTTCGGGTTCTCGGCCAGACGGAGCATGGTCTCGGTGGTGATGGGTATGCCGGAACGGCCGGGGATGTCGTAGATCATGATCGGGAGGTCGCTCGCCTCGGAGACGGCGGTGAAGTGCGCGAGCACACCGGACTGGGTGGGCTTGTTGTAATACGGCGTCACGACGAGCTGCGCATGGGCACCGGCCCGCTCCGCCCGCCGTGCCATCTCCACGGAGTGGGAGGTGTGGTTCGTCCCCGTGCCTGCGATGACACGTGCCCGGTTCCCCACCGCCTCCGCGACGACGCGGAAGAGGTCCTCCTTCTCCGAATCCTCGAGGGTCGAGGTCTCCCCCGTCGTGCCGGACACCACCAGGCCGTCGCAGCCGTCGTCGACGAGCTTCGCGGCGAGGGCCGCCGTCGCATCGAGATCCACCCCGCCATCGGCGGTGAACGGCGTGACCATGGCGGTGACGAGCGAGCCGAACGGGAGATTGCGCGAGGGGGTTTCAACCATGGGTAAAACGTTACCCGTTCACACGGGGGCAGGTGGGACCGGCCGGCCCGGGAGCCGGACTCCACGGTGGATGACGGTCCCGTGCACAGGCTGGGCGAGGGCGCCTGTGGGACGATGGCCGGATGCACACGAAGCCCGCCCCCCGGCGGTTGACCGGGATCGACGCAGCCCGCGGAGTGGCGCTCTTCGGCATGATGAGCACGCACATCCTGCCCCTGTACACCCCGGGCACCGTCGATCCCACCTGGACCGCACTGCTCTTCTCCGGCCGCGCATCGGGCCTGTTCGCCGTGGTCGCCGGCATCGGCCTCGCGCTCCTCACCGGGGGGCGGTCACCCCACCGCGACCGGACGCTGTCGGCGGAGCGCAGGGGCATCGCCGTCCGCGCGGTGATCATCGCACTGATCGGGCTGGTCCTCGGCGGCGTCGAGACGAACATCGCGATCATCCTGTTCCACTACGGCGTGCTGTTCCTCCTCGCACTGCCCTTCACCGGCCTCCGGCTCCGGGCGCTCGCCGCCTGGGCTGCGGGGTGGCTGCTGCTCGCGCCCGTCGCGGCGTACCTGCTCCGGCCGGTGGTCGCGGCGACGGTGGACCCGCCGTCACTGGGCGGCAATCCCGTCTTCGAGCACTTCCTCGTGCCGGGGACGCTGGCGGCGGACATCTTCCTGACGGGCTACTACCCCGTGGTGCAGTGGCTCGGTTTCATCCTGGTCGGCATGGTGATCGGACGGCTGGACCTCTCGCGGCTCGGCGTGCAGCTGGGACTCCTCGGCGCCGGGATCACCGCCGCGGTCGCCGCGAAGTTCGTCAGCGCTCAGCTGCTCGGGCCGGGCGGAGGCCTCGCGGCACTCCTCGAGACACCGGACGGCAGCCGCTATCCGCTCGAGGCGATGCTCGACGTCGGGCTCACCGGCGTGGACCAGTCCGGCTCCTGGTGGTGGCTCGCGGTCGGCGCGCCGCACTCGGGCACGACCTTCGACCTCGTGCACGTCGCAGGCTGCGCGGCAGCCGCCGTCGCGGCCTGCCTCCTGCTGACACGCCGGTTCCCCTCCGCGCTGCTGCCCCTCTCGGCGCCCGGCGCCATGACGCTGACGCTCTACAGCCTCCACATCTGCGCCATGAGCTGGGCCGACCAGCTGGTTCCCCTGCCCGATCCGCTGCAGCTCTTCTGGCTGCAGGTCGTCATCGCGATCGGCATCGGCATCCTGTTCCACCGGGTCCGGTCCCGTGGCCCGCTGGAACTGCTCGCGTCGGGCGCGGCGAATGCGGCACGAGAGGGCCGGATCGACGCCGGACGCTAGGCCCGCGTCCGGGCCCCACGACGCGTCCCCACACCTCGACCGGTGTCGCGGCTCGTCCGGTTAGCGCGACGTGCCGTGCGGCCGGTACAGCTTCGCGGCGTCGCGCATGGCGCTCCGGGCACGCTTGCGGTCGCCGGCGGCGTCGTAGGCGCAGGAGAGCCGGAACCAGCTTCGCCAGTTCTCCGGGTCGGCCTCCACCTCCGCCTGGTACGCCGGGAAGGCGTCGTCGGCGGCGGAGCGCACGATGCGCCCGGCCGGCGTCCTGGGCAGGTCGTCGACGGGCAGTCCGCCCTCGCCCTCCAGCTGCCGCGCCATGCGCTGGGTCTGGGCTCCGAAGAGCAGCTCCCGGATCAGCGCCCACGCACCGATGCACGGCAGGAGGAGGTACGCGGCGCCGATCGCCTTGGCCACCGGGTCCGGGTCGCCGAGCAGCAGGAAACTGCGCTGGAAGGCCACGGCCAGCCAGAACACGAGGAGCGCCGTGACGAGCAGGACACCGAGCTTGACCTTGTGCTGCCGGTAGAGTCCCACGGCGGTCCTCATCGTGGGTTCCCGCCGGTCTGCAGGTCTAGGTAACCGTCGAGGCCCACGGTCAGGCCGGGGTGCTGCGCCACCGAGCGGACACCGAGGAGCACACCGGGCATGAACGACGCCCGGTCGAAGGAATCGTGCCGGATGGTGAGTTGCTCGCCGGGGCTGCCGAACAGCACCTCCTGGTGGGCCGTGAGCCCCCGGAGCCGCACCGAATGGACGGGGACACCGTCCACGCTCGCCCCGCGCGCGCCGTCGAGCACGTCGCGGCTCGCATCCGGCGCAGCGGGGACTCCCGCCGCTGCCCGGGCGGCGGACACCAGCTGGGCGGTCCTGACCGCCGTCCCCGAGGGGGCGTCCACCTTGTCGGGGTGGTGCAGCTCCACGATCTCGACGGATTCGAAGTACCGGGCCGCCGCTGCAGCGAAGGCCGAGGCGAGCACGGAGCCCAGCGCGAAGTTCGGCGCGATCAGGACTCCGGTGCCGGGGCTGCCCGCGAGCAGCGTCCGCAGCCGGTCCAGGCGCTCGGCCGTCCAGCCGGTCGTCCCGACGACGGCGTGCATGCCGTGCTCGACGGCGAACCGGACGTTCCCGAACGTGGCGTCCGGCACGGTCAGGTCCACGACGACGCGGGCTCCGGCGGACACCAGGGACTCGAGTGGATCGCTGCTGCCCAGTGCGGCGACGAGGTCCAGATCGGGAGCCGCCTCGACGGCCCGGACCGCCTCTGCGCCCATGCGGCCTCGGGCGCCCAGCACGGCGACGGGCAGGAGTTCAGTCATGGGGCCAAGCCTACTGTCACGCCCCCGCGCCGACCCATTCCACGCTGCCGTCGGTGAAGAACTGCTCCTTCCAGATGGGTACGCGTTCCTTCACGAGGTCGACGAGCTCCGAGCAGGCGGTGAAGGCCTCCCCTCGATGCGCTGCCCCGACGGCGGCGACGAGCGCCTGGTCGCCGATGGCCAGGGGCCCGATGCGGTGCGCGACCCAGATCCGCACGCCGTCGTGCCGGGCGGCCACCTCGTCGGCCACCTCGCGGATGATGCGCTCCGCACTCGGATGCGCCGAGTAGCTCAGGGAGACGACATCGCGTCCGCCGTCGTGGTTACGCACGACGCCGCTGAACCCCACGATGGCTCCGCAGCGCGGGGAGTCGACACCGGCCTGGGCCTGCTCGGGGGTGATCGGGGTGTCTGCGACAGCGGCGTGGACGACGTCACCGGTGGTCATTGCGGCCCTCCAGTTGGGAGCAGATGTGGTGGATGAGCGGTGAGAGGACGGCGAGCCCGTCCCGCACTCCTCCGGGCGAACCCGGCAGGTTGATGATGAACGTGGGTCCCGCCGTGCCGGCGAGGCCTCGGCTGAGCACGGCGGTGGGGACCTTCCCGGCACCGGCGGCGCGGATGGCCTCCATGACCCCGGGAAGAGCGCGTGTGAGATAGGGGGCGGTCTGTTCAGGGGTTGCGTCGTCAGGGCTCAGGCCGGTCCCCCCGCTCGTGATGAGCACCGCGGGGCGGGCCTCGAGCGCGGCGCCGATGGCCGCGCCGACGGCGTCGCCGTCGGGCACGACGACCGCGTCCGCCACGGCGAAGTCGTGCCGGTAGAGCCAGTCGGCGATGGCGGGGCCGCACTCGTCCTCATAGCGGCCGGCCGCAGCACGGGTGGAGGCGATGACGACGGCTGCGGTGCGGAGGGATGTCATATGCTCCAGTCTCCACTCTTGCCGCCGGACTTCGATACCACCCGCGTGCCGTTGATCACCGCGTGCTTGTCCACCGCCTTGATCATGTCGTAGAGGGTCAGCGCCGCGACGGATGCCGCCGTCAGTGCCTCCATCTCCACGCCGGTGAGCGCGGTGGTCTTCGCGAGCGCGGTGATCCTGACCCGGCCGCCGTCGGGCTCGAAGTCCACGGTGACCTTGGACAGCGGGAGCGGATGGCACAGCGGTATCAGCGTGGAGGTCTGCTTCGCCGCCATGATGCCCGCGACACGGGCGACGGCCAGGGCGTCGCCCTTGGGCAGGTTCCCCTCGGTGATGAGCGCGACGACGTCGGGCGAGGTCTCGAGGATCGATTCCGCGACGGCCTGGCGCGTGGTCGCCTGCTTGCCGGAGACGTCGACCATGTGGGCGGTGCCGTCGGCACGGACGTGGGACAGCCCCT
This sequence comes from Arthrobacter sp. BC5, assembly GCF_056680255.1. Classification (NCBI taxonomy): domain Bacteria; kingdom Bacillati; phylum Actinomycetota; class Actinomycetes; order Micrococcales; family Micrococcaceae; genus Arthrobacter; species Arthrobacter sp. BC5. Next base: position 3,616,005 of record NZ_CM155273.1, read on the forward strand.
CCGCCGAGGGTGGTGGTGTGCTCATGATGGAGTCCTTTCTGCGGAGTCCATTCAATCAGTGCCGGCCACTTCCGTGACGAGCAGTTCCTCGACGGCGAACGGATCCGCGGGCACCGGTCCGATGAGCGTGACCTCGACGTGGTCCCCCTGCTGCAGCGATGCGACCCCTTCGGGCAGGTGCACCAGGCAGTTGGACGACGCCAGGGCGTGCAGCAGGTGCGAGTCGGGCCCGCCCACCAGCACCACCTTGCCGTTGCGGTAGAGACCGCGACGCACCTGGTGCTTGGCCGGGGGGCTCTGTGCCGCGTCCATCAGGACGGCGTCGAGCACCAGGCGCGGCACGGGCGAACCGGTGAGCTGCTGGAGGGCGGGGCGCAGGAACATCTCGAAGGAGACCAGGGCGCTCACGGGGTTGCCCGGGAACCCGAGGAACGGGATGCCCGAGATGGTCCCGTGGGCCTGCGGCCCACCGGGCTGCATCGCGACGGAGGAGAACTCGACGCTGCTGTCGGCCAGTGCCTGCTTCACGACCTCGTAGGCGCCCTGGCTGATGCCTCCGGTGCTGAGGATCAGGTGGGTGCTGCCTGCGGCGATCGCCCCGAAGGCCTCCCGGAGGACGGCGGGATCGTCGCCGAGGAGGCGGTGGCGCAGGACCTCGGCCCCGGCGTCGTTCAGGGCCGCCTCGAGGAGCGTCGTGTTGGCGTCGTAGATCGTTCCGGGAGCGAGCGGAGCGCCTGGCTCGGCGACCTCGTCCCCGGTGGACAGGAGCAGCACGCGGAACCGCGGACGCACGGGGACCGTGCCGACCCCGCAGGCCGCGAGGAGCCCGAGCTGGGCGGGGCCGAGCAGGGTCCCTGCCTCGAGCGCGACGTCGCCCGCGGCGATGTCGCTGCCGGCACGGCGGACGAACAGGCCCGCCTCGATGCCGCCTGGCAGCCGTACCGCCACGTCTCCGTGGAGGCGGTCCGCCGCGGAGTAGAACTGCGGCGGTTCCGCCCGTTCGATCGGTACGACGGCGGCGGCGCCCGCGGGCAGCATGGCGCCCGTCATGATCGGCGCGGCCGTGCCGGCCTCCAGTCCGGGCGGAACGGAACCTGCCGGGATGGCGTCGGCGACGACGAGGGCGGACGCCGCGGCGAGGTCGGCAGCGTGCACCGCGTAGCCGTCCATCTGGGAGTTGTCGAACGGCGGCACGCTGACCGGCGCGTGGACGTCCTCCGCCAGCGTCCGGCCCAGGGCCGCGGGAAGGCCGAGGACGTCGGGCGGGCCGGCCTCGTACCCGCTGCTCCAGCGCAGGAGACCGGCGACGGCGGCCTGGTGTTGGGCGACTGTTCTTCTCATGGCTGCCTTCCGCGCGCGTCTGCAGGTCTCGGCCGCGCCGACCGGCGCCGTCGTCGGGACGGGATCGTCGCGGTCGGGCGGGGACCGGCAGGTGGTCTAGGACACGGTGAACGTTACCGTGTGCAGTCCTTCCGCGCCGTCGGGCGCGGGATCCGCGAAGGCCTCGGACTGGAGCCCGCCGTCGCGGTCGACCGCGCGTGACTGCACGCTGTGCGTGCCGGCGTCGAGCTGCAGCGTCACGCTGTACTGGCACCAGGTGTCGGCGGAGATGGGCGTGGCGAGGGCGGCACGCTGCCACGCGCCGCCGTCGACCCTCACCTCGACGGCCTCGACCCCCCGGTGCTGGGCCCAGGCCACGCCCCCGATGACGACGTCGCCGGCGGCGACCGTCGCATTCGATCGCGGGACGTCCACGCGGGAGGAGGTCTTGACGGGCCCGCGCTCGGACCAGCCGCGCGTCGACCAGTACGCCTTGTCGTCCGCGAAGCGGGTCACCTCGAGTTCCGTGACCCATTTCGTCGCCGACACGAATCCGTAGAGACCGGGGACGACGAGCCGGACCGGGAAACCGTGTTCGACCGGCAGCGGCTGCCCGTTCATGCCGACCGCGAGCAGCGAGTCCCGGCCGTCCGTCAGCGCCTCCAGCGGCGTGCCGGCGGTGAAGCCGTCCACGCTCCGCGACAGGACCATGTCCGCTCCTGGACGGACACCGGCGCGGGCGAGGAGCTCCCGGACGGGCCAGCCGAGCCAGCGGGCGTTCCCCGTCAGGTCCCCGCCCACCGTGTTGGAGACGCAGGCGAGCGTGACGTACCGCTCGATCAGCGGAAGGGCCAGGAGTTCGTCGAAGGTGATCTCCACCTCACGCTCCACCAGTCCGGTGACCTTCAGGGACCATCGGGCGGCGTCGACCACGGGCACCACGAGGGCGGTGTCGATGCGGTAGAAGTCGTGCGTCGCCGTCACGAGGTCGCTGATGCCCTCGATTCCCAGGTCCGCTCCCCCGGGGAGGAACGACCCCTCGGCCGGGGGCACGGCCTCGGCGGGCGGGGGAAGCGTGAGGGACGCCCGCCGGCCGGCCACGGCGGACTGGGAGGAGCGCACGCCCGTCGCGGCGGCTCCCGTCGCTGCGGCGACGACGGCCGCGCCTCCGGCCCCCTGCAGGAACCTGCGGCGCGCCGGTGCCGGGTCCGCGTAGCCGTCGTCGGCGCTGCGGGACCATGCCCGCAGCGCCCGCACGAGGGCGTCGAGGACCAGGACAGCCACCACTGTGGCGACGACCGGCGCGACGAACGACACCAGGGACGACTGCGGGCGGGATGCGACCGCGAACGTGCCGACGACGCCGAATCCCGCGACGACCACCCGTCCGGCGAAGGGCCGGCGGTATTCGAGCACACCGGCTGCGAGGGCCAGACCGGCGATGATGACGGCGATCGTCGCCAGGAGGACGGCCTTGTCCGCCGTCCCGAACCAGGCGATGGCCCAGTCCTTCACTCCGGGAGGCAGCAGGTCGACCACCGAAGAACCGACCGCGCTCACCGGTGTGACCGAAGGGCTGAGGGCGGCGGCCGAGAGCTCACCGCCGATCACTCCGAGCCCCACGGCGAGGACCCCGGAGACCGCCGCCCACGTCCGCTGTCGCTCCATCGGTCTCTCTCCTCCGTGTCCCACGACGACGGCGGGTGCCGGACGGGGGTATCCTCCGTTACACGACCGCGGCAGCCGTCGCGTTCCCCGACGGCCTGCTGCTGCCTCCCGCATGCCCGCTCCCTGCCTCCCTACCTGCCCGGAGCCCCGCTGGGAAGGCCGAGGCCGCCCCCGGCACCGGGTAGGGTCCGGGACCGCGGAGGGCGTACCCTCGTTCCATGGGAATCCAACTGGGAATGCCGAGTGCTGCCCGCGGGGCCGCGGATTCCGGTCTCATGGATATCCATGGCCGGCAGGCGACGGACATGCGCCTGTCCCTCACGGACAAGTGCAACCTGCGCTGCACCTACTGCATGCCCGCAGAGGGCCTCAACTGGCTGCAGAAGGACCAGGTGCTGTCCCGCGGGGAGATCGTGCGCCTGGTCCGGATCGGGGTCGATCGGCTCGGCATCCGGGAGTTGCGGCTGACGGGTGGGGAACCCCTCGTCAGGGCCGACCTCCTCGACATCATCCGGGACATCAGGACGAACCACCCCGGGCTGCCCATCTCGATGACGACGAACGCGCTGGGCCTCGACCGCCGCGCCGCGCAGCTCAAGGAGGCGGGCCTCACCCGGATCAACGTCTCCATGGACTCGCTGCATCCCGAGACCTTCGCCCAGCTCACGCGGCGCCCGTTCCTGGACCGTGTCCTGAAAGGGATCGAGGCCGCGGCCGACGCCGGGCTCGGACTCGTGAAGATCAACGCGGTGCTGATGCGGGGCATCAACGACCACGAGGCGCCGGACCTCGTGGAATGGGCCGTGGCCCGCGGTTTCGAACTGCGGTTCATCGAGCAGATGCCCCTCGACGCCGACCACGGCTGGACGAAGGAGGGCATGGTCACGGCCGCCGAGATGCGCACCCTCGTCGAGACCCGCTTCGTCCTCACCCCGGACCCCCGCAACCGCGACGGCGCCCCGGCCGAACGGTGGGAGGTCCGCGCGAAGGACGCCCCCGACGTCGTCCTCGGGATCGTGGGGATCATCGCGTCGGTCACGGAGCCCTTCTGTGCCGACTGCCGCCGCACGCGCGTCACCGCCGAGGGCAAGGTCATGAGCTGCCTCTTCTCGCGGGAGGAGACGGACCTGCGCGGCCTCCTGCGCTCGGAAGCGGACGACGAGGCCGTCGCCCGGCGCTGGCGCGAGGCGATGTGGCTGAAGCCCCGGGCACACGGCATGGACCACACGGGCCTCGGCGCCGAGGACTTCATCCAGCCCGACCGGTCGATGAGCGCCATCGGTGGCTGACGTGCTGGTGCGGTACTTCGGGGCGGCCAGGGCCGCATCCGGCGTGGACGAGGAACGCCTGCCGGCCGGGCGTGCGGTGTCGGTCGTGCTGGCCGACCTGCGCGGACGCCCTGGCGCCGCGGGCGCGCCGTCGCTGGCGAAGGTGCTGGACCGCAGCAGCTTCCTGCTCAACGAGGTGGCGCTGCGCGACCCGGCGACCGTCCTGCGCGACGGCGACGTCCTGGACATCCTGCCGCCCTTCGCCGGAGGCTAGGCCGCCCCGGCGCCGGTCGCGCACCCGCGACCGCTCCCTCCCGCTTCCGGGCCTCCTCGCGTGGGACTGGTCGAACAGTCCCGCTCGGCGGAGAGCGTGCGAGGGGTGGTCCGGGAGGCCGGCGTCACAGGGCGGGACCGCGCCGCACCTACTGCGCGAAGTCCGCCTCGGAATCGAACGGTCCGACGACGACGGTCGTCCGCGGGGCTGCGGCCAGCTCCCGCGCCAGCGACTGGACCTCGCCGGCGGTGACCGAGCGGATGCGGTCGAGGGACGCATCCATGTCGACGAATTCTCCCGAGACGAGCTCGGAACGGCCGAGCCGGGACATCCGCGAACTGCTGTCCTCGAGCGCCATGACCAGTCCTCCGGAGAGCTGTCCGACCGCCTTGCGCAGCTCCTCGGCGTCGATGCCGTCGGCTGCGAGCCGGTCCAGTTCCGCGCCGAGCAGGTCGATGACCTGACCCGTCTTGGCCGGGGAACACCCCGCGTACATGCCGAAGTAGCCGGCGTCGGCATAGGCCGCCGAGAACGAGTAGGTCGAGTACACCAGGCCCCGCTTCTCGCGGATCTCCTGAAAGAGCCGGGAGGACATCCCGCCGCCGAGGACGGCGTTGAGGACGCTCATGGCGAACCGGCGCTCGTCCGTGGCGGTGAGCGACGGGCAGCCGATGAGGATGTTGGACTGCTCCACGGACCGGCGGATGACGTGCGTACCCGTGACCCCCTGCACCGGCACCTCGGCGGTCGAGCGCCGTGCCACGGGAAGGGCGCCCTCGTCGAGGGTCCATCCGGCGCCCTCGAGGGCTTCCTGCACGAGGCGGCACACGACGTCGTGGTCGAGCCCGCCCGCGGCGGTGACGACCAGCTCGGCGGGCGAGTAGTAGCGGCGGTAGTGGGCGAGGACGGATTCCCGGGGTACCGCCCGGATCGCCTCCGGGGTCCCGCCGATCGGGCGGCCGAGGGGGTGGTCCCCCAGCACCAGTTCGACGAACCTCTCGTGCGCCACGTCCGCGGGGTCGTCGCTGTCCATCGCGATCTCCTCGAGGATCACGTCGCGCTCCTGCTCGAGCTCCTCCGGATCGAGGACGGCCGAGGTGACCATGTCCGCGATGACGTCGATGGCCATCGGCAGGTCGGAGTCGAGGACCCGCGCGTAGTAGCAGGTGTTCTCCTTCGCCGTGGCGGCGTTCGATTCCCCGCCGACCTCGTCGAAGGCCGACGCGATGTCCAGGGCGCTGCGGCGCGCGGTGCCCTTGAACAGCAGATGTTCGAGGAAATGGGTGGAGCCGTGCTGGCCCTCGGCCTCGTCACGGGAGCCCACCCCCACCCAGAAACCGATGGTCGCCGAGCGCTGCCCGGGCATCGCCTCGGTCAGCACCCGGACACCGCCGGGCAGGACGCTGCGGCGGACGACGTTGCCGCCGGGATCACCGGCCACGAACGTGGGGTCTGTTTCACCACCGATGGCGCGTGGGGTCGGCAGGAGGGGCAGGGACACTACGGAGGACAGGGACATCCTGGACTTTCTGGTGGTTCGGGAAAGGCAGACGGCCCCGGCGCCGACCGATTCGATCGGTAGGCGCCGGGGCCGCAGGTGCTCAGGACGAGCGGGTCACGGGACTATTCGGCCTCTGCGACCTCGGGCAGCTCGATGCCGGCGTCCTCGGAGGAGTCCCCGGCCTCGTCGGCGACGACCGGCGAGAGCGACAGCTTTCCGCGGTCGTCGATCTTGGTGATCTCGACCTGGACCTTCTGCCCCACGGACACGACCTCGTCGACGTTGTCGACGCGCTTGCCGCCGGCGAGCTTGCGCAGCTCGGAGATGTGCAGCAGGCCGTCCTTGCCGGGGGTCAGCGAGACGAAGGCGCCGAAGGTCGTGGTCTTGACGACCGTGCCCAGGTAGCGCTCACCGATCTCGGGGACCTGCGGGTTGGCGATGGCGTTGACCGCCGCGCGCGCAGCCTCGGCCGACTCCCCGTTCGTGGCGCCGATCAGCACGGTGCCGTCGTCCTCGATCGAGATGTCGGCTCCGGTGTCCTCCTGGATCTGGTTGATCATCTTGCCCTTGGGGCCGATGACCTCGCCGATCTTGTCCACGGGGATCTTCACCGAGATGATCCGCGGTGCGAACTCGGAGAGCTCGTCCGGCGTGTCGATCGCGGCCTGCAGGACGCCCAGGATGTGCAGGCGTGCCTCGCGGGCCTGCTTCAGCGCCGCCGCGAGCACAGACGCGGGGATGCCGTCGAGCTTGGTGTCGAGCTGGATCGCCGTGACGAACTCGGACGTCCCGGCGACCTTGAAGTCCATGTCGCCGAAGGCGTCCTCGGCGCCGAGGATGTCGGTCAGGGCCGCATAGCGGGTCTGACCGTCCACGACGTCGGACACGAGGCCCATGGCGATGCCGGCGACGGGTGCGCGGAGGGGGACACCGGCGTTGAGCAGGGACAGCGTCGAGGCGCAGACCGATCCCATCGACGTCGAACCGTTGGAGCTGAGGGCCTCGGACACCTGGCGGATCGCGTACGGGAATTCCTCGCGGGTCGGCAGGACGGGCACGAGTGCGCGCTCAGCCAGTGCTCCGTGGCCGATCTCGCGGCGCTTCGGCGAACCGACGCGGCCGGTCTCACCGGTGGAGTAGGGCGGGAAGTTGTAGTTGTGCATGTAGCGCTTGCGCGTGACGGGTGACAGCGAATCGATCTGCTGCTCCATCTTGAGCATGTTCAGCGTGGTGACACCCATGATCTGGGTCTCGCCGCGCTCGAAGATCGCCGAACCGTGGACGCGAGGCAGGACCTCGACCTCGGCGGTGAGCTTGCGGATGTCGCTCAGGCCCCGGCCGTCGATGCGGACCTGGTCCTTGAGGATGCGCTGGCGGACGACGGCCTTGGTCAGCGAGCGGAACGCTGCGGACAGCTCCTTCTCGCGTCCCTCGAACTGGGCGCCGAGGGCGTCCGTGAGCTCGGCCTTGAGCGCGTCGGTGGCGGTGTTGCGCTCCTGCTTGTCGGCGATCTGGAAGACCTGGGCGAGCTTCTCGGAACCTGCGGCCTCGATCGCCTCGTACACGTCGTCCTGGTAGTCGAGGAAGATCGGGAACTCGACGGTCGGCTTCGCGGCACGCGCCGCGAGGTCGGCCTGCGCCTCGCACAGCGCGCGGATGAAGGGCTTCGCTGCCTCGAGGCCGTCGGCGACGACCTCCTCGGTGGGAGCGGTCGCGCCGTTCTCCTTGATCAGAGTCCACGAGTTGTCGGTGGCTTCCGCCTCGACCATCATGATCGCGACGTCGTCGCCTGCGATCCGACCGGCGACGACCATGTCGAAGACCGAGTTCTCGAGCTCGGAGTGCTTCGGGAAGGCGATCCACTGGTCGTTGCCGCTGCCGTCGGACACGAGGGCCACGCGGACGCCGCCGATCGGACCCGAGAAGGGCAGGCCGGAGAGCTGCGTGGACATCGATGCCGCGTTGATCGCCACGACGTCGTAGCGGACGTCCGGGTTGATCGCGAGGACGGTCACGACGACCTGGACCTCGTTGCGGAGGCCCTTGACGAACGCCGGGCGCAGCGGGCGGTCCATGAGGCGGCAGGCCAGGATGGCCTCCGTGGACGGACGGCCTTCGCGGCGGAAGAACGATCCCGGGATGCGGCCCGCAGCGTACATGCGCTCTTCGACGTCGACGGTCAGCGGGAAGAAGTCGAAGCCCTCGCGCGGCTGCTTGCCGGCCGTGGTGGCCGAGAGCAGGGCGGTGTCCTCATCGATGTAGACCATGGCAGCGCCTGCGGCCTGCTGGGCGAGGCGCCCGGTCTCGAAGCGGACGGTGCGTGTTCCGAAGCGACCGTTGTCGATCACTGCTTCGGCGAACTGAATTTCGGGACCCTCCAAGAGAGTCACCTCCGTTTCCTGGTATCGGAGGCAATCGGCACCCGTCGTGGTCCGTCCCTCATGGACGGCCCACAGCACCCGGTCTTCGATCGAGATCCACGGACCCGCCGTGCAGGCGCTCCGGAGATCACTACCGAGGACCGCGAATGCGCGGTGCCGATTGACTCCTGTTGTGCGTTGGGTACTTCTATGCTGTCAGGTCGTGCTGGTGCTGCTGGTCGTGCAGTTCGGCCTTGCGGAAAGCTGATCCACCCGCCTCGGGCCGCTGATCACGGCGGCGTACCCGGCATCCGGCCGGTTCCACCTCCAGCAAGAAGGCGGCCCCTCTCCCGTGGAGAGGATGCCGCCTTCCGATGCTACTTATCGACGCAGACCCAGGCGCTCGATGAGCGACCGGTAACGCGTGATGTCGGTGTCCCGCAGGTAGTCCAGCAGGCGACGACGGCGACCCACGAGAAGAAGCAGACCACGACGCGTGTGGTGGTCGTGCTTGTGCATCTTCAGGTGCTCGGTCAGGTCGAGGATACGACGGGAAAGCATCGCGATCTGCACCTCGGGTGAACCGGTGTCACCTTCGGCCAGAGCGTATTCCTTGATGATTTCCTGCTTGATGGCGGCGTCAAGGGCCACGAGTAACTCCTAGAGTTGTACCGTGAACATGTGCTGAGCATCGCTTGCGCGAGGACACAGAAAAATTCAGCCACCACGGACTGCAGCCGAATCTCCTTTGAGTTTAGCGTCTGGCCGGTTGTTCTGTCGAAAGCAGCTCCCGGGCCCGGTCGACGTCGAGCTTCATCTGCTCGATCAGGGCCTCGGGCCCGGTGTAGGCGACCTGGCCGCGCAGCCGCTCCACGAACTCGACGACGACCGCCTGCCCGTAGAGGTCGAAGTCCTGGACGCGCTCGGGAGGACGGTTGATGACGTGCGCCTCCACCTGGCGGTCGACGCCGTCGAAGGTGGGATTCGAGCCGACCGAGATCGCAGCCGGCCATCTCGTCCCCGCCTCGTCGATGAGCCAGCCGGCGTAGATGCCGTCCGCGGGGATGAAGCCCTGCGAGGAAGCGGCGAGATTGGCGGTGGGATACCCGAGTTCCCGTCCGCGCGCCGCTCCGTGCACCACCTCGCCCCGCATGCGGTGGTGGCGTCCCAGCACGCGCGCCGCGGTTCCCACGTCACCGGCCTCGAGGGCTTCCCTCACCCAGGTCGACGAACACCGCCGGTCGCCGTCGGCGGCGGTCGCGTCCATGGGGTAGCTCGCGCCGAAGTCGTCGATCGCGATGACCTCGAAGCCGAGCTTCCGGCCGAGTTCACGCATGGTGTTGATGTCCCCGCTGTTGCCGCGGCCGAACCGGACGTCGTGTCCGATGACCACGGCCTTGGCCTTCAGCGCCCGGACGAACACGCGCTCCACGAATTCCTCGGCCGAATCCGCGGCGAGGTCGAGGGTGTAGTGCATCATCAGGAGCGCATCGATGCCCGTCCCGGCGAGGGTCTCGACGCGGTCGTCCAGTCCCATGATCAGTTCAGGGGCTGTCTCGGGCCGGTGGACCTGCGCGGGGTGGGGATCGAAGGACACGACCACGGCGGCGGCTGATCGCTGCCGTGCTGCCTCGACGACCTGCTGCAGCACGCGCTGGTGGCCGCGATGCACGCCGTCGAAGTTACCGAGTGTCAGGACGGAGGGCCCGAAATCCTTGGGCACACTGTCCAGGTCTCTCCAGTAGAACACGCATCTCCTTCGCGATTCGGCCGGTTCCCGCGACCCGGGATGTGGGTCCGGCGGGTTGATGGCCGCTCCCATTATGGCCGAAACCGCTGGAGCGGACGTCATCGGGCGCCCTGCCCGCGGGGCTTCCCCGGTGTCCACTGCGCCTGACCATGCGGGTTCTCGTGCCTGAGGCGCGGAGGTTGTCCACATAGGCGTCCGGGGGCTCTCGTCCACGATGCGTCGCGACCAGCATCGAGGAGTCAGATACCCGGCGACCCGAACGGTAGTAGCCCATGCACCTCCAGCACCCCGGTCCAGCAGGCCATCTGTCCGTCGCGCCACCCGTCGTGCATGCGCTCCGTCCCGGATCCGCTCCGGTCACGCGGTCCACGAACCTGGCGGGGCGTGTCCCGGCGACGAGGATCAGGGCCGCCCTCGCGCTGGCCCTCGCCCTCCTGCTGGGCCTCGCCGGCCTTGCGCCGGCCGCAGCGGGTCCGGTCTCCGGCGGCTGGCACACCGGCGCGGGTATCGCCGGAACGGGATACTTCGTGGGACAGCACCGGAACGCGGAGGGGACGATCGCCTACTGCACCGACTTCGAACGCTTCTCCCCCGACACGGCATCGGGCTACGACGACGGGCACACCGGGCCGTTCGTCCGGAGCGATGGGTCGGCGCTCTCCGCCGGGGACAACGCGGTCCTCGCTCTCGTGCTGGGACGCTGGGGGGCGACGGCGGACAACGACGAGGCCGCAGCGGTTCAGCTCGCCGTATGGTCGCTGACCGCCGTCGGCATGGGCTGGGAGAGCCCCGCGATGTCGGGCTTCATCCGGGCCCAGGATCTGCCGCCCGGTGTCGAGACCAGGGCGAGGTCCATGGTGGAGCAGGGCCGCGCCGAGGCAGGTCCGTACAGCATCTCCGCGTCCTTCTCTCCGGAGGGGCCGGGCGGGCAGGTCAGCGCGTCCGTGGTCTCCGCCGACGGAGCCGCACGGTCCGGGCAGAAGGTGCGGGCGGTCGTCGAGGGCGGCACGTTCCAGGACGGTTCGACGACGGCGGAGTGGACGAGCACCGCAGTGGGCCATGTCCTCCCCATCACGCGGACGGGGTTCCAGTCGGGACGCGTCGGTATCACGGCGTCCTCCGTCCCCGCAGCGAACGCCGACTGGCTGGCACCGCGTGAACGGGACGTCCAGCGTCTCGTGGTGGCACCCGTCTCCGCCGAGGCCGCAGCATCCGTGGATCTTCCGGCGCCCGGCCGCTTCGCGCCGCAGGTATCGACCGTGACCTCCGTGACCCGCACGGCGCCCGGCACCGCCGTGCACGACGTGCTGGACGTGTCGGTTGCCACCCCCGGGCAGTGGCTCGTGGACCCGGCCACTGCCCGGCCCGTCGGGGTCGATGTGGTGTCGACGCTGTGGGGGCCGCTGCCCTCGGCGCCGGTGGAGGGCGCGACGGTTCCGAGCGGCACTGCCGCCGTGGGGACGGTCACGACGGCGATCGCCGGCACGGGAAGGTTCCGGACCGCCCCTCTCACCGTGCCCAGCGCCGGCTACTACGTGTGGACCGAAAGCATCGACCCCTCGACGGCGAGGCCGGGGGCTGCAGCACCGTTCATCGCATCGTGGGTCGGACCCTACGGCCTGCCCCTCGAGACCACGCTGGTGCCGTGGCAGCCGACCCTGTCGACGAAGCTCTCCCAGTCCTCGGCCCTCCCGGGGGCGGTCGTGCAGGACGTCGTGACGGCCGAGGGCTTCAATCCGGATGACGACGGCGCCACCGTGCAGCTGACGATGTACGGTCCCTTCGCGGAGTCGCCCGTCGAATCGTCCGCGATCCCGGTCGACGCCCCCGTCCATTCCGAGGTCAGCGTGCCCGCCACCGACGGCTCCATCACCTCCGGAGATTTCGCACCCCTGGACGAGCCGGGCTGCTACACCGTCGTCGCCGTGTTCGAGGGAAGCGCCGACGAGGAGTCCTTCGCCTCCGCCTTCGGCATCCCGGAGGAGATCGTCTGTGTCGGAGCAGCTCCTGTCCGGCCACCGGCACCCGCTTCCGAGGCCCCGGCCCCGCCCCCGCCCGCTCCGGTCCCTCCGGTCGGCGCAGCACCCCGCGGCGGGCCCCAGCTGGCAGCCACCGGTATCAGCGCCGGGACGATGGGCGGCATGGCGCTGATGGCCCTCGGCCTCGGCACGGGGCTGAGGGTCGCGGCCAGGCGGCGAGGGAAGCGCTAGCCGCGCTGTGCGAACTCCCGGCGCAGATCGCTCGTCTTGGCGATGTACTTGTGCCAGACGAGCAGGGCCGGCGGGAAGGCCAACTCCACCACCATGAGGACGATCAGCACGTAGTTGGGCGTCCCGGAGAAGGCCCAGGACAAAACGCGCCCGATGCCGCCGACGAACACCATGAGGCACACGAGCCAGAGCATGTTGGCCCACTGGAACTTGATGGCGATCGTGATGAAGGCAGCCCCGACGCCCACCATCATGGCCGCGAAGAAGCGGAACTGGCTCTCCAGGGTCGGGTTGACCGGGTCGGCTTCCGTATCGGGCAGGCCTGCCGTGCCGAGGATCAGGTAGTAGGCTCCGAAGCCGGCGATGACCAGACCGACGAGGACGACGACCGTGCGGAAGACATTCCAGTCACCGCCCGAGGCTGCGGCCTTCCCGGGCTTCCTGCCCCGGCCCTTGTCCGTGCCGGTCGTGCCGGCCGTGCCGTCACCGGAGGCGCTGGTGCTTGCGGGTCCGCGAGTCGCTGCGGTCGGTCCCGCACCGGAGGACACGGAGACATCCGCCGGGCGCAGTGTCCCGCCGGCATCATGGCTCGGGGTGCCGGAAGGTACAGAAGGCGTTCCGTCGGGGCGACGCCGCTCGGACGGGCGTGCAGCGCCCTGCGAAGCGGAATTGTCGTGCTCGGGGCTGTTGCTGGTCATGTCGCTCCCTGGAGGCAGGCTGGATCGGTGCTCTTGCGTCATACTCTCACGGTCCGGTGTGCCACCGGATGCCGATTGAGCACCGGTCCCGGCCACGAAGCGTGGAAGCGCCGGTCAGGGGCTGTCAGCACATCAGTCCGCTGAGCGGGCCGGTCGGTTCCTGGCCAGCCATACCAGCCCGAGGATCGGGAGGATGAGGGGGACGAACCCGTAGCCGCGGCCGAACGCGGACCACACGGTCTCGCTGGGGAAGGCCTGCGCGTCGAAGATGCTGAGGAGCCCCACCGCCACGACTCCCACCAGTTCGGTGGTCACCGCGACCACTGACACTGCGAAGGCCCTGGTACCGGCGCGGGCGAGGGACACCGTCGCCACGATATAGACGATGGCCGCGACGGCCGACAGGAGGTACGCGAGGGGCGCTTCGCTGAACTTCGTCGCGATCTGGAAGGCCGCGCGCGCCGTCGCGGCCAGTGCGAAGACTCCGTAGACGGCGATCAGGAGGCGGCCAGGACCCGTAGCGCGACTCGTTCCGGTCCCATCGAGTGCTGCGTCCGATGCGCCTCCACCAGGACGCTCCCCCGGCACCCTGCCCGCCGGCACCCCATCGGGCAGCCTGCCATCGGTTCGACGCGTCACAGGCCGGCCACCCCATCCCAGATCTGTTCCATCCGGAAGAGCATGACGAAGACCGTCACCCCGGCCGCTGCCAGCACGTAGTTGCTCCAGCGGGTCCTCTCGAGGATGGACCACCAGAATGCCCCCACGGGAACCAGGAGCGCCGTGAGGAGGTAGCCCCAGAATTCCCACGCCTCCCCCAGCACCGGTTCACCCGCCACCTGACGGATGACGGCCCCGACGGCATAGGCCACCAGGAAGAGCTCCACGGCGGCCGTGGCCAGGATGGTGATGTCGTTCGGGGGTTGGCGGAGGAGAGCGGCGCCGATGCACAGGAGGGCGGAGACTCCGCAGACCAGTACCCCGACGAGGAGAAACGGATCCATCGGCCCTACTCCTTCCCGCCCGGGGCGAAGACGAGGGCGGTGCGGGCGGCTCCCCCGCGGTTCTCGAGCAACGCGACGAGGGTGCCATCGGGCGCGAACGCTGCGACGGGCCCGGCCGGCTCGGTACTCGGTCCGATCTTCCGGCCGTGCGACACATCCGCGGCTTCGGCGTCCGACAGTTCCCGCACCGGGAACAGCGCCCGCCCGGCGTCGTCGAGCGAGAGGACGTCCAGGCCCTCGGCAAGCTGCTCCAGCGTGCGCGCCTGGTCGATGGAGTAGGGCCCCACCTGCGTGCGGCGGAGCGCCGTCAGGTGACCGCCGACGTGCAGCGCCTGCCCGAGGTCCCGGGCCAGGGCCCGGATGTAGGTCCCGGAGCTGCACTCGACCGTCACGTCGACGTCCTGGAGCCGCCCGTTGCTGACCCGGCGGATCGCATGGATGTCGAAGCGGTGGATGGTCACGGGCCGTGCCGGAAGGTCCACTTCCTCGCCCGAGCGGACCCGGGCGTACGACCTCTCGCCCTTGACCTTGATGGCGCTGACGCTGCTCGGCACCTGCTGGATCTCACCCGTGAGCGCGGCGACCGCCGTGCGGATCTCGGCTTCGGTCACCGCGGCGGCGATGCTGCCGCCCGTGACCTCGCCCTCGGCGTCGTCCGTGATGGTGGACTGCCCCAGTCGGATGGTCGCGGTGTAGGTCTTCGAGGTGCCCACGATGAAGGTGAGCAGGCGCGTCGCGCGGTTGATGCCGATCACGAGGACCCCGGTGGCCATCGGGTCGAGCGTTCCTGCGTGACCGACCTTGCGGGTTCCTGCCAGGCGACGCATACGTCCCACGACGTCATGACTGGTCCAGCCCTGAGGCTTGTCCACGATGATCAGCCCTGAGTGGACCTGCCCGGAATTCACGCCTCCCAGTATATGGGCCCGCCCGTGCATCCCCTGTCCCGCGATCGACACCGGGACAGGGCGCATCCGCGCCGTGCTGCGGCAGCTCCCCTCAGGGCAGCCCGCGATAGCATCCTGCTATGCCCACCGTGCCAGCCCATGTCGTGAACGTCCCGGTCAACCAGATCCGCGAGATCACGCAGGCGGCCTGGGCCACTCCCGACTCCATCGTCCTCAGCATCGGCGAGCCGGCGTTCCCCGTCGCCCGGCACGTGCTCGAGGCAGGTATGGCGGCACTCGACCGGGATGACACGAACTACACGCCCAACGCGGGTATCGCCCCGGTGCGGGCCGCCTTCGCCCAGCGGTTCGCGCACCTGTCCGGCGTCGAGGAGGATCCCTCGCGTGTCTTCGTCGTCGCCGGGGCGCAGCAGGGCCTGCACCTGGCGCTCAGCACGCTCATCGGGGCCGGGGACGAGGTGCTCGTCCCCGACCCCGGCTACCCGACGTTCACCATGACCGTGGGCCTCCTCGGAGGGGTACCGGTCGCCTACCCGCTGGTGCCGCACCACGGCTTCCAGCCCCGCGTCGAGGACCTGCGGGAACTCGTCACGGAGCGGACGAAGGTCCTCATGCTCAACTCGCCGTCGAATCCCCTGGGCTCGGTGTTCGGCCACGAGCTCACGCGCGAGCTCGTCCGGTTCGCGCACGCCCACGATCTCTGGATCATCTCCGACGAGTGCTACGAGGCCTTCACCTACGACGTGCCGCACGTCAGCCCTGCACGCTTCGACGCCGGCGGTCCCGAAGCCGTGCCCGAGGCCCACGAAGCCCGGGTGATCACCTCGCTCACGCTGTCGAAGACGTACGGCCTGACCGGTCTGCGGATCGGCGCCCTCGTCACGCCGCCGGCGATGGAGCCGCTCCTCAGCAACGTCATGGAGGCCTCCGTGTCCTGTGTGTCGGCGGCGTCGCAGTACGCGGGCCTCGCCGCGATCACCGGCCCGCAGGACTATGTCTCCACGGCGCTGGCGCACTACCGCTCCAATCGGGACGCTGCGACGGCGGTGCTGGATCGGCGCGGCATCAGCTACCTCGACGCCAGCGGGGCGTTCTACCTCTGGGCCGACCTGTCCCACGCGACGGGAGGCGATGTCAGGGCATGGACCGCCACCTTCCTGGCGGAGAGCGGTGTGGCGCTCGCGCCGGGCACGGCCTTCGGCTCCATGGGCGAGGGATGGGTCCGCATCGCACTCTGCGGCAGGACCGACGAACTCGTCGAAGGACTCTCGCGGCTCCCCGCCCCGGCGACCCGCACCTGATCTCCGGGCACCGAGGACGACAGGCGCACCGTCGGGGCCGGGAAGGGCGGAGGAACTCGGTCTCGCCCACGCCGTGAGGCACAGCGACGGCACCGGAGGCATCCGAAGAGGCCGGGATGCCAGAGACGCCGATGGCAGCCGACCCGGAAGTCGGCTGCCATCGGCGTCTCGAAAGGGGCGGGGCTAGCGTCCTGCCTCGTCCTCGCCGGAGACACGATACGGATCCGCGTCGCCGGCGAAGTCCGCTCCCTGCGCGATCGCTGCCACTTCGGCGTCACGCTCGCGGGCCTTCTGCAGCAGCTCCTCGAGGTGGCTGGCGTTCACCGGCACCTCGTCGGGAACGAACTCGAGGGTCGGGGTCAGCCGTGCGGTGATGTTCTTGCCGACCTCGGAGCGCAGGACGCCGCGGGCCGATTCGAGCGCCGTCCGCGTGGCCTGCTGCTCGTCCGCATCTCCCAGCACCGTGTAGTACAGGGTTGCGTGCTGCAGGTCGTTGGTCACCCGGGCGTCCGTGATGGTCACGGCTTCGAGCCGGGGGTCCTTCACACGGCGCCGGAGCGCCTCGGCGACGATGACTTTGATGCGCTGCGCGAGCCGCGCGGCGCGGGCCGGATCTGCCATTGCTGATACTCCTACGAAAGCGGATGTGGTGGGGGAACCCGCAGGCGGGTTCCGGCTGTGCGACGAGCACAGGCGCCCCGGGGAACCCGGGACGCCTGTGCCGACCGACGTGCTAGACGCGGGGCTTCTCCCGCATCTCGAAGGTCTCGATGGTGTCGCCTTCCTTGACATCGTTGAACGAGCCGAGGCCGATACCGCACTCGAAGTCGGTGCGGACTTCGGTGGCGTCGTCCTTGAAGCGCTTGAGCGAGTCCACGGAGAGGTTGTCTCCGATGACCTTGCCATCGCGCAGGACGCGCGCCCTCGAGTTGCGTCGGATGATGCCCGAGCGCACGATCGAACCGGCGATGTTGCCGAACTTCGAGGAGCGGAACACCTCGCGGACCTCTGCGGTGCCGAGCTGCACCTCCTCGTACTCCGGCTTGAGCATGCCCTTGAGGGCCAGCTCGATGTCGTCGATCGCAGCGTAGATGACCGAGTAGAAGCGCATGTCGACGCCTTCACGCTCGGCGAGGTCCGCGACGCGCTCCGCCGGCTTCACGTTGAAGCCGATGATGATCGCGTTGTCGACCGTGGCCAGGTTGACGTCGTTCTGCGTGATCGCACCGACGCCACGGTGGATGACGCGCAGCTGCACGCCCTCCCCGACGTCGATCTTGAGCAGCGAGTCCTCCAGGGCCTCGACAGCACCCGACACGTCACCCTTGAGGATGAGGTTGAGGGTGTCGACCTTGCCTTCTGCGACGGCCTGGTCGAAGTCCTCGAGGCTGATGCGCTTGCGACGCTTGGCGAGGGCCGCGTTGCGGTCCGCCGCTTCGCGCTTCTCGGCGATCTGGCGACCGGTGCGCTCGTCGTCCGTGACGAAGAACGTATCGCCCGCGCGGGGCACGTTGGACAGACCCAGCACCTGGACCGGACGCGATGGTCCCGCCGTGGTGACGACGTCGCCGTTCTCGTCGAACATCGCACGGACGCGGCCATGGGCCGTACCGGCGACGATGGTGTCGCCGACGTGCAGCGTTCCGGACTGGACCAGCACGGTGGCAACCGCTCCGCGACCCTTGTCCAGGTTCGCCTCGATCGCGATGCCGCGTGCGTCCTTGTTCGGGTTGGCCCGCATGTCCAGCGCGGCGTCGGCGGTGAGCAGGACGGCCTCGAGGAGGTCGTCGATGCCCATGCCCTGCAGCGCCGACACGTGCACGAACATCGTGTCGCCGCCGTACTCCTCGGGTACGAGTCCGTACTCGGTGAGCTGGCCCTTGACCTTGTCCGGGTTCGCGCCTTCCTTGTCCATCTTGTTCACGGCCACGACGATCGGCACGTTGGCCGCCTGAGCGTGGTTCAGCGCCTCGACCGTCTGCGGCATCACGCCGTCGTCGGCCGCGACGACCAGCACGGCGATGTCCGTGACCTTCGCACCACGGGCACGCATGGCGGTGAACGCCTCGTGGCCGGGGGTGTCGATGAAGGTGATGGCCCGCGTGCTGTCCTCGTGGACGTGCTGGATCTGGTAGGCGCCGATGTGCTGCGTGATGCCACCGTGCTCGCCCTCGACGACCTTGGTGTTACGCACCGCATCGAGCAGTCGCGTCTTACCGTGGTCGACGTGGCCCATGACCGTGACGACCGGCGGACGAGCCTCGAGCTGCTCGTCGCCCTCGGCTTCGAGCTCGGCGTCGAAGTCGATGTCGAAGCTGCTGAGGAGCTCGCGCTCCTCGTCCTCGGGCGAGACGACCTGGATCTTGTAGCCCAGCTCGGTACCGAGCACCTCGAAGGTGTCCTCGTCCAGCGACTGCGTCGCCGTGGCCATCTCACCGAGGTGGAAGAGCACGGTGACCAGTGCGGCGGGGTTCGCCTCGATCTTGTCGGCGAAGTCCGTGATGGACGACCCGCGGCGCAGACGCACGATGGTGTTGCCGTCTCCGCGGGGTACGCTCACGCCACCCAGCGAAGGAGCCGACATCTGCTCCAGTTCCTGCCGCTTCGCACGCTTCGACTTGCGCTGCTTGCCGCGACCGGCTCCACCCTTGCCGAAGGCACCGGCAGTGCCGCCGCGTCCGCGGCCGCCCTTGCCGAAACCGCCACCGGCGGGTGCTCCGCTGGGGCTCGCAGGTGCTGCTCCACCGGGTCCGCGACGAGGGCCGGCTCCCGCTCCCGGAGCTCCGCGGCCGGGGGCTGCGGGACGTTCGGTGCGGTTGGGCATCATGCCGGGAGTGGGACGCGAGCCCGGAGCTCCGCCGGGACGGGGAGCACCCGGACGCGGTGCACCGGGACGGGGTCCACCTGCACCGGCAGCGGGACGCGGCCCACCTGCACCGGCAGCGGGGCGGGGTCCGGCCGGACCGGCAGCGGGACGCTGCTGCGCATCGTCACGACGACCGGGACGAGGCATGCCCTGGGACGGTGCGAACGGGTTGTTGCCCGGACGCGGGGGACGCTCCGAGGTGCGGTCCGC
This sequence comes from Arthrobacter sp. BC5, assembly GCF_056680255.1. Taxonomy (NCBI): domain Bacteria; kingdom Bacillati; phylum Actinomycetota; class Actinomycetes; order Micrococcales; family Micrococcaceae; genus Arthrobacter; species Arthrobacter sp. BC5. The sequence goes on from NZ_CM155273.1 coordinate 3,635,343, forward strand.
TCCGCGATCCGAGTCTCCACGGCGGGAGCCCATGCCCTGTGACGGTGCGAACGGGTTGTTGCCCGGACGGGGTGCACCGCCGGGACGGGCGCCCGACGGGCGGGTCGTGCCTGCCGACGGAGCCGCGGGGGGCGTCGCGGGACGGGGAGCAGGGCGCGTGCCCGGCGTCGCGCCGTCCTGCTGGGCGTCCTGCTGGGCAGGTGCAGGTGTGTCCTGTGCTGCCGGGGCAGGAGTCTCCGCCGGAGCGGAGCCGTTCGAGAACGGTGACGCCTGCGGAGCAGCCGGAGCGACCGGTGCAGCGGGAGCCGGAGTGGACGATGCGGCAGGTGCGGCCGGGGCTGGTGCCTCGGGAGCGGCCTGGGCGGCGCCCGGCTTCGGACCCGACGGCGCGGGTGCGGCGGGACGTGACGGCGCGGGGGCCGCGGGACGTGATGGGGCCGGGGCGGCCTTGGCGGCGCCGGCGTCGGGGAATGCGCCGCGAAGTTTCTTCACGACGGGGGCCTCAATGGTGGAAGAGGCCGAACGGACGAATTCGCCCAGTTCCTGCAGCTTCGCAACTGCGTCTTTCGAGGTTATACCGAGCTCTTTCGCGAGCTCGTGTACGCGGACCTTGGCCACATTTCTCCTGTCTCGGTCCGCACCGAGTCAGGCACGAACCGTCTATTTCCTACTGCTGATCCCGGCCGCGAGGGCGGCCGGCAGATCGAATGCAGAGCGCAACGGATTGGTCATCGTTGCGCACTCATCGCTGGGTTCTCATCGGGTTTCCATGAGGGTACTGACCCGCTTTCAGGGAGGACGGTGGTGAATCGGAGCGCTCATCTCGACGCTCCAGGAGTGCCTGGAAGTCCACCGCGAGGTCCGCAGTGTCCACCGGCCGTCGGAAGGCCCGGTTGAAGGCTTTCCGCTTGACGGCCGTTTCCATGCATGCCGGGTCGGGGTGCAGCCAAGCACCCCGTCCGGATAGCCGGTGCCGCTCATCGATGACGGCGACATCCTGTCCGCCGATCGCTCGTGCAACAACCCGCATCACGTGTGACTGGCGGTCCCGACGGCGGCATCCCACGCAGGTGCGTATCGGATGAGTGTCCTCCGGCTGGTACCCGGACTCTTCTCGATGAGCGACGTGTTCTCGATGAGCGACATGTTCTCGATGAGCAGAGTCTTCCGGGCGCGACTCGACAGCAGTCATATCCATTCTACCCCTTCCGGGTCCGCAGGCGGACCGGCGGCTCAGCCCTTGGCTGCCGGTGCCGGCTGCGCGGCGTCGGACACGATGTCGATCCGCCAGCCGGTGAGCTTGGCAGCGAGGCGGGCGTTCTGGCCCTCCTTGCCGATCGCGAGGGACAGCTGGTAGTCCGGCACGACGACGCGGGCCGATCGGGTCGCCTCATCCGTGATGGTCACCGAAGTGACGCGGGACGGCGAGAGCGAGCTGGCGATGAACGAAGCGGGGTCGTCGTTGTAGTCGACGATGTCGATCTTCTCGTCGTTCAGCTCGTTCATGACGGCGCGGACGCGCGTGCCCATCTCGCCGATGCAGGCGCCCTTGGCGTTGACGCCGGGGACGTTCGCCTTCACCGCGATCTTGGTGCGGTGTCCGGCTTCGCGTGCGAGGGCGACGATCTCCACCGTCTTGTCGGCGATCTCGGGTACCTCGAGTTCGAAGAGCTTCCGGACGAGGCCCGGGTGCGAGCGGGACAGGGTGATGGACGGGCCCTTCATCCCGCGGTGCACGTCCACGACGAACGCGCGCAACCGGGCGCCGTGGAGGTACTTCTCCCCCGGCACCTGCTCGGGCGGCGGCAGCACTGCCTCGACCGAGCCCAGGTTGACCTGGATCATGTGCGGATTGGTGCCCTGCTGGATCATGCCGGCGACGAGCTCGCCTTCCTTGCCACGGAACTCGCCGAGGATGTTGTCGTCCTCGGCATCGCGCAGGCGCTGGAGGATGATCTGGCGGGCGGTACTGGCGGCGATGCGTCCGAACCCGCTGGGCGTGTCGTCGAACTCCCCGACGGACTCGCCGTCGTCGTCCTTCTCCACTGCCCAGATGGTGACGTGGCCGTTGCGGCGATCGAGTTCGGCGCGCGCCGTCTCGTGCGCCCCGGGCGTGCGGTGGTACGCGATCAGCAGTGCCTGCTCGATCGTGGGCACCAGCTTGTCCAGCGGGATCTCGCGTTCGCGTTCGAGGAGCCTCAACGCGCTCATATCAATGTCCATACGGTTCTCCTTAGGCGTGGTGCACGGCGCCGGAGATGTCCGGATCGGCCCCATCGCTGTTCTCGTGGTGTTCGTCCTCAAGATGCGCGAATTCGACCTGGACGGTCCCTTTGCGGATCTTGGAAAAATCGAGGGCGAGCGGATCGCCCTGCTTCGGCTTCATGCCCTTCTTCACCGGCAGCTGCGGGATCAGTCGGATGCCGGTCGGGGTGACCTCGAGGAGCCGTCCGAGGACGGCGTCGCCGGTCGCGGGCTTCACCTCGACCATGCGTCCCACGTTGCGGCGCCAGTGCCGCGGTTCCGTGAGCGGGCGGGAGACGCCGGGCGAGGAGATCTCGAGGTTGTACGGGCGGTCGTCGTCCTCGGGGTCGCTGTCCATCGCGGCCGAGAGGTCGGTGGAGATGGCGGAGATCACATCGAGACCGACACTCCCGGAGGCGTCCTCGGGCAGGTCGACGACCACGTGGACGGTGCGGTGGGAGCCGGCGACCTTGATCTCCACGTCCTCGAGGTAGAGGTCGTGTTGCTCCACCACGGGTTGCAACCTGGTCCGCAGGCGCTGCGCTTCGGCCTGCAGTTCGGCCTCGAGGGCCGATTTGCGGGTCGAGGCATGTTTTTCGTTCCCGGACCGGACCGCCATGGCTGCCTCCCACTCGATGATGTTGTCCTTCAAGAGTACCGATATTCCAGGGCACCGGGTGTATGGCCCGGGGAAAGCCGGACTCCCATGGCATCATCGGGAACTGTGATGACTCGGGGCCGGACAGGCGGACAGCAGGGGCGGGGCGGGAGCGCCGCCTCGGTCGCCGGGCGCGTCGTGCGCTGGTCCGCGACGCTCATCGGTCTCTTCCTCGTGGTGCTCCTCGTGGCCGGCATCGGGATGGGCCTCCGCACCCCGGAACCGGAGGCGCCCGCCTACTCGGCGTCCGAACAGGCGCAGCTCGACGCCGAGGGCCGTTTCCGCGCGCTGGCTGCCGATGCCCGGGCGGCAGCCGCAGCGGACCCGCCACATGCCGGTCTGCTGACAGGCCTGGCGTCGGACCTCGACGTGCAGGCGTCCGCCGTCGCCCTGCCGCGCTCCCCCGCGCCGGCCGACGCGGGAACGCCGGACGCCGGTCCATCCGCAGCCTCCGCCCCGGGGGGATCTGCCACCTCACCGGGCTCCGACCCGGTCTCGACCGGAGCGCCGGAAGAGCTACCCACCGGCGGTCCGAGCGTGCCGCCGGTGGACGGAGCGCGCGTGCTCGCCCTGCTGCGTGAGAGTTCCCTCCGCAGCCTTCGTGACGCCGTCGGCGCCGATCCCGGTGCGGCGCGTGTCCTGGCGGCGTCCGGGGTCAACCAGTGGCGGCACGCGGTGCTGCTCGGCCAGGCACTCGGGGCGGAGGCCGGCCTTCCGTCCGCCGACGCGCTCCCTCCCGAGGACCTCGCCACGGGGACGGGCCTCTTCGCCGAACCGGCAGCGGGCGGGCTCGGAGCACGGGACGGAGCTGCCGCCGACGCGCCGGACGAGTGCGCCGGGACTCCCCTCGGCCCCGAGACCGACCGGCAGGCCCTCCGGGACGCGAAGGCGGCCGAGGACCGGGCACGCTACGGCTACGAGGTCGCTGCCGCACTGCTTCCGGACACCGAAGGTGCCCTTGCCCGGTCGGCGGCCCACCGGGCGGCCGGGGTCGCCGCAGCTGATCTCCTCGTCCGTTTGTGCGCCGAAGCCGGCCCGGCTGCGGCCGGGTTCTCGATCGCGCCCGCCTTCCGAGCCGATCCCGCCGGTGCGCTGCGCGAGCTCGAACAGGACCACGCCGCCCTCTACGCGGGTCTCGTCTCCACTGTCGGTCCGGAGGCTCGGGCCTGGGCCATAGCGTCCTACAACGCCGCCGCACAGCGCAGCCTCGACGCCGGAACACCCCTGGAAGCGCTGCCCGCGCTGCAGGCGGGTGTCGGAGGGACGGCGGACACCGGTCCGGCACCCGCTGCCACCGGGGACGCGGACGCGCCGGCACCGACGGAGCAGCCCGATGAGTAGCGGTGGGGAGTACGCGACGGACGGGCCGCCGGGAGGAATCGGCGCCGGCAGTCAGGACAGCAGTACCCGCACCGGTCAGCGCGCCCCTTCCCCAGTGATCGGCGCGAGTACGCCCATGCCCCTCCCCGACCTGCCACCCCGCCTCCTGCGCAGTGCGCGGACCATCGACGGCGGAGCCCGGTGGACCCGCGAATGGCACGCGCTGCTGGCGGACAGGCTCGAGGCGTGGGACCTCGAGGTGGATCTCCCGCCCGGTCGGCCCGCCTGGGCGGGGCAGTGCGCCGTCGTCGTGCCCGTGGTGGGACGCGGGGGCGGCGGACCGTCCGCAGCCGTCCTGAAGCTCACCATCCCGCACGACGAAGCCCTCGCCGAGCCCGATGCCCTTGAGCTGTGGAACGGCGAGGGTGCGGTGCGGCTGCTCGCGGCGTCGCGCCGCGACTATGCGTTGCTGCTGGCACGCCTCGACGGGGACCACTCGTTGCGGGGCGTGCCGCTCGACGAGACGCCGGCGCCCTGGGCGGAGGTCCTCCGGCAGCTGTCGATTCCTCCGGGTGACGGCGCCCTGTGGGCCGCCTTCCCGCACCTGGCCTCCGACGCCGAGCAGTGGACGGACACCCTCCCCGCGCGATGGGCGGAACTGGGCGAACCCTTCCCCCGCTGGCTCATGGAGGCCGCGCTCGAGGTCTGCCAGTCGCGCGGGATCGTCGGCCGGCGATCGGAGCGCGACGTGCTCGTGCATTCCGACCTGCACTACGACAACCTCCTGCCGTCGGCGTCGGGCCAGCTGCGCCGGTTCACGGCGATCGACCCGAAACCGGTCCTCGGCGATGCGGAGTACGCCGTGGCGCCGATGCTGTGGAACCGGCTCGCGGAACTCGCTCCCGACGATCCCGCTGCCCATCTCCGCGCGCACTGCACCGCACTCGCTGCGGCTGCCGGGCTCGACGCCGGACTCGCCGTCGGCTGGACGGTGGTGCGCGAGGTCCGGAACGCGCTGTCCTACCTGGGACATGGCCGGTCCGGTGACGCGCAGAGGTCGCTGTGGGTGGCGAGCTCGATCCTGGGACGGACACTGGACGGCCTGCCGGCAGCCAGGGACCTGCCGGCTCTCTAGCGGCCCGGGCCACCTCCTCAGCGGGTCAGGCCGCCCCTGCTGTCAGCGGGCGGATGTTCTCGATCCACACGTCGTACCCGAGCTTCAGAATCAGGGCTCCGACCACGGCGAGGAACACGATCCGGATGAACCTGCTGCCCTGGCTGATGGCCATCCGCGATCCGGTGTAGCCGCCGGCCATGTTCGCGGCGCCGAGCAGCAGTCCGAGGCCCCAGAGGATGGACCCGTTGGGCAGGAAGAACATCAGGGCGCCGAAGTTCGTGGCCATGTTCACGATCTTCGCCTTCGCGCTGGCTCCGAGGAAGTTGTAGCCGAGCAGCGTGACCATCGCGATGATGAGGAACGACCCCGTACCTGGCCCGATCAGTCCGTCGTAGAAACCGATGACGAGCCCGATAGCACCCGCCGTCCCGTAGTGCCGGGCCCCCTGGTGCCGCAGCCGGGTCAGCGTCCCGACGGACGGCTTCAGCGCCGTGAACACCGCGACGGCGACCAGCGCCACCACGATGATCGGTTTGAAGACCGACGACGGCAGCGACGCGGCGAGGATCGCCCCGCCGAAACTGCCGAGAAGGGCCACACCCGCCATCGGCAGGGCCGTCCGCAGGTCCGGGTGTGCCCTGCGGTAGTAGGTGACGGCGCTCGTCGTCGTCCCGAAGATCGATCCCAGCTTGTTGGTCGCCAGCGCCTCCACGGGCGTGATGCCGGGCACCAGCAGCAGCACCGGCAGCTGGATCAGCCCGCCTCCTCCCACGACGGCGTCCACCCAGCCGGCGGCGAACCCGGCGACGAGCACGAGCAGGATCGTCGCGAGGTGCAGTTCCTCGAGTCCCGAGCCCACCGCGGCCTAGTGTGCGGTGAGCTCGCGCAGCAGCGCGGCGGCCTCGCCGACCGCGACGTTCTGCGCCTCGCCGGTGCGACGGTCCTTGATCTCGAGGACGCCGTCCGCGAGGCCGCGGCCGACCACGACGATGGTGGGCACGCCGATCAGTTCGGCATCGCCGAACTTCACGCCGGGAGACACCTTGGGTCGGTCGTCGTAGATCACGGTGAGGCCGGCCGACTCGAGGTCCGCGGCGAGCTTCTCCGCGGCCTCGAACACCTCGGCCCCCTTGCCCGTCGCGACGATGTGGACGTCGGCGGGAGCCACGTTGCGGGGCCAGATGATGCCGCGGTCGTCGTGGTTCGACTCGGCGAGGGCCGCGATGGCGCGCGTGACCCCGACGCCGTAGGACCCCATGGTCACCGTGGCGAGCTTGCCGTTCCGGTCCAGGACCTTCAACCCGAGTGCGTCGGCGTACTTGCGGCCGAGCTGGAAGATGTGGCCCATCTCGATGCCGCGTGCGGCGATGAGCGGGCCCGAGCCGTCGGGCGCTTCGTCCCCCTCGCGCACCTCGACGGCTTCGATGACGCCGTCCCAGGTGAAGTCGCGCCCCGCGACGAGCCCGAAGACGTGCTTCCCGGGCTCGTTGGCGCCCGTGATCCAGGAGGTCCCGCTGACCACGCGCGGGTCCACGAGGTACCGCAGCCCCGTGGACGCCTCGGCGCCGAGGACGGCGGAGTCGAGAGCGAGGCCCGGACCGATGTAGCCCTTGACCAGGCCCGGGTGCTTCTTCAGGTCCTCCTCGTTCGCAGCTTCCACGGCGACTTCGCCGCCCGTCTCGACGTGGCCCGCGATGTTCGCCTCGATGCGCTTGAGGTCCACGGTGCGGTCCCCGGGCACTGCGACGACGACGATCTCGCGCCCGCCCGTGGGCAGCACCGCGGCCAGCACCACGTTCTTGAGGGTGTCCGCGGCGGTCCAGGCGCGGTCACCACGGGGGGCCGAGGCGTTCGCGTGGTCCACGAGGGTGTCGATGGTGGGGGTGTCCGGGGTGTCGCGGACCTCCGCGGCCGGTGCGTCCGCGAAGTCGATCGCGTCGGGGACGACGGTGGTGACAGCTTCCACGTTCGCGGTGTAGCCCCCGGCGGAACGGACGAAGGTGTCCTCGCCGATCGGCGTCGGGTGCAGGAACTCCTCGCTCTTCGAACCGCCCATGGCGCCGGCGGTCGCCGTCACCGGCACCACCTCCAGCCCCAGCCGCTCGAAGATGCGCAGGTATGCGCCGCGGTGCAGCTGGTAGCTGGCCTCCAGCCCCTCGTCGTCGACATCGAACGAGTAGGAGTCCTTCATGATGAACTCACGGCCGCGGAGCAGGCCCGCGCGGGGCCGTGCCTCGTCGCGGTACTTGGTCTGGATCTGGAACAGGCTCACGGGCAGGTCCTTGTACGAGGTGTACAGGTCCTTCACCAGCAGCGTGAACATCTCCTCGTGCGTGGGCGCGAGGAGGTAGTCGGCGCCCTTGCGGTCCGTGAGGCGGAAGATGCCGTCGCCGTACTCGGTCCACCGGTTCGTCGCCTCGTAGGGCTCCTTGGGCAGCAGCGCGGGGAAGTGGACCTCCTGCGCGCCGATGGCCTCCATCTCCTCGCGGATGATCCCCTCGACCCGGGCGAGGACCTTCAGTCCCAGCGGGAGCCAGCTGTAGATACCGGGCGCCGCACGCCGGATGTATCCCGCGCGCACCAGGAGCCGGTGGCTGGCGACTTCCGCGTCGGCTGGATCTTCACGCAGGGTGCGCAGGAAAAGGGTCGAGAGTCGTAAGACCACGCGGGGGTTCCGTTCGTATCGGTACTGCCATTCACCTTCCCGCCGTCCGGCGGGAAACAACAGGTACCAATCTAGCGGGTCCGCCCGCGCCGGGTCCGTCGTCGGACCGTCGAGGGTACCGACCTCAGAAGAGGATGGTCGCGAAGGTGTCCACCTGCTCGAACCCGACGCGCTTGTACGCGGCGATGGCCCGGGAGTTGTAGGAGTTGACGTAGAGGCTGACCGTGGGAGCGATCGAGCGGGCGGCGACGACGACGCCGGCCATGTAGGCGGCGCTGAGTCCCCTGCCGCGGTGGTCCGGATTCATCCAGACCCCCTGCACCTGGACGGCCTGGGAGGAGACGGTACCGAGTTCGGCCTTGAAGACCACCTCGCCGTCGTCGCCGAACGCGGCGAGCGAGTGCTTCCTGCCGATGAGCGAGGCGACACGGCGCCGGTAGTGCTCGGAGCCGCCGATGAAGGGCGAGTAGCCCACTTCCTCCTCGAACATGGCGGCGCAGGCGGGCAGCAGCCGGTCCAGCTCGTCGGGCCGCGTGAACCGGAGATCGGGGGCGGGGGCGATCAACGGATCCGTGTCGATGGCCATGAGCGGTTGGGTGGGACGTACGTCGAACGGTTCGCCGCTGTAGTCCTCGAGGGTGGACCACAGGTCCATGACGCCCTCGGAGAGGCCGAAGATCGACGAGAAGGTGCGCCCGGACCGGCCGAGGTGGTCACCGAAGATCGCACCGGTCTCGTCCGTCACGCCCACCGGCACGAGGTTGACTCCCGCCCAGCAGGCGGCGCGCAGCTCGTGGTGGCGGAACATGCCCACGAGCTCGCCGCCGGCGGGGGACGGCGCCGCGCTCCCCGTGAGTTCCAGGTGGGCGGCGACGAAGACATTGGCCACGGGGTCGGTGTCGACGATGGCCCAGAGGTCCCGGGTGTCCTCCTGGCCGAGGACCCGGAAGGACCAGGGCCCTTCGGGATCTGCCTCGGGCCTAGCTAACGGTAACCATGGGGCCACCCTGGCCAGCAGTTTCGCCATCAGCCTCACCCATTTCCTCTGCGAGCCGCATCGCTTCCTCGATGAGCGTCTCGACGATCTGGTCCTCGGGAACGGTCTTGATGACCTCTCCCCTCACGAAGATCTGCCCCTTGCCGTTGCCGGAGGCAACGCCCAGGTCCGCTTCACGGGCTTCACCCGGTCCGTTCACCACACAACCCATCACGGCCACGCGGAGGGGGACCTCCATACCCTCGAGGCCGGCGGTGACCTCCTCGGCGAGCGTGTAGACGTCGACCTGCGCCCTGCCGCAGGACGGGCAGGAGACGATCTCGAGCTTGCGCGGACGCAGGTTGAGGGACTGCAGGATCTGGTTGCCCACCTTGATCTCCTCGACCGGCGGAGCGGAGAGCGAGACGCGGATGGTGTCGCCGATGCCCTTGGACAGGAGCGCCCCGAAGGCGGTGGCGGACTTGATGGTCCCCTGGAAGGCCGGTCCCGCCTCGGTGACGCCGAGGTGGAGGGGCCAGTCGCCCCGCTCGGCCAGGAGCTCGTAGGCCCGGACCATGATGACGGGGTCGTTGTGCTTCACGGAGATCTTGAAGTCGTGGAAGTCGTGCTCCTCGAACAGGGAGGCCTCCCAGACCGCCGACTCCACGAGCGCCTCCGGCGTCGCCTTCCCGTACTTCTCCATGAGCCGCGGGTCGAGCGAGCCGGCATTCACGCCGATGCGGATCGAGGTGCCGGCGGCCTTCGCCGCCTCCGCGATCTGCTTGACCTGGTCGTCGAACTTGCGGATGTTGCCCGGATTGACGCGGACCGCGGCGCACCCGGCGTCGATGGCCGCGAAGACGTACTTCGGCTGGAAGTGGATGTCCGCGATCACCGGGATCTGGGACTTCTTCGCGATGATCGGCAGCGCTGCCGCGTCATCGGCCGACGGGCAGGCCACGCGGACGATGTCGCAGCCGGTGGCCGTGAGCTCGGCGATCTGCTGGAGCGTGGCATTGATGTCCGTGGTGGGCGTGGTGGTCATCGACTGGATGCTGATCGGCGAATCCGATCCGACTCCCACGGAGCCGACCTTGATCTGGCGGGTCTTGCGCCGTGGTGCGAGGACGGGTGGCGGTGCTGCTGGCATTCCTAGGCTGACCGAGGTCAAAACATCCTCCATGCTGGCGGCCTTGACCGCACGTCTTTGAGATTCTTGTCTTCATTATCCACCCGGTCCGGCGCTCCGCCGTCCTCTCGGGACCCAGGTCACACGAGGTGCCTGAAGGCTCCGATCACCGGCGCCCAGGCGGTGGTCTTCACGGCGGAGATGGCGCCGGCCTGCGCGAACGGATCCTGGCTCACCAGCTGGTTCAGGTCTGCCTCCGTCTCGGCGGAGAACAGCAGGAGGGCTCCGGTACCGTCGGCGAACGGACCGGAGGCCAGCACGCGGCCGTCCGCGACCAGTCCTTCCAGCCACTGCCGGTGCACCGGCCGGTGCTGGGCGCGGAGGTCCTCATGGTCGGGGTTGTAGACGTATTCCACGGCGAAGATGCTCATGGGTTTCACCCTACGGGACTTCCAGGAGGTAGACCTTGATGATCGCGGCGACGCCGGCGGCCCAGAGCAGCGAGGACAGGGTCCCGATGATGAAGCGTTCCGACGCTGCAGGGCTCTCCTTGAGCTCGGCGTAGCGGCCGAGGGCCTTGACTGCCACGACGTAGGCGATGGCGACGGGCTGGCCGCCGAGGATCGCGACCGTCACGGCGAGGCGCTCGAGGACCCCGATGACCAGTCCGCCGCGCAGGACTCCGGGCGGCAGGGCGTCCACCGGCGCCCTGGGCGGTTCGGCCGGCGGCGCCGGGAGGTCGAGCTGCGGCTGGTCCGCCGGTTCGGGGAGTTCCTCGCGGCGCCGTTCCGCGGTGTCGACGGAGCGGGCGAGGCGCAGCACGAGCATGGTCACGGGCGAGCCGACGCCGCCCGCGACGAGCAGGGCCACTGCGATCCAGAGTGCGTCCATACGATTCCCTCCCGGCGGTCCGACGTCCCAGCTGACGTCGCACCCCATGTCTACAGCACGGCACCCCCCACGAGGGCTGCTCGCCGGTCACTCCCCGCCGGCGGCTACGTCGCAGCGTCCGCCCATGCCAGGAGCCGCGCGGCCGCGGGGCGGACGGCATGCTCCTCGTGCCAGGCTGCCCGGGCCGCCGCCTTGCTCACGGCCTGGGGGCTGATGCCGAGGGTCCGCGCCACGGAGGTCTGCGTGCCGCGCTCACCGAACTGCAGGAGGTCGAGGATGCGCCATTCGGCGTCGGAACGGGCCAGGACATGCCGTCCGAGCAGCGCGAGCACGCCCTCCGCTTCCGCTGCGAGATCGGCCCGAGCGTCGGGCCCCTCGACGGCCAGGGGCGCACGGTCCCCCGTCTTCTTGGCACGATCGACGGCCTTACGGGCAGCGACGAAGGCAGAACCGCGGCCTTCCCGTGGCGAGGGCGGGTAGGGCCGCTCCACGTCACCGATCCCGATCCCGACGTACCAGCCGCCGGCACGGAGGCAGAGCAGGACGGCGTCGACGACGTCGCTCGCACCGGCCACGACGCCCTGCGCCTCGTCGCCGACGGAGCGCTCCCAGGGCAGCACCGTCCTGATGGGCGCCAGGAGGCCGAGCAGGTCAGGAACGCGGTCCTGCGACGAGCGGCTTCCCTTCTGGTCGATCGTGAGGACGAACATAGTTCAACCATATTTGGTTGAAATATGGTTTACAACCGATTACCCGAAGAGATCGACCGGCTTCACGATGTCCGCGTAGATCAGCAGGACTCCCATGCCCATGAGCAGGATCGCCACCGCATAGGTGAGGGGCAGGAGCTTGGCCATGTCGAACGGCCCGGGATCGGGACGCTTGAACAGCCGCGCGATACCGCGCCGGAGTCCCTCCCAGAGCGCTCCGGCCACGTGACCGCCGTCGAGAGGCAGGAGTGGGATCAGGTTGAACACGAAGAGTGCCAGGTTCACGCCGGCGACCAGTCCGATGAGCGTCGCCGCGCGGGACGCGACCGGGACCTCCTCCATGGCGGAGATCTCTCCCGCGATCCGGCCGACGCCGACCACGCTGATGGGCCCCTCGGGGTCACGCGGGGCATCGGAGAACGCGGCCTGGCCGACCTCGACGACGCGCTGCGGGAGGTTCAGCACCACTCCGGCGACGCGGGCGAGGGAATCGCCGACGGCCGGGAGTACCTCGCTCGCTGGTTGGGGCACGAGCTCCTGCGTCGAACCGACGCCGATGAAGCCGACCTCCTGCGTCACCGCGTTGCCGTCGTCGTCGACCTCCGGCGCGCCGTCCGCCGTGGCGACGGGCCGCTCCGTCAGCAGGGGCGTGATCGTGGAGTCGAGAGTCTCGCCGTTCCGGATGTAGGAGATGGCGACCTCGCGGCCGGCGGCATCCCTGATCCACCCGGACAGCTCGTCCCAGCCGGTGACCTCCCGGCCGTCGAACGCGACCACGCGGTCACCGGGCAGCAGGCCCGCCTCGAAGGCCGGGGCTGCGGGATCCCCTGCCCCGCATTCCGTCTGGCCGGTCGCCGCCTGCTGGCTTGCCGGCACCACGCACTCGGACACCGACGCGATGGTGGTGGTCGCCTGGGCGGTGCCGAAGCCCATGATGAGGACGGCGAACAGTACCGTCCCGATCAGGAGGTTCATCAGCGGACCGCCCAGCATGATGATGATCCGCTTCCAGATGGGCAGCTTGTAGAACACGCGGTTCTCGTCGCCCGGCAGCAGCTGCTCCGCCGCGGCCTGGCGGGCGTCGTCGGTCAGCTGCTGGAAGACGCCGGTGCTCGACTGCCGCACGGCGCCGGCCTCCGTCGTCGCCGGCGGGAACATGCCCACCATCGCGACGTAGCCACCGGCGGGGATCGCCTTGAGCCCGTACTCGGTCTCTCCGCGGCGCCTCGACCAGACGGTGGGACCGAACCCGACCATGTACTGCGTGACACGGACCTTGAAGAGCTTCGCGGGCACCAGGTGGCCCACTTCGTGCAGCGCGATCGACGCAGCGATCCCCACGACGACGAAGAGCACTCCGGCGATGAACAACAGTACGGTCACGGGTTTTCCTTCTGGCCTTCACGATCGGCTGCCGGATCCTGCGGCAACAACTCTCCGAGGCCACAACGCACCCGGGCGCTCCGACGTGCCCAGCGCTCCGCCTCGAGGACGGCGTCCAGGCTGAGCTCGCCGCGTGCAGCGCCCGAGCTCTCGAGGGCACGCTGCTCGTCGACGACGGCGGACACCGTGTCCACGATGTCAGGAAAGCCTATGGCCCCCCTGTGAAAGGCCTCGACCGCTTCCTCGTTCGCCGCGTTGAACACGGCCATGCGCGTGCCGCCCTCGGCCGCGGCCTGCTTGGCGAGGGCGATCGCGGGGAAGGCCTGCTCGTCCAGGGCTTCGAAGGTCCATTCCGCGGGCCGGGTCCAGTCGCAGGCTTTCGCCGAACCGGGCACCCGGAACGGCCAGCCGATGCCGAGGGCGATCGGCAGGCGCATGTCCGGCGGCGATGCCTGGGCCAGTGTGGAGCCGTCGACGAACTGGACCATCGAGTGGATCACGGACTGCGGGTGCACGACGACGTCGATCCGCTCGAGCGGGACGTCGAAGAGGAGGTGGGCCTCGATCACCTCGAGGGCTTTGTTGACCATGGAGGCGGAGTTCGTGCTGATGACGCGCCCCATGTCCCAGGTGGGGTGGGCGAGGGCCTGCGCCGGGGTGACGTGCTGCAGCTGGGAGCGTGTCATCCCCCGGAACGGGCCGCCGGACGCCGTGAGGACGAGCCGGTCCACCTCATCCGCCGCGCCGCCGCGCAGCGCCTGCGCGATGGCGGAGTGCTCGGAATCGACGGGCACGAGTTGCCCCGGCGCGGCCGCCGCGCGGACGAGCGCTCCCCCGGCGATCAGCGATTCCTTGTTCGCGAGTGCGAGCAGGTGCCCGGCCGCGAGCGCGGCGAGGGTCGGCTCGAGGCCGATCGATCCCGTGATGCCGTTGAGCACGACGTCGGCGTCGGGCCAGGCTGCGACCTTCGCCGCGGCGCTCTCGCCCGCGAAGAGTTCCGGCGAGTATCCGGTGATGCCGGCGGCGTCGGCCGCAGCGCCGATGGCCCGCTCGAGCTCGTCTGCGGAGGCGGAGGCCACACCGACGGCGGGTGCCCGGACGGCGACGGCCTGCCGCGCGAGGAGTTCCAGGTTGCGCCCGCCCGCACTGAGGCCTGCGACGCTGAAGCGGTCCGGGGCGGCGGCGATCACCTCGAGCGCCTGGGTCCCGATGGAGCCTGTGGACCCGAGGATGGAGACGCGCCGGAGGTGCCGGGTGGGGTTGCTGAGATCCATGGCTCCAGTATCCCGCAGAGTCCCGGCGCTTCTCCTCCCGCCTGCGAGCGGCGGGCAGTCCTGGTGCTCCGCGGCCGCAGTCGTACGGGTTCCGCCACGCCGTCGTGCCGCCGTAGCCGGCGGTCGGTCGGTTCGGTGATCATCGGGCGGATGAGTCCAGGAACCGGCGTCTTGCCCGCAGCGGGTCGAGAAGATCGCGGGGCTCTCCACATCCCCCAAGGCCGGCTCCTATCGGCGTGCTGCCCTCGCCAGGACGCTGCGGGCGTGGCGGAGGATCGGTTCATCGACCATCCGCCCCTCATGGACGAAGACGCCACCCTCCCCTTCTGCGGCGGCGAGCAGTGCACGGGCGCGCCCTACTTCGTCCTCGCCGGGCGCGAACGCGGCGCGGATCGCTGGGACCTGACCCGGGTGGATACAGGCCTTCGCGGAGAACCCGGAGGCGACGGCGTCCTCCGCCTCCGCGGCGAGGCCCCGGGTGTCGGCGATGTCCACGTAGACGGCGTCGATGCTTCCGACCCCCGCGGCTCCCGCGGCGAGGAGGACCTGCGAGCGCGCCTGGAGCGCCACCGCACGGTAGGCACCGTCCGGGCCGCGGCTCGAGGTTCCTCCGAGGGACGCCACGAGGTCCTCCGCGCCCCACATGAGCGCGGTGACACCGTCCGCTGCGGCGATGCCCACCGCGTTCACGACGCCCCGCGCGGTCTCGCACAGCGCGATGACGCCGACGTCCCCGAGTGCCGCGCGCACGGCGTCGACGTCGTCGGGCGATTCGGTCTTGGCGAGCATGACGCTGCGGTAGCCGCTGCGGCGGACGGCCCCGCAGTCGAGCGCGAAGTCGGGGGTGCGCACGGGATTGAGCCGCACCACGGTCCGCTCGGGTGCCAGTGCGGAGGCGACCAGTGCCGCCCGGGCCGCTTCCTTGGCTCCGGGGGCGACGGCGTCCTCGAGGTCGAGGATGACGGCGTCGGCGCGGTCGGCGGCCTTTCCGTAGCGCTCGGGCCGGTCGGCAGGGCAGAAGAGCAGCGCCGGGCCGAGGACGGGGCCGGTCATCCCTGCTGCTCCCGCGATGCCGTCGATGACCACATGAGCACCGAGCGGCTCGCTGTCGCCACGATGTCACCGTGCTGGTTGCGGCCGGTGTGGACCATCGTCACGATGCCCTGCCCGGGGCGGGACGACGACGGCCGGATGCCGGTGATCTCGGTCCGGGTGTACAGGGTGTCCCCGTGGAAGAGCGGCTTCGGGAAGGCGACGTCGGTGAGTCCGAGCTGGGCCACGATGGTGCCCTGCGTGAGCTGCGCGACCGACTGCCCGACGAGCGTCGCCAGGGTCAGCATCGAGTTCACGAGCCGCTGCCCGAACGGCTGGCCCGCGGACCAGGCCGCGTCGAGGTGCAGCGCCTGCGTGTTCATGGTGAGGGTGGTGAACAGGACGTTGTCGGCTTCCGTCAGCGTCCGGCCGGGACGGTGCGCGTAGACGGACCCCACCTCGAGCTCGTCGACGTACAGCCCGCGCTGCTCGATGACGCGCCGACCGGGAGCTGCCGCGTCGCTCATGCGGCAGACCGGCCCAGGTCGATCCGCAGCGGCGCTCCCGTGGCCGCGACGACGTCGTCCGTGCTGACGCCGGGCGCGGTCTCGCGCAGCACGAGGCCGTCCGGTCCGACGTCGATCACGGCGAGGTCGGTGATGATCCTGTCCACGCAGCCCTTCCCGGTCAGCGGGAGGGTGCACGCCTCGACGATCTTCGGGCGGCCGGAGCGGTCCACGTGCTCCATCATGACGATCACGCGCTTCGCCCCGAAGACGAGGTCCATGGCCCCACCCATCCCCTTGACCATCCTGCCGGGAACCATCCAGTTCGCGAGGTCGCCGTTCTGCGCGACCTCCATGGCGCCGAGCACCGCGACGTCCACGTGGCCGCCGCGGATCATGCCGAAGGAGGACGCCGAGTCGAAGAAGGCGGCTCCCGGATTGGCCGTGACGGTCTCCTTGCCGGCATTGATGAGGTCCGGGTCGAGGGCGTCCTCCGCCGGGTACGGGCCGACCCCGAGGATGCCGTTCTCCGAATGCAGCACCACCTCGACGCCGTCGGGGATGTAGTTCGGGATGAGGGTGGGCATGCCGATGCCGAGGTTCACGTACTGTCCGTTCGCCAGCTCCCGCGCCACCCTCGCGGCGAGCTCGTTGCGGGTGAGTGCCATGGTCAGGCTCCTTCGGATGATGTGGGGCCGGTGAGTGCGACCGTCCGCTTCTCGACGCGCTTCTCGACGTCCGGGGCGACGACCACGCGCTGCACGAAGATGCCGGGCGTATGGATCGCACCCGGGTCGAGCTCTCCCGGCTCCACGAGTTCCTCGACCTCGGCGATGGTGATCCTCCCGGCCTGGGCGCACAGCGGGTTGAAATTCATCGCGGTCGCGTGGAAGACGAGGTTGCCGTGGCGGTCGCCCTTCCAGGCGTGCACCAGCGCGTAGTCCGGTCGCAGGGACTCCTCGAGCACGTAGTCGGTGCCGTCGAAGGACCGCACCTCCTTGGCCTTCGACGCGCGCGCGACGTTGCCGTCGGCGTCGTACCGCTGGGGCAGGCCGCCCTCGCTGACCTGCGTGCCTACGCCCGCCGTCGTGTAGAACGCGGGGATGCCCGCGCCGCCTGCACGGAGCTTCTCGGCGAGCGTGCCCTGCGGCGTGAGCTCGACCTCGAGTTCGCCCGAGAGGTACTGGCGGGCGAACTCCCTGTTCTCTCCCACGTAGGAGCTGATCGTCCGGCGGATCCGGTGGTCGGCCAGTAGGATGCCGAGCCCCCAGCCGTCCACGCCGCAGTTGTTGCTCACCGTCTCGAGCTCCGATGTGCCCTGCCGGTGCAGGGCGTCGATCAGGGCCACCGGGATGCCGCACAGTCCGAATCCGCCGACGGCGAGGGACGCACCGTCGGGAATGTCCGCCACGGCCTCCGCCGCACTGCCCACCACTTTGTCGATCACTGCTCCTCCTTCGCCGCCCTGTCCGCCTGCTACCCGTGCCGTTCCTGTCCCGCCCGGGCTAGAGGCCCAGCTCCCGCGCGATCAGCATGAGCTGGACCTCCGTGGTCCCCTCGCCGATCTCGAGGATCTTCGAGTCCCGGTAGTGCCGCGACACCACGAACTCGTTGATGAAACCGTAGCCCCCGAAGATCTGGGTCGCATCGCGGGCGTTGTCCATGGCGGCCTCGCCGGCCACCAGCTTCGCGATCGACGCCTGCGTCTTGAAGGGTTTTCCCGCGAGCATCCTCGACGCGGCGTCGTAGTACGCCAGGCGGGCCGTGTGGGCGCGCACGTGCATGCGCGCGATCTTGAACTGGATGGACTGGTAGGCACCGATGGTGCTGCCGAACGCCCTGCGCTCCCCGGCGTAGCGGATCGACTGCTCCACGCACCCCTGGGCGGCACCGGTGGCGAGCGCCGCGATGGCGATGCGCCCCTCGTCGAGGATCTGCAGGAAGTTGGCGTAGCCGCGCCCGCGCGTCCCGAGGAGGTTGGATTCGGGTACGCGGACGTCCCGGAGTGTCAGTGGGTGCGTGTCGGAGGCGTTCCAGCCCACCTTGTTGTAGGCCTTCTCTGCGGTGAAGCCCGGGGTGTCCGTAGGTACCAGGATGGTGGAGATCTCCTTCTTCACCGAGCCGTCGGGCCGCTGAGAGGTGCCCGTGACGGCCGTGACGGTGACCAGTGAGGTGATGTCGGTGCCCGAGTTCGTGATGAACTCCTTGGTGCCGTCGATAACCCACTCGGCGCCGTCGGGCCCGTCCTCGAGCTTCGCCGTCGTCTTCGTGCCGGAGGCGTCGGAACCGGCTTCCGACTCGGTGAGGCCGAACCCGCCGAGGGCCGTCCCTGCTGCGAGGGACGGCAGCCACTGCTGCTTCTGCTCCTCCGTGCCGAAGCGGTAGACCGGCATGGCGCCGAGGGAGACCCCTGCTTCGAGGGTGATGGCCACGGACTGGTCCACGCGGGCCAGTTGCTCGAGGGCGAGGCACAGGGCGAAGTAGTCACCGCCCATGCCGCCGTACTCCTCGGGGAACGGGAGCCCGAACAGGCCCATGTCGCCCATCTGCTTGACCACCTCGTAGGGGAAGCTGTGCTCGGCGTCGTGCCTGGCCGAGACGGGTGCCACGACCTCGTCGGCGAACTCGCGGACGGTGTCGACGAGGCTCTGGTACTCCTCGTTCAGTTCGAAGTTCATGCTGCGTTCCCTTCCGTGGAACCGGGTATGGGGGTGGGACCGCCGCCGGCGGCCTCGATGGTTGCGACGATCTGCTGTGCCCTGACGAGGTCTCCCGGTTTCAGGGACAGGCGGACGACGCCGGACAGCGCGGCAGTGAGCTGGTGCTCCATCTTCATGGCCTCCACCGCGACGAGGATGTCGCCGGCCTGCACCGTGGCACCGTCCTCGACCGCCACGGACACGACGGTGCCGGGCATGGGGCTGCGGACGAGGGGATCCGCTGCCCCCTCCGCCTGCGGGATGCTGGACAGTACGGCGTCGAGCAGTTCGCGGCGGCCGGGGCGGCGCAGGCGGGCGGACCAGCCGGTGTCGCCCAGCCAGACCGTGTCCCCGTCGAGGGCATGCTGCCGGTTCGACCGGATGCCGTCGATCGTCACGCCTGCCCCGTCGACTCGCACCGGCAGGGTGACGCCGTCGACCGTGGCGTCCCAGCTGCCTCCCGCCCGGAGGAGCGTGACTGTCGCCGTCCCGCCGTCGTGCTCGAGCACCACGGACCGCGGACGCGGCGTCCCGAGGCGGAACCCGTCCCCGCGGTGCCACGGAGAGCCTCCCGGCGCCACCGGTTCGGCCTCGACGAGCAGGACGGCGGCGAGCACCAGGTCCTGCGCGGTGACGTGGCGGAAGGCGAAGTCGGGCAGCTTCCGCTCGATGAGGGTGGTGTCCAGGCGCGCCGCCCGCACGTCGTCGTCGGCGACCAGCAGGCGGAGGTACTCGATGTTCGTGTCGACGCCCAGCACCACGGTGCCGGCGAGGGCGGCGTCCAGGCGGTCGAGCGCCTGCCCGCGATCGGCGCCCCAGGCGATGACCTTGGCGAGCAGGGGATCGTACGAGGACGAGACGGTCCCGCCGTGCAGGAGGGAGCTGTCCACCCGGATGCCCTCCCCTGTCGGCTCCACGAGTGACCGGATGCTTCCGCTCGACGGCAGGAACCCGGATTCCGGGTTCTCGGCGTACACGCGTGCCTCGATCGCGTGGCCGGTCAGCACGACGTCGTCCTGCGTGAACGGCAGCGCCTCACCCGCGGCGATGCGGATCTGCCACTCCACGAGGTCGATGCCGGTCACCAGTTCCGTGACGGGATGCTCGACCTGCAGGCGCGTGTTCATCTCCATGAAGAAGAACTCGTCGGGCGCGGCATCCGACACGAGGAACTCCACCGTTCCCGCGCCGGTGTAGTCCACGCTGCGGGCCGCGGCGCACGCGGCCTCGCCGATCCGACGCCGGGTCGCCTCGTCGAGCAGGGCCGACGGCGCCTCCTCGATGACCTTCTGGTGCCGCCGCTGGAGCGAGCACTCGCGCTCGCCCAGATGGAGCACCGCGCCGTGCGTGTCGGCGAGCACCTGCACCTCGATGTGCCGCGGGCGTGGAACGAGGCGTTCCAGGAACAGGGTGTCGTCGCCGAACGCGCGGGCCGCGACGCGACGCGCTGTGACGAGGACCTCGGAGAGGTCCTCCGGCCGGTGGACGGCGTGCATGCCCTTGCCGCCGCCGCCCGCGGACGGCTTGATGAGCAGCGGGAAGCCGACCTCGACGGCGGCACGGACGAGGTCGTCGTCGGACAGGCCGGGTTCTGCGATGCCGGGCACCACGGGGACACCGGAGGCGGCCACGTGGTTCTTCGACCGGATCTTGTCCCCCATGACGTCGAGCGCGTGGACGGACGGACCGATGAAGACGATCCCGGCGTCCCGCAGCGCGTCGGCGAAGGCCGCGTTCTCGCTGAGGAAGCCGTAGCCGGGGTGCACCGCCCCAGCCCCCGTGCGGCGGCAGGCCTCGACGACGGCGGGAATCGAGAGGTAGCTCTCCGACGGTGCGGCCGGGCCGATCCGGACGGCGACGTCGGCCTCGAGGACGTGGCGCGCACCGGCGTCGGCGTCGCTGTAGACGGCCACCGATCGGAGTCCGAGCGCCCGGACGGACCGGAGGACGCGGCAGGCGATCTCCCCGCGGTTCGCGACGAGGACGGTGTCGAAGGGCCAGAGGCCGGTCGGGGAGGAAGTGCGTGGTGTCATCTGGTCACATCCGGAAGAGGCCGAAGGAGGTATCGGGCAGCGGTGCGCGGGCACAGACGTCGAGCGCGAGGCCGAGGACGGTCCGGGTGTCCGCCGGGTCGATCACGCCGTCGTCCCACAGGCGGGCCGTCGAGTAGTAGGGGTTGCCCTGGGCCTCGTACTGGTCGCGGATCGGCACGCGGAACGCCTCTTCGTCCTCGAGCGACCATCGCTCTCCGCGCGCCTCGAGCTGGTCACGCCGGACCGTGGCCAGGACCGCCGAGGCCTGGTTGCCTCCCATGACCGAGATGCGGCTCGCGGGCCACATCCACAGGAAGCGCGGGGAGAACGCACGGCCGCACATGGAGTAGTTGCCGGCGCCGAAGGACCCGCCGATCACGACGGTCAGCTTGGGCACGCGGCAGGTGGCGACGGCGGTGACCATCTTGGCCCCGTTCTTCGCGATGCCGCCGGCCTCGTAGTCCTTGCCGACCATGAAGCCGGACAGGTTCTGGAGGAACACCAGCGGAATGCCTCGCTGGTCGCAGAGCTCGATGAAGTGGGCACCCTTCAGCGCGGACTCGCTGAAGAGCACCCCGTTGTTGGCCACGATCCCGACGCGGTGGCCGTGGATGGTCGCGAAGCCCGTCACGAGGGTGGCCCCGTACTCACGCTTGAACTCGTGGAAGAGCGAGCCGTCCACGATCCGGGCGATGACCTCGCGGGCGTCGTAGGACGCGTTCACGTCCGTGGGCACCGCGCCGTACAGCTCGTCCTGGGCCACGACCGGCTCCCGTGCCTCCTCCCGAACGGCCGCCGCATGCGGCTCCGCCGTCGCGGGCGGCAGCGTGGAGATGATGTCGCGCACGATCTCGAGCGCGTGCTGGTCGTTCTCCGCGAGGTGGTCGGTGACACCGGAGGTGCGGGAGTGGACGTCGCCGCCGCCGAGCTCCTCCGCGGTGACGACCTCCCCGATCGCGGCCTTCACGAGCGGGGGGCCGCCCAGGAAGATGGTGCCCTGGTTGCGGACGATCACCGTCTCGTCGCTCATGGCGGGCACGTACGCCCCGCCGGCGGTGCAGCTGCCCAGGACGGCGGCGATCTGCGGGATCTTCCGCGCCGACATCGTCGCCTGGTTGAAGAAGATGCGGCCGAAGTGGTTGCGGTCCGGGAAGACGTCGTCCTGCCGCGGGAGGAAGGCTCCGCCGGAGTCGACGAGGTACACGCACGGTAGCTGGTTCTCGAGGGCGATCTCCTGGGCGCGGAGGTGCTTCTTCACCGTCAGGGGGTAGTACGTGCCGCCCTTGACGGTGGCGTCGTTGGAGATCACGAGGACATGGCGGCCGTGGACCAGCCCGATTCCGGCGATCACGCCGGCGCCCGGGCACTCGTCGTCGTACATCCCGTTCGCTGCCAGGGGCGCGATCTCGAGGAAGGGACTGCCGTCGTCGAGGAGCTGGTCGATGCGCTCCCGGGGAAGCAGCTTCCCGCGGGCGACATGCCGCTGGCGGGAGTGTTCCGGGCCGCCCAGCGCTGCGGTCGCGAGCCGGCGGCGGAGCTCGTCGACGAGCTCGGACTGCGCCGCCTCGTTCGCCCTGAACGCCGGCGAGAGCGGATCGACCTTCGATGTCAGAGTCTCCATCGACTACTTCCTCGAGCATCCTTCAGTTAGCAGGCGCTAACCGAATTCAGGTTAGTGGTCATTAACCTGGATGTCCATCAGAATGAGGGGACGAATTTCCCCGGCGGACGACAAGGACCTGCATGGAGCGCCTGCCCACCGAAGACCGCGTGACCGGTCGAAGCATCGCGAAGGCCACCCGCCGCGCCGCACTGCTCGATGCCGCCGCCCACCTGTTCGCGGAGCGCGGCTACAACGGGGTGTCCATCGAGGACCTCGGGGCTGCCGCGGGCGTGAGCGGCCCGGCCGTGTACAGGCACTTCACCGGCAAGCCCTCGGTCCTCTCCGCGCTGCTCACGGGAGTGAGCGAGGACCTGCTCGAGGGCGGCAGGGAGGTCGCGGAGGAGGCGTCCTCCCCTGAAGCGGCCCTGAAGGGACTCATCCGCTTCCAGGTGGAGTTCGCCCTCAGCAACGCCGACGTGATCCGTGTACAGGACCGCGACCTGGGTTCCCTGGCGCATGACGACGAACGCAACGTGCGCTCCCTCCAGCGCAGCTACGTGCAGGTGTGGGTGGACGAGCTCGCCGGATATCTGCCGGAGGCGGACCGTTCCCTGCTGCGGCGCCGGGTCCATGCCGTGTTCGGCCTGATCAACTCCACCCCGCACACGGCGCACGGCACCCGCCCGGGACGCGAGGTCGGAGCTCTGCGGGAACTGCTGCAGGACATGGCATGGGCCGCCCTGACCGTGTGACGCCCTGCCGCGCGCCCCCGTGGACACGTCGGGGCGCCTAGTACGCTGAAGCCACGAGAATCACCGGCCGCGCTGCCCGCCCGGCCCCTCCACCGACTGAAAGTACCGCTGTGATCACGCTACGTCCCGTTGAAGCAACCGACCTCGACGAATTCTTCTCGCACCAGCTGGACCCCAGCGCCAACCACATGGCTGCCTTCGGTGCGAAGAACCCCTCGGACCGCGGCGTCTTCGACCACCACTGGCAGGACATCCTCAACAACAGCAAGATCACGGTGCGCACCATCCTCTCCGGCGGGGACGTCGTGGGCAGCATCCTCGCCTACCACGACGACGAGACCCCCGAGATCAGCTACTGGATCGACCGCTCCCGCTGGGGACAGGGCATCACGACGGCGGCCGTCGGGCAGTTCCTCGACGAGGTGACGCAGCGGCCCATCCGGGCGCGCGCCGTCGCCGACAACGTGAGCTCCATCCGCATCCTCGAGCGGTGGGGCTTCCATCAGGTCGGCGAGACGCAGGGCTTCGCACCCGCCCGCGGGGCCGTGGTGCGCGAGCTCATCCTCGAACTGCCCTAGCACTGCCTCACCGCCAGGAGGACACCGCATGAGCACCACCCAGCTCGGCAGCCGGGCGACGCGCGACGGCGCGGAACAGCTCGTCTTCACCCGCTCGTTCGCCGCCCCGATCGGCGACGTCTGGGCGGCCTGCACGGAACCGCGGCTGATGCAGCGCTGGATCGGCACCTGGACCGGGGACCCGGCCTCCGGCGGGATCGTCTTCAGAATGACCGCCGAAGGCGACGACGCACCCGAGGAGGCCTACCTCGTGCAGGCCTGTGAGCCGCCGCGCCACTTCGGGGTGCGCAGCCGCGACAGTGCCCCCTTCTCAGCCGACGGGTCCGGTCCCCGCGTGTCCTGGCAGCACACCCTGGAGCTCAGCGAGGCGGACGGACGGACGGTTCTGGAATTCACCCAGACCGTCCCTGACGGACCGGCAGGAACGGCCATGGCCAGGAGCGTAGGACCGGGCTGGGACTACTACCTCGATCGCCTCGTGGCCGCGGTCGGCGGTACCGATCCCGACCAGATCCCGTGGGAGCCATACCTCGCGCGCTCCGAAGGATACGCCGCCCTCTTCCCCTGAGATCACGGCGTGCCGGTCACGCCCCTCACACCATCGTCAGGACCATCGCCGGATTCCTGAGGATGGTCCCGACGTCGGCCAGGAAGCGCG
This sequence comes from Arthrobacter sp. BC5, assembly GCF_056680255.1. NCBI lineage: Bacteria > Bacillati > Actinomycetota > Actinomycetes > Micrococcales > Micrococcaceae > Arthrobacter > Arthrobacter sp. BC5. Next base: position 3,659,571 of record NZ_CM155273.1, read on the forward strand.
AGCCCTGCTCGCCGTCCACGAGCCGGTGGTCGAAGGACAGGCTGAGCGTCAGGACCGATCGCAGGGCGACGGCGCCCTGGTGCTCCCACGGCGTAGTGCGTACTGCTCCCACGGCCAGGATCGCGGCCTCCCCCGGATTGAGGATGGGGGTGCCGGCGTCGATGCCGAACACGCCGATGTTGGTGATGGAGATCGTCCCGCCCGCGAGATCCGCGGGTGGGGTCCTCCCTGCACGGGCGGTCTCCGCCAGCGCCGCCAGCGCCCGCGCCAGGTCCGTCAGGGGAAGGGACTGCGCGGCCTTGATGTTCGGTACGAGCAGGCCGCGCGGCGTGGCCGCGGCGATCCCGAGGCTCACGTCCGAGTACTGCACGATCTCCTGCGCCGCCTCGTCCCAGGAGGAGTTGAGGGTCGGGTTGCGGGCGACGGCGATGCACACCGCCTTGGCCACGATGGTCAGCGGCGTCACCCTCGTGCCTTCGAACCCACGGCTCGCCTTCAGCTCCGCCAGCAGGTCCATTGTCGGCGTGACGTCGAGGGTGAGGAACTCGGTCACGTGCGGCGCCGTGAAGGCGCTCGCCACCATGGCGGCCGCCGTGTGCTTCCGCATGCCCCTGATGGGGGTCCGTGTCTGGGCCGGCGTCGTCGGCGTCGAGGACGGTGACGCGGTCGGCGGCTCCGACGCGGCATCGAGCACCGCCGTGCCGGGTCCGCCCGGCAGGGATCCGGCGGTCCCGGCGAGGGCTGCGAGCACGTCCCCGCGCGTGATGAGGGAGCCCGGTCCGGTACCCGTCAGGTCGTCGAGGGTGATGCCGAGGTCCCGGGCGAGCTTGCGCACCGGGGGCGTGGACCGCGGCCTCTCACCCGTCCGCGGCGCGCCGGGGCCGTGCTGCACGGGCAGGGCCGCGGCGACGGGCACAGCCACGGGGACGGGCGTGCTCGGGGCCGCGACGGGCGGCACGCTCCGCGACGGCGCGGGCGACCCGGCAGATGGGGCCACCACACGGTGTCGGCGCTGCGGGCGCCCGCCCTTCTCCACGGCGGCCCCGTATCCGACGAGGTTCGGTTCGCGCTTCGCGGGAGCATGCCCGCTGTCCGCGGCCGGCCGCGGCACGGGAAGACCGGTGTCGGGCTCCTCCGCCACCTCGAAGGAGACGATCGGCGCCCCGACGTCGACGACGGCGCCCGCGGCCTCGTGCAGCCGCAGGACGACACCGGCGTACGGTGACGGCAGCTCCACGACGGCCTTGGCGGTCTCGACGTCGGCGATCACCTGGTTCAGCTCGACGGTGTCCCCCTCGGCGACGTGCCACCGGACGATCTCGGACTCGGTCAGGCCTTCACCGAGGTCGGGGAGCCGGAACTCCCGGATGCGCGTGGCGGTCACGCCCGGCGCGGTCACTGTGCCGCTCCGGGGACGTCGAGTCCGCTCAGGGAGTTCGGCCGGCGCATCGCCCGGTCCACGCCGTCGAGGATCCTGTCGAGGTCCGGCAGGTGGTGGAACTCGAGCTTGGAGTAGGGGTACGGGATGTCGAAGCCGGTGACGCGGACGGGGGCGTGCTCAAGGTAGTCGAAGCACCGCTCCGTGACGCTGGCAGCGATCTCCGCACCGAGTCCGCCCGCCCGGGCGGCCTCGTGCGTCACGACGAGCCGTCCGGTCTTCCGGACGGACGCCTCGACCGTCGCGAAATCGATCGGGGCGAGGGACCGGAGGTCGATCACCTCGATCGAGATGCCCTCGTCGGACGCCGCGATCGCGGCGTCGCGGGCGGTCGGCACGAGCGGGCCGTAGGTCACGAGGGTGACGTCGGTGCCCTCGGTGACGATGCGCGCGGCACCCAGGTCCGACGACCACGGATCGAGCGCTTCGTCGACCTCGCCCTTGACGTGGTAGCGCCGCTTGGGTTCGAAGTAGAGCACGGGGTCGTCGCAGGCTATGGACTGCTGGATCATCGTGTAGGCGTCCTGCGGGTTGGAGACGCTCACCACGCGCAGGCCGGAGGTGTGGGTGAAGTACGCCTCGGGTGATTCCGAGTGGTGCTCCGGGGAACCGATGCCGCCGCCGAAGGGCACGCGGATGGTGAGCGGCATCTTCACGGCGCCCTGCGTCCGGTAGTGCAGCTTGGCCACCTGGCAGACGATCTGGTCGAAGGCCGGGTAGATGAAGCCGTCGAACTGGATCTCCACGACCGGACGGTATCCGCGGTACGCCATGCCGACGGCGGTCCCCATGATGCCGGCCTCGGCGAGCGGACTGTCGAGGACGCGGTGCGGCCCGAAGTCCTTCTGCAGGCCGTCCGTGATGCGGAAGACACCACCGAGCTTCCCGATGTCCTCGCCGATCAGGATCACCTTGGGATCCTCGTCCATGGCGCGGCGCAGTCCGGCGTTGATCGCACGGCCGAAGGTCATGGTGGACATCAGCGGGATCCTTCCTGGGGAGCCTGGGCGAAGGTGGCGAGGTAGCGCTCGTAGTGGTCCTGCTGGCGGTCGAGCTCCGGGTTGGGCGAGCTGTACACGTGTCTGAAGACGTCTGCGGGCGCCGGCTCGGCCATGGCGAGGCAGCCCTCGCGCAGCTCGGCGGCGACAGCATCGGCCCGGGCCTTCACCGCGTCCGTGTACTCCGCCCCGAGCAGCCCGAGCGAGTCGAGCAGGGTGGCGAGCCGGGCGAGCGGATCGCGGGCCGTCCAGTCCTCGACCTCGTTCGCATCCCGATAGCGGGTCGGGTCGTCCGCAGTGGTGTGCGGGCCCATGCGGTAGGTCACGGCTTCGATGAAGGTGGGGCCGCCGCCGGAACGGGCGCGTGCGAGGGCCTCGCGCGTCACGGCGAGGCAGGCGAGGACGTCGTTGCCGTCGACCCGCACGGAGGGGATGCCGAAGCCGGGCGCCCGCCGCGCGATCGGGACATGCGCCTGGAGCCCGACGGGCTCGGAGATGGCCCAGTGGTTGTTCTGGCAGAAGAAGATCACCGGCGCCTGGAAGCTCGCGGCGAAGACCATGGCCTCGTTGACGTCCCCCTGGCTGGTGGCGCCGTCCCCGAAGTAGGTGACCGCGACGGAATCCGCGCCGTCGTTGATGATGCCCATGGCATAGCCCGTGGCGTGGAGGGTCTGCGCACCGATGATGACCTGGGGCGTCGCCATGTTGATGGAGTAGGGGTCCCACCCCGAGGACGCGTTGCCGCGCCAGACCCGCAGGATGTCGGTCAGGTCGACGCCCCGGCAGTAGGCCACACCGTTCTCGCGGTAGCTGGAGAAGACGAAGTCGTCGGCGCGGAGGGCACGACCGGAACCGATCTGGGCCGCTTCCTGTCCGAGGAGCGGCGGCCAGAGGGCGAGTTCGCCCTGGCGCTGCAGTGCGGTGGCCTCGGCGTCGATACGCCGTACCACCACCATGTCCTCGTACAGCTTCCGCAGGGCGGCGCCGTCGACATCCGCGACGAGCTGGTCGTAGTGTCCGTGCGGATGACGGACCCCATGGTGGTCGATGAGCTGGACGAGGCGATCCCCGCCGGCACGGGCGGGGCCGGGGTAGACCGTCCCGCTCTCCGCTCCGTCGTCGCCGCGTCCGGTCGGTCCCGATCCTGGCTGGTCGCCGTCCTGGGTCATTGCACGCAACCTTCGTACTCGCAGACACCCCTCCACCGGCCGATCGGGCCGCCAGGAGGAGCCCCGGGCGCCTTTACCCGGAGTGAGTGTGACCCTACTCACAGGGGTCAGATGGCACAACTGTTCTGTTCTCGACTGAGCAGATTGCACTATCTGGGCGCGAGGGGCCGTGTTAGCGTTGCGCACTATGCAACCCCTCGACCTCACCGACACGCGCCTGCTGCTGGCCCTGGCGAAGGACCCCCGGCGCACCGTCGTCGCGCTCGCGCAGAAGCTGGGGCTGTCACGGAACACGGTGCAGGCGAGGATGGCGCAGCTCGAGAAGAAAGCGGTCTTCCTCTCCTTCGAGCGGCGCATCAACACGGTCTCGCTCGGCTACCCGCTGACCGCCTTCATCCACGTGCACGTGCAGCAGCAGAAGCTGGCGGCGATCACGCACAGCATCGCCGCGGTACCCGAGGTCATCGAGGCCTTCGGCCTGACCGGCCAGGCGGACATCCTGGTGCGGGTGGTCGCCGTCGACGCCGAGGACCTCTTCCGCATCAACGGCAAGATCCTCAGCTGCGACGGCGTCGAGCGCTGCGACACCTCCCTCGCCATGGGCGAGCTCATCCCGTTCCGGGTGGAGCCGCTGCTCTCGCGCGGACCGCGGCCGGCATCCTGACCTCCCGGCCAGGATGCCGCTCCGGTCAGTTGCCGCTTCGCCCGTAGGCCAGCCCGAACCCTGCCGGGAACAGCGGCGCCGCCGTGTCATCGGGAAGGTCGGGCAACTGGGCCTCGACCTCGGCCATGGACGACGGCAGTTCGAAGGGCAGCCGGCCGCCCGGCGCTCCCTTGCCCCGCAGCACATCCAGCAGGACGCGGTCGGAGACCCCGTAGTCCGCGAGGACGGCATCCGCATGCTCGACGACGTCGCCCAGGATCAGGGGCCGCGCCAGGTTCGGCACGGCGATCGTCGGGATACCGGCGTCCGACGCCGCGACCAGCGCCTGGTAGTCCCCCTCGTCCCCGCTGAAGTCGAGGTCCGTCAGGTCCGCTCCCCCGCGCGGATCCGCCAGCCGGACGACGGCGATGTCCGCCTCGGCCGGCGTCGCCACCGGGGTGAATCCCGCCTCGCGTGCCGCGTCGGCGTCGATGCCCTGCCGATCGGGTCGGGGAACGCGGTGAAGTCCCCGTTGGACACGGTCTGCCCCCCTGCCGGGTTCTATCCTCCGGATCGCTTGCCCATGATTACTCCTTCGTAACGGGGAACTGATGTGAGTCAGGGTACACAAAACCGAGTGCCACTGGGTTTGTGTACCGGCAGTTGACCGCCGCCCTACACTCGATGCATGGGCACGAAGCCGCAGGGCAGCTACGCCAAGGGCGTCGAGCGACGGCGCGACCTCCTGAGGATCGCCGCGGAGGTCTTCGCCTCCGAGGGGTTCGAGGGCACCACGCTCAAGCTCGTGGCGGAGCGGGCAGGCATCAAGGAAGCGACCCTGTTCCACTACTTCAGCGGGAAGCAGGACCTGCTGACGGCGGTCCTGGCGGACCGCGACGAGCAGAACAGCGCACGGCACGGCGGGGCACCCGGTTCCCTCGCGGACTTCCCGGCCATCGCGGAGCACAACGAGCGGCATCCGGGCCTGACGTCGCTCTTCGCGGTGGCCTCCGCAACCGCGACACGGCCGGACCACGCCGCCCACGACTACTTCCGCAACCGTTACTCCTGGCTCCTCCGGACGGTCGGACAGGACATCGCCGACGCCCAGGCCCGGGGCGAGATCCGCAGGGACATAGCACCGGAGGCTGCCGCCCGCCTGATCATCGGCGTCTTCGACGGCATCCAGCTGCAGTGGCTGTACGACCCGGACGTGAGCATGCCGTCCGCCCTTGCCGACGTCCTCCGGCTCCTCGCGGCGCAGGCCTGACCCCTCCCCCACGAAGCGCACACGACACAGGCCGCCCCACCATGCGGTGGAACGGCCTGTCTCGGTGCTGCGGGGACTACGTCAGTGGTCGGTCGCCTTCTCGGCGCCGACGCCGGTGAGCGAGCGCACCTCCATCTCGGCCTGCTTCATCGGATCCTCCTGGGTGCGGGAGAGCACGGTGCCCAGCCATCCGAGGAAGAACGCGAGCGGGATCGAGACGATGCCCGGGTTGCTGAGCGGGAACACCGAGAAGTCGGCGCCCTGGATCATCGACTTCTCCGTGCCGGAGACGACGGGCGAGAGCGCGATCAGCAGGATGGCCGAGCCGAGGCCGCCGTACATGCTCCAGACGGCGCCCTGGGTGTTGAACTTCCGCCAGAAGAGCGAGTAGAGGATGGTCGGCAGGTTGGCGCTTGCCGCCACGGCGAAGGCGAGCGCCACGAGGAACGCGACGTTCTGGCCCTGCGCGCCGATGCCGCCGAGGATCGACAGCAGGCCGATGACGACGACGGTGCGACGCGCGACCTTCACCTCACCGTCCGGATCGACCTTGCCCTTGCGGATGACGCTCGCGTAGATGTCGTGGGCGAACGAGGCTGCGGCCGTGATGGTCAGGCCCGCGACGACCGCGAGGATCGTGGCGAACGCGACTGCGGAGATCAGGCCGAGGAGGATGGATCCACCCAGCTCGAAGGCCAGCAGCGGCGCGGCCGAGTTGACTCCTCCGGGTGCCGCCAGGATGCGCTCCGAACCGATCAGCGCACTGGCGCCGTAGCCGAGTACGAGGGTGAAGAGGTAGAACGCACCGATGAGCCAGATGGCCCAGACCACGGAGCGCCGGGCTTCCTTGGCGGTGGGGACGGTGTAGAAGCGCATCAGCACGTGCGGCAGCGCCGCCGTTCCGAGGACGAGGGCGAGTGCCAGCGACAGGAAGTCCAGGCGCGTGATGGCACTCAGGCCGTACTGCAGGCCCGGGCTCGTGATCGCCTCGTTGCCCGAGGTCTCGATCGCCTTGCCCAGCAGCGTCGAGAGGTTGAAGCCATGCAGCGCGAGCACCCAGACGGTCATGATGAACGCGCCGGCGATCAGCAGGCAGGCCTTGATGATCTGCACCCAGGTGGTGCCCTTCATGCCACCGATCAGTACATACATGATCATCAGCACGCCGACCACCGTGATGACCACGGACTGGCCGAGGCGGTCGTTGATGCCGAGCAGGAGCGAGACGAGCCCGCCCGCTCCCGCCATCTGCGCGAGCAGGTAGAAGAAGCAGACCGCCAGCGTGGTGATGGCGGCGGCGATGCGGACCGGACGCTGCTTCAGCCGGAAGGAGAGGACGTCAGCCATCGTGAACTTGCCGGTGTTGCGCAGCAGTTCGGCGACCAGGAGCAGCGCCACGAGCCAGGCGACGAGGAACCCGATCGAGTAGAGGAAGCCGTCGTACCCGTTGATGGCGATCGCGCCGACGATGCCGAGGAAGGATGCCGCCGAGAGGTAGTCCCCCGCGATGGCGGTACCGTTCTGACCGCCGGTGAACGAGCGGCCGGCGGCGTAGTAGTCGGCCGCCGTCTTGTTGTTGCGGCTGGCGCGGAGCACGATCACGAGGGTGATCGCGACGAACAGGCCGAAGATCGTGATGTTGAGGGCCGGCGAGCCGACCGTGGTGGCCTCGGCGGTCTGGAGCGGCAGGCGGACGCCCGCGCTGGTGATGGAGATCATTTCTTTCCGCCTGCGGGGTCGATGAATACTTCGGGGGCCGCTTCCTCGAGCTCGTGGCGCAGGTTCGCGGCGATGGGATCGAGGCGCCTGTTGGCGTAGCTGACGTACCACATGGTGATGGCGAAGGTGCTGACGAACTGCAGCAGCCCGAGGACGATGCCGATGTTGACGTTGCCGATCACCGGCGTGGCCATGAAGTCGTGCGCGTAGTCGGCGAGCAGCACGTAGGCGAAGTACCAGAGCAGGAAGAACACTGCCATGGGGAAGACGAAGCTGCGGTGGCGCTTCCGCAGCTCCTTGAACTGCTCGGTCTGCTGGACTTCGGTGAAGTCGACGGCAGCACCGGAGCCGGCTGCCGGCTCTACTGGGTGCGAACCCATTGTTCCTCCTTTGGTCGGGACGTCACCCCAGCCGCTGGTCGCGGCATCGAACGCCGCGCAGGAAGGCACGTCGGTGTGACTGTCATCACTCTGGGGTACGGCGGTGGCCCCGACCAGCAGCACGGCCCCGCATGTCGGTGAGTGAGCAGGACGCTGCGCTGAACGGTCGGCCGGAGCGACGAACGGCACGCGCTGGACGCCGCTCCGCGGACGCTACTCTGGAGCAATGTTCAGCGCCGCCGTCGACACCGCCCTGGTGTGCGCCGTCGCCGTGATCACCCTCGCGGTCGTCGCCTCGCTCGGCTTCCGCCTCTCGCGCTCCTACCGGGACCTAGGGTCCGACGCCGACCGCGCCACGTACGCGACCCTCCATACGGCGGCGCTGGCCTCCGAATACCTGCGGGAGGGCTTGACGCCCTCTGGCGCATCCAGGGCCAGCCGGCACCTGCGGGGCCTCCTGCGGTGCGACGTCCTCATGATCAGCGACGACGCCGGCGTGCTCGCATGGGACGGCGGGCGGGGGACGCCGCCGGACGTGATGCCGCTCGTCCGGCAGGTCCTCGGGAGCGGCCGGACCCAGATCTTCCGCCGTCAGAGCCTGGACGCGGCCGGCCTGACGGAGCTGGGCGAACTCGTCCTCTCCCCGGTCCGTGTGGACGACCGCGTGGTCGGCACCGTGGGGGCCTTCGCCGGTGACGTCAACGCAGGCCTCGTGCGCGCCACCAACGAGCTCGCCGGGTGGGTGTCCACCCAGGTGGAACTCGCGGAACTCGATTCGTCCCGGCGCCTCCTCGCCGAGGCCGAGCTGCGGGCCCTGCGTGCGCAGATCAGCCCGCACTTCATCTACAACTCCCTCAATGCCATCGCCTCCTTCATCAACACCGATCCCCAGCGGGCACGTGAACTGGTGGTCGAGTTCGCCGACTTCACGCGGTACTCCTTCCGTCGCCACGGCGACTTCACCACCGTGGCCGAGGAACTGCGCAGCATCGACCGCTACCTCCTGCTCGAACGCGCCCGCTTCGGTGACAGGCTCACGGTCAGCCTGGAGATCGGCCCGGAGGTGCTGAGCACGGTCATCCCGTTCCTCAGCCTCCAGCCCCTCGTCGAGAACGCCGTGCGCCACGGCCTGGATTCGAAGGACGGCGTCGGGCACATCACCATCACGGCGCACGACGTCGGGTCCTTCGCGGAGGTGACCATCGAGGACGACGGCGTCGGGATCGAGCCGGACCACCTCCGGTCCGTGCTCGCGGGGCATACGGAGGGCGTCCACGTGGGCCTGCGGAACGTCGATTCGCGGTTGCGGCAGGTGTACGGCGACGACCACGGCCTCATCATCGACACGGCCCCCGGCGCCGGCACCCTCATCACCATGCGCGTGCCGAAGTCGCAGCCCGACCACCGGGCGTGAGGCGCGTAACCTAGGGTCCATGGTCAATGTCATCATCGCCGACGATGAGCTCCCCGCCGTCGAGGAACTGGCATTCCTCCTCGGCAAGGACGCCCGGATCGGGACGATCCACCGCGCGTCGAGCGGCGCGGAGGCGCTCAGGGCCCTCGAGCAGCACAGCGTCGACGCACTGTTCCTCGACATCCACATGCCGTCCCTCTCCGGGCTGGACATCGCCCGGGTGATCTCCCGCTTCAGCCGTCCGCCCGCCGTCGTGTTCGTGACCGCGGACGAGGACCGCGCCCTGGAGGCGTTCGACCTCCGCGCCGTCGACTACCTCCTGAAGCCCGTGCGCACCGAACGCCTGGCCGAATCCGTCCGCCGGGTCTGCGAACTGATGGAAGGCTCGACGGCGGCGCCCGAGGTCATCACGGTGGACCAGGGCGGGGTGAGCAGGATGATCCGCCGCGACGACGTCCGGTACGTCCAGGCCCAGGGCGACTACGCACGCCTGCACACCGCGGAGGCGAGCTACCTCATCCGCATCCCGCTCAACGACCTCGAGCGGCAGTGGGCCGAGGCCGGGTTCCTCCGCACGCACCGCTCCTACCTCGTCGCCATGGACCAGGTCCGGAAGGTCCGCATGGGTGCCGGCCGTGCGAGCCTGTTCGTCGGGGACGCGGAACTGCCGGTCAGCCGACGGCACCTGCCGGACGTCCGGGAGAAGCTCGAGGCCACGCGCCTGCGCCCGAGCCACTGACGACCCCGTGCATCTCCCACCAGCCGCCGCCGCCCGGCCGCGGGCGTCGCGATGATCCAGCAGGACCCTCAGGTTCCGCGCCGCGTCCGCGTGACCGCGCCGAGGACCGCCGCCCGCGCCACCGGCGCATCCTTCCCTGTGGCCCGGGAGATGGCCGAGCAGTCCGAGGTCGGCCAGCTGTTCGTCGCCTCGCTGATCCGGTCGCAGCTGCGCCTGGCACTCGTGGTGGCGGGCGGCTTCCTCGTCATCCTCATCGGCATCCCCGTGCTGCTCGCGGTGTTCCCCGACATCAACCGGGTGACCATCCTGACCGTGCCCATCCCGTGGCTGCTCCTCGGCCTCGGGATCTATCCCCTCGTGATCGGCTGCGCCGTCCTGTACGTGCGCAGCGCCTCCCGCAACGAGCGGCGCTTCCAGGACCTCGTCGACGATGACTGACGCCCTGGACAGCGGGACCCTGCAACTGAGCCCGGCCGTCGGCTACACGGCCCTGGCCTTCGTGGCGCTCAGCACGGTGCTCATCGGCATCTACGGCCTGCGGATCTCGCGGACCACCGGTGACTTCTACGTCGCATCCCGGACGGTCCGCCCGTGGTGGAACGCCTCCGCGATCGGCGGTGAGTACCTGTCCGCGGCGAGCTTCCTCGGCGTTGCCGGCCTGATCCTCATCTCCGGCGTCGACGCCCTCTGGTTCCCCATCGGCTACACCTCCGGCTACCTCATGCTCCTGCTCTTCGTCGCCGCGCCCCTGCGCCGGTCAGGGGCGTACACCATCCCCGATTTCGCGCAGGCGAGGCTCGATTCGCTGCTCGTGCGCCGCGTGACCAGCATGCTCGTCGTCGTCGTCGGCTGGTTGTACATCGTGCCGCAGCTGCACGGAGCGGCCCTGACGGTGAGCATCACCACGGGCCTGCCGCCCTGGGTCGGTCCGGTCGCCGTCGTCGTCGTGGTGTGCCTGAGTGTCGTGACGGGAGGCATGCGCTCCATCACCTTCGTACAGGCCTTCCAGTACTGGCTGAAGCTGACGGCCCTCGCGGTCCCGGTGGCCTTCATCCTCTTCCGGCTCGGGGCGGACGGACGCTCCGTCACGGCAGGCGGCAGCGCGTTCACCGCCGATCTCGACACCGCCGCGGACGCATCCCTCTACGGCACCATCTCGCTCGTGATCGCCCTCCTGTTCGGGACGCTCGGCCTTCCGCACGTCCTCGTCCGCTTCTACACCAACCCGGACGGCGCGTCGGCGCGCAGGACGACGGTGATCGTCCTCGGCCTGCTCTCCGTGTTCTACCTGTTCCCCACGGTCTACGGGATCCTCGGACGCATCCATACGCCCGAACTCGCGGCGGAGGGAGCCGCCGATGCCACCGTCCTCCTGCTGCCCGGGCGGATCTTCGACGGCGCCACCGGTGATGTGCTCTCCGCACTGGTGACCGCGGGCGCCTTCGCGGCGTTCCTCTCGACGACGAGCGGCCTCGTGGTGTCACTCGCAGGGGTGGTGAGCCAGGAGTTCTTCCACGGCAGCGTGCTGGGCTTCCGCCGCGCCGCTCTCCTGTCGGCGCTCGTCCCGCTCGTGGTCGCCCTGCTGACCGACAGCCTCGCCCTGGCCGGCAGCGTCGGGTCCGTCTTCGCCTTCACCGCCTCCACCATCTGCCCGCTGCTGCTGCTCGGGATCTGGTGGCGCGGGCTGACGGACGCCGGGGCTGTTGCGGGAATGCTCGCCGGTGGCGTGCTGTGCGGCGGGGCGATCACGGCCACGGCGCTGCTCGGACCGGGCGCGGGCGAGACATGGGTCTGGCTGGGCCAGCCTGCGCTCTGGACCGTGCCGACGGCATTCGTCACGATGGTGCTCGTGTCACGAGCGACGGCGGGACGGCGTCCTGCCTCGGCGTCGCGTGTGCTCGCACGGCTGCACACGCCTGAGGCGTCCTGAACCGGCGCACTGCACGGAACCCGGGGCGGTCCCGCGATCTACAGCCGAGCGGTCACGGGACCGGCAGGAGCCTCAGCGCATCAGTCGATACCGGCCATGAGTTCGACGACCCGGTCCAGGAAGACGTCCACCTGGTTCTCCTCGTAGCCGTCGGCTCCCCGCACTTCCCGGAACACGGCGCGGCGCACCACGTCGACGCTCATCGGCATGTCCTGCTCGAGATAGCGCAGGAGTTCATCGCACAGCCGGTCGACGTCCCCGACGTCGTAGCTCGGGCTGTTCTTCTTCGTCGGACGGCGGAAGCGTTCTCCCGCCGGCCGGTGGAGCCGGCCCCGGAGGACCGCCGCGGTGCGGCCGATCTGCCGGAGCCACGCGTCCTCCCCCTTCGTCGCGATCAGGTGGTCGCGCTCCCGCTGGGCGAAGACGTCCTCGAGCCGGTCCAGTGCGGCGTCCACCGCCTGCGGCTCGTATCCGCCCTTCACGGGGTCGAAGGCCATGGCCCGGACGTCGTTGCTGGTGATGGTGTCCCTGGCCGGGTCCTCCGCGTTGTAGTGCCGGCGGGCCTTCGTGAGGAAGCGGTCGACCTGGCGCGTGTTGTAGCCGAACTCCCGGCGTCCGACGCGCGCGAAGGGAGAACTGCCCGGGCGAGCCACGTCCATTGTCTTAAGTCCTTTTCGCTGAAACCCTCATGAGACCGTGCGGGAGCCGCTGGGCTCCAGGATTACGCCGCTGACCTGCGGTTACAGCAACCCCGGTACCAATGTAGCGGACAGCAGGTACGCCATCGGGGAGGCCAGGACGATCGAATCCAGGCGGTCCATCACGCCGCCGTGCCCCGGGAGGATGGTGCCCATGTCCTTGACGCCGAGCTCGCGCTTGATCATCGATTCCGCCAGGTCCCCGGCCGTGGCCGAGGCCACGATCGCCACGGCGAGCACCAGCCCGATCCACAGCGGCTGCCCCATGAGGAGGACGGCGCAGAGACCGCCGACGACGAGCGCGCCGCCGATCGATCCGCCGAAGCCCTCCCACGATTTCTTCGGGCTGATCTTCGGAGCCATGGCGTGCTTGCCGAAGAAAGCCCCGATCAGGTAACCGAACGTGTCATTGGCCACCACGAGCAGCAGCAGTGTCGCGATCACGAGGGACCCGCCCTCGGCGCGCATCAGCAGCATCGCGAAGCTCAGCATGAAGGGCACCCACAGCACCGCGAAGGTCCCGGCCATGAGGCTCTTCGCGGCGTCGGGCGCGGGATCGAAGGCACGCCACAGGAAGAGCCCGAGGACGGAGAACACGGCGGCGGCGGCGAGTCCCTCCGCGCCGCCGAGATAGGCGGAGAACGGCAGTACCAGCGTGCCGGCCATGGTGGGCACGAGAGGCACCCGGATCCGCCGCAGCGCCAGCGCCCTGCAGATCTCCCAGACACCGAAGGCGCCGAACACGGTGACGATGCCCACGAAGACGATCGGGAAGAAGAAGAGTCCGGCCAGGACGGGAATCAGGAGACCGGCGCCGACGCCGATGGCGGCCGGCAGGTTCCTCCCCGCTCGCGACGGCTTGCCCGGTTCCCTGATGGGCCGGCGCCGCCGGAACAGTCCGTGGCCGGAGGACGGCCCGAAACGGAACCCCGGTCGTCCTCCGGATGCGGGCGCGGTACCTGAAGCCGTGCCAGCGACGGCTGCGGCCTGCTGCGCCGCCGTCGGCTCCGTACCGCCGGCGACGACGGCGTGTGCGTCGTCTGTCCCGGCGTCGGGCCGGGGGTGGTGCCCCGTACCCGCGCCAGGACGATCGTGGGCTGCCATCAGACCTCGAGCAGCTCGGCTTCCTTGCGCTTCAGCAGCTCGTCGACGAGGTCCACGCGGGACTTCGTCAGCGCATCCAGTTCCTTCTCCGCGCGCGAGCCCTCGTCCTCCCCGGAGTCGCCGTCCTTGACCGCCTTGTCGATGCCGTCCTTCGCCTTGCGGCGGATGTTGCGGATCGAGATCTTGGCGTCCTCCGCCTTCGTCTTCACCAGCTTCACGTACTCCTTGCGCCGCTCCTGCGTGAGCTCGGGCAGGACCACGCGGATCACGTTGCCGTCGTTGGACGGGTTGGCGCCGAGGTCGGAGTCGCGGAGGGCCCGCTCGATGTCGTTCAGGACACTGCGGTCGAACGGGGTGATGAGCAGCGTGCGCGCTTCCGGGTTCTGGAAGGACGCCAGTTGCTGCAGCGGGGTGGGAGCACCGTAGTACATCACCACCACCTTGGAGAACAGCGAGGCGTTGGCACGGCCGGTGCGGACCGTGGCGAAATCTTCCTTGGCAACCTCCACGGCCTTGTCCATCTTGTCGGTGGCTTCCAGCAAGGTCTCTTCGATCACAATGTCTCCTTCGCTCTGCGGTCGGCTGCCCGGCAACCGTTCCAGTGGTCAATCCTAGTTCAAGGGCGTGCGGCATCCCGGTGCAGGCGGCGCGGCGTTGCCCCGCCTGCACCGAACGGCTATGCGGTGACGATGGTGCCGAGCTTCTCGCCGCGGATGGCGCGGGTGACGTTGCCCTCGCCCTCCATGCCGAACACCACCATGGTCAGGTTGTTGTCCTTGCACATGGTCATCGCCGTCTGGTCCATGACGCGGATGTCCCGGCGCAGGGCCTCGTCGTAGGACAGTGTGTCGAGCTTCTCGGCCGTCGGATCCTTGTGGGGATCGGCCGTGTAGACGCCGTCCACGCCGCTCTTGGCCATGAGGACCTCGTCCGCGTGCACCTCCAGGGCGCGCTGGGCGGCGACGGTATCGGTGGAGAAGTACGGCAGGCCGGCACCGGCACCGAAGATGACCACGCGGCCCTTCTCGAGGTGGCGGATGGCGCGGCGCGGGATGTACGCCTCGGCGACCTGGCCCATCGTGATGGCGCTCTGCACCCGCGTCTCGACGCCGGCCTGCTCGAGGAAGTCCTGCAGGGCCAGGCAGTTCATCACGGTGCCGAGCATGCCCATGTAGTCGGCACGCGAGCGATCCATGCCGCTCTGGGAGAGTTCGGCGCCGCGGAAGAAGTTGCCGCCACCGACGACGATCGCCACCTCGACGTCACCGACCGTCGCGGCGATCTGCTTCGAGACCGACCGGACCGTCTCGGGATCGACGCCCAGCTTGCCGCCGCCGAACACCTCGCCGGAGAGCTTGAGGAGGACCCGGCGCCGGCCCGTGGTGCCGCCCTTCGGAGTTGTGGAAGTGGTGTCCATGGAATGCCTCCCGGGCATAGAACTGGCCGTTCCTGGTCGGACGGCTGGTGGTGCAGGGGGTTGGGATGTCTCCGGACCCGTTACAGGATACGGTGCGCCTCCCGGGCGCAGGAAAGGGCGGCCACCTCGATGGCGGCCGCCCTTCACCTTCGTGCTGACTGGCCGGGGCCTAGGCTCCGACGCGGAACCGTGCGAAGGCCGTGGCCTTGGCGCCGGCGTCGGAGAGGACCGTGGCGACGGACTTCTTCGCGTCCTTCGCGAATGCCTGGTCGACCAGGACACCCTCCTTGAAGAAGCCGGTGAGGCGTCCTTCGACGATCTTCGCGAGTGCCTGCTCGGGCTTGCCCTCGGCGCGTGCGGTCTCGTCGGCGATGCGGCGCTCCGACTCGACGAGCTCGGCCGGGACGTCCTCACGGGTCAGGTACGTGGGCGAGTATGCGGCGATGTGGACGGCGACGTCGTGAGCGGCCTCGACGGCACCGTTCCCGGAGCCTTCGACGGCGAAGAGCACGCCGACCTGTGCGGGGAGGTCCTTGGACGTCTTGTGCAGGTAGGCGTCGACGATCTGGCCCTCGACGCGTGCGATGCGGCGGACGTCGACCTTCTCGCCGAGCAGCGCGCCTGCTTCGATGACGTGCTCGGAGACGGGCTTGCCCTCGAGCTCGAACGCCAGGAGGGTCTCGACGTCGGTGGCACCGGACTCGATGGCCGCGGCGAGCACCTTGTTGGAGAACTCGATGAAGGGAGCGGCCTTGGCCACGAAGTCGGTCTCGCAGTTGACCTCGACCATGACGCCGACGTTGCCTTCGACACGGGCGGCGACGAGGCCCTCCGCGGTCGAGCGGCCTTCACGCTTGGTCGCGCCCTTGAGGCCCTTGATGCGGATCAGTTCCAGGGCCTTGTCGGCGTCGCCGTTGGCTTCGTCGAGTGCCTTCTTGACGTCCATCATGCCTGCGCCCGTGCGCTCGCGCAGGGCCTTGATGTCAGCGGCAGTGAAATTTGCCATACGAACTCCTAAGTTGAAGTGGATCTACGAAGAGCATCCGCGGACCGCAGCCCGCGGCGCAGGCGTCACGCGGTGAACACCTGCGGAACATGCGTAAGGGGCGTGGTTCGACCCACACCCCTTACGCAACGGGAACTACTTGGTGTCGTCTGCTGCGGCTTCGGTGACGGGAGCCACTGCTTCGGGGACTTCCTCGGCGATCGGCGCCTGCAGGCCTGCAGGGGCTTCGTCGGCGGCGGGGGCTGCTGCCTCGGGGGCGGCGGTCCCGGCCTCGGGTGCTGCGGCTTCCTCGGCTGCCGGAGCATCGGCGTTGCCCTCGAGCAGTTCGCGCTCCCACTCGGCCATGGGCTCGTCCGCAACCGCGGAGTCGTTGTTGCCGGAGCGGTTGTGACGGGCGATGAGGCCTTCGGCCACGGCGTCCGCGATCACGCGGGTGAGGAGGTTGACGGCGCGGATCGCGTCATCGTTGCCCGGGATCGGGAAGTCGACCTCGTCGGGATCGCAGTTGGTGTCGAGGATGGCGACAACGGGGATGTTGAGCTTCTTGGCCTCGTCGATGGCGAGGTGTTCCTTCTTGGTGTCGACAACCCAGACGACCGAGGGGGCCTTGGTCAGGTTGCGGATACCGCCGAGGTTGCTCTGCAGCTTGGTGAGCTCACGCTTGAGGAGCAGGAGTTCCTTCTTGGTGTGGCCCGAGCCGGCGACGTCGTCGAAGTCGATCTCTTCGAGTTCCTTCATGCGCTGGATGCGCTTGGAGACCGTCTGGAAGTTGGTGAGCATTCCACCGAGCCAGCGCTGGTTCACGTAGGGCTGGCCCACGCGGGTCGCCTGGTCGGCGATCGCTTCCTGGGCCTGCTTCTTCGTGCCGACGAAGAGGACGGTTCCGCCGTGGGCGACAGTGGCCTTGACGAACTCGTGCGCGCGGTCGATGTAGCCCAGCGACTGCTGGAGATCGATGATGTAGATGCCGTTGCGCTCGGTGAAGATGAAGCGCTTCATCTTCGGGTTCCAGCGGCGGGTCTGGTGACCGAAGTGGACGCCGCTGTCGAGCAGCTGGCGCATGGTTACTACTGGCATTGTCTGCCTTTCTTTCAGCTTCGGCTCGGGCGCAGGGCGCCGCCTGAAGCTTGTTGACGGTTGTCTCAGTACCGGCCGGGGTGGCCGACACGTCCTGGTGCCTGGTCGTCGTCGTGGACGTTCCCGCCCCTTCCGGACTGGTCCGGACCGCAGGGCGGGCACTTCCGCGCTCGTAGGAGTGCAGAATCGCAGGCACGCGTAGTCAGCCCGGTGATCCCATGCCACGTCGATACCAGGGGCACGAAGAGGTGGAAGCAGCAGACTGCTTCGACAAGTGTACTACAGGGGTCATGCCGGAACGCGCCGCACCGGCGCTGCCGCAGTGGTCTCCCCTTGTCCACATGGCGCGCTCCGAGAGCCCCTGCGGAGAGCCGGGCGGGCAGGATCCTGACCATGGACGCACCCGCCGCTCCCCTGGTCCTCCGCACGTTCCGCCGACCCGGTGTCCCGCACCCCATGATCGCCCTGGCCATGGTGCTGGCCCTCATGTCTCCCTCGGGGTCGGCCGTCGCTTCGCCGGCGGCCCCCGGCATCCTCCGATCGTCGACCCCCGGGCAGCAGATCCCTCCCGGCGGACACCAGCCGCTCTCCCCTGCCGCCTTCGTTCCCGAGTGGTCGTGGCCACTGCTCCCCACGCCGACGGTCCTGCGCCCTTTCGAGAAACCTCCGCGGAAATGGCAGCGCGGCCACCGCGGCGTGGACCTGGCGTCCGCGATCGGACAACCGGTGTCGGTGATGAGCCCGGCCGACGGGGTGGTGTCCTTCGCCGGGACGGTGGTGGATCGCGGAGTGCTGTCGATCGACCACGGCGGGGGGCGGGTCAGCAGCTTCGAACCGGTCACGACAGACCGGGTCGAGGGCGATCGCGTCGGCAGGGGCGACGCCGTCGCCACGCTGCAGGATCCGGGGACGGACGGGCCGGCCGCTCACTGCGCGGCCCCCTGCCTGCACTGGGGAGTCCGCGAGGACGGCGAGTACGTGGATCCCCTGTCCTTCGTGACGGACCGGCGGCCCTCGGTCCTCCTGCCGCTGCCCGACCGACCGGCACGCCCTGGGAGGCAGCGAGGCCCGGCGGCCTCGCTGCTACACGAAGGCTGCGATTCCCGTGATCGACCTGCCGGCCACGAGCGTGTTGATCTCCTGCGTGCCCTCGTAGGAGTACACGGCTTCCGCGTCGGAGAAGATCTTGGCCATCTCGTAGTCGGTGACGATCCCGTTTCCGCCGAGGATGTTGCGTCCTGCTGCGACGCTCTCCCGCATGCGGGCGGTGGTGAAGGCCTTCGCGAGGGCGGACTGCTCGTCCTTGGCCTTGCCCGCGTCCTCGAGCTGGGACAGGCGCACCATCATGCCCATCGAGCTCATCGCGTTGCCGAGGATCTGGACGAGCTGCTGCTGGACGAGCTGGAAGCTGGCGATCGGCCGGCCGAACTGCTCGCGCTCCACGGCGTAGCGGCGCGCAACGTCGAAGGCGGCGAGCTGTTGTCCCACCGCCTGCCAGCCGACGGCGAGCCGCGTCACCTTGAGCACCTTGTTGGTGTCACGGAAGCTGTTCGCGCCCTTGAGGTGGAAGTCGTCGGAGATGACGACGTCGTCGAGGACGATGTCGGCGTTCTCCACCGTGCGGAGGGCGATCTTGTTCTCGATCTTGGTGGAGGTGAAGCCCGGCGTCGTCGTGTCCACGAGGAACCCCTTGACCTGGTTGTCCCCGAGGTCGCGTGCGTAGATGACCACCCAGTCCGAGAAGGTCGCGTTGCCGATCCATCGCTTGGCGCCGTTCAGGATCCAGGTGTTGCCGTCGCGGCGCGCCGTCGTGCGGGTTCCTCCGGCGACATCCGATCCTCCGAGCGGCTCGGTGAGGCCGAAGGCGCCGATCTTCTTCATCGCGTAGATCTCCGGGAGCCACTCCTCCTGCTGCTCCTTCGAGGCGAGCGCCTCGATGGAGCCGGTGAACAATCCGTCGTGGACGCCCATGAAGGTGGCGATCGAGGTGTCCGCACGCGTGAACTCGGCGTGGGTGATCCCGGCGAAGAGGTTGGAGTAGCCCTGGCGGTGGACCGGGCTCACCGGGTCCAGCTCCGCGATCTTCGGGATGAGATCCATGGGGAACGCACCCTGGTTCCACCAGTCGACGGCGTTCGGGCGGACCTCTCGGGCGAGCCAGGCACGGATCTCCGCCAGCCGGGCGCGCTCCTTGTCGGACAGGAGCTCCTCGAAGGCGTAGAAGTCCCCGTCGGCGTACGGGAGGTTGTTTCCATCGATCGACGTCTTGCTCATCGCTCTTCCCTCACTCTGGTCATCGGCGACCAGCACTCCACTCGAGCACGCTGACAACGTGACGGGCGCGTGTCGCGCTCATGGGCATATGTTACCCGCCGGTAACTTAGCGCGCCAGTAAGCGCGGCGGGGAGGGTCGGGCGCCGGATGGCAGGGGACGGATCGGCCCTCGACGACGAATGCGCCACCCGCCGGAGCGGATGACGCATTCGTGCGGGTCGTGGACCCGGCGGGTAGGGCTGCTGGGGCTTGAACCCAGGACAAACGGATTATGAGTCCGCTGCTCTAACCAGCTGAGCTACAGCCCCTCCAGGGGCAGCCGCCCCTGGTCGCGCACCGGAGGGACCCGGGCGCAGGTCTCATTGTAAGCGGACGGCGGAGCCGGACTCGTTGCCGGCGGAAGCAGCGGCGGACCGCACTCCGGCGGACAGCGTGCCGTAGTACAGGCCCTCGAACGTCGCCAGGGTCTCGTTGATATCGTGTCTGCCCACCATCTCGCGGCTGGCTGCACCCATCTTCTGCTGGTCCTCCGCCGGCAGCTCGAGGATCTCGGTGATGCGCCGTCCCAGCTCGTCGGAATTCCCGGGCGTGAACAGATAGCCGTTCTCGCCCTCGGACACCAGATGCGGAAGCGCCATGGCGTCGGCGAGCAGCACCGGGGTCGAGGCGGACATCGCCTCGAGGGTGACCAGGGACTGCAGCTCCGCGGTCCCGGGCTGGCAGAACAGTGCGGCGCGGATGTAGCTCCTGCGCAGTTCGTCGTCGTCGATCAGGCCCCGGAAGCTCACGCGGTCGCTGATGCCCAGCCGCGCGGCCCGGGCCTGCAGCGCGGGCTTCACCTCGCCGCCCCCGACGATCTCGAGGTGGACGCGCAGGTGATCGGGAGTCTTGGCAACGGCATCGATCAGCACATCGACGTGCTTCTCCTCGGCCAGTCGGCCCACGAAGAGGACGGTCGGATGCTCGTGGGGTTCAATCACCTCGCCCGGCTGCACCTCGTAGGCGGCGGAGTCGATCCCGTTGGAGACGGGCAGCACCTCGCGCAGGAACGCGTGGTCGTGCATGGCCTTGGCGGCGAGCGGTGTGGGTGTGGTGATCGCGGCGGCCTTGCCCATGACCTTGCCCATGTCCCTCCAGGAGTTCCTGGCCACGATCTTCTTCAGCCACCCCGGGAACGGCAGGAACGGATTGAGGTTCTCGGGCATGAAGTGGTTCGTGGCCACCACCCGGATGCCACGCCTGACGGCCTCGTACAGTGTGTACTCCCCCACCATGTAGTGGCACTGGATGTGCACGACGTCGGGCTGGACCTGGTCGAAGAGCAGGCTGATGTCGCGCTTGATCTCCCAGGGGTAGCAGATGCGCCAGTAATCGTGGGTCGGCACGCTGTGCGAGCGGAGGCGGTGGACCGTCCAGTTCCCGCCCGGCTCGGTGAAGCTCCTGCCATTGGTCGCACGCGGAGCGAGGACGTGCACTGCGTGCCCTCGTCCGGCCATTCCCTTCGCCAGCCGGTACCCGAACTGGGCGGCGCCGTTCACGTTGGGCGGGTAGGTGTCCGCGGCGATCAGGATGGTCAGGGGCTTGAAAGAAGCCGGGTAACTCACGCGTGGATCCCCTAGTCGGTGGGCTGGACGGAACTGGCGGGTCGTGTCAGCGCTGCCTCTTCACCACATCGGGGTGGTGGCGGGAGAGGGCGACGACACCCACAATAGCAACGAGGGCCGCCGCCCCCATGCCCAGGGCGGTCACGGTGCGCACGTCCGGCTGGAGTTCGTCGAGGATGGTGATGCCGACGGCGATACCGATGATGGGATCGATGACGGTGAGTCCGGCGATGACGAGATCGGGCGGTCCGGTGGCATAGGCGCTCTGCACGAACCACGAGCCGAGCGCTGCCGCGGCGGCGAGGGCCACCAGGGTCAGGACGGGGACGTTGAGCAGGAAGCGGCCGTTCGGGTCCAGCAGATGGCCCGCGACGATCTTGGTCAGGACCGCGACGAACCCGAACAGGACGCCGGCGCCGAGGATGTAGGCGAAGGCGTTGAGGCGGTGCCGGCCGATCACCGCGAGCGAGCCGAAGAGCATCACCGCTGCGCCGAGCAGGAGCACCACGGACAGTTCCTGGGCGGGTGCGATCGCATGGTTCTCGCGGGTGACGTTCACCGCGAGCACCACGAAGAGGGCGCTGCCCGCGACGCACGCCGTGATGGCCGCGACGGTGGGCCGGTTGATCCGGATGCCCTGGTCGCGGGAGTTGACGATCGTGGTGATCACCAGGGCGATCGCTCCGACGGGCTGGACGACCGTCAGGCTCGCAAGGGCCAGTGCGACGACGTTCAGGCCTGTTCCGGCCCCCAGCAGCACGAGGCCGAAGAGCCAGCGCGGGTTGGCCAGGAGTCGCGTGAAGCCGGCCGAGCCGAGGGACAGCCCACCCGTGTTCGCCCGGACGGCGCTGCCTTGCCGCTGCGCTCCGAACGCGAGGAACACCGCGCCGAGCAGCGCCAGGGCGATGGCTAGGACGGGCACGATTGCTGCTCGGCCCGCTCCAGCCGGTACTTGCGGTGGGCTGCCGTGAAATAGGCGTACGCCGCGACGAGGTGCAGCACGCACCCTGCGGCGAGGAGCCCCTGCGCTACGACGAGGATCCACTCCTGCTCGAAGCCCTCGACACGGTGCAGCAGGAGCAGTGGTGCTCCCACGAGCAGCAGTGCGGTGCGGATCTTCCCGACCAGTATCACGCGGAGGTGCAGCGGGCCGCGGAAGAGGATGACGGCGTTGATGATGAGGATGATGTCGGGGATGAGGATGGTCCAGACGAGCCATGCCGGGGCGATGCCGTCCACCACGAAGGTCACGGCGATCACGATCAGGGCGGTGCGGTCCGCCACCGGATCCAGCCACTTCCCGACCGTCGACACCTGGTTCAGGCGCCGCGCGACATAGCCGTCGATCCAGTCGGTGGAGCCCATCACCGCAAGGGTGAGGACTGCGGGCCCGTAACGCTCCTGGGTGATGAACCACACGAACAGGGGGACGCCGAGGAACCGGACGATCGTGATGAGGTTCGGCAGGGTCCACGCCGTCGTGAGTTCCGTGCCCTCGCTGCCGGGCCGCGCTCCAGCCCCGATCAATCTCATCACCCATGCCTCCCCACCCCATTATGCACAGCGGGCGGCCGCTCGGCCGTGACATCCGCAGCCGGCTGCGGGGCGGGTCACGGGCGAACGGCCGCCCGGGTGGAGGTGGTCCTACCCGCTCCTACCTGGTCAGGAGCCGGCGCAACATCACGATCATCGCGGCCACAGAGGCGGCGAGCACGCTCAGCGGCTTCCAGCGGTCGGCGAGTGTCGTGTTGAGCGGCACCTCCCGCCGCACCGCGACGGCGGCGACGTCGCCCTTCGTGCCGCCGGCCTTCGGACCCGCGTCCTGCGAGCGGTGCCTGGCCTTGCCGAGGCGCGACGCGATGTCCGCGCGGGCACCGAGTGAATCGCGGGCGTCGGCGATGTGCGTGCGGCGCTCGCCCGAGCGGCCCCGCAGTTCCTCGTACGACGGCGTCGGCTCCTTGGGCCTGGCGTCCCTCGCGTCGTCGTCCCTGCGCTTCTTGTCGTCCTTCGGCTTCTTGACGTCGAGCGTCGCCGGATCGAAGCTGCGGCCCTCCTTCAGGACGCCGAGGTCGTAGCGGATGCCGCGGATGGCGTCCTCCGGCACGAGCGGGAGTTGCTTCTTGAGCCGTGAGACGCCGATGAGGGCGAGGACGCCGCCGATCACGAGGAAGAGCAGTGCGACCAGCAGCGCTGCCAGCCAGGCCGGCATCACCTCGGCGAGGCCCATGATGGCCGCGACGACGAGGGCGACGGCGAAGAACAGCACGAAGACGAGCGCGACGACGAGGAAGGCAGCCGCGATGCCGGCCTTGATCCCCTTCTGCTTCATCTGCTCGACGGCGATCGAGAACTCGTCGCTGACCTGGCGCGGCGTGAGCCGCGCGAGGAGTTTGATGAGCCCAAACAGTGAGAGCGAGCCTGTGGACCGCTTGCCGCGCGTACTAGCCGAGCTGTTCATAGGCCCTGCCTCCATTCGTGTGTGTCTTGCTGGACATTCGCTGAACCAAAATTACCATCGGGCCCCCGCCCGGGTTCCGCTTCGTGTTCGCGGTGCCCGCGGAGGCTCAACCCGGCGCCGTGGGGTAGGGCACTGCCCCGAGGGGCTCACGCGGAGGCGAGCTCCTTGTTGTCCTCCAGGTCCTTGCCGTTGAACTCGGGCAGCCTGGTCCGCACGAAGACGAAGGACAGGACGGCGAAGACCGTGAACGCCGCGTACATGGTCCAGAGTCCGAGGTTCTCGCTGACCCAGGGGAAGGTCAGGGTGACGATGAAGTTGAAGACCCAGTTCACCATCGTGGCGACTCCGAGCGCGATCGAGCGGATGCGGTTGGGGAACATCTCGCCGAGGGTCACCCACATGACCGGACCCCAGGTCGCGGCGAAGAAGACGACGAAGAGGTTGGCCCCGACGAGGGCGATCGGCCCCCATGCTCCGGGCAGGGAGATGTCCTCGCCGGAGCCGTCGGCCTGCAGGAAGGCGAGCGTCGCGGCGAGAAGCCCGACGGCCATGCCCACCGAACCGATGAGCAGCAGCCTGCGACGTCCGACGCGGTCGACGAAGAAGATCGCGACGAACGTCATGGTCACGTTGATGACGGAGGTGATGACCGACGTCGTGAAGGAGTCACTCTCGCTGAAGCCCACGGACTTCCAGAGCGTCGTCGAGTAGTAGAAGATCGCGTTGATGCCGACCAGCTGCTGCAGCGCCGCGATGGCCATGCCGATCCAGAGGATCGGCTGCAGCCCGAACGCAGGCCCGCGGAGATCCCGGTAACTCGCGCGGTCCTCCCGCTCGAAGCTCTCCCGGATCTGCCTGATCTTGCCCGTCGTGTCCCCCACGCCGGACACGCGGGACAGCACGTGCGCGGCTTCCTTGTCACGACCCGCCCGGATGAGGAACTGGGGCGACTCGGGGATGATCAGTGCCAGGACGCCGTAGACGATGGCCGGGACCACTCCGACGAGGAGCATCCAGCGCCACGCGGAGAGCCCCCACCAGAGCTCGTTGCCGGCCCCGCCGGCTGCGCCGGCAAGCGACGCGTCCGAGAGCAGCGCCGCGAAGATACCGACCGTGATGGCCAACTGCTGGATCGAGGCCAGCCCCCCGCGCCATTTCGACGGCGCGATCTCGGCGATGTAGCCGGGGACGATCACGGAGGCGATACCGATGGCGAGGCCACCGACAAGGCGCCAGGCCATGAGGTCCCACTCCGAGAAGGCATACGCCGATCCCGCGGAGTTGACGGCGAACAGGATGGCTGCGGCGACCATGACCTTCTTGCGGCCCCAGCGGTCGGCGAGACCGCCGGCGAACCACGCGCCCGCCGCGCAGCCGAGCAGCGTGATCGCCACGGTGAAACCGAGGACGCTGGGACTCAGGTCGAAGTCGGCCTGGATCGAATCGACCGCTCCATTGATGACGGCCGTGTCGAAGCCGAACAGGAGCCCACCCACCGCAGCCGCGACCGTGATCGCTATTACCCGTGCCAGATGCTGCGGTGACTGTGCCGTATCCCGGACGGCGGCGTTCTCACTCATGTTCGGTTCTCCCTGCTCGTTCTGTGTTTCCTCACCCTACGTCAGCCCGAAGGGTGCTTAGCAGCGAGCCAGCCGTCCCCCGCACCTGCCGGTCCCTGCCCGGAGGGTTGACGCAGGTCATAGGATGGGAGGGTCATTGATTCGCCGCAGCAACCATCTAGTCCCGTCGCGGACACGTGGTCGCGCAGCTGGGCCGCTCCGCCGTCGTCGCCGGGCCGCCGCCGCGGTTGATGCCGTCCCCGCTTCACCTCCGTATCCACCGGCAGCACGTCCCGTTCCGTTAGGCAGCATCTTGAGCACCATCACGCACCCAGGCGACGCCCTCTCCCGCCGCGAGAAGATCATCTACGTCTTCATCCTCGGGACCCTGACGGCCCTGGGCCCCTTCACCATCGATCTGTACCTCCCGGCCTTCCCCGCGCTGCGCTCGGATCTCGGTGTCTCCGAGGCTGCGGTCCAGCTGACGCTCACGGGGACGACCATCGGCTTCGCCGGCGGCCAGCTCCTCGTTGGTCCGCTCAGCGACAAGATCGGCCGGCGGCTGCCCCTCATCCTCGCGACCACACTCCACGTGGGCGCCTCCATCGGTGCGGCGTCCGCGGAGGACATCAACATGCTGATGCTGTTCCGCGTCCTGCAGGGTGTGGGCGCCGCGGGCGGCGGCGTGGTGGCGATGGCCATGGTCAGAGATCTCTTCGGCGGCTACACGCTCGTCCGCATGCTGTCCTACATGGCGCTCGTCAACGGCATGGCCCCCATCTTCGCCCCGGTGATCGGCTCCCAGCTGCTCCTGCTCTTCCCCTGGCCCGGCATCTTCTGGTTCCTCGCGTGCTACGGCGTGCTCGTGATCGCCGCCGTTTCGCTGTTCATCATCGAGACCCTGCCGAAGGAGGACCGCCGGCAGTCCGGCCTCACCGTGGTGCAGCGGTACAGGGCGGTGCTGAGCGACCGCATCTTCATCGGCGTCCTGCTGGTCGGCGGCATGAACTTCTCCGGGCTCTTCTCCTACCTGTCGGCGTCGCCGTTCCTCTTCCAGGGGCCGTACGGGCTGAACGAGCAGCAGTACGGCCTGCTGTTCGCGATCAACTCCCTGGGCATCGTCGCGGGCGTCCAGATCAGCTCCCGCGTGCTCAGGCGCGTCGGCCCGCAGTGGGTCATCGCCATGGCCACCGTGGTGCAGCTGGTCATGGCCCTGCTCATCCTCGCCTTCGACCAGCTGGGCCTCGGCTTCTGGGGTACTGCGCTTCCGCTGTGGTTCTACATCATGGCGACCGGCTTCATCTTCCCCTGCGTGCAGGTGCTGGCGCTCATCAACAACGGGGCACAGGCAGGGACGGCCGCCTCGCTGCTCGGTGCGGTGACCTTCGGCACGGCGGGCGTGGTCTCGCCCCTCGTGGGGCTGCTGGGCGAGGGAATCGAATCAGCGACGCCGATGGCACTCGTCATGGCCGCGTGCATCGCCCTTGCCGTGGCGTTCCTGTGGGTCGTCGTCCGCCCCCGCACGGTGCCGGCTCTCCAGTAGGGCCGGCGGTCATCAGGCGGCAGCGGACTCCTGCTCCGGACCCGCCGCCAGCGCCTCCGCCGTCTTGGCGATGTTGCGTGCCATCGAACTGAAGATGAAGCCGTGGAACGGCAGCACGGCGAGCCAGTAGAGCCGTCCGGACAGTCCCTGCGGGAAGAAGACGGCCCGCTGGTAGTAGGAGCTG
This sequence comes from Arthrobacter sp. BC5, assembly GCF_056680255.1. Taxonomy (NCBI): domain Bacteria; kingdom Bacillati; phylum Actinomycetota; class Actinomycetes; order Micrococcales; family Micrococcaceae; genus Arthrobacter; species Arthrobacter sp. BC5. The sequence goes on from NZ_CM155273.1 coordinate 3,686,195, forward strand.
CCCGAGCCGTCGGGCTCAACCCTGAACTCGAGCCATGCGCGGCCCGGCACCTTCATCTCGGCGCGGAGCCGTAGTCGCTCACCGCGCACGAGCTCCTCGACGCGCCAGAAGTCGAGTGCCTCCCCCGTGAGGAGCTCCTTCGCGTCCCGACGCCCGCGGCGCAGGCCCACGCCTCCTGCCAGCTTGTCCATCCAGCCGCGCGCCGCCCAGCCGACAGGCCAGGAGTACCAGCCGTTCTCACCGCCGATGCCTTCGATCACCCTCCACAGTTGCTGCGGCGACGCCGTCGAACTGTAGGTCTGGACGTCTGTGAACACGGTGTGTCCCGCCCACTGCGGATCGGAGGGCAGCGGATCGGCCTCGGTGTCGATCTGCGACGCCCCTGCCCAGCTCGTCTCAACCTCTCCCGCGCGCATCTTGCCCAGTGCCAGGTCCACGGACCGGCGGTAGCCCGTGAGGCCGCCCTCCGGAACGGCGATGTACTGGTCGATATCGTGTTCGGCGGTGACGGCGTCGTGCTGCAGCGACTCGATGAGCGGCATGGCCATGGCGCGTGGGATGGGCGTGACGAGGTTGACCCAGTGCCCGGCGAGGCGGGGCGTGAGGACCGGCAGCGCGAGGATCCGGCGGCGCGGCAGGCCCGCGGCCTCGGCGTACTGGTTCATCATCTCGGCGTACGTCAGCACCTCGCGCGAGCCGATGTCGAACGTCCTGTTCAGGCCCTCCGGGAGATCGAGCGCCCCGACGAGGTAGTGGATCACGTCGCGGACGGCGATGGGCTCGATGTGGTTCAGGACCCATTTCGGCGCGGGCATGACGGGCAGGACGTCGGAGAGGTGGCGGATCATCTCGAAGGACGCCGAGCCCGAGCCGATGACGACGCCGGCCTGGAAGGCGACGGTCGGAGTGCCCGAGTCGAGGAGGATCCTGCCCACCTGGGTGCGCGAGCGCATGTGGGTGGACAGTTCGACCCCCTCGGGGTGGAGGCCGCCGAGGTAGACGATGCGGCGGACGCCGGCCCGGGTTGCCGCCGCCGAGACGGTGGACGCGATCTCGGCCTCACGCTGGTCGAAGTTCTTGCCCGAGCCCATCGAGTGGACGAGGTAGTAGAGCGTGTCCACGCCCCGGCTCACCTTCTCCATGATGTCGCGGTCCTGCAGGTCCCCCTGCACGATGTCCACCGAGGCAGCCCAGGGCACGTCCTTGAGCTTCTGCGGGGAACGGACGATCACGCGGACGCGGCGACCCTCCGCGACGAGTTTCGTGACCAGCCTGCCGCCGATGTAGCCCGTTGCGCCAGTGACCAGGATGAGCTTGCCGTCGTTGTCCATGCGGCACAGCCTACGCCCGAGCCCTGACAGCTTCCGGGCCGCTCACCGGCTGAGGTGGGCGACCGGGCCGTCGGGGCCCGGCCGGCCGGCATGCACGACCTGCACCCGGGCAAGAAGAATGCCCCTGACCGGTGTTTCCACTGGTCAGGGGCATATTTGCTCCTCCGACTGGACTTGAACCAGTAACCCTTCGATTAACAGTCGAATGCTCTGCCAATTGAGCTACGGAGGAATGCGCAGGTATTACTCTACATACCTTCAGGGGCGAAGTGAAATCAGCGCGGGCTCACTCCTCGCGGAGCTGCCGTCGCTGCATCTCGAGCTCCATCAGATCGCGCTGCACCTGGTTGTAGAGCGCCGGATCCGCTGCCGGATCCATGCGCTGGAGCTGACCGAGCTTCTCCGCTTTCTGCTGCGTGATCCGGAGCTCTGTGAGGCGGTTCAGGATGTCACGGCAGTACAGCACCATCGCATCGGCGTCCTTCGCCGGCAGGGGCCGGACGGCCAGCTCGCTGACGAGGGGGCGCAGGACATCCGGTACGCCCTCGCGCACCGACTCCACCCATCGGGAGAGCTCCGCCCCCGCGGCCCCCGCAGCGAGGACGGCGTTGTGCAGCGCCTCGTAGACGGGGACGGTGAACCGGAACGTGGAGAAGCTCTCCCACTGGGTCGCGGTGAGCAGGGTGGGCTGCTGGAGCGCGACCTCGAGTACCTCCCGCTCCATCCGGGCAATGGGGTCCCGGGGATCAGGGCGCTCGAAGGACGGATCCTCGGAAGGGGCAGGCTCGGAGCCATGACCCGAGGACGCGCCGCCCGGCTGCCCGGCACCCCCCTGCTGACCCTGCTGACCCTGCTGGCGGCCGCCCCCGGACGCCGGGGCGCTGTCCCGGCGCGCAGCCGCCGCGACGGCACGGGCCACCTGGTCCTCCCCGACGTACTGCATGCCGAGCCAGCGGGAGAGCTCCCTCGTGTACGTGGAGCGGAGGGAGACGTCCCGGATCTGCGCGACGATCGGGGCGGCATGCCGCAGGGCCTTGACCTGCCCCTCCCCCGAGGAGAGGTCGAAGTTCCCGAAGGATGCCTTGATCGCGAACTCGAACAGGGGCCGCCGATCGGCGATCAGGGCACGGACGGCGTCGTCGCCCCGGGTCTGCCGGAGCTCGCACGGGTCCGCGCCGGATGCCTCCACGGCCACGTACGTCTGCGAGTTGAAGCGCTGGTCCTCCTCGAACGCCCGCAGGGCCGCCTTCTGGCCCGCCGCGTCGCCGTCGAAGGTGAAGATGACCTCTCCGCCCGTGCCGTCGTCGGAGAGCAGCCTGCGGGCGATCTTGATGTGGTCCGTGCCGAACGCCGTGCCGCACGTCGCGACGGCGGTCCCCACACCGGCGAGGTGGCAGGCCATCACGTCGGTGTAGCCCTCGACGACGACGAGCTGCCGGTTCTTGGCGATCTCCCGCTTGGCGAGGTCGATGCCGTACAGCACCTGGGACTTCTTGTAGAGCGAGGTCTCGGGCGTGTTCAGGTACTTCGGCCCCTGGTCGTCCTCGTACAGCTTCCTCGCACCGAAACCGACGGTGTCCCCGGTGATGTCGCGGATGGGCCAGATGAGCCGCCCGCGGAAACGGTCGTAGAACCGCCCGGCGTTGCTCGACGACGCGCTGAACATGCCGGTCAGCTTCAGTTCGTCGAGGGTGAAACCCCGGCCCGTCAGATGGTTGAGCAGCGTATCCCAGCCCTGCGGGGCGTACCCGACGCCGAACTGCTCCGCGGCCGCGCGGTCGAAGCCCCGCTCCTGCAGGAACTGGCGGGCGGTGGCAGCGCCCTGCGTGAGGAGCTGGTCACGGAAGAACTCGGCGGCGATCTTGTGGGCGTCCAGCAGACGCTGCCTCTTGCCCACGTCCTCGCGCCGCGGGCCCGTGCCGCCGTCCTCGTAGTGCAGCTCGAAGCCGATGCGTGCCGCGAGCTTCTCGACGGTCTCGCTGAAGGAGGTGTGGTCCAGCTTCTGCACGAAGGAGATGACGTCTCCGCCCTCGCCGCAGCCGAAGCAGTGGTAGGAGCCCATCTGGGGGCGCACGTGGAAGGACGGCGACCGCTCGTCGTGGAAAGGGCACAACCCCTTCCACGAGCCGATGCCGGCCGACTTGAGCGTGACGTAGGCCTCGACGACCTCCTTGATGTCGGTCCGCTGGCGCACCTCATCGATGTCTTCACGCTTGATGAGTCCGGCCATGGAACCCAGTTTATGCCTGCCCCACCGACACCTCGACAGCCGCCGGCGCGGAGGTGCGCGGGGCCGTCGTGGCGGAGCAGGCCTACCAGAGAGCGGGAACGGGCCCGACGATGCGCTCGTGGAGGCTGAGCGCGGAGGCGTCGGTGAGGGACGCCACCTGGTCGATGACCACGCGCAGGCGGGCATCGGCGTGCGGCGCCTCCCGCCAGTCGGCGGCGAACATCGGCTCGAGGTAGCGGTCACCGTCGGCGTGGATCCGGGCGACGAGGGACGCGAGGATCTCGCGCTGGCGCTCGTAGAGCGGCTGCCGGTGATCGGTGGTCATCACGTAGGTGGTGGCCAGGCCCTTCATGACGGCGATCTCCATGATGGTCTCCTCCGGCACCACCATCTCGGCGTTGTAGCGGGTCAGGGAGTCAGGCCCGTAGATGGAGCGCGTGGACTGCATGGCGCTCAGGCAGAAGCGGCCGATCAGCTGGCTGGTCATGTTCTTGAGCGCGGCCATGGACCGGCGGGTGCCGTCCGCCTCACGGACCCAGACCGGCGTCTTCTCGAGGCGGGCGAGCGCTGCGTCGACGGCCGCCGGATCACTGCCGGGAAGGTACCACTGCTGGGTGTAGCCGACCACGCGTGCACGTGCGTCGGCACTGTCCATCCACTTGAGCTGCAGGTGGCCTGCCACGATGGCGTCCTCGACGTCGTGCACCGAGTACGAGATGTCGTCCGCGAGGTCCATGACCTGCGCCTCGAGGCACGAGCGGCCCTCCGGGGCGCCGTCGCGCAGCCATGCGAAGACCGGCAGGTCGTCGTCGTACGCACCGAACTTCGTGGTGCGCTGGCCGCTGATCACCGGGGCGGCCGCCGCAGTCCACGGGTACTTGCACGCGGCGTCCAGGCTCGCGCGGGTGAGGTTCAGGCCCGCGGGCCCGCCATCGGGCGCCAGGACCTTCGGTTCCAGCCGCGTGAGGAGGCGGAGCGTCTGCGCGTTGCCCTCGAAGCCGCCGATGGCGTGGGCTATGTCGTTGAGCGCCGATTCACCGTTGTGGCCGAAGGGCGGGTGCCCGAGGTCGTGGGCCAGGCAGGCGGTGTCGACGATGTCCGGATCACACCCGAGGGTCCTGCCCAGCTCGCGGCCCACCTGCGCGACCTCGAGGGAGTGGGTGAGGCGGGTCCGCACGAAGTCGTCGGTGTCCGGCGCGACGACCTGCGTCTTCGCGCCGAGGCGGCGCAGGGCCGAGGAGTGCAGCACCCGGGCACGGTCGCGTTCGAAGTCGGTGCGGTGGGAGCTCTTGGGCGGCTCCTCCACCCACCGCTCCGTGTCCGCGACGCTGTAGCCGGTGGTGGCGGACAGTTCGGGGAAGCTCATGATGCCTTTCTAGCGCAGGTGGGAGGGCAGGTCCTGCCCGGTCCGGCCGGTGTGGAGCGGAGGACGGGCCCCGGGGACGACGGCGTCATCCGCCGGATACATCCACCTCGGCTGCGGCGATCTCGGCCTGCTGCGCCTCGTTGAGGACGCGGCCGTCGAGCCAGTGCTCGGGCAGGGCGGTCTTCTTCGGCGAGCCGGCACGGCCCCGGGGGCCCTCGGCGTCGGAGCCCGGATAGGGCGAGTCCTTGTCGAGTTCGTCCAGGAGGCCGCGCAGCACCTCCAGGGTGGGGACCGTGGCCAGCCTGGCCCGCAGGTCCCCGCCCACCACGTAGCCCTTGAAGTACCAGGCCATGTGCTTGCGGATATCGCGCAGCCCCATCATCTCGCTGCCGAACGTCTCCACGAGGAGCTCCGCGTGGCGGTAGACGGTGTCCGCGACCTGCCCCAGGCCCGGCCGGTAGCGGGCGGAACTGCCCTCGAAGGCGTTCATCAGGTCACCGAAGAGCCACGGACGGCCCTGGCATCCGCGGCCGATGACGACGCCGTCGACGCCGGTCTGCCGCACCATCCGCACGGCGTCCTCCGCACTCCAGATGTCACCGTTGCCGAGCACGGGAAGGTCCGGCAGCGCCTCGCGGAGTTCCGCGATGGCGTTCCAGTCCGCCTGGCCCGAGTAGAACTGGGACGCCGTGCGCCCGTGCAGGGCGACGGCGGCGACGCCGCTGTCGCGTGCGATCCTGCCGGCCTCGCGGAACGTGAGGTGGTCCTCGTCGATGCCCTTGCGCATCTTGATGGTCAGCGGGACGTTCCCCTTCGACGCCTCGCGCACCGCGGTCTGCACGATGCCCGTGAAGAGGTCGAGCTTCCACGGCAGCGCCGCTCCGCCGCCCTTGCGGGTGACCTTGGGCACGGGGCAGCCGAAGTTCAGGTCGATGTGGTCGGCGCGGTCCTCCTCGACGAGCAGGCGCACGGCGGCACCCACGGTCTTCGGATCGACGCCGTACAGCTGCACCGAGCGCACCGCCTCGTCGTCGTCGTGCGAGATGATGCGCATGGACTCCGGGCTGCGCTCCACGAGCGCACGGGAGGTGACCATCTCGGACACGTAGAGGCCTCCCCCGTATTCACGGCAGAGCCGGCGGAACGCCTTGTTGGTGATGCCGGCCATCGGCGCGAGGATCACCGGGGTGTCCACGGTGATGTTGCCGAGGGTGAGTGGCGGGAGGTCGAGCCGGAGGGCGCCGTCGGCTGCATCGGGAAGGGCGGCCGTGGAGTCGCCGTAGCCGGCATCGCCGGAGGGAGCGGGGAGTGTCGATACTGCGGTCACCCCTCCATTGTCGCAAGGTCCCGCAAATCCGGACGCACTGTTCGCTGTGCGCCTGCGCTCCCTGGCCGCCTTGCGCCACGCGTTCGTCATGCGCCCTCCTCGGCAGCGCGCCGGGCCCGCCGCTCACCGAGCGCCACCAGGCGCCCGCCCGGAGCGAGGGTTCCCTCGTCCGCGGGGAGCGTCGCGCCCCCGTGGCCCTGGGTGCCGTCGTCGTTCCTGCCGCCCCCGGCCTTCGGGCCGACCGCCTTCACCACGAGCACCGCGATCCCGGTGGTGAGGGGGATGGCGAGCACCAGGCCGATCGAGCCCACGAGGGTCCGCACCACCTCCTCGGCCAGTTCACCGCTCGTGAGGGTGTCGAGCAGGGCCCGGTCGTAGAGGGAGACGAGGATCAGCACGGGCAGTGCCGCCCCCGCATAGGCGAAGGCGATGGTGTAGACGGTGGAGGCGATGTGGTCCCGCCCGATCCTCATCGCGGAGGCGAAGAGCCGGCGGCCCGGGGTGCCCGGAGCGAGCTCGTACAGCTCCCACACCGAGGAGGACTGCGTGATGGTGACGTCGTTGAGGACGCCGAGGCCCGAGATGATCAGTCCGCACAGGATGATGGACGAGATGGACAGCTCGTCCGAGGCGTTCACGAGCGTGTAGGCGTTCTCGTCCCCGACCCCGGTCAGGTGGGCGGCGTCCGTGACCCACGCGGCGAGGGCCGCCGTGACGCCGAGACCGAAGACCGTCCCGAGCAGGGCGGTGGACGTCCGGGCCGAGAACCCGTGCGCGAAGTACAGGACGCCGTACATGATCACCACCGATCCCACGAGTCCGAGCAGCAGGGGCGGTCGGCCTTCCACGAGGCCGGGCAGGATGAACTGCGCCAGGATCACCAGCGCCCCCACGAGGCCGATGATCGCGCGGAGTCCGCGCCAGCGCGCGACGGCGATGACGACGACGGCGTACACGACCGCGAGCGCCACGATCGGGACGGACCGCACGAAGTCGACGAACACGTAGGGTGCGGCCCCGCCCTGCATGACCGCGGCGAGGTCGAGGTAGCGGATCTCGTCGCCCGCCTCCACGGCCTCGGTCTTCGCGAGCTCGGGAGTCACCTCCACGGGGATGACACCGCCCCCGAGCGCCGGCTGCGTGTAGGCGATGGTGCAGGTCAGGGCGGCGCCGCCGGCGTCGACGGTGGCCTGCGAGGACGGGCAGTCCCCCTCGCTGACCTCGCGGACGGTTCCCCGTTCGAAGCTGACGCCCTCCGCCGTCGCGTACGGATCCGCGACGGAGAGGGAACTGCGGTCACCGGTGGGCCAGAGCAGCACCATGGCGATGAGGGTGAGCACGCCGAGGGGAACGAGGATGGCCGAGAGCAGCACGGTGGCCCGCCGCCGCGTGGCAAGCGCGGCGGACGTCGGCTCCGGACTCTCGGTGGCGTGCAGGTGGCTGTGGCCCACGGACTTCCCTCGGGTGGTCAGGCTGTTGTTCGGACGTGGTTGTCCGGACGGTTCTCGCTCGGACGGCTCTTCGTGGCGGGATCCGGGCGGCGGACATGGCGCACCGGGCGCCTCTGGGATTCTACGCAGGGAAACGGCCCGCGCGGCGGCGCGTCACCTCGACCCGTCCGCCGCGCGGTACCGGGCCGCGGACCCGCTCGGGATTCCCTCTCGGTCCGCCGGTCCGCTGCCGGACCGGAGCACGAAAACTCCGCTCGGGACGCGTATCCGCGGCCGGCCGGGGTACAAAGAGTACGTAGAGGGCGCGAGCGGGTCTCCCCGCTCCCGCCGAGAGCCGGACGAAGGATCTGAGCATGGGATGGAAGCCGCGGCAGAGCGACCGCATGTACCGGTTCGTGGTGTACGCGGGCAAGGCGGTCTTCGCGGCCCTGCGCCTGCCGGTCACGGTCAGCGGGACGGAGAACCTCCCCGCCTCGGATCCCCTCCGGGGGCGCTCGCGGCGGGCTGTGCCCGGGCACGGCGCCGTCGTCGCCATCACCCACTTCGGGTACCTCGACTTCGCCTTCGCGGAACTCGTCCTGTGGAACCACGCACGCATCCAGGCCCGCTACCTGATCTCCAAACGGGCGGCGGGACACTGGTTCGTCAGCCCGTTCGTCTTCGGTCTCGGCCATGTCGTCACGGACCGGAAGGCGGGCGCCGCGGCGTACGACGACGCCCTCGAGAAACTGCGCGCCGGTGAGTACGTGGCGATCCTGCCCGAGGCGGGCGTCTCCCGCAGCTACACCGTCCGGTCCCTCAAGACCGGCGCCGTCCGGCTCGCGGCCGAAGCCGGCGTGCCCGTGATCCCGATCTCCGTCTGGGGAGCCCACCGCCTGCTGACCCGCGGTCACGGATTGTCCCTGCGTCGGGCCTGGAAGTCCCCCGTCCGCGTCCACATCAGCCCGGCCATCCACCACGCGCCCGGGCTCGACGTCACCGAGGAGACGGAGAAGCTGCGCCAGGAGCTGCAGGACGGGATCATGACGTGCATCGCCGATTTCCCGGTGGACCCGGAGCCGGGCGCGTGGTGGATGCCTGCGCACCTCGGCGGCAGCGCCATGACCGACGCCGAGCGCGACGCGGCCGACATCGCGGACAAGAGGGCCGGACGGCACGACCGCGGCTGACGCACCGGGACGACGTAGGGCCGCTCCCGGTCACGGGAGCGGCCCTACGTGCCGTCGGACGGTCGCGTGGCGCCCGGGGTGTCCTGCCGCTCAGGCGGTCGCGACCACCAGGGTCTCCGGACCTGCGAGCCGTGCCGCGCCGGTGGCCAGCAGGGGTTCGACGACGGCGACGAGCGCGTCCATCGAGTCGTCCACCTCGAGCTGGATGGGGTACTGGTGCACGAGCATGGCGATCATGGTGGCGACGGCGGCCTGCTGCTCCTGCGGGCTGAGCGTCGTGTCGTAGCCGAGCAGGACGTCCGCCGGATCGTCGGTCCGGGCCTGCGTGTAGCTGACCGCGAAGGCCGCGATGGCACCGCCGTCGGCCTTGGGCCGGTCACGGAGCACGATCGCTCCCCCGGCGCCGCTCGCGTCGCCGAGGAACAGCTGCTGGGCACGCCCCAGGCTGATGTCCGCACGGTCCCAGGCGTGGACGGACTCGTAGAACGTCGCCAGTGCCCGGGTCAGCTCGACGGACCCGGTGGCGGATTCCTCGAGCTGCGGGCCGGTGGCGTCGTCGAAGGCGGGTGCCGCGAGGGCTCCGGGACCGACGACGACGAGCCGTGAGCGCTGCAGCGTGCCGAAGCCCGTGGCTGCCGCGAACGCGGCACCGGTGGTCCCCGGCGTCACCTTCGACCGCAGTGCGGTGACTCCCGTCGGCGAGCCCGCCGCCTCGTGCTGGAGCATCGTGAGCAGGGTGGACCCGATACCCGCGCGCCGATGGTCCTCGGCGACCTCGATGTAGCACCACAGCCGGTCGGGGTGGAGCGCCGCCCCGTACACGCAGCCGGCCGCCACCGGCACCCCCTGGTCCACCACCGTGATGCAGCGGTTCCAGGGATTGTCCGACGGCGTGCGGAAGGACCCGCGGAACTGCTCGGCCGCCGCCGATTCCGGGCCGCCCCAGAGCTGGATGAGCTCGAGGTCGTCACCCTCCTGCCAGGCGCGGTACTCGAGAGCCATCAGGCTCCGATCAGGCGCGCGGCGAGGTATTCCTGCACCTGGTCGAGGGCCACGCGTTCCTGCGCCATGGTGTCGCGCTCGCGGATCGTCACGGCCTGGTCCTCGAGGGTGTCGAAGTCCACCGTGATGCAGAACGGCGTGCCGATCTCGTCCTGGCGGCGGTAGCGGCGGCCGATGGCGCCGGCGTCGTCGAAGTCGATGTTCCAGCCCTTGCGCAGCTGCGCCGCGAGGTCCTTCGCCTTCGGGGACAGGTCCTCGTTGCGGCTGAGCGGGAGCACGGCGGCCTTGACCGGGGCGAGCCGGGGGTCCAGCTTCAGCACCGTGCGCTTGTCCACGCCCCCCTTGGCGTTGGGCGCCTCGTCCTCCGTGTAGGAGTCGACGAGGAACGCCATGAAGGAGCGTGTCAGGCCCGCCGCGGGCTCGATCACGTACGGCGTGTAGCGCTCGTTGGTGGCCTGGTTGAAGTACCCGAGGTCCGTGCCCGAGTGCTTCGAGTGCGTGGAGAGGTCGAAGTCCGTGCGGTTCGCGATGCCCTCGAGCTCACCCCACTCGGAGCCGGAGAAACCGAAGCGGTACTCGATGTCGGTGGTGCCCTTGGAGTAGTGGCTCAGCTTCTCCAGCGGGTGCTCGAAGAGTCGCAGGTTGTCGGCCTTGATGCCGAGGTCCGTGTACCAGGAGAAACGCTGGTCGATCCAGTACCTGTGCCATTCCTCGTCCGTCCCGGGCTCGACGAAGAACTCCATCTCCATCTGCTCGAACTCGCGCGTGCGGAAGATGAAGTTGCCCGGGGTGATCTCGTTCCGGAAGCTCTTGCCGATCTGCCCGATACCGAAGGGCGGCTTCTTGCGCGCGGTGGTCAGCACGTTGTTGAAGTTCACGAAGATGCCCTGGGCGGTCTCGGGCCGCAGGTAGTGCATGCCCTCCTCGGAGGCCACGGGCCCCAGGAAGGTCTTGAGCAGTCCGGAGAACTCCTGCGGCTCCGTCCACTGGCCCTTGGTGCCGCAGTTGGCGCAGGTGACGTCCTTGAGTCCGTTCTCCGGCGCACGGCCCTTCTTCTCCTCGTACTCCTCCTCGAGGTGGTCGGCTCGGTAGCGCTTGTGGCAGGAGAGGCACTCGACGAGCGGATCGCTGAAGACCTCGACGTGCCCGGAAGCCTCCCAGACCTGGCGGGGCAGGATGACCGCGGAGTCCAGTCCGACGACGTCCTCGCGTCCGCGCACCATGGTCTGCCACCACTGCCGCTTGATGTTCTCCTTGAACTCCGCGCCTAGGGGCCCGTAGTCCCAGGCGGAACGGGAACCCCCGTAGATCTCCCCCGACTGGAACACGAAGCCGCGCCGCTTGGCGAGCGAGATGATGGGGTCGAGTGCTGACTTGGCTGCTGCCATGGTGGGTTCTCCAGTTCTGGGCAGGCCGCTGGGTGCGGTCCGCTGGTGGGGGTCGCGTGCATCGGGCAGTCCCGCCCGGGTGGACAGGCGCGGAAGCTACCCGCAAGCCTACCGGGTCCGCCCCGGGCGCCGGGGGACGGTGCGGGGCGCCGAGGCCGGTTCCGGGCACGGACTCCGTACACCTTGACGCCGCGCCCGAACTCTTCCTAGGTTGATCCCATTGCGACGTGTGATCCACGTCACTTCAGCCCGGATGGACCGGGCGCTCGCACCCGAAGGAACTCCGTGACCCTCCCCCTTGCTCCGCGCGCCCGGCTCGGTCGCTCGACGCTGGCCCTCGCCGGCAGTCTCGCTCTCGTAGCCGGCAGCGGTCTCGCGGCCACAGCCGCTCCCACGCACGACACCAGCACCAACAACTCCTCGCAGAAACTCCGGACCGCCGTCACCGTGGAGAAGGTGGTGGGACACCTCACCGCCCTGGACGCCGTCGCCGAAGCCAACGGCGATACCCGCGCCTCCGGCACCGAGGGCTACTCCGACTCGGTCGACTACATCGTGGGCAAGCTCACCGCGGCGGGCTACACGCCCACCGTGCAACCCTTCACCTTCCCGTTCTTCGCCGAACTCGATCCGGCCGTGCTGGAGCAGTCCACGCCCGACGCCGTCACCTACGGCCCCGACGACGTGGCCACCATGACCTACTCCTCCGGCGGAGACATCTCCGGAGCCATCGAGACCGTGGACACGACCGGCACGGCGAGCGCCGCCGGGACCAGCGGCTGCGAGGCGGCGGACTTCGCCGGCTTCACGGCCGGATCCATCGCCCTGGTGCAGCGCGGCGGGTGCACCTTCGCCCTCAAGGCGGCCAATGCCGAAGCTGCGGGCGCCACCGCCGTGGTGGTCTTCAACACCGGAGTAGGACTGAACACCGGCGCCGTCGCCGGGACGCTCGGGGCGCCGGGCCTCGTGGGGATCCCCGTCGTGGGCGCGAGCTTCGCCGCGGGCACCAGCCTGATCGGCGACGACGTGACCGGCAGGGTCGCCGTGGACACGATCTCGGAGACCCGCGAGACGTACAACGTCATCGCAGAGACCGCCACCGGAGACCCCGACAACGTCGTCATGGTCGGCGCGCATCTGGACAGCGTCCTGGCGGGCCCCGGCATCAACGACAACGGGACGGGCAGCGCGGGGATCCTCGCGGTGGCCGAGGGCATGAGCAAGGTCAGGACCACGAACAAGGTCCGCTTCGCGTGGTGGGGCGCGGAGGAGGAGGGCCTGCTCGGCTCGGAGTACTACGTCGCCGACCTCGCCGAGAAGGGCCTGCTCGATTCGGTGGGCCTCTACCTCAACTTCGACATGATCGGCTCGCCGAACTTCGGCCGCTTCGTGTACGACGGCGACAACTCGGCGTTCCCGGTCGGTCCGGACGCCGCGGCGGGCCCTGAGGGTTCCGGGCAGATCGAGCAGGACTTCCACGACTACTTCGCGTCGGAGGGCCTTGCATCCGGCGAGACGGCCTTCAGCGGCCGCAGCGACTACGGACCCTTCATCGCCGAAGGGATCCCGGCCGGCGGGCTGTTCACGGGCGCGGAAGGCATCAAGACACCCGAACAGGCTGCTCTCTTCGGCGGCGTCGCGGGCGCTCCGTACGACGCCTGCTACCACGCGGCCTGTGACGACACCGACAACCTCAGCCTCGAGGCGCTCGACCAGCTGAGCGACGCCGTCGCCCACCTCACGGTGACGTACGCCATGAGCACGTTCGACGTGAACGGCGCCGGAGCCCCGGTGAAGGGCAAGGGACCGAAGGACCGCTTCGAGGGCAACCCCCTCGGTGGCGGCACCGAGAGCGGCGGTGGACTCCACCCCGAGCACGACCACGACCACGAGGTCGCGGACCGCTAGACCGGACGCCGCACTGCGGGGGCCGGCTCCTGACGGACAGGCCCCCGCAGCGCACGCCCTGGGTTCATCGGGCCCGGGCGCGCCGGGGCCAGGGCAGGGTGGTGAGGATGATCGCGCCGAGCGTCAGCAGCGTCCCGGCGATCGTCGCGAACACGATGATGGTGCCGGGAGCAGGGAACACGAGGTCGAGCAGGAGCGAGCCCACGAGCTGCCCGCCGATCATGCACAACCCCGTAAGCAGGACCCCGAGGCTGCGCACGAGCAGCGCACCGAGCCCGATGAAGACGCACCCCATGGGACCGCCGAGGTAGTACCACCACTCCGACGGCAGCGGATTGCCCGGTCCCGCGACGGCGATCTTGATGAGCCAGGCGGTCAGCAGGACTGCGGTGCCCGCGATGAAGTTCATGAGCGTGGCCGCGAGCGGCGTGCCGTAGTGCAGCGCCGCCGTCCCGTTCATCGCCTGCTGGAAGCTCATCAGCACGCCGGCGGCGACGGGGAGCAGCACGGGCACCAGCCAGCCCGATACCTCGCCCGCGGCACCGAAGCGCGGTGACACGGCCCAGACGACGGACAGGACCGTCAGGACGACACCGATCACGCGCATGGGCGTGGCCGCGCGCTTCCCGCCCGGGCCGATGCCCGCGCGGTCCACCAGGAGCCCGCTGAGCGACTGGCCCATGACGGCCGCCACCGTGAACAGCGCGACGCCGAGGATGCCGATGGTCAGCGACTGGGAGAACACGAAGAACGCACCGATGGCACCGGCCGCCACATAGTAGGGCGGGAAGCGGCGCTCGCGGACGGAGGGGATGATCTGGAGCGCTCCGGCGCGTGCGCTCGGCAGCACGAGCGTGAGGGCGATCATCACGACGAGTCCCGTGCCGAAGCTGATCAGGGCCGCCGCGATGCCGTCGTCGAGCACCGTCCCCAGGGCGCCGTTGATCCTGCCCTGGACGGGGATCGCGAGCCCGGCGGCGAGGGCGAGGGGGAAACCGAGGGCAGGGGGCAGCGCGGGCGCATCAGACACCCGTACAGCCTAGTGCGCGGGCATCCGGCATGATGGATCGCATGACCGACGACGCATCCATCGCAGAACTGCCCATCCGGGACGACATGATCAGGCTCGGGCAGGCCCTGAAGCTCGCCTCGCTCGCGGAGGACGGAGTGGAGGCCAAGGCCCTGATCGACAACGGCCTGGTCCAGGTCAACGGCGAGATCGAGGAACGCCGCGGCCGGCAGCTGCATGCCGGGGACACCGTGCACGTCAACGGCGAGACCGTCCGCATCACGCGCTCCTAGGCGGAGCGGGCGGCCCGTTCGGAGGACCCTGCGCGGATCAGCGCCGGCCGAGGACCGTCATGCTCAGGAACTCCCGCACGTGCGCGAGTTCGCGCTGGTTGATGCTGTGGAACATGTTCGAGTAGAGGATCTTGGTGAGCTTCGTGTGCTTCACCAGCCAGGCGTGGGTGAACTCGATCATCTCGGGCGTGATGACCTGGTCCTCCTGGTCACGTCCCCAGAAGAACGGGACGGGCGTGGCCGCGGCGTCGTCGTCGCGGAAGAAGGGGTGCCCTTCCGAGGGCACGGCGAATCCGGACAGCCCCACGACGCAGGCGAAGTCGGTGGGCCGGTGCCTCAGCAGCGACGTCGCCACCCCCATGCCCTGCGAGAAGCCGAGGATGCTGACGCTCGAGTGTGCTTCCCGGACGGTGTCCAGCCACGCGGACACGGCGCCGACGCTCTCGACGACCCGCTCCACCGAGTAGTCGTCCTCGCGGGACAGCGGGAACCAGGAGAAGCCCTGCCCCACGGCGCGGGGAGCGCGCACGGACGCCACGGTGAACTCCGTGGGCAGGTGGTCGGTGAGGCCCATGAGGTCCTCCTCGTTGGCCATGTAGCCGTGGAACAGGACGAGCAGGGGCGTGCCTGCCCGCTCGGACTCCGGCTTCGACCACAGGACCACGGGGTCCCAGGAACTCGTGGAGGGCGCGGCTGCGCCAGGGGCAGGTTCGGTCATGGTTCCTATCTTGGCACGACACCGGGCGTTGACTCACGGGAGGCCCGAGTTGGGAGAATGGTCGGGTGAGCACTGCCGACGCCCGATCCTCCCTGCCGACCACGCCCACGCCCTCGAGCGGCCCGGCCCCGATCCCGAACGGTCCGATGATCGATCCGAGCCTGAACCCCGAGCCGCACCCGTGGCAGAGGTATGTGGCCCTGGGCGATTCCTTCACCGAGGGGATCGGGGACCCCAACCCGGCGAGCGTCGGCGGAAACCGCGGCTGGGCGGACAGGGTGGCCGAGGAACTGTCCCGCGGGCAGGCAGGCTTCGCCTACGCGAATCTCGCGGTCAGGGGGCGCCTGCTGCAGCAGATCATCGACCAGCAGGTGGAACCGGCCCTGGCCCTGCGGCCGGACCTCGTCACCCTCTCGGCCGGCGGCAACGACCTCCTGCGCCCGGGCGGGGATCCGGATCTGCTCGCGGAGAAGCTCGACGCCGTCGTCGCGACCCTGGCGGCCTCGGGCGCCACGGTGGTCCTCTTCACCGGCCCGGACGTACGGGAGACCGTGCTGGGCAGCATCCGGTCGAAGACCGCCATCTTCAACGAGAACCTGCGCACCGTCGCGGCACGCCACGAAGCGGTCATCGCGGACATGTGGGCGTTGCGGCAGCTCAGGAACCCGCAGATGTGGTCCTCGGACCGCCTGCACTTCTCGCCGCTGGGACACCACACCATCGCCGCGATGGTCCTCGACACCCTGGCCGTCCGGCATACCCTCGAGCCGCTCCTCCCGAAGGACCTCCCGGCCCGCTCCTGGCGCAAGGCCCGCGCCGAGGACCTCGTGTGGGCCCGCGAGTACTTCGTCCCGTGGGTGCTGCGGCGCCTCCGGCACCAGTCCTCGGGCGACGGCGTGACCGCAAAGCGTCTCGAACCGTCGCCGATCTTCGGGCCGGGGATGCCCCCGGGCGCTGGGGACTGATACGGACGGCCCGGCGGTCCGGCCGGTTTCCCCGTCGGAACGACAGGAAGCGGCCGGACCGACAGGAACGACCGGCCGAAGCTCTCCCGGCCGGTCGTTCCTGTACTCTCGCGGGCCCAGCGCAGCCGTTGGTTCAGCTGTCGAGCGAGACCTCACCGTTGGCCACGGCGTCGGCGCACGCGCTGAGATCGGGCCCGGGCTTGAAGTCGACGAACTGCGGCTGCAGCTTCTGGAAGAGGAATTCGTAGATCTCGTCGCGGGACTTCCCGTCCATCGTCTCCACGGCCTCGCGGACCGCGCCCTGGAGAGCGCGGTCGGAGTCGAGCAGGATCTTGTCGCGTGCTTCCTGGTTCCAGCCAATGGTGCTCAGTTCCATGAACAGCTCCTCTTCAACGTCCGTCGATGAGTCCGGGGCGTCGGCCTCGGACGTGCCTGCCGTGAACTCCTAAGCAGGCTTAGCTCCAAGACTAGGTGCCCGTCCGGGGAAACCCAACCGTGGACTGCTACTGCGCGTAGAAGGCGGTGCGGAGCCGGCCGTCGAGCTGGTGGATCTGGGTCAGGAAGGCGTCGTGCCCCACGGGCGAGGAGATCATGTGGACGGGGACCTCCCCGGGCAGTCCGTCCGCGAGCCGCAGGGACTGCTCCGGGAAGTAGAGCCGGTCCGTGTCGACGGCGGCGATGAAGAAGTCAGACGTCGCGGCGCCGAGCGCGTCGTCCAGGCTCCCCCGGTCCCGTGCGGCGTCGTGGCTCATGAGCGCCTCGGTCAGGATCGCGTAGCTGTTGGCGTCGAACCGGTCCACCAGTTTCTCCGCCTGGTGGTCGAGGTAGCTCTCGACCTGGTAGCGGCCGCGCTCGGCCGGCCGCGCGGACCCGAAGGCCTGCTCGGCGTCCTGTTCCGCGCGGCCGAAGCGCGCTTCGAGCTCCCGTTCCGATCGGTAGGTGATGTGCGCGATGCGGCGGGCGAGGCCGAGGCCCGCATCCGGATGCGGGCCGTCGTAGTAGTCGCCGCCGCGGTAGGCGGGATCGAGCCGGATCGCCTGCAGCTGCGCCTGGGCGAACGCTATCTGTTCGGCCGAGCTGGCGGCGGTGCAGGCGATGACGGCGCAGCGCTGGACGCGCTGCGGATACATCAGGGCCCATTCGAGGGCACGCGCCCCTCCCATGGACCCGCCGAGCACCGAGTGCCACTGCCCGATGCCGAGCTGGTCGGCGAGCAGGGCCTCGGCCCGCACGGAATCGCGGATGGTGACGAAGGGGAAACGCGATCCCCAGGGCGTGCCGTCGGGAGCGAGGCTCGCCGGCCCCGTCGAGCCGTAGCAGCCTCCCAGCATATTGATCGACACCACGAAGTAGCGGTCGGTGTCCACCGTGCGGCCGGGTCCCACGAGCGAGTCCCACCAGCCCTCCTCCTCCGAGGCGCCGCGCGCCACGTGCGAGCTGCCCGTCAGGGCGTGCTGCACGAGCACGGCGTTCGAGGCATCCCGGTTCAGCCTGCCCCAGGTCTCGAAGGCGAGCTGCACCTCGGGCAGCCCGCCCCCGGTCTCCAGGGCCAGCGGACCGATCGACGCGATGCGCAGGAGCCCGTCCCCCGAAGGGCGCGTGCCGTCGATCCCGGGGTACAGCGGAGCAGGAGGGTAGGTGGTCACGAAGGGCTAGGCTCCTTTGGCGGCGCGGAAGCCCGCGTCGAGGTCGGCGAGGATGTCGGTGATGTTCTCCAGTCCCACCGACAGGCGGACGAGGCCCGGGCGCACTCCCGCGGTGAGCTGTGCTTCCGCCCCGAGCTGGCTGTGCGTGGTGGACGCCGGATGGATGACGAGCGAGCGGACGTCTCCCACGTTCGCGACGTGGGAGTGCAGTTCGAGACCGTCCACGAAGCGCTTGCCCGCCTCGAGCCCTCCGACGATGTCGAAGCTGACGATCGCGCCCGTGCCGTTCCGTCCGTACTTCCTCCCGCGCTCGTACCAGGGGCTCGAGGCGAGGCCCGCGTAGGAGACGCGCTCGACGTCGTCGTGACCCTCGAGCCACTCGGCGACGGCCTGGGCGTTCTGCACGTGGCGCTCGACGCGCAGGCTGAGGGTCTCCAGTCCCTGCGCGATGAGGAACGCGTTGAACGGGGAGACGGAGGCGCCGAGATCGCGCAGGAGCTGGACGCGCGCCTTCAGGATGTACGCGAGGTTCGCGCCGAGCGCGCTGCCGACGCCGAGGTCCCGCGCGTAGACGAGCCCGTGGTAGCTCTCGTCCGGCGTGTTGAACCCCGGGAACCGTTCGGGGTGCTGTGCGAAGTCGAAGTTGCCCGAATCGACGATGACCCCGGCGATGGCGTTGCCGTGCCCGCCCAGGTACTTGGTCGCCGAGTGGACCACGATGTCCGCGCCCCACTCGATCGGCCGGATCAGATACGGGGTGGACAGGGTGTTGTCCACGATCAGGGGGATCCCGTGCTCGTGGGCGACGGCGCTGATGCCCTCGATGTCGAGGACGTCCTGCCGGGGATTGGAGACGACCTCCCCGAAGAAGAGCTTGGTGTTGGGCCGAACGGCATCCCGCCACTGCTCGAGGTCGTCCGGGTCCTGCACGAAGGTGGTCTCGATGCCGAACTTCTTCAGCGTGTGCTTGAAGAGGTTGTACGTGCCGCCGTAGAGGCTGGGGCTCGCCACGATGTGGTCCCCCGCCTCGGCGATGTTGAGGACGGCGAAGGTCTCCGCCGCCTGGCCCGAGGCGAGCAGCAGCGCGCCGACCCCGCCTTCCAGGCTCGCGATCCGCGTCTCCACCGCTTCCTGGGTGGGATTCCCGATGCGGGTGTAGATGGGCGCGAGTTCGGTCAGCGAGAACCGGTTCGCGGCGCTCTCGGCGCTCGGGAACACGAACGACGACGTCTGGTAGATGGGCAGCGCACGCGCTCCCGTGGCGGCATCCGGCACCTGGCCGGCATGGATCTGGCGTGTCTCAAAGGACCAATCGTTGGACATGGTACTCCCTGTTCAAGGGGCTCCGCCGAGGTCCGATGCTCCGGCCGGTGCACGCCGCTCCAGGAGACCGGGCCCTGCAGGAGCCCGCGCTTGCACGGCGCCGAAGTAGCGCCGAACCTGGTCCTCACCCGGGGCACCCCACCGCGGTTGGAGGGTTGCCGGCCAGCAAGCCGGGGCTTCGTGCTGGCACTCATGACCTGCCTTCATGAAATCCCATCACGGCGGATCCGGCAACCCGTATGACCCTCCGTGAAGCAGGACCGGCTCCCTCCGATGCACCCGCGACGGCCGGGAGCGGCGGTAAGGCGAGCCTAAGTCGAGACGCAGATCACTTAGTGCCAAAATATCGGCATGCGCCTGGACCATGTCTCATATGCCTGCGAACCCGATGGACTTTCCGCCACGGCCGACCGGATCGCCGCAAAGCTCGGTGTGGAGCCGGTGAAAGGTGGTGTGCACCCGCGCTTCGGCACCCGCAACATGATCTTCCCGCTGGTCAACGGCCAGTACCTCGAGGTCGTGGAGGTCCTGAACCACCCGGCGTCGGACAAGGCCCCGTTCGGGCAGGCCGTGCGTGCGCGCTCCGAGGCGGGCGGCGGCTGGATGGGCTGGTGCGTGGCCGTGGACGATCTCGCACCGTTCGAGGAGCGCCTCGGCCGCAGCGCCGTGCCGGGGAACCGCAAGTTCCCGGACGGCCAGGAACTGACGTGGCAGCAGATCGGCATCAAGGGGCTCATCGCGGATCCGCAGGTCCCCTACCTGCT
This sequence comes from Arthrobacter sp. BC5, assembly GCF_056680255.1. Lineage (NCBI taxonomy): Bacteria > Bacillati > Actinomycetota > Actinomycetes > Micrococcales > Micrococcaceae > Arthrobacter > Arthrobacter sp. BC5. The sequence goes on from NZ_CM155273.1 coordinate 3,706,085, forward strand.
GCGCTGGGATGACGGCACCGAGTCCCTCCACCCCTCGAAGGCACGCCCGGCCGCCGTCAAGCTGGATTGCCTGACCATCGCCGGTTCCTCGGAGCGGGTGACCGAGTGGCTGGGCACCGCCGTCGAGGAGACGCTCGACGGCGTGCAGGTGCAGTGGATCGCCCCGAACGGCACCCCGGGCATCATGTCCGTGACGTTCGAGACCGAGAACGGCCGCGTCGAGATCTAGCCCTCGTCGGCACTGGACGACGAATGGACCGGACGATCGTCCGGTCCATTCCTCGTACTGGCCGTGGTGGTCAGGCGTGGGTGTAGGTGAGGCAGTCCGCTGCGTCGGCGCCCGGTCCCACCTTGACGGCCGGAGCACCGCACAGCAGGTCGTGGTTGTAGCTGCATTCCGAGCGCTGGCAGGCACCGACGTGGGCCAGCATCTTGGGCAGCCCCCCACTGACGGAGGTGTCGATGAAGGTGGCACAGGACGCGTGCTCCTCGCTCCCCGACACCGTGATGGCCACGGCGGTACAGCCGTCGCGGTTGAACGAGCAGTTGTGGACGCTGCACTCGGAGACACTGGTGACGACACTCATGATTCCTCCTGAAGGGTCCGGTGGGGCCCCCGGTCGGAGCCGCCGTCCCGCTGAATGGGATCACGGTAACACCGCGGTTCTCCGATAATTTAGTCATGATTGTCGTGCGCAAATCAGCGACGGCGAGGCTTGCTCCGGCACGTCATCCGCCGATGCCGATGGCCGGTCCGATCAGGGCGAATCCCACGAATCCCGTGATGTCGATGAGCGCATGCGCGACCACGAGCGGCATGACCCTGCGGGTACGCGTGTAGAACCAGGCGAAGAGCAGCCCCATCAGCACGTTGCCGATGAACGGGCCGAAGCCCTGGTAGAGGTGGTAGCTGCCCCTGACCAGCGAACTCGTGAGGAGGATCGCGGGCGTCGACCAGCCGAGCTCACGCAGGCGGAGGAACAGGTATCCCACCACGATCACCTCCTCGAGGACCGCGTGCCGGACGGCCGAGAGCACGAGGACCGGGATGGTCCACCAGTAGGCGTCGAGCGCGGCGGGCACCAGCGCCGTGGTGATGCCCAGGGCGCGGCCGCCGGCGTAGACCCCGAGGGTGCCGACGCCGATGACCGCGGCCAGGCCGACGCCGAACCCGACGGTACGCAGCGGCTTCTCGAAGGTGAAACCGAGGCGGCGGAACGCGGAGGCGCCGTGCCCGCTGAGCAGGAACAGCACGAGGGCCACCGGCACCAGCGCGAAGAGGATGTCCAGGAGCTGATATGCGAGGTCGAAGTACTGGCGCTCGTCGAGCACCGGATTCAGGGTGGTGGTCTGGCCCGCGAGCGGGCCGCGCGAGAGCTTCTCCGCCAGGTTCACGGTGGAGTACACGGCGGACTGTCCGAGCGACAGCCCGAAGACGATCAGCAGCTCCGCGGTGATGCGGCGCTTCGGTGCGGGGGCGTCCGCGAGGACGGGAGCGGACGCAGAGGAGGCGGAGGCGGAGGCGGACTCGGCAGGCATGGCGCTATCCTCCCAGCGGTGCCCCGTGATTCCCAGCCACCGCGCGGTCCGGCCTGCCTACCGCACCCGGGTGCCGGCCCTCCAGACGGCGTGGACGAGCGGCATGCCGGGACGGTAGGCGAGGTGCGTGGCCGATGGCGCGTTCAGCAGCTGCAGGTCCGCCCGGTGGCCGACGGCGAGCGAGCCGACGGCCCGGCGTCCGTCCACGTCGTCGCCCGTGTGCCGCCGCAGCGCAAGCGCACCCCCGTAGGTCGCCGCACGGACGGCCTCGTGGACGGTCAGCCCCATCTGCAGGACGGCGGTGGCGACGCAGAAGCCCATGGAACTCGTGTACGACGTCCCCGGATTGCAGTTGCTGGCAATCGCGAGCTGCGCCCCGGCGTCGAGCAGCCTCCGCGCGGGCGGGAACGGCTGCCGCGTCGAGAGATCACAGGCGGGCAGGCAGGTGGCAACGGTACCGGGAACGGAGGGCGCGCCCGCCCAGGTGCCGGCGAGCGCGTCGACGTCGGCGTCGGACAGGTGGTTGACGTGGTCCACGCTGGCGGCGCCGAACTCGACGGCGAGCGCCACGCCGTCGCCCTGCCCCAGCTGGTTGCCGTGCACACGCAGTCCGAGGCCCGCGTCGGCGCACGCGGAGAGCACCCGGCGGGACTGCTCGGCGGTGAAGGCCCCCGCCTCGCAGAAGACGTCGGCCCAGCGCACGTAGGGCAGGACGGCGTCGAGCATCGGGCCGCAGACGAGGTCGGTGTACTCGTCCGCGTCCTCCCCGTGCGGTACGAGGTGCGCGCCGAGGAAGGTGACCTCGTCGGCGACGCCCGCCGCGATGCGCGCGCTGCGGGCCTCCTGCTCGACGTCGAGCCCGTAGCCCGTCTTCGTCTCCAGGTAGGTGGTACCACCCGCGGCGGCCTCGGCGACCCGGGCCAGCAGGAGCCGCGTGAGGTCGTAGTCCCCCGCGGCGCGCGTCGCCTCCACGGTCACGGCGATGCCGCCCGCGGCGTAGGACTCCCCCGCCATGCGGGCCTCGAACTCGGCCGTCCGGTCGCCGGCGAACACGAGGTGGGTGTGGCTGTCGACCCAGCCCGGCAGTCCGGCGCGGCCCCCGGCGTCATGGCTCTCGTCGGCGGCCGGAGCCTGCGCCGACGGGCCGATCCAGCTGATGCGCTCACCCTCGAACACCACGCCGGCGTTCCGCAGGACCGCGCCGTCGGCGTCCTGGGTGAGCAGCTCGCCGATATTCGTGATCAGGACGGACATCAGTGGCGCTCCCGGCCGTGCGTCCCGCTCGCCCGGCGGGGCCCGGTCGCCGCATCCGCCGCGTCGTCCAGCCGGGCGATGGCCGCCACCAGCAGGCCGGCCGGTTCGCCGAGCGTGGCGTGGACACCGTCGCGCGCCACGAGGACGCCACCGACGACGACACCCGTGACGTCCTGGCCCGTGGCGGTGTAGGCGAGCTGTTCCCGGGAGGATCCGGCGGTGCGCGCACTGTGCGGGTCGACCGCCATGAAATCGGCGGCCCGACCGGGACGAAAGCCCGCTCCGCGGCGTCCCTGGGCAGCCGCTCCGCCGAGCGCGGCGATGCCGTGCAGGTCCTCGGGATCGAAGTGGCCCCGCCGCCCGGTGCGCAGGCGCTCTCCGTGCTCCAGTGCCCGCATCTCCAGCCACGGGTCCACGACGGCGTGCTGGTCGGTGCCGAGGGCGAGCCTCGCTCCCGCCGCTCGGAAGGCGCCGGCCGGGCCCAAGCCGTCCGCGAGGTCCGCCTCGGTGGTGGGACAGAGGACGACGACGGCCCCGGCATCTGCGAGGACGGCGATGTCCCGCCCGGTGGCGTGGGTCGCGTGGACCGCGGACAGCCGGTGCCCGACGAGCCCGTAGGACTCGAGCAGGGCGGTCGGGGTGCGGCCCGTGGCGCGGAGGCAGTCCTCGTTCTCAGCCGGCTGCTCGGAGAGGTGCACGTGCAGGGGTACATCCGGCGGCAGGTGCTGCGCGATGACGGCCAGCTGCTCCTCGGGGACGGCCCGCACGGAGTGGATGGCGGCGCCGACGGACACCCGCTGCGCGGGGTACAGCGAGGAGACCGTTGCACGGAGGGACGCGAGCCGGTCGAGCCATCGGGCGGCCGTGCCGTCGGAGAACCGGCGCTGCCCCTCCTCGAGGGGCGTGCCGAAACCCCCGGCGAGGTAGCAGGTGTCGAGCAGGGTCAGCCGGATGCCGGCGCGGACGGCAGCGCGCGCGAGGGCGAGCTCCATGGCGTGCGGGCCGGAGTCCCCGTGCCCGTAGGGCGTGCCGTCGGGCTGGTGGTGGACGTAGTGGAATTCCGCGACGCTCGTCCAGCCCACCGCGACCATCTCGGCGTAGACGGCGGTGGCGAGTTCCTCGTAGAGCGCCGGGGTCAGTGCTCCGGCCGCGCGGTACATGGTCTCCCGCCAGGTCCAGAACGTCCCGCCGCGGTCATGGGTGCGGCCCCGCAGGGCGCGGTGGAAGGCATGCGAATGCGCATTGGCGGCGCCGGGGAAGGCCACACCGGACAGGACGATGTCGCCGTCCTGCGCGGGGACGCCGGGCAGGACGCCGACGACCGTCCCCGCGCCGTCGACCTCCACCCGGACCGCGTCCGCCACGCCGCCGGCTCCGAGCCAGGCGTGCTCGCACCAGACGGCACCGACGGCGTCGGGCCGCGCCGCGTCCGGGCCCGGTGCGAGGCCGGGCCGGACGGCGTCCCCGGTCACAGCAGGTCTTCGAGGACGTCGGCGAGGGCCGTGGCCCCGGCATCGGCGTCCTCGCGCTCCACGAACTCCTCGGGTGAGTGGCTGATACCGGTGGGGTTGCGGACGAACAGCATGGCCGTCGGCGCGATGGCGCCCAGGATGCCGGCGTCGTGCCCCGCCCCGGTGGGCAGCGTCGGCGTGCCCGGGAAGGAGCGCCCGAGCGCGTTGCCCAGCGTGCGCTGCAGAGCGCCGTCGAAGTGCACCGTGGAGCTGCGGGATTCCTCGGTCAGCGTGGCGCGGCAGCCCTCGAACGCGCAGATCTTCTGGGCCTGGCCGTGGATCCTCTCGATGAGCGACGCCGTGACGGCATCCTCCTCGTGGCGGACGTCGAGCCAGAGGTCGATGCGCGAGGCGATCACGTTCGTCCCGCCCGGCACGGGCTGCAGCCTGCCGACCGTGGCGCGCGCGCCGTCCTGCTCCGCGGCGATCTTCCGCGCGGCGAGCACCACCTGGGCCGCGGCGATCATCGGGTCGGCGCGGTCGGCCATGAGGGTGGTTCCGGCGTGGTTGCCCTGGCCGGTGATGGACAGGCGCCAGCGGCCGTGGCCGAGCATGGTGGAGCCGATGGCGACGGCGGCGTCGAGGTCGATCAGCCCGCGCCCCTGCTCGACGTGGAGCTCGACGAAGTCGCCGATGTGCCGGATGGCGTCCTCGTCCCGGCCCAGGTGCGTCGGATCGATGCCGGCTGCCAGGGCCGCCTCGGCGAACGTGGTGCCGTCGGTGTCCTTCAGGGACCGCACGGAGTCGGGATCGAGCGTCCCGGTGAGCAGGCGGGACCCGAGACAGGAGACGCCGAACCGCGAGCCCTCCTCCTCGGGGAAGACCGCGACGGCGAGCGAGCGGTTCGGCTGCATCCCGCGCTCGCGCAGGAGGTCGACGGCGACGAGCGCCGAGGCCACGCCGAGCGGACCGTCGAATGCCCCGCCCCCGGGCACCGAGTCGAGGTGGCTGCCGGTGACGAGGGCGCCGTCGCGGCTGCCCGTCGCATCCCACCAGGCCCAGAGGATGCCGTTGCGGTCGGTCTCCACCGACAGCCCGCGGGTTGCGGCCTCGGTGGAGAACCACTCCCGCAGGGAGAGCTCGGCACCCGTGTAGACGCCGCGGGAGTACCCGCCGCGGGCCGGATCGCGGCCGACGTCGCTGATGGACTCGAGGACGGAGGAGACGGTCTGCACGTCGATGCCTTTCGGTGGCGTTGCGGGGCCTTCAGGATTGCATGGGGATGCGCACGCCGCGCTCGGCGGCGACCTCGCGGGCGCGCTCGTACCCGGCGTCGACGTGGCGGATGACGCCCATGCCGGGGTCGTTCGTCAGGAGGCGCTCGAGCTTCCGGGCGGCGAGGTCCGTCCCGTCCGCGACCGAGACCTGCCCGGCGTGGAGGGACCGGCCGATCCCGACGCCGCCGCCGTGGTGGATGGACACCCAGGTGGCGCCCGAAGACGTGGTGAGCAGGGCGTTCAGGAGGGGCCAGTCCGCGACGGCGTCCGAGCCGTCCGCCATGGCTTCGGTCTCGCGGTAGGGCGAGGCGACGGACCCGGAGTCGAGGTGGTCGCGCCCGATGACGATCGGTGCCGAGACCTTGCCCTCGGCGACCAGCCGGTTGAAGAGCAGGCCGGCCTTCGCGCGGTCCCCGTAGCCGAGCCAGCAGATGCGGGCCGGCAGGCCCTCGAACTCGACGTGCTCGGCGGCGGCGTCGAGCCAGCGGTGCAGGTGCCCGTCGTCCGGGAACAGGTCCTTGAGGGCGGCGTCCGTGACGGCGATGTCCGCGGGGTCCCCGGAGAGCGCGACCCAGCGGAACGGGCCGAGCCCTTCGCAGAACAGGGGGCGGATGTAGGCGGGCACGAATCCCGGGAAGTCGAAGGCACGCCCGTAGCCGCCTTTGCGCGCCTCGTCGCGGATCGAGTTGCCGTAGTCGAAGACCTCCGCGCCGGCGTCCAGGAAGCCGACCATCGCCTCGACGTGCAGGGCCATGGAGGCCTGGGCCTTCTTGGTGAAGCCGTCGGGATCGGCCGAGGCCTCGCGCTCCCACTCGTCGGGGGCAATTCCCTCCGGGAGGTAGCTCAGGGGGTCGTGGGCGGAGGTCTGGTCGGTGACGATGTCGACGTCGAGCCCGCGCCGGAGCAGGTCGGGGAAGACGGTCGCGGCGTTGCCGACCACGCCGACGGACAGGGCGCGCTTCTCCCGCTTGGCGGCGAGGACCTGGGCGACGGCGTCGTCGAGCGTGTCCGCGACGGTGTCCAGGTACCGCTTCGCGACGCGGCGGCGCAGGCGGGCCTCGCTGACGTCGACGATGAGGACGGCTCCGCCGTTGAGGGTGACGGCGAGGGGCTGGGCGCCGCCCATGCCGCCACAGCCTGCCGTCAGGGTCAGCGTGCCCGCGAGGCTCCCGCCGAAGCGCTTGCGCGCGATGGCGGCGAATGTCTCGAAGGTGCCCTGGAGGATGCCCTGCGTGCCGATGTAGATCCAGGAGCCGGCCGTCATCTGCCCGTACATCATGAGGCCCTCGGCCTCGAGGCGCCGGAACTCCGGCCACGTGGCCCAGTCGCCCACGAGGTTCGAGTTGGCGAGCAGCACACGCGGCGCCCACGCATGGGTGCGGAACACGCCCACGGGCTTGCCGGACTGCACGAGGAGCGTCTCGTCGTCGTCGAGGGTCTCGAGCGTGCGGACGATGGCGTCGTACGCTTCCCAGCTGCGCGCCGCCCGGCCCGTCCCGCCGTAGACCACGAGGTCCTCGGGCCGTTCGGCGACCTCGGGGTCCAGGTTGTTCATGAGCATGCGCAGCGGCGCTTCCGTCTGCCAGCTCTTCGCCGTCAGCCGGGTGCCGCGCGCGGCCCGGATCCTGCGGGACGCATCGTGGGTGGGGGTCCTCGTGCTGGAGGTGCTGCCGGTCATGCTGGTTCTCCTGTCAGGTCCTCGGGCAGGGCGACACGGGTGTCGGGGTGGGCCAGGAGGGCGGTGGCCTCCCGGGCGACGAGCGCACCGATACGGCGGGCTCCGGCCTCGGTGATGCGGTAGCTGGGGACGACGACGCTGATCGCCGCGACCGGCCGCCCGCCGGGTGACACGGGTGCTGCGATGGCGGTCACGTCCGCCTCGATGCCGTCGCGCACGACGACGAAACCGGCGCCGGGGCGGTCGCCGGCCAGGGCCGCACCGACGGCCGTCCCCTCCAGCGGGATGCTCCGCCCCACCCAGCTCGCGTGGCGCACGGAATGGGTGCCCTCGCGCATCGCCAGGTACACACCCTCGCCGTCGTGCGACGAGACGCTGAGGTAGGCGGATTCGCCGGTCTGCTCCACGAGCCGCTCGAGGGCGGGTTCGGCGAGGGACACCAGGGATTCGTGGCCGAGCGCCTGCGCACCGAGCTGCACCACCCGGAGCCCCGGCCGGTAGGTCCCGAGCCCGTCGCGCCGGACGAAGCCCGTCCCCTCCAGCGTGCGCAGGAGGCGGAGGGCCGTGGACGCCGAGAGGTCCGCTTCCCGTGCGGCGTCCGCGAGGGTCAGCGACCCGGCGTCGCAGACTGCCCCGAGGAGCACGAGGGCCCGTTCGACGGTGCGCGTCGATGATTCGGCCATGCTCCCCTCCTTGCTTTCGGCGTCGGCGTATATTTCACTTATTGAAACTCGCTTTTCATTCAATGGCAATAGCGGCACGAGTCGCAGGAACCGAGGCACGCCGTGAACCAGTCCGTGATCGTGGGGATCGGCCCCCTGTCCCCCGCCGACGTCGTCGCGGTTGCACGGTACGGCGCGCTGGTCGAGCTCGATCCCGACGCCCTGGCGGCGATGGCGGCGTCGCGTGCCGTCATCGATTCACTGGTAGACGACGGCACACCGCACTACGGCGTCTCGACCGGTTTCGGCGCGCTCGCGACCAGGCACATCCCGCTCGACCGGCGGAGCCGGCTCCAGCGCAGCCTCATCCGCAGCCATGCGGCGTCCTCGGGCGCCGAGGTGGACCGCGAGGTGGTGCGCGGGCTGATGCTCGGGCGCCTCTCCACCCTCGCCACGGGCCGCACGGGCGTGCGCCCCCTGGTGGCCGGGACGTACGCGGCCATGCTGAATGCCGGGATCACCCCCGTCATCGGCGAGTACGGATCGCTCGGCTGCTCGGGGGATCTCGCGCCGCTCTCGCACGTCGCCCTGGCGCTCATGGGTGAGGGCAGCGTCCGCAACGCCTCCGGCCAGCTCGTCCCCGCCGCCGAGGCCCTCGCCTCCGCGGGCATCCCGCCCGTCGAGCTGCGCGAGAAGGAGGGCCTGGCGCTCATCAACGGGACGGACGGCATGCTCGGGATGCTGGTCCTCGCCGCGGCCGATCTCCACCGTCTCCTCACGACGGCGGACCTCGCGGCGGCGATGAGCGTGGAGGGACTCCTGGGGACCGACGCGGTGTTCGCCGAGGATCTGCACGCACTGCGTCCGCACCCGGGCCAGCTGGCCTCGGCCGCGTCCATCCGCTCACTCCTCGAGGGATCCCCGCTCATCGCGGAGCAGCTGACCTCGGAGACCGGCCGACACCGCTTCACCCGCGTCCAGGACGCCTACTCGCTGCGGTGTGCCCCCCAGGTCCACGGTGCGGCGCGTGCCACCCTGGCCCATGCCGAGTCGGTGGCCGCGATCGAGCTGGGCTCCGCCATCGACAACCCGGTCATCACCCGTGACGGCAGGATCGAATCGAACGGCAACTTCCACGGCGCGCCCGTGGGCTACGTGCTCGATTTCCTGGCGATCGCCGTCGCGGACGTGGCCTCGATGAGCGAGCGCCGCACGGACCGCTTCCTCGACACGTCCCGCAGCCACGGGCTCAACGCCTTCCTCGCGCACGATCCCGGCGTCGACTCGGGCCACATGATCGCGCAGTACACGCAGGCCGGCATCGTGTCCGAACTCAAGCGGCTCGCGAACCCGGCGTCCGTCGATTCCATCCCGTCCTCCGCCCTGCAGGAGGACCACGTGTCCATGGGCTGGGCGGCGGGCCTCAAGCTGCGCAGGGCCATCGACGGCCTGACGCGCGTGCTCGCCATCGAGATCCTGACGGCCGCGAGGGCGCTGGACATGCGCGACGGCGGCACCGAGGATGGCCTGCGCAGTTCCGCTCCGATCGCAGCCGTCCGCGCACGGCTGCGGGAGGACGTCGACGGACCGGGAACCGACCGCTACCTCGCTCCGGAGATCGAGGCGGCTCGCCTGCTGGTCGACGACGGCAGCCTGCTCGCGGCCGCCCTCGAGGTGCTCCCAGCGCCCCTCCAGTGAAGCTTGTTAGGGTGGGCTAACTGCTCCCGCCGGAAAGAAGTGCCGCTCCATGTCCTCATCCGTGTCCGAACCGTTCCGCAAGCCGCCCCGTCCGCAGGCCGTCCTCACCGTCCTGGAGACCCGGTGGCTGAGCCCGCACCTCGTGCGGGTCGTGGCGGGTGGTCCGGGGTTCAGCGACCTGCAGGAGTGCGGCGCGACGGACAAGTACGCCAAGCTGCTCTTCGCGAAGCCGGAGCTCGGGCTCGTGCCGCCCTACGACCTCGCGGCGCTGAAGGACACGCTCCCGGCGGTCGACCGGCCGGTGAAGCGGACCTACACGATCCGGTGGCTCGACGCCGAGTCGCAGCGCCTGGCGATCGACTTCGTGGTGCACGGCGAGGACGGGATCGCAGGCCCCTGGGCCGCGAACGCCGCTCCCGGTGATCCCCTCGTGGTCATGGGCCCTTCGGGCAAGTGGTCGCCGGACCAGGACGCGGACTGGCACCTCTTCGTCGGGGACGACTCCGCGCTGCCCGCCATCGCCGCGGGCATCGAGGCGCTGCATCCGGCCGCCGTCGGACACGCGTACCTCGAGGTGGACGGCGACGCCGAGGTCATCCCGCTCGAGGCGCCGCCGGGGCTCGAACTGCACTGGCTCCGGCGCGGCGGGCAGGCGGCCGGGACGACGACGCTGCTCGCGGACGCCGTCGCTGCCGGGCCCTGGCCCGAGGGCCGGGTCGACGCCTTCGTGCACGGGGAACGCGGCGCCATGAAGGCCCTGCGCGATGTCCTGTTCAAGGAGAAGGGGCTGGCCCGCTCGCAGGTTTCGCTCTCGGGATACTGGGCCTACGGCCGCGAAGAGGACACGTTCCAGGCGGAGAAGCGCGAGCCGATCGGCAAGATCCTCGACGACTAGCACTGCGGCGAGCCGGTTCCTGTCCTGCCCGCTGCAGCTCAGGCCGCGGTGACCGTTCGCGGATTCCGCCTCGGGATGCGCTCCAGCAGTTCCATCGCCGGCTCGGCCAGGCGGGCCAGGACAGGCCCGAGGACGGCCATGAGCAGGACGTAGGTCGTGGCGAGGGCCGCGAGATCCGGGATCACGGCGCCGGACGTCACCGCGAGCCCCGCGATGACGATCGAGAACTCGCCGCGCGCCACGAGGGCGGTCCCGGCGCGCGCACGCCCCAAGCGCCCTATCCCCTGGCGCCGGGCGGCCCACCACCCGGTGGCGATCTTCGTGACCGACGTGACGAGTGCCAGCAGGAGCGCGACTCCGAGCACCGGCGGGATGGACGCCGGATCGGTGTTCAGCCCGAACACCACGAAGAAGATGGCGGCGAAGAGGTCCCGCAGGGGTTCGAGGATGCGCGCGGCGTTCTCCGCCGTCGCACCCGAGATCGCGATGCCGAGGAGGAACGCCCCGACGGCAGCGGAGACCTGCAGTGCCGAGGCGAGCCCTGCGACGAGCAGGGCGGCGCCGATGAGGGTGAGGAGGAAGACCTCGCGGTCCGTGCTGTCGACCACGGCCGAGACGACGTTCCCCCACCGCAGGGCGATCACCAGCACGAGCGTGACCACGAGCAGGGAGATCCCGACCGTCCCCAGCCCGCCGGCGAAGCTCAGCCCGGCCAGCACCGCGGTGAGCACCGGCAGGTAGACCGCCATGGCCAGGTCCTCGAAGACGAGGATCGCGAGGACGGTGGGGGTCTCCCGGTTGCCCAGCCTGCCGAGGTCGCTGATGACCTTCGCGGCGATGCCCGAGGACGAGATGTACGTGACACCGCCCATCACCAGGGCGGCGACCGGCCCCCAGCCGAGGATGACGGCGACGAGGGCGCCCGGAGTGAAGTTCAGGACGAAATCCACGATGCCCGCCAGCCAGGACTGCCGCAGCCCGGTGACGAGCTCCTTCGCCGTGTACTCGAGGCCGAGCATCAGCAGGAGCAGCACCACGCCGATCTCGCTGGCGACCTCGCTGAACTCGATGACGCCGTCGAGCTCGATGAACCCGCCCTGCCCGAAGAACAGTCCCCCGATGAGGTAGAGCGGAATCGGCGAGAGTCCGATCCGGCCGGCGAGCCGCCCGAGGATCCCGAGGAACAGGAGGATGGCGCCGAGTTCGATCAGGGTCAGGGCGGTCGTGTGCACAGGCGGCTCAGCCGTTACGCAGGATGTCCGCCGCGGCGTCGAGGCCCTCGGACGTGCCCACCACCACCAGCAGGTCGCCGGCGGCGAGGGTGAAGTCGGGCGTGGGTGAGGCCTGCACCTGACCGGAACGGAGGACGGCGACGAGCGAGGCACCCGAGCGTGAGCGCATCCGGGTGTCCGCGAGGGGGCGTCCGTCGAAGGGCGAGCCGCGCTCGATCAGGAACTGCCGGGTGGACACCCCGGGCAGGTCGCGGTGCTCCTCCGTCAGCTGGGCGACGAGCTGCCGCGAACCGAGGAGGTTGCCGATGGTCGCGGCCTCGTCCGGGGTCAGCGGGATGGATGCCACGCAGGCATCCGGGTCGTTGGCCTTCGAGATGATGAGGTCGAGATCGCCGTCGCGCTGTGCGACGATTCCCACCCTCCGACCGGAGCCGGTGACGATCTCGCGCCGCACTCCGATGCCGGGAAGGCGTGTTTCGATGACGTTCATGCGCCCATCCTAGACCTGCGCGGTCTACCCGCTGTGCGGCAGCGGCCTCGTGGAGCTCCCGTTCGCTGAGGGCGTTGCAGAGGCCCGGGGAGCGTACAGATCGGGCTCCAGGTAGATGGCCGTGGCGATCGGGACGGCCCCACGGATGCGCTGCTCGGCGCTGTCGATGTCCGCTGCGATCTGCGCGCCGGTCTCCTGGCGCTCGACCGTGATCTTGGCCGCGACGAGCAGTTCGTCCGGGCCCAGGTGGAGGGTCTTGAGGTGGATGATCCGCGTGGATCCGTCACCGGCGATGGCCGCCTCGATCTTCGCGACATCGGCCGCGGACGCGGACTCACCGAGGAGCAGGCTCTTCGTCTCGACCGCGAGGATCGCGGCGATCGCCACGAGGAGGAGGCCGATCATCGCGGTCCCTGCCGCGTCCCACAGGCCGTTGTCGGTCAGCAGGGTCATCGAGACGCCGATCAGGGCGAACAGGAGGCCCACGAGGGCGCCGAGGTCCTCGAGGAGGATGACGGGCAGTTCGGGCGATTTGGCCGTGCGGACGAAGCGCACCCAGCTCATGGTTCCCCGCGTGTGGTTGGACTCACGGATGGCGGTGCGGAAGGAGAAGGACTCGGCGATGATCGCACCGATCAGGACGGCGAGGGGAACCCACCAGAACGAGCCTTCGATGGGGTGGGGGTCCTGGTACTTGTGGTACGCCTCGTAGAGCGCGAAGAGGCCACCGACACTGAACAGCACGATCGACACGATGAACGCGTAGATGTAGCGCTCACGGCCGTAGCCGAAGGGGTGCTCCGGGCTCGCCTGGCGCCTGGCGCGCTTGCCCCCGACGAGCAGCAGGACCTGGTTCCCCGAGTCCGCCACCGAGTGGATGCCCTCGGCGAGCATGGACGAGGAGCGCGTGAGCGCGAACGCCACGAACTTGAGCGCGGCGATGGTGAGGTTCGCGGCCAGGGCCGCGATGATCGCCTTGTTGCCTCCACTTGCTGACATGATGCGGTTCCGTTCCCTCTACCCGCACGCGACGGGCGCTCCAGCGATGGCCAGGCCTGCCGTCGGCGAATGCGCCGGGCGGCCTCTGCTCCCCACTCTACGGAAACTGCACATGCCCGGGGCCGGCGGACGCCGCACCTCGGACCGGTTGCGGTCCGAGGTGCGGGCCGCTCGGGCGGAGAGGGCCCGCCGCGCCGATCGACGCCCGCCAGGGCCCCGGGCTCAGGCCGGCCGGAGGGCCGCGGCGGCGGCGGTGATGCGATCCGGCTCGGCCCCGAGATCGGCGGGGTCCGCCCCGCTGAGCAGGACGGCCGCCAGTTCGGCGATGCCCGACGACGTCTGGAAACCGTAGCCGCCCTGTCCTGCGAGCCAGAAGAAGCCGGGGTGGCCGGCGTCAAACCCCACCACGGGCAGCCCGTTGTCCCGCTGCGTCCGCAGCCCTGTCCAGGACCGCAGGACCGACGTGATGCCGAGGGTGGTGACGCTGCCGAGGTGCTCGATGAGCCGGTCGACGTCCCCCGGGTGGGGCTGGGCGTCGCAGGGCTCGGCGGGTTCCGCCTCGCTGGGTGAGATCAGCACGCCCTCGGCGTCGGGCCGGTAGTAGAACGATTCGTCCGCGGCGGCCACCATCGGTGTCCCGACCTGCGGTGCGTGTTCCGCAGCGACGATCGCCGCGGTCCGCCGGAGGGGAACCAGCCCCTGGGGCGCGACGCCGCAGAGTTCGGCGACGCCGTCGGCCCATGCCCCGGCGGCATCGACCACCACCTCCGCACTGATGCTGCGGTAGCCGGCCCGGACGCTCCAGCCGCTGCCGTCGTAGCGGGCCGAGGTCACCTGCGCGTTCGTGAGGATGATGACGCCGTCATCACCTGCGCTGCGGCGGTGGTACTCGAGCAGGAGGTCGGTGTCCGTGCCGACGCAGTGCTCGTCGATGGCTGCCGCCTCGAAGGATTCCGGGCGCAGCTGGGGGCAGAGCCCGAGCGCTTCCGCATGGGACACGCCCCGCATCGAAGCGCCGGCCTTCGCCGCGACGCCGTCCTCGGATCCGACGAGCAGGAAGGACCGCGGGACGGTCAGGGGCAGGCCGGTGGAGGACTGCACCCCGGACAGCAGCTCGAGCGTCCTGCGGGTCAGGTCCAGCACGGGGCCCGGGCCGTAGCTCGGGATGAGCTGACGCGCCGAACGGGACGACGTGTGGTATCCGAGCGAGGGCTCGGACTCGACGAGCACCACGCTGGAGAACGGTGCCAGCGCGGACGCCAGGGAGAGGCCGGCGATACCGCCACCGATGATCAGGACATCGCACTCGAGGGAGCTCATGCCGTCATCCTAGGCTCGCCCTCCCCCATGAAGGGCTCCCCCACCAGGCGGTCCGCGCCGGGCTGTTCCCGCCGGGCTGTCCCTCGGTCAGGCGGGCCGGGCGTCGACGTGCGCACCGGGGACGTCGCCGACGCCTGCGCGGCTCCCCGCCACGTCGGCCCGCGCGGCGACGAACGCCTGCACGCAGGCCTCGACGTCCTCGCCGGTGTGCGCTGCGGAGAGCTGCACCCGGATGCGGGCGGCGCCCTTCGGCACCACGGGGTAGCTGAACGCCGTGACGAAGACGCCGTGCGCGAGCATGGCGTCGGCGGTGCGGGCGGCCAGCACGGCGTCACCGAACATCACGGGGATGATGGCGTGCTCGCCCTCGAGGAGGTCGAACCCCTCCTCCGTCATGCGGCGGCGGAAGAGGGCCGCGTTACGAGCGAGGGTCTCCCGGAGCTCTGCGCTGTTCTGCACGAGGTCCAGCGCCGTCAGGGTCGCGGCGACGATGGACGGCGCGAGGGAGTTGGAGAACAGGTACGGGCGGGCCCGCTGGCGCAGCAGGGCGACGATCTCTGCGCGGGCGGCGACGTACCCGCCGGATGCCCCACCGAGCGCCTTGCCGAACGTGCCCGTGAAGATGTCCACGCGATGAGCGACCCCGGCGTGCTCCGGCGTGCCTGCGCCGGTCGGGCCCAGAAAGCCGACGGCGTGGGAGTCGTCGACCATGACCATCGCGTCGTAGCGTTCGGCGAGGTCGCAGATGGCCTCGAGCGGGGCGAGGTAACCGTCCATGGAGAAGACACCGTCCGTGACGACGAGCCGCCGTCGTGCCCCTGAGGCTTCCTGCAGCTTCGCCTCGAGGTCCGCCATGTCGCGGTTGGCGTACCGGAAGCGCTGCGCCTTGGAGAGCCGGATGCCGTCGATGATCGATGCGTGGTTCAGGGCGTCGGAGATCACGGCGTCCTCCGCCCCGAGCAGCGATTCGAAGACGCCGCCGTTCGCGTCGAAACAGGAGGAGAACAGGATGGTGTCCTCGGTGCCGAGGAACTGCGAGACGCGCCGCTCGAGCTCGAGGTGCAGGTCCTGCGTGCCGCAGATGAAACGGACCGATGCCATGCCGAACCCGCGCTCGTCGAGGGCTCTCTTGGCCGCGGCGATGATGTCCGGGTGGTCGGCGAGGCCGAGGTAGTTGTTGGCGCAGAAGTTGAGCACCCGGGCGTCGGCGGCGCCGAGGGCTCCTGCCGTGATGGTGCTGGACTGGGGTGAGGAGATGCGCCGCTCGTGCTTGAAGAGGCCGGCCGAGCGGATCTCGTCCAGTTCTCCGGCGAGCTGGTCGCGGACTGCTGAATACATGGTGTTCCTGTCTCCTAGAAGGTGGTCCAGTCGAGGACCACCTTGCCGCTCGCGCCGTCGCGCGCTGTTGCAAATCCCTGCTGCCACCGGCTCGCCGGCAGGCAGTCGGTGACCACGGACGAGACCGCCTCGCGCAGGGTCCGGTTGGACTGCAGCATGGCGCTCATGGCGTACCAGGTCTCGAACATCTCCCTCCCGTAGATGCCCTTGAGGGTGAGCATGTGCGTGACGACCTTGCCCCAGTCGATCGAGATGGGGCCCGAGGGCAGGCCGAGCATGGCGATGCGCCCGCCGTGGTTCATGTTGTCGATCATCTCGGGCAGCGCGGTGGCGTGCCCGGACATCTCCATCCCGATGTCGAAGCCCTCCTTCATCCCGAGCTCACGCTGGGCGTCCGCGATGCGCATGCGGCTGACGTCGACGGCGATGTCCGCTCCGACGCCGCGCGCGAGGTCCAGCCGGGGCGCCGAGACGTCGGTGATGGCGATCTTGCGGGCTCCCGCGTGGCGGGCCACGGCGACGGCCATGAGTCCGATGGGGCCGGCTCCGGTGATGAGCACGTCCTCGCCCACGAGCGGGAAGCTCAGGGCGGTGTGGACGGCGTTGCCGAAGGGGTCGAAGACGGCGCCGAGCTCGGGCGTGATGGTCGCGTCGTGCACCCAGACGTTGGTCTCGGGGACGACGACGAACTCCGCGAAGGCGCCGTCTCGCTGCACGCCGACGCTCGAGGTGTGGATGCACATCTGGCGGCGGCCGGCCCGGCAGTTGCGGCAGACGCCGCAGACGATGTGCCCCTCGCCCGAGACACGGTCCCCGAGCCGCACGCCGCGGATACCCCCGCCGAGGGCCACGACCTCCCCGTAGAACTCGTGGCCGGGGATCAGCGGGGCCTCGATCATGCCCTGCGCCCAGGAATCCCAGCTCTCGATATGGAGGTCCGTGCCGCAGATGCCGGTGGTGATGACCCGGATCTTGACCTCGCCGAACCCCGCAACGGGCTCGGGCCGATCCACGAGCTCGAAGCCGGGGTGGGCCCCGGATTTGTACAGCGCCTTCACTGGACGGTTCCTTCCATGCCGCTCCGGCGTCCAGCGGGATGGGCTGGGCCTTTCGCGGTACGAGTGCCGGGCGGGATGTGCCCGGAGCAACAGTATCAGCGGGTTCGTGAGCGGGGACAAGCGGGCGGACAAGCGTGCGTCAGGCCGTGGGGTCCTCGAGGACCGCGGCCAGGATCTCGAGGCCCAGGGCGCGGAAGCCCGGCGCGTCGTCCGAGGACGCCACCATGGCACTGCCCATGCCCAGCGCCCAGCCGCGGGCCCGCGTCCAGGTCGCGGGGTCGGTCGGTCGCAGGGCGTCGAGCTCCGCACGGAAAGCCTCCCTGCCCGCGGCGTCGAAGACGAGCCAGGCGGCGGCGAGGTCCGTGGCGGGATCGCCGGAGCAGAGGTCGCCGAAGTCCACGACGCCGGCCAGCGTGCCAGCGGGTCCGAGCACGAGGTTGCCCGGGTGCAGGTCGCCGTGCAGCCAGAGGGACGTCTGGGACCATTCCGGGGCCGCGAGGGCAGCGGCCCACACGCCGAGCAATCGCTCGACCGGAAGGCCCGGCAGTGCGGGCAGGGCTGCCAGTCGCTTCCGCACGACGTCGTTGCGCCCCGCCAGCGGCCCGCCTCGTCCCACCGGGCTCACCGGGGCGTCCGCCGGAGCCTCCTGCTGGAACTTCGCGAGGAACCGGGCGAGCGGACGCGCGGCGCCGCAACGATCCGCGCGCGGAACCGTGCTGCCGGCCGTTCCCTCGACCCAGCGGCACACGGACCAGTGCCAGGGGTACCCGGAACCGGGGACGCCGGTCCGCAGCGGGACCGACGTCGGCACCGACAGGTGCGTGGCCAGCCGGGGAAGCCATCGCTGCTCGGCGACCATCAGGCCGTCGGCGACCCCGCGCCGGGGCAGCCGCACCACGAGGTCCTCCCCCAGCCGGAACAGGGCGTTGTCCCACCCGTTCCCGACGTACGCCAGGGGAAGGGCGGCGAGGTCGGGCTGTTGCTCGGACAGCAGGGACGCGACGAGGGAGGGCACGATGTCGATCTCCGCCCGCGGCTGGACCGCCACTCCACCCTCCCTCGTCAGGTGTACCGGTACTAGCCCTCGACGCCGAGGCGCTGCAGGATGAGCTCGCGGACGCGGCCGGCGTCGGCCTGCCCGCGTGTCGCCTTCATGACGCCGCCCACGATCGCGCCGACGGCCTGGATCTTGCCGCCGCGGATCTTGTCGGCGACGTCGGGCTGGGCCGCGAGGGCCCCGTCGATCGCCTCGAGCAGCGGGCCGTCGTCGGACACGACGGCCAGGCCGCGCTTCTCCACGACCTCGGCGGGCGTGCCCTCACCGGCGAGGACGCCGTCGAGGACGTCGCGGGAGAGCTTGTCGTTGATCTTGCCCGATTCGATGAGCGCGTTGAGCTCGACGATCAGCTCGGGTGTCACACCCAGTTCCGCGGGCTCGACGTCCGCGAGCTTGGCGCGGCGCGAGATCTCGCCCATCCACCACTTGCGGGCGACGGCGGCACTCACTCCGGCGGCGATGGTGTCCTCGATCGAGGACATGACGCCCGCGTTGACGACGTCGCGGAACTCGGCGTCCGAGTAGCCCCAGTCGGCCTGCAGTCGCTTGCGACGCTCGGCGGGCGGCTCGGGAAGCTCGGCCCGCAGCTTCTCGATCCACGCCTCGTTCGTCACGACCGGCACGAGGTCCGGCTCGGGGAAGTAGCGGTAGTCGTCGGCGTCGGACTTGGGGCGTCCGGACGTCGTCGAGCGCGTGTCCTCGTGCCAGTGGCGCGTCTCCTGGACGATCGGCGTGCCGGAGTCCAGGACGGCGGCGTGGCGCTGGATCTCGTAGCGGACCGCGTGTTCCACGGAGCGCAGCGAGTTCACGTTCTTCGTCTCGGTGCGGGTGCCGAACTTCTCCTGGCCGTGCGGGCGCAGGGAGACGTTCGCATCGCAGCGCACGTTGCCGCGCTCCATGCGGGCGTCGGACACACCGAGGTTCTTGACGATCTCCCGGATCGCGGCCACGTAGGCCTTCGCGAGCTCCGGGGCGCGCGAGCCCGCGCCCTCGATGGGCTTGGTGACGATCTCGATCAGGGGCACACCGGCGCGGTTGTAGTCCACGAGGGAGAACTCGGCGCCCTGGATGCGGCCCGTGGAGCCGCCCATGTGGGTGAGCTTTCCGGCGTCCTCCTCCATGTGGGCGCGCTCGATCTCGACGCGGAAGACGGTGCCGTCGGCGAGCTCGATGTCGATGTACCCGTCGTAGGCGATCGGGTCCTCGAACTGGGAGGTCTGGAAGTTCTTCGGGGTGTCCGGGTAGAAGTAGTTCTTCCGCGCGAAGTAGCACTTCTCGGCGATCCTGCAGTTCAGCGCGAGGCCGATCTTGATCGCTGACTCCACGGCCACGCCGTTGACCACGGGCAGGACCCCGGGAAGGCCGAGGTCCACGGGCGTCACGTTCGTGTTCGGGACGTCGCCGAACGCGTTGGGCGCGGAGGAGAACATCTTGGTCCGGGTGTTGAGCTCCACGTGGACCTCGAACCCGAGCACGGGATCGTACTTCTCCATGGCCTCGTCGAAGGTCAGGACCTCATCGGTTACAGCAGCCATTACTTCCCACCTGCAATCTCGGGGGCCTGAGCCAGCAGCGGGCCGCCCCACGTCTCTTCGAGGAGTGATTCGAGGACGGCGCCCACGCGGTAGAGGCGCGCGTCCTGGCGGGCGGGGGCGAGGAGCTGGATGCCGACGGGCAGTCCGTCCTCGTCCGCGAGGCCGCCGGGCAGCGAGAGGCCGGGGACTCCGGCCATGTTCGCCGGGATGGTGGCGACGTCGTTCAGGTACATCGCCAGCGGGTCGTTCAGTTTCTCGCCCAGCTTGAACGCGGTGGTCGGGGCGGTCGGCGAGATGAGAACGTCGGCCTGCTCGAACGCGGCCGCGAAGTCGCGCTGGATGAGCGTGCGGACCTTCTGTGCCGAACCGTAGTAGGCGTCGTAGTAGCCGGCGCTCAGCGCGTAGGTGCCGAGGATGATGCGGCGCTTGACCTCCTCCCCGAAGCCTGCGGCGCGGGTGGCTCCCATGACGCGCTCGATCGTCGGGGCGCCCTCGGGTACCACGCGCAGACCGAAGCGCACGCCGTCGTACTTGGCGAGGTTGCTGGAGGCCTCCGACGGCATGATCAGGTAGTAGGCGCCGAGCGCGTACCGGAAGTTGGGGCAGGAGACCTCCACGATCTCCGCGCCCGCCGAGCGCAGCAGCTCGAGCGACTCGTGGAAGCGCGTGAGGACGCCGGCCTGGTAGCCCTCGCCCTGCAGTTCTTTGATGACTCCGATGCGCATGCCCTCGACCTGGCCCAGCCGGGCCGCCTCGACGAGCGCGCCGACGGGATCGGTGAGCGACGTCGAGTCGTGCGGATCGTGACCGCCGATGACCTCGTGCAGCAGTGCGCTGTCGAGGACCGTCCGGGACACGGGGCCGATCTGGTCGAGCGAGGAGGCCATGGCGATGGCACCGTAGCGGGAGACCCCGCCGTAGGTGGGCTTCACGCCGACCGTCCCGGTGACGGCGCCGGGCTGGCGGATGGAACCGCCGGTGTCGGTCCCGAGGGCCAGGGGCGCCTCGAACGCCGCGACGGCGGCAGCGGACCCGCCGCCGGACCCGCCGGGGATCCGGTCGAGGTCCCAGGGGTTGCGGGTGGGACCGTACGACGAGTGCTCGGTGGAGGAACCCATGGCGAACTCGTCGAGGTTGGTCTTGCCGAGGATCGGCATCTTCGCCGCGCGGAGCTTGCGGACCACGGTGGCGTCATAGGGGCTCTGCCAGCCCTCGAGGATCTTCGACCCGGCCGTGGTCGGCTGGCCCTTGGTGACGATCAGGTCCTTCACCGCGATCGGCACGCCGGCGAGGGGGTGCAGTACATCCCCGTCGGTGCGGGCCTTGTCGACCTCGGCGGCGACGAGCAGGGCCTCGTCGGTGTTGACGTGCAGGAACGCGTTGATCGCGCCGTCCACGGCGCCGATGCGGTCGAGGTAGGCCTGCGTGGCCTCGACGGCGGAGACCTCCTTCGACGCGAGCTTCTGCGAGAGGGCGTCGGCGGAGAGGTGGATGATCTCGGTCATGGGTTACTCCCCGTCCAGGATTGCAGGGACCTTGAAGCGGCCGTCGGCGTTGTCGGGTGCGCCGAGGAGCGCCTCCTCGTTGCTGAGGGTCTCCCCCACGACGTCCTCGCGGAACACGTTGCTCAACGGGATGGGGTGGCTCGTCGCGGGGATGTCGTCGCCCGCCACCTCGCTCACGGTCTTGATGGAATCGACGATCACGGCCAGCTCGCCGGCCATGCGGTCGAGCTCGTCGTCGGTCATGTCGATGTGGGCGAGGCGCGCGAGGTGCGCGACGTCGTCCCGGTTGATCTCAGCCATGGATCTCCCCTGGAAGTCGGACGTGGGTATCTGCATCCAGTCTAATGCTGGCGCGGACGGCGCCCGGCATCGGCGAAGGGCGGGGGCGACGGCGGGAACGGGGCCTGCCCGCGTCAGAGCGGCAGGCGGAAGACCCAGAGCAGGATGTCCTCGTTCGGGACCTCCCAGTCGCGCTCGGGAACCCGGACGAAGCCCATGGATTCGTAGAGGCGGTGCGCGCGCACCATGTCGGAGCCGCTCGTCAGGCTCACGGCCTCGATGCCGGGAAGCGTGCGGGCGTGCTCGATGATGCGTTCGACCATCGCGCGTCCCACGCCTCCGCGCTGGACGGCGGGGTCGACCGCCAGCATCCGGAACTCGAGTTCACCTTCGACGGCGATGTCCGTGTACCGCTGGCCCGCGAACGTCAGCGCGACCGAACCGACCACGGCGCCCTCGCGCTCGGCCACCCAGACCTCCGCGTGCTCCGCACGGTGCTCGATGTCGGCCAGGACCGTCATGTAGGGGTGCGAGTCATCGGCGAAGTAGCCGGCCTCGAGGTAGGCGCCGCGCGTGATGCGGCGGACGTCGTCGAAGTCCTCCGGCTGGACGGGACGGATGGTGAGGCGGGAGTCGGAGACGGCGTTGCCGGACGGAGCGGAAGTCACCGGTTCATTTTGCCATGGGGCAGGGGCGCGACGACGTCCGGACAGGTGCTGTCTCGGCCCGGGACCGAGGTTCGAGCGCCGTGGCATCCGGACACCTCCGGTGGACGGCCTGCGGACGGCGGAAGGGTGTTCGTAAAAGGCCCCCTCACCGGGCATTTTCTCGGGCGGGTGTTACGGGAATCCCCAGATCCTGTGTTTATGCAGGCCTCCTTCCTCGCCTGCTCACCTGCGTCTGTCCGAGTGAGGGACCGGCTTACGGGCGGGCGTATAGGTCTTGAGTGGCCGGTAGCGTCTGGGCAGTTAGCAGCCTGATCTCGAACTTGCCGGGATAGGTGGGGTATGGGGCTATCTCAACAACGTACGGCTGAGAGATCTTCCGATTAGTCGGTTAGATTCTGGCTATTCATCTGATCGATCTGGGCTCGCGCTTTCGCAGACCATCGCTTGTTTACTGCTACCGAGTACAGGCCAGCCCCAACTGTGGCAATGGCTCCTGACACCTCAATAGCGTCCATCGTCACTTCACGGTCGACGAGCAAGCCGATTGCTAGTACGTGTAGGAACGCCCACATCGTCAGCCATGCCAAAGTTAGGCGGCCCGCGGTGGTCCTTGGGAGCCTAGATAGCCTGAAGAACTGAACCCCGTACTCAACAAGATCGGCGTTGTCAGCGAGATGTCGTATCTCCGGCGCCCTGCTCGCTAGCTCCTCAGCCCAGTGCTGAGCAAGCTCCTCGAACTTCTCATCGATGTCGGATCGGTCGTCTACTTCCGAAGAGGACGACCAATCATCAAGTAATCCCATTCCAAGCTGGGCAATCGATAGTCCCCCTGCGGTCGCTGTAAAGCCGCCTGCGAAACTGGAAAGTACATCCAGTCCTTTCACAGTGCTCACCGCATCCCAGACCGAGCTGTACAGAGAGGTGTCTGAGGAAGCCAGCCCGATCGCCTCCAGCGGGCTCTTGAAGCTCTCGGCTTTGAGGGACGCGCCCAGTGCATCGATACCTTGGAAATGAGCAAGTCCCACCGCTTGCGCAGCAAGACCATCGAGACCCAAACCCTCCATTGTCGGCATCATGCCTGCCAGCCCGATCGCCTCCAGCGGGCTCTTGAAGCTCCCGGCTTTGAGGGACGCGCCCAGTGCATCGATACCTTGGAAATGAGCAAGTCCCACCGCTTGCGCAGCAAGACCATCGAGACCCAAACCCTCCATTGTCGGCATCATGCCTGCCAGCCCGATCGCCTCCAGCGGGCTCTTGAAGCTCCCGGCTTTGAGGGACGCGCCCAGTGCATCGATACCTTGGAAATGAGCAAGTCCCACCGCTTGCGCAGCAAGACCATCGAGACCCAAACCCTCCATTGTCGGCATCATGCCTGCCAGCCCGATCGCCTCCAGCGGGCTCTTGAAGCTCCCGGCCAGGCGCGGCCCCCTGATCGATTGAAGGATCGGTTTGATTATGCGGCGATGCTGTTCGAAATTATCTAGCTCAGGCTTTGAGCGAGCCTCGGAAGAAGCTTGCGCCTTGACGGCTGAACCACGGAGGGTGGCGCGGACAAAGCGCACCTTCTCGGAATCGAGGCACCATCGAGTCTCAGGCGGTTGAAGCTTTCCGTATTGCTTCCGCAAAACTTCTCGCACTGTTCGATCAGTCGTACCGAGTTCGCGCGCGAGGTCTTTGGGAGTGAGCAGGTCGTCCATAGTGCCGAATCCTAGGTGCTAGCAGTGCCAGTCTGGCCGCACTCCGCATGGTCTAGGTGAAGGATCCCTCACCGCACAGACTGATTACCTCGAGTGGCACACACTGGTTAGTCTCTCGATGTCTGCTACCTGTCAGGGCTGTGAACGGCCAGGATGAAAAGACCCATGCACAGGCCGAGTGCGCAGAGTGGGATCACTGTTGCGTAAAACATCGTCCACAAGTCGGATCGAGTGCGTTCTACCTCGTAGAAGCTGCGGAACGCGAAGTGACCCCAAAAGACGACCCAAGCCGATGGGATGAATCCAGCTACAGCAACGATGATGACGAAGGCACTGGGGGCTCCCGTTTCGTACAGAAGCCAAGCACTAAGGAACGCGATTGCACCGGGCGCTAGCCATAAAGCAGCTTTACTGGGTGGGAAAGGCAGCGGGTGTCGTCTCCTCATTCTGACCTCATTGCATCATCATACGAAGCGCGGATTGGGCGGTGCCTCCCCCGCTCAACGGGCACTGTCCAGCCCTCTTAGAAATGTCCAGCGTCGGGACCACCCACTGCTCCGTAGGAGGATCCCTCAGCGGGAATCAATCGTCGCTGTTGCTAACGGGTCAGTCGTCGACGCAATTACACCGGGTCGGTCCACCATGGGATGCGTGGGTTTAGCTGTGCTGCGATGATCGCGAAAGCTTCGTCGTCGACGTCCACGTACCCGGCTCCATTGACATAAATGGCCTTGGCTTCAAAGGCTGCAGCGGCCGTTTCAATCATGGCAGACAGTGATTCGTACTCGAGGGGCTGCTCAGCCCACTCTGAGTAGAAGCGGCGTATGGGTGGTTCTGTTTTGTGGGCGAGATCCAAGACGTAGAAGTCACCGCCGCCGTCCGCGAAGACAGGGAAGTAGCTTGGGTTCCACCGGGCATCGTTCTTGAAGCTGTCGTAGTCAGCGATGGCTTCGTCGAGTGAGAGTAGATAGAACCCGGGGAGCAGCCACATCGACCCGAGGAGCGTGTCTGAACTCGCCTGGGTGCCGTTGTGCCATCTGTACAATGCCTCCAGCTGAGCGCTGGTCGGCAACGCGCGCAATGCCAGCTCAGTCCTCACCAACTCAGCATCAATGCCGGAGCCTAGGAACTGAAGAGCTGACGGAGGTGTGCCGATCCGAATTGCAGCGTCAAAACGTTCAAGAGCTTGCTGTATCGGAATTTCAGTCATGCTCCACACGCTACTGGCACAGACGAACCGCATCACCAGGTCTTTCGAGCGAGTCGGCGGCCACCATGAGCGACCAAGGATCGTCTTATGGCTGGGTGTCGGCGGTGGTGATTGCCGTGTTGAACTCGGGACCGCTTCGGGAACGACGGATCTGCCCCCTGGAGGGTTAGAGTCGGGCGAGCCCTCAGGGACCAGATGAATAGGTTGTCATGCGGAACTTGTACGTTGTCACCCACACGGAAGCAACCCACCATGTCGATAACCTCGTCGGCGGTTGGTACGACACGGTATTGACTCCCCGAGGAGTACACGACGCCCAAAGGGTTGCCGCGGCACTGGGCGAGCGAATACCCGACAAGAGTGGAGCGCTGCTCGTCAGCTCGGATCTCCTACGGACCCGCCAGACCGCAGAACCCATCGCTGAACGGTTCGCCGTGGAAACGCTTCTCGACCCAGATCTTCGTGAGCAGTCCTACGGGGCCGCCGAAGGCACACCCCGTGGATCCACCCCCTACGCGCCTCCGCCCGCGGACGGGAATCGACTGCACCATCGCGACGGAATCGATGACTCCGAGACGAGATTCGAGTGGGCAAGCCGGACGTATTCAGCTCTTCAAAAGATTCTCGTACATGGTGCCCGGGATACAGTCGTCGTGACCCACGGCGGTACCGCAACCTACCTCATCGCTGCATGGATCGGACTTCCCCTCGAACACGCGGGCTACGTGAAGTTCAACGTAGCCCCTGGCAGTATCACCCATCTTCGCGAAGACGACTTCTTCCACGACCGGCAGGTGGTAGCCCTGAACCAGACCAGTCATCTGAGCTGAAGACACCCTCCAAGCTGCAACATTTCCATCCGACCACGATGGGGGCCTCGGCAGCGCCGGTGCACGAGGATCGGCTATCGGGCGCTTCGTCAAGGCAGTAGGACTAGTGCCACACTTGACCGGTGAGTGCTGAAGAGGACTGGGTAGAGGTCATCCCTCACGACGACCGTTGGATTCTGCTGTACCAAATTGAGGCTGCTGGGATTCGTTCGGCGCTAGGCGGGTACGCGCTTGGAATAGAGCATTTCGGGAGCACGGCAGTCCCCGGGCTTATGGCGAAGCCGATTGTGGACATCCTTGTCGGGGTTCGCCAGGGCAGCGATCCGCGACCGGCGATCGATGGTCTGGAACGGCTCGGGTACGAGTATCTGGGGGAAGATGGTCGCCGTCCAGGGCGGTACTTCTGGCGCAAGCGAGGTATGGACGCTTTCAACGTGAGCGTCGTACCTCATTGTGGGGAGTTGTGGGAGAGCAACCTTGCCGTTCGTGACTTTCTTCGCACGCATCCGGACTGGGCAGAACGCTACGGACGGGCCAAATTGAGCGCCGGTGTGGCATCTGCGACGAGCATGCTCGGATACCAGGATGGCAAGCGCGAGTTCATTGATGCGCTCCGTACCGCCGCTGTGGGATGGGCTGGCGAGCACGGCTTAAACGAACGGTGATTGGATCCCTCATAGGTCAGGCGCCGGCTGACCTGCTGTGCAACGCCAGTGGTTTAGCTGCACGGATTGTCCGCGGTGGTTTCCAAGAGTCGATCCTGCGTTCTCGAAACCGGCACGTTTGGCGACACGTTCGCTGGCTATGTTGCCGGCAATGGTTTCCAGTGCCACGGCGGAAAACCCTTGGGCGAACAACCAGCGAGTCAGGATCCGTACCGCTTCGGTTGCTACTCCGTGGCCCCGTCCGCTCGGCTTCAGGACATAGAAGACTTCCGGTTCAGGACCGTCAGTTAAAACGAATCCAGCCGTTCCCACTGCAGCACCGTCGACGACAACCGCGTATCGGCCAGCGATCCGTTTCTGGTGCCGCTCTATGGTGCGACTGATCCGTAGACGTGCCCTGGCTTCATCGAGATCAGGTGGGTAGTAGGTCCACTGCGGCACATCGGGGAGCTGGCTCAGATCGTGTTCCAGTTGCCAGTCCTCTTCCTGCAGAGCACGAAGCGATACTCGTCCTCGACCTAGCTCGGTCGGTAAGGCGCCGCGAAACTCCATGAAGCGATGATCGCAGCTACCAGGAGCGCAGAGCCCTGACGCGCCGCTTGCCGATCGGCTTGCGGACGGGTCTTCATTGAGGTTTTTGGTTAGGATCGCGGAATGTCGTTGAAC
Source organism: Arthrobacter sp. BC5 (assembly GCF_056680255.1). Classification (NCBI taxonomy): domain Bacteria; kingdom Bacillati; phylum Actinomycetota; class Actinomycetes; order Micrococcales; family Micrococcaceae; genus Arthrobacter; species Arthrobacter sp. BC5. Next base: position 3,733,088 of record NZ_CM155273.1, read on the forward strand.
CGAGATACCCGCGTAGTGGTGCTGAACGGAGGTTCAAGCTCTGGGAAGTCTTCTATTACTCGGGCTCTTCAGGAAGTGCTTCCAGGTATATGGCTGACCTTCGGTGTGGACACGTTCATCGAAGCTCTTCCTAATCGGGGCAACAGTCCGCGGGCGGGAATCACTTACGAGCAAGATGGCACGATCACCTTCAGCACCGAGCATCGAGCCCTAGAGCACAGTTGGTACACCGGACTAAGCGGTATGGCGAAGGCTGGGGCGCACATGATTCTCGATGAGGCGCTTCTCTCCGGGGGTGCCGGACAGAAGCGTCTGCAGTCCACGTTTAGCGGCGTGGACCTGGTGTGGATCGGGGTGCATTGCGACCCTGATGTCGCCGCATCACGTGAAGCTCAACGCGCTGATCGTGTGGAAGGAATGGCTCGGCAACAAGCGTTGAGCGTGCACCGTGGAACAACTTACGATTTCGAGGTCAACACCACGAATCGTTCGACCGAAGACTGCGCGACTGACATCGCGAGCTGGCTCTCACTCGACGAACCCGCCTACTGACGGATCCTCCTACGGGGGCTCGCTCGAGCAGCGGCTGCATCGGACAGGATGGATGCGATGGATATTGAATTAAGGCCTTGGGCGCTCGGGGATGCTCCGACCCTTTGCACGGCGTACCAGGAAGATGCGGATCTCCACGTGCAGTTCGGGAACGCGGATCTTTCCACGCTCGACCTCGCGCGTCACCACATCAGTGATCAGCTTCCTTTCAGCGAAGCAGTCCGTAATTGGGCGATCAGCGTTGACGGTGTTGCGGTAGGTAACGTCGGCCTCTCAGCGATCAACCGGTGCCACGGGACTGCCTGGGTGTTCTACTGGCTTGCCTCGGCAGCTCGAGGAAACGGGTATGCCTCCCGTGCACTTGCGACCGTCGCAGACGGAGCCTTCGAGGATGGACTCTTCCGTCTTGAACTAGGACATCGGGTCAATAATCCAGCGTCCTGCACAGTAGCTACCCGAGCCGGTTTCATCATCGAAGGACTTGAGCGACAGAAGCTGCAGTACGGGTCTGAACGATTCGATGTCGAGACTCACGCCCGACTCCAGACCGACTCACGCCCGGACATGGAACGCATCCCGACTGCACGCTGAACGATCCTCCTGCGGACGTCGGTGAGGGTCGATTTGCGGACGTCATTTAAGGAACGTGCAGCCTTAATTCCGGTCTGAGCCCCGCCGGCGGGTCGTTCGTTGGAAGCTACTTTTGCGTGAGTTCTTTCACGAGGAACCGGTTCCTCGTCTCGATGAGCTTCTTGAGGTACCGCTCGAGGACCAGCTTCTCAACCAGTCGGCCTAGCGGGCCAAGGGGCGCGGCGAACCGGACCCGGTCGATCATGGTCGTCACCCCGTCGTGGTGACTGAATTCGTGGACGTGGCGGAAACGGCGGAAGGGACCCTTGACCTGCTCATCCACGAAGTAGTTCGGTGATTCCATCTCCACGATTCGGCTCGTCATGCGAATTGGAAGACCGAAGTGCCAGGCACGCCAGGTCACCTGCTCTCCAAAGGAGATGAGGCCGGTGGTGGTACCAGCGATGGCTCTCTCCCTCGAGTGAGCCATGGAACCAGTGTGAGCATCGATGCTTCGAGAGCGATCGAACAGCTCCGACTGGGCAACCAGCGCTTGGGTGGTGCACTCGAAATAGACAGCCATGACCTCAGTCTCGCACCGCAGCTCTAGCTCTCTTCAACCGCTGCTGCCGACTCCGTGGGAGGGACATTCGTTCATCGCCACTATGAACTGTCCGCTGCGGGATCGACCTACGGACGCTGGACTTCATCCCTCAGGACGAATAGACCATGAACGTCACGTCTTCTCTACAGGTCTCCGGAAGGGACTCCGCCAGCTCAGACCTTTCGCTATAACCACCACCGAGCGATATGTCCTCCCCGAGCGGGACCGTATCGAACCCCATGTCCACTTCTCCGACGTCGTTGATGAAGGTGCCAGCAGGGAACTCGGTGTTGTAAATGGTCCCGTCTCGTGCGTGACCTTGCAGGCATTCATCGTCGCTAGCGAGTAAGACACCCTCAAAAAGCGCTTCGGGCCCCGATCGGCCGTCACGCTGCTCGTCGGACACAACAAGCTTGAGTGCGGTCGACTCGTACGCGCCGCCTGCGATCTGAGGGGTGCAAGCCGTCAGAGGCTGGCTGCCGATTAAGAAAACGGCTATCACCACATACCAACTCTTCACACCGGCACCTCCTCGACAGTTGCTCGATGTCCAGTGCATCACGCGACAGGGAAACAGCACCCATCGCCGACGTAACGATCTGTGGGCACCGCTGTCACCTATACCGGCGGCGCCCATCGACGTCGTCGCCGCAGCTCTGAGAATCGCGATGTACGTGTGTCCGAGCAAAAATCCCTCTACGCGAAGCTTGGCGCGGTCCTTTCGAAGCTGCAGAAGTTTGACCGATTCTGCCGACCTCGAATGGGGATCATTAGTGCGCCACGTGAGACGCGGCCGCAAAAGACACGCCATCTCTTTCGGAAGAGCGCGCGGGCATTGAACGACGAGGACGACGGTGTCCTGTAGGACGATCCGCTAGCTGTACTGCTAGCGAACTCCTAGGGGATGCGGCACACTGGCCGGTGGAAAGGGGACATCGATGTCGTTCCAGGCCTACCTCGATACCGTCGAGAAGAAGACGGGGCTAACCCCGCGCCAGCTGATCGAGCTAGCTCACGAGCGCGGTTTTGGTCCCGATACGAAAGCGGGTCCCATCCTGGCCTGGCTGTCCGAGGACTACGCACTGGGACGGGGGCACGGTATGGCCATGGTCCATGTCATCACGAAGGGTGAGAACATCGGCAGCACACACGTCGGCACGGCAAACACCCACAGTGACCCCAAAGACCACCTCTGGCTTGATGGTGCTGCCTCTAAGCCGGAGGGCTACTGAGCGGCCGACGCTCTGCATCCACCACAGCCAGTACTCGACCTGCTAAGAGTAGGAACCGTCGGGCATCGGCCATCTTGCCGGAGTCTCATGTCCCCTCATGGATGGTTCACCGGATGTGGCGATAGGACGCCATAAAGCGCCAACGGCGTCAGCCAGTTCTGAAATCGGTCGGCGACCGTCAAGCTCAAGGGTTGCACCCTGTCGTAGCAGCGGTTCGACGTCGAGGACCTGCTGGCGGATCACAGACCGCTCCGTCTCTGCGTTGCCGTAGGGGTTGTTGGTACGAACCGACACACGCTCGATGAGCGATTCCACCGGCGCGCTGAGAAGGACGACGGCCTCGAAACGGTCATAAAAGTGTCCCTGGTTCTCGACAGTTCCCGAGACGATCACAGACGAGTTCGAGGCGAGATACGCGGCCATGCGCGTTTCGTCCCACGTGCCGTCGGCGAGCACCCAGCCGTCATAGTCGGTGCCGAGCGTCCGGAAGCCCCGCCGGGACAGCTCGCCCAGCACCGTTGTCTTTCCCGTGCCCGACATACCGGTGATCAAGACTCGAGACATGAATTCAGCCTAGCGACCCAACAATTGCCCGGAACTCGATGGGCCACCGGACGCCTGCGCTCAGACGGTGAGGTCGTCCCACACAAAGGTGGTCGTCTGCCCTGTCTCCCAGTCACGGCGAAGGATGGAGTACGCGACTGAGGCGACCGGGCTGCCGCCCTGGACCGGCCATCCTTCGCGGTAGTGGGCTTCCTTCACCCAGCCACAGCGCAGGAAGGTCTTACGCATCGCGATGTTGTCCTCCCTGGTCTGCCCCTCGAACCGATCAGTTCCCGGCAGTGTCGTGAAGACGTGCTGCATGAGCGCGCACAGCACGTCGCCTCCGACGCCTTGTCCCCGGAACTCTCCATCGAGACGGAGGTCGAACATCGGAGTGGGATCCCTGAGATCTTCGAAACGGGCGAACCCGATACGCCCGTGCTCGGTGTGGTCAATCCAGAAGGAGTCAACGTCCTCGCTCCGATACGCGCCCTTCGCGATGGCAGCTTCGACCGTCTCACGTGTAAGGCGCTTGGAACCGTGGAAGGGGAACTCGTTGCGGGTCATGAAGCTCACCAGCGCCTCATGATCGTCTTCAACGGCGTCCAGGCGCACGAGCTTAATCGACATAGTGGCTCACCCTAACGGCTTTCATCGAAAGTACCGACGCAACGCGCCCCCAGAAATCTCCGTCGCGGCCGCCGCCCGTAGGGCGGCGGTGCACTGGACGCTGAGAACAGTGCGGGTGGTCCTTAGGTTGTGATCCAGTAGCGGAGCTTGTCCGCCGTGGAACCCTCGACTGCTTGCGGTGCCTCGAGAACTCCTCCACACCGTTCGATCGTGATCCTGGACCCCAGGTTGTCGGCGTCGCAGGTCACCAGGACATGGTCAATTCCAAGTCGTTTCACTTCGACGAGAGCGTGCTTCAACATCTCCTGGGCATAACCACGACGCCTGAATTGCGGGCGAACGGCATAACCAATATGTCCACCGACAGTGCGCAGGAATGAGTTCAGACTGTGGCGGATCGAGATCCGGCCGACGAGGTGTCCGTCGACTTCCGCGATGAGGAAAGTGGCCGGGACGTGCTCCGCGGGAAGGTTCTGGCCTTGTCGTGTGTCTTCGACCTTCTCGAGATACTCCGCCCAGTCGAGACCGTCGTCGTAGCTGAAGAGGAAATCGAACTGCTCAGCGGCCAGTTCCCTGTGGGCGAGTAGTGCCTGGTCCTTATCGGACTCGGAAAGGAGACGTAGTTCCATGGGTTCACATGCTACGGGGCAGCCCGATGCTTCCAACTGAACGTCCCCGGATGATGAGCGGTAGTGGATCCGCGTGCGCTCACGCTGCCGACGTGTCCGAGCTGAGGCGGGCTGGGAGATCCCTTGCCTAATCTCCGGTAGATCCGTCCAGCAGCTCGCGCAGGATGTCCAAGTGCCCGCAATGCCGGCCCGTTTCTTCGATCATGTGCACCAGAACCCACCGCACACTCTGTCCGCCATCTCCACCGCGGCAGCGATCGTCCATCCCATGCCGCTGCAGCACTTCCCGAGACTGGCGGCAGGCAGCCTCGTAGTCCTCGATGATGCCCGCCAAGCTGTCCTCTTCGCCCACCCGGAACTCCCCGTCGGGATCCTCGGCGGACCATCGGCTGGGAACATCGTGCCGGCCGTCAAGGCGGTCCTGGAACCAGAACTGCTCAACGTCAGTCAGGTGTTGCACCAAACCTGACACCGTTGTCAGCGAGGCACGAGCCGCCTAGCGCCGTCGGCATCGCTGAGGCCACTGGCCTTCATCACTACAGTGGCTCGGAAGTAATCCAGGAAGCCGGTCAGGGTTTCCCGTTCTCCGGCCGCGGTCGGCGGATCAGTTCGGGTGTCGTTGTCCATCTGCCCAACCTAGTCAAGATAATCGAGCCACGGCATAGGCACGCCCAACCCCACCAACCAAGAGCTACGGAACGGCCTGAACAAGAGTCCACATGCCGACCGTCAACGGTCGCCAACCGTCTCAGACAATCGTGCCCTCGTGTGGGGCCAGAAATAACCGTCCCACCGGGGCCACGCAAACCTGTCACAGTCACCCACGCGTGTCATGGGAAGGCTGACTCTCCGTGCGCGGCGATCCCTCGTTCCCCGCCCCCTTGATCCCGCCCCACGATAGGTCCACAGTAAACGCATGAATCGGCGTGGGAGCGCCGACTGGACGGTCCCGATGCCCCCTCCGTTGCCCGGAATAGTTCCGGGGATCCCGAGAAAGGACCAGAACAATGACCGACACGACACGTACCGCTGCTCCGGCGGCGGCCCGGCTCATCGCCACGGCCGTCATCATCGCGGTCGTGGTGAACCTCGCCCTCTTCTTCCTAGGTGCACTTGCGGGAGCGTCCTACGCGTTCACCTCACCGACAGGACCGGCGACCGTCGTCGCCGTCGTCGTGGCCGCGTTCACGATCGTCCCGCTGGCACTCGGCCTCACCGTCGTCGCCGTGACGCGCCGCTGGTGGCCGGGGGTGGTGACCGTCGCCCTGATCGTCGCCCCGATCCTCGAAATCGGCACCATCTTCGCCCTGACGATTCCCGCCGATTTCGACGCACAGAGCACTGTTGCGCTGGCCCTGTGCCACGTCGCACTCGTGCCGGTGACCGTATGGGCCCTCCGCGGGCTGCGCGTCGACCAGCACAGCGCTCCGGAGACGGAGACCAGGAGAAGCCACCGGCGGAGCGAGTCGCACGGCTAGCAGACTCATGGAAGTGGTGGCCCGATCGCATCATCCATCGACCGGTCGATGGCTCTTCTGAATCATGGACCGAACGGTTCGTATACCAAGAGCTCTCCACGACGTCCTCAGCACAGAGACCACCCGGCGATTTCGCGTAGGAGCATTCGGCGCCCGATATAAGGACCTAGAGCACGCAGGCTGGCAGCGAACTGGCTCGATGTGGTTCCCGTGGGCGTACTACGAACGCCCTATAGGCGAGCCATCCAAGACGACGACCCCGGATCGAGCGGTCCGGCGAAGGATCCCATTGCGGGCCTTTATTGGGGTGCGATACTTGCGCCATGGAATACGGGGGAACGCTTTCGGGGAACGAGTTTTGGGAACAGATCAGCGCTATGGAGGACCAGGTCCGAGCGACCGCACAGGACCTGCCGTGCTTTGGGCTCGCTAACTGGACAGGGCCCCTTGCCTTGGGAGAGTGGGATCTTGGTGGCCGCCCACCGATGACAGTGGGCCTCCTCCACGGCGGGATGATGGGTGGCCCTAGTTTGCGAACGTGGACGACACGTCAGGATCCGATGCGCACAGTCGCCTTATATCGAGTGATGGTCAGCGGGCACCCACAGGACCGGGGTGAGCATGAAGAGCGGCTCCGACGTGCCGAAACCGAGCCAAGAGGGCGGCTGGATTTGCTGATCGATGGTTCTAACGTCACGTTCAATTTTTGGAAAGAACCCGAACGTTGGTGGGCGGCGACCAGTCACGCTGGCGTGGGGCTGATTCTGAAGGTTGAGGACGTCAGTCCTACCGCTGTCGAGCTGAGGACGATCACCGATCTTGAGCCGTACCTGCTGGGTAGCCGAACGCAGATCGAGGCCTACCGAGGCAATCACTAGAGGCACTTCCAGCTGACCAGTTCACACACAGCACTGAACGGTCAGCGATGGGCTAGCTGTACTGCCCAGGGACATTGGTTGATGTGTGATGTGTTGAAATGACGAAGGCCTCCGGTGGAGGGTGGTGCTGTCTAGGTCCCATTCCTCAACCCGGAGGTCTTCGTGTCTCACGCTAATGCTGCTCTCACCCCGGTTCAACGTCGGCGGATCGGGAGGCTGATCGTCGACGACGGGTGGCCCGTCGCGCACGCTGCCAGGTTCTTCCACGCGTCGTGGCCGACCGCGAAGCGGTGGGCCGACCGGTACGCGGCCATGGGCCGGGACGGGATGGTCGACCGTCCCTCACGCCCGCACCATAGCCCGACGAAGACCCCACCCGCCCTGGTCCGGAAGGTCGTGCGCCTGCGCTGGAAGAAACGCCTCGGTCCGGTCGGGATCGGCGCCCGGCTGGGCATGCCGGCCTCGACTGTTCACGCCGTACTGACCCGGTGCCGGCTGAACCGGCTGAGCCACGTCGATGTCCGCACCGGAGAACCGGTCCGGCGCTACGAGCACGACAAGCCCGGGGACCTGATCCACGTCGATGTGAAGAAACTCGGCAACATCCCCGACGGCGGCGGCTGGCGGTACGTCGGCAAGCAGCGGGGCGACCGGAACCGGGCCGGCACCCCGAACAAACCCCGCAGCCCACGCCACGGTCCGCTGATGGGCACCGCGTTCGTGCACACCGTCATCGACGATCACTCCCGGGTCGCTTACGCCGAGATCCACGCCGACGAAACCGCAGCCACCGCTATCGGAGTCCTGCAGCGGGCGGTGTCCTGGTTCGCCGCCCGCGGCATCGCCGTGGCCCGGGTGCTATCCGACAACGGCTCAGCCTACAAAACAAACCTCTGGCGCGAGACCTGCATCAGCCTGGGCATCAGAGCCAAGAAGACCAGACCCTACCGCCCACAAACCAACGGCAAGATCGAGCGCTTCCACCGCACCCTCGCCGACGGGTGGGCCTTCTCCCGGCACTACAACTCGGAATCAGCCCGCCGCGCAGCTCTGCCGGGCTGGCTCCATGAATACAATCACCACAGGCCCCACACGGCCATCGGAGGCAAACCACCCATCACCCGGCTAACCAACCTGCCTGGGCAGTACAGCTAGCGGGCGGCGCGTCCTGGTTCAGGGGCTAGAGTCTGGTTCTTCCATGTGGTGCATCATGAGTTCTTGGAAGTCGCGATCAAACCCGTCCTGCTCGTAACGGGCGGTCTTCTGGTTCCAGTGATCCTTCTCGAGCTGAGGCAGGAACGCAGTCAGCGCGAGGCGGATGTAGAGGCCGCGGCTGCGGCCCGTGTGCTCGGCCAGGGCGTCGATCCGTTTGATGATGTCTGGCGGAAGTCGCACGGAGACGACCTGCCCGGACGGGTGCGGGTGCTGTCTGCTAGTAGCCACGTAGGCCTCCCCTTGTCAGTGGTAAACAAGGTGTACAACCGACCACTGACGTTCATGAACAGGGAAGCATCGGCTCGTATCCAAAGGGCCCCACATCGCGGCTCCTTACAATGGGGCGGGACCAGCGAGGCTTTGCACGGTGACGCACCGCCTTCGGGGCGGCGTGGCGGATCAACTCGGCCTTTGGCCGGGTGTGATACTCGGACCCGTGGGTACATGGGGAACTGGAATTTTCGCCAATGATGATGCTTCCGATCTTCGATCTGAATTTCGCAGCTTGCTAGCTAACGGTTTCACCGCTGAGGGAGCAACGACGAAGATCATCGAGGAGTACTGCATCGGTGGTGGTGACCTGGCCGACTTAGAAGACAACGTCGACAACATAAACGTGTTCCTAGCGCTGGCCGCGGTTCAACATCAAACTGGACACGTTGTCCCGCGGATCATCGATTTGGCCCTGAAGAAGGTCGGATCCCCCGAAGAGGACCTAGAGCGTTTCGAGGAACCAGCGAACCGGAAGGCACGTGCGAAAGTACTGCAGCGTTTTGGGGAAAAGCTGCGGGAACCAGCGCCGTCACCGAAGACGATCCGTCCAAAGCGCCTAGAGGCCACCG